>NZ_JBDNCH010000001.1:0-173157 GCF_039769985.1 Ponticoccus litoralis
TCCGGGTGATTGCGGAGCGCAAATTCCATGGATGGAATTTGGGCAAGATCGTCGACGATCTTGCCGCCGGGGGCGGCAGCCCTTGGTATAAATGGAAAGCCCCCTCGCAGGCTGCTGCGAGGGGGGCTTTGTCGTGAAGGCGAACCGGGGTCAGATGTCGAGGGTGTTGTCTTTCTCCCACCCGGAGAAGTGGTTCACGAAGGAGTTCCACTCCTGCCGCTTCATCTTGATGTAGGAGGTCGAGAACGCGTCGCCCATGGCGGTCTTCAGTTCGGGGTCAGCGTCATAGGCGCGGATGGCGTCGAGCATGTTGAGCGGCAGCATGGGCGCGCCGGTGACCTTGTGGCCCTCGGCATACATGTCGATGTCCCAGCGCTTGCCCGGATCGGCCTTCGAGCGGATGCCCGAGAGGCCGGCGGCGATGATCACCGCCTGCAGCAGGTAGGGGTTGGCGGCGCCGTCGGGCAGGCGCAGCTCGAAGCGGCCGGGGCCGGGCACGCGCACCATATGGGTGCGGTTGTTGCCGGTCCATGTCACCGAGTTGGGCGCCCATGTGGCGCCCGAGGTGGTGCGCGGCGCATTGATGCGCTTGTAGCTGTTCACCGTGGGGTTGGTGATCGCCGCCAGGGCGCTGGCGTGCTTCATGATGCCGCCGAGGAAGTGCTTGCCGCGCTCGGAGAGGCCCAGCTCGCCGGTCTGGCCCTCGCCCTTGCCGGCGAAGACGTTCTCCTTCGAGGCCTTGCCGGGCGCGTCCCAGACCGAGATATGGGCGTGGCAGCCGTTGCCGGTCAGTCCCTCGATGGGCTTGGGCATGAAGGTGGCGCGGAAGCCGTGCTTCTCGGCCACCGAGCGGGTCATGAACTTGAAGAAGGAATGCCTGTCGGCGGTCTTCAGGACGTCGTCGAAGTCCCAGTTCATCTCGAACTGGCCATTGGCGTCCTCGTGGTCGTTCTGGTAGGGGCCCCAGCCGAGATCGAGCATGTAGTCGCAGATCTCGCGGATCACGTCGTAGCGGCGCATGATGGCCTGCTGGTCGTAGCAGGGCTTCGCGGCGGTGTCGAAGGGGTCGGAGATCTCGTCGCCCTCGGGGGTGAGCAGGAAGAACTCGGCCTCGATGCCGGTCTTGACGTGCAGCCCCTCTTCGGCGGCCTCGTCGATCAGCCGGCGCAGCACGTTGCGCGGCGCCTGGGCGACGTCCTGGCCCTCCATCACGCAGTTGCTGGCGACCCGTGCGATCTCGGGCTGCCGGGGAAGCTGGATTACCGAAGACGGGTCCGGCACCGCCAGCATGTCGGGATGCGCGGGGGTCAGGTCGAGCCAGGTGGCGAAGCCCGCGAAGCCGGCGCCGTCCTTCTGCATGCCGGCGATGGCCTGCGCCGGGACCAGCTTGGCGCGCTGGCCGCCGAAGAGGTCGGTGTAGGAGATCATGAAGTACTTGACGCCCTTGTCCTTGGCGTAGGCGGCCGGGTCGATGGTCATTTCCGCTGTTTCCCTGTTGTCTTTTCGTTTGTTTTTCACAGAAACGGCGCGGCCCCGTCGAGAGGGCCGCGCCGCAAGAGCTCTGGTCAGTAGCCGGTGCCGGGCTTGCCGGGGTACCAGTCGCTGCCGGCGAGGGGGATCTTGGCCATGGCCGCCGCCTCCAGCGTCAGGGCACAGAGGTCCTCGGGTTCGAGGTTGTGCAGGTGGCTCTTGCCACAGGCCCGCGCGATGGTCTGGGCCTCCAGCGTCATCACCTTGAGGTAGTTGTTGAGCCGCCGCCCGCCCTCGACCGGATCGAAGCGCGCCATCAGGTCCGGGTCCTGCGTGGTGATGCCCGCCGGGTCGCGGCCCTCCTGCCAGTCGTCATAGGCGCCCGCGGTGGTGCCCAGCTTCTGGTACTCGGCCTCCCACTTCGGATCGTTGTCGCCAAGCGCGATCAGCGCCGCCGTGCCGATGGCCACCGCATCGGCGCCAAGCGCCATGCATTTGGCCACATCGGCGCCGGTGCGGACCCCGCCCGAGACCACCAGCTGCACCTCGCGGTGCATGCCCAGGTCCTGCAGCGCCCGCACGGATCTCGCGGATGCAGGCGAGGATCGGCTGGCCGACGTGCTCGATGAAGACGTCCTGCGTGGCCGCGGTGCCGCCCTGCATGCCGTCCAGCACCACCACATCCGCGCCCGCCTTGACCGCCAGCGTGGTGTCGAAGTAGGGCCGCGCCCCGCCGATCTTGATGTAGATCGGCACGCGCCAGCCGGTGATCTCGCGCAGCTCGAGGATCTTGATCTCCAGGTCGTCCGGCCCGGTCCAGTCCGGGTGACGGCAGGCCGAACGCTGGTCGATGCCCTTGGGCAGGTTGCGCATCTCGGCCACGCGGTCAGAGATCTTCTGCCCCGAGGAGCATGCCGCCGCCGCCGGGCTTGGCGCCCCGGCCCACGACGATCTCGATGGCATCGGCGCGGCGCAGGTCGTCGGGGTTCATGCCGTAGCGCGAGGGCAGGTACTGGTAGACCAGCCGCTGCGAATGGCCGCGCTCTTCCGGGGTCATGCCGCCGTCGCCGGTGGTGGTCGAGGTGCCCGCCAGCGTGGCGCCGCGCCCCAGCGCCTCTTTCGCCGGACCGGAGAGCGCGCCGAAGGACATGCCCGCGATGGTGATCGGAATATCCAGCTGGATCGGGTTCTTGGCAAAGCGCGTGCCCAGCGTCACCGAGGTGTCGCAGCGCTCGCGGTAGCCTTCCAGCGGATAGCGCGAGATCGAGGCGCCGAGGAACAGCAGGTCGTCGAAGTGCGGCACCTTGCGCTTGGCGCCGCCGCCGCGGATGTCGTAGATGCCGGTCGCCGCGGCCCGCCGGATCTCGGCGTTGATCGACTGCGAGAAGGTCGCCGACTGGATCGGCGTGGTGCGCGGCGCGTGTCTTGTATCGTCTTTCATCTGGCGGGCCCCTCAGTAGGCGTTGTCAGGCTTGAAGTTGTACAGCTGGCGGGCCGAGCCGTAGCGCTTGAACTCTTCGGGCTTGGCGTCGCAGCCGCCGCGCTCCAGCAGCTCGGCCAGCAGCGTCAGGTGCTCGGGCCGCATCTCCTTCTCGATGCAGTCGGCGCCCAGCGATTTCACCGAGCCGCGCACGAAGAGCCGCGCCTCGTAAAGCGAGATCCCCCAGCGCCTCGCCGGCATCGCCGCAGACCACCAGGTTGCCGGACTGCGCCATGAAGGCCGACATATGGCCGATGTTGCCGTGCACGATGATGTCGATGCCCTTCATCGAGATGCCGCAGCGCGAGCTGGCATTGCCCTTGATGACCAGCGTGCCGCCGCGCCCGGTGGCGCCGGCGTACTGGCTGGCGTCACCCTCGACGATGACGGTGCCCGACATCATGTTCTCGGCCACGCCCGGCCCGGCAGAGCCGTGCACATGCACCGTGGCCTGCTTGTTCATGCCGGCGCAGTAATAGCCGGTGGAGCCCTTGACCGAGACCTCGATGGGCGCGTCGAGGCCCACGGCAATGGCATGGCTGCCGCGCGGATTGACGACTTCCCAGTGCGGTCTGGTTGGTGCTTCCGGCCTGCGCGTGCAGCGTTTCGTTCAGCGAGCGCAGCCCTTCTACCGCAAGGTCAAATGTCTGCATGTCTCAGTGCTTCCAGAAGTAGACGGTTGCGGGTTCGGGTTCCCAGACGCGGGCATCCTCGATGCCCGGCAGGTTCACCAGCGCGCGGTATTCGCTGCCGAAGGCAACGTATTGATCGGTCTCGGCCATGACGGCGGGCTTGCAGGCGATCGGGTCGCGCACCACGCCAAAGCCGTCCTCGGTCCCCACCACGAAGGTGAAGAAGCCGTCGAGATCCTGCAGCGCGCCTTCCAGGGCCTCGCCCAGCGTCGCGCCCTGCTGCATCTTCCAGGTCAGGTAGGCGGCGCCGACCTCGGTGTCGTTCTGGGTCTCGATATGGACCCCGTCGCGGCGCAGCTTGCGGCGCAGCGAGTTGTGGTTCGACAGCGAGCCATTGTGCACAAGGCACTGGTCGGGGCCGGTGTTGAAGGGATGCGCACCCATGGTGGTCACGGCGGATTCGGTCGCCATGCGGGTATGGCCGATGCCATGGCTGCCCTGCATCTTCGAGACCTCGAAGCGCGCCGCCACGTCCTTGGGCAGGCCGACTTCCTTGTAGATCTCCAGCGTCTCGCCCGAGGACATGACGCGCACGCCCGGCGCCACATCCGCCAGCGCCTTGCGCGCCTCGGCGAGCTTGTCGGCGGGCAGGTCGAGCACCGCGTGGCTGTCCTTGCGGGTCAGGCCGACCCCGGCGCCGATCGCCGCGCCCAGCTTTTCGGCGAGATCGCCGAAGGCCGCGTCACCCTCGTCCGACTGCACCGTCAGCTTCGACCGGCCCTCGGCGGTATTGCCGTAGATGGCGATCCCGGCGCTGTCCGGGCCGCGATCGGTCATGGTGATCAACATGTCCGTCAACAGGGCGCCAAGCTGCGGCTCCAGCGCCTTGTCCTTCAGAAAGAGTCCGACAATCCCGCACATTCGCGTTTGCTCCACTTCTTGATTCTGCCCGCGGGCACCTGACGAAAGGCTAGCACCCGATCCCTGATCCCGCAACTGATATGAAAAAAGTTTTCCTCACAGTCAATCAAGCCTGCCAAATCGCCCAAAAACCCGCCGGTTTCCTCAGCAAACATGAGAAATCGACAAACCGCGCCCCCCGCCCTGTGGCCCGCATGACACCGGCCCGCCACCTCTGCGCGGCACGGGGCAGGCGGGTGTTCCGGCGCGAGGAACGTCCGGCGCGAACTGCGGCGGGCAGTGCCCGGATGCATCGAGCGCATAGAGATCACCGGCCCCGGGGCATGGATCCCGGTGAATGCGGGCCTGCGCGTCTTTCGGTTGCCATGCATCGGCTCCTGCCTGATGATGACGCCTGGCATTGGTAAAAAGTCGTTTCAAAGCCACCCGAAAGGGCGGCCATGACCCCATGGCGCGGCAGTCAGGGGGGCCGCGCGCCGCAGCGCATATAAAGCGGCAGCCCAGGCGGGAGTTTTCCCGTTAGGAAAAAAATCTGAACGAAAGTATTGATTTTTGCGGCGACTCGGGTCTGAATGCTTGCCAAACTAACACGAATGGGAGGCGCGTTATGGCGATCATCTACAGAACTTCGGCGCTTGCTCCGCGCCACGCGGAACTTGGCGCAGAGCTTGAGGACTGGAACGGCATGGGCACCGCGTGGTTCTACGACCACACGGACGAGCGGGCCGTGGCAGACTATGAAGCCGTGCGCACCAAGGCCGGGCTGATGGATGTCTCGGGTCTGAAGAAGATCCACCTGACCGGCCCGCATGCGGCCGCCGTGATCGATCGCGCCACGACGCGCAATGTCGACAAGCTGATGCCGGGCCGCGCGGTCTATGCCTGCATGCTGAACGACGACGGCAAGTTCATCGACGACTGCGTGATCTACCGCATCTCGGTCAACCACTGGATGGTCGTGCATGGCACCGGCACCGGCAATGAATCGATTGCCCTGGCGGCCCATGGCAAGAACGTCGCGGTGATCTTCGACGACGACCTGCACGACATGTCGCTGCAGGGCCCGACCGCCGTCGACTTCCTTGCCAAGCACGTGCCGGGCATCCGCGATCTGGCCTATTTCGGCATCGTTCAGACCAAGCTGTTCGGCTACCCGGTGATGATCTCGCGCACCGGCTACACCGGCGAACGCGGCTACGAGATCTTCTGCGAGGCGCGCCACGCCATCGCGCTGTGGGACAGCATCCTGAAGGATGGCACCGACGAGGGCATCCGCCCGGTGCAGTTCTCGACGCTCGACCTGCTGCGGACCGAAAGCTACCTGCTGTTCTATCCCGGCGACAACTCGGAAACCTATCCGTTCAAGGACGAGCCCTGCGGCGACACCCTGTGGGAACTGGGGCTGGAGTTCACCGTTTCGCCGGGCAAGACCGGCTTCCGCGGCGCCGAAAACCACTATGCCGCCGAGGGCAAGGAGCGCTTCAAGATCTACGGCGTCATGCTGGATGGCACGACGCCCGCCGACATGGGCGCACCGATTCTGAAGGACGGCGAGACCGTGGGCGTCGTGACCTACGGCATGTACTCCAAGCTCAACGGCTACAATGTCGGCATCGCCCGGATGCCGGTGGACTGCGCCGTGCCGGGGACCAAGCTGACCGTGCGCAACGAGGACGGCACCGAAATCGCCTGCACCGCCGAGGAAATGCCCTTCTACGACAAGGACAAGTCGATCCGCACCGCAAAGGGCTGATCGTTGGCAGGGGCGTCCTTCACGGGGCGCCCCTTTCCATATCCATGGTCCGGCCCCCCGAGGGGCAGTCGCAGCAGCAAGATGGAGCAGCCACCGCGATGTCAAAGTTCCAGTTTCCAGAAAGCATCCAGAGCCGCCCGGTCTACGGCACCCTCACGCCGCGCCCGGGCAAGGGCCACCTGATGATCGCCGACGCCGAGGGCGCCGAGGCGCTTCTCGATCTCGCCGCGCAGGACGCCGGCCTGATGACCCAAGCCCACGTGATCTATATCCCCAAGGGCACCGATTTCGCGGACCGCCTGCGTGCGCTGAACCCCGCGCAGTTCCACGAGGGGCCCAGCTACGAGGCCTCGGTCCCGCGCATCCGCCGGGTGCTGTCGGACGCGCATATGGGGCTGCAGGTCTACCTTGCCGGAACCGAGGGACTGATGGGGCAGGCCATGAACGAGGCCACCGCCGCAGGCATCCCGCATACCGCCATCCAGACCGAACACCGCGGCTCTGTCGCGCGTCGGATGCAATGCGTGCATTGCAAGGGCATCACCGAGGACGTCATGACCGATCCCTTCACCTGTTCCCACTGCGGGTTGAACCTGTTCGTGCGCGACCACTACTCGCGCCGCATCGCCGCCTTTCAGGGCGTCTGCATCGACGCCGAAGACCCGGGCAATGTCCCCGCAGCGGTGAGGCTGTACTCATGAGCGCCGCGCCCCAGAAAGCCCGCGCCGGTGCCGAGCGCATTGCCGTCACCGTCTCTGCGGTGGTGCCGCTGAACGAGCTTGTGACACGGTTCGAGTTCACCCGCGCCGACGGCAAAGCCTTCCCGCCCTTCTCCGCGGGTGCACATACCGTCATCGAGATGAAGGACGGCGACCGTACCCGCCTGAATCCCTATTCGCTGATGTCCGACCCCGCCGATCCCACGACCTACGCGATCTCGGTGCGCCGCGACGACGCGGGTCGGGGCGGGTCGCTGTTCATGCACCGGAACGTCAAGGTCGGCGATACGATGACGCTGAGCTACCCGGTCAACCTGTTCGCGCTGGACATGCGGGCGCGCAAGCACGTCTTTCTGGCGGGCGGCATCGGCATCACACCCTTCATGGCGATGATCGCGCAGCTCGACCGCATGGGCGGGCAGTGGGAACTGCATTACGCCACCCGCAGCGCCGCGCTGGCCTCTTACGCCGAGGAGCTGACCGCCCGCTACCCGGCGCGCGTGCATGTCTATTACGACGATCAGGGGCAGGCGCTGCCGCTGGCGGATCTTCTCGACGGTCAACCGCTGGGCACCCATGTCTATGTCTGCGGCCCGGCGGGCATGATCGACTGGGTCCACAGCACCGCCACCGCCCATGGCTGGCCCGAAGAGGCCGTGCACTCCGAGGAATTCCTCGCGCCGCAGCCCGGCAAGCCCTTCGAGGTGCGGCTCTGCCGCTCGAACATCACCATCCAGGTGGGCGAACACGAAAGCCTGCTGGAAGCGATGGAGCGTTGCGGCGTCGACGCGCCCTTCCTCTGCCGGGGCGGGGCCTGCGGCCAATGCGAAACCGACGTGATCGAGGCGGACGGCGAATTTGTCCACCGCGACCACTGGCTGGAGGAGGAAGACCACGCCTCCGGCAAGAAGATCATGCCCTGCGTCAGCCGCTTCGTCGGCAAGACGCTGGTTCTGGACCGGTAAGGAGCAGCGACATGACGATCCAGTTCAACGAAGAGACCTTCCGCGACGACTATTCTTTCCGCAATTCCGCCTGGGCGATCAAGCGTTTCCCCTTCCCGTTCCACGAGGACAGCTACATGTACTCGGTCAACATGGAGCAGCACCAGGGCGGGCCCGAGGGCTCGATCTACGAGAAACGTTTCGACGTCGACGAGCACTACCTGTCCGAGATGCAGGACCGCGCGCTGGTGCTGGCCGAGGACCCGCTGCGCTGCCAGTCGCTGCCGCATATGACGCTGGCCGGCTGGGATACGCTCGAACTGATCATGGTGTCGAAGTCCGAGGACTACCCCGACCTCTTCGAGCTGCACCGCGACGGCGACCGCTGGCGCTGGGTCAACAAGCCCATGGGCATCGACCACAGCTTTACCTTCCTCGACGAGACCACGCTGCCCTGTGGTCCGCTGGAATACATCACCCGCCAGACACAGGGCGATTTCGCCGTGCTCGACCAGCGCGACGAGATGCTGTGGATGGACGCGGGCATGGTGACGACGCAGGCCGACTGGAGCCTCGATTTCGACATCGGCATGAACTTCTTCGAGTGGCACGCCCCGGTGCCGCTGGCGCATGAGATGGGCATCTTCAAGCGCGCCCTGAAGTTCCTGCTGAACGTCCAGCAGGGTGCCCCTGCGCGGCGGCTGAACTGGACCATGACGGTGAACCCGCGTCTGGATACCAGCCCCGAGAACTACCACAAATGGGGCATCCAGAAGACCACGCTGACGCCCGAGAACATCGGCGCCAAGCAGCACCTGCGGGTCGAGTTGCAGACCTTCTTCCGGCTGCCGCGCTCGAACGCGCTGCTCTTCCCGATCCGCTGCTACCTGATCGCCTTTCAGGACGTGGTGACGGTGCCGAAATGGGGCCGCCGCCTGCACCGCGTCCTGAGCGACCTGCCCGACGAGCTGGCGACCTACAAGGGCTTCATCGACAACCGTCCGATGATGCTGGACTACCTGTCGCAATACGACGACGGCCTGCCCACCAGCCCCGGCATCTGGCCGGACGTGGACAGCGAGCCGCCGCTGCAACGCTGACATCCCTACGGGGCCCGGAAACTTCCAAAGTTTCCGGGCCGGTTTCTTTCGAAGAAACCGGCGCCCCTCAGGTGCGTTGCGGGTAGCAGATGATCGAAAGGTAACGGATCGGGAAGCGGATCAGCTCTTCCGGTCCATGCGGCGCGTCGGCGTCGAAGAACAGCGTGTCGCCCGGCTCCAGCCGGTAGGTTTCCGTGCCATGGCGGTAGCCGACACAGCCCTCCAGCATGTAGATCGTCTCGATCCCGTCGTGCTGGAAGGTCTTGAAGGTGTCGGATTCGTTGTTCAGCACGATCAGGTAGGGCTCTACGATCACGCCGCTGGAATTGGCGCCGATATGGCCCAGCAGATTGTACTGATGCCCGGCGCGGGTGCCCGCCCGCTCGATCTCGACCCCTTCGCCCGCCTTGGTGTGCACCGCCTCGCGCCGTTCCTCGAAGCCCTTGAAAAAGGCCGTCATCGGCACCGACAGGGCATTCGCAAGGGTCTGCAGCGTGGTCAGAGAGGGCGAGGTATTGCCGTTCTCGATCTTCGACAGCATCCCGATCGACAGATTGGTCAGGGCAGACAGCTCTGCCACGGTGATGTTCTGCTTCTTCCGGTAGGCGCGGACTTCACGTACCGATGGCGACTTCTAGAACCTTCTCGCGTTCCTCGCGAATGCTGTGGGGATCCTGGATGAGCTTGGTCATGGCCTTGGGGGTGTCAATTTTCATGCCTGCATATCCCTCGATGAAATCACTGTATAGGCTAACGTCCACGCTTCTTACTTTTAGCGGAATTTCACTGCATTGCAAAAAAGTTTTCCTGTGGTTAAAAAAATTGGTCTGATTGGTTCTATTGGCCCGAAGCCCGAAGAGCCTGAACCGCCCTCTATACCGAATTCGCGACGTCTCCGGCGGGCCTAGGCGGATCGTACCGGCGCAATCGGCCAGAGAAGGCTTCCGCGGAATTGCCTTTGGCGGCGCCTCGCCGACGGGCGGAGGTTTCTTGCTCATGCATCCGAAAGGCGGGCTTGACCCTTGGTCTTGAAGGAAGACCTCGCGCCGCAGGCAGCAGCCCGCTGACGATCCCGGTGTGGGTCGATGCGCAGTCAGGGGCTTGGCGGCCACGGTGCAAGAGCGCCGCCTGCGGCCCCGCAGAGACGGGCCAGGACAACAGGTTGCGCCCCGCTTCCATTGGTTCGAAGTGGTTCAGATCGCAGCGCGCGAGGCCGCGAGCCGTTGATTCCCTGAAATAATTTTTCTCGTGAAATGAGCGAAATCCGCCGCCGCAGGCGGCAGAATCGCGGTCCCGGATCGCTGTTCCCGCCGATTCCCGCGATGACAGGCCGACCGATCCGCCGGACAGCGCGGCGGGATTCTGTCCCTGCGCGCATCAGCGGGGGCAGGGGCCGGGTCGCGATCCTGCGCGGATCGGCCCAGAGCACGACGCCCCCGACACAGGCGTGTCGGGGGCGTCGCGGATGCAAGGGAACCCGGCGCGCTTACGGTCTCGCGCCCCGGGTGCCGGATCAGGCGTTCTGGAGGTAGGCCGCCATGCTGTCGTCCAGCGCGTCCTTCCACGGCGTGTGGTGCACCGGGGCCATGGTTCCGGTCATCACCGACTTGTAGCGGTTGTTGCGGAAGCCCATGATGTCCTCGGCCTTGTGCTTCTTCCACTGGAAGAAGGCCTCGCAGGCGCCGTCGATGTCGAAGCTGGGATAGTCGGTCTCGGCCACCAGCTCCTGGATGTAATCGGCCTGGTAGCGGATCGCGTATTTCACGTCGTCGTCCACTTCCTCACGCGCTTCGCGCTCCTTCACATCGGCCAGCATCTGCTCCTTGCTGACGCCCGAAAGGTCGATCTTGCCCATGATCGCGTCGCGCACCCACCAGGCCTGCGCGTCGAACATGTTGAAGGTGAACCACTGGTCCTGCATGCCGAGGTAGAAGAGCTTGGGGTTGTTGGCGAAGACCACGCCCTTGTAGAGATCCGCCGTCGCCAGGCGGTTGGCCGTCTTCAGGCGCAGGTCGTCGGGCAGGAAGTTGAAGAAGTGCTTGTAGCCGGTGCACAGGATGATCGCCTGCACGTCCTTGGTGGTGCCGTCCGAGAAGTAGACGGTGTTCCCGCTGACCTTCTCCATCGCCGGCTTCTCTTCCCAGTTGTCGGGCCATTTGAAGCCCATGGGCGCCGAGCGGTAGCACGAGGTGATCGACTTGGCGCCGTATTTCCAGCACTGCGAGCCGATGTCCTCGGCAGAGTAGGACGAGCCGACGACAAGGATGTCCTTGCCCGAGAACTCGCGGGCGTCGCGGAAGTCATGCGCGTGCACGAGGCGGTCGTTGAACGATTCGAAGCCTTCGTAATAGGGCACGTTCGGCGTCGAGAAGTGGCCGGATGCGCAGATCACGTGGTCGAAGTCTTCCGAGTAGACGTGGTCCTTGGTGTGATCGTGCACCGTGACCGTGAACTGGCCGGTGGCCTCGTCGAAGCTGACCCAGCGCACCGCGGTATTGAAGCGGATCAGGTCGCGGACCCCGGCCTTCTGCACGCGGCCTTCGATGTAGTCGAACAGCACGGCGCGCGGCGGGTAAGAGGCGATCTGCTTGCCGAAATGCTCTTCGAAAGAGTAATCGGCGAATTCCGAGCCCTCTTTCGGGCCGTTGGACCACAGGTAGCGGTACATCGAGCAGTGAACAGGTTCGCCGTTCTCATCCAGCCCCGTGCGCCAGGTGTAGTTCCACAACCCGCCCCAGTTGTCCTGCTTTTCGAAGCAGACGATGTCGGGGATTTCCTCGCCCTTTGCCGCCGCCGACTGGAACGCGCGAAGTTGGGCAAGGCCGGACGGTCCCGCCCCGATGATGGCAACCCGTTTCTTGGTCATTTCTGTCTCCCATGCTGAAGAGGACTTTATTGGTACTTATTGGTTGCACCAAATGTCACCCCTGTGCCGCCGTTCTGTCAAATACTTTTTTCACGGAGGCAAACAAATTTACCCTCGGGTGAATATTAGCCGTCTTGTAAAAAGGCACTCGAATGGTAGAGATTGGTATGCTGGGATCAAGTTTCGCACAGACCATCGCCGTAACCTCGCTGTTTCCCAATGATCGCGTCGGGATGACAGAGCCGGTCAATGTCGGCTTTCTGGCCCCCCTGAGCGGCCCGGTCAGCTCGTGGGGTCTTCCGGGCCTTTACGGCTGCGAGCTTTGGGCCGAGTGGCTGAACAGGGCAGGGGGCATCCTGATCGGAGGCCGCCGCTATCCGCTGCGGATCATCCCCTTCGACTGCGGTTACGATCCGCAGCGCGCGATGGAAGGCGCCCGGCATCTGGTGCTGACCGAAGGGGTCAGCCTGCTGATGATGCTGGGCGGCGACACCTTCACGCCGCTGCGATCCTTCCTCAACCAGAGGCGCGTGCTGACCTCGACCCTGTTGCCCAGCGACCTGTCGCCGGACACGCGCTACCTGATCGCGCCCTCCGAGGTGCACCCGGTCTTCAACGTCACCGCGGTCGACTGGCTGGCCGAGAACGAACCGCAGCGCCGCCGGATCGCCCTGTGCAGCCAGCGAGATGCGCTGGGGCTGCCGTCAACGGCCACCTATCGCGCTGCCTTCGAGGCGGCGGGACTGCCGGTGGTCAAGGACATCCTCTACGACCCGGAAGAGACCGACGTCGCCGCCATCGTCGACCCCATGCTGGCCCAGAAGCCGGACGTCCTGTGCTGGTGCACCAGCTACACGCCGATGGTGCACGCCATGACGGAATACGCCTATCAAGCCGGTTTCGACGGGCGCATCCTGTCCTGCACCTTCGACAACTACCCGCGCTGCGTGGCGCGGACGTCGCGCGCCTTCATGGAGGGCACGCTGTTCCAGTTCCCCGATTTCGACGACCCCAAGCTGGCGCGCAAGGCGTTCTTCTTCAACCGTCCCAAGGAGTTCTACCGGGAATACAACGCCCGCTACCCCGAGACCTGGAGCGCGGTCAGCTGGGAGTATGTGGCGATTCTCGAAATCTGGCACGCGGCGGTGGAAAAGGTCGCCTCGGTCTCGCCGGTTTCGGTCCTGACCACCATGAAGCAGATGGAGCCGGTGACCCATGCCTTCGGCCCCGCGCGCTGGTGGGGCGAGCAGGTCTTCGGCATCGACAATGCGCTGATCGGCGACTGGCCGGTGGTGCGCCTGGTGGACGGCAAGGCGCAGATCGCCGAGTTCCGGTCGGTCCCGGACTGGCTGAAGCGGCACGAGACCTTGCTGCGCAGGCACCTGCAGTCGATGGGGCAGCTGTGGCAGCAGCGCGCAGAGGCCGGCACCGTGCAGACCACCGGCCTTCTGACCCGCGAAGCCGGAGACTGACAGGCCCCGCGCGCTGCGCCTTGACGGATGGGGCCGCCGCCGACCAGCGGCCTGCGGTCACCGCTGCGCAAGAGGCCGGGCGGGGCGGGCAACCCGGTCATCGCAGGCGGCGCCCCGTGTCAGGCGGCCCGGGGGTTTAACGCTCGTGCAGGAACAGCATCTGCTCTTCGACCAGATGCAGCTTGGTGATCTCGACCGCCGCCTCGACGTCCCGCGTGGCAATCGCGTTGAACAGCGAGTTGAACCGCGCCTGATAGGCCTGAATGCGTCCGGGCGTCAGGTGCTTGCGCATCAGCGCGGTGCGGAAGCTCTGACGGCAGACCTCGATGGTCAGCTCGTAGCAGGCTTCGAGCAGGGGGTTGCGCGTGGCCCGCGCGATCGACCGGTAGAACTCTTCCTCACCCCTGATGAACTCGTTGAGGTCAGTGCGCACCGCCTCTATCCGGACCACCACCCGGGCCAGTTCCTCAAGATCCTTGGGCGTCATGTTCATCACCGCAAGGCGGGTCATCTCGGGCTCGATGATCGAACGCACGATCAGGTGGTCCAGCGGGCTTGTCCGCTCTCCGATGGAGCCCTGCTGCGGGGCCTCGGACCGGTGGGAATGGTAGGTGACAAAGCTGCCGCTGCCCTGCCGCCGCCGGACCATGTCACGGCTTTCGAGCACATCCAGCGCCTCGCGCACGGTGTTGCGCGACACCCCCAGCTCCGAGGCCAGCGCCCGCTCGCTCGGCAGGCGGGAATCCGGCGGATACTCCCCGGACTGGATGCGGACAAGCAGCCGGTCCACCACGATGCGGACCGTTTCCCCGATACTGCTCGGGGCGGCAGAGGCGTTGAGTCTGGTCTGGTTCATCTGTGTTTCCGTCACGGCGATCCCGGCGCGTCTTGCGCCCCGTGGCAGGACGTCCAACCTTGTATTACGCGACAAGCGGCGCTGGATACAAGAAGGCCCCGGCGCGATGCCGGGGCCTGCCAATAGGCTTTGCGGTCAGCTGCGCGCCAGCCCGTCGGGCGTTCTGGCTGCCGCCGGGGCATCGTGGGGCCGCCCGGTCGAACCCGCACCCGGCACGCTGTCCGCATGGGTGTGGACGTCCGGTTCGAGATCCCAGTACAGCTTGTCCAGACCGTCGACCTGGTCGGCATCGTCCACACGCAGTCCGACGGTGGCCTTCAGGATCACCGACAGGACCAGAGCGGTGACAACGCCGGTCCCGACGCAGGTCACGATCCCGGCAAGCTGCATCAGCAGGGAAATCTCGCCGTGCTGGAAGGCATAGGCGCCTTCCTCGATGCCCAGGTACCCGCCGCGCGGGGTGCCCGCCTTGAAGATGCCAAGGAAGATCAGGCCCAGCGTGCCCGACCCAAGGAACAGCGGGAACAGCTTGTGCTCATCGATGCCGCGCTTCAGCGTGAACTCGTAGACCGCGTAGGCGGCAAGCGGCGCAACGAGGCCCAGCAGCAGCGCCTGCCACGGCAGGTAGACGTCGAAGCCCGAGGCCCCGGCCACGTAGCCCGCAAGCGGCCCGAGCAGGGTATAGGCATAGTTCTTCGAGGCATAGGCAAGGATCAGTCCGGTGACCGCGCCGCCGGCCCAGACCAGTGCATAGTTGTTCAGCGCAACGCCGACGCTGGTTTCGGCCATGGTCACGCTGAACGCCATGGCTTCGGGATCGAAGAAGAACAGGCAGGACAGGATCACCGGCGGCAGACCCGCGAAAATCATCAGCAGGCCCGGTGCGCAAAGGCCGATGCTGGGCGCCAGATAGGCCGACACGCGCGGATGCGGCTCCATCATGCCGGGGCGCTTGCCAAGCATGGGGGTGAAGACCAGCAGCATGCCCGCCGGGAACATGTAGACGAAACCCACGCCGAAGAAGTCATGAAAGCCCAGGTTGGTCAGCGGCCCGACCGACCCCCATGTGACAAGGCTGAGCGCCGAAGAGACGACGGCGGCAACCACGCAGGTGATGTAATAGGCCGCGGGCTTCATGCGCTCGGCAACCGAGAAATGCAGCAGGACGTTGATGATCCCCGCAAAGACCGCCAGGAAGAAGACGAAGATCTGGAAGGTGTTCAGGCCGGGAAAGATCGCCGGATCGACCCGGTGCGCAAGGCTGTTGGTCATGGCTCCGCCGATCCACCAGTCCTTGATGGAATCCATCAGCGTGCCTTCGACCATGATATAGTACTGCGCGGCCCAGAAGCCGAAACCGATCACGTAGTAGGTGGTGAAGCCCAGGAAGAAGCCCAGGGTCTTTTCGATGGTCGAGTTGAACAGGTTCTTCCGCCGGGTGGTGCCCGCGTCGATCAACAGCAGGCCGATCACGACGAAGATGGCGCCCACGGTCCCAGACGCGTACAGCAGGTTCTGCACGAGCTGGTTGAGCGTCACCTGTTCGGCATAGATAGTGCTAATATCCAGTGACATTAAGTCATCCCTCTTGGTTCTGGTTCTTCTGGGGACACGTGCCGACGCGAAGGCGGGCCAGGGGTCCTGCAAAAGACCATTGTTGGTGTATATTGGACCAATTTGGACCGCTTAGGCCTGTTCGGTCGCGGGTATGATGCAGGAAGAAGGCTTGTGGACCAAAGAGTTTTCTTCATGAGGGGAAATTTTTTTGCCGCGCGGGCATGGTTTTGAACAATTTTCGAACGCGCGGGACAGGGAGTTGTCGGATTTTAGATCTTGTTTTTCAGCGCCTTGCTTTCCATGCCCCCTAAGATGGAGATCCCATTGCGTT
Source organism: Ponticoccus litoralis (assembly GCF_039769985.1). Taxonomy (NCBI): domain Bacteria; kingdom Pseudomonadati; phylum Pseudomonadota; class Alphaproteobacteria; order Rhodobacterales; family Roseobacteraceae; genus Ponticoccus; species Ponticoccus litoralis. Next base: position 16,102 of record NZ_JBDNCH010000001.1, read on the forward strand.
GCTTCGACACGCGTCGCGTCAGGCTGTCTGACAAGGCCGTGTATGGGCCGATGGTTCCCGGTCTGGTCCGTTCAAATAGACCAATAGGCGCGAATCTCGGGCCCGAAACCGGCGTGAACCGCTGGGCCAGCGGGCGGGGCATCAGGGCAAACGGCCCCAGCTTAACCATTCAGGAAGGCAGTCCGGTCCCGCCGGTCCTGCGCGTCAAAAGCGCTGCGGCGGGCGCTGGCTCTACACCTTGCCCCGGCTCGGCTCGCACTTGTGCATCAAAACCCATCCCATATCCGCGTGCCCGCAGATCGTCCTGCGAGGAGAGTGACATTTCTGAGTTGCTCATGGGGGAGATCGTCGCCTTGGGGCGACACAGGTGACTCCGGTAATCCGTCTTATGTAATGTATGGCACAGAGCGCTCCTTCGCTGCGCCCTCGATAAACGGCAGCGATCCGCAGGTGCCGCCGCGGCCAGGTCCGTTCAATCCCGCTCCGACGTGACTTAACTGCACGTAGCCGCCTCTCACAGGTCGCAAGAGACCGCTCTTCGTTTGCCATGTGAAGGACAGGCCCCTCATGACGATGACTGAAGCTCCTGATGAGCGGCGCGGCGGCTTTGGCGGGCCATGATCCGATTCCCGCAAACGTCCGGATTGCGGCTAGAGTTGACCCGATGGAATCCCTGGCTGGCAAAGGAGCGGAAAGGCATGAAGGCATGCATCACCAGGCAGGCCGAAGACGGCATCCTGTCGGCCTGATCCGCCGCAAGGCGCGGTTCAGGGAGGCGACCTTCTTCAATTGGAAGAAGACCTACGCTGGATTGATGCCATCCGAGATGAAGCGTCTGCGTCTGCTCGAGCTGGTGAGCCTGCGGCTGGAGAGGAACGTCGCCGGCCTCGCATTGGGCAAGGAGAGGCTGAGCGAGTGAACGCCACCGGGCCGAGAGGGCCCGCGAACGGACGTCACTAAGCGTAAGCACCGAGGCCTGCCCGAAGAGGACACTGGTCGACGGGATGCGGGCCGTTTCGCAGCTGTCGATCCGCCTGAACAGCCAAAGCTTCATGAGCCCTGAAGATGCCGCCGAAAAGCCAGTCGCTTGATGGTTTCCACGCTGTGGCTGACGGCGTGGGGGCACGCGTTGAGGGCGGGTTGCCCCGGCCTGGCAGTTTTTTTTCGGGAATTTTTTGGATTTTGGATGCAAGAACGCCCCGGCTGATGGGATCAGTCGGGGCGTTCTGGTGTTTTTTGTATAGAGAGATTTGGTTTTTACTAGGTTTGGCGGCGACCTACTCTCCCACGTCTTGAGACGCAGTACCATCGGCGCGGAGGCACTTAACGGTACGGGTTCGGAATGGATCCGGGTGTTTTGCTCTCGCTATGACCACCAAACCAAGGAAAAACCAAAATGCTGCGCATTTTGCTTTTGCTTGGTTTGGTGAGCGGGTGACAGGGTATCTTGCACAGCAAGACGGCCCGAGAACCCGCACCCTAGCAAGCTGGGCGCTGATACGCAGCACAATCAACATCGTCGTCCAGGTCATGTACACGTTCTGTGTATGCTTGTTTTCCGTAACAGGTTTGATGCGCTACCGCTTTGCTACTTGAGCGCGGAGGCGTATCCAACCTTGCTGTTACTGGATCAAATCAAGCCTATCGGACCATTAGTACCGGTCAACTGAATGCATTGCTGCACTTACATCTCCGGCCTATCGACGTGGTGGTCTTCCACGGTCCTCAGGGATACCTTGTTTTGAGGGGGCTTCCCGCTTAGATGCCTTCAGCGGTTATCCTGTCCGTTCATAGCTACCCAGCACTGCCGTTGGCACGACAACTGGTCCACCAGTGGAACGTTCACCCCGGTCCTCTCGTACTAGGGGCAACTCCTCTCAAGTATCCTACACCCACGGCAGATAGGGACCGAACTGTCTCACGACGTTCTAAACCCAGCTCACGTACCTCTTTAAACGGCGAACAGCCGTACCCTTGGGACCTGCTCCAGCCCCAGGATGAGATGAGCCGACATCGAGGTGCCAAACACTGCCGTCGATATGGACTCTTGGGCAGTATCAGCCTGTTATCCCCGGCGTACCTTTTATCCGTTGAGCGATGGCCCTCCCACTTGGGACCACCGGATCACTATGGCCGACTTTCGTCTCTGCTCGACTTGTCAGTCTTGCAGTCAGGCTGGCTTCTGCCATTGCACTCAACGAGCGATTTCCGACCGCTCTGAGCCAACCTTCGCGCGCCTCCGTTACGCTTTAGGAGGCGACCGCCCCAGTCAAACTACCCACCACGCAGGGTCCCGGATCCGGATGACGGACCGCGGTTAGACATCAAGCAGAACAAGGGTGGTATCTCAAGGATGACTCCACCGCGACTGGCGTCACGGTTTCAAAGTCTACCACCTATCCTGCACATGTTGTGCCTGATGCCAGTGCGAAGCTGTAGTGAAGGTGCACGGGGTCTTTCCGTCTAACCGCGGGAAGCCTGCATCTTGACAGGCAATTCAATTTCGCTGAGTCGATGTTGGAGACAGCGGGGAAGTCGTTACGCCATTCGTGCAGGTCGGAACTTACCCGACAAGGAATTTCGCTACCTTAGGACCGTTATAGTTACGACCGCCGTTTACCTGGGCTTCAATTCAGAGCTTGCACCCCTCCTTTTAACCTTCAGGCACCGGGCAGGCGTCAGACCCTATACGTCGTCTTGCGACTTCGCAGAGCCCTGTGTTTTTAATAAACAGTCGCCACCCCCTGGTTTGTGCCCCCGGCACTCTTGTACCGGGCCTCCTTCTCGCGAACTTACGGAGGTATTTTGCCGAGTTCCTTCAACATCGTTCTCTCAAGCGCCTTGGTATTCTCTACCAGTCCACCTGTGTCGGTTTGGGGTACGGTCTTACAGTGGGGCTATTTCCAGGGACCGTCTTGAACATGCACCAATCCGATAAGGTACATGCGTCGCCACGATCCGTCACCACCACACGGCCCAGGAATATTAACCTGGTTCCCATCGACTACGCCTTTCGGCCTCGCCTTAGGGGCCGGCTTACCCTGCTCAGATTAGCTTTAAGCAGGAACCCTTGGACTTTCGGCGAGAGTGTCTCTCACACTCTTTGTCGCTACTCATGTCATCATTCTCGCTAGTGATCTCTCCACCGGATGGCTCACGCCCCGGCTTCACAGAAAGCACATGATCTTGCGCTACCGCCTAGCGGCTACTTGAGCGCGGTTTCCCGCGATCAACCAACCTAAGCGATAGTAAAGATCAGTGCTATGTCACACTACGCTCCGCTACCATGCCTTACGGCATCCTAAGCTTCGGCTCATGGCTTGAGCCCCGTTACATCTTCGCCGCAGGACAACTTGATTAGACCAGTGAGCTGTTACGCTATCTTTAAAGGATGGCTGCTTCTAAGCCAACCTCCTGGTTGTTTTGGTCGTCCCACCTGCTTTCCCACTTAGCCATGAATTGGGGGCCTTAGCTGTAGGTCAGGGTTGTTTCCCTCTCCACTACGGACGTTAGCATCCGCAGTGTGTCTGCCATCTAGTACTCCCGGGTATTCGGAGTTTGGTTAGGATCAGTAAGCCTGTGGGGCCCCATTACCCATCCAGTGCTCTACCCCCCGGGGTATTCGGATGACGCTCTACCTAAATAGATTTCGCGGAGAACCAGCTATCTCCGAGTTTGATTGGCCTTTCACCCCTAGGCACAACTCATCCCGACCTTTTTCAACAGGTGTGGGTTCGGACCTCCAGTTAGTGTTACCTAACCTTCATCCTGGTCATGCCTAGATCACTCGGTTTCGGGTCTGATCCATCTAACTCATCGCCCTATTAAGACTCGCTTTCGCTGCGCCTACACCTATCGGCTTAAGCTTGCTAGATAGACCAAGTCGATGACCCATTATACAAAAGGTACGCCGTCACAAGACTGGACACTAATGATAATCATCTGATTGGAACCGACACCCTGAACTGCACCGTTTCGATGCCCGGGTTGTCATCGTAGATCCCTGCGTTCGACCGGTGGTCGTAGCTGAGGCCGAGCCGCCATCCCTGGCGCGTCTCGTATCCCAGTTCGACACCCGAGCGGAACTCGAGAGGTCCACCCAGATCGAAGCCGCCATTGTCGAAGTATATCCCCGGCATGGCATGCAGTTCGCCGTAGAAGCCGCTCTTGCCGAAGGGAAACGTATAGGTCTGGCCGAAGCCAACCCATGTCTCCCCCGCTTCGCCAACCGAAAGACCGACTGCGCTTCCGAAGGGACCCATCTTGTGGCCCAGATCGTAGCGCAGGTAGACTTCGGAGGCGGGCTGAGCGCGCCGTTCCAGAACCTGGCCGGCCGAGAAGGCCACCCGGGGGTCGTTGCCGACTTGCCCAGGCATCCAGCCTCGGTGCCACAGTGGTTCACCCCCATATCGGTCAGACCGAGCAGGAGCAGTGCCACTGCGAAGGTTCCGTCTGCCATGATCGTATCTCCTTGTTACAGGAGGCGGTCATGACCCAGATTGTCATTAGAGTCCAGTCAAGCTCCGACTGATTGTAGGCGTTCGGTTTCAGGTACTGTTTCACTCCCCTCGTCGGGGTGCTTTTCACCTTTCCCTCACGGTACTGGTTCACTATCGGTCAGCAAGGAGTACTTAGCCTTCGAAGGTGGTCCTCCGATCTTCAGACAGGATTTCACGTGTCCCGCCCTACTTAATACGTCCCATTGAGCTTCTCATACGGGGCTGTCACCCGCTATGGCTAACCTTTCCAGGTTATTCTGATCACTCTCAAGGCTCGGCTGGTCCCCGTTCGCTCGCCGCTACTAGGGGAGTATCAATTGATGTCCTTTCCTCCGGGTACTTAGATGTTTCAGTTCCCCGGGTTTGCTCTTCAAACCCTATGTATTCAGGTAAGAAGTACCTGGTTCAGCAAGATATAAGCTACCGAAGTAATTATATCGAACTGTCAGGTGGGTTGCCCCATTCGGAGATTCATGGATCAAAGCCTATTCTCGGCTCCCCATGACTTATCGCAGAGTATCACGTCCTTCATCGCCTCTTGCTGCCAAGGCATTCACCAAACGCCCTTCTCGCGCTTGATTTGATCCAGTAAGAGCAAGGTTTTAGATGGTCCCGAAGGACCAAATGGAGGATCGCTTTAGGATCGTTCCTCCGCCCCGCTGGTTCACAGGGCCTTGCGTTGAGCGACACGGTCGGCAGACCGCCCCGCTCTCTTACCGGACAAAGCATACTTTCCCGCCCTCGCCTTCCGGCGAGGACTGTCACCTGGTTAAGGTGACTTTGGTTAGTGTACTTGACTTGGACAACGATTGCTCTTTTCAGAAGGGATATCCCGCGACGGCCGGCTAGACCACCTTGGAACCTTCACCGTGGTCCTTTCCGCGTCACGCCTTGCGGCGATCCCCGGTCAGGGGTGAACCAACTGAGATTGCCGAACACTTACGGCAATCAAGCAACGTTGATTGTTTCTCTCTATACGATGTCATTGAGTTTGTCCCAGCGCCTTGCGGCTGCTTGAGGACGAAGTCTCGTCCGATTGGACGGGGAAGCATTCGCAAATGCTTGCCGATCTAATCGGAGAACTATGCTGGTCCGGTTTTCGCTGAATGGTGCCCTCTCGTGAGCTTTGCTTCGCAAAGCCACTGTCGGGACCACTTTCCTGCGGAAAGTGGTGGGTCGAGGAGGACTTGAACCTCCGACCTCACGCTTATCAGGCGTGCGCTCTAACCACCTGAGCTACCGACCCATTCTTTCGGGCCCTGCTTGATGGTGGAGCCTAGGAGGATCGAACTCCTGACCTCCTGAATGCAAATCAGGCGCTCTCCCAGCTGAGCTAAGGCCCCGTGCTTTGGAACCCCACACGGCGATCCGTGCGGAACCTAGCGTTCTGAAGAGATATGAGGACGGCGATGGCCCGGTGTGATCGGCTTTGATTGCCGATCTTCTGCTAAGTGCATCATGATCAAGGCGAACCTTGATGCTAGAAGCATCCTTAGAAAGGAGGTGATCCAGCCGCAGGTTCCCCTACGGCTACCTTGTTACGACTTCACCCCAGTCGCTGATCCTACCGTGGTCCGCTGCCTCCCGAAGGTTAGCGCACGGTACCGTCAGGTAGAACCAACTCCCATGGTGTGACGGGCGGTGTGTACAAGGCCCGGGAACGTATTCACCGCGTCATGCTGTTACGCGATTACTAGCGATTCCGACTTCATGCCGTCGAGTTGCAGACGACAATCCGAACTGAGATATCTTTTGGGGATTAACCCATTGTAGATACCATTGTAGCACGTGTGTAGCCCAACCCGTAAGGGCCATGAGGACTTGACGTCATCCACACCTTCCTCCCGCTTATCACGGGCAGTTTCTCCAGAGTGCCCAGCCGAACTGCTGGCAACTGAAGATGTGGGTTGCGCTCGTTGCCGGACTTAACCGAACATCTCACGACACGAGCTGACGACAGCCATGCAGCACCTGTCACTGCGTCCCCGAAGGGAACCATCCATCTCTGGATGTAGCACAGGATGTCAAGGGTTGGTAAGGTTCTGCGCGTTGCTTCGAATTAAACCACATGCTCCACCGCTTGTGCGGGCCCCCGTCAATTCCTTTGAGTTTTAATCTTGCGACCGTACTCCCCAGGCGGAATGCTTAATCCGTTAGGTGTGTCACCGAATTGCATGCAACCCGACGACTGGCATTCATCGTTTACGGTGTGGACTACCAGGGTATCTAATCCTGTTTGCTCCCCACACTTTCGCACCTCAGCGTCAGTATCGAGCCAGTGAGCCGCCTTCGCCACTGGTGTTCCTCCGAATATCTACGAATTTCACCTCTACACTCGGAATTCCACTCACCTCTCTCGAACTCAAGACCAACAGTTTTGGAGGCAGTTCCGGGGTTGAGCCCCGGGATTTCACCCCCAACTTGCTGGTCCGCCTACGTGCGCTTTACGCCCAGTAATTCCGAACAACGCTAACCCCCTCCGTATTACCGCGGCTGCTGGCACGGAGTTAGCCGGGGTTTCTTTACCAGATACTGTCATTATCATCTCTGGCGAAAGTGCTTTACGACCCTAAGGCCTTCATCACACACGCGGCATGGCTAGATCAGGCTTGCGCCCATTGTCTAAGATTCCTCACTGCTGCCTCCCGTAGGAGTCTGGGCCGTGTCTCAGTCCCAGTGTGGCTGATCATCCTCTAAAACCAGCTATAGATCGTAGGCTTGGTAGGCCATTACCCCACCAACTACCTAATCTAACGCGGGCTAATCCTTCTCCGATAAATCTTTCCCCCGAAGGGCGTATGCGGTATTACCCTCAGTTTCCCGAGACTATTCCGCAGAGAAGGGCATATTCCCACGTGTTACTCACCCGTCCGCCGCTCACCCGAAGGCGCGCTCGACTTGCATGTGTTAGGCCTGCCGCCAGCGTTCGTTCTGAGCCAGGATCAAACTCTCAAGTTGAAAGCATCTTGCGATGCTATCCTTGACGTTCGAACCTCTGCACATCTCCAATACTCACCGGTGCTTTGGGGGCATCCGGCTATATCCACCCGGCTAAGGAAGGATACGTATTGGAAGTCATCTGTTTGATTGTGCTTCAGGTTTCATCAGAAACCGAAAGCCGCTCAAACAGTGAAGCTGACACCACATCATCTAGCTGAAGCCTAGTGGCGCGACATACAGACAGTTGATCCATCGATTTGGACCAAAGCCGCCCGCATATCTCTTCAGATATTAGCGATGTCAAATAGCGTAGAAACAAATACCGAACCGGTGCGCCCTAACTTCTTCGGCGCGCCCGCCCGTCATGCCTCTGATTTCTGCCGCCGCGCTTCCCTTTCCGGACCCCTCGTTGGCGCCCCGTCCGTTCCGTCTGGCGTCCCGTCGTGCGCCTCAGCGCCGCCGGTGAAGGGGGTTCTACAGTTAGCTTCCCGGACCCGCAAGCGGTTTTTTCAAAAAAATGGCAGATAACTCCCCGGGCCCGTCGGAGGCCGATTTCGGCTGGGTCAGCGGCCATCTCTACAGCCTCCGGCACACGTGGCGCGGTTCAGCCATATGTGGCCTATAAGAAGGCCGCCGCGTGAAACGGCTCCGGCGTCCCTGGCAGGCCCGCGCCTTCGGTCAGGCATCGCCACCAGCGAAGTGCAGACCGGCCCGGCGGCGGTGGTGTGCCGGAGGGCGCGGGACGGCGGATCGATGCAACCGCCCCGCAGTGCCCGTGGAAACCGGCGCCCCGCGCGGCGTTCCCACAGATACAGAAAAGGGTCGCCCCGGATCCCGGGGCGACCACGTCAAAGTCAGGGATCAGTCGAAGCTCTGCAAGATCCCGCGCCCGACGAGATTGATGTCGTCGGGATTGATCAGGTCCGGGCCGGTCCAGCCGGACAGATCGTATTCGCCCATGCACCGGGACACGAAGCCCTGCATATTGGCGAGGTCGCCGTTGGCCGTGGCGTGCAGCAGCGTCTCGATGCGGATGTTCTCGTAGTTGCCGGCATAGTTGCGTTCGTAAAGCTCATGCCGCCCGCCGAACTCGGTGCCAATGGCATCCCAGAGCAGCTTCAGAAGCTTGACCCGGTCGATGGCCGCATAGCCGTTCGAGCCGCGCACGAAGCGGTCGAGATAGGGCCGGATCGCGTCGCTTTCGAAATCGGCGGCAGAGGAGGGCAGATAGATCAGCCCAGAGGCGACATGGCGCTCGATCAGCTCCTTGATCCGGCCATAGGCCATGGGCGCGAAGACCCGGTAGGCGAGGCCGGCGTTGGCGTTGGGCAGGTTGAAGCCCTCCGTGCCCTCCCACGGAACCGGGGATTTCACCATGGCGTCGGACAGGCTGTGGAACAGGTTGCGCCAGGCCAGCACCTCGCCGACCGCCGTTTGCACGCCGCGGAAATCCTTCGACCCGGTCGCGGCGACCGCCATCGAGAACAGGCCCGCGATGAAATCCAGCTTGACCGAGAGCCGCGTCAACCCGTGCAGGGTGAAGCGCGGCACAAAGCCGGAGGCCGGGAAGAACTGGTTGATCTTGTCGGTGTCGCCGTAGACGAAGATGTTCTCCCAGGGCACCAGCACCTTGTCGAAGACAAGAATCGAGTCGTTTTCGTCCATGCGGGACGACAGCGGGTAGTCGAACGGCGATCCGGTGGCGGCGGCATTGAACTCGTAAGACGACCGGGCGATCAGCTTGACCCCCTCGGCGTCCATCGGCGCGGTGAAGATCAGCGCGAATTCCTTGTCCTTCACCGGAATGCCGTAGTGGGCGATGAAGTTGTAATGCGTCAGCGCCGAGCCCGTCGCCACCACCTTGGCCCCCGAGACGATCAGACCGGCGTCGGTTTCCTTCTCGACATGCATGAAGACATCGCGGACCTCCTCGATCGCGCGGTCGCGGTCGATCGGCGGGTTGACGATCGCGTGGTTCCAGTAGTCCAGCCGGTTCTGGGTCTTGTTGTACCAGTTCACCGCGTTTCCGGCATATTCGCCGTAAAAGCCGCTGTTGGCGCCCAGCGTGCCGAGGAAGGCGGCCTTGTAGTCGGGCGACCGGCCCATCCAGCCGTAAGAGACCTTTTGCAGGTCGGCCACGGCGTCCCGGCTCTTGATCAGGTCCTCGCTGGTCTTCGAGCCCGGGAAGAACGGATGCGTGACATTGCCGGACCCGTTGTCCGCCTGCACACCGATCACGTCCTTGCGTTCGTGGAACCTGTCGTACCAGCGCGCCACCATGCGGGCGGAATTGCGAAAGGCCGGGTGCTTGGTCACGTCCTTCACGCGTTCGCCGTAGATATAGATCTCGCGGCTGTCCTGGATGCTTTCCGGGAACTCCTGTCCGGTGAAAGCCTCGGTCTTGGAACCGGGTGCGGCGTCTTTGGGCATGGTCGTTCTCCTCCGATGAAGCACCGGAACGGCCTGAATGGCGCCCGGCAAGATGGTCGTCATCCTGCGTCCCGCACCGCCCGTGCCGCTAGGTATGACAGCATACCAATCCGGGTATCGCGTCCTGCAACCCGGCGCGGCTAGGGTCAGGTCGACCGGCAGACCGGAGGAGGAGGCCGCCATGTTTGACCAACCCGACCTGACGCATTGGCACCGCGACGTGCCCTCGCTTGGCGCAAGCGTCGTGACCCTGGGCGCCTTTGACGGTGTGCATTCCGGCCATCAGGCGCTGATCAACGGCGCGGTGAAAAGCGCCCGCGCCCTGGGCCTGCCCTCGGTGGTCTGCACCTTCGATCCGCCGCCCAAGGTCTTCTTCGGCAGGGCCGCGCAGCTTTGCCCCCTGTCGGTGAAGCTCGCCCGCATCTCGGCGCTCGGCCCCGACCACGTGGTGGTGCTGTCCTTCGACGAGGCGCTGCGCGGCCTGTCACCGGAGGCCTTCATGGCGCGGCTGACCCGTTTGCAGCCGCAAGAGATCCGCGTCGGCGGCGATTTCCGCTTTGGCGCGAAGCAGGCCGGCGACGTGTCCCTGCTGGCGCGCCGCTTCAACGTCCATGTCCAGTCGCCGGTGCGCTGCGCCGAAGGCGAAGTGATCTCCTCGACCCGGATCTGCGGCCTGCTGGAGCAGGGCCTCACCGCCGCCGCCGCAACGCTTCTGCGCCCCGGCTTCAGCCCGGAGACCCCCGCATGACCCAGCTTGACCCGCGCCAGCTTCGCGATGCCTGCGGCCTGTTCGGCACCGGCGTCAATGTCATCGCGACGCGCCCCGAGGGCGGCGATCACGGCATGACCGCCAATGCCTTCATGTCGATCTCGCTCGATCCGCCGCTGATCTCGATTTCCATCGGCGCGCGGGCGAAGATCCTGCCGCACCTGCAAGAGACCGGGCGCTTTTCGGTCAGCACCCTGGCCGAAGGCGCGGAGGCCCTGGCCCGGCACTTCGCGGGACGGCCTGCGGAAGGCCTGCCGAACCCCTTCGTGGATCTCGACAACCTGCCGGTGATCCGCGGCGCGCTGGCCGCCTATGCCTGCGACGTGGTGAACGAGGTGCAGGCGGGCGATCACACAATCTTCATCGGTCATGTGCGCCAGCTGGTCACCGATCCCGGTGCGCGACCGCTGATCTTCTACAAAGGCCGTTTCGGCGCCATCGCCGGGCAGGCGCCCGCCCCGGAACTCTGTGATCCGATCGCCGAGGCGATCTGGTAGCCCGAACATCAAAAGAATACGCCAAGGAGGAGCCCCATGCGAAACATTACACTCGAGAACATCACCGAAGCCGTCACCGGCGCGATGAAGCCCGATATCCCCGAGCGCAACCGCGAGATCATGACCGCCGCGCTGAAACACTTCCACGCCTTCGCCAAGGAGGTGAACCTGACCCATGGCGAATGGCTGGAAGGCTGCGAATGGATGCGCCGCGCGGGCGACATCTCCAGCGCCGCACGCAACGAGTTCATCCTGATCAGCGACATTCTGGGGATCGAGGTGCTTGTCGACATGCTGGACAACAAGGTGACGGACGGCGAAAGCGAAAGCACCGTTCTGGGGCCGTTCTACCGGGAAAATCCGCCGGTTCTGCCCAAGGGCGCCAGCATCATCCAGAAGGGCTTCGACAACCAGAAGACGCTGCGCGTTTCGGGCCGTGTCGTGGATACTGCGGGCACCCCCATCGAGGGCGTGCAGATCGACGTCTGGGAGGACGCGCCGAACGGGCTTTACGAACAGCAGGACCCGGATCAGCCGGACTTCAACCTGCGCGACCGGTTCCTGACCGACGCGGAGGGCTCTTACGAGTTCGTCGGCCTGCGCCCCGAGCCCTACCCGATCCCCTATGACGGCGCCGCCGGTGAATTGCTGAACTACATGGGCCATCACCCGATGCGCCCGGGGCACATCCATTTCATGATCTCCAAGCCCGGCTACAAGCCGCTGATCAGCCAGATCTACGACAGCGAGACCGAGTACCTCGACAATGACGCGGTCTTTGCCGTCAAGGAAAGCCTGATCGGCGAGATGAAGCCCGCCCCGGAAGGCGCCGATACCGACCTGGTCATGAGCTTCGACTTCCGGCTGAGGCCCGAGGCCGGGGCCCGGGCCGTGGCTGCCGAGTAACCCCTACCTTCCCCCTGCGGGCGCCCTTCGGGGCGTTCGCCCTGTCATCCGAAGGAGACGCCCATGGCGCATAATGCCGCCGAACTCATCGAAACGCCGCTCCTTGACGGTGACCTCCTGCGCCAGACCGCGATCCGTGAGATCCGCGCCCAGATCGTGACGCTTCCCAGCGTCCGCGCGCATCGGTTGTCGAATACCGAATTCTCTCACCGGGAGTTCGTGCTGGTGCGCGTGCGGCTGGCCAACGGCATCGAGGGGATCGGCGAGGCGGCGGTGCTGGGCGGACCGCGTTGGGCCGAGGAATCGGTGGAATCCATTCAGGCGGCGGTGACCCGCTACCTTGCCCCGGCCCTGCTGGACTGCCCCGCTGCCCGGCCCGCCGAGGCGGCGCTGCGCATGGCCAAGGCGGCCTTTCGCAACAACGCGGCCAAGGGCGCGGTCGAAACGGCGATCTACGATGCGCTCGCGCAGACGCTGGACGTGCCCCTGACCCTGCTGTTCGGCGGCGCGCTGCGCGACCGCGTGCCGGTGCTCTGGGCGCTGGCCTCGGGCGATGCCGAGCAGGAGGTCGAAGAGGCGCGCGCCAAGCTGGCCGCCCGGGAACACCGTGACTTCAAGATCAAGCTGGGCTTCGCAAGCCCCGAGGACGACCTGCGCCGCCTGCGGAGACTGCGCGACGAGGTGCCGGAGATGCGCCGCCTGATCGTCGACGTGAACCAGGCCTGGAGCGAGGCCGATTGCCGCCGCTTCCTGCCCGCCCTGCAGGAACTGCGGGTCGACCTGATCGAACAGCCGCTGCCCGGCGACGATTTCGAGGGCATGGCGCGGGTCGCGGCGCAAAGCCCGATCCCGCTGATGGTCGACGAGGCCGCCTTTACCCACCGCGAGATCACCCGCGCCGGAACCATGGGCTGCGGCAGCGTCTATTCGCTGAAACTGGTCAAGAGCGGCGGGCTAAGGGCGCTGACACAGGCGGCACGGGTCGCGGAAAGCAGCGGCATGGAGCTGTACGGCGGCTGCCTTCTGGAAGGCTCGATCGGGGCGGCGGCGCATCTGGCGGTCTTTGCCACCCTGCCCCGCCTGCCCCAGGGATGCGAGCATTTCGGCCCGCGCCTGCATGTCTCGGAAATCGTGAAAGACCCGCTTGTGATCGAGGATTTCCACCTGTGCGTGCCGCAGGGGCCGGGCCTCGGCGTGCATCTCGACGAAGACCGTTTGCGCGATGCCCTGCGACCCTCGTAGGGCTTGTCCGGCGCCGGCGGAGCGCGGAAGATGACCGAAGGGGGGACGGCGATGGACTTCAGGCGGTTGAGCTATTTCGTGGCCGTGGCCGAAGAGCTGCATTTTGGCCGCGCCGCGACGCGCCTTGGCATCGCCCAGCCGCCTCTCAGCCGTCAGATCGCGCAGCTCGAGGCCGGGCTGGGCGTGCTGCTGTTTGACCGCTCGCGCAGCCAGATCCGCCGCACCCGGGCCGGGGATGCCCTGCTCAAGCACGGTCGCAATATCCTCGATCAGGTCGAGCGTGCCGAAAGAGAGGTGCGCCGCATCGGAGAAGGCGCGGCGGGCCGCCTGCGCATCGCCTTTGTCGGCACCGCCAGCCACGGCGTCCTGCCCGAGTTGATCCGCGAGTTCCGCAATGCCTATCCCGACATCGAACTGGCGCTGTCGGCGATGAACAATGCCGAGCTGAAGACCGCCCTGATCGCGCGCCACATCGACGTGGCCATTGCCCGCCCGGCGCTGGAAGACGAAGAGATACGCTGTTTTCCGCTGCACGAGGAACCGCTGATCCTTGCCGTTCCGGTCGAATCCGATCTGGCGCGCGCCGAACGGCTTCGTCTGGCCGACCTGAAACGCGAGACCTTCGTGCTCTACCCGCGCCGTCCGCGTCCCAGCTTTGCCGACAACATTCTCGACCTGTGCAAGAAAGAAGGCTTCATCCCCGCCAAGGAGGTCTTGGCGCAGGACTTCCAGACCGCGATCTCGCTGGTCTCGGTCGGCGTGGGACTCGCGCTGGTGCCGCGCTCGGTGTCATTGTCGCCGCGTCACGGCGTGGTCTACCGTGACTACGACGGGCACAATCCGGGCACGACGATCTCCCTTGCCATGAGGCAGGACAACCAGGGGGTGCACTCGCAGAACTTTGCGTCTCTGGCCAAGAACTTTGCCCGCAGGTTGAAGAAGGACGGAAGGTGAGCGCCGGGACGGACCGACTCCACCCCGGCGCTGCCTGAGGCTGTGCTTTCAGGCCATGACCGCCTGCGGCAGGCCAAGTATGGCGCGGGTCTGGGCCGGGGTGGCCGCAGGTCGCCCGTGCCGGGCACAGAGCGCCGCCGCCCGCGACACCAGCGCCGCATTGGAGGGCGCCAGCGTGGTCCGGTCCAGCCGCACGTTGTCTTCCAGACCCGTGCGCACATGCCCCCCGGCCCGGATCGCCCAGTCGTTCAGCTCGATCTGGTGCCGTCCGATCCCGGCGGCGCACCACGGCGCATCCGGGCCGAACAGGCGGTGCATCGTCTGCACGTAATAGTCAAAGACCGCCCGGTCGGCAGGCATGGCGTTCTGCACGCCCATCACGAACTGCACGTAGGGCCGATCGCGCAGGCGACCGTCCTGCCACATGCGATGCGCCATCAGGATATGCGACAGGTCGAAGGCCTCGATTTCGGGGCGCACCCCATGCGCGGCCATCTCTGCCGCCAGCCAGTCGACCAGCGCGGGCGGGTTCTGATAGACCCGGGTGGGGAAATTGTTCGAACCTACCGACAGCGAGGCCATGTCCGGCCTCAGCGACACCATCCCGCCCCGCTCTTTGCCCGCCCCCGATCGGCCACCGGTCGAGAACTGGATCAGGATGTCCGGGCAATGCCTGCGCAGGCCTTCCAGCAGGCGCGCGAAACGCTCGGGGTCGGAACTTGGGCTGCCGTCGGGGTTGCGCACATGGGCGTGCACGATGCTGGCCCCCGCCTCATGGGCCGCCTGCGTGCTTTCCACCTGCTCTTCAACCGAGACAGGCACCGCCGGATTGTCGGATTTCTGCGGCAGCGAGCCGGTGATGGCCACGCAGATGATGCAGGGGCTGGTCATGCAGCCACCCCCTGCCCCGCCCTCATCCGCGCGAGGGCGTCGATGAAGAAGGGCCGGAACCCCTCGGGATGCTCGCTCATCGGGAAATGGCCCAGCTCATCCATGACCGCGCAGGTCGCCCCCGGGATCGCCGCGGCGGTGCGCTCCGTGTCTGCCGGTGTGCAGGTCAGGTCATAGGCGCCCACCAGCAGATGCACCGGGGTCCGGGTCGTGTCGATCCGATCCAGCCGTCCGATCAGGCTGTCGTCGCGGGTGTAAAAGCTCAGGTCGCCGCGAAAGACACCGGGGCCGCTGGCCATGAACATCCACAGCGTCGCCCAGCGATCACGCTCTGGCGCATGGGGCGAGATATTCGCCGAGACCAGCGCCGCCCCCATCTGCCCGCCATGCGCATCGGGCCGGTCGAACCAGTCGATGTCGTACCAGGCGGACTGGAAATCCGAAGCTTCGATGGCGATGAACCCGGAAAACCGATCCGGGTGCAGCGCCGCCAGCTGCAAGGCGATCCGTCCCCCCATGGAACAACCGGCGAGCACAGGCCGCTCCAGCCCGAGCGCCTCGCAGACCGCAAGAACCGTGGCGATATAGGTCTCGGTGGTCAGCAGGTACTCTTCGCGCTCGAAGCCCTCGGGCGGCAGCGACTTGCCGTGCCAGGGCAGGTCGAAGGCGATCAGCCGGTGGCCCTCGGTCACGGCGGCATCGTTCATCAGGTGCCGCCATTGCCGGGTATCCGCGCCCGCCGTGTGCAGGCACAGGACCGGGCGGCCCGCGCCCGCCTCTTCGAAATAGATCCGCTGCCTGCGGCCTTCGATCTCGACCGTCGCGTAGCGCCCGGTGATGGGTTCGATGCTCATGCCCGTGCCTCCCCACGCCCGAGGGCGAGAAATTCCTTGAAGAACCGCAGGTTCTTGACAAGGCTCAGGATATCGCCGTCGATGCGCGCCCGCTCGATCTTGACCAGGCCGAAGAGGTCATGGAACCCGGGCGCGGGCCGGGCCGTCCAGAAGGCCCGCAGCGCCTCGGCATCGGTCCTTATAGCGAAGCGCCAGGCGATCTTGCGGCTGGGTCCGGTTTCCACGCGGGCCAGTGCGCCCTTCTCGAAATGCAGGTAGTATTCCGCCTCGTCCACCTGCAGCAGGACCGTATCCGAGAAGAGCCGCCCCAGCCTGACAAGATGCGGGGTCCGGCCCAGCTCTTGCCGCATCGCTTCGATTGTTTCGAGCACATCAAACTCCCTGATTGGTCCGGCAGCATGATCGCTTCCGGAGGCGCGCCCGACAATGCTGCGCCCGGTATCGCGCGATACCGTGGCGTTTGCCCTTCGGGGGACCGGGGCGCTGTCTTGGCGATGAAGGCAGGGGACTTTCCGCGCGCGCCGCCCCCCGGCCCGGAGCACCCGCAAGACTTGCCGCCTGCCCCGGTGTCCGGTTCAGGCGCCCCCCCGTGACCGTCCGCTCACAGCGTCCGTTCACAGCGTCGGGGGCGGCCCCAAGGCCCAAGCCCCTGCCGCTCTCTGCCCCCTTTGCACGGCCCATGGCGACACGCCCCCTTTGGCCGAGGGCGTTTGACAGGGTCGCGGCGGCTTGCTAGCTAAAGCCCGAACCGTTGGGGTGCCTTGCAAAAGGCTGAGAGGCGCGGCTGCGCTAACCCATCGAACCTGATCCGGGCAATTCCGGCGGAGGGAACGGTCTTTGCGCAAGCTGGCAGTTTTCACACGCGGTGCCCCTTTGTAAGAGGCATCTGCCATGGCGCATATCGCACTGACGATCGCGGGGTCCGACAGCGGCGGCGGGGCTGGCATTCAGGCCGACCTGAAGGCGATGTCGGCGCTTGGGGTCTACGGCGCCTCGGTCCTCACCGCCGTCACCGCGCAGAACACCCGGGCCGTCACCGCCGTACACGGCATCCCGGTAGAGGTGATCGCGGCGCAGATCGCGGCGGTGCTGGGCGATCTCGATGTCCGGGCGATCAAGATCGGCATGCTGGCCCTGCCGGAGATCATTCACTGCGTGGCCGAAGGGCTGAAGGGCTACGCCGGTCCGGTGGTGCTGGACCCGGTGATGATCGCCAAATCGGGCGACGCGCTCTTGTCGCCCGAGGCGGTCGCGACCCTGACAGAGACCCTGTTGCCCCGCGCGCATCTGCTGACCCCCAACCTGCCCGAGGCGGCCCGCCTGCTTGGCCTTCCGGTCGCGCGCGGCAAGGACGAGATGATCGCACAGGGGCGCGCGCTTTGCGGGCTTGGCGCGCAGGCGGTGCTGATGAAGGGCGGCCATGCCGAGGGCGATCTCTGCCGCGATATTCTGGTCGCGCCGGATGGCGTGCTGGCCGAATACACGGCGCCGCGCATCCACACCGGGAACACCCATGGCACGGGCTGCACCCTGTCGTCTGCGATTGCCGCCGGTCTGGCCAAGGG
This sequence comes from Ponticoccus litoralis, assembly GCF_039769985.1. Taxonomy (NCBI): domain Bacteria; kingdom Pseudomonadati; phylum Pseudomonadota; class Alphaproteobacteria; order Rhodobacterales; family Roseobacteraceae; genus Ponticoccus; species Ponticoccus litoralis. Next base: position 33,649 of record NZ_JBDNCH010000001.1, read on the forward strand.
GCTGGCGCTGACAGAGGCCGTGCAGGAGGCGCATGGCTATCTGCAAGCGGCCATTGCCGCCGCGGACCGGCTTGGGGTCGGCTCCGGCCACGGGCCGGTGCATCACTTCCACCCCTTCTGGCCCGCATCGGATAACCTGTGAAAACATGGTCGGTCATAGGCGCGGGCGTCGCGGGGCTGACCGTCGCGACCGAACTGGTCCGGCGCGGGGCCCGAGTGCAGATTTTCGACCCCGCCGGACCGCCGGGGCCGCATGGCTGTTCGTGGTGGGCGGGCGGCATGCTTGCGCCGTGGTGCGAATACGAGAACGCCGAAGAGCCGGTCCTGCGGCTGGGCCAGAAGGCCATCGGATGGTGGGCCGACAGGGTCGGGGTGGAGCGCCGGGGCACGCTGGTCGTGGCCGCGCGCCGCGACCTGCCCGACCTGCGCCGCTTTGCCCGGCGCACCGAGAATTTCGCAGAGGTCACTGCGGAAATCGCAGAGCTTGAGCCGGATTTGCCGGGCTTCCCGCAGGGCCTGTTTTTCGAGGCTGAGGCGCATCTGAACCCGCGCCCTGCGCTGGAGGCCCTGTTTGCCGCGCTGCGCGCACAGGGCGTGGCCTTCCACCAGACGACCGCGCCGGAGGGCCTGCAAGACGTGATCGATTGCCGGGGCCTCGCGGCGCGCGACCAGCTGACCGACCTGCGCGGGGTCAAGGGCGAGATGCTGATCATCCGCTGCCCGGGCGTGACTCTGACCCGTCCGGTCCGGCTGCTGCACCCCCGGATCCCGCTTTACGTCGTGCCCCGGGGCGACGGGGTCTACATGCTGGGCGCGACGATGATCGAGAGCGAGGACAGGGGCCGGATCACCGCCCGCTCGATGCTGGAACTGCTGAGCGCCGCCTACGCGCTGAACCCCGCCTTCGGCGAGGCCGAGGTGCTGGAAATCGGCGTCGATCTGCGCCCCGCCTTCCCCGACAACCTGCCGCGCATCCGCAGGCGCGGAGGCACGATCTTTGCCAATGGCCTCTACCGCCATGGCTACCTTCTGGCGCCCGCGCTGGCGCAGGGGGTCGCGGATCTTGCGCTGAACGACACACATTCGGAGTTGGTCGATGAAGATAGTGCTTAACGGAACACCGCGGGAGGTCGCGGCGGAAACGCTCGCGGATCTTCTGAGCGAATGCGGAATGTCCGGGCGCGTCGCCACGGCGGTGAACGAGGCCTTCGTGCCCGCCACCCTGCGCGCCGCGACGCCGCTGCACGACGGCGACCGCATCGAGGTCGTCGCGCCGATGCAGGGGGGCTGAGCATGAAGGCGTTCTACGGCACAGAGCTGCCCAACCCCCTGATGCTGGGCACGGCGCAATATCCCAGCCCCGCGATCCTGGCGCAGGCCTTTCGGGAAAGCGGCGCGGGGGTCGCGACCGTCTCGCTGCGCCGCGAGGGGGCGGGCGGCAGCGGGCAGGCCTTCTGGCAGATGATCCGTCACCTCGGCGTGCCTGTGCTGCCCAACACGGCGGGCTGCCACACGGTCAAGGAGGCGGTGACCACGGCGCAGATGGCGCGCGAGGTCTTTGACACACCGTGGATCAAGCTGGAACTGATCGGCCACACGGACAGCCTGCAGCCGGACGTCTTCCAACTGGTCGAGGCGGCCCGCATCCTGACGGAGGACGGCTTTCAGGTGTTCCCCTACACCACCGAAGACCTGATCGTCGCGGAACGGCTGCTGACCGCCGGGTGCGAGGTGCTGATGCCATGGGGCGCGCCCATCGGCTCGGGCCGGGGGCTCAACAACGAATACGCCCTGCGCACCATGCGGGCCGAGTTTCCCGAGGTGCCGCTGGTCATCGACGCGGGCATCGGCCTGCCCAGCCACGCCGCCCGGGCGATGGAACTGGGTTTCGACGCCGTGCTGCTGAACACCGCCGTGGCCCGCGCGGGTGATCCCGTGGCCATGGCCCGCGCCATGATGCGCGCGGTCGAGGCGGGGCAACTGGCACATCGGGCCGACCCCATCGATGCCCGGGACATGGCCGAGGCCTCGACCCCCGTAGTCGGAAAGGCCTTTCTGTCATGACGCTCGACCGCTTCTACCCGATCTTCGACAGCGCCGACTGGTTGCGGCGGATGCTGCCCCTCGGGGTGAAACTCGTCCAGCTGCGGATCAAGGACGCCGCGCCCGAAACCATCCGCGCCGAGATCGCCCTCTCGCGCGACCTCTGCCGCCAGCACGGCGCGGTTCTTGTGGTCAACGACCACTGGCAGGCGGCGCTGGATCTGGGCTGCGACTGGATCCATCTGGGGCAGGAGGATCTGGACGTGGCCGACCTGCCCGCCATCCGCAAGGCCGGGCTAAGGCTTGGGGTCTCGACCCATGACGACGACGAGTTGGAGCGGGTGCTGGCCATGGCGCCCGACTACGTGGCGCTCGGGCCGGTCTATCCGACCATCCTGAAGAAGATGAAATGGCACCAGCAGGGTCTGCCCGGGGTCACCGAGTGGAAAGCCCGCGTGGGGGACACCCCGCTGGTCGGGATCGGCGGTATGTCGGTCGAGCGCGCGCCGGGCGTCTTCGATGCCGGGGCGGACATCGTCTCTGTCGTCACCGACATCACCCTGAACGCCGACCCCGAGGCGCGGGTGCGCGCATGGCTGGCGGTCACGCGATGAGCCGATACACGCGGCAGACGATCCTTCCGCAGGTGGGCGAGACCGGGCAGCAGCGGCTGGCCCGCGCCCGCGTGCTGGTGGTGGGCGCGGGCGGGCTGGCCGCCTACGCGCTGCCGCTTCTGGCGGGGGCGGGCGTCGGCCATGTCACCGTGGTCGACGACGATACGGTCTCACTGTCGAACCTGCACCGGCAGACGCTGTTCACCGAAGACGATTGCGGGCAGCCGAAGGCCGAGGTGGCCGCAAACCGGTGCCGCGCCCTCAATGCGCAGATCACCGTCGAGGCGCGGTGCTGTCGCGTGACCCCGGCCAATGCGCCCGAGATGATCGCCTCGGCGGATCTGGTGCTGGACTGCGCCGACAGCTACGCCGTCAGCTACCTGCTCAGCGACCTCTGCCTTGCCCGGGGCACACCGCTGATCAGCGCCTCGGTGCTTGGACTTGGCGGCTATGTGGGCGGGTTCTGCGGCGGCGCCCCCTCGCTGCGCGCGGTCTTCCCCGATGCGCCGGAGAGCGGCGCAAGTTGCGCCAGCGCCGGTGTGCTGGGTCCGGTGGTGGGCGTGATCGGTGCCATGCAGGCGCAGATGGCGCTCGCCGTGCTGCTGGGGCTGGCCCCAACGCCGCTCGGGCAGCTGGTCAACCTCGACGCGCAGAGCCTTGCCACATCGGGCTTCCGCTTCGACGCGGCGCCCGAACCCGCGACGGGGTTTGCCTTTGTCGCCGTCTCTGATCTGACAACAGACGACCTGATCGTCGAGCTGCGCGGCCCCGACGAGGCACCGACACCACTGCACCCGGCGGCCCGGCGTCTGGGCCCTGACCAGATCACCGACACCGGCGCGCGCCGCCTTGCCCTGTGCTGCGGCACGGGCCTGCGGGCGTGGCGCGCCGCCGAAACCCTTCACCGGACATGGCCCGGCGAGATCGTGCTCGTCTCGGCCTCTGCTTGCTAAAAGGACACCCACACATGAAACGCCTTCTGATCCCTGCGGCCCTCTTGCTGGCCGCCTCTCCTGCGCTGGCGCAGGACAAGATGACCGTGCTGCTGGACTGGTTCGTGAACCCCGATCACGGCCCCATCATCATCGCCGAGGAAAACGGCTATTTCGCCGATGCGGGCCTTGAGGTCGAGGTGATCCCGCCCGCCGATCCCTCTGCCCCGCCGCGCCTCGTGGCCGCCGGGCAGGCGGATCTGGCGGTGTCGTACCAGCCGCAACTGCACCTGCAGATCCACGAGGGCCTGCCGCTGAAGCGCGTCGGCACCTTGGTCGCGACCCCGCTGAACTGCCTGCTGGTTCTGGCGGACGGGCCGATCGACACACCGGCGGACCTGAAGGGCAGGAAGGTCGGCTTTTCGGTCGGAGGCGTCGAAGAGGCGGTCCTCTCCACGGTTCTGGGCAAACACGGCGTCGCGTCCGATGACGTCGAGATGATCAACGTGAACTTCTCGCTCTCGCCCGCGCTGATGTCTGGGCAGGTCGATGCGGTGATCGGCGCCTTCCGGAACTTCGAGCTGAACCAGATGGAGATCGAAGGCGTCGAAGGCCGCTGCTTCTACATCGAGGAAGAGGGCGTGCCCTCCTACGACGAGCTGATCTATGTCGCCAACCCGGACCGCATGGACGCCGACCGGATCGCGCGCTTCCTCGAGGCGACGGAACGCGCCACGCAGTTCATCGTGAACCACCCCGAGGAAAGCTGGGAAATCTTCGCCGCCACCTCGGCAGAGCTTCAGGACGAGTTGAACGAAAAGGCGTGGATGGACACCCTGCCCCGCCTTGCCCTGCGCCCGGCGGCCTTCGACGCGGGCCGCTACGCCCGGTTTGAGGCCTTCCTGAAGGACAACGGCATGATCGACAGCCTGAACCCCGTCGAGGCCATCAGCATCGACGTGACCGCGCAATGAGCGGCTATGGCACGGCCTTCTCGCTGCTGCGGGCGCAGGCCGGGGACGCATGGCGGGACTATACCCGCCATGCCTTCGTCGAGGGTCTGAAGGACGGCACCCTGCCGCGCGCGGCCTTCCTGCACTACCTGCGGCAGGACTACGTCTTCCTGATCCACTTCTCCCGCGCATGGGCGCTGGCCGTGGTGAAGGCTGAGACGCATGACGAAATGCTGGCCGCCGTCGCCACGCTGAACGCGCTGGTGACCGACGAGTTGAAGCTGCATATCGGCATCTGCGAGGCGGCGGGCCTGTCGCAGGCCGAGGTCTTCGCGACGAAAGAGCGGCCCGAAAACCTCGCCTACACGCGCTTCGTGCTCGAAGCCGGGTACAGCGGTGACCTGCTGGACCTGCTGGCGGCGCTGGCCCCATGCGTGATGGGCTATGGCGAGATCGGCACGCGACTGGCGGCCGAGACGACCTCGGACAGCTACGCCGATTGGATCGCCACCTATGCCGGCGCCGAGTATCAAGAGGCCTGCCGGGCCGCGGGCACCCTGCTGGACGCGGCGCTGATCCACCGTCTGGGCGCCGATTACGCATCCTCTCCGCGATGGGACCGGCTGTGCCGGACCTTCCGCACGGCAACGGAACTGGAAGCCGGTTTCTGGCAGATGGGTCTGACGCCGTGACAACGGCCCCCGGCATTACCCTGCAGGGGCATGCCTCGGTCAGGGGCGCGCCGCTCTTTGCGCCCCTGACCCTGTCCCTGCCCGCCGGGGAATGGACCTGCCTGCTGGGCGGATCGGGCGTGGGCAAGTCCACCCTGCTGCGCCTGATCGCGGGGCTGGACACCGGCGCCGCTTTCGACGGCACGATCACCGCCAGCGACAGTGGCGCCGTGGCGGCGCGCACGGCCTACATGGCGCAGGACGACCTGCTGTTGCCACTGGGCCACGGTGCGCCGCAACGTCCAGCTGGGCGCCCGCCTGCGCAAAGAGCAACCGGACCATGCCCGCACGGGCCGCATCCTGCACCGCGTCGGCCTGAGCGATCATGCCGACAAGAAGCCCCCTGCCCTGTCCGGCGGACAGCGCCAGCGGGTCGCCCTTGCCCGCACGCTGATGGAGGACAAGCCCATCGTCCTGCTGGACGAGCCCTTCTCGGCGCTCGACGCCCAGACCCGGGCCGCGATGCAGGAACTGGCCGTCGAGGTCTTGCGCGGCAAGACCGTGCTGATCGTGACCCACGACCCCGCCGAGGCGGCGCGTCTGGGGCAATCCATCCGCGTGCTCAGCCATGCGGGCCTGAGGGCCCTGCCCCACCCCGCCTCTGACGTCCCGCGGCCCTTCGACGATCTGGAAACCCTTGCATGTCAGGCCGCGCTCCTGTCCGAGCTGCGCGAAGGCGCGCCATGAAGGCCCTTCCCGCTGTCGTCGCCTCCCTCTTCGCTCTCGCGCTCTGGCAGGCCATCGTCACCGTCACCGGGTTGCCGAAGTTCATCCTGCCCGGCCCCCTTCAGGTGGCGGAAACATGGTGGCACAACCGCGCCCTGATCGCGGAACACACGCTGGTGACCGCGCTCGAGGTGATCCTCGGGCTGGGGATCGGCGCGGCGCTGGGGATCGCCACGGCCCTGCATCTGGCCGCCTCGCGCACCGCGCGGGTGCTGATCCGTCCGATCCTCGTCTTCACGCAGGCGCTGCCGGTCTTTGCCCTTGCCCCCATCCTGACGCTTTGGCTGGGGTTCGGGCTGTGGTCCAAGGTCTTCATGGCGGTGCTGATCATCTATTTCCCCGTCACATCCGCCTTTTTCGACGGCTTGATGCGCACGCCCAAGGGGTACCTCGACCTGGCGCGCACGATGCAGGCCAGCCCCTCGCGCATCCTCTGGCATATCCGCGTTCCCGCGGCCCTGCCCTCGCTGGCCTCGGGCCTGCGACTGGCCGCCGTCTATGCGCCCATCGGCGCCGTGATCGGGGAATGGGTCGGCGCGTCGCGGGGCCTTGGCTACATGATGCTGCTGGCGAATGGCCGCGCCAAGACCGACCTCATGTTCGCGGCAATGCTGACGCTGGGGCTTTTCGCCATCCTGCTGCATGTGGCGATCGTCCGGCTGACAAGACCGCTTGTGCCGGAAGAGGCCAATGGCGCCCGAACCCGACAGGCCGCGCCCGGCACCGGACCGTAACACCCCCGGGCGCCACCGGGCGCTCTGACCGGATTTCCGGCACCGGCCCTGTCAGGGCCGAACCCTCTGGCGGATCTGGCGGCAGGGGCCGCGCCCCGCAGCGCCTGCGCTGCCCTTGTCAGAAGGCCTGTCCCATGATCGACCGCGCCGCGCTCGGGTCGCTTCGCGAGCCCCGGGCAATGCCGCGTTGTCACCGCCTCACCGAAACGTGACTCCGAACCGCCCGGAATCCGTGCCGCTGGGGCGTGTAATCTGAACCGTTCGGTTTACTTATCAGCCCAAAGCAATCCCGGGCGAAGGAAACCCACATCATGGCCATGACCGGCAAACAGCTCTTCACCACGCTTGACGCGGACGGCACACTGACCGTCGCGCTTGAAGACGTCACCGTCGCGGACCCGACCGGCAATCAGGTGCTGGTGAAAATGGAAGCCGCCCCGATCAACCCCTCCGACCTGGTCATTCTGGTTGGCGGCGCCGACATGGAGACCGCCGACTACAGCCCCGGCAAATTCGTGGCGAAGATGCCCGAGCCGGTCAATGCCGCGTCCAGCGCACGGCACGGGCTGAAGCTGCCCGCCGGCAACGAGGGCGCGGGCACGGTCATCGCCGCCGGCGACAGCGCGGCGGCGCAGGCGCTGCTGGGACAGCGCGTGGCCTGCGTGCCGGGCAATGCCTACAGCCAGTATTGCCTTGCCGATGCAGCCATGTGCCTGCCCTCGGGCGACCATACGGCAGAGGAAGGGGCAAGCGCCTTCGTCAACCCGATGACCGCGCTCGGCTTTGTCGAGAACGCCCGGGCGGACGGTCAAAAGGCCATCCTGCACACGGTCGGCGCCTCGAACCTCGGCCAGATGCTGACGCGGATCTGCAAGGAAGACGGCCTCGATCTCGTCAACATCGTGCGCAAGAGCGAACAGGCCGATCTGCTGCGCGCGATCGGGGCAGAGCATGTGGTCGACCAGTCGCGCGACGACTTCATGGAGCGCCTGACCGATGCCATCCGGGACACCGGGGCCTTCTACGGCTTCGACCCCGTCGGCGGCGGCACGCTGGTCGACACCGCCTTCAAGGCCATGGAACGGGTGGCCGTCGAACGGATGAGCGAATACTCCCGCTACGGTTCGGACCAGCCGAAGCGCATGTTCATCTACGGCCTCCTCGACACCGGCCCGACCACGCTGACGCCCAGCTACGGCTTTGGCTGGACGCTGTCCGGCTGGCTGCTGTTGCCCTTCCTGCAGTCCGCCGGTCAGGAAACCCTGGCCCGGATGCGCCAGCGCGTGCGCGACAATCTCACCACCACCTTCGCCAGCCACTACAAGACGCGGGTCACGCTGGAGCAGATGCTGACCAAGGAGGCCGTGATGGACTACCGGCAGATGCGGACCGGCGAGAAGTACCTGGTGACGCCCTGGGCCTGAGGCGGGATCGCACGGCCCCCCGCACCGGGCGGGAAGCGCCTTCGAAGGCGCTTTCAAAAGACCCTTCGAAGGGCCTTCCCCGGCGCGCGCCGGGACGGGGGCGGCGCCCGCAGCCTCCCCCGATTGCGGGGCGCCGCCTACGGGACGCGATCGGCGCTGGATGACTCCGCCGCCGTTTCGCGGCAATGGATGCCCAGCATGACCAGCGCGGGCCACAGCAGATAGGCCTCGATCTCGACATTCTCGCCGAAGGTCAGCAGCACGATCACCATACACAGGCCAAGCGGCAGGCGCCCGCGCGGCCCTCGCGCGGCATCGACCATCGCGACGGCGGTCTGCCAGACCAGAGGCACCAGCAGCGCGGCAAAGCCGACGACCCCCTTCACGAAGAGCAGGCCGTACCACGTATGGTGGCTGCCGATGGGCATGTATTCGACGATATGGGGGCCCGGCTCGACCCGGCCATGGCCGAACCAGTAGGCCTCTGACTGCCAGCGGTCCGAGGCGATCCGCTGCAGCGTCGCGCGCACCCGGGTGCTGTCGGCGCGCGCCGACTTGAAGGCATCCACCCCGGCCAGGATGTTGCGGCCCAGTGCCTCGCCGATCACCGCCATGGAGGCCGCCAGCGCCGCCAGTGCCGACCATGCCCAGCCCCTCAGGATCAGCGGCATGAGGCGCGGCCCGACGGTGCAGGCCACCAGACCGACAAGACCCATGCGGGATTTCGAGGCGAGAATCATCAGGACGCCCGCCGCCACGCCCGCCGCCATCCAGCGCCGGTCGCGGTCCTCCTGCGCGAAGAGCACCATGGTCACGCCCAGCAGGGCCGCAAAGGGCGACCACGGCGCGTAGAACTGCCAGCGCGGTGTCCAGGACGCCGGGTCGAAGGTGAAGAAATAGACCGAGAAATACTCTGGCCCCGGACCGCCCACGGCCTTCAGGGGCGAGGTCCAGATGCGTTCGGGCAGGCCGATGTAGGGGGCAACCAGCAGCACCGGGGCGATGCAGAGCGTCCAGAGGCCAAGGCGGCATTGCGCCCGGACCAGCGTTTCCCGCCGGATCGGCAGAACCGCGCCCGCAAGCGGAAACAGCGCCATGAGCGCCCAGCCCTTGGCCCAGCCGATGGAGGATTTGATCGACTGCTTCAGGCCAAGATCCCAGTTCAGATGCCCGGCCCAGAGCGCAACCAGCATGACGATCATGCCGAGACACCAGCACAGGACAAGCGGCGGCACCGGGCCGGTGGCGCGCAGGTCCGGGCGGATCGCCGGTCCAAGGTAAAGCGCCAGCGCCACGAGCCCGGCAAGCCACCACGCAAGCACCGGCCCGACCACGTAGAGCGCGCCAAGCGCATAGAACGGCCAGGTCCAGGTGATGGCGCGGCGGACCAGCCGCTCCGGCAGAGTCTCAGGCCGGGTCACGACGCTCTCCCGCGCCACGGGTCAGGCCGGTGATGATCGCCCGGCGCAACCATCCCAGCGCCAGCGCCAGGCCAAGCATGAGCGAGGCGGCGATGCCGACCGCCAGCGACAGCTTGAGGTTCGGCGAAGACGGCCGGTCCGGCATGGTCGGATCCTCCAGCACCTGCACGAGGGGATAAGAGGCATAGACGTCCGTCCGCTGCGACTGGCTGCGCGCGATCGCCGAGGCAAAGACCGCTTCGGCCACGTCGAGATCGCGTTGCAGGTCATCGAGGCGGGTCGCCAGCGGGGCCAGCCTTTTCAGCCGGGCGGTTTCGCCCTCGTGCTGTTCCCGCAGCGTGGCCAGCTGCGCGGCAAGGCCCGCCCGCGCCGCCTCTTGCCGGACCAGGTCCGTCAGCAGCGCGCCGCGCCCGTCCGCCTCGGTGCGCTCGGGCACAATGGGGCTGCCGGTCAGATCCTCGGCGCGCGCCGCGACCTTGCGCCCGGCATCGCGATGGGTCGCGGCGGCGGCCTCGACTTCGGGGTGTCTTGGCCCGTAGCGGGCTTCGGCGTCGGACAGCACGGAGGCGGCCTCTGCCATGGTCTGCATCAGCGCGCGATAGGTCTGGTCGCCGTTCAGGCGCAGGATCAGCGCCGCCCCGTCGGCCCCGGTGCCCAGCCGGGCCTCCATCCCGGCCACGGTGCTCTGCGCCATCTGCAATTCCGCCTGAAGAACCGCGATCCGCTGGGCGAGGCCGTCGGCCTCATCCACAAGGCGCTCGAATTGCTCGGCGGAATGCAGGCCGGTCTCGGCGCGCAGGGCATCGATGTCGGCGCGCGTGCGCGCGACCGAGTCGCGATAGTCGCGGATCGCGTCCAGCCCGCCGGTTTCCCGTGCATCCTGCTCGTCGCTGCGCAGGCGGTCGATCTCTTCCATGAAGGCCTCCAGCAGGGCCTGAAGGCGGCGCTGCACCGCCGCGGCGTCTGCGGCGGTCATCTGCACGTGGATGAAGGCGGTCTGATCGACCAGCTTGACCTTGGGCCGCCCGAAGTCGCGGTCGGACAGGCCGACCCGCGCCGCCGCGTCGCGCAGGACGCGGTCGGCGGTCAGCAGGCGCTTGTAGGTTTCGGTCGGGCTGATGGCACTGCTGGCGAAGGCCGAATTCGCATGGGTCGAGGCCTGCCCGATATTCGCGAGGTTGACCGAGGACGAGGCCCCGGACCCCGGCAGGATCAGCGACATCGCGCTGTCATAGACCGGCGGTGCGGTCATCAGGTAGCCGGTGATCGGCCCCCAGATCGCGCCCAGCCCGGCAAAGGCCAGAAGCAGGTAGCGCGGCAGCCGCCCGGCATCGGACAGGCGCCCGCCACGCAGGATGCGCCCCGCCGTGGGACGCGCCCGCCACAGGGCGACACTCGGGAAACTGCGTCGGGGCAGAACGGGATCGGTGGCAACTGACATCCGGCAAACTCCTTTGCGGATGTCTTACCCCGACGGCCCGTCCGGCTCAGCCGCGCGTCAGGCGGGTTGCGCGGCGTCTTTGGCCCCGCGCCTACCCCATCGGATAGGGTTCAGAACAGCTTTTCCTCGCGCGCTATGATCGCCGCCTGCGTGCGGTTGTTGACCTCGAGCTTGCGGTAGAGCGTCTTCATGTGCAGCTTGATCGTCGGCTCCGTCAGGTCGAGATCGCGCGCGATCTCCTTGTTGGACTTGCCCTCTGACAGGCCCTCAAGCACCTGCAACTCGCGCGGGGTCAGCTTGTCGACCAGGGGATGCGTCTCGGCCTTCTCCGGTGCGGTCATGAAGTCGATGGGCGCATATTGCTCGCCCATGGCCATGAAGCGCACCGCGTTGACCAGCGATTTCGCGGGCAGCGTCTTGGGCACGAAACCCGCCGCGCCGACGGACAGCGCCTCTTCGGCGATCTCGCGCGTCGCCTGCCCCGAGATCAGGGCGACACGCTGCCCGCCCTGCAGGGTCAGGGCCCGCCGGAGACCGTCCAGCCCGTCCATGCCGGGCATCTTGTAGTCGAGCAGGACCAGATCGTAGGGCGCGTCCTCCTCGATGCGGCGCACCGCCTCGTCGAAGGTGGCCGCGCTGCCAAGTTCGATGCCCTCCTCGGCACCGAGAAAGGCGATCAGCGTGTCGCGCAGCAGGTCATGGTCGTCGGCAATCAGAACTCTCATCAATCGTCTTCCGGTCATCGGCTGTGAAGCGGTGGGCGGGTGGTCAACCAAGAAGGGATAGCGCAGGCCGGCAATCCCGCTAAGGGGCATTCGCGTCACCTGTCTATCCCTTTGGAGTAGCCTTGCCAATTCCGGATGGGGCGAAACGCCGTGGGGAGGATCCTGCGGCGCTTTGGCGTCCCCTTCGACCCGCAAGCCCGCTGCGCCCATCCGGGCGCGGAATTGCCCGCGAAGGGCGGCTCGGCTCTTTTCGGGGAAACCCTGCCCACCGTCGAAAGGTCCCTGCCATGATCCCAATCCATGCCGCCCGTTTCCTTGAAACCTGCGAACCCGCCACGGCCCTGCCCACCCGGACGGTGCTGGGCCTGCCGCTGGCCGATACCGGCGCCCCCGAGGTCATCGCGCGCCTGCTGAACGGCGAGCGGCACAGCGTGTTCTTCCTGAACGCGCATTGCGCCAACCTGCGCGAAGCCGACCGGCGCTATCGCGACGCCCTTGCCCGGGCCAGCTGCATTCTGCCCGACGGCATCGGCGTGGAGCTGGCCGCGCGGATGACCGGCAGCCTTCCGACCGTGAACCTGAACGGCACGGATTTCACGCCGAAGCTGTTGCAGCAGGCCCGCGAGCGGGGCCTTTCGGTGTTCCTCTTCGGTGCGGCGCCCGGCACGGCAGAGCGTGCGGCGCGGCGGCTGGCCCGAGGACATTCCCGGCCTGCGCATCGCCGGCACGCGGGACGGGTACGACGGGGCGCAGGATACGGACGAGGCGATTGCGCGGATCAACGCCTCGGGCGCCGATATCGTGCTCGTCGCCATGGGCGTCCCCGGGCAGGAACTGTGGATCGACGCGCACCGCCAACAGCTGGACGCGAAACTCGTCATGGGGGTCGGCGCCCTCTTCGACTTTCTCGCCGGAAACGTCGCGCGGGCGCCGCTCTGGCTGCGGCAGGCCAAAATGGAATGGCTCTGGCGGCTGTTGCAGGAACCGCGCCGCATGGCCCGGCGCTACCTGTTGGGAAACGTGACCTTCATGGTGCGGGCGGCCCGTCATGCGATGCAGCAATCCCGCCCCGAGATGCGCGCCAAACGGACCTTCGACCTGGTGGGAAGCGCCGCGCTGATCACGCTGATTGCGCCGCTGCTGATCCTGATCGCCCTGCTGATCCGCCTCGACAGCCCCGGTCCGGCCCTGTTCCGGCAGGTCCGTGTCGGACGCGACGGGCGGCCCTTCACCATCCTGAAGTTCCGCAGCATGTACCGGGACGCCGAGGCCCGGCTGGCCGAGGTCCGCGCGCAGTCGGATCGCGACGGGCTGTGCTTCAAGGCGCGGCAGGATCCCCGGGTGACGCGCATGGGGCGGATCCTGCGGCGCACCTCTCTGGACGAGCTGCCGCAGATCCTCAACGTGCTGTTCGGGCAGATGTCCCTTGTCGGGCCGCGTCCCGCCCTGCCCTCCGAGGTCGCAGCCTACCCGGCGGCGGCGCTGGAACGGCTCTCCGTGCGCCCCGGCATCACCGGGCTCTGGCAGGTGGCCGGGCGTGCGGACATCGGCTTTGACAAGATGGTGGACATGGATGTGGCCTATGTCCGCTCCCGCGGCCTGATCGTCGACCTGCTGATCCTCGCCATGACGGCGCGGGCCGTCGTCAGCGGACGCGGCGCCTACTGAACCCTCTTACCGGCGTATCCTATCCGAATGGATAGGCGTCCGATCCCGAAGTCCCGGTGACCGTCTTGGCAGCGCCGTGGCAAAATCGCATCATGCATCAAGGAGTCCCGCCCATGTTCCGAATTGCTCGTTTCTTTGCCCTCTTCCTGTCTCTCTCCGGCTTCGCGGCCCGGGCCGAGGTACAGACACTGCCCGCGCCCGAAGGCCCGGTGCTGCTGACGATCTTCGGCAATATCGCCGTGACCAATGTCGACGAGACGGCGCAGTTCGACCTCGAAATGCTTCAGGCACTTGGAGAGACGGATATCGTCACCGACACGATCTGGACCTCGGGGTCCCACCGCTTCACCGGCGTCCTGCTTGAAACCCTGCTGGCGGCTGTGGGGGCAGAGGGCGCGGAGGTATCCGCCACCGCGATCAACGATTACACCGTCGAGATCCCCCGCTCGGACGCAACCGAAGACGGGCCGATCATCGCCTATGCCATGGACGGCAAACCCATGTCGCGCCGGGACAAGGGGCCGCTGTGGGTGATCTATCCCTACGCATCCGACCCGAAATACAGGACAGAGGTGATCTATGCGCGCAGCATCTGGCAACTCGACCGTCTGACCCTGGACGAATGACGGAACGGGACGGTGGGCGCCCGGCCTCCGAGGGCATGCGCATCTCTTTGGCCGCCGCCCTGCTCGCCGCCATCGTGGCGGCGGGCTTTCTGGTTTTCGAGGTGCTGCGCGAGTTCCGCCTGCTCAGCACGGCCAGCTCCGACAACACCCATTGGGTTCTGTCCCAGACCGAGGTCGAGTTTCTCGAATTCCGCTCGGCGCTGATCGCCGCGCGGCACCCCGAGGCCGGAGAGGACGAGCTCGACCAAGTCGTGATCGAATTCGATGTCTTCTACAGTCGCATGACCACGCTCGGCACGGGGCAGCTTTACACCGAGTTGCGGACGATACCGGGATTCGCGGACCCCGTGGCGGACATCCGCGCCCGGCTCGATGCGATGATCCCCGTCATCGACGGCCCCCGGGACGATCTGGCCACCGCCCTGCCCCGCCTGTTGGCGGAGGCGGATACCATGCGCCTGCCGCTGCGGGGTCTGGCGACGACGGGTCTGCAGTACTTTGCGGCAAGTTCGGACGAAAGCCGCACCTCGGTCGCCGATACCCTGATGCGGCTGGCGGTGCTGACCGCGACGATGCTTCTGGCGCTGATCGTGGCGATCGCCCGGATACGGCGTACCGGCCTGCAGACGGAACGGCGCGGCAAGCAGCTGTCCGAAGCCTACGCCCGGCTCAACACCATCCTAGACACCTCGCTTGACGCGGTGATCGTGGCCGACATGCAGGGCCACATCCTGACGTTCAACCCGGCGGTACCGAACGGATTTTCGGCTACCGCTACGCGGAGGTCTACGGAAAAAACCTTGCAGAGATCATCGTTCCCGACCACTTCCGCGAGGCCCACGAGGCCGGCATGGCGCGGATGCGTGAGACCGGAGAGGCGAAGGTGGTGGACCATGGCCGCGTGCGGCTGGAAGCCCGGCGCCGCAACGGCGAGGTCTTTCCGGTGGAACTGGCCCTGCAAAAGGCCCGCGCCGGGGGCGAAGAGGTCGTCATCGGCTTCCTGCGCGACATCTCGCACCGCGTCGCCGCCGAGACCGAGATCATGGAGGCACGCGACCGGGCGCTGGCCGGAGAGAAGGCCAAGGCCGAATTCCTTGCCATGATGACCCACGAGATCCGCACCCCCCTGAACGGGCTTCTGGGCAACCTCGCGCTTCTGAAGAAGACGCCCCTGAACAGCCAGCAGGCTCACCATCTGCGCAATATGGACATCTCGGGCGCATTGCTGATGCATCACGTCGACGCGGTGCTCGACGTGGCCCGGTTCGAGGCCGGGGCCGTCAAGGCGCAGGAGGACACCGTCCACCTTGGCCAGCTTTTGCAGGACATCGTCGACGCCCAGCGCCAGCGCCGCCATGGCGGGCGGCAACCGCATCGGCTGGGAATGGTCCGGCGCGGCCCTGACATGGGTGCGCGTGGATGCCTCTCGGCTGCGTCAGGTGCTGGTGAACCTCGTCGGCAATGCCATCAAGTTCACCCGCGACGGGCGCATCCAGATCGAAGCCGAAACCCTGCCGCCGGAAGACGGCACCCGGCCCATGGTCGAGATCCGCGTGATCGATACCGGCATCGGCATCGCCGAAGAGGAGCTGGGCAAGGTCTTCGACGACTTTCACACCATCGGCGGGGCCGAGGCGTCCACGGTGGGCGGCACCGGGCTTGGCCTCGGGATCGCGCGGCGCTTCATGCAGGCCCTGGGCGGCGAGATCGGTGTCGAAAGCACGCCGGGCGAAGGCAGCGCCTTCTGGGTGCGCTTCCCCGTGACCCCGGCAGAGGCACCGGCGCCGGACACCGACAGGCCAGAGGCGCCGCCCCCCGACACCGCACCCTGCCGGATTCTTCTGGTGGAAGACAACGAGATCAACCTCGACCTTGCCCGGCACATGCTGCGCGGCCTTGGCCATTCCGTCACCGAGGCGCGGGACGGTCGGGCCGCGGTGGCGCTGGCCGGTGCAGAGCCCTTCGACATGATCCTGATGGATGTCCGAATGCCGGTTCTGAACGGGCTGGACGCCACGCGCGCCATCCGGGCGGGCGCGGGACCGAACGCGACCACCCCGATCATCGCGGTCTCGGCCAATGTCCTGCCCGAAGCACGGGACAGGTTCGTGGCCGCGGGGATGACCGGTTTTCTGGCCAAGCCGCTGTCCCCGGACAGCCTTGCCCGGGTCATTGCCCGCTATGCCCCGCAGGCCCCGCCGCCCGCTTCGGCGGCGCCCTCTGCCCCCCTGAAGGACGGTGGGGCGGCGGCACCAGCCGAAACGCCCGGACAGCCCCCCTGCCCCATGCGGCAGAAATCAACGCCGCCCCGCAGGGCGCCGGGGCGGCACCACCGCCCTCGCCTCTGGCCGCCCTGATGGCGCGCTACCAGTCCGAGGTCGATGCCCTCCTTGCCCTCGATCTGGCCGCCACCCCCTTCGACAATCTGGCGGAGCAGGCCCACAGGGTGGCCGGCAGCGCGGCGGCCTTTGGCCAGACCGGGCTGCGCGCGGCGCTTGTCACCGTCGAGATGGCGGCGGAAAGCGGCGACGCCGAGGCCGTGGCGCTGGCCATGGAAGAGGCCCGCGCCGCCCGCGACACGGACCCCGACCCGACCCTAGGGGACTGAGGGCCCGCCTAGGGGATCAGCAGGGCCGCCGCGGCGACGCCGCCGACCACCCGTGCCGATCTCGGCGAGGTTCGTGACCCGGCTGTCGTAGCAGGCGATCGAGTCCCCCGGCAGCAGGTAGGGGTCGTAATCGTCGCGGTCGGCGCGGCGCAACTGGTCCTCGATGCTGCGCTCGATCACCACCGAGACGCCGGTCAGGGGGTCGCGCGTGAACAGCACGGCAGAGCGATGCGCGCTGCTGGCGCGCGCGCCGCCGACGCAGTTGGTGTTGACCACGGCCTGCATGAACCGGGTGCCATATGGCACCTCGCGCACCTCCCGCCCGATTGCCGAGGGTGCATTGCCGGTGGCGGGCTGCGTGAGGTTGGACAGGAACAGCGAGATGCCCGGCGGGCTGATCGGTCCGGGGCGCATCAGCTCGTCCTGAAAGCACTGACGGCTGGGCACGACGATCTCGTCCCCGGCCAAAAGCACGATGTCCGTGGCGTGGCGCCCGTGGAAGACTCCGCGCAGGTCGAGGATGTGCCGGTGCCCGGCCCTGTGCAGCTCGATGCGCGACAGGTCGGCATCCGGGCGCACGCCCCCGGCGGCGCGCAGGGCGGTCGAGAGGTTGCGGCCCTCGGTCGAGGCGCCGATGGCCGCTTGCCGGGCGCGGTCGATATCGGCCCCCGAGCGCACCCCGACCTCTACCGAATGGGGCTCGAAGACGGCGCCCGAGACCGCGACCGCGACGCTGGCCATGTCCACCAACCGGACCGACAGGCGCGGGGTGCTGTCGTAGAACCCGCCTTCCCGCAGCAGGCGACCCAGCTCCTGCTCGATGTCATTCGTGGTGCGCCCCTGCGCCGGGATCGGCGGCAGGAAGGGCATCTTCAGCAACCCGTCCCGGGAAATCACGTAATCGCCGTTGAAGGTCTCGTCGTCGCCGACACGGATGTCGAGAAGGTCGTCGCGGGACAGACGTTCCCCGCGCAGCGAGAGCGCCACAAGGCCCCCCTTGCCAGCCCCGGCATCCCCGACCCCACCGCCGGGGCGGCAGGATTCCGCATTCATGCGGGTCGAGACCAGCATCTCGCCGCTCTGGCGCGGCGGATCGCGGTACTGCGCCTCGGAAGCCGCCGCCGGTGCGGACCGGCGCGATGTTCTCGGGCGTGGGAGCCGCCCCGCACCCGGCCAGAAACGACAGGCAGACCGCGGTCGTGACAAGGGCCGCACGGCGCAGCGGCAGGGAACTGGGCTGTAATGTCATGCGCATAGGGGTCCTTCCGGAGAGTCACCACATGCATAGCACATGCAGAACACATGCATAGCGCGACCGTCCCGGCACGGCTTCCACGGGAGCGGATGGGCCACCTGTCCATCCGGATAGGTCGCGGGGCGAAGGCGGCTTCGGCCCCTCCCCCCGCGTGTGGGACAGACCGTGACCCGCTTGGCTATGGATTAAACGAACCCGAACAGGAGCCCGCCACCCGTGTCCCGCGCAAACGCACTCTTCGGCCAGCTGATGGCCTACGGCGCCTCGGAGATCGCCACGAAGCTGTCCCGGCTGGGGGTGGTGATCGCCGTCGCCCGCACGCTCGACCTTGCCGAGATCGGCCTGGCCGCCGCCGCGCTCGCCACCGGCGACCTGCTGAAATCCCTGACCGAGAACGGTGTCGGCCAGCGCATCATCGCGGCACCCGCCGAGACGCTGGAGGCCACCTGCAAGCGCGCGCACCGCCTGAACTGGATCTGGTGCTCGGGTCTCTTCACGGTGCAGGCCGCGCTGGCCCTGATCCTGTGGCTGGCCACCGGCAACGCCATGCTGGCGGCGCTGGTGCTGGTCCTCGCCGGGGAATACCTGTTCATGCCGGGCGGGCTGGTGCACTGCGGCCTCGCCCTGCGCGCGGGCAAGCTGAAGCGGACCGCGGCCATTGCCGGGACGCAGGCCGTGACCGCCAACCTGCTGTCCGTCGGGCTGGCGGTGCTCTGGCCCTCTGCGATTGCGCTGGTCCTGCCGCGCCTGCTGACCGCGCCCTTCTGGCTTTGGGCCATGCGGCGCCTGCACCCCTGGCGCCCCGATCCGCAGGCCGGTCTGGCGCCCACCGCCGACTTCCTGCGCTTCGGCGGCCCGGTGCTGGGAACCGAAGTCATCCGGACGGCGCGGCTGCACGGCGACAAGCTGGTGGTCGGCGCGCTTCTCGGCCCGGAACTGCTGGGCGCCTACTTCATGGCCTTCAACGCGGGCCTCAGCCTTGCCACCTCCTTCTCTGCCGCCTTTGCCGCGGTTCTCTTTCCGACCCTCTGCCGCGCATCCTGCCGCACGACCGCCCTGCGGGACGGGCTGCGCCTGTCGCTGAGCCTGATCGCCCCGGCGGTTGTGGCGCAGGCGCTGCTGGCGCCCTGGTACGTGCCGCTGCTGCTGGGGGCACAGCACGCCGACCTGGCCACCCCGGTCGCCATCCTCTGCCTCGTCGCCATCCCGACGATGATCTGGACCGCGACGGCCGGCTGGCTGCGGGCCGAGGGCCGCACCGGGGCCGAACTGCGCGGCACGGCGATCCTGACCGGCACGCTGCTGGCAGGCACCGCATGCGCGGCACCCTTCGGCCTCGAGGCGCTGGCCTGGACCCACCTTGCCACCGCCTGCGGCGTGATGCTGGCGCTGTCGCGCCCCGCGCTAAGCCTGTCCTATCCGCAAGTCTTCAAGAAGGCCTGACCCATGCCCCTGATCTCTGTCATCGTGCCCCTCTACAACGCGGCCCGGACCCTGAGCGCCACGGTCCGCTCGATCCAGGCCCGGGGCTGGCGCAACTGGGAAGCCATCCTCGTCGACGACGGGTCCACCGACGGCAGCCTCCCCATCGCCGGGGCCCTAGCCGCCGATGATGCGCGCCTGCATGTCGCGCGCAATCCCGGCAAGGGACCAAGCGCCGCGCGCAACCACGGGGCGCTGACGCTGGCGCGGGGGGATATCTTGTGCTTCCTCGATGCGGATGATCTCTGGACCCCGGAAAAGCTGGCCGAGGTCGCCCAAAGCCTTCTTGGCGGCGAGGCGGATGCCGTTTACGACCGGGTCGGTTTCTTCACCGAGGACCCGGCCTGCATCACCAGCCGCTCGACCGTGCCCGCCGGGCCGCTGACCATTCCCATGCTGCTGGCCGAGAACCCGGTCTGCACCCTGTCGAACCTCTCGCTCCGGCGCGCGGCCTTCGTCGCGGCGGGCGGCTTTCGCGCGGACATGGTCCACAACGAAGACCTCGACTTTCTCGTGACGCTGGCCGGACAGGGTGCCCGGGTCACGGGCATCGCCCGCGACCACGTTCTGTACCGGCAAAGCGCCGGGGGCCTGTCCTCGGATCTGGACGCGATGCGGCAAAGCCGGACCGAGGTGGTGGCCACCGCGCGGCGCTACGGCCATGACAGCGCCCCCGCGCAGAGGCGCGCTACATCCGCTACCTGACCCGCCGCGCCATGCGGCTGGGCCACGACTGCGCCACGGTGCGCAGCCTGGTGACCCAGGGGCTGAAAGCCGATGCCGCCGCATTCCTGACCCCGCCCCGGCGCGGGTTTGCCACCGCGATCGGCGGCCTTGCCTATCCCGCTCTGCCCCGCGCCCTGCGCCGCTTTCTGTTTTCCCGCTGAAGGAGCACCCCCATGCCATACGCCTCCATCGTCGTCCCCGCCTTCAATGCCAGCCGGACCCTGCCCGCAACGCTTCTGTCGCTGCGCTCGCAGACCTTCCGCGACCTCGAGATTGTCGTCGTGGACGACGGATCGACCGACGACACCGCCGTGATTGCCAGCCGCGCTGCCGAGGCCGACCCCCGCATCCGGCTGGTCCGGCAGGGCAACCGGGGTCTGGCCGGGGCACGCAACAGCGGCATCCATGCTGCGACCGGCACGGTTGTCGGGTTCTGCGACGCCGATGACCTCTGGCTGCCGGAAAAGCTGGCCGCGCATGTCGAACACCTTGCCCAGGCGCCGCTGGTGGGGCTCAGCTACTCCGGCTCTGCCATGATCGACGACAGCGGCGCCCGCATCGGCCACGCGCAGCGCCCGCGCCTCTACGGCGTCACCCCGGCGCATGTGTTCAAGCGCAACCCGGTGGGCAACGGCTCCAGCCCGGTGATGCGGCGCGAGACGCTGGCCGATATCGCATGGCGCCCGGCCAGCGAACCCAAACGGGACTGGGTCTTCGACGAGACCTTCCGCCAGTCCGAGGACATCGAATGCTGGCTGCGGCTTTGCCTGACGACGGACTGGATGATCGAAGGCGTTCCCGGACTGTTGACGGAATACCGCATCAGCGGCGGCGGCCTGTCGGCCAATGTCGAGGCGCAACTGGCCTCGTGGGAGCGGATGGTCACCAAGTTGCGCCCCGCCGCGCCCGATTTCTTCGAGCGTCACGAAGCCGCCGCGCGCGCCTACCAGCTGCGCTACCTCGCGCGGCGCGCCGTCTCTGCCGGGGACGGGCCGGTCGCCCGCGACTTCCTGCGCCGCGCGCTGGCACAGTCGCGCCGCCCGCTGATCGAAGAGCCGCTGAAAAGCACCGTCACCCTTCTTGCAGCCGCGGCCACCGTAGCCGTCTGGGGTCCGCCCCGCTTCCCTTCCTGCGCACCGCGCGCAACCCCGCCCGTTCCTGACCAGCCAACCGGAGGAGACACCCCATGCCCCGCATCCTGCATCTTGTCGACGACACCACCCCCGGCGGCGTCATGCGCGTCATCGAGCATGTGACGACCAACGCGGCGCTGTCCGCCCGGGCCGAGCACTGCGTTCAGGTCGTGTCCCCGACCGGCCCCCTGCCGCCGGTTCAGGCCGATGTCATCGTCTCGCACCTGTCCCTGTCCTGGCGCCGGCTGCCGTTGCTGATCGCGTTCAGGGCGCGCCACGCGCAGGTTCCGCTGATCCATGTCGAACACAGCTACACAGAGGCCTTCACCGCCCTGAACGTCTCGGCCCGGGCCCGGTTCTTCACCATGCTGCGGCTGTCGCTCTCGCTGTTCGACCGTGTCGTCGCGGTCAGCGAGGCGCAGGGGCGGTGGCTGCAGAAGCGCGGCCTTGTCGACGCGCCGTCGCTGCAGGTCATCCCCTCGGCGGTCGACCTGTCGCCCTTCCGCGCGGTGCCGCGCCAAAGCGGTCCCGTCCGGGTCATCGGCGCCATTGGCCGGCTGCACCGTCAGAAGGGCTTCGACATCCTGATCGAGGCCTTCCGCATGCTGCCCGATCCCGACATCGCCCTGCACATCCACGGCACCGGGCCAGAAGCCGCAGACCTCGCCGCCCGCGCTGCGGGAGACACGCGCATCCGCTTCTTCGGCCACGCGGCCTCGCCCGCCGCCGCCTATGGCGGGGTCGATCTGGTCGCCATGCCCTCGCGGTGGGAGGCCTTCGGGCTTGTCGCGCTGGAGGCCCGCGCGGCAGGCCGGGGGCTGGTTTGCGCGGATGTGGACGGCCTGCGCGAAAGCGGGGCGGGCGCCCGATTTGTCCGGGGTTCCACGCCGCAGGACTGGGCCGGGGCGCTGACCGCCTGCCTGAACGACCCCCTGCCCGCAGTGCCGCCGCCCGCCGCCTTCGACCCGTGCTGCGATGGCTGGCTGCGCCTGATGGACGACATCCTGCAACCGACGGCCATGGCCGCATGACCGCTTGACCGCGCGTCCGTTCAGAGCCACCGGGGACACCGCTGGCTGATCGTCCTGATCAACCGCCGCCCCCGGGGCTGTGCGCATCAAGCCCCGGGTTTGCGCCGGCAAGGCCGGAGCTTCACAGCCGGACCGCTTCACAGCCGACCCGGCCCACCGCAAGCCCGGACCGAAGATTCGGACCGGATCGAGACTCGAACGCGGGTCCATCCCGTCGCCGAGACAAGGCGTCGGACGAGCGGCTGAAAGCATGGATCAACCGTCTGCGCCTGCCGCGGGACCAGCCGCGGCGTCGGAACGGAAATGCCGCCTTCGTCAGGGAATGCAACGGTCCCGGACGCGCGGCCCGGTCCGGCGTCCAGAGGCCCGACCGTCAGCCAGAGCCGCGCGGGCAAAGCGTCGGCACCATCGCGTGCCGGACCAGCCCCTGTTCGCCGCCGAGCCGCGCCAGCAGCAATTCGCCCGCGGTCCGGCCAAGCCGGGTGGTGTCGATCCCCACCGTCGTGAGGCCGGGGCCGACGTTGCCCGCATCCTCGTGGTGGCCGAAGCCGACGATGGCCAGCTCGCGCGGCAGGTCCAGTCCCCGGCGCAGGGCCTCGTAAAGGCCGCCGATGGCCAGCACGCTGTTGGAAAAGAACACCGCGTCGATATCGGTTGCCCGGTCCAGCAGCCCGGCAAGCGCCGCGCTGCCCGCGCCGGTGCCCTCCAGCGGCTCGGCATGCAGCGTCTCGGCCACGGTCAGGCCAAGCTCGGCGCAGGCGCTGGCAAAGCCCGCGTGACGCAGCGCACCGCGCCCGGTTGCACGGTACCGATCACCGCGACGCGGCGATGGCCCTGACGGGCCAGATGCTCTGCCGCCATGCGGCCCGCGTCGGTGTTCGAGAAGCCGACCAGCATGTCGATGGGATCGGGCGGCCAGGCCCATGTTTCAAGGATCGGCACGCCGAGCGCCCGCAGCCGGTCGCGGTTGTCCTCCATCTCGATGACGCCGGTGAACAGCACCGCCGCCGGACGCAGCTGGCTCAGCGACTGGATCGCCGCCGCCTCGCGCTCGTAAGAATAGCCGGTCTGGCCGATCAGGAACTGGTAGCCCGCCGTCTCGAGAACCCCGGCGCAGGCACGCAGCGCCCGGCTGAACTCCGAGCTGAGCATGTTCGACTGGTAGGCGACGACGATCCTCGACCGCCCCGACCGCAGCGCCGAGGCCATGGCGTCGCGCTGGTAGCCCGTCGCCTTCATGGCCGCCTCGATGCGCCCGCGCTTGTCCGCGCTGACCTTGGCGGGGTCGCTCAGCGCCCGGCTAACGGTGATCGGCGCGACGCCAGCCAGCTTTGCCACATCCTTCAGCCCGACCTTGCCCGAGGGGGCAGGGCTCTGCGCCGTGCGCGGGATGCGCAGCACGGCATCGGGGCGGGGCGGGGTCATGGCTTACCTGTCTGCAAATTTTCCAACCTGTAGCAAGCAGTCCCCGGGCAGGCAATCGACGTGCAGGCGGCGCGACATGACCACCCCCGCTCGCGCCACATGCAGGGCCACGGGCGGATCGAGCGGACGCTCGAAATCGGCGAAATGACCGGCGAGGTCGCCGGGGCGCACCGTGTCGCCGATCTCGACGGCGGGTTCGAACCAGCCGCGATGCGGGGCATAGATCGCCTGTTCGTATTCGTTGAGCGTCAGGAAGACGGTCCGGTGGGGCGTCGCCGTGCTTGGCAGCAGCGGCGCGTCGAGCAGACCCGCCGCCATGAGCACGCCGTTGATCGCCTGCGCCGTAAGCGCGACGCTCTGCGGGGTCAGGGACGCGCCGCCGCCGAATTCGCCGCTGATCGCGATGGCCCCGGCCCGGATCGCGCCCGCCATCGAGGTCGGCGCCTCGGCGCCGTTCCGGGCGATGAAGGCATAGGGCATCGCCATGGCCGACAGCAGCCGCTCGGCCTCGGCCTGTTTCGCGGGGTCCGCGTATTCCTCGATCAGCCCGGTCGGCAGATGCGCCATCGAGGTGCCGCCCGAATGCAGGTCGAAGACGATATCGTGCTTCGGGAAAAGATCCTGTTCGAGACAATGGGCGATGCGCTGCGTCGGCCCGCCCGCCGGATCGCCGGGAAAGGCCCGGTTGAGGTTGCCGCCGTCGAGCGGCGAGCAGCGCCGCGCCGCCATCACCGCCGGAAGGTTGACGTAGGGCAGCACCGTGACCGCCCCCTTCAGCCGCCCGGCCTCCTCTGCGCTCTTCAACAGCGGCAGGATGCGGGTGAGCGCCATGCAGCCCTCGTATTCGTCGCCGTGGTTGCCGGCCATCAGCAGCACCGACGGCCCGTCGGTGCCGCGCACGCGGAACACCGGGATGCGCGCCTGCCAGTAGGGCGAGCGGTCGACGGACACCGGCATCACCAGATGGTCGGACTGGAACCCGACCCGATTGAAGTCGAGGGCGACGTGGACGCCGGTATGCATGGATGGGCCTGTATCTTGGGAAGAGAAAGCGCCGCGGGCAGGGTCATGCCCGCGGCAGTCGGGCAAGGGTCAGAGGTTGGGCAGCTCCTGCCGCTCTCCGAAGAAGGTTTCCTGCAGGTCACCCAGGTCTCCGCTCATCCGGTGGAAGAACAAGAAGGTGTTGATCCAGTTGAGGAAGTTCTGCTCGCCCTGCGCCACGGCGGCATGGGCAGGGGATTGCCGGATCTGGAAGGCCAGCGCGACGTCGTGGCCGGGGTTGTCCTGCCCCACCTTGAGCGCGATGGCGCTGTTCTCGGCGAAGTAATCGACCTGCCCCGCGAGGAAGGCGGCGATGGCGGCGGGGGTGTCCTCGAAGCGCGACAGCTGGATGCCCGGCGCGTTGTCGGTGAGCCAGGTGTCGAGGGTCGAGCCCTTGGCCACGGCCACCCGCGCGCCTTCGAGATCGCCGGGGGCGTCGAAGGTCGGCGCATCTGCCGCGCCATAGACGCCCAGCGTCACGGCGGCATAGGGCTGCGAGAACATCACCATCTGGGCCCGCTCGGGCGTGGCCCCGGCGGCGGCGATCAGCAGGTCGACCTTGCCCGACAGCAGCGAGGGAATCCGGCTCTGGCCGGTCAGCGGCACCAGTTCCAGCTCGGCGTTCAGATCCTTCGCCATGAGCTTTGCCAGTTCGACGTCGAGGCCGGTCTCGGCACCGCTGTCATCGGTGAAGCCCCAGTGGCGCGGCGTCCAGCAGCACGCCGACGCGCAGCGTGCCGTTGTCGAGTACATCCTGAAGCCTGTCGGCCTGCGCAGGCGCGGCGAGGCTGGCGGCCGCCAGCGCGGCGGCAATGAAGTTCCGGATCATCCTGTTGGTCCTTTTTTAGTGAGAGGCCGCAAGAAAGGCTTGCAGCTCGGGGGTTTGCGGGTTGGCAAACAGCTCTGCGGGCGGGCCCTGTTCCCAGACGCGGCCCTGGTGCATGAAGACGATGCGATTGGCGACATTGCGGGCAAAACCCATCTCGTGGGTCACGAGGATCATGGTCATCCCCAGCCGCGCCATGTCCTCCATGACCTTCAGCACCTCGCCCACCAGCTGCGGGTCAAGCGCCGAGGTCACCTCGTCGAACAGCATCAGCTGCGGGCGCATGGCAAGGCAGCGGGCAATCGCGACGCGCTGCTGCTGCCCGCCGGACAGCTGGCCGGGATAGGCCCTGCGCTTGTCGGCGAGGCCGACGCGCGACAGCACCTCTTCGGCCAGCGCGGGGGCCTCGGCCTTGGTGATCTTGCCGGTCAGCACCGGGGCCAGCGTCACGTTGCGCTCGATGGTCATGTGGGGAAAGAGGTTGAACGCACTGGAAGACGATGCCGACGGTCTGGCGCATCTCGCGCAGGTTCGGCATGTCCATCGCCATGCGCTGCCCGCCGATGCGGATCTCGCCGCCCGAGGTTTCCTCGAGCGCGTTGATGCAGCGCAGCAGCGTCGACTTTCCCGAGCCGGACTGGCCGATGATGGTGACGATCTCGCCCTGCTCGATGGTCAGGTCGATGCCCTTGAGCACCTCGAGCGCGCCGAAATTCTTGCGGATGTTTTCGATCTCAACCAGCGCCATTGAAACGGGCCTCCGGGCTGCGGGACCAGCGGGTCAGTGGATAACAAAGGGCAAAGTAGACGACCGCCACCAGGCTGTAGGTCAGCAGGGGCTGGAAGGTGCCCGCGATCACGATCTGGCCTGCGCGGGCCAGTTCGACGAAGCCGACCACCGAGGCCAGCGAGGTGTTCTTGATGAGCTGCACGAGGAAGCCGACCGTTGCGGGCAGCGCGATGCGCAGCGCCTGCGGCGCGATGACATGGATGAACACGTGACGGCGGCTCAGCCCGAGGCAGTCCGCCGCCTCCCATTGCGCCTGGCGCACAGCGGCGATGCCGCCGCGCCAGATCTCGCCGAGGAAGGCCCCGGTATAAAGCGCATAGGCCAGCGCCACCGCGACCAGAGCGGGCAGCTCGATGTTCAGGAAGACCGGCAGGCCGAAGTAGAAGAACATCAGCAGGCCAAGCAGCGGGATGCCCTGCAGCATCTCGATATAGGCCCAGGCGATCCAGCGCGGCGCCTTCGCGCGGGCCGAGCGCGCCGAGGCTGACCAGCAGCGCCAGCGGGCCGCCGAAGGCCAGGGTCAGCGCCACCAGCAGCAGCGTCCATTTCAACCCCTCGATCAGGGCAAGGATATCGGCGGGGGAAAACTGTCTCATGTCTCAGCGCCCCTCGGGCCAGCGGAAGGCCAGCTTGCCGATCCCGGCAAAGGCGAGGCGGAAGAAGATCGCCATGCCGAGGTAGATGGCGCAGGCCAGCGCGTAGACCTCGAAGCTGCGATAGGTGCGGCTGTCGATGAAGCCCGCGGCGTGGAACAGCTCGTCCACCGAGACCTGCGAGGCCAGCGAGGTGCCCAGCATCAGCAGCACGAACTGCGAGGTCATCGAGGGGTAGATATTGCGCAGCGCCGGCGGCAGCACGACATGGCGGAACAGCTGCCAGCGGCTGAGGCCCAGGCAGGCGCCCGCCTCGATCTGGCTCTTGGGGATCGAATCGAGCCCCGAGCGGAAGATCTCGGTCATGTAGGCGCCGAAGTAGATCGACAGGGCGATGGCGGCGGCGGGAAAGGGCGGCAGGCGCAGGCCAAGCCCGGGCAGCACGAAGAAGATCAGGAAGATCTGGATCAGCGCCGGAGTGTTGCGGATCACCTCGACATAGCCGCGCGTGATGCGGGTCGCGACGGGATGGCCCGAGCGCAGCGCCCGCGCGCCCAGCAGGCCAAGTGCCAGCCCTCCCAGCACCGCAAGGGCGGTGAGTTCGAGCGTTGTGATGACGCCCTCCCACCACGCATCCTCGTAGCGCCAGAGTGGTCGAAAATTCAGATTGGTCATGGGTGAGTGGGGTCTATGGTAACGTTGTCATCATTGTGCGACACAAAAATCATCCATGGTAACGTTGTCAACATCATTTTCCCGAAAACATGAAAATGGCGCCGGGATTCTCTCCCGGCGCCACGCAGTGCCCGATTTCCGGGCCGTCAGCCGAAGCGGGTCTTGATGGCGGCGACCACGCGTCCCGCTGCGTCCAGCTCCCAGAGCACGCTGTGACGGTCGATGCAGGTGCAGGGGTGCGAGATGCCGAATTCGATCACGTCGCCCGGGCGTAGCCCCGCGTGATGCAGGAAGGCGTGCTGGTCGTTCAGCTTCGTCACCGTGACGCCGATATCCGCAACCGGCACGCCATCCCGCCAAAGGCGCAGCGCGATCGGCAGATCCTGATCGATGGCCACGTCGCGCAGACCCATGCCGCAGATCGCAAGCCCCTCTTCGGGGGTCGAGAGCACCTCGGCCCAGAGCCGCAGGGTCGGGATGAAGGCGCCCTCGAGGTGGCCGCCGCGCTTCTGCATGTCCGCAAGGCCGCGTTCGTAGACGCCGTGGTCGTGGAAGTAGAGCGCGCCGGAGCGCAGCACCAGATCGGTGTTCGGGGCCTGCGCCAGATCGCCCAGCAGCGCCAGCACCCGGTCGAACCAGGCCGAGCCGCCCACCGACAGCATCAGCGGCGCCTCGGGACCGGCAGCCTCGCGGATCTGCGCGAACAGAGCCTTGCTGCGGATCAGCAACGCATCGATGCGGCGCTGGCTTTCGACCGGGTCCGCCACCGCGCTGGCGCCCTCGTAGGCGGCAAGCCCGGACAGGCCCAGCCTGCCCTCGGACAGGATGCGCCGCGCCAGCGCCAGCGCGTCCTCGTCGCGACGGATCCCGCCACGGTCGGTGCCGATCTCGACCAGCAGGCCAAGCGGCGGCAGCGTCTCGTCCCATGCGGCGCAAAGCGCCTCGTAGGTCTCGGCACTGTCGACGAAGATGTGGAATTCGGCGCCCGGGTAGCCCTTCAGAAGCGCCGCGAGACGCCGCGCCGCCGCCGCACCGCCGATGCCATTGGCGAGGATCAGCCGCGTGATCCCGGCGTCGAGCAGAACCGCCGCCTGCCGGATATCGGCCACCGTGGCCCCCAGTGCGCCCGCGTCCAGCAGGCGCTGCGCCAGCAGCGGCGCCATCGGAGTCTTGGCATGGGGTGCAAGCTTTGCGCCGTAACCTGCCACGTGATCCATCATCAGCCGCGTGTTCGCGTCGAAGCCCGGACCGTCAAGGGTGATCATCGGCAACTGCAACGCGCCGTCCGCCGGGAAATGGGTGCCGCCGGTCGCCTCATCGGCACTGCCGCCGGTGGGAAAGCCGCGCAGGGTGGCGTCGAGGGGGATGGACATGGGCGACTCCTGTACATGTTCGTTATAGCGGTCGTATTTCTGGAAAGATGACGCTTCAAGGGAAGATTGGCCAGATACAGCGCGGAATATCCGAAGTACGTTACGCTATAATGGACAATTCGGCGAATCCCGGCTACCCCGCATGCACAGACGGACCAAGGAGACCAAACATGACCATCAAGCGGCACGGCGTCGGCGATGCGAAGGGCAACGGACAGAAGGCCCTGCCCTTCGCCAAGGCAACCGAGGCAGACGGCTGGCTCTACGTGTCGGGCCAGACCCCGATGAAGGACGGCGAAGTCGCCGGCCACGGCATCGTCGAGCAGTCGCATATCGCGATCCAGAACATGCTGAAGATCGTCACCGACGCGGGCTACACCGCCGCCGACATCATGCGCGTCGGCGTGTGGCTGGACGATCCGCGCGATTTCTGGAGCTTCAACGGCGTGTTCGAACAGTACTTCGGCGACAACCCGCCCGCCCGCGCCTGTGTGCAGTCGGCCATGGTCGTCGACTGCAAGGTCGAGGTGGATTGCATCGCTTTCAGGAAAGCGTAATTTCCCGACGGGCCGCGCGGGGATCTCGCGCGGCCCATGCACAAGGGGCGAGACATGGAACGCAAACGCGCACGCGGGCTCGACCGCGCGGTCGAGATCTGTGACCTGCTGGCGCGGGCCTGTCGCCCCATGCCCCCGGCCGAGATCGCCCGCGCCATCGGCGCGCCGCGGTCGTCGGTCTACGAGCTTTGCGCCACGATGACCGGGCTCGGCCTGCTCGAAGCGGACGCCGAGGGCATGCTCTACCCGGGGCGCAAGACGCATTTCTGGGGGCGCAGCTACCTTGCGGGCTTCGACCTGGCGCGCGAGGCGCAGCCGGTTCTGGACGCGCTGACCGCGCAGACCGGCGAGACCTCGCAGCTTTGCGTGATCGACGGGCGCAAGTACACCGTCCTGCTGATGCGCGAGGCGGACCGCGCCTTCCGGATCAGTGGCGACGTCGGTGAACCGACGCCAATCCCCTGGACCGCCTCGGGGCGGCTGCTGCTGCAACACCTGACCGACCACGAGATCCTGGCGCTGATCCCGCCCGAGGACTTCCGCCAGCCGGGCGGCGAGACGCTGTCCCCGGCGCAGTTCCTGCTGGAGTTGCGCGCCGCCGCCAGCGAGGGGTTCTTTTCCTTCGACAGCCCGTCGGACAGCTACACCCATTGCTTTGCCGCCGCTGTCACCGGCGAGCGCGGGGCCTGCGTCGCGACGCTCTGCCTCGTGGCCCCGCGCGAGGAGGCCCGCGCGCGCCACGCGGCGCTGAAGGCCAGCCTGATCCAGCACGCGGCGCGGCTGTCGGAACGGCTGGCAGGCATTCACGGCGCCGGTTCGCTCACCGCGTGAGGGGTCTCGACCCGCGGCCAGAGCGGGCGAGTGAGGCGCGTGTAGGGGTTCGTCGCGGGGTCGTTCGGATAAGGCCCGTCGACCGCGACATAAAGAACATCCGACGCGATGGGCGCGAAGGCACCGTAGAAGTGGTTCGTCGACTTGATGACAAGAATATCCTTGCGCATCGGATCGACACCCGCGTTGCCGAACAGATCCGGCGAGAAGGCCTGCGAGCGGTTGCTGTTGAGCACCACCTCGATGCCCTGCACCCGGATCACCGCGATATCGCCCAGCGGCACCACCGAGGTGCCGAAGCTCTGCACCGCGTCCTTCCGCACCTGCACCACCTCGACGGTCGCGTCGATCGGATCGCCCGCCGTGGCCGAGGTCTTGCCGCCGAAGCGCAGGTCGAGCGTCGCGCCCGTCCCCGCCGCGTGGCACAGGCGCACGGCCATGGGGTCCCAGATCGTGCCGAAGGCGCAATTGGTCACGCCCGCGTCGAGGAAGCCCTTCAGGACAATGGTTGAATCGCCCGCGGTGCCACCGCCCGGGTTATCCCAGATATCGGCCACGACCACCGGGCCGCTGCGGTCCTTCGAGGCCAGCGCGGTGGCGCGCTCGATACCCTGCGCCAGCGTCAGGAACTCGGGCCGGGTCTGGCCGCGCATCCCGAAAAGCCGCCGCCCCAGCCGTTCCGCCAGCGCGTCGCCCCCTGCCCTGTCGTTGTCCGTCACCACGACGATCTTGGCGCCCAGATCGGGGAATCCCCGGCCATGAAGCCGTGAATGGCCGAAACCGCCAGCACGCGCCCCGTGCCTTCCAGCGCCATCATCTCATCGACAAAACCGCGCATCGGCTGGATCGAGGTCGGCAGCACATCCATCATCCGCACGTCATAGACCGAGACCTGCGGCGTCACCTCGCCCCGCGCCGCGCGCAGGGTCAGCTCTACCACCGCCTCGCCGGTCTCGGCGAAATCGGTGTGGGGGAATTCCTTGAAGGCGATGACCACGTCGGCGTTGTCGGTGCGCGCTTCGCTGAGGTGGCTGTGCGGGTCGAAGCTGACGCCGATCTTCACGTCCGGCCCGACCATCTCGCGCACGGCGGCGATCAGCGCGCCTTCGCAATCCACGGTGCCTTCCGCGATCATCGCGCCATGCAGGCCCAGCACCACGGCGTCGACCGGCAGCGCCTCGCGAAGCTGGCCGAGGATCTCGTCCCGCAGCCGCGTCCATGTCGCGGCGTTGCACAGCCCCCCGGGTTCCGCCCAGGTGGCGGTGCCCTCGATCAGAGCGATCTCGCCCGCGCGGGCGCGGCGGCGCAGCGCGGGGAAGACGGCGCTGCACAGGGTCGGGGTTTCGGGGTGCTGCCCGGGCGGCGCGTAGAAGCTTTGCGCGAAGTCGTTGAAGTCGGTGCGGAGCGGGGAGAAGGTGTTGGCCTCGAAGCCGACGGAGGCGCAGAAGACGCGCATGGGTAGGAGCCTTTCCAGAGAGGGTGCGCGGGGCCGTCACAGCCCCGCGCGAGGGGATCAGTCGAGGTAGGCGGAATCGTTGGCCGCCTCGGACCTCGGTCTTGAACAGGTCGAGCAGCGTCAGCGCGCCCTCGTCGAGGGTCTCGGCGGCATAGGCCTCGAAGGCCGGTTGGGTCGCTTCGACCATCGCGGCACGGTCCTCGGCGGACAGCGCGGTCACTTCCATCTGGTCCATCAGCCCGGCAAGGCCGCGGTCCGAGGCCTCGATGATCCGCGACAGCCCGCGCGAGGCGGTGACGCATTCCTCTGCCGCGTCCTGCAGCGTGGCCTGCGCCTCGGGCGACATGCCCTCGTAGAAGTCGCGGTTGATCAGCAGCGTGTAGGGCGAGAACAGGTGGTTGGTCAGCGTCAGGTACTTCTGCACCTCCGGGAACTTGGCGAAGGAGATGGTCGGCACCGGGTTCATCTGGCCGTCGATCACGCCGGTCTGCAGACCGGAATAGACCTCGCCCCGGGCCAGCGGATAGGCCTCGGCCCCCAGCGCCTGCATGATCTTCTGGTGCGAGGGCAGCGTCATGGTGCGCACCCGGATGCCCTCGAAATCCGCCAGCGTGGCGATCTCGCGCTGCGAGTTCGTCACGGCGAAGAACCCGCCGGTGTCCGGGAAGCCCAGCACCACCACGTCGCCCAGCTCTGCCTCCATGTCCTCGGCCAGCGCTTCGCCGAAGGGACCGTCGAAGACCTTGTAGGTGCTGGCGTTGTTGCGGAAGGCAAACGGCAGGTTCAGCACGTCGATGCGCGGGTAGTAGCCCGCCATCGCGCCGGTCGAGGCCAGCGTCATCTGGATCACGCCGTCGCGCACCATCTGCACATGCTCCGAGGCAGAGCCAAGCTGGTTCGACGGGAAGACCTCGACCTCGTATTCGCCATTGGTGTCGGCGGCGACCACATTGGCGAAGACGGCGGTACAGGCATGGGCCGGGTTCTCGAACGGGTCCGCCTTGTTGTCATGGCCGAAGCCGATGGTTTCCGCCTGGGCCGCCCCGGATACAAGCGCGGTGCCGAGGCACAGGGTTTTCAGCATGGTTTTCATTGGTTTTTCCTCCTTGTTGGATTCTCAGTTGGTGAAGCCCAGCAGGCGGGGCAGCAGCAGCGCCGCGTCCTCCCAGTAGGCGTAGACGATCAGCACGCCGAGCTCGGCCAGCAGGAAGGGCACGAGCTTGACGGTGATCCGTTCGATCTTCTCGCCCGTCACCGAGGACAGCACGAAGAGGCAGGCCCCCACCGGCGGTGTCATCAGCGAGATGTTGAGCGACAAGATGAAGATGATTCCTGCGTGGATCGGATCGAGCCCGATGGTCTCGGTCAGCGGCACCAGCACCGGGGCAAGCAGGATCAGGATAGCGGTGATGTCCATCACCATGCCGATCACCAGCAGCACCGCGATGATGATCAGCGTCACCACCCAGTGGCTCTTCAGAGGTCGCAAGGACCGCCTCGGCGATGGCCTGCGGGATGCGCTCGAAGCTCATCCACCAACCAAGGATACCGGCGAAGGCGATGATGACGAAGATCACGCCGGTGATGCGCGCGGTGCTGATGAGCATTTCCAGCAGCGCCCCGAAGGTCAGCCTGCGGTACACGAAGGCCCCGATGAAAAGCGCGTAGGCCACGGCGATCGCCGCCGCCTCGGTTGGTGTGACGATACCGCCGAGGATGCCACCGAGGATGATCGCGGGCATGGCCAGCGCGGTCAGGGAGGACACGAAGGTGCGCCAGATCTCGCCCAGCGTCGCGCCGCGCTCTGCCACGGGCAGGTTCTCGCGTTTGCCGCCAAGGGCGATGACCGCCATGCAGATCACGCAGATCGCAAGGCCCGGCAGGATGCCCGCCGCGAAGAGGCCGGAAATCGACACGCCCATCAGCGAGCCATAGACCACCATCAGGCCCGAGGGCGGAATGGTCGGCCCGATGATGGACCCCGCCGCGGTCACCGCACAGGCATAGTCGCGCTTGTACCCGGCGCGTTCCATGGCGGGAACCAGCGTGCGGTCGAAGGCGGCGGCGTCGGCGGTGGCCGAGCCGGTCAGCCCGGCAAAGAACACCGAGGCCAGCATATTGGCATGCGCCAGACCGCCCCGGAACCGGCCCACCAGCACCTCGGCCAGCTTGATCAGCCGGTCGGTGATACCGATGTGGTTCATGATCTCGCCCGCCAGGATGAAGAACGGCATGGCGAGGAAGGGGAAGGCGTCGAGCCCGGCAAAGACCTTGCCCGGGGCCACCGCAAGGAAGCGCTCGCCCCCCATGGAGATCAGCCCCACGACCCCCGCGATGCCGACGGAAAAGCCGATGGGCGTGCCGATGATCAGCAGCAGGACGAAAACCAGCGCGACGGTCATTTCGGCATCTCCACGGTTGCGGGTTCGCCCTGGCGGCCCTTGTCGCGCAGGATGACAAGGATCAGCTGGACGCAGCAGATCGCGGCAGAGACGGGGATGGCCGCGTAGAAGGGCGCCATGGAGACGCCGAAGATCATCGCCTGCTTGTTCGCGCCGCCGGTGGCGAAGCCGATGCCGAACCAGAGAAGGTAGGCGAAGAGCGCCAGCGCCAGTACGTCGCTGATCATCAGCAGCGTCCGGCGCAGGCCGAAGGGCAGACGGTCGATGACGGTGGTCAGGCCGATATGCTCGCGCCGGGCGATTCCGCTGGAAACGGCCAGCATCGCGGCCCAGATCATCAGGTAGCGCGCCAGCGTTTCCGGCCAGGGCAGTTGCCAGTGGAAATGATAGCGGTCGATCACCCCAAGCCAGACATCGAGCACCAGCGCCACCATCAATGCGGCGACGATCAGCTCGACGGCCCGGTTGAGCCTGGCACTGGCCCGTGCGATTGGCGTTTCCATCTGGGTCTCCCTCTTCCGTCTCCGGGTCACTGTAACAAAGAATCGTAACTCGTCTTCATATTTTGTAACTGAGGTACATTTTTCTTTAAATTGTCATAATTTTCAGGTAGATACCGACTGTGCTCTTATCTCAAGGCACAACTAAGGCTCCATTTTCACCGCTGGATGTGCAGAATCACCCCATGACGCCCCCGCCGAATGCCCCCCGCGCTGCCGCCCCCAATGACGTGATCACCGCGCTCAGCGACATGGATCGCCATTTCGCCGCGCGTGAACAGCGGGTTGCCGAAGTGGTGAAGGCCAATCTCGAGGCGGTCACCCAGATGACCATCGCCGACCTGGCCGCGCTGGCCGAGGTCTCGACCCCGACGGTGGTGCGCTTCTGTCGGACGCTGGGCTGCGACGGGTTCCGCGATTTCAAGATGGTTCTGGCGCAGAACCTCGCGGTGTCGCGCCAGTATCTCGATCCGCCCGTGGCGCCCGGCGCGACCGGTGGCGTCGAGGTGGTGCAGCAGGTTCAGGATGCGGCGCTGCGCAGCATGGCGACGCTCGAGGCGCAGATCGACGCCGACACCTTCGAACGAGCGCGGTCCGCGATTGCGGGCTGCCGGTCGCTGCTGGCCATCGGGGTCGGCGGCGGATCCAGCATGACCGCCGAGGAAGCCGCGAACCGCTTTTTCCGGCTGGGGCGGATTGCCGTGGCCACCAGCGATCCGTACCTCATGCAGATGCGCGCCGCCGCGATGCAGCCCGGCGATGTGCTGCTGGCCTTCTCGAACAGCGGCCACGCCGCCGAGGTCATCGCCGCGCTGCGTGTGGCCCGAAGCTATGGCGCGACGACGGTCTGCATCACCCGCGACGGCTCTCCCCGGCGGCGGCCTCCGAGATCGCGCTGTGCTTCGACCTCCCGGAAGAGCAGGACATCTACAAGCCCACCGCCTCGCGTTTCGCCTACCTGCTGCTGCTCGATGCGCTGGCCACGGCGGTTGCGCGCACGACCCCCGAGGACAGCGCCGACCGGCTGCGGCGGCTGCGCTCGTCGCTGACCGCCTATCATGGCCGGACAGGGCCGCAACCGCTGGGCGACTGAGCGGCGCGATCCCCGCGCATCCAGTCAACCTCCGGTCACAAGCGGGTCGCGCGGGCGGCCCTGACGGTCCCGGATGCCTGACTGTCCCGGATGGGTGGCCTGCGGCGCGACATGCATGTCGCCCCACGTCCTGCCGATCCGATCCTTGCGACCTGCGGAGACGGAGGTTTCCCGGCAGCATGACCCGAGAGCTTCTGATGACGAAGACAGGTTTCACCAAGACCCGGTCGCCGGGCCTGTTGCGTCGGATGGAAGGCCGCGCCCTTGGCATGAGCAGCCCCCCTGCCCCGGCCTGACTGCGCTCGTGAACCCAGACCGAGACGCGGTCGACGGTGGCCCAGCCACCGCCGACCGCGCCGGGTCGCCCTGCCCCTGCCGGTCCCCGGCACCGGATGCTCAGGCCCGCTGCTGGCGGGCCTGCATCTGCGCCATCGCCTCTGCCATCACCAGCGCCGCCTCGATGGAGTCGATCACCGGCAGGCCGTGGCGTTCGGCCAAAGCACCGGCACGACCGGTCAGGCCGCCGGACCCGAGGATGATCGCCTCGGCCCCGTCGTCGCGGCGGGCGCGCGCAATGGCCTGATCGATGCTGCGGTCCACCGCAGCCCCCTCCCCCGCCGCCGCCGCGACGCCGACCCCGGTTGCATGGACCGTGCAGCGCCCGGTCGCGCCCAGCCCAGCCAGCAGCTTGTGGATGCCCGGCACCATGGTTTCGACCGTGGTGACGATGGCAAAGCGGTCGGCCAGGAACCGGGCCGCCGCCACCGCCGCCTCGGCAGCGCCGACCACCGGGCCGCGCAGGAAACGGCGCCCCTCCGCCAGCGCAATATCGTCGAAACAGGCCATCACATAGCCGTCGTAATCGGGGTGTCGCGACAGCAACTCGATCGCCAGCGGCTCGGCCAGCCGCCGGTGGTCCGGCGTCTCGATCGAGCGCGGACTATCGGCGGGATTGATCGCCTCGACCCTTGTGTGCGGCCCAAGCGCCCGCTGCGCGGAGGCCCGGACCAGATCGGTCACGGCGGGGTTGCCGTTGGGATTGACCACCAGCAGGCGGCAGGGCTTGGCGAGAACAGTCCCCGCCCGTGTCTGAAGAAGCGTGCTCATCGGATCATTGCCCCGCCGAGAGTGAGGGCAGCAGCAACGCGATATCCGGCACCAGGATCAGCAGCCCCGCGAACACGATCATGATCAGCACGAAGGGCAGCGCCCCTTGCACCACGTCGTTGAAATCGCCCCCGCCCTTGCGCACGCCCTGCACCACGAACAGGTTCATGCCGACCGGCGGTGTGATCAGGCCGATCTCGCACATCACCACCACGAAGACCCCGAACCAGATCGGATCGATGCCAAGCGCCGCCACCATCGGCACCGCGACCGGCACCGTCAGCACCAGCATGGACATGGCGTCCATGAACATGCCCAGGATGACGTAGAACAACACGAACAACAGCATGAGTGCGGTTGCGCTGAGGCCCAGCCCCGTGACCCAGCGCGTCACCGCCTGAGTGCCGCCGGTCATCGACAGCGTGACGTTCAGCAGCAGCGCGCAGACGATCACCAGCACCACCATGCCGGTGGTCTTGGCCGATTGCACGAAGCAGTTCACCAGCAGATCCCAGTTCAGCCGTCGGTTGCGCCAGACGAACCAGAAGGCCGCCATCACCCCCAGCGCCGCGCTTTCCGTCGGCGTCGCCAGCCCGCCATAGATCGAGCCCATGACAATGCCGAAGATCACCGCCGGCGGCACCAGATGGCGCAGCAGACGCCGCTTTTCAGCGAGCCGGGACGTCGATCACCGCGCTGTCCCGCCCGGCATTGGGATAGGCCAAAGCGATATAGACCGAGAACAGCACCACCAAGAGCAGTCCCGGCAGGATGCCCGCGATGAACAGCTGCCCGACCGAGACATTGGCCAGCGAGCCGTAGACCAGCAGGTTGACCGAGGGCGGGATCAGGATGCCCAGCGTGCCCCCCGCCGCCAGCGTGCCAAGCGCCGGGCGGCTTGGGTAGTTGCGCTCGCCAAGCGCGGGCAGCGCGATGGTGCCGACCGTGGCCGCGGTGGCCACCGACGACCCGGAGGTCGCCGAAAACAGCGCGCAGGTGCCGATATTGGTGTGCAGCAGCCCGCCGGGCAACCGGCCCAGCCAGACCGCCAGCGCGTCGAACATCTTGTCCGCGATGCCACCACGCAGCAGCAGTTCGCCCAACAGCATGAACAGCGGGATCGCCGTCATCACCGGGTTGTTGAGCGTGCCCCAGACGACGCCGCCCATGGTTTCGACCAGCGGCATGCCATAGGCCATGTAGCCGCCGACACCGCCCACCGCCAGAATCGACACCGCCACCGGCATCGACAGGAACATCAGGAAAAGCATAACGGCGAAGCCGCCGAAGATGACTGAAATGCTCATGCCCGCGCCTCCAGGTCGGAAAGCTCTGCTTCAAGCTCGTTTTCGACCGTGTCGGGGCCGTAGTCGCGGCGCAGCGTGGTGCCGCGACCCGCGAGGGCCAGCCGGACCGCCCGCGCCGCCAGCAGCACCGCGGCCAGCGCAAAGACCGACATGCCGACCAGCCACAGGGCCTGCGGCCAGATCAGCGGCGTCGCCCAGGGGGTCTGCGCCACCGACTGGAACAGCTGGGTTTCCTGCACGGTGCGCGCGGTGAACACCAGCAGGAACAGCGCCAGCCCGGCCAGGGTCAGCGCCGCCAGAAGGTTGGTGGCGGCCTGCAGGAAGGCCGGCATCTTCATGTGCAGCAGGTTGATCCGGATATGCGCCTGCTCGATCACCGCCACGGTGAAGCAGAGGGGCGCGCCGATCGCGATGGCGTAGCCCGACAGTTCGTCCACCCCGGCAAGCGAATGGCCAAGGAATTTCCGCAGCACCGTCTCGACCGCGATGACGATGCAAAGCACCGTCATCATCAGGCCGAAGACAATCGCGGATGCCTTCGAATAGCGTTGCATGGCAGCCTCCTCCGCTCTCGGGATCACAGGCCGAGCTCGGCGCCGACAGAGGCCATCCAGTCCGCTTCGCAGGACGGGTTGACCTTGTTGCACTGCTCGGCCCAACCGGGCAGCGAGGTTTCGACCAGCGCCTCGCGCACCGCGGCCAGATCCTTGTCGCTGACCGCGACCGCCTTCAGCGAATAGGATGTCCCGTGGACACAGGGTTCGGGGCCCGTGTTGCAGTTCATGGCATCGACATACAGTTCTTCGGAATAGGTCCAGATCTCGTCGGTCAGCACCT
Organism: Ponticoccus litoralis; assembly: GCF_039769985.1. NCBI lineage: Bacteria > Pseudomonadati > Pseudomonadota > Alphaproteobacteria > Rhodobacterales > Roseobacteraceae > Ponticoccus > Ponticoccus litoralis. The sequence goes on from NZ_JBDNCH010000001.1 coordinate 72,735, forward strand.
CGATCGCCGCCTGAAGCTTCTGCTGGTTCTCCGCCGACAGCGCGTTCCAGCTGTCGAGATTGATGGCGTAGCCGTTGGTCGCCAGTTGCAGCGCCACCGGCAGCACCGTGGTCGTCACTTCCGGCCAGCCGCCGGAATTGGCCGAGGCCGGGCCGGTGATGGCGCAATCCACGACTCCGCGCGCCAGCGATTGCTGCACCTCGCCGAAGGGCAGCGGCACGCCGGTGGCGCCGAACTTGCCGACGAAGGCGGCGGCGGACTGGTCGCCGACCCGGACCTTCAGCCCGTCCAGATCCGCCAGTTCAGAGACCTCGGGCTTGCAGAAGATGACCTGTGGACCGGCCGGCCAGATGCCCAGCAGCTTGGCGTTGAACCGCTTCTGCATCGCCTTGTCGACGGTGGGCATGAAGGCGGCGACATGGGTCTTGCCGGCGGCGAAATCGGGATTCAGCCCGACCAGGTCCAGCCCCAGGATGGTCGGCTCGTCGCGGCTGATTTGCGGCCCGCGCACCGAGACCACGTCGAACAGCCCGTTGCGCAGGACCCGGATGCCGTCGGTGTCGGGGATGCCCGACACGTCCACCGGCAGGAATTCGATTTGCACATCCATGCCCGACCGTTCGGCGAAGGCTTCGAAGAAGGGCTGCTCCTTCTTCTGCTGGATCAGGCCCGAGCCAACCGGCTGGCCAAGCACCCGCAGCGAAACGGTATCGGCCCCGGCGGCCCCGGCGGCAAAGGCGATGACCCCGGCGGCGGCGGCAATCAGTCTGCGTTTCATGGTTTTCCTCTCCCTTGGTTTGCCCGGCTCGGACCCGTCCATGGGGTGAAAAACCGGCCCCTCCATGAAAGCACATTTTCACACAAAAGAAACTAGATTTTCATAAACCGCGCCAAGGACACCCTTTCCGAGGCCGTGGAGCGCCCGTGTTTCGGTCAGATATGGACAGGTTCTGGGGGGAGGGTCGGGCAAATCGGGCCCGAGGGTCACTGAAGCTCGTCGAGCGCCTCGTTGACCGATTCGATCTCTGCCGAGGCGACGCCGTCCGGCCTCGGCGGCGAAAACGATGGTGCGGTTGGCCAGCACGTTCAACAGCGCCATCACCGCCACATGGCTGAACAGCGGCCCGGTACGAGGCGGTTTCGCAGCGGAAATGCCAGGCCGCGTCGGTGCGCGGGCTGGCCCCCTCGTCGGTAACATAGGCGATCCGCGCCCCGGTCCGGTCCAGCGCGTCCAGCACCCGGTCGATCTGCGACACGCGCCGCCGCAGCCCGAACACGATCACCACGTCGCCCTCCGCGACGCTGGCGATATGTTCGCCCATCGTGTGGCCCTGCCCGGGAATCGCGACAATATCCTCGATCACCTGGGTGAGTTGCCAATAGATATAGACCGCCAAGGCCGCCCCGGCGCGGTAGCCGACCACCCAGACCTTGCGCGCCGACAGCAACGCCCGCGCCAGGGCATCGATCTCGGTCAGTTCAATCCCGGCGAAGGTCGCGGCGAGATTGTCCATGTCGATCCTGGCAAATGCGTTGGCGTCGGAAATCTCGGTCTCGGTCGCACGCGCGGTGAACAGCCGCGACCCGGTCTGCTGCTCGGAACGGGCATGGCGCCGGGCCTCTTCGTAGTTGGGATAACCAAGGCGGCGCACGAAGCGGGTCACGGTGGCGTTCGACACGCCGGCAAGCGCCGCCAGCTCCGATGCCGAGTAGCTGGCCAGTTCGCCCGGAAAATCGCAGACCAACTCTCCCAGCTTGCGCTCCGCCGGATGCAGATCGGGCAGCGCGCGGCGGACGCGGGACAGGAAGGGCCGTGACGACATGGAGCCTCGTGAAATCGGTTTTTCACGAATAGCCCGTTTCCCGATCAATAGCCAGCGCCACGCCTGCACCCTGAGGTATCCCGCCCCGGCCAGAACGCCGCAGGCGCACCGCGTCGCCCGAAGCTCCAGCGCGCCGCGCACACGCCACAGAACCGGCTGCCGCCCACCCTCGGGCGAGGGCAAAGCTGCCCGTCTCGGAAAAGGCGCCGGAAAATCAAGAGAGCTACCGAAAAATGATTTGTATTCAATAACTTCCCCACGCAGAGGCATGAGTTTGGCCCGGCAGATCGGACAACTCGCAAGGCTCGGGGGACGCAGAACCGGACGCGCAGGTCCCGCCCCTGCTGCATTCCGCTAGTCTCGCAAGAGACTGTCACAGGGGCTTTCTCTGCGCGTCAGCGCCTGACGGCCGCCCTGCCCTTGTGGCATCCGGCCAATTCACCCCTGTGCGCCCCGAAGGCCGATGACGGATCGGTCTTCGGGGCCAGACGTTGCGTGACGCCTTGGGTAACCCGTGGGTTACGGTCGGCGCGCGTAACCCACGGGTTACTGCTCCAGCGCCGCTTCGAAAGCCTCCACGGCGCGTTGAAGTTTGGCCCGGTCGACCGAAGAAAAATCCACCTCGGAGAGGATCCGGCATTCTCCCTTGCGCGCGGTGACCTTGCTCTTGCCGACGTGGAACTCGTACTTCACGCTCTTCTGCGACTTCGGAGCCACGGCCACCCGGGTCTCGCCATCCGCAAAACGGCGCAGGATGGCAAGTTGGTCCTCTACGGTTTCCGCCCCAATAAGATCGCCGCGCAAAGCCTCGGCAAGATCGGGCGCCGCCTGCAACCGTCGCACGACATCGACTCCAAGGTTGCGGGGCACGGCCTTCGGGAACTTCAGCGCCTCGCCCAGCTCTTCCAGCAGATGCACGAAGCTGCGGATGTAGCTGCGCTTCATCTTGTGCAAAGAGGCGTAGATGCGGCTGACCAGGTCGCGGGCGCCCTGCCCTTCCTCTTGCGCGGCGATGATGGCGACCTGCGCCATCTCGGCAAAACTCAGGTCTTCGCGGATGACGTTCTCTTCGACCATGTCGATGTAAAGGTCGATCCGGCTGCTTTGCCCTTCATCGACCCGCGCAACCGCGCGCGCAAAACGGTCGTCGCCGGTTTCCTTGTGCAGCTGCCGCAAGGCCGTAAGTCGACGCCACCCCTTCTTCAGCTGGTAGCCGCCATCCACCTGGAACACTTCGATAGGCTCTTTCTGGCCGCGCTCCCGCATGGAGGTTTTCAGTTCCTCCATCTCGTCAGAGGCGGCGACCGCCTCCAGATCCAGCCGGTCGCGCGGCAGCGCATCGGTCCGGATCTCGCCGACAGGAAGCTCGACCAGAACCCGCCCCTCATCTCCGGGCGCGACGCCACTCTTTGGCGTCAGAGGCGTTCCGGCGGCGCTGCTCCACCAGGTTCTCGGTGCTTTCCGCAAGCGATCCGGCCGCTTCGCGGACCGCAGTCCCCATCGGACCGGGGTTGCGTTTGCGCTTGGGGGTATCGGGGGCGTCGATGGGGCCGAACCCGAACTTGTTCCTGCTCATGTGTTAACCTCCTCTTTCTTGTCGCGACGCATCCAGGCGCCCAGCACCACTTCCTTGAATTCTTCGTAGGTCGTATCGAAGCTTTGTCGCGCGCGCTTCCATGTCTCGCGCGTCATCTGCCGATAATCCTGCTCGTAGACCGACATCTGGAAACGCCCGGATTGCTCGACCGCCCGGGTCATCTCGATCGCATTGCGGCAGACATCGGCGCCGAACACGTTGCGAAAGGCCTCCATCATCGCGACATGCAAGGGGTTGGAGGCCTCGAACCGGGTCATCAACAACCGGATGTCGTCGAATTGCTTGGGCAGGGTGATCCCCGCATCCTGCGCAATCCGCGCGTAGCCTTCCGAGATATCTTCAAGCGCATCGCCCAGCTGGCCCAGGAAGCTGGTGGTGCTGTCGTATTCCCAGTAGCCGGGACCGGAGGGGATATAGAGGATATCCGCCGCGAAGGCCGCGTTCAGCGACTGGTAGCCAATGGCGGGCGGACAGTCGAAGATGATCAGGTCGAACTGGTCCTCCGGCAGTTCATCCAGGTAGCGTGCGACGCAGCCGAAGAAGCTCCAGGCCTTGTGCATGGCCCGGTACTGGGCGCTGGCGAATTCGACGAAAGCCGCGTTGGCGCAGGAGGGAATGATGTCGATGGTGGGCCAGGCGGTTTTCTGGATGAAGTCCTGAACCCGCTGGGCGCCGATGGACTGGACGTCTTCGGGCAGCTCGTCCGCGGTGGGGTAGGGGCAATCCGCCGGATCATCATAGGCGGCAGCGATGCGATCGGCCTCGCGGCAGAGATCGCGGCACATGATGCCCCAGACGGTGTTCCATTCCTTGACCTCGACCAGCCCCATGGAATGGGTCAGCGTGGCCTGCGGATCGAAATCGACCACAAGCACCCGGTAGCCATCCAGCGCGGCGGCATTGGCCAGATGCTGGGCGACCACGGTCTTTCCCACGCCGCCCTTGAAGTTCGACACCGCCACGCGCATCGCCCGTCCCGCCGGACGGTGCGGCAGCAAGGTCTTGCCCCGGAAACGGATGCGGCGACGCAGCTCGTTGATCTCTGCCAGCGAGAACCAGCGCTGCCGCCCGTCCTCCTCTGTCGATCCCTGCGGCAGCGAGGGGTCATCGGCCAGCTTCTTGCGCAGCGTGTCGGCGGGGACATGAAACATGAACTGGCTGATTTCCCAGATCGAGAAGGGCCGGAGGGATTTCTCCTCAGCTCGGGGAAAAGGTCGCCTTCCGAACCGCCGCCTGCTGGGCAAGGCTGCGTTCGTTCATGGCTTGTAGGTTGGAATGATCTCGCATGACCTCGCTCGCGTTATGTGGTATTTGCCCCTGAATAACCGGATTTCGCGAAAGCGCAAAACGCAGAATCCCGGGAACCGCCATTTTTCGGAGATCCGGACCCAATTACGGGATTTTCGTGGAACGGCGGCAACGGTTTGGGTGACAGACCAGGGCAATCCGCAGGATATAGGGTGACACCGCAAGATCGATAAGGTGACACTTGGCTGTCCCCCATTACCTATATACCGATTTTTTCTTCTTTTTTAGAAATCGGGACAGCGCTCCCGTACTTAACCCGATGTTGACAAAAAACGGGATTAGTGAACACTGAAGGCAGAACGGGAATCGGACGCAGAGACGGTCTCGGCACAAGAGGTGGCAGTCATGGACGCTCGGCGTTTCACCGGCCCGCAGGCCGGCTCTCAGAAATACGACCTGCTGACAGCGATGTCGGTTGCCGGCTTGAACGGGACACCGGGGTTTCAGACCTCGATGCTGCGACTCGTGGCACTGGTGACCGCGCGATACAACTGGAGCCGCGACGAGCTGACCGTCGGTCAGCGGGAAATGGCGCGGCTTTGGTCGGTGGATGAACGCACGGTCAAGCGTGAGATCAAGAGGCTGACCGCCGCCTCGATCCTGCTGCAACTAAGGCCCGGAGTGCGGGGCAGGGTGGCGGCCTATCGCCTGAACATCGCAGAAATCCACCGGCTGAGCGCGCCGGTCTGGGATCGCGTCGGACCCGATTACTCGGAGCGCATGACACAGCAGGCGCCGAAACCGATCCCGGAAAAGGTTGTGCACGTGGACTTCGCCGCGTCCGAGGCGCGGGCCGGGACAGCGGTGGCGCCGCCGCCTGCGGCTGACCCGGCCGATCCTCGGGCCCTCACCCTGTCACGGCTGGCCGCGCTGGAACCGGCCCTGCACCGCAGCTGGTTCTCGGCCCTGTCGATGGCGGGCTACGAGGCCGGGGTTCTGATGCTGCGCGCGCCCACCCGGTTCCTTGCGCAATACGTGCAGACACATCACCAGAAACTGCTGACCGGAACGGCGCAGCTGTCTTTTCCCGGTTTGCGGCGGATCGAGATCACGGTGTGACCGTTCGGGACGCAAGCGGCAGGCGGCGGGTGGTCGCCCCGGCGTCGTGATGGGGGTGGCGACACCGCCAGCTCCCGCGCCGAAGGCGGTCGCCAGAGACAAGAGGACAACCATGACCGAAGACCGCATCCAATGGCTGGATACCGTGACCAAGCTGGGGCCCGGCCATGCCGGACGGGTTGTGGTGGCGGCGTCCCATGGCGGGGAATACGCCGCCTATTGCGCCGCCCGCGCGCAGGTCAGGGCGGTGATCTTCAACGATGCCGGGGTGGGGAAAGAGTCCGAGGGCATCCACGCGATCAGCTATTTCGGCAAGCTGGGGGTCCCGGCTGCGGCGACCTCGCATCTTTCGGCGCGGATCGGGGACGGGCAGGATCACCACGACACCGGCGTCATCTCTTACGTCAACGAGGCAGCCGCACGGATCGGCTGCAGGGTGGGCCAGAGCACGCAGGACTGTGCCGGGCACATGCGTGCCGCCAAAGCCTTCGGCTACGCGGTTCCGGCGAAGGCCGAGAGCCGCGCCCTGATCGCCGGGGAAAACGGTCGCCCCGGCATCGTCGTGATCGACTCGCTGGCGTTGCTGACGCCAGAGGACGCCGGGTCGATCATGGTCACGGGTTCGCATGGGGCTTTGCTTCCCACGGACAGCCGGATCCTGATGAACGGCGACGCGCGGGGTGTGCTGCTGTGCGACGCGGGGTTCGGCAAGGAGGGGAACGGGGTCCGGCGCGTGATGGCACTGGACGAACACGGTAAGCCCGGCGCCTCGGTCTCGGTCACCAGTGCGCGGATCGGCAATGCGCAGTCGGTGCTCGAAACCGGCATCCTGTCCTTCGTCAACCGGACCGCCGCCGGGCTGGGCGCGCATGTGGGCATGACCGCCCGGCAGTATGTCACGCTGCTGCAGGAACGCCTTGCCGACAGCCCCGTGGTCCTGGGTCGGCCCTGAGGCCGCGCCTTCGTCAGAGACCCTTTCGGCAAGCCAGACTGATGGCGTGAAAACGCAGCCGGCCCGCGCGACGGATCGCCGTATCCTCTATGCATTGAGCCGGGGTTTCGTGCAGGGCAGGGGGGTGAGTGCAACCCGGGAGGGGGCAGGCAAAGCCGATTGCGGGGCCTCGTGACCCGGCGGATGGCCTGCGCCTTGCCGGGGATGCCCCTGAAAAAAGCGGGCCGCGCGCAGGGGCGCGCGACCCTTAAGGATCAGTTTCCGGGGGTCAGCTTGTAGATCGTTCCCTCGTCGATCGAGGTATACAGGCTGCCGTCCGGCCCCATGACGACAGAGCGGAAACGCCCGGGATCCATCGGCAGGGTCATTTCTGTCACGTCATAGACGTCGTCGTGGTCGTCGTTGAACTGGATCACGTCGATGCGCTGCCCGATGGGCGTGCCGCCAAAGCCGATCCCCATGATGCCGACGACCATGGCGCCGTCCCAGTCGCCCCACTGCTCGCCCGAGAGGAAAGCGGCGGAAGAGGTGCCCTGCGACCAGCCGTTGTTGTTCCAGATCGGGGGCATTGCGTCGGGGTAGGTCTCGAAGTCGGTCATCGGCATGAAGGCCGCCCGTTCATAGCGGTTCATCCCCTCTTCCTGGTTCGGGCTGTAGCCGCAGTAGTCGTCGGGGCAATCCCCGCGTCCCGCCATGTTCGGGCGCGGATCCCAGCCGGCGTTGCCGCCGTTCACGAGGACGGTGATCTCGTCCGAGTGCCATGGGCCGTGCTCTGCCGTGATCGCCGCGCCGGTTTCCGGGTGGAAGGCAATGCCCTGCACGTTGCGGTGGCCATAGGTGTAGGTCCGCGGGTCAAAGCCTTCGGGCGGGCTATTTTCCGGGTGGGCGTTGCCGTCGGTGTCGATGCGCAGAACCTTGGAGCCCATGATCGTCGGGCTTTGCGGAACCTCGCCGTTGTGGGTGTCGCCGGTCGTCAGGAACAGCGCCCCGTCCGGGCCAAACCGCACGCGGCCACCGTTGTGCGCCCCCGGACCGCCGAAGGGGTGGTCAGAGGCGGCCATCTTGTAGGGCACGTCGTCGACGATGTCGGTCCGATCCGCCACCGAGGTGAAATCCTCGCTCAGCGTGAAACGCATCAGGCGGTTGGTGTGCGGGTCGGACATGTTCGAGGTCGAATAGACGTAGATCCGGCGGTTGCTGTCGAACTCGGGATCGAAGGCAACGCCCATCATCCCGGCCTGACCCTCGCAGAACAGGTCAGAGCCGTTCTCGGGGTAGCCTTCGGCTTCGCCCACGCCGTAAAGCGCGTTGACCGACCCGTCGGGCATGCGGACCGACAGGCCGCTGCATTTCTCGGTGAACAGCATGGTGCCGTCATCGAGGAAGGCCATGTCCCACGGGTTGTCGAGATCGTCGAGCACGATCTCATGGGTCAGCATGGTGGTGTTCATGCCGTCCTGAGCCATCGCCGGGGCCGACAGCATCGCCGTTCCGGCAAGCAGCGACGCAGCCATGGGCCAGGTCAAGCGGTGGTCTGAATATGTCATAGTTTCCTCCCTTTTCACCGGCCATGGTGTTGAATATTGATCTGGCCGGACCCGTTCTTCGGGTTCTGTTGCCCATGTCTGCGCAAGACCAAGGGCTGTTGCGGTGCGGGGGGCGCGGCCCTTCGGTAGGCAGGTCTTCCTCAGGTCGCGCCGTCCCCCGATCGTTCCAAGGGTGCCTTCGGGGGTGTCAGTTGAAGGCCGTGGTCACATAGACCGCGAGGCTGGCGATATCGTTGTCGGACAGCTTTTTCGCGTGCTGGATCATCAGGATCGAATTGGGGCCGATCTTCTCGCCCTCGCGGTAGCGTTCCAGCCGCTCGACGATATACGCGGGGTCCTTGTCGGACAGGCTGGGGTAGCTGGCGGCGCCCTGCGCCTTGTTGCCGTGGCAGGCGCGACAGGATCGGGTAAAGATCTTCTTCGCCGCCGCAAGATCGACGTCCTGAACGGCGGGCTCGCCCTCGGCCTTCGGCGCGGCGTCCTGCGCGTGGCCGACCGAGCCCAGCAGCACAACGGCGACCCCCAGACAGACACTCCTCCACATCTGCTTCGTCTCCATCATTGGTTTCACACTCAGATGTGGAGCAGAGCATTTCCGTGTCAATCTTCGCCATCAACCAAGGAGTCTGTATTGACCGGGGCCTCCGCGGACCAGACTTGCGGCGCGGTCCGGGCAGTATCGAGTCGATGGAATATGTGCCCGCCCGCCCGGTGCTACGGCGTTGCGGGGCTGGCGAGCGGCAGCAGCACCGCAAGGCGGGCGCCGCCCAGAGCCTCTGACCGGTCAAGGCGGACTGTGCCGTCCAGCGCGTCGATCCGTTCGCGCATGCCCATCAGGCCGCGCCCCTCGGTCCATCCGGCGCGCGGGCCATGGCCGTCGTCCTCGACGCTCAGGCGCAGGCCGCCGGTTTGCGTGGCCGTCAGCGTGATGCGGATATGACGGGGCTGGCTGTGGCGCAGGGCATTTGTCAGGGCCTCCTGAAGCACCCGGTAGAGCGTGGCATCCGCGGTGTCGCCGGTCCGGGGCAGGGGGGCGGGGCAGACGAGGTGGAAACGGATATCCGGGTGCGCGTCGGCGTGGTCTCCGACAAGATCCGTCAGCACGTCGCGCAGGGGCAGCTGTCCGATGGTCGAGGGCCGCAGCGTATCCAGAACCCGCCTGTTGATCCGGCGCATGTCGGTGACGAGCCGCTCGATCCCGGCGGCCCGCTCTGGCGCTGGGGCCGGGTCGGCGCGCAGGCCCTCGGCCAGAACGCTCAACCCGAAGAGGCAGGGGCCCATTTCGTCGTGCAGGTCCCGGGCCAGCGCGCGGCGTTCGTCTTCGCGCAGGGCCAGCAGCTTTGCCGACAGGGCCTTTCGGTCTGCCTCGGAGCGTTGCAGCGACGCGGCCAGCCGGTCGATCCGGTCGCCGATGGGCCGCAGGTCGGGTGTGCCGATGGCCGCTGCCCGGTTGCCGTAGTCGCCCGACTGCAGGCGCATCAGCAGGGTTTCGAGCTGGCGCAGCGGGTCGAGCGCGCGCCGCACAAGCATGCCCGACAGCAGCAGCAGCGCAAACGTGGCCAGGCTCCAGACCAGAAAGAGCGCCTTGATATCCTCCCAGACCTCGGCGGCTTCGTCCCCGGCGCTGGCCGCGATTTCGATCACGCCGCGGGGCCCTGTGTCAGGGCCTGCGACCGGAACGGTGACCGGGCCGATATCCGGCGCGACCCAGCCCAGAAACCAGCCCGGCACCACCTCTTCCCCGGGCCCCTGTCCTGGCGGCAACAGGAGTGGCACGGCGGGGCCTTCATCCGACGGCAGATACCGGATGCGGACGTGCCGGGGCCGGACGATGGCGCCGCGCAGGTCCTGCAGGACGCTGTCCGGGCTGGCCGCGTGATGCGCCACGACGTCCCGAGATCAGGATCGCGGCGCTGTCCTGTGCCGCAAGGACCTCTCGCGCGATCGCGGTGCGGGCGTTCAGCAAGAGCACGATGCCGGTGCCCGCCATGACAACCAGATGCACGGCGGCGATCACCAGCAGGACACGCGCTGCAAGCCGGATGCGGTGCATGGTCTCCTCCCTTGGTCGCGGTTCGCAGGGCTGACGCTATCCCGAAAAGGGGCGCCGTGCCGATGGGACATTGGTTCTGGTCATGCCGTCTGTTCCCCGAATTGGCTGCCGGATGTTCCCGGACGGCGGGGCCTAGTCCTGCAGGGGCAGGGGGTCGAGAGGCACCAGAGGCAGCCCCTCTGCCTGCCAGTCGTCCACGCCCCCGGGATACCACCGGGCGTCGTAGCCAAGCGCCCGGACCCGCTGGACGGCATTCCAGCTGAGCCAGCAATCGAGTTGGCAGAAGACGATGACCGGGGCATCGGGGCGGGCGTGATCCCCCAGCGCCGCATGCAGGTAGGCGTCGGCCCAGGCCTCTGTCGTGCCCCAGCCGACGACCGGCAACCAGAGCGCCCCGGGCAGGCTTTCATGGCGTTCGGGGTGAAGCCGGTGCCGTTTGCGGTGATCTCGAAGGTCTGCAGCGGGTGGACGTCCAGCAGGGTTGCGCCCTGCGCCGCAAGGGCCTGCACCCGGGCGGTCGACAGGGCGGGAATGCCCTCTGGCGGGGCGGGGATCGGGGCGCGGTACTGCGCCATCCGGTAGCCGCTGAAAGGATCGAACAGAGGCGCCTCGGCCAGCCCCGGTGAGGCAAACAGGATCACGGCAAGGATCCGGGAAAAAACGGCAATCAGACAGGGAGCTTTTGGCATTACGCAAATGATAACAGTGCATTAGACCTTTTGACAGTATACCGTCAGACCCGCCCCCGGCAACGTGAAAGGGTGGCGTCCCGGTCGTGGGCCGCCCTGCCAACCGCCGCCAACAGGGGTCGTCCTCAATGCTGTCCAAACCAATCCTGTCCGCCTGCCTTGCAAGCCTCATCGGTCTCGCCGTGCCACAGGCCGCGCTGGCTCATGGCGATGCCGCGCCGCAGGCCGTGGACACCACCGGCCTGCCTGACCTGCCCGAAGAGATGGCCTCGGAAAACCCGTGGCGCGAGGCGGATGGAGACCTGTTGATGACCGCCGTCGAGATCGGCGCGAAGGGCTTCAACAGCAATTGCGCGCGCTGCCACGGGCTCGAGGCGATCTCGGGCGGCCCGGCGCCCGACCTGCGGTTTCTCGAGGCCGACGGCTGGGGCGACGAGTGGTATCTCGACCGGGTGCTGAACGGCTATGAGCAGAACGGCGCGGTCAAGATGCCGCCCTTCGCCGACATCCTCAGCCGAGGAAGCGGTCTGGGCCATCCGAACCTACGTCGAGACGCGCCCCGACGATCAGGAACTGGCCGACCGCCAGGACGAGCTGCACGCGTTGAAAGAGCGGATCGACGGGCTGAAGGCGGATGCCTCGGGTGCCATCGACGTGGCGGGCGCGCTGACCGAGCTGGGCGAAAGCTTCGAGGCGCTGTCCGGCGCGCCCAGATCGGTGACCGCGCTGGAAGAGGCGGCCTGGCTGTTGCGGGCGGAACCGCCGCGGGTGAACGCGGCTTCGGATGCGCTTCTGGGCATCCTGCGGGACTGACGCGCCATGTCCGCCCTGCTCACCCAGCTTTTGCCCGGAGGCGGCCCCGTCCGACAGGACGCGGCCCCCGGGCAGGCCGATCCACGGGACAGCGGCATGTGGCCGCTGCACCGGGCGGACTGGCTGGGCGACCCGGCGGACTGGCGCAATGACGCCGCCGTCGTGGTGCTGGGGCCCGAGGCGGCAGAGGATGCGATGCATGTGCCCTTCACGCTGGACGCGACCGGCGTGGGTGCGGTGGAACGGATCGTCGTCACCATCGATTACAGCCCGATCCCGCAGGTGCTGACCTTCTGGCCGGGCCGCGCGCGGCCGCTGCTGGGCTTCGGCGTGAAGTATGAATCCGGCAGCCCCCTGCGGGCCTCGGTCCAGCGCGCCGGGGGCGGCTGGCGGATGGGCGCGCATTACGTGTCGGCCATGGGCGGGGGCTGTACCGCGCCCGCCGCCGCGCATGGACAGCCCGACTGGCAGGAGGGCTTTGGCGAGATGCGGGCGCGGCTCTGGCCCGACACCGGGCGGCTGCGCGTCTGGCTGCGTCACCCGCAGGACACCGGGCTGGCGCCGGGCATCGCCGCGCACCACGTGACCGAGATGGTGCTGGAGGATGATGCGGGGCAGATCGCCCGGCTGGACCTGCACGCGCCGGTCGAAGAGAACCCGGCGCTGACCTTCCTGCTGCCCGAGGATGTCTCGGGCCCGGTCACGATCCGGGCGCGCGACACCATGGGCTACCGCTTTGCCGGAGAGGTGGCGGCATGACCCCCGCCCGCCAGATCCGCCGCCGCGCCCTGCTGAAGGCCGGGATTGCCGGGACGGCGAGCCTTGCCCTGCCGCTGGCCGCTGTCGCCGCGCGTAGCTACGGCTTCGACGCGGCAGAGGTCGCGGACGGCGTCTGGCTGATCGCGGGCGCGCAGGACAGCCTGAACCGCGACAACGGCGGGGCGATCGCCAACACCGTGCTGCTGAGGACGGGGCAGGGGGCCATTGTCATCGATACCGGATCGACCGCGCTGATGGGCGCCGAGATCCGGGCCTTTGCGGACCAGCGCCTTGGCGGCGTCGCGGCCACGCTGATCACCCATCACCACCCGGACCACTGGTTCGGCAACGCTGCCTTTGCCGATGCGCCGATCCTGTCGCTGGGGCCGACCGCGCAGGCCGCGGCGCTGAACGGGCAGGGCTACTCGGATGCGCTCTACAGCATCCTCGGACCGTGGATGTCGGGCACGACCCCGGTGCCGCCGCAGTCGCCGGTGCAGCCCGGCGCGCAGAGCCTTGCGGGCCGCGCCCTGACGCTGATGCCGCTGGCCGGGCACACAGAGGCGGACCTTGCGATCCTTGATGCGGAGACCGGCACGCTGATCGCGGGCGACCTGCTGTTCCTCGACCGGGCGCCGACGCTGCCCGATGCCGATATCGCCACCTGGCGGGCCAGCCTCGACAGCCTGGGCGCGCTTCAGCCCTCGGGCACGATCCCCGGTCACGGGCCCTTTCACCGCTCCAGCGCCGCGCTGGCGCAGACCCGCGCCTATCTGGAGGCGACCGATGCCCGCCTGATGCAGGCCGCCGAGCTGGGCCTGACCCCGGCAGAGGCCATGGCCGCCGGGCCGGTTCCCGGTTTTGCCGGATTGGGGGCCATGCCCGAGGAATATCACCGCTCTGTCGTGCAGCGATGGGCGGATTACGAACAGCGTGCGCTGACAACGATCAGCGACGCCTGACCGACGGGGCGGGCCGACCCGCCGCGCAATCTTCATGGAGGAGAGAGAGATGAACGGACTGCTCAAGACAACGGTCGCCAGCCTGTCGCTGCTGGCCCTGACAGGCGCGCCCGCGCTGGCGGACGTGACGTGGGAGGACATCATGGCCGACCACGAAACCACGACGGACGTGCTGATGTACGGCATGGGCAACAATGCCCAGCGGTACTCCTCGCTGACGCAGATCAACGCCGAGAACGTGCAGCACATGCGCCCGGCACGGGCCTTCTCTTTCGGGGATGAAAAGCAGCGCGGGCAAGAGGCGCAGGCCATCGTGCATGACGGCGTGATCTACATCACCGGCTCGTATTCCCGCATGTGGGCGCTGGATGCCAAGACCGGCGAGCGCCTGTGGAAGTTCGAGGCTCGCCTGCCCGAAGACATCCGCCCCTGCTGCGACGTGGTGAACCGTGGCGCCGCGATCTACGGCGACAAGGTCTATTTCGGCACGCTCGATGCCTCGATCTACGCGCTGGACAAGAACACCGGCAAGGTCGTCTGGCGCGAGAAGTTCGGCGACCACAAGATCGGCTACACCATGACCGGCGCGCCGACCATCGTGAAGGACGCCGAGAGCGGTCGCGTGATGCTGATCCACGGCTCGTCCGGGGACGAATTCGGCGTTGTCGGCAAGCTCTATGCCCGCGACGTGGACACCGGCGAGGAAATCTGGATGCGTCCCTTCGTCGAGGGCCACATGGGCAAGCTGGCAGGCGCCGACAGCACCACCACCGGCGACCCGGACGCGCCGTCCTGGCCGATGAACGAAGAGGGCACCGACAAGAAGGAAAGCTGGTATCACGGCGGCGGCGCACCCTGGCAGTCGGCCAGCTACGATCCCGAGACCAACACCATCATCGTCGGCACCGGCAACCCGGCGCCCTGGAACACATGGGAACGCTCCGAAGGCGACAATTTCCAGGACTTCGACTCGCTCTATACCTCGGGTCAGGCCTATGTGAACCCGACCGACGGAGAGATCATCGGCTTCTACCAGCACACGCCGAACGACGCATGGGACTTCTCGGGCAACAACGAGCTGGTGCTCTTCGACTTCACCGACAAGGACGGCGAGCAGCACCGCGCCGCCGCCCACGCCGACCGGAACGGCTTTTTCTACGTGACCGACATCGACGCGCTGTCGGACCGCAACGGCGAAAGCATCAACCGTCCGACCGCCCTGCTGAATGCCTTCCCCTTCGTGGATGACATCACCTGGGCCGAGGGGATCGACCTTGAAACCGGGCGTCCCATCGAGGTCGAGGGCCAGCGCCCGCCGCTGCCTGCCGAGGGCGAGACCCGGGGCGCCACGATCCAGGTCACCCCGCCGTTCCTGGGCGGCAAGAACTGGAACCCGATGGCCTACAGCCAGAAGACCGGCCTGTTCTACGTGCCCGCCAACAACTGGACCGAGGACTACTGGACCGAGACCGTCACCTATAACGCCGGGGCCGCCTACCTTGGTCAGGGCTTCCGCATCAAGCGGCTGTTCGACGACCACATCGGCACCCTGCGCGCCTACGACCCCGCCACCGGCGAGAAGAAGTGGGAGCACAACGAGGAATTCCCGCTCTGGGCCGGCGTGATGGCCACGGCGGGCGACCTCGTGTTCACCGGCACCTCGGACGGCTACGTCAAGGCCTTCCACTCCGAGACCGGCGAGCAGCTGTGGGAGTTCAACACCGGTTCGGGCATCATCTCGCAGCCCGTGACCTGGGAACTGGACGGCAAGCAGTACCTCGGCATCGCCTCGGGCTATGGCGGCGCGGTGCCGCTCTGGGGTGGCGACATGGCGACGCTGACCACGCAGGTCAGCCGGGGCGGGTCGTTCTGGGTCTTCGAGATCCCCGACGAGCTGCTGGCCAGCGCTGAATAAGACCGATGACGGGGCGGCTTCCGGGCCGCCCCCTGATCCCAAGGGAGAGTACAGAGATGAAGACGTTCCTTCTGGGCGCGGTCGCGGCCCTCTCGCTGGCCAGCGCGGCGCAGGCCGAGCAATCCAACACCCAGCGATTGCAGGCGGTACGCCACGACCTATCCGATCATCGTCGACACCGAAGAGCCGCGCGAAGGCCCGCTGGTCATCGACGGTTGCGAGTTGAAACCGGGCGCCGACTGTCCGGGCGTCGATCTCAGCCATGCCGACCTGCGCGGCGTCCAGCTGATGGGCGCCAACCTGCGCGGCGCCAAGCTGACGCGGGCCAACCTCTACAATGCCACGCTCAAGGGCGCCGATTTCTCGGGGGCGGACCTGCGCGGCGCGACGCTGACCAAGTCGCACATGCAGGGCATGGTGGCGCGCGGTGCCGACTTCACCGGCGCCAACATGGATTTCTCGCGCCTCGCCGGGGCCAAGTTCCACGGCGCCAACCTGACCGCCATCTCGATGGAGGCCAGCTGGGCGCCCAAGATCCGCCTTGTCGGCGCGACCATCAAGGCCTCGAACCTGCAGGAGTCCAAGTTCTACGACGCGGACTTTGGCGAGGCGATCATGGAAGGCAACAATATCCGCTATGCCATCTGGGAAGGCGCCCATATGGAGAACTGCACCGGATGCCCCTTCGACTGGTGATCCTCATCATACTGGCCTGGCTTGTTCCCCCCTCCCAGGGCCGGGCCGAAACGCTCGCGGCGGGTCTGACGACCTGCCGCGAGGTCGTTTCCGATACCGCGCGGCTGGCCTGCTACGATGGTCTTGTGCCGGTGGAGCAGGGGGACCGGTTCAGCGGCAAGGGCAGCGGCATCACGCCCGAGTTCACCGTCGCGGCACCGCGCCTGATGCGCTTCGACAGCTCCGACGTGATCATGGTCGTCTACCTGCTGAACGAGGCGGGCGCCGTGGTGCAGAACCTGCACCGGGGCGGGGCAGGGGGCGGCGCCTTCCTGATCGAGACGCCGGGCCGATACCATGTGCAGGTCAATGCCTCTGGCGCGTGGAGCGTGACCGTCCTGCCGCCGTCGCCATAAAGTCGTATCCGCTTTTGCGCCGGTCCGGTCTAGCCTGACCGCGTTCCGGTGACGGAGCGGAAAACGGGAGGAATCATGACCAAGAGCCGGGACGCTCCGGTTGCGGCGCAAGACCCGCGCATGATCTGCGGGCTTGTGATCGACGATCACCCGATGATCCACCTCGGCTGCCGCCAGCTTCTGACGGATGTGGGGTTCGGCGAGGTGCTGGCCGCCTCCTCGGCGAAGAGGGCATCGCCATCGCCCGCGACCGGCAACCGGATTTCGCCGTTCTGGACCTTGGGCTGCCCGGCGCCGGTGGGCTGGACAGCATCGCCAGCCTGCGCGCGGTGGCGCCCGCGATGCGCATCCTTGTCTTTACCATGAACGACCGCCCGGCCTTTGCCGCCCGCGTGCTGGAGGCCGGGGCGCATGGCTTCCTGTCCAAGAACGCCGCGCCCGACCGGTTCCGAGGAGGCCATCGCGGCGATCCGCGCGGGCGGGATCTACCTGGACCACGAGACCGCGATGAAGCTGGTGACCCGGCGCAGCCTCGGCTCGGGCTGTCCGCTGGCCGGTCTGACCCGGCGTGAGCGCGAGGTGCTTTTCGCTCTGGGAGAGGGGCTAGACCTGTCGCGCATCGCCGGGGATCTGGGGGTCAGCTACAAGACCGCCGCCAACACCAGTTCCGCGCTCAAGAAGAAGTTGGGCGCCGAGGGGCTGAACGACCTGATCCGGATCGCCATCGAGAACGGGGACGAACGTCTGGCGTGAGGGCTGAAAGCGGATGCCCGTTTCCAGCCTTCCGAAAAACGCCGGAAGATCACACGATGGTCCGGCGCTACCGCTGTTCGGCCTTGAGGAAGGCGGCAATCGCCTGCCGGTTGGTCTGGCCGATCATGCTTTCCCCGTCCGCCACGAGATCGGCCAGAGACTGGCGGCGCAGGGCATCGCGCCAGACTGCCTCGGCGGACAACATGCGGGTCTTGATGAAGCAATCGGCCTTGTAGGCGCAGGGATCGGTGCTTGCCCCGGGCGCGCGGCGGCGGATTTCGCGGCAGGTGAAGGCGGGCCCCGACCCGTCGATTGCCTCGACGATATCAAGCAGGGTGATCTCTGCCGGGGCGCGGGCCAGCCGGTAGCCGCCACGCGGGCCGGGCGTGGCCTCGACCAGGTGCCGGGCCGCCAGCGCCCTCATGTGTTTCAGCAGGTAGGATTCCGACACGCCGTGAAACTCGGCAAGGCTCTTGCCCGGCAGCACCATGCCCTCGTCGAGACCGGTCAGCAGCAGCATGCAATGAAGGGCCGTCTCTACCCCGTCGCTCAACCGTCGCATCTGTCGCCCTCTTGTTCCCACCTAATCGTAGATATAAATTATCGATGATTCGTCAGCAAGCAGGAAGGACAGGCCATGACACCCCGTATGAACATCGCCGCGGAGGCCCCGGCGCTCTATCGCACCATTCGCGCGATGGACGGCCAGATCAGGGAGAGCGGCCTTGACCCGGCCCTGCTGCACCTGGTGAAGCTGCGCGCCTCGCAGATCAATGGCTGTGCGTTCTGCGTGGACATGCACGCGCAGGAGGCGCTGGAGATCGGCGTGCCCGCGCAGAAGCTGCATCTTGTGGCCGCCTGGCGTGAATCGCCGATTTTCACGACCAAAGAGCGCGCCGCTCTGCGCTGGACCGAAAGCCTGACGCATATTTCCGCGACGGGCGCGCCGGACGATGATTACGAGGCGGCCCGGGCCGCGTTCGATACGCCCGAGCTTGCCATGCTGACCGTGGCGATCGGGGCCATCAACATGTTGAACCGCATGGGGGTCGCCGCCCGCCTGCAGCATCCGATCAGGGAAGGGGGCTGAGGTCCGGCGCCGCCGGCCTCTGACGGCGTCGGGGCTGGCGGGGAAAGGCGGCGGTCGGCCCGGAAGCCGACCACCGCGCGTCGGGTCAAATGCGGGGGGCCCGAAGGCCCGGGGTTGCGGATCCCGGTCTCCCGCAACCTGTCCCGGTCGGTCCGGCGATCAGCCGGGCAGGCGCGCCACCGCGATCATCTCGACGCGCATGCCGGCGCGGGCCAGCCGGACGCCGCCGGTTGCGCGGGTGGGCGGGTTCTGGGGGTCGACCCAGGTGTCCCAGACCTCGTTCATCACGCCGATATCGGCGATGTCATCAAGCCAGACCTGGATCGAGATCAGGTCCGCTTTGGAGGCGCCCAGCTCGGCCAGAACAGAGTCGATATTCGCAAGCACCTGACGCGTCTGGGTGGCGAGGTCCGCGTCGAGATCGTCGGGCACCTGCCCGGCGAGGTGGATGATATTGTCGGCGACGACCGCTTTGCTCATGCGCGGGCCGGGTTGGAAACGGGTCAGTGTCATGGTGTTTTCCTGTATGACGGGATGCGGGTGGGGTCAGGCCTGCGGCCCAAAGCTCTGATCGAAGAAATCCAGCCAGTTGCCGCCGAGAATGCGGTCGGTCTCGGGTTCCGAGAAGCCGACCCTGCGCAGGCCGGCTGCAATCCCGCGCAGGCCGCGGTTGTCTGCGAACCATTCGGGCTGGTCGGGGAAACCGGCGGCATCGGCAGAGCCTTCGCCGTAGTCGATCTGGCGGGTCCAGCGGTAGGCGCGCATCCATTCCACCACGGAATCCGGCTGATCCTGACAGAGGTCGGTGCCGATCCCGATGCGCTCGACCCCCATCAGCTCGGCGGTGCGCGCGATCATCGTGCAGAAGTCGTCCAGCGTGCAGGCGCTGCCGCCCTTCAGGTGGTGCGGATAGACCGAGAAGCCCAGCATGCCGCCGCTTTCGGCCAGCGCGCGCAGCACCGTATCGGACTTGTTGCGCCGGGCCGGGTGCCAGCTGGCCGGGTTCGCGTGGGTGATGGCAATGGGGCGGGCGGAATGCTCGATTGCGTCAAGGGTGGAGCGTTCCGACGAGTGGCTCATGTCCACCACCAGTCCGACGCGGTTCATCTCGGCCACGACCTGTCGGCCCATGCGGGTCAGGCCGGGGTCTTCGGCCTCGTAGCAGCCGGTCGCCAGCAGGGACTGGTTGTTGTAGGTCAGTTGCATGAAGCGTGCGCCGAGCCGGTGCAGCACCTCGACAAGACCGATGTCCGCCTCGATCGGGGCAGGGGTCTGGAAGCCGAAGAAGATCGCGGTGCGGCCCGTTTCGCGGGCCCGGCGCACATCGTCGCCGGTAAAGCCCTGCATGATCAGGTCGGAATGGCGCTGAAACCGCAGGTTCCAATCCGCGATGTTCCGCACGGTTTCGCGGAAATCCTCGTGGTAGGCGATGGTGACATGGACGGCGTCGACGCCGCCTTCGCGCATCTGGCGAAAGATCTTTTCCGACCAGTTCGCGTATTGCAGGCAATCGATGAGGTAGCTGGACATCCGGACGTCCCCTGAAGCTGTTCGTGAGTTTCCGCACTATTGCCTCGTGGCGGGGCTTCAGTCACATTCAAACGGTTTAACCGCATTAAAGGAATGTTGAAGTATGGCCATCAAGATCGAGATGCTGCGGAATTTTGTCGCCGTGGCCGAGCTGGGCAATCTGAACGATGCGGTAGAGCGGCTTGGCCGCACCGCCTCGGCGGTCTCCATGTCGCTCAAGCAGCTGGAGGATCATCTGGGCGCGCCGCTGTTCGAGACCGATCGGAAGAACCGCCTGACCGCTCTGGGCCAGTTCACCTTTGCCGAAGGGCGCCGCGAGGTCGAGAATTTCAACCGGTGCATCGAGATCCATCAGCGCCTACGCACAGGCGCGGGTGGGCACTGTCCGGATCGGGGCGGTGCCCTCGGTCACCGCTGTGCTCTTGCCGCCGGTCGTTCAGGCGTTTCGCGCCGAGCGGCCCGATGTCATCATCCACATCCGCGACATGGACTCGACCACCGTGCTTCGCGAGGTCGAAATGCAACGCATCGACATCGGGATCGCGTCAGGCCGGGGCAGCCTGTCGTCGATCACAACGCGGCCGCTGTTTTCTGACAGGTTCGGGGTGGTCTGCTGCGCGGGCCATCCGCTGCGGGATCTGACGCAACCGCTGCAATGGGATGACCTTCGGCCCTATACGCTGATCTCGAACGCGACCGGCGCACAGATCGCCAGCCCCGAGTTCAGGGCGATGGATGAGGCCGCGCACCTGCGCATCCGCAATACCGGTTCGGTGCTGGGGATGGTGCGGGCGGATGTCGGGATCACGGTCCTGCCGAAGCTGACGCTGGATGGGCAGGCGCATGATCTGCTGTTCCTTCCGCTTGCCGATCCGGCCGCGACGCGTCAGGTGAGCATTCTCACCCGAAGCCAGGCCGAGTTGCCGCCGGTTTCGCAGATGTTCGAGCGCGCGATCTTCGACGGCGTGGCGAGACGGGGGCGCAGCCATCCCGATGACTTCAAAATAGTTGAAGTATGCGCCACTACTTCTTGATTGATTGGAATCCCGACCCATGCGGAATTAACACATCACGAAGCCGGCGCGTCCGGCAGACACCAAGGAGGGAGAAATCGCATGACCACCGACATCACCAGACGAACGCTTCTGCGCGGCACCGCCGCAGCGGCCTTTGCCCTGTCCGCCCCCCGGTTCGCGCTGGCACAGGCGCCCGACTTCCTGACGATTGGCGGCGGCCCCTCGGGCGGCGTGTTCGGCATCGTCGGGACGGCGGTTGCCAGCCAGCTGTCCGCGATCTTCCCCGAGACCATCATCGACGTGCAGCCCGGCGGTTCGGGGCCGAACCTGCTGCGCGTGCGCGACGGCAAGGCCGATCTGGGGATCACCTCGGCCAACAACGCGCTCGACGCCTGGAACGGCCTCGATCCGGCCACGCCCGAAGCGCCGGTTCAGAACGCCCGCGGCCTGATGACCATCATGCAGAGCGCGATCCAGATCTGGGTCGATGCGCGGTCCGACATCCAGTCGCTCGAGGATCTGCGCGGCAAGCAGGTCAGCGCAGGCCAGCCCGGCCAGACCTCCTGGCTGACCTTCGAGAACCTGCTTGCGGCGGCCGGAATGACCATTGCCGATATCGAAGCCGATGGCGGCAAACTGCACCCGCTCAGCTGGTCGGAATCGCATGAGGCGCTGAGCAACGGCCAGCTTGACGCGGTGATGTGGCTGTCGCTCTGGCCGCACCCGACGGTGCTGCAGAACGAAACGGTGCGCCCGATGCGCGCCCTGTCCTTCGATCCGGCGGTGCTGGAGAAATTCGTGGCCGATCACGGCGCCGGGTTCGAGCCGGTCACGCTGCCCGCGGGCCTGTTCGGCGGTCAGGAAGAGCCGGCGCAGACGCTGGGCACCAACACGATCCTGTTCGCGGGCGCAGAGATGCCGGACGAGACGGCCTATGCCATCGTCAAGCAGCTGTGGGAGAACCGTGAAGAGCTTTACACCGCGCATTCGCTGCTGCGCTACATGACCCCCGAAACCGTCGGTCAGGGCATGGTCGTTCCGGTGCATCCGGGGGCGCGGAAATACTTCGAGGAGCAGGGGATCGCGATCTCCGATTCCAAGCTCGAGGCCTGAGGACCGCACAGATGACCACCGCAACCGAAACCGGTCGCGCGCCCCTGCGTGACCGTGCAATCACCGTTCTTGCTCTGGCGATGACGGCCTTCCACCTGCTTGCGGCCTCGCCGCTGTGGCTTGCGCCCAACCTGCTGCTCAGATCGATGCACATTCTGTTCGCGGTGGTCATCGTCTTCCTGCTTCAACCGATGCCCCGCCGCAGGTTGGGGCATCTGGTCGACTTCGGCCTGATCGCCCTGTCCGTGGTGACGCTGGGCTATGCCGCGCTTCATCACAGTGCCATCGTCGTGCGCCCGCCCCGGACGCTGGATGCCTCAGCCACAGAGCTGTTCGTCGCCATCGGCGCGATCGTGGTGATCCTGGAGGCCACCCGCCGCAGTCTTGGCATGGCAATCGTCTGGCTCTGCCTGATTTTCATCGTCTATGCCTTTGTCGGCCCCGAACTGCGCCACGTCAGCTGGTTGCGGTACGCTGGCCCATGGCGGGGTCGGGATCAGCGAATTCGTCGACCAGATGTATTTCAGCTTCGAGGGCCTGTTCGGCACCGCGCTTGGCGTGTCGGCGGAATACATCTTTCTCTTCGTGATGTTCGGCGCTGTGCTGCAAGTGGCCGGTGGCGGCGATTTCTTCATCACCATCACCCGTGCCATGACCGGCCAAAGCCGGGGCGGCCCGGCAAAGATCGCCGTCATCGCCAGCGGCCTGATGGGCATGATGTCGGGCAGCGCCGTTGCGAATGTCGCAACCACCGGTTCGCTGACCATCCCGATGATGCTGAAGCTTGGCTACCCGCGCCGTTTCGCCGGGGCAATCGAGGCCATCGCCTCGACCGGCGGGCAGATCACGCCGCCGATCATGGGGGCCGCGGCCTTCCTGATGGCGGGCATTCTGGGCATCGGCTATCTCGAGGTGGCCGCCGCCGCGCTTATCCCGGCGCTGCTGTTCTACGTGGCCTTGCTGCTTGCGGTGCATCTGGCATCCGTCAAGCTGAACCTGCAACCGCTTGCGGCTGCCGAGGCCGGATCGACCCGCGCGGTGCTCATGGGGGGCTGGACCTTCCTGATCCCGGTCGTGATCCTGGTCGCGCTGCTGATGCAGGGCTATTCGGCAAGCTTCAGCGCCTTCTTCGGCGTGGTCGCGGCTCTTGTGACGCCCTATCTGCGGCGTTCGACCTTCGTGCATTGGCGTCAGCATGTTGCGGGCATCCGGCTGGGCGTCGAAGGCGCCGCAACCGTCGCGGCGGCCTGCGCCTCTGCCGGGATCATCGTGGGGGTCGTGCAGATCTCGGGGCTTGGCTTCAAGTTCAGCGCCGTGGTCACCAGCTTCTCGGGTGGCTCGCTGGATATCGCGCTGCTGCTGGCCATGATCGCCGCCTTTATCTTCGGAATGGGGATGCCCACGACGGCGGCCTATATCGTGCAGGCCACGCTGGTGGCACCGGCGCTGGTGAAGCTGGGGGCCGATCCGCTGGCCGCGCATATGTTCGTGTTCTACTACGCCGTGCTCGGGCAGATCACGCCGCCTCTGGCCGTCGCGGCCTATGCGGCTGCCCCGATCGCGGGCGAGCGTCCGTCCCGCGTGGGCTGGACGGCCTTCCTGATCGGCCTGCCGATATACATCATCCCCTTCATGTTCGTGTCGAACTCGGTGCTCCTGACGCCCGACTTCAGCCTCGACCTGGTCTATTCGCTGCTGCGCGCGGTGCTGGCGGTTGCCGTGCTGTCCGCCGTGGTGATCGGCTGGCTCTTCGGCGCGGCGCTGGGATGGATGACGCGGGGGCTGCTTGTTCTGGCCGCCGTCCTGATGATCCACCCAGAGCTCGTCTCTTCGGCGGTGGGCCTGGCGATCCTGGTCGGCATCTATCTGCTGCAACGTAGCAAGTCTGTGAAAAATCGCGAGGTTACCCCCTGATGAACGAAGCTTTCGAACTGCCCGCACCGATCGGCACGAACTACGAATACATCCTGGCCTCGCGCCATGACCGCCTTGTGATGGTGGCGGGACAGATCGCCAAGGTCGGGGACAACGCGCTTCACGCAACGGGCCGCTGCGGTGAGGATGTCGACCTCGAAACGGCCTGCAAGAACGCCGAGATCGCCGCCGGGCAGGTGCTGGCATGGCTGTCGGAGCAATGCGAGCCGGGCGAAAGGATCGAGCGGATCCTGCGGATGACCGCCCATGTCGCGGTCGGGGATCACCCCTTCGATATCTCGACCGTCGCCGATGCGGCCTCTCGGTTGTTCATCTCGGCGCTTGGCGAAGCGGGGCGCCACCCCCGCTCGGTCATCGGCGTCAGCCGCCTTCCGCGCAACGCGCCCGTGTTGCTGGAGGTCACCGCGGTATTGGGCCCGCTGGATCGCGACTAGGGGGTGCGGCGGTTTCCGGGCCGGGGCGGCGGATGCCCTGACAGTCGGCTTGGCGGTTCAGGCGGTCCCCTCCTGCCCGGCAGAAGGCCCGCGCCCAAAGGCCGCCGCTGGTGATCGCGCGGCGGTCTTGCGGGCGGCGGATCAGACTGCGCGCAAGCAGAGGCCTGCAAGTGCCGGGTGAGGGCGCGCCGGAGGGCATCTTGCCAGCGTCGGCCCGGGGGCGCGGCAACCCGGGGATTGCAGCCGGGCGGCCCGAAAGACCGCCCGTCAAAGGTCAGACGGGCAGGACCTGCACGAAATCCGCCGCGCCCTTGTCCAGCGCCGGGGCGCCGCTGGCCCGGGGCAGGGCGACGGTGACGGCCTCGACGCCGAAGTCCCGGATTTGCCGGGGCACGCCCCCGCCCCATTGCAGGTGGCCCTGTCCGATGATCCCGACCACCAGCGGCGCCTCTGCCGCTGTCGCGACAGCCGCGATGCGGGTGGCGAAGGCGCGGTCCCAGACCTCTTGCGCGCGCAGGAAACGGTCGAAGGCCGGGTCTTCCGGTCCCTTGGCCTCGCGGTCGGGGCGGGCGCCGCCGGTCAGGTCGAAGATGAAGCGCCGGTAGGGCAGGGGAGAGGGCCGCGCCGGGGTCAGGCCCTCGCGGTCACGCTCGGACACCGCATCCCAGCCGCCCCTGCCCACCTCGCGGACCAGGCCGCGGCGGCAATTGAGGCCGATCATCGGCACCGCGTTCTCGCGGCAGAAGCGGAAGATCGGCAGGTAAAGCTCGGCGGGAAAGCCCCAGACCTCTTCCCATTCGGCGCGCTTCAGGAATGTGGCCTCGTCCAGCCCGCCCGCGACCCAGTCCGCCAGAACCGGGTCGAGCCTTGCGGGGAACATCTCGAAGCCCATGACGATGGGGCGGTGGGCCAGCAACCCGGCGGCGACATGCATCTGCCAGCGGTGGATCTCGGCCCGGTCGTGCTGTTCACCCAAGAGGACGACCTGCGCGCGGGCCAGTTCCGCGATGACCTGCGCCTGTGGCAGCCGATCCGCCGCGCCGGGTCTGTACCACCCGGCGGTCATGCGGACGCCTCTTCGGATAGCACCAGACCGATGTCCTGCCCCCCGGCATCATAGGCATAGTGGCGCCCCCCGGCCTCGACCCAAGTCGCAACGGCGCCTGCCTTCAGGTGAAGGTGAAAATCCGGGGTCATCACATTGGCAAAGCCCATCGCGGGCTTGACCGCCCCGATCGTGCCGGACCAGGACTGCGACCGCCCCTGAAGGGCAAGGCTGATGGTGACCGGCACGGCGCGCTCGGCCAGCGCACAGAGCAGGGCCATGCCGGGATCGTCCGCGACCTCTGCCGGTGTATCGCCCTGATCGGCCTTTTCGCGCGGCGCAACCGGGGTGCGGGTGAACCCGTCGAAACCCGCCGAGGAAGGCGCCCGCATCCTCCATGCCGACGATGTTCACCAGCACCTCTCCGGCCTCGTCCAGCAGGCTCAGCGCCGGGTAGGTCTTGCCCCTCATGACCGAGGTCGTGTCGAGCGCGATCCGCAGCACCCGGTCGGTTTCGACGATGGCATTGTGGACCGTGCCGCGGATCGTCACGATCAGGTCGTCGACCAGCACGCTGTCGACCGGGCCGATCCGCTCGTGCGTGGCGCCCCCGCCCGACAGGACCACCATCACCCGGCCGCAGCGGGGCAGGCGCGTCAGAACCGCGCCGGGGGTGGCCCCGTCGAGGATCCAGCGCCCCGCGAGGATTTCCGGTTCCGGGTTCGTTTCTGCATCCGTCATGCGCTTTTCCTTCTTTGCGGGATGTCTGTGCCCGGGGTCCAGACGCCGGTGATGTCCAGCGCCACGGGCTTTCGATGCGAGACGCACAGGATCGTGGTCTCGGGAAGGTCGCGGCGCAGGAGCGACAGCAGATGCGCCTCGGCGGTGCTGTCCAGCGATGCGGTCGCCTCGTCCAGCACAAGCCAGCGCGGGCGGTGCAGGAAGACGCGGGCCAGCGCCAGCCGCTGGCGCTCGCCCATCGACAGGCCCTCGGTGCCGGTCTCGCCGCGCGCCAGCGCCTGCAGCCGGTGACCAAGGCCGACATGGGCCAGCACCTCGGCCAGAGGCCCGGGGCCGATATCGGCGGGGTCCAGGGGATAGCAGGCGGCGGCGGCAAGATCGGTACGAGGCCACATGCGGGCGCTGCGGCAGGACGAAAAGCGGTGCCGCGGGCCGGTCGATGTGCCCTTCGCCATAGCGCCAGAGCCCGCTCAGGGCGGCAACCAGCGACGACTTGCCCTCGCCCGAGGCCCCCTGAAGCCAGATCCGGTCTCCTGGCAGGATCGCCATGTCCGGCACCGGGGTCAGCCAGCGGCCTTCCGGGGTGGCCAGTCGCAGGCCGCCTGTGGACAGGGTTCCGTCGCGGCTGGTGGCCGAGGTGATCGACACCGGAGCGGTCGGCACCGGCGCGGGGTCGCGGGTGATGCGGAAGAGGTCGTCGAGACGTTCCGACACCGCGACGAATTCTGCCAGTTCCTTGTAGCTGAAGATGAACCAGCTGAGCGTGGTGGTCACGCGGCTGAAGGCGGCGGACAGCTGCATCAGCCCGCCAAAGCTGACCGAGCCGGCAAAATAGGCGGGCAGGGCAAAGAACAGCGGCACCCGCAGCACGGACTGGAAGTAGGGCCGGGTGAACAGGCCGAGGATCGCCTCGCGCCGGATCAGCCTATGCCAGTTCTGGCGGATGTCGGCAAAGCGCGCGTCCAGATGGCGCCGCTCGGCGGCGACGCCCCCCGCCTGCGCGATCTCGGACGCATTGTCGCGCAGCTGCACAAGGCTGTGCCGGAAATCGGCCTCGCGCCGCTCTTGGTTGAAGTAAAGCCCCTTGAGCGCGCGACCCATGACATGCGTGATGATCGAGCCGAGCAGCACGTAGATCGGTGCCAGCCAGACCATGTAGCGCGGCACTTCGACACCAAGCCCGAAGAGGGTGAGGCGCAGCACGAAATCCGTCAGCCCCCACAGCACGACGACATAGGTGATCAGCCCGACGACCCGCCCGACAAGTTCAAGCACGAAGTCCAGAGCCAGATCGACATAGCGGTCGCAATCCTCGGCGATGCGCTGGTCGGGATTGTCGAGCGACTGCGCCGACAGTCCCGGGCGCAGGTGCCAGAAGGCATGGTCGGCGGTCCAGCCGTCCAGCGCCTGATCGGTCAGCCGCGCGCGCCAGCGCAGGCGCAGCCATTTCTTCAGGTAGTCGCTGACAAGGAAGATCCCGGCGGAGGCCCCGATGAGCCCGGCAAAAACCGCCAGCTCGCGCAGGGCGCCGGGCAAGTCCATGTTTTCCAGCGCATCGTAGAAGCGCCGGGTCCACGAGATCATCTGCACGTCGACCCACAGATCGACGAACAGCAGGGCGAACACGATGCCGAAGACCAGCAACCCGACCCAGGCGCGCGGTCCAGAGACCGCGCGCGCCGTCAGCCGCCAGATCCGTCCGAAGACGCGCTGCATCAGAACGTCATGTCGAAGCTGACCGCGAAGGTCCGGCCCGGCCCGGTCTGCAATTCGATCGGGTTGGCGCGGGCGACAGAGGCGCTGGCGGTCTGGCCATAGCTTGCCGCGCCCGCGGTGAAGTAGCGCCGGTCGAAGACGTTGTTCACGCTGAGGTTCAGGAAGCCGTTGTCGATGATTTCCCATTTTGCATGCAGGTCCAGCACCGAATAGCCCTTGGGCTTGAAGTCGGTGTCGCTGGCGGTGTCTTTCACGTCGGCAGCCGCCGTCAGCACGCCTTCAAGCCGGAGGCGCGGGTTGTCGAACTGATGCGCCAGACCGAAGGTCGCGGTGAAGGGCGGCAGCGTGTGCGGGGTTTCCTTTGCGGACGGGTCGATCTTTTGCGTGCCTTCCTGCCATGCCGCCGAGACCTCGATCTGGGTGTTTTCACCGATGCTTCGGCCGAAAGAGGCCTCGATGCCCTGCACGTTCACGACCGAGATGTTGCGATAGGTGTAGTCGTTCGTGCCCGGCGGGTTGTAGAAGCTTTGGATGAACTCGGAATAATCCGCCTTGAAGGCGCTGATGCCGGCAAAGCCGCGATCGTCCTCGTAGCGCAGGCCCAGCTCGTAGCTCTTGACCTCTTCGGGCTTCAGGTCGGGGGCCGGGATCAGGGTGAAGAAGGTGCCCGGCCTCGAGGTGTACAGCTGCTGCGCGGTCGGCATCTTGAAGCCTTCGCCGTACTTGCCCCAGACCGACCAGCTGTCGTTGAGGTGATAGGTCAGGGCCAGGCTTTTCAGCAGGCGCTGTTCCTCGCGCACACCCGGCTCCTTGCCCGGAACCGGCTGATAGTCGCCGTCGACGCGCGGCTCGATCCTGTAGGTCGCAAAGCGCAGGCCCGGCGTGATCTCCAGCCGGTCGCCCAGCAGGCCGATGCGGTCCTCGACGTAAAGGTCGGCCCGTGTCGTGGTGGCATTGGCAAAGTTGAAGCCGCCGGCCCGCGCCTCGGTGGTGACGCCGGTGGTCAGGTTGGTGGTGCGGTCCACCCGCCGGTAGTCGGTTTCGGCACGGTCGGCATCAAGGCCGAAGACCATCCGGTGCGAGGCGCCGCCGGTGACGAATTCGGCCACGGCACGGATGTCGAGTTCAAGGAAGTCCTCCGAGAACGCCAGACGGTCTTTCTTGCGGATCTCCTCTCCGGCGGCGGAGGTCGACAGCTCTGTGCCGGTGCGCAGATAGTCGTGGTCCGACCAGGCAAGCGTGCTGACGACTTCGGTGATCACGCCGCTCGAAGACCAGGTGTGTTCCAGCGCGTAGCGGTTGCGGGTCAGGTCCAGATGACGGTCCTTGTCGCGGATGACCTCACCGGTGGGGGTGCCGCTGGACGAGGAAAAGACCGGCCCGAGGACATAGTCCTGCTGCACCGAGGTCTGGCGGTCCAGCGCGTCGATGCTGAATTCCAGCCGGTGCGCGGCGTTGGGCGTCCAGACCATCTTGGCCAGCGCGCGGGTGGAGGTGTGGTCCGCGGGATCGAGTTCGCCACAGGGCGTGGCGCCGAAATCCAGGTTGCGCGGGCACCCGTAGATGCCGCCATCGTCGCGGGCCTTGGACAGCTGCGCTTCGTGGCCGCTTTCGCGGGCAAGCCCCGCCATCACCGAAAACTGATCGGAAAACCGCTGGGCGATGCTGAAGCTGCCGCTGGTGGTTGTGTCGAAGCTGTCATGGCCGACCGAAACCGCGCCGCCCCTGTCGCGCCCCTCCAGCAGGTCCTCGGGGTCCAGCGTCTCGAAGGCGACGAGCCCGCCCAGGGCATCGGCGCCCCACAGGACCGAGGCCGGTCCGCGGACGATTTCGACGCTCTTGGTGAAGTTGAGATCGACGTAGTCCCGGGTGCCGTCGATGATGCGCTCGGGCGTGCGCGAGCCGTCGACCTGAATGGCCACGCGGTTGCCGCCGACGCCGCGGATGGTAAATCCGCCGAAGGTGCTGAAGGGATCGGCTGACGTCGTCTGACGGCTGACCGTCACGCCGGGAATGCGCCGCACCAGTTCCTCGATGTCCGAGATGTTGCGGCTTTTCAGGCGTTCGGCGTCGACCACATCGACCGTGCCGGGAAACTGCAGGACGGTATTCCCGGCTCTGTCGGTCGTGAGGATCAGCGTACCCAGGTCATAGCCCTGAGCCTGCGCGGATGAGGCGGCAACAAGCGCCATTGTCGAAACGGTCAAGGCACCACGACGGGCCCGCGCACATGGTATCTGTGCCAAGGTCTTCTCCTTCGGTTCGGATCGGGACGCTGGCTCGGCGATAGGCGGGTGCTGGCGGGAAAGGGACCGCTTGTGCGGTCGTTCGATCAAGGGCGCTAACAATTCTGATAAAAAGTGTCAAGAATGTCGATGCGCTTTGCCCGGCCATCAGCGGCGGCGCAAAGGCGGGCTGCGTGATGGCGCGCCCGGAACCGTCAGGAGGGCGTGTCCCGGCACCTGCCGGAGCTTCTCTGGCTGTGACCGCCCTCCGCGGGCGATCTTCGGGGCCAGCTTCGTCCAGACCTTGCTTCTGCGCGTGACCCGCCGTTGATCAAAATTTGCGCATGCTCTCCTGTCCCGTTCTTCTTGCGAGTGATTTGCAGTTGCAAATTAGTGTGGCCGTGGTAGCCATATTGCGACTCGCTCGCAACTTCGGGGCGGATCGAGAGTTGAGCCGACATATTCAGAGGAACTTCCATGACGACGACGATGACAGGCCTGATGGGCGCGGTGGCACTGACCGCTCTGACCGCCGGTGGTGCGATGGCGCAGGACGGCAAAATGAAGGTCGTCACCACCTTCACGGTTCTGGCGGATATGGCGAGCCACGTCGCCGGCGATGCGGCCGAGGTCGTGTCCATCACCAAACCGGGCGCCGAGATCCATGGCTACGAGCCGACCCCGCAGGATATCGTGCGCGCGCATGGTGCCGACCTGATCCTGTGGAACGGCATGAACCTCGAGCTCTGGTTCGAGCAGTTCCTGGCGAACCTGGGCGACATTCCTTCGGTGACGCTGACCGACGGGATCGAACCGATCCCGATTGCCTCCGGTGCCTATGAGGGCAAGCCCAACCCCCATGCCTGGATGGGGCTCGACAACGCGATCGTCTATATCGACAACATTGCAGAAGCCCTGGCCGCGCAGGACCCCGAGAACGCCGAGACCTACAAGGCCAATGCCGAGACCTACAAGGATGAGCTGCGCGCCACGCTCGAACCGCTGCGCGCGCAGGTCGCGCAGATCCCCGAGGCGCAACGCTGGCTTGTCACCTGCGAAGGGGCCTTCAGCTATCTTGCCCGTGATTTCGGGATGAAGGAGCTGTACCTCTGGCCGATGAACGCGGACCAGATGGGCACGCCCCAACAGGTGCGCTCCGTCATCGACGGGGTGAAGGACAACGACATCCCCGTGGTCTTCTGCGAAAGCACGGTCAACACGGCCCCGGCCGAACAGGTCGCGCGCGAGACCGGCGCGCATTACGGCGGCGTGCTTTACGTCGACAGCCTGTCCGAGCCCGACGGCCCGGTGCCAAGCTACCTCGATTTGCTGACGGTGACGTCGCAGACGGTGGCGGACGGGCTTGCCACCGGCATGAACTGAGCTTTTCTTGACTTACGGGATCCCCTCCGGATGGCTCTGCATTCGGAGGGATTTCCCGTTCCGGGCGCCGCCCCTTCCGGTAGAGAGACAGCAGTGAAAGATAGTACCAACATGGAAAAATCTGCGGAGACGGCGAAGAAGGCGGGTGGCGGCATTGCCGCGCGGGACGTCACGGTCACCTATCGCAACGGTCACACCGCCCTGCGCAACGCCAGCTTCGAGATTCCGCGGGGGACGGTCACGGCGCTGGTAGGTGTGAACGGGGCGGGCAAGTCGACGCTGTTCAAGGCGATCATGGGCTTTGTCCCGGTGGCCATGGGCGACATCCAGCTTCTGGGCCTGTCGGTAAAGGAGGCCTTGAAGCGCAACCTCGTCTCCTACGTTCCGCAGTCCGAAGAGGTCGACTGGTCCTTCCCGGTGCTGGTGGAAGACGTGGTGATGATGGGCCGCTACGGGCACATGGGTTTCCTGCGCCGCCCGTCGAAGGACGATCACGCGGCGGTCGAGGCGGCGCTTGGCCGCGTCAACATGCTGGATTTCCGCCACCGCCAGATCGGTGAGCTGTCCGGTGGGCAGAAAAAGCGCGTCTTCCTCGCGCGTGCGCTGGCGCAGGACGGGCAGGTCATCCTGCTGGATGAGCCCTTCACAGGCGTCGACGTAAAGACGGAAGAGCAGATCATCGCGCTGCTTCGGGCGCTCAAGGAAGAGGGGCGGGTGATGCTGGTCTCGACCCACAACCTTGGGTCCGTGCCGGAATTCTGCGACCGCACCGTGCTGGTCAAGGGTACCGTGCTTGCCTACGGGCCGACCGAGACGACCTTCACGCGGCAAAACCTCGAAGCGGCCTTCGGGGGCGTCCTGCGGCATTTCACCCTTGGCGGGGCCGATCTGCACGACGACGACGACGACCGCCGCCTGTCGATCTACACCGACGACGAGCGCCCGCTGGTGCATTACGGCGACCGCGTCCACAAGGCGGGGGGAGGGATGACCGCCTTGCTGGAACCCTTCACCTACGGCTACATGACCAATGCCATGTGGGTGTCCGCCCTTGTGGGCGGCGTCTGCGCCTTCCTCTCGTCCTACCTGATGCTCAAGGGCTGGTCGCTGATCGGTGACGCGCTTTCGCACTCGGTGGTGCCCGGTGTCGCGGGCGCCTATATCCTCGGCCTGCCCTTTGCATTGGGCGCCTTCATCTCCGGCGGGCTGGCGGCGGGGGCCATGCTGTTCCTGTCGGATCGGTCCGGGCTGAAGGTGGATGTGATCATCGGCATCATCTTCACCTCGTTCTTCGGGTTGGGGCTGTTCATGGCCTCGGTCAACCCGATGTCGGTCTCGATCCAGACGATCACCATGGGCAACATTCTTGCCATCACCCCCGAGGATACAGTGCAGCTGGCCATCATCGGCTTTGTGTCGCTGGCGGTCCTGCTGCTGAAGTGGAAGGACCTCATGGTCACCTTCTTCGACGAAAGCCACGCACGCTCGATCGGGCTGCGGCCCGGGCTGCTCAAGGCGGTGTTCTTCGTGCTGCTCTCGGCCTCTGTGGTGGCGGCGATGCAGACCGTGGGTGCGTTTCTGGTGATTGCCATGGTGGTGACGCCGGGCGCGACCGCCTACCTGCTCTGCGATCGCTTCCCGCGGCTGATCCTGACCTCCGTGGCGATCGGCGCGGTCACCAGCTTTTTGGGCGCCTACATCAGCTATTTCCTGGACGGGGCCACCGGAGGCGTGATCGTGGTCCTGCAGACGGCGATTTTCCTTGCCACATTCGTCTTCGCGCCGAAACACGGGGTTCTGGCGGCCGGGGCCAAGGCGCGGGCCGCCCTGAAAGAGGAGGCGGCGTGATGCTGGAGGCCCTTCTTCTGCCGTTTCAATTCGGCTTCATGCAAAACGCGTTCTGGATCGCGATCATCGTCTCGGTGCCGACCGCGCTGCTGTCCTGCTTCCTCGTTCTCAAGGGCTGGGCGCTGATGGGGGATGCGGTCAGCCACGCGGTTCTGCCGGGCATCGTGCTGGCCTACATCCTCGGGCTGCCGCTGATCCTTGGTGCCTTTGCCGCGGGGATGCTGACGGCGGCGGCGACCGGCTACCTGGCCGAGAACAGCCGGGTGAAGCAGGATACGGTCATGGGTGTGGTATTCTCGGGCATGTTCGGGCTGGGGATCGTGATGTATGTCGGGCTGCAGACCAACGTGCACCTCGACCATATCCTGTTCGGCAACATGTTGGGGGTCGGGACGCAGGACCTGTGGACGGCGGGCATCATCTCGGTGGTCGTTGCCCTGGTCCTGGTGGTGAAGTGGAAGGACTTCATGCTGCACGCCTTCGATCCGGCACAGGCCAAGGTCTCCGGCCTGCCGGTCAGGCTGCTGCATTACGGGCTGCTGGCGATCCTGTCGCTGACCATCGTGGCGACACTGTCGGCGACCGGGCTGATCCTTGCCGTCGGGCTGCTGATCGCACCGGGGGCGATTGCCTTCCTGACGGCGCGCAGCCTGAAATGCATGCTGCCGGTCGCGGTCGTGGTCTGCATGCTCTCCATGCTGGGGGGCGTCTATCTCAGCTTCCATATCGACAGCGCGCCCGCGCCGACCATCATGCTGATCCTGACCGTGCTGTTCATCGCGGCCTTTGTGCGCCGGTCGGTTCAGGCGCGACGCGCGTCCGCCACCCTATGAACGGCCCGCCGGCAGGGAGCCCGGCGGACCACGATTGCCCGCAGACCGAAGTCCGGGCCAGTCATTGCGCTCATCAACATTGTCTTCCTGATGCTGATCTTCTTCCCGGTGGCGGGATCGCCTGACCGCCGCCGGTGTGGCCCCCGCGTTGCCGGGTCGGTCAGGGCGGCCCGCCGCCCCCCGGTCCGGAACCGCATCCGCTTGGCTGACGTTTGACCCGGGGAGGTGCTTGCATGACGGGACTGCGTTCGAAGCTTTTGACAAAGCCGATTCACGCCTGGGCGAAGGGGGTTCTTCCGGCCCTGTCCCAGACCGAAAGCGAGGCGCTCAACGCCGGAGAGGTCTGGTGGGAGGCCGAGCTGTTCTCGGGCAATCCGGACTGGTCGAAGCTTCTGGACGTGAAGGCGCCGAAACTCACGGCAGAAGAGCAGGCCTTCCTCGACGGGCCCTGTCGCGCGCTCTGCCGGATGATCGACGACTGGCGGATCAACCATGATGACGCCGACCTGCCGGACGCGGTCTGGACCTTCCTGCGCACGCAGGGCTTCTTCGGCATGATCATCCCCAAGTCCCACGGCGGGCTTGGGTTCTCGGCCTTCGCGCATTCCGAGATCATCCGCTTCATCTCTACCCGCTCGGTCGCCGCGGCGGTCACCGTCATGGTGCCGAATTCGCTTGGCCCCGGCGAGTTGATCCACCGGTTCGGCACAGAGGCCCAAAAGGAGTACTGGCTGCCGCGCCTCGCCGACGGGCGAGACCTTCCCGCCTTCGGGCTGACCAGCGCCGAAGCCGGATCCGACGCCTCGGCGATGGTGGACGAGGGGGTGATCTGCAAGGGCGAATGGCAGGGCGAAGAGGTGCTGGGCATCCGGCTCAACTGGGCCAAGCGCTACATCACGCTTGCGCCGGTCTGCACCGTTCTGGGCCTTGCCTTCAAGCTGCGCGACCCCGACGGGCTGCTGGGCAAAACCGAGGATATCGGCATCACCTGCGCCCTTGTCCCCACCGATCTGGAAGGGGTCGAGACCGGTCGGCGGCACCTGCCGTCCTCGACGATGTTCATGAACGGGCCGACCACCGGCAAGGATGTCTTCATCCCGCTCGATCACATCATCGGCGGGCCGGACTATGCCGGGCGCGGCTGGATGATGCTGATGTCGGCGCTGGCCGCCGGGCGCGGCATCTCGCTGCCTTCGATGGGCTGTGCCGCCATCGCGCTTTCGGCCCATACCACCGGCGCCTATGCCCGCATCCGTCAGCAGTTCAATCTGCCGATCGGCGAGTTCGGCGGCATACAGGAACCGATGGCGCAGCTGGCCGCCGATGTCTACGCCATGGATGCGGCGCGCCGCCTTACCTGCGCCGGGCTGGACGAGGGCCGCGCGCTTTCGGTGATCTCGGCGATCATGAAGCTGCACGCCACTTACCGGATGCGCGAGGCGCTGAACCACGCGATGGATGTGCATTCCGGCAAGGCGGTGATCGACGGGCCGTCGAACTACCTGCTGCCGCTCTACCGTGCGGTCCCGATCGGCATCACGGTGGAGGGGGCGAACATCGTCACACGCTCTCTGATCATCTTCGGGCAGGGCGCGATCCGGGCACATCCGCACATGCTCGACAACATGATGGCCCTGCAGGAGCCCGATCCGGAAAAGTCGCTGGCGGCCTTCGACAAGAGCTTCTGGGCGCATGTGGGCCACACCACCCGGACGCTGTTCCGCGCATGGGGCCGCGCGCTGACCGGCGGGCGCTTTGCCCCCGCCCCGGAGGCAGGGGCCGCCGCGCCGATCTACCGCCAACTGTCGCGCTGGTCGGCGGCCTATGCGCTGACGGCGGATGTCGCCTTCCTGACGCTGGGCGGCGCGCTGAAGCGCAAGGAAATGATCTCGGGCCGGATGGGCGACATCCTGTCTGAAATGTACATCCTCTCCGCCGCGCTGAAACGCTGGGAGGACGAAGGCCGCCAAGAGGCCGACCTGCCCGTGTTGCGCTATGCCGCCGCCGAAGGGTTCAAGCGCATACAGAGCGCGCTGGACGAGGTGATCGCCAATCTGCCCGCCCGCTGGGCCGCACTGGGTGCTGCGGGTCTTCACCTGGCCGGGATCGCCGCGCCGGGGCGCCGACGACCGGCTGACAGAGGCCGCGAGCGCGCTGATCTACGAGCCTTCAGAGGCCCGCGACCGGATCACCGGCAGGGTGTTCGAAGGCTGCAACCGCGACGGCGTTCAGCTGCTCAACGAATGCTATGCCAAGGTTGTCGAGATGGCCCCGGTGATGAAGCGGCTGCGCGATGCGCGCAAGACGCCGCAGGAGGCGCTGAAGGCGGGCCTCCTCAGCGAGGCCGAACTGGCGGGGATCGAGGTCATGCAGGCGCTGGTGGACGAGGTCGTGGCGGTCGACGATTTCACCCCCGAGGCGCTGTCCCTGCTGTTCCCGAACCGCGACAAGGCTCGGGCGCGGCGGACAAACCGGCGATCTGTGGGATGACCGGGTGAACCCTTCACCCAAGCCCCCCGGCTGCAACGGGGGGTGGTCGGTCTTGGCAGCGGCAACCGGGACGGAGCTTCCCGAAAGCGCGGCGCCAATCAGGGCGACGCTTGTGCCCGCTGTCGCCTGTGCTGCGGTGACGCGTGCAAGTCCCTTGGGGCTTCTTCCATTCCGAAGAACGGCGCGCGGCATCAATCCGTGGGATCGGACGCCCGGGCGCGCAGCGAGGCCAGGGCCTCGTCAGAGAAGAAGCTCTGGATCGCAGTGTGTTCGCTGGCCAGCGCGACCAGGGTCACCCCCGGTCATAGAGGGCCTTCACCGCGCCTGAACTGCCGGCGAAACAGGCGACGGGCAGGGCGGCTTTCCGGGCTGAGGCGATCACCCCGGTCATCGCGTCGATGACGCGCGGCGCGGACAGATCGTTGACGCCATAGGCGATGGCGAGGTCGGCAGGGCCGATAAAGACACCGCTGATCCCCGGCACGGCAACGATGTCGTCGATATTGTCGACGGCGGCGGGATCTTCGATCTGGACAAGGATCGTGGGGGCGGCGCTGGCGTCGAGATGCTCTTTCATGCCGAGGCGACCGTAACCTCCCGCCCGGGTCGTGGTGGCAAAGCCGCGTCCGCCGTCGCCGTAATGGGCGGCCCGGACGATGTCGCGGGCCTGTCGCGCGGTCGAGACATGCGGAACCACGACGCCATCGGCCCCCATATCCAGAAGTTTCAGCAGCCCGGTGGGCTGATCGTCCGGCAGCCGGGCGAGGATCGGTTTGCCGACCGCGCGCGCGGCCAGCACCGCGCGGTCGATGTCGGCCCAGCCAAACGGCGAATGTTCGCAATCGAGGATAAGCGCGTCCAGCGCGGTGCCGCCCAGCACCTCGATCACCATGGGGTGCGGGGTTTTGACAAAAGTGGCAAGCAGCGGGCTGCCCTGTTTCAGACGGTCATGAAAGGTCATTGCGGGGCCCTGTCAGGTAAGGGGGTCAGGCGTTGTGGCGCAGGTAGTCGGCATAGGTGACCGAGATCTGCTCGGCGGCGGCCCGGGTCGCATCGAGGTATTGCGCGACCAGGGCGGTGCTGGTCTTGTGGTTGGCGAATTGCGACACGACCAGCGACAGGCGGGGTGTGCCCAGATGATCGCGCACCGGCAGGCCGAGAGAGACGAGGCCCTCTTCCAGCTCGCAATCGGAACTGGCGTAGCCCTGTGCGCGGATGCGCGCGGCTTCGGCCAGCATGGCGGTTGGCTCCGTGATGGTTCTTGCGGCCAGTTTCTGCGGGCTGTAGCGCGCGAACCACTTCCGTATCTCGTCGTCGGGCTTCATCGCCAGCAGCAGCTTGCCCCCGGTAGAGGCATGGGCCGGCAGCCGGTCCCCCAGCGCCAGTTGCGAGGCATAGACCCGGCGCGAGGGGTCGCGGCACAGGAACATCACCTCGGACCCGCTGAGCGAGACGATGGAACAGGGGCAATCGAGCTCTGCGGCCAGTTCGCGCACCTTCTCCGCCAGGATCGACAGGATCGAATTGCCCGCCAGGAAGGCGCGTGAAATCCCGAGGCTCTTGGCGGTCAGCACATAGGTGCCGCTGCCGCTTCGGTCGAGATAGCCCATGGCCACGAGGGTCAGGATCAGCCGGCGCGCGCTGGCCCGGCTGGTTCCGACATGCGTCGCCGCGCTCTGAAGGCTGACGCTCTGCACCCCGGGTCCGAACATTTCAAGGATCGCCATGCCCTTGGCCAGGGTCAGGGAGTAATCCTTGGGATTGTCCTGCATGATCTCTTCGGGCAGGGCAGAGGGGCGTGCGGTGCCTGTCATCGCCGATCAGAAGATCTTGGGCTCTGGCACCGGCGCCCCGGCGGCGGTCTGCAGGAAATCGAAGTCGCAGCCGTCATGCGCCTGACTGACGTGGGACATGTACATCTTGCCAAAGCCTCGCTGGTAGGGATCTTCGGGCGGGGTCCAGAGGGCGCGGCGCCGGGCCAGTTCTTCGTCCGAGACCTCCATGTGGATGCGCCGCCCCGGAATATCGACCGTGATCATATCACCGGTTTTCAACAGCGCCAGCGGCCCGCCGACATGCGCCTCGGGCGAGACATGAAGCACGCAGGCACCGTAGCTGGTGCCGCTCATGCGGGCATCCGACAGGCGCAGCATGTCGCGCACACCGGCCCTGACCAGCTTTCCGGGGATCGGCAGCATGCCCCATTCCGGCATGCCCGGCCCGCCAACGGGGCCCGCGTTGCGCAGCACCAGAACGCTGTCCTCGGTGACCTCCAGATCGTCAGAGTCGATCTGCTCCTTGAGATCGGCGTAATCGTCGAACACCAGTGCCGGGCCGCTGTGGTTCTGGAACTTCGCGCTACAGGCAGAGGGTTTGATGACACAGCCCTCGGGCGCAAGGTTGCCTTTGAGAACGGCCAGCGCGCCTTCGGCATAGATCGGGTTGTCGACCGGGCGGATCACGTCGTCATTGTAGACCTGCGCATTGGCGATATCCTCGCCCAGCGGTTTGCCGGTGACGGAAATCATCGACAGGTCCAGGTGATCGGTCAGCCGCGTCATCAGCGCCGGAAGCCCGCCCGCGTAAAAGAAATCCTCCATCAGATAGTCGGAGCCGCTGGGGCGGACATTGGCGATCACCGGCACGACCCGGCTGAGCCGGTCGAAATCCTCCAGCGTCACGTCGACACCGGCGCGCCGCCCGATGGCAATCAGGTGGATGATCGCATTCGTAGAGCAGCCCATGGCCATGGCGACGGCAATGGCGTTCTGCACCGAGGCGGGGCGAATGATGTCCGAGGGTTTCAGATCGGCCCAG
The DNA here is from genome assembly GCF_039769985.1 of Ponticoccus litoralis. NCBI lineage: Bacteria > Pseudomonadati > Pseudomonadota > Alphaproteobacteria > Rhodobacterales > Roseobacteraceae > Ponticoccus > Ponticoccus litoralis. The sequence goes on from NZ_JBDNCH010000001.1 coordinate 112,272, forward strand.
ACCATGTCGACAATCCGCCGGTACGGTCATCTTGCTCATGGCGATGTGGTTGCTGTCGGCGGTCGGGATCGACGAGGCCCCGGGCAGGGTGGTTCCCAGTGGCATCGGCGATGGCCGTCATGGTCGAGGCGGTGCCCATGGTCATGCAATGGCCATAGCTGCGGGCGATGCCGCGTTCGACGCCTTCCCAATCCTGCCGGGTGATCTCGCCGGCGCGCAGGTCGTCCCAGTACTTCCAGCTGTCCGAGCCCGAGCCCAGCGTCTTGCCCTGCCAGTTGCCGCGCAGCATTGGCCCGGCGGGCAGGTAGATCGCCGGGACATCCATGCTGATCGCCCCCATCAGCAGGCCGGGCGTGGTCTTGTCGCAGCCCCCCATCAGCACAACACCGTCGATCGGATGCGACCGGATCAGCTCTTCGGTCTCCATCGCCAGCATGTTGCGATAGAGCATGGCCGAGGGCTTGACGAATTGCTCGGCCAGCGAAATCGCCGGCAGCTCCAGCGGGAAGCCCCCGGATTGCAGGATGCCGGTCTTGACCGATTCCGCGCGCTGGCGGAAATGGGCGTGGCAGGGGTTGATGTCGGACCATGTGTTGATGATCGCGATGATCGGGCGGCCTTCCCAGTCTTCGGGGTCATAGCCCATCTGCCGCATGCGCGAGCGGTGGCCAAAGGTGCGCAGGCCGGGGTCACCGAACCAGCGGAAAGAACGAAGGTCTTCGGGTGTCTTGGTCATCGGGCGTCCAATTCTTCAGAACAGCGAGCCGGACAGCGCGAACATCACGGTGATGAGCGCGGCGGCCAGAAGATAGCCCGCAATGTCCGAGGCGATGCTGGCGCGGCGGCTCAGCTCGGTTTCAGTCTTGTTGTGATCGTCAGCGTTCATTTCGACAGGACCTCTGGAAAGAACAGGGCGATCTGCGGGAAGAACAACACCAGCAGCAGGCCCAGTATCTGCATCAGCACGAAGGGCCAGACCGAGGCGAAGATCTCCTGCAGGGTCACGTCGGGCGGGGCCACGCTCTTGAGGAAGAAGCAGGCCGGGCCGAAGGGCGGCGACAGGTAGTAGATCTGGATGTTCATGGCGAAGAGCACCCCGAACCAGACCGGGTCGTAGCCAAGGCCCACCGCAACCGGGGCAAAGATCGGGACGGTGATGAAGACGATCGCGATCCATTCCATGAAGGTGCCCAGCACGAACACGATGCCCATCATCAGCAGGATCACCAGGACGGGATGCCAGTCCAGCCCTTCAAGCAGGCCCTGCAGGAAGCGGCTGCCGCCGATGATGTTGTAGATGCCCACCAGGCTGACCGCGCCAAGCACCAGCCAGACCACCGAGCCGACCGTCAGCACGGTCTGGCGAAAGGTGTCGCGGATCATCGCATAGCTCAGGCGCTTGCGCAGCAAGGCGACAAGGATCGCGGCACAGGACCCGATGGCCGCCGCCTCGGTCACCGAGGCGATGCCGGAATAGATCGTGCCCATGACGCTGGTGATGACGAACAGCGGTGCGACCAGGGCCCGGACGGCGGCCCGTTTGCGCGGCCCTCTGGCACCCTCCGTCACGGGCAGCGCCGGGGCGACGGCGGGGTTCCGGCGGGCGCGGATGTAGATGTACAGCATGTAGATCGAGGCCAGCAGCAGCCCCGGCCCGGTGCCGCCAAGGAAAAGGTCGGAAATCGAGACATTGGCGGTGACGCCATAGACGATCATCACGATGCTGGGCGGGATCAGCGTCGCGAGGGCACCGGCGGCACAGATGATGCCGATCGACAGCTTGCGGTCATACCCCAGCCGGAACATCTGCGGCAGGGCTATCATGCCCAGCATCACGATCTCGCCCCCCATGATGCCGCTCATCGCGGCCAGGAAGACGGCGACCACACAGGTCTGAATGCCCAGTGAACCGGGGAAAGAGCCGCCAAGCTCTGCCATGGCGTCGAACAGGCTTTCGGCGATGCCGGACCGCTCCAGTATCCCGGCCATGAAAACAAAGAGCGGCACGGCGACCAGCGAATAGTTTTCCAGCACGTGGTAGACGTTGCTCGACACCAGAAACAGTCCGGGCGGGCCGAAATAGATCAGGGAGGTCGCGACCGAGACCAAAAGCGTGGCCACGCCCAGCGGGGTGCCCAGGACCATCAGCGCCAGCAGGGCAATGACAATCAGGGCCGTGACAAGGGCGATGCTCATAGCGAGACGTCTCCGGGTTCGGTGGTGGGGGGGCGATGCCCGGTCAGCAGCAGCACGAGGTTTGCAAGCGTCTGGACGACCCCCAGAATGGCAGCGAGAAAAAGGATCGGTTTCAGCACCGCCGGCATCGGCGGGTTGAAGGCGCTGCCGGTGCGTTCAACCTGGGTCAGGGCTTCGTAGGCGGGGGGAAGGTGGCACAGGCGAGGGCGACAAAGGCCAGGGCCGTCAGCAGCAGGGTCACCACATCCAGAACCCGTTTGCGCGAGGGGCGCACGAGGTCATGCAGGAAGGTGATGGCGATATGGCGGTTCTGCTGGCCGACATAGCCGACGGACAGGGCCCAGGCTATGGCACAAAGCGTCAGGGTGACCTCGAACGCCCAGTCTGACGGCGCATGGAAGAAGTATCGCATGATGACTTCGCGGACCGCCACCAGCAGCGACACGAGGTAGAGCGGCGCGCAGGCGTAACCGATGGCAATACTGATCCGCGAGATGAGCAGGCTGGCCGCTTGCATCCGGTGTCCTCTCTGGGAAGTGGGCAAAGGAAGGGGCCGGAGACTGCATGCCCCGGCCCGTCACGCAGGGCTGTCAGTCGTTCAGCAAGCCGATCAGGCGCAGGTAGTCCTTCTGCGCTTCATAGACCATTGCCGCGTCGTCGGACTGCTCTGCGGCCCGTTCCCATGCGGCGCGCGCCGCCGCGCGGAAGGCCTGCCGGTCCTGCGCCGACCAGTCGATGATTTCAAAGCCGTCGCGTGTGGCCAGCTCTGCCGCCGTCCGGCGGTCTTCCAGGTCCGCGGCGCGGCGGATATCGTCGTAGGCCGCGTTGTACCAGACTTCGAGGATGGTGCGGTGCTGCTCGCTCAGGCCTTCCCACTTGGATGCGTTGATCGAAAAGCTGTGCACCGCCTGCGAGTGGATGCCGGGGTAGATCGGCGCCTTGGCGATCTTGTGCAGGCCCAGGGCTTCGTTGTTGACCAGCGCGCTGGCATCCGCAGCGTCGACAAGCCCGGTTTCCAGCGCGGTATAGACCTCGCTGAAGGGCATGCTGACCGGCGTTCCGCCAACGGCGCGGAACACCTCGGAGGCAAGCCCTTCGGGCGCGCGGATCTTCGTGCCTTCCATATCGGCGAGGGTCCGGATCGGCTTTGCCGCAACCAGCGCTTCCCGGGCATAGGGGCCGCAGCCGATGACCTTCAGCTTTTCGCCGAAGTGGGTGTCGTACAGCGTCTGAAGCACATCCCGGCCCTTGTCGTTGCGACAGAAGGTCTGGCCCTGATCGGGGGAATCGTAGGCGGCAATCAGATCGCCGAACAGCGCGAAGGCGGCGTCCTGACCGGCGAAGTAGTTCGCGGTGGTCATCTGCCCGTCGAGAATGCCCGCTGACACGGCCTTCGGCGTTTCGCGATGCGGCACGACCGCGCCGATGGGCAGCAGTTCGACCATCAACTCGCCGCCGCTCATGGTTTCGAGTTTCGGCACCCAGATGTCTTGCAGGCGGGACATGACGAAATCGCCCGCGTTCTGTGCCGTTTGAATGCGAAGCGTTGTTTCGGCCGTGGCCGGAGCCGCCAGGGCGAGTGCGATGGCGCTTGCCGCAAGTGCGCGAAAGGTCATGAGTGTCTCCTCTGATATCCCTCTGGCATCGGTATCGAGAAGAAGCCTCGCTCCGTCAAATAATCCGAACCACTGTGCGATTATCGAACAGCATCCGGTCGATCAGAGGTCCGGGGGAGGGACGCAGCCCGCGGTTTTTCGGGTGCCGGGCAGCGGCGGCTGCCTGCGGACATCTCCCTTGCGGGGCCATGCGCCTTGCTGATGTGCTTCGGCTGGGTGACGGCAGCGCCCCGGGGGCTGCATCCTCGGTTTCCCGATCCGCACCCAGGGTGCCGAGATGCGGGCTCTGCCGCTTTCCCGGGGGCGCCCGCCCTTGCGGTCTAGCGCAGGTTTATTCGCTGCGCGCTTGCAGCATCCGGCTGACGAATTCCTCGCCACGGCCCGCGTCCACGCAGCGCGCCAGAATGCGGTGCGCCGCCCGTGCCAGTTCGGCATCGGCCCCCAGCGTCTCGACCGCGTAGCGCAGGTCCTTCTCGGCGTTGCGGATGGTGAACCGGCTGCCGTCGAAATCGCCTTTCAGCGCCGGACCGACCGCCTTTTCCAATGTGCCGGACCGGGCGGCCCCGGTGCCCATCACGTCGAACAGCGCCTGCCAGTCCACGCCAAGCCGGCGCGCGCCGGTATAGGCCTCGGCCAGAAGCGCCATGGTGCCCTGCGTGACGAGGTTGTTCATCAGCTTGGCAGTGTGACCGGCGCCGACATCGCCAAACCGGCGCACGACGCGCGAATATGTCGACACCACCGCCGAGACCCGCTCGAACTCTGCCGCGGGGCATCCCACCAGCGAGGCCAGTTCACCGGCCTCGGCCTGCGCCGGGCCGCCGGTCACCGGGGCGTCGGCGAAGACCGCCCCCTGCGCTGCCACCTGCGCGGCGACGCGCCGGGTCACCGCCGGGTCGGAGGTCGTGGCGTCGATCCACATCCTGCCCGCTGTCAGCGCGGGCAGGATCTTGTCGGCACAGGCCTCGATGGCGGGGCCATCGGGCAGGCAGGTCAGGATCACCCCGACCGAACCGGCCAGTTCGGCAGCCGATCCGGCCTCTTCGGCGCCGTCGGCGATCAGGCAGTCGATCACCCTGCGGCTGCGGTGCGGCAGGATCCGCACCCGGTGCCCCGCGCGGAGCAGGCAGGCGGCCATGCCGCCGCCCATCATCCCGGCGCCGATGACGCCGATCGCGGGTTTCGCCCCGGTCATCGGCCTGACGCCCGGGGCTGCGGGTCACGGACCATAGAACACGTCCACCAGCGACAGCGACACGGCAGGCACGTAGGTGACCAGCAGCAGCACCAGCACCAGGACGCCGATGAAGGGCAGGTTGGTGCGCGTCGTGCTCCAGACATCCGTCTTGGCGATGGAACAGGCGGTGACCAGAACGCTTGCCACCGGCGGGGTCTGCTGACCAAGCGCGATGTTGAGCGTCAGCAGGATGCCGAACTGGATCGGGTCGATGCCCAGCTGGTTCACCAGCGGCATGAAGATCGGCACCGTCAGGATGATCGCCGCCGCCCCGTGCAGCACCATGCCCACGAACAGCAGGAAGACGTTGATGATCATCAGCACCGCAAAGGGGTTCGTGGTGATCCCGGTGATCCCCTGCGCCAGCCGCTGCGGCAGCTCGGTTTCCGTCAGGTAGAGACCCAGCACCGCCGAGGATGCCACCAGCAGCATGACAACCGCCGTCTGGTTCACCCCGTCGACCAGCGCATGGTACAGCTTGCCGAAGCTCAGCTCGCGGTAGATGAAGCCGCCGATCAGCAGCGCCGCCAGCACCGCAAGGCCCGCGCCCTCGGTCGCGGTCACGATGCCGCCGAAGATGCCGCCCAGGATGAGGACCGGCAGGATCAGCGCCCAGATCGCGTCTTTGGTCGCTGTCCACAGGCGGCACAGGCTGAAGCCATCCTCGCGCGGCAGGTCGTAGCGCACGGCGAAATAGTAGCTGAGCGCCATGAGCAGAAACGCCCCAAGCAGCCCCGGCACGATGCCCGCCACGAAAAGCTTCACGATCGAGGTGTCCGACAGCGCGCCGTAGAGGATCATCGGGATCGAGGGCGGAATGATGATGGCCAGCGACGCGGTCGACGAGGTCAGCGCCGCCGCGAAGCGGGGCGAATAGCCCTTCTTCTTCATCGCCGGGATCAGCACGGATCCGGTCGCTGCCACATCGGCCACGGCCGAGCCCGAGATTTCCGCGAAGAACAGCGACACGCCCACGTTGACCATGGCCAGCCCGCCGCGCACGAAGCCGATGAGCGCCGAGACGAAGGTGATCAACCGGGACGAGATGCCGCCGGTGTTCATCAGTGCGCCCGCCAGGATGAAAAGGGGGATGGCGATCAGCGGAAAGCTGGTGGCGCCGTCGTACAGCGAGAGCGCCGCGTTCAGAAAGCCGAGGTGCCCGTTCAGGATGAACACGCCCATCAGCGCGGACCCGAGGATCGCCACCGCAATGGGCATGCCGATGCCGATCATCAGGAACATCGACAGAAGGATCAGTGCCTCGGTCATGTGTTGGACTCCGTGCCTGCGCGGGTGCGCGCCAGTTCCGCCTCTGCGCGGGCGATTTCATGCTGAATTTCGAGGGTTTCCGGGTCGATGCCGGACCGGACCTCGGCCATGCGGCACGGGCAGGGTGAGGGCACGGCCCAAGAGGATCAGCGCCGCGCTGACCGGCAGGATGCCCTGCACGACGCTGCGCGGGACAAACCGCAATGTTGTCATGGTTTCGTTGCCGAAGATGCTGAGGATCGTCCAGCCGGCCCAGAGCGTGACGGCGAAGATGGCGAAGAAGATCGCCTCGACCAGCCAGAACAGGGCGATGCGCCCGGGCAGCGGCAGGCCGAACATCAGCCCGTTGAAGCCCAGATGCGCATTGCGCAGCACGGCCAGCGCCGCGCCGGTGAAGGTGATCCAGGCCAGCAGCAGTACGGCGACCTCGTCGTACCAGATCAGCGAATTGCCCGAATAGCGAAAGCCGACGGCCAGCAGCACGATGACGGCAAGGATGACGATCAGCGTGACGGTGAAGAGTTGCAGGAAGAGGTCGAGCCAATGAATGACGCGGTCGAGCATTGAACGGTCCCGGTTGGACAAGGGGTCAGGATTGGAGTGGGGCGCATCGCAACGGCGATGCGCCCCGATTGGATCGGATCAGATCACGACTCGCCGTCGGCCAGCGACATCACCTGGTCGATCATCGCCTGGCCGTCTTCGACCTCTTCCGCGAATTTTTCATACAGCGGCGCAGAGGCTTCGACGAAGGCGGCGCGGTCTGCCGTATTGACTTCCATGCCGGCTGCCTTGAGCTTTTCCAGAAGCGCGCCGTCCTGCTCGGCGCCCTGCTCGCGGGCCCAGAGCGCGACTTCCTGCGCGGTCTCGGTCAGCACCTGCTGGATTTCCGGGTCGAGCCGCTCGAAGGCTGCCACGCCCACGGTCGGGTAGGCCGGGGAATAGACGTGGCCCGACATCGACAGGTACTTCTGCACCTCGTTCAGCTTGCCCCCGGCGATATTGGTCAGCGGGTTTTCCTGCCCGTCGATCACGCCGGTCTGAAGCGCCACGAAGACCTCGGAAAAGGACATCGGTGTCGGGTTGGCGCCGTATTCGCTGAACATGGCCACACGCCAGGACGAATTCGGCGTGCGGATCTTCAGCCCTTCAAGATCGGCGGGCGTGTTGACCGGCCGTTCGTTGTTGGTGATCTGGCGAAAGCCGTTCTCCCAGACGGCCAGCGGGCGATAGCCCTGCGCCTCGGCGGCGGGCACCAGCACATCCTTGAAGAAGGTCTCGTCGATGCGCGCCAGATGCTCGCGGTCGGCGACAAGGAACGGCAGGTCGAAGATCGCGAATTCCGGCGCGATCTCGGGCATGGTCGAAGAGGGCAGGGTCAGGTGCATGGTGCCCAGCTTGATCTTCTGGAGCATGTCCTTGTCCTTGCCCAGCTGCGAGCTGTCAAAGACCTTCACGACGGCGGTGTCGCCGAATTTCTCGTTGGCGCGGCGGGCGAATTCGCTTGCCGTTTGCTGCTGAAGCGAGCCGGTGGCCGCGCTGAGGCCGAAGATGATCTCTTCCTGTGCCGTGGCGGCACTGGACATCATGGCCAGCGTGGCGGCACCGAAGAGTGCGCTCTTGAATTTCATTGGTTTTCCTCCCTCTGGTTGGTGGCGGCGGGTGCCGCCGGTCGAAGTGTCAGCTTGTGATCAGCTGTTGAGTGCGTCCTCGCGCATTGGCCCGCGGAACAGGGCCGTCAGATCGGTCGGGGCTTCAGCTGCGCTGTCCCGCGGCGAGCGACCGGCCAGCTTGCGGCCAAGCGCGACGGCGTTGAAGGTCGCGCCCGTATCGGCCGTGCCCTTGCCCGCGATGTCGTAGGCCGTGCCGTGGGCGGGGGTGACGATGGGGAAGGGGTAGCCCGCGATCAGCGTCACGCCACGGTCGAAGCCCATCAGCTTCATCGCGATCTGGCCCTGATCGTGATACATGGTCAGCACGGCGTCGAATTCACCCTTCAGCGCCCGCACGAAGACGGTGTCCGAGGGCACCGGGCCGGTCACGGACATCTGCTGTTCCTGCGCGCGCTGCACCGCGGGCAGCAGGACGTCCTCGTCCTCTGTCCCGAAATTGCGCCCGTCGCCGGCATGGGGGTTCAGCGCCGCGACACCGATGCGGGGCCGTTCGAACCCGGCGCCTTCCATGGTCTCGATCGTCAGGCAGAGCGCCTGATAGATGCGGTCGGTGGTCAGCGTGTCAGCCACCTCGCGCAGCGGGATATGCGAGGTGACCTCGCGCGTTCCAGACCTCGTCGAGCACGTTGAACTCGCGCCCGCCGCGGTCGGCGTCGATGGTTTCGGTGATAAAGCCGATCTCGTCCACGTAGTCGGACTTGGCCAGCCGCATCCCGTGCTTGTTGAACGGCGTGAAGAAGACCGACCCGGCAAGCCCGGCATTGGCCAGCCGCAGCGCCGCCGCGAAATTCTCCAGCGCCGCCGCGCCGGTCACCTCGGCTGGATCTCGCCCAGCGTCAGCGCGGCCGGGTCGCAATTGCCCATGTCCACCAGCACGGTGCCGTCCGGCAGGCCCTGCGTCGCCTCTTCGGGGGTGACGGTGGGCAGGTCGATTTCAAGGCCCGCATGCTGCGCGCCCATGGCCAGCACGCGCGCATCTCCGATGACGATCATGTCGCCGCGATTGGCCTCGGCATCGGCGAGGACGCGGGCGCTGAGTTCGGGGCTGATCCCGCCGGCATCGCCGATGGCAAAGGCAACTCGGTGTTCGTTGGTCATGTATTTCCTCATTTTGTATACGAAATACATTGCATGCCCTCGCAGTGCAAGGCAGGAAGTTCTATAGTGTCCGTAAAAATGCAGCCGGGAGTGCAGGCATGGAGAAACTAGGCGTCGCGGCGGCCGGCCCTGTGGCGATCCGCAAACAGACCCTTCACGATCAGGTGGCGAACCGGATTCGCGACCTGATCATCGAGGGCTATCTGGAACCGGGCAGCCGAATCGACGAGACGCGGCTGATCGAACAGCTCGAGGTGTCGCGCACGCCGTTCCGCGAGGCCCTGCGCACGCTGGCCGCCGAGGGGCTGGTGATCATCCGTCCCTCGCGCGGGGCGGTGGTGCGCAAGCTGACGGCGCAAGACGTGTTCTCGATGCTCGAGGTGCTTGGGCATCTGGAGAAACTCGCCGGGGCGCTGGCGTGCCAGCGCGCCAGCGACGAAGAGATCGCGGCCCTCATGGCCCTGCACAACGAGATGCTGGAGCTGTACGAAAAACGCGAGCGGCTGGCCTATTACAAGCTGAACCAGGCCTTCCATTCGCGGCTGAGCGAGCTGTCGGGCAACGAGATCCTGTGCGACATGCAGCGCAATATTCAGGCGCGGCTGAAGCGGATCCGCTTCATCGGCAACCGCACGCCCCCGCATTGGGCTGCCGCCGTGGCCGAGCACGAACAGATGGCCGACGCGCTTCTGCGCCGGGACGGCGACGCATTGGGTGAGGTCATGGCCAAGCACCTGATGAACACCTGGGACCGCGTCAAGGACAGCGTCTGATCCGGGCGGGGCGCGGCGGCCCCGTCATGGGGCGGCAGTGGCGGCATCCTTCCCGATCGCGAAGGCCGGGCGGCAAGCTCTCCGCAATGGCCGGGGTGGCAGTTGCATGGGCGTGCGCGACGGTTGCGGCGGGGCCCGGATCCACGGCGCATACCCCGACGCCCGTTGTGCGACAGCAGGAAGAGGGGGGCGGCAAGGCCCGGGGCGCCCGAAGCGGGCCTGTCCCGTGCCAAGGTGGCCGGTCTTGTCGCTGCCGCCCTTGGGGGTTGCGCTCTGGTGGGAAGTACATTTGTATACCAATGAAAATTTCTGCCGGGTGGCCGGGGATCGGTTGTCTAGGCGAGGCGGGCCGCCTCGGGGTGTCGTTCCATTCATGTGCTCCGGTGCGTCCGCCCGCAGGTGACACCGGGGCCGATTGCGTGTTGGATGCCACCCTGGGCCCTGTCAGAAAGAGCGAGATGAGTTCGATGGACGATATGAAGCACGAACCGGGTGACGGCGGCTCGGACGATGGTGTCGCTTCCTATGTCCTCGACGAGCAGATCGGCTTTGCCCTGCGAAAGGCAAACCAGCGGCACATGACTCTTTTTGGCGAAAAGATGCTCGACGGGCTGACGCCAACCCAGTTCTCGGCCCTGTTCCGGTTGGTCGAGAGTCCCGGGCCGCAGTCGCAGAATGCGCTTGGGCGGAGCGTCGCGATGGATGCGGCGACGATCAAGGGTGTCGTCAACCGGTTGGAGGCCCGCGGTCTTGTCATGAGCCGGAAGGACGAGGTCGACCGCCGCCGTTACGTGATCGAGGCGACCGCGAAGGGCAGGGCGCTGATCGGGGCGGCGATACCGGTGATGGCGGAAATCACTGAGGCAACCATGGCGCCGCTGACCGTTGCCGAGCGGCGCACGGTTCTGCGGTTGCTGGCAAAGCTGAGCTGATCGGCGTGTTGTATGTGCGGCTTGGGGTGCCAGGTTGCGGAAAGGTCAGGGGGGCATGAGCGACCACACCACAAAGCCGTACCGGTGATGCTTCCGCGATGGTAGAGGCCTACGATCCGCGCAATCACCCGGCGCAGCTGGTGCGCCGTATCCACCAGCGCGGGGCGCAGCTCTTTACCCAGAACGTGCAGCACCCCCATCTGTCGGTCACGCAATTCGTCGCGCTGGTCACGCTGCTGAAGGAGGGCGCGGTCACGCAAAGCATGCTTGGGCGGATGACCTCGATGGACCCCTCCACCACGACGGTGGTGGTGCGCAAGCTTGAGCGCGAGAAGCTGATCGAGAAGCGGCGCAGTCTTGAGGATCAGCGGTCGTCGGTCATCGAGCTGACCGAGGCGGGGCGCCAATGTGCGATCAACCATATTCCGGTCAGCGTGGAGGCGGGCGAAAGGCTGCTGGATCCGCTTACCGCGATCGAGCAGCAGCTTTTCATGGAGTTGTTGCGGAAGGTGATCGCGGTCGAGGACTGAAGTCTTGCCGCGCGGGCTCCGATTTTGCTGCGTACTCGTTCGAAAATTTCTCATTGAGGCGTCACGACTTCATCGCCGTGGAAAAGTTTTCCCGCAAAAACAGCCTATTTTTCGAAATCTGGAACTGATCCAAAAGAATCTATTGCGCGAATGATCCGAGTCCTTTTACTTTGAGTACGTAGCAAAATGGCTCCTGTGTGAGGGCCGCTTTATGAACGCAAGCTCGGGAGTGATGGGATGACGACACTGGTTCGGAATGCATGGTACGTGGCCGCATGGTCGCGCGAGATCGACGATGAACTGCGGCGCTTCACCATTCTTGGCGATCACATCCTGCTTTATCGCCGCAAGGATGGCACCGTTGTCGCGCTGGAGGATCGCTGCCCGCACAGGCTGTTGCCGCTGTCGAAGGGCAAGCGTATCGGTGACGCGGTGCAATGCGGCTATCACGGGCTGACCTTCGGTCCTGACGGCAAGTGCACCCGGGTTCCGGGGCAGGACAAGATTCCGCCCTCTGCCTATGTCGAAAGCTACCCGATCGAGGAGCGCCACGGGATCGTCTGGATCTGGATGGGCGAGCCGCACCGCGCCGACCCGGCCAAGATTTTCGATCTGCCGCAATTCACCGATCCGAACTGGCATGCCCATCAGGGGGATGCGCTGCACCTGGAATCGAACTACCTCAACGTGGCCGAAAACCTTGTTGACCCGGCGCATGTGAGCTTTGTGCACCCGACGACCTTGGGCAATTCGGCCTCGGAAAACGTGCCTGTGCATGTCTCGACCGAGGGTGAGACCATCACCGCCTGGCGGTGGATCCGCGATGCAGAGCCGATTGGCTTCTTCAAGGCCTTCGGTGGCTTCGAGGGGAACGTCGACCGCTGGCATTACTATCACCTGCATCTGCCCTCGATCGCGGTGATCGACTTCGGCTCGGCGGATGCCGCCGACCAGATTGCCGAGGATGACCGGGATAGCGGCAACCGCGTGCTTGCGCTGCACTTCATGACGCCGGTTGACGAGGGCTATACCATCGACCGCTGGATGCACCTTCGGAACACCGCGGTCGACACCGAGGAAGCGTCGGAGAAGATCGATGCCATGTTCCGCATCGCCTTTGCCGAGGACAAGGCGATCCTGGAAGCCGTGCACGCCGAAGAGCAGCGCCCGATGAAGCGGCGGCCGATCCGTATCGCCATCGACCGGGGGCCGATGGTCTACCGCAAGCGCATCAACGACATGCTGGAAACCGAGCGGACGCTGGACGCCTCTGCCGAGACCAACGCGTCCTTCGTCTATCATGACTGATGCAGTGCTGACCGGGGGATCTGACATGCTGGATACGGGACAGACCGCGCCGCTGACGCTGGAAGTGGCAGAGCGCGTGCGGGAAAGCCGAAACGTCGTTTCTTTCCGGTTCAAGGTGGTGGAGGGCGACTTGGCGCCCTTCACCGCGGGCCAGTACCTTCCGATCCGCCTTGGCCTGCCGGAGCGGCCCATATCGACTTATACGATATCCTCCGACCCGCGCGACCGCAGCGGCTACAGGATCAGCGTCAAGCTGGAGCCGGAGGGGAAGGGGGGCTCGCGCCATCTGCACGAGGCGGCTGAGGTCGGGGCGCGCTTCTTGGCCGAGCGAGCCGCGCGGCAAGTTCGTCCTGGCAGAGGATGACCGCCCGGTCCTGCTGTTGACCGGCGGAATCGGCGTGACGCCGGCGCTGGCAATGCTGGCGGAACTGGCCCGTCAGCCGGACCGGCACGACGTGGTTCGTGCACGCCTGCCAGAATGCGCAAGAGCACTCTTTCGCGGACGAGGTGGCGGCGCTGGCAGGGGCCGCGCCGCATGTTTCGACCCATGTCGCCTATGCCGAGGGATGCGAGGAGGATCTTGCCGAGGGGCGGTGCCAGTCCATCGGGCTGCTCGACCGCGAGGCCCTGCGCATGCTGCTGCCGCAGGATGCCTATCGCGTCTATCTTTGTGGGCCGGACGGGTTCATGACGGCGATGCGGGCGGTGCTGGTCAGCCTGGGCGTGCCGGACAGCGAAATTCAACAGGAGTCCTTTGGTGGCGCCCTTGCCGAGGCGCCGCGCCAGGAGCCCGCCGGGCGGCCCGCGGTGGCGTCTGACGGGGCCGGTCCGGTGGTCAGGTTCGCGCGATCGGACCTTGAATTCACCTGGGACGGGTCGAGCGGAACCCTTCTGGAGTTTGCCGAGGCGCAGGGGTTGTCGCCGAACTTCGAATGTCGTGACGGAATCTGCGGCACCTGCGCCTGCCGCAAGCTTTCCGGCGAGGTTGCCTATGCCGAAGAGCCGCTTGATCTCGCCTGAAGACGGGCACGTCCTTCTGTGTTGCTCGGTCCCGAAAGGGGATGTGACCCTCGATATATGACATGTCTCGCACATCATTTTCGCAAAGTATGCCTAAAAAATGTGCGAAGCTGGAACTCGGGCGGGGCGCATGCGGAAAAACATGCAGCAGGGAAGTTTGTTTCTATACAAATGAATTTTTCCGCGCTTTTATGTGACTGGAGGATGAAGCGCGTCGCCTGCCGACCGCAACAAAATAGGAAAATCGGACCCCGTTTGAGGGGCAATAGAGAATGTCGCGGGCTGCGAGGCGCGGTCCGTGAACAGGCGGGTTATGCCTGCCGAACGCAACAGGGAAAAGACGAAAGGAACGCCATGAAACGCCGCCAATTCTTCGCCACGCTCACGGGTCTGACGATGCTTGCCAGCCTTCCGGCAACCTCCGCGCTTGCGCAGGATGCCTACCCCAGCGAACCGATCCACATCACCGTGGTCTGGCCCGCGGGTGGCGGGCATGACCTGGTGGGTCGCCTGATCGGTCATGAGCTGTCCCAGATCATGGATACCGCGGTTGTGGTCGACAACGTGACCGGTGCCGGCGGATCGACCGGCATCCGCCATATCGTCGAGGCGGACCCCGACGGCTACACCATCGGCGTGATGGGCCTGCACGCCGTGTCGCAATCCTTCATGAACCCTGCAGCACCCAGTGCTCGAAGGTCTGGATCCGCTTGCCTACGTCAGCGACGAGCCCGGCGCGATCGAGGTGAGCGCCGACATGGGGATCGACACGCTTGCCGATTACGTCGCCGCGATGAAGTCGGACCCGATGGCGCTGATGAACGGCAACGATCCGCAGGGCGGCAATTCCTTCATCTTCGCAAGCGTCATCCCGGATGCGCTGGGGGTGAACATGATGAAGCTTCCCTATCCCGGACATGCCCCCACCGTGACCGCCCTGCTGACCGGCGAGGTCCAGACCGCGACGCTGCCGGTCCCGCCGATCCTCGAGCACGCAAAGGCCGGAAAGGTGAAGGTCCTTGGCGTCGCGTCGGAACAGCGGCATCCGCAGCTGCCGGACGTTCCGACGTTCAAAGAGCAGGGCTACGATGTCGTGGCGAACGATTTCGTCATGCTGGTGGCGCCGGTCGGCATTCCGCAGGACGTCCGGGCCAAGCTGGAAGAGGGCCTGCTGCAGGCCATCAACAGTGCGGGCTTTACCTCGGCTGCGACGGACAATGGCCTGGTGCTGCGCCCGGGCGGTGCCGACCTGGCGGCGGAAGAGCTCGCGAAACAGGTCGATCTGGTCTACCCGATCCTCGAGGGCGCCGGCCTTGTTGCCGAGGAACTGAAGCGGCAGTGACGCCCGTGAACGGGGCGTCGACCACGCCCCGTTTCCAGACTCACGAAACAGGAGCCAGCCATGACCCCGCCCATCGAAGACTCCGCCCGCAAGACCTTTGCCGCCGGCCTTCTCTTTCTCTTCATGGCGGGTGCGGGTTGGCTTCTGCTCCGTCATAGCATCGCGCTGTTTTCCGGAAACCAGATGCCGGGCGACCCCGGCCCCTTTTTCCTGTCCCAGCTGTGCCTGATCATTCTCGCCACCGTGGGCTTCGTTCTGCTGGTGATCGGAGCCTGGAGCTGGGCGCGGGACGCACAGCGCCACCGACACACAGGGGCCATCGTGGCCATGCTGCGAGAGTGGTCGCTTTCGGCGGGCTTCGTGCTGACATTGCTGACGATGCCCGCGGCGATGCGCCTGCTGGGAACCCCTGCCGCGGTGGCGCTCTTTTCGATCTTCTGGATCTACGTCCTGCTGGTTTCGATCAGCGGCCACTCTTGGCGAAACCTGATCGAAGCGGCGGCCTTCGGCACGGCCACCGCCGCGTTCATCCATCTTTTCTTCGTGCGTCTGCTGACGCTTCCGCTGCCCGTCTGAGAGAGGACCGAACCGATGCTGCTTGAGTCGTTCTTCACTGTTCTCGCCGATTTCGCCACGAGCCCTGCCAAGTTGGGCCTCGTCGGGCTTGGCGCCATCCTTGGGCTGGTTCTGGGGGCCATACCGGGGATTTCATCGACGATGGCCCTGGCGATCCTCATGCCGGTGACCTTTACGATGGAACCCGGTGTGGCGATCCTGTTCCTGATCTCGGTCTTCATGTCCAGCGTCTACGGCGGTTCGATATCGGCCATCCTGATGAAGCTGCCCGGCACGCCGGCGTCGATCTTCACCCAGATCGACGGGTATCCGATGGCCCGGGACGGCCGCGCCGGGCATGCCCTGAACTATGCCTTGGTGGCTTCCACCGTGGGCGGCATGGTCGGGCTGGCCCTGCTGGTCGTGTTGGCGCCCGTGCTGGCGGATTTCGCGACGAATTTCCGCAGCCCCGAGTTCGCCGCCGTGGCGCTGTTCGGCATCGTCATGCTGTCCTTCGCGTCCAACGGCTCGACGCTGGTGGCCAGCGCGGTCGGTTTCGTCGGCGTGCTTCTGGGGATGGTGGGCTTCGATGCGCTTACGGATGCGCAGCGGATGACCCTGAACCAGCCCATGCTGCAATCGGGGCTGAACCTGATCCCGGTGATCATCGGCCTGTTCGGCCTGGGTGAGATCCTGCAGAACCTTGTGCGCTTCGGCGACACGCCCGCCGCCCGGCCCGCCATTGGCAAGGTGATGTTGCCGTTTGCCGAGCTGGTCAAGCGCTGGAAGGTCATGCTGCGGGGCTCGGTGATCGGCACCTTCATCGGGGCGATCCCCGCCGCGGGATCGGCTGTGGCGGTTTCCATCGCCTACGCCCAGGAGCGGCGGTTGTCGAAGGAGCCCGAGAAATTCGGCACCGGGCACCCGGACGGCCTTGTCGCGCCGGAGGCGGCAAACTCTGCTTCCGTCGGTGGTTCGCTCATTCCGCTGATCGCGCTGGGGGTTCCGGGGGACACGATCACCGCCGTGCTGATGGGCGCGCTGATGGTGCATGGGCTGACGCCCGGGCCCCTGCTCTTTGCCAACGATCCGACATTCGTGTCCTGGATCTATGTCTCGGTGCTTCTGGCGCTGGTGGCCACGCTGGTGCTGGGCCTTGCCATGATCCGCGCCGCCGTGCTGGTGACCCGCATTCCGCCGCAGCTGATGTATGTCTTCATCGCGGTGTTCTGCGTCATCGGTGCCTTCGCGATCCGCAACGACATGAACGACGTCTACGTTATGGTTGCCTTCGGTGTGGTCGGTTTCGTTTTCTCGCGCATCGGCCTGCCGGTGACGCCGCTGGCCTTCGGGCTGATCCTTGGCCCGATCCTGGAAGAGAACCTGCGGCGCAGCCTGATGATCAGCCAGGGGTCGTGGAAGATCTTTATCGACCGTACTCGATCTCGGCAACCTTGCTGGCCGTCTGCGTGCTTCTGGTGGCCCTGCCGCTGATCACCGCCTTGCTGCAACGCGTCTACGGGCCGCTGGCCGGGAAGAAGGGCGGGAAGGTCCCCAGTAATTATCCCGGTGAATAATTGTTCTTGAGGGATTGGCGCTGCACCGGTTAGGAGGGGGAAACTCTGAAAACCGGATAGCGCCATGACCTCCTCGAACATACGCCGTAAGCCGGGCCGTCCGAAAGAGGGGCCGGAACTCCGCGAGGTGATCCTGGACAGGGCCGAGTTGCTCTTTGCCGATCATGGCTTCAACGGAACCAGGGTGCGGGAGATCGCAACAGAGGCCGGGGTCAACCAGGCGCTCGTGCGCTACTACTTCGGCTCCAAGCAGGATCTGTTCGATGCGGTGGTCCGTCGGCGCGGCAGCGTGATTTCGGGTGCCCGGCATGTGCTGCTGGACGACCTGCTGTCGCGGGACGTGGCGCCGACCGTCTCGGAACTGGTGCGCTGCTATCTAACACCCCAATGGGAAATGAAAAACTCGGGCCCGAACGGCGCGGCATTCGTTCGCCTGCAGGCGCGTTTGCATGCCGAGCAGGAAGACCATGCCTTCCGCCTGCGACGCGAGGTCTATGATGCCTCGGTCAAACGCTACATCCAGGCGCTTTCAGAGGTACTGCCGGAGATCCCGAAAGAGATCATCTCGACCCGGATGGCCTTTGCCGTGGGCACCTACATGTTCATGCTGAACGACCTCGGGCGCATCAACGACATGACCGAGGGGCAGGTCGGGGACCTCGGCGGTGCCGCGCTTCTGGATCAGCTCGAAGCCTTCCTGTCCGCCGGTCTCGGCGGCGCCGCTGAACAGGTAGATGACCTGGAGACCAAATACGTTTGTATGCGAATGATTTTCGTTGAAATTATACGTATGACTAATTATGCAGGAAGGTGCGTTGATTTCAGAGGTGAGAATCATGACCCCGATCCGAATTGGCCAGATTGTGCCGTCTTCCAACATCACGATGGAGACGGAGATTCCGGCGCTTTTGCGTGCGCGAGAGGCGGTAGCGCCGGAGCGTTTCACGTTTCATTCGTCGCGGATGCGGATGAAGCATGTGACGCGGGAAGAGCTGGCGAAGATGGATGCGGACAGCGACCGCTGCGCGCTGGAGCTGTCGGACGCCAGGGTGGACGTGATGGGCTATGCCTGCCTGGTTGCGATCATGTCGATGGGGCATGGCTATCACTGCACCTCGCAGGAGCGGCTGCAGGGCGTGACCCGCGACAATGACGCGGAGGCGCCGGTTGTGACCTCCGCCGGGGCTCTGGTCGAGGGCATCAAGGCGATCGGTGCAAGGAAGGTCGCGGTGGTGGCGCCCTACATGAAGCCGCTGACCGAGATGGTGGTGGACTACATCCGCAACGAGGGCATCGAGGTGGTGACCTGGCGCGCGCTGGAGATCCAGGACAACCTGGCGGTGGCGGCGCATGACCCGATGAACCTGCCCGGCATCGTCGCGGAGATGGACACCTCGGAGGTCGATGCGGTGGTGCTCTCGGCCTGCGTGCAGATGCCCTCGCTGCCTGCGGTTTCGACGGTGGAGGCGCAGGTCGGCAAGCCGGTGCTGACCGCCGCCATCGCCACGACCTGGCAGATGCTCCGGGCGCTGGATCTCGACACGCGGGTTCCGGGCGGCGGCACGCTGCTCTCGGGCGCCTACTGAGGAGGGTGGCATGAGCTTCGGGTACAATATCCACGCCAATGGCATCCGCCAGCACCTGATCCGCTGGGACGGGCCGGAGGGCGCGCCGCAACTGCTGCTGATCCCGGGGATCACCTCGCCCGCGATCACCTGGGGCTTCGTCGCCGAACGGCTGGCCGAGCGCTTCGAGGTGCATGTGCTGGACGTGCGCGGGCGCGGCCTGTCGGAGACGGGCGACCTGGATTACACGCTGGATGCGCTGGCCGATGACGCCATCGCCATCGCCGTGACCATGGACCGTCCCGTGGTGATGGGCCATTCCATGGGCGCCCGGATCGCCATTCGCGCCAATGCCCGCGACCCCGAACCCTTTGCCGGTTTCCTGCTGGTCGACCCGCCGATGTCCGGGCCGGGCCGCCGCGCCTATCCGTCGCAATGGCCCTGGTACGGCGACAGCATCGTGATGGCGGCGCGCGGCTGTTCGACCGAGGAGATGCGGGCCTTCTGTCCGACCTGGAGCGACGAACAGGTCGCCCTGCGCGCGGAATGGCTGCATACCTGCCACTGGGGCGCGATCCGCATCGCCTTCGACGGGTTCCACACCGACGACATCCATCAGGACATCCCCGGGATCGCCAAGCCCGCGCGGCTGGTCATCGCGGGGGGCGCCACGGTGGTCGACGCGGTCGACCAGGCCGAGGTCGCGCAGCTGAACCCGGCCATCGAACAGCGCATCGTGGCCGGTGCCGGCCACATGATCCCCTGGGACAACCTCGAGGGCTTCCTCGGGGCGGTCATGGACTTCGACCTTCAATAAACCGGGAATAGGGAGGATCCGTCATGGATCATGCAAGCTTTACCGACATCTGCCTGCACCAGCTGAAGATGTCCGGGGTGCGCAAGGACGAGCGCCTGATCGTTCTGACCCAGGGCAATGACCGGCTGGACTATGCCGATGCCTTCATGGCGGCGGGCCGCATTCTGGGCGCCAACATGTACCACATGCGGCTGCCCGCGCCGCCCGTCGTCGGGTCCTGGGCGGTGGGTCAGACCGGCCTCGCGGCGATGCCCGAGGCGGTCGAGGCGCTGAAGAACTGCGACATGCTGATCGACTGCGTGTTCCTGCTGTTCAGCCCCGAACAGTTCGCCATCCAGGCCGCCGGGACGCGCATCCTGACCGCGGTCGAGCCGCCGGAGCTGCTGGCGCGGATGCTGCCCAGCCAGGAGCTGCGCGAGAAGGTCGAGATCGGGGCCGACTACCTGGCACGGGCCAAGGTCATGCGCATCACCTCGCCGCATGGCACCGATGTGACCTACAAGCTGAACACCTATCCCACCGTGGCCGAATACGCCTGCACCGACGAGCCCGGGCGCTGGGACCACTGGCCCTCGGGCTTCGTCTTCACCGGCGGCGACGACGACGGGGTGGACGGGCAGATCGTGGTGGCGCCGGGCGACGTGCTGCTGCCGCAGAACATGTATGTGCGCGACCCGATCACCTACACGATCGAGAAGGGCTGGATCACCGACATCCGCGGCGGGCTGGATGCGGAACTGGTCAAATCCTACATGGAGGGCTTCAACGATCCGCGCGGCCTGGGCATGAGCCACGTCGGCTGGGGCATGAACCGCGACGCGCATTGGCATGGCATGACCCCGGGCGAATTCCCCGGCGGCATGGGCATGGAGCCGCGCAGCTTCTACGGCAACGTGATGTTCTCGACCGGCCCCAACAACGAGCTGGGCGGGCCCAACGACACCGCCTGCCACCTCGATATCCCGATGCGCGGCTGCTCGCTGTTCCTCGATGACGAGCCGATCGTCATCGACGGCGATCTTGTCGTCAAGGAGATGCAGATCGCGCGCCGCTGAGCGCGGCCCCCCCAAAGCCAGCGCCGCCTCTGTCCGGGCCCGGGGTCCGGCGGGGCGGGCGCCCCATTTACGGAGGACAGGACATGTCCCAGCAACAGGTCTATGCCGAGGCCGGTTTCGGCCGTACCGGTGCCGCGCGGCAGCCGCCCGGCCATCGTGGTGGTGGATTTCTCCTACGGCTTCACCGACACCCAATACCCGACCGCCGCCGACATGTCGGCCCAGATCGCGGCGACCCGCCGGTTGACCGAGGCCGCCCGCGCCGCGGGTTTCCCGGTAATCTATACGGTCATCGCCTTCCAGCCACTGGAGCTTGCGACGCTGCCCTCGGCTGAAGAAGGCCACGGGCATGGCCGCCCTGACGGTCGGGTCGCGGCTGGTCGAGATCGACGCCGCCACGGGCATCCGCCCGGACGACCCGGTGATCGTCAAGCACGGCGCCTCGGCCTTTCACGGCACCAATCTTGCGGGCCTGTTGACCGGCGCCGGGGTGGACACGGTGGTGGTCACCGGCGCCACCACCTCGGGCTGCGTGCGCGCCACCGCGGTGGATGCGGTGCAATCGGGCTTCACCGTGCTGGTCCCGGCGGATTGCTGCGCCGACCGAGCCCGCCCCCCACACGACGCCGCCCTCTATGACATCGACCAGAAATACGGCGACGTCACGGACGCAGACGACATCCTCGCTTGGATGGCCACGCTCTCTGCCTGAGAGCGGTCACCACGAGGGCAGGAAAGGGGCGCGGGTTGCGCCCCTTTTTTTGTATTGTCAGGCTTGGGATCGACCCGGGACACAGGGAAGGGCGGCCCCGGAACGGGACCGCCCCTCGGCGTGACCGGATCAGCCAAGAGCGGCTGTCATCGGATCGTAGGCATAGACCCAGGCCGGGTCTTCCGGCTCTTTCAGCCAGGTGTTCGCATTCGAGATCGTCTGGACCTTGGTCGCCCGGTCGCGCCGCGTGTTCTCGTAGACCTGGAAGGCATTGGCATAGTCGCCGATGCCGGTTTCCGTCAGGCAGCGCGTCAGCACGGCGGCATCCTCGATGGCCATGCAGGCACCCTGAGCCATGTGCGGACGCATCGGATGGCAGGCATCACCCAGCAGGCACATCCGGCCACGGCTCCAGAGGTTGAGCGGATCGCGGTTCCAGAAAGGCCATTTGGTGACGGTTTCGGTGGCGTCGATCAGCGCCTGCACCATCGGATGGCCGCCGCCGAAAATCGCCTCCATCTCTTCGCGGGAACTGTCGACGAAGCCTTCCTCGTGCGGCCAGCTGTCGACCGGAACGCCGGTGACGTAGTAATATTCGGATCCGTCGCCTTTCGTGGCGTAGGCCATGATGTGGCGCGACTGCTCCCACCACCATTTGACACAGGTCTCGAACTCCAGGCCGCTGGCCCGCAGCTTGTCCATGTTGAGCAGCGCCCGGTGGCCGATCCAGCCGCTGTAGCGCGGGCGTTCCTTGCCAAGCAGTTTCTCGCGCAGAAGCGAGTTGATGCCATCCGCGCCGATGACGATACGCGCCGCGATCTGCTGACCGTTTGCAAAGGTCATCAGCACGTCGCTGTCGCGCTCTTCGATTTCGGTCAGCCGGTGATCGAAATGGACCTGGTTCTTTGGCAGGACATCGATCTGTTCGGCATGCAGGTCACCGCGGTGGATGGTGATATAGGGCGCGCCGTATTCCTTCTTGGCGTGGTCGCCGAGGGGGATGCGCGACAGATATTCGCCCGTCGTGCCGTCCCGGGAAAACCAGAAATCGGGATGTGCGCCGATCTCGGCAAGGCGATCTTCGAGCCCGATCTTGCGGAAGATCTTCATCACGTTGGGGCCGATGTGAATCCCGGCGCCAAGGCGCGTGAACTCGGGTGCCTGTTCGAAGCAATGCACGTCGAAGCCCGCATCGACCAGGAGAGCGGCGGCGGCCGCGCCACCAAGGCCAGCTCCGATTACGGCAATGTCTACGGTGTCGATTGCGGTCATGGTTTCCTCTGTCCTTTAATCATTCGTGTACAAACAAATATCACGCAATCGACGATCCGGGAAGAGTCTTCTTCAGGGCGTTTAAACCTCTCGAAAACAGAAGGTTAATCTGATCTCCCGACCGGAGGGCCGGGGACCACGCCTAGTGAGGGCCGTTCTAGGGGTCTGCCCGAATCTGTTTGAACCGCAGGAGCGCGACGGGCGCTTCGGTGACGACGAGGGTCGGCATGCCGTCGACCGGCCTGGCGGGGTCGGGCAGCGGTTTCGCTTTTGCCCGCCGTGCATCGCGTGCGGCTCGGCGCGGTGGCCTATCGGCATGTGCAGGCAGGTTTTGTCCGGCGCCGGTGCAAAGGCCGCGCCGGAAGCGTGGCCGCTCTTCGGTCAGGTCAACCGGCGCCCGGCGCCTTGCCGGTCCTGCGGCGGGCCGGCGGCGGGATGCGGCGCGGCTTGGCCATTGACGGGGCCGGAATCGCCGGGGCAGGTCCGCCGCTCAGTTGTGGTCGCAGCCTATCTGGAAGCCGCTGTCGCAATGCGCGATCAGGCGTTCCGTGTCCCCGGCGCTCCAGTCTTCGGGCGCGGTGAGGGCGACCCAGGGCTCGACGTAGTCGCGCCCGTAATAGGAGTGGCCGTATCCCGCCGGTGCCGTCGTCGCCAGGGCCATGTCCACCGCCAGCTGAAACTGCGTGACGACCGGCATGAACCGCATTTCCGGCGACACATCCGGCGCCGGGGGCTCGGTCATCCAGACCGGAGGCCGGAACACCGAGGCCGGTTCGTAGAAGACAATCGGATCGCTGGCGTATTGCAGAAAGACAATCCGCATGGCGCCCCAGCCGTCCGGGCCGAGGGCGTTCTGGTAATTGGACGCGAAACGCACCAGCCGCCCGTCGCCGAGAACCGGGGCGACGTAGGGGCTGCCTGCGTTGCGGGAGGCTACCACCGCCCGCCATTTGGCCGAGGGGAAAGGCGACCCGGCCCAGAGCGCGCCGTCGATCGGATCGTCGAGCAGCGCAAAGAGGTCGGTGCCGTACATCGAGGACCAGGCGCCCAGGCTGAGGCCGTGAATGTAAAGGCGCGGGCGGCTGTCTTCGGGCAGCGAGCGCCAGTAGCGGTGTACCGCGCCGATAAGCGCCTCGGCCTGGTCGAGACCGGCATCGGTTTCAAGGATCAGCGCAAGCGGGGATTGCAGGTAGGAATATTGCGCGGCCACCGTCGCGACATCGCCGCCATGCATGTATTCGACCGGGTCGAGCGCGCCCGGGTCGAGCCAGCCGGTGCCGGTGGGCAGGGCGACGATCAGGACTTCGCGCTGAAACCCGCCCTGCCTGCGCAGCTCTTCCAGCGCGATCCGGGCGCGGGCCTCGGGGCTTTTGTCGTCGGCAAGCCCGACATAGACGCGGATCGGCTGAAGGGCGGCGCGCCCGGTAAAGGCGGCGATATCGGCGGCCTTCGGACCGGATGTCACGAAGTTGCGGCCCGGCTGGCCAAGCGCGCTCCAGTCGACAAGGGAGTCCGCGCCGCCCGTCTCGATGCCCTCCGGGATCGGCGGGGCGGTCTCGAACAGCGCCTGCGCGGTGGTGTAGGATCTGTCCAGCGCACCGATGACCCGGTCGAGCATGCCGTCGCGCGTGACGACAAGCAGCAGCAGCCCGGTGACGGCAAGCCCGGCGACATTCGCGGCCCGCGGCGGCATGTAGCGGTAGAGGCGGGTGCGCACCCGGTCGAACAGCCACTGGACCGCCAGGCCAAGGACAAACAGCAGCACGAAGACGGCGATCGCCAGGGCCAGCATCTGCGGCGTATGCGAGGTTTCCAGCGGCGGCATCTCCATCCGTTCGCGGACACCGTTCTGCCAGTTGCGCGCCCGGGAAATGCACAGAACAAGCAGGATCAGGAAGGGCAGGACGATGGCGACCCGCAGCCGCATCAGCGCGCGTCCGGTCGCCTCGGGCAGCTCCAGCAACCGCCAGATCGACAGCGCCGCGCGTCCGATCAGGTATCCCAGCGCCATGACAAGCCCGCCAAGCGCCCCCTGCACGACCCAGCCGCGGGGGATCAGCGTCGGCGTCAGCGACGCGGCGAAGAACAGTAGCCCAAGCGTCAGGGCCAGAATGTAGAAACGGGGCATCTTCATACCGGGCTCTCCTTGGGCAATGGCCGCCAGCCGGTCAGCGCATCCAGCAGCGCGACGGCAAAGGCCGCCGAAAAGGCGCCGGTCAGGGTCAGGGCGATCCGCGTGAAGGCAGCATAGCCGGCATCCTGGGTGCTGAGCGCCCCGGCGATCAGCGCCAGCATCACCGAGAAGGCATATTGATAGACCATGCTGGGATGCGGACCGAACAGCATCTTCTGGCCCAGCCACAGACCACCCAGGAAAATCAGCCCGAGGATGATCGGCAGATGCGGCGACAGGGTGAACACCATCAGGGCCGCAAGTGCCAGCGCGGCGCCGAAAAGGGTCGCGCGCAGGCGCTGGAAGGCTTCGGAGAACACCGCCCGGCGTGTCGGGAACACCAGGACCATCGCAGCGATCACCGCCATCATCATGTCCGAGGGCTGCATCACGGCGTAAAGCCAGAAGCTGAGCGCAAGCAGGACGGTTGCCCGGATCGCGGCGCCCGTGACGGCATTGCCATGGCCCGGCGTCGGATCGTCCACATGCTTGTCCCGGGTTCGCGCGGGCACCAGCAGGTAGACCAGCGGTCCGACCACAAGCGCGACAAATGCGGCCTGCACGAAGCCGTCGCGCAGGGTCTCGACCGTTGCGCTGCCATGCATCCCCATCACCGACATCAGCACCGTGACGATGACGATCAGCATGCCGGTCTGTGCGCCGGACCGCAGGACCATCAGGAACCCGGCGAAATAGAGCCCCCACATGGCCGTGACATAGGCCAGCGGCATCGGGCGCAGCGTCTCGACCAGCCAAGTCATGATCCAGGGCAGTACGATCATCGCGCCGACCCCGCCCAAAAGCTTGGCCGGATCGAAGGCCCGGCGCTGCCCCGCGATAAGCCCCACCGGCAGCGCAGCGATGATCGGCGGCAGCGCGGGATCGATCAGCGGGATCGCCGCATAGGCCAGCGCCCCGGTCAGGCCAAGGCGAAGGCCGTAATGCGGGTCGTCATCGACGTTGGGGCGGGGTGTGACATACATGTCAGTGCAGGTAGCTGGTCCAGGACCGCAGGCGCTGCATCCCGCGGGCCAGCAGGGCGATGGGGCCACCCTCGCTGCCATTGGCAAAGATCACCGCATGCACCTTGCCGCCGACCCGGGCACTGCGCGGCCAGGCCTCCATCCCGCCGATCAGCTCTATCCGCACCGGGATGCGCCGCGCGGGTTCGAACCAGCGGTTGCTGGGCTGGTTCACCACAAGCCCGTCCTGCACGCTTCGGCCCGGGCTGATGCCCCAGGCGATGCTCTGCACCCGGCCTTCGAAGATTTTCCCGGGCCGGGCGTCGAAAAGCAGGCGGGCGGGATCGCCGGGGCGCACCGCCTGCAACTGGTTTTCGCGCAGATCGACGGTGATCCAGGCCGCCTCGGCGTCGATGAAGGTCAGCGCCGGATTGCCGGCGCCGACAAACTGGCCTTCGGACAGGGTCACATTTGTGACGACGCCCAGATGCGGGGCGGTGACGGTGGTCGAGGCCAGATCGTATTGCGCCTGTTCCAGCTGTGCCTCGGCGGCGCGAATGGCCGGGTTGTCCCGGCCTTGCGGGCCTAGCTGGGCGCGCGCGCTTTCCAGGTTGGCCTCGGCGCTTTGCAACTGGGCCTCGGCCTCTGCAACGCTGGCGCGGGCCTGATCTCCCTGTGCCTTGGCCGCGATCCCGCGTTCCTCCAGCCGGAAGGTGCGCTCGGCTTCGGCGCGGGTGGTGTCGAGCGCGGTGCGCGCCTGGGTGACGGCAGCCTGTGCGGCCACGAGAGAGGCACTGGAGGCGTCGATGTTCTGCAGCGCGGTTTCCAGCTGCGCCTCGGCCTGACGCACCGCGAGCTCGAAGGGGCGGGCATCCAGCGACAGCAGCGGATCGCCGGCCTGCACCACGGCGTCATCCTCGACGAGGACCGCCACCACCTCGCCGGACACGCGCGGCGCGACCTGCACCACCTGCGCCGATACGATCCCGCGCGAGGACGACGGGGTCAGCCGGTCGGTCGTCGCGTAGAGCGCCACCAGGGCGACCAGCACCAGGACAGTGACGACAGCCACCCGCCGGGCTGACCCCTGGCTTTGCTTCTCTGCGGCATCATGGGTCATTCGGACTCACTTCCTTTCCTGCTCGGGCGGGGATACCGCGCGCATGAATCTGAGCGTTGCCGCCGTGCCCCTGCCGAGATCCCGCGCGGCCTGTTCCGTCGGAGACAGGTTACCCCGGCCATCCGACACCAGCCAGCCTTTTGAAATCAGGTCCTTGACCTTGCGGCGCACGGTTTCGCGCGGGATGTCCGAATACAGAGAAACCGAATGCGTGTTCACGCCGGTCGATGCCCCGGTGCCCTTGTCCAGGGCCGCATAATGTCGCTCGGCGATCACCGCCATGATCAGGCCCTTGTCCAGATCGTTGTCCAATTCCCGGCGCAATACGATCAGTAGCTCTGAAAAAGCCCTGACATGCGCACGAAACGCCACTGCATCATGGGCCATCAGGCTCCCTCCCTGCCACCCCTCAAAGGGCATAGTCCGCATTCACATTACCCATTTCGGGGAATTTGGCCATGCCATCCGCTTGCCGTGCCGGGACGGGCGCCCGACATTGGTGGGCAGAAGGCAGGAGGGCCCCGCCATGGACGATCCGCAGCGCGTCAGCCTGAAAGGGCGGCGGCGGGCGGACCCGACTGATCACAGCGCAGGCCCGAATGGCGTGGCGTCATCGCGAAAGGACCGGAATGAATGAAACCCAGCTTCCTGAATGACCAAGGACAGAGTATCCTGAAAGCTGCACTCTTCGCGGCGGTGATCAACGGCGCGATCAATGGAGTCATACAACTGTTTCTGCTGCGCGCGCATACACCGCTGATGCTGACCGTCGACGGGATCACCAACGACGCGCATACCGTGTTCGGCACGGCGGTGACGCTGGCCGCCGTCTTGGCGATGATCCTGACGGTTGTCGGGCATGTCACGCTGAAGGGCCCGAAACGCCGCTTCTGGCCGCATGGGCTTCTGCTGACCCTCTGGCACGGGCTGCTGGCCTTCGGCGCCGTCGTGTCGGCCGCTGTCCTGTGGCAGCGCTTCGCGGGCTCGGTCGAAGTGTCCTTGTTGACGGCAAGCGCGATGATCGGTCTGATCGCGGCACTGGTGGCCGGGGTCATTACCTACAGAACCAACATGGCCAGCCGGCTACAGCCGGTGCCTGCGCAATGAAACATGGGCGAGGAGACAAGAAATGTCCGCGAAACGAAATGCACTGTTCGGCACATTCATCGCCGCGCTCATGTCCTCGGGCGGCGTGATGGCACAGGATGCACCCGCCTCGGCACAGGCGTCGAATCCCGAAACGCTTGGCTGGATGCAGGGGTTTCCGCCGCCCGATGACCGGATCATCCGTTTTACGGATCCCGATTACTTCGCCTTTCCGAAGCTGCGCTGGACCGTGTGCAACTTCCGCGCGCTGATGCCCAACACCGCCGTGCGCAACGGTTCTGACGGCGCCGATGTGCTGCCGGTCGCGCTTGATGCCGGGATCGACGACCTCAGCTTCACGCCGCTCGGCTCGGACGAGACGATGACCTGGGACGAGGCCTTCGACGCCAACTATACCGACGCCATGTTGGTCATGCACCGCGGGCGCATCGTCTACGAACGCTACGACGGCTGCATGGCCGAGCAGGTTCTGCACGGCGCGATGTCGGTGACCAAGTCCATCACCGGCCTGATCGGAGAGGTTCTGGTTGCCGAGGGCCGCCTGGATGAAAGCGCGCTGATGGCCGACCTGATCCCGGAGCTGGCCGATAGCGCCTTCGGCGATGCGACCGTGCGTCAGGTGCTGGATATGACCACCGCGCTCGACTACTCCGAGGACTACGCCGACCCCGAGGCCGATGTCTGGACCTATGCGCAGGCGGGCAGCACCCTGCCGCCGCCCGAGGGCTATGAGGGGCCGCGCAGCTATTTCGAGTTTCTCGAAACGGTCCGCAAGAACGGCACCCATGGCGAGGCCTTCGGTTACCGCACGATCAACACCGATGCGGTGGGCTGGCTGATTGCCCGCACCACGGGAATGACCGTGGCGGATTGGCTGGCGGAAAATGTCTGGACCCGGATCGGAGCCGAGCGCGAGGCGTTCTATACGGTCGACTCCATCGGCACGCCCTTCGCGGGGGGCGGGTTCAACGCCACGCTGCGCGACATGGGGCGGCTGGGTCAGCTGATCCTGAACGATGGCGTCTGGAACGGCGAGCAGATCCTGCCCGCCGCCGCCATCGCCCGCATTCGTGAGGGCGGCGACAAAGAGGCCTTTGCCAAGGCCGGCTATGACCTGCTGCCGGGCTGGAGCTATCGCGGCATGTGGTGGGTCAGCCATGACGACCACGGCGCCTTTGCCGCGCGCGGCGTGCATGGCCAGACCATCTGGATCGACCCGAGCCGCCGAGATGGTGATCGTGCGCTTTGCCTCGAACCCGGTGGCCGGAAATGCCGCCAATGACCCGACATCGCTGCCCGCCTATCGCGCGGTGGCCGATCACCTCATGGCGCAGCAGACCGCCCCTGTGTTGCAGGGCCCGGACTGGATCATCGAGGATATCGACGGGCGCGGGGTCATCGACAGATCGCCCGCCAGCCTGAACTTCGGCGCCGATGGCCGCCTTTCGGGCAACGGAACCTGCAACCGTCTGGTGGGGTCCTACAGCGAGGCGGACAATACGATTGCGCTTGAGCAGGTTGGCACGACGATGATGGCCTGCCCGGAGGCGCTGATGGAACAGGAGCGCCGCCTTCTGGACATCCTGCAGGGAGAGGTCGCCTTCGAATTCACCCAGGAGGGAGCCCTGATCCTGACCGGACCGGATGGCCGGACAATCCTGGCGCGGCGGTGACGCCCGGGGCTGCGCGGGATGTGCAGCCTGTGGTGCCGGTCAGAAGGGCCCGTCCCCCGGCGCATTGCGGGGGGTCGGGCCATGTCGGGCGGGTGCCGCCCCCGTCACGGAATGAAAGGCGCAACCGGTCAGGAATGCAGGCCCATGCGCAACGACACCTTGAACGGACGTTGACGAAGGGACCACAGCCAACGCCGCGGCGGCGTGGAAGCGGTCACCCGGATTTGCGCCGATCCTCACCGGGGAAACCTCGCCGCCGTTGAGGCCGACGCGGGGGCTGTCGCGCCCCCTGCCGTGGCCCATCCTTCGAACCTTCTGGCATCGCGATGGGCCTGCGTGTCCCGGTGCCGCGATGCCCTCGATGCCTCTGTCACCGGGGCCGGACTCTCCGGCTCTTGTGGGCCGTCGGCTGCATGGAGGTCGGCGCGCGGGCTCTCTCGCGGTAGACGACGTAAAGGCCCGAGGCAAGAATGACGGCGATCCCCAGCCAGGTCATCCGGTCCGGGAAGTCTCCGAAGACCAGGAACCCCGCGGCGGTGGCACCGATGATCTCGAGATACTGGAACGGTGCCAGAAGCCCGGCTTCCGCGTGGCGAAAGGCTTCGGCGATCAGGACATAGCTTCCGGCGGCAAGAAGGCCGCTGCCCAGGATGAGGGCCCAGTCCGCCGTCGCAAGGGCGCCCGGGGCCGGTGGAACAATGCCAGCCGCGCGAAGGCCGAGGGACAGCGCGACCAGACCGAGGCAGGCATAGATCGTGGCGCCGCACTGGACGGTCAGACCGGAGCGGCTGCGCGAGGCGCGGCGCAGGACGATCATATTGAGCGCATAGGAGGTGGCGGCGAGCAGCGGTAGCAGCGCGGCGGTCTCGAACTCGGCGCCGGGCCGGATCACGATCAGCGCACCGACCAACCCTGCGCCGACCGCTGCAAGGCGGCGGGGGCCAACGGTTTCGCCAAGCAGGGGACCGGCCAGCACCGTCAGGATCAGGGGCTCGACGAAGAAGATGGCAATCGCGGTGGCAATCGGCATGACCGCGAAGGCGCTGATCAGACTGACAAGCGTGATCATCACCAGCAGGCCGGACAGTGCAACGACCGGCGAGAACATTGCGCCACGGAGGCGCCTGCGCATCAGCACCGCCGCGGGCAGAAGGAAGGCCGCCTGGGCGAGGACGCGCGCGGTCGCGACGTCGGTCGGGCTCAGCTTCTCCGTCAGAAGCTTCGACAACGTGTCGCTCAGTGGCAGCAGGAACATTGCCACGGCCATGCAGGCCATTCCTGCGAAAGATCCGGTCCGCATGGTCTGCGACCGGTCGGGCGAGGCAAGAGACATAGGACACCTCATAGCTTCAGGCTCCGCGCGATGGTGCGGAAGCAAGTCCGGGCGTTCAGGACATCGGTTGACAATATCGGGGTTGGGCAGCGGAAGCTGCGACGCCATCGCATGCTGCTTTGCACAGCGCGTATAGGGGGCTTCAAGGGGCTTGTCCAATCCGGAGAGCAGGCAGATTTCTGGCCCGACCGCCGGGTGTGGCCGATGCCCTCGGGCAAGTGCGCCGGGACGGCATGCGGCCCGCGCTTCGAGGGTTCGGACTGGCGGATAGGCCGGATCGTATCCCGGCCTGCGGCTGCGATCCTGCCGGTTCGGGCGATGGCACCGCAGGGGGCTTGCCCTCGGCGGCGTGCAGATCTGCGATGTCCCCCGTGCAAGCAACCGATGGGGGCGCTGACCCATCGGTTTGTCGCCCCCTTTCCGGCGGGCCAGAAGGGCCGTGCCGCCAAGGACGGCGAAGCGGATCAGGGGTGGGATCGCCGGTTGAGGGGCCCCGGGGGCATGGGATCGGCGGCAGATGCAACCCGGGCTGCCGGAAGGCGACGGTCATCGCCTTCCCGGCTTTTCGGGCAAGGGTCGGCGCGGGTCTTCGAACCGGTCTTGCGACCGACGGCGCTATGCCGTGCAGTCGATCAGAACCTTCACATTCGCCTCGTCCCGGGCGGCGATCAGCTCGAAGACCTGTGCGGACTGGCTCAGCGGCAGGGTGCGGGTGATCAGGCGTTCAAGATCATCTGCCAGGGTCATCGCCAGATCGATGCTGCGGCGGAACTGTTCGCGGGTATAGACGCGCGAGCCTACCAGGCGCAGCTCCTTGAAGGCGATGTCGAGCAGCGCGACCGGGCAGGGGGATTTGTGCAGCGATGTCAGGCAGATGGTGCCGCCGGGTCTGGCGATCCGGGTCATGTCGCCTGCGGCATCGGCCACGCCTGCGCATTCGAAGACCACATCGACACCGTCACCGCCGGTCATCGTCTGGACCTGCGCCGACAGGTCCTCGTGGCGCAGGTCGACCGGCTGGAAGCCCAGATCCCGCGCCAGGGCCAGCCGTGCAGGATCGACGTCCGACACCAGGACAGAGGCTGCGCCGGCTTGCCGCGCGGCAAGCGCGGTCAGCAGGCCGATCGGGCCAGCGCCCAGAACCGCAATGCGGTCCGCAAGCCCCATGCCCGATTGTTCCACCGCGCGCAGCGCCACCGCCATCGGCTCGACCAGCGCCGCAATGCGGTTGTCCATCTCTTCCGGCACCGCGAAGAGCATGTCTTCGTCCACCGCGAGATATTGCGCGATGCCGCCATCCCCGTCGATGCCGATCAGCCGGAGGCTGTTGCAGACATGGGGCTTGCCGGTGCGGCAGGGATGGCAGGTTCCGCAAGAGAACAGGGGATAGGCCACCACCCGCTGGCCCGGGCCGAAGCGGCTGCCGGGGGTGACGACTTCGCCCACGAATTCGTGCCCAAGGATCAGCGGCGCGGCGGCGCGCGGGTGGCTGCCGGAATGGATGCCGATATCGGTGCCGCAGACACCGCAGAGCTGCAGCTTCAGCAGCACCTCGCCGGGTTTGGGCTGCGGTTGCTCGGTCTCGCGGACCTCGACGGATTTCGGTCCGGTATAGACAAGGGCTTTCATGGGGCGGGTTTTCCTTTGTCAGGCGACGGCATAGCCGCCGTCAACGGGAATGACGGTGCCGGTCATGAAGCCGGCAAGCGGGGTGGTCAGGAACAGCGTCGGGCCGGCCAGGTCGCCCGGCTCGCCCCAGCGCGCCATCGGTGTGCGCGACACGATGGCCGCCGCGCGTCCGGCATCCTCTTGCAGGCCCGAGGTGAGCGGCGTTCTGATCCAGCCCGGGGCGATGGCATTCACGCGGATGCCATCCGGCGCCCAGGCGATGGCCAGTGACTTGGTCAGCTGCGCCACGCCGCCTTTCGAGGCGGAATAGCCCGGCACCAGGCCGCCGCCGAAGAACGACAGCATCGAGGCGGTCATGACGATGGACCCGCCGGTGCCGGCCAGCGCGGGCCTGGCGGCATGGGCGCAGCGCATCGCGCCGTTGAGGTTGATGTCCACCACCTGCGCGAAGACGCCGGGGTCCAGCTCGGCCCCGCGGCGGATCACACCGGCGCAGCAGACCAGCGCGTAAAGGTCCGGGGTGCCGCCGACCACATCGGCGACCTCCGCCTCGTTCCGCACGTCGAGCTGGCGGAACGAGAGGCGGGAGGACAGCCCCTCGGTCTCGGCCCAGTCCCGGGCGGCGGCGATGTCCGCCTCGGCCACCCCGGTGGCCACCACGTCGGCACCCGCCTGCGCGTAGGCCTTCGCGATGCTGCGACCGATGCCCGAAGAGCCCCCGGTGACCATGACCCGCCGACCCGAGAGGAAGGGCGCCGCCCGGGCGCCTGTCTCTGCCTGCCCGGACATCATCGGATGAACTGGTCCACGTAACCGGCCCCAAGACCGACTTCTTCGTAGTGGTTGCGGCACATCTCGATCTTGGTGAAGACGTCCTCGAAACCCATGGTCTTGCCGTAGGGGTCGACGTAAAGCATGACGCCGTTGACCTGGAAGTAGGTGATCATCTCGGTCACGTCCTCGGGCACCACCAGGGTATGCGTCTCGCCCGGGGGCTCGTAGACATAGCCGCCTTCGCGGGCTTCCCAGTCGTGTTCCAGATAGTGCCAGCGGCCTTTCAGCACGAAGCCATGCACCGGCTGCGGATGGCGGTGGCGCGACAGCACGCCCGATTTGCGCACGCGCAGCAGGTTCATCCAGTACCCCTGCGAGGCATTCAGGCAGAGCGGGCGAAAGGACACCGATTCAGTCTGCGGCACCCAGACACGTTCGTCGGTGGCGATGGCCTCGGGGATGACGATCTCTTCGGCGGCATCCTTGGGGAAGGGCAGCTGGTACGGGGTGAGCGCATCGTCGCGCGTTTCGGCTTTGTCGGGTTCGACGGGCATGAGAGCCTCCTTTTTTGTGGAGTTACGTAAGTTCAGGGTTGGAACGGGTCCTGCGCCAGAGGCCGAGCAGGGGCGGAAGAACCCAGACAAGGATGGTGATGACGCCCAGCGTTCCCGCGATGGGACGCTCG
Source organism: Ponticoccus litoralis (assembly GCF_039769985.1). Classification (NCBI taxonomy): domain Bacteria; kingdom Pseudomonadati; phylum Pseudomonadota; class Alphaproteobacteria; order Rhodobacterales; family Roseobacteraceae; genus Ponticoccus; species Ponticoccus litoralis. The sequence goes on from NZ_JBDNCH010000001.1 coordinate 146,275, forward strand.
AAGAAGGTCAGCAGGTTGCCGTCGGCCTTGATCATGCTGGACATGAAACTTTCCTCGACGATCTTGCCAAGCACCAGGCCCAGCACGAGCGGTGCCGCCGGATAGTCATTGGCTTCCATGATCCAGACCAGCACGCCGATTGCGGCCAATGTCCAGAGATCGAAGAGCGCGTTGTTGGTGGCGAAGGTGCCCAGCACGCACATCAGCAGGATTGCCGGGTAAAGCAGGCCGGGACGCAGCCCCAGAACGTGGCGCCCGCCCATCACCGCCGCCAGCCCCAGCGGGATGATCAGCAGGTTCGCAAGGACGAACACGATGTAGATCGCGTTGACCAGATCGGGCGAGGTGACAAAGACCATGGGCCCCGGCTGGATGCCCTTGAGCACCAGCACGCCGACAACGATTGCGGTTATGGAATCCCCGGGGATGCCAAAGACCAGCGCCGGCACGTAGCTTCCCGAAAGCGCAGCGTTGTTGGCCGAGGCGGATCCGGCGATGGCCTCCGGTTCGCCCTTGCCGTAGTTGGCCTTGACCTTCGAGAACCGCTGGCTGACCGCGTAGGCGATCCATGCGGCGATATCGGCCCCGGCACCGGGCAGCGCGCCGATCACCGTGCCCAGCAGGCTGCCGCGCAAGACCGGCAGCTTGAACCGCCAGAGGTTGCCGGGCTGGCCCTTCAGGATCGACAGACCGGCGGCGGGCGGTGTTTTCGGCTGCGTCAGCGGGGCCGCGGTACGAGCGCAGGATCTCTGCGACGGCGAAGGCCCCGATCATGACCGCGATCAGCGAGACTCCGGCCTGCAGGTCGATGACGCCGAAGGTATAGCGCGGCAGGCCAGAGGTCACGTCGAGCCCGATCATGGTCAGCGCCAGGCCCAGCAACAGCGACAGGGTGCCTTTCAGCTTGTCCTTGCCCGCCACCATGGTGGCGCAGGACAGGCCCAGCAGCGACAGCCAGAAGTATTCGTAGCTGGAGAACTTCAGCGCCACCCGCGCCAGTTGCGGGGCCGCGATCACCAGCGCCGCGGTGCCGACCAGTCCGCCGAGGACCGAGACGCTCATCGACAGCCCCAGCGACAGGTCGAGGCGGCCCTTCTGCGTCAGCGCGTCAAGCTCGCGCATATAGGCCGCCGAGGCTGGCGTTCCGGGGATGCGCAGCAGGGCTCCGGGGATGTCTCCGGCAAAAATCGACATGGCCGAACAGGCGACGATGGCGCCGATGGCCGCGACCGGCGACAGGAAGAAGGTGACCGGCACCAGCAGGGCGACCGCCATGGTCGCGCTCAGCCCCGGGGTGGCGCCGACGAACAGGCCGAAGGCGGCGCCCAGCAGGATCACCCCGATCACCTGAAAGCTGAAGACCATTTGCAGGGAAGACAGAAACACATCCATGACGAGACCTCAGAACCAGGGGCTGAAAAAGGAACTGGTGGGCAGGGGAACCCGCATGATCCGCGTGAAGAACAGGGTGACGATCACACAGATCGTCACCGCCGAAAGCAGTGCCGGTAGCGGTTTCTCCTGCCAGGCCAGCGCGTTGAGAAAGATCAGCGGGGTAGCCACCAGAAGCGTGCCGAAGGCCGGGGCGAGCAGGCCGAAAAGCACGATGCTCAGCGGGATCAGCAGCACCCGCGCCAAGGCGAGGGGATTGCGCATCCAGTCGGGGGCCTCGGGCCGGAAAAAGCCGCCGTGTCCTGCTGCGCGGCGGGCGCGCAAACTGCGCGCCGCGATGGCGATGCCCAACAGCAAAAGCCCGCTGCCGATGATATAGGGAAACAATCTTGGCGATGCGGCCCCCGCGGGTTCGGGAAAGCCGGTGGCCCGTTGCACCACGAAGCTGCCGAGGCAGGCAAAGCCCAGTCCTGTCCAGAAATCGGGAAGCCGCATCGCCCTGTCCTCAGTTGTCGCGTTGCGACAGGCCGATGGACTTCATGACCTCGCCGACGCTTTGCTGGGTTTCGTTCAGGAAGGTCGCGAAATCCTCGGACCCGCGGAACTCGGCGCCAAAGCCCTGCTTGGCCATGAAGGTCTGGAAGGCTTCGCTTTCAAAGACGGCCTTTGTGGCCTCTTCCAGCCGCGCCACGGCGGCGGCGTCCATGTCCGCCGGACCGACGACCCCGCGCCATGTGCCACCGGCGTAGGGTGTGCCGGTCTGCTCGGTTGCGGTGGGCACGTCGGGGAAGGATGCATTGCGCTCGTCCGCGAAGACGGCGATGGCCCGCGACAGGCCCGCATCCATCATCGTCTTGCCTTCGGGCAGGGACGACGGGATGATCTGCACCCCACCGGCGGCCAGTTCCTGGAACCCCGGCGCGGCGCCCTGAGACGGCACCATGGTGACTTTCAGCGGATCGATGCCCTGCTGCTGCAGGAAGCCCGCGAAGGCCAGGTGATAGGCCGCACCGACCGCGGCGCCCGACATCTTGTAGGTGCCTTCCGGGTCGGCCTTGATCGCGGCCACGGCCTCTTCGACGTTCTGCCAGTCGCTGCTTGCGGCAATATGAAAGGCCGCCGGGTCAAAGTTGATCAGGGCGACAGGCGTGAAATCGTCGGCCTGAAACTCGGCGTTGCCGGTCCAGTAATAGGTCAGCATCTCGGCGGTCGCGAAGCCGATGGTATAGCCGTCCGTGGGCGCCGTCACCATCGCGTTGTGGCCCACCACACCGGCCCCGCCCGAGCGGTTGACGACGGAGACCGGCACGCCCAGCTGCGACTCGAGCCCGCTGGCCAGAGTCCGCGCAATTGCGTCGGTGCCGCCGCCCGCATTCCACGGCACGATCATGGTGATGGGTTTTTCGGGATACTCCGCAGCGGCCATACCGGTGGTGGCCACCGCTGCGGCCATCGCCAGCAGGGTGTTCTTCAGCATATAGTTTTCCTCCTGATTTCAGCTGATAGGTTTGGTAAGCTCGTATTTCTCCAGGTGTCGGCGCGTGATGCCGATCATGTCGAGCATCGCTTGCCGTGCCTCTTCAGGCCGGCGCTGCTCGATCGCTTCCAGAACCCGCAGGTGATTGACCAGGTTCTTGCGAAAGCTCTCCATGTGAATCTCGATGGCGGCCTTGAACAACTGCCCCAGCACCGCGTCGATGGCGGTGTCGAAGGCCTGCAGGATCGGGTTTCCCGTCGCCGCCAGAATGGCCAGGTGAAAATCCTTGTCGGCCTGGATGGCCGCAGGGACGTCATCGTGTTCGGCGGCCTGCTCCATGGCCTCATAGGCCAGCCGGATGCGGGTAATCTCGCGCCGCTCGGCGCGAACGGTACCGCCAGCGCGCAGGCGGCGGGCTCGAAGACCTCGCGCGCCTCGTCGATGGCCGAGGACAGTTCGACATTGAAGCCGTCGTCGGGCTGCATCCAGCGCAGCACGTCCCGACTGAGCAGGCTCCAGTCCTGCCGGGGACGGACCCGCGTGCCATGACGCGTGCGCACCTCCAGCAGACCCAGCGCCGAAAGCGTCTTGATGGCTTCGCGCAGGGTGGTGCGGCTGACCGAGAGTTCCTCGATCAGGTCTTTCTCCACGGGCAGGGCCGCCTCTTCGCCATAGGCCCCTGAAACGATCCGGCGCCCGAGAATGTCGAGCACTTCAGAAGCCTTGGCTGGCCGGTAGCGTCGCCCGGAGGCGCGGCAGAATTCATGTGTTTCATCGATACCTCCCCTGCCGGGGTCGGCCAGTCCTCCGTCCCGGCCGCACCACCGGGCCGGAGGTAGGATGAATCAGGGGCTGCGTCAATGGTATGATTAATGACTCTGAATTATCGTACCATTCGATCCGGCGGTCAGGTTGTCCCGCATCCCGGGCGGAATGCCGCGAAACAGGGCCGTGATTCAGGCAATTCGGTCGACGGCAAGGGCATGTCCCGTCATCCGAAATTCTCGGGGAGTTGCGGCCTTTGCGGTGGAGTGCGCCCCGCCGAAGACGGCCCGCGCATCAACGCTTTCCGCGAAAGCCCGGCCCCTGCGCCGCTTCCGGGCACTGACCGCCGCGTGGCGCGAAGGCCGAATTCGCCGTCAACCGCAGACAGGAGCCTCGACGGGCGCGCCCGGCGGGGGTATCCCAGTGATCAGGAGAGGACCAAGCCCCGGCAAAGAACGCGAAATCCACAGGGATCACGTCAGTGTGGCGCGGGCCATCCCGGGGTTCCGGTCCCGCGAATCGACGGAAGGCGGGGCGGTCGTCTTTCCTGTTGTGCACAGGATGCGCCGATGGTGGAGAATCGTGTCCTGTTAGCGCCTCCGGGGTCGCGGATCACAGCCAGTCAAGCGAAATCAAATGTTGACTGCTAGGAAAAGAAATTGATTATAGGGAAAAGGCAGACGCACTGAACTCGAAAGGACAAGTGGCATGTCGCTGGACGACGTCGGGATCTGGAAATCGGGCCGTGGCAAGGGCCGCCGCACACCGAAAGGGCGCCAATTCGACGATGAGGCGCTGGTCGACATCCAGACGCTCCTTGGCGACTCGCCGCGCCGCCGCGACCTTCTGATCGAGTTCCTGCACCTGATCCAGGACCGCTACGGCCACCTTTCGGCGGCGCATCTGCGCGCCCTGGCCGAAGAGATGCGCCTGTCGATGGCCGAGGTCTACGAGGTTGCCACCTTCTACGCTCATTTCGACGTGGTCAAGGAGGGCGAGACGCCGCCCCCCGCCCTGACCATCCGCGTCTGCGACTCGCTGTCGTGCGAACTGGCCGGGGCCGCGCAGCTGAAAAGCGCGCTGGAAGAGGGGCTGGACCCGGCGCAGGTTCGGGTTCTGCGCGCGCCCTGCATGGGGCGCTGCGACACGGCGCCGGTGCTGGAACTGGGCCACAACCACATCGACCACGCCACAGCCGACAAGGTGCATGCGGCCATTGCCCGGGGCGAGACCCATGCCCATCTGCCCGACTACGAGGCCCTGCAGGCCTACCGCAAGGGCGGCGGCTACGACACCCTGGAGGCGCTGCGCGGCGGCAGCCAGACCGTGGACGCGGTGCAGGACACCATGCTCGAGGCCGGGCTGCGCGGTCTGGGCGGCGCGGGCTTCCCCTCGGGCCGCAAGTGGAGTTTCGTGCGTGCCGCCGAAGGCCCGCGCTACCTGGCCGTCAACGGCGACGAGGGCGAGCCGGGCACCTTCAAGGACCGCTATTACCTTGAACGCACGCCGCATCTGTTCCTCGAGGGCATGCTGATCGCGGCATGGGCCGTCGAGGCGGAGAAGTGCTTCATCTACATGCGCGACGAATACCCGGCGGTGCTGGATATCCTGCGGCAGGAAATCGCGGCGCTGGAAGAGGCGGGTCTGGTCGAGAAGGGCTATATCGACCTGCGGCGCGGGGCAGGGGCCTATATCTGCGGCGAAGAGTCGGCGATGATCGAATCGATCGAGGGCAAGCGCGGCATCCCGCGCCACCGCCCGCCCTACGTGGCGCAGGTCGGCATCTTCGACCGTCCGACTCTGGTTCATAACGTCGAGACGCTGAAATGGGTGGCGCGCATCCTGCGCGAGGGCCCAGAGATCCTGAACGGCGTTGAAAAGAACGGGCGCAAGGGGATGCGGTCCTTCTCGATCTCGGGCCGGGTCAAGAACCCCGGTGTGCATCTGCTGCCCGCCGGGTCCACCATCCTCGACCTGATCGAGGCGGCGGGCGGCATGCTCGACGGCCATGTCTTCAAGGCCTACCAGCCCGGCGGCCCCTCTGCCGGTCTGCTGCCCGCCAGCCTGAACGACGTGCCGATGGACTTCGACACGCTGCAACCGCACGGCACCTTCATCGGTTCCGCCGCCGTGGTGATCCTGTCGGACCGCGACAGCGCCCGCGATGCGGCGCTGAACATGCTGCGCTTCTTCGAGGATGAAAGCTGCGGCCAGTGCACCCCCTGCCGGGCGGGCTGCGAGAAGGCCGTCAAGCTGATGCAGGCCGACCGCTGGGACACCGCCCTTCTGGAAGAGCTGAGCCAGACCATGGTCGACGCCTCGATCTGCGGCCTCGGACAGGCCGCGCCGAACCCCATCCGCCTGACCATCAAACATTTCCCGGAGGAGATCTGAGCCATGAGCGAGACAATCACCTTCAACCTGAACGGCGAGGATGTCACCGCCGAGGCGGGGATGACCATCTGGGAAGTCGCCAACGGGCGGGGCCTGAAGATCCCGCACCTGTGCCACAAGCCCGCGCCCGGCTATCGCCCCGACGGCAACTGCCGCGCCTGCATGGTCGAGATCGAGGGCGAGCGGACCCTTGCCGCCTCGTGCATCCGCGAACCGGCTCGAGGGCATGGTGGTGAAGACCGCCACGCCGCGCGCCGAAAGCGCCCGCAAGATGGTGATGGAACTGCTGCTTGCCGACCAGCCCAAGCGCGAGGTGGCGCATGACCGGTCGTCGCACCTGTGGGACATGGCCGAGGAAACCGGCCTCGACGTCAGCCGCTTCCCCAAGCTGGAAGAGGGCCGCATCCCGCTGCTCGACGACAGCCACGTGGCGATGTCGGTGAACCTTGATGCCTGCATCCAGTGCGGGCTCTGCGTGCGCGCCTGCCGCGAGGTGCAGGTCAACGACGTGATCGGCATGTCGGGCCGGGGCCACGACGCCTGGCCGACCTTCGACTTCGCCGACCCGATGGGGGCCTCGACCTGCGTCGCCTGCGGCGAATGTGTGCAGGCCTGCCCGACCGGCGCGCTGATGCCCGCCACCGTGGTCGATGCGAACCAGCAGGGCGACAGCGCCGATTACGACAGCGAAACCGAAAGCGTCTGCCCCTTCTGCGGCGTCGGCTGCAAGGTTTCGCTGAAGGTCAAGGACGGCAAGGTCAAATATGTCGAGGGCATCAACGGCCCCGCCAACGAAGGTCGCCTCTGCGTCAAGGGACGCTTCGGCTTTGACTATATCCACCACCCCCACCGCCTGACGAAACCGCTGATCCGCCGCGAGGACGCGCCGCCCAAGGGCATGAACGTCGATCCCGGCAACCTGATGACCCACTTCCGCGAAGCCTCGTGGGAAGAGGCGATGCAGGCCGCGGCGGGCGGGCTTGCCAAGCTGCGGCAGGCCCATGGCGGCCAGTCGGTGGCGGGCTTCGGCTCTGCCAAATGCACCAACGAAGAGGCCTATCTCTTCCAGAAGCTCATCCGTCAGGGCTTCAAGCACAACAACGTCGACCACTGCACGCGGCTGTGCCACGCCTCGTCGGTCTCGGCGCTGATCGAGAACGTCGGCTCGGGCGCGGTGACCGCGACCTTCAACGAGATCGAGAACGCCGATGTGGCGATCATCATCGGCGCCAACCCGATCGAGAACCACCCCGTCGCCGCGACCTACTTCAAGCAGTTCACCAAGCGCGGCGGCAAGCTGATCGTCATGGATCCGCGCGGGCAGGGCATGAAGCGCTTTGCCTACCAGATGCTGCAGTTCCGCCCCGGCGCCGACGTGTCGATGCTGAACGCGATCATGAACGTGATCGTCGAGGAGGGGCTTTACGACAAGCAGTATATCGACGCCTACACCGAGAACTGGGAGGCCGAGAAGGAACACCTGAAGGCCTTCACCCCCGAAGCCATGGCGCCGATCTGCGGCATCGACCCCGAGGTGATCCGCGACGTCGCCCGCACCTTCGCCGGTGCCAAGGCGGCGATGATCTTCTGGGGCATGGGCGTCAGCCAGCACATCCACGGCACCGACAACTCGCGCTGCCTGATCAGCCTTGCGCTGATGACTGGGCAGGTGGGGCGTCCCGGCTCCGGCCTGCACCCGCTGCGTGGGCAGAACAACGTGCAGGGGGCGTCGGACGCGGGTCTCATCCCGATGTTCGTGCCGGATTACCGTTCTGTCGAGGATGCGGCGGTGCGCGAGGATATCTTCGGGGTCTGGGGCCGTGACGAGGACTGGTCCGACAAGAAGGGCCTGACGGTGACCGAGATCGTCGATCAGGTCTATGCCGGCAACATCAAGGGCATGTACATCCAGGGCGAGAACCCGGCCATGTCCGACCCGGACGTGGAACATGCCCGCGACGCCTTTGCCAAGCTGGAACACCTTGTCGTGCAGGACATCTTCCTGACAGAGACCGCCTATTTCGCGGATGTGATCCTGCCCGCCTCGGCGCTTTACGAAAAGGACGGCACGGTCAGCAACACCAACCGGCAGGTCCAGCGGGTCCGCCCGGCAGTGCCGCCCCCGGGCGACGCGCGCGTCGACTGGCGGATCACGGTCGAACTGGCCCAGCGGCTGGGTCTGCCCTGGGACTACAGCGACGTCTCGGAGGTCTTTGCCGAGATGAAGCAGGTGATGGCCTCGCTCGACAATATCACCTGGGAGCGGCTGGAAACCGAGACCGTGACCTATCCCTCGCTGTCGGAAACCGATCCGGGGCAGGCGGTGGTCTTCGGCGACGGCTTCCCGCGCGCCGAGGGCCGGGCGAAGTTTACCCCCGCCGCGGTGATCCCGCCGGACGAGGCGCCGGACGAAGCCTACCCGATGATCATGACCACCGGTCGCCAGCTGGAACACTGGCACACCGGGTCGATGACCCGCCGCGCCTCTGTTCTGGATGCGGTGGAACCGGAGGCCAACTGCTCGCTGCATCCCAAGACGCTGCGCGCGCTTGGCGTCAGCCCGGGCGAGATGATCCGCCTGACCACCCGGCGCGGCAGCATCGAGATCATGGCCCGCGCCGACAGGGCGGTGTCCGAAGACATGGTCTTCGTGCCCTTCGCCTATGTCGAGGCGGCGGCGAACGTCCTCACCAACCCGGCGATCGACCCCTACGGCAAGATCCCCGAATTCAAGTTCTCTGCGGTGCGCGTCGAGGCGATCACCCACACCGCAGCCGAATAAGCCAAGTCAAACAACAGGGACATCCAATCATGGCCTATAGAACCGACATCGAGATTGCGCGCGACGCAAAGAAAAAGCCGATCCAGGAAATCGGCGACAAGCTGGGCATTCCCACCGATCACCTGCTGCCCTACGGCCACGACAAGGCCAAGGTCAGCCAGGACTTCATCAACTCGGTGCAGGGCAATGACAACGGCAAGCTGATCCTCGTGACCGCGATCAACCCGACGCCGGCGGGTGAGGGCAAGACCACCACCACCGTGGGTCTGGGCGACGGCCTGAACCACATCGGCAAGAAGGCGATGATCTGCATCCGCGAAGCCTCGCTCGGGCCGAACTTCGGCATGAAGGGCGGCGCCGCCGGGGGCGGCATGGCGCAGGTCGTGCCGATGGAGGACATGAACCTCCATTTCACCGGCGACTTCCACGCCATCACCTCGGCGCACTCGCTGCTGTCGGCGATGATCGACAACCACATCTACTGGGGCAACGAGCAGGAAATCGACGTCCGCCGGGTGCAGTGGCGCCGGGTCGTGGACATGAACGACCGCGCGCTGCGCCAGATCACCGCCTCGCTGGGCGGTGTGGCCAACGGCTTCCCGCGCGAAGCGGGCTTCGACATCACCGTGGCCTCGGAAGTCATGGCGATCCTCTGCCTTGCCAAGGACCTCAAGGACCTAGAGCAGCGCCTGGGCGACATGATCGTGGCCTACCGCCGCGACCGCACGCCGGTCTTCTGCCGCGACATCAAGGCCGAAGGCGCGATGACCGTGCTGCTGAAGGACGCGATGCAGCCGAACCTGGTGCAGACGCTGGAAAACAACCCGGCCTTCGTGCACGGCGGCCCCTTCGCCAATATCGCGCATGGCTGTAACTCTGTCATCGCCACCACCACCGCGCTGAAACTGGCCGACTACGTGGTCACCGAGGCGGGCTTCGGCGCCGACCTGGGGGCCGAGAAGTTCATGAACATCAAGTGCCGCAAGGCGGGTCTGGCCCCGTCGGCAGTGGTCTGCGTGGCCACCGTGCGGGCGATGAAGATGAACGGCGGCGTGGCCAAGGCCGATCTGGGCGCGGAAAACGTCGAGGCGGTCAAGAAGGGCTGCCCGAACCTGGGCCGTCACATCGAGAACCTCAAGTCCTTCGGCGTGCCGGTGGTTGTGGCGATCAACCACTTCGTCACCGACACCGATGCCGAGGTCGAGGCGATCCGCGAATTCGCGAAGACGCACGGCGCCGAGGCGGTGCTGAGCCGCCACTGGGAGCTGGGTTCCGAAGGCTCTGCCGATCTGGCGCGCAAGGTTGTCGAAGTGGCCGAGGCCGGTCAGGCGAACTTCTCGCCGATCTACCCCGACGAGATGCCGCTGGCCGAGAAGATCCAGACCATCTGCAAGCGCATCTACCGCGCCGACGAGGCCCTGATGGATCAGAAGATCCGCGACCAGCTGAAGCTCTGGGAAGAGCAGGGCTATGGCAACCTGCCGGTCTGCATGGCCAAGACGCAGTACTCCTTCACCACCGATCCCAACCGGCGCGGCGCGCCCACGGGCCACTCGGTGCCGGTGCGCGAAGTGCGCCTCTCGGCGGGTGCGGGCTTTATCGTCGTGGTCTGCGGCGAGATCATGACCATGCCGGGCCTGCCGCGCGTGCCCTCGGCGGAGAACATCCGCCTGAACGACGCGGGCCAGATCGAAGGCCTGTTCTAAGACCGGACCGGCCGCCGGCAGGATCCTGTCCGGCGGCAGGCAGGGGGCGCGTCAGCGTCCCCCGTTCCCGCGACCTCGCAGAGGCGCGGGGTGACCGCTGTTCCTGCTGCCGCTACTCGGGCTATGGAAGAGCTTCTTTAAGTATAGCGGATCTGCCATGCGGGTCCGGGCGGGAGACAGAAATGACAGCGACGATCATCGACGGAAAGGCCTTCGCGGCCACGGTGCGCGGACAGGTGGCCGAGCATGTAGCGCGGCTGAAGCAGGAACATGACATCACGCCCGGCCTCGCGGTGGTGCTGGTGGGCGAAGACCCGGCCAGCCGGGTCTATGTCCGCTCGAAGGGCAAGATGACCGTCGAGGTCGGCATGAACTCGTGGGAGCACAAGCTGGATGCCGACACGCCCGAGGCCGACCTGCTGGCGCTGATCGACCGGCTGAACAATGATCCGGCGGTGCACGGCATCCTTGTGCAGCTGCCGCTGCCCAAGCATCTGGACGAGGATCTGGTGATCAATGCCATCGATCCGGCCAAGGATGTCGACGGCTTCCACATCTCGAACGTCGGCCTTCTGGGCACCGGGCAGAAGAGCATGGTGCCCTGCACGCCGCTGGGCTGCCTGATGATGCTGCGCGACCACCATGGCTCGCTGTCGGGAATGGACGCGGTGGTGATCGGGCGGTCGAACATCGTCGGCAAGCCGATGGCGCAGCTGCTGCTGGGCGACAGCTGCACGGTGACCATCGCGCATTCGCGGACCAAGGCTCTGGCGGATGTGGTGCGGCGCGCCGATATCGTGGTGGCGGCGGTGGGCCGCCCCGAGATGGTGCCGGGCGACTGGATCAAGCCGGGCGCGACGGTGATCGACGTGGGCATCAACCGCATCGACGCCCCGGAAAAGGGCGAGGGCAAGACCCGGCTGGTCGGCGACGTGGCCTACGACAGCTGCGCGGCGGTGGCGGGTGCGATCACCCCGGTGCCGGGCGGCGTCGGCCCGATGACCATCGCCTGCCTGCTGGCCAACACGCTGACCGCCTGCTGCCGCGCCAACGGCCTTGCAGAGCCGGAAGGCCTGACCGCATGAAACCGGACCCCCGGTATCTGCTAGGCAAACCCGTCCGGGACCGCATCCTGTCAGAGGTTCAATCCATGACAGGGGCGGCCGGGCGGATCGGCAAGCTGGTCTCGATCTCTATCGGGGACATCCCCGAGGTCGCCGTCTACGTCCGCAATCAGGCCCGCGCCGCCGCGCTTGCGGGCCTGCCCTTCGATCAGGAATTCTGGGGCGGCGAGGTCGGACAGGACGAATGCAAGGCCCGCATCCAGGCGATGAACGATGATCCCGACGTGCTGGGAATCATCCTGCAGCGCCCGGTGCCGGATCACATCAACGTCCGCTCGCTGCAATCCGCCATCCATCCCCTGAAGGATGTCGAGGGCATGAACCCGGCCTCGATCGGCAATATCGTCTACAACGATGTCGCCATGGCCCCCTGTACCGCCGCCGCCGCGGTCGAGCTTATCCGCGAGACCGGGCTCGACATGAAGGGGCTGGAGGTCGTGATGGTCGGGCATTCCGAGATCGTCGGCAAACCGGCGGCGATGATGTTGATGGCCGAAGGCGCCACGGTGACGGTCTGTCACCACCTGACGCGCTCGGTCGCGATGCATTCCCGCCGCGCGGACGTGATCGTCGTCGCCGTCGGCAAGGCGCATCTGATCGGGCCGGACATGGTCAAGCCGGGGGCCGCGGTCATCGACATCGGCATCAACCAGCGCATCCACCCGGACGGCTCGACCGATATCGTCGGCGATGTCGACACCGAGGCGGTGAAGGAAATCGCCGGCTGGGTCACCCCGGTTCCGGGCGGCGTCGGTCCGGTGACCGTCGCCATGCTGATGCGCAACGCGATGCGCGCCTACCAGCGCCAGCAGGCGGCGGGCTGGAGAACCTGAAGCCGCGCCGCCAGCGGTTCACTGCAAGAGGCATCGCAAATCTCTTGCTTGATACCGAAGGCGGTGTATATTCTTTTCATTAAATATTTTTTCCGCAAAGGCAAAAGCCGGAAGGAGAGGACATGCTGGATACCCGCTTTCCCAATGTGGTGCCGGGGCCGCCGCGACCCAGCGGCATCTTCGAGCCGAAGGTCTTTTCCATGCCGCCGGGCAGCGAACGCTACGTGGTCGAGGGCCGCGGCGCGATCCTGGTCCGACTGGAGGCCGGCGACCGCACTGGAGATCGAGAACACCGAGGGCGGCCAGCCCTGCGAGATCGTCTGCGCCCACCCGGACGGCAGTTTCGATCCCGGCTTGATCGGGGCGACGGGGCAGGGGGATGCCTCGGGGTTGAAGGCTTTGCTGACCTCGGAGGACCGCTCGCTGCGCAGCCTGCGGATGGGCATCGAGGCACGGGGTCTGGATCTTGCCCGCGCGACGGCGGTGACGCTGTTCGGCGCGACGACTCCGGCGCGCACGACGGAAAGCTTCACCGCAACCGGCGAAGGCACCGTGATCATCGCGGCCCCGGGCGGCATCATGGATTTCGAGGCGCAGGACACGGCCACACCGCTGACCGTCTACATTCGCCGCGCCACCCTGAAAACCGTCAAGACGTTCGAACTGCCCGACCCGCTGGCCGATCCTGTGGCCGACGTCCGCGTGCATTCGGCGACCGCCGAGGCCTATTTCGTCAAGGCCGGGGACTATATCCAGATCCTTGACGTGAACGGCAAGCAATGTACGGATTTCCAGTGCTTTTCCGCGCGCAAACTGGACAAGGGCATCGAGCACGCGCTGGATGTGACCACGACCCGGACGCTGATGGAACACGCCTACCCGATGCCGGGTCTGCATGCGAAATACTACGATCAGGACATGCTGCCGCTGGTCGAGGTCATCGAGGACACCTGCGGGCGGCACGATGCCTTCGCGCTGGCCTGCTCGGCCAAGTATTACGACGACATCGGCTATCCCGGCCACGTCAACTGCTCCGACAACTTCAACGCGGTGCTTGCGCCGCATGGGGTGACCGGACGCAAGGGCTGGATGGCGATCAACTTCTTCTTCAACACCGGCCTCGACGAGCACGGCGTCATGTACTCGGACGAGCCATGGTCGCGGCCCGGGGACTACGTGCTGCTGCGGGCGCTGACCGACCTTGTCTGCGTCAGCTCTGCCTGCCCGGACGACACCTCGGCTGCAAACGGCTGGAATCCGACTGACATCCATGTCCGCACCTACAGCGGCAAGGAAACCTTTCAACGCGCCGTGGCGTACCGGCCCACCCCAGATGCGGAAGCGAAGATGACGAAACAGACCGCCTTTCACGACCGGTTCGACCGGTTCACCGACAACTTCATCGAATACAACGGCTACTGGCTTGCCAATTGCATGGCGACCGCCGGCCCGATCGCGGAGTATCACGCCTGCCGCCAGAAGGTTGTCGTGACCGACCTCAGCCCGCTGCGCAAGTTCGAGATCACCGGACCCGACAGCGAGGCGCTGTGCCAATACGTCTTCACCCGCAACATGAAGACCCTGCCGGTCGGCGGCGTGGTCTATACCGCGATGTGCTATCCGCACGGCGGCATGGTGGACGACGGCACCGTCTTCCGGCTGGGCAAGGACAACTTCCGCTGGATCGGCGGCTCCGACTACGGCGGCGAGTGGATCCGCGAAAAGGCCGACGAGCTGGGTCTGAAGGTGCTGATCCGGTCCTCTACGGACATGCAGCACAATATCGCGGTGCAGGGCCCGGAAAGCCGCGACCTGCTGCGCAAGATCATCTGGACCGCGCCGCACCAGCCGAACTTCGACGATCTCGACTGGTTCCGCTTCACGCCCGCGCGCCTGAACAACGAACAGGGCGTTCCGGTGGTGATCAGCCGCACCGGCTACACCGGCGAACTGGGCTACGAGATCTTCTGCCACCCCAAACACGCCGGAGAGGTCTTCGACGCGGTCTGGGAGGCCGGTCAGCCGCATGGCATCACCCCGCTGGGCTTCGAGGCCCTGGACATGGTGCGGATCGAGGCCGGGCTGATCTTTGCGGGCTATGATTTCTCGGACCAGACCGACCCCTTCGAGGCGGGCATCGGCTTTACCGTGCCGCTCAAGTCCAAGCCGGACGATTTCATCGGGCGCGACGCGCTGATCCGCCGCAAGGACACCCCGGCGCGCAAGCTGGTCGGGCTGGACATCGACAGCAACGTCGCGGTGTCGCATGGCGATTGCGTGCACATCGGGCGGGCGCAGATCGGAGAGATCACCTCGTCGATGCGCTCGCCGCTGCTGGGCCGGAACATTGCCATGGCGCGGGTGGACGTGGCGCATTCCGCGCCGGGCACGAAGCTGGAGATCGGCAAGCTAGACGGTCATCAGAAGCGTCTGCCCGCCACGATCCGCGCGGATCTGGCCGCCTACGACCCCAAGAAGGAACGTCCGCGGTCCTGACCCGCGGCGTCGCGGGCGCCCCTCGGCAACGAGGGACGCCCGCCCCGCCCATTCGTTACCCTGTCCAAACTGAGCCCGGTGGTGCATTCGTTGCACCGCCGGGTTTTTTCGTGGACGCAGATCGGCGCAGGGTTAGCCGAGTACGAATGCCGTATTCCAGCCGGCTGGGCGAGGGGAGAGTGTTTCCCATCCTTGTCCTATGACGATCACCTCAGGATGGGCCGACCTTCTGTGTGAGACCGCCCGCCCCCTCATCGCCGTGGCACGACAGAGTTGCCGCGATCCCTGAAGAGATGCGCTCAAGTCACTGCAAGATAGTTGGAAAGATGAGGATCAGGTGCACACCCCCGGGCGCTGAAGCGACCCGGGGATGGCGCGACTTGACCGGGCTAGGGGCCCCGGCCAATCAGCAAAACTTGCACATCTGCAACATTGGTGCCGGTGGCGCCGGTGATCAGGAGATCGTCCGACAGGCGCAGCGCCGCATTACTGTCGTTGTTGTCCAGGTAACGTTCAGGCGGCTGACCGCGCGCGCGGATGCGGTTCAGCGTCTCCTGGTCCACGATGGCGCCCGCCGCGTCGGTGGGGCCGTCGCGTCCGTCGGTGCCGCCGGACAGGAAGGTCCAGGGCGCGGCGACCGGCTGGGCATCGGCAAGCGCGGCCAGCCTCAGCGCCAGTTCCTGGTTGCGCCCGCCCAGACCGCGCCCGCGCACCCGCACGGTGGTTTCACCGCCCCAGAGGATCGCACGGGGCCGGTCGCCCGCAGCACTGTCCCGCAGCGTGCGAAAGATCGAGACCGCCGCCTCTCCGACATCGCCGGTCAGCGGGGTCTCGATGGCGTGGGCGTCGTAGTCGTGGCGCAGGCTTTCTGCCGCCGCCAGAACGCTTTCGCGGTTGCCGCCGATCAGGTGGTTGACGGTATCGCCCGGGAAAGGCACCCGGGCCGCGCGGCGCAGATGGCGCTGGATGCTTTCGGGCAGACGCTCGAAGAGACCGGCATCATGCAGGAGCTGCCTTGCCTCTTCGGCGGTTCCGATGGGCGCGGCGGTTGGGCCGCTGGCAATGGCCCGCAGGTCGTCGCCGATCACGTCCGACAGGATGTAACCGGTCACCTGCGCAGGCGCGGCAAGGCGGGCCATGCCGCCGCCTTTCAGCTCTGACACCTGTTGCCGGATCAGGTTCATGGCGACGATATCCAGCCCGCTGGCCAGCAGCAGCCGGTTCAGCGCCTGCTTGTCGTCCAGCGTGACCCCCGGCGGCGGCGCGGGCAGCAGGGCAGAGCCGCCGCCCGAGATCAGGGCGATCACCCGGTCACCGGGTTCGGTGCTGGCCAGCACCTCCTGCATGCGATGCGCGCCGGCGGCCCCGACACTGTCGGGCACCGGGTGCCCGGCGCGAAAAATCTCGGAGCCCGGTGTTTTTTCCGTGTTTTCGCGGTGGGTTACGCAGATCGACAGGCGCGGGCCGTCGATGCGGGGCAGGACCGCCCGCACCATGGCGGGGGCCGCCTTACCGACGGCAAGCACGATGGTTCGGTGGCCATGCGCGGCCTTGGGGAGGGGGAGGAGTCGAGGCAATCGCGCATGGCCAGCGCCGGGTCGGCGCGTCGTGTCGCGGCCCGGAAAGCCCGGGCCGCGTCCTGTCTGAAGTCGGAAATCTTATCCGGCGGCAATCTGGCGCGCCTTTTCGACCAGAACTTCGGCCTGGCGGATCGAGGCGTAGTCGATCAGCCGCCCGTCCAGCGAGACGGCGCCCTTGCCGGCGGCTTCGGCCTCGGCCATGGCGGTCAGGATGCGACCGGCCTTTTCGACCTCGGCGTCAGAGGGCGACATGACCTCGTTGGCCAGCGCGACCTGGCTGGGGTGGATGGCCCATTTGCCCTCGCAGCCCAGAACGGCGGCTCGCTTGGCGGCGGCGCGGTAGCCGTCGGGGTCACGGAAATCACCGAAGGGGCCGTCGATCGGGCGCAGCCCGTTGGCGCGCGCGGCGACCACCATGCGGGCCAGCGCATAGTGCCACATGTCGCCCCAATGGGTTTCGCGCGTGCTGTTCACATCCGGGTCCGTCAGGACCGAGTAATCGGGGTTCACGCCGCCGATGATCGTCGTGCGCGCGCGGGTCGAGGCAGCGTAATCGGCGACACCGAAGTGCAGGCTTTCGTTGCGCTTGGAGGCGGCGGCGATCTCGGAAACGTTCTGCATGCCAAGCGCGGTCTCGATGATGTGCTCGAAACCGATTCGCTTTTTCATGCCCTTGGCGTCTTCGATCTGGGTCACCATCATGTCGACGGCATAGACGTCGGCGGCGGTCCCGACCTTGGGAATCATGATCAGGTCAAGCCGGTCACCGGCCTGTTCGACCACGTCGACCACATCGCGATACATGTAATGCGTGTCGAGCCCGTTGATGCGGATCGACATGGTCTTGGTGCCCCAGTCGATCTCGTTCAGGGCCTTGATGATGTTCCGGCGCGCCTGTTCCTTTTCGTCCGGAGCGACCGCGTCCTCGAGGTCGAGGAAGATCACGTCTACGTCGGATTGCGCTGCCTTTTCAAACATTTGCGGCTGCGAACCGGGCACTGCCAACTCGGATCGGTTAAGACGGGCCGGGGCTTGGTCGATGGCGTGGAAGGACATGGTCGGGGACCTCTCTGAAAGGATATTGCGTGTGGACCCCTAATGGCATTCTTTATATTTTTATTCCCGTCAAGAAATTTTTTTGCATACGAGTGCACACCGGGAGGGGGCTTACCCGCCCCCCTTGGCCTGCGATGCGTAGTAATGGGCAATCGCCTGAGCGCGGTTTTTCACCGACAGCTTGTCGAAGACGTTGGACAGGTGAAACTTGACCGTGTTGGTCGAAATGTCCAGCCGCTCGGCCAGCTGCTTGTTGGTGAGCCCCTCGGCGAGGGCGTCGAGGATCGCGCGTTCCTTGCGCGACAGCGTGGCGATCGGATCGGTCTTCAGCTCGCGAATGTCGAGATAGGGAAAGACCATCTTGCCCGCCGCCACATCCACGCAGGTCTGGACCAGCGCGTCGATCGGCGCCGCCCGCGACACGAAGGCCGCGGCCCCCGAGGCCATGGCCCTGCGCGGGCTTGCCGGGTCGGCGTCATGTCCGTAGGCGACGATCTCGCGGCGCCCTGTCCTGCGCGCGCAGCACCTCGATCAGCTTTTCCGCCCCCAGCGCCGGGATGTTCCAGTCCAGCACGCAGACGCGCACTGGCACCCGCATGATCATCCCCAGAAAACCCTCGGCGGTGGCGCTGGTGGCGACCAGCGAGAATCGGGGATCGCGCTCGAAGACTTCGGACATGGCCGAAAGCACGAGGGGATTTCCGTCCCCCAGCATGATGTCTATCAGATCCGCCTTCATGTCACCCCTTTGAAGTTAAAGCGTTAATCGGAAGAAACCACCCATTTGGGGGGTGTCTGGAACGGCATACAACGGAATACTTGCCCAAATGGGTAGGAACTTCCCCACCATTTTGGATGCCCAAAAGCAGGATTAAGGGACGTTTTTTTAACTTTCAACAAATTATATAACCCAGAGGAAACAAAATTCTCACTGAGGTAAACACTGGGAGGTGTCATGACCGTAGCGCAACTTTTCCCCAAGCTTGAGATCCCGGAAACCATCGCGGCGGGCCCCGGCCCGGGCAATACCGATGCCCGCGTTCTGGCGGCTTTCTCGGGCGCCGGTATCGCCGACCACATGCACGGCGACGTTCTGCGCGGCATGGTTGAATGCAAGCTGATGCTGCGCCAGGTCTGGGGCACCGAGAACATCCACACCTTCGGCGTCGCCGGCACCGGCTGGAGCGGCCTGGACGTGATGTTCAGCGCCATCATGCCCGGCGACAAGGTTGTCGTCTTCAACAACGGCACCTTCTCGGGCATCGACGGGCTGACCGTCCGCATGAAGGCCGCCACCGCCGCGGAACTGGCGCTGAACCCGCTGGACCCGAAACCGGCCTCTGTTGTCGTGGTCGACGTGCCGCACGGCGTCTCGGTCACCGGCGGCATGGTCGAAGAGGCGCTGGCCCGGCACAAGCCGAAGTGGGCCTGCATGGCGCATTGGGAAACCGGATCGGGCCGCATCAACGACATCCGCGGCTTCAGCGAGGCCTGCGAGCGCCACGACGTCATGGGCCTGGTTGACGCGGTTTCGTCGCTGGGGGTCGAAGATTTCCGCATCGACGATTTCCCCGGCGTGCACGGCTGGGCCTCCTGCCCGCAGAAAGGCATCTGCTGCCTGCCGCTGACCTATGCGCCGGTGTCCTTCACCGACCGCTACATCGAGACGCTGAAGAAGACCGGCACCCGCACCTTCGTGCATCACCCGATCATGGAGGCCCGTCACTGGGGCATCATCGACGGCAAGGACGTCGAGAAGGGCACCTATCACCGGACCCATTCCGCCTATGCGGTCTCTGCCTTCCACGAGGCGCTGCGCATCACCCTGCAACAGGGCATCCCGGCGCGCGCCAAGGAATACGCCTTCCACGAGGCGGCGCTGCGCCGCGCGGTGCGGGCCATGGGCTGCGAGGTGACCTCGAACATGACGTCGCTGGTGGTTCTGAACCTGCCGTCAGAGCTGGCGGGCCGCGAGATGGAGCTGGTGCAATCCTGCCGGGCGCAGAACTTCGGCATCTGGCCGACGCTGTCGGCGCCGGTGCAGATCCGGATCGGCATCCTCAACCTGCTGACCCGCGCCGCCATCACCGATATCGTCCACCGTTTCGCGGATGCGATCCGCGCCATGGGCGGCACCGTTGACGGCGCCCGCGTCGAAGAGGCGCTGAACGCCGCCTACGACCAGGCCATCGCGGCAGAGTAATTCCAACACGATCCAATCTTTCGGAGGAGGAAAGAGCATGGATATCCATGAGTATCAGGCGAAGGAAATCCTCGCCAGTTTCGGTGTCGAGATCCCGCCGGGGGCGCTGGCCTACAGCCCGGAGCAGGCCGCTTACCGCGCCCGCGAACTGGGCGGCGACCGCTGGGTCGTCAAGGCGCAGGTCCACGCGGGTGGCCGTGGCAAGGCCGGCGGCGTGAAGGTCTGCGACAGCGACGCCGAGATCCGAGGCCACCTGCGAAGAGCTTTTCGACCGCAAGCTGGTGACCCATCAGACCGGACCCGAGGGTAAGGGCATCTACCGCGTCTACGTCGAGGGCGCCGTGCCGATCGACCGCGAGGTCTACCTGGGCTTCGTGCTGGACCGGACATCGCAGCGGGTGATGATCGTGGCCTCCGCCGAAGGCGGGATGGAGATCGAGGAGATCTCTGCCGAGAAGCCCGACAGCATCGTGCGCGCCACCGTCGAACCGGCGGTCGGCCTGCAGGACTTCCAGTGCCGCCAGATCGCCTTCAAGCTGGGGATCGAACCGGGCATGACGGCGGCGATGGTGCGCACGCTTCAGGGCTGCTACCGCGCCTTCCGCGAGCACGACGCGACCATGGTCGAGATCAACCCGCTGGTGGTGACCGGGGACAACCGGATCCTCGCGCTGGATGCGAAGATGACCTTCGACGACAACGCGCTGTTCCGCCATCCGCAGATCAGCGAGCTGCGCGACAAGAGCCAGGAAGATCCGCGCGAAAGCCGCGCCGCCGACCGGGGCCTGTCCTATGTCGGGCTCGACGGCAACATCGGCTGCATCGTGAACGGCGCCGGTCTGGCCATGGCCACGATGGACACCATCAAGCTGGCCGGGGGCGAACCCGCCAACTTCCTCGACATCGGTGGCGGCGCCACGCCGGAACGGGTCGCCAAGGCCTTCCGGCTGGTGATGTCCGACAGCAACGTGCAGGCGGTGCTGGTCAATATCTTCGCGGGTATCAACCGCTGCGACTGGGTCGCTGAAGGGGTCGTGCAGGCGCTGAAAGAGGTGCAGGTCGAGGTGCCCGTCGTGGTCCGCCTTGCGGGCACCAACGTCGAGGAGGGTCAGAAGATCCTCGCCAAGTCCGGTCTGCCGATCATCCGCGCGACCACCCTGATGGAAGCCGCCGAGCGCGCCGTTGGCGCCTGGCAGAACGACCTGACCCAGAACTCCAGAATGAGGGCCGTGCAATGAGCATCTTCATCGACAGAGACACCCCCGTCATCGTTCAGGGGATCACCGGCAAGATGGCCCGGTTCCACACTGCGGACATGATCGCCTATGGCACCAATGTCGTCGGCGGCGTGGTGCCCGGCAAGGGCGGGCAGGTGGTCGAGGGCGTTCCGGTCTTCGACACCGTCGAAGAGGCGGTTGCCGCCACCGGCGCGGTTGCAAGCCTCGTCTTCGTGCCGCCCCCCTTCGCGGCGGACAGCATCATGGAAGCCGCCGACGGGGGCATCAAGTACTGCGTCTGCATCACCGACGGCATTCCCGCGCAGGACATGATCCGGGTGAAGCGCTACATGTACCGCTACCCCAAGGAAAGCCGCATGGTGCTGACCGGCCCGAACTGCGCGGGCACGATCAGCCCGGGCAAGGCGCTTCTGGGCATCATGCCGGGCCACATCTACCTGCCGGGTCACGTGGGCATCATCGGTCGCTCGGGTACGCTGGGCTACGAGGCCGCGGCCCAGCTGAAAGAGCATGGCATCGGTATCTCGACCTCGGTCGGCATCGGTGGCGACCCGATCAACGGTTCTTCGTTCAAGGACATCCTCGAACGCTTCGAGGCCGATGACGAGACCCATGTCATCTGCATGATCGGCGAGATCGGCGGACCGCAGGAAGCCGAGGCCGCGGCCTATATCCGCGACCATGTGACCAAGCCGGTGATCGCCTATGTCGCGGGCCTGACCGCCCCCAAGGGCCGCACCATGGGCCACGCGGGCGCGATCATCTCGGCCTTCGGCGAAAGCGCCAGCGAGAAGGTCGAGATCCTGACCGCCGCCGGAGTCATCGTCGCCCCGAACCCGGCGGTGATCGGTGACACCATTGCCAAGGTCATGCAGAAAGAGGCGGCGTGATGAACACCATGTCCGTCCGAAACAATCGGCCGCGCGTGCTTGTCACGCGCCGCTGGCCACAATCGGTCGAGACCGAGCTGGCCGAACGCTTCGACACCGTCTTCAATATCGAGGACAAGGCCATGAGCGCCGCGGATTTCCGCGACGCCCTGGGCCACTTCGACGCCATCCTGCCGACGGTCACCGACGGGCTTGGCCCGGACGCTCTGAATGTGCCGCAGGCCCGCACCCGGCTGCTGGCCAATTACGGCGTCGGCTTCAGCCACATCGACACCGATGCGGCAAAGCGGCTGGGGATCGCGGTGACCAACACGCCCGACGTGCTGTCGGAATGCACCGCCGACCTTGCCATGACGCTGATGCTGATGGTCGCCCGCCGCGCCGGCGAAGGCGAGCGCGAGCTGCGCGCCGGGGCATGGACCGGCTGGCGTCCGACACATCTGGTCGGCGCCAAGGTCACCGGCAAGGTGCTGGGCATCGTGGGCTTTGGCCGCATCGGTCGGGCCATGGCGCGGCGCGCGCATTTCGGCTTTGGCATGAAGATCGTCGTGCAGAACCGCTCGAAGATCGCGCAGGAGGTGCTCGACCGTTTCGACGCGGAGCAGGTCGACAGCATCGACGAGCTGCTGCCGCAATGCGATTTCGTCTCGCTGCACTGTCCCGGCGGGGCGGCCAACCGGCACCTGATCAACGCGCGCCGTCTGGACCTGATGAAGCGTGGTGCCTTCCTGATCAACACCGCCCGGGGCGAGGTGATCGACGAGCAGGCGCTTGCGCAGGCCCTGATGTTCGATTGCATCGGCGGCGCTGCGCTGGATGTCTTCGACGGCGAGCCCCGGATCGCGCCGGTCCTGCTGGACTGCGACAACCTCGTCATGCTGCCGCATCTGGGCAGTGCCACCGAGGAAACCCGCACCGCCATGGGGCGGCGGGTGGTCGACAACCTCGTGGACTTCTTCGAGGGCCGCGAACCCGGCGACCGGGTGGCATGATGCGGGCGGTGGCAGAACCCAAGGGGCAGGAGTCCCCGGACACCTACGCCCAGGATGTGTATCGCCGCCTGCGTGGGGCCTGGCTGAAGGTTCTCCACCGCCGCGCGCCGCAGGTGGCGCAATCGCTGTCGGGTGGCGAGGCCGGTTGGGACGAGGCGCGCTACTCCGATCACCTGCAGGCCAGCACCATCTGGTTTCACCTGCAGCAGATCATGGAGGAAAACCTCGCGATCCGCACCAGCCGCCTGTCCGAACAAGAGGGCGCGCCGGGCGAGGACGGCTTTCTGCGCGCGCTGACCGACTGCCCCGAGGACCAGCGCGCCACGATGGTCTCGCTGCTGGCCGAGGGCAGGTTGTCGGTCGGCCCGACGATCACCGCCCACCCGACCGAGGCCAAGCGTGTCTCTGTCATGGAGATCCACCGCCGGATCTACCGCACCCTCGTGCTGTTCGAGACGATGCGCTGGTCCCCGCGCGAAATCGAGCGTCTGGAAGAGACGCTCGAGATGGAAATCGACCTTCTGTGGCTGACGGGTGAGCTGCGGATGGAGCGCCCCAGCCTTGAATCCGAGGTCGACTGGGGCCTGCAATTCTACCGCACCAGCCTGTTCGACGCGATTCCGCGCCTGTTCGAACGCTACCACGACGCGGTGACAGAGGTGCTTGGCCCGCCCACGCGCGATCATTGCTGTATCCGGTTCCATTCCTGGATCGGCGGCGATCGGGACGGCAATCCCAATGTCACCGCCGGGGTGACGCGCATGGCGCTGGACCGCTCGCACGAGATGATCGTCGAGAAGTACCTTCAGGCCCTCGACCGGGTGATCCCGCGCCTGAGCATTTCCGAGAAGATCGTCGCGGTCCCGCGCGCGCATCGCGACGCGCTGGCCGGGATCGTCGAAACCCGCAGCACCGACCCGGATCGCTGTGCCGCGCGCAATCCCAACGAGATCTTCCGGCAGGCGGCCACGGCCATACGGCAATGCCTTGCCGCCGGGGATTACCGCGACGTCTCGGCCTTCCTTGCCGACCTGCGCAGCGTCGAGGCGGCGCTGGAGTCCGTGGGCGCCGTGCAGATGGCGCGGCAGCTGGTCCGCCCGCTGCGCTGGCAGGCGGCCACCTTCGGCTTCCGCGCCCATACGCTGGATATCCGCCAGAACTCGGACGTGGTGACACGCACGCTTGAAGCGGTCTGGAACGCCCTCGATGCCGCGCCGGAACCGCTGTCGGCGGACTGGTCCGCACGGCTTCGGCGCGAGGTGGGACAGGCGGGCCTGAAGGCGCTCGACCGAGGCAAGCTGGGCGACGAGGCGGCGGAACTGATGGCGCTGCTGCATCTCATCCGCGAGGTGCACGATGGCCCGGACCCCGAGGCCATCGGCCCGTTCATCCTGTCGATGACCCGCTCGGCGGACGACCTGCTGGCCGTACTGCTGCTGGCCCGTTATGCCGGGTTCGGCGCCGAACGCCTGTCGCTGAAGGTGGTGCCGCTCTTCGAGACCATCGAGGACCTGCGCGCGGCCCCGGCGATCCTGCGCGACGTCCTGTCGATCCCGCTGGCCGCACGGAGCATGAAGGACCGCACCGGGCGGCTGGAAATCATGCTGGGCTATTCCGACAGCAACAAGGACGGCGGCTTCCTCTGTTCCAGCTGGTCTCTGGATCGGGCGCAGCGCGCGATCACCCGCGCCATCGCCGCCTTCGGGGCGCGCCCGGTGTTCTTCCACGGTCGCGGCGGTTCGGTCAGCCGGGGCGGGGCGCCCACCGCTCGCGCCATCGCCGCGCAGCCGCGCGGCACGCTGACCGGAACCCTGCGCCTGACCGAACAGGGCGAGGTGGTGACCGCGAAATACGCCAACACCGGCACCGCGGCGGCGCAGCTGGAACTGCTGGCCTCTTCCGTGCTGCGCCACAGCACCGGCCCGGCCTTCGAAACCGTCGACCCCGAGGCCGACGACGTGATGGAGACGCTGTCCAGCCTCAGCCAGACCACCTACCAGACGCTGCTGCGTCATCCGGGCTTCCTGAGCTATTTCAACGAGGCCAGCCCGGTCAACGAACTGGCCCTGCTGAAGATCGGGTCGCGCCCGGCCCGCCGCTTCGGCGCCGCGTCACTCTCCGATCTGCGCGCGATCCCCCGGGTCTTTGCATGGACCCAGAACCGCCAGATGATCAGCAGCTGGTACGGCTTCGGGCAGGCGCTGCAGGATTTCCGCGCGATCCGGGGGCCCGAGGGCGAGGGTGCCCTGTCCCGGGTGATGCAGGACCTGCCGCTCTTCCGGCTTTGTGTCGACGAGGTCGAGAAATCGCTGATGCTGGTCCGGCTGGACGTGGCAGAGCTTTATGCCGGACTGGTGGAAGACCGGGCCGCGGCCGAAGCGGTCTTCGGCCTGATCCGGGCCGAGCACAGGCGCTCGGTCGAGGCCATCGAAAGCCTTACCGGCACGCCCCTGGGCAGCCGGTTCCGCAACGCTGCCGCGCGGATCGCGCAGCACGACTCCGCCCTGCGGTCGGCCCACGAAGCGCAGGTCCGCCTGTTGCAGCGGGTGCGGGCCGAGGACGGCAACCGCCATCGCATACAGTTGATGCAGACCATGAACTGCATTTCGGCCGGTCTTGGATGGACCGGCTAGGAGGAACAGGAGGAAAGTCATGAACGTCACCTTTACCCAGGACGGGTTCTTCTCGGACTCGCTGTCCGACCGTGACCCCGAACTCTTTGCCGCGATCACCGGCGAGCTTGGCCGCCAGCGCGACGAGATCGAGCTGATCGCCTCCGAGAACATCGTCAGCCGGGCGGTTCTGCAGGCGCAGGGCTCGGTCATGACCAACAAATATGCCGAAGGCTACCCGGGCCGCCGCTACTACGGCGGTTGCGACTTCGTCGATGTGGCCGAGAACCTCGCCATCGACCGTGCCAAGGCGCTGTTCGGCTGCGAGTTTGCCAACGTGCAGCCGAACTCGGGCTCCAGGCCAACCAGGGGGTGTTCCAGGCGCTGATCAAGCCCGGCGACACCATCCTCGGCATGAGCCTCGACGCCGGTGGCCACCTGACCCACGGCGCCAGGCCGAACCAGTCCGGCAAGTGGTTCAACGCCGTGCAATACGGCGTGCGCAAGCAGGACAACCTGCTGGATTACGACCAGGTCGCCGAGCTGGCAAAAGAACACCAGCCCAAGCTGATCGTGGCCGGCGGCTCTGCCATCCCGCGCCAGATCGACTTTGCCCGCATGCGCGAGATCGCCGACAGCGTCGGCGCCTACCTGCATGTCGACATGGCGCATTTCGCCGGTCTGGTGGCGGCGGGCGAGCACCCCTCGCCCTTCCCGCATGCGCATGTGGCGACCACCACGACTCACAAGACCCTGCGCGGTCCGCGTGGCGGCATGATCCTGACAAACGATGAAGAGATCGCCAAGAAGATCAACTCGGCGATCTTCCCCGGCATCCAGGGCGGCCCGCTGATGCATGTGATCGCGGCCAAGGCCGTGGCCTTCGGCGAGGCGCTGGATCCTTCGTTCAAGACCTACCAGCAGAACGTGATCCGCAACGCTCAGGCGCTGTCGGACCAGCTGATCAAGGGCGGGCTGGACACAGTGACCCATGGCACCGACACCCATGTGGTGCTGGTGGACCTGCGGCCCAAGGGCGTGAAGGGCAACGAGACCGAGAAGGCTCTGGGCCGCGCGCATATCACCTGTAACAAGAACGGTGTGCCCTTCGACCCAGAGAAGCCGACGGTGACTTCCGGTATCCGCACGGGTTCTCCCGCCGGGACGACACGCGGCTTCGGCGAGGCCGAGTTCCGCCAGATCGCCGACTGGATCGTCGAGGTCGTGGACGGGCTGAAGGCCAATGGCGCCGAAGGCAATGCCGCGGTCGAGGCCAAGGTGAAGGGTGAGGTCGCGGCCCTGTGCCAGCGCTTCCCGGTGTATCCGGGGCTGTAAGGGCCCTT
>NZ_JBDNCH010000002.1:0-2500 GCF_039769985.1 Ponticoccus litoralis
AGAACGCCCCGGCTGAAGGGATCAGTCGGGGCGTTCTGGTGTTTTTTGTATAGAGAGTTTTGGTTTTTACTAGGTTTGGCGGCGACCTACTCTCCCACGTCTTGAGACGCAGTACCATCGGCGCGGAGGCACTTAACTACCGGGTTCGGAATGGATCCGGGTGTTTTGCTCTCGCTATGACCACCAAACCAAGGAAAAACCAAAATGCTGCGCATTTTGCTTTTGCTTGGTTTGGTGAGCGGGTGACAGGGTATCTTGCACAGCAAGACGGCCCGAGAACCCGCACCCTAGCAAGCTGGGCGCTGATACGCAGCACAATCAACATCGTCGTCCAGGTCATGTACACGTTCTGTGTATGCTTGTTTTCCGTAACAGGTTTGATGCGCTACCGCTTTGCTACTTGAGCGCGGAGGCGTATCCAACCTTGCTGTTACTGGATCAAATCAAGCCTATCGGACCATTAGTACCGGTCAACTGAATGCATTGCTGCACTTACATCTCCGGCCTATCGACGTGGTGGTCTTCCACGGTCCTCAGGGATACCTTGTTTTGAGGGGGCTTCCCGCTTAGATGCCTTCAGCGGTTATCCTGTCCGTTCATAGCTACCCAGCACTGCCGTTGGCACGACAACTGGTCCACCAGTGGAACGTTCACCCCGGTCCTCTCGTACTAGGGGCAACTCCTCTCAAGTATCCTACACCCACGGCAGATAGGGACCGAACTGTCTCACGACGTTCTAAACCCAGCTCACGTACCTCTTTAAACGGCGAACAGCCGTACCCTTGGGACCTGCTCCAGCCCCAGGATGAGATGAGCCGACATCGAGGTGCCAAACACTGCCGTCGATATGGACTCTTGGGCAGTATCAGCCTGTTATCCCCGGCGTACCTTTTATCCGTTGAGCGATGGCCCTCCCACTTGGGACCACCGGATCACTATGGCCGACTTTCGTCTCTGCTCGACTTGTCAGTCTTGCAGTCAGGCTGGCTTCTGCCATTGCACTCAACGAGCGATTTCCGACCGCTCTGAGCCAACCTTCGCGCGCCTCCGTTACGCTTTAGGAGGCGACCGCCCCAGTCAAACTACCCACCACGCAGGGTCCCGGATCCGGATGACGGACCGCGGTTAGACATCAAGCAGAACAAGGGTGGTATCTCAAGGATGACTCCACCGCGACTGGCGTCACGGTTTCAAAGTCTACCACCTATCCTGCACATGTTGTGCCTGATGCCAGTGCGAAGCTGTAGTGAAGGTGCACGGGGTCTTTCCGTCTAACCGCGGGAAGCCTGCATCTTGACAGGCAATTCAATTTCGCTGAGTCGATGTTGGAGACAGCGGGGAAGTCGTTACGCCATTCGTGCAGGTCGGAACTTACCCGACAAGGAATTTCGCTACCTTAGGACCGTTATAGTTACGGCTGCCGTTTACCTGGGCTTCAATTCAGAGCTTGCACCCCTCCTTTTAACCTTCAGGCACCGGGCAGGCGTCAGACCCTATACGTCGTCTTGCGACTTCGCAGAGCCCTGTGTTTTTAATAAACAGTCGCCACCCCCTGGTTTGTGCCCCCGGCACTCTTGTACCGGGCCTCCTTCTCGCGAACTTACGGAGGTATTTTGCCGAGTTCCTTCAACATCGTTCTCTCAAGCGCCTTGGTATTCTCTACCAGTCCACCTGTGTCGGTTTGGGGTACGGTCTTACAGTGGGGCTATTTCCAGGGGACCGTCTTGAACATGCACCAATCCGATAAGGTACATGCGTCGCCACGATCCGTCACCACCACACGGCCCAGGAATATTAACCTGGTTCCCATCGACTACGCCTTTCGGCCTCGCCTTAGGGGCCGGCTTACCCTGCTCAGATTAGCTTTAAGCAGGAACCCTTGGACTTTCGGCGAGAGTGTCTCTCACACTCTTTGTCGCTACTCATGTCATCATTCTCGCTAGTGATCTCTCCACCGGATGGCTCACGCCCCGGCTTCACAGAAAGCACATGATCTTGCGCTACCGCCTAGCGGCTACTTGAGCGCGGTTTCCCGCGATCAACCAACCTAAGCGATAGTAAAGATCAGTGCTATGTCACACTACGCTCCGCTACCATGCCTTACGGCATCCTAAGCTTCGGCTCATGGCTTGAGCCCCGTTACATCTTCGCCGCAGGACAACTTGATTAGACCAGTGAGCTGTTACGCTATCTTTAAAGGATGGCTGCTTCTAAGCCAACCTCCTGGTTGTTTTGGTCGTCCCACCTGCTTTCCCACTTAGCCATGAATTGGGGGCCTTAGCTGTAGGTCAGGGTTGTTTCCCTCTCCACTACGGACGTTAGCATCCGCAGTGTGTCTGCCATCTAGTACTCCCGGGTATTCGGAGTTTGGTTAGGATCAGTAAGCCTGTGGGGCCCCATTACCCATCCAGTGCTCTACCCCCGGGGTATTCGGATGACGCTCTACCTAAATAGATTTCGCGGAGAACCAGCTATCTCCGAGTTTGATTGGCCTTTCACC
>NZ_JBDNCH010000002.1:7500-3898114 GCF_039769985.1 Ponticoccus litoralis
CAAACTGTGCTACTGGCAGCGCTACGGCCATGTCGCCGCCGTGATCCTGGGCCTTCTGGCATTGCTGGTGCCGCAGCGCATCCTGCTGTGGCTGGCAGCGCTGGGGGCCGGGTCCAGCGCGGCGGTCGGGATCTATCACACCGGGGTAGAGCGCGGCTGGTGGGAAGGGCCCTCGACCTGCACCTCTGGCCCGGTCGCGGGGAAATCCGTCGACGCCCTGCTGAACGACATCATGGCAGCCCCCATGGTGCGCTGCGACGACATCGCCTGGGAACTGGCAGGCCTGTCGATGGCCAGCTGGAACGTCCTTGCCTCGACCGTCGTCACCCTGTGCTTCGTGGCGGCGGCCAACCGGCTGCGCGGCTGACCCGCCGCGCCCGGGGCCCTGCCCCCGTGGAACAAGCGGCGTGACAGCACCGGGTCCCTCTGGCACTACGGGCGCCAGAGGACATCTGCCGGACCCGCGCCCATGACCAACAGCCTTGCCATCGCTCTCGGGCTTGCCATTGCCGCCTTCGTGGCCGCCGATCTCCTGCTCTTCGACGGCACCAACCTGCTGTTCCTCGCCCGCAAGCTTTATTGGCTGATCGACTGGCTCGCCTTCTGGCGCTGACCCGGTTTCGCGGTTGACTCCGCGGCTTGCGAATGCATGTTAGCGATAACGGAATTTCCGATCGTCTTTGGCGCGCACTTCGGCAAGGCTGAAGGCGCGCCAAACGTCATCTGACCTGCAAGAAGGGAGCCTTCCATGACAGTCAAAGTCGCCATCAACGGTTTCGGCCGGATCGGGCGCAACGTGCTGCGCGCCATCATCGAATCCGGTCGCACCGACATCGAGGTCATCGCCATCAACGATCTTGGCCCGGTCGAGACCAATGCCCACCTGCTGCAGTATGATTCCGTTCACGGTCGCTTTCCGGTGGCGGTCACCCATACCGAGGACACCATCGACGTGGGCCGCGGCCCGATCCGCGTGACCGCGATCCGCAACCCGGCAGAGCTGCCTTGGTCGGATGTCGACGTGGTCATGGAATGCACCGGCATCTTCACCTCGAAGGAAAAATGCCAGGCGCATCTGGAAAACGGGTCGAGCCGCGTGCTGATCTCGGCGCCCGGCGCGGATGCGGACAAGACCATCGTCTACGGCGTGAACCACGACACCCTGACGGCGGAAGACCTGATTGTCTCGAACGCCTCCTGCACGACGAACTGCCTGTCGCCGGTGGCCAAGGTCCTGAACGACGCCATCGGCATCGAGAAGGGCTTCATGACCACGATCCACAGCTACACCGGCGACCAGCCGACGCTGGACACGATGCACAAGGATCTCTACCGCGCCCGGGCGGCGGCCCTCTCGATGATCCCGACATCGACCGGCGCGGCCAAGGCGGTGGGCCTCGTGCTGCCCGAGCTGAACGGCAGGCTCGACGGCGTGGCGATCCGGGTGCCGACGCCCAATGTCTCGGTCGTGGACCTGACCTTCAACGCCGCGCGGGCAACCTCGGTGGAAGAGATCAACGAGGCGATTCGCGCAGCGGCGGAGGGACCGCTGAAGGGCATCCTGGGCTATACGGACAAGAAGCTGGTCTCGGTCGACTTCAACCACGATCCGCATTCCTCGGTCTTCCACATGGACCAGACGAAGGTGATGGAGGGCACTATGTGCCGCATCCTGTCCTGGTACGACAACGAGTGGGGCTTCTCGAACCGCATGAGCGATACCGCCGTGGCCATGGGCAAGCTGATCTGACAATCCCGGTCCGACGGACCCAAGGGGGTTTCGCCGCGGCGGGGCCCCTTTTCGTTTCGCCGCGCTTCGCGCGTCGACCGGCTGGGGGCTCTGCCCCCCGGCCTGCGGCCTTCCCCCGAGGTATTTCCAGGACCAAAGAAGCCCGGGCGGGCCGCGCCATGATCGGGGGCAGTGCTTCAGTGATGGGGTCGGCCTTGATGGCGCAGCCCTCGTGCTGCGCGGCAGGGGCGCTGTCCGTGGCGCCGGAGCATCGGGGGCAGCGAGGACGAGGATGGGCCCGTGTACCGGATGCCGCCGCCGCTATGGCGACCGCGCGCGCCTTCGCCGTATCGACCAAGGGATGCGATGCCATGGGCGCGGGCGGCCCGCAGGCATCCGCCATCCCGCCCGGCATGGCGGGCCGGGCCCGGGCCTCAGCCCTTCGGCTTGCCGTTCTTTGCCGCGAGGGCGTCGCGCACGGCGGGGCTGACGAATTTCGACACGTCGCCGCCGAGCCGCGAGATCTCTTTCACCAGCTTGGAGGCGATGGCCTGATGCCGGGCCTCGGCCATCAGGAAGACCGTCTCGACGCTGTCGTCCAGCGCGCGGTTCATTCCGACCATCTGGTATTCGTATTCGAAATCCGCCACCGCGCGCAGGCCGCGGATGATGATCGTGGCCCCCACGTCGCGGGCGCAGTCGATCAGCAGGTTCTCGAAGGGGTGAACCGGGATCTCTGTTCCGGTCTCTTCCGCGATCCTGCGGGTTTCCCGCTCGATCATGGCGACACGCTCTTCGAGAGAGAACAGCGGGCCCTTGTCGCGGTTGATCGCGGCGCCGATCACCAGCCGGTCGACCAGAGACGCCCCGCGCCGGATGATGTCGAGGTGCCCAAGCGTGATCGGATCGAAGGTTCCGGGATACAGGCCGATGCGCATGGTCGGGCGCTCCTCCTAGGCTGTGGTCGCATTTCAACGCACGCAACTATATTGCGCGCGCCAATGCAAGGTGGAAACGACAGCCCCGGTTCCCTGCGCCGGTCGGTTCGGGGTCTCAGTGCCCCATGATCATGCCTTCGAGGGCATCCTTTTCCATCGCCAGTTCCGACAGCCGCGCCTTGACCACGTCGCCAAGGGTGATCAGGCCGATCATCCTGCCGTCTTCGACCACCGGCATGTGGCGAAACCGTCCCTCTGTCATCTTGGCGAGGATCGCGTCGGCCAGCTCGGCGCGCGTGCAGGTGACCAGCTCGCGGGTCATGTAATCGTCGACCTTGTCGGACAGGCAGCCTGCCCCGACCTTGGCAAGAACCCGGACGATGTCGCGTTCCGACAGGATGCCTTCGGCGGTGCTGCCGTCGCTGGAGATCACCACCGTCCCGATCCGTTTCTCCGCAAGGATCTGCGCCGCATCGGCCACAAGGGTGCCCGGCTTCACGGTATGGACGCCATCCGTACCCTTGCTCTTCAGGATTTGCTGCACCTGCATGTCGGGACCTCCTTGCGTTCGATGCCCATGGAACAAGCGTTGCCCGCGCCCCCCTCCTGTCAAGTAGCCGAAAGTCCTGCGTTCTGCCCTGAACCACCCCGGGGACCGGCCTGCGCCGCGCTGCCGGTTGCGGCGGCATCCACCGCCGCCTCGAGCCGGGAAAGTTCGCGGCGCAACCCCTCCAACAGGGCGGCGGCAAAGCGGTTCATCCGGTCGAGCCGCCGGTCGTCCTCGTGCCGGACAAGGTAGAAGGACCGTTTCAGGCTGACCGCGTCGCGCAGCACCGGGCGCAGCCCCGGCGCCGAGGGCAAGGCGAAATCATGCACGATGCCCAGCCCGGCCCCCTGCCGCAACCACTGGAACTGCACCGAGACAGAGTTCGAGGCGAGGGCGACGCGGCGCAGCCCCAGCGCATCGAGGTAATCCAGCTCCTTGTCGAAGATCATGTCGGGGATATAGCCCACCATGCGGTGCCCCCGCAGATCCCCGACGCCGTGCAACGGGGCGTTGCGGGCCAGATAGGCCTCGCTTGCCGCAAGGTGCAGGCGGTAATCGGTGATCTTCTGCACCACCAGCCGCCCGGCGGTGGGGGCAGAGACGGCAATGGCCATGTCCGCCTCGCGCCGCGACAGGTTCACCACCCGCGGCAGCGCAAGGATCTGCACCTCGAGGTCGGGGTTCTGGGCCGCGATCTCTGCGCAGACCTGCGGCAGCAGGAAATTGGCGCAGCCGTCCGGCGCGCCGATGCGGATCTGCCCCGACAGCCCCTCGGAGCGTCCGCGCACCGCTTCGGAGGCCGGGGAAAGCGCCTGCTCCGCCGCCTCGGCATGGGGCACCAGCCGCGCCCCCGCCTCTGTCAGCGCGTAGCCCTGCGGCGACTTCACGAAGAGCGGCAGGCCCATGTCCTGTTCCAGCCGCGCCACCCGGCGGCCCACCGTCGCCGGGTCCATGCGCAGGGTCCGGCCCGCTGCCGACAGGGTCTCTCCACGAGAGACCGCGAGGAAGATCCGCAGGTCGTCCCAACTGTCTGCCATGTCGCCCCCTTTGCAGAAATGCAAAACCTCTTTGCCATTTCTCCGCTTTTTCCGGCATTCCTGCAAGGCTACGGTTTGCGCGACCACCAAGGAGGACCCCCATGACCGAACTCACCAACTGGATCGACGGCGCCCGCAAGGCCTCGGCCTCTGGCCGTTTCAGCGATGTCTACAACCCCGCGACCGGCGAGGTTCAGGCCAAGACCCCCCTGTCCACCGTCGACGAGCTGAACGACGCCGTGGCCCGCGCCGCCGAGGCGCAGAAGGGATGGGGCGCCACCAACCCGCAGCGCCGCGCCCGCGTGATGATGAAGTTCGGCCAGCTCATCAACGAGCACATGGACGAACTGGCGGAACTGGTCAGCCGCGAACACGGCAAGACCCTGCCCGACGCCGAGGGCGACGTGCAGCGCGGCCTTGAGGTGGTCGAGGTCTGCATGGGTGCGCCGAACATGCTGAAGGGCGAGTTCACCGACGATGGCGGCCCGGGCATCGACCTCTATTCCATGCGTCAGCCGCTGGGCGTTGTTGCGGGCATCACGCCCTTCAACTTCCCCGCCATGATCCCGCTGTGGAAGATGGCCCCGGCGCTGGCCTGCGGCAACGCCATGATCCTCAAGCCTTCCGAGCGCGTACCCTCGACCGCGCTGCGCCTTGCGGAACTGATCAAGGAGGCGGGCCTGCCCGACGGCGTCCTGCAGGTGGTGAACGGCGACAAGGAAGTGGTCGACGCGATCCTCGACAACGAGGACATCGCCGCCGTGGGCTTTGTCGGCTCTACGCCGATCGCGCAGTACATCTATGGCCGCGCGGCAGCCAACGGCAAGCGCGCACAATGCTTCGGCGGCGCCAAGAACCACATGATCATCATGCCCGACGCCGATATCGACAAGGCCGCCGACGCGCTGGTGGGCGCGGGCTACGGGGCCGCCGGCGAACGCTGCATGGCAATCTCGGTCGCGGTGCCCGTCGGCAAGGAAACCGGCGACAAGCTGATCGAGGCGCTGGTGCCGCGCGTCGAGAAACTGCGCGTCGGCCCCTACAACTCGGACCAGGAGATGGATTACGGCCCGGTCATCACGGCGCAGGCCAAGGCGCGCATCGAGGGCCTGATTGCCTCGGGCGTGGATCAGGGTGCCAAGCTGGTGATCGACGGTCGCGGGATGGAACTGCAGGGCTACGAGAACGGCTTCTTCTGCGGGCCGTCGCTGTTCGACGACGTGACGCCGGACATGGATATCTACAAAGAAGAGATCTTCGGCCCGGTCCTGTCGACCGTCCGCGCCGAAAGCTACGAGGACGCGCTTAACCTGGTGATCGACAACCCCTATGGCAACGGTACGGCGATCTACACCGCCGACGGCGACACCGCCCGCGACTTTGCCCACCGGGTCAATGTCGGCATGGTCGGCATCAACTTCCCGATCCCGGTGCCGCTGTCCTACCACACCTTCGGCGGCTGGAAGAAATCGGCCTTCGGCGACCTCAACCAGTACGGCCCCGACGCCTTCCGCTTCTACACCAAGACCAAGACCGTCACGGCGCGCTGGTTCTCGGGGATCAAGGAAGGCGGCGAGTTCAACTTCAAGGCCATGGACTGACCGGCCCAGGACATCGGGCCCAAGATATCGGGCCCGGGACATCCGGCCCAGGACAACGAAAGGGGGCGCCTGCGGGCGCCCCTGCCCGTTTCGGCGGCTGCAAAAGGGCCACGGCGGAAACATGCCTCTCCGAAAGGGCCGCCCGGCAGCACAGAGCGGCGGGCAGGCACAAGCCGCCCTTGGCAGCCGCCCGCCCCCGCGCTAGACCCGGCAGGCACCCCAACAGGAGCCCGCATGAAGATCGCCATAGCCACCTCCGACTACTTCGTGCCCGGCGAAACCTTCATCAACCGCCACATCGCGGAGATGTTCGGCGGCAACACCTGCGTGATCTGCGAGCCGCCACAACGGTCAGGACCCGCTGGGCAAGCCGCTCTTCGTGCGCCGGGCGCCGCTGTCGCTGCCCGACCGCCTGGCGATGCCCTTCGCCGCCCTGCGCGGCGCGGCCCTGCACGGCACCTCGCGGCTGCCCTTCGGCGCGGGCCGCAAGGCGCTCGCCCGGTTCCTGCGCGACCAGAAGGCCGATGCGATCCTTGCCGAGTTCGGCACGCAGGCGCTGGTGGTGGCAGAGCTCGGCAACGAGATGGGCCTGCCGGTCTTCACCTACTGGCGCGGCACCGATGCCTCCGCCGCGCTGCGCTCGGGGCAGCGGGTCCGGTCCTACCGGCTGATGATGCCGCGCCTCGCCGGCATGTTCTCGGTCAGCCGGTTCCTGCTCGACAACCTCGCCGCCCATGGCGTGACGCATCCCAACGCCCATGTCGTGCCCTCGGGCGTCGACATCACCCGCTTCACACCCGGCTGGAAACGCCCGGGCAGCTTCCTCGCCGTGGGCCGCATGGTCGAGAAGAAGGCCCCCGAGGTGACGCTCCGCGCCTTCGCCCGCGCCGCAAAGGGCCGCGACGCCCATCTGACCTTCATCGGCGACGGCCCCCTGCTGGAGCCGAACAAGGCGCTCGCCCGGGAGCTCGGCATCGCCGGTCAGGTCACATTCACCGGCGCCCTGCCCCACGACCGCGTCCGCGAACACCTTGAAACCACGGAAATCTTCCTGCAGCACTCGGTCACCGCCGGGAACGGCAATACCGAGGGCCTGCCCACCGCCATCCGAGGAGGCGCTGGCCTGCGGCTGCATCACGCTCTCGACCCGCCACGCCGGCATCCCCGAAGCGGTGGAACACGGCGTCAACGGCCTGCTGACCGAGGAATGGGACGAAACCGGCTTTGCCGCCGCCATCACGCGGATCCTCGACGACCCGGCCCGCGGTACCATGGCCCGCGCCGCCCGCGCCACCGCAGAGGCGAAATTCGACAATGCCAAAGGCCTCGCCAGGGTCGAGGACATCATCCGCGCCACCGTGCAGGCGCGTTAGGCCCCGCTTCTTCAGGCCCCCGCTTCTTCTGTCCCCAAATATCCTCGCCGAAGGCACCGCCCCCACCTCCGCCGCCACGGGCAAAGACAAAACGCGCCGGCGCCGCAAACGCCCACCCGAGGACAAGGCCGCAGGCCGCCGGACGAGAGATCCTGCGCGCGCCTGCGCGCTCCGTCAGGTCACCTGCGGGCGGGTCAAAGACAGGCCGCCGGGTCAGACCCGGTAGAGCGCCAGCACCGCGTTCAGGCCGCCGAAGGCAAAGGCATTGGACAGCACCACGTCGACCTTCGCCTCGCGCGCCACATTGGGCACCACGTCCAGCGCGCATTCCGGGTCAGGCTCTTCGTAGTTGATCGTGGGCGCGATCACGCCCTCGTTCAATGCCATGAGGCAGGCCAGAAGCTCCACCGCCCCGGTGCCGCCGATGCAATGGCCATGCATCGACTTGGTCGAAGAGATCAGCAGGTCGTCCGCATGGGTGCCGAAGACATCCGCCACAGCCGCGCATTCGGTCTTGTCGTTGGCCGCCGTGCCGGTGCCATGGGCGTTCACGTAGCCCACCCGCTCTTTTGCGATGCGACCGTCCTTCAGCGCCAGCTCGATGGCCCGCGACGCGCCCTGCTTCGAGGGCATGACGATATCGGCGGCATCCGAGGTCATGGCAAAGCCCAGCACCTCGCCGAGGATCGTGGCGCCCCGGGCGCGGGCGTGTTCGTATTCCTCGAAGACGAAGATCCCGGCGCCCTCGCCCTGCACCATGCCGTTGCGGGTGGCGGAGAACGGGCGGCAGGCATCCTTGGACATGACACGCAGGCCTTCCCATGCCTTGATCCCGCCAAAGCACAGCATCGATTCCGAGCCGCCGGTGATCATCGCCGTGCACATGCCGGACCGCACCATCTGGAAGGCCTGCCCCATCGCGTGATTGGACGAGGCGCAGGCGGTGGCCACGGTGAAGGACGGGCCGCGCAGGTTGAACTCCATGCTGACATGGCTGGTCGCGGCATTGTTCATCAGCTTCGGCACGACGAAGGGGTGAACCCGGTTCTTGCCCTCTTCGTAGACCGCCCGGTAATTCTCGTCCTGCGTGGTCAGCCCGCCGCCCGAGGTGCCCAGCACCACACCGGCGCCGGTCGAGAGGTCGCCCTTGAACTCCAGCCCCGACTGCGCCACCGCCTGCCGCGCCGCGATCAGCGTGAACTGGGTGAAGCGGTCGTAAAGCGCAAGCTGCTGGCGGTTGAAGACGGAATCCGGCTCGAATCCCTTCACCTGCCCGCCGATGCGGATGGCCAGGCGCTCGACGTCGCGGAATTCCAGTTCCGAGATGCCGCACCGGCCTTCCTTCATGGCCTCATAGGTCGCGGGCACGTCCTGCCCAAGAGCATTGATCGTGCCCGCGCCGGTGATGACGACTCGCTTCACGCGCGTTGCTCGGCGATCAGCTTCTCGATCCCGGCCACGATATGCCCGACCGAAGAGATGTCGAAATCAGACTCGGTGGGATCGTTGGCGTTGAAGGGCACCGAGATGTCAAAGCTCTCCTCGATGGCAAAGATCGACTCCACGAGGCCCAGCGAGATCGATCCCGAGATCCTCGGGCGTGCTTTCCATCGTGACGTCTGACGGCTCCAGCATCGCCTGTTCGGCGATGATCTCGATCACCTTGCCTTTGACATCCATGCGCGCGCCTCGCCTGTTAAGGAATTTGAGGCTGATTTAGTCATTCCCCGAGGCTTTTGAAACCGCTTTCTTGAGGTCGGCCACCTCGCGGAACAGCCGAGGCAGGCGACGCAGGCCCTTGTAGGCCTCGACATGGCTTTCCATTTTCATGGCCGGATAGCCCAGCATGACACGCCCCGCGGGCACGTTCGACAGCACCACCGTCGCGCCACCCAGAATGGCCCGGTCGCCGACGCGCAGATTGTCGCTGATTCCGACCTGACCGGCCATCACCACGTTGTCCCCGATCACCGAGGACCCAGCCACCCCGACCTGACCGCAAAGCAGGCAGTCGCGCCCGATCACCACGTTGTGGCCAACGGTCACGAGGTTGTCGAGCTTGGTGCCGCTGCCGATCATCGTATCGCGCACGGTGCCCCGGTCGACGGTGCTGTTGGCGCCGATCTCGACGTCGTCGCCGATCGTCACGGCGCCAAGGCTGGCGATCCGCGCCCAGGACTGGGCGCTGTCGGTGCCTTCCTCGCCAAGGCTTTGGCGCGCCTTCTCGACCCCCGACAGTTCCGGCGTGACGAAGGAAAAGCCGTCGCCGCCGATCACCGCGCCGGGCTGCGCGATGAATCGCGCGCCGATGCGGACGCGGGCCATGATCCGCACGCCCGCATGCAGCAGCGCGCCTTCGCCAAGCGTTGCATCCTCTCCGACGAAGACCTGCGGCCCGATCACCGACCCCGCACCGATGCGGGCGCCGCGCCCGATCACCGCAAGCGGCCCGACGCTGACGTCAGCGCCCAGTTCGGCGCCCGGGTCGATCACCGCAGAGGGATGCACGCTCGCGGCATAGCCCGGCCCGCGATCCATCATCGCCGTCAGGGCCGACATGGAAAACCGCGGGCGCGGCGGCAGGATCGCCGCCTCCAGCCCCAGCGCGCGCCAGTCGGCACCGGCCCAGAGGAACCCGGCCCGCGCGGCGCCGTCCTTCAGCGCCTCGGCGTATTTCGGCGTGGACGCCATGGCAAGCTCGTCGGCGCGGGCCGACTGCGGCTCTGCCACCCCGGTCA
Organism: Ponticoccus litoralis; assembly: GCF_039769985.1. Taxonomy (NCBI): domain Bacteria; kingdom Pseudomonadati; phylum Pseudomonadota; class Alphaproteobacteria; order Rhodobacterales; family Roseobacteraceae; genus Ponticoccus; species Ponticoccus litoralis. The sequence continues at coordinate 17,464 of NZ_JBDNCH010000002.1, forward strand.
CGGTCAACGCGCCATTGCCCTCGGCGGTCAGGCCAAGCGCCTCGGCGATCTGCTGGATTGTGTAGGTCATGGCACCTCCGTCGGCTTTACCGGCGGAGGCTTAGCTTTGACCGGCCCGCAGGACCACCCCCTCGTTGGCCAGCGCGCGCCAGATCGCCGCGTCCCGGTTGTAGACGTCGGGACGGTAGTTCACCTGCCCCTTCGCCTGCGTGAAGGCGGTGCGGTAGATCAGGTGCACGGGCACGGGCTGCTCCGAGGTTGACCCGGGTTTCGCGCCGGGTGTTCAGGATACCGTGGAAATAGCTCTCGGGGTTGTCGACCTGCTTGGCCAGCAGCGCGTAGGCGAAGTCATGCGGATCGTCGAGGCGGATGCAGCCATGGCTGTAGGTCCGCACCGGCTGCGAGAACAGGTGCTGTGTCGGCGTGTCGTGCAGGTAGATGTTGTAGCGATTCGGGAACATGAACTTGACCGACCCCAGCGCGTTCTTCGGACCCGGTCGCTGGCGCATGTTGAACGGGAAGCTGCGCGCGGAATACTGCGAGAAGCCATGCGCACGGTTCACCACCTGCCCCGAGGCGGTGACCACATCGATATGCCCGACCGAATAGGGGTTCGAGCGCAGCAGCGGCAGGTATTCCCCGACGACGATCGAGCGCGGCACGTACCACGACGGGTTGATGACCATGTGATCCATGACGTCCGAGAACTCCGGCGTCTGCCGGTCGGCGGCACTGGTGGCCGATCACCGACCTGGTCTCGAAGGTCAGCTTGTCGTCATCGATAATCTGCGCGTGATAGTCGACGAGGTTCACCAGGATGTGCCGCTGGCCCTTGCCCTCGGGCAGGTTCAGCCAGCGCTCGCGCTCCATCGCCACCATGATCGACCGCAGCCGCTCTTCGGGGGCGGTGTTGATCTCGCGCATGGTGCTGGTGCCGGCAACGCCGTCCGGCTCCAGCCCGTGATCGGCACTGGAAGTCGCGGACCGCGGCTTCGATCCGGTCGTCGTAGGTCGCGCTCAGCGAGGGCCGGAGATAGCCCATCGCCACAAGCCGGTTGCGCAGCGCCACAACCGTATTGCCGGACTCGCCCGGACGCAGGCTGGATGTCGGGACGACAGACCCCCAGCCGCCATGCTGAAGCCGGTGCTCCAGCCGCAGCTTGGCCTGCATCAGACGCGTGTATTCGGGGCTGGAGGGCACGAGCATCCGGAAGACGGATTCCGGCGGCTGGGTCGACAGCAGGGTCAGAAGCTCTTCCGAGGAGCGCCGGGGCGCCTTGCGCTTGATCAGCGACGAGGCCTTGCCCGGCTCCAGGACACCGGATTGCAGGTCGTGGGCGAATTGCAGGAAGGTGCGGGTCAGTTCGATTTCCAGCAGGCCGCGATCCCGCCCGCCCGAAACCCCGGCAAGGCGCTCCATCAGGCGGTCCGGATCGTAGCGCCCGCGCGGAAGACCATGATCGTCGGCCAGCGCAAAGGCCTCGATCAGGGCCAGCCTGCGGGCGCGGTCCGCCTCCGAGGACCCGGTCCAGATCGGCTCGAGATCCACGGGCGCGGTAGAAGGCTGCAACGCCCTCGTCCTCGCCGATGGTCTCGGCCACGGCACTGGGCATAGGCGGTGATCTTGACCGAGATTCCGTCGTCCTGCGCCAATCCCGCCGTGGCCCCGGCGAGGCCGAAAGCCAGGGCCGCGACCGTTGTGCGCAGCGCCGTCCTGATCCTGATAACTGTCATCAAACCGTCCCGTCTTTTCTGTTCCGCCCCTTAAGGCAATGATTAGAGCGCCAATTCCCGCTGTCTACTCACAAATCAGACAGGTTCAAAGCCGGACTCGCGAAACCGGCGGGGGCGGCAAAGGTGTCACAGGTGTCGCACCCATGCGCAGGAACCCGCCAGTTGCCCCTTGATCTCTAGAATGCGTTACAAAACGTCCTTTTTAGGTCCGGCGATTCGTGCCATACAGAGTCACGGCATCTGGGGATAGATGGCAGACGGCGCACAACGATGCGCGCAATCGAACAGGTAACCAGCGACCACGGGACAGGCGCTCACATGGCAGACATGAACTCAGGCAGCATTTCGCGGCGCGCACTTCTTGGCGCATTCGCCGCGACCACCGTCACCGCAGCACCGACCTTCGCCAATGCCGCAGGCTTCCTGCGCGGCGCCGGCGATATCCGACGGATCCGGATGTATTCGGGTCGCACGGGCGAGCGGATCGACATGATCTACTGGATCGAAGGGCATTACCTTGCCGACGCGATCAAAGAGGTCAATTTCTTCATGCGCGACTGGCGGACCAATGACGTCAAGAACATCGACGCGCGGACAATCGACCTGATGTGTGCGTCGCACAACCTTCTCGACTGCTCGGAACCCTACATGCTGATCTCGGGCTATCGCAGCCCCCGGACCAACGCGATGCTTCGGTCGAAGTCTTCCGGTGTGGCGAAGAATTCGCGCCACCTGCGTGGCGAGGCCGCCGATCTTCGCCTGTCCTCGCGCTCTGTCAGCCAGATGGCACGCGCAGCCGCAGCCTGTCAGGCCGGCGGCGTTGGCCGGTACTCCGGCTCCAATTTCGTCCATATGGATTGCGGTCCCGTCCGCACCTGGGGCTCCTGAAGCAGGCACCTGCCCTTCCGAGATCCCCTTACCGAACATGTCCCAAGGCGCCCGCGTGGCGCCTTTTCATTGCCTCCTTCCGTTCCGCACCGCCTTTATGCCATGGCAGCAGCATCGGCGGCAGTCGTGAATACCTGACTGATGGGTAAACGCGCGCAAAGCGCCACCGTTCCCGGCGACGCAGAAAAAATTTACTTCTGGAGGAGGGAAAGTGGCGCGGTTGACGGGGCTCGAACCCGCGACCCCCGGCGTGACAGGCCGGTACTCTAACCAACTGAGCTACAACCGCGCTTTAACCACGGGACCAAGAGGGGACAGCGATGGCGCGGTTGACGGGGCTCGAACCCGCGACCCCCGGCGTGACAGGCCGGTACTCTAACCAACTGAGCTACAACCGCATCGCTGCCGCCCGACCTCGGTCGTGGCGTGAGAGGCCTTCTATGCGCAGCCCCCGGCCCCGTCAAGCGCTTTCCCGACCGAAATTCAGCGAAAGTTTCGCGGCACGCAAATTGGCCCGTGTCCCGTCTGCAACGCTCATTCTCGCGGCTGAACCCTGACGGCCCGCAAAGCTTGAGTTTTCACCATTCGGGAAGTTTTCTCGGACTGTCTGCGACTGCCAACAATCCCCCGGGACGACCTGCCATGACTGAACTTGCACGACGGACGCTGCTGACCGGCGGCCTGGCGGCGGGCGCGCTGTGCACGCCCACCCTTGCCCTTGCCCGTCCGGTCGTCACATTGCCGCCGGACGTGGCGCAGCGCGACGCCGCCACCGTGATGGCGGTGCGCACCAACGCGCCGGTCGTGGCGATGACCTTCGATGACGGCCCGCACCCGCGGCTGACCCCCGTCCTGCTGGACATCCTCAAGGCGCGCGGGCTGCGCGCCACCTTCTACCTGATCGGCAACCGTTGCGTGACATGGCCCGACATCGTCCGCCGCATCGCGGCGGAGGGCCACGAGATCGGCAACCATTCGTGGTCGCACCCGGACCTGTCGCGCCACTCCGACGAAGCCGCCATGGACGAGATCGACCGCACGACGGATACGATCTTCAAGATCACCGGGCGCCCGCCGGTGACCTTCCGCCCGCCCTACGGCGCCTTTACCCGCCGCCAGCGCCTGATGCTGTACCAGGCGCGCAACCTGCCGACGATCCTGTGGTCCGTCGATCCGCAGGACTGGCGCCGCCCCGGGGCCAGCGTCGTCTCCAGCCGCATCCTCAAGGGCTCGCGCCCCGGCGCCATCATCCTCAGCCACGACATCCAGAGCGGCACGGTCAAGGCCATGCCCGCGACGCTGGACGGGCTGACAGAACGCGGGCTGAGGTTTGGCACCGTCAGCCAGATGATGGGCTGGCCGCTCTGGCAAGACCGCCGCTTCCGCAGGGTCAGTACGCAGGGGTGACGCCCCGGCCCCAGGATGACGCAGGGGCCGCTTCGGGCAAATTACCGGTCATTATTAACAGGGTCTGCTATGTTTGGCAGGACTGGGTTCTTTCAGGAACCCGTAGCACGAGGTCCAGGCACCCTTGAGCAGCATTCGTGATCGGACCATTCAACTCATCGACATCGGTGGCTTGGAATATGCGCTCGGCCCCGGAGAACTGCTGTTCCTGCTCCGGCACAATGCCTCTCGCCTTTATCTGCTCTGCGTCTATGCGCTGCTGGTCGTGACCGATGCGCCGGGGCTGCTCGGACAGGTGGCCATACCCGTTCTTCTGGCGCTCTGGCTTCTCATGCTGGCGCTGTTCCTCGGGACATTCTGGTGCATCCTGTTCGCCATCGCCGCCGCCCAAAGCCGCCTTGGCCTCTGGGAAACCCCTGCCCCGCTGATCACGGTACCGTCGCGATTCTGCCCGGCACCTTTGCCGGAGAGCACATCATGGCCGCCCTGATCGGGGGCACGGACCATCCGCAGTTTTTCCCGCAGGTGATCTTCTATTTCATCACGGTACGAGGTCTTTGGCATCCTGTTCCTGAAATTCGTCCGCCCGGTGATCGAGGCCAAGGCCCGCGAGGCCGACCGCCACATCGTCATCGGCGCGGCGCCGGTGCCGCTGTCGCGTCTGCGGCACATCGAGGCGCGCGAACACCACGTCCACGTGACGCTCGACGGCGAAAGCCTGACCCAGCGCGCCCGGCTGGGCGATATCGTCGCCCAGACCGCGCCCGAGGACGGCTTTCAGCCGCATCGCTCGTGGTGGGTTGCGGCACAGGCCGGGGGCCGCACGGAAAAGGACGGGTTGAAGCATGTCCTGCAGCTGCAGGACGGCACCCGGATACCCGTCGCGCGCACCCGCGTCGACGAGGTGCGAGACTGGCTGGAACGCCACGCCTGATCCGCCGCCACGCGCTGCCGCCGCCCTTGTTCCACCCTTGTCGCGGGGGGCCTCTCTTGCTACCCCTCGGCCCCGACAGACAGGAGCTTGTGCATGTCCGAGACCTCTGAACCCACCGCCGGTATGATCCGCTTTGGCTGGGAGGAATGGGTCGCCCTGCCCGACCTAGGCCTGCCCGCGCTGCGCGCCAAGGTCGACACCGGCGCCCGCACCTCGGCGCTGCATGCCTTCGACATCGAAACCTTCGGCCCGTACCGCGGCCCCCAAGGTGCGCTTTACGGTGCATCCGGTCCCGGGCCGCGACGACCTGGTGATTCCCTGCTCGGCCCGGATCGTCGACCGGCGCACCGTCACCTCGTCGAACGGCGAATCCGAAAGCCGCTACGTCATCGCCTCGACCCTGCGGGTCGGCGAGGAAAGCTGGCGGATCGAACTGACGCTGACCGACCGGTCCGGCATGAATTCGCGGATGCTGCTGGGGCGCGAGGCGCTGAAGGATCACATCACCATCGTCGCCACCGACCGCTTCCAGCAGCCAAAGCTGTCCTACGACGTCTACTCCACCGCCCGCGTCCGCCATGCCGCGCCGAACCGCGCCCTGCGGGTGGCGGTGCTGTCGCGCGAGGACAACTATTCCACCCGCCGTCTGGTCGAAGAGGGCGAAGAGCGTGGCCATACGGTCGAGGTCATCGACACCACGCGCTGCTACATGGCGATCAACGCGCTGTCCCCAGAGGTGCATTACGACGGCAAGCGCCTGCCCCGCTACGACGTGGTGATTCCGCGCATCGGCGCCTCGATTACCTCTTACGGCACCGCCGTGATCCGCCAGTTCGAGACCATCGGCACCTTCTGCGTCAATGGCTCGGACGGCATCACCTCCAGCCGCGACAAGCTGGCCGCGCACCAGATGATGGCACGCCACAAGATCGGCATGCCCAACACCGCCTTTGCCGCCTCGCCCAAGGACACCCAGTCGCTGATGCGCCTTGTCGGCACCGCGCCGCTGATCGTGAAGCTGCTGGAATCGACCCAGGGCAAGGGCGTCGTGCTGGCCGAGACCAAGAAGGCCGCCGAATCCGTCATCGACGCCTTTCGCGGCCTGAAGGCCAACTTCCTCGTGCAGGACTTCGTCAAGGAAGCCGCCGGAGAGGACATCCGCTGTCTCGTGGTCGGCGGCAGGGTCGTGGCCGCCATGAAGCGCACCGGGGCCGATGGCGATTTCCGGTCCAACCTGCACCGGGGCGGCTCGGCCCAGGTGGCGCGGATCACCAAGGAAGAACGCGAGACCGCCGTGCGCGCCGCCCGCGCCTTCCGCCTGAACCTGGCCGGGGTGGACCTGCTGCGCTCGGAAACCGGGCCGAAGGTGCTGGAAGTGAACTCCAGCCCCGGGCTCGAAGGCATCGAAACCGCCACGCACAAGAACATCGCCGGCCTGCTCTACGAGCACATCGAGGCCAAGGTCCGCCCCACCCCTGTGCGGGCGCGCAAGACCATGGACAGCGAATAGCGCCCCCTTTACCCGACCCGCCTCTTTTCCTATATGATTGGTCAGGATTTCAGCCCGAGAGGACGGCCATGACCGAACAGAGCCCGCAGATGGAAGGCGCGCCGCTGATTGCGCCCTCCAGCACCGACCATCCCCTGTACGAGCAGGTGGTGGAGGCCTGCAGGTCGGTCTACGACCCCGAGATCCCGGTCAATATCTACGACCTCGGGCTGATCTATACCGTCGACATCACCCCCGAATCCGACGTGAAGATCATCATGACCCTCACCGCCCCGGGCTGCCCGGTGGCCGGAGAGATGCCGGGATGGATCGTCGACGCGATCGACCCCATCGGCGGTGTCAAAAGCGTGGACGTCGAGCTGGTCTGGGATCCGCCCCGGGGCATGGACATGATGTCCGACGAGGCCCGGCTGGAGCTTGGCTTCATGTAAACGGTCCCGGCGCGGGCGCGCGCCGGACCCGCAGGCCGCCACAACTGGCGCCCCCTTGAGGTCGTGCCTGCTTGGACCTACCTTGAGAGTGAGCGCAAACAGAGGTTTCCCATGTTCGGCATTCCCGGCAAGCAGGCCGTGACCATGACGCCCAAGGCGTCGCAGCAGATCCGCAAGCTGATGGAGCGGGACGGCGCAAGCGCCCTGCGCATCGGCCTGAAGAAGGGCGGCTGCGCGGGCATGGAGTATACGATGGACTTCGTGGAAACCCCTGACGACAATGACGAAATCGTCGAACAGGATGGCGCCCGCGTGGCCATCGCGCCGATGGCGCAGATGTTCCTTTTCGGCACGGAAATCGACTATAAGACCTCGCTTCTGGAATCCGGTTTCACCTTCCAGAACCCGAACGTGACCGATGCCTGCGGCTGCGGCGAGTCGATCAAGTTCAAGGATGTGGCAGAGCTTCAGGCCGAACGCGAAGGCTGACCCATGGCCCTGTCGGAGGAGGATCGGGCCTATGTTCACGACCTCTTCTCCGGGCTTGGAGAGCTGTCCACCCGCCGCATGTTCGGCGGCCTCGGGATCTACCATCGGGGGCAGATCTTCGCCCTGATGCTCTCGGACGGCGCGCTTCTGATCAAGGGACAGGGCGCCTTCATCCAGTATCTGGAAATGATGGGCTGCGACCAGTGGCGCCATCGGCGCGCGAGCGGCAAAGAGGTCTTCATGCCTTATTGGTCGCTGCCGGACCCGGCCCGGGACGATCCCGAAGAGGCGGTTGCCCTCGCCAAAGAGGCCCTCCGGCATCTGGAATAGATTTCCCATTTTCTAACAGAGTCTTGCAAGACGAACCTCGCCCGAAACATCATCGGCGGCGCTGGCCAGCCACCGGGGCACCGCGTCGCCGAAAGATCGCGGTAAAAGGGGCGGCGCCGATCCGCCCCTTTCGCCCCGAGCGGCGAAAGATCCCGTGTCCGGATCCCGCCACCTCTCCCTTTTTATCAATCGCTTAGGCTGCGGCCTTCGCCTTTTCCGCGTCGAGTTCCTCGGCGGCGCGCGCGCTCGGCGCGGCCTGACAGCGCGCCAGCCAGTCGGTGATCGCGGAATGCTCCGCCGTCCCGCCCGGCAGGAACGGGAAGGAGGACGACGCAAGGATGTCTGCGGGGGTCAGCCGTTCCCCCATCAGGAAAGGGCGCCCTGTCAGGGCCTCTTCCAGTAGCGCCAGCGCCCCATCCATGTCGCGATAGCTGTCGCGCAACAGGGGATGCTGGAATCCCGCGATCTTCAGCAGCACCAGCGGCTCCAGCACCGCCCCGCTCCAGGCCATCCAGGCCAGCATGGCGCCATGCTCGGGCGTGCCGGGACGCGGCACCGTGCGGGCTGCCTCTTCCGGGAACACGGCCATCAGGTGCTCCATGATCGCCGAGGTCTCGCGGATGGCGACACCGTCATGCACCAGCAGCGGCACCTTGCCCTCGGGGTGCGGGTTGGCCGCGTCGCGGGCACCGCTGCCGTCGCCACGACGGATCTGCACGATCCGCAGGTCTATCCGGTCGGAAATCCCCATCAGCTCGATCAGCTGCACGATCCGGGTCGAGCGGGAAAAGGGGGCGTGGTAAAGGGTCAGCATGGTCTTGTGTCCTTTCGCGGCAAATGGTTGACCTGCCCGCACAGTCGCAGAGGCCCCTGACGGAAAACGGCTGGAGCCTTCGCCGTCTTTCGCGGTCAGAGTGCCGCGCCAATGCCGACCGGCCTTGACGCCGCCCCTGCCCCCGCAATGATGAGGCCAAACCCACGAGAGGAGAAATGGATGCGCAGGAAACTGGCAGCCGGGAACTGGAAGATGAACGGAACGCGGGCCTCCCTGTCCGAAATGGCCGCGATGGAGGGCATCGCCGGCGACGCGACGGACGTGCTGATCTGCCCGCCCGCCACGCTGATCCACGAGGCCGCCTCCGCGGCCAAGGGCGTGTCGATCGGCGGACAGGACTGCCACGCCGAGGCCTCGGGCGCCCACACCGGCGACCTGTCGGCGGCGATGCTGGCCGACGCCGGCGCCAGTCACGTGATTCTCGGCCATTCCGAGCGCCGCGCCGATCATGACGAGCACAACGAACACGTCCGGGCCAAATGCAGGGCCGCCCGGGAGGCGGGTCTGGTGGCGGTAGTCTGCGTCGGCGAGACGCTGGAGCAGCGCGAGGCGCAGAACACGCTCGACATCATCGGCGGGCAGCTGGCGGGCTCGATCCCGGACGGCGCAACGGGGCTGAACCTGGTGGTGGCCTACGAACCGGTCTGGGCCATCGGGACCGGCAAGGTGCCGACGACGGATCAGATCGGGGATGTGCACGACTTCATGCGCGCGCGGCTGGAACGCCGCTTTGGCGCGGGGGTGGGCCGGTCGGTGCGGCTGCTCTACGGCGGATCGGTCAAGGCCTCCAATGCGGCAGAGATCTTTGCGGTGTCCAACGTGGACGGCGCGCTGGTCGGCGGCGCAAGCCTGAAGGCGGTCAGACTTCGTGCCGATCATCGAGGCGCTGAACGCCACACCCTAGGGCACAGGGGTCCCGTTCAAGGCGGGAAAGGGCCTTCGAAGGCCCTTTCTCAAGCCGGTTCGAACCGGCTTTCGCGCCCCGGTCCCCCGGAGGCGCCCGCAGCGGCGGTTTTCCGGTCCATCCCGCCCCTGCCCGCCGGTGTTATCCGATAGCCAATGCCTGATATTGCCTTAACCAACGCCCCGGGTGGAAGGGAAAGAGGTCTGGGCCAACCGCCTGCCGCATCGCGCGGACCTGCGGAAGGCCCCTCATTCCGGGAAGGACACCCCTATGTCTGCCAAGACCATCACCTCCCTCGTCGCCGCCGCTGCCATGGCGGCCTCGCTCACTGTCGCCACCCCGGCGGATGCCCTGAACCAGGATCAGCGCAACATCGTCGGCGGCATCGCCCTTGGCGTGCTGGGCACGCTGGCCTTCCAGCACGGCAAGCGCACCTACCAGCAGCGCAGCTACCGGCAGCAGCCGCGCTACCAGCAGCCCCAGCACCAGAATGTCTGCTACAACCCGGTGAAGGTCTGGCGCCACGGCAAGCTGGTCACCGTCTGCCGCTGAGGCGCAGCCACCGGACAAGCCACCGCACAAGGCAAAGGGCGCCGCGAGGGCGCCCTTTTTCGTGGTCCGGGTGATCCCTCTGCGGGATCAGTTCTGCGCGGGCTCTGCCCCCTCTGCCGGGGCCGCATCCTCGGAGCCCTCGGCAGGCGCGGCCTCGGGCGCCAGCTCCATCGGCGGCAAGACCCTGCCCTGCTCGATCCGGGCCTCGCAGAAGGCGCGCTCCAAGGGTTCCGATGGCAGGGTCTGCCCGTTGCACCGGATCTGCGGCCCCATCACCCGGTCCGGGATCGTGGTCGAGATCTGCGGGATGTAGGTCACCATGATCAGGAAGGCGAAGAGCACCGCGAGGAAGGGCAGAGCCGCCTTCACCACCCGCATCATCGGCATGCCCGCGACGCCCGAGGTCACGAAGAGGTTCAGGCCCACCGGCGGGGTAATCATCCCGATTTCCATGTTCACCACCATGATGATGCCCAAGTGGATCGGGTCGATGCCCAGCTCCAGCGCGATGGGGAAGACCAGCGGCGCGACGATCACCAGAAGGCCCGAGGGCTCCATGAACTGGCCGCCGATCAGCAGGATGATGTTCACGATCACCGGGAACATCACCGGCCCGAAACCCGCGCCGAGCATGGCATTGGCGACCTGCTGGGGGATCTGCTCTTCGGTCAGCACGTGCTTGAGGATCAGCGCGTTGGCGATGATGAACATCAGCGTGACCGTCAGCTTGCCCGCCTCGAACAGGGTCTTCTTGGTGTCCGGGTGCACGAAGGCGGTGACCAGAGCGATGGGCTTGCGCCAGAACGAGATATTGGGCGCCCCGTTCTTGCCCGCCAGAGGCCCCATGTCGCGATAGACGAAGACCGCCACGATGAAGGCATAGACAGAGGCCGCCGCCGCCGCTTCGGTCGGGGTGAAGATCGCCCCGGAATCCATTGATCCGCCGATGAAATTCACGACAGAGACGATGGGCGCGGGCCAGCCGTAGATCCCGATCATGATGATCGCGATCAGCATCAGGCCCCAGAAGGCCTCGCGGAAGCTGTCCCAGACCTCGCCCCAGCCCAGCCACTCGCCCTTGGGCATGTTGCGGATGCGCGCCATGACGTAGATCGTGATCATCAGCATCGAGCCGGCCATGAGGCCCGGAATGATCCCCGCAAGGAACATCCGGCCCACCGAGACATCGGTGGCCGAGGCATAGACGACCATGACGATGGAGGGCGGGATCAGGATGCCCAGCGTGCCCGCATTGGCGATGACGCCCGCCGCGAAGTCCCGGGTGTAGCCCGCCTGCCGCATCGCCGCGATGACGATGGAGCCGATGGCGACCACGGTCGCGGGCGAAGATCCCGACAGGGCGGCGAAGATCATGCAGGCGAAGACGCCCGCGATGGCCAGACCGCCGCGTAGGTGCCCCACGCAGGCGATGGAGAAGCGGATGATCCGCTTGGCCACGCCACCCGTGGACATGAAGGACGAAGCGAGGATGAAGAAGGGGATCGCCAGCAGCGTGTAATGCCCCGCCATGGCCTGGTAGAAGCTTTGCGCAATCGAGGCCAGCGAGGTGTCCGACAGGATCAACAGGAAGATGATCGACGAGAAGCCAAGCGAGACGGCGATCGGCACGCCGATCAGCATCAGCCCGACGATCATGGCAAAAAGAAGAGCGACGTCCATGGGTTAGTCTACCTTGTTCATGTGGGCGACGTCGCGGACGTCGTCTTCGGCTTCGTGGCTGACGATCAGGCTGTCGGCCTCGCCCCGGACGATCCGCAGGGCCGCCTGGATAAAGCGGAACAGCAGCAGCGCCACGCCGAAGGGCAGGATGAAATAGGGCAGGAAGCGCGGGATCTTCTCGTAGCTTTCGCCCTCGTTGATCAGCGGCTCGATCCAGCGCAGCCAGTCGGGCATGGGCGTGTCGACCATCTCGTACCAGGACCGGTAGGAGGTGCGGGACATCTCTTCGAACCCGGTGGGGAACCAGCGTCCGGTGGTCTGCGGCAGGTTGGCAAAATTGGCCCAGTAGTCCCAGGCGCCCTTCATCAGCAGCAGCGCATAAAGCACGCAGACGGCGGCGGCGATCAGGGTCATGATCCGGCGCGGCCCGGCGGGCACGATGTTCAGCACCGCGTCGACGCCAAGGTTGGCGGTCTTCTTTACGGCGTAGCTGACGCCGAACAGGACAAGCCAGGCAAACAGGATCAGCGTCATTTCCAGGCCCCAGATGAGCCCGCTGTTGAAGCCGTAGCGCATGACGACGTTGACGAAGGTGATCAGCGTCATGGCGCCGAGGATGATCGCGATGAAGGTCTCTTCGATCTCGTCGACGATGCGCCCGAGGACGGTATCGGGCGGGGTGTTGTGGGACATGGCTCCCTCCGGGGATGGCAGGACGGGCAAGGCGCTGCGGGCCGGGAGGATGACAGGATTGTCCCGAAAGCGGCGCCGGTGCGGCGGCGGTCCGGGGGCCTGCGCATGCGCTGGAACGGGCCGCTCGGCCCCCTTCCCGCGCATCGTCAGACTGCCCCCGGCGTTTGGCCCCGCGCCGGTCGTTGCCAGCGCGGGGCCCCCGGTCTCACATCGAGCTGTTGATCGCCTGAGCGGCGTCGATGTTTTCCTGGCCCACGTCGTCGGCGAACTGCTCCCAGACCGGCTTCATGGTATCGACCCAGACCTCGCGCTGCTCTGCCGTCAGTTCGCGGATCTCGCCACCGGCGTCCAGAACGGCCTGACGGGCCTCGGCATCGACCTCGCCCACGGCGGCGTTGCGCTCGTTGGTGACCTCTTCGAGGATGGTGGCCAGCTGGTCGCGGACCTCCGGTTCCAGACCTTCCCACCAGTCGACATTGGTCACCACGAGATAGTCGAGCACACCGTGGTTGGTTTCGGTGATGCCTTCCTGCACCTCGAAGAACTTCTGGCCGTAGATGTTGGACCAGGTGTTTTCCTGCCCGTCGACAACGCCGGACTGCAGCGCGCCGTAGACTTCCGAGAAGGCCATCGGCTGCGGGCTGGCACCCAGCGCTTCCATATTGGCCTTCAGCACCTCAGAGGGCTGCACGCGGAACTTCAGGCCCTTGGCATCCTCGGGCGAGATCAGCGGCTTGTTGGCCGAGATCTGGGTCAGGCCGTTGTGCCAGAACTGCAGGCCCAGCAGGCCGCGGCGGACCATGGATTCCTTCATCGCCTGACCGGTTTCCGAGGCACTGGAAGGCGTCGACCGCGTCGATGTTCTTGAACATGAAGGGCAGGTCGTAGATGCGGAAGACCTTGGTGAACTGCTCGAACTTCGACAGCGAGGGCGCGGCCATCTGGACGTCGCCGTTCAGCATCGCCTCGAGCACCTGGTCGTCGTTGTAAAGCGTGGAGTTCGGGAAGACCTCCATGCAGGCGGTGCCGTTCATTTCCTCGTTGACGCGCTCTTGCAGGAGGCTGGCGGCGATGCCCTTGGGATGGCGGTCGGTATTGGTGACGTGGCTGAACTTGATAACCATTTCGCCATCGTCGCAGGCGGCCTGCGCCGCGGTTGCACCGGACACGGCAAGGGCTGCCGCGGCGGCGGACATCAGGAACTTCTTCATGGGTATCCTCCCAGATACGAATGTTACCATCTCGGGGCGCCCCTCCTCGGGTGCCCGATATCGTGAGGAAACGCCCTGCCGGGCACCCGATCAAGAGGGTGATTCGAGAATCGGGGAAAAATTCGACTAAAGACACTTGATATCAAAAGCTTGACCAGGATCCCCAAGAGGCCGGTCACGCCCTGGACGGCGGGATGTGCGAAATCCCGCACATCTGTTTGCGCCCCATGTGCGAAAATCCGCACAGTGCCGGAAACCGATTCTCCGGCCCTTGCGCCCTCCGCGAGCGCAGCCGTCCCAGCCGGAACGGGCCCCTGTGCGCCACCCCCGGCGGTCGGCCTCTCTGCAAGCCCCGCCTTCGCGCCGGTCCGGAAAGTCCGCCCGCAGGCACCGCGTTCCCATGCCCCGCGCCCGGGCCATGCCCGGCGGGTCGCTTTGACCCTGCGCTTTGGCGCGCCCTTCGACCCGGCCGCCGTGCCGCCCCTGCGAGGCAGGGAAAAAGCGCCCTCTCCGCGACCACGGCTCGCCTTGGGCGAGCCGGCGTCGGTCGCATCGCGGATCGCCCCCCTCAGGCGCAGCGGATCCTCATCGCCCGCCGCTACCCGCGCTTGAAGGCCTCGGGCTTCAGCCCGTATTTGGCCAGCTTGTCGTAGAAGGTCTTGCGCGGCAGCTTCAGCGCCTTCGCCGCATCGACCGCCTTGCCGTTGTGGCGCCCCAGCGCCGCGGCCAGCAGCATCTTTTCCACCTGCGCCATCTGTTCGGCAAGGCCAAGATCCTGCGTCTTAGCCAGATCCTCGGGCATTCCCAGCACGAAACGCATGGCCGCCGACATCAGCGACCGGGCGTTGCCCGGCCAGCGCTGCGCCATCAGCCCGGCCATGTGGTCCGGGCTGACCACCGGCGCGGGCACCCCGGCCTGCTCTGCCGCCTGCGCCACGTAATGCGAGAACAGCACCGGGATGTCCTCGGGCCGCTCGTCGACCGTGGGGATGCGCACCCGGCAGACCTCCAGCCGGTAGAAGAGATCGGCGCTGAAGCCGCCCTCGGCGACCCGGCCCGCCAGATCCTCGGTCGAGCCGCCGATCAGCACCGGCCCGCCCTGCTCCATCAGGTCCAGCAGCGCCAGCTGCACATCGTCCGAGGCCGCGCCGATCTCGTCAAGGAACAGCGTGCCGTCCCGGCTTGCCTCCCAGACCCGCGCCAGCCCCTCGCGGCTCAGGCCAGAGGCCGCGCGTTTCTCGAAGGGCGCCTTGGCGCGGGCGCCGCTCAGGTGGATGACCTCGGCGACCTTGGGCATGCCCGATCCCGGCCCGCCCGAGATCAGCACGTCGGCACCCGCGCGGGCGGCGACACGCACCCGCCCGCGCATCTCTTCCGCCGCCTTCGAGGCGCCGAAGATCATCCGCGAGGCCGGGTCGCCTGTCTCGCGCACCGCCCGCAGCGCCCGATGCTCCATCACCAGCCTGCGGGCCGCCAGCGCCCGCGCCACGATCGCCGTCAGCTCTGCCACCGAACAGGGCTTTTCAAGGAAGCCGAAGGCGCCCGCGCCCATGGCCCGGACCGCCATGGGAATGTCGCCCTCGCCGGTCAGCAGGATCACCGGCAGATCCCTGTCCTGCTGCTGCGCATAGGCCAGCAGGTGAAAGCCGTCCCGGCCGGGCATCCGCACGTCCGACAGGATCACCCCCTCGAAGCCCTCGGTGATGCGGTCCTTGGCCTCGACAAAGGACCCGGCGGTGATCACCGCGTGATCCGCCAGCTCCAGCGTCTGTCCCAGCGCCTCGCGCACCGCGGCATCGTCATCGACCAGCAGCACCGTCGCGTTCATGCACCCTCTCCTGCTTCTTTCCTGTCCAGATATCCGCCCCGGACGCAGCCCGCGATCCCGGGACGGCGGGCGGGGCGATCCGTGCGCAGCACGGGAGCGGCGTCCCGGCGGCGCATCAGGCCACCGCCTCGTCCAGCCAGGGTTCCAGCTCGACCGTGAACACCGCCCCCGACGCGGTATTGCTGCCCCGGATTTCCCCGCCGAAGCTTTGCACCAGCCCGTAAGAGATCGACAGCCCCAGCCCCATGCCCCCGCCGACTTCCTTGGTGGAATAGAAGGGTTCGAACATGCGGTCGGGATCGGCGATGCCGGGACCGGTGTCCGAAACCCCGATGCGCAGGCGCGGCCCGCGCTCCAGCGTGATGGCGATACGCTTGTCGGCCTCCCCGGCCATGGCGTCGGCGGCGTTGTTGATCAGGTTGACGAAGACCTGCCCCAGCCGGACCTCTCCGCCCAGGGCATAGGCCGGTGGCCCGCCCTCCCAGACCAGAGTGACCCCATCCGCCTTCAGCCGCGCCTCGGTCAGTTCGACGGCGGTGTCGATGACGGCGACCAGATCGACCTTGCCCATCGGCTCGCTTTCGTTGCGGGCGAAGGCGCGCAGGTTGCGGATGATCCGCGCAGCGCGCGCCGCCATGGCGGCGATGCGCGCAAGGTTGTCGGCGGCGCGCTCGGGCCGCCCCTTGTCCGAGGAAGGCGGTGCCGTTCTCGGCATATTGCCGGATCGCCGTCAGCGGCTGGTTCAGCTCGTGGCTGATGCCCGCCGACATCTGCCCCAGCGCGCTCAGCTTGCCCGCCTGCACAAGGTCGGCCTGCGCCCGGCGCAGCGCCGCCTCGGCATCCTCGCGCTCGCGCACCTCGGCGCGCAGCCTGCTGTTGGCCTCTTCCCAGGCGCGGGTGCGCGCGCGCACCCGGCCCTCCAGCAGGACATTGGCCTCGGCCAGCGCGCGGCGCCGCTCGGTGGCGATGAACAGCAGCGAGCCGAAGAACAGGCAGAGCGTGACCACCGCCGCCACCTGAAGCGCCGCCAGCCGCCGCGCCGGGGCGATATCGACAAGCGCCTCTGCCGTCAGGTCGATGACCGGCAGCGCCCGCGTCAGATGCAGGCTGGCCGGTGGGACATAGGGGCTGAGATTCTGGCGCCAGATCGCATGCCCGCCCGCGCGCGAGACCTGCAGGGGCTTCGCCTCGCCCCCGGGGCCGACCATCCGCGCGCCGTCGCGGCGCCAGAACAGGATCTCGGAGCGGTTGGTGACAAGGATCTGCCCGCTGTCATCGGTGAAGAAGACCGAGGGCCTTGTGCCACGCCATTCCCGTTCGAGGATGTCGAGGTCGACCATCAGCACCAGCGCCCCCTGCACCTCGCCGTCTGCCGCAAAGGACGGCGCCGCGTGGACATAGCTCCGGGCGCCCGCCGCCGTCACCTCGTGGCCGAAGCCAAGCGCGCCGGTCATGGCCCGCCGGTACCGGGGCCGCGCCGCCAGATCCTGCGGCGCCCCCCGAAGGCGCTGGCCAGCACGCGCCCATCGCTGTCGGCGTAAAAGGCCCGGTGCGCGCTGATCAGGTCGGCGCTTTCCAGCAGGCGCGCCTCGGCCCGCGCGCGGTCGCCGCCCGCGTGCAGCGCGCGCAGGTCCGGGTGATCCACCAGAAGGACGGCGGCAGAGCGGAACCGCTGCAACCCGGTCACCAGCCGGTCCGAGGCCAGCGCAAGGTCCGATTGGCCGCGGGCCGCGACCTGTCCCAGCGCCTGCCCGTAGCCATGCTGCCAGACGATCCAGCCCAGCCCCAGCACGGCGCCAAGGAAGAGCGCCAGCGCCTTGCTGCGGGGAAAGCGGGAATGCGTCATGTCGCGGTGATACCCTGCCCTTGCCAGAACCGGCAAGGCCGGGCAAACCGGGACGCATGTTGCATCTCTCCCAAGACCCGACAGAGCCCGCCTTCGTGCAGGACCCCTACCCGTTCTACGACCGCATGCGCGCGGGCGGCGATCTGTGCTTCTGGGAGGATTACGCCATGCCCTGCGCGGTGTCGCATCGCGCGGTGCAGGCGCTGCTGCGCGACCGCCGCTTCGGCCGCGAGATCCCCGCCGACAGGGCGGAGCCGCATCCGCCGCATCTTGCGCCCTTCTACGCGGTCGAGTCGCATTCCATGCTGGAACTGGAACCGCCCCGCCACACCCGCCTGCGCGGCCATGTGCTGCGGGCCTTCACCTCGCGCCGCATCGCCGCGCTGGGGCCCGAGATCGCCGCCCTGTCGCAGACCCTCTGCGACCGCATGACGGGTGCCGGGGCGGATCTTCTGCCCGCCTTCTGCCAGCCGCTGCCGGTGGTGGTGATCTGCCGCCTGCTCGGCGTGCCCGAGGCCATGGCCCCGCAGCTTCTGGAGTGGTCCAACGCCATGGTCTCCATGTATCAGGCGCGCCGGGATCGCGCCGTGGAAGACGCCGCCGCCCGCGCCGCCGCCGACTTCGCCAGCTTCCTGCGCGGCTATGTCGAGGACCGCCGCCGCGCCCCCTCGGACGACCTGATCAGCCACCTGATTGCCACCGAGGATGCCGGCGACCGCCTGTCGCCGGACGAACTGGTCGCCACCTGCATCCTGCTGCTGAACGCCGGGCACGAGGCGACGGTGCACACCATGGGCAACGGCATCAAGACCCTGCTCGAGACCGGCCAGCGCATCGACACCGGCAATGCCGCGGCACTCAGCGAAGAGATCCTGCGCTTCGACCCGCCGCTGCACATGTTCACCCGCTGGGCCTATGACACGGTCGAGCTGCACGGCCACCGCTTCGCCCCCGGCGATCGGGTGGCGCTGCTGCTGGGGGCGGCGAACCGCGACCCGGCGGTCTGGCCCGACCCGCATCGCTTCGACCCGGCCCGCGCGGCGGCGCCCAACACCAGCTTCGGCGCGGGGCTGCATTTCTGCGTCGGCGCGCCGCTGGCCCGGCTGGAGCTGCAGATCGCCCTGCCGATCCTGATGGCGCGCTTTCCCGCCATGCGGCTGGACGGGGCGCCGCGCTACGGCAACCTCTACCATTTCCACGGGCTGGAGGCCCTGCAGGTCACCCTGCGCTAGAACCGGCGCCTTCGGTCAGCAACAGATGCGCGGGCGGCGTCGCAGCGCAGGCCCCCGCGCGATGTCGCGGCCCGGGCAAGCCGCGGGCTCACAGCGGCAGCGCCGTCGTGGCCTTGATCTCTTCCATCGACAGAAGCGCGGTCACATTGTGCACCTTCACCTCTGAAATCAGCGCCTGATAGAAGGCGTCATAGGCGCGGGCGTTCTTCACGCGGACCTTGAGGATGTAATCGATGTCACCCGCAAGGCGGTGCGCCTCCTGCACCTCGGGGCGCTCGCGCAGGGCCCTGAGGAAACGCGCCTGCCAGTCGGCCTCATGCTCCGAGGTGCGGATCAGCACGAAGAAGGTCGCCTCGAACCCCAGCGCCTCGGCATCCAGCCGGACGGTCTGCGCGCCTATGATCCCGGCCTCGCGCATCTTGCGGATGCGATTCCACACCGGCGTCTTCGACGACCCCACAGCAGAGGCGATCTCGTCCAGCGATTGCCCCGCATCGCGTTGCAGTTCCCCGAGGATTTTTCTGTCGGTGTCGTCGATTTTCATACGCCGTTCCGGTTTGACCGCGAAAACGGAACATCCGCCTCCCTCTCTTCGCATCGTAGAACGATCTTCCTTATTCCCGCAAGAGCATGGCGCCGAAGCGGGAAAATTTCCTATATAGACAGCAAGGAACGGCGGAGACGACGCGATGCAGCATTTCCCGATTTTCGTGAACACGGCAGGCGCCCGCGTGGTGCTGTCGGGCGGCGGCGAGGCGGCGCTGGCCAAGCTGCGCCTGCTGATGAAGACCGAGGCCGCGCTCGATGTCTACGCGCCCGCCCCCTCCGCCGAGATCGTGACATGGGCCGCCGAGGGGCGCCTGACCCTGCACCGCCGCGCGCTGCGCGCGGGCGACGTGACCGGCGCCGTGCTGTTCTACGCCGCCGACGAGGCCGCGACAGAGGACGCCCGCACCGCCGGGATCGCCGCCGTCGAGGGCGCCATGGTCAATGTGGTCGACAACCTCGCCGACAGCGCCTTCATCACCCCCGCCATCGTCGACCGCGACCCGGTCACCGTCGCCATCGGCACCGAAGGCGCGGCCCCGGTGCTGGCGCGCGCCATCAAGGCCGATCTCGAAGCCCGCCTGCCGGTCACGCTTGGCCCGCTGGCGCGGATCGGCAAGGCCTTCCGCCGCATGGCGGAGGCCCTGCCCCATGGCCGCCCGCGCCGCGACTTCTGGTCCGACTACTACTTCGACGCCGGACCCCGCGCCTTCGCCGGGGGCGAAGAGGCCACGAACGACACGCTCGACCGGCTGCTGGCCCGCCACCTCGCCCGCGAGGACGCCCCCGGCCACGTGGATTTCGTCGGCAGCGGCCCCGGCGATCCCGAGCTTCTGACGCTGCGGGCGCGCCGCGCGCTGGACCGCGCCGACGTGGTGATCCACGACCGACTGGTGACCGGCGAGATCCTCGAACTCGCTCGCCGCGAGGCTCTGCTGATCGACGCCGGCAAGGAGGGCTTCGGCGCCTCGATGACGCAGGAAGAGATCAACCGCCTGATCGTCACACACGCGCGGGAAGGCGCCCATGTGGTGCGGCTGAAGGGCGGCGATCCCACCGTCTTCGGACGCCTCGACGAAGAGATGGAGGCGGTCGAAGCCGCGGGCCTTTCCTTCGCCATCGTGCCGGGCATCACCGCCGCCTCCGCCGCGCTGGCCGGCATCGGCCAAAGCTTCACCCGCCGGGGCCGCAACACCGCCGCCCGGATCCTGACCGGCCACGACATGAAGGGCTTCGCCGATCACGAGTGGAAGACGCTCTCGCGCCCCGGCGAGGTCGCCGCGATCTACATGGGCAAGAAGGCCGCGCGCTTCATCCAGGGCCGCCTGCTGATGCATGGCGCCGCGCCGGAAACGCCGGTGACCATCGTCGAGAACATCTCGCGCCCCGACCAGCGCACCATCGGCACCACCCTGGGCCAGCTGGAACCCGACCTGTCCAACGCCCGCCTCTCGGGCCCCGCCCTCATGCTCTACGGTCTCGCGCCCCGCGCCGCGGCTGCCCTCAACTCCCTGCAACAGGAGGTCTCCTGATGCCCAAGGCATTCACCCCCAAGGTCGTCACCGCCAATGCGCTTCTGGCAGGCGACGTGGTCTACCTGACCGCCGACGACGCCTGGTCGCCGGACCTGCGCCAGGCCGAACTCTTGACCGACGAGGCCCATGCCCAGCTGCGTCTGGTCGAGGCCAGCACGCGCCACGCCGAGGTCGTGGGGGTTTACCTCGCTGACATGGTGCCGGGCGACAAGGGGCCGGAACCCACGCATTTCCGCGAGGAATTCCGCCGCACCGGCCCCTCGAACCATCGTCACGGCAAGCAAGCCGACCTCTGAAAGCCACCAGACAATCCCGTCGACGGGATTTGCAAAGTCCTTCGAAGGACTTTGCCGGGAGTAAGACCAGATGTACCACTACAACGACTTCGACGCCGCCTTCGTAGCAGAACGCAACCGCCAGTTCCGCGCCCAGGTCGAGCGCCGCATCGACGGCGCGCTGACCGAGGACGAGTTCAAGCCGCTGCGCCTGATGAACGGCCTCTACCTGCAACTGCATGCCTACATGCTGCGGGTCGCGATCCCCTACGGCACGCTGAACTCGGCGCAGATGCGGCAACTGGCCCTGCTGGCCGAGAAGTGGGACAAGGGCTACGGCCATTTCACCACGCGCCAGAACATCCAGTACAACTGGCCCGCCCTGCGCGACGTGCCCGACATGCTGGACGCGCTGGCCGAGGTGCAGATGCACGCGATCCAGACCTCGGGCAACACCATCCGCAACGTGACCGCCGATCACTTCGCCGGGGCCGCCGCGGACGAGATCGCCGACCCGCGCCCGGTGGCGGAACTGCTGCGACAATGGTCCACGGACCACCCGGAATTCCAGTTCCTGCCGCGCAAGTTCAAGATCGCCGTCACCGGTTCGCCCAACGACCGCGCGGTGACCGCCGCCCATGACCTCGCCCTGCGCATCACCCAGCGCGACGACCGGATCGGCTACGCGGTGCTGGTCGGCGGCGGGCTGGGCCGCACGCCGATGATCGGCAAGGTGATCAACGACTTCGTACCGCAGGAAGATCTGCTGCCCTATGTCGAGGCCGTCGTCTCGGTCTGGAACCTGCTGGGCCGCCGCGACAACAAGTACAAGGCGCGCATCAAGATCACCGTGCACGAGCATGGCATCGACGAGATCCGCGCGCTGGTCGAACAGCGCTTTGCCGAGACAAGGGCCGCCTTCAACGGCGCCGACCTCGCCCTCTTCGACGAGATCAAGACCCACTTCCGGCACCCGAACTTCCGCACGGCGCCCGAAGGGGCCTTTGACGCCGCCTACAGGGCCGACCCGGTCTTCCGGTCCTCGGGCCGACACCAACCTCGCCGCCCACCGCGCGCCGGGCTATGCCATCGTGCAGATCAGCCTCAAGAAGCACGGCGAAACCCCGGGCGACGCAAGCGCCGATCAGATGCGCGTCATGGCCGACCTCGCCTATGCCTATGGCCACGACGAGCTGCGCATCAGCCACGAGCAGAACGTGATCCTGCCGCATGTGCACAAGTCGGACCTGCCCGCCGTGCACGCCAAGTTGAAGGCGCATGGCCTCGCCACCGCCAATATCGACCTCGTGTCCGACATCATCGCCTGCCCCGGCATGGACTACTGCGCGCTGGCCACGGCCCGCTCGATCCCGATCGCCCAGCAGATCGCCACCCGCTTCGACGAACTCAAGCTCGAACATGAAATCGGCGAGCTGAAGATCAAGATCTCGGGCTGCATCAATGCCTGCGGCCACCACCACGTCGGTCACATCGGCATCCTCGGGCTCGACCGCGCGGGTGTGGAGAACTACCAGATCACGCTGGGCGGCGACCACCGCGAGACCGCCGCGCTGGGGCAGCGCACCGGGCCGGGCTTTTCCGCCGAAGAGATCGTGCCCGCCATCGAGCGCATCGTCGAGGCCTATCTCGAGAACCGCGCAGGCCGGGAGGAAACCTTCCTGCAGACCTTCAACCGGCTCGGCATGGCGCCCTTCAAGACCGCCCTCTACGATCAGGAGGCCCGCGTCGCCGCGGAGTGAACCCCTCATGTTTCTTCTTGGCGAAAATACCTCCGCCGGAGGCTCCGACACCGCCCCGGGCACGGATCTCGCGGCCCTGCGCGCCCGGGTGGCCACGCTCAACGCGCGCTACCGCCACCACGGCGCGACCGCGGTGCTCGAAGGCGCGCTGAACGACCCCGAGGCCGGGCGCATCGCCATGGTCTCGTCCTTCGGGGCGGAATCGGTGGCGCTTTTGCACCTCGTGGCCATGGTCGACCGAAAAGTGCCGGTGCTCTTCATCGACACGCGGCTGCTCTTTGCCGAAACGCTGGCCTACCAGCAGGAGGTGGCGGAACGGCTGCGGCTGGAGAACGTGCAGGTGCTGCGCACCGACGAGGCGACGCTGCAAAAACGCGACCCCTACGGCGCCCTGCGCATGGGCGACACCGATGCCTGCTGCGCGCTGCGCAAGACGCTGCCGCTGGAACAGGCGCTGGCGGGCTACGACGGCTGGATCACCGGGCGCAAGCGCTACCAGTCCGGCACCCGCGCGGCGCTCGAATTCTTCGAGCTCGAGGACTCCACGGGCCGGATCAAGGTCAACCCCTCGGCCCACTGGGGGCCCGAGGACGTGCGCGCCTACATGGACGAGAACCGCCTGCCTCGGCACCCGCTGGTGGCGCAGGGCTACCCCTCGATCGGCTGCGCGCCCTGCACTTCCAAGGTGGCGCCCGGAGAGGACCCCCGCGCCGGACGCTGGCGCGGCCAGCAGAAGGAGGAATGCGGCATCCACTTCGTCAACGGCCGCGCCGTGCGGCAGTCCGCCTGACCGGCGCGCCCTGCCGCGCCCCGCCCGAGGGCCCCGCGCATCACGATGCCCGAAGGCCTCCGACCGCCCCATCCGACCGGCACGCCCGGCCCCGCAAGACCCGCCAGAAAGGGCCCGGCGCCCGGGCGACCCGAGAAAGGACACCGACCATGCCCATCGTCACCGACACCGGCTTTGCCCAGGACACCCACAACGGCCCGATCCGCGACCTGCCGCCCGACACGGCGCCCGAGACGCTCGACGCCAGCAGCGAGGACATGATCCGCATCGACTTCCCCAGCTTCGCCGACGGACGCGGTTTCACGCTGGCGCGCCTCCTGCGGCTGCGCGGCTTCCGGGGCCGCCTGCGCGCCGAGGGCCATGTGATCGCCGACCAATACGCCATGGCGCGCCGCGCCGGCTTCGACGAAGTCGAGATCGACGAGGCGCTGGCCGCGCGCCAGCCCGAGGACCAGTGGCTCGCCCGCGCCGACTGGCAGGCGCATGACTACCAGTCCCGCCTGCGCGGCGCCTGATTTCCGGGCGGCGGCAAAAATCTTCGAAGATTTTTGCCAATTCCATCCATGGAATTGCCGCCGCCCGGTCGCAGCTGGCCCGCTCCCTTTCCCCTGACCCAGATCAAAGCTACAGATGAGAGGCCGGTTTACCCAGACCGGACCGTGAGACCATGACAGAGATGACGCCCGTGACCGACACCACCGCCTCCGCCGCCCCGGCTGCGAAGAAGCTTGCCGTTCCCGATGCCCAGACCGTGACCGAGGTCAGGCACTACACCGACCGGCTGTTCTCTTTCCGCTGCACGCGCCCCGCCTCGATGCGTTTCCGCTCGGGCGAGTTCGTGATGATCGGCCTGATGGCGATGAACGAGAAGACCGGCAAGGAAAAGCCCCTCCTGCGCGCCTATTCCATCGCCTCGCCCTCCTGGGACGAAGAGCTGGAATTCTACTCGATCAAGGTGCCGGACGGGCCGCTGACCTCGAAGCTTCAGCACATCAAGGTCGGCGACCAGATCATCCTGCGCCCCAAGCCCGTGGGCACGCTGGTGCATGACGCCCTTCTGCCCGGCAAGCGGCTGTGGTTCTTCGCCACCGGCACCGGCTTTGCGCCCTTCGCCTCGCTGCTGCGCGAGCCGCAGACCTACGAGGATTACGACGAGATCATCATCACCCACACCTGCCGCGAGGCCGGCGAGCTGACCTATGGCCGCGAGCTGATCGAGGGGCTGAAGACCGACGAACTGCTGAACGAGGTGATCGGCGAGGGCTTCTGGAAGAAGATCAAGTATTACCCGACCACGACCCGCGAAGAGAGCGCCCGCATGGGCCGGATCACCGACCTGATGCGCTCGGGCGAGGCCTTCGCGGAACTGGGTGTCGAGCCGCTGAACCCGGAAACCGACCGGGCGATGATCTGCGGCAACCTGGCCTTCAACCTCGAACTGAAAGAGATGCTGGAGGGTTACGGGCTCGAAGAGGGCGCCAATTCCGACCCCAAGCACTACGTGGTCGAGAAGGCCTTCCTCGACTGAACCGGGCCGCGACGGCCCGGCGCCGCGCCCGCCCCGCAAAAGAAAACGCCCCCGACCGTCCGGCGGGGGCGTTCCTGCATTCGGGGCCGGGGGCCGGGCCTTACTCTTCGGGCATCAGCATCCCGGAAAGCTGTTCCAGCACCGCGCCAAGGCTGTCCGGGTTCTCCTCGGCCTGAACCAAGAGCGTCCGTGCGGCGGTCTGTTCGATCCTGCCCAGGTCCGACGCCTCGATCCATGCAGTCAGCTTCTCGGCGTCGAAACCCGCTTCGGTCAACAGGGTTTCGATATCGAGAGAGGCCACGTCGGTCTCGGCCTCATCCGCCGCGGCAGCAGGGGCTTCGGGCGCATCAGTTGCCTCTGCGGTCTCGGGCGCATCGGCGGCTTCGTCAGCAGCCTCTGCGGCCTCGGCGCTGGCTTCAGGTGCAGCGGCGGCGTCAGCGGCCTCTGCTGCTTCAGCGGTGTCTTCCGGCGCGGCGGCGGGGGCAGCGGCGGGAGCCTCTGCCGTCTCGGCTGCGTCCTCGGGCGCCTCGGCTGCGTCCGCCGCGTCCTCCGGCTGCGCGTCTGCCATGGCACCGGCCAGTGCGCCCGCGGCGGCATCCAGCGCCGCTTCGGCCTCTTCACCAGCGGCACGGGCCGCCTGCTCGACCGCTTCGGCGCCTTCCGCCACAGCCGCATCCGCCGCTTCGGCAGCGGCGTCGGCGGCATCGGCTGCGGTGGCCTCCAGCGACTCGACCGCGTCCTCGACGGCCTCGGCGGCCTCCTGCAGCTCGCGCTCCACCTCGGCTGCGGCGGACTCTGCGGCCTCGTCTACCGCCTCGACCGCCTCGGCGGCCTCTTCGGCGATCTCCTTGGCGGGATCCTCGGCGGCAGCGGCGGCCTCGTCCGCCTCGCGGGCGACATCCTCTGCCACCCCGCTGGCGCCCGGCGCCGGCTCTTCGGGCACATTGCCCGTGTACCAAAGATATCCGCCAACCGCGACGACCGCGGCCACCGCCGCCATGACCAGGTTCCGCATACCGGACTCCCCTGCCTGATTTTCCAAAAGGATACGCGGCTGCCCGCGCGCTCGCGCCAAGAATGTGCCCCCCATCGCCGACCGCAAGCCGAAAGCGCCCCTTTGCCCCGCACTGGGCACGGAATTGCCGCTTGAAACACCCCCTGTGCAAGTCTACCTTGGCGCCCTGACGAGCAACCGCGACAAGGAGATTTCCGATAGCCCGCCGACCGCACAATGCGCCGCCCACGCGCGACACTGGACCCCGCGTCAATGATCGCATCCGGGCACCCGAAATCCGTCTCATCGGCGCCGATGGCGAAAACGTCGGGGTCGTGAGCCCCTCGCGCGCCATGGAGATGGCCGAGCAGGCCGGACTCGACCTGGTCGAGATTTCGCCGAACGCGAACCCGCCGGTCTGCAAGATCATGGATTTCGGCAAGTTCAAATACGAGACCCAGAAGCGTGAAGCCGAAGCGCGCAAGAAGCAGAAGATCATCGAGGTCAAGGAAGTGAAGTTCCGTCCCGGCACGGACAGCCACGACTACGACGTCAAGATGCGCAATGTATTCAAGTTCCTCGAGCACGGCGACAAGGTGAAGGTCACCCTGCGTTTCCGGGGCCGCGAGATGGCGCACCAGGATCTGGGCCGCAGCCTGCTGCAGCGCATCGCCGAGGACGTCAAGGAACTCGGCAAGGTGGAAAACATGCCGAAGATGGAGGGGCGCCAGATGGTCATGATGATCGGCCCGATGGCCAAATGACCGCTCTGTGACCCATACGGCCCGCCTTCCGGCGGGCTTTTTCTTTGCCCCGGCCCGGTGCGCACTGGCCGCCCGCCGAAAGGGTCTCTGACCCCGGCGACGCAGGCGCGCCACTGGCCCCGGCGGGCTGCCCGGATGGACAGCCCCCCTGCGGCACGGGACCGCCTGAAGGCGCCCGGCCTGCCTGCCCCATTTGCCGCGCCTGCCCTGTTGCACGCGAAAGGCGAGCCCCGGGGCCACGGCGCCGCCGCAGACAAGACCGCGCCGCGCCCCCCGATCAGCCCCTTTCGTCCCGGCACCTTTCTTCCCGGCCCTGCCGCCGCGACGCGCCCCTCGGCCTGCCTGCGGCGCGGCGATCATCCGCCCCGTGCGCGGCCTGCCCGGATCGCGTGGCGCGCGGCCAGAACCCGCGTCACGCCTCGCGCAGGCGGCCCCGGACCGGGATCTCTTTCAGCAGGCCGCCCACCCCCATGGCGGCGATATCGGCGGATGTCACCGTCACCCCGCACAGCAGCCGTTCCAGCACCCAGTCGGCGCCGTTGAGCGCCGGAGAGCGGGCACAGCCCGGCAGGCCGATCACCGGGCGCGCGTCCAGCGTGCCGTAGAACAGCAGGTTGCCCGGGTCGACCGGCATGCCGAAATGGGCGATCGTCCCCCCGGCGGCGCGCAGCGCGGCGGGCGCAACGTCGTGCAGGTCCGAGGTGGCAGAGCCGGTCAGGATCAGGATGGCATCGGCGGTGCTGGCGCGGATGGCCTCGGAAAGAGGCTCCAGCCGGTGCGGCACCACCCGGACCGGGCCAAGCCCCACGCCCAGCCGGTCCAGCCGCTCTGCGGTCACCGCCTGCCCCTTCTCGCCGGTCTCCGTCCCGTCGGTGTCGGTCTGGATCAGGTCGGCGCGCCCGGCCTGCACGCGGCAGAGCCGCAGGGCCGACTGACCGGCAAGGCAGGCGGCTTCCAGCGCGGCCCCGGGCACGGCGTAAGAGATGATCTTGACCGTCGCCACCATGGTCCGGTCGGCCACGCGCTGCCACGGCGGCACGGTGGCGACCGTGATCATCGGATGCAGGGCGTTCAGGGCGTGGATGCGATCGGCCAGCACCTCGATCACCCCCGGCGCGGTGGCATGGATGTTCACCCGGCCCGTTGCCGCCCGGCCCAGCCGCAGCCCGGCCCGCTCCGGGTCCGGCACGATGGCCTGCGCAAGGCGCTGCGCCGCCGCGTCCTCGCCCAGATCGCCGGGCTCCAGCCGAGCCGCGATGACGGCGGTCTCTCCGGCGCTGCGCAGGCGTCCGATATCGGCAGCGGCCAGCACGGTGCCCTTCTTCAGCCTGCCGTCCGGCAGACGCAGGGAATGGGCCAGCACCGCGCCTTCGGCCTCTGCAAGGGGGACCGGGCCGAATTTCATGCGCCCCGCCTCAGCACCCGGGTCATTTCCGCCAGGACGGAAACCGCAATCTCCGCCGGCGAGGCGGCGCCGATGTCCAGCCCGACAGGCCCGTGGACCTGCGCGATCTCGGCCTCTGTGAACCCGGCCTGCGCCAGACGTTCGACCCGCTTGGCATGGGTCCGCGTGGAGCCCAGGGCGCCGATGTAGAAGCACCCCCTGCGCAGGGCCGCCTGCAGCGCGGGATCGTCCAGCTTGGGGTCGTGGGTCAGCAGCACCAGCGCCGTGCGGCTGTCCGGCCCCACCTGCCCGACCGCCTCGTCGGGCCAGTCGTGCAGGAGGCGGGTGTCGGGAAAGCGCGCGGGCGAGGCGAAGGTCTCACGCGGGTCGATCACCACCGGATCGTAGCCGGCCAGACGCGCCATCGGCACCAGGGCCTGCGCGATATGCACCGCCCCCACGACGATCAGCCGAAGCGGCGGGTTGTGGATGGCAACGAAGCGACGCGGTGCCTCCTCTTCGAAGCCGGAGCGGTCCATGCGAAAGCGCGCCGCGTGCCCCGCCCGGTCCAGCCGCCGCGCGCCAGTGTCGAGATCGGCCACAAGGGCAACCGGCTGCCGGGCCGCCCGGGACGCGACAAGCTCTGCCAGCAGCGCCTCTGTCAGGGCGCCGCCCACCGGGTCGACCATCACCCGGATGGTGCCGCCACAGGCGAGGCCCACGGCAAAGGCGTCGTCGTCGGAGACGCCGAACTCCAGCTCGCGGGTCTTGCCGTCCTCCAGCGCCTCCAGCGCCTCGACGATCACCGCGCCCTCGACGCAACCGCCCGAGACCGACCCGGCGATCTCTCCGCCGCCGGAAATCGCCAGCATCGAGCCGACGCGCCGGGGCGCCGAGCCCCATGTCTGGGTCACGGTGGCCAGCACCGCGCCGGTGCCGTCGCGATGCCAGGCCAGCGCCTGTTCCGGGATGTCGTCGAAGCTGTCCATGCCGTTCGTCCTCTGCCTTGCCCCGGTCTATCACGCCGCGCGCCGCTGTCGCCCCCGACTAAAGGCCGCCCCCGCGCCGGTTGCAAGGCACCGCAGGGGCGGGGCGATGGGGGCGATGGGGTCGGGGCAACGGGGGAGGCGCGACCGGGGCGGTCAGGCCCCCTGCCCCGGCGCGGTCACGTCGTGGCGGTAGATCCAGTCGAACTGCCCGACCAGCCGGCCCGGCGCCAGCCGCCCGACCGCGCCAAGACCAAGATGCGCGACGCCCCGGACCAGCGGATTGCGCAGGTGGTATTTCCACGCATTGCCCTCGGCCGCCTGCACCACGCGGCGCACCCGCGCCTCGCGCCGCTGCTGGTAGGCGGCAAGCCCGGTCTGGATGTCCGGCGCCCGCTGCAGGGCGTCGCCCAGCACCCAGGCGTCTTCCAGCGCCATATTGGCGCCCTGCGCCATGAAGGGCAGCGTCGGATGCGCCGCATCCCCCAGAAGCGCCACGCCCGCACCGTGCCAGACCCGCGCCACCGGGTGCCGGAACAGCCCCCAGAGGCCCGGCGCCTCGACCTGTTCCAGCAGCGCGGGCACGTCGCCGCCGAAATCCGCAAAGGCGCGGCGCAGGTTGGCGGGATCGTCGCTGTGCGACCAGCCCTCGGCCACCCAGTCCCGCCGCTCTTCCGCCGCGACGATATTGACGGATCTGCCACCGCGCAGCGGGTAGCTGACAAGATGGCGGCCCGGCCCCATGTGGACCCGCGCCTCTGCCGGGTGCCCGACCGTGTTCGGCACCACGGCGCGCCATGCCACCTGCCCGGTGAAGAACGGCGCCGCCGCCCCGTTCAGGGCCGGGCGCAGGACGGAATGCAGCCCCTCGGCCCCGATCACCAGATCGGCGCGGCCCTCGTCGCCGGTCCGGCAGACGACGCGGGGCGGATCGCCCGGCTCGATCGCGTGCACCGCCTGAAGCAGGCGCACCCGCACCCCCGCCTCGCGCGAAGCCGCGGCCAAGAGGTCGATCAGGTCGGCGCGATGCACGAAACGGTAGCTTTGCGCCTCGGGCAGGCCCGAGAGGTCCAGCGAGACCACCTCGCGCCCCCGCCGGAAGTCGCGCATCGAGACCGCTTGCCCGCGGACCGTGGCCGCGCGAAAGGCCGTGCCCAGTCCCAGCGCCTCGAGGACACGCAGGCCGTTGGGGCTGACCTGAATGCCCGCGCCGACCTCGCGGATCGCCTCGGCCTGTTCCAGAACGCAGACCTCGGCGCCGCGCTGGCGCAGCGCCAGTGCCGCCGCCAGCCCGCCGATGCCGCCGCCGACGACCGTGACCTCCATTCCCTTCAGCATGTCACCCCCGAATGCAAAGAACGCCGAGGCGAGCCCCGGCGTCCCTGTGTTCCGTCTTGCCGCCCGAACCGCGCTCCTCCCGGCTCTGGCGGCACGGCCTTGTTTCCGCGCGGGGCTCAGTCGTCCCGGTGCACCTTCTCGCGGCGCTCGTGGCGCTCCTGCGCCTCGAGGCTCATGGTGGCGATGGGGCGCGCGTCCAACCGCTTCAGCGAGATCGGCTCTCCGGTGACTTCGCAGTAGCCGTATTCGCCCTCTTCCAGGCGGCGCAGCGCGGCGTCGATCTTGTTGACCAGCTTGCGCTGGCGGTCGCGGGTCCGCAGTTCCAGCGCGCGGTCGGTTTCCTCGCTGGCACGGTCGTTCACGTCGGGAATGTTGCGGGTTCCGGCCTGCAGGGTTTCAATGGTGTCGCGGCTGTCCGCCAGCAGGTCGTTTTTCCATGCGATAAGCTTGCGTCGAAAATACTCCGTCTGCATTTCGTTCATGAAAGGTTCGTCTTCGGTACGGCTGGTAATCGTCTGGTAGAAAGCTTTCTGGTTTCATGGTTGCTCCCTCATCTACGCCAATTTGACCCATGGAAAATTCCCTAGATATCTGGCACCCCTACGGGGTGGACTTAACCGAAGGTCGCTGTCTTGTCACTACACAATAGCGCGGCCCCGGGCCGGTTTAGCCCCGCCGATGTAACCTTTTGTGAAGGATGCCTGACGAATGCGCTTTGACGGAACCGACCGCTACATCGCGACCGACGACCTGACCATGGCCGTGAATGCAGCGGTGACGCTGGAGCGCCCGCTGCTGGTGAAGGGCGAGCCCGGAACCGGCAAGACCGAACTGGCCCGGCAGGTCGCAGAGGCCCTTGGCCTGCCCATGATCGAATGGTCGATCAAATCCACCACCAAGGCCCAGCAGGGGCTTTACGAATACGACGCGGTCAGCCGGTTGCGCGACAGCCAGCTGGGCGACGCGCGGGTGAACGACGTGGCCAATTACATCCGCAAGGGCAAGCTCTGGCAGGCCTTCGAGTCCGAGGGCAAGGTGGTCCTGCTGATCGACGAGATCGACAAGGCCGACATCGAGTTTCCCAACGACCTGCTGCAGGAACTCGACCGGATGGAGTTCCACGTCTACGAGACCGGCAAGACGGTGCGCGCCGCCAACCGCCCGATCGTCATCATCACCTCGAACAACGAGAAGGAACTGCCCGACGCCTTCCTGCGCCGCTGCTTCTTCCACTACATCCGCTTTCCCGATCCCGACACGCTGCGCCGCATCGTCGAGGTCCACCACCCCGGCATCAAGGAGCAGCTTCTGACCGTCGCGCTGACGCAGTTCTACGAGCTGCGCGAGCAGCCGGGGCTGAAAAAGAAGCCCTCGACCTCCGAGGTGCTGGACTGGCTGAAGCTGCTGCTGGCCGAGGACCTGACCGCCGAGGACCTGAAGCGCGACACCGGCAGCGCGCTGCCGAAACTGCACGGCGCGCTGCTGAAGAACGAGCAGGACGTGCATCTCTTCGAACGGCTGGCCTTCATGGCGCGGCGCCAGCGCTGATCCCGGGCGCACGGCCCGCCTGACCCGCAGGCGCGGTGGCGCCCTCGGGCCATGCCGGGCCTGGACTGGCAGGTGGGCCGCCGGGCCCTGTGAGAGGCGCTCAGAGCGCCCGGCAGGTCCGGCCCGCTAGGCGGTCAGTTCCTGTTCCAGATGGCGGCGCCGGCGCGCCGAGGTGATCTGCCGGGTCAGCACGTCCTCCGACCGGTAGCCGATCGTCCCGCCCTCGTCCCGGACCTCGAACCGCTTGTAGCCGCCCATCAGCCGCTTGGCCTGCTGAGCCGCCACGATCACCGTGATCTCGACACTGTCCGGCACAGGCCCGGCGGCGTCCTCCATCGCCCGCTCGCAGATCCGGCGAAACGCGCCGATGTCCAGCACCTCGCCCCCGCACAGCGGCCCCTGGTTGGTACGGTCGCGCATCTCGCCGCCCAGCGGATCGTCTTCATGAACCCGGTCTGTGACCAGTGTCGCAAAGCGCTCTTCCCCCGCACGCACGTCCACCTTGATGCCAAGGATGTAGACCATGTCCGACCCCATGTTGGTCACCAGGCAGCGCGCCTCGCCATCGGTGTCGACGGCCCGAGCGATATGGACGACGGCACGGTTGGCGCGCCGGAAACTGGTCAGGAACAGGTGCAGATAGGCCAGCCAGACCAGCAACATGGCCCCGTTCAGCACCACGTTCAGCCCGCCGCTGTGGTCTTGCAGCCAGTCGATCATTCGCGCCTCCCCCGGGGTTCGATGCGCTGGCCCAACACGGCCATGGCCCGGGGGTTCCGGGACGGCGCCGGACCTCGCGCCCCGGTCCCACCTCCGGCCCGCGGCATCCGGTCGGAAATCGGCCCCCAAAGCGGTCGCCCATGCCCCCCACAGCAGCACCGCCGCGTGCAGGCCCGGCCCTTCGCCGCCGCTTGCACCCCCTGCCCGCGCGTGCTTTGTCGGACCCGAGACCGCGAAAGCCCCCCAATGCTGCACGTCCTGACCCACGACATCCTGCCCGTCTTCTTCATGCTGGCGCTCGGCCTTGCACTGGGGCGCGCCAAGGTGGTCAGCGCAGCCGAAGCCGCGACGCTAAACCGGGTCGCCTTCCTGATCCTGCAGCCGGCGCTGATCTTTCCGCTGATCGCCCGGCTGGACTGGTCCAGCTTTCGCGTCGACGCGCTGGCGGTCTATGCCGCGATGGAGGTGCTGGTCTTCACCCTGACCTACCAGCTGCTGCGCCGGGCCTTCCGGCGCGCGGCGATGGAGGCCTGGCTTCTGTCCATGGCCACGGTCTTCGTCAACACGCTGCTCTACATCTGGCCGATCTCCTTCCTGATCTACGGAGAGGCCGCCGCCCTGCCCGTCACCGCCCTCGTGGCCTGGGATTCCGCCGTCGCCTTCGCCTTCTTCATCATCTCGACGGACCTGATGTCGGGGCGCGGCGCCGGGCCGGGCGCGGCGATGCGACGGCTGGCACGGAACCCGGTGCTGATCGCCATCGCGCTGGGGCTGGCGGTGAACATCGCCGGGCTGGCGATCCCCGCCCCCTTCCTGACCGCCTTCGCCTTTTCCGGGGCCGCCGCCGCACCGCTGACGCTCTTTGCGCTCGGCGTCATCCTGTCGGGCCATGCGCTGTTGCCGGGTCCGGTGGTCTCGACCGTCACCGCGATCAAGCTGGCGGTCTTTCCGGCGCTGGTCTGGCTGGCGCTGTCGCTGACCGCCGCGCCCGGGACATGGCAGACGCTCTTCACCCTGACCGCCGCCGGGCCGTCGGGCGCCATGGCCTTCGCGCTGGCCATGCTCTACGGCGTCCGCACGGATGCCATCGCGCCGGTGATCGTCTGGACCTCTGTCCTGTCGCTGATCTCGCTGTCCTGGCTGGCCTGACGCAGAGGCGCGGGTGCGGGCCGGACCGCCGCGCGGGCCCTGCGCCGCATTCACGCCACGGTCCGCGGCACAGCAATAAGGCTGTGCCGGCCGGGATTGTTGCAAGCCTGCACCGCACGGACCAATGGTTATCAAGGGGTTAACCCGCGACCTTCCGCATTCGGGATGAAATTGCAGCCCGGAAACAGATGCCTTGTCCAGTATCCGCCTTTTTGCCCTATAGTTTCCGCACAGTGGACAGAAAATCATCGGATACAAAGAACATCCGAGTGAACCAAAAGCAGGCAGGTTTCGAATTGTCCCAGGATACGGCTCTGAGCCTGCGCGCCCTGCGCGCCGAGGATGAACCGGCATGGCGTGAAATGTGGAGGGCGTATCTGGCCTTTTACGAAAGCACCGTGCCAGAGGAGGTCTATGCCTCCACCTTCGCACGCCTTCTGGGCGACGACCCCCGCGACTTCAACGCCCTGGTCGCCGAGAAGGACGGCGCCCTCGTCGGACTGGCGCATTACCTGTTCCACCGTCACGCCTGGAAGATCGAGGAGGTCTGCTACCTGCAGGACCTCTACGCCACGCCCGAGACCCGGGGCACCGGCGTCGGGCGCACCCTGATCGAGGGCGTCTATGCCGCCGCGGATGCCCATGGCGCGGGATCGGTCTACTGGCTGACGCAGGACGGCAACCGGACCGCGCGCAGGCTTTACGACCGTATCGGCGCGCTGACGCCCTTCATCAAATACCAGAGGGCCTGATGCGCACCGCCAGACGACTGCTTCTGCCGTTTTACATGATGCTGGGCGCCTGCATGCCGGTCCAGAACACGGAAACCGCGACCCGGGCCGCCGCCGTGCCGGTGCAGGCGGCCAGCACGCTGCCCCCGATGAAGAGCTTCTCGGTGCCGCGCCCCGCACCGACGGTGGCCTCGAACGCCGATATCGCGCGGGATTTCCTCGACCTCTCCTTCATGCTGGAATCCGGGCGCGCCCTGCCGGTCTTCACCCGCTTCGAGGGGCCGATCTCGGTGCGGGTGACCGGCGCGCCGCCGGCCTCGCTGGGGCCCGACCTGACGCGGCTTCTGCACCGCCTGCGCACCGAGGCGGGCCTTGACATCGCCCTGACCGGTGCGGCGCAGGCCAATATCACCCTTCAGGCCGTGACCCGCGAAGAGATCCGCCGCACCCTGCCGAGCGCCGCCTGTTTCGTGGTGCCCAACGTCACCTCCCTGGCCGAGTACCGCAGCCTGCGCCGCACCGGGCAGGTCAGCTGGTCGCAGCTGCGCAACCGCGAGACGCTGGCGATCTTCCTGCCCAACGACGCCAGCCCGCAAGAGGTGCGCGACTGCCTGCACGAGGAACTGGCGCAGGCGATCGGTCCGCTGAACGACCTCTACCGCCTGCCCGACAGCGTCTTCAACGACGACAATGTGCACACGGTGCTGACCGGCTTCGACATGCTGGTGCTGCGCGCCTATTACGATCCGGCGCTGCGCACGGGCATGACCCGCGCCGAGGTGGCCGAGCGCCTGCCCGCGATCCTCGCCCGGCTCAACCCGGCGGGTCAGGGGATCGCGCCCCGGCGGCTGTCCACAACACCCCGGGCACTGGATCGAGGCGGTGCAGACCGCGCTTGGCCCCGGCGCCAATGCCGCCGAACGGCGCGCGGCGGCCACAAAGGCGCTTCAGGTCGCCACCGCCATGGGCTGGACCGACCATCGCCGCGCCTTTTCGCATTACGCCATGGGGCGGCTCTTGCAGGCAACCGACCCGGCCGGGGCGCAGGACAACTTCGTGCTGGCGCAGCGGTTCTTCGGCCCCGGCCCGGACACCGCGCTGCACCGCGCCTATGTCGCCTCGCAGCTGGCCGCCTATGCGATCAGCACAGGCCGGGCCGAGGATGCTCTGTATCTTCTGACCCCGCATCTGGACACGGCGGCGCAGCACGAGAATGCGGCGCTTCTGGCGACGCTGATGATGCTGCGCGCCGAGGCGCTGGAACTGGCGGGCCATGTCACCGAGGGACGCAAGGTCCGGGTGGACTCCCTTGGATGGGCGCGATACGGCTTCGGCTCTGACTGGGCCGTGCGCGCCAAGCTGCGCGAGGTCGGCCTGCTGAACCCCGCCAGACGGAGACAGGGCGCCTTATGATCGTGATTGCAGGAGCCATCCTTGGTGCCATTCTCGGCGGTATCGTCGCGGCCCGCCGCAAGGGCAACAAGGCCGATATCGCGCAATACGCGGTGGTCTACGGCATCGCCCTCGCCCTTGCCGGGCTGGTCCTGACCATCGCCATCGAGAAACTGATCGTCTGAGGCGGGGGAAAGCGGCTTCGAAGCCGCTTTCGAAAGGCCCTTCGAAGGGCCTTCGCGCCGGTGGACAGGGCGCGCCCGGCATCCTAGACCTGTGGCCATGTTCGTGCCCTTCTTCGAGACCCTGCGCAAGGCCGGTGTGCCGGTCACCCTGCGCGAGTACCTGTCCTTCCTCGACGGCATGGCCGCGGGGCTGGCGACCTATGATGTCGAGGCCTTCTACTACCTCGCCCGCGTGTCAATGGTGAAGGACGAGCGCCATCTCGACCGCTTCGACCGCGCCTTCGCCGAGGCCTTCAGGGGGCTGGAGCAGATCGGCGTCGACGACGTTCTGAACGCCGTCGACCTGCCCGCCGACTGGCTGCGCAGGCAGGCCGAGAAACTGCTGACCGAGGAAGAGAAGGCGCAGATCGAGGCCCTTGGCGGCTTCGACAAGCTGATGGAGGCGCTGAAGGAGCGGCTGGCCGAGCAAAAGGGCCGTCACCAGGGCGGTTCGAAGTGGATCGGCACCGGCGGCACCTCGCCCTTCGGCGCCTATGGCTACAACCCCGAGGGGGTGCGCATCGGCGAGGACGAGAGCCGCCACAGGCGCGCGGTGAAGGTCTGGGACAAGCGCGAGTTCCGCAACCTCGACGATACGGTCGAGCTGGGCACGCGCAACATCAAGGTCGCGCTGAAACGGCTGCGGCGATGGGTGCGGCAGGGCGCCGAGGACGAGCTGGACCTCGACGGCACGATCCGCGCCACCGCCGAACACGGCTACCTCGACGTGCAGACCCGGCCCGAGCGGCGCAACGCGGTGAAGGTGCTGCTGTTCCTCGACGCGGGCGGGTCGATGGATCCCTTCGTGAAGGTGGTCGAAGAGCTGTTCTCGGCGGCGCGGGCCGAGTTCAAGCACATGGAGCATTTCTACTTCCACAACTGTCTCTACGAGGGCGTCTGGCGCGACAACCGCCGCCGCTGGGACCGGCAGGTGCCGACCTGGGAGGTGCTGAACACCTACGGGCCGGACTACAAGTGCATCTTCGTCGGCGATGCCTCGATGTCGCCCTACGAGATCGCCTATCCCGGCGGCGCCAACGAGCACTGGAACGCCGAGGCCGGGCAGGTCTGGCTGCAACGCGCGCGGGATCAGTGGCACGATCACCTCTGGATCAACCCGGTGCCCGAGACGCATTGGCCCTACACCCAGTCGATCGGCATGATCCGCGAGATCTTCGAGGAGCGCATGGTGCCGATGACGCTGGAGGGCATCGACCGGGGCGTGAAGCTGCTGGCCTGACCCTCCGCGCCGCTGCGCTGCGGGGCGATCGGGCGCAGAGGTATTTGGACCAAGAAGAAGACCGATGGCGGGGCGTGCCGAGCCGCTGCGGTGCCTGGGGCCGGGATATGGTCCCCTGTGGCGCTCTCACCGGGGGCGGTGGCGCTCGGGTCGGGGGCAAGCCTGGCCGCTTCGGCAGCAGGTCAGCGCTGCGCCTGCCTCCGGCGCGTCCGGGCTGGGCGGGACGCGGTCCGGGGGCGGTTATGGCGGTGAAAGGGGGTGGTCAGCACTCCGGCAGGTTGACCGCGATGCCGCCCGTCGAGGTTTCCTTGTACTTCAGGTCCATGTCGCGGTCGGTTTCCAGCATCACCCGGATGCAGTTGTCGAGTGGCATGAAATGCGTGCCGTCGCCGCGCAGGGCCAGCGAGGCGGCGGAGACCGCCTTGATCGCCCCCAGCGCGTTGCGTTCGATGCAGGGCACCTGCACGAGCCCCGCCGCCGGATCGCAGGTCATGCCGAGGTGGTGTTCCAGCGCGATCTCGGCGGCATTCTCGACCTGCGCATTGCTGCCGCCCAGCACCGCGCAGAGGCCCGCCGCCCCCATGGCGGCGGCAGAGCCCACCTCGGCCTGGCAGCCCGCCTCGGCGCCCGAGATCGACGCGTTGTGCTTGATCAGCCCGCCGATGGCGGCGGCGACCAGCAAGAGGTCGCGGCAGCCCCTGCGCGTAGCCCCCACGCAGTGGTCGCGGTAGTAGCGCAGCACCGCAGGCACCACCCCCGCCGCGCCATTGGTGGGTGAGGTCACGACCCGCCCCCCGGCGGCGTTTTCCTCGTTCACCGCCATGGCATAGACCGAGAGCCAGTCGTTGGCCTGATGCGGCTGGGCTAGGTTCATACCCTTTTCCGCCTGCAACTGGTCGTGGATGTTCTTGGCGCGGCGTTTCACCTTGAGGCCGCCGGGCAGGATGCCCTCCTGCTCCAGCCCGCGCGCCACGCAGCCGTCCATGGTATCGAGGATGCGGTCGATCCTTGCGTCGAGATCGGCGCCGTGCAGGACAGCTTCGTTGGCGCGCTTCATCTGGGCGATGGTGAGGCCCGAGCGCGCGCCCATCTCGAGCATCTCGGCGGCGGTGCCGAAGGGATAGGGGAAGGCATGGGCGGTCTTTTCCGATTTCAGATCGTGGCCGCCCGCCTTCTGCGCCTCGAGCTCTGCCGCGGTCAGCACGAAGCCGCCGCCGACCGAGTAGTAGGTCTGCTGCATATAGGGCGCGCCCGCGCTGTCGAAGGCCTTCAGGATCAAGCCGTTGGCGTGGCCGGGCAGCGAGGGGCCGTAGTCGAAGACGAGGTCCGTGGCGGGATCGAAGCGCAGGGCCGGCAGGCCCTCGGGGCGCACAACACCCTCTGTGCGCACCGCCTGTTCGAGGGCCTCGGCGCGGTCCGGGTCCAGCGTTTCGGGCACCAGCCCGCAGAGGCCCGAGGATCACCGCACGGTCGGTGGCATGGCCCTTGCCGGTGAAGGCCAGCGAGCCGTGCAGAGAGGCGCCCAGCCGGGCCAGCTCTCCGGCGCCGGGGGTCTTCTCGGCCCCACCCCGCAGGTCGTCGAGAAAGCGCGCGGCGGCCACCATCGGCCCCATGGTATGCGAGGACGAGGGTCCGATGCCGATCTTGAAGACGTCGAAGACGGAGAGAAACATGCGCGGCCTTTCCACTGGGTGTTGCGGTGGGCTGGTTCGGGTCGGCGCACTCTGCGACAGGCGCTTCGGACGGACAAGGTGTCGGATCGCGGGCGGCTGGCGGAAGGTCGCCGCGCCCGCGCAGAGGGTCGCATTCCGTCATCCCGCGGCGAAGATTTCCGCCGGGGCGCCGCGGTCACCCTGCCCCGGTTCGGGGTCCGACAAGCGGGCGCGGGGAATCGGGCTGGCCGGGGACAAGGGGAGAGGCCGCCCGCCCGGCCCATGCCCTGCCCCGATGCATTGGGGCGCGGGAGAAGAGCGGCCCCCGGACGGTACGGAGAGAAAAACCTACAGCGGGCTACACCTGCCCTCTTCTGACCGGGGTGCCCGCCGGATCGGCGCCGGGGAGCAAACGAGGCGCGGCTGTTCCGGTCCGCGACCGAGGCCCTGCCCGCCCTTTTCCCTGCCCACAGGCCTGCTATGGCTGCATGGTGGCCAGAGACGGCCGCCTCTGACACCGCCGGGACCGCGACCATGACCTCCGCCATCCTTCTCGCCCTCTCGCCGATCGTGCTGATCATCGCACTTGGCCACCTGCTGAAGCGCCGCGCCTTCCTTGCCGAGGGCTTCTGGCCGCAGGCGGAGCGGCTGAGTTACTACATCCTGCTGCCCTGCCTGTTCTTCAACAGCCTCGCCACGGCGGATCTCGGGGCGATCCCGGTCGGACGGCTGGCGGCGACGCTGATCCTGTCGACCCTCGCGGTGGCCGGCTTCGTGCTGATGATCCGCCCGGCGCTCAGGATCGACGGCCCGGCCTTCACCTCGGTCTTTCAGGCCAGCATCCGTTTCAACAACTACGTGGGCGTGACGCTGGTCACCGGGCTGTTCGGATCGACGGGGCTGGCGCTGGCGGCACTGTCCAATGCCTCTTTGGTGCCCACGGTGAACATCCTCAGCGTGCTGGTCTTCTCGCGCTTCGCCACGGCGCGGCTGGGACCACGGCAGGTGGCGGTGCAGCTGGCGACGAACCCGCTGCTGCTGTCCTCGCTGGCGGGGATCGGCTTTCAGCTGGCCGCGCTGCCGATCCCGGCGGGCGTGGAGCCCGCCCTGCGGACGCTGGGCGCCGCCTCGCTGCCGCTTGGGCTGCTTTGTGTCGGCGCGGCGCTGGATTTCGGCGCGGCGCGGGCACTGGTTGCGGCCCATCGTGGTCTCCTCGGCGGTGAAATTCGCGATGCTTCCGGCGGTCACGCTGGCCGTGGCGCTGCTTCTGGGGCTGGAGGGGCGCGCCCTGACCACAGTGCTGCTGTTCCAGGCGCTGCCGACCGCCTCTTCGGCCTATATCCTCGCCCGGCAGCTGGGCGGCGATGCGCCGCTGATGGCCGGGATCACCGCGGCGCAGACGGTGCTGGCGCTGGTCACGCTGCCGCTGGTGATGTCGCTGATGGCGCTGCTTGTGGGGATCGGGCTGTAGGCGCGCCGCAGGGGCAGGCCTGCCCGGCCCCTGATCCGAAAGACCTGGCGCGACAGCGGCCCGCCCGGGGCCAGCCGTTGCGCCGCGGGAAGGGGGCGGTCGCGCCGAAGGATCGCGACGGCGCCCCTGCCCCCGATGTGCCCCGCCCGTCAGGCCGCGCTGACGCGCCAGATCGCGTCGCCGACATCGTCGGCCACCAGCAGCGATTTGCCGTCCGGTCCGACGGCCACGCCCACCGGGCGCCCGTAGGCCAGCCTTTCGTCCTCGGACAGGAAGCCGGTCAGGATGTCGCGCGCCGGACCCGAGGGCCTGCCGCCCTCGAAGGGCACGAAGATCACCCGGTAGCCGCTGAGGATCGAGCGGTTCCAAGAGCCGTGCTGGCCGATCACCATGCCGGGGCCGAAGCCCGGCAGCACGCCCTCGGGCAGCCAGCACAGGCCCAGCGAGGCGGTGTGGCCGCCGAGCGCGTAATCGGGTGTGATCGCGCTGGCCACCTTGGCGGCATCCTGCGGCACGCGGTCGTCCACCACCTTGCCCCAGTAGCAATAGGGCCAGCCGTAGAAGCCGCCATCCTGCACCGAGGTCAGGTAGTCGGGCGGCGTCTCGTCCCCCAGCCCGTCGCGTTCGTTCACCACGGTCCAGAGCGCACCTGTCCCCGGCTCCCACGCCATGCCGACGGCATTGCGCAGCCCGCTGGCAAAGATGCGCGCGGCCCCGGTGGCCACGTCGACCTCCCAGATCGCGGCGCGGCCCTCTTCGGCCTCCATGCCCGCATCGCCGATGTTCGACAGCGAGCCCACGCCGACGTAGAGCTTCGTCCGGTCGGGCGAAACCAACAGGCTGCGGGTCCAGTGACCGTGCGGCTTGAAGTCGACGATCTGCTGTCCGGCACCGGACAGCGGCTGCCCGGGCGTGTAGTCGAAGACCTTCAGACCGTCGGTATTGCCGAGGTAGAAGCTCGATCCGACCAGCGCCATGCCGAAGGGCTGGCGCTGGTTCTCGACAAAGACCTCGCGGTGTTCGGCGACGCCGTCGCCATCCGCATCGCGCCAGAGCGTCACCCGGTTGGCGCTGTCGCCGATCGCCTTGACCCGGCGCATGGTCGCCTGCGCGGCATGGTCCATCAGGGTCTTCGGCGCGGCGGGCTGTTCCTTGGATTCCGCCACCAGCACGTCGCCGTTGGGCAGCACCTCGATCCAGCGCGGATGATCCAGCCCCTCGGCGAAGGCCTTGACCGACAGGCCCGGCGCGCAGATCGGCAGACGCCCGTCCTTGAAGCCCTCGGCGGCGGGCATCTTCAGCGTCATGATCCCCTGCGCGCGGGCCTCGGGGATCTCCGGTTCGCTGCCGAAGGCTCGGATCGCGGGCGATCCCGCCCGGCGCGTGGCTGCAATGACTCCTCCGACCAGCGCGGTCGCCTTGGCGATCAGGTCCATGATCCCTCCCGTTCCTGTTTGCGCTATCCTCGCTTGCGCCATCCTAGGCCAAAGGCGCGGGACAGGACAGGGGGCGTGGACGCTGTCGCGGCAGGCCCGGTGCCCGGGCAACGGGCGAGAGGCTCTGCCTCTCGCGCTCTCCGAGGTATTGTCAGACCGAAGAAGGGGGCGCGGCGCATTGTGGTCCGGGACGGTGGGGGACGCGGGCGCGGCGGCGGGGCCGGTCCGCGCGTGGCTGGCGCAGCAGGCGTGGCGGCAGCAGGCGTGGCGGAAGACCCGCAGGAAGACCCGAAGGGAGGTAAACAGATCTTGTCTTGGCGGATGCCGCGCGCCGGTGCAGGCTGAGCGGAGGACCCCCGGTCGTGCCCCGGGCCGGAAAGCGTTGCGCGGGCCCCCAGTTGGTGCCATCGTCTGCGCCGAAAGCCCGGGCGGGCGGCCTTGCGGTGAGGCGCGGCCCGGATGCCGGGGGCACAGGCAAGGGCCCCTGCGGCGCCCCCGGCCCCGTGCAGCGAAACAGGGCGTGCCGGGACGCCGAAACCGGCCCGGCCCGGGGCCATTGAACGGAAGACCATGCGCGTCCTGAAGCAAATCATCCTCTGCATCGCGGTCCTGGCCGGGACCGGCTACCTCTGGCTGACCTATGTCCCCGGCGCCGCCGCCTTCCCGGAGCGCAGCGGCGTGACCGATCTGCTGGGCA
This sequence comes from Ponticoccus litoralis, assembly GCF_039769985.1. Lineage (NCBI taxonomy): Bacteria > Pseudomonadati > Pseudomonadota > Alphaproteobacteria > Rhodobacterales > Roseobacteraceae > Ponticoccus > Ponticoccus litoralis. The sequence continues at coordinate 60,128 of NZ_JBDNCH010000002.1, forward strand.
TCCGGGTGGGCGCCGCCGAGGCCTCGGAAAGCGGCGGCGGCGGCTTCGGGCCGCGCGGTCCGGCGCAGGTGGTCGTGGCCGCGGTCACCGAGGCCACCGCCAACGACCGCATCGACGCCATCGGCGACCTGCGCGCCCTGCGCGGCGCCACCCTGCGCACCGAGGTCAGCGGCGAGGTCGTGGCGGTCGCGCTGGAGACCGGCGGCTTCGTCGAGGCGGGCGCGGTGATCCTGCGGCTGGACGACGAGGCCGAGCGCATCGCGCTGGAACGCGCGCAGCTGATGCTGGAGGACGCGCGCGGCGACGTGGCCCGGCTGGGCCAGCTTCAGGGCACCGGCGCGGTGACCGAGGTCCGCCTGCGCGAGGCACAGCTGGCGCAGCGCACCGCCGAGCTTGCGGTCACCGAGGCCCAGTTCCGCCTGTCGCAGCGAACGGTGCGCGCGCCCTTCTCGGGCTGGCTCGGGCTGCTCGATGCCTCGGTGGGCGAGCGCCTGTCGCCCAGCGACACCATCGCCACCCTGACCGATCGTTCCGAGGTGCTGATCGACTTCCGCGCGCCGGAACGCATCGCCAGCCGCATTGCCCCCGGCATGGCGATCGAGGCCCGCTTTCTGGGCGGTGGCCCTGCCGCGCCCCTGACCGGGGAAATCCACGCGGTCGACAATATCGTCGACCCCCGCAGCCGCACCCTGCGCGTCCAGGGCAAGCTGCCCAACGAGGGCGACCGCCTGCGCGCGGGCATGTCCTTTGCCGTCACCCTGCGCTTTCCCGGCGACAGGCTGGTGGCCGTCGACCCGCTGGCGGTGCAATGGGCCAGCGAGGGATCCTACGTCTGGGCGGTGCGCGACGGCAAAGCCGCGCGGGTCGGCGTGACGATCCGCCAGCGCGACGCCGACCGGGTGCTGGTCGAGGCCGAGCTTGCCCCCGGCGACGCGGTGGTGACCGAGGGCGTGCAGTCCCTGCGACCGGGCGCCGAGGTGGCGGTGGCCAACCCGCCCGAGGCGGGGCTTGCGGCAGAACCGCCCTCGCGCAGCGCGCTTTGACAGGGGGACGCGCCAGATGACCGACCGCTCGCAATCCGCGCTTGGCTCGGGCACAGCGCTGTTCGTGAAACGCCCGATCCTGGCCTTCGTGCTGTCGGCGCTGATCGTTCTGGCGGGGCTGGCAGGCCTTGCGGGCGTCGAGATCCGCGAACTGCCCAACGTCGACCGCCCGGTCGTCACGATCACCACAAGATACCCCGGCGCCTCGCCCGAAAGCGTCGACCAGGAGGTGACGGGCCGCATCGAGGGCGCGGCGGGACGGGTGTCGGGCGTGCGCTCGATCTCGTCGAACTCGCGGTTCGGGCGGTCCCGGGTGACGCTGGAATTCGAGGAAAGCGTCGATCTGGACGTGGCCGCCACCGATGCGCGGGACGCGGTGGCCCGCATCGCCGGGCAGCTTCCCGACGATGCCGAGCAGCCCGAGATCGTCAAGGCGGACGCCAATGCGCAGGCGGTGATCCGCGTCGCCGTGACCTCTGCCGGGCGCTCGCCGCAGGAGCTGACGCAGATCGTCGAGGACCGGGTCGAGGACCGCCTGCTGTCCGTCGCGGGTGTGGCCGACCTGCAGATCTACGGCGACCGCCTGCCGATCTTCCGCATCGACATCGACCAGTCGAAGCTGGCGGCGCGCGGGCTGACGCTGGCGGATATGCGCGCGGCGCTTTCCGACGTGGCCTTCGACGCCCCCGCCGGCGACCTGACCGGCAACAGCCAGAGCATCGCGGTGCGGACCACCGCCACCATTGCCACCACGCGCGGCTTCGAGGATCTGGAGCTGGCCCCGGATGTCTTCGTCCGCGACGTGGCGACCGTGACGCTGGGCCCCGCCCCGAACGAGACGGTGCTGCGCGCCAACGGTCAGACCGGGATCGGCCTTGGCATCATCCGGCAGGCCACCTCGAACACGCTGGAAATCTCGGCCGCCGTGCGGGCGGTGGTCGCCGAACTGGACCGGACCCTGCCCGGGGACGTGTCGATCTTCGTCACCTCGGACGACGCGATCTTCATCCGCGGCTCGATTGAGGAGGTGTTGAAGACGCTGGCCATGGCGACCGCCATCGTGGTCGCGGTGATCTTCCTCTTCCTGCGCGACGCCCGTGCCACGCTGATCCCGGCGCTGACCCTGCCCGTGGCGCTGATCGGCACGCTCGCGGCGATCTACCTCGTGGGCTTCTCGGTCAATATCCTGACGCTGCTGGCGCTGGTGCTGGCCACCGGCATGGTCGTCGACGACGCCATCGTGGTGCTGGAAAACATCGTCCGCCGCCGGTCCGAGGGCATGGGCCCCCGCGCCGCCGCCGTGCTGGGCACGCGGCAGGTCTTTTTCGCGGTGGTCACCACCACGGCGACGCTGGCCGCCGTCTTCGTGCCGCTGTCCTTCCTGCCGGGACAGGCGGGCGGGCTGTTCCGCGAGTTCGGCTTTACTCTGGCCATCGCGGTCATGCTGTCCTCGCTGGTGGCTCTGACGCTCTGTCCGGTGCTGGCCAGCCGCCTGCTGTCGCGCGCCCCCGACGCCGATCCGCGCGGCCCGCTGGTCTGGCTGGGCAACCGTCTGTTCCGGCTGTACCGCTGGACGCTGGGGCTGGCGCTGGACCTGCCCTTCGTGGTGCTGCTGGTGGCGGTGCTGTTCTCGGCCACGGCGGTTTTCGTCGGCGGCGGCATCCGGCAGGAGCTGACCCCGCGCGAGGACCGCGCCGTGGCGCTGCTGTCGGTCTCGGCGCCGCAGGGGGTGTCGCTGCAATACACCACCGCGAAGATGGCCGAGATCGAGGCCCTGATCGACCCGCTGCGCGAGACCGGAGAGGTCACAAACGTCTTTTCGATCACCGGCTTCGGGTCGGACAACCGGGGGTTCATGGTCTTCTCGCTGGCCCCGTGGGAGGATCGCGCCCGCAGCGAGGACGAGATCGTGGGCGAGATCAACGGCAAGCTGCGCGGCGTGATCGGCGTGCGCGCCTTTGCGATCCAGCCGAACTCGCTGGGCATCCGGGGCGCCGGGCGCGGGCTGTCCTTCGCCATCACCGGTGACAACTACGCGCAACTGGCCGAGGTCTCCGAGCGGCTGGTCGCGCGGATGCAGGACAACCCCGCCATGGGGCAGGTCCAGCTGGAATACGAAACCACGCAGCCGCAGCTGTTCATCGAGATCGACCGCGAGCGCGCCTCGGACCTTGGCATTAACATCTCGGGGCTGGGCGAGGCCCTGCGCGCGGTGCTGGACGGGCGCACGGTGGGCTCTGTCTTCATCGACGACCGCAGCTTCGATATCCAGATGCTGTCGACATCGAACCCGGTGAACGACCCCGGCGACCTGGCCAATATCTTCGTGCAGACCGGCGACGGCCAGACCGTGCCCATGTCGACCTTCGTCACGCTGGAAGAACGCGCCATCGCGCCGGAGCTTGACCGCGAGGGGCAGAACCGCTCGGTCGAAATCTCAGCGGGGCTGACGCCGGAACTGGCGCTGGGGGATGCCATGGCGCAGGTGCAGGCGCTGGCCGACGAGATCCTCGCCGAGGAAAACCGCATCGTGCCGCTGGCAGAGGCGGCCACGCTGGACCAGACCTCTTCGGGGCTGCTGCTGGTCTTCGGCTTCGCCATCGCCGTGGTCTTCCTGGTGCTGTCGGCGCAGTTCGAAAGCTTCATCTCGGCGGTGGTGGTCATGGCGACGGTGCCCATCGGGCTGGCCTGCGCCGCCTTCGCCATGGTCTTCACCGGGTTGTCGCTGAACGTCTACAGCCAGATCGGGCTGGTGATGCTGATCGGGATCATGGCCAAGAACGGCATCCTGATCGTCGAATTCGCGGACCAGCTGCGCGATCAGGGCGCCTCTGTCCGGGACGCGATCCTCGACGCCTCGACGATCCGCCTGCGTCCGGTGATGATGACCATGACCTCGACGGTGCTGGGTGGCGTGCCGCTGATCCTGTCGGCGGGCGCGGGCGCCGAGGCGCGCGAGGCCCTGGGCTGGGTCATCGTCGGCGGGCTTGGGCTGGCGACGCTCTCGACCCTCTACCTGACGCCGGTGGCCTACCTGCTGCTTGCGGGCTTCTCCAAGCCGCGCGTGATGGCCATGCAGCGGCTGGAATCCGAGCTCGACGAGGCGCTGGCCTGACGCGGCCCGCGCCGGGGGCTGCGCCCGCGCGCCGGGTGCACCCCCACCGAAAGCACTGCGGCCCTGCGGGTGCCCTGCCCCGCCAACAGGCCGGCCCTCAGAGGCCCAAATGCCTTGCAGGCCGCGCCCGAAAACGGTTCGGGTCGGCGCCTGCGCGCCAAGGGAACGCCCCCGCTTTCGTCTTCTCCGCTGTGCGCCCCCTCGCGCCACGCCATTCGGGACAGAAGGCTCCACCCGGGTGGGACGCCCCTGCGCAGGCCGAGCGCGCCACCGCCAAATCAAACCTCGAAAAACCTCGCCCCCCTTGTATCGATAAACAAATACGTTTCCCGCCCCGAAGAAAGGCGCCCCGATGAATGCCCCTGTAAAGCCGCGCACCACCACCCCCTTCGACCGCAAGATGGCGCAGGCGAAGAAGCTGCGCGCCGCACAGGACTTCGAGCAGGCCGCCCTCCTTTACGGCGAGGCTGCGGCGATGCTGCCGAACGCCAAGGCCGGGCTGTTCATGGCCATGTGCCAGCGCGACGCCGGGCGGACCGAAGAGGCGCTTTCCAGCTACCGCAGTTACGCCGATCGAAACCCCCGGGATTTCGACGGCTGGTGTGGCCTTGGCGTGCTGCTGAAACGCCTCGGTCGCTATGAAGAAGCCATCGCGCCCATGCAGCGCGCGCTGGCGCTGCGGGACGATGCCCCGGCCCGGAACACCCTGATCGCCTCGCTATGGCGCGTGGGCCGCAAGGAAGAGGCCCAGACCGAGGGTCACAGGAACCTCATCCTGAAGCACCGGCTGGCGCATCAGGCCTTCGAGGCCTCGCCCAGCAAGGACCTGACCGTCAAGCCGGGCGGGCGCGGCTTCGACCCCGAGCGGCGGAACCGGAACATCATTTCGTTTTCGCTCTGGGGCGATCGCCCGGAATACATCACCGGCGCGCTGGTGAACGCGCAGATCGCCCAGCATCTTTACGTCCGCTGGACGCCGCGTTTCTACTGCGACACCTCGGTGCCGCAGGACGCCCGGGACGCCCTGAAGGCCTATGGCGCGCAGGTCGTCCTGATGACCGGCAAAGACGATGCCGCGATCCGCCCGATGTGGCGGTTCCCGGCCTCGGACGACCCCGATATCAACGTCTTCGTCTGCCGCGACGCCGATTCGCGCGTGAATGCAAAAGAGCTGCTGGCGGTCACGGACTGGCTGAATTCCGGCTGTCGCTTCCACATCATGCGCGACCACATCTACCACCACGAGCTGATCCTTGCCGGGATGTGGGGCGGCATGGCCGGTATCCTGCCCAATATGCGGGACTGGCTGCGGTCTTCGCCGAAGTACTTCGACAACAAGTTCGGCGATCAGGCCTTCCTTGCGGATATGCTTTGGCCGCTGATTCATCGGGACGCCAGAATCCACGACACCTACTACCGCTTCCCCAAGGCCGGCCCCTTCCCCGCTGGATACGACCTGCCCGGGCTGATCCATGTGGGGGGCGGCACGAAGAACATGCCGCACTGGTCCAACTACGTGCACCTGCCCCGGGGGCGTGATCCCCAGATCCGGGCGACACCGGCGCAGGGCGGATCCGCGCGGGCTCCGGTCGGACATCAGCGTGACTGGCCGGACCTACCGATACCAGCCGGCAAGGATGCAGGAGGGGGTGCTGGGGTTCCCAGGCCTGAGAGACCGGTTGGGGTCAGTGACTTCGGCGAAACGCCTTGGAATCCGCCTGTACGCCTTGGAGATATGGTGGGTGATGAGAGACTCGAACTCCCGACATCTTCGGTGTAAACGAAGCGCTCTACCAACTGAGCTAATCACCCGGTCCGACGGCATTTAGCCAAACTGCTCCGGCAGCGCAAGAGGCCCGGGCCACAGCCGTCCGGAGTGACCCTGCCCGCGCCATAGGCACAGCCGCGCCGCCGGTCCCTTTTTCCCTTGAGCAAGCGCCGGTACGCAGGTCAGGCCGGGCTGCGGCACGCCCTGCGCCGGGACCCGCGTGCGGCCTGTGTGCGGCCTGTGCGTGGACCTTCGCGAAGGCTTCGGCCCCGCCCCTGCAAGACGCCCGCCCCTCTGGACCGGGGACCGGGCCTGCTACGGTCGAGCGCCGGACATGAAAAAAGGGCCTCGCAGCGATGCGAGGCCCCTGAATTCTGGTGGGTGATAAGAGATTTGAACTCCTGACATCTTCGATGTGAACGAAGCGCTCTACCACTGAGCTAATCACCCGGTGCCGGGCGTATTGGACTCACTCCGCCGCCTGCGCAAGGGGGTTTGTCCGGGAATCTTGCGGATCCTCCGGTTGGCGCACACGGGTGTGCACGACCAGCCCGCGACCGCCCTTCTTCAGCCGTGTGACCTTGACCTTGCCCAGCGGCACGAGGTTCAGCTCGCGGCCCGAGGCCAGCGCCTCGCCCATCACCGCAAGCGCCGCCTCGATGGCGGGCTTCACATCGCGCTTGCGCATACCGCTGCGCTGCATGGCCAGCGCGATCAGCTCGCGCTTGCGCAGCTCTGGCGGCGCCACGAAACTGACGTCGCGCACCTCGTCCGGCCCGGCCTCATCGGTCTCGTCCGAAGGGATCTGGGCGGCCCCCTGCGGCTGCGGCGGTTCCGGCAGGGGCTGATGCTCGGCCTGTGTCGGATTGTCCGGATCGGGAATCCCGGCCTCCAGATCGGCCTGAGCCTCTGCCTGAAGCCAGGCCTGATCGGCAGCCAGCGCGGCGGCAATGGCCGCCTCTTCCGCCTCGGATGCCGCCTGAGCGCGGCGTCTGGCCCGCAGGCTGGCCTTGTTCGCACCCGCCTTCCGCCGACGGGGCAACGGCGTCTCTGTCTTGCTTGTCATCTGCCTGTCTCTGCTCTTTTTCTGCCCGACGACGGCCCGTCTTCCGCAGGTCCGCGCGTTTTTTTGTCGCATCAGTGTATCAGAAAAACCGAATCGATCAAAGCGCCCGGTTGACTCGCAAAGGAGCCCTGCCGCAGGCTTCGGGTTCAACCATCCGGGCTGGAGCATTAAGCATGAAATCCATCGTACTGGGCGTAGGTCTTTTTTTCGCAGCTTCGACCGCCTTCGCCGGCAACTACGATCCCCCGCATATCGATCCCCCGGTGATCATCGAGGATGCCGCCAATTCCAGCACCGATTCCGGCGGCATCGTTCTGGGCATCATGACCCTGCTGCTGTTTGGCGCGTACCGCGGCCAACTAAGCGCCCGAACAACTTGGGGCCAGCCCCTCACGCATAACATGAAAAAGGCGCCGCAATCCCTTGCGACGCCTTCTTTATTTGCAGCCATGGCATTCAGTGCGCGGTTGCGCCCGCGCCGGTCTCCTCGGCCTTAGCCTTGGCGGCGGCGCGCGGCGGCCTCTTCGGCCTCCTCGTCCCATTCCACCGGTTCCGGCTTGCCGATCAGGGCCATGTCCAGCACCTCGGACACGTGCTTGACGGGGACGATCTTCAGCCCCTCTTTCACGTTGTCCGGGATATCGGCCAGATCCTTCTCGTTCTCTTCCGGGATGAAGACCGTGGTGATTCCCCCGCGCAGCGCCGCCAGCAGCTTTTCCTTCAGCCCGCCGATGGCGGAGGCATTGCCGCGCAGCGTCACCTCACCGGTCATGGCGATATCCTTGCGCACCGGCAGGCCGGTCAGCACGGATACGATGGCCGTGACCATGGCCAGACCCGCAGAGGGCCCGTCCTTGGGCGTGGCCCCGTCCGGCACATGGACGTGGATGTCCCACTTGTCGAAGCGCGGCGGCTTCACCCCGATCGAGGGCGCGATGGACCGCACGTAGGACGAGGCTGCGTCGATGGACTCTTTCATCACATCGCCCAGCTTGCCGGTGGTCTTCATCCGGCCCTTGCCCGGCAGGCGCAGCGCCTCGATCTGAAGCAGATCGCCGCCCACGGAGGTATAGGCAAGGCCGGTCACGACCCCCACCTGGCTTTCCTCTTCGGCCAGACCGTAGCGATACTTCCGCACGCCAAGGAAATCGTCGAGATTGTCCGAGGTCACCGAGACCGCATCGGTCTCTTTCTTGACGATCTTGGTCACGGCCTTGCGCGCCAGCTTGGCGATCTCGCGCTCGAGGTTCCGCACGCCGGCCTCGCGGGTGTAGTACCGCACGATATCGGTCAGCGCGTCGCCGCCAACGGAGAACTCCTTGGCCTTCAGCCCATGCGCCTTGGTCTGCTTGTCCAGCAGGTGGCGCTTGGCGATCTCGATCTTCTCGTCCTCGGTGTAGCCCGAAAGCGGGATGATCTCCATCCGGTCAAGCAGCGGCCCCGGCATGTTGTAGCTGTTCGAAGTGGTCACGAACATCACGTTCGACAGGTCGTATTCCACTTCGAGATAGTGGTCCACGAAGGTCGAGTTCTGTTCGGGATCAAGCACTTCCAGCATGGCCGAGGCCGGGTCGCCACGGAAGTCCTGCCCCATCTTGTCGATCTCGTCGAGCAGGATGAGCGGGTTCGTGGTCTTGGCCTTCTTCAGCGCCTGGATGATCTTGCCGGGCATCGAGCCGATGTAGGTCCGGCGGTGGCCGCGGATCTCGGATTCATCGCGCACGCCACCCAGCGAGATGCGGATGAACTCGCGTCCCGTGGCCTTGGCCATAGACTTGCCAAGCGAGGTCTTGCCGACGCCCGGAGGGCCGACAAGGCAGAGGATCGGGCCCTTCAGCTTCTGCGACCGCGCCTGCACGGCCAGATACTCGACGATCCGCTCTTTCACCTTCTCAAGCGAATAGTGATCGGCATCGAGGATCTCCTGCGCCTTGTTCAGGTCCTTCTTGACGCGGCTCTTGGTGCCCCACGGGATCGACAGCATCCAGTCGAGGTAGTTGCGCACCACCGTCGCCTCGGCGCTCATCGGCGACATGTTCTTCAGCTTCTTCAGCTCGGCATCGGCCTTTTCGCGCGCCTCTTTCGACAGCTTGGTGTTGGCGATTTTCTCTTCCAGCTCGGCCACTTCGCCTTCGCCGTCCTCGCCATCACCCAGCTCTTTCTGAATGGCCTTCATCTGCTCATTCAGGTAATATTCGCGCTGGGTCTTCTCCATCTGCGTCTTGACGCGGGTCTTGATCTTCTTCTCGACATTCAGGACCGACATTTCGCCCTGCATCAGGCCATAGACCTTCTCCAGCCGTTCGGAAATCGCCAGCGTTTCAAGCAGGTCCTGCTTTTGCTGCACCTCGATGCCAAGGTGTCCGGCCACCAGATCGGCCAGTTGCGCAGGCTCCTGCGCGCCACCGACGGCGGCCAGCGCCTCTTCGGGGATGTTCTTCTTGACCTTGGCGTAACGCTCGAACTCTTCGGCCACGGTATGCACCAGCGCCTCGATGGCGGCGGTGTCGCCGGGCATCTCGGTCAGGTACTCGGCCCGGGCCTCGAAGAAATTCTCGTTTTCAAGGTATTCGGTGATGCGCACGCGCGCCTGCCCCTCGACCAGCACCTTGACGGTGCCGTCGGGCAGTTTGAGCAGTTGCAGCACGTTGGCCAGCACGCCGGCCTTGTAGATGCCCTTGGGATCGGGATCGTCCTCGGAGGCGTCCATCTGGCTGGCAAGCAGGATCTGCTTGTCGTCGTTCATCACCTCTTCGAGGGCGCGCACCGATCTGTCGCGCCCCACGAAGAGCGGCACGATCATATGCGGGAAGACGACGATGTCGCGCAGCGGCAGCACCGGGTACGAGGGGTTCAGAGGCTGTTTCATGCTCGCGTTTCCTGGTTATTGGCAAGACGGTCGGACCCCGCGTCGCGGCAGCCGTGGACCGTCTCCGGTCATGAGGAATGAAGGTGGGGTGTTTTTAACGGTTTTTCAACCGAGGTCCCTTGGCCTTCCGGGCAGTTTGGCGTGCCCCGGGGGGCGGCGCAAGCGCGGATTGGGAACAATCCACAGCAGGTTTCGCGGCATCCTGCGGCGGGAACGCCTGCGCCCCGGACCCGGCTCAGGCCTTGTCGTCCTTGGCCTGCGCGGCCTTCATGCGCGCCAGCAGGTCGGCCTTGTCGGCCTTGCCGCCCCGCGCGTCCTTGCCCGCGGGGCGGGTCTTGTTGCCGTCGAAGCGCGGGGCGCCCTTGGCGGGCTTGGCGCCGCCGGATTTTCCGTAGTTCATGGGAGACTCTCCCGGGGTGATCGACCGAAGATAAACACCGCGCGCGTCCGGGGCAATCGCTGACCTGCCCCGGCCCGCCGGAAATCCCCGGCTTCCATGTCGCGCGCGCGGGACAGCGCCCCGCGCGCATCCCGAGGGCCGTCAGGCGGGTTCTTCCTGCATGGTCGGATAATCGGTATAGCCCTCGCGGCCACCGCCGTAGTAGGTCGCCGGATCGCCTTCGTTCAACGCGACCCCGGCCTTCAGGCGCGCGGCGAGGTCGGGGTTGGCGATATAGGGCCGCCCGAAAGCCACGAGGTCGGCATGCCCGCCCGAAACGGCCTCCAGCGCCATCTGCCGGTCGTAGCCGTTGTTGACCATCCATGCCCCGTCGAAACGCCCCTTCAGCGCGTCGAGGTCGACGCCTTCGGGCAGATCGCGCGCGCCGCCGGTCTGGCCCTCGATCAGGTGCAGATAGGCAAGCCCCCGCCCCGAGACGAAGTCGACGAGGAACTCCCCCAAAGCCTTGGGGTCGCTGTCCGTGGCGCCATTGGCCCCCGAATAGGGCGAGATCCGCAGCCCCACATGCGCCGCGTCCCATGCCCCGGTCACCGCATCCAGCACCTGCCCCAGGAGGCGGGCGCGGTTCTCGAAGGAGCCGCCATAGGCGTCGGTGCGGGTGTTGGTTCCATCCTTCAGGAACTGGTCCAGCAGGTAGCCGTTGGCGCCATGCACCTCGACCCCGTCAAAGCCTGCCTCGCGGGCGTTGCGGGTGGCCTGGGCAAAGGCCTCGACGATGCGCGGCAGCTCTTCCGCCTCCAGCGCGCGGGGTTCAGAGACCGCGACCATCTGGGCGCCGTCGAAGGTCTGCACCCCTTCGGCCCGGATCGCCGAGGGCGCCACCGGCGCCTTGCCGTCCTCTTGCAAAGATGTGTGGCTGATGCGGCCCACGTGCCAAAGCTGGATGACGATCCTGCCACCGGCCTCGTGCACCGCGTCGGTGACCTTCTTCCAGCCCGCAATCTGTTCGGCGCTGTGGATGCCCGGCGTCCGGGCATACCCCTTGCCCTCGGGGGTGATCTGGCTGGCCTCGGTGACGATCAGGCCCGCCCCGGCGCGCTGCCGGTAGTAATCGACATGCATGTCAGAGGGCGCGTCGCCGTCGAAGGCACGATTGCGGGTCAGCGGGGCCATGACCACGCGGTTCTTCAGGTCGATGGCGCCCAGCTTGAGGGGGTCGAACAGGGTCGACATGGCGCTCTCCTTTCGGTTTTGAACGTTGCGGGAAAAGATATGCATCGCCGCGCCCATGCCAAGCGAAGACCGGTCGGGCAGGCCTCCACAGCCTCTGTGCGCAGATGCGCGGGAACCGGCGAGGCGTCCGAAGGAGCCACGCCGCGACGACCGGCGCGTCGGGCGAAGCAGGGGCATGGCAAAGGCCACGGTGCCCTAGAAAAGCGCGGGCTGCTCGGCGGTTCCCAGCGGCGGGCGGAACAGGTCGCAGCGCAGGTCCGGCTGCCTGCGGTCCAGCCCCAGCGCCCGGCTGGCGCGCCTGAACCGCTGGGCAATGATCTCGGCATAGGGCCCCTCGCCCCGCATCCGGTGGAACCACCTGGCGGAATAGACCTCTCCGCCATGCATGGCGCGCAGGTGGTTCATGATCCGCGCGGCGCGGTCCGGGTAATGTTCCGCCAGCCAGTCCTGCCAAAGCAGGGCCACCTCCAGCGGCAGGCGCAGCATGATCCAGCTTGCCGCATCCGCCCCGGCCTCGGCGCCCGCCTTCAGGATCGCCTCGATCTCGGGGTCGGTGAGCGCCGGCACCACCGGAGAGACCATGATCCGCACCGGAATGCCCGCCCCGGTCAGGCGGCGGATCGTCTCCAGCCGCCTGCGGGGCGCCGGCACACGCGGCTCCATCCGGCGGCTGAGCGTGGCGTCCAGCGTGGTGACCGACAGGCCCACACGCACCAGACCGCGCGCCGCCATGGGCGCAAGGATGTCGATGTCACGCTCGACCAGCGTGCCCTTGGTGACGATGCCGACCGGGTGGCCGAAATCCGACAGCACCTTCAGGCAGGCGCGCATGATGCCGCGCTCTTTCTCGATCGGCTGGTAGGGGTCGGTGTTGGTGCCGATGGCCAGCGGCGCGACGGCATAGCCCCGGCGCCGCAACTCGCGATCCAGCACCACGGGCGCCTCTGGCCGGGCCACCAGCCGGGTCTCGAAATCCAGCCCCGGCGACAGGCCCAGCCAGGCATGCGAGGGCCGGGCAAAGCAGTAGATGCAGCCGTGTTCGCAGCCGCGATAGGGGTTCAGCGTGCGGTCGAAGGGAATGTCCGGAGACCGCACGTAGTTGATGACCGACCGGGGCCGTTCCTCGGTCACGGTGGTGCGCAGGGCGGCCTGCTCTTCGGGGATGTCCCAGCCATCGTGTTCGTCGTGGCGGCTGTGTACCTCGTAGCGGCTCGCTGTCACGGCGCGCCGCACCCCGACCGGGGCGAAGATCGGGCAATACGGGGCGGGCGGGCGCGGACATGCCGCCACAATAGAACATTAAGCGAACATTCGCAATCCGCATGGCAGAGCGTCGCCACAGGTCGGTCCCGCCTTCCCGCGTGTCGCAATCCGCCAACTGCCCGGCGGCGGGAAAGACGATTAATCGCAGGAAGATCGACCCCTGAAGGGGGCCAGGCTCAGGGAAAGCGCGCCATGTCCGACGAAGAAGACGACATCATCCTCAGCGAACTCGACGACGAGGAGCTTGTGCAGCAGATGTTCGACGACCTCTACGACGGTCTCAAGGAAGAGATCGAAGAGGGCGTGAACATCCTGCTCGAACGCGGCTGGGATCCCTACCGCGTCCTGACAGAGGCGCTGGTGGGCGGCATGACCATCGTCGACCGCGACTTCCGCGACGGCATCCTCTTTGTCCCCGAGGTGCTGCTGGCGGCCAATGCGATGAAGGGCGGCATGGCCATCCTCAAGCCGCTTCTGGCCGAAACCGGCGCCCCGCGCATGGGCAAGATGGTCATCGGCACGGTCAAGGGCGACATCCACGACATCGGCAAGAACCTCGTGTCGATGATGATGGAGGGCGCGGGTTTCGAGGTGGTCGATCTGGGCATCAACAACCCGGTCGAGAAATACCTGGACGCGATCCGCGCCGAAGAGGCGGATATCCTCGGCATGTCGGCGCTGCTGACCACGACGATGCCCTACATGAAGGTAGTGATCGACGCGATGGTCGAACAGGGCATCCGCGACGACTATATCGTGCTGGTCGGCGGCGCGCCGCTGAACGAAGAATTCGGGAAGGCCATCGGCGCCGATGCCTATTGCCGCGACGCCGCCGTGGCGGTGGAAACGGCGAAGGACTTCATCAGCCGCAGGCACAACCAGATGTCGGCGGGCTGAGCGCCCCAGTCTGCCGCAACCGGCGCCGGACGCGCCAGACCGGCTGCCCCCGGGGCGATCGTCCTGCACCGCCCGCCACGACAACGGCGCGACCCCTGCCCGCCCCACCGGCGGCACGCCGCCGCCCGTGCGCCCCCCCCCGGGGTCCGGCGGCGGCAGGGCCGCCTTGTCCCGCATCCTCGGCCTGCGGCCCTCGGCAAGCGGCTCCGAGGGCACGGCGCGCAGCGCCCTGCAGGAAGCCTGCACGCCGGGCCCGCGCCCGGCGCCCCCCCGCTCTCCGCCACCGTCCACCGCCTAAATTTGCGGCACATGGGCAAGTTTCCGTGACCCTGCGCCCAAACACCGCGTGCCGGGGCAATTGGGGTTTTTCTTCCCGGGGATTTGCCACATATTGTTCAGAGAGAGGAGACCGTTATGCCTGTGACGTTTTTCGCCCTGCTGATCCTCGCGGTTCTTGCCGCCGCCGCCCTGACCGTCTGGGCGCTGTCCTCGTGGGGTCTGCTGACGGTGATCCCCGTTCTGCTCGCGCTTGCGCTGCTCGCCCGCTGGGGCCTTGCGCATGTGCCCTATGACGACCCCCACCCCTGACGACGCCGCGCTGACGCGGGCGGGGCTGGCGCCCTCGGGCCGGGGGCGCGTCCTGCTTATCGCCTGCGGCGCGCTGGCGCGCGAAATCCTCGACCTGAAGCGGCTGAACGGCTGGGATCACCTCGACCTGACCTGCCTGCCCGCGATCCTGCACAACCACCCCGAGCGGATCACCGATGCGGTCCGCACGGTGGTGGCACGACATCGCGAGGCCTACGACCGCCTCTGCATCGTCTACGCCGATTGCGGCACCGGCGGCGCGCTGCAGGCCGCCTGCGCCGATCTGGGCGTCGAAATGATCGCCGGCCCGCATTGCTATGCATTCTTCGACGGGCTGGCGCGGTTCGAGGCGCGCGACGAGGTCACGGCCTTCTACCTCACCGATTTCCTGGCGCGACAGTTCGATGCCTTCGTCTGGGGGCCGCTCGGGCTCGACCGCCACCCCGAACTGCGCGACCTGTATTTCGGCAACTACGAGCGGCTCGTCTACCTCGCCCAGACCGACGACCCGGCCCTGACCGAAAAGGCCCGCGCCAGCGCCGACCGGCTGGGCCTGGCCTTCGAGCGGCGCTTCACCGGCTACGGCGACCTGGCCCGCGCCATAGAAGCCCGGGCCCTCTGAGCGGACCGCCCGGCAGTCCGCCCCCATACCCCGGCCCGCCCCACCAGGCCCGCGCCGCCAAGGCCCCCTCCTTCTTTGGTCCCGAAATACCTCGGAGAGCGCGAGAGGCAGCGCCTCTCGCAGGGCCGCGCAGCGGGCCTTGCCCCGAACCGGTCTCGCGCGGGCAAGAAATCTCCCGCGATCACTCCACCGCGCGCAGCGATTCCGCCAGCACCGTCGAGACCGGCACCAGCGTGATGGTCGAGCCGCGATCCTGCAGCCCCCAGAGCACCAGCGCCGAGACCGTATCGGCGCGCAGGCGGCCCACCATGACCACGGCGCCCTCCTGCCGGGCGCGGAAGGCGGCCTGGTCGAAGATGCGCCGGATCACATTGGCCGACTGGCCCTCTGCGTCGAAATCCCGGAACAGCGAGGCCGAGGGCACGCCCTCTTTCAGCGCCAGTTTCTGCGTGGTGTTCAGCCCCTTCGGCACCATGACCAGCCCGTGACCGGAGGCCAGCAGGTAGTCCGTCGTCTGCGCCGCCACGTCGCGGTCGGCCTGAAGGCTGCCAGCGCTGTCCTCCAGCACCGCCACCGCCTGCGGCACGGCGTCCAGGGCACCGGCAAGGGCGGTCTCCACGTCCGAGGGCAAGGCCCCCGCCGGCACCGCGCCCACCGCCATGACCTCGAAGCCGAGCGCGCGATAGCCCGCCGCCGCCCCCTGCGGGTCCGGGTGGCCCGGCGCGATGGCGAAGGTCACGGGAAAGGGGAAGCTCTCCAGCGCCTCGGGGCCCAGCGGGCCAGAGCCGTCGTCGATCAGCACAACCGCCATGCGCGGCACCCCGGCGGGGGCCTCGAAGGCGGCGGCGTTGCGGACCAGCGGGCTGTCCCCGGGCAGGGCCGCAAGTGCGGAGGGCACGGTTTCGGGCGCATCCGGCTGCGCCTCCGGGGCCTCGGGCGCATCGGCGGCGATGCTGGGCAGGCGGTTCTGCTGCACAGCGGGCGCGCGGTTCGACACCAGCGACCCGGCGCGGGTCTGCAGGCGGCCCTGCTCCGCGTCCGCCGCTGTCTCGGGGTCTTCCTCGGCAGTTTCCGGCGCGTCTCGGGCGACGTCGGGGCCGTCCTCGACACTCTCCGGCGCGTCGGTCAAGGCTTCGGGGGCGTCCTTCGCACGCTCCGTCCCCTCTCTCAGGGCCTCGGCACCACCCTCCGCACTCACTGGCGCACCGGTCAGAGCCTCCGGGTTTTCCGCCTCAGTCCCCGGCGCGTCGGCCCGCGCCCCGGGGCCTTCTTGCACGGGCTTCGGCGGCAGGCCGGGATCGGCAGAGACCTGCGGCTCGGCCTCGGGGTCCGGGGCACCCGGGCTGGCCTGCGGCGCGGCGCCCCGGCCCGGCGGCGAAACCGGCTCGACCGGTGTCAGCGCGGCAAGCTCCAGCGTCTCCGCCCCCTCCGCCCCGGCGGCGGGAGGCGCCTCTGGGGTGTCCCCGACCGCAGGGTCGGCGGGTGGAGCCGTCCCCGCCCCGTCCGGCGCCGCATCGTCGGCCCCGGGGTCCGGGACGCCCGCCGGTGCGCCGGAGCGGGCCACCTCCGTCAACGGCTCGGGTGCGGGCGCCGGCCCCTCCTCGGGCTCTGCCGGGGCAAGGGTCAGGTCGACGCCCCGGTCTCCGGCCTGAACGGTGGTCTCGACCCGGTCCGGAACACGCGCCACCGGATCGGGCGCCGCCTCTGCCGGGGCTGCGCCGCCGCCTCCCCCGGACGCGGATCTCCGGGCCGGACCCCGGCGGCAGCACCGGGTGCCGCACTGGACTCTGGTGCGGCAAGGCTGCCCGGCACCTCGGTACCGGCCTCCGGAGCGGGTCCGTCTGTCTCCGCGCCCTGCCCTGCGGGTCCATCCGGGACAAGGCGATCCGGGACGGGTGCTGCCCCTGCCTCCGGCGCCAGATCCGTCCCGGCGGCGGTCACCGGGTCCGCACCCCCGTCATCCTCTGCGCCATCCTCTGCCGGGTCCCCGGCGGCGACATCCGCATCTGCAACGCCCGTGTCTGGATCAGCCGCCCCATCCCCGAGAGCGGCGCCATCCGCAGCCCCTTCGTCAGCACCGGCACCGGGATCGGCGCCAACCTCCGCCTCCCTGGCCGCCGGACCACTCGTTGCGTCCGGACGCCCGGCGCCGGATGCCCCCCCCGTTCCGGCCAAGGGCTCCCCAGCAGCGGCGCCATCCGCAGCCCCATCGTCAGCACCGGCACCGGGAGCGGCGCCAACCTCCGCCCCCTGGCCGCCGGGCCACTCGTTACGTCCAGACTTGCCCGAGAGGGAAACCCGGTCTCGGCCACCGGCCCCGTCATCACCGACAGACCCGCGGCGCCGCCCACTGCCACGACCCCGCCCCAGATCGCTCCGATCACAAAACCCTTGGCCATGCCGCCTGTCTCCGCCCTTGTCGCGCCTCGTCTCTTCGGCGGTCCGTGCCCGCCCCGCCTCTGGTGTCGGGGCCTTGACGCCATGCCGCCTGCCTGCGCATGTATACCGCGACCAAGACCCCTCCCGCCAGCCCCGAGAGACGGATTCCCATGCTTCTGCTGATAGATAACTACGACAGCTTCACCTATAACCTCGTCCATTACCTCGGCGAGCTCGGGGCTGACGTGCAGGTCTGGCGGAACGACGCGCTGGACGTGCAGCAGGCGATGGCGATGAACCCTGCGGGGATCGTGCTGTCGCCGGGCCCCTGCGACCCGGATCGCGCGGGCATCTGCCTTGCGCTGACGCAGGCGGCGGCAGAGACGCGCACGCCGCTTCTGGGCGTCTGCCTCGGCCACCAGACCGTCGGTCAGGCCTTCGGCGGCACGGTGGTGCGCCACGACGAGATCGTGCACGGCAAGATGGGCGAGATCCATCACGGCGGCAAAAGCGTCTTTCGCGGCCTGCCCTCGCCGCTGCAGGCAACGCGCTACCACTCGCTGGTGGTGCGGCGCAGCGACCTGCCCGAGGCGCTGGAAGTCACCGCAGAGCTTGCTGACGGCACCATCATGGGGCTGGCGCATCGCGACCTGCCGATCCACGGCGTGCAGTTCCACCCCGAGAGCATCCGCTCGGAACACGGCCACGCCATGCTGCAAAACTTCCTCGACGACCTGAAGGTGCCGGCATGAGCGACGACCTGCGCCCGCTGATCGGCAAGGCCGCCGACCGCCCGCTGTCCCGCGCCGAGGCCGAAGAGGCCTTCGGCATCCTCTTCGAGGGACAGGCCACCCCCGCCCAGATCGGCGGCCTGCTGATGGCCATGCGCACGCGCGGCGAGACGGTGGACGAATATGCCGCCGCCGCCGCGGTCATGCGGTCCAAGTGCAACCCGGTGAAGGCGCCCGCCGGCGCCATGGACATCGTCGGCACCGGCGGCGACGGCAAGGGCACGCTGAACATCTCGACCGCCACGGCCTTCGTCGCCGCGGGCGCGGGCGTGCCGGTGGCCAAGCACGGCAACCGCAACCTCTCGTCAAAATCCGGCGCGGCGGATGCGCTGGCGCAGATGGGCATTCAGGTCATGGTCGGCCCGGATGTGGTCGAGAAGGCGCTGGCCGAGGTCGGCATCTGCTTCATGATGGCGCCGATGCACCATCCCGCCATGGCCCATGTCGGCCCGGTCCGGGCCGAGCTTGGCACCCGGACGATCTTCAACATCCTCGGGCCGCTGACCAATCCGGCGGGCGTGAAGCGCCAGCTGACCGGCGCCTTCTCGCGCGATCTGATCCGGCCCATGGCGGAAACGCTGGCGCGGCTGGGGTCGGAACGGGCCTGGCTGGTGCATGGCTCGGACGGCACCGATGAGCTGACGATCACCGGGATCTCCTGGGTCGCGGCGCTGGAAGAGGACGGCATGATCCGCGAGGTCGAGCTACACCCCGAGGACGCGGGCCTGCCGGTGCATCCCTTCGAGGCCATCGTCGGTGGCACGCCCGAGGAAAACGGCCGCGCCTTCCGCGCCCTGCTGGGCGGCGAGGCCGGGGCCTACCGCGACGCGGTGCTTTTGAACGCCGCCGCCGCGCTGGTGATCGCGGGCCGTGCCGCCGATCTGCGCGAGGGCACGGCCAAGGCCCGCGAGAGCATCGACAGCGGCGCCGCGCTGGCGCGCGTCGAGGCTCTGGCCAAGGCCACCTCCGCCTGATGGGGCGCAAAAGTCTTCGAAGACTTTTTCGAATTCCATCCATGGAATTTCCCAGCGCCCGCCGGAGAGCCTGACATGACCACGCTGCCGCCACCGCCCGCCGCCTGGGCGCATCTGCCGTTCTTCGCAGGCGCCTATCCGGCCATCGCGGAGCGGCTGAAGGACGCCCCTGACGTCCTGCCGCCCGCCCATCAGGTCTTTGCCGCGCTGGAGGCCTGCCCACCCGATGCGACCCGCGTCGTGATCCTCGGGCAGGACCCCTACCCGACGCCGGGCCATGCCCATGGCCTTGCCTTCTCGGTCGAGCCGGACGTCCGCCCGCTGCCCCGGTCGCTGACCAATATCTTCAAGGAAATGACCGACGACCTCGGCGCCTGCCCGCCCGACGGCGACCTGCGGTTCTGGGCCCGGCAGGGTGTGCTGCTGCTGAACACCGCGCTCACCGTGCCCGCCGGACAGGCCGGGGGCCACGCCCGCCTTGGCTGGACCACCCTGACGCAGGAGGTGCTGGAGGCGCTGAACGACGCCCCGCGCGCCTATATCCTCTGGGGCCGCCATGCGCAGGGCTTCGCGCCGCGCCTGACCCACCCGGACGCGCAGATCCTGCAATCCGCCCACCCCTCGCCGCTGTCCGCCCGGCGGGGCTTTTCGGCTCGCGCCCCTTTTCGCGGGTGAACGACTGGCTTATTGCCAGAGGCGAGACCCCGATCGACTGGACGAGAGGCTAGACCATGACCGCGACCATCCTCGACAAGATCAAGGCCTACAAGCTGGAGGAGGTGGCCGCCGACAAGGCCACCCGACCCATGGCCGCCGTCGAAGAGGCCGCGCGCCACGCCGACCCGGTGCGCCCCTTCGCGCTGGCCCTGCGCGAGGCCGCGCAGACCGGCTATGGCCTGATCGCCGAGGTCAAGAAGGCCTCCCCCTCCAAGGGGCTGATCCGCGCCGATTTCGAACCCGCCGCGCTGGCCAGCGCCTATGAGGCCGGCGGCGCGACCTGCCTGTCGGTGCTGACCGACACGCCCAGCTTTCAGGGCGCCAAGGGCTACCTGACCGCCGCGCGGCTGGCGACCGGCCTGCCCGCGCTGCGCAAGGACTTCATGTATGACCCCTACCAGGTGGCCGAGGCGCGCAGTCTTGGCGCCGACTGCATTCTGATCATCATGGCCAGCGTGTCCGACGCGCAGGCCGCCGAGCTGGAAGCCTGTGCCTTCGACTGGGGCATGGACGCGCTGATCGAGGTGCATGACCGGGCCGAGCTGGACCGCGCGCTGGCGCTGCGCTCGCCGCTGATCGGGGTGAACAACCGCAATCTCAAGACCTTCGAACTGACGCTCGACACCACGCGCGAACTGTCGAAGGCCGTGCCCGACGACCGCTTCCTCGTCTGCGAATCCGGGCTGCACACGCCCGCCGACCTCGCCGACATGGCAGGCCACGGTGCCCGCGCCTTCCTGATCGGCGAAAGCCTGATGCGGCAGGACGATGTGGCACAGGCCACGCGGACCCTGCTCGCCGACCCGGTGCCGGCATGAGCGGGCTGTCGCATTTCGACGATCAGGGCAACGCCCATATGGTCGACGTCTCGGACAAGGCGGTGACGGCGCGCATCGCCACCGCCGAGGGCTGGGTGCGCATGGCGTCCGAGACCTTCGCGATGATCACCGAGGGGCGCGCCAAGAAGGGCGACGTCATCGGCATCGCGCGGCTGGCGGGCATCATGGGTGCCAAGAAGACGTCCGAGCTGATCCCGCTGTGCCATCCGCTGCCGATCACCAAGGTCTCGGTCGACCTGACGGCTACGACCCGGCGCTGCCGGGCCTCCGGCTCGCGGCCACCGTGAAGACCACCGGCCAGACGGGCGTCGAGATGGAGGCGCTGACCGCCGTATCCACCGCCGCGCTGACCGTCTACGACATGGTCAAGGCGGTGGACAAGGCGATGGAGATCGGCGGCATCCGCGTCACCCTGAAGGACGGCGGCAAGTCGGGCCGCTACGAGGCCTGAGCCCATGATCACCGTCACCGAAGCCCTCGACCGCCTCTTTGCCCTTGCCACGCCGCTGGCGCCGGAAACCGTGCCGCTGGCGCAGGCCGCGGGCCGGGTGCTGGCGCGTGAGGCGACCGCGCGGCGCGACCAGCCGCCCTTTCCGGCCTCGGCCATGGACGGCTACGCGGTCGCTGACGCCGCCGCCGGAGACAGCCTGACGGTGATCGGCGAAAGCGCCGCGGGCCATGGCTTTGCCGGGTCGGTCGGCCCGGGTCAGGCGGTCCGCATCTTCACCGGCGCCCCGGTGCCCGAGGGCGCGACCCGCGTGGTGATCCAGTGAGGATACGACCCGCGACGGCGACCGCATCACGCTGCAGGCCAACCTCGACGCGCCGACCCATATCCGGCCCGCCGGGTCCGACTTCCGGGCCGGTGCCGCGATCCCGGCGCCGCGCCGCCTGTCGCCCTCCGACATCGCGCTGCTGGCCTCGATGAACATCGCCGAGGTCGCGGTGACCCGGCAGCCGCGCGTCGCGCTGATCTCGACCGGGGACGAGCTGGTGATGCCCGGCGAAGACCCCGGCCCCGACCAGATCATCGTCTCGAACACTTTCGGCCTTGCCGCCCTGCTGCAGGACCTCGGCGCCCTGCCCCGGATGCTGCCCATCGCGCGCGACAACCGCGAGGCCCTGCGCTCGGTCTTCGGGCTGGTCGACGACGCCGACCTGGTGATCACCATTGGCGGTGCCTCGGTGGGCGACCACGATCTGGTGGCACCGGTGCTGGCGGAACTGGGCATAGAACAGGCCTTCCACAAGGTGGCCATGCGCCCCGGCAAGCCGCTGATGTCCTACCGTTTCGGCAAGGCCACGATGATCGGCCTGCCCGGCAACCCGGTCTCGGCCATGGTCTGCGGCCATGTCTTCGTGGCCCCGGTGATCCGCGCCCTGCTGGGCCTTGGTGCCGCGCCCGCGCCCCGGCGCAGCGCGCCCTCGGCCGAACCGCTGGAGGCCAATGGCCCGCGCGAACACTACATGCGCGCGACCCTCGGGGCCTGACGGGATCACCGCGCAGGGGCGGCAGGATTCCAGCCTGCTGAGCATCCTCGGCCAGTCCGACGCGCTGCTGGTCCGCCCGGTTCGCGATCCCGCCCGCGCCGCAGGCGAGATGGTGGAATACCTGCCCTTCGGCTGAGGCCCGGCGCGAAAACGCATCCATGCGTTTTTCAAATGTCTTCGAAGACATTTGCCCGCCCGCAATGCGGCGACCGCCCCTGTTGACACAAAACAGGAACACCCATAGAACAAAAAGTAACAGACATGGGGTAAACGGATGCTGACCAAGAAACAGCTGGACCTTCTCGGCTTCATCAACAAGCGCATGCAGCGCGACGGGGTTCCGCCCAGTTTCGACGAGATGAAGGATGCGCTGAACCTGCGCTCCAAATCCGGCATCCACCGGCTGATCACCGCGCTGGAAGAGCGCGGCTTCATCCGCCGCCTCGCGCATCGCGCCCGGGCCATCGAGATCGTCAAGCTGCCGGAAAGCCTTGGCGGCCAGCCGGCGGGCTTCAACCCGCGCGTGATCGACGGCGACCGGCCCGACAGCAAGCCTGCGCGGGCCATGGAACTGGCCAGCCTCGACGTCAGCGAACTGCCCATCGCCTACCGCATCGCCGCCGGCCAGCCGATCGAGGCGATCAACGACCCGGCTCCCGGCATCGCCGTTCCCGGGCAGATGGTGCGCAGTCAGGGCCGTCACTACGCGCTGGAGGTCCGGGGCGATTCCATGATCGACGCCGGGATCAACGACGGCGACGTGGTGGTGATCCGCGAAACCTCCGAGGCCTCGGAGGGCGACATCGTGGTCGCGCAGATCGAAGGCTACGAGGCGACGCTGAAGCGTTTCCGCCGCAAGGGCGAGATGATCGTGCTCGAAGCCGCCAACCCGGCCTACGAGCCGCGCGTCCTGCCCCGGGGCGCGGTCAGCGTGCAGGGCCGCCTCGTCGGCCTGATCCGCACCTACTGAGCGCTCCGCGACCGAATGCGCCCGCCCCTGCCCGGTAACGGCGCAGGCGGGCGTCCCTTGTGTTTTCGGGCGGCGTTCCCGGTTTCATAGCCCCTGACCCGACGGCTCTGCATCCGGGGTGATCCACGTCCAAGGCGCCGGTCACGGGCCGGTGTCGGCGCTGGCAACCGTCCGGGGTGTCCTGTTGCGGCGTTCCCGGTTTCATGGCCTCTGGCCCGACCGCTCTGCATCCGGGGTGATCCAAGGCAAAGGCCCCGGTCACGGGCCAGTGTCGGCGCGGGCAACCGTCCGGGGTGTCCTGTTGCGGCGCGCCGGGCTCCACAGCCTCTGGCCCGACCGCTCTGCATCGGTGACAATGCGTGGCCCCTCTGCCCCCGGCCAGATCGCCACAGAGCCGCTGTCGCGCAGGCGGGCCGGGTCGAAGACCCGGCAGCCGCCGCGCAGCGCGAGGTCCGTGGAAGACACCACCACCTGCGCCGCGCCGCAGCCATCAAGCTGGGCGGCGGCGCGTTTGCCCTGAACGTGCAGGATCGTCAGATCCGCCACCTGCGCCACGGCCAACCGGTCGGCGCGCGCACCGGGCCACAGCGCCGCCGCGCTGTCCTGCGTGCCGCCGCGACCGTCGTTTTCCAGCCATGTCCCGGCGATGAAGCCCGAACCCCGGTCGCGCGACAGCCCCCGTCCGGCGTCGGTCATCACGCCCACCAGCGTCCCGCTGTCGGCGATCAGCACGGCGGGCCGCTCGCTTTGCACCCAAAGCAGGGCTCCGGCGGCCATCGGCGCCAGTCCGGCGATCCGCGCCCGGCCCCGCCAGAGGCACAGCACCAACCCGCCAAGGGCGATCAGCGGCAGGGCCCGTGGCATCGGCGCCACCACCGGGCGGGTCGCGCCCTGCCACCCGGCGACCATCCGGGCGACGCCGAGGATCCAGTCCAGCCCCAGCGCCATGGCGGCCAGCGCCAGCCCGTCGAGGCCGAAGGGCATGAGCAGCGCCGCGACCACCGCCATCGGCACCACCAGCACCCCCATGACCGGGACCGAGATCAGGTTGGCCAGCAGCCCGTATTGCGCCATCTGGTTGAAATGCGCCATGCCGACCGGCCCGGTCGCGGCACCCGCCACCGCAGACGACACGACGACCGAGACCACCGGCGCCAGCCATTTCGGCATGCGGCGGCGGCGCTGTATCTGGCTGAAGCGCTCGAAGACCGCGACCAGCGCCGTGGTCGCCGCAAAGGACATCTGAAAGCCGGGACCCAGCAGCGCCTCGGGCCGCAGCGCCAGCACCACCAGCGCGGCGATGGCGACGCTGCGCAGGCTGATGGCGCGCCGGTCCAGCATTGTCGCGCAAAGCGCGGCGGCGGCCATGAGGAAGGCGCGTTCGGTCGCGACATTGCCGCCCGAGAGCGCAAGATAGCCCGCCGCCGCCAGCAAGGCGCCCGCCGCCGCCAGCTTCTTTACCGGCCAGCGGTGGCGGCTGACCGGGTGTACAAGCAGGCCCAGCCGCAGGGCGGCAAAGACGAAGCCCGCCAGCAGCCCCATGTGCAGGCCCGAGATCGCCAGCAGATGCGCAAGGTTCGAGTCGCGCAGCGCCTGAAGCGTGTCCTGCCCCATGCCCGCGCGGTCGCCGGTCATGATGGCGGCGGCGAAGGCGCCGGTTTCACCCGGCAGCGCCGCCTGCACCCGGGCCGACAGCCACATGCGGATCTTGGCAACCGGCAGACCCGCGCCCGGCGGCTCCAGCAGCAGGACCGGGTTGCGCGTGTATCCCACCGCCCCCAGCCCGAGGAACCACGAATGCCGCCGGAAGTCGAAACCACCCGGCTCGACCGCGCCGCCGGGGGTGAAAGATGGCCGGTCAGGATCACCGTGGCACCCGGTTCCGGCGTCAGCCAGTCCTGCCTGCCATGCATCGACACGCGGACGCGGGCGGGCGTCTCGGCGGGGGCCATACGCTCCAGCACCACGCGGTCCAGCGTCAGGCGCACCGCGTCCGAGGCAGAGCGGTCGATCGCCACGATCCGCCCCTCGACCGCGCCGTAATAGCGGAAGTCCAGCACCGGCCCCGCCACCTGATGCGCGCGGCCCCCCGCCAGTGCGAATCCCAGCGACACCAGCGCGACACCCGCCAGAAGCGGGCCAAGGCACGGCCCCGCGCGACGCTGTCCCAGCCCCGCCAGCGAGACCGCCGCAGCGGACCAGAGCAGCCAGACCGGAGGCTCGGCGCGCAGGCCGAAATACAGCGCGATTCCGCAGGCCATCGCCACCGGCGCCCATGGAAACAGGTGCCCGCGCTGCCCCGGCAGGGCCTGACGGATCATCGTGAGGGCGCCACCCATGCTTGCCCCGGAAAATCTGGCTGGTTACAGAGCATCAACTCTACCCATCGCCCCGTTAGGAAAAGGTTAACCACGCTCATGTCCGAGGTCGTCACCCGCTTCGCCCCGTCCCCCACCGGCTACCTGCACATCGGCGGCGCCCGCACGGCGCTGTTCAACTGGCTTTACGCCCGGGGCCGCGGCGGCAAGTTCCTGCTGCGGATCGAGGACACCGACCGCGCCCGGTCCACCCCCGAGGCAACAGAGGCCATCCTGCGCGGCCTCGACTGGCTGGGCCTCGACCATGACGGCGAGGTGATCAGCCAGTTCGACCGCGCCGATCGCCACGCCGAGGTGGCGCATGACCTGCTCGCCAAGGGCGCGGCCTACAAGTGCTTCTCGACGCAGGAAGAGATCGAGGCCTTCCGCGAGGCGGCCCGGGCCGAGGGCAAATCCACCCTGTTCCAGAGCCCCCGGCGCGACGCCGACCCCGCGACGCACCCGGACGCGCCCTTCGTGGTGCGCCTGAAGACCGCGCAGGAGGGTGCGACCGTCATCGAGGACGAGGTGCAGGGCAGTGTCACCATCCGCAACGACCAGCTGGACGACATGGTGCTGCTGCGCTCGGACGGCACGCCGGTCTACATGCTGGCGGTGGTGGTGGACGACCACGACATGGGCGTGACCCATGTGATCCGGGGCGACGACCACCTGAACAACGCCGCGCGCCAGATGGGCATCTATGCCGCGATGGGCTGGCCGCTGCCGGTCTACGCGCATATCCCGCTGATCCACGGCGCCGACGGCAAGAAGCTGTCGAAGCGCCATGGCGCGCTTGGTGCGGACGAATACCAGAAGATGGGCTACCCGGCGGCGGGCATGCGCAACTACCTCGCGCGGCTGGGATGGAGCCACGGCGACGACGAGTTCTTTACCGACGCGCAGGCAAAAGACTGGTTCGGTCTGGACGGAATCGGCAAGTCCCCCGCCCGCTTCGACCTGAAGAAACTGGAAAATCTCTGCGGCCAGCATATCGCGGTGGCGGAGGATGCCGGCCTCTTGCGAGAGCTGGAGGAATTCCTTGCCGCAACGGCACAAAATCCTTTGACGGAGACGCAAAGACAGGGAATGCTGCGCGCAATGTTCTGCCTGAAGGAAAGGGCCAAGACCTTCCCGGAACTCCTTGATAAGGCTCAATTCGTCCTGACAGAATCCCCCGTCGTTCCCGACGAGAAGGCGGCGAAGGCGCTGGATGCGGTATCCCGTGGTATACTGTCTGCGTTGACGCCGCACCTGCAAAATGCTAGCTGGGCGCGTGACGACCTGGAGGCGGTTCTGAACCGCTTTGCCGAGGATCAGGGCACCAAATTCGGCAAGCTTGCAGGTCCGATGCGGGCGGCGCTGGCGGGCCGCAGTGCCACGCCCTCGGTTTTCGACATGATGCTGGTGCTTGGCCGCGAGGAGACGATCCGGCGCCTGGACCGGGCCGCAACCGCAGAGATGGGCTGATACCCGTGCGCGACGGCCGTGTGAATTCAATCGGCAGGGCCGTCCCGGCCCCGCTTTTTCGTATACCTAGAGGGATGACAAAGCATGGCTGAAAAGAACGCGACACTCACCATCGGAAATCAAAGCTACGACCTGCCGATCCACTCGCCGACCGCCGGTCCGGACGTCATCGACATCCGCAAGCTCTACGGTCAGGCCAATGTCTTCACCTACGACCCCGGCTTCACCTCGACCGCGTCCTGCGACTCGACCATCACCTTCATCGACGGTGAGAAGGGCGAGCTGCTGCACCGCGGCTATCCGATCGACCAGCTGGCCTCGAAGTCGCATTACCTCGAGGTCTGCTTCCTGCTGCTTTACGGCTACCTGCCCAAGGCCGAAGAGCTGGAGAAGTTCGAAAGCACGATCACCCGTCACACGATGATCCACGAGCAGATGCACAACTTCTTCCGGGGCTTCCGCCGGGATGCGCATCCGATGGCGGTCATGGTGGGTGTGGTCGGCGCGATGGCGGCCTTCTACCACGACTCGACCGATATCGCCGACCCGCTGCAGCGCGAGATCGCCTCGCACCGCCTGATCGCCAAGATGCCGACGATCGCGGCCATGGCCTACAAGTATTCCATCGGTCAGCCCTTCGTCTATCCGCGCAACGATCTGGATTACGCGGCGAACTTCCTGCACATGTGCTTCAGCGTGCCGAGCCGAGGAATACACCGTCGACCCGATCCTTGCCCGTGCGATGGACCGGATCTTCACCCTGCACGCCGACCACGAGCAGAACGCCTCGACCTCGACCGTGCGCCTGGCCTCGTCCTCGGGTGCCAACCCCTTCGCCTGCATCGCCGCCGGCATCGCCTGCCTCTGGGGTCCCGCCCATGGCGGCGCCAACCGAGGCCTGCCTGGAGATGCTGAAGGAAATCGGCGATCCCGAGAACATCCCCGAGTACATCGCCCGCGCCAAGGACAAGAGCGACCCCTTCCGCCTGATGGGCTTCGGCCACCGGGTCTACAAGAACTTCGACCCGCGCGCGAAGGTGATGAAGCAGTCCGCCGACGAGGTGCTGGACCTTCTGGGTGTCGAGAACAACCCGATCCTCGCCACCGCGAAAGAGCTGGAAAAGCAGGCCGTTGCCGATCCCTACTTCGCCGAGAAGAAGCTGTTCCCGAACGTCGACTTCTATTCCGGCATCATCCTCGAGGCGATGGGCTTCCCGACCTCGATGTTCACGCCGATCTTCGCGCTGTCGCGCACCGTCGGCTGGATCAGCCAGTGGAAAGAGATGCTGAACGATCCGCAGAACAAGATCGGTCGTCCGCGCCAGCTGTACCTTGGCGAGACCGAGCGGGACTACGTGGATATCGAGAACCGCTGACACCCGCGTTATGCAGATCATGGGGGGCCGGTCGCCGGAAGCGACCGGCCTCTTTTCTTTTCGAGCCGCACGGCAACCGCCACGCGGGACCGGGGTAGACCGCACCCGCTGGGCACGCCCGCGTCGCATGCGCCGCGTCTTCATCAAGCCGCTGGCGCCTTGAACCGATGGCATCGGCGGATCTGGCGGATCGGACCGCGCCTGTTCAGGCTGACTGGCGGTTTCGGGTCAGGCCTGGCGTTTTCCGAAGCATCCATGCGCCCCGCTGCCCCGGGCGGGGCCTACCGCGACCGGCGCCGCCGGTCAGCGCAGGCGGGCCCGTGCAGGCAGGTCCGTGCAGGCCGCCCCCTTTTGTCCGCCGGACTGCCGCGCCAGCGACCGGCGCCATGGTCTGGCGGGCGCCCGGTCAGGCCTGAACCGGCGCGTCGCCGGTCAGCGGCCTTCGTAGACCGCCGGGCGCTTCTCCATGAAGGCGACGACGCCTTCCTTGAAGTCGCGGGTCTTGCCGCATTCGCCCTGAAGCTTCGACTCGACGGCCAGCTGCGCCTGCAGATCGTTGTCGAAGGAGGCGCGCATCGCCTGTTTCACCCGGGCATAGGCGGCGGTCGGCCCCTTGGCCAGATGCGCCGCCCGCGCCGCGATGTGCCCGGCAAAGGCCTCGTCCGCGACCGCTTCCCAGATCAGGCCCCAGTCGTCCGCCTGCTTGGCGGTGATCTTCTCGGCAAACAGCGCGGCGCCCATGGCCTTGGCCAGCCCCATCTGGCGCGGCAGGAACCATGTGCCGCCCGCGTCCGGGATCAGGCCGATGCGGGTGAAGGCCTGAAGGAAGAAGGCGCTTTCGGTGGCGATGACCACATCCGCCGACAGCGCAAGGTTGGCCCCTGCCCCGGCGGCGGCGCCGTTCACGGCACTGATCGTCGGCACCGGGCAGTCGAAGATGGCCCGCAGCATCGGCACGTATTCGTCGCGCAGCGTGCGCTCCAGATCGAGGTTCGCGACGTTCGCCCGGTCGCCCAGATCCTGCCCCGAGCAAAAGGCCCGCCCCGCCCCGGTCAGCACCACGACCCGCGCCTCGCGCCCGCCGGTGGTGACCGCATCGGTGATCTCGGCCCGCATCTGAGTGTTGAGCGCGTTCATCACCTCGGGGCGGTTCAGGGTCACCGTGGCGACGTCGTTTTCCACCGCGTAGGTGATCATCTCGTACTGCATTCAAGCGGCCTCCCGTTGTCTCGCGGGCATGAAACACCGCGCACGGGGGAATGGCAAAGCGAAACGCGGCGTCACGGGCCGCTGGCCCCTGTCAGCCCTTCAGAAGCTCTTCGAGCCGTTTGCGTTCCGCCTCGTTCAGCCCCTCTTCGGCAAGGGGCTGCGCGCTGGCCCGGCGGCGCAGGTAAAGCACCGCCACCAACAGCGCGGCGAGGAAGAGCAAGGGACCGGCAGCCCAGAGCAGCCAGTTCCAGCCGCCGGTTGTGGGCCGCAGAAGCACGAACTCGCCGTAGCGGGCCACGATGAAATCGACCGCCTCTTCGTTGCTGTCACCGGCCACCAGCCGCTCGCGCACCAGCAGGCGCAAGTCGCGGGCCAGAGAGGCGTTGCTTTCGTCGATGCTTTCGTTCTGGCAGACGAGGCAGCGCAGGCCCGCGCTGATGTCGCGGGCGCGCGCTTCCAGCGCCGGATCGTCCAGCACCTCGTCGGGCTGAACCGCCAGCGCAACCGTGGCGACCAGCGCAAAAACCGCGGCAAGGATGGCGGACGGGGTGCCCCGCCGGGGCGCAGCAGCCGGGTCATTCCGCGGGCACCCCCTGCACCGGGGCGCTCTTGCGGGCGCCTGCGGCAACACGGTAGCGGCGGTCCGAGAGGCTGAGAAACCCGCCGAGCGCCATCAGGATGGAGCCGCCCCAGATCCAGTTGGCCAGCGGCTTGATATAGGTCCGCATGACCCAGCCGCCGTCCTGCTGCGGATCGCCGATCACCACGTAGACATCACGCAGGAAGCGGTAGTCGATGGCCGCCTCGGTCGTGGGCATCTGCGCCACCGGGTAGTTGCGCTTTTCCGGGTGCAGTGTCGCGATCTCGCGGCCCGCCTGCATCAGCGTGACGGTGGCCATGGTCGAATTGTAGTTCGGCCCCTGCACCCGCTGCACGTCATCCAGCCGCAGCGTGAAGCCGCCCACGTCGTAGGATTCGCCCAGCTGGGCGACGCGGATGTCCTCTTGCTGCCAGGCCATCAGCCCGGCAACGCCCAGCATGGTGATGCCAAGCCCGCTATGCGCCACCGCCTTGCCCCATTCGGCACGCGGCAGGCGCAGCAGCCGCGACAGGTCGCGCGTCTGGCCGGTGCGCCCGATCAGGTCGGTCACCGCGCCCGTCACCAGCCAGGTGCCAAGGAAGACACCGACCGGCCCCATCAGCGAGCGCCCGGTCTGCATCGCCCAGACCAGCCCCGCCAGCGCCACCGCCAGTCCGAAGGCCGGTGCCAGCTGCCGCAGCACGCGGCCCGGCTTTGCCCGCTTCCAGCTGAGCATCGCGGCCACCGGCAGGACGATGCCCAGCACCACCATGAAGGGCGTGAAGGCCATGTTGAAGAAGGGCGGTCCGACCGAGAGCTTCCGGTCGAAGGCCATCTCGGCCACCAGCGGCCAGATCGTGCCGACGAAGACCACCAGCGACGAGACCGCCAGCAGGATATTGTTCAGCACCAGCCCGCTTTCGCGGCTGACGACGCCGAAGACACCCTTGGCTTCCATCGTCTGCGCCCGCGCGGCGAAGAGGGTCAGCGCGCCGCCGGTGAAGAAGACCAGGATCATCAGGATGAACATGCCCCGCTCGGGGTCGTTGGCGAAGGCATGAACCGAGGTCAGCACACCCGAGCGCACGATAAAGGTGCCGATCAGCGAGAAGCCGAAGGCGAGGATCGCCAGCAGCACGGTCCAGCTTTTCAGCGCCTCGCGTTTCTCGACCACGATGGCAGAATGCAGCAGCGCGGCGGCGAAGAGCCACGGCATGAAGGACGCGTTCTCGACCGGGTCCCAGAACCAGAAGCCGCCCCAGCCGAGCTCGTAGTAGGCCCACCACGATCCCAGCGCGATGCCGATGGTCAGGAAGACCCAAGAGACCAGCGTCCAGGGCCGGACCCAGCGGCCCCATGCGGCGTCCACCCGGCCCTCGATCAGCGCGGCGACCGCAAAGCTGAAGCAGATCGAAAGGCCCACGTAGCCGAGGTAGAGGAAGGGCGGATGGAAGGCGAGGCCCGGATCCTGCAAGAGCGGGTTCAGGTCCTGCCCGTCGAAGGGCGGCTCGCCCAGCCGCATGAAGGGGTTCGAGGTAAAGAGGATGAAGGCGTAGAAGGCCGCCGCGACCGAGGATTGCACCGCCAGAACGCGCGCCCGCAGCGTCGGCGGCAGGTTGCCCCCGAACCAGGCCGCCATGGCGCCGAAAAGTGCGAGGATCAGCACCCAAAGCAGCATCGACCCCTCGTGATTCCCCCAGACGCCCGAGATCTTGTAGATCATCGGCTTGGCGGAATGGCTGTTCAGCACCACCAGTCGAAGCGAGAAATCCGAGGTCACGAAGGCATAGGTCAGCGCCGCGAAACTGGCCGCGACCAGCAGGAATTGCGCCGTGGCCGCCGGTTCTGCCACGGCCATCCAGCCGGGCCAGCGTTTGTGCGCGCCGATCAGGGGCACGACCATCTGCACGATGGAGACGAGAAAGGCGAGGACAAGCGCGAAATGGCCGAGTTCTGTGATCATGCCCCGGTTATAGGCCGCACGGACGAACGCGCCAATCACCGAATGGTCGCGGCGCCGATCACTTTGTCGCAACACGCGGGCCTGCGGCGACCGGACCCTGCCCCGGCCCCTCCTCCCCGGGCAGGCCCGCCGCGCTTTGACCGTCAGGCCGCGCCCGGCGCCGCCTGACGCGGCCTCTGGCCGCTCCAGAGTGCGACACCAAGGGCGATCATGGCCAGACCGGCGGCGATGGCAAAGGTCGCCGAGAAGGCGCGCGCGACATCCTCGGTCCGGGCCTGTGCCGCGTCCCCCGTCCCCATGACGGCAACGAACAGCGTGGTCATCGCCGAGGCGCCGGTCATCAGGCCAAGGTTGCGGGACAGGCCCAGCAGACCGGACAGGCGCCCGCGCTGCTCTTTCGAGGCGCCCGCCATGACCGCGGTATTGTTGGCCGCAAGGAACATCTGGAAGGCGGGGGTCAGCACGATCAGCGCGGCGACATAGCCGCCAAGACCGAACTGGCGCGGCAGCACCGCAAGGCAAAGCAGGCCCAGCATGCTCTGCGCCAGCCCGACAAGCATCATCCGCCGCGCGCCGTAGCGATCCGTCAGCCGCCCCGCGGGCACCCCCACAAGCGCCCCGACAAGCGGCCCGACCGCCAGAACCAGACCGACCGTGGCCTCGCCCAGCCCAAGCGAGAAGGTCAGGAAGAACGGGCCGACGACCAGCGTCGCCATCATGACGGTGCCGACCAGCACGTTCATGGCAAAGCCGGCGCCCGTCTTCCTGTCCAGCAGCACCGCCATCGGCACCAGCGGCGCGCTTGCGCGGGTCTCGACGGCCACGAACAGCGCCGCCGCCGCCAGCGCGCCCGCCCCAAGCACCGAGGGTGACAGCGCAACGCCCGTGGCACCGCCGCTTGTGGCAAGGGAATAGGCCACAAGCACCACGATCAGCACGGCGGTTCCGGGCAGGTCCAGCGCCCTGACCGGCACCCGGCCCCGCGTGTCGTCTGGCCGGATCGCCAGCAAGGCCAGACCCAGCGCCGCCGCGGCGAACCCGGCGAGAAGCCAGAAGGCCATCCGCCAGTCGCTGACGGCCAGCACGAGACCGCCCAGCGATGGCCCCAGCGCGGTGCCGCCCGCAGAGGTGGTGCCCAGCAGGCCCATGGCCGTGCCAAGCTGCCCGGACGGCACCATGTCGCGGGCGATCGACATTGGAAGCGCGATCAGGATCGCCCCGCCCACGCCCTGCACCACACGCCCGAGGATCAGCAGGCCAAGGCTGGGGGCCATCGCGCTCAGGGCCGAGGCGGCGATGAAGGCGATCAGGCCCAGAATCATCACCCGGCGAAGACCGAACAGGTCGCCGAGCCGCCCGGCCGATACGATGGTGACCGTCACCGCCATCAGATAGGCCAGCACGACCCATTGCGCCTCTGACACGGTGACGCCGAAGCTGCGGGTCAGCGTCGGCAGCAAGACAGAGGCGATGCTGATCCCCAGCGAGGCGGTCAGCGAGGCGGCGGCCAGCGCCAGCAGGACGGGCAGCGGCGCGCGCCGTGAGGAGGTGTCGGTCATGATGCGGTCTCTTGCGTTGACGAAGGGTGGCGGCTACCCTGCCACTTGAAGTCAACTTGAGGTCAAGCGTGAAACTGCTGGATATCGGTGTCCTGTCGCAACAAAGCGGTGTCGCCCCCTCGACGCTGCGCTACTACGAGGAAATCGGCCTGATCCGGTCGGTCGGGCGGCATGGGTTGCGGCGGCAGTTCGATACGCAGGCCCTCACCCAGCTGGCGCTGATTTCGCTGGGCAAGATGGCCGGGTTTTCGCTGGGGGACATCAAGGGCATGTTCGCCACCGACGGAACGCCGCAATTGCCCCGGGCAGAGTTGCGCCTGCGCGCCGATGCGCTGGACGAGCAGATCCGCGACCTGACGCGGCTGCGCGACGCCCTGCGCCACGTGGCCGAGTGCCCCGCCGAAAGCCACATGGAGTGCCCGAAGTTCAAGCGCCTGATGCACTTCGCCTCTCGCACCGCGACCCGAGGCCGGGCATAAACGCCCCGGCAGAATGCCCTTCAGAACAGGAACGACCCCATGCCCAATGCCCTCTCCGGCCTTCTGGCGGCCCTTCTCCTTGCCACGCCCTGCACTGGCCGACTCGCCTGTCGGGGTGCGGACGCTTGCCGCCGACAGCGGCGATGACCCGCGCCGCCTGTCGCTGTCGGTCTGGTATCCTGCCGAGGGCGGCGGGACCGTGGAAGAGGTCGGCGGCAATGCGGTTTTCGTGGGACAACCGGCCCATCGCGATGCAGCCATGGCACCGGGGCAGCACCCCCTTGTGCTGCTCTCGCACGGCGGCTTGCGCTCGGCGGCGGACTCCGGGGCCTGGCTGAGCGGTCGGCTTGCCGAGAACGGCTTTGTCGTGGTCGAAGTGAACGGCCCGCGCCCCGACAGTGCCGCCGGTGCCGTGGACGAGATCTGGCGGCGCCCGCAGGATGTGTCGCGCGCGCTGGACCGTGTCCTGCAGGACCCCACCCTGTCCGCGATGGTCGATCCGGCGCGGATCGCCGTTGCGGGACATGCGCTTGGCGGCACCGCCGCCCCGGCCTCGGGCGGCGGGCGGTTCGACGCCGATGCCTTTGTTTCGGCCTGCACCGCCGAGACCGAGGGCCCGGATTGCGGGTGGTTCAGGGCGCAGGGCGTCGCTTTGGCCGAGGTCGATCGCGGGATGCTGGACCACGCGCATCGCGACCCCCGGATCGGGACCGCGATCGCCATCGACCCGGAGTATGCCGATGTCTTCCGGGCCCCCAGCCTGACAGAACAAGGCACGAAGATCCGGGTGATCTGGCTGGGCGCGCCGGAACACCCGCACATCGCCGAGGCCGGGGTGGCGCAGATGGTGATCGGGACCGCGACGACCTACGACGCCTTCCCCGCCTGCACGCCGAAGGGCACCTTCATTCTGGCGGAAGACGGGGGCGATGCCACGCTCTGCGACACCGAGGCCGCCGCCCGCGCAAGCATCCATGACGACATCGCGGAGCGTATCCGTACGGCTCTCGACCAGTAGCCCGCGCCGCTGACGGTCCCCCTGCGACCGGGACGCGGCGCCTTGTGACTCCGGCAGCTGTTTGGCGGGGTGACCGGCAAAGGTTGCGACATGTCGGGGCACCTGTTGGCCTGTGCTCAGGCCCATCGCTACAGGCCGCCCGGCCTGTCGCGCCCATGAAAAGACGCCCCCGCGATGTTTCGCGAGGGCGCCGGATCACGTCATACGGGTACGCGTCAGACCGTGCTGCGGGCCGCCTGCCAGTCGCGCAGGGCGGGATTGTCGCCCGGCATCTCTCCCACCGGGCCGGGCAGCGCCCCTGCCTCGGGCGCGTCCTCGCGCAGGGCCTCGACCGCGCGGACCGTCTGCACGACCTGCGGCACCGACGCCATGGTGGCGGCCAGATCGCGCTGGAAGTCCTGCCCCTTGGCCTGATGCCGGGCGCCGAAGTAGAAGCTGACGATGGCCGCCAGAAGCCACCACAGCGGGTCCGGCACCAGCGCGATGCCGGTCATGCGTGCGGCGAACCAGATCGGGTCGACCATGGCCGCCACGAAGAGCCCCAGCGTTCCCAGCGCCATGGCCGGGCGCGGGATGCGGTTCAGCGCGTCCATCAGCCGGTCGAAACACCCCCGGCGCACAACCTTGAACTCACTGGAGAACTGCGCCAGCGCGGCGGATTGCATCGCCTGCCCGCGCCCGGCCTCGTTCTCGGCGTTGACGCGGAAGACCTCTGCCGTCTCGGCGATCACGTTGCGCCCCGATCCGAAGACCACACCCAGAATTCTCTCGATCAGCCCCATGCCGCGACCCTCGCCTGAAACTGCGCCTCCGTCAGGTGATAGCGCGGCGCGATGAACTCTTCGGCGCGCCGGATCCAGCCGCCCTTTCCGCCCGCGCGGCTGCGCGCGTATTTGCGCGAGGCCGGGCGCTGGTCGGCCAGCGCGAAGTAGTAGTTGCGCCGCGCGATCCCGTAGGCGTCGGCCAGATGGTCGGGCGCCTTGGCATAGGCCCGCGCCGCCGCGCCGATGGTCTGCGGGCCGACGACACCGTCCACCGCCACCCGCTCTGCCATCTGGTTCAGCAGGCGCTGGAGGATCTTCACCGCGTTGGTGCCCGCGTTCACATACATGTCGAAGACGGTGGCATGCAGCGCCTCGGGCAGTTCCGCGATGCGGGGGCGCAGGAAGTAGTGGGTCAGGAAGATCTCGACCGCCTGCCCGTGCCCCAGCCGCTTGACGTCCTCGGCATCCACGTCGCCGTCGCCGTCCAGATCCAGCCCCAGCCTGCGCATGGTGTGGATCGTGACGCCGTGCTTGGTGGCGCCGCCGGGATCGTCCGGGTCGTTGACATAGCCGCCCTCGCGGGCAACGATCTGCCCGGCCAGCTGCCGGACCCTGTTCTGGAATGTCGACATTCTTGTGCTCCTGCTCGCCGATTTGCGACGCGCCGGAGCATCCGGCCCCGATGTTAAACAATCCTCCGAGGAGCGTTCGATCCATGACCGCAGACGAGATCATCGCCCTTTTGGATCTCGAACCGCATCCCGAGGGCGGGCATTACCGCCAGACCTGGGTCGCCGGGGCCGCGCCGGGTGAGCGTCCCGCCGGAACCTGCATCTATTTCCTGCTGAAGGGGGGCGAGCGCAGCCATTGGCACCGGGTCGATGCGACGGAGATCTGGCACTTCCACGCCGGTTCGCCCCTGACCCTTTCGGTCTCTGCCACCGACGACGGGCCGCGCCGCGACAGCACGCTTGGCCCGGATCTGGCCTCGGGGGAGCGTACCGCAGCTGATCGTTCCCGAAGGCCACTGGCAGGCCGCATCCTGCCCGCAGGGCTGGACGCTGGTCAGCTGCACCGTCTCGCCGGGGTTCCGCTTCGACGGCTTCACCCCGGCGCCGCCGGGTTTCGACATTCCCGCCGGGACGGGCTGACAGGGCGGCGGCCACGCAGAGGACTTCCCCAGACGACAAAGCGCCCGGACACGGGGTCCGGGCGCCTGTCGTTCGGTCCTGTCAGACCGTTACATGGTCGAGTCGTAGGTTTCCATGTCGGTCAGCTGGTCGGTGGTATAGGGCGTCACGACGGCGTAGGAGCTTTCGTCGATCGGCACCAGCTTGAAGTCGGTGGTCGGCAGCATCACGAACTTGTCGCCGATGCCGAGGAAACCGCCCACTTCGGCAACGATGCCCTCGATCTTGCCTTCCGAGGACAGCACGACATCGTGGATCGAGCCGATGCGTTCCCAGCCCTCGCCGATGGCGTCGTAAGAGGCGGTGCCCTCCCAGTTCTCGTCAACCGAGTCCACGGTGGTGGTGTAGACCACGCCGCCCGAGATCGCGCTTACCGGGACCATGCCCTGAATGCCGAGCGCGCCGCCCATGCCATCGTCGGCTGCCGCCATGTCGGCGTCTTCTGCCATCGGGTCGGCTGCCGGGTCGGCGGCATCGGCCATGGCGGGGTCTTCCGCACCTTCGGCCATCGGATCGGCGGTTTCGGCGTCAGCCACATCGGCATCGGCGTCTTCGGCCATCGGGTCGGCATCCTCTGCCTCCGCAACGTCGGCGTCAGCCTCGGCTTCGGCTGCCGGATCAACGGCTGCATCGGTGTCCGCCTGCGCGGTTGCTGCCGGATCGTCGGTCGGCAGCACGGTGCCGTCGGCGGGCTCTTCCTGAGCAAGCGCATACATCGGCACAAGGGCGGCCACGGCGGTGGTCATCAGAAAGCGTTTCATTGTCAGTCTCCCAGTATTGGATCGTGTGATGCCGGTGAAACACCGCCAAAACCTCCTCCGTTCCCGGGTTTATTTTTCGTCAGTCACGGAACTTCACGTTGCCTTGTGCGTATGCACGAACTTCAGCAGGGCGGCGGTGGATCCGTCCTTCTCGGCGGCCCCCGACTCGCCCCGAACCAGCGGCCCCAGCGCGGTCGCCAGCTCCTTCCCAAGCTCGACACCCCACTGGTCGTAGGGGTTGATCCCGAGGATCACGCCCTCGACAAAGACGCGGTGTTCGTACAGCGCCACGATCTTGCCAAGCGTCTCGGGATCGAGCAGCGGGTAGATCAGCGTGGTCGAGGGGCGGTTGCCCGGGAACACGCGATGCCGGGCCTGCCGTTCCAGCTCGTCGCCCTCGAACTGCCCGGCCACCTCGGCGCGCGCCTCGTCCAGCGACCGGCTCGCGCATCAGCGCCTTTGACTGGGCAAGGCAATTGGCGACAAGCAGGGCGTGGTGGTGACGCAGGTCGGGTTCATGGCCCTGCGCGGCGACGAGGAACTCGCAGGGGACAACCCGCGTGCCCTGATGGATCAGCTGGTAGAAGGCATGCTGGCCGTTGGTGCCCGGCTCTCCCCAGACGATGGGACCGCTGTCATAGGGCAGAGCCGCGCCATCCATGCCGACGCCCTTGCCGTTGCTCTCCATCTCCAGCTGTTGCAGGTAGGCGGGCAGACGGCTGAGGCGGTTGTCGTAGGGCAGCACGGCGCGGGTGGCATGGCCCAGCACCTGATTGTGCCAGACGCCCACCAAAGCCAGCAGCACCGGCATGTTCACGGCCAGCGGCGCCTCGACGAAGTGGCGGTCCATGGCCTCGGCACCGCGCAGGAAGGCGGTGAAACCCTCGGGTCCGATCGCCAGCATCAGCGCCAGCCCGATCGGACCCCAGACGGAATAGCGCCCGCCGACCCAGTCCGCGAAGCCGAAGCAGCGTTCCGGCGGGATGCCGAAGGCCCCGGCCCGCGCCACATCCGAGGACAGCGCGATGAACTTGCCGGCCGCGTCCACACCCTTCTCCGCCAGCCAGCGTTTCGCGGTCCCGGCATTGGTCATGGTCTCGATGGTGGTGAAGGTCTTGGAGGCGACGATGAAGACCGTCCGGGCCGGATCGCAGCGGCGCAGCGTGTCGGCAATGTCGGCACCGTCGACGTTTGACACGAAGTGGCAGCGCGGCCCGTCGTGGTAGGGCGCCAGCGCCAGCGTCGCCATGACCGGCCCAAGATCCGAGCCGCCGATGCCGATGTTGACCACATCGGTCACGTCCGAGCCTCGGATCTCGTTGGCCAGCGCCTCCATCCGCGCCAGCGTGTCCAGCACCCCCGGCATGACGTCCCTGCCCTCGACCAGCACCGGGCGCGCATCGAGGTTGCGCAGCGCGGTGTGCAGGACCGCCCGCCCCTCGGTCTCGTTGATCTTCTGGCCCGCGACCATGGCATCGCGCCGCGCCGCCACCCCGCGGCTTTCGGCAAGATCCAGCAGCGCCGCGCGGATATCGTCGTCGATCTGGGTCTTGGCGTAGTCGAACCGCATGCCCAGAGCCTCGAGGCTGAAGGCATCCGCCCGGTCGGCATCGGCAAAGAGATCCTCGATACGGCGGTCGCCCAGCCCCTCCGCCAGTGATTTCAGCGTCTCGAACATGTCTCTCACTACTCCGCCCAATGGACCGTGGCGCCGTTCAGCACCGCATTGATGGGCGCCTCATGCGCCGGTTTGCCGCGCGCCTCGTCCAGCGCGCGCCGCTTCTCCGCGCCGAAGATCAGTACATGCTTGTTCATCGCCCCGTCCAGCACCCGCGCCGACAGGGTCACCCGAGGCTCTGCCGCGCCCGGCGCGCGCACCGGCACCAGCACCGGCGCATCCGCCGCCAGCGCCCGGTCCAGCGTGTCGCCGCCCGGAAACAGCGAAGCGGTGTGCATGTCGGCGCCCATCCCCAGCAACAGCACATCCACCGGAAGCTCTGCCCCGATGGGCTGGGCCAGCGCCTCCAGAGCCTCTTCCGGCTCTGC
This sequence comes from Ponticoccus litoralis, assembly GCF_039769985.1. Classification (NCBI taxonomy): domain Bacteria; kingdom Pseudomonadati; phylum Pseudomonadota; class Alphaproteobacteria; order Rhodobacterales; family Roseobacteraceae; genus Ponticoccus; species Ponticoccus litoralis. The sequence continues at coordinate 99,925 of NZ_JBDNCH010000002.1, forward strand.
CGCCGGGGCATAAAGGGGCAGAGACCGGGCCTTTTGCGCACGGTTGACCAGCAAACGGGACTTCAGCAGCGCCGTGTTCGACCGGGGGCTGTCCTCTGGCACCCAGCGTTCGTCCGACAGCAGGACATCCACCCGGCCCCAATCCAGATCCGCCGCGCAGAGATCGTCGAAGACCGGCCCCGGAGAGGTGCCGCCCGGCACCACCAGCAGCGCCCGCTCTTCATGGGTCAGCGCGGTCCGCAGGGCCCCCGCGATGCGGTTGGCCAGGGCGATGATCAGCATCTCCCGGTCCGGGTACTCTTGGAAATCGTAGCTCATGCCTCTTCCTCCCGCGATGCTTGTGCAGGTGTCCGCGCCATGGGCCGCCCTGTCAACCGACCGGCCCTCAGACCCGGATATCGCGCCACTTTCAGCTCGTCCTTATGCATCAGCATCAAGGCGTCTTCCGGCCCGCTGGACCCGGCGTCGTAGGGCTTGGGCACGTCGCCGCGCGCCGTCCAGCCCTCGATGATAGGGTCGGTCCAGGCCCAGGCCGCCTCGACCTCGTCGCCGCGCATGAACAGGGTCTGGTTGCCCCGGATCACGTCCATGATCAGCCGCTCGTAGGCGTCGGGCACATCCTCTGCGTCCGGGCCAAGCGCGTCGGCAAAGCTCATGTCCAGCGGCACGTCGATCAGGCGCATGCCGCCCGGCCCCGGTTCCTTGATGGTGACGCCCAGGGTCATGCCCTCGTTGGGTTGCAGCCGGATCGTCAGCACGTTGCGATGCGTGCCCGCCTCGGGGCCAAAGATCGAATGCGGCGCGTCCTTGAAGACCACGGCGATCTCGCTGGCCCGCGCGCGCAGCTTCTTGCCGGTGCGCAGGTAGAAGGGCGTCCCCGCCCACCGCCAGTTCGAAATCGCCAGCTTCATCGCGACGAAGCTTTCGGTGGTCGAGCGCTGGTTGTCCACATGCGCCCGGTAGCCGGGCTGGCTGTCGTCCGCCTCGTACTGGCCGCGCACGATCTGGTGGTAGTCCACCGGGTCCAGCGCGCGGATCACCTTCAGCTTTTCGTCGCGCACCGAATCCGGCTCGAAGCGCGCGGGCGGCTCCATCGCGATCAGGCACAGAAGCTGCATCAGGTGGTTCTGCACCATGTCCCGCATGGCGCCGGCCTTGTCGTAATACCCACCGCGCCCGCCCACATCGACGGTCTCGGCCACGGTGATCTGGATGTGGTCGACATATTGCGCGTTCCACAGCGGTTCGAACAGCATGTTGCCGAAGCGCACCGCCATGAGGTTCTGCACCGTCTCCTTCCCCAGGTAATGGTCGATCCGGTAGATCTGTTCCTCGTGGAAATGCTCGCGCAGGGTCACGTTCAGGGCGCGGGCGCTGGCAAGGTCGTGCCCGAAGGGCTTTTCCACCACCACCCGGCTGTCGTCATCCGCAAGACCGAAGCCGCGCAGCCGCTCTGCCAGCGCGCCGAAGAGGCTGGGCCCGACCGAGAAATAGAAGGCCCGCACCACGCCCGCGCGCAGCTTGCCCTTCAGGTCTTCCCAGCCGCCGTCGCCCATGGCGTCCACCGCGACATAGTCCAGCCGCCCGACGAATTCGGTCAGGGCCTCAGGGTCATGGGGGCCGCCGAACTCTTCCACCGCCTTGCGGATCATGTCCTGGAAAGCCTCCCGGCCCATGTCCGAGCGCGCCGCGCCGATGATGCGCGCCTCTTCCGGCATCTGGCCCGAGTTGAAACGGCGGAACAGCCCCGGAAGGATCTTGCGCCGTGCAAGATCGCCGGTGCCTCCGAAGATGACGAGGTCGAAGGGGTCGACCGGAATGACGCGTGAAACCATGGGGTCGCTGCCTTTTCTGCCTGTCGCGCCGACGCCCCGGCGCTTTCCGTTCCCTGGGGTAGTTAGCGCTAACGTCACCCGTCTCGCGTGATTTAGACCATGTCGTGGCGAAAGTCTAACACCCATGTTGCGCGTCACAATGCCGTCAGGGAAAATGTTTCCACTGGTCCTGTGGACGGCAGCGCCTTAGCTGGAAAATGATGCAGGCCGGAGGGAAGACATGAAAGATGCAAGCGTTGCCAACGTCGGGAAATTCGTCGACCCCAAGGTGACCGCCGACGGCTCGGCCCGCGCGACCGTGGCGCTGACCAAGCCCGAAACGCTGTGGTTCAACACCGGAACGCTCTGCAACATCACCTGCGCCAACTGCTACATCGAAAGCTCGCCCGACAATGACGCGCTGGTCTACATGACCGCCGAGGAGGTCTCGGGCTATCTCGACCAGCTTGCGGACCGGCAATGGGGCGTGCGCGAGATCGGCTTTACCGGCGGGGAGCCCTTCATGAACCCCGAGATGGTCGAGATGGCGCGCCGCTGCCTCGAGCGCGGCTACGAGGTGCTGATTCTCACCAATGCCATGCGCCCGATGATGCGCCCGAAGGTCCGGCAGGGGCTGATGGCCCTGCGCGCGGGCTACGGCGACCGGCTGACCCTGCGCATCTCGCTCGACCACTGGCGCCCGGCAATGCACGATCAGGAACGCGGCGCCGGAACCCGGGAGCGGACGCTGGAAGGCATGCGCTGGCTGCGCGACAACGGCTTTCGCATGGCGGTCGCGGCCCGCACCCTGTGGGGCGAACCCGAGGCCGAGGCCCGCGCGGGCTTTGCCCGGCTGTTCGCCGACGAGGGCCTTGCCATCGACGCGATGAACCCCGGCGAGACGGTGCTCTTCCCCGAGATGGACATGGGCGCCGAGGTTCCCGAGATCACCACCGCCTGCTGGGGCATCCTGAACAAGCGGCCCGACAGCGTCATGTGCGCCTCGTCGCGCATGGTGGTGAAACGCAGGGGTGCCAGGACGCCCGCCGTTCTGGCCTGCACGCTGCTGCCCTACGACCCGCAGTTCGAACTGGGCGAAACCCTGGCCGAGGCAGAGCGCGCCGTCGCCCTCAATCACCCCCATTGCGCGAAATTCTGCGTTCTGGGCGGGGCAAGCTGCTCGGCCTGACGGTCCTGGCGCGGCGCCCCGCCCCCCTTGGTGCCACCGAACGGCGCGGGTCCGCGCGCGCCCGGCAAGCCACCGCCTGCGCGCTTGCAAGGTCCTGCGCCCCGTGCGACCAACAAGGGCCACAAGACCGGAGCCCGCATGCCCCCCCGCAAGATCATCATCGACACCGACCCCGGACAGGACGACGCGGTCGCCATCCTGCTTGCCCTCGCCTCTCCCGAAGAGATCGCGGTGCTCGGCATCACCACGGTCGCGGGCAATGTGCCGCTTGACCTGACCACGCGAAACGCGCGGATCGTCTGCGAACTGGCGGGCAAGACCGGAACCCGCATCTTCGCCGGCTGCGACCGCCCGCTGAAGCGGCCTCTGGTCACGGCGGAACATGTGCACGGCAAGACCGGCCTCGACGGCCCGACCCTGCCGGACCCGACCATGCCGGTCGAGGACACCCACGCCGTCGACTTCATCATCGACACCCTGCGCGGCGAACCGGCCGGGACGGTGACGCTCTGCCCGCTCGGGCCGCTGACCAACATCGCCACCGCCCTGCACCGCGCGCCCGAGATCGCCGACCGCATCCGAGGAGATCGTCCTGATGGGCGGCGCCTATTTCGAGGTCGGCAACATCACGCCCACCGCAGAGTTCAACATCTACGTGGACCCCGAGGCCGCCGAAGCGGTCTTTGCCTCGGGCGTGCCGATCACCGTCATGCCGCTGGACGTGACCCACAAGGCGCTGGTGACGACGCCCCGCAACGACGCCTTCCGCGCGCTGGGGACACCGGTGGGCCTGGCCGTGGCGCAGATGACCGATTTCTTCGAACGCTTCGACAAGGAGAAATACGGCTCTGACGGCGCGCCCCTGCACGACCCCTGCGTGACCGCCTACCTGATCCGGCCAGAGCTGTTCACCGGGCGTCACATCAATGTCGAGATCGAAACCCGAAGCGCGCTGACCCTCGGCATGACCGTCGCCGACTGGTGGGGCGTCACCGACCGCGCGCCCAACGCCACCTTCATGGGCGCACTCGACGCGGAGGGGTTCTTTGCCCTTCTGACCGAAAGGCTGGCGCGGCTGTGAGACCCGGAAAGGCCCGCCGATGAAGTCCCTGCACCTCGCCGCAGAGGCGGACAGCGACAAGCTTCTGCCGCTGGTCTCGGCCTTCCATGCCGAAATGGGCTTCGACACCGATGCCGAGCACCAGTCCAACGCCATTGCACCGCTGCTGGCCGGGTCTCCGCATGGCGCGGCCTGGCTGATCGGGCCAAGACGCGCGCCTGTGGGCTACATCGTCGTGACCTTCGGCTGGTCGGTGGAATACGGCGGCCTCGATGCGATCGTCGACGAGATCTACGTGCGCCCCGCGGTGCGCAAGCGCGGCATGGGGTTCGAGGCCCTGAACGGCATCGCCAAGGCGCTGAAGGAGGGCGGCGTCCGCGCCCTGCACCTGGAGGTCGACATGGCCGACGAGACCGCCGTCCGCTTCTACAGCCGCGCCCGTTTCGCGCCGCGCGACGGCTACCTGCTGATGAGCCGCGTGCTTTAGAGGGGATCAAGGCTTTGCGGCGCAAAGCCTTGCCCGCGCGACCCGGTGTCTCTGGCACAGATGGCGCCCTGCCCCTATATCCGGGGCATGACGCTGCACATCCCCTTCGACAATTCCTACGCCCGCCTGCCCCGCGACTTCTATGCGCCGCAGGCGCCGGTCCCGGTGAAGGCGCCCTCGCTGATCGCCTTCAACGCCCCGCTGGCGCGGAGCCTGAACATCACCGGCGCGGACGACCCGCAGCTGGCCGCGCTGTTTGCGGGCAATGCCCTGCCGGCGGGCGCAGAGCCGCTGGCGCAGCTTTACGCCGGGCATCAGTTCGGCCACTGGAACCCGCAGCTCGGCGACGGGCGCGCCGTCTTGCTGGGCGAGACGCTTGGCGCCGACGGGCTGCGCCGCGACATCCAGCTGAAGGGCTCCGGCCCGACACCGTTCTCGCGGCGCGGCGACGGGCGGGCCCGGCTTGGGCCGGTGCTGCGCGAATACGTGGTCTCGGAGGCGATGCACGCGCTTGGCATCCCCACCACCCGCGCGCTGGCCGCCACCCGCACCGGCGAAGAGGTCTGGCGCGAAACCGCCCTGCCCGGCGCCGTCCTGACGCGCGTTGCCGCCAGCCACATCCGCGTCGGCACCTTCCAGGCCTTTGCCGCGCGCCGCCAGCACGACCTGCTGCGCCGGCTTTACGACTACACCGTCGACCGCCATTACCCGGATGCCCGCGACCCGCTGGACCTGCTCAACGCGGTGATCGCGCGGCAGGCCGATCTGGTGACGCGCTGGCTGTCGGTCGGCTTCATTCACGGCGTGATGAACACCGACAACTGCACCCTCTCGGGCGAGACCATCGACTATGGCCCCTGCGCCTTCATGGATGTCTACAACCCCGAGACGGTCTTCTCTTCCATCGACCGCCACGGGCGCTACGGCTATGGATCGCAACCCGACATCATCGTCTGGAACATGGCGCAGCTGGCGACGGCGCTGGTGCCGCTGATGCCGGACGAGGAAGGCGCCATCAAGGCCTTCACCCAGGCGGTGCACGCGATGCCCGACCTCATCCGCGCGGGCTGGCTGCGCCGCTTCGGCGCCAAGATCGGGCTGGCCGATGCCCGGCCCGAGGATGCCGCGCTGATCGGCGACCTGCTGGTGCTGATGGATCGGGGGCAGGCCGATTTCACCAATACCTTCCGCGCCCTGACAGAGGGAGATGCCCGCGATCAGCTCACCGACCGGGACGGCTTCGACACCTGGGCAGAGCAGTGGAAACGGCGCCTGGGCGAAGAGCCGGGCGATCCGGTCGCGCTGATGCGGGCCACCAACCCGGCGATCATCCCGCGCAACCACAGGATCGAGCAGATGATCGCGGCTCGCCGTCGCAGGCGACGACGCGCCCTTCCACCGGCTGAACGCGGCGCTGGCAAACCCCTTCGACCCGGCCCCGGAAGACGACGACCTGCGCCGCCCGCCGACCCCCTCCGAGGTTGTACCCGCCACCTTCTGCGGCACCTGAGGGCCGTGGCCATCGCCGCGACGACGCTACCGCGCAGTTCAGAACCGAGACAAGCGCGGCGCCGGTCCGGGGGCCGGTCCAGCCGCGCGGCTCACCCAGGCGGGCCTGCACCGTCGCTGGCCCGCGAAAGGCGCCTTGCTCCCACGTCGGATAGATCGCCACCGGCTTTGGCACGGCGGCCCCGCCCGGTTGGTCAGCCCCTGTCCCCGTCCTTCGCGAAAGCGCCCGCGCGCAGCGGCAGAACCCGGCCTCCGGCCACGGCGCCCCGGGTCAAGGCAGCGTCAGAGTGGCATCAGACCGGCGCGCCCCGGCGTTTGTCCTGCGCGCCCTTGCCGGGACGGCGGCGGTTGATCAGCACGATGCCCACCGCGACCAGCACCATGGCGCCGATGAAGCTGACGGAAATGGGCTCGTCGAAGACCAGCCAGCCGAAGCCCACCGCCAGCACCGGCGACAGGAAGCTGAAAGAGGCCACGTCGGAGGCCGGGTAGATGGTCATCAGCCGCAGCCAGAACAGGAACCCAATCGAAGCGACGATCACGCCGTATCCCAAGGCGGCGAAGGCCAGCGGGTCGGGCGCGCGCCACAGCGGGCCCATGGCCCAGCCCACCGCCGTCAGCACCACGGCAGAGACGCCCAACTGCCAGACAAGCTGCGATTCGGGGCTGATGGCGGACACCCGCGTCAGCCGCAGCACCAGCGCGATGCCCGCCCAGGATAGCGAGGCACAGACCGCCAGCAGATCGCCGCGCAGGTCGCCCGCGCCGCGGCTCTGCGGGTCGGCCAGGGCCCAGTGCCACCCCGGCGACGGCCAGCACCAGCCCCAGCAGGCGGCGCGCCGACAGCCGCTCACCCGGCAGGGTGAAATGGGCGATGCAGGCCAGCCAGACCGGCATGCAGTAAAAGGCGATCGAGGCGCGCGAGACGGTCGTCAGGTCGAGCGCCGAGAACAGGAAGAGAAACTCGAGGCTGAACAGCCCGCCAAGCGCCAGCCCCGACCAAAGCGTCGCGCCAAGGCCGTCGACCCGGCGCCGCATCACCAGACACCAGACCGCCAGCACCGCCAGCGCGAAGACAGAGCGCAGCCCGGCCCCGAAGACTGGCCCGATGCCCGCGTTGCTGAGCTTGATGACCACCTGATTGAAGGCCAGCGCCGCAGCGAAGACCGTCAGGCCGGCGGCGCCAGCCAGGTCGATGGAGTCCTTGCGTGCCATGCCTCTCTTGGACCCTGCCCCGCCGATGGCGTCAATCCCCCCTCGGCCCCCTTGCCCTGTCGGCGATTCCTGTCATCCTCTCCGCGATACGCCGGACGAGGAGGATCAAGGCATGGGTCTCATGGGTACACTGGCCAAGATGGCTATCGGATACGCCGCGGCGCGGGGCGTCGACCGGATGTCGGGCGGTCAGGGGCTTGGCGCTCTGCTGGGCGGCGGCGCGCAGATCAAGGGCAAGGAACCGGCCTCGCGCATGCAGGCGCAGATGGGGCAGGCCATGTCCGGCCAGGGCATCGGCGACACGGGCGGCACGGGTGGCAGCAATCCCATGGCCGGGATGATGGAGATGCTGCAGAAAGGCGGGCTGGGCGCCATGGGCGCTGGCTCGGGCGGGAACCCGCTGGCAGCAATGATGCAGCAATTGCAGTCTGGCGGCATGGACCCCTCTGCCCTGCGCGGCAGCACCGGCAACCCGGGCGGCGGCCTTCTGTCGCAACTGGGTGGCGGCGGCACCGGGCTGGCGGGCATGTTCGCCGCCCCGGGCGGCGCGGCGGCCACGGCGCAGGGTCAGGGCGCCAGCGCCATGGCCGACAGCCTTGCGCAGACCCCGGTCGCCCCCGAGATGGAAAAGGCCGCCGCGCTGATGCTGCGCGCCATGATCCAGGCCGCCAAGGCCGACGGCGAGATCGACGCCTCGGAGCGCGCCAAGATCCTCGAGACAGTGGGCGCGGATGCCGATGCCGCCGACAAGGCCTTTATCGAGGAACAGCTGGCCGCCCCCGTCGACCCCGAGGCGCTGGCCGCCGACACGCCAGAGGCGCAGCGGATGCAGGTCTATTCCGCCTCGCTCATGACGATCCGGGTCGACACACAGGCCGAGGCCAAGCACCTCGACCGGCTTGCCCGCGCCATGGCGCTGGACGAGGGCACGGTCAACGCGCTGCACATGCAGATGGGCATGCAGCCGCTTTACAGCTGACCCCGGCATGAACCGCGGTCTTGCCCTCGCGCTGGCGGGGGCGCTGCTCCTGACACCCGACGCGGCCCTGATGCGCCTGTCGGGCATGGACGCTGGCCAGATGCTGGCCTGGCGCGGCCTGTGCATGGGCGCGCTGTTTCTGGCCGCATGGGCGCTGACCGCGCGAAACCGGCGGGCCGATCTGGCCGCCCTTGCCAGCCCGGTGGCGGCGCTGGTCATCGCCTGCCAGACCGCCAACGCGACGCTGTTCCCGCTGGGGATCGCCGCCGCGCCGGTCGCCCCGGTCCTGCTGGGCGTGGCAACGGTGCCGGTCTGGGCGGCGGTCCTGGCGCGGCTGCTGTATCGCGAACGGACGGCCCCGGCCACGTGGCGGGCCATGGCCGCGGTGCTGGCGGGCATCGCGCTGGCGGTCTCGGGCCATGGCGATCCGGACGCCACCGGCAATGCGCTGATCGGGGCCGCCTGCGGGATAGGAGTCGCCATGGCGCTGGGGCTGAACTTCGTCACCCTGCGCCACCACCCGGGCCTGCCGCTGCTGCCCGCCATCGGCGCGGGCGCCCTGCTTGCGGGGCTCTTCGGACTTGTCGCCGCCACCCCCGCCCGCCTGACCGAGGGAGTCCTTCTGCCGATCCTCGCCGCCGCGCTGCTTGTGCTGCCGCTGTCCTTCTTCCTGCTCAGCGCCGCGGCGCGCCATACCTCTGCCGCCACCGTCAGCCTGCTGATGCTGCTGGAAACCGCGCTCGGGCCGCTGTGGGTCTGGCTGGCCACCGCCGAAGCGCCCTCGCCAAGCGCCCTTGCGGGTGGCACGGTGGTCATTGCCGCTCTGGCGGTGTACCTCGCGCCACCCCGGCGCGCGCGGCCCTTGGCCTCGGCCTCCGGCTCGCCTAGAACGGGGCACCATCCAGCGGAGCCCGAGCCATGACAGACAGCATCGCAGACCGCTGCGCGGCCCGTGGCCTGCGCATGACCGGACAGCGCCGCACCATCGCCGAGGTGCTGGACGTGGCGTCGGACCATCCCGACGTCGAAGAGCTGTACGCCCGCGCCTCGGCGCAGGATCCGAAGATCTCGCTGGCCACGGTCTACCGCACCGTGAAGCTTTTCGAAGAGATCGGGATCGTCGAAAGGGTCGACTTCGGCGATGGCCGCGCCCGCTACGAGGATGCGGAACGCGACCACCACGATCACCTGATCGACCTCGATACCGGGCAGATCATCGAATTCGTCGACGAAGAGATCGAGGCGCTTCAGGAAAAGATCGCCCGCAAGCTGGGCTATCGCCTGACCGGCCACCGCATGGAACTGTATGGCGTGCCGCTGAAGAAAGGCTGACCGCCCGCCCCGACCCGCAAGGCGCGCCCCTGCGCTGTGTCGCAGCCCCGGCAGCCCCGGCGGTGCGGCCCGATGCGCGCGGCGACGGGCCGCACCGGGGTCAGGACGCGTCCGCCCGGTCCACGCCCGGCACATCTGCCCCGCAGACGAACCGGGGCCCGCAAGGGGTAGCGTGCACAGACAGGCCCAGCCCATCGGCGCGGCGGCCCCTTTCAGGACAGCGCCGCGTGCCTCAGGCCAGTAGCAGTGTCACCCGCCGGTTCTGCTTGCCCTTGTTCTCGATCTTGCCCAGCCGCAGCGCGCCGATCTCTCCGGTGCGCGCCACATGGGTTCCGCCGCAGGGTTGCAGATCCACCTGCTGCGAGGGCTCGCCGATCCGCACCAGCCGGACCCTTCCCGCACCGCGCGGCGGTTTGACCGACAGCGTCTTGACCAGATCGGGCTGCGCGTCGAGGTCCGCCTCGGTGATCCAGCGTTCGGTCACCGGCAGGTCGCGGTCCACCAGCGCATTCAATGCGTCCTCGATGGCCTCGCGGTCCTCCGGCGGCTCCGGCATCAGGAAATCCAGACGTCCGCCCGTGGCGCCGATCTGCCCGCCGGTGACGGGCAAGGGGATCACCACGCTGAGCAAATGCAGCGCCGTGTGCACCCGCATATGGGCATGCCGCCGCTCCCAGTCCAGCCGCTGCACCACATGCGCACCCAGCGGCGGCAGGGCGGCGGGTTCGGCGGGCACCAGAACCGAGGAGTGACCGTCCTCGGCCTTGACCGCCGTGGCGATGGCCAGACGGGTGCCGTCCCACTCCAGCCAGCCGCTGTCGCCGGGCTGGCCGCCGCCCTTGGGGTAGAACAGCGACCGGTCCAGCACGACGCCGCCCTCGGGCGTGATCTCCACCACGCGGGCCGGGGCCTCGCGCAGGTAGGCGTCTTCGCGGTACAACAGCGGCGTCATCGGACCGTCTCCCCCGTCGATATCCGCCTCGGACCCGTAAGAGCCGGGCTCGGCCCGTTCCTGCCGCTGCGGCCTGTTCGTGGTTTCCGGCTCTGCCGGTCCGGTGGTCGATTGCGGGGCCGCCGGCGGCGCGCCGGGCCGCCCGCCGCCAAGCGCCTCGGGGTTGCGCAGCCAGATGTCACGCTGCGCGAAGGGGATCTCGATCCCCTCGGCGACGAAGCGTTCGGCGATGTCGTGGTTCATCTCGGTGCGCACCACCAGCCCCTGCCCCACGTCGCGCAGGATCACCCGCAGCTCGAAGTCCAGCGCATCGGCGCCGAACCCGGTGAAGACCACCATCGGGGCCGGGTTCATCAGCACCATGTCGTGGTGCCGCGCGATATCCAGCAGGATCTTCTCGACCTTGCGCGTGTCGGTGCCATAGGCCACGCCGACCGACAGGATCAGCCGCCCCAGGGAATTGCCGCGGGTGTAATTGGCCACCGTGCCCGAGACGAAATCGGCGTTGGGGATGATCAGGTCGTAGCGGTCGAAGGTCTCCAGCCGGGTCGAGCGGACAGAGATGTCCTTGACGATCCCGTGGGTGCCGTTGACCTCGATCCAGTCGCCCTCTCCGATGGGCCGTTCGATCAGCAGGATGATCCCCGAGACGAAGTTCGACACGATGTTCTGAAGGCCGAAACCGATGCCGACCGACAGCGCGCCCGCCACGATGGCCAGCGACGACAGGTCCAGCCCGCCGGCGGTGATCGCCACCAGCGCGGCGGCGAAGATGCCGACGTAGCCGATCCCCGAGACCACGGCGTTCTGCCCGCCCTGATCCAGCTTCGTGCGCGGCAGAACCGCCGTCCGCAGCGCGCCCTGAAACAGCCGCGTCAGCATGAAGCCGATCACGAAGACGATGATCACCAGCAGGAAATCCGACGGCGATATCCGCGTCTCGCCAAAGGAAAAGCCTTCCTGAAAGCGCGCCCAGACCTCGGTCAGATCGGCCCGGCGCGCGCCCCAGATCAGCGCAAGAAAGGGGATCGAGCCAATCGCCAGCACAAAGCCCGCCAGCACCGGCCAGAGGCTGTTGTCCTCGTCCGGGTGGCTGCCGGTGACCAGCTCGTAGAGGTTGTTGATGAATTGCTGCAGCACCATCACCAGCCCGATCAGGCCCAGGGTCGCGATGGCCGGATAGATCAGCGCCTCGCCGACCTTCAGGTATCCCAGCGCCGCCAGCACCGGCCCCAGCGCGCCCAGTACCATGGCGGCACGCCCCATGAAACGCGCCAGCCGCATCCGGAAGAGCCCCGCGTCGGTCGACTCGAGCGCGGCCCGGCTGCCGGCCATATGCGCCTCGTTGCGGGTGCGGCCAAGGCGGAAGAGGAAATAGCCCGAGAACAGCAACACCGGGAACTGCAGCACCGCCTCGGTTTCCGCCGCATAGTTGTCCAGTTCGACGAAGACGCGCAGCATGTCGCGCAGCACGTAGCTGACCGACAGGATGTTGGCCACGCGCCGCGCCCGCCTGCGGTCTTCCAGCGCCAGGGGCAGAACCGCCATCTCGTCGCTGTCGTGAAAGGCCTGATCCGCCAGCCAGCGGATCAGAAGCAGCGTCGCGGCCCAGCTTGGCAGGTGTTCCAGCAGGACGCGCCAGCGCGGACCGGCGAAATCGGTGATCGTCGCGGCGGTGACCAGCAGGATGATCCCGAAGAGCGGCAGCATGATCTGGCCCAGGGAGATCACGAAACGGATCACCCCGGTGCCGCGCCGGCTGTGGGCAATCAGCCGCGTGACCCCGGCGCGCGCCCACCTGTGCCCCCGCAGGATCAGCATCAGCCCGATGCCGCCGACAATCAGGATGCTGGGCAGGTTGCGCCGGGCCACGGCGCGGTGGCCCGCGTCCCGGGCATTCGCAACCAGTTCCTGCCAGGACAGCAGGATCGAGGTCGTCAGGGCGTCGATCGCACCGGGCCAGTGCACCGGGTTCAGCGGCGAAGGTCCGACCGACAGCAGCGCATCCGCCTGCCGTTCCCGGATGATGCGGTCGATCTCGGCGATCATGGCGTTGGCGCGGGAATAGGCCTCTTCCGCGCGCAGCACCGGGGCGCGCAGCTCCGAGATCTGCGCGTTCAGCGTCGCGCGGCGCTCGGCGATATCCTCGGGCTCGCTTTCGCCCTCGGCGGGTGGCTCCCCCAGCGCCTGAAGCTGCGATTCCAGCGCATCGATCCGGGTCGCGTTGATATCCTGCCCGGCCAGAAAGCGTTCGCGCCATTCCGCCAGTTGCAGGCGCAGGGCCTCCAGCGTCTCGTCGCTGGCCTGCGGCTCCTGCAGGATCCGCTCGCCGCTGGCGGCACGGCTGTCCCAGGCGTCGTAGTCGGGGGCCTCCACGTCCTGCGCCAGCGCAAGTCCGGCGCAGAGGATCAAGGCAAGGCAGGCGGCGACGATCCGGTGAAGCCAGCCCATCGCTCAGACGTCCTCGAAGACGCCCGGAATACTGGCCGGCGCACGCGTCAGCCAGGACGGTGTCGGCAGCCCCTTCTCCCGCAGGAACTCGGGGTTGAAAAGCTTCGACTGGTAGCGCGTGCCGTAGTCGCACAGGATGGTGACGATCCGGTGCCCCGGCCCCATCTCGCGGGCCATGCGGATCGCGCCCGCGACGTTGATCCCGGACGAACCGCCAAGGCACAGCCCTTCCTCCGCCAGCAGGTCGAAGACCACCGGCAGCGCCTCGTCGTCGGGGATGTTGTAGGCCATGTCCGGGGTGAAGCCTTCAAGGTTGGCGGTGATCCGCCCCTGCCCGATTCCCTCGGTGATCGAGCTGCCCTCGGCGGCATGCTCGCCGGTGGTGTAATAGTTGAACAGCGTCGCCCCGTCGGGATCGGCAAGGCCGATCTTGACGCCCTTGGGTTGCAGCGCCCCGGCGACGCCCGCCAGCGTGCCGCCCGAGCCCACCGCGCAGATGAACCCGTCGACCTTGCCGCCGGTCTGCTCCCAGATCTCGGGGCCGGTGGTTTCCACATGGGCCAGCCGGTTGGCGACATTGTCGAACTGGTTGGCCCAGATCGCGCCGTGCGGCGCCGTCTTCGCCATCTCTTCGGCCAGGCGGCCCGAGTAGCGCACGTAGTTGTTGGGGTTGCGATAGGGCGCGGCGGGCACCTGCACCAGCTCGGCCCCGGCCAGGCGGATCATGTCCTTCTTTTCCTGGCTCTGGGTCTCGGGGATGACGATGACCGTCTTGAATCCCATCGAGGCGCCCACAAGCGCCAGACCGATGCCGGTATTGCCCGCGGTGCCCTCGACGATGGTGCCGCCGGGCTCCAGCAGGCCCTTCTCGACCGCGTCGCGGATGATGTACAGCGCCGCGCGGTCCTTGACCGACTGGCCCGGGTTCATGAACTCGGCCTTGCCGTAAATCTCGCAGCCGGTCATTTCCGAGGCCTTGCGCAGCCGGATCAGCGGCGTCTGTCCTATGGCATCGGCGAGATCATGGGCGATACGCATGGCGCGGGTCCTTTTCTGGGCAGGGTTTTGCATGGTGTAGGGCGCCCGCCCGGGCGACGCAAGTCGGCGCCGCCCCGCCCGACCGGCCCGCGCCACCCCCGAACTGCCACCCGGGCAGCCACCCAAAGCCCCCCGGACCGCCCGGCACAACACCCCTGCTTCTCTGGTCCTCCAATACCTCGGGGGGGGGCGCGCAGCGCGCGGGGGCAGAGCCCCCCAGCCTACCGGTCAAGCCACGCGCCGATCCCGGGACGCGCAAGGCCCACCGGGATCGCCGGGAAGCCCGTCCTTTCCACCAGCCCCGGTCAGGAGCCGCGCCGCAGCTCCTCGCGCTCGACCGCCAGCCAGGTCAGCAGCATCACCAGCGGCAGGGCGTTGATCTCGCCCGAACGGACCAGCGCCATCGCGCGGTCGAAGGTCAGGACATGGGTGCGGATATCCTCGTTCTCTTCCGCAAGCCCCCCGGTCCCGGTGCGCTCGGCGCCAAGCTCGGCCAGCGCGAGGAAACCGTGGTAGTATTCGGTCGAATACCCCGGCGAGGCATAGCCCTTCGGGGCCGGGATCAGGCGCCGCACATCGATCTGCGCCTCTTCGCGGGTTTCCCGCAGGGCCGCCTCTTCGGGCGTCTCCCCGGCATCGATCACCCCGGCCACCGGCTCCAGCACCCGGTGGCGAGGGATCGCCGCGATGGATCGGACCGTAGCGCAGCTGCTCGACGATGAGCACGCTGTCGGTCACCGGATCGTAGGGCAGCACCAGCGCGACGTCCCAGTGCGATGAAGCACTCGCGCTCCAGCGGCCCGGTACGTCCGCCGTCGAAGCGGTCGTAGCTCAGCCGGAACGGCTGAAGCCGGAAGAAGCCCTCGTAGGCGCCGGGCATGGGCTGCCAGTCGACCTCTGCCAGGCTGCGCGGGCTGCGCAGGGTCTGCGGGATCGGGTCGGGGCCAAAGCGCTGCTGGCCCCATGCGCGGGCGGCAAAGAAGGGGCGCATGTGACCGGCGGCCTCTGCCGAGTAACGCCCGCGCCGGGCCATGACCTCGCGCGCCGCCTGTACCGCGACTCGCGCCGACCCCTGTCACCCATCCCGCCAGCGACCAGGGCGCCGCATCGGGCGCCCCTGCGGCGTCGGGGAAATAGACCTGCGCCGCCGCCGTCCCCCGTGGGCCGCCGACCGCCACCTGCCGGGTCTCGTAGCCATGGCCGCCTTCGTAATAGTCCAGCCGCGCGATATCCTCCGCCGCAAGCCCCGAGACCAGCAGCCCCGGCGCCTCGGCCCCCGGAACCGCCGTGATCGTCGGGTAGGTTTCGCCCGGCACGGCCTTCACCGCATGGCCCTTCAGCACCGCCTCGCGGGTCTCGGGGCGTCGGCCCAGCACCACCTCCAGCAGCGGCAGGTGCCGCAGCGTGCCGTAAAAGAAAAACGTGGTCACGCGCTTACCTCCAGCGTCCTGCCGCGATCTCGGCAAGGATGCCGCTGGCAATGCCGCCCAGCAGCAGGGCCAGGATGACCCGGGCGTCCAGCATGATCTCGCCGTATTCGAGCATGAGTTCGAAGATCGCGGCAATGGCTTCCACGATGCTGTCGTAGTGCCGCGCGAAGCTGCGCCGCACCATTTCGTAGGTGGCCTGCACGAAGAGCCCCCAGAACACCAGCGCGGCGGTCCCGGTGAAGCCGTTTCCGATGGCCGCCGACATGCCGCGCCCGGCCCGGCGGCCCACCACCCGCCAGCCCATGACCAGCCCGATCAGCCCGTTCACATGGTTGAACAGGCCGAAATCGGTACTGGCGGGCAGAAGCGGGCGGATCAGGTCGGACGCAACGTATCCCAGCGCCGCAAGGCACAGGGCGGCGACAAGTTTCGCGGCAGTGGGCATGAATTAGCTGGGTCTCGCAATCGTGATCTGTGTCACGTCGCAGTTTCCGCTGCGAAAGGTCGCGGCGCAAGAGGCAAGGTAGAAGTTCCACATCCTGCGGAAGCGGTCGTCGAATCCCTGCAACGCCACGTGATCCCAGCGCGCGTTGAAGGCATCGAACCACAGGTCCAGCGTGCGGGCATAGCTTTGCCCGAATTCGCGGCTGCCCTCGACCCGAAGCCCCGCCCGTTCCACCGCCTGGCGCAACACCACCGGGCTGGGCAGCATGCCGCCGGGAAAGATGTACTTCTGGATGAAATCGACGCCGCGCCGGTAGACCTCCCAGCGCCGGTGCTGGACGGTGATGACCTGAAGACCGGCGCGCCCCCCGGGCTTCAGCCTCCCCGCACCGTGTCGAAATAGGCGGGCCAGTATTGTTCGCCCACAGCCTCGAACATCTCGATCGAGGCGATGCCGTCGTATTGGCCGCGCTCGTCCCGGTAGTCCTGCAGCTTCAGGTCGACCCGATCCGACAGGCCCGCGCGCGCCATGCGCTCGGTGGCAAAGCGGTGCTGTTCGGCGCTGATGGTCAGGCCGGTGACGCGCAGGCCCCGTTCCTGCGCGGCGTATTCGGCGAAGCCCCCCAGCCGCAGCCGATTTCCAGTACATGATCGCCGGGCCGCACATTCAGGCTGTCGACAAGCGCCGCGTATTTCGCCCGCTGCGCCTCGGCCAGATCCTCTTGGCCCTGTTCGAACAGGGCCGAGGAATAGGTCATCGTCTCGTCCAGCCAGAGCCCGTAGAAATCATTGCCCAGATCGTAATGGGCCGAGATGTTGCGCCGCGCCTGCCGCTTGGTGTTGCGCTGCAGCCAGAAGCGCAGCCGCTCGAAGGCGCGCACCACGGCGCCGCCGGGGTAGCCGTCGAACATCTCTTCGTTGGCGTGGACGAGGTCCAGAAAGGCCATCAGGTCGGGCGTCGACCACCAGCCATCCAGGTAGGCCTCGCAGAACCCAAGGTCGCCTTCGCGGATCAGCCGGGCAAAGACGTCGCCGTGATGCAGGGCAATCTCTGCCTCCGGGCCGGGCGCCCGACCCTCCGCCACATGGCGGCTGCCATCGGGCAAAACGAAGACCAGCCTGCCGCGTTCCATCCGGCGCGCCATGTCCAGAACACGCGCGAAATAGCGGGGGGCGGTACGTCGTCGGGGATATCCAGAGCGGTCATGGCGGCCTGTCACTGTTTCGTTTCCCTGAAAATTAAGCTGACGCAAGGCACTGGCAAGCTTTTCTTCTTGGAATCTGCCCGAGGTGGTGTTTCCTGTAGGGGCTGCAATCCGCAATTTTCAGCAGTCAGGGGGATTTTCGTGAAACGCTCTTTGATGACCGCTCTGGTGCTTGTCACGGCCCTGTCGGGCTGCGGGCAGATGCGCTCTTTCGTCGGCGACTGGGGCGGCGGCAATGCACCGCCCAGCCAGCTGCCCGCGCCCGACGTAGCCGGGCCGCCGTATCGCTGGCGGAACCCGCGCCGGGCGATCCGGTCATTCCGCCCAAGCCGGTGGGATGGCGCGACCTCGCTGCGCCGGGACATTCCCTACGTCAACATGACCGCGCGCAATCTGCCGATCTACAAGGAGGCGGACCGCAGCGCCAAGGCGGGCTCGCTGTCACCCGGCATGGGCGGCTATGTCGAGACCTGTTCCGATGCCGCGCCGGTCTGCAAGATCCGCTACGGCGCCAATGGCGCATCGGGCTGGGTGCGCATGGACCAGATGGGCGGCGTCACGAACTGATCCGCGCCGTAGCTGCCGCGCAATGACAGCGGGGCGACCATGGCGGGCCGAAGCCCGGCCTGTTGCCCGGTCGTGCAGCCGGGGACGCGGCCACGGCCCGGCGCGCGTCAGAAATCGCGCCCCTGATAGGCCGCCAGCGCCTTTTCCCGCCCTTCCTTCACGCCGACGATGGGCTCCGGGTAGTCGTCCCGCGCCGAGATCGGCCAGCTTTCGGGGATCGCATCGAAGTAGGACAGCGCCGTTTCCGTGGCTGTCCGGCGCCCCTCGGCGATCCAGCGGTCGCGGTAGCGGCCCTCAGAGTCGAATTTTTCGGCCTGCGTTTCCGGATTGAAGACGCGGAAGTAGGGCGCCGCGTCCGGGCCGGAGCCCGCCGACCATTGCCACCCCAGCGCGTTCGAGGCCGGATCCCAGTCGATCAGGCAGTCCTCGAACCACTCAAGACCGATCTTCCAGTGACACATCAGGTGCTTGGTCAGGTAGCTTGCCACGATCATCCGGGCACGGTTGTGCATCCGGCCCGTTACGTACATCTCGCGCATGGCGGCATCCACGAAGGGCACCCCGGTGCGCCCCTGCTTCCACGCCCGGACCTCGCGCAGCCGCGCGTCCTCGTTCCACGGAAAGGCGTCCCAGTCCTCGCGCCAGTTGCCGGTCAGCAGGCGCGGCGAATGCCACATCAGGTGATAGGCGAACTCGCGCCAGACCAGCTCTTTCAGGAAGGTCTCGGCCCCCGCCTTGCCCTCTTCCATGGCGCGGCGCCCGGCGTGCCAGCACTGCGCGGGCGTGATCTCTCCAAGGCTGAGGTTCTCTGACAGGCAAGAGGTGCCGTCCTCGGCCACCGCGTCGCGCGCCCGCCCGTAGTCCGCCACCTTCGAGGCCATGAACGCCCCCAGACGGCTCTGCGCGGCACGCTCGCCAAGCCGTACGTAGGGCCGCACGACCCGGGCACCGCGCCGCATCCCGGCACCAAGGCGCCAGTCGTCCAGCTTTTCGCTGTCGGGCCATGACGCCGGGGCCTTCAGGGTGGCGGGCACGGGCAGAGGGTCGTTGACCGCAAGGCCCCGCACCGCCTTCCAGAACGGCGTATAGACCTTGTAGTAGCCGCCGGTCCTGGTCTCGACGGTCCATGGCTGAAACATCAGGTGGCCGGTGTGGCTTTGCGCGGTGATCCCCTGCGCTTCCAGGGCGGCCTTCACCGCCTTGTCGCGAGCCACGCTGTCGGGATCGTAGGCGCGGGTCCAGTGAACCGCCTCGGCGCCGGTTTCCCGCACCAGCGCCTGCAGGCAATCGACCGGATCGCCGGACCGCAGGACCAGCCGCAGCCCCTTGCCGTCCAGCGCCTCCGCGAAATGTCCAAGACCCAGCCCCAGCCGCCATTGCGGCGCCGTGCCCAGCCCCTCGGCCAGGCTGTCACGGATGAAGACCGGGATCACCGGGCGCCCGCCCTCTGCGGCGGCGCGCAGGGCGGCATTGTCGGACAGCCGCAGGTCGCGGCGCACCCAGTACAGGGCAGGAGCGGGTTTGGACATGCAGGCGTCTCCGGTCGGTCATGCCCCGGGCAAGCTAGGGCCTGTCGCGGAAAGGCAAGACGCCCCCATCTGTTCCCGCGCCCGCCGCCCGGGCCGCCTGCCCCGGTCAGCCGCCGGTAAAGACCTCGACTGTCGGCAAATCGGTGAGCGGAGCCTCCAGCAGGCGCATGGCGGCCGGGGAAATGCGGCTGCCCGCGCTGGCCGGCCCGTCGATGGGGATCAGGTCGACCTGCGCCGACTTGCCGCTGGCGGGGTTGAGCACCCGGCCCCTTGTCCGCTCGGTCACCAGCGGGGTCTTCAGCCAGAACCCGGCCTCTGCCACCTCGCCAAGGCTTGCCACGGTGGTCCCGAGGCTGCGCTCGCCCGCCGGTTCCACCGGGGCGGCAGCGGCGGCGACACGCTCTTCCGGGGTGGTCGTGTCGAACTGTTCGACCGTGCGCGCCCCCGCGGGCGGCTTTACCGCCGCCGTCGCGGGCGCAGCCTGCCCGGCCTCCGCCGCAGGGGCCGCCTGCGCAGATGCCGCCTCGGGCGCTTTCCCGAACGGTCCCTGCCCCGTGAAAAGCCCTTTTTCGCCGCAGCCCGCCACCGCGAGGACCGCCACCATTGCAACCGCTGCTCTCATATCTCGTACCCCTGAGTTTGCACCTCACCCTAAGGTCGGGCCTGACATATGACAATTCCGCGCGCACTCTTGCTCGAAATTCCGCCCACAGCTACATCTTGGACATGACCGCACCGCTGATCGACCCCTTCGCCCGCCCGATTTCCTACCTTCGGGTCTCCGTCACGGACCGCTGCGACTTCCGCTGCGTCTACTGCATGTCGGAAAACATGACCTTTCTGCCCAAGAAGGAACTGCTGACGCTCGAAGAGCTGGACCGCATGTGTTCGACCTTCGTGCGGCTGGGGGTGGAAAAGCTGCGCATCACCGGCGGCGAGCCGCTGGTCCGCCGGGACATCATGCGGTTCTTCCAGTCGATGACCCGGCATCTGGACGCCGGCACGCTGAAGGAACTGACGCTGACCACCAACGGCTCGCAGCTGGAACGCTTTGCCGGGCCGCTCTGGGATGCCGGTGTGCGGCGCGTCAATATCTCGCTCGACACGCTGGACGAGGCGAAATTCGCCGAGATCACGCGCTGGGGCCGCCTGCCGCAGGTGCTGAAGGGCATCGACGCGGCGCAGCACGCAGGGATGCGGGTCAAGCTGAACGCCGTGGCACTGAAGGGCTTCAACGAGGACGAGTTGCTGTCGATGACCGAATGGTGCGCGGATCGCGGCATCGACCTGACCTGGATCGAGGTCATGCCGATGGGCGACATCGGCAACGAGGACCGGCTGGACCAGTACTGGAAGCTGACCGACCTGCGCGCGCGGCTCGCCAAGCACTACACGCTGACCGACCTGCCCGAAAGCACCGGCGGCCCGGCCCGCTACGTTCGGCTGGAAGAGACAGGGCAGAAGGTGGGTTTCATCACTCCGCTCACGCATAATTTCTGCGAAAGCTGCAACCGCGTGCGCCTGACCTGCACGGGCGAGCTGTTCATGTGCCTCGGGCAAGAGGACAACGCCGACCTGCGCGCGGCGCTGCGCAACCACCCGGGCGACGACACCCCGCTGGAAGCCGCCATCCGCGACGCGATTTCCCACAAGCCCAAAGGGCACGACTTCGACTACTCGCGCCAGAGCGTGGACGGCCGCGTGTCGCGCCACATGAGCCACACCGGAGGTTGAGACGGGGCTGGGGGCGCTGCCCCCGGCCTGCGGCCTCCCCCGGGATATTTCCGGACAGAAGAAAACGCGATCGTCCACCATTTCTTAACCAAGAACGGGCAACCTGCGGATGCGGTACAGGCGGGGACGCCGATGGCCGTGACAGGAGAAGCCCAGGCTGATCCCGAAGCCCGCCTCGGCCTGGCCGTGCGGGCTTCGTCCGCTCATCTCCCTGCGCTCCACGCCCGAATGTCTGCGCAGCCCCTGTCTTCTTCTGTCCTGAAATATCCCCGCCGGAGGCTCCGCCGGCATCCGCACGCGGGGCGGTCGATCAGGGACGGCTGATCTGCCCACCGCCGACCCGGGCGGCGACGCCGGTCGTGCCCGGGCAGGAGGTCGGCAGGCCATGCGCCACGCGCACAGCGAGATAGGCGAAGGCCTGCGCTTCCAGCATGTCTCCGTCGAGGCCCACGGCCTCCACCGGCAGGACCGGGCAGTCGAGGCCCACCGCCAGCATCTCCATCATCACCAGGTTGTGGCGCCCGCCGCCGGTCACCAGCAGGCGGTCGGGGGCAACGGGGCAATGCTCCATCCCCTGCATCACCGCCGCCGCCGCCATGGCGGTCATGGTCGCCGCCGCATCGGCGTCCGAAAGCTCTCGCACAAGGTCCAGCATGAGGGAAAAGTCGTCCCGGTCCAGCGACTTGGGCGGCATCCGGCGGAAGTACTGCTCGTCCAGGAACAGCTCCAGCGCGCCGTCTTCCACACGGCCCTGCCGGGCCAGCGCGCCGTCGCGGTCGCAGTCCAGCCCCAGCCGCAGGGCTACGAGGTCGTTGATCGGCGCATTCGCCGGCCCGGTGTCGAAGGCCAGCAGCGCGCCTTCGGCCTCTGGCGTCGCGTGGCGCGGGTCCACCCATGTCAGGTTGCCCACGCCGCCGAGGTTGAGGAAGGCCAGCGGCGCCTCGGCCCCGATCCACTTGGCGCAGGCGAAGTGGAAGAAAGGCGCCAGCGGCGCGCCCTCGCCCCCCAGCGCCACGTCGGCAGAGCGGAAATCCCAGACCACCGGGCGCCCCAGAGCCTCGGCCAGCACCGCGCCGTCGCCCAGTTGGTGGGTGCCGCGGCCCTGGGGCTCATGCGCCAGCGTCTGGCCGTGAAAGCCCAGCATCTCGGCCTCGGGAAAGCCGGCCATCAGGTCGGCATGAGCCTCGTGCACGACCCGCGCCGCCGCCTCCAGCCCCGCGCCCGGCCAGCGGCCCAGCACAGCGCGCAGGGTGGCCCGTTCCGCATCGCTGTAGGGCCGGTATCCGCTTGCGCCGAATTCGAGGATGCGCAGCCCGTCGGTCACGATCTCGGCGGCGTCGACGCCGTCCAGAGAGGTCCCCGACATCGCTCCCAACGCCCGGACCGGGCCTGCCGCGATCTTGCCCTTCACCTTTGCCCCGCTTCTTCTTATAGCTCGGCGCGCAGTATAAGAGAGGCCGGCTATGACCTACCATCCCAAATCGGACTTCATGCGCATCATGATGGAGCGCGGCTACCTCGCCGATTGCACCGATTATCAGGCGCTGGACGAGGCCCTGTCGACGGGGGTGGTGACCGCCTACATCGGCTATGACGCCACCGCGCAGTCGCTGCATGTCGGCCACCTGCTGAACATCATGATGCTGCGCTGGCTGCAGAAGACCGGGCACCGGCCGATCACCCTGATGGGCGGCGGCACGACCAAGGTCGGCGACCCGTCGTTCCGCTCGGACGAGCGCCCGCTGCTCGGCCCCGAGCAGATCGACGCGAATATCGCCGGGATGAAGCAGGTCTTTGCCAAATACCTCACCTACGGCGACGCGCCCTCGGCGGCCCTGATGCTGAACAATGCCGAGTGGCTGGACGGGTTGAACTACCTCGACTTCCTGCGCGACATCGGGCGGCATTTCTCGGTCAACCGGATGCTGTCCTTCGAATCCGTGAAGTCGCGGCTGGACCGCGAGCAGTCTCTGTCCTTCCTCGAATTCAACTACATGATCCTGCAAGCCTATGATTTCCTTGAGCTGAACCGCCGGTATGACTGTGTTCTGCAGATGGGCGGCAGCGACCAGTGGGGCAATATCGTCAACGGCATCGACCTGACGCGCCGGGTGCTGGATCACGAGATCTACGGGCTGACCTCGCCGCTTCTGACCACCTCGGACGGGCGCAAGATGGGCAAGTCGCAGGGCGGCGCCATGTGGCTGAACGCCGACATGCTCAGCCCCTACGAGTTCTGGCAGTTCTGGCGCAACACCACCGACGCGGACGTGGGCCGCTTCCTGAAGCTGTATACCGAGCTTCCGATCGAGGAATGCGACCGTCTGGGCGCGCTGGAAGGCTCGGAGATCAACGGCGCCAAGATCATCCTGGCCAACGAGGTCACGACCCTGTGCCACGGCGCAGAGGCGGCGGCAGCGGCAGAGGCGACCGCCCGCGAGGTCTTCGAGAAGGGCGGCGTGGGCGACGACCTTCCGACGCTGGAACTGACGGCGGCGGATCTGGCAGAAGGCATCTCCATCGTGCAGGTGCTGGTGCGCTCGGGCCTTGCGAAATCCGGCAAGGAGGCCAAGCGCCTGATCGCCGAGAACGGGGCACGCATGGACGACGCCCCCCTGACCGACGCCGGGCTGGTGCTGGATGCGGGCGCCCGGCGGCGCCGATCAAGCTGAGCGCGGGCAAGAAGCGCCACGCGCTGGTGAAGCTAGCCGGGTAAGGCCTTGGGCCGCGCGACAGGTCGCGCGGTCCATTCCATGCCGGGCGGCGGCCTTACAGCAGCGCCTGTATCGCCACCAGAACGGCAAAGGGCACAGACAGCGCCGGGGCCAGCAGCAGCGCGGCAGCGCCGGTCGGGCGCGGCGGGTCCAGTGCCCGGGCCACGGCAGGGGGTCTTGCGGGGGTTCGGATCAGGGTTTTCATGCCGCCATTAAACGAATCGAAACTTTCTATTCCGTTAATGGCTGCCGATGAACGACTCGCTGCCCATTCCCCTGCCGCAAGCCACCGCCTTCGGCGCCGCCAATCCGGACAAGACCACGGTCTTCGAAGCCCGGCACAGGGACCTGCGGTGCCGGGCCAGTCCCCGGCTCAACGCCGCTGACCGGCCCGCACCGCCCCTGCAAGCGGGATCGCGACGACAGGGCCAGACGCCCCGGAACGCCCCGCCTATTCGCCCAGCATCCACGTCCCGTCCGGCCAGAAGGCGTGGAAGGCAAAGGCAAAAAGCACGTCATGCGGCACGTCGCGCCCCTTTCCGTCGCGCACCCGGACAGAGCCGACGTCCCGCCCCGCCGCGATCGTTCCCGCATCCAGGGCAGAGGCCTGACCGGGCACCCACGACAGCGCTAGCCCGGCCTCGCGCAGCACCCCCGCCTTTGCCAGCCGGGTCATCGGCCAGGCGCGGTCGCCGACCCGCACGACACGCACCAGCGGCGGCACGCCATTGGGCGGCATCTCTCCGGAATACAGAAAGGGCCGCTTCGACGAATCGTAACCGGCGTAGGGGTTGCGGCCATAGGGGCGGTTCCACGGCGGTTCGGCCATCACCAGCCCCTGCGGGTGCCGGGCCGCGAAGGCCTCCCAGCTTTCCATCCAGCTTGGCAGCAACTCCAGCCCCTCGCCCGTCATCTGCCCGACGATCCCGGTGCCCACCGCCTGCTGCCACCAGCTTTGCGTCTCGCGGTCGTACATGATCATGTCCGAGTTGCGCAGCTTGCCCGAGACACCGAAGCTCAGCACCCGCCCGCCGACCCGCCTGTCGAAGGTCAGGGCAGAGTTGCACAGCGGGCAGAAGGTCACGGCCACAGGAATCGGGCCGATCTGGTCGTTCACGATCTCGTGCCAGATCAGGTATCGGATCGGATAGGCACGCGGGCGCTGGCCCGCGATCTCGACCGCGATCACCGGCTCGCCCGGGGCAATGCGGCTTTCCGCCGGCACCTCGATGAATTGCGGATCGGACAGCGCGGGTATGCCGTCCCTTGGCGGCCCGCCCGAGATGATCTCGGCCCAGTTCTCCACCGTGGTCCGCTCGAAATCCGTCTCGGACCATTCGTCGCGCCAGAGGGACGGTTCGGCCCAGACCGCCCCGGCCAGCCACAGGCCTACAAACATCGTCACAAAGCGCATGCGAAGCTCCCCCTTGCCCGGACAGTCTGCCGCGCCGCGCCCGTTGCGGCCACAAAAAAGACCGACGCCCGGGTGTCGGGGTCGGCCTGAATGGGGCCCCACCTCCCGGGTCCGGGAGGAGGACAGGAGGAGGGCCGATCACCCTGCCCCGGCGCCAGCTGGGACCGCCGGATCGGCCCCGCCCGTCAGTCGGTGACGGTCACGCTGACCATGCGGTCGGGCTCGCCCATGACTTCGCCGTTGCGGCCCTCGCCCAGCTTGATCTGGTCCACCACATCCATGCCCTCGGTGACCCGTCCCACGACCGTGTACTGGCCGTTCAGGAAGGGACCGGGTTCGAACATGATGAAGAACTGCGAGTTGCCCGAGTTCGGGTTCTGCGACCGCGCCATGCCCACGACGCCCCGGTCGAAGGAGATGTCCGAGAACTCTGCCGGAAGGTCGGGCCGCTCGGAACCGCCCATGCCGGCGCGGCGCATGTCGAAGCCCTCGGCGCCCGACGCGCCATACTGCACGTCGCCGGTCTGGGCCATGAAGCCCTCGATCACGCGGTGGAAGACCACACCGTCATAGGCCCCGTCCGAGGCCAGCGCGGTCAGCTGTTCGACGTGCTTGGGCGCCACGTCCTCGAGCAGGTCGATGCTCACGGTGCCCTTCTCGCCGCCTTCACCGGCGACGGTGATCTCCAGCCCCGCCGCCCCGGCCTGCCCGGCCAGCAGCGCAAGCGCGCCTGCGGTCAGAAGGTTACGCATCGGCGGCCACCTTGACGCTGATCATCTTGTCGGGGCTCGCGGGCGGCTCTCCCCGGGTGATCGCATCCACATGCTCCATGCCCGACACGACGCGGCCATAGACCGTGTACTGCCCGTTCAGGAAGTGGTTGTCCTTGAAGTTGATGAAGAACTGCGAATTCGCCGAATTCGGGTTCTGCGAGCGCGCGGCGCCCAGCGTGCCGCGATCGTGCGGCAGCTTGGAGAATTCCGCCGGCAGGTCCGGCAGCTCCGACCCGCCGGTCCCGGCGCGGCGGATGTTGAATTCCTTGTCCGCATTGCCGTGCTCGACGTCGCCGGTCTGCGCCATGAAGCCGTCGATCACGCGGTGAAAGACCACCCCGTCATAGGCTCCGGCGCGGGCCAGCTCCTTCATGCGCTCGGCATGTTTGGGCGCCACGTCGGGCAGCAGTTCGATCGTGACGGTGCCGTCTTTCAGCTCCATCACGATGGTGTTCTCGGGGTCCTTGATCTCGGCCATCTGTCTCTCCCATTGGATGTCGCGCCCACAGGTAATCCCTGCGGGCCGCCTTGCCAAGACGGCGTTGACGCGCGCCGCGCTTCAAGGCAGACCTCGGGAACGGACCGCAGACGGGAGAACGCAATGGCCTGGAAGACCCTCGACGACATGGACCTCGACGGCAAACGCGTGCTGACCCGGGTCGACATCAACGTACCCGTCGAGAACGGGACCGTCACCGACACCACCCGGATCGAGCGCATCGCCGCCACCATCCAGACCATTCTGGACAAGTCCGGCAAGCCCGTCCTGCTAGCGCATTTCGAGCCGCCCCAAGGGCGAGCGCCGCGCCGACATGAGCCTGCAACCGCTGATCCCCGCGCTCGAGGCCGTGCTGGGCGTCGAGGTGGTCTTTGCCGCCGATTGCATCGGTCCCGCCGCGCAGGCGGTCATCGACGGGCTGGGCGAGAACCAGGTTGCGCTGCTGGAAAACACCCGTTTTCATGCGGGCGAGGAAAAGAACGACCCGGCGCTGGCGCAGGCCATGGCAGAGCTGGGCGACGTCTACTGCAACGACGCCTTCTCGGCGGCGCACCGCGCCCATGCCTCGACCACCGGGCTGGCGCATCTGCTGCCCGCCTGTGCCGGGCGGCTGATGCAGGCAGAGCTGGAGGCGCTGGAAAGCGCGCTCGGCACCCCCGAGCGTCCGGTGGTGGCCGTCGTGGGCGGGGCCAAGGTCTCGACCAAGCTCGACCTCCTGGGCAACCTCGTCGAGAAGGTCGATATCCTGGTGATCGGCGGCGGCATGGCGAACACCTTCCTCGCCGCACAGGGCGTGGACGTGGGCAAATCACTCTGCGAGCACGACATGGCCGAGACCGCCCGCGCGATTGCCGCCAAGGCCGCCGAAACCGGCTGCGAGGTGCTGCTGCCCCGCGATGTCGTGGTGGCGCGCGAATTCAAGGCGGGCGCCGAAAGCGAGGTGGTCAGGGCCGAGGACTGCCCGGCGGACGCGATGATCCTCGACGCCGGTCCCGACAGCGTGGCGCATGTGGCGCAGGCCTTCGACCGCGCCAAGACGCTGATCTGGAACGGCCCGCTGGGCGCCTTCGAGATCGAGCCCTTCGACACCGCCACCAATGCCGCCGCGAAACACGCGGCAGAGCTGACCGAACAGGGCAAGCTGGTCTCTGTCGCCGGCGGTGGCGATACGGTGGCCGCGCTGAACAAGGCCGGGGTGGCCTCGGATTTCTCCTACATCTCCACCGCCGGGGGCGCCTTCCTCGAGTGGATGGAGGGCAAGGAGCTGCCGGGCGTCGCGGCCCTCGACACCGGCGAGGCGCCCGAGCCCGACGACGAACTGTGAAGCAGCGGCGGGGCGGGCAAATTCCGCCCCGGAATTTGCGCCGGAAATCGTCGCGATTTCCGGCCCCTAGCCGCCGACGTCGAGGGTCTTCAGCAACTGGATCGCCGCCGGGGCGGTGAAGGCGGTGCTGTGGCCCGTCCGGTCGCCGCCGCGATAGCCCGACAGGTCGATGACCTGCACCGGCAGACCCCTCAGCCGCGCCGGGTTGCTGATCGACCCCAGCCGCGACGGCGTGCCGGTGATCCACGACGACAGGTTCAGCGCCCGGTCCTGCCGCGACACCATCAGCGCGAAGGGCTGCGGAAAGGGCCGGATCCGGTGCGCCTGCTGCACAAAGACATCCTCGTCGATGTCGGGACTGATCAGCGCCACGCCCGAAATCCGCTCCAGCGGCGCCCTGTGCCCCGAGATCGAGATCTGCCGCAGCGTTTCCATCACCAGCTGGCTGCCCATGGAATGGGCCACCAGCAGCACCCGGCGATTGTCCTCGGTCAGCATGCGCAGCAGCGATTCGAGCCCGTCGCGCGAGAAGATCACGCTGTCGCGGTCGTAGACGTAGCCGCGCGGGCTGCCTGCGGAGGGCCATGAATAGGTCACCACCGGCACCCCCGCCTCGAAATCATGGGCGATCTGCGCCAGCCGGTAGACCGCCTCGGCATTGTTGACGTTGAAGCCATGCACGAAGACCACGACCTCGGTCGCGCCCGGTGGCTCCGCCGCCTTCAAGGCCGCAAGAAAGCTTGGCGCGTCATCGTAGAGGGTCTGCTCGACGGTCACGAAATGCTGCGCCGGGTCCGGGGGCGCTGCCGGGCCATTCGATACGGCCCTCGGCATGGGTGGGCGGGATCGACACCCCGACCCGCGCATAGTGCATCCTGAAATTGCGGCTGTCGCCGAAATCCTGCCCGAAGAGCATCTCCAGCGCATTCGGCGTGTTCGACGCCGCGTGCCGGTTCGAGGCGACGAAAACCGGCTGCACCACACCGGCGGTCCCGGTGCCCGGCGGCACGACCGACATGACGCCACGCGCGGCACAGCCCGGCAGGACCATCAGGCAGCAGAGGAGAATGGCAAGCCGAGTCATGCGCGCATGCTACAGCGCTGCCCCCCGTTGACCAGAGGCATTCTCCCCCGCCGCGCTCTTCGCACTGGCAGGAATGCAACGCTGACCGAGCTGGATTCGAGCCGGGCGGATCGCGGCCCCTTTTCCCCGCCCTGCGGCCATGCGACCATCGCCGCCACGCGCCCACGCAAGAGGCGCAACCGAGGCCCGAGACATGACCACCCGCAAAGCCCGCCCGACCCTTGGCGTCCTTGTCTTCTTCACGCTGACGCTGACGCTGACCGCCTATTTCACCTTCGCCGCCGTGCAGGGCGACTTTGGCCTGTTCCGCCGGGCCGAGATCGTGTCCGAGGGCCAGAGGCTGACGGCGGAACTGGCCGCCGTGAACCAGGAGGTCGCGCGGCTGGAGAACCTGACCCACCGGCTGTCGGACGAGTTCCTCGACCTCGACCTGCTGGACCAGCAGGCCCGCGATGTGCTGGGCCTCGTGCGGACCGACGAGATCGTGGTGAACTGACGCGCCGCGGGCGGCCCGCAGCGCCCTGCCCGGCCTATGCCGGAACCATGAAGACGCCGTCCTCGTCGGTCATGCCCAGCATGTCTTCGAAATCCATCGTGCCGGTGCCGAGGTTGCTTTCGACGCCCCATGCGTCCTTGGCCGGCACCCGGAACTCGCGGTCGCTTTCGGTATCGTAGCACAGGATCGGCCATGTCTGGTCGCTGAAGGCATGGTCGTCGGCGATCAGCAGGATCGCGTCGTCGGGGAACCGCTCGGCCAGGTCGACAGGCTCCATCCCGTCAAGCTCCGGGTCCTCGACAAGGTCGAATTCCCCGGCAAAGCCGATGGCATTTTCGCGGGTCGCCACCTCTGTCAGCGCCTCCCACGCGGTATCGTCGCTGTAGTCGGTGCGGATCAGTTTGATCGTCTCGTCGTCCATGGGATCACTCACTCATAAAGTGCGCATCAAATGCGCGTTTCGCCACGGGGAACGCGCGATGATCACGGGGGTTTCCGCCGCGCGAAAAATAAAAAGCAGCTTCGCAGGTGCAGCGTGAAACAATCTTGCGGACGCTTTACGGCGCGATGTCATCGCGCTAGGCTCTGCCGGACCGTTCAACGCTAAACCATTCCTTGGGAGGAGAGGCCATGGCGCCGCGCAAGGCATCCAATGTCCCGGTAGGCACGCTTCGGGCCTGGTATCGCGACATGCTGCTGATCCGCCGCTTCGAAGAGAAGGCCGGGCAGCTCTACGGCATGGGGCTGATCGGCGGCTTCTGCCACCTGTATATCGGTCAGGAGGCGGTTGTCGTCGGGCTCGAGGCCGCGGCGGACGCGGGCGACAAGCGCATCACCTCGTACCGTGACCACGGCCACATGCTGGCCTGCGGCATGGACCCCAAGGGCGTCATGGCCGAACTGACGGGTCGCGAGGGCGGCTATTCCAAGGGCAAGGGCGGCAGCATGCATATGTTCAGCCGCGAGAAGGACTTCTACGGCGGCCATGGCATCGTCGGCGCGCAGGTGCCGCTGGGCGCGGGGCTGGCCTTTGCCGACAAGTACCGCGGCACCGATCGCGTGACCTTCACCTATTTCGGCGACGGCGCCGCGAATCAGGGTCAGGTCTACGAGACCTTCAACATGGCCGCGCTGTGGAAGCTGCCGGTGATCTTCGTGATCGAGAACAACCAGTATGCCATGGGCACGGCGCAGGCCCGCTCGACCTCGACGCCCGACCTATACACCCGGGGCCAGGCCTTTGGCATTCCCGGGGAAATCGTCGACGGCATGGATGTGCTTGCGGTCCGCGACGCGGGCGCAAAGGCGGTCAAACACTGCCGCGCCGGCAAGGGTCCCTACATCCTCGAGGTCAAGACCTACCGCTATCGCGGCCATTCCATGTCCGACCCGGCCAAGTACCGCACCCGTGAAGAGGTGCAGAAGATGCGCGAGGAACGCGATCCCATCGACCACGTCCGCGAAATGCTCTTGCAGGGCAAACACGCGTCCGAGGACGACCTCAAGGCCATCGACAAGGAAATCAAGGCCGTGGTGTCCGAGGCCGCCGATTTCGCCCGCGAAAGCCCCGAGCCGCCGCTCGACGAACTGTACACCGACATCTACGCAGAGGCCTGAGCGCCCTTTCCCCCACGCCGACGGGAGGTTTGCCGTGACCCGACTGCCCCTTCTTCCTGCCACGCCGCCCTTGTCCGCCCCCGCGCAGGATGCGGCCGGGGCCTGCACGGCCACCAAGGCGACCGACCGGCCCGGCCCGGGCCCGAAGGGCGACCACACGCGCGCACGGGCCGTTCGCCCGATTGCCGCGATGACAGCGTTCCGCGCGAGCTTTACGGAGTAACCCCCTAATATGGCGACAGAAATCCTAATGCCCGCACTTTCTCCGACGATGGAGGAAGGGACCCTGGCGAAATGGCTGGTGAAAGAGGGCGACCGCGTGTCCTCTGGCGATATCCTCGCCGAGATCGAGACCGACAAGGCGACGATGGAGTTCGAAGCCGTCGACGAGGGCATCGTCGGGCGCCTGCTGGTGGCCGAAGGCACGGCGAATGTGGCGGTGAACACCCCCATTGCCGTGCTGGTCGAAGAGGGCGAAAGCGCCCGGGCCGCGCCCTCCGGCCCCGCGCAGCAGCCGGTGCCCGCCGACAGGACTCTGACCTCGGAAAGCGCACCGGCGGCGGCCGAGGCGCATCCCGAACCCGCCCGCATGCAGCCGGAGTGGCCCGAGGGCACCAAGGTCAAGAAGCAGACCGTCCGCGAGGCGCTGCGCGATGCCATGGCCGAGGAGATGCGGGCCGACGGCGATGTCTTCCTGATGGGTGAAGAAGTGGGCGAGTACCGGGGCGCCTACAAGATCAGCCAGGGCCTGCTGGACGAATTCGGCGCCCGCCGGGTGATCGACACGCCGATCACGGAACACGGCTTTGCCGGGATCGGCGTCGGCGCGGCCTTCGGCGGGCTGAAGCCCGTGGTCGAGTTCATGACCTTCAACTTCGCCATGCAGGCCATTGACCAGATTATCAATTCCGCCGCCAAGACGCTGTATATGTCCGGCGGCCAGATGGGCTGTCCCATCGTCTTTCGCGGCCCCAACGGCGCCGCCGCCCGCGTCGGCGCCCAGCACAGCCAGGACTACGCCGCCTGGTACAGCCACATCCCCGGCCTGAAGGTGGCGATGCCCTATTCCGCCTCGGACGCCAAGGGCCTGCTGAAATCGGCGATCCGCGACCCCAACCCGGTGATCTTCCTCGAGAACGAGATCCTCTACGTACCGCTCCTTCGAGGTCCCCCGGCTGGACGATTACACCGTGCCCTTCGGCAAGGCCCGGATCTGGCGCGAGGGCACGGATGTGACGCTGGTCAGCTTCGGCATCGGCATGACCTACGCGCTCGAAGCGGCAGAGAAACTGGCGGCGGAGGGCATCAGCGCCGAGGTCGTCGACCTGCGCAGCCTGCGCCCGATGGATACCGCGACGGTGATCGCCTCCGTGCAAAAGACCAACCGTTGTGTCACCATCGAAGAGGGCTTCCCGGTCGGCGCCATCGGCAACCACATCTCGGCGGTGCTGATGGAACAGGCCTTCGACTGGCTGGACGCCCCGGTGATCAACCTGACCGGCAAGGACGTGCCCATGCCCTATGCGGCCAACCTCGAGAAACACGCGCTGGTGACCACCGACGAGGTCATCGAGGCGGTGAGAAAGGTAACCTACAGATGAGCCCCCTCGAACTCGACGGCCCGGACGGCAGGGGCGGCTACCGCGTGGCCCTGCGGGGCGGCGAAACCCACGGGCTGATCCCCGCCGAACTGGTGGCCGATCAGACCGGCAGCACCGCGCAGACCGATGCCGAGGAATGGATCGCCGCGCAGGCCTCAGAGATCGCGCAGGCCCTCGAAACCCTGTCGCGGGGCCGCACGCCCCCCGCCCCCTTCGACCGCATCCAGCTGACCGGGGCAGCGACATGACCCCGCAGGTCCGGGGTGGCGATATCGCGCAGCACGCCTGCCGGGGAAAGGCCGCCCATGGCGCCGCACCCGTGCCGGACGACCTGATGTCCGGCGACCGGCGCCCCGGCCCCCACCCCCGCCAACCGCAGGCCGACAAAGGCATCGCCGCACGGCGCGCCCCCGCCGCAAGCCCCCGCGCGCAGGGAAAGCCCCCGCCCGCGCCCCATGACGTCACGCCCCTGCCTTCCATCGCCGCCCTGCCTTCTTCTGTCTGAAAATATCCCGGAGAGCGCGAGAGGCAGCGCCTCTCGCACCCCACCCCGCCACGAAAGCCGACCCATGCCGATCCAGATCCTGATGCCCGCGCTCTCGCCCACCATGGAAGATGGCACCCTGTCCCGCTGGCTGGTGAAGGAAGGCGACAGCGTCGCCTCCGGCGACGTGATCGCCGAGATCGAAACCGACAAGGCCACGATGGAATTCGAGGCCGCGGACGAGGGCACGGTGGGGGCGATCCTCGTACCCGAGGGCACGGCGGGCGTGGCGGTCAACACGCCCATCGCCCTGCTTCTGGCCGAGGGCGAGCGCGCCGGGGATCTCGACAGCGCCGCAGCCGCGCCGGTTGCCGCCGCCGGGGCCGACACGGCGCCATCCGCCGCCGGGGCAACCGCGGCTCGCCGAGGTGGCCCCGCAGGGGGCCGGCGAGAAGGCCGCCCGCCCCGCCCCGCAGGGCCGGGACGGCGCGCGGGTCTTCGCCTCGCCGCTGGCCCGGCGCATCGCCGCGGATCGCGGCATCGATCTCTCGGCGCTGACTGGCTCGGGCCCGCGCGGCCGCATCGTCCGCGCCGATGTCGAGACCGCCGAAACGCGCCCCGCCGCCACGCAGAGCCCGCCGCAGGCGCCCGTGCAGACACCCGTCCCCTCCCGGCCAGCCGCCACCGGGGACGTGGCGCGGCTCTATGCCGACCGCCCGCACCGCGAGATCGCGCTCGACGGGATGCGCCGCACCATCGCCGACCGTCTGAGCGAGGCCAAGCAGACCATCCCGCATTTCTACCTGCGCCGCGACATCCGTCTCGACGCGCTGCTCGACCTGCGGGCGCAGATGAATGCCGGCCTTGCCGCGCGCGGCGTGAAGCTCAGCGTCAACGACTTCATCATCAAGGCCTGCGCCCATGCGCTGCAACAGGTGCCCGCCGCCAACGCCGTCTGGGCGGGCGACCGCATCCTGCAGCTGGAGCCTTCGGACGTGGCCGTGGCGGTCGCCGTCGAGGGCGGGCTTTTCACCCCGGTTCTGCGCGATGCACAGGCCAAGAGCCTCTCGGCCCTCTCGGCAGAGATGAAGGACCTCGCCGCCCGCGCCCGCGACCGCAAGCTGGCACCGCAGGAGTATCAGGGCGGCAGCTTTGCCATCTCGAACCTCGGGATGTTCGGGATCGACAGCTTCGACGCGGTGATCAACCCGCCCCACGGGGCGATTCTGGCGGTGGGCGCCGGGGTGAAGAAGCCGGTGGTGACAGAGGACGGCGGCCTGGGTGTCGCGACCGTCATGACCGCCACGCTCAGCGTCGATCACCGGGTCATCGACGGCGCGCTCGGCGCGGAATTGCTGGCCGCCATCGTCGAGGCCCTGGAAAATCCGCTGGTCATGCTGGCCTGAGGCGACAGCGCGCCCGCCAGCCCGAAACCGGCCCGCCCCGGCGTCACTCGTCCAGCGTCACCGCGACACCGTCCCCCTCGACGCCGTCGCTGATCTGGCTCTGGCCAAGCGTGACGGCCCCGGTTCCGGCCCCCAGCTGCAGCGCTTCCACCCCCGGCCCCTCGCCGTTGTTGTACTGGCTGCGCAGCCGGTAGCCCGTCACGGTCAGATCGCCCGCGCCCTCTTCCGCGAAGACAAACCCCCGGCCGCCATTGCCCTCCGCCACCGCGCCCGCCAAAGCGCCGGTCACCGCGCCCGGTCCCGTTTCGCGGTGCCCGTAGGCGTCGCCCGCATTGTCGCGCGCGAAGGTGCCGATCAGGGTGGACCGGATGTCGCCCCCGCCCGTCTCGGCGAAATCCAGCCCCGCACCGAAGTTTCCGATCACCCCGGCCCGCTCGATCAGCGCATGGATCGCGCCGGACCCGGCCTCGTGGATCTCGACGCCGTCACCGGCCTTGAGGGCAAAGGCGTAGTCCGCCACCGACCCGTCGCCGTGCAACGCCACCCTGCGCTCGAAACAGGCATCCTCCGGCGAGCCGCCGACCGCGCCGGGGATGGCGTCCCGTGCCATCGCACCGGGATCGAAGCTGGCCCCGGGCGGGTCGGGCAGGAAGGGCGCCAGCCGGTCCGGATCGCAATAGCCGCCGTTTGTCTCGAAGGCGGACCCGGACGAGCGCAGCACCACATCGCCGCCCTGCCCCTCGTCCAGCGCGATGCCGTTGCCGCCATTCTCGGCAAAGCGCACATTGTTCAGCAACAGCGTGATCCCGCCGTCGCCGCGCTCCTCCACCCGCAGGCCGTCCGCCCCCAAGGCGCCGCGACCGGCGCCCAGCACCTCTGCCCCGTTCATGCGCAGAAGGATCGAGGCGGCAGAACCGTCTTGGCCGCCCGCATCCGCCCCGCAATCCTCGGCCCGAAGGCAGTCCGTGACATGGATGCCATGCCCTGCCGTGCCGGTGACCTGCACGTTCTCGAGCTCGACGCTCAGGCTGCCGGTCTGGTCGACGCTCAGGGCGACGAACAGCCCCTTGCCCGCCGGTCCGGCGCTGCGGTTCTCCAGATCCCAGCCGCCCGGCCCTTCCAGACGGATGTTGCGCATGTAGAGATCGGCGCCGCCGGTCAGCGACAGCAGCGTCACATCGCGCTGCGCGGTGATCCGCGTCGCGTTCCCGAACAGCGACAGGGGGGCCTGCCCGCTGTAGGTCAGCGTGTCCTCGATGGCGATATCGCCCTCGGCGAAGATCACGATGGTCGCGGGCGCCTCCTGCCCCGAGGCCTGCTCCAGCGCCGCGCGCAGCGATCCCTCGCCGGAATCGGCGACGGTTGTCACCACCAGCGTCTCCTGCGCCACGACCGGCAGGGCCAGCAGGCACAGGGCAGCGGTCTGCCTTGCAAGGCTCTGGAATGGCACGGCTCTACCCTTCCGACAAAGCGGCGTCACGGCCCCCCGGCGCACCGGGCGACCGCCCTGTGACAGGTCAGGTCTGAAAGCCGAGCAGCTGGTCCATCGATACCGAGGGCTGATCGCATCCCGCCTCGCCGACGATCTTGGCGGGCACGCCCGCCACCGTCTTGCAGGGCGGCACGTCCTTCAGCACCACGGACCCGGCGGCGATGCGCGAACAGCTGCCGATCTGGATATTGCCCAGCACCTTGGCGCCGGCACCGATCAGCACGCCGTTGCCGATCTTCGGATGGCGGTCTTCCTCTTCCTTGCCGGTCCCGCCCAGCGTCACCGAATGCAGCATCGACACGTTGTCGCCCACCACCGCCGTCTCGCCGATGACGATGCTGTGCGCGTGGTCGATCATGATGCCCTTGCCGATGCGCGCGGCGGGATGGATGTCGATGCCGAAAACCTCCGAGGACCGCATCTGGAAGAAATACGACAGGTCGCGGCGGCCTTCGGTCCACAGCCAATGCGCCACGCGGTAGGCCTGCACCGCCTGAAAGCCCTTGAAGAACAGCAGCGGCTGCAGGAAGCGATGGCAGGCCGGGTCGCGGTCGTAGGTGGCGGCGATATCGGCGCGCGCGCTCAGGGACAGTTCCGGCTCCGCCGAATAGGCCTCGTCGCAGATCTCGCGGATGATCTGTTCAGACATCTCGCCATTGGCGAGTTTCAGGGAGATCCGGTAGCTGAGCGCCCGCTCGATGGTCGGATGGTGCAGGATCGAGTAATGCACCATCCCGCCCAGCAGCGGCTCTGCTCTGACGGCGTCCTCGGCTTCCCGCATGATGCGGGCCCAGACCGGGTCGACTTCGGCCAGTTTCGCGCGTGTTTCGGCCATGGGGGGCTTCCTTCCGTTGTTCCGGGCACCCTAGCAGATAGTCGCCCCGGGCCGAAACGCAAATCCGTGATAGACCGGATCGCGGCGGAAGATGGTTCAGGCCCCCTGTGCGGGCCGCGCGGCGGTCCTTACCGCACGCGCCGAAGGCGCCTCGATTGCAGGGAACTGACGGTCTGGGTGGTCAGGGGCGTCACGCCGGGGCTCGGCGGCAAGCGGGCGGGCAAGCGCCGCCGCCCGCATTGCGCAGGCGTGGCGGCGGTCCCTGTCCGCCGCCGAGCCTCTGTCAGCAGCCGCTGCGCCAGCGCCTCGGGCGCCTCGGCCCGCAAGGCCCGCACCGTGGCGCTGACATCGCCGCGCTGGTCTCATGCACCCAGCGTCAGGCGGGCGAAGGGACCCGGTCCGTAGCTGGCCGAGACCTGCGCGACATGGATATCGAAGGCGCCGCTGATCGCGTCGTCCCCCTGCGCCGCAGCGCTATAGGTCCACATCGGCGTCGCGGTGGTGGTCTCGCGGATCACCGTCTCCCCCTGCTGAACGCGCACCAGGTAGCTTTCGCTTTCCTCGCCCAGCGGCACCTCCAGCCCGTCCCAGCTGTCGCCCTCGATGCGCGTGCGCCGCACCCAGCTCAGGCCAAGGTCGCTGCCCGGCGTGCCCTCGGCTCGCAGGTGGGCGGGCCGGTAGGGTCGCAGCCCGTTGCCGTCAAAGGCGCCCTGCCGGTGGATGTAGCTTGGATCGTCATAGGGCCGCCGGGCCGGACCGATGCGATAGTGGCGGTTCAGCCGCCGCTCGGTCGCCTTCAGGGCAATCTGCCCGGGCATCCCGTTCATCAGAACCACGATAGAGCCGCCGGGCCAGACCTCTGGCATGATCCCGTCGCTGCCCGCCTGCCCCCGCAACCGGTGCGACAGAAGCCACTGGTTCGGCGCCAGAAGCTGCGCGTCGCGGAACTGGAAGATCTCCCAGTTGCCGGGGCTACCGTCGCCGATGGCCATGACATTGCCGCCCGCCAGAAGCGCCGCGTCCGAGATGCTTTGCAATGCGCCGCCGTTCAGGACGACATGTACGGCCTCGCCCCGGTCGATCCGTCCCGGGGGCGCGGCATACAGGTTGTTTTCGGTCACGCCGACCACCGATTGCCCCGGCACAAGGGTGTTCAGCGCGTAATTCGCATCCTCCGCAGAGGCATAGACCGCGACAGCGCCCGGCCATGGCTCTGCGGTCAGGGCTAGATGCGGGGCCTGCGGGACTTCCTCGCCGGTCAGCAAGGGCAGGTCGAGGAAGATCGGCGTCACCGGCACCGCCGGCACGAAGGGCCGAAGCAGGGCGTCGGCCTCGTCGACCTGCGAGGGCTGGAAGACATCCGGCTCGATGCGGACGGCATCGACGACCTGATGCTCCATGACCTCGACCTTGTCGATCCGGGCCAGCGTCGGCCCCGACCGGGACGGCAGCCGCACGATATCCCCCGCCCCCAGCGCCAGTTGCGAGGGCGGCAGGGCAAAGCGCATCGTGTCGCGCGCCACCCGCGCCTCGGCCAGCCAGCGTTCTGCGGTCTGGCGGCCCTCGGCCCGGGTCAGCGCCATCTGAAGGCCGGTCTCGGATACCGCGTGGGTGCGCTCGTCCGGCAAGACGGTCTCTTCCGAAACCACCTGATGGTCCGCGTCGGCAAGGACGAAGCCCACGCGCACCCGGCCCGCCATTTCGGCCTCGCCGGCCCGGGTCTCTGCCAGGTCGCCTTCGATGTCCTCGGTCACGGCAAGGTCGGCCCGGTCGAGGTCCACGGCCCCCCGCCCGCTGCGCATCCGGAAGACCAGCACACCGTCGCGCTCGATGGCGTCGAACCCATGCGCCAGCATCAGCGGCTGAAGAGAGCGCCGCGCGTCCTGCACGTGGGTCACGACATAGCCGCGCACGAAACCGTGCAGCTGGCTGGTGTCGATATCGCTCAGCCCGACGCGGTGGCAGATCTCGGTCACCACAGAGGCCAGCGTCCGCCCCGACACCCGCCCGTTCAGCCAATGACCGCGCCGGTAGTTGCCGCCGTCCGACCACAGGGCGCCCAGCCCCGGAAACCAGGGATAGGGCCGCGCGTCCCAGGCCCAGACGAAGGCGCGACTCATGTCCAGCATAGGGCCGCCGTAGACCTCGGACAGCGGGTTGTGCGCGGGCTCGCCCCAATAGCCCAGCATCGCGCGCAGGTACTGGCGCTGGATGGTCTCGTCTCGCATCCCGTTTGAATAGCGGGGCAAAGTGGATTCCGAGGACTTGGGGTCGAGGAACTTGTTCGGCTGATTGGTGCCCTTGTCGATCGCCGCGCAGCCAAGTTCGGTGAACCAGACCGGCTTGCCCTGCGGCTCCCAATCCGTCGGCGCCGCCTGCCGGAGTCCGCCGATGCGTTCGTGGTGGCGGTTCGCCCACCAGTTGCGGATGTCCTTGTAGCGCCAGACCCATGGCTCGTCATGAGCGCCATCGGTGATCGGTTCGCGGCGCTGCGCCGCGCAGGCCTCGGGCGAGGGATAATACCAGTCGTAGCCTTCGCCGCCCTCGATATTGGCGCGCAGGTAGTCGATATTGTGCACCGCGCCCCACCCGGCATCCGCATGGCCGTCGCCATCGCGCCAGTCGGACAGCGGCATGTAGTTGTCGATGCCCACGAAATCGATGGTCTCGTCGGCCCAGAGCGGATCGAGGTGGAAGTACAGGTCGCCAGAGCCGTCCTGCGGGTGATATCCGAAATACTCGGTCCAGTCGGCGGCATAACCGATCTTCACCTGCGGCCCGAGGATCGCCCGGCACTCCGCCGCAAGGTCGCGCAGGGCTGCCACGGCGGCAAAGCCCCCGCCCCCCGGATCTGGGTCAGACCGCGCATCTCTGACCCGATGCAGAAGGAATCCACCCCGCCCGCGACCGCGCAAAGGGCCGCCTGATGCAGGATGAAGCGCCGATAGCGCCACTCGTCCGGGCCGCTGTAGCCGACGCTGACGGAACCGATCGCGAAGTCGCTGGCCGAGGCCGTGCCGAAGAAGGCCGCGACTTCCGCATCCGCCTGCGCGGTCCGGTCCGGAGAGCCCTCGCGCCCCGGCGCCACGCTCAGCGAGATGCGACCGCGCCACGGCAGAACCGGCTGATCCGTGGCCCCGCTCCACGGGTCCGTCAGCCCGTTGCCCGCCATCTGGTCCATCAGGATGAAGGGATAGTAAAGAACCGCCAGACCCTGCGCCTGCATCCGCCGGATCGCCTGGATCACCGAGGCATCGGCGGGCGTCCCGCCATAGACCGGCCGCTCGCCGTCGCGCGGCACAAGCCCGGCCTCTGCGCGGGAAAGCCCGCTGACGCTCCACGGCATGGTGGCGCCATCGTGCTCCGCCTGCTCGACCTTGGGCCGGATCGTGCAATCGCCGCAGCGCAGGTCGTCGCCGAACCAGCTGACGATCAGGGAGGCCGCCCCGCAGTGCGGCGCCTCTTCGGTCAACTGCGCGAGCGCGGTGTTGAAATCCGGCTCTTCCGAGGGCGTATTGATATTGGCCACCTTCGGACCCGAGGTCTGTCGGACCGCCTGAACCTCCGAGCCAAATGTCCAAAGGCTGTCCGTGGGTGGCGGCGCCTCCGGGCCGGCCATGTAACTCATGTAGACCGGCTCCGTCGCAAGCGCATATTCGCCGGTGCCGGGGATCATCGCCACCCCTTTCAGCAGCGCGGGCAGATCGCCGTCGCCCATATCGGGGCGCGTGACCTCGAAGCTGAACTGCGGCACGCGGTTGCCGAAGACCTCCAGGTTCAGATCCTCGAAGACCACATAGGCGGTGCCGCGATAGGCGGGCACGGCGCCAATGCCCTCGACCGCCTCGATCGTCGGATCGGGTGCCTGATCGCGGGTGCCCTTGTAGACCCGCATGTTCAGGTCGCGTATCGCGACCTCTGCACCGTCGGCCCAGACCCGCTGGACGCTGGTGATCTCGCCCTCGCACAGGGCGATGGCAAGGCTTACGGAATAGCTGTACTGCCGCACCTTGGGCTGTTTCGGCGCCCCCTTGCCACCGCCGCCGCCGCCGCTTTCATCCACATGCTCGGTGAATTCCGACGCCCAGATGACATGCCCGCCAAGGCGCATCCGCCCGTAGACCTGCGAGATCGGCGCGCCCTCGCCGGCGCCCGACAGGCGGAAGCGCTCGATGCGCCCGGTCTCGACCGCCTCAGAGCCCTGCCCCATCAGCCGCTGGTCGAGGCTGCGCCCGATGGTGGCCCCGATGAACCGTCCGACCGCCGTCATCGACAGGCCAAGGACAGAGCCGCCCAGCGAACTGCCAAGGGCTGCACCCGCGGCGGAAAGAAGGATCGTCGCCATTGCTCATTCTCCGGTTGGAAAGGCGAAACGGGCCACCACCCGCCGCGCCAGTGGCGCGCTCAGCGCGCTTTCGACAACACCATGCCCGGTATAGGCATGGACAAAGCTGGGAACCGCATCGCAGCGCGCCTGAATGCCGACGTGCTTGGCCACCGACCCCTCGCGCATGCGGAACAGCAGGACGTCGCCCGGCGCCGCCCGCGCCAACGGTCTTGCGACCAGATGCGCCAGCGCGGCGCGCCACAGACGCTCGTCCCCCTGCGGCTCTGACCAGTCCATGCTGTAGGCCGGGGTGACCTCCGGCTCCGGCCCCAGTACCTCGCGCCAGACACCGCGCAACAGCCCCAGACAATCGCAGCCCGCCCCCCGCAGGCTGGCCTGATGCACGTAGGGCGTGCCGATCCAGCCGCGCGCGGCGGCGACCACCGCGCTCATCGCCGGCTCCCGCCGCCCAGAGCCTTGGCCTGCGCCGGAAAGACCGCAATCCAGTCCTCTTCCGGCACGTCCGGGAATCCCTGAAAGTTCAGCACATTGCCGAACTTGTAGCGGCAGGTCTGGAACCGCTTGTCGCATCCCGCCGTGAGGCGGACCACGTCACCGGCTGTCGGCGTTGCGCGCAGCGGCTCCCAGATCTCGATGACACGGTCGCCCGCCGCGCGGGTACGGTCGCGTTTGATCGCCGCGGCAAGGCCCTGCGCCGCACCGCTCAGAACCTCCAGCCGCCCGCGCTGGAACCAGCCCGCGTCGAAGCCCGCCAGAGGGCCCGCCAGAAAGGCGCGATTGTCCTCGACCCCCAGCAGCGGTCCTTCGTAGACGTATCCCGGCGCGCTCAGGTCAACCGCGCAGGCGCCATCCCCCAGCACCGCCGAACAGGGGCGCTGGTAGACCCGGCCCACCGGGCGGTTCAGCGCCTCTGTCAGTCCGCGCAGCTCTGCGTGAAAGGCCCCGGCGCCCCGGCGGATCTCGCCGATCCTGCCGCGAAACATCACGCGCCGGGCCTCCACATCGGCCCAGTTCACCAGCCATGCCGTCACCTCGGCGTCGTCGAAGCGCCCCGCCGCGATATCCTCTTCGCGGATCGCGGCATCGGTCAGCGCCCCCATGGCCTCGGTATTGTCCACCGACAGGCCCGTGGCCTGCTGAAGCGCCTTGGCCGTCAGCCCCGCGTTTGCCCGGAAGGTCATGCCCCCGAAACTCAGCGGACAGTCGTGATCGGTAAAGCCGTAGCGGACACCATCCACCCGGGTCACCGACCAGGCGCGCGCGACGGTCCCGATCCCGGTCCCGAGATGTCGGTGCAATGCCTCCTGTCCCATCAGACCCGCACCTCCACCACCGGCACGTCCGGAACCTGTCCGGCCCGGAAACTGGCGACAGAGACGTTGATCCGGTCGGTGTCGAACCGCACCGGCACGTCGAACTCGAAGCCCGCCGTGACCGCCACGCTTTCGGGTGGCGGCTCGTTGAAGGTGATCACCCCGGTCGTCAGGTCGATCTCGAAGTGGACGCCCTCGCGCATCGGCGTGTTCTGCACCGCCGCCGTGACCGTCCCGGACACCGGCTTGGTGATCGGACGCGCGTATGAGACGGTGCCAGAACGATAGGTCTTGATCAGTTGAAAGGCACGGGTGGCGCCATCGCCCCGGGCGATCACCTGGTCCCCCTCATCAATCCTGGCCGAGGGTTTGCACGACTTGAAGTCGGCCCAGTCCTTCCAGCGAAACCCGTACAATTGACCGCTGCGCGCCTCGAAGAAGTCGATCAGCGCGGCGACATCGTCGAGCGACCGCAGCCCCAGCCCGGCATCGTAGCGCCGCCGGGAATGCTGCCACGGCGTGTTGCGCTCTTCAAAGCCGCTTGTCAGCGTCACGATATCCGTGCGCCGCTCGGGACCGCCGAAAGAGCCAAAGCTCAGGTCGGCGGGAAATCTCACGTCATGGAACGCCATCTGATGCCTCCTGTCAGCGGTTGCGGGCGCCACGGCCAAGCGCCTGGCTCATGCGGGCGGCGATCTGGCTCTGGCTGCGCTCGAACG
Source organism: Ponticoccus litoralis (assembly GCF_039769985.1). NCBI lineage: Bacteria > Pseudomonadati > Pseudomonadota > Alphaproteobacteria > Rhodobacterales > Roseobacteraceae > Ponticoccus > Ponticoccus litoralis. The sequence continues at coordinate 142,979 of NZ_JBDNCH010000002.1, forward strand.
ACCGCGCGTCCGGCGTCTGGATATTCATCACCACGGTCACCGGCTGCCCGCCGCCCGCCGCCCGCACGCCCAGCTTGCCGTCGGCGCCACGGGTCAGGGGCATGATCGCCTCGGGGCCCGCCTCGCCCATCAGCCCGGTGCCGCCCCGCATCGGAAAGGTCACCGGCCCACTGACCACACCGCCATTGGCGAAGGGCATGACCCGCCACCGGCTTCACCGCCGCCTTCCACGCCGCGTCGATCATCGACCGGGCCACGGTCTGCACGGCGTCCGACAGTTTCATTCCGTCCAGCACCGCCCCGTCGATGGCCCGCGCCACGCCGCGACTGAGGACGCTTTCCAGCTTCGACGCGCCCCGACCCGTTGCCGAAAAGGTCTCGTGGATGCGCCGCATCTCGGCGTCGAACTGCGCCGCCATCCCGGCGGCCCCGCCCAGCGAGCTTTCCAGCGCGTCGATCTGCGCGTCGAGGTCGTCCAGGGTGTCGATGTCGCTCATGGCTCATCTCCGTTTCTGTCCCGGCGGTCCGGAAAGACCGCCATCAACTCATCCAGCCGCGCCCGGCCCATGGGCGCGGCGCCGCGTTCCTCTCCCAGCATCAGCCGCAGTTCCGCCGGGGTCAGGTCCCAGAACGCCCGGGGGTTCAGGCCCAGCCCGCGCATCCCGGCCCGCATCAGGACCGGCCAGTCAAAGCCCGCCATCAGCGCCCACCGCATCACCCGGCAGCATGAAGGCCCGCGCCAGCAGCTCTGCCGCCGCCCGCGCCGCCACCATCGGCCCGCCCTCGATCTCGGCGCACAGAAGATCGCGCGCCGTGCCCTGCCAGCCGCCGCCCCGCAGCCCGGCGACGATCAGCGCCAGCACATCCCGCGTGCCGAACCCGCCGCCCTCGAAGCGCTGCACCAGATCGACCAACGTGCCGCTGTCCAGCGTCTCTTCCAGTTCGGCCAAGGCGCCCAGCGTCAGGCGCATCACCCGGCGCTGACCGTCGAGGGTCAGCGCCACATCCCCGCGCCACGGATTGGCCATCACGCGACCGGCTGTGCCGTGAACTGCAGCGCCCCCGCCGAGGCCAGCGCGACCTCGTAGGTCGCCTCGCCATTGTGCGAGCCCGCATAGTCCAGAGAGGTCACCTGAAAGCGCCCCTCGACCGTGCCGAAATCCGGGATGATCACCCGGAACTCCGGCGTCTCGCCGTCGAAGAACACCTGCCGGGCACGCGCGTCGCTGCCCGCATCGCGGAACACGCCCGAGCCGCTGATCGCAGCCGACTTGACGCCCGCCCCTGCCAGCAACTCGCGCCAGCCGCCCTCGGCTTTCAAGCGTGGTCACGTCGACCTGCTCGGCGTTGAAGCTGATGCGCGTGGCCCGCAGCCCCGCCATCGTCTCGAACATCCCGTCGCCGGTCAGGTCGACCTTGACCAGAAGATCCTTGCCGTTCTGAGCACCCATTGTCTCACTCCACTCGTTCGGGTTGCAGTGCGCCGCGCCTCGGGCGGGCGGTTTCGATGCCCGGCGCCGTCACGCCGGGTCGGTATCCTCAAGGCGGGCCCGGAAGGTCAGGTCGATCCGCCTCAGGCCGCCGCTCTCGCGCGTGGCCCTTGCCTTGCGGAACCACAGGCCCACCAGCCGCCCGCGACCCAGCGTCAGCGCGCCGTCGTGCAGCGTATCGCTGACCGCGCCAGCTGCTTCCTTGGCCGCGTGGAACCCGCTGTCCGAGGTCACCACCGAGACGACGAATTCATGCAGCGCGCCCGGCCCGCTTCCGTCCCCGGCCTCGGTCACCTTCTCGGGACCCAGCGCGACATACAGCGGCGGCACCGTGCCACCGGGCAGGGCATCGTAGATCGCATCGCCCACCAGTGCCCCAAGTGGCGCATCGCCCTGCAAGGCGGCATAGACCGCCGCCTGCAACGAAGCCGACATGGCATAGCTCATGGCAGGACCTCCTCTTCGCATTCACAGATCAGATACAGACCGTCCGGCTCCATTTCCGTCACCGCCTCGATCCGAAACAGACGCTGGCCCATGCGGAACCTCTGCCCGGGGCCCGGGCGCCGCGAAGCCCCCTGCGGCGCGCCCCGAACGATGATCCTGAACCCGGCGCGGGACACGGCCCCGGTCTCTCCGCTGGCCATCCGCGCGCTGCGCGGGCGTATCGCCGCCCAAAGCGTTCCCAGCCTCTGCCATTGCACCCGCGCGCCCCCGGCACCGTCCTCGGTGCGCTGTTGCGCCTCCAGCTCCAGCCGCCGGTTCAGCGTGACCCGGCTCATCCGTTCAGCCCCATGCGGACCGGGCGATAGCGCGAGATCAGGCTGGTGACACCGAAGGGCATGCAGCCCTCGCTCAGGGCCGTCTCGTGCCGGTATTCATAGTAATGCGCGGCCAGCAGCATGACGGCCTGCTTCAGGTCGTCTGGAACCGCAGTGAAGTCCTCGCCATAGCCCGCCTCGAAACGCAACTCGACGGAGCCACCACGCGGCGCAGCGGGCAAAGCGGCGCGCATCGACGCGCAGCGCCGGATCGAAGGCATCGGGCTTCAGGCGGTAATCGGCAGGATCGACCAGCCCGGCCTGCCCGTGGACATCGACGAGGGCGACCTCGGTGACCGAACGGACCGGCGCAATCGGCAGCCGCTGGCTTGCCCGGTTCTGCCAGTCGTCCATCGACAGAAGAAAGCTTCGCACGATCAACGCCTTGCCGGTCCGCGCCTCGATGGCCGCAAGCGCCGCCCGCAGGAAAGAGAGCATCACGCCATCCTGAAGGTCACCCCCGGCAAAGCCTGTCCCCATCCGAAGGTGCTCTTTCAGGGCGTCGACCGGAAGCGCCGCATCGGACACCGGGGTTTCTTCCACCAACATCATGTCTTTTCTCCGAAATCCTGACCCATCCTCCGGCAGGCCGGAGGCGCGACGCCCGTGGTTGCACCGGCAAAGGGGTCACTGGCACCGGACCCGCGCGCCCGGGGTGACGGACGGGCCCTCCGGCCCGCCCTCGGTTCGGCCCGTCAGGCTCAGACGGCGCAGCGCAGCAGCTTGATCGCGGCAAAATCGCTGACATCGCCGCCCACGCGCTTGGTGGCGTAGAACAGCACATGCGGCTTGGCGCTGAAGGGGTCGCGGAGCACACGCACGTCGGGCCGCTCGGCGATGGTGTACCCGGCCGAGAAGTCGCCGAAGGCAACCGGGAAGGCATCGGCGCCCGCATCCGGCATGTCCTCGGCGATCAGCACCGCGTAGCCCAGAAGACGCGCCGGCTCGCCCGCCGCGAAACCGTCGGCCCACAGGTGCCGCCCGTCGGCATCCTTCAGCTTGCGCAGGGCTCCGGCGGTCTTCGAGTTCATCACGAAGGTCGCCCCGGCCCGGTACTGGGCGCCCAGCGCGTAGACCAGGTCGATCAGCGCGTCGCCGTCACCCAGATCCGCCGCCGCGCCGGTTGTCACATAGCCAAGACTGCCCCAGCTCCAGAAGCCATTGGCGACGGTGGTGTGATCCAGAAACCCCCGGGGCTTGTCGATGCCGTCCCCGTCGACAAAGGCCGCAGCCTCGGCGCGCAGGAACTTGTCCGCGATGCGACCCGCCAGCCAGCCCTCGACGTCGAAGGCGCTGTCGTCCAGCAGACGCTGGCTGACTTTCGGCATGGCGTTCAATTCGTAGAGCGGGATCGAGATCCGCTCGATCGTCGGCGTCCCGGTCTCGGCGGTGGCCGCAGCCTCGTCCGCCCAGCCCGCGCCGGTGTCGTTCTGGTCGATCAGCACGTCGAAGGAGGAAGCCTCGACATTCACCACGCTCGCCACCGCCCGGATCGACGCGGTCGAGGCCAGCGTCGACTTGATCATCTCCGCCGTCTCTGGATCGACGAGGTAGCCGCCGTCCGAATTGACGGAGGTGTTCATCGATTTGCCATCCAGCGTCAGCCCGCGCAGCCCGTCGTCATCGCCGCTGCGCAGATAGGCGTCAAAGGCCTTCTTGTGGGGGGCCTCGACCTCGACATGGGTCGACAGCGCCGGGCGGCCCCGCAGGGCGGATTTGTGATCCAGCATGGTCAGTCGCTCTTCCTGTTTCTGAAGCTTGTCTTGAAGATCGGCCTGCAAGGCCTTGAAATCCCCGATCAGTCCCGCCATCGCGGCAATCACACGAGAGACCGGAGACACATCTTCCCCGGTCCGAGACTGGGTCTCGGCTGTGCTCATGGTCGTTCCTTCCCTCATGAGGGGCGCGCGTCAGCCGCCCGCCAGGTTCCGGCGCATGTCCTCCAGGGCATCCGCCAATTGGCACAGGTCGGGCGCGGCGAGGGTGTCCCGCTTCGCCGCGACCCGCGCACTGGGCAGCATCGGGAAGGTCACCAGAGACACCTCCCAAAGCTCCAGTTCCTCCAAGAGCCTCTGGCCCCTGTCGTTCTTCGTGGCCTTCACCGTGCGATAGCCGATCGACAGCCCGTCGATGGCCCCCGCCGCGATCAGCGCCGCCGCCTCGCGACCCTTTTCGACGGTGTCGAGGATACGGCCCCTGACGTAGAGCCCGCGCGCATCCTCGCGCACCTCGTCCCAGACGCCGATGGGCAGGGCCGGGTCGTGCTGCCAGAGCATCTTGACCGCGCGCCCCTCTTCCGCGAGGCGCTTCAGGGATCGTGCATAGGCCCCCCTGCCAACGATATCGTTGCCCTGATCGGCGGCCCCGAAATGCGAGGCATAGCCCTCGATCTTGGTGCCCTCGAGGACGGTGACCGCCTCTCCGAACCGGCAGAACTTGTGCTCCAGATCCATGTCTGTCCCTTTCGCTGGCTCCTGGCGCCGGTTTCTTCCAAAGAAACCGGCCCGGAATTTTCGGAAAATTCCGCCCCCGCTCAGGGCGCCGCGTTCAGGAAACCCTGAAAGGCCTCCGCCAGGATCACCCCGGCAACCCCGTAGACCGTCAGCCAAAGCCGCCGCTCCAGCCGTTCCATCAGCATCTCCAGCCGCCGGAACCGCTGGTCCAGCGCATCGAACTGCAACTTGCTGAGCCGCTCGTGCGCCTCCAGCCGCAGCCCCGGCGCGCAGGCAAAGGCCTCGGACTCGGGGCGCATCTCACTCACCCGCGCTCTCCCCGGCCAGCGCGGGCAGCCCCAGCATCCGGCGCTTCTCGGCGGCGGTCAGGAAATCCGCACCCACGACCCGGGTCCACTGCGCGTCCCGCTCTGCGGCCAGCGCCGGCACCTGATCGAGGTCGGGTTTCAGCACAACCGCATCGCCGCTGAACTGCGACAGCCAGCGCCCGATACTTGCCGTGACCTTGGAGGCCAGCGGCAGCACCGTCTGGCGGTAGAAGGCCCGGTGCGCCTCGGCATAGTTGGTGTAGGTCGCCTCACCGAGGATCCCCAGCAGCATCGGCGGCACCCCGAAGGCCACCGCGATCTCGCGCGCCGCCGCCTCCTTGGTCTTCTGGAACTCCATATCCGAGGGCGAGAACCCCATGGGCTTCCAGTCCAGCCCGCCTTCCAGCAACATCGGCACGCCCGGCATTGCGCGCGCCCTGATGATGGGCCTCCATCTCGGCGGTCAGCCGCTCGTATTGCGCGGGGCTCAGGTGGCCCTGCCCCTCGGCCCCGGTCCAGACGATTGCCCCCGAAGGCCGCGCGGCATTGTCCAAGAGCCCCTTCGACCAGCGCGAGGCGCTGTTGTGCACGTCCACCGCCTGCGCGGCGGCCTGCAGGGGTGACAGCCCGTAATGGTCGTCCTGCGGGTGGAACGCCTTGACGTGGCAGATCGAAGACACCGGTCCCGTGACATTGAACCGATGCCTGCGCGTCCCCACGGCGTATTCGTAGGCCACCGGCCAGCCATCCGCGCCGGGCACCACCGACATGCGATCCGACCGCAGCACATGCAACTCAAGCGGCAGGCCCGCATCGCCCGCGACCGCCTCGATATAGCCGTCGCCCGACAGCAGGATCTGCCCGAAGAGCGCCTCCAACAGGTCGGCCCGCCCCTGCGCCGGGTTCGGCGCCGCCAGCAGGGCCAGCACCGGATGCGCCTCGTAGCGCATCGCCTCGTCCTGCAGCACCAGCGGCAGCGCCGCCGCGGCCTCGGCGATCAGCTTGACCGCGCGAAACCCTACCGGATTGCCCGCAAAGGCCTGCACGGTCAGTGAAACCGTATCGCGCGGGCTCCAGGCGACGCGACCGCCGGTCATATGCGCGACCACGCGCCCGGTGGCCGAGGCCTTGACCTGCGGAGCCCCGGTCTGCGCACCCTCGACAGGGCCGGTCCGTCGCAGAAAGTCGAATACCATCCGTTGCGCTCCTTTGCCTTCGCGCCCGGGAACACCGGGCCGCAGACCGCCCCCCGGAAAAGCGCCTGCGCCCCCCGGTCCGCCGGTCCCTCGTCCTTGATCGCCTGCTTGCGAAGGCGGACCTCCGCGTCTGAAAGGCACCCTAGGCCAGCCTGGTTAACGGCCCTTCACCCGACCGTGCGCAGCTTTGGCAACTGCTCGGTGCGACCGCGCTCCAGCATCGCCTCGGTCAGCCCCCAGACCAGCGCATCGACCCGGTCCGGACTGCCCGCGCCCTCGAAACCCGCCTGTGTCATCAGGCACATCTGCGCCTCCAGCGCCTCCAGCCCCGGCCCGTGACTGACCCGCCCCTGCTCGTACAAAGCCGCCACCGGCTCTGCCCGCGCGCTTTTGGACCGCGTGGCATGGACCTTGCGCACCGACAGCATCGGGTCGACCTGCCGCAGCACCGTTTCGACCATGGCCCCGCCCTGGTTGACCTCGGCAACCACGCGTTCAGCCTCCCAGCGCCGCGCGGCCTGCACCACCGCCTCGGCCCAGCCCATGGGCGAAGCGCCCTGCACGCTGGCATCCTCCAGCACGTAGCCGCGCCACTCGTGCGGCTTGCCCTCGGTCACGACACCCACGACGACGATCCCGCATTCGTCCGAGGTCTTGCCCGCGCCCGCCGGAGGATCGACCGCCACGACAATCCGCGACAAGGCCGGCGCCCGGCCAAAGCGATGGTCGTCGAAGGTCTCGCGCCGCCAGAGCGCACCGTCGACCTGCTCCAGCAGCACCCCGTCCAGCTCCTGCAACCCCAGCGAGGTCCCCGCGTATCGCGCCCGCACCTCGTCAAGAAACGACGGCGCCAGATTGGCGGCGTTCACCTCTGTCGCGGCCCGCGTCACCACCGTCGAAGGCAGCGCCAGCAGGTCCACGAGGATCTTCACGGTGCGCGGCGTCGTGGTCACGCAGACGCGCGGATGCGCGCCCAGCCGCAACCCGAACTGCAGCATGTCCCAGGTGTCCCCGGCCTTCTTCCACTTGGCCAGCTCGTCCACCCATGCGCCGTCGAACTGCGGCCCGCGCAGCGCCTCGGGATCGCTGGCGGAATACAGCATCGCCTCGGCGCCGTTCGGCCAGACAAGGCAGCGCCGCGTGGCCTGCCAGACCGGCCGCCGGTCGGGAGGCGAACAGGCCATGATGCCGCTGTCGCCGAAGACCATGACCTCGCGCGCCTGATCGAAGGTCTCGCCGATGATCGCCAGCCGCGTGCAGAGGCCGGGGTCAAGCGGTCGCGCGCCCTCGACCATCGACCGCACCCACTCGGCCCCGGCCCGGGTCTTGCCCGCGCCGCGCCCGCCAAGGATCACCCAGGTCCGCCAGTCTCCCTCCGGGGGCAACTGGTGGTCATGCGCCCAGAACTCGAAGAGGTAGGGAAGCGCGATGCGCTCCCCCGGGGACAGCTCACTCAGGAACCTCCTCTGCTCCGCAGCAGGGGCGGATGCGAGCAAGGCGGCACCCGATCTCAAAGCGTGCCGCGTCAAGGTCGAGCCCGTAGGCATCTGTGATTGCAAGGTCTTTTCTTCGGATCGCATCGATCTCCGCCTCCGTTTCGCGAATGGCCTTCAGCCAGTACTTCAGTTCCGACAGGGGCTTGCTGGCCTCTGCCTTACGGTCCACCTCTCCGCTGCGCAGCCGGGCCTGGATGTCCCGGATGTCCTCCGTCAGGTCACGCAGGGTCTCTTCGATCTCGGCGCGCTTCTCTTCCAGACGGTCGATCTGCTGCTCGGCGGTCAGAAGAACCTGCCGCCGTTCCATCGTGCTGCTCATGGCTCGATACCTTTGTTGCCTGTTTGACGTGCCGGTCTGCCCGGACGGGGCGCGGTCCTGTGACGGGGGCCTGCCGCCCCTCTGCGCCGCCGGACCCGTCCTTTCCGGCACGATCAGGACAATGGCCGGGCAATCCTTACGAGCCCTGATCCCCGCGCGCGCAGCGGCCCGACGCCGTTAACCGCCGCGTCCGTCGCGTTAAGCCCTGCGGAAGGTGCCTTGCCGCTCCCTCAGGGCTCTGGCACATCTTGGCGCGAAAAGGAGCTCGCCCATGCCGCAACTGTCGACCCGCATCACCTCGCTCAACGAAGGCGGCTCCGACGGGTGGGAGGTCTTCTACCGCGCCCGGGCCCTTGTCGCCGCAGGCGAGCAGGTGACAGAGCTGACCATCGGGGAACACGACATCCGCACCGACAGCGCCGTTCTGGATGCGATGAATGCCTCCGCGCAGGGCGGCCATACGGGCTATGCCATGGTGCCGGGCATCGCGCCCCTGCGGGCGGAAATCGCCGCCCGCGTCACCGCCCGCACCGGCGTGCCCACCGGCGCCGCCAATGTGCTCATCACCCCCGGCGGACAGGCCGCGCTCTTTGCCGCGCATCTGGCGGTTCTCGATCCCGGCGACACGGCGCTCTACATCGATCCCTTCTATGCGACCTATCCCGGCACCATCCGCGCGGCCTCGGGTGTGGCGGTGCCGGTCCGAACCCGGGCCGCAAACGCCTTCCTGCCCTCGGCGCAGGCCATCGAGGAACTGGCCTTCGAACACGAAGCCCGCAGCCTGCTGATCAACACGCCCAACAACCCGACCGGCACGGTCTATCCCGCCGACTGCCTGCAGGCCATCGCCGCCGCCTGCCAGCACCGCGACCTCTGGCTGATCTCGGACGAGGTCTACGACACACAGGTCTGGGAAGGCGCGCATCTCTCGCCGCGTGCCCTGCCGGGCATGGCGGAGCGCACGCTGGTCGTGGGGTCCATGTCCAAAAGCCACGCCATGACCGGCTCGCGCATTGGCTGGATCGTCGCACCGGAACCGGTGATCGAGCGCCTGATCGACCTCGCGACAAACACCACCTACGGTGTCCCCGGCTTCATCCAGGACGCGGCGCTCTTCGCCCTGCGCACCGGAGACGGTCCCGAGGCGGCGGTCTCCGCGCCCTTCCTGCGCCGCCGGGCCCGCGTGCTCGAGGAACTGGCGCGGCACGAGTCCGTTACCGCGATCCCCTCTCAGGGCGCCATGTACCTGATGCTGGACATCCGCCGCACTGGCCTCTCGGGCCGTGCCTTCGCCGAGGCGCTTCTGGACGCGCGCCGCATCGCGGTGATGCCCGGCGAAAGCTTCGGCCAATCCGCCGCGGGGCATATCCGCGTCGCCCTGACCGTCGACGATGACAGCCTTGTCCGGGCGATCCGCTGCCTCTGCACCTTCGCGCGGGAATACGCCGACGCCGCGTGAGGCCCCCGCCCCGCGCGCTCATGCCCGGCCAAACGGCCCCTGCGATGCCCACCGTCCCGACAAAGCCCGTCGGCCTCCGTGCTCATGCCCGGACCATCCTCTCCGCGCCCCCTGTCCGGGCGGCCCCGATCTGCGCACCCCCGCACCAACCGTACCGGAAACCGCCCCGTGCTTCGCTGCAATGCGCATATCCTGTCCGACACCCGGGCCGCACCGCAGGGCCTTGGACCCTCGCCAAAGCCGCATCCCACCCGCCGGGCGCGCCGCAAGGCCCCACTGCGCCATCCGGCAACGAAAAACGCCGCCCCCGGCGGGGGCGGCGTCTGTCACGTCCGGGTGGGCCGAACGGCCCGCATGACCGGCCTCAGCCGACCAGTTCGAGACCCGAGAAGAAATAGGCGATCTCTTCCTTGGCGGTATCCGGCGCGTCCGATCCGTGGACCGAGTTCTCGCCAACCGATTCCGCGAACTCTGCGCGGATCGTGCCCGGCGCCGCATCGGCGGGGTTGGTCGCGCCCATGACTTCGCGGTTCTTCAGGATGGCGCCCTCGCCTTCCAGGACCTGTGCCACGATCGGGGCCGAGGCCATGAACTCGCACAGTTCGTCATAGAAGGGACGCGACGCGTGCACCTTGTAGAACTCGCCCGCCTGGGCCTTGGTCAGGTGGATCCGCTTCTGCGCGATGATGCGCAGGCCCGCCTCCTCGAACTTGGCATTGATCTTGCCGGTCAGGTTGCGGCGGGTTGCATCGGGCTTGATGATCGAAAAGGTGCGCTCGAGGGCCATGATAGTCTCCAATATGGGGGCCGGAACACCCCGGCCGAATTCTGCGCCGCCGCCTAGCACGGGTCGGCGCTCAAGAAAAGCCCGCAACGCCATTCCCCGCGCAGCGCCCGACCGGAACAATCCCCCCGACCAACTTCTCTGGTCTTGCCAATACCTCGGGGGCGCGCTCCGCGCGCGGGGGCAGAGCCCCCTCTCCGTCGCCGGCCCCGAAACACCGATACGGCGTGACCCGGGGCCGGCGGGCGGGCGCCTTTGCGCCAGCAAACAGTCCCGCCCCGGTCCCGCAATCCCGGCTCCACCGGCCCTGTCCGGCGCAATCGCGGCCCCAGGCAACGCTCCGGTCGCGCACCCCCACTGGCCCCTCCCGAAACCCTCTGCTAAAGCGCCTCCATGTTGCGCATCCAGTCCATAGGCTACTCGGTCGAGGGCCGCCCTCTCTTCGAAGAGGCCTCCGCCACCATCCCCACCGGCCACAAGGTCGGCCTCGTGGGGCCAAACGGCGCGGGCAAGACCACGCTCTTCCGGATCATCCGGGGCGAACTCACCCTCGACACCGGCTCGATCGACCTGCCGTCGCGCGCCCGCATCGGCGGCGTCAGCCAGGAGGTGCCCTCCTCCGAGACCACGATCCTCGACACGGTGCTCGCCGCCGACGCGGAACGCGCCGCCCTGATGGCCGAGGCGGAAACCGCCGAGGGCCACCGCATGGCCGAGGTCCAGACACGGCTGGCCGACATCGACGCATGGTCCGCCGAGGCCCGCGCCTCCACCATCCTGCGCGGCCTCGGGCTTTGAACCCGAGGAACACAGGAATCCCTGCTCCGCCTATTCCGGCGGCTGGCGGATGCGCGTGGCGCTGGCAGGTGTGCTCTTCGCCCAGCCCGACCTGCTGCTTCTGGACGAACCGACCAACTACCTCGACCTCGAAGGCGCGCTCTGGCTGGAATCCTATCTTGCGAAATACCCGCATACGGTGATCGTCATCAGCCACGACCGCGGCCTTCTCAACCGCGCCGTGGGCAGCATCCTGCACCTCGAGGACCGCAAGCTGACCTATTACGGCACGCCCTACGACGGCTTCGTCAAGCTGCGCGCCGAAAAGCGCGCCCAGCAGGCCGCCACGGCGAAAAAGCAGCAGGACCGCCGCGATCACCTGCAAAGCTTCGTCGACCGCTTCCGCGCCAAGGCCACCAAGGCCAAGCAGGCGCAGGCACGCCTGAAGATGATCGAGCGCATGGACATGGTCACCGCCCCCGAAGAGGCGGCCAAGCGCGTCTTCACCTTCCCGCAGCCCGACGAGCTTTCCCCGCCGATCATCAATATCGACGGCGGCGCCACGGGCTATGACGGCAAGGCGGTCCTGCACCGCCTGAACCTGCGCATCGACCAGGACGACCGCATCGCGCTTCTGGGCAAGAACGGTCAGGGCAAATCCACCCTCTCCAAGCTGCTGGCCGACCGGCTGCCGCTGCTCGACGGCCAGATGAGCCGCTCGTCCAAGCTGCGCATCGGCTATTTCGCCCAGCATCAGGTCGACGAGCTGCACCTGGACGAGACGCCGCTTCAGCACCTGCAGCGCGAACGCCCCGACACGCCGCCCGCCAAGCTGCGCGCCCGCCTCGCGGGCTTCGGCCTTCAGGCCGCGCAGGCCGACACCGAGGTGGCGCGCCTTTCTGGTGGGCAGAAGGCGCGCCTCTCGCTGCTTCTGGCCACGCTGGACGCGCCGCATCTGCTGATCCTCGACGAGCCGACCAACCACCTCGATATCGAAAGCCGCGAGGCGCTGATGGAGGCGCTGACCGCCTACAACGGCGCGGTGATCCTCGTCAGCCACGACATGCACCTGCTGTCCATGGTGGCCGACCGGCTCTGGCTGGTCTCCAACGGCACGGTCAAGCCCTACGAGGACGACCTCGACGCCTATCGCGCCCTGCTTCTCTCTCCCGACGCGCCCGCGAAACCGGCCAAGCCCGTGGAAAAGCCCAAGCGCCCCTCCCGCGACCGCATCCTCGAGCTGCGCGCCGAGGTGCGCAAATGCGAGGGCCGCGTCGAAAAGCTCGAAGAAATGCGCGAGAAGCTGGCGCAGAAACTGGCGGACCCGGCGCTCTACGAAGACGGGCGGGCCAACGAACTCGCGACCTGGAACAAGAAATACGCCGAGGTCATGGACGGGCTGCACAAGGCCGAAGGCCTCTGGATGGCGGCACAGGAACACCTCGACAAGGCCGAGACCGCCTGAAGCCGGCGGGCAGGACAAGGGGCAGCGCCGCCGGTCGACCCGGGCGCAAAGGGCACGCAGCCCGGCCCCCCTTCGCCCGGCAGCTCCCCCGCCCTGCCCCTTCGACGCGCGGGCGTCAGCCCCGATGCCGCCGGACCGGCCTGCGCCTCAACTCAGCGGCCCCCGGTCCGGCCCGACCCGACGCCCCCCGCACCCCGCACCCCGCCCCGGCATGGCCAGGGCGCCGGAAGCATTGCGCGGGCGTCAAAGCTGTTCTAGCCATTCAGGATGGATCAGACCTTCCTCATCGGCGCCTTCGCGACGCTCTTCGTGGTGATCGACCCGATAGGCCTCGCGCCCATCTTCATCGCGCTGACCGCCGACACCGATGATCGGCACCGCCGGGCGGTGGCGCTGCGGGCGGTGCTGATCGCGGGCAGCCTGCTGACACTCTTCGCCTTCTTCGGAGAAGCGGTGCTGGGGTTCATCGGCATCTCGATGCCCGCCTTCCGCATCGCAGGCGGCATCCTGCTGTTCCTCACCGCGCTCGACATGCTGTTCGAGCGCCGCACCAAGCGCCGCGAGGATCAGGCCGACGAGGAGGACTTCCCCGACCCCTCGGTCTTTCCCATCGCCATCCCGCTGATCGCCGGACCCGGAGCCATCGCCACGATGATCCTGCTGGCGGGCCGGGCCGAGGGCGCGCTCGGCATGGCCGCCGTGCTTGGCGTCATGGCCGCCGTCCTCATGCTGGCCCTGCTGCTGTTCCTCTCCGCCGGCGTGATCGAACGCGGCCTCGGGCGGACCGGCATCAATGTCGTCACGCGCCTTCTGGGCATGCTGCTCGCCGCGCTGTCGGTCCAGTTCGTTCTGGACGGGTTGCGCGACTTCGGGTTGGCCAGCGGCGCCTGAGCGGCCCGCCGCCCCTGACATTCCGCCGCCCGAGGCCTATATCTGACGGGACCTGCGAGGAGACCGCCCATGTCCGGAGACCAGATCGGCAACCTGATCTACCTCAGCGTGCTGGGGGCGGCGCTTCTGACCTGGCTGCTGGTCAGGGGCAGGCTGAACCTGAACAAGATGGCCCAGCACATGGCGGCCTGGGTGTTGATCTTCTTCGGCACCATTGCCGCCATTGGCCTGTGGGAGGATGTGCGCAGCACCGTCCTGCCACGGCAATCAGTCTTCGGAGAAGAGGGCCGCATCGAACTGCCCCGCGCCGAGGACGGCCATTACTACATCACCCTGGAGGTCAATGGCACGCCGACCCGCTTCGTCGTGGACACCGGCGCCTCCGCCGTGGTGCTGACGGCGCGGGACGCGCAGCGGGCCGGGCTGGCGACCGGGGACCTCGTGTTCCTCTCCAGCGCCATGACCGCGAACGGATCGGTCCGGACGGCTCCGGTCACGCTGGACAGCCTGGCGCTCGGACCCATCGTCGACAGACGGATGCCCGCCTATGTGAACGGCGGCGAGATGGAGACCTCGCTGCTGGGCATGACCTACCTAGACCGCTTCGCCCGGGTGGAAATCGCCAACGACCGGATGATCCTGCAACGCTGACACCAGCGCCGTTTTCTTGCAAAGAAAACGGCCCGGAAACTTTGGAAGTTTCCGGGTCCCGATCAGGTCTCGGCCTTCTTTTCCCAGCGCCCCGATTCTTCCGACCAGTATTGCGCCGCACAACCCGCCTTCTTCAGCGCCGTCCACTGCCCGCGCGCCACCTGCAGGGCGCTTTCGTCGTGGCCGTCGAACAGCACGCAGACCCGCTCCAGCCGGTCGACCTCCTCGGACAGCAGCCGCGCGCCGTCGACGGTCATCAGGCAGGCCGGATCGTTCGCGGCCTCCTGCCCCTCGGTGCACAGAAGCACCGGCTGATCGGCGTCATGCGGCCCACCCGCCAGCCCGTGCGGCAGGAACCCCTCCTCGGGGCCCTGCCAGAGCGCCTCGTCCAGCCAGGCCATCCGCCCCGGCTCGGTGCCGCGCACCGCCACCCGCCAGCCGGCCTGTGCCGAGCGCTCCAGCAGCACGCGCAGCGTCTCCTGCATGGGACGCCGCGTCAGGTGATAGAAGTAGGCCGCGCCCAAGGGCCTCAGTCCTGCTCGAAGCGGTCGCGCACCAGCCGGTCCAGCGCCATGACGCCCCAGCCCGTGGCGCCCTTGGGCGACAGGGTGGTCTCGGCAGAGACCTGGGCCACACCCGCGATATCCAGGTGGATCCACGGCGTGCCGTCCTTGACGAAACGCTGCAGGAACTGCGCCGCTGTGATCGCTCCCGCGGGCCGCCCGCCGACGTTCTTCACGTCCGCCTTCTGCGACTTCAGCTGGTCGTCATAGGCCTTGCCCAGCGGCAGACGCCACGCGCCCTCGCCCTCGGCCTCGGCGGCGGCCAGGAAATCCGCCGCCAGCCTGTCGTCGTTGGAAAACACCGCCGCGTTCTCGTGCCCCAGCGCGATGATGCAGGCGCCGGTCAGGGTGGCGAGGTCGATCATCGCCGCCGGTTTCTCGGAAAGCTGCGCGTGCCACATCACGTCGGCCAGCACCAAACGCCCCTCGGCATCGGTGTTGATCACCTCGATGGTGTCGCCCTTCATCGAGGTCACGATGTCGCCGGGCCGCTGCGCGCGGTCGCTGGGCATGTTCTCGACAAGGCCGACCATGCCGACCACATGCGCCTTGGCCTTGCGCAGCGCCAGCGTCTTCATCACACCCGAGACCACGCCCGCGCCGCCCATGTCCATGGTCATGTCCTCCATGCCCGCGGCGGGCTTCAGCGAGATGCCGCCGGTGTCGAAGACCACGCCCTTGCCGATCAGCGCCAGAGGCGCCCCCTCGGCGCCCTTCCAGCGCATCACCACGACCTTGGAGGGCATGGCCGAGCCCATGCCGACACCCAGCAAAGCGCCCATGCCCATCTCGGCCAGCCGATCCTCTTCCAGCACCTCGACCTCCAGCCCGGTCTCGCGCAGCGCCTCCAGCCGCGCGGCGAACTCCTCGGTGCCCAGCACGTTGGTCGGCTCCGACACCAGGTCGCGGGTGAAGAAGACCCCCTCGGCCACGGCTCGCGCGGTGGCATAGGCCTCGCCCGCTTCCTCCGCGCCCTTGCACATGACAACCGAAGCCGCCGGACCCTCGGCAGGTTCGGACTTGCGCGCGGTGAAGGCATAGCCCTTCAGCGCCAGCCCCAGCGCGATCTGCGCGGGCCGCCGCGTGCCTTCCGCCAGCAGCGTCACGCCCGCCTTGCCGGCGGCCTTGGCCAGCGCCGCGCCCGCCCTGCGCGCCTCCGCGACCGAAGGCCGGCGCGGCAGCTTCACGATATCGACACCCTCGGCCGCCATACCCGCGGGCCATGCCAGCGACAGCACCGCGCCGACCTCGAGCTTCTCCCGGGCCTCGCTCTCGACCGCGCGGGCCAGGGCGCCCTTGGTCAGGCGGCTCAGACGCCGCGCCGCGGGGCTCAGCGTGCCCTCCGCCGGGATCAGCACCGCCACGCGGCCCGTGGCCCCGGCCAGCGCCTCGATATCCACATCGGCAAAGGTGATCTCACGCAGGTCGGTCATGGGGGCTCTCCATATGCTTGTTCGTGCCAAGAGGTAACGCGCCCCCGGACAATGGCCAGAGCCGCCAGGACCACCCGGCCCCGCCGGACGCTCCCCCGGGTTTTCTTCTGTCCGGAAATATCCCGGGGGAGGCCCGCAAGGGCCGGGGGCAGAGCCCCCTGCCCGCCGGACAAGATGCGCCGCCGCCACATCTTTATCCCCCCGGTGCGATCCGCTAGTCTCGCCCCGATCCGCATGGTCTGGGGGGACCGCCGTTTTGCAGAGATTCGACAGATACGTCCTGTCGCAACTGATGGTGTTGTTCGGCTTCTTCGCCCTGGTCCTGGTCTCCGTCTACTGGGTGAACCGGGCGGTGATCCTGTTCGACCGTCTGGTGTCCGACGGTCACACCGCTGGCGTCGTGCTGGAATTCACGGCGCTGTCGCTGCCCGCCGTCATCGCGCTGGTGCTGCCCATGGCGGGCTTTGCCGCGGCGGTCTACGTCACCAACCGCCTGTCCGGCGATTCAGAGCTGACCGTGGTCAAGGCCACCGGCTTCTCGCCCCGGCGGCTGGCCCGTCCGGTTCTGGCCTTCGGGCTGATCCTCGGGCTGATCCTGTCGATCCTGACCCATGTGCTGGTCCCCAAGAGCATCGAGCAGCTGCGCCTGCGCGAGCAGGAAATCGCCGGGTCGATCTCGGCACGGCTGCTGCGCGAAGGCGTCTTCCTGCACCCGACGCGCGGCGTCACCTTCTACATCCGCGCCATCACCACCGAGGGCGAGTTGCAGGACGTCTTCCTCACCGACGCCCGGCAGGCGGATCGCGAGACCACCTATACGGCGGAACGCGCCTACCTGCTGCGCGACGACGACGGACCGAAACTGGTGATGCTCTCGGGCATGGCGCAGACCGTCGACCGCGAGACCGGCAGCCTGTCGACGACGAATTTCGCCGACCTGACCTATGACATCTCGGGGCTGATCACGACCGGCCCAGCCAAGCGCCGCCGGGTCGAGTACATCGGCACGCCAGAGCTTCTGATGCGCACGCATCAGGTCGCCGAAGAGATCGGCGACACCCCCGGCGAAGTCCTCGAAGAGGCGCATATGCGCTTCCAGCTGCCGCTGCTGGCGCTGATCGCGCCGCTGATCGGCTTTTCCACGCTGATCGCGGGCGGGTTCTCGCGCTTCGGGGTGACGAAGCAGATCGTTCTCGCCATCTTCCTGCTGGTGCTGGTGAAACTGGTGGAAAGCGGCGTGACGGGACAGGTGAAGGACAATGGCGCGCTCTGGCCGCTGATCTACCTGCCCAGCCTCTTCGGGGCCGCCATCGCCACGGCCTTTCTGTGGCACGCGGGCCGCAGCGGCAGACCGGCGCGGCGCCACGCTCCGGCAGAGGGCATCGCCGCATGACCCTGCATCTCTATTTCGCGCGGCGCTTCCTGCTGCTGTTCCTCGGCATCCTTACCGTCTTCGCCCTGTTCCGGGGCCTGCTGGACCTGATCGAAGAGGTCGAGCCGCTACGACAACGTGGGCTTCGGACAGGTGCTGCACCTGGTGCTGCTGAAACTGCCCGAAGGCCTGTACGAGATCGTCCCGCTGGTGATGATCCTCGCGACCATCGCGATGTTCCTTGGCCTCGCGCGGTCCTCGGAACTGGTCGTGACCCGGGCGGCGGGGCGGTCGGGGCTGGTGGCCCCGGCCTCGCCCGCGCTGGTGTCCTTCCTTCTGGGCCTGCTGGTCGTGGCGGTGATGAACCCCATCGTGGCCGCGACCTCCAAGCACTATGTCGACCTGCGCGAGGCCTATCAGACCGGCAATGCCGCGGCGCTGTCGATCGGCCCGGAAGGGCTCTGGCTGCGGCAGGGCGGGCCAGAGGGTCAGGCGGTGATCCATGCCGCCCGCACCAACCCCGAGGCCACGCGGCTCTTCGATGTCTCGATTGTCGCCTATGCCCCGGCAGGCGGTCCCGAGGACCCGCATCCTCGCGGAAGAGGCCGAGCTTCAGGGCGGCGAATGGATCCTGACCAATGCCAAGGCCTGGCCGCTGGCGGCGGGCCTCAACCCCGAACTGGGGGCGCAGGAACACGAAACCCTCGCAATTTCCTCGACCCTGACGCAGGAAAGCATTCGCGACCGCTTCGGCAAGCCCTCTGCGGTGGCCATCTGGGACCTGCCCGCCTTCATCGCCGACCTCGACGCTTCCGGCTTTTCCGCGCGGCGGCACATCGTCTGGCTGAACATGGAAATGGCCCGCCCGCTGTTCCTTGTGGCGATGACGCTGATCGGCGCCGCCTTCACCATGAGACCCACCCGACTGGGGCGCACGGGGCTGGCCGTACTGTCGGCGGTTCTGCTTGGCTTCGGTCTTTATTACGTGCGAAACTTCGCCCAGATCATGGGGGAGAACGGCCAGTTGGCACCACAAATCGCGGCCTGGGTGCCACCGGTGGCCTCTGTCCTGCTCGCGCTGGGGCTTGTACTGCACATGGAGGACGGATGACGCGTCTGACCCGCCGCCTTGCGACTCTTTTGTCGTTTTGCCTCGCACTGGCCACCGCGCCTGCCATGGCCCAGCCGACCGACGGCGCCGGTGACGGCCCCGCCCTTCTGGTCGCCGACGACCTCTTCGTCGAGGGCGAGGACAGGCTGGTGGCCACCGGAAACGTCGAGGCCCTGCAAGGCGGGTATCGCCTGATCGCCACCCGGATCACCTATGATGGCAGCGCCGACCAGCTGGTCATCGAAGGCCCGATCCGCGTGCTGGACGAGGCGGGCAACCTGGTGACCGCCGACCGCGCCGAAATGGATCAGGCGCTGGAAAACGGCATCCTGACGGGCGCGCGCATGGTGCTGGACCAGCAGCTTCAGCTGGCCTCGGTCGAGGCCCGCCGGGTCGAAGGCCGATACACGCAGCTCAGCCGCGTCGTCGCCACCTCGTGCCAGGTCTGCGGGCCGAACGGCGTGCCGCTCTGGCAGATCCGCGCCGCGCGGGTCGTGCACGACCAGCAGGCGCAGCAGCTTTACTTCGACAATGCCACCTTCCACATCGGGCGGGTGCCGGTCTTCTACTTCCCGCGCATCCGCCTGCCCGACCCGACGCTGGCGCGCGCGCGCGGCCTGCTGATCCCGACCTTCCGCTCGACCACCCTGCTGGGGCTTGGCGTGAAGGTGCCCTATTTCATCCCCATCGGCGACCATCAGGACGTGACCCTGATCCCCTACCTGTCGCCCAAGACCCGCACGATGGAATTCCGCTATCGCCGCGCCTTCCGCTACGGCGACCTGACGCTGACCGGCGGGCTGTCGCGGGACACGCTGCAGCCCGAGGCGCTGCGCGGCTACCTCTTCGCCGAGGGGCGCTTCGACCTGCCGGACGACTTCAAGCTGGAATTCGATCTCGCCTCGGTCAGCGACGAATCCTACCTCAACGACTACGGCATCAGCTCCAAGGACCGGCTGGCCAGCTCGGTCGCCGTGACGCGGGTCAAACGGGACGTCTTCATGCAGGCCAGCATCGTCAACTACCAGACGCTGCGCGACCTCGAAAGCAACGACACGCAGCCGCGGATCATGCTGGACTACTACGTCGAGCGGCGTTTCTTCCCCGCCGCCATCGGCGGCGAGCTGCGGTTGTCCGCAGAGACCCACGGCCACCTGCGCCGGTCGAAGCTGGACGTCGACGGACCGGATGACGACGACGAGGTCGACGGTCGCGATGTGGCGCGGCTGAACGCCGAACTCAGCTGGCGCGACCGCTGGACCGTCGGGCCGGGTCTGCGCATGGGGGTCACCGGGCATCTCTGGGCCGACCGTTTCATCACCGAACAGGACGCGACCTCGGACCGCGATGTCGCCAGCCTGACGCCGGGCGCCGCGGTGGAACTGCGCTGGCCGCTGCAACGGCGCGGCTTCGACGGCGGCCGGACCCTTCTGGAGCCGGTGGTCCAGCTTGGCTGGGTCGGCGGCGAGCGCAAGGCCAACCCCAACGACGAAAGCACCCGCGTCGACTTCGACGAGGCCAACCTGCTGTCGCTGTCGCGCTTCCCGGCTCCCGACCGCAGAGAACGCGGCACCACCCGGCGGCGGGCCTGCGCTGGATGCATCAGGCCCCGGCGGGATGGACCGCGGCCCTGACCTTCGGTCAGGTCTGGCGCACGGAAGAGGACTCCGAATTCTCGCTGTCCTCCGGTCTCAGCCGCGAAACCGTGTCGGACCTGCTGATCGCCGGGCGCTTTTCGGCGCCCTTCGGGCTGACCATCAGTGCCCGGGGCCTGCTGGACAAGGATGCCCGGTTCAACAAGGCAGAGGCGCTGGCCAGCTGGTCCAACAGCCGCCTCGACCTGAACGCCTCCTACCTGCTTCTGGTCCGCGACAACGACGAGGACCGCGCCAGCGGACAGTCGGAATGGACCTTCGACAGCACCTATCAGGTCAGCCGCCACTGGGCGGCCTCGACCGAGGCGCGCTACGACCTTGCCGACCGGCGGCTTGACCGCCTTGGCCTTGGCCTGCAATACCGCAATGAATGCATCGAGGTCGGGTTCGCGGCGCGGCGCAACTATGCGTCCGCCTCGAACCTCGAACCCTCGACCGATTTCGATCTGACCGTCGCGCTGAAAGGCTTTAGCACCGGCGGCAGTGCCAAGGAGTACCGACGCACATGCGCCTTCTGACCCGTCTCCTCGCCCCGGCCGCGCTGGCCATGGCCGCCGTCCTCGCCCAGCCGCAGGCGGCGCCCGCGCAGGGCCTCTTCGCGCCCGCGATCATCGTCAACGATCAGGTCATCACAGGCTATGAACTGGAGCAGCGGCAGCGCATGCTGTCGGTGCTGCGGGCGCCGGGCGACGTCACCAAGCTGGCCCGCGAGCAGTTGATCGACGACCGCCTGCGGATGCAGGCCGCCCGCGCCAACGGCGTGGTCGTCGACGAAGAGGCCGTCGCCGCCGGGATGGAGGAATTCGCAGGCCGCGCCAACCTGACACGCGCCGAGTTCACGAAGGCGCTGGCCGCCTCCGGCGTCGCCGAGGAAACCTTCCGCGACTTCGTCAGCGCCGGCGTGGCATGGCGCGAGGTCGTGCGCGCCCGCTTTGCCTCGCGGGCTTCCATCGACGAGGCAGAGATCGACCGCGCCATCTCCCGGCAGGGCGGCGGCAGCAGCGTGCGCGTTCTGCTGTCCGAGATCATCATGCCGATGCCCCCGCAGCAGGAAACCACCGTGCGCGACCGTGCCAACCGCATCGCGCAGCTGCGCTCGACCTCGGCCTTCTCGGAACAGGCGCGGCGCTTCTCGGCCACCGCCTCGCGCGGCAACGGCGGGCGCCTGCCCCGGCAGGACCTGACAGAGCTGCCGCCGCCGCTGCAGCCGCTGGTTCTGGGTCTCGCCCCCGGAGAGGTCACCGACCCGATCCCGCTGCAGGGCGCCATCGCGCTGTTCCAGCTGCGCGACATCGAGGAGGGCGCCTATACCGCGCCCGAGGTCTCGGCCATCGAATATGCCGCCTACTACATGGCGGGCGGGCGTTCGGCAGAGACACTGGCCGTGGCGCGGGTGCTTGCGGGCAAGGTCGACCGCTGCGACGACCTCTATGGCGTGGCCAAGGGCCAGCCGGCCAGCGTTCTGGACCGGGGCACCCTGCCCATCGACCAGATCCCCACGGATATCGCCTACGAACTGTCCAAGCTCGACCCCGGCGAGGTTTCCACGGCGCTGACACGGGCGAACGGCCAGACACTGGTCTTCCTGATGCTCTGCGGGCGCACCAGTGCCATTGCCGAAGAAGCCGACCGCGAGCGGATCACCGTGGGCCTGCGCAACCAGCGCCTGACCGCGCTGGCGGACGGCTACCTCGCGCAGCTGCGCGCCGACGCCCGCATCCTCGACCAATGACGGCATCCGGCGCGCGCCGCGCCATCGCGCTCAGCTGCGGCGAACCGGCAGGCATCGGCCCCGAACTGGCCGAGGCCGCATGGCAGGGGCTGGGCGCCTCGGTACCCTTCTTCTGGATCGGCGACCCGGCGCATCTGCCGGGCACCGTCCCGCATGTGGTCCTGACCGACCCGGAAGAGGCCGTCACGGTGGCCGCCTCTGCCCTGCCCGTCCTGCCGCTGGACATGCCCGGCGCCCGCGTGCCCGGCACGCCGGTCGCCAGCCATGCGGCGGGCGTGGTAGAGGCCATCGCGCGCGGCGTCTCTCTGGTGACCGGGGGACGGGCGGCGGCGCTCTGCACCCTGCCGATCCACAAGAAGGCGCTGGCGGACGGCTGCGGCTTCGCCTACCCGGGCCATACGGAATACCTCGCCCATCTCGCGGGCGCCGAGGAGGTGGTGATGATGCTGGCCTCCGACCGGCTGCGGGTGGTGCCGGCCACGATCCATATCCCGCTGTCGGACGTCCCCGCCGCGCTGACACCCGCCCTGCTGGAAAAGCGCCTGCGCATCACCCACCGCGCCCTGCAAGAGCAGTTCGGCATCGCCGCGCCCCGCATCGCGGTGGCCGGGCTGAACCCGCACGCCGGTGAAGGCGGGCGCATGGGCCACGAGGACGAGACGGTGATCGCCCCGGTTCTCGACCGCCTGCGCGCCGAGGGCATGGACCTGCGCGGCCCCCTGCCCGCCGACACCATGTTCCACGACCGCGCCCGCGCCGGATACGACGCGGCGGTCTGCATGTACCACGATCAGGCCCTGATCCCGATCAAGACGCTGGATTTCGACGAGGGGGTGAACGTGACGCTGGGCCTTCCTTTCGTGCGCACCTCGCCCGACCACGGCACCGCCTTCGACATCGCGGGCAAGGGTCTGGCGAATCCCTCTTCGACCATCGCCGCCCTGCGGCTGGCGGCGCGCCTGTCATGAGCGTCGAGACCCTGCCGCCCCTGCGCGAGGTCATCGCCAAGCACCAGCTGTCCGCGCGCAAGGCGCTAGGGCAGAACTTCCTCCTGGATCTGACCCTGACCGCCCGCATCGCCCGCATTCCCGGCGACCTCTCGGGCATGGACGTGTTGGAAGTCGGCCCCGGCCCCGGCGGCCTGACGCGCGGGCTTCTGTCGGAAGGCGCGCGCCGCGTGCTGGCCATCGAGAAAGACCCGCGCTGCCTGCCGGCGCTGGCCGAGATCGCCGAGGCCGCGCCGGGCCGCCTTCAGGTCATCGAGGGCGACGCGCTCGAGGTCGACGCGCTGGCACATTTGACGCCGCCCATCGCGATCTGCGCCAACCTGCCCTACAACGTCGGCACCGAACTCTTGATCCGCTGGCTGACGCCGCCCGAATGGCCGCCCTTCTGGTCCTCGCTCACGCTGATGTTCCAGAAAGAGGTGGCAGAGCGCATCACCGCCGAGCCGGGATCGAAGGCCTATGGCCGCCTCGCGATCCTGTCGCAATGGCGCGCGACCCCGCGCATCGCGCTGACCCTGCCGCCCGGCGCCTTTACCCCGCCACCCAAGGTCTCCTCGGCGGTGGTCCACCTGACTGCCCTGCCCGAGCCGCGCTTCCCCGCCCAGCCCAGTGCTGCTGGAACGTGTGGTCGCCGCCGCCTTCAACCAGCGGCGCAAGATGCTGCGGGCGGCGCTGAAGGGCCTCGCCCCCGACATCGAGGACCGGCTGCATACGGCGGGCATCGCCCCCACCGAGCGCGCCGAGCGCGTCCCGCTGGAGGCCTTCTGCGCCCTCGCCCGGACCTTCGAATAGCACCATAGACCGTTTCCCAGAACGCAAAGCGCCGCCACGGTTTCCCGGGCGGCGCCTTTCGATCTCGGTCTGCGGTGTTACTCTGCCGCGGCGTCCGGGCTCTGAGGAGTCTCGGTGGCGGGCGCCTCCGAAGCCTCGGCCTTGGGCTGGCGCGGCTTGCGCGGGGCACGCGGCTTGCGCGGCTTGGGCGCGGGCTTGGGCGCCTCGTCCTTCGTCTCTTCGGCGGGCTTGGTCTCGGCCCGCGACTCCGGCGTTTCGACAAGGCCAGAGCCGTCGTCGTCCCCGCCAACCATGTCGAAGATGTCCGGCTGCGGCGCATCCGAGGGGTCCACGGCGGGTTGCTGGCGGCGGCGCGAAGGCTGGCGCTCGCCCTTTTCCTTCGCCTCGGGGGCGCTGGTGCCGACCTCGGGCTGATCACCCTCGTCCGGGCGCTGGTCGCCGTCGTTCTGGTCGCGCTGGTTGCGATCGCGGTCACGCTGGGCCTGACGCTCGCGGTTCTCGCGCTCCTGCTGCTCGCGCCGCTGATCCTGCTCACGCTGTGCTTCGCTCAACATGCGCAGGTAATGCTCCGCATGCTGCTGGAAGTTCTCGGTCGCGACCCTGTCATTGCCCAGCGAGGCATCGCGGGCCAATTGGTTGTACTTGTCGATAATCTGCTGCGGCGTACCGCGCACCTTGCCCTCGGGGCCGCTGCTGTCGAACACGCGGTTGACGACATTGCCCAGTGAGTTGCGGTTACGGTTGTTCTTGTTCCGCGAGCGGGATTTGGATGAACGCATGTTTTCTGGTATCCAGCCTTTTTTCTTCGGCTTGGTGAGCGGCTGCGCCACAGGGGCGCCAAATTTCGTTCCGTCACCGTGATGTATGGCTTGGCGTCGAGCCGGATCGGCGTGTTGCCCATCGACTGCCCGACTGACAGTGAATATGCACACGGACATGCCTCAGACAAGCCCAAATCCGTGTCGAAACCGTTGAAACCGGCGATTTAACGCGGGAAATCGCCAGTTTCCCACAGGTTTTTTCGCCCCGGCGCGCGGTCTCAGCGCGGCGCGACCCCGGTGACAACCCGATCGCGCCCGTCGATATCGGGCACCACCCGCACCTTGCGCAGGCCCGCCTGCGCAAACAGCTGCGACACCGCCATGCCCTGCGCCGCGCCGATTTCGACCACCAGGCGGCCCCCCGGCGCCAGCCAGGACGAATAGCCTTCGAGGATGGCGTGATAGGCGGTCAGCCCGTCCGCCTCGTCCGTCAGGGCCAGCCGGGGCTCGTGATCGCGCACCTCCGGCGTCAGGAAGGGCATCTCGTTCACCGCGATATAGGGCGGGTTCGACACGATCAGGTCGAAGCTCTCGGTCGAGCCCCGCAGCGGCTCGTACCAGCTGCCCTCTTCCAGAGCGGCCCGCGACTCCAGCCCCAGCGCGTTGCGGTTCCACATGGCCACGTTCAGCGCCTCGGCGCTGAGGTCCGTACCGATGCCCACCGCCGTCTCGCGCTCGGACAAAAGCGTCAGCAGGATGCACCCCGACCCGGTGCCCGGGTCCAGCACCGTGGAAAAGGGTTGCGCCAGTGCCACCTCGATCAGCGTCTCGGTCTCGGGGCGCGGGTCCAGAACCTCGGGCGTGACGAGGAAGTCGCGCCCGTAGAACATCCGCCGTCCGACCAGATGGCTGACCGGCACATGGTCGGCGCGCCGCTCGATCAGGGTCAGGTAGACAAGCTCCTGCTCGGGATCGACCGGTTCCGGAAGGACCAGCGTCAGGCGTCCCGGCGGGACCTTCAGCACATGCGACAGCAGCCGCCGGGCATCGCGGCCCGGATCGGGGATGTCCTCGCCCGCCAGCCGCGCCGTTCCTTGCGCCAGAAGGTCAGAGCCCCGCATTGCCACCTGCCCCGCGCAAATTCCATCCATGGAATTTGGCAAATTTCTTCGAAGAAATTTTCGCCGCCCGGGTCACAGCTGCATCTCCGCCAGCTGTGCCGCCTGATGTTCGGCCGTCAGCGCATCGACGATCTCGTCGAGGTCGCCCTGAAGGATCTGCTCCAGCCGGTAGAGCGTCAGTCCGATGCGGTGATCTGTCATGCGCCCCTGCGGAAAGTTATAGGTGCGGATGCGCTCGGACCGGTCGCCGGACCCGACCTGCGCCTTGCGGTCGGCAGAGCGCGCGCTCTCGGCCTTCTGCCGCTCCATGTCGAAAAGACGCGCGCGCAGCACCTGCATGGCAATCTCGCGGTTACGGTGCTGCGACTTCTCGGAAGAGGTCACCACGATCCCCGAGGGGATATGGGTGATCCGCACCGCGGAATCGGTGGTGTTGACATGCTGCCCGCCCGCGCCGCTGGAGCGCATGGTGTCGATGCGGATCTCGTTCGGGTCGATGCGGATATCGAGTTCTTCGGCCTCGGGCAGCACGGCCACGGTGGCGGCAGAGGTGTGGATGCGCCCGCCGCTTTCGGTCTCGGGCACCCGCTGGACCCGGTGCACCCCGCTTTCGAACTTCAGACGGGCAAAGACGTTCTCTCCGACGATCCGCACCACGAGGTCGCGCACGCCGCCCAGTTCCGACAGCTGCTCTTCCACGACCTCCCAGCGCCAGCCGCGCGCCTCGGCGTAGCGCTGGTACATCCGCGCCAGATCCGACGCGAACAGCGCCGCCTCGTCGCCGCCGGTGCCGGGCCGGATCTCCAGCATCGCGGGGCGCGCGTCGGCGGCGTCCTTCGGCAGAAGCGCCAGCTGCACCGCGTGTTCGGCCTCGGGCAGACGGGCGCGCAGCTGCGGCAGCTCTTCCTCGGCCAGCGCCTTCATCTCGGGGTCGGCCAGCATCGCCTCGGCCTCGGCGATATCCTCCCGCAGGCGCTCCCACTCGGAGATCTGCGCCACCACGGGCTTCAGCTCGGCGTACTCACGCCCCAGCGCGGCAATGTCGCCCTCGCCTGTGGACATGCGCGCCTCGACATATCCGAGGCGCTCCTTGATCTGTTGCAAACGGTCTGTCGGGATCATGAGGTTCCATCGCGCATGGGCGCGGGGCCGTCAAGCGTCCTCGGCGGCAGCCTCGCGCGCGCGCAGGGCCTTCAGCCAGCTTTCGACACGTTCGTGGTTCACGCCCATGTCCGACTGGCCAAAGCGCGCCCGGGCATAAAGCTCGATGACCCCATCCTCGGCCTTGACGGTCGTGTAGTCGGGGAAGCCCATCCACTTCGACCGCGTGACATAGGTGATCTGCGCATCCTCCGGCCTGCCCACCAGCACGTCGGTCCGCGGCGTGGCAAGGATGATCGCGTTCAGCGCCTGCAGCGTCTCCGTCCCGCCCGGGATCCGGCGCCGCACGCCGTTGGACAGATCCTGATCCGCCGTCACCTGAGGATCGACGTTCCAGACCGCGGGGTCCGAGGGCGCAAGCCGGATCCGGGCCAGGCCGCCGAGGACGATCGCGAGGATGAGGAAGAAGACCATGCGCACGGAATATCCTGTCTGGCTGACTGCGGTTCCGGGGCAGGAATGCCACGAATCGCCGCGATTGTGAAAGGCACCCTTGCAGGCGGGCGCGGGAGTCCCGCCCCGCCCCGCAGGCGCATGCCCAGAGAGGTGAGCGGTATCAGCCGGTTATTCAAGACATATCCCGGAGGGGCCGGAGCCAGAGACGCCGGACCCCGGGCAGACGGGCGGGATTTCGCCGATCCGCGCCGCGCAGGCCACCGCGCACCCCGGGCCTGCGGCGGCTGCCTCAGCGCCGGGTCGAGGCCCAGATGCTCAGCAGCTCGGTCGCGACATGGGCCGCCGCGATGGCCGTGGCGCCACTGGTGTCGAAGGGCGGCGAGACCTCGACCACGTCGCCGCCGACCATGTTCACCCCCGCCAGACGCCGCAGCATCACCGCCGCCTGATGGCTGGTCAGCCCGCCCCAGACCGGCGTGCCGGTGCCGGGCGCGAAGGCCGGGTCCAGCGCGTCGATGTCGAAGGTGATGTAGCAGGCGGCGCGCCCGACGATCCGATGCACCTGCTCGGCGATCCGCTCGGGCCCGGCGGCATGGACCTCCCGCGCGTCGAGGATATGAAAGCCCATGGTATCGGGGTTGTCGGTGCGGATGCCGATCTGAACCGACCGTTCGGGCACCACGATGCCCTCTTTCGCCGCCGTGTACAGGAAGGTGCCGTGATCCACGCGGCCCGGGTCGTCGTCCGCCCATGTGTCGGTATGGGCATCGAACTGGATCACCGAAAGCGGCCCGTGGACCGCGGCATGAGCCCTCAGCGCCCCGAGCGTCACCGAGTGATCGCCCCCCAGCGCCACGCAGGCCGCGCCCGCGTCGAGAATGCCGCGCACATGCGCCTCGATCCGCGCCGGCACCTCTGCGGGCATGGCATAGTCGAAGGCCATGTCGCCGTAATCGGCTATGGCGAAGTCCGACAGCACGTCGAAGTCCCAGCCATAGGGCTTGTCCATGGTCTGCAACAGCGAGGCCTCGCGGATCGCGCGCGGCCCCAGCCGCGTGCCGGGCCGGTTGGTCACCGCCTGGTCGAAGGGCAGCCCGGTCACGGCGATATCCACGCCGGTCAGGTCCTTGGTGTATCTGCGCCGGAGGAAAGAGGCGGCCCCGGCAAAGACATTCTCGAACGACGGCCCCTTCAGGTCGTCGCGGGTGAAGGCGTGGTCGATCTGGCGCTTGGCATCTTCGAGGGACATGAGGGCGGGGCCTTTTCCGGGTGCCGGGATGGGTGGGCGGGCGGCGCCCGGAAAAGGCGCTGCCCGGCAGTGCTCTGGCGCAAGCGTTACAAAGGCAGGGCCTTCTCGACAAGCCGCGCGAAGAAGCTGGCGCCGATAGGCGCGATGCGGTCGTTGAAGTCGTATTGCGGATGATGGCAGGACGGCGTGTCGCCCTGCCCGAGGAACAGGTAGGCGCCGGGGCGCGCCTGCAGCATATAGGCGAAATCCTCGCCCGGCATGATCGGCGGCGTATCGGCATCCACCTTGTCGGCGCCCAGCACCTCGCGCGCGACCGCGCAGGCAAAGGCCGCCTGTTCGGGATGGTTGATCGTCGGCGGATAGCCTTCGACATAGTCCAGCACCGCGCTCTGGCCGAAGCTCTTGGCCTCGGAACTCGACGACCTCGGCCATGCGGGCCTTGACCCCCTGCTGCGCGGCCTTGTCGTAATACCGCACCGTTCCGTTCAGGACGGCGCTCTCGGGCACGATGTTCATGGCGCTGCCGGTGTGGATCTGCGTCACGCTCAGGATCACCCGGTCGAGCGCATCGACGTTGCGCGACAGGATCGTCTGCAGCGCCATGACGGTCGAAGCCGCGGCCACGACCGGATCGCGGGTCGCATGGGGCTGCGCACCGTGCCCGCCGACGCCGGTGATGGTGACGGTGAACTCGTCCACCCCCGCCAGCAGCGGGCCGGGGTTGGTGTTCAGCGTGCCCTCGGGCAGGCCCGGGGAATTGTGGATGCCATAGACCTCCTCGATGGCGAAACGGTCCATGATGCCCTCTTCGACCATGATCCGCCCGCCGCCCTCGTTTTCCTCGGCGGGCTGGAAGATCAGCGCCACGCGACCCTTGAAGTTGCGCGTCTCGGCCAGGTATTTCGCGGCACCCAGCAGCATCGTGGTATGGCCGTCGTGCCCGCAGGTATGGGCCAGCCCGGGCACGGTCGAGGCATGGTCGGTGCCCGAAAGATCCTCCATCGGCAGCGCGTCCATGTCGGCGCGCAGGCCGATAGTCCGCCCCGGCTCACGCCCCTCGATGATCGCCACCACGCCCGAGCGCGCGATGCCCTGATGGATCTCGGTGATGCCGAAGTCCGTCAGCCTGTCGACGACAAAGGCCGCGGTCTTGAAGCAGTCGAGACCCAGTTCCGGATTGCGGTGCAGGTGGTGGCGCCAGCCGGTCATCTCTTCGGCGCTGGCGGCAATGGAATTCACGATGGCCATGGGGATCTCCTTTGTCGCGTACAGCCTCTGCGGATAAGCGCCCCTGCGCAAGCCCCGGCGCACGCTCTGCCCGCCCCGGCAGAGCGCCTTCGGCGCTCATTTGCTCTTGGGGGCAAGGCCCGTCGCCATTGTCTCTCGGACCAATGGCGCGACAATGACGCCCCCGGATGGGGCTCTGCCCCAAACCCCGAGGTATTTTTGGACCAGAGAAGAAGGGTCAGTGGCGCTCGAACGGTCTTTTCGCTGCGCGCCTCCGTCGGGTCGGGCCGGTCCTTTGCTGGACTCCGCTCTCGGGATCGGAGAGGACCGTGGCACCGCCAAGCAGGAGGACATGTCCATGACCGAATCCGATCGACTGGTTCACGACCCCGGGGGCGGCCTGCCCCGTCTGGTCGAGATCATGCGCCGCCTGCGCGATCCCGAGACCGGCTGTCCCTGGGACATCGAGCAGGATTTCGCCTCTGTCGCCCCCTATACCATCGAGGAGGCCTACGAGGTCGCCGACGCCATCGACCGGCAGGCCTGGGACGAGTTGAAGGGAGAATTGGGCGACCTGCTGTTCCAGTCGGTCTTTCACGCCCAGATGGCGGCGGAACGGGGGCTCTTCGACATCGCGGATGTGGCCGACACCATGTCCGACAAGATGGTGGCGCGGCACCCGCATGTCTTCGGCGAAGAAAGCCGCGACAAGTCCCCGGAGCAGCAGACCCGCGACTGGGAAACGATCAAGGCCGCCGAGCGCGCCCGCAAGGCCGAGACCGGCGTGCTGGACGGCGTGGCGCTGGGGCTGCCGGCGCTGCTGCGCGCCGTCAAGCTGCAGAATCGCGCCGCGCGGGTGGGCTTTGACTGGCCAAGCACCGACGAGGTCATGGACAAGCTGCGCGAGGAAATGGACGAGCTGCGGCAGGCTCCGGATGCGGATGAGCGCTTCGAGGAATTCGGCGACCTGCTCTTTGTCATGGCCAACCTCGCCCGTCACCTGAAGATCGACCCCGAGGCCGCGCTGCGCGCCGCGAACGCAAAATTCACGCGCCGGTTCAGATATATAGAAGACGCCCTCGATGCCGTGGGCAAGCATCCGAAGGACAGTTCCCTGGCAGAGATGGATGCGCTTTGGGACGCCGCCAAGGCCCTGGAGAAGCGCCGCTAGGGTAAGTTGATCTTCGGGCCGCGCGGCACCCCTTTTCCGATAGAATTACTCAGCCATTGACCAGAGTGTTTTACTCGGATTAATTGCGCGCGAAGTCACATGGACACGAGAGGAGATCCCATGTTCCTGCGCGCTACCACCGCCCTTACCCTGACGGCCCTGGCCGCCCCGGCGCTGGCCGAAGGAGAGGTCAACCTGTACTCCTACCGCCAGCCCGAGCTGCTGGCACCGCTGACCGACGCCTTCACCGAGGCGACCGGCATCACGGTCAATGTTGCCCACCTCGACGACGGCATGGTCGAGCGGCTTCAGGCCGAGGGCAGCCGCTCGCCGGCTCGACCTGGTCTTTACCGTCGATATCTCGCGCCTCTTCGCCGTGGTCGACGCCGGGCTGACCCAGTCGGTCGAAAGCGAAACCCTCAGCGAAAACGTGCCCGCGCAGTACCACGATCCCGACGGTCACTGGTGGGGCCTGACCACCCGCGCGCGCATCGTCTATGCCTCGAAAGAGCGCGTCGACCCGGCCGAGGTGACCTCCTACGAGGATCTCGCCGATCCGAAGTGGCAGGGCCGCATCTGCACCCGCTCGGGCACGCATCCCTATAATGTCGCACTGGTCTCGGCGGTTCTGCACCACCACGGCGAAGAAGCCACCAAGGCATGGCTGGAAGGCGTGAAGTCCAACCTCGCCCGCAAACCGCAGGGCAACGACCGCGCGCAGGTCAAGGCGATCTGGGCCGGCGAATGCGATATCTCGCTCGGCAACACCTACTACATGGGCAAGATGCTGGAGGACGAGGAGCAGAAGGCATGGGCCGACAGCGTCAACGTCCTGTTCCCGACCTTCGAAGAGGGCGGCACCCATGTGAACATCTCGGGTGTGGCGATGACGGCGAATGCGCCGAACCGCGAGAACGCGCTGAAGATGATGGAATTCCTGTCCTCGCCCGAGGCACAGGAGATCTACGCCGAAGCGAACTACGAATACCCGATCGCGCCCGGCTCCGAGGCCATCGACCTGGTGAAGGGCTGGGGCAGCTTCGAGGCTGACGAGACCAACCTGATGACCCTGGCAGAGCTGCGCGGCCGAGGCGCTGCGGCTGATCGAAGAGGTCGATTTCGACGGCTGATCGCAGCCGCGCGCCCGCGCGACGCTGACAGAGGAAACGCCCCCGCATGACCCTGCGGGGGCGCTTTGCGTTGCAGGGCCCGGGGAACCGCCCGCGCCCTGCCCTTCTTCGGTCCGGCAATTCCTCGGAGAGCGCGAGAGGCGGCGCCTCTCGCAGGGCCGCGCAGCGGGCGTTCCACCACCACCCCGCAAAAGGAAACGGCGCCCGATGGGCGCCGTCCTCAACATTCAGCCGACTGTCGGCTTACTGGGCTTCCGAGATGAACTTCACCGCGTCGCCGAAGGTCTGGATGGTCTCGGCCGCGTCGTCTGGGATCTCGATGCCGAACTCTTCCTCGAAGGCCATGACCAGCTCGACGGTGTCGAGCGAGTCGGCGCCGAGGTCGTCGATGAACGAAGCGTTCTCGGTGACCTTCTCTTCTTCCACGCTCAGGTGCTCGACCACAATCTTCTTCACGCGATCTGCGATATCGCTCATGTCTTTCCCTCACAGTTCATTCGGACCTTCGGTCCGGTTCGCCCTGCCCCGCGGCTTGGCTTTCATTGCCCGTTCCCGGGCGGCTCGATCTCCCGGCGTGCCGGGGGCTGACAGGGCCGGCGCATGGCGGCCCCGCCCGTAAACCTCGGGCGCCTATAGCACAGGCTGCTGGGATGGCAAATGCTTTCCCGCGCGGCCCCTGCCCGGCTTTCCGGTGCCGTCTACACCATGGCCATGCCGCCGTTCACATGCAATGTCGAACCGGTCACATAGGCCGCTTCGGGGCTGGAAAGATAGAGAACCGCGGCCGCGATCTCTTCCGCTTCGCCCATGCGCCCGGCGGGGATCTGCGTCAGGATCGCCGCCTTCTGCTCGTCGTTGAGCTTGTCGGTCATCGCGGTGCGGACAAAGCCCGGCGCGACGGCGTTCACCGTGACCCCGCGCGTCGCCACCTCGTAGGCCAGCGACTTCGACATGCCCACCAGCCCCGCCTTGGCAGCGGCATAATTGCCCTGCCCGGGATTGCCCGTGGTGCCCACCACCGAGGTGATATTGACGATCCGGCCCCAGCGCGCCTTCATCATGCCGCGCAGAACCCCCTTGCACAGCCGGAACGAGGCGGTGAGGTTAACCTCGAGCACCTGCGCCCATTCCTCCTCGGACATGCGCATGAACAGGTTGTCGCGGGTGATTCCGGCGTTGTTCACCAGGATATCGACGGCGCCCATGGCCTCGGCGGCCTGCTTGGGCAGCGCGGTCACCGCCTCGGCATCGCCAAGGTTGCAGGGCAGCACATGGGCCCGCGAACCCAGCTCGGCGGCCAGCGCCTCCAGCGGCTCGGTGCGGGTTCCGGACAGACCCACGGTGGCTCCTGCACCGTGCAGCGCCTTGGCGATCTCTCCGCCGATGCCGCCGGACGCGCCGGTGATCAGCGCAGCCTTCCCTGTCAGATCAAACATTTCGCTCTCCATTCGCGCGGTGCGAATTCCGTCACGGAATTCGCACCGTTTTCTTTCCAAGAAAACGGCCCTGCGGGGCCGCTGTCCTGTGTCATGCCGTCAGGCTCCGGGCCGCGGCGCTCACGTCGGCGGCGGTGCCCACCGCCTGCACCGAGGCCTCCTTGTGGATGCGGCGCACCATGCCCGACAGCGCCTTGCCGGCGCCGATTTCCCAGAATTCGGTCACCCCCTGCCCGACCATGAAGGCCGCCGACTCGCGCCAGCGCACCGCGCCGCAGACCTGCTCGACCAGCAGCGAGCGGATCGTCGCCTCGTCCGTCACCCGGTCGGCGGTCACATTGGCCACCAGGGGCACCGCGGGCGCCGAGATATGCACATCGTCCAGCGCTTCGGCCATGACGCGGGCCGCCGGGGCCATCAGCGCACAGTGGAAGGGCGCGCTGACCGGCAGCATCAGCGCCCGCTTGGCCCCGGCCTCCTTGGCCAGCGCCGCGGCGCGTTCCACCGCCGCCTTCGCGCCGGAAATCACCACCTGCGCCGGGTCGTTGTCATTGGCCGCCGCAAGCACCTCGCCCTCTGCGGCCTCGGCCACCAGTTTGCGCACCGCCGCCAGGTCGAGCCCCAGAACCGCCGCCATGGCGCCCTCGCCCACCCGCACCGCCTCTTGCATGGCCTTGCCGCGCAGCCGCAGAAGCCGGGCCGCATCCGCCGGGGTCAGGCTGCCCGCCGCCGTCAGCGCCGAGTATTCGCCCAGCGAGTGTCCCGCCACGAAGGCAGCCGCCCCGATCGTCACGCCCTCGGCCTCGAGCGCGCGCATCGCCGCCAGCGAGGTCGCCATCAGCGCGGGCTGCGCGTTCTGCGTCAGGGTCAGGGTCTCGGCGTCGCCTTCCCAGATCAGGGCAGAGAGGCTTTCGCCCAATGCCTCGTCGACCTCGTCAAAGACCGCACGCGCGGCGGGGTAGGCCTCGGCCAGATCGCGGCCCATGCCGATGGCCTGTGCCCCCTGTCCCGGGAAGATGAATGCGCGGCTCATGACCCTCTCCTTGCGTGATGCCGATCTTGTTGAAGACAAGCCCTTACAAGGCGGACGAGGCTTCCGCAATCTCCGCCTGAGTCGGACGGTCACGTGATCCCTGCGCGCAACGCGCCCGGCGCGCCGCCCGTCGGGGCGCGGTACGAGGGGTCACGCGCCTGCGCGCGTTGCGCCCGTCACGGCACGGAAGGCGGCTCGGGCGCCCGCCCGGGAACGCCGCAGAGCGCACCGGGGCAGACAGCCCATCGCAAGGGGCGCAACGGTCCCTTCCCGGCGAAGGGCCGGGGCCCGCTCAGCCCCTCTGTCCGCGTGTGACGACCAGGCAGCACATCCCGGCAATCAGCATGACCAACGAGATGCCCAGTTTCATCAGGAACAGCATCGGCATCCCGCCCGAGACCGGCACAAGCCACAGCCCGAAGGCCGCCAGCGTCAGGGCGCCGCCCAGCACCGTCAGCAGGACACGCGCCAGAAAACTCGGGGCACGGGGGGATTCGGCCCGGGGCGCCCGGTCTGTCTGGGGTGCGGTTGCGGTCATGATCTCTCCTGCAGGGTCCTGGCGGTCGTGCCCGCAGTGTCCCGGCACAAGTGGACAGCATTGCGGCGCCTTCCGGGAATTGCTGCGGCGCCGCAGCGAACCCTTGCGAAACCCGCCTATCCGTGTATATGGGACCTTCCTCTCGCAAGACGTATTCATCCCGCGCAGTCTCTCGTGGGCAGGGTGCGAGAGGCCAAGGCCCCTGCCCTTTGAAATGCGCCATGACAGAAATGGAGTGCACATGCCGCTTTACGAGCATGTCTTTATCTCGCGTCAGGACCTGTCCAACGCGCAGGCCGAAGGTCTCGTCGAACACTTCTCGACCGTCCTCTCCGACAACGGCGGCAAGGTCGTCGAGTCCGAGTACTGGGGCGTCAAGACCATGGCCTACAAGATCAACAAGAACCGCAAGGGCCACTATGCCTTCCTTCGGACCGACGCTTCCTCGGACGCGGTTCAGGAGATGGAGCGCCTGATGCGCCTGCACGACGACGTGATGCGCGTCCTGACCATCAAGGTCGACGAGCACGCCGAAGGTCCGTCGATCCAGATGCAGAAGCGCGACGAGCGCGGTGACCGTGGCGACCGCCGCGAGCGCCGGCCCCGCGACTGATCCCGAAACAAGGAGTTAAACCATGGCTGCAAAACCGTTTTTCCGCCGCCGCAAGGTCTGCCCCTTCTCGGGAGACAATGCGCCCAAGATCGACTACAAGGACACCAAGCTGCTGCAGCGTTACGTGTCCGAGCGCGGCAAGATCGTGCCGTCGCGCATCACCGCCGTCTCGGCCAAGAAGCAGCGTGAGCTGGCCCGTGCCATCAAGCGCGCCCGCTTCCTCGCCCTGCTGCCCTACGCCGTGAAGTAAGGAGAGAGCGACATGCAAGTTATCCTTCTCGAACGCGTGGCCAAGCTGGGCCAGATGGGCGACGTCGTCTCCGTCAAGCCGGGCTATGCGCGCAACTACCTGCTGCTGCAGGGCAAGGCGCTGACCGCCTCGAAAGAGAACATCGCCTCCTTCGAAGAGCAGAAAGCCCAGCTCGAGGCACGCAACCTCGAAACCAAGGGTGAGGCCGAGAAACTGGCCGAGCGTCTCGACGGCCAGAAGTTCGTCGTGATTCGCCAGGCGTCGGACGGCGGCAACCTCTACGGCTCCGTCACCACCCGTGACGCCTCCGAAGTGGCCACCGCCGAGGGCTTCTCGATCGACCGCAAGCAGGTCCTGATCCGTCAGCCGATCAAGGAACTGGGTCTGCACGACATCGAGGTGCACCTGCACCCCGAGGTCATGTGCATGGTCACGCTGAACGTCGCCCGCTCGCCCGAAGAGGCCGAGCTTCAGGAAGCCGGCAAGTCCATCCAGGACCTGGCCGCCGAGGAAGAGGCAGCCGCCGAATTCGAGGTCAGCCAGCTGTTCGACGACATGGGCGGCGCCGCCAATGACGACTTCGGCGACAATGCCCCGGCACCGCGCGCCGAAGAGGGCTCCGAGGATCCGCGCGACGAGGTGTAAACCCTCGCCGCACAGGCACCCGAACATTGAACCGCGCCGCATCCCGGCGCGGTTTTTTCTTTTTTGTCAGTCAGTTGACGGCCCTTCGGCGGCGCAAGGAAACCGTCACGCAACCGTCGCCCCGCCGTTACACTCCGCCCTCAGGTTTGCGCACGTGGCCCGCCGATTCCCGGCAGGCCGACCGATTTGCAAGCCAGAGAGGCCAGCCATGAAAAAGAGCGATCTCATCGACC
Source organism: Ponticoccus litoralis (assembly GCF_039769985.1). Classification (NCBI taxonomy): domain Bacteria; kingdom Pseudomonadati; phylum Pseudomonadota; class Alphaproteobacteria; order Rhodobacterales; family Roseobacteraceae; genus Ponticoccus; species Ponticoccus litoralis. The sequence goes on from NZ_JBDNCH010000002.1 coordinate 179,718, forward strand.
TGTCCTGGGACGAGTTCGACGAACTGCGCGACCCCCGCCCTGCCGGAAACGATTTCGACGCCGTCGTCGAGCGTGCCATCTCGCGCCGGGGCTTCCTGGGCGGCGCGCTGGCCTTCGGCTCTGGCGCCGTGGCCATGGGTGCGGGCGTCTTCGGCTCGGCCACCTCGGCCCGCGCGCAGGCCGCCGGTTTCGCCTTCACCCCCATCGACATCGCCACCGACTTCGACATCCACGTCCCCGAGGGCTACGCGTGGAAGCCGCTGGTGCGCTGGGGCGACGCCCTGTGGTCCGAGGCAGAGGGCGCCTTCTCGCCCGAGACCGGCGTGTCGGTCGAGATGTCGGACAAGGTCTTCGGCGAGAACACCGACGGCATGGAACTGTTCGAGGTGGACGGCAAGCAGCTGATCGCCGTGAACTCCGAATATGTGAACCCCAAGATCAACCTGCCCGCCGACAGCGAGGGCATGCCCAAGAACGCCGACGAAGTCGTGCTGCTGAAGAACCTGCAGGGCGTGACCGTGATGGAAGTGGCCGATCAGGGCGAAGGCTATTCCGTCGTCGTGGACAGCCCCTACAACCGCCGCATCACCCATGAGACCCAGATGACCATGGACGGCCCCGTCGCCGGGTCCGATCTGGTCAAGACCAATGCCGACCCCGAGGGCATGAGCCCCAAGGGCACCATGAACAACTGCGGCTCGGGCCGGACGCTCTGGGGCACCTACCTGACCTGCGAAGAGAACTTCAACGGCTACTTCGGCGCCACCGGCGAGTTCACCCTGACCGAAGGCTTCGAGCGCTACGGCATCGGCGGCGAAGGCCGCTACGCCTACGAGAAATTCGACGAGCGCTATGACCTGTCGAAAGAGCCGATGGAGCCCAACCGCCACGGCTGGATCACAGAGATCGACCCCGCGAACCCGGACAGCACCCCGGTCAAGCACAGCGCCCTGGGCCGCTTCAAGCACGAGAACGCCGCGATGACGCAGACCGCCGACGGTCGCGTCGTGGTCTACATGGGCGACGACGAACGCGGCGAGTTCATCTATCGCTACGTCTCGAACGGCGTCTACACCGAGGGCGGTTCTACCGACGGGCTGCTGTCGGACGGCACGCTATATGTGGCCAAGTTCAACGACGACATGACCGGCGAATGGCTGGCCCTGACGCCCGAGACCACCGGCATGGAACTGGCCGAGCTGCTGGTGCACGCCCGCATGGCAGGGTCGAAGGTCGGCGCGACCACCATGGACCGCCCCGAGTGGATCGCCGTGAACCCGCTGAAGTCCGAAGCCTACTGCGCGCTCACCAACAACTCCAAGCGCGGCAGCGAGGGCATGCCGGTCAACGCGGCCAACCCGCGCGAGACCAACGACTACGGCCAGATCGTGCGCTGGCGCCCCGAGGGCGAGGACCACGGCGCCGAGACCTTCGCCTGGGATCTCTACGTCATGGCGGGCAACCCGGCGGTCTACGACAACGCCTATGGCGGGTCCGACAACGTCAGCCCCGGCAACATGTTCAACTCGCCGGACGGCATGGCCTTCGACACGCAGGGCATGCTGTGGATCCAGACCGACGGCGACGACAGCAACGAAGGCGACTTCGCCGGTCAGGGCAACAACCAGATGCTGGTGGGCAACACGGAAACCGGCGACATCGCCCGCTTCCTGACCGCGCCCAACGGCGCCGAAGTCACCGGCCTGTGCTGGTCGGCGGACAAGAAGGTGGCCTTCGTGGGCATCCAGCACCCGGGCGGTTCGTGGCCGGACGGTGACGGCATCCCGCGCTCGTCGGTGATCTCGGTCTGGCGCGAGGACGGCCAGGCCATCGGTTAAGCCGGATCCTGAAAGACCCGGGGGCCGCGTCGCAGTGTGGACGCGGCCCTTTTCTATGGGCGGTGAACACTCCCCTGCCCGTTCCGCAGCCGGAATGCGACAAGGCCGCCCCGGTTCGAGGCCTGCGGCCCCCCAACCCCCCGACACCCTCTGGCCCCGCCCCTGAAAAGCGAAAAGGCCGCCCCCAGCGGGAGCGGCCTTCGTCTCTTTGGTGCGGCGCGGCAGACCCCTGCCGCAGCCGACCGGGAAGATCACTCTTCGTCCAGAGCCTCGACGGCGGTCTGAAGCTCTTCCTTCGAAATCTCCTTCTCGGAAACTTTCGCCTGCTCGGCGATCAGGTCGATGACCTTGTCCTCGAAGATCGGCGCGCGCAGCTGCTGCTGCATGCCCGGGTTCTGGCGGACGTATTCGAAGAACTGACGCTCCTGACCCGGGTACTGGCGGGCCTCGGCTCATGATCGCCTGGGTCATCTCGGCCTCGGTCACTTCGACCTCTGCCTTCTGACCCAGCTCGGCCAGCAGCAGGCCAAGGCGCACGCGGCGCTCGGCCAGAGACTTGTGCTCATCCGTGGCTTCGATCTCGCCGTGGTCGTGGCCCTGAACCTCGGGGTTCTCTTCGTGCCACAGCTGGTGCGCGATCTGCTTGGCCTCGGCATCGACCAGCGAGGGCGGCAGGTCGAAGGACACCATGCCGTCCAGCTTGTCCAGCATCCCGCGCTTCATCACCTGACGTGCGGCACCGGCATACTCGGCTTCGAGACGCTCACGGATCTGGCCCTTCAGCGCCTCGAGATCCTCGGCACCGAATTTCTTCGCCAGTTCGTCGTTGATCTCGGCGGCCTTGGGCGCCTTGACCTCTTTGACGGTCACGTCAAAGACCGCGTCCTTGCCGGCCAGGTTCTCGGCGCCGTATTCCTCGGGGAACTTGACCTCGACGGCCTTCTCGTCACCGGCCTTCACGCCGACCAGCTGCTCTTCGAAGCCGGGGATGAAGGAACCGGAGCCAAGCGCCAGCGGGTAGTCCTCTGCCGCGCCGCCTTCGAAGGCCTCGCCGTCGACCTTGCCGACGAAGTCGATCACGACCTGGTCGCCGTCCTCGGACGCGCCGTCCTTGGCCTCGAACTCCTGCGCGGTCTTGGCCAGCGACTCCAGCGCCTCGTCGACGTCCGCGTCAGCGGCTTTCACCACCAGCTTCTCGACCTCGATCGCGGTCAGGTCCAGCTCGGGCACCTCGGGCAGCGCCTCGTAGGTCATCTCGACGTTGACGTCGTCGCCCTCTTTCCAGTCCTCGTTGGTCATCTTGACCTCGGGCTGAAGCGCCGGGCGGTCACCGCTGTCCTCGAAATGCTTGTTCATGGCGCCGTCGATGGCTTCCTGCATCGACTCGCCCATCAGACGCTGGCCGAACTGCTTCTTCAGCAGCGGCAGAGGCACCTTGCCCTTGCGAAAGCCCTTCAGCTCGATGTCGGGCTGGGCTTCTTTCAGTTTCTCGGTGACCTTCTCTTCAAGCTCTGCTGCCGTCACCGTGATGGCGTAGCCGCGCTTGAGGCCTTCGTTCAGCGTCTCAGTGACCTGCATGTTCATCCCTCAGAATTGCGGAGCGCCCCGGAAGGCGGGGCGCGGAAGTACGAATTTGGCATCTTCTATTGCCCGAACGGCCCTTGTGCAAGCGGGTTTCGCCCGTTTGCAAGGGCCCGCCGAGGCCGGTGCCGGAACCGCAGGACGGCGGAAATCCGCAGGCCGCTCCCGGGGTCATACAGCGGCGCCGCCGCGCCCGCGAACTTCTGTCCGCAGGACGCGCGAACCGCATGGGTCTCGGCGAAGGGAGGAACGCCGAAACGCGGCCTGCCCGCCGTGCAGCGTCATGATGCCGGGGACGATCGCATTCGATTCGAGGGCAACGTCCCGCGCATCCACCCCGCCCGAAAGCGCCAGTGTCCTCGGTCGCGCCGGGCGGTCTCGCCTGCCTGACCATGACGGAGGGTTGCTTGTCTTCGGGGACGCAGGCAGCGCTGCCCGCCGCGCAGGGCCTGAACCGCCGCGCGGAAAGCAACCGACCGCCCCCTGCGGGACGGCTCGGTCATGTCATCCCGCAGGGGGCCGGATCAGGCGATCAGGATATCGTCAAAGCTCAGGTCCGCCCGGTTGGTCAGCTGCGCCACGGCAATGGCATCCAGCGCGCCCGAGCCATCCGCGTCGTAGTAAAGCGTCCCGTCCCCGGAGTCGTAGATCATGCGCTGGTCGGCGGTCTGCGCCACGCCGTACTGCGCAACAAGGAACTGGCTTTCCAGAAGCGCCCCCGCTGTCAGCGTGTCGAAGATCGCGCCGTCCAGCAGGATGTTGTCGGTGCCGGCGGTGAAGTCGAGGATGCGATCCACGTTCGAGGCCGCGGGCGCAGTGTCGAAGAGGAAGCTGTCCGCCCCGGCCATGCCGCGCAGGACGTCCTTGCCCTCGCCGCCAGAGATCGTGTCGTCGCCGTCGTAGCCATAGAGGTAATTGCGGCCCGCACCGCCGATCAGCAGGTCGCCGTGGTCCGAACCATAGACGTTCTCGACATTCGAGATCACATCGCCTTCGGCCTCGCCCCCCGTGCCGCTGCCGGTGCGCAGGTTCACGGTAACGCCCGCGTCCGACCCGCCATACAGCACCGTGTCGACCCCGGCGCCGCCGTCCAGGGTGTCGGCGCCCTCGCCGCCGCGCAACCTGTCCTTGCCCGCGCCGCCGAAGATTGCGTCGTCGCCATCGTTGCCGATGATTTCATTTGCACCCGCGTCGCCGGTCAGCACATCGCCGTGGTCCGACCCCTGGATGTTCTCGAAGTTGGTGACCACGTCGCCCTCGGCATCGCCGCCGCTGCTGACCGTGCCGGGTTCGAGGCTGATGGTCACCCCTTCGCGCGACCCGAGGTAGCGCAGCCAGTCGGTGCCATCGCCGCCGTCCAGCGTGTCGGCCCCGGCGCCGCCGCGGATCACGTCGTCGCCGCCCATGCCGTTGATCACATCCGCCCCGCCGTAACCGAAGAGCGTGTTGGCCCCCGCGTCGCCGGTCAGCACGTCGGCGGCATTGCTGCCATAGATATGCTCGAAGCCCGAGATCACGTCGCCCTCGGCATCGCCGCCAGAGGCCGTCCCGGCGCCAAGGTCGATGCGGACACCGGCCTGCGAGCCGTAGTAATACAGCACATCCTCACCGGCGCCGCCGTCGAGCGTATCGGCGCCCGCGCCGCCCGAAACAGTGTCGCAGCCGTCGCCAGCCTCGATCAGGTCGTCACCGCCGTGCCCCTGCAGGGAATCGTCGCCGCCAAGCCCGTAGATGCCGTTCATTCCGCCGTCGCCGGACAGGTCGTCGTCGCCTTCGGTCCCGACGATGTCGTCCCGCCTGTCGTCGAGGTCGATCGAAACGCTGCCCAGCGCCTCTGCCGTGCTGCCCTGCCCGACGCGGATGCTCAGTGCCCCGGCGCCCTCGCCAAAGGCATCCTGATCGCCAAGATAGGACAGCGCGTCCGCGGCGTCGTCAAGGTAACGCTCCAGATGCTTGACCTTGCCGGACAGCGTCACGGTGCCGGTGCCGGACCCGGCGATGTCGATCGGCCCATAACGGTCGGCAAACAGCGCGCCGGAACTGACCTCGAAGGTCAGGGTGATGATGTCGTTCTTGCCGCCGAGACTGCCCAGATCCAGATCCGACAGATCCAGCGTCCCACGCTGGTCTTCCACGAAGCGCAGTCTTTCGGGCAGTTGCCCGGCAATCCCGTTGCCGGTGTCACCGCCACGGCCTCCGGTTTCCCAGCCGAAAATATCCCATTCCCAATAAGAGCCGTTCCAATACCACATGTGCCTGTTCTCACCAATCTGGCGGGTCCGTCGCAGGCTGGATCCCCATGGCGCCGACGCCTCGTTTCGGCGCTTGGCAGGACCCAGGACCGACGGACCGGCCTGTTCTCTACTAGCGGACTGTTAACCGTAAGATTGTGGTCAGCTTTTGCCGGGAATTTGGGCATTTTGCGGTCCGCCCCGCAGGAAGCTCCGGCGAGCCCCCTGAGAAATCAATTTTAATTCAAGGCACTAAACGCATTTTGACCCTGCCACAGTTCGATTGTTCCCAACCTGGAAGCAGTCCGTTTCCACAGCCCTGAATCTTTCAGGTTTCGTGCAAATTTTCGCCATTTTTGCCCGCCATTAATGATTGCAAGAACCAATAAAAAGGTAGGGCAGATGGTCTCGAAATCGCTTCAGGAAACGCGCCTCAACCGGGACGCAAGGGTCACGCGGCTACAGCTTGTCGCCGATAACGAAACGATCAAATCCACCGCGGAACGGGTGGCGGTGATCGGCCTTGGCTACGTCGGCCTGCCGCTGGCGGTGCGCCTGGCCCGCCGCTTCGAAGAGGTTGCGGGTTTCGACATCTCGACCCGCCGCGTGGCAGAGATCAAGAACGGCATCGACGGCTCGAACGAGGTCGACGCCCTGACGCTGCGCACCTGCGGGCTGAAGGCCAGCGCCGATCGCCGCAGCATCGCCAAGGCCTCTTTCTACATCGTGACCGTGCCGACGCCGATCAACGCCTCGAACCAGCCCGACCTCGGTCCGCTGATCTCGGCCTGCGAGACGGTCGGCCCCTGCCTGAGCAAGGGAGACGTGGTAGTCTTCGAATCCACCGTCTACCCGGGCGCCACCGAAGAAATCTGCGCGCCGATCCTCGAACGCCTGTCGGGCCTGACCTGCGGCACCGACTTCGGGCTGGGCTACAGCCCCGAGCGCATCAACCCCGGCGACAAGGTCAACACCGTCGCCAATGTGGTCAAGGTGATCTCGGGCGACAGCGCCGGGACGCTGGAACGCATCCGCAGCCTTTATGCCTCGGTCATCGACGCGGGCCTGCACGCCGCCCCCAGCATCAAGGTGGCCGAGGCCGCCAAGGTGCTGGAAAACACCCAGCGCGACGTGAACATCGCCCTGATGAACGAGATGTCGATGATCTGCGACAAGATCGGCGTGAACACCCATGACGTGATCGAGGCCGCCTCGACCAAGTGGAACTTCGTCAGGATGACCCCCGGCCTTGTCGGCGGGCACTGCATCGGCGTCGATCCCTATTACCTCGCCGCGCTGGCGGAACGGCTGGGCCACAACCCGCAGCTGATCATGGCCGGGCGCCGCACCAATGAAAGCATGGTGCGCCATGTGGCCGACGCGGCGCTGCGCTTCCTGATCAAGCAGGGCGGCGACCTTGCCGGCAAGCGCGTGGGCATCTGCGGCATTACCTTCAAGGAAGACGTGCCCGACCTGCGCAACTCGAAGACGCTGGAGCTGATCGAGGTGCTGCGCGGCTACGGCCTGCAACCGGTCATGCACGACCCGCAATGCGACGCCGCCGAGGCCGCGCATTACGGCATCGAACTGACCGACAATGCCGATTTCAACGATCTCGACATGATGATCCTGGCCACCGCGCATCGCGAGTACATCGAGGACAAGGGCTTTTTCCGGCGCATCCGCGAGGGCGGCGTGCTGATGGACGTCAAGGCGGTCTTCCGCAAGACGCCCCTGCCCGGCACCCTGACCTACTGGTCGCTGTAAGCACGGGTGGGGCCTGAGCCGATGTTCACCGTCACGCCAATCGGATCCTGCCGGATCACCACGCCGCTGCGGATGGGGCAGGCCACCCACGGGGTGCGCCTGAACCTGACGCGCAGCTACGGCTACTGCCACTCGCCCGCCGAGGCGGTGCAGATGGCGCGGTTCCTGCGCGGCGAGGCCGAGATCCCCGCCGACCTCTGGCCGCTGGTCTGCCGCTCTCACGACCGCGAGACGCTGGGTGCACAGCCGCCCGAGATGTCGGACCTCTACCTGGTCGAGATCGCCTCGGCCAAGGAGCTGACCGTCGACGGCGTGTCGATCCAGTTGAACTACCTGCGCTCGGCCTTCCCCGAGTTCCTGTCGGACAGTACCCGCGCCGCCGCCTTCTGGGATCTGGCGGATGCCGGGGACGAGCCCGCCACCGCCGCCTTCCTCGACAGCGCGTGGTCCGCCACCGCCGAACAACGCGCGCAGTCAAAGCTGCTGGCCCGCATCCGCCGCAGCCTGGTGACCCGCGACAGCCTGCGCGCCGACCTTCAGACGCTGGCGTCGTTGCTGCCGGACCTCTTGGTGGTGACGCATGTGAACGCGGTGAAACCGGACGGCCTGCCGATCCGCTCGCGCGCCGGGCTGATCGACATGGTCGCCGAGGAATGCGCGGCGCTGGGTCTGCCCTGCTGCAACCCGACGGAGCTGATGGTGGAATTCGGCCAGCCCCGCGCCATCGAGGACGACAGCACCAGCCTTGCCCATTTCACCGAGACCTTCGCCCGCGCCCTGATGGCCGAGTGGATGCGCACCACCATCGCGCCGCGCACCGAGGCGCTGACCGCGACCCGGCCCGAGCCCTTTGTCGCGCAGGTCGAGGCGGCGATAGAACGCGGCGACCTGAACGACGCCTGCACGCGGCTGGCCCGGGTCTCTGACCGCTTCCCCGCCGCCCGCGCCGCGCTGGACGCGCTTCGGGCCGACAGGGCCCTGGCCCAGTCCGATCTGGGCGATGCCGGAGCCGACCCCGTGGCGTGGATGCGCCGCGCCGCCGCGCTGGGGTGCTTCGACGGGGCCGCCGCCCTGCTGGACCGGCGCGACGACCTGCCCTGCGATCTGCTTACCGATCTTGCCCTTGCGGCCCATGAGGCCGGGGCCTTGCCGCAGGCCGCGCACCTTGCCTGCGCCGCCCTGCGCCAGACACCGCAGGCGCGCCGCCCCGCCACCGTTCTGGCCGGACTGGTGCAGGACCACGCACTCTCTCTTGCGGGCCGTCTGGACCCGGCGCTGATTGCCCGGGTGCAAGAGGCCCTGACGCCCGAGGGCATCGCCCGCGCCCTGCGGCGCCCCGCACCCTGCCTGCGCACGCTGATCGCGGCGGATCTGCCCGGCGCCACCCGGCCCGGATCGCCGGGCAGGCCGGTGTCGCCGCCGCACCCGCCGTGGCCCACTGGCGCAAGGCGCAGGGGCCGGGACGCATCCGCGACGCCGCGCTGAACGCGGTGATCGAGGCATGGCTGGCCGAGGCGCTGGCGCTGGACACCGCCCGGGAGCGCGCCGAAGCGCTGGCCCGGCTGGCGCAGACCGATCCGCGCAACGCCGCCCTGCGCCACGCGCTGCGCGAGGCCCGCACCGATCTGGTGACCCGCATTCGCGGGCTGGGCAAGGCGGGCGACCTGCCCGCGCTGGAGGCTCTGGGCGCCGAGGTGACCGCCCTGCCCGATACCCGCGCAGAATTCGACCTCTGGCGCGCGCGGCTGCTGCTGGCCCGGGGCCGCACCGCCGAGGCCGCCGAGGCCGGGCTTGCCGCCACCGGGGCGATGCCGGACCGGCTGACGCTTTGGGTTCTGGTCATGCGCGCGGCCCGCCGCGCCCGCGACGAAGCTCTTGCCCTAAAGGCCGCAGGCCGCGTTCTGTCGCTTGCGGATGACAACCCCCGACTGGCAGCCGAGGCCCTCAGGCTTCGCGACGCCCTTCCGGCCTGCGCGTGACGCCATGACCTCACTGGCGGAAAAACTGGACTTCTCGCACAGCGCCCCGCCGCTGCCCCCCGGCGCGTCGCAGCAGATCTTCGACCTGGCCCGGGGCGTGACCTCTGCGGCGATGGCCGAAGAGGTTCTGGCGCAGCTGGAACCGCTGCTGAACCGTTTCCGCGCCGACCGCCACCTTGCGCTGGCCTCGGGCCTTCTGATGGAACGCCTGCGCCGCGAAAAGGACATGCGCGCGGTCTGGAGCGCCCTGCAAGAGCGGTTCCCGCAGGACCCGCTGGCGCTGCGCATGCTGATGCGCTGGCTGCGCCGCGACGGTCGCGTGGACGAGGGCCTTGCCCGCATCGCGCGGCACTACCCGGATTGCTGGCGGGCGCTGCCGCAGGCGCGCATCGCCCTGCCCGGCCTGATCGAGCTGAAGGCCCGGGCCGAACTGGATCAGCTTTGGTCGACGCTCTCGGTCCTGCATCCGACCGACCGCGCCATCCGCATGGACTACATCAAGGCCCTGGCCGAACAATCGCGTTTCCCCGAAGCCGCCAAAGTGGCAGATGCGGTGCACGGGCGGGACCGCATGGGCGCGGCCTCACAGGACCTGCTGGCGCGGGTCGAGGCACAGGCAGAGATGATGGGACGGTACGACTTGGAGCAATCGGCAGCGGCCATCGACGCCATCTTCGCCCGCGCGCCCGCGCGGCGCCCGCTGAACCGCGCGCGGCGGATGGTGTTCTTCTCCGGCCAGTTGGGCACCGGCGGCGCAGAGCGCCAGATGACCCGGATCGCCTGCGCCTTCCTCGACCGCGCCGCGCTGGTGGGCGACCCGCTGCCCGAGGTCTGGGTCAAGCACGCCAACCCCGCCACAGGCTCTGATTTCTACCGCCCGATGCTGGCCGAGGCCGGTGTGCCGACCCGCGTCTTCTCCGAGGAGGAGGAGATCGCCGTCGCGGCACTGGATGGCCTGACCCCCGAGCTGCGCGACCTGCTGTCGCTGCTGGCCCCGGACGTCAAGCGCCACACCTGCCAGTTGCTTCAGGCCTTCCGCGCGCACCGGACAGAGGTCGCCTATCTCTGGCAGGACGGCGGCATCGTGCAATCCGCCATCGCCGCCGTTCTGGCGGGGGTGCCGCGCATCGTGACCTCTTTCCGGGGGCTGCCGCCGAACCTGCGCCCGAACTTCTGGCGACCGGAACTGCCGGTGCTCTACAAGGCGCTGGCGGCCATGCCGCATGTCACCTTCACCGCCAACAGCCAGAAGGCGGCCACCGCCTACGAGGACTGGCTGGAGCTTGCCCCCGGCACCGTGCAGGTCATTCCCAACGCCGTGAAGGTCATGCCGCCCGAGGGCGACGACGAGGACCGCGCCGCCTGGTTCGACATCCTCGAACGCTCTGCCCCCTGCACCCGCACCGTGGTCGGGGTCTTCCGCTTCGACGAGAACAAGCGCCCGCTGCGCTGGATCGAGGCCGCCGCCCGCTACCTTGCCAAACGCGACGACACGCGCTTTGTCATGCTGGGGTCCGGCGGGCTGTTTCCCGACGCTCAGGCGAAGATCGCCGAGCTGGGCCTGCAGGACCGCGTCTTCGCGCTGGGGATCCGCAGCAAGGTGGGATTCTACATGCACCGCGCCGACCTGCTGATGCACCTCGCCGCGATGGAGGGCCTGCCCAACGTGCTGATCGAGGCGCAGCTGGTCGGCACCCCGGTTCTGGCCACCCCCGCCGGCGGCACCGACGAGGTGGTGGAACAGGGCGTCACCGGCACCATCCTGTCGGATGCCGAAACCCTGCCCGAAGAGGAACTCGACACCCGTCTGGCCCAGATGCTGGACGACCCGGACCGGCTGGCGCGCTATGGCGCTTTGGCCATGGCGCACTCTATTGATCGCTTCTCGGTCGAGACAATCCTTGACCGGACCGCCGAACTCTTCGAAAATCCGCGCTGACAAGGGCGCAAAGCCCCTCACAACCGGCGCAAAGCCGGCCAGCAAGACGAGCAGGCAGTAGACATGACCACCGTTTTCGTAACCGGCACCGCCGGATTCATCGGCTTTCATCTGGCCCGGCACCTGCTGGACGAGGGCTTTGACGTGGTCGGCTACGACGGCATGACCGACTACTACGACGTCTCGCTGAAAGAGGAACGTCACCGCATCCTTTGCGAGAACCCGCGCTTTCGCTGCGTGATCGGCATGCTGGAGGACATGGAGACCCTGTCGAAGGCCGTCGCCGAGGCCGACCCGCAGGTGATCGTCCACCTCGCCGCGCAGGCGGGCGTGCGCTACAGCCTCGAAAACCCGCGCGCCTATGTGGACAGCAACCTCGTCGGCACCTTCAACCTGATGGAATGCGCGCGCGAACGGGCGGTCGACCACCTGCTGATGGCCTCGACCTCTTCGGTCTACGGCGGCAACACCGAGATGCCCTTCGACGAGACCCAGAAGACCGACCTGCCGCTGACGCTTTACGCCGCCACCAAGAAGGCCAACGAGGCCATGGCGCACAGCTATGCCCACCTGTGGAAGCTGCCGACGACCATGTTCCGCTTCTTCACGGTCTACGGCCCCTACGGGCGGCCCGACCTCGCGCTGTTCAAGTTCGTGCGCGCCGCGCTCGCCGGGGAAAGCATCGATGTCTACAACCACGGCAAGATGTACCGCGATTTCACCTATGTCGGTGACCTCGTGCACGCGATCCGGCTGCTGGTCGACACGCCGCCGCCGCTGGTCGAGGGTCGCGGCGCCGCCATCCCCAAGGACAGCCTGTCGCCGGTGGCGCCCTTCCGCACGCTGAACATCGGCAACGGCGCCTCTGTCGCGCTCTTGGATTTCATCACCGAGACCGAGAAGGCCCTTGGCATGACCATCGAGAAGAACATGATGGAGATGCAGAAGGGCGATGTCCCCGCCACATGGGCCGACACCGACCTTCTGGAGGCGCTGACCGGCTACCGCCCGAACACCCCCGTCGCCAAGGGCATCGGGCAATTCGTCGAGTGGTATCGCGGATACTACAGGATCTGACCGTTTGGCCGAGGCCTTCCATATCGCGCCTCCGGGCGGTCCGGGCCGGGTCCTTGCCCTGCTCGACCGCGAACGGCGGACCCGCTTTGCCGGTGGCGCGCTTGGATACCTCTGGGCCTATATAAACCCGGTGGTCTGGATCGCCCTGATCGTCGGGCTGTTCGTCTACCTCGACCGCCGCCCGCCCATCGACGCGGGGCTGGAGATCTTCGTGGCCACCGGCATCCTGCCCTACGTGGCCTTTCGCCAGACGGTCACCGCGCTGTCGCGCATATTGCCCGCCCATCGCCACATGCGCACCCTGCCCGGCGTCGACACCAACACGATCCTCTGGGCAGGCATGCTGCTGGAGGCGATCAACCTCGCGGTCTCGGCCCTGCTGATCTTCGGCGGCGTGACGCTGATCTTCGGCGCCGCGCTGCCCGCCTCGCTGCCCGGCGTGCTCTGGGCCTTTGCGGTGGCACTGGGCACTGGGGGCGGGCGTGGGCCGCTTCACCGCCATCGCGGGCCAGCTGTCGCAGACCTTCGCGCGCACCGTGCCGCTTGCGCTGCGGCCCTTCTTCTGGCTGTCGGGGGTCTTCTACATCGCCGCCGAACTGCCCGCCGGGGTGCGCGACCTGATGTGGTACAGCCCCTTCCTGCATGTGACCGAACTGCTGCGCGAGGGCTATTTCCTCGGCTTCGACAGCCCCATGGCCGATGCCCGCTATCCGCTGCTGATCGGCGCCGGGTTCTACCTTGCCTCGCTGCCGCTGGAACGCTTCGCCACGAACCGCCGCCTGCTGCGGGGGATGTCGTGATCGAGGTCCGCGACATGACCCTGATGACGCCGGGCCTGCGGCACCGCCGGGTGATCCTGTCGGGCGCCTCGTTCCGGGTTGCGCCCGGCGACCGACTGGGCATCCTTGCCGCGCCGGGCAGCGGCAAGAGCACGCTGGCCCGCGTCCTCTCGGGCATCGACCGGCCCGATGGCGGCAGCGTCCGGCGGCAGGGCCGCGTCAGCTGGCCCATCGGCTTCGCGGGCTTCCTGCACCCGGAACTGACCGTTGCCGAGAACCTCGCGACCCTGGCCCGCCTCGTCGGCCTGTCCGCGCACGACGTGACCGGCTTCTGCACCGAATTCACCGGCATCGCCGGACTGGCCGGGCGGCGCATGAAGACGCTGACGCCGACGCAACGCGCGACGCTGGCCTATGCCTGCGCGCTCTGCGTGCCCGGCCCCGCGACATGGATCGCCGACGAGGTGATCTCGGTCGGAGAGCCGCACCACCGCAGGCTTTGCGACCGGATCCTTGCCGAGCGGCTGGACGAGGGCGCGCTGGTCTTCCTGTCGCGCAACGCGCGCCAGCTGAAGATCTGGTGCGACCGTTTCATGGTGCTGATCGCGGGACGGCTGGTGCCCTGCGACGATCTCGACGTGGCGCAACAGGCGCTGGAACTCGAAGCCGCCAGCCGACTGGCAGAAGGACGAGGTGCGGCATGACACAAACGGCCAAGACCGACGAGGACCGCATCGCGGCATGGCGCGAACAACGCGCCGCCATCGCCGCCGCCGACAAGGCCGCCCGGCTGGGCCACTCCGCCACGGCAGAGGACGCCCCCCGCCCGGCACCCGCACCGCAGGACGCCGGGGCGCCAGAGGCCGAACGCGCCGCCCCCCGGACAGCGCAACGGACAATGCGCCCGCCGGGCCAGAGGGGACGGCGCAGGCCCCGGCGCCCGAGGCGACCGAAACGGAGCAGAACACCGCGCCCGCCGCGCCCGAAGCCTCAGCCGCCAAGGCACCTGCCGCAAGCGCCGCCTCCGAGAATGCACCGGGCGCAAGGACCGCCCCCGCCCCGGCAGCACCCGAGGCGCAGGCCTTCCTCGATGCCGCGCGGGCCGGGACGGCCCGGACCCTCCCGCCAGAGCCACGCGGCCCCCGGTTCCGTCTTCTCGGCGCGCTTGCCCTGCTGCCGGTCCTGCTGACCGGGCTCTATCTTGGCGTCATCGCCACACCGCTTTACGAGGCGCGCTCGGTCATCGCCATCACCCGCCCGGGCGACGCGGGCAACAGCGTGCAGGCGGGCCTTCTGGGCGGCGAGAAGCCGGTCAACCTGCAAGACGTCTTCCGCGCCGCCACCTTCATCAAGAGCCGCGCCCTGATGCAGGATCTCGAAGCGCAGACCGGCTTTGCCACCGAGGTCAGCGGCCCCGCCGTCGACCCGCTGCGCCGCCTGCGCGACATCCCCGCCCTGTCGATCACCCGGCACGGGCGTTTCGACCGCTACGTGGAAACCTCGGTCGACGTGCAAAGCGGGCTGCTGACGCTTTATGTCCGCGCCCCCGACCCGGACCGCGCCATCGCCGTCTCCGAGGCGGTGCTGACCAGTGCCGAGGCGCAGGTCGCGCGGCTGGGTCAGGCACTGTTCGACCAGCGCCGCGCCGATGCCGCCCTGATGCGCGAAAGCGCAGAGGCACAGGTGCGCGAGGCACAGGCCCGGCTTCTGACCCTGCAAATGCGCTATCAGGACGTCGATCCGCGCCAGCGGGTCGAGAACATCTACGCCCGCATCCGCGGGCTGGAGGAAGAGGCCTACCGCACGAGGACCGAGATCCAGAAGGCGCAGATCGCCGGGGTCGGCGAGAACCGCCAGACCGCCAATCTGGAGGCCCTGGCCCTGCAACTGGACGCCCAGATCCGCACAGAGCGCGAGCAGCTGGTGGCACCGGAAGGCACCTCGGCGACGCCCCTGAACACCATGCTGGCGGAATACGACGACGCGGCGCTGGAACTGGAGCTGGCGCGCGAAGCGGTCCGCGAGGCGATCGAGGCCGAGATCGCCGCCAACCGCGAAGCCGCGCTGAACCGCAGCATCTTCCAGGTTGTCGTGCAGCCGGACACGGACGACATTCCGGCCTATCCCCGCAGCTTCGGCACGATCCTCACGGTTCTGATCGCCAGCATCGGCCTGCTGGCGGTGATCCTGTCGGGCCGTGGCGCCACAGCGGGCGCGCGGCAGCCCTGACGCGCTCCGCCTCGGCCCTGCCGGGGCCATGCAACCCGGGACCGGCGCGCTTGCAGTCCGCCCCCCGTCCATCCCGGGCGCCGTCTCCGTCGCGCTTGGCCGAACAACCGTGGCAAGACCTGCGGCAACAGCCCCTCGGGCCTCCGACCCGACCCGGGCGGCGCGGGTGGCGTTGAACTCGGGCAGCAACCTGATAGGCTGAAGGCCACCCAGGGGTGTCCCGACAAGGGGCTGAGATATCGCTGGCGCTTCGGTCGCAGGGTCGTTGGGCAGCGCGGTGACCCTTTGAACCTGATCCGGATCATGCCGGCGAAGGGACAGGATCGCACCGCCCTCTTGCCCTTGCCGGCCCCAGCATGAAGAGGCCGCCTTGCCCGCACCATCGACAGCCCCACGCCCGATTGCGGCGACCATCGCCGCCGTCATCCGCGACAGGCAGGTGCTTCTGGTGCGCCGCGCAAACCCGCCCGACGCGGGGCTCTGGGGCTTCCCGGGCGGAAAGATCGATCAGGGCGAAACCCTGTTCGAGGCCGCGATCCGGGAACTGGCCGAGGAAACAGGCGTCGCTGCCGAACCGCTGCGCGTGGTCACCGCCGTCGATGCCTTCGACCGCGTCGAGACAGGCGCCCTGCGGCGGCACTTCATCCTGATCGCCGTGCTGTGCCGCTGGACCGCCGGAGAGCCGGTTGCGGCGGACGACGCACTGGACGCGCGCTGGGTCGATCTGGATGCGCTGCAAGACAGCGGCCTCGCCCTCAGCCTCGACGTGGCCGAGGTCGCGGAACAGGCCGCCGCGCTGATGTCGCAAATGCCGTCCAGATCGCCAAAGCCCTGACCGTCGCGGACACCGGCCCCGCAACCGGCCGCGCCCGAGAGCACCCGCCTGACCGCGTCACGCCCGCCAGAGACGGGACACCCGGGGCCCTGCCCCGGATGCCGGTCGTGCGCTTTGCCTGCCCCAGCACCCGGGCGTCTGGCCGCCCCCGGGTCCGACACCGCGAGGCGCCCGCGACCCCCAGGACAGGGGCCGCGAGCGTCCCGCCACGGCACTGGCGATGCAGGGCGTGACGCAGAGGACCGTCAAGGGCCCTCCGCTGTCCGGCTCAGGCCTTGTCCTCCACCGGCAGATACAGCCTGCCGCCCTCGCGGAACTTCTCGGCCATGCGCGCCATGCCGTCCTTCTGCGCCTCGGCGCGGATGTCGTGGCTGATCCGCATCGAGCAGAACTTCGGCCCGCACATGGAACAGAAATGCGCGACCTTGTGGGCTTCTTTCGGCAGGGTCTCGTCATGCATCGAGCGCGCGGTTTCGGGATCGAGCGAGAGGTTGAACTGATCCTCCCAGCGGAACTCGAACCGCGCGCGGCTCAGGGCATCGTCGCGGATCTGCGCCGCCGGGTGGCCCTTGGCCAGATCCGCCGCATGGGCCGCGATCTTGTAGGTGATGACGCCCACCTTCACATCGTCGCGGTCCGGCAGCCCGAGGTGCTCCTTGGGCGTCACGTAACACAGCATCGCCGTGCCGAACCAGCCGATCATCGCCGCGCCAATGCCGCTGGTGATATGGTCGTAGCCCGGCGCGATATCGGTGGTCAGCGGCCCAAGCGTGTAAAAGGGCGCCTCGCCGCAGACCTGCAACTGCTTGTCCATATTGGCCTTGATCTTGTGCATGGGCACATGGCCCGGTCCCTCGATCATCACCTGACAGTCCTTCGCCCAGGCGATCTGCGTCAGCTCGCCCAGCGTCTCCAGCTCGGCAAACTGCGCCGCGTCATTGGCATCCGCGATGGAGCCGGGGCGCAGCCCGTCGCCAAGGCTGAACGACACGTCATAGGCGCGCGCGATCTCGCAGATCTCGTCGAAATGCTCGTAGAGAAAGCTCTCGCGGTGATGGTGCAGGCACCATTTGGCCATGATCGAGCCGCCGCGCGACACGATGCCCGTCACCCGGTTCACCGTCATCGGGATCATGTGCAAGCGGACCCCCGCGTGGATGGTGAAGTAATCCACCCCCTGCTCGGCCTGTTCGATCAGCGTGTCGCGGAAGACCTCCCGGGTCAGATCCTCGGCAATGCCGCCGACCTTCTCCAAGGCCTGGTACAGCGGCACCGTGCCGATGGGCACCGGGCTGTTGCGGATGATCCAGTCGCGGATGTTGTGGATGTTGCGGCCCGTCGACAGGTCCATGACCGTATCGGCGCCCCAGCGGGTGGCCCAGACCATCTTTTCCACCTCTTCCGCCATCGAGGAGGTCACGGCGGAGTTGCCGATATTGGCGTTGATCTTCACAAGGAAGTTGCGCCCGATGGCCATGGGCTCGGCCTCGGGGTGGTTGATATTGGCGGGGATGATCGCACGGCCCTGCGCGATCTCGTCCCGGACGAACTCGGGCGTGATGAAATCGGGGATCGCGGCGCCGAAGCTTTCGCCGTCGCGGGCAAGGGCCTCGGCCTGCGCCTTGCGACCGAGGTTTTCCCGGATCGCGACGAATTCCATCTCGGGCGTGACGATCCCGGCGCGGGCATAAGCCATCTGCGTCACGGCGCGGCCCTGCGTGGCCCGGCGCGGGGCGTGGCGCAGCGGGAATTCCGGCACAAGCCGGGTGCCCTCGGCAAAGCCGTTGTCGGCGGGGTTGATGGCGCGCCCCGCGTAGGTCTGGGTATCGCCGCGCGCCGCGATCCAGCCCGCGCGCAGGCGCGGCAGGCCCCGGTCGATGGCGATCTCGGCCTCGGGGTCGGTGTAGGGCCCGGAACTGTCGTAGACGGTGACGGGCGGCTCTCCCGCCGTGGGATGCAGGTCGATCTCGCGCATGGGCACGCGGATCTCGGGGTGTCTTTGCCCCGCGTGCCAGACGCGGCGCGAGGCGGGCAGCGGGCCCGTGGTGACGGTTGGGGTCAGGTCTTTCATCGGTCAGAGCCTCCAGTGCTCAATGCGTTGGAGACCCAGTTCCGCGTCGAATGGGATTGCCGGGACGGATTGCGCCGTCACGTATCCCGTGATCGACGCCCGCGCGGCCAGTGCACCATCCCTACGCCAGTGTGAACTGGATCAGGTTCATCGGGTCACTGCGCTGCGCGGATTTGGCGTCCGGCCAGCAGTATCTCAGCCTCTTGTCGAGACCCCCCGGGTGAGTGGCGGCAAGCTGCGGGACAAATGCAGCCTTGTCAACATCCCGGGCAGAGACCCCTCTCCGCCGCCAAGACCGCGTTGCGATCCGGGTGTCGACAAGCGGCGTGGCGTGAATTATCTATAATTCATGAAACACGCCCCCTCAGAGACACAGTCCGCGCGCATCGCCCGCATCCTTGCCAACCGCATCATCTCGGGCGAGCTGCCGCCCGGCGCGCGGCTGCGGCAGGATCATGTCGCCGTTGAATTCGGCGCCAGCCACGTCCCGGTGCGCGAGGCCTTCCGGGCGCTGCAGACCCAGGGACTGGCCGAGAGCGAGCCAAGGCGCGGCTTTCGCGTCACCGAGTTCGACGTGGCCGAACTGCGCGAGGTCGCCGAGATGCGATCGAGCCTCGAAAGCCTCGCCCTGCGCCACGCCGCGCCCAATATGACGCGCGCTATTCTTCAGGAGGCAGAAGAGGTTACGCGCCACGGTGACAGCGCCAGCACGGTCCGCGACTGGGAGGCGGCGAACCGCCATTTCCACCGCCTGATCCTGTCGCCCTGCCGGATGCCACGGCTGCTGCGGACCATCGACGACCTGCAGGCGGCCAGCGCCCGCTTCCTCTTTGCCGCCTGGCGGCGCGACTGGGAGGCCCGTACCGATCACGACCACCGCGCCATTCTCGACGCCCTGCGCAAGGACCAAACCGACCTTGCCTGCGCCACGCTGGCACGCCATGTCGGCTGGATCGGCAAGCGCAAAACAGCGGTGAAAAATGCCGACCCCCGAGAGACTTACGAGATTCCCGGATAATTATCTATAAATCGGATTGCCAGAACGGCCCCCAATCCTCGTATTTATAGATAGACCTGACAGCTATCTTCGGAGGACAGACCCTTGGCAATTCTCACCCCTTCTCTGACCCGTCCCGCGGCGCTGGGACGCGGCTTTGCGCTGGCGCTTGGCGGCGCGGCGCTGATCACGCTCGGCGCCAAGATCCAGATCCCCTTCTGGCCGGTGCCGATGACCATGCACACGCTGGCGGTGTTCTTCCTCGCCGCCGCGCTGGGGCCAAGGCTGGGCCTCGCGGCGGTGGCGACCTACCTGACGGCGGGCGCCCCGGGGATGCCGGTCTTCTCGGGCACGCCGGAACGCGGCATCGGGCTGGCCTATATGGCCGGGCCGACCGGCGGCTATCTTGCGGGCTACCTGCTGGGCGCGCCCCTGACCGGCTGGCTGGCGCAGGGGCGCGGGCTGATCGGGCGCTTCCTTGCGATGCTGGCGGGCCTGACGGTGGTCTATGCCTGCGGCCTCGCCTGGCTTGCCGGTTTCGTCCCGGCGTCCTCCGTGCTGGCGGCTGGGCTCACGCCCTTCATCCTCGGCGATCTGGTCAAGCTGGCGCTGGCATCGGGGCTGATCACCGCGCTTGTGCGACTCAGGGCCCGCGCAGAATGATCCGAACCGACTGGACCATGGCGGAGGCCGGGGCGATCCACGCCCTGCCCTTCGCCGACCTGATGCACCGCGCCCAGACCCTGCACCGCAAGCATTTCGACCCCAATGCGATCGAGACCGCCAGCCTGCTCAGCATCAAGACCGGCGGCTGTCCCGAGGATTGCGGCTATTGCTCGCAATCGGCCTTTCACGACACCGGGGTGAAGGCGACCAAGCTGATGGAGACCGACGCGGTTCTGGCCGCCGCCAGACGCGCCAAGGCCTCCGGCGCGCAACGCTTCTGCATGGGGGCCGCCCGGCGCAGCCCCAAGGACCGCGACATGGACAAGCTCTGCGACATGGTGCGGGGCGTGGCGGATCTGGGGCTGGAAACCTGCATGACGCTGGGCATGCTTTCACCCGGACAGGTCGCGCGGCTGAAGGCGGCGGGCCTGGATTTCTACAACCACAATATCGACACCTCGCCCGAATATTACGCCCAGATCGCCAGCACCCGCACGATGGAGGACCGCCTCGACACCGTCGAACAGGTCCGCAAGGGCGGCATCAAGGTCTGCTGCGGCGGTATCCTCGGCATGGGCGAGACAGAAGAGGACCGCATCGCCATGCTGGTGACGCTGGCCACCCTGCCCGCGCATCCCGACAGCGTGCCGGTGAACCTGTGGAACGAGATCGAGGGCGTGCCGGTGCAGGCGCGTGCGCAGGCGGTCGATCCCTTCGCTCTGGTGCGGCTGGTGGCGCTGGCCCGCATCCTGATGCCGGCCTCGGTCGTGCGCCTGTCCGCCGGACGCACCGGCATGAGCGACGAGGTGCAGGCGCTGTGCTTCCTCGCCGGGGCGAACTCGATCTTCGTGGGCGACCAGCTGCTGACCACCGGCAACCCGGCGGCCTGGAAGGATCAGGACCTTCTGGCCCGGCTGGGGATGCACATCGCCCCCGCAGAGGCCCGGCCCCGGGTGGCGGCGGAATAGGTCAGGCCGGAACGCTTCGGGCGAGGATCTCCACCGCCCGGGCGATCTGCCCCTCGTCCAGCGCCGCATAGCCCAGACGGAAGGCCTGCGGCGCCGGGCCATCCAGCGCGAAGCGCCTGCCGGGCAGCAGCGCCAGCCCGGCCCGCCCGGCGGCTTCGGCCCAGGCCTCGGCCGACACCGCCTCGCAGCGCAGCCACAGCGCGAGGCCCCCGGCGGGCAGGTCAAAGGTGACGTGCCCCGCCAGATGCTCCCCCAGCAGCCCCGCCAGCAGATCCCGCCGCGCCCGGTAGACCCGCCGCGCCTTGCGGGCGTGACGCCCCAGATCGCCCTCCCGGATCAGTTCCGCCAGCGCCGCCTCCATCGGCGCGTCGCCCTGCCGGTCGATGGCGGCCCGCGCCTCGACCATGCGGGTCAACAAGGGCTCCGGCGCCAGCGCATAGCCCAGCCGGATGCCGGGCGAGAGCAGCTTGGACAGCGAGCCCACGTAGATCAGCGGCAGCCCCTCGGGCGCACGGGCGGCCAGCGGCAGCACCGGGCGGCCCTCGAAGCGGTATTCGTGGTCGTAATCGTCCTCGATCAGCGTCAGCCCGTGGCGCTGCGCCAGCTCCAGCAGCTGCAACCGCCGCGCCGCACCCATGGTCACGGTCGTCGGGTACTGGTGATGCGGCGTGACACAGACCGCCCGGATGCGCGGGTCGCGGGCCAGCGCCGCCTCCAGCGCGTCGATCCTGAGGCCGCCGCCATCCACCGGCACGCCGCGCACCTCGGCCCCCGCCGCGCGAAAGGCGTCCCATGCCAGCGGATAGCCCGGTTCTTCGACCGCGATGACCTCGCCCGGGGACAGCGCCGCGCGCACGGCCAGGAACAGCGCCATCTGGCTGCCCCGCGCGATCAGCAACCGCGACGGATCCGCCACCACGCCCCGGTCCGAAGCAAGATAGCCTGCCAGTGCCTCGCGCAGCGACACCGTGCCGCGCGCATCGCCGTAATCCGCCCCGGCGCGAAAGGCGGGCGACAAGAGCGCCCGGCGAAAGGCCCGGGCCAGTGCCTTGTCGGGCACCAGCTTGGGGTCGGGCGCGCCATCGGTGAAGGCCAGCGCCGCGCGCGGCGCCACCGGGTCCACCGGCGCGGGCGCGGGCCTGCGCGCCAGCATCCCCTGCGGCAGATCCTGCGCGACAAAGGTGCCCCGCGCCGGTTCGGCCCGCAGCCAGCCCTGGGTCAGCAGCTCCTGGTAGGCCGCATCCACCGTGTTGCGATGCACCCCCAGCGCGCGGGCCAGAGCCCGCGTGCCGGGCAACCGCGCCCCGGGCCGCAGCCGCCCCCGGGTGATGTCGCGGGTGATCGCCTCGGCAATGGCAAGGAACAGCGGGCCGCCGTGGCCCGGCTCTATCTCGAGGGCAAGTGGTTCACGCATATCCAGAACCGGCCTATCCAACTCTTTCATACTGGCACTTCCAGATAGGCCAGTGATTTGCCAAGGAGGGGAAAAACGCAAGAGGCTCCGATGACAGTCTTTCCGATCACCCTGCTGACCGGCCCGGTCGCCCCGCTTGCCGGCAGCGAGGCCCGCAGCGGCATCGTCAAGACCCGCGTGGCCCGCCCGCTGGCGCTGGGTCCCGAGGGTTTCGAGGGCGACGAGCAGGCCGACCGGCGGGTGCATGGCGGCATCGAGAAGGCCGTGCACCACTACCCGCAGGACCATTACGCCGAGTGGCGCGCGGATCTTGGCGCGCTGCCGCCGCTGGCCGCCCCCGGCGGGTTCGGCGAGAATATCGCGACCGCCGGGCTCACCGAAGCCGAGGTTGCCGTGGGCGATACCTTCCGGCTGGGCAGCGCGCTGGTGCAGGTCTCGCAGGGGCGGCAACCCTGCTGGAAGCTCAACCACCGCTTCGGCCTGCCCGACATGGCGCGGCGGGTGCAGGCGACCGGGCGCACCGGGTGGTATTACCGCGTGCTCCGGCCCGGCACCGTCGCCCCCGGCGACCGGCTGGAGCTGATCGACCGGCTGGCACCGGACTGGACCCTGCGGCGGCTCTGGCATGCGCTTTACGTCGACCGGATGAACCTCGGCGAACTCGAAGGCATCGCCGCGCTTGACGTGCTGGCCGAGGGCTGGCGCAAATATGCGGTCCGCAGGCTGGACAGCCGCCGGGTCGAGGACTGGAGCGCAAGACTGGACGGCACGGCATGACCCCGCCCCCCTTCGTGATCTCGATCCAGAGCCAGGTGGTGCTTGGCCATGTGGGCAATTCCGCGGCGCTTTTCCCGATGCAGGCGGCGGGGCTGGAGGTGGCGGCGATCCCCACCGTCGTCTTCTCGAACACCCCCGACTACCCGACCCTGCGCGGTCGCGCCCTGCCACCCGAGTTCTTTTCCGACCTGCTGCAGGGCGCCCGCGAACGCGGCCTGCCCGAGCGCGCGGATTACATCCTCACGGGCTATATCGGGTCGCTCGACGTGGCCCAGATGGTGGCGGATTTCGTGGCCGAGGCGAAGGCCGCGAACCCGCGCCTGCGCTATGTCTGCGACCCGGTGTTGGGCGACGAGGGGCCGGGTCTCTACGTCCCCGAGGCCATCGCCGGCGTGATGCGCGACCGGCTGCTGCCGATGGCCGACATCGCCACGCCGAACCCCTTCGAGCTGGCCTGGCTGACCGGGCTGCCGATCCGCGGGCTGGCCGATCTTCAGGCGGCGCGCGCGACGCTTCACATCGCCCCCGCGGCCCATCTGATCGCCACCGGCTGCGTGCTGGGCGACACCCGCCAAGGCATGCTCGAAACCGTGCTTCTGGGACCTGAAGGCCCCAGCCGACACCCGACCGAACGCCTGCCGATCGCCCTGCCCGGCACCGGCGATCTCTTTGCCGGGCTGCTGGTCGCGGGCATTGGGCGCGGCCTTCCCGTGCCCCGCGCCATCGAGACGGCACAGGCCCTGACCGCCCACGCCCTGCGTCACGCCAAGGCGCTTGGCGCGGGAGAAGTGGTGCTGAGCGAACCCGAGTTCCGCCGCGCGCTGCTGTCGCTGGGGTCCGGCTGAGGCCGGGGAACGCGGACCTCGCCGCCAGATTGGGGCGGCGCCTGCCTTGACCACCAGAGGCCCGGACCCCGGACCATGATCCGATGGGGGCGCTGGCCCTATGCCGTCTCATCCGTCCCTGCCCGACGATCTGGCGCGCCTGCCGACCCGCATCCCTGAGCCTTGCCGCCACTGCCGGTGGATGCGGCATGCAGGACCGCCCGGGCCGGCCCCGGGGCACACAGCCCAAGCCACACCCGCACCGGGTTGAAGGCGCGCGGATCCGGCATAATCGATTGTCGGGGGTAATGGCGCACCCGAGAGGATTTGCCCAAGCGGGCTATATCAAGGGGTTGCCCGGAAACATGGGGCAATTCGCCAACGTGTTGTCAGTAGGTTACGGGTCGGGTGGAAACAAAAAAAGACCAACAATGTGCCGATGTGGAGCCAGCATCGCCCGCGGTAGTCGCGATGACCGGCGCCGAGGCCCCAGCCGATCCGGAAGCACACCATCGCCCCGCCAGACCGTGGGACAGGAAGCCCCTCACCCACCCCAGCCCAGCCCCTTCCCGGACTCGCGCGCGCTCTCCAGCGCATTGACCTGCGGCGACCAGTACCGGCGCATATCCACAGCCGGCCCGCCTCGACAGCGACGACACCGCGCCCGCGCCAGTATCTCGGCACGGGACAGCGACAGAACATCGTCAGGGGCCGGGACATCGGCCTCCGCGCCGCAGCAGGAGCATTTGAGCCAGAGCATGTGCATGGCACGGGCATATCACCGCCCCAGCGGCTCCGCCATCAAGCCCCCAGAACATAGGAGCACGTCCTGCACGCCGCTTCACGGCCCAGAGCAGACTTTCATCTAGGCCAGAGATTCTGCGATGCAGCATGAGATTAAGGTCATTCAAAAGTGAACTTGCGCCAGTAGCGAAGGAGTAAGTAAAGACCCGTTCCGCCAAACTCCGTGCGCTTACGTGACCGCCAGCACGATACACGGAAAAAAGCTCTTGATCGCCGCCCAGAGTCAGCTGACGTTTGCCATCAAGCGGTAGTCCACTTGGGGAATATCGATTCAGGTATCTTTTTTGGAGAGGTTCAATATGCGCAGCTACTTTGCTCTGGTCCTTTTAGGTGTAGTCGTAGGATGCGCCCCGACCGTCACTTCGACCAGCTTCAAGTCCATGAGTAGCTCTCTCTTGTGGTCGAAGCACTACACGGTATCCGATCCGCGAGAGTTAGCGTTGATCGAGGCTGAGTTGGGCACCAGGGGTCAGACCGTCAGCGGAACCGACTATCTTGGCCGAAGGACAAGTTCAGCATACGGTAAGAGCCTGTATGCGAGAGAAGCGACGGCACAACCGTCGTCGGACCGTGATTGTAGCGATTTCAGTTCCGCTGCTGCTGCGCAGGCCTACTTCTTATCCAATGGAGGTCCGACAAGAGACCCCGCTGGACTGGACCGCGATGGTGATGGCCTGGCGTGCGAATGGGGCGTCCAAATCAACAAACTCGCGTTGAAGCAGAGGGCGATAGCGACCGCAACGCGCGCTTCATCGTACCGCGCCCCGCGCCCATCTAGTAGCTCGCGATGCTATGTCGGACCGCGAGGCGGTACATACACAATCACCGCCAGCGGCAATAAGAATTACGGTGGATGCTGATGGTCCCGTTGAACCAACGCGTCACGAGTGACGGGCCAGAATCAGCACGGGTAAAAGCATGATCGCCCAATCGAGGAACAAGACCGGATAATCCACCAACATGGACCAGCGAGTTGACGCTAGGACGTATTGCCTGCGTCGTCCATGGCCCTTCACCGTCCCGACCGCCGGGCACGTAACAAGCGGCCCAGAGCCGACATTCGTGCCAGGCACAGCGGATGGCCGGTCCCAGCCATTGCTGCGCGTTTGAGCGAGCCACGGCGCAGAAACAAAATTTGTATAACGTGAAAGGTCAGTGTGTCTTGAGAGCGGAAGTGCGCCTCAAAGGCCCTCAAAGTAACCTCAAGCCCCGCGTGTGAGGACAAAACCGGCAGAGAGGGCTGCGACAAGGAACGCATGTCGAGCGTCCTCTACGGGTCTCATGCAGTCCATCGCTTCATCAATTCTTGTCAGTGCTGTCTGTCGCGCCGCATCCGTGACCGGCCATTTCCGCCGCAGCCAATATCGCACCTTTTCGATAGTGCTGAACTGTTCGATTGTGCCGTTCTGGGGCTGGTGAAGGGCGACAGGGGCGCCCCATTGAATTTCCATCATGTGCAATTGTGCCTTTGTGGTTTGCGCAATCCCCTGACCGCCGCCAAGTTCTGACGACCGGCGCGTGGCTCTTTCGTGAGGGGACTGTTGAATATTATGCGGACAGCATCCAGCCTCATGGGCCGGATTGACCGGGGATCATGAAATCCGGACTGTCAGTCCGTTGTGTCGTCGGGTTTTGTCACCGGCGGCGTATCGGTTTTTGAAGCCTGAGCCTGGGGTTTTATGCTACCGAAATTCCGGGAAAACGGACGTTTCTTGGCAGGTGTGCTCAGAAATTCCTTGAGGTCCAGTTGCTTCTTCGGAACGGAATAACCCATTTGTATCTCCTCATGTCGATGCAGGTTGCCCGCACGGGGACATTTGGAAAATGCTGTACGGGTCAGGATCGTCGCACAGCCTGTGGGGCCGACGCTCTCAGTTCTGGCCGGTGCCGTCGCGCGCTTCTCGGGCAGCTTTGAGTTGAGCCGTCTTGTCAGCGTGCGCTTTGGCCTCTTCGTCGAGAACGCGCTTGGCGTTCGCGGTCGTCTTTTCGATCTGTGTGACCGGCTCAGCAGTCTTTGCTTTGGAGGCGGAAACGCTGGGCGCCAGAGGCTTCCCACCGTTCCCTTCCTGAGCCGGAACTCCTGCAAGCAGGTCTTCCAGCGTTGGCTTCATGCGAGCGCCAGATTGGTAGCGGATTCACGACCGTCACGGCCGGACTCGATGTCGAACGTCACGGCCTGGCCGTCATCGAGGCGACTGATGCCGGCCCGCTCGACAGCAGAAATGTGCAGGAAGATGTCCTTGCTGCCCTGTTCCGGCTGAATGAATCCGAAGCCCTTGGTGTTGTTGAACCATTTCACGGTGCCATTGGCCATATCCGTGGTCTCCTATTGAAATGCTGCCCGCAGGATCGCGGCAGCCCGGCAAAGTCGATCCAAGTCGATCAACCGGAACCGGGGTCAGCGGCGACAGCATTCGAAGAGAAGAAACGTTAGCCGTAAATACATGGGGTGTCTGCGTGCAAAGCGCAAGGTCGCTTTGGGGTAAACAAAGAAAGATATGCCTCAGGCCTCTGGCGAAATGCGACCCTGAAGCAGGACGCTTCCGTGGCGCAGGTTCTCTGTCGAGCTGCCCGCATCCCTGCGCACATTGACGGTGACGTCGAGTCCAAGGAAATCCGTATTTGTCCCGTGAAAGCTGCCCGATACCGGCGAAATCTGATGGATGTTGCGCGCCACCGCCACCGCGATCAGGTTGGCAGGGCCGACAGATCTGTTCGTTGGGTCAAAGGCTATCCATCCCGCGCCGGGGACAAAGACTTCGACCCAGGCATAGGTGGCGCCTGCATCGGCTATGCCAACACTCTCGCCGGAAGGGTTGTACAGATCGCCCGAAACCAACCGTGCGCCGAAACCCAGAGTGCGGACCGCCTCCGCAAAGAGCACGGCGAAATCCCTGCAGGTCCCCCATCCCCGGTCTAGGGTTGCGAGCGGCCCCTGCGTGCCCTCTGTGGCATGACCTTGATAGTAGGTCTGCGCGGTGATGGCTTTGCTGATGTCCTTCAGCAGCGCCAGCGTATCGATGGGCCGCGACGCGATCAGGGACTCGACCCAGCCGATCAGGCGCTTTGCCTGGTCAAAATACTGAGGCTGAGCGAGCGTCCCGAGGTCCGTCAGTTCGTCCAGGGAATAGGTAAAGGGAAACTGTGAAGCTGAGGCCGTGATCGGGAAAACCGGCCAGGCGGGCGCGTGCAGGTCGACCACCATGCGGGCCGTGATGTCGAGTTCCCGCGCAGGTGCCGGGAAAAGCGCAGAGACAACAGCATTGCCTGCCACATCTTGCGACCAACGAAGGACGGGTGTCGGCCAGACTTCGAGGTCGAAAGATACGAGGCTCAGATCGCGGTTCTCACGCGGGCGCAACATCAATTGATGCGGACCCAAGGCGATGTCACGGCGAAATGAGTAGCGCGTCTTGTGGGTGATCGACAGGCGAGTCATGGGCGGGCTATGAAGACTGACCGCCACGGCGGCGCCCTGTCGAGACGCCTTCTGGCGCCGCGCCGCGCCAGGCTTTCGATCCCTTACAGCGCGGGCAGATACGCTCGCCAAAGCCGGCGCTGGGAAATGGCTTGCGGCAGCGCAGACAGGCGCGATCAGCTGCAACATCCGCCTTTGCGCGCGAGGTCGCATGCTTCTGTGGCACGTCCAAGACGTTACTCATTCGCCGATCCCCGGACGCGGACTTCCCGGACGGGGGCCGGGCCCATTTGGAACCGGCACGCATTGCGGGATGGTCTGCAGCCTTTGGGTCGCGCAGGGTCGGTAGAGGTGCTTGATCTCGATTTCCGAAACGCCGTCCGCCATCATGACGAGGCGGATCATCGGGTCGGCCAGCATATGATCGAGAAAAGCGACAGGCTGGAAACCGCCAGTGCCGACGCTTTCACCGAAGCCGGGAAGATCGAAGGGGTTGTCAAAGACGAAGAACGGGGTGGTCGGTCGAGTCATGGAAACACTCCTTGATTTCTGAGAAGACACGCGCGTCACGCGCCTGTCCCATTGGACAGACTATTGCCTGTTGTGAAGGGTCTCGAAGGGGGCGTCGTGTGGCGTATATTGCACCCGTGCCGCCCCGGCCTGTCTTCTGGTCCTCACGCCCGGTTGCCCCCACGCTTTTTGCGAATGTCGCGGGTCCAGACCTCGAAACCCGACAACGTCCCTGGCCCAAAGATCTGCGTAAGAGGCACGTCGGCAGCGTCGCGCCCGCGCGCGACAAGAATACGTCCGATGCGGCGCTTGTTGTTGCGCGGATCAAAAACCCACCACTGGCCGTCGAGAAACACCTCCATCCAAGCTGCGAAATCATCGTCCGCATGGGGCAAAGGCTCGCCGATCTCGCTTATGTATCCGGTGCAGTAACGCGCCGGGATGTTCATGCACCGAGAAAAGGCAATGGCCAGATGGGTGAAGTCGCGACATACACCGTAGCCGCCCGCAAGTGTCTGGGCCGCCGTTCGGGTGGAATCGGCCCGCATGTAGTCGAAGGTGATAGTGTTGTGGACGTAGTCGCAGATCGCCTGCACGCGCGCCCATCCGGGCGCAGTATTTTCAAACAGCGCCCACGCCCTTTCCGACAATAGGTCTGTATCGCAATACCGGCTGCCCAATAAAAAGACGAGCGTCTCGAAGGGCAGGTCCTGCACCGCAAGTTGCCCGGCATCCGGCTGGTGGGGGTCTTGGAGACCCCCGTCGCGAAAGATACCATCAGTCGTCAACGTGAACTCGCCTGCGGGAGCCACCAGCCGCGTACACCAGTTTCCGAACCCGTCACGGTAGCTTTCCAATGGCACGCTTGGTTCGGTCACAAGGTAATCCGCCCGTTCGAGGTCGCCGAAACGCGAGTAATGAACATTCAGGATCGCGATCATCGGGGTCGGCTGGGTCAAGGTGTGACTGATGCGGCAGCCGATATGCATCCGCAGTCTGTGCCTGTCAGTGTCTAGCCGGTCTCGGGCGTTGGTCATTACTCAAGTGCGCAAACTCCATTGTTCGAGGTAGCCCCTATGTTGCCGCACCATCGCCTCCCGGCTCCGTCGAGATCTGCTCCCTCGGGCGGTCTGCTCCCTCGGGCGGACTGATCGCGATACAAGCCGTATCGCTCATACTGGGCAGACCCGGCTCGTCCTGTACGCCTGGCCTATGCCATGGCCATCGGCAGGAAGCGCAAGGGCCCTCTGTCAGCTACAAGCCCGGCCTTCAGATCCAGCCGTAGTTGTGGGCCATTGCACGTGCCGGAGCCGGGCCGCTGCCATCCTGTGAAAATTCAAGGCCCGCCAGAAAGACGACGGCGACCGTCCGCCAAGACACACGGTCCAAGCCGCGCCTCATCCCTCATCGACCTCGCTGGGAATGGGCGCGTCCAAATCAATGGCGGCGAGGCAAGCCTGCGCGATATCGCGATCAGGCCCATCAGCGCCGGGTACGGTGGCCCAGCCTGCATCCACAAGCGCGTCGCGCTTTTGGTAGCGCGACGCGGCGCGGATGGTCTCGAGCTTGGCCAAGCGTTGTGGATCGCTGCGCGCCATTTCGAGACAGACCGGCACCATCGCAGTGGTCAGGGTTTCATGGGACAGGTCCTTGGCCCTGTCCTGTGCTGTGCCGCCAGTCACCCAGCCACCCCAGGAAAAACCGACAACGGCGAGGGCTGCGGCGCCAAGCAGGGCACCATAGACACTCGGCTTGAGCCATTCGGGAGTGGTCATCTGAAATCCTCCCGCGGAGAAAGCGCCGCGTCGCTTTGTGATGTCGTGACAGATCATCAAACGACGTCCACGCGCGCTCTCGCACGGTATTCGTGTGACGCACGTCTGGAGGCCGGAATACGACTCGATCCTGGGTATCCAAGATCCTCAACATACGCATAGATGTCATGAGAACTGCGCCGCGCACTGCGGCAAAGCCTTTCTGGCTCATTCCTATATAAGGCATTTCTCCACATAAAACAAGCCTTCGCACAGTGTTCGAAAACCAAATACTGGCTGCACTGCTTTGGCTGGGTTGCCAGACGCATCTGGTTTGATTGCTCAGTATCGGCTTGTACCGTGGGTGCGCTTCGCTTGCGTCGCGTCCAGTGCGACCGGAGGGCAACTCCCCAGATGCAAAGGGACCTTCGTCGCCAGCGCAGCGAAGGTCGGCTCTCCGCCCGTGTCGCCGGCGAAGAAACCAGCAATGGCCCCGCCCTCACGGGCCGGGATCCGATCAAGCCAGATCGCTAGCAATTGGGTCGGTCAGTGGACACCAAACCCGCCGCCGGTCAACCGCAGTAGCGCGCCCTCCGGATCCGCGACTTGGCCGCAGGCGTCTCAAGGTGGCGATAGCGGCCTCCAGAATGCCGCCTGCAGTCCAAGGCATGACCCGCAGCGATAACCGCCGCGCCAATGTCCTGGCCGTCAGCATAGCAGACGCCGACCCAGCGGTCATAGGTGCGGTCACCGTTCAGATCACAGGTGATCGACCGGCCCCGTAGATAGTTGACCATCCAGCGCTTTGCATCGCGGCCCGCTCTGGTCTTGAGCTCGGGCGCGTCCACGCCATTCAGTCGCACCGGGGTCCCGTCCACGACGATAGTGTCAGCGTCCCGGACATGGAGGGACTGAGCGATCGCCTGGACCGGCAGTGCGAGACAGATGATGGTGATCAAGGCGCGCATAGGCTCTCCTCCGCTCTCAGACGAGCCCAATCAGGATGGCGGATTTCACCTCAAGCACGCCCAGTAGAAAGAATGCCACCGAGGCGGTGGCAACCAGTATGGCACAGACGTGCACGAACCGCTTGATGTTTCCAAAGACCTCCTTACGAGCACCACCCGTTTGGTCCAGGGTTGCCAAGGTGGCATAGTGTGTGAGGTAAGCGATGGCGATACAGATTACCCCAGCAGCCGCGCCCAGTGCGAAATAGGATATGGCGCCCGCAACACCAACGATGGTCTCTGTGAAAGCTTGGTCAGCCTTGGCAATTGCGGCCACAAAACCGAGTACCGCGACTGCGGCACCCCCGTTGATCAGGATCGCGCTTCGTAGGAATAGGTTCGATGTGTCGACAGCTTTCTCATTCATATGCTTGAAGAGATCGATGTAGGTTTCGCGTTCCAAATTCTTTCCTCTCTTGTAGGAAGGGTCCGGGCCGCGCACTCGCTTGGGACACCTACAATAGGCACCGTCGCTCACCTTGCTGCATTCGGCTCGAAGCTGTACCGCAACGAGGGCTACTGGTTCTATTTTGCCTTCACGGCACCAATTCGGTCAGCTTGCATCGGATCGTGCGGCAAAACGACATCAATCGAAAACGTGAGCCGGGATACAGTCTCGCTCCTCAATTTCGCGTCGCCACCAACCGATGCCTCCACGACAAATATCTTTGCCTTCGCAGATCCGCCGGCACTGCCTTCTTTGGATGCACTTACTGCAATATCAAAATCTAAGGTGGTCCTCGGAGCCACAAACCGACCCGAGGTCGTTCCCGTGACCCCCTGAATGTGTCCACCGGGATTCACCAATCCACCAAGATCGCTGATCGCGGCATCAGAAACCTTAACAGCTTCCGAGATTGAGGAAATTGCATCAACAATAAACTCTTTTAAATCCACACCTTACCCTTCAAAGCCATTGAGCGCCAGTATCTGACACCTCTTCTGCGTTCCACAATTTCTGTTAGCCGGTGCGTGCCGACAGACTAGGCTTCAACCCCGGCATCACTGCCAGCTCCTCGTGAGTCACGCCCGCGCGCCTACTTATGCGCGACACCAGATCAACAGCGTCATGGCAATCGGTCAACAGGGTTTTTCGCCGCACGCCTTCGCTCGGGCGAATCTCGGCGATGGTGCATGCTATGAACACTTTGAGGTCCAATTATACCATGACGCCCGTAGACGGCATCATGGCTCTCCTATTGATCCATGTTCGGTCAGGCGTCCCGCTTTGCTGGCAGCCCGTCAGGGGCCTTGTTCCCCTGCTCTTCGAGCCGCTCCTACACAGAGATGGCGGATCAGGCCCTGAGATCATGTGCACCCTCGGCCTCAAGGCATCGCAGATCCACGGCGCCCTGAAACCATACG
The DNA here is from genome assembly GCF_039769985.1 of Ponticoccus litoralis. Classification (NCBI taxonomy): domain Bacteria; kingdom Pseudomonadati; phylum Pseudomonadota; class Alphaproteobacteria; order Rhodobacterales; family Roseobacteraceae; genus Ponticoccus; species Ponticoccus litoralis. The sequence continues at coordinate 212,548 of NZ_JBDNCH010000002.1, forward strand.
GCGGGACGGGCGAGTCGACGCCAGTCAGTAAGGGCCCTACTAAGGGGCTCGCCTAATATTGACGAGCCAAGCCGAACGCTTAGGCGGTATTCATCATTGATCAGCCGGCCTCCTGATGCCCGCAGGCTGAGAAGATGATGCGTGAGTGTATCAGCTTACGCGGCAGGTTTCGGCGGTTAGGCTGCTATCCAAGCACGCCGATCACGGCGTCGCGGGCGGTAAGTACTTGAGCAGCCCCTTCCCAGAAGGGCCGCATACGAAGAACGTCATCCGTGTCCGTGATCACCGAAGAGAACTCGGATAGCGCCGACTTGTAGTCGACAACGGGCTCTCGTGCCGCAGCTGGCAAAAGGCTCTCAATCATGTCGATAGTTGAGTATTGACGCATGACATTCTCCAAAAGCCGCGCCCTAGCTTGCGGAATGTCATCGGCTCCATCCACCACGGCGGCAGCATACGCCGCCGCGAAAGTCTGAAAATCCAATGCTGCCAGACGAATCTCCTCGCTCCGTTTCTGGACAAGCTCAGTCACAGCTCGATCGTCATCTACCTTCACCTGAAGGTACCACATCCCGCCCGATATCAGGGTATTCACAACGATCACAGCTACGGCTCCGGCGACCATCCAGCCCCGGGACGTTGTTTCAGCTCTCAACCAGTCCCTAAGATAGCTCATCTCAAGCCCACTGACCTTAGATCACCTTTTCACAGTCGCTCGCGGCGAGAAGCCTTCGTCTTCGTTCGCGGCTTGAGCCGCGCGACATGCCTCCTGCCACCGATTGTAGCCCATTGCACGCAAAGTTTCACGTGTCGCATCGTCGATGCCATCGACCTCGCAGGGATCGTACCGTGCAGAATCTGAATTTTCCAACCGCACCTGGACCGCACCGTTAGAGTCGATCGGCTCAGCTTGGGCCTCCAAGGCCAGTGCGAACAGCGCCGAAACAACAAACACGATCGCGGAGCCTTTCAGCGTCGTGTAGCCAGGAGAGTGAATGCTGAAGTCTTGTTCGGGGATGTCTCGCTCCCCTCGCTTCACGGTACCGCTGCCATTGCGTAGATCGAGTCATCCAGCTGCCTCGTCACATCTGCTTCTGACCGACGCGAATACGCTTCGACTACGGCCAGAACAAAGGCTTGGAAGTGGTAGGACTCGCGCGCATTGAACTCAGCACCAGTAGTTTGGAACCTGGCCAAGAAATCGCCATTCACAATTACATTCTGATACGCGGCTCCCAGAACTGGTCTGAGGAGTTCTGCCCGCATGCTGATCAGTGCATTCTGAGTGCGAAGAGAACGATAGGTCCGATGATCCAGGTCACGTTCATCAATCTCAGCGAGCCACCGAACGCGACGAACCAAGAGGCCCGCGTTGGCGTACGCTCCAGGGCCTTCCTTCCACCGCTCCGTACCCGAGATCACTTCTCCGACCAAGGTTGGACGCGCCTCGTCGTCTCTGTAGCCTATTGGCCCGGGCAGAACGACGAGATCGCCAGCCGCGATCTCATGATAAAGGCCGTTGATCCAACTGAGCGCCTGCTCTCTACGGCGAGACCATCTAGTATTTGATAAGTCCTGTGAGGCAACATCTGCCATCATTTCGGCGACACGGTCAGATTTTCGATACGCCACGTCAGCGTACCGCTCACCTCGTACAATAGCTTCCTTTACTTCATCAGTGCGCCCATAGTGCCCGCCGGAGCTTAGTGGTAGCCCTGGATAGTCTAAGAAAACCACTCCTAGCTTGCTCATGATATCGTAGTGGCGATATCGAACTCCTGGAAAGATACGGTAGGCTTTATCGTCCTCGCCGAAGACGCGCGCTTTGAGATCAACAACTAGAGACAATACTTATTCGTCCGAATCTTAGAATTTCGAAGGGAATTAAATACTGGTACCAGCATTTTCCACAAGAGATCATTTGCGCCGCCGCCGTGCTACCACTGACCCAACGAGGCGGCAGAGGCTCGATACATACGGAGGCACGTCTGTATTTGCGAATCTCCGCAGTTCGTCCGGGGCGCCGCGAACTACCGTTCTCCGCCCGGCGCGTCGACCGGCGAAGAAGCTAGCAATACCCCCGCCCTCCCGGGCGGGGATCCGATCACGCCGGGACAGCCACACCAACGCGGGCCATGGCCTCACGGTAGTAGCGGACCGCGATCCGGTCGAGCACGCCGTCGCCGGGCACCAGCGCCTCGATGGCATCGGGCACCGACTGCTGTGCGTGGTAGATCGCGTGGGCCTTGATCATGTCCAGCCCGGCCTCCGGCCCCTCGGCAAGAGCCGCCTCGACGCCCGACTGGATGGCCGAGTGCAGCGCCCTCAGGTGCTTCTCATCAATCGCGATGCCCGTGGCCGCTTGGAGAGCGCCAGCGGCGCGCTTGAAGAAGATCGTGAGAAGGATGCCGAAGAGGGAGATCAAGGCCGTTTGAAGCTCGGGCATCGCGAGCAATGTGGTGAGCCATTCCATGGCTGTATCCTTTCAGGGAAGAGCGGCAGACAGCCGCGGAGTATGGGCGCACTAGGGCGCGCCGGGGGTAGCGATCAGGCGACAGCCCGATCGGTCCAGTCGCGGTCGATCACGTCGAATCCGGGACAGAGCTTGGCGGCGACCTCGCGGTGGCCCAGCAGCCTCTTGAACTGCGTCCGGTCCCCGAACTCGGCCACGGCCTCGCGCATCGAGGCCAGCTGCTCGGGGTAGTAGAGATCCTCGGGCTGATAGGTCCGGTCGATGGTCCGGCGCTCGATCATGAGGATGTGCTTGACGCCGCGGTTGTAGCCGATGGCGCCTGCACCGTAGCGGTCGAGCGGACGGGCCGCGCGGCGCTCGCCGTCCGGACAGATGATCTCGTGGTAGCCGGTGTCCGACCACCCTCGCCCGCCCTGCGACACCGGCAGGGTGTGCATCCGGTGGATCGCGGCGACGATCTCGCCATTGCTCTTGCCAAGGTGCCAGTCGCCCGGCAGCGCGCCGCAGTGCATCATCAGGGTGTCGATGGCGGTGCCAGCCGAGCCCTGGCGCAGGACATTGGAATGCGGCACCGCCAGCGCGGGCTTGCCCGGCGACAGGATCTCGCCCGACCGCGCCCAGCTCGCCGCCGGCGCGCCGTCATGGTCCACCACCTGCCCGAGGGCCGTCTGGGCCATTGCGTCAAAACCGCCCTCGGGCGCGGCGTTGAGGTAGCCCAGCCCGATCAGGCCCGTGCGCAGCATTTTCAGCGCCCATTCGCTGCTTCGGGTCGGCCCGGCACGGTAGAGGGCCGTGGCGGCTGCGTCCGTCCGGCGGCCATACCAGCCATCGGCAGGCCCCGGATCGTAGCCGAGCGATTTCAGGCCGAGCTGCAGGTAGCGGACAGCGGGGTTGATTGGCATGACGATCTCCCATGCGTAAAGGCCCCGCAGGCGGGGCGTGGTGGATGAAATGTCCGGGTGGGTCAGCTGGCCGGAAGCAGCCGGTACGGGAGGCCTTCGGTGCGGTCCTCCAGGGGCCCATCCCCGTCAGAACCGGGGCAGCGATAGGTCAGCGTGAGGTAGACGACGATGCGCCCGGGGCGCAGGATCTCCGGCGGCACCATCTCGACACGCAGGCGCTGCGTATTGGTGTCGATCTGGCGACTGACCGGGCCGCGCCGCGCCCTCTCGCCAGGTGTCGGGATGTTCAGCTCGTCGGTGAAGATGGGCACCCAGTCGATCAGGCGGCACCCCTCCCCCAATCTGGTCCGCGAGACGACCAGGATCATCACCACGTTGTCGCCCTGCGTGACCGGCTCCTGGATGTAGCTCAGCCCTTCCGGCTGCCGGATCACGCGATCCTCGCCATTGGCGCGGGCCACATCCGCCTGCAGCTGCTGGACTGTCACCTCAAGGCGCCGGAAGTCGTCAACGAAATCTGAGGCCATGCTGTAGATGTCCCTCAAGGGTCCGAAGAACAGCCCCCAGATCAGGCTGCACCCTCCGACGATGGCGGCGATGGCGCCCATGATCTTCCCGGCCTCGATCAGGCGCCCGCTTCTTGTCTTGGGGAACTGGTCGCCCGTCATGTCTCTATCTCCCATTCGGCCTCCGATGGTCCGAGGTTCTGCATTTCCAGCATGAGCGCCCGCACCATCAAGCGGCCTCTAGAGCGCTGAAGCACGTGGCCACCGCCAGATCGATCTCAGCCGTGCTGCCCGCATTCCCGACCGCCCCTATGGCGGTCAGGCGGATGCCCTCCAGCGTGGCCGCCGTGGCGCGCCACATGTCGCCCATGTGGAGCCAGACCTGCGCCAGCTCCCGTGCAGTGGGCGCGGTGATCCCGATCTCGGCACTGATCAGCGGGAAAGGCTCGAGGTTGGCCGGTTCAGGGTCGAGAGCCACATAGGCCCGGGCTTCTGCTTCCTTCGCCTGGTAGATCATCTGCTGGCCGGGGATCTCGGTGATGAAGTTCTGGCGCTTCGCACCCACGGCCTCATTGATGGCAGTCACGGCATCGAGGCGGGCCGCCACGAGGTTCTCGACCGGAACCAGCATGCCCTCGACCACACAGTGCGCCGAGACGTCCAGAGGATGCAGGGTGTCGTCGATCTCGACCCAGACGCCCGGAGGCGCCTGGTCGTCGGGAACGGCCAGGGTAAAGAGCGCCCGGCCATCAGCTGGGTCGTAGTAGAGCTTCATTAATCACCCATCTTGAAGAACTGGTAGTTGAGGGTTCGGGCACTGTGCGGGTTGGAGACGACAGTCGGCGTCCGGGAGCTGAGGAACGTGAACGATCCGCCGCTGTTGCAGACCGGATTGTTGCCCGTGTCGTTGACCTTGATGGTGCCGAGCGTCACGTCGTTCGTGTGGGTGATCACCCACATCCCGCCGCCGAGGTCGGGAAACGGCCCCTTGTTGGAGACCGTGCCGAAAGCGGTCGGAGACATGGGCACCACGTCGGCGCGCACCGGCGTGCCCAGGTACTGCGTGATCCGGCACCACCCCGGAGAACCGTTGCCGCCGTCGGCACCACGACCAGATTCCCCCAGACCCTTGGCGCCGGCGGTGCCGATGGTGATCTGCAGCTTGGCGTTGGCCACCGAGGACACATCGATGATCTCGGTCGTCACCTCTGCCGCGTTGCCTCCGGCGCCGGCATCCTTGGCGGGGCAAGAGGATCCGCCGCCACCACCCGCGCCGTAGCCAGTGGCATTTGCGCCGGGGTTGTTCACCGGCTGGAAGCTTTGGTTCATGTACCCTTCACCACCTGCGCCGCCGGTGCCCAAGGCACTGCTGAAGCCGTCGCCGCCGTTGAAGTGGCTACGGGCAACGCCCGACTGCACCGCCGGGCGGGGCGCGTTGCGAATGTCCGCGGTTGCCGTGGACCCGCTGAAAACCCTGACGGAGGTCTGGCCGCCGCGCCCACCCAGGGACGGTCCGTAGTTGCCACTCCGGCCGCCATCACCGCCGTTGCCGCCCGAGATCATCGTGACCTCGACGTACTGGCAGGCCGGGTTCAGGGTGATCGTTTGCGAGTTGGTGACCGTGGTCGTGGCGCCGCGCACCGAGAGGTCGCGATAGTATTTCGCGTTGACCAACCGGGTGCCGCGAGACTTGGAAACCTCCAGATACTCGGGCATCCCCGCCGCATTGACCCCACCCGCCAGCAGGCCAAACGCGTCCGCGCCGCCCGAGGCCGCACGGCCCAGATAGATGCCCGGGGTCGTAAGGTCGCCCGCCGAGGTCTTGCCCACGGAGAAACCCGCCGTCGTGGCGTCGAGCTTCAGGGTCTCTGTGACCTCGACGTGGCGCGCGTTCATGATGCCCGTGTCAATTTTCGCCGCTGAAAGGTTGGCGATTTTGGCATCGGTGATGATCGCGTCTCGAATGTTGGCTTCGTTCGTGATGATCTCGTTGGTTGAAACGTGGTTCGCCTGAATGGCGCCGTTGACGATCAGCTCGCCGCTTGCGGCGATGCGGACGATAGGCGCCCCGAGACGACAGACCGTTGCGCCATTGTTTCGCTTTTCCAAGCGGACACGGGCGTAACGCATGCCCGCAGGAACAGTGACGATGCCCGACGAGGTTGTGATGCTGCCCGAAGTGATCTCACCGGGGTTCAAATACTGAGCAGGGGAGAAATTCGGGTTCTCAGATACCTGCAGGTGCATGTTGCAGCTGCCCACGGCAGGGCTGAGGAAGCCCTGCACGGACATGAACAGCTTTTGTCCCGGGGTGACTTCGAAAGAAGGCCCGAAAGCGGTGAGGTACTGGTTGGCGTCCCCCGTCAAGCGAAGGATGCGCGGCGTGTTCCAAGTCGTGCTTATGGAGTCTTCGACCAGATACCCGCTGGGGAACGTCCAGTAGTCCAAGTCCGAGAAGTAGGGGTCCGTAACCAAGTTGGTGACGTCGCCGATGAGCATCTTAGAAGCGGTGACAGCCCCAGCGTCCAGTTGTGCGGTCTTCACAGCGCCAGATTCGATCTTGGCCGAGGTAACAGAGTTGGCATCAAGGTGGTCAGCCTTGACCTCGCCCGCCAAGATATGACGGGCGATCACGGCATCCGAGGCGATGTGGCGAGTCTCGATGGCGTCGCTTTTCACATGGTTAGAAACGATCGTTCCTTCGACGATCAACTCGCCCTTGTTGCGGCGGCGGACTACGACGCCGCCGATCCTGACGTCGGTTGCCCCGTCCGTGATGTAGTAGCGGAGACGTGCGTAGGCGTACCCTGGGGGAATTGAGTACACAGCGGACTTAGTCTGGACGGAGGCCGTGGGAAAGCCAATGGTGGTCGGAGACCCCCAAACGCTAACCTTTCCGGTGGCGAATGTGGGCGAATTGGACACTTCAATGTGAAGTGTTGCATGTCCAACGCCCGTTTCATTCTTCGCGCGGCCCTGAAGGAATATCTCTTCCCCTTCCAGGCTGATTTCGAAGACTGGCCCAGCACCCCAAGCGAAATTCTGACCGTTCCCCTGCAGACGCATGACCCGCTTGGAGCCCCACACCTCGGGCGCTGCGTTCGAGAAGGAAACAGAGCTGTCCGTCCCGACGAAAGACCACAGGGAGGGGTCTGAGAAATCACGGTCGGTATTGAGGTTGGTGAAGTCCCCAATGGCCATTTTCGATGTGGTGACGGCCCCAGCAGCGAGTTCGCCGGTGCGGACCGCGCCTGCGCCGATTTTCCCCGCGACAACCGAGTTGGCGTCAAGGTGGTCCGTCTTCACCTCGCCTGTCTTGATGTGCCGGGCGATGACGGCGCCATCGACCATGACGAGCCGAGTCGACTGCCTCTTCGCAGCGCACATCTTGCGCTTCGTGGTAGCCTTGGGTTCCGGCGTGGTTCAAAATCACATTGAGGCTGGCTGTAACCGTGCCGGCGGGAACATCGATAATGGCATCGAAGACCTGCCAGCCGCCAGAGAAGGAAGGGCGGTGAGCGACAGTGTTGTAGGAAATCTGGTTCCCATTGGCATCGTAGTGATACAGCCGCAGGAAGAAATCGCCGTTCGCGTTAGACGAGGGTCGCGCAACACAGCGCACGCGGTACTGCTTACTCTCGTCGACCTGAAACTGTCTCGAAAACGAATAGGCTTTGGTGCTCCTCAACGCGGTCGGGCCGACTGCAGGGGAAGCCGGATGCACGATGTCCCCGGCGGACCAAGCGCTTGCGTCCGATGTATTCGGGTCGTCGTTGAGTGCGGATCCGCGACCAGTGACGAGCAGCTTGTCGGTCGTGACAGAGTTGGCTTCGAGCTTGGGCGTGGAAACGGCGCCATCGGAGATCTGCGTTCCGGTGATCTGCCCGGTAAGTTTGGCAGCCTCCAGCGCCTCGATCTGTGCGTTGGTGAGTTTGCCCGTGACGTCTCCTGCCGCGACAGAGGCGATCCAACCAGACCCCGTGTTCCGATAAAGCTTGTTGTTGGTCGTGAGGAAAACCTGCCGGCCCTTGACATGCGGGGTTCCGGGGAGGGCCGAGAGGACTTCGACGGGCTTGATCGAGTTGGCAAACTTGGCCGTGCCGAGCGCCTGGTCAGCAATCTGCGCGCCGGTCACCTGCCCGGAGATGTCAACGGCCTGGACCGACTTGACGTAGGCTGTGCCGTTCCAGCGGTAGAGGTCGCCGCCGAAGACAATCGCGGAGGTGCTGCGGGTGGTCGGGAGGGTCGACCCGGAAACCACGCGGACGCCCTCAAGGCCCGCCGCGAAACTGGTCTCGTCGATAAGGCCCTGCAGGTCCTCGGTGTCGATGCCCGCGGGCGCCGGTGTGGTGGCCGAGGCCATGCTGGACCAAGAAGAGCGGTTGCCGCTCGTGTCCACGGCGCGGACCCAGTAATACTTGGTCACGTCGTCATTGAGGCCTGTGCGCGCGAAGGTGGCCGCCGTGCTGGTCAGGATCGGCGAGGTCGTGTTCGGCGCCGGCGCGTTCGCGTTGGCCTTTTCCACGATCTCGTAGAAGGCCATGTCGGGCTCAGTGTTCGCGTTCCAGCTCAGCCAGACCGTGCCGAACCCTGCCTCAGCGGTGAGCCCACTTGGAGCCGCGGGCGGGATTGTGTCGACGGCAGCGGTGATCGCCTCAGGACCAACCCAGTCAGAACGCCGGGGGCCATTCACGGCCCTCACGCGGATCTGCAGACTGGTCCCGGGCAGCACCGTCAGGGCATAGGCGTTCGTGGTCGATGAGGTGCCCACATAGCCGCCCCCGTTTTCGGCGACTTCGATCTCGTACCCCGTTGCCGGATCAGCCGCATCCCACGTGGCGTTGACGACCGCGGCACCGTCCTCTCGCAGGTGAGTCGAAAGGGCCAAATTGGCGGGTGCAGTCGGGTAATCGAAGCCCCCCGAAAGGGCATCCTCGTCGAGATCATCGACCGTGAGACGGATGTCAGGTGTTGCGACGTCCATCCAGCCGCCCCAGCTCCGCAGATCGGCGGCGCCGGAGACGAAGCTCGCCTGGATCTGATACGCCGTATTCGGGAGGATGCCGTCCGCAATCAGCACCTCCCCCTCGGACGCTTCCGCGAAGAGGCCGCGCTGTCCGATCTCGCTCGCCCCGGCCACCCGCAGCCGCCACGTCACGCGGAGTGTGCGGTTGGCCGGTGCCACCCGGGACAACCGGATAGCCGGGCGACGGGCGCTGCCATTGGCGTCCGGGATGCTGGCCGGCACGGCGGAGGCAACAATCGGCGGCGGAGCCGGGGCGGCTGTCGTCGCCGTGACCTGCATGGGGGCGGCAAACCAACCCCGCGTCTTCCCAGCCCTGCCAACGGTCCGGGCCTCGACCAGATAGCGCACACCCTCCTCCAGCGCGCCGGTCAGCAGGCTATACTCACCCGCCGGCACGGACTCGCCGTAGGTCCGGGGCGTCTCATCCTCGCCAGCCTCACGCCAGCGCAGCTGCACGGTGACCCCGTCGAGGTCCGCGCGGGACGCAATGGGCGCGAGCTGCACGGCAATGCGCGGGCGGACCGAGAGATCCGGCAGAACGATCTGGGTCAGCTGCGACGAGCGGGCCGCCGTGATCACCGGCGCGGGCGGCAGGTCCGATGCCGGGGGACGCGGGTTGGTGATGACCGGATCATAGGGCGGGATGTCAGAGGCCGCGTCCAGCACATGGGGCGCCGCGTCCACCACCTCGATCAGCGCGGTCTCGTCCTGATCCGGGCGCACCGCCATCACCAGCATGTCGGCGCTGCGCTGCTCGGTCTCCTCGATGGCAACCAGATCACCCACCGCGACATCACCCGCAATCACGCCGACGGTCGGCGTCCAGACCCGGGCCTGCGGGTCCACCGGCGATGTTGCGGCGAATGCATGGATGCCCGCGCTGACATTGCGCACCACCATGCGGAAGCTGGCCTGATCCAAGTCGAACACGTCGTCCAGCGTGATGCTGATGATGAGATCATTCTCGACGGTCAGCGCCTTGACGCGCGCCTCGCCCACGCCGATCAGCGGCACGTCATGCACCAGCCGGATCTTGTCGCCCTGTTGGATATGGATGCTTTCCCAGTCAGCCTTGAAGGAGTGGGTCTCCGGGCGGTGCAGCGCGGTGGCGAGGTGATAGCGGCCAAGGCGATAGGTGTTGCCCTCGTCGGCATCCTCGGCGGTCACCACCGTGCCGGGCAGCTGCAGCGTCTCCAGCTCGGTGGCGGTCTGGCGGGTGTATCCGTCCTTCAGCACCAGCACCTCATCCTCCTGCCAGTCCAGCCGCTCGGAGCGAACCATGCAGCGGAAGCCATGGATCTCGCGCGGGAAGGTCAGCTTGGAACGGTAGTCCCAAGAGTTGCGCGGGGTGAACACCTGGCGCACCGGCCCCGCCGCCCCGTCCCGCACAACGCTGTAGCGCAGATCGGCCAGCGTGCGCCGCCCACGCCCGGCGGCGCAGATGATGTCCAGCACATCGGCCAGCTGCGTGGCCGTATCCACCACGTAATCGCAGGTCCAATGCGGCTCCTCCGTGGCCCAGGCATGCAGCGCGGCGAGATCGATCCGGTCATCGGTGACCGGGCGGCGCAGGTGCGGACCCCGCAGCGCCTGCGCGTAGAGCCATGCCGGATGCCGCACCGGGCGCGGCTCAGTCCACTGCAGGTTGCTGTCCAGCTCCGGCGCCAGCTGCTGCACGATGGCGTTGAGGCTGTCGATGCGCCCGTTGAGCTGCTCGTTGGCCCGGATGCGGAACGCCACCTCCGCAATGCCCGCGTGACTCGGCAGCTTGCCGTCGCGAATGGACCGGATCGCAGTGAGCGTGGCGCTGTTGACGTCGCCCACATCCTGATCGATGCCATTCGTGCGGGTGATCCGGATGGCGTATTCGTCCGGCGCCGGGAACGCGATTTCCTTGGTCACCCGGTACAGGCTGACGTATTTGCCCGACCATTCGGTTTCGCCGAGGTCCACCCAATCCGCCTCGTTGAGGCCGCCTTCCGTGCGCTGGTACTCGAAGCGGAAGCGCGCCCGGTGGCTGCTGAGGTCACCGTCGAACGTGCTGTTGTAGAGACCCTGCGGAAACGTCAGATCAACCGCCGCCGAAACAGTTTCCTGGCGGGTGTACTTGATGACCGGATCATTCTCCTGCGGGACATCGCTATAGGCATCCTCGGCGACGTCATCGGAATAGAGGCGCATGACCTCACTGCCCTGCCGCCACCCGGCAGCCGGAACCTGATAGGTCGCCGAGGCCCGGGTGACCGTCATGCCCTCGGACTCCGGGCGCATGAACGGCAGTGTGGTGGTCTCCTCATAGAGCCGCCGCTTGTTGGTGATCCGAACGCGCCAGCGGCGCGCGACCCCATCGGAAAAGCCGTCCGCACTGGAACTCCTGCCCTGTGGTGATGTCGGTATAGGTCGCGACCGTGGTCCATCCGGGAACACCCGCCTCGGCCACCTCGACCACAAACGAATAGACAGTGCCGTGCCGCAGCGCGGTCGGCTCGACCGCGATCACCGCCGACCGTGCCGCCTGCGCGGGCTGGAACTCATAGAGGTCACCCACAGCGTGGAGCAGTTTCCGGGGCGCATGCTCCTCTTCGGTGCGCGGACGCACCAAGTCCGCGAGCTGCGGCATGTTCGCGAGTGTCCGCGCCTCGTCGACATTCAGGAACTCCAGCTCGACGCCGTCGTATTCCCAGATCGGCGTCGAGCCGATGCGCAGATCCTCCAGCGCGACCGGCCCCCAGCCAAAGGTCATGCGCCCGCGGTAATAGATGTCCCGGCCCACCGTCTCCGAGAACCCGGTGGCGGTCATCGGCGGAAACATGAGGTGACGACCAAGCACATAGGGATAGACCCCACGCCTGTTGATCGCGTTGCCGGTGCCGGTGATTGCGTAGTTCTCAGGGTCGCGCGTTCCGCCCTGCTGTGCCGGCGGGATCAGGCTGTTGATGACCAACGAGCCGACCACGGTGATGGCAGCCACCGTGAGGGCGTATGAGAGAGTACCGGCGGCCCCGATAATGCCAGCCGTGCCCAACGCCCCCGCCGCCCACGTCGCAGCAGACGGCAGCGCCGCCGAGGCCAGCAGCGCCAACGAGCCTGGATCGCGCACGGGAAAAGCCGCTTCAACGCGCGTGCCGAGCTTTGGGCGGACCTTGCCCCACATGCTGATGGGCACGAGCGACATCTCTGTGCCACGGATGAGGCGCACCACTGGTAGCCCAAAGCGCTCCGTGTCGAGGTCCATCGCCCGAACGATTTCCGCAACGCTGGCACCACAGATGATTTTCGGGCGCACCACATCCCGGCGCAGCGGGTGTTTCTGCCCGACAACGTCGAGCAAACCAGTGTCATCGAGCACGATAAATTCCTTCCAGCTTTCCGAGCCAGCGCATCCCGCGCCAGCAGTCCACGCGACTTCCGCTGTGGGCTTCGATGTGGAGCATGTCCCGGTTATTGAGGGCGTAGCCGAGATGGAGTGGACGCCCGGCGAGACAGGAACAGCAAAGCGTCCCCCTCTTCCGCTGCATCCACCCGGTCAAACTGTGGTCGAAGACCATCGACCACCGAGCGCTTCAGCGCCGCCTGCATGGTACAATCAGGGTCCGGGATCTCGCGCCCGAAGCGGGCGCGCTGCAGCGCCAACCAGAGCCCGAGGCAGTCGAACGCCTCCGGCCCCCGCCCCCGCTCCGCGTAAGGCAGGCCGATCCAGTCGTCGGTCCACATGTGGGCTTTCCGTTTTCGTGGGGATGGGGTGAGGGTTCAGCAGCCCTTGGGCCTCGGGCGCATCCCGTACCGGCGGTACATCGCCCCTTCCCGGATGAGCGCCGAGGCGATCGGGTGGGCACCATCCGACAGCTTCATCACGACGCCGTCCGCGGGCTTCCAGCTGTACTTCCCGAAAACATGGACATGGGGCTGCTCCGGCTCTTGCTCGGCAGCGCCTTCCGCCGTGGCCGCATCTTTCCCGCCCGTGAGCTGGGGGACGAAGCGGATATTCATGCCACCATCGGATGTCCGGCTGACTTCCACGAAATGCCCGAGCGGCGGCTCGATACTGACAGGCGTGTCAACAGGCGCAGCCTGCACATCGCCGCGCCCTTCCCGCAGGATCTGCAACCACAGATCGGCGGCGAGATCGGCATCATGGCCGGGGCGCTGAACATAGCCACGCAGGTAGGCGGCAGCCTCTTTCGCGTATTCAGCTTTCATGGGTGTTCTCCTTCAGAACAGCGCCGGGGTGTTTCCCGGCGTCATGGTGAGCCAGCCGAACTGCTCCTCCAGCACCGGCTCGAGGGTCATGGTTCCGCTGATGGTGAGCGCGTTGTACTCGACGCCGTAGATCTGAACCTCGAACGGCCCCCGCTCGATCACATCCGGGGTCGAGGTCAGCACCCAGGCCACCCGCGCGTAGATCTCACCGGTGACGCTGCGCAGCTGCGGGATCAGCTCGCGGGTCACGTTCTGCGCCTCCCATTTGAGGACCGGCAGCACGCCCTCTTCGCTCTCTGGCAGCGTCAGGGTGAAGGGGAACGGGTGATAGGTCTCTCCGCCGTGAACCAGCGGCTCGCCATTGCTGACGAGGCAGACAGGCGCCTCCCGGGCGGGATGGGTCAGCCGCAGGATCGTGGTGAGCACCTCGGGGCTCTCCTGCGCGTAGATCGCCGTGCGCAGGCGCGTGCTGATCTCATGGGTCATGGCAGGATCTCCAAGGTGGCAGTGACCTCACGGCGGACACCACGCGGCTCCACCGAATAGCCCCCGACGAACCGGAACGTGCGCTCAAGCCCGTCGAGCGGATCCGTGGCAGTGAAGGACAGGACACCCTCCCCCAGCTCCTCACGGAAGAAGGTCTCGAAGGCGTCGAGCTGCGCCAAGGTGATCTGCGACAACCGTCCCTGGCGCGGCATCGGCGCCGAGGACGAACGCCGCCGCACCTTGGCGGGGCCCTTGCTCATCTGCGTGCGGATGACGTCCGGCTCCACATCGCGGCGCGCGCCGCGCGAGGACTGGAAGAACGGCAGGCCGACGGGCCATGCTGGCATATCAGGATCCTTTCGGTAGTGGGCGGCCGCCCCAGCGCTGACGCATTGCGCTGTCCATGCTGCCGCTGGCGAGTTCGTTCCGCATGACCTGCCGGACCATGCGGATGTTCATGTGGCCATCCTGCGGGCGCGTGACCTCTGCGGTTTCGCCGGGGAGCGGCTCAACGTTCACCTGCATGTTGACGATGGGTTGAACGGCAGAGGCCGAGACCGAATTCACGGAGGAGGAACGCGCACCCAGCACACCCCCAGCCGCGAACTTCGGGATCTTTCGCTTCTGGATCGCCTCCATGAAGTCCAACCCGTAGTAGTCGACCGCGGCGGCGGGCTGCATGAACTCGCCGCGCGACCCCCAGAACAGAAGGTTGTCCTCCGTCTTCCCGCCGGGCCCGGCCAGCTTCCCGATCGCGCGGGGCACGTCACGGAACCCTCCGCCTTTGGCGCGGCGCGGTAGCTCTCCGCCTTCGGCATAGAGACCTACCGACGCCAGGGCACTGGGGCTCGCCGAATATCCAGACGTGGAGACCGCCCCGACGCTTGGGAAGATTCCGCCCAAGAGGCTGTTCAACGCGTTCGCCAGTGTCTCCCAAATCGGGTCCATGGCTATGTCATAGATTCTGCTGAGGAAGGTACTGGCGAATTGATCCAACGCGCCCTCCCAATCACCGTGCATCAGGCTTCGCCCGAGGGAAGCCAGTTCGCCTTTCGAGACCTCAATTGCATCGCTGAGGCCTTTGGCCCCTTCTGCTCGGTCAAGCTGGTCGGCCACCATCTTCACAGCATCAGCATAGGCCTCTGGGGCGCTTGCGAAGAACCCAGCGTTGTTCAGCTCCGCCAATTCCGCAAGCTGCGCCTTGTATCGGTCGATATCGGACATTGCCCGTGTGACCCAGCTTTCCGCCGCGCTCTTCTTCTGTGCCTTGGACATGCCGGCCAGCGCACCAGAGGTGTCAGCACCGCCGGTCAGTTGCGCGATGACATCGTTTGCGTCGGCCACCTTTCCTGACACGCCGTCGATAAAGCCCTGCCCGGTCCACTCACCGATTTCACGGAAGACCTTGGAAGGCGATTGAATGCCCAGCAGGCTCTTGGCGCTGGTGATTGCGTCGGAAGCCATGTCCCCGATTGCGCCGGTCACGCCCGCCGCCTTGGCCTTGATCCCGTCAATCAGGCCCTGCACGAGGTCTTCACCCATGGCGATCATCTGGCCCGGCCACGAGGCCACCTCCGCCTTGATTGCCGCCCAGATGTCCGCGAAAGCCCCGGCGATGACTGTACCGGCCCCGGATATCGCACTGCCCATCCCATCCATGGCGACCTTCACGGCCTCAAGCACGCCGCCGCCGAGCCAGCTGAAGAACTCGCGAAATTCGTTGAAGAATTGCGACCAATCTCCCTTGAGCGCCGCAGCCAATGCGCCCGTAACCGTCTCGATGGCCCGAGCGAATAGTTCGAGGCCAAGCGATACCGCTTCAAGTCCGAGGCCCGTCAGTCTGCCGAGGCCGCTGGCCAGATCGGAAAGAGCTGCATCGCTGTCAGCGTCAGAGAATATCTGCATGAGCGATCCGATGATGCTTCGAAGGTGATCGAAGGTCGGACCAACCTGCGCCCATGCGTCTTGAATGTTAACCCACGCCGCCGATAGGCCGCTGGAAAAGCTTTCGAAGTAGCCGCCCAGCATTTCGAGCGCAGATTGCATGGGCGCGCTGTTTAGCAGCTCCTGCATCCATGGCGCTTGGGAAATCGGAGAAATGACGAAGCTGTTCCAGAAGTCCCCGAACTCGTACACCGTGGCCTTCGCGCCTTCCCATGCTCCGACCCAATCGCCGGACAGGATAGCCTGTACCGTCTGGACGCCAGCGGAAATGTACCGCTTCCACGCATCGACGGCATCTGAGACCGCCGGCGACAGGCTGCGCAGTGCTGCCTCTGCATCCCCGACCATCTCCCAGAAAAGCGCCCCGAGCGCCGCGCCCCCATCGCCGTTCAAGGCTGCCTCGATTCCGGCCATCGCCTGTCTGGCCCGGCGGTAGACATAAGCGAGGCCGTTCATCAACCCATCCACGGCGGCGCTGACGAAGCCAGCCGCGCGCGGGAAAGCGGCAGCGACACGATCCCAGTTCTGGTAGAGGTGGGCGCCAGCCGCCGCCAGCCCGGTCACAGCCGCTGCGCCCGCAATGAGCGGGGAAGCGAGCAGAACCGCACCGGCTGCAACAGCAGTGAACCCGGCTGCGATGGGTCCGAGGTTCGGCATGGCGGTAACGCCGCGCACGAGCGCCGTGACAGCCTCGACACTGGACTTGATCGCCTCGGTCAGACCTGCTTCGCCCAGGGCGAGGATAAGGCCCTCTGCGGCGCTCCTCAGCCCCAAGAAGGCTCCATCGAGGTTGTCGCTCATGTACTTTGCGAGGCGCAACGCCTCACCGGACGCGTCACGGTTCGCCTCGGTGAAATCACCGAGCATGTCGACGCTGTTCGCGAGAGAAATGAGCGATTTGCCGTGCTCCAACCCCACCAGCGCGTTGGCCGTGGCGAGGTCGATGTTGGCCGCTTCCAAATCCCGCAAGACAGGTAGCAGGCCGCGCGATGCAATATCCATGTCATCAGCGGTCAGACCGAATTCCGCCAGAGCGCCGCGCGCGTCTTTGGTGGGGTCGATCAGTCGGGACAGCACGGCGTTCAGTGCGGTGCCGCCCTGGGCCCCCTTGATGCCGGACTCAGCAAGGGCGCCTATCGCGGCCGCTGTGGTTTCCACATCCAGCCCGAGGGTTGCCGCAGCCACACCAGCCTGTTGCATCGCCGCTGCCGTCATCGCGACGGATGACGAGGATTGCGTGTGCTGCTTGGCCAGCACGTCTACGACGCGGTTGGTCTCCTCGACCCCGAGGCGGAACTGCTGGAGAATATCCGAGGTACTGTCCGCCGCCTGTTCAAGGCTCATCGAGCCGACAGCGGCAAGGTTCATGGTCCCGCTCAGCGCCTTCATGCTGTCGTCGGCGGAGTAGCCCGAAGCGGTAAGCTGGGCGAGCGCGTTCGCAGCGTCGGTCGCACTGAACTTGGTGGTGGCGCCCATCTCCTGCGCCATGTCGCGCATCGCCTGCATCTGATCGGCAGACGCCTGAGACACCGCACCAACCTCAGCCATCGCGCTCTCGAAGCCCCGCAGAGTGCTGACCGCGTTCACAGACGCCAGTGCGCCTGCGATCCCCGCGAACGCCATGCCGAAGGCCTTTCCGAGTCCGCCCGCCGCCCGCTCAGCGCGGCCCGCCGATTTGTCGAGTTTGTCGAGGTCTGTGACAGCAGAGCGAGCGCCGCGACTGTCGATCTGGATGCCAAGACGCGCTATGTCCATTGAGGAACCTCGGGGGGATTCGATTGTGAAAAGATTTGCAGCGGCGGCAATCCTGTCGGCCTCTCCGGCTCTGGCGGACTACTCCGATCACGACGGCGTCAGGATATTCAGCGAACGCCCCTGCACCGAGGTGATCGCGGAGCTGGATAGGTCATTTGATGACCTGAATGACGGCACGCGGGACGGCCTGGCACGATTGGCGCCGGCCATGGCAAAGACCGGAATGACCTTCGGCTTTCTCTTGGGCTTCGATACCGCAGAGGGCGGCCTTCAAGGCGCCGAGGAGACCACCTTGCGCAGACTGCGACTGGCCTGCGCAAGGTCACCCCAGACGCCTGCCTTAGACCTGCTCCGGGACTTCACCGACTAGGCTTGTCCTCTGCGATTTCCATCGGGGACTTGCGGAAGGGGTTGGCGCCCGAGACCAAGCCATCGCGGTAAGCCGCGCACATGGCGTGTAGCGCTTCCAGCTCGCATGGGTCCGAAACCCGGCGCGTCCCTTGCGCGAATGCGACGATCTCCGGCCAGTCCGCCGCGGCGATCCCCCGCCCGGTGACCCGGATGGGGGAAAGGACGTACATAGCTTCGATGAGGTACTCGCCACCTGTCGGCAGATCCGGTAGCGGCGGGTCTTCTCCGGCTTCGAGGTATTCATCCAGACGGCTATGCGGCAGCACCTGCACCTCGCCCTTTGGCCCCTTCACCTCGATATGTGCGTCGAGAAAACCGCGTTGGGCCGCGTAGTCCTTCAGGCGCCGGAGGTTAGTGCCAAAAATCCTCGATCTCCGAGGAGTCCGCCGCCAACTGATTCAGCACGCTCGGGTATGCCGCGTAAAGGCTCGCGGCAGCATCATGGCTGAACGCAAGCGGCTCGCCTTCGGGGCCGGGCACGTTCTCCCACGTCATGGTGCGGTCAGCCCAGACAGCGGCGGCATTGTCTTCCTGTTGCTCGATGAACGCCTCGATTTCGGCGGCGCTCATCTTCGCCAAATTGATGCCCCCGCCGCGCTCACGCAGCAGATTGGCCGCACGCTTCCGGGCGCGATCCTTGAACGTCTCGGAGTGCGGACCATAGACCTTGATGCGAACCGGGCGCGACAGGTCGGGCTTGCCATCCTTGCCGGGCCAGTACGCAGGGCGCGAACCATCCTTGATGTGAACCCATGCGCCGTCTTCCGAAAGCGCCTTCGTGTCGGTGAATTGAAACATGGTGGTGTCCTTGATGTCGTGGATCGTGGCTTTGTGCTGGGGGCAGGCGCGCCACGATACGCCCGCCCCCTGTCCCGCGCGGGATTATGCAACCGGTTCGGTGCCTTTGACGGTGAAGTCGTTCTGCTTGAAGTTGATCGAGCCGCCCTCGTGGGTGTCCACGCCCTCCTGGTTCCCCGCGAAGGTGTGAAGGTAGCCCTGCGCGTACTGGACGGGATCACCGGGGGCGGGCGCCTTGCCGACACCCCGGCCGCCATCGGCGCCGCTGCCTTTCACCTTCTTGAGCGAGCAGGTGGTGTCGCTGCCTTCGGCGGACGCCACTGCGGCCAGCACACCTGCGGACGCGGAGGCGCCAAAATGGGCGCCGTGGAAGGTGAAGGTGCTGTCGTTGCCCGCGCCCGCGCCCTTGACGCCGCCGGCGAACCCGGTTGCGAGATCATCCACATCGACGTTCGAATGAGAAACACCGAACTGAGGGGCGGTTTGCAGGCCGGTGACCTGTTCCCAATCATTCAGCGCCTCGAACCCTGCCGCGTCGTTGGTGGCGGGCAGCGAGGGCGAAAAGAACAGCGTCCAGCCAATATTGCTGTCGGTCATTGGTTTTCTCCATGGGGAAAGACCCCGCTCGCGGGGTGGTTGGTCAGATTATTGAGAGGCCCGCGATTACCCCCGCGAGCGAATGGGGGTCTCAGAAAGTGAACCAGCCGCGAATGATGACGGGCGTGGTGTAGACCGCGCTGGAAGAACCCATGCTGTCCTGCCGGGGCGGGATTGCACCGACATGGGGTGGCTTGGTGATGGTGACCTTAGCCCCGCCGTATTCGATGACAGTGCCGGGCTTGAACCGCTCACACAGGGCCGTGACCAACGCGTCATTTTCGAATGCGAACTCTGCTGGCTCGGTCTCGACGTTCACGCTGATGGTAGGCTCAGCTTCGGTCGTGCCGGTCGTATCGAAGGTCTCCACCATGCCGACCGAGCGCTGGACGACGTAGCGCGGCAGCCCTCCGCCCGGCCCATTTGGGAGGACGATGGCGGCGCTGGTTGGCATTCCGTGCAGGTGGCTTTCCAGAACCTGCTGCCCGAGTGGAACGGTCACCTGACCGAGACCTTCATCCCGCGGCACGTCCAGTCAATCATGGCGGAGACCAGGCGCACTGCGGTACGCTCAGAAAGGACCAGCGCAGCGCACCACAGAACAGCCCGGCAAACGGCGATCCTGAATTTTGGCATGCGGACTGAAAGATGTGCGATATCAGCCATGGGCCTACCCCTTCTTGGTTACCTGAATTTCCTGGCGTTACTCAGAACATGTCCGGGGAACTTGGCCACTGCGTTCTGGCGGAAGAACCACCCCGGCTGCCCGTTGCCGCCATACTCTTTTGCTGGTCCGTGGGGGGCCGAGAACTCCGCCGTGGCGATATCTCCGAGGTCGAACCCGGCGACCACGTTCGCCACTGCGTTCTGGGGTGATGTCCCCCGGTCTCCGATACCGAACCGGAAGCTGTTGATCAGCTCGGAATCGGCCACCGGCACCTTGCCCTGCTGAACCGTGCCGCCCTTGGACACGCCCGCCGCGCCGTTGGTCATGTCGTCAACGGTGTCCTCAATGGCGCCGCGCACGATGTAGTTGGCATTCTGCTTGGCATTGCGGACCCATGAGGGGATCTGGCTGAACTTGATGGTGGCCATTCTGCCCGCCTTCCTGCAATATCCGGCGCCATGCCTCGCCGCGTCATCACCGACAAAGAATTCTACGAGCTGCTTGCCGGGTTCCACGGCGAGCTTCTGCGCGTGATCTGCGACGACCCCAAAGGCCGCGTCGAGCAGGCGACGGTCGAGGGTGTGATCGAGGTGATCAAGCAGAACACCCTCACCCGATACGAAGGCGAAGCCGGTTAGAGCGTCCCGCGCCGCCGCGCAACCGCGTCCCAAGCTGTCCGATAGGTCTCGATGCACCCACAGTTGATCCGCTCCGATGCCGGGGCGTTGGGGTCATGGGGGCGCATCATCCCGTTGCTGTAGGGCTGGTCAAACTGCACAGTTTCGCCGTTCATGGCCGCGTGATTGTCGCGCTGCCCGGGTCGCGCGGTGTGCTTCCACTTCTTGGTGATCTCTGAAGCAAGCGCATCGCCTCGGTCGATCATCTGCTGTGTACTCTCGGCCCGGCCCGCTGCCATGGCCTGATTGCCCTCCGTTCGTGCAATCCGTCGCCCACGTTCTCGAAGGAGGCCGTCAGAGTACCGCGACGTGATCCGCTCGATGTCCGCCTGCGTCAGCGTTACATCGCCACGCAGCGCTCGCACGATAGTCCGGTCGAAGCGACGGTCCCGTGTGGTGCCACTGTAGACCGTGCCGAGCGTGCCGTCGTCCTTGATCCAGAACTTGCGCTTGAGCTGCCCATTGCGCATGAGGCTGCCCACATCGTCGCCGTTCAGGGCTTCTCGCATGTCAGAGACATAGCTCGCCTCGCCCGGCGTCAGGCCGATGACGCCGCCCCGCCGCATGTTGCCCTCGATGCGCCCGACGATATCCAGAGAGATCTTGCGATAGCCCCGATTCTGCTCGATGCCGCGTGTGAAAGTGGTGCGTACCGCTTCGCGCACTGTATCGAACTCCGTTGCGACGCGCTGCGCGGCGTTCTGGTCAATCCACTGGATCACCCCGGGGTGATAGCCTTGGAAGCTGGTTTCCAGCCCCCGCACCATCCCCATGGGAGCGCTTGCGATATGGGCGGCAGCGCCCGCGCGAAAGGCCTGCTCGATAGCCTCCCTGTACCCGTCAAACGCTTCCGGCCCGAAGCCGAGGGCGTCCGCGATGCCGTCGACATTTCCGGTAAGCGCCGCTTGCTCGATGGCTTGCTCGAGAACAGCGCGGTTGGCCGCGTTCATCGCGCCTTGGGCCGACTCCACAAAGGCCTTGGCCACGTCGCTGTCGATTTTCGCCAGAAGAGCGGCGAGACGGGCGAAGCTGTCAGGCATCTACATTCCTGCACTGGCATTTCCACATCAGCGCCACGCCACCCTGTGCCGTCGCGTCGATGTTCTGGATATGGTAGGTCTTGCCGACGATGGTCACGGTGTCGCCGTTGCTCGGCTCGATCTCTGCGCCGTCGTCAGCCCTGACCGGGCGCGTAACGATCACTTTCATGTCGCGCGAGGTGATCTCAAGGCGCTGGTAATCGCTCACCCCGAACTCGCTGAACATGCCGACGAAATGGTAGTTCTTGTCAATCCCGGGCGTCGGCGGGTAGGTGGTCGTGTCCGCCTTTCCGCGGCGGGTGATGGTGCCAGTGAGGGGCTGGCCGGTGCCAGTTTTGGCCCCTGCCCTCGCGACACCGCGCCGGACGCGGGCAGCGATGCGCTCGCCGGGGTTCACCCTCGCACCGCCGATCCGGCCAGCCGCGATCCGCCGCGATGGCTCAGCAGCGGGCCGATCAGGTCGCGCACGATCAACAGGACCGGGCGGACGCTTTCCGCATCAGTTCGGCTCATGTCGTACTCGAAGGACACCGGACCGAATTTCTCGGCCTTGATCCGCTCCGAGGGTGTGTAATCCGGGGTCATCGCCCCGGGGGCTTCAAGCTCACGCAGCGCAATTTCTGCACAGGCCTGCTTGACCTCGTCCGGCACCTCCTCCGAGGGGATGCCGTTGCCCTCATCGTCCACCACGCCAGAGCGCGGCCAGGCGAGGGACTGGGCACGAGCACGTAGCTTGTAGCCCTGCCATCGGTAGCTATTGCTCAAGTAGCGCGAGGCACGGCGAATGGCGGCCTCCTTCGCCGCATCCTCCCCGGCCCACCCTGCATTGCCCTGCGCTTCGTGATGCGCATCGACATAGGCCAGCGAAACCAACGCGTCAGCGTCGGGCAGCCCCGCCCCGGTTTCGACCGTCAACGCCATGTCAGAGGTCCACGAACACGACTTGCTTGGCCAGTTCGCGCAGCTTCTCAATGCCAGTGCGCGCGTCGTACTCGGCGCCATGAGCGTCAAGGATCTCGCGAACCTCTTCCTTCTCCATCGCATCGATGGCTTCGCGGGTGAGATTCATTGTGCTGGTCGCGTCTTCGCCCTCGCGCAACGTCATCGTAGACGTGTCGAAGTCGGCCTCATTGATGCGAGTGAAGCCACTCGGGGAGGCTTCATTTACGATCTCTACAGTGGGCAATCCCGGCATGTGACTTCCTTTCCCTGAGCTTGGAATGGGGGCCAGTCACCCGGCCCCACATCGAAGATCAGCCAATCAGCGTAGCAATGTGCGCGCTGTTCGGGACGCCCACGCCCCAAGCCATCGCGATTTCGTACTTCACCCGGCGATACTGCCGATAGACCGACACTTCGAACGACAGACCCGAGAACGGGTCGGTGATCGTGGTGCGGTCGTCGGCGCTGTCACCGCCATCCGGCAGCGCCGGGGCACGGGCAGCCAGGACGATTGCCGAGCGGGCAAAGGCGAGGTTGGGAACGTAGTCGCTGCCGATGGTGATCGCGTCGCTGCCGTCTTCCACTGCCAGAAGCCCGGGCTTTCCGATGGTGAACGAACCGCCGGAAATTTCCGAATTGGCGATGTACTTGTCCGAAGTCCCGGCGAAGGTCACCACGTCACCCGCAAGCAGGGTGCCCAATCCGGTATCCACCGAGATGGTCGTGTCACCAACTGCGCCCGCTGCCGAAAGCTGGTAGCCAGTTCCGGTGCCCTTGGTGTGGGTCGAGATGCCGCCGGAATAGCGCATCGCGAAATTCTGCACGCGGTCGGTCATGCCGTTGCGCAACATGTCCTGCGAACCGGCTTCGTTGACCTTGAACAGAACTGACTGCTTGCCGCGAAGGTTCGCCATCGCAGCCGAGCCGAGCACCATCTGACGGTCGGTCACGGGTGCGCCGTTGTCGTCGAGGATCTTCGCCACACCCGCGAAGTCGGACAAGTCGCCAGCGGTTCCGAAGGGCGCGGTGCCTGCGGTGCCGTAGCCGCGCGATGCGGCCTGATAGGCTGCGGCCCAGAGATCCACTTCCATCGCGTTGACCAGCTTGCGCATACCGTCTGCGAACTGATCCGCCAGGATGGCGTTGTAGGTGCCCGAGGTGCCGACTGCGCGCTGCTCTTCGCCGCTCCAGAGGATCGGCGCGGCTTTCGACTTGGAGATGGTCACGTCGGTGTAACCCAAGGTGGAGCCGCCCGAGTTTGCCGGATCTTGGCCGGGGGTGATATCCTCCAGATCACCCGCCACGCCGATGGGCGAGCGAACGGTCTGGCCAACAGCGGCGCGCTCGACATTGCTGTCACGGCGCACCGCCGGCACCATGCCGACCATCTCGCGGGAGACGGTGTTCATGGCTTCGTAGAGGGTGGGGATGATCCCCGTGAGAGTCATGGAAGTCGCCATCGAATGTTCCTTTACTGCTGGCGATTAAAGGCCGGACGTTGCGTCCGAAGACGGGCCATCCGGCCCAGGCGCCTGCCCCATCCGAGGCGCGGCGAATTAGTCGGTGACGGTGTACCCGTCAGCCATGTGGGAGGCCTTCGCGGCCCCGTCCAAAGCGTCAAACTGCGCGCGGGAAAGTGTCTTTGCCCCGCCACCGCCGCTGCCCGCACCCTGCGAGCCGCTGCCTGACTGGTTCGCGCCCTTCAGGATGCTGTCGCGGAACGGAGACGCGCCGACCAGCTTACCGAGGGCTTCATCGAAGTCCGCAAAGCTGCCGGGGTTCGCATCGGAATAGATCGGGTTGCCCGAGGCGTCGCGCGCAACGACCTTGCCGTCCTCGATCTGGAAATTGCCGCCGAAAGTGGCTTCGACCATGGCGAGCCGGAACTGCGAGCTTTTCGGAGATGTAACCCGACCGGGCGAAGCGCCCGCCGATCATCTCCTTGTGCAGGGAACCTTCCGCATCGGCCCGGGCCTTGCGCTCGGTTTCCAGCTGCTCGGTGAAGGTCTTGGTGGCTGCCTCGACAGCGGCCTTGCGCTCGGCAGCCGCCTTTTCCGCGTCCATCAGCTTGCCGCCGTCCATGCCCTGCATGGTTTCCAGCGCCTTGAGCGCTGCCGCCGGGTCTTCAATGCCCTCGAAGGCCTTGAGCGCCTTCTCCGCGTCCTCCTTGGCCTTGCGGTGGCCCATCGCCTCGCCATTCAGCTTGGTGATGGTGGCCTTCATGCCCGGCACGTCCAGAGCGGTTTCGGTGCCATCATCGGCCACGTAGACCGGCTTGCCGTCCTGAACCTCGGCAAAGGTCTTGCCGTCTTGCTCGATTGTCTTGAGTTTCATGGGGTATCCTCCGGCTTCACGCCGTTGCTGTGGACCGTCCGGTCCGTTGCGCCGCCTGCATCCACAGGTCTGGCTTACTCGTCTTCGTCGTCGGGTCGTCTCGTGAGGCCGTCATATTCCGGGTCGGTGATGCCGCGCCGGTTGGACTCGTGGGTCACAACGTCGGCACCAATGATGCCCGCCTCGTGCATCGCCAAGACATGTGTGAAGGTATCCTCCGCGCCTATGCCGTGGTCGAATTCGGTGTTGATCTTGACGGTTGCCCCGCCCTCGATGCCCATCCACAGGCCGGTAAAGACAAGCGCCTGCTCAAGCGCGTCCTTGAGCGCCAAAGCCCATGCCTGCACGGCGCTGTTGCCCTTCTGCGCGGCGAACGCCGTGGTGATGACGGTCAAGTTGCCCGATTGGGCGGTCAGCGGCTGGCGCCCGAGTTCGCGGATTTCCTGTGCCAGCGCGGCCAAGTCGTCTTTCAGGAAGGTGAGCGCCGTGGCCTGAGGCTCGACGTACTTCCACGATCCACCGTCTGGGGCGTAGAGAACGGTTGCGGGCCCGACAACCAGGGGCACGGGCGCGCCATCGTCGCCCACGTCTGGCGTCACGCCGTCGCCCGAGAGCATTGGGAAGGCCGTCAGGTTCTTGGCGTTCTTGATCCCGTTTTCCTGCTGGAAATACTCGACCTGCAGGTCTGCCACGTCCTGCATCGGCGGCTTGATACGCCAGCCTGACAAACGCCGCCCCATGAGAACCGGGACCAGAGGAATGACACCGATGGTAAGCGGTCCGCCCGCAGTTTCACGCCATTCTTCCTTCCCGCTGTCGGTTTTCCGCTTTTCCCAGATCGCCCAGGTTGCCGATCCAATGGCCGTCACCGCGCCCGTATCGTCGCGGATCACGTCCCGGTTCAGCACCCGCACGCGGGGCTTGGTGACTTCCTTGAACCCCTCGCGGGTCGTGGCTGTTTCGGCCATGCGGGCGTGAACGATATGCTCAACCCCGCCAAGGCGCTCCGAGTGAACCGCCAGCATGTCCGTTGCGGCGTAGCGGCACCACACCGGGCGGATCCCGCGCGCGCGCTCGTCGGCCACCGTGCGCACCCGATCTGCCGGGGCGTTGGGATGGTCGATCAAAAGCCAGTCCACGCCGGACGCGATGGCGTCATGGAACAGCCCACCGGCAAAGACGTGCAGGTTGTTGCCGCGCCCATCCACGTCCTCGCAGAAGGTCACAAGCTGAGCGTCCGCGCCGTCCTCCAACGTCACCACATCCGAAAACGGGCGCTGCGCCAAGTTCTCGACCACGTCCGAAAACAGGTTGGTGAAGCGCGCGTTCTTGCGGCGCACCTCGTAAGCCTCGCGCGGCTCAGACGCGAATTTCGGCAGGTAAACTTCGCCGGCCTCGCGCATGGCGTCGGTGCCGCCGAGGATGGCCGCAACCTTCTTCCACTTTGGCAACATGACCTGCATATCGGCGCTGCGGGTGTCTGGTGTGTCGATCATGCGGTTCCGTAGCTCCCGGTGAGCGGCGCGCGCTTCTGCTTTTCGAGCATCAGTTCAGTGAGCGCCCAGACCAGCGCATCAGCGCGATCGGGTGAGCCGTCCCCGACAAAGCCGGAAGCTGTGAAATTGCACATCTGGTCTTCGAGGTCTGCGAAGCTGCCGACGTGATGTACGCGTCCCTGCTCGTATAGGGCGCTGATCGGCTCAGCCCGAACAGCCTTCCCGCGGCTTGCTACCACTTCCTTGAAAGCTGCTTTTCTATCAGCCGTAGCCACGGTGAAGCGAACCATATCGCCCCCGAAGTTTCGCTCTCCAACGATCCTGTCTGCGCCGTGGGCGTGGTATCGCTCAACCGCTCGCCTGCCCCATCCTTCCGGGCTCATCTGACACGTTGCGTCTTCGAGGATGTAGGCGTGACCATCGACACCGAGCCCCGCCACCACAATGCCGATATCATCTCCGCCGCCGTCGCCCCTGGTGCCCGAAGGATCAACCGAGACGACGATACGCCGTAGCTGCGGCATTTGTTCGATAGTGCGTCGCAGGCTGTCGAGCCCCGGCATGGTCTTTCCGTCCGGCGCCTTCCGGTCCTCCAGCGCCCAGAGTGCACCGTTGACTTCGCTGGCCCACTCGCCCGCCTCGAAACGCAGCCGCTTGGCCGCGCTCATGCTGGCCAAAACCTCGAAGTATTCGGGCGGCAGATTGTCGGCGTTGTCGTACCGGGTTCACTAGCATCTCGACGTAATCGTCGGGATTTGGCAGGGCCTCTTTCGTTCCCGGCTTCAGCTTCGCCCGGAACATCTGGTAAGACCAGTGCAGCTTGGATGGCGGATTGCAGTCGAAGTAGGCCTTGAGCGCCAGCCACGTCCGCCCCGTGGCCTTGGCGATCTCCGGCGCGAGCGCGCACTTCTGCGCGAGGCGCGACATGGCAGTTTCCACCGAGCCCCACGGGATCTGCGAGGACTCGTTGAAGTACAGCGTGCAGTATTCCTGACCGAGGATCTTCTCGACCCGCTCCTTGTCGTCCAGCCCGGCAATCCAGATCTGCGACTTGTTCGGCAGCTCGACATAGAAGTCCGTCTTGTCGAACCTGACACGCAGCCCGGGAAACAGAGCTTCAGCACCTTCGGGATGGTATCCGACCAGACCGAAGTTTTCGCGTGGTTGAACCTGAAGCGGAAGATGGCGTGGCGTGAACCTGGAGCGTTCAGCGCCCGCTGGATGATCGCCCGAACCAGAATGAAGGTCTTGCCCGAACGCGAGCCGCCCCGGAGCATGATGTTTCGCGCCGCGCTGCCGAGAAGCCGGTTGGCGATCTTCTGGCGCGGCGTCAGGGTGGCAATGGGTGGCCCGCCATTGTGGCCAATCTGGGTCACAGCTCCGCGTCGTCCTGGGTCACCGTGAATGTGATCGCCCCGGTCTGCTCGACTTGTTCCCGGAACGCTTGCACATCGACGTGCTTGCCGATCAGTTCAATCCGCTTGATGCGGTCGGAAATCTTCACCTTGCGGATATGGCCTACGGCCTCGCCATCGACCCGCATCTCTTCAACGTCAACGCCCGTGATAAGCCCCTGACGCCAGATGAGTGGCCACTCGTGAATTGGCCGAAGCTGCCCGTCTGCCGTGTAGATATCCGCCAAGTCCGCGACAGCCTCGTCTGCGAGGCGAGACAGCACCCAATCGGCTTTGATCTGCGTTCGTTGCGAGCGTGCTGCCTGCGCTTCCGTTAAGGCGCGCTCAACGTCAACATTGGTCAACAGCCTCTGGCCTTGTGACTTCGCCGTCCTCGCGCTGTATCCAGCCCTGATGGCCGCCTGCGTTGCGTTCAGATCGATGAGGTACTCTTCGACGAAACGCGCCTGTTTCGCCGTAAGGCTCATGCATCGTCTCCTATCCGTGCTGTGAGGTGTGAGGGCCTTCCACCCTCTCGGCTGTCGGGGCGTTGCGACCTTGGTCACGCAGCCTAGAGTGCGTCGGGGCCGGACAGCTTCCCCTTGGAATCGAAACGCCCAGCACTTGGCCGGGCGCTATTCGGGCGTCAGTGACGCGGCGTCTTCGGCCCCGTCTCACCGCCCACCCTTCTGCCAGTGTTGCCCGATCCGGGGTCTATGCAGCGTAGGGACACCCGAAACCTACCCGAGCTTGTGGAGACGGTCAATATCTGCCTCGGCATTGATCTCGGCACCGAACATGTGGAGCTTGAAGCGTGCCCTTCCTGCACGGATCTCGAACACCTCGACCTCCTGCCCTTCACCGAGCAAGCCGGACAATACCCGAACCCGGTCGCCCTTTCGGATCTTCGCCGCCTCGGATCTCTGGCGCTTTTGCTCATCGTCAATCGAGCGCATGGCGTGCAGGCGCCGAATGTCGTCAGGCACGATGATACCCCAGTGCCCGCTCTTGAGGGTGATTGCGCCTGTGATGAACGGGCAGTCGGTCACACGACTGCGGACGGCAACGCCAGGGAAGCTCGCGAACACGAGGCCGGGCAGATATCGGCTTTCACGCTCAATGACCTTGCCCCTGAGCTTCGTTGTGCGGCGCGTCACTGGGTGGAAGCTGTAGACGCCGCGCAGCTTCAACCATGCCTCGGCTGCATCCTCCTTCTGGGGCGGAACCGTAAGCGCATGCCAGCGCGATCCCCCGCCCGGCGCCCCCTTGAGAAAGATCGGTCGACGCCCCCAGGTCTCCAGGTTGGCCTTCTCGATCTGCCCGATATGGTATGTCACCCTGCCTGCTCCTGCTCAATTTCGTCCGCCCGCGCGGTGATGCTGCCGCACCGGGTGGCCCGCGCCTCTGCGCTCTTGCCCTGTTCGGCGCGCTCCCTCTCGTGCCGCTGCCTGACCTTGGCGTAGAAGCGGGTCTCGTATCCGTCCGGGAGGCTCATGCGCTCACCTCCCGGGGGGCCGGCCCCGAACCGGGCCACGGGGCAACGGAAACCATGTGCATGGTGCCAGCGGCTCCCCCGTCCAATCGGCTGGCGCGCAGGGTCGGGATCTGCTGGCGGACCGGCTTGGGTTCAGCTTCGACGGGCTCAGGCGCGGGCTTCCACTCCGGCAGGGAGTAGGTCAGCGGAGTCGTCGGGTGGCGCGTGATACGGTCATGCCGGACCAGTTTCGTCAGCGCGTCGAAGAGGCGCCCAGGATCGGAGATACCGATCTTCTCGGCGATCTGCCTGCGGGTCAGGCACCCGCCCCACAGCGCGGCGAGGATGGCCGCTTCGCGTTCGGTCATGCGCTTGCCTTCTGCCTTTCCTCGCGGGCCATCTGCATCCGGCGGGCCTCCTGCACGAGGGGGTTTTCGTCGCGCGACTTGCGCAGCGCCTCCATCTCGGGGCTGTCCGGCGCGACGGTCTCGGACCAGTGGTGTGCCGGGGCCTTGTCGGCGGCCTGCATCTCGGCGTCGGTCGAGGCCATGCGATGGCGGCGCACTTCGTCGAGGCGCTTCGGGGTGTAGCCAGCGCCTGCAAGAATGGCGCTGGTTTGTTCGTGCGTGGCCCGCGGCGCCACCGGGTCGGGTTCTGGCGCGGCCGGGTTTGCCAGAGCGGCGGCCATGTGGCGGCGCGGCGCGTTGAGCCGGTCGCATACGTCCTGAAGCTCCACCCACGACGGCCAAAACTTCCACGGATGGTCGAGAAGCGCCGCGCGGGCGATATCCGCCGGGTACTGGCCAAGACGCGAGGCATAGGCCACGAGCGTCACCTCGCCGCTCATTTCGTCGCCCTTGCGGGGAATGGTCAGGACGGACAGTTCCGCAAGCCATCCCTCGATGGATCGGGTCTCGGCTGGCGTGCTGGCGGCCTGCACCGAACGAAGCATTGCCGGGGCCTGCGTGACGCTTCCGCCCACGTCGTATCCCGTCACCATGTCGTAGCTACCGCCGCCCTTGGGGAAGACGGTCTTATACCCGGCCCTCAAGGCGACGCCGAGCTGCGATGCTTGCGAGAGAATTGCCTGATCCACCTCCGCCGGGGCCTTGTTCGCGAGGCGCGTGCTGATCTCGGTTGTCATAGTTGCCCTCCAGGAGCTTGGTGAAGTTCGCGGACTTGATGAGCCAGTCGAAGGAGAAGCCGGTCCAAGGCTTCGCCGTCCTCGCTCGGCAGAAATCGCTGTCGAAAGCTTTGCGAAGGGCCACCTCCCAGCCCTCGACACCGCCGCAGTCTTTCAGGCGGGCGCGGAGCAGCTTTGAGCGGGAAGGGTTCAGCTTCTGAACCTGCGACCATCCCGCCTTTTCGGCGGCTGCGTTGAACCGGGAAACAGCGTGAGAAAGATCGTTGGCCGGCCGAGGCGCGCTGCCGTCGCCAGACGGCGAAGAAGACGAAGTCTCTTCTTCCCCTTCTTGCATCCTTTTTTCATCCTTCTTCTCGTTTGCGTCGGTCCTGCGTCGGTCCTGCGTCGGTCGCGCGTCGGATGCTGCGCCGCCACCCTGAAATATTTCGTAATTACAGATAGTTACGACGGTCACACCTGCGTCGCTTTTAGCGCTAACCATTTCGAGTTTTTGGAGACGATCAACGAAGCGACGGACCTTGCTGTCCGTCCAACCCCAACATTTAGCGGCGAAGCGGCTGGACAGCACAAGTTCACCACGCTCCAGCGCTACGACAAGATCGCCAGCGCGGGTAACGCGAGGCTTCCAACTTGCCTCTCCCAGCATCCAGATCCATGCTTCGCGCTCGGTGAATTTCTCCCGCCGGAAGGCCGGATGATCCCAGATAGAGCGCGCCAGATTGAAGGTTCCTCCGCTCATCCCTGCATCTCCTGCAGAAGCCGCTCCAGCACCTCGACGCGCGGGGCGTGGTGCTGGGCGTGTTTGCCCCCTGCTGCTCCTGCCGGGAGCTGAAGGTCGAAAATTTGGGTCATTTATTCTGCCCCCGGGCACATCCGAATCGTCTGAGCAATTGTGCCCCGCGATCGGATGGGCGCCGTAGGCGCGGATGGGCGCGATAGGGTCACAGTCGCGCGCACACCTTGTTTTTATGGCTTCCAGCTCGACGCGCAGCACCTTGGCGCGCGCGATGACAGCGGCACGCTCGCCCGGCTGTTCGGGGATCACCTGCCGCAAAACGGAATCGTTCAGCCTGCTCCGGGCACCTCGGATCTCGGGCGCGGACAGCTCGGCTATGCGGTCGAGGTGTGTCATGCCGTCACCTCGATGACCACGGCTCCGCCCTTCACGGGCTGGCCCTTGCGGGTCGTGATCGACCAGCGGCTGTCATCGACACCGGTGGCGTCTGCGAGACCGTCAAGCCCAGCCTTGGCGCTGGCGATCATGTTGTCGATGTCGCGGGCTCGGCGGTCTGGCGGGTTAAAGGTGATCCGCAGAGAGAGCGCTTCGGCAGACAACGCGCGCAAGCCCTGCGCCAAGCAGAGGATGCGTGCATCGCGCCGGTACTTCTTCGCGTGCCGCGCTTTGATACCCCAGTGCCCCCGGGCGTTCGGTGAGAGCGCAGACGGCGGCCATGGCAGAGTGACGGTGCTGGACTTCGTCAATGCAGCCTCCCGGCCCGCTCCATACGCTTGACGCAGCAATCCTGAATGCGCAGGCGCTCAGCATGGTCTTCCGCGATCAGGGACTTGCGGCGCTCGATACGGACGTGCAGCTTGGCGAGGCGCCGAAGCTGCCGATCATCGGCAAAACGGAGCCATTTAGCGCGCAATCCGAACAGGTCGCGGCGCTTCTTCGCAGGCTTCCGTCCGGTAGATTTCACCGGACAATCCGCAGTGCCTGCCCCTGGGCCGCCTCCTTGGGTGACCTTGTTCAAGCTCCCAGCCATCACGGATCCTTTCGGTCGTCAGGGAAAAGCGCCGGGACCGAAGCCCCGGCGAGTTGGCGGTTCGACAGAACCGACAGGGAAACCACGGCGAGTCCCCGCGCCGCCCGGGATTCAGTCAGCCTCAGGCCGCCTTGAAGCTGCCGTAGCCCCGGGAGCATGCCGCCTCGCCCGGCGCCTTGGCGGCGAGGCCGAGGCGGACCAGCCCGGCACCGACGACCGCGGGGATGGCACGAGCCGCAGGCTTGGCCTTCTTCAGGGTTTCGAGATGCTCTTTCTGGGAGGTGGTCAGGTTGTTTTCGGACATTGAAGGTCCTCTCATGGGATTTGCCCCTGTGCCCCGGGGCCGGGATCAATGGCGCGCGCCGGGCTGCCAAGAAGCACCTCGGCAATGCTCCGGTCGCGCGCAGCCGTGTTCCGTGAGTAGAGACGGCAACCTGGTGCGCAGAGCGGGCAGTCGGGAGGAGGCCCGCCCTGCGCTGACCGGCGGGGAGGAAGTCGCCGGTGTGGGGTTGGCAGGGGATCATCGATCCACCTTTGCCGGGAAAGATCCAGCAAGAATGTAGCCCGGAGGTAGCAGGCGGATGGTGTCGTCCCGAACGGAGACGCAGCCCGCCTTCTCCAGCCGCCGGATGATCCGTTTCTGGTCGCGATCTACCCCCCATGCGGGAGATCATGTCCTCTGTGGTCATGGGGCCGTAGGCGCGGAGGTAGTCGATGATCTTGGCGCGCTGTGCTGTGAATCTCATGCGCGCTTCCCCAGATCGACGGTTTCGGCGCGGGCTTCACAGAGGTTGGCCATTTCCGTGTGCTTGGTCGCTGCCTCACGATACTCGACAGCGGCTCGGGACCAGTGTTTCGCGCTGGATGACCGCGCCGCTTTCAGGCCCCACTCGATGGCCTCGCCATGCTCTTTCGACGCCTCGCCAGTGAGTTCGTAGGGGCACCCATCGGCGGTGGCTTCGCGGGTCTGCGCCCGGTAGGTGTCGAAGCAGGGGTTTTTCACCGCATCCATCAGCGCCCAGGCCCAGAGCATCGGCACCTCAGCGTTGCCGTTGCTGATCCGGGACAGGCTCCCCTCGCTGATGGAGTGCCCTACCGCGGACTCGATGATGGCGGCGGCAGCGGCAGTACCGCGAGCCTGCGCAACGAGGTTCTTGAACATCCGGGCGGCGATATCGGGGGTCATCGGAAATGCTCTTTCCTTGCTGTTGACGGCGCGCTGTCCCATGTCTGACGCATGGGAAATGCGTGTTCAGGCGGCGGATCGGGGGGAGCGGGCAACCGCGAGTTGCTCGTACGTCAAGACGTGGCCGCGAGCCCTTGCAGCCGCGATCATGTCGGTGTCGTAATCGGAGGGGATGCGGCCACGTTGCTTCCACGCCGCCACAGTCGAGTAGGGTTTACCGAGGTCGTCGGCCAGTTCAGCCATGGTCGGCCAGATATGCGCAATGTGATCCATAGCGGCAAACTACGCATCTTGCGTATCGCGGTCAATACGCACATTGCTAAATGCAGTTCGCAGTTTGTTTATCTAGGATGGCCCCAACATTGATGGGGTCGATTGTGCTTGAAGATCAGGAAGATGCGAGGGAGGCAGTCTGCGCTCGCCTGACGCGCATCAGAGAACTGTCCGGCCTGAACAAGAAAGAGTTCTCGGCCAGATTGGACATGTCGCCCCAGGCGTGGGGCGATTACGAGAACGGCAGGCGTGATCTTCCCCTGCCCGTCGCCAAGAAGTTGCGAAAAGTCTACTCGATCCCCTTGGAGTTCACGTATTTCGGAAACAGGTCGGACCTCCCGCACAGGATCGCCACCGAACTGTAGGGAAGCCCATCCGTGAGATCAGCCCAGAAATCCAGAGGAAGACCGGAGACCCGTCGAGCGTTCTTGAGGGCGCGCAAGATTCGCGCATCTTCGTCTTCCGGTGTCACTAGCACTTCCACTTTCAGGCTCGATGTTCCCGATATGTTCACCCTACTGATGGACAGCCCGGCGCGTCAAGGCGAGTCCGCGCCCACCCTCCCCGCGCCCCGGCACTGGCCTGCGGAGCTCGCGAGAAAGGCGTGATGGAAGACCTCCGCATCATCCAGCTTGAGCGCGAGCTTGTCGCAACCCGTAGCGCGGCGGTCCGGATGATGGTCGACTTGGTGCGCGGGCTGGTAAGCGACCAAGGTGCCCGAGAGGAGTTCGGCCAGAGCTTCATGGAAGGCGCCCGAGGGGCGGACGAGGAAACACGGCGGCTAGCGCGCTTGGTGGTGGCGGAACTGGCGAGGAAGGCTTGATGGATAAAGCCGACTGGGCCTTCATTGTCGCGATTGGGAGTGCCGCATTCACAGGGTGGCAGGCTTACAGCGGCCATGTTGTCGCCAAGATCACCCGCGACAGTGCCAAGAGGAAGGCGCCCGCATTCGAGGTATCTAGCCAGCCATTCTCCAAGTTCGAGGGCTGGCGTTTCGTGAGCATAGCGGCCAGAAACTTTGAGCCTGTTAGCGTCCAAATAGAACGGTTGAAGTACGCGAAGCCCGGCGTCGTATTACTTCACGAAGATGCGCAGTTCGTAGGCAAACCTCACTCATACCCCATTACAGAGGTGGACGCCCTACCCGAAGAGCGAGCGGCCCGTGAAATTTCTTATCGCTTCCGCCTGGGGGCCGGAGGGGAACAAGAATACAAAGGGGACGCTGGCCACACGCCTAGACCGACCATCTACCTAAGACTCTTCGCCAAAGGCAATTTCGATCCCAAACATCTGCATGTTGAATGGCACTGGGCTGACGGTCAAAAGAAGTAACCTCCAGCCCAAAGCGAGAATCCAAGAGAGAATAGGCTTACTGCAAAGCTAACCAAACTCATTCTGGCAGCTCTTCTCGCACGCCGTGCGAACTCTTCCCCATCCATAATCTCCCCTCTCCGCCCGGCCATCGCGCCGGGCTTTTTCATTCCGCCAGCACCGCGCTGACACCGGCACTGTAGCATGCCGGGCGGGTCGCGCGATCAATAATACGCATTTTGCTTACTTCTCATGTTGACACTACGCATATTGCGTAGCTATGTTTCCTCACACCCCGCCGCTGACACCGCACAACGCGGCTGATCGCGGGGCTGACAACACCAGCCGCACGAAGCGGCGAGAGGAGACGACATGCTGGAACTTGACGATCTCGAACGACTGAAGAAGCAGATTCAGAGCCTCACACGCATGCGCAAGCAGCAGATGAAGCTCAGCGAAAAGTCGCTTCAAGACCTGACGCCGAAGCAGGCGCAGAAGGCCAGCGCGGACCAGAGCTGGCTTGGCATGGAAATCGACAAGGCTGCACGGGAAGCGCACGCGGCGGCTGTTGATCTCGGCATCGCCGACCCTCGCAGCGCCGAAAGCTATGGGCCGGTCGATTACCGCCCCAGCGCATTCCACCACTACCGCCACCAGCCCACCAAGCCGCGCTGTCGCGCAGCCTGAGCGGCGAGAGGAGACGACACATGGCAACCGAGACACGCGTCACCGAATGGCAGGAATGCAAGGACGGCCCCCGGTATCCGGGCCTCTCGCACGGCGGATACACCCACTATCGCATCTGGCAGCAGTTCGACGGCCTGCGCTGGTTTCAGCGTCACGAATGGTCGCGCGCCGATGGCTCCAGCGAAATGGGGAACTGGATCAACGGCATTCGCAATTGGGTGTCCTCTGCAACCCCTGCCCCGGCTGAGCAAGCCGCCTGAGAGGAGACGACACATGTACCTCATCACCTATACCGCCGAATGGAGAAGCCAGCACGAGGGCGTGGTCGAGTGCATTCGCATGGAGAACGAGACCCGCGAAGCACGGGCGCCCGGCACGCTCAAGGAAGCCGTTGCATCGGTCGAGGACGGGCTGCTCGACATTCGCGGCGTCGAAAGCGTTCGGGTCATCCATGCCGATGTGGAGGCCGGGATCTGCGCGGACGTGACCGACCTGGTTCTGAACGAACTGCGGTCCATCGCCTCCTCCGAGAGCGACACGCCGCGCGGTGCGTGGATGCACGAGCATCCGGCCCTGTTCCCCTTCGGCTTCGGCATGGCCGCTGAGTGAACGCCGTGCGCCTCGCCGACTGGACCCTCCTTGCCGTCGCTTCCCTCGCCACCGGCTGGGGCATCGCGGTTGCCATCGAAGTCATCAACTCGACCTGTGGAGCCTGCTGAAATGAACGCTGTGACCAAACATCAGGCCCACGAGGCCATCCCTGCCGATCCGATGGTGAGCATGATCGAGCGACTTGTGCTGAACCCCGACGCCGACCTCGACAAGATGGAACGGATGATTGCGCTCAAGCGTGATTATGACCGGGACAATGCGCGGATCGCGTTCGCAGCCGCGCTGGCCGGTGCCCGCGCTGAGATCCCGCCGATCATGAAGGATGCAACGGTCGATTTCAGCACCAGCAAGGGCCGCACGCACTACAAGCACGAGACGTTGGCCGGGATTGCCAAGGTCATCGATCCGATCCTTTCGCGGTTCGGCCTGTCCTATCGCTTCCGCACTGACCAAGGGCAAGGCGGTGTCAGGGTGACGTGCATCATCGCTCACGCCAACGGACACAGCGAGGAAACATCCCTTGCCTGCGCCCCCGATGGGTCTGGCTCGAAGAACCCGTTTCAGGCTGTGGGCAGCGCCGTAACCTACTTGCAGCGGTACACGCTAAAGGCCGCTCTTGGGCTGTCCGCAGAGGTTGACGACGACGCGCAGGGCGCGGCGCCGCGCCCCGGTCAAAACCGCCAGCCTGAGCCGCCCGCATTCAACCCCCGCGCCGCAGCCGACCGCCTGATCACAGCGATCAACCGGCGCAAGGGCAACCGCGATGATCTGGCTGAACTCTGGGAGACGGAGAAGGCGACCAGAGACGAACTGCCCGACGATCTGTTCGCGGAAGTGAAGGCAAAGTTCATCGCCGCCGCTCCCAAGACCCCGACAGCCGCAGAAATCGACCCGAACGAAATCCCCTACTGAGGACTCCGCCATGAACGACATGACCCCTGCCGCTGGCCACAATCGACCGCCGGACCCGCTGAACGAGGCCCTCGCGCCCTATGGCGACTTCATCACTGAGGCCGAAGGCTGGCTTGACGGCGAACCGGTCAAGGACGAGGCCGCGATGAACGCGGTTGATGCTCTGGCCAAGGAAATCAAGGCGGCAAAGAAGGACGTGACTGCCGCGCAGAAGTCGGAGAGCGCGCCCCTGCACGACGCATGGAAAGAGGCGCTGAACCGCTACAAGCCCACGCTGGACGATCTTGACCGCATTTCCAAGGGCCTCGCCGCTCTGGTGGGCGGCTTCAAGCGCAAGCTGGCCGAAGAGAAGCGCGCCGCCGAGCGCAAGGCATGGGAAGAGGCCGAGGCCAAGCGCCGCGCCGCCGAGGAAGCGGACCGCAAAGCGGACACCGCGAACATCGAAGAACAGCGCGCCGCCGAGGAAGCCCGCCGGGAAGCAATGGAAGCCGAGAAGGCCGCGCAGGCGGCCCGCAAGGACGCCGGTGCGGTCAAGGGCCTGCGCAAGGTCACGCGCTACGAAATCACCGACCACAAAGACGCACTGCACGACATTGCACGCCACGACAGGGACGCGATCACGGCGTTCATCGAGGAATACGTGCGCAAGAACCACAAGGCCCGCCCGATTACTGGCGTGCGCGTGTGGGAAGAGCGGGAAGCGTTCTGATGACCGCCGCCGACATCTTCGACGCCTACCAAGATCGCGTCTCCGCGAACAGGTCACCGCAGGGGCCGGATCGTGACGCCATTGCTGAAGACCTGGCATCTGAAAGCGGTCTAACCAAAGCCGAGGTAGATGAGATCATCACCGGCTACCTGATCGGCGTGGGGGCTGGTTGATGGAGTATCGCGCCCGATGGATAGGCGGCGTTCTGCGCCTGATGACCAACCAGCCTCCCGCGCTGGACGAAGGCGAGGCCGTGTTCGTGTCCATCGAGCGCGCCCGCTCGCCCCAGAGCCACAAGCACCAGTTCGCGTGGATCAACGACGCATGGGCCAGCCTACCCGATAGTTGCCTCGGTATGCCGTGGGCGGAGACGCCGGAGACCCTTCGCAAGCACGCTCTCATCGCGACCGGGTTTCATCGCACCTACACGCTCGACTGTGGGGCCAACGCCACCGCGCGGCGGATCAAGGCGGAACTGGTCCGTGCCGAGGCCCGCGCCGAGGGGTACGCGATCGGTCAGGTTCGCGGCCCGGTGCTGACCATCTGGACGCCGGAGAGCCAGTCAACCCGCGCCATGGGCAGGGAGCGCTTCCAGGAGAGCAAGACCGCCATCTTGGACTGGATCGCTGACAAGCTGGGTGTGACGGCTGACGATCTGCGGAGGAGCGCAGCATGACCCTCGCACGCAAGACACCTCTTCGCGCGAAGACCCGGATCAAGCCCGTGTCGGACAAGCGCCGCAAGCACCGGTCCAGCGCCGCTGGTCAAGCCGATCTGGATTACATGCGCCGCGTCAAAGCACTGCCCTGCTGCGCCTGCGGCAAGCACGGCCCGACCGATGCGCACCACTGCCGCGACCTGCCCGACTTCAATGAGCGCGGCCTGTACACCCGCCTCCCCGGCGCCGGGTCCAAGTCCGGCGACCGCGACACCATTCCGCTCTGCGGCGGCCCTAGCGGTTGCCACAGCCTCTTCCACAAGAACCGCGCCGAATTCCATCGGCGGCATGGCAAGGATTACGGCTTCATCGCCCCGACCCGCGCCGCCCTTTCCAGCATGGAGATTGACTTCTAATGTCGCCCCAAGAGAACGACAACGGGCTCAGTCCCACTGCTGAATTCACTCGTGACCTGCTGCGCGCTCACCAGAAAGCGCAGGAAGCTCGCGTACCCATCGAAAGCTGCGCCCGCATTGCAGCAGGCTTTGCGGAGGATCTCGCTGACCTCGCGAACGATAGCCAGTGGCCTGACACGCTCCTGACGACCATAGATGAAGCTAGGGCGCAACTCGCTGCCCGAAAGGAAGGGGGTGCCGCATGAGGCCCACCAACGACAAAATCCCCCGCACGCCCGAGGCATTGGTCAGCTTCCAGAGCGGCGACCGTCGTCGCACCTCGCGGACACTGAGTCCCCGAGCCTACGGTTCCGTGGCGGTCCGCTGGGCAATCGTGATCATCGTGATTTCTGCCGCCTGCCTTACAGCTGTGAGGGTGTTCGAATGAGCCTACCGCTGCGCGTCCTCATCGGCTGCGAGACCTCCGGCATCGCCCGTCGCGCCTTCGCCGCCCTCGGCCATGACGTCTGGTCCTGCGACATCGAGGCGGTCGAGGACGGTTCGAACCGGCACATCCGCTGCGATATCCGCGACGGCATCTTGCACGAGGGCTGGGATTTGCTCTGCGTGATGCACCCGCCCTGCACCCGGCTTTGCCGATCCGGTCGACGGTGGATGTCCGGGCCGGGGAAATGGACGCCGCCCAAGCGCCTGCCCAAGGGCCGCACCTGGGACGACATGAAGGCCGAGTTCGAGGAAGGCGTCGACATCTTCACCGCCTGCTGGTCCGCGCCCATCCCCCGCCGCGCAATCGAGAACCCCGAGATGAACGACCTCGCGCGGGACCGAATGCTTGCCGATCTTCCCGCCCCTCAGGTGGTCCAGCCGTTCTGGTTCGGAGAACCCGCCTACAAGGCGACCGGTTGGTACCTGGCCGGCCTACCCGGGTTGGCCGAGACCGCGCGCCTGCCCGAGCCCGACCACGGCAGCGACGAGTGGAAGCGCTGGAACCGCGTGCACCGCATGCCGCCCGGCCCCGAGCGCGCCCGCCTTCGCAGCCGGTCCTTCCCCGGCATGATGACCGCCGCGGCCCAACAGTGGGGTGGCTACGCCCTCGCACAGGAGACAGCAGCATGACCCGTCGCAAAGTAGACATCCGCCTGCACGATACCAGCATTGGTGTGTGGCAAGATGATCCCAATGACCCGACCTTTCGCGCGGAAATCTACAGCGGCTTGATCCGGGTGATGCGGGATCATGGCTGGGCGGTCCATGAGGATCCGAATATTCGCAAACATTACCGCTGCTTAAACCCGGACCACCGATTGGCTGCTAAGGGTCCGCTGCGCGCCTCCATTGAAATCACTGGCCGCGCGGTCAAGTTCGAAATTTGGTCCGCGAATGCGCGCCAATCCAACAGGAACGGACGGCGCTATGACTTCGATAAGCTGGACCGGATGCCATTCCTGGACCAAAAGCGCTTTCATCTCGAATGCATCCGCCTGACCGATTGGCTCATGGAGCGCTGCGAAGCGAATGTGACCCGTGGGCGCGAGAATGGTCTGACAGCCGATCAGCGCATTGCCAAAGCTTACGCAGAGTCTTGGCATAGCGACAAAGAACTCTACCGCCCGGTCTGCCGGATTGACGGCAACCGCACAAGCGCCGACGGGATGCTGATCGAACATGGGCAAATCGTCTGGTTCGCAGGACGCGACGAGCCGCATTCGGCGCGGACAGGCTTTCTACAACATCAATAACATGTGGTGGGTGAAGGTCTCCCGCAACGATCTCCGAAACCTCTCCTGCTTTGAGCTTTTCACACAGGCGCCGAAAGACCTACGCCGCAAACGCAATGAGCGGCGCAGGCGGCAGCGTCTTGAAACTCTTTTGACCGAAGCCGTGCGCCGCTCGGACTATATGCGCGCGGGAGAGATCCAGCGCATATTGTTCGGGGCCGAGGAAGTTTACCGGATTTGGTCGCGCAAGCATGATGCTTTTTACAGCTCGAACCTATCCGGCTACACCAGCGACGGGATATCGGCTGGCCGATACACCCGCGCCGAAGCCGAGGCAGAGGTGCGCCGCGTACCGCACATCCTCTCGCTGGTCACGCCGAAAGGAAATCACGTCCGTTTCGATGAGGCCACCAGATGACCGCGCCCCGCCCTCTCAGCGCCAAGGCCTTGCGAGAAGCCGCCCAGGTGGCTCGCGAGGAAGGCGTCACCATCGTGGTCAGGAATGGTGCGCGGGTGTATGAATTCACGCCAGACAGTCAAACAGCCAAGTCAGCGCAGGCGGCAGAAGGTTGGGAAGCGGCGTTCGAATGACCAGAGGCGTCAGGCTGAAAGGCATCAAGGTCGTCACGAAGCCTGACGGCAGGATCTACAAGTATCGCCGCGTGCGTGGCAAACTGGTGCCACTGCCGAACCTGGCCGAGAACAACCCGGACTTCCTGCGCGCCTATATTGAGGCCGAAGAAGTCGCGCCGCGCGACGATAGCCTTGCCAGCCTGATCGGCCTCTTCCTCGCCAGCCCGGACTTCAAGGCCCGTAAGGGGACGACGCAACAAGTCTGGCGGCGACGGTTGGCGAAGATGCAGGTTGAATACGGCACGGCCCCTGTGGCGAAGCTGACCACCGTTCACATCGAAAAGGCGCTTCGGAAGTTGCCGCCCGGCGCGGCGCGCTCTGATCGCACCATCTGGCGCGCGCTCATGGCCTACGCCAAGGCCGAGCACTGGCGCCCCGACAACCCGGCCAAAGACGCCGAGATCCGCGCCATGAAGGCGACACCACACGCCCCGTGGTCGCAAGAGGACGTTGACGCCTTCCGCGCCTTCTGGTCCTTCGGCACGCCGCAAAGGCAGGCTTTCGAGATGCTGTTCTGGACCGCCGCCCGCTGCGTCGACGGTGTGCGAATCGGCTGGCAGAACGTCAGCTCCGACGGCTACCTCTCATTCACGCAGGAGAAGACCGGGGGCAACGTGCTACTGCCGGTCACGGCGCCCGTCGCCCCATTCCTTGAAGCGGATCGCAAGGCGTTCCTGCGGGCGGTCGAACCCGAGACGATATTCACGAAGACCGCCTATGGTCGAAGCCGAAGCGTAAAGGGGCTTTCGAACCTGATCGCCAACGCGGCGCGGAAGGCCAAACTGACCGGCAGGACAGCCCACGGATTGCGGAAGGCTCGGGCAATCATCCTGGCCGAGAACGGCTGGACGCCGCACCAGATCGGCGCATGGACGGGACACGAGACCTTGCAGGAAGTCAGCGAATACACTCGTGCCGCGAACAAAAAAGCACTGGTTTCTGGAAACTCGGCTGGAAACTCGCGGGGTGCTGTCGTGGATTGCCGTAGCAAATCAGGCAGTTAGAAAATTATGTGGCGCACCCGAGAGGATTCGAACCTCTGGCCTCTGCCTTCGGAGGGCAGCGCTCTATCCAGCTGAGCTACGGGTGCCTGCGCCGTCGTCTAACCTGCAACGCGGACCTGCGCAAGACGCTTTCCCACGGGTTCTTCCGTCAGGCAGGCTTGTGCGCGACGGCCAGCATCGTCATCTCGGGGATCAGGTCGTCGATCTCGACCCCGGTAAAGCCTGCAGCCGTCAGCGCCTCGGCCAGCCATCCCGCGTCAAGAGAGCGGGCGCGGGGCGTGAAGGCGGTGTGCTGCAACTGCCAGAGCGCCGCCAGCTTCGGCCCGCTGCGGTCGGCGCGGACGACAAAATCGTGCAGCAGAAGCCGCCCGCCCGGGGCAAGCGAATCGTAGGCCCGCCGCAGCAGCCCGGCATGGGCCTCTCCGGGGACGCCGGAAAAGAGATAGGACATCAGCACCACGTCCTGATCCCCCGGCCAGCCGCACTCCAGCGCGTTGCCCTCGACATAGGTGATGCGGTCCGACAGCCCGGCCTCTGCCAGGTAGTCGCGCCCCAGCGCCGCGACGTTGGGAAAGTCGACGATGGTCGCCAACAGCCCCGGGTTGGCGGCGCAGAGCGTGATGGCAAAGGCCCCGGTGCCGCCGCCCAGATCCAGCAGCCTATGCGCGCCGGACAGGTCGACGCGCCGCAGCAGCTGCCGCGCCGGTCCCAGAGAGCCCGCGTGTTGCGAGCGGGAGTAAAGCCGCGCCTGTTCCGGGTCCGAGAACCACTCGGCATAGGAGCCAGTCGCATCCTCGGGCAGCCGGTCGGTCAGCGCATGGTCGATCTGGTCCAGCAGCCCGTACATCTGCCGCCCGACCTGAAGCCGCAGGTAGTCGCCGAAATCATGCTTGGCGCCCTTGACCAGAAAGGCCTCGGCGGCGGGGGCGTTGCTGTAGGTGCCCCCCTCACCCACCACAAGACCCAGCCCTGCAAGCGCCGTCAGCAGGGTCTCTGCCCGGTCGGCATCCACCGCCGTGCGTTCGGCCAGTTGCGCGGCGGTGCTTGGCTGCCGGGACAGTTCGGTGAAGACCCCGACCTCGAGCGCCGCGAACAGCGCCTTGGACCCCATGAAGCCGAAAGCGATGTCGGACACCTGTTCCGCCGTTTCCAATGCTGCCATGGGGGTCCTCCGTTCTTGGCTTACCCCCTGCCTAGCGCATTCGACCCCAATCTTCCAGAAACGACACCCGAATGTCGTAAACGGACCGCCCCGCTGCCCGCGGATCAGCCGAAGAGATCGTGCGCCAGCTCCAGCGCCTCGACCAGCGTGTCGATCTCGGCCTCGGTGTTGTACAGGCCCATCGACGCGCGGCAGGTCGCCGTGACGCCAAGCTGGTCCATCAGCGGCCCGGCGCAGTGATGGCCCGCGCGCACCGCCACACCCTTCTTGTCGAGGATGGTCGAGATGTCATGCGCATGGCCCGCCCCCTCCATCGTGAAGGAGAAGATCGCCGCCTTGTCCGCTGTCGTGCCCTGCAGCGACAGCCAGTTGAGGCCGGA
This sequence comes from Ponticoccus litoralis, assembly GCF_039769985.1. Classification (NCBI taxonomy): domain Bacteria; kingdom Pseudomonadati; phylum Pseudomonadota; class Alphaproteobacteria; order Rhodobacterales; family Roseobacteraceae; genus Ponticoccus; species Ponticoccus litoralis. The sequence continues at coordinate 256,241 of NZ_JBDNCH010000002.1, forward strand.
CAGCTTCTGCACGGCGTAATCGCGCAGGCTGGCCTCGTGGGCGGCGATGTTCTCCATCCCGAGGCCCATCATGTACTCCAGCGCGACGCCAAGGCCGATCTGCTGGACGATGCCCGGCGTGCCCGCCTCGAACTTCATCGGCGGGTCGTTGTAGGTGACCTCGTCCTTCGACACGTCCTTGATCATGTCGCCGCCGCCCATGAAGGGGCGCATCTCGGCCATGCGGGCCTTGCTCATCCAGATCGCGCCAGAGGCGGAGGGGCCGTAAAGCTTGTGCCCGGTGATGGCATAGAAATCGCAGCCGATGTCGGGGATGTTCACCGGCATATGCACCGCCGCCTGAGAGCCGTCGACCAGCACCGGCACCCCCTTGGCGCGGGCGCCCTCGCAGATCGCCTTGACGTCGACCACGGTGCCCAGCACGTTCGAGACATGGGTGACGGCGACCAGCTTGGTCTTCGGGCCGATGGCGTCGATGACCTTTTGCGGGTCCAGCGCGCCGGTCGAGATCCACGTCGACCCACTTCAGCACCACGCCCTGCCGCTCGCGCAGGAAATGCCAGGGCACGATATTGGCGTGATGCTCCATCACCGACAGGACGATCTCGTCGCCGGGTTCCAGCCGGGGCATGGCCCAGCCGTAGGCGACCATGTTGATGCCCATGGTGGTGCCGGTGGTGTAGACGATTTCCTCGGGATCGGGGGCACCAAGAAAGCGAGCGATGATCTCGCGCACGCCCTCGTATTTCTCGGTCGCGAGGTTTGACAGGTAGTGCAAGCCCCTGTGAACGTTTGCGTATTCCTCGGCATAGCCCTCGGTCACCGCGTCGATGACGACCTGCGGCTTCTGCGCCGAGGCACCGTTGTCGAGGTAGACCAGCGGCTTGCCGTTGACCTCTCGCGACAGGATCGGAAAGTCGCGGCGGATCGTTTCTACGTCATACATTCATTGCCATCCCGTTCGGATCGACCCCCGCGAGGGCCAGTACGATCGACAGCGCGAAGGCCATGGCCAGAAGGCCCAGCCCCGCGACGGCACCGGCCTTGAGCAGGCTGCCCAGCCCGTGCGCCTCGTCGATAAAATTCAGCAGGATCCACAGGCCAAGCCCGGTGATCGCCATGAAGACCCCGGTGCCCAGCACCGGCGCCAGCGGCAGCACCAGTGCCATGAGCGCCTGCGCCAGAACCCGCAGCGCCTGCATCCAGATCAGCAGCAGCGCCATGTCGCGCAGCCGCGCGGTGCCGCCGAACAGCCCGCCGACCCATGTCAGCGCGGCGATGGTCGAGGCGAGGACGGCGGCCTGCATCCCGGCGAAGACCGCCGGATTGGCCAGAACCCCCGGCACCGGCACGGGCGCCAGAAGATGCGAGGCCGAAAAGACCAGCGTGTTCAGCACCACGACCAGCGCGAAGGCGGTCCACAGCGCCTCTGTCCCCTACCGGATCGACAGCAGCAGCCGCGCCACATCGCGCGGCGAGACCACAGTCTGCAGGGCCAGCGACAGGATGCCCGCCGGGTTCACGCGCCCACCTCAGCCGCGATGCGCAGGCCCTTGATCCAGAACAGCCCGAAGGCCACGACCCAGAGCAGGCCGACCAGCGTCAGCGCCGGTCCGGGGCCGATGAAGCCCGCCACCAGCCCGTTCAGCAGCATCAGCGGAGAGGCCGCCAGCAGCGCCCAGAACAGCGCCACGCGAGACCCGTAGCCGGTCATGCCGCTGCCCATGGCGCGGGCGAGCAGCGCCACCAGAAAGGCCAGCGCGTAGAGGATCAGCGGCACGAAGAAGACCACCGCCAGCAACGTGCCGCCCAAGAGCATGTTCAGGTCCTGATCCTGCAGATGCGCCTGCCGCGCCAGCGCGGGCCAGCGGGCCACGAACATCACGCCGCAGCCCCCCATGAGGAAGGCCAGCGCCCGCGCCTCGGACGCGGGCTGCGCAAAGATGCGGCGCAGCACCGCGCCCGGCCCGCGAAAGCTGGCCGCGATGTCGGTGGTGACAGACACGCGCCCTGCCCTCCTTCGGCTCAGGCCCGACGACGGGCCAGCCAGGCCTCGACGCGGTCCACCAGTTCTTCGCGCAGGCTCTCGTCCTCGATCTCCTGCACGGCTTCGGCGATGAAGGCGATGGTCATCATGTCTTCGGCGATGCCGCGCGGCACGCCGCGGGCCCGCAGGTAGAACAGGCTGTCCTCGTCGATGGCGCCAGAGGTCGACCCGTGCGAACAGGCCACGTCGTCGGCGTAGATCTCAAGCTCGGGCTTGGCCGGGAACTGGCTGTCCCCGTCCAGCAAGAGGCTTTGCGAGATCTGGTAACCGTCGGTCTTCTGCGCGTCGGGCTGCACCAGGATCTTGCCACTGGAAGACGCCGGTGGCGCCGTTGCGCAGCACCTTCTTGAAGACCTGACGCGACTCGCAGTTCACCGCGTCATGGGTGATGAAGACTGTGTCGTCGTGGTGGAAATCGCCGTCGCCCATGCAGGCGCCCGCGACATGGGCCACCGCGTCGTCGCCGGTGAACTCGATCACCGCCTCGTTGCGGGTCAGCACGCCGTTCATGGTCAGGGTGAAGCTCTTGAAGGTGCTTTCCTGCGCCAGACGGGCAAAGACATGCGTCACCGCGCGGCGCGCGTGGTCACGGCCCTGCGCGCGGACGTGATGCAGCGCGCCGCCCTCGGCGATATCCGCCTCGATCACATGGTTGAAACGCGCGGCGGCGGGACCGTTTTCAAGGATCGTCGCCTCGCAGCCCGCATCGACCTTCACCACGTGGTGCAGGATCGCGTCAGAGCGCGTTTCCTTGTGCGTGTAGGTGATGTGGATCGGCTTCGAGGGCTTGCCGGTCACGTGGATCAGCAGGCCATCGGTGGCAAAGGCGGTGTTCAGCGCCGCGTAGGGCCGCTGCACCGGGCTCTGGCCCTTGGCCTCGAGCGTGCCATAGAGGTCCTGCGCCCAGTGGATATCCGCGACATCGGCCAGACGGGCGATTTCCACCCCTTCCAGCGAGAAATCGTCAGAGGCCTCGGCGTCGAAGACACCGTCGACAAAGACGATCTGCAGCCGCTCGCGTTCGCCGAAGATCGGCGCCTCATGGGCTTCGAAGGCCTCGGCCTCGGGCGCCTCGACCGCGTTCAGCGTATCGGGGCGGGTGAACTTCCAGTATTCGTCGCGCGCACCGGGCAGGCCCATGGCCTGCACGCGGGACAGCGCGTCGCGGCGGGCGGACGCGGACCAGCCGCCCTCGGGCAGGGTCAGCGCGGCAAGCCGTGCGTCGGTTGCGGTCTGTTTCGCCCGGGGCAAAGCCATTTACGCCTCCTCCGCGATCAGGTCCGCGTAGCCGTTGGTCTCGACCTCGAGGGCCAGCTCCGGTCCGCCGGTCTTGATGATGCGGCCATCGGCCATGATGTGCACGACGTCCGGCTTGATGTGGTCCAGAAGGCGCTGGTAGTGCGTGATCACAAGGAAGCCGCGCCCCTCGTCGCGCAGCGCGTTCACGCCGTCGGACACCAGCTTCATCGCGTCCACGTCAAGGCCCGAGTCGGTCTCGTCGAGGATGCACATCTTGGGTTCCAGCATGGCCATCTGCAGGATCTCGTTGCGCTTCTTCTCGCCGCCCGAGAAGCCCACGTTCACCGGGCGCTTCAGCATATCGGCGTCGATCTTCAGCTCTGCCGCCTTGGCGCGGATGGTCTTGAGGAAGTCGGTCGAGGACATTTCTTCCTCGCCGCGCGCCTTGCGCTGTGCGTTCACCGCGGTGCGCAGGAAGGTCATGTTGCCGACGCCGGGGATCTCGACCGGGTACTGGAAGGCAAGGAACAGGCCGGCGGCGGCGCGCTCTTCGGGCTCCATATCGAGGATTTCCTCGCCCAGCAGGGTGGCGGAACCCTCGGTCACCTCATAGCCGTCACGGCCCGACAGCACGTAGGACAGCGTCGACTTTCCCGAGCCGTTCGGCCCCATGATCGCATGCACCTTGCCCGCCTCGACGGTCAGGTTCACGCCCTTGAGGATCTGCTTGTCCTCTTCTTCCAGCTTCACGTGCAGGTTCTTGATCTCAAGCATCTTTCGTCCTTTCGTCTGCCCCGTCAGGGGCCTGTTCGATCTGCGCAGCGTGCTGCGCGGTGTTCGTGTTGCGCAGACTCCTGCGCGGTGTTCAGGTTGCGCGCCGGGGCGCGCGGGGTTCGTCATGCGCCATCCGGCGCGGGGTTCGGCGGCCTCAGCCCAGCACCACGGCGGTGCCGCTGGCCGAGACCATGAGCATGTTGTTGATGACCTCGTAATCGAGATCGACGCCGACCACCGCATTGGCACCCCGGCTTGCGGCGCGCTCTTCCAGCTCTCGCAGGGCGGTGTCGCGGGCCTCTTGCAGCGAGGCCTCGTAGGCCCCCGAGCGTCCGCCGATGATGTCGGTGATCCCGGCAAAGATGTCGCGGAACACGTTCGCCCCAAGGATCGCCTCGCCCACGACGATGCCCTTGTACTCGGCGATCTGGTAACCTTCGACGGTGGGTGTGGTGGTGACGATCATGAGGCCGCTCCGGGTTTCATCAGGAAGTTCATGTTGCCGCCATAGTGGCGCTTGTCGCAGACCGGGGTGTAGCCCCGCTCTGCCGCCCATGCCCGGAAAGCCCCGGCATTGGCATCCTCCACCTTGATGAAGATCAGCGGGCGGCAGCGGGCCACGGTCGGTTCCAGCCCCGCCAGCACCTCCATCTCCATGCCCTCGACGTCGATCTTGATCAGGTCGAAGCGGTCCTCCGCAAACAGCACATCGCCCGCATCGACCTGAAGATCGGCGCCCTTGCCGCGCAGCATCTTGGTGCCGCCAAGGTTGCGGTCGCGGCGCTTCATGAAGGGGCCCCCTCGCTTTCGGCGCCCAGCACGATGCCGGGCGCCTCCATGCGGTTCACACCGGTCAGCCCGTTCGGCACCACATTCGCGACCAGAGGCGCCAGCGGGATCGGCTCAATCACCGTGACCTGCGCGGCGCCGAGGTCGAAGTACTCGGCTCCCGTCGTCTCGGGCGCGGCCATGGAGAGGGTTCCGGTCATGTCACAACCTTCCGCAGCGCAGAGCGGGACGGCGAACCGCCCCCGGCCCCGTCAGCCCACCGAGCCTTCCAGCGAAATCGCAACCAGCTGCTGCGCTTCCATGGCGAACTCCATCGGCAGTGCCTGAAGCACCTCGCGGCAGAAGCCGTTGACCACCAGAGCGACGGCCTCTTCCTCGTCCATGCCGCGCTGGCGGCAGTAGAACAGCTGGTCGTCGTCCACCTTGGACGTTGTGGCCTCATGCTCGACGCGGCTCGAGTTGTTCTTCACCTCGATATACGGGACCGTATGCGCGCCGCACTTGTCGCCGATCAGCAGCGAGTCGCACTGGGTGTAGTTGCGCGAATTCTTCGCCTTCGGGTGCATCGACACCAGCCCGCGATAGGTGTTCTGCGCCACCCCCGCACTGATGCCCTTGGACACGATCCGCGATTTCGTATCGCGGCCCAGATGGATCATCTTGGTGCCGGTGTCGGCCTGCTGGTGCCCGTTGGTGATCGCGATCGAGTAGAACTCGCCCTGCGATTCCGCCCCGCGCAGGATGCACGACGGGTATTTCCAGGTCACCGCAGAGCCGGTTTCCACCTGCGTCCACATCACCTTGGCCCGGTCACCCCGGCAATCGGCGCGCTTGGTCACGAAGTTGTAGATGCCGCCCTTGCCGTTCTCGTCGCCCGGGAACCAGTTCTGCACCGTGGAGTATTTCACCTCGGCGTCTTCCTCGACGATGATCTCGACCACCGCCGCATGCAGCTGCGCGGTGTCGCGCTGCGGCGCGGTGCAACCCTCGAGGTAGGACACGTAGCTGCCCTTGTCGGCAATGATCAGCGTCCGCTCGAACTGGCCGGTGTTCTCGGCGTTGATGCGGAAATAGGTCGACAGCTCCATCGGGCAGCGCACGCCCGGCGGCACGTAGACGAAGGAGCCGTCCGAGAACACGGCCGAATTCAGCGTGGCATAGAAGTTGTCCGACACCGGAACCACCGAGCCGAGGTATTTCTTCACCAGTTCGGGATGCTCGCGGATCGCCTCGGAGATCGAGCAGAAGATGACCCCTGCCTCGCGCAGCTCCTTCTGGAAGGTCGTGCCCACGGACACCGAGTCGAAGACCGCGTCCACCGCCACCTTGCGGTTCGAGCTGCGCGCATCCGCCGGGGTCGCCTCGGCGCCCTCGACGCCTGCCAGGATCATCTGCTCCTTCAGCGGAATGCCCAGCTTTTCATAGGTCTCCAGCAGCTTGGGGTCGACCTCGTCCAGCGACTTCGGCTTCTCCGTCATGCTCTTGGGACGGGCATAGTAATACTGGTTCTGGAAGTCGATCTCGGGGTAGTCGACCATGGCCCAGTCGGGCTCTTCCTTCTGCAGCCAGCGGTCGTAGGCCGCCAGACGCCAGTCGGTCATCCACTGCGGCTCTTCGTTCTTCTCCGAAATCAGGCGCACGATGTCCGGGGTCAGCCCCTTCGGCGCGTATTCCATCTCGATCTCGGTATTCCAGCCGTGCTTGTAGGTGGACACCTGCTCGACGGCATCCACCGTCTGCTGATCCACACCGTCCTTGACCGTCACCTTGTCGAACGCCGTCATGCGTATACCCTTCCTATCAGGCGGACCGCGCGCGGTGCCGCCGAACCTTCTGTTCCCGTGCCTCGCAGAAGCGCGCGACCTCATCTTCCGTCGTCGAGGGTCCAAGGCTCACCCGGATGGCCGAGCTTGCCGTGACCTCGTCATATCCCATCGCGCGCAGCACGCGGCTGGCGCGGACCTTGCCGGACGAACAGGCGCTGCCCGCGCTGATCGCGAAGCCCGCCAGATCCATCTGCATCACCTGCGTCTCTCCCTTCCACCCGGGGGTGGCAAAACAAGAGGTGTTCGGCAGGCGATCCGCGTCTTTCCCGACAAAAATAGTCTCTTTTGACGCAACCTCAATCCCATTTTCTAGAATCGCTCTAAGTTTTGCAACGCTTTCCCAAGCCCCCTCCGCCAGATCGCGCGCCGCCGCCTCTGCCGCCGCGCCGAACCCTGCGATTCCTATGATGTTTTCGGTGCCCGAGCGCCGCCCCATTTCCTGCCCGCCGCCGCGGATCTGCGCCGCCAGGTCGGTCCCGCGCCGCAGAATCAGCGCACCGATCCCCTTCGGCCCGCCCAGCTTGTGCGCCGAAGCCAACGCCATCTGGCAGCCCATCCAGTTGAAGGCCAGCGGCAGTTTGCCCCAGGCCTGCGTGGCATCCACCACCGCCAGCCCCTGCGCCAGAACCTGCACGACGCCGGTTTCGGAATTGGCCGCCTGCAGCGCCACCCGTCCCGGATCCCCGACCGATACGGCCCCGTCCCGCGACACCGGCAGCACCGGATCGACCCAGTGCCGCCACCGCATCGTGCTCCACATCCCCCGCCAGAAGGCCCCGCCCCGCACAGGCCAGCGCCGCCGCCTCGGTGGCGCCGGAGACGAACACCACATCCGCCCCCTCCGCCCCGAAGGCCGCCGCAACCTGCGCCCGGGCCTTCTCGACCAGCGACTTCGCCGCCCGCCCCTCGGCATGCACCGAGGAGGGGTTGCCGACCAGGTCCATCGCCCGGACCATCGCCTCGCGCGCCTCGGCCCGCAAAGGCGCCGTCGCATTCCAGTCAAGATAGACCCGTTCCACGCGCGCCCCTGCTTCTTCTGTCCAAAATTATTCCGGGGTCGCCATTGTCGCGCCATTGGTCCGAGAGACAATGGCGACGGCAGCGCCCCGGTCCCGAACCCGCATCAGGCGCCCCTCTAGCGGTCGTCGTCCACCACCGCAAACAGGTTCGGCACCGCCGGGCATGGCGCAAGGCCGTTGCCCACCACGTCCGACAGCCGCGTCTGGTGCAGAAAGACATAGACCTGCGCCGACAGGCTCTGCCACAACCGGTTGGTCATGGACTGCGCCTTGGATCCCGACATGCCCCCCGAGGCGCCCGCCCCCTTGTGCATCGCATCCACGGTCTCGTCGACCGCCGCCAGCACGTCGACGATGCGGATATCGCTGGCCGAGCGCGCCAGCCGGTAGCCGCCGCCCGGCCCGCGCACCGATTCCACCAGCCCGGCGCGGCGCAGCTTCACGAACAGCTGTTCCGGGTAGGACAGCGACACGTCCTGACGGCGCGAGATATCCGCCAGCGTCACCAGCGCATCCTCCGCCTGCAGGGCGATATCGGCCAGCGCCACCATGGCATAGCGGCCCTTTGTACTCAGCTTCATGCGCGGTTCCCCCGGAACAATTTGACCTTGACGGCCCGATTGCCTATCTGCTGCAAAGCCCCGACCCGGGCAGCCCGGATCGGAAATTGTCTAAGGTGGCAGAGCGGATGCGTCAAGAATGCGCCCCTGCCGGCCCGGACATCACGTACAGGAGTGCCACCACCCCATGCCCGAGGTCATCTTTCCCGGACCCGAAGGCCGCCTCGAAGGCCGTTACCATCCGCAAAAAGACCGCGATGCGCCGATTGCCATCGTGCTTCATCCGCACCCGCAGTTCGGCGGGACGATGAACAACAAGGTGGTCTACAACCTGCATTACGCCTTCTACAAGATGGGCTTCACGGTGCTGCGGTTCAACTTCCGCGGCGTCGACCGCAGCCAGGGCGAATACGACCGGGGCGTGGGCGAATTGTCCGACGCGGCCTCGGCCCTCGACTACCTGCAGTCGATGAACCAGAACTCCAAGCATTGCTGGGTCGCCGGTTTCTCCTTCGGCGCATGGATCGGCATGCAGCTCCTGATGCGGCGCCCCGAGATCACCGGCTTCGTTTCGGTCTCCCCGCCCGCCAACATGTACGACTTCTCGTTCCTCGCGCCCTGCCCCTCGTCGGGACTGATCATCAACGGCACCAACGACCGCGTTGCGCCGCCCGCCGACACGCGCGGCCTGGTCAACAAGCTGCACGAGCAGAAGGGCATCTCGATCACCCACGAGGAAATCGACGGCTCCGGCCATTTCTTCGAGGATCCGCACATGGACACGATGATCGGCTCGGTCACCGGCTACGTGAAGCGGCGCCTGACCGAAACCACGAGGTAAACGCCTATGTCCGTCGTCGACGATCTTGCAGACAAGCTGGCCCGCGACACCATCAAGGCGATGGACGCACTCGGCGACGAGAACCTGCCGGATCAGGTGGCGGCGGTGCTGGGCGCCTCTTCGCCCTCGTCAGAGGAAATCTTCCGCGCCGCGGTGCGCATCCGGCTGGCCGAGCGCCGGGCGCGGAGTTTCCTGAACGAGCATGTCGAGCGCGCCCTTGACGCCAGGCGGCGCGGCGAGGATCTGCCCGAGGCGCTGGCCCCGGGCACCGACAACAAGCACCTCTGAGGCCGGGCGCCGGTTTCTTGCAAAGAAACCGGCCCGAATTCCGCACCGGAATTCGGCACCCCCGCAGGCCGGGTGCCCGGGCTCAGAAGTGGATCGCCCGGCCCCATGCATCCAGAACGCTTTCGTGCATCATCTCCGACAGGGTCGGGTGCGGAAAGACCGTCTGCATCAGGTCCTCTTCGGTGGTCTCCAGCTGCCGCCCGATCACGTAGCCCTGGATCAGCTCCGTCACCTCGGCGCCGACCATATGGGCGCCCAGAAGCGCGCCGGTCTTCGCATCGAAGATCGTCTTGACCATGCCCTCCGCCTCTCCCAGCGCGATGGCCTTGCCATTGCCGATGAAGGGGAAGCGCCCGACGCGGATCTCGTGCCCCGCGGCCTTTGCCTCTGCCTCGGTCAGTCCGACCGAGGCGACTTGAGGCTGGCAATAGGTACAGCCGGCGATGCTGTCCGGCGCGACCGGGTGCGGATCGCCCCCCGCGATCAGCTCGGCCACCATGACCCCCTCGTGGCTGGCCTTATGCGCCAGCCAGGGAGCCCCGGCCAGATCGCCGATGGCATAAAGCCCGTCGACCCCGGTGCGGCAGTGGCGGTCGGTCACGACATGGGTCTTCTCGACCCGCACGCCCAACTCTTTAAGTCCCAGACCTTCCACATTTCCGACAATTCCGACCGCCGAAATCACTGCATCGACCTCGATGCTTGACTTATCCCCAGATTTATCCACAGAGGCCACAACCTCCCCCGCCTGCCGGTCCAGCGCGGTGACCGTCGCCCCCTCCAGCACCGTCATGCCCTGCTTCACGAACTGCTTCCCGGCAAAGGCGGCGATCTCGGCATCCTCGGCGGGCAGGATGCGGTCCATCACCTCGACCACCGTCACCTCGGCGCCGAGCGCATTGTAGAAGCTGGCGAACTCGATCCCGATGGCGCCCGAGCCGATAACCAGCAGGCGTTTGGGCATATGCGGCGGCTGCAGCGCGTGGCGGTAGCTCCAGACCCGCTTGCCGTCGGCCTCCAGCCCCGGCAGGTCCCGGGCGCGGGCCCCGGTGGCCAGCACCACCGCACCGGCCTCGAGCACGCGGTCTCCGACCACCACGCGGCGCGGACCCTCCAGCCGCGCCTCGCCCATCACAACGGTGACCCCGTTCTTCTTCAGCAGATGCCCGACACCCTGGTTCAGCTGCTTCGCGATCCCGCGCGAGCGCGCCACCACCCTGTCCAGGTCGAAGCCCAGCCCCTCGGTACCGTCAGGCCGAATTCCCCGGCCCTTTGCATCAGGTGAAAGACCTCGGCAGAACGCAGAAGCGCCTTGGTCGGGATACAGCCCCAGTTCAGGCAGATGCCGCCGAGGTGCTCGCGTTCCACCACGCAGACCGTCAGGCCAAGCTGCGCGCCGCGAATGGCGGCGACATAGCCCCCGGGGCCTGCGCCCACCACCACCATGTCGAATGTCTGCGAAGCCATGCGTGCCCTCCCTGCCGCCATCCGCCCAAGGCTACGGGACGGAGGGCGCGGGAGCAAAGCGAAAGCGTCAGGCGGCCTCGACCGCCTGCACCTCGCGCAGAAGCGCGCCGTATCCGCCGTTCTCGGTGAATTCGGCCTCTGCCGCCGTGGTGCGCCGGTCCAGCGCCGCATTGCGGTAGGGGAAGCGCCCGAACTGGCGGATCACCTCGCGATGCACGCGCGCGTGCAGCAGGTTGTCGCCACCGTCCAGACGCTCCTTGATCAGGCGCACGCAGCGGTCCTGATCGCAGAGGTTTTCCGAATGCATCAGCGGCAGGTAGAAGAACTGCCGCGCGGGCCCGTCGATCTTCATGTCCCAGCCGCGATGGATCGCCTGCTTGGCCACCGCCAGCGCCACCCGGTCCGAGGCAAAGGCCCGGGCCTCGCCACGGAACATGTTGCGGGGGAACTGATCGGCCAGGATGATATAGGCCAGAACGCCGCTGGGATGCGTCAGCCACAGGCCGAAACGCCCCTCCATCAGCCCTTCCCACGCGGCACCGAAACGCGCGGTGATCTCCGCGTCAAGCGCGTCGTCCTGCGCGTACCACCCCTTGGCTCCGACCTCGTCGAGCCAGAATCCCAGAACCTCTTCGGGCTTTGTCATCGTCCTCTCCAGTCACACATGACCCGCTCCACAGGTCCAAGCATTATGCGAGCGAAGGCCCTGACCCCAATCACGAATTCTGTCAATGTCTGACAGATCGGGGGCGTCACTCCTCTTCTTCCTCTTCGTCACCGGACCGGTCGATGTAGTAGTCCTGCGCAATCTCGACCGCGATGGGCGAGGCGGAGGGCATGACCTTGGCATAGGCGGTCTGCTCCTCGACCGAATGCGCGGGCCGCTGCGTCATCCGGTACAGCGCGTAAAGCGAGACCGCCGACATCAGCACGGTGATCAGCACGAAGAAGCCCGCGGGGCCGATCTGTTGCATGCCCCAGCCGATGATCAGCGGGCCGGCCACGGCGCCCACGCCGTTCACGAACAGCAGACCGGCCGAGGCACCGGCCATGTCCTCCGGCTCGAGGAAGTCGTTGGTATAGGCGATCAGCAGCGAATACAGCGGGTTGGAACAGCCGCCGACCACGAAGGCGCAGGTCACGAGGATGGGGAAGGCCCCGCCCGCGAAGATCGCCACCGCCGCCGCCGCGGCGCCGAGCGCGGCCACCATCATGATCAGCCGCCGCCGGTCGAAGCGGTCCGACAGCCAGCCCAGCGGATACTGCATCAAGAGCGCGCCGATGTAGAAGGTGGCGACGAAGATCGAGATCTGCCCCAGCGTCAGCCCGGCCTGCGTGCCGTAGACCGCCGCCATGCCGAACTGCGCGGAGAAGACCCCGCCCAGCAGGAACATGCCCACCATGCCCAGCGGCGAGACGGCGTAGAGCTCTTTCAGGGTCTTGGGCTTGGTGGATTCGAAGGCCGGGGTGGGCTGGATCGTCAGCAGGATCGGCGCGAAAGAGATCGAAACCAGCACCGAGGGGATGACGAACAGCAAAAAGCCCGTGGCATCCGGGATCAGCAGAACGCCCTGCGCGATGATGATGCCCGCCATCTGCACGATCATGTAGGCCGACAGCGTCTGGCCCCGGGTTTCGTTCGATGTGGCGTTGTTCAGCCAGCTTTCGGCGGTGATGTAGACCCCGCAGAAGCAGAACCCCGGGACCACCCGGCCCAGCGTCCATGCGATGGGGTCGCGGAAGGCCGGAAACAGGATCAGCGCCGCCGAGATGAAGGACCCCAGCGCGGCGAAGACCCGAACGTGCCCGACGCGGCGGATCATGTTCGGCACGCTGCGCGAGGCGATCAGGAAGCCCGCGAAGTAACCCGCCATGACGATCGACATGGTCGCCGCGGAAAAGCCCTCTGCCGAGCCGCGCACACCCAGCAACGAGCCCTGCAGGCCGTTGCCCACCATCAGAAGCAGCATGCCCAGCAGCAGCGGCCAGGCGGTGGTGATGACGTGGTACATGGGACCTCCGGTGTCTTGAACCCCGGGTCTGTCAGGAACCGGGCGGCGCGCTCTGGTCGCTTAGCGACCCCTGCCACGATTCGGTGTCGCGAAGCGACCAGCTTTCCGGGATCAGGCGCGATCCGGCGGGATCAGCAGCGAGGCATCGCCGTAGGAAAAGAACCGGTACCCCTCGGTGACGGCATGATCGTAGACCCGGCGCATCCGCTCCTGCCCCATGAGGGCGGAAACCAGCATGAGCAGCGTCGATTTCGGCAGGTGGAAGTTCGTCATCAGCGCGTCGGTCACGTGGAAGGTGAAACCCGGATAGATGAAGATATCCGTCACCCCCGCATAGGGCGCGATCCGGCCAGACCGCGCGGCGGTCTCGATCAGCCGCAGCGCCGTGGTGCCGACGGGAATGATCCGCCCGCCCGCCGCGCGGGTCGCGGCGATCTCGGCGGCGGCCTCTTCGGTGACCTCGCCCCATTCGCCGTGCATCCGGTGCGTCGTCACATCCTCGACCTTGACCGGCAGAAAGGTGCCCGCCCCCACGTGCAGCGTGACATGGGTGAAGTCCACGCCATGCGCGCGCAGCCGCTCCAGCAGCGGGGCGTCGAAATGCAGCGAGGCCGTGGGCGCGGCGACCGCGCCGCGATGGCGCGCCCAGACGGTCTGGTAATCCTCGTGGTCCTGCGCGTCTGCGGCCCGTTTCGCGGCAATGTAGGGCGGCAGCGGCATCGCGCCCGCCGCGTTCAGGGCCGCGTCGAAATCCTCGCCGGTCAGGTTGAAGCGCAGCACGGCCTGCCCTTCGTGTCGCGCCTCAAGAGTGGCGGACAAGTCGCTGGAAAAAATGATGTCTTCACCGTCTCGCACCTTCTTCAGCGGCTTCACCAGCGCCGTCCACGCGCCACCCGCCTGCGGCTCCAGCAGGGTCACGTCGATACGGGCCTCGGTCTCTCCGGCCTCGCCAGAGCGTTTGCGTATCCCGTGAAGTCGCGCCGGCAAGACCTTGGTATCGTTGAGGATCAGCCGGTCGCCGGGGCGCAGCCAGCGGGTCAGGTCCGTGACCACCGCATCGGTGAGGGCATCGCCCTCCGCCACAAGCAGACGCGCCGAGGACCGGGGCCGCGCGGGCCGCGTGGCAATCAGGCTTTCAGGCAGGTCGAAGTCGAAATCGCTGAGTTTCATTGCAGGCTCCGCCGGGCTTATTGCGACAGCTCTGGCGGCGGGCGCCGGAAGATGTCGCGGAACATGCCCGGCGTGAACACCGAAAGCGGATTGACCGCAACCCTTGGCGCGTCCACCGCGCCGCGCAGGTTGAAGTTGAAGCCGATCAGCCCCTCGCCCTTGCGCGAGAAGATCCGCCCGATGCCATTGACGATGTAGATCGGCGACAGCACCCCCTGCATGTCCATCTGCCGCGCCGCGAGGTCGTAATAGCCATCAAGCGAGATGCCCATGGAGGGGCCCACCGCGCTGGAGCGCGAGACCACCACCCGCGACGGCGACAGGCGGAAGCGCGCCTCGACCTCGGAAAAGAAGATGCCGGGGCCGTTCAGCTGGTCGATCAGGCCGACGACGCTGATACCATCGAGCAGCGAGGCGACGATGGGCGCCTTCTGCAGGCGCGCGCCCTCGATCCGCAGCAACCCGTCGAAGCTGCCCGCCTGCCCCCGCAGCGGCGCGAGGTCCGAGGCTGAAGGTGCCGTCCTGCACCGTCTTCAGGAAGCCCGCGTAGCGCAGCACGTCGCCCGCGTCCTCGCCCCGGATGCGGAAGGCGGCAGCGCCGTTCTGGGGCACCGCCTCGCCCTTGATCGGCGCGCGGCCCGCAAGCGCGCCCTCGAAACGGCCTTCCAGCCCGCGCGCGGTGGCGAAGGTGCCGCGGAAGTCGCGCAGCTCGATGCTGTCGGTCACCTGCAAGCGGTCCAGCGCCAGCGACAGCGGCGCCCCGCCGCCCGCCCCGCCACCGGAGCCCGATCCACCGCCCATCCCGAAGGGCGCGCGGCGCAGGTCGATGCTGCCAGAGGTCAGCTCGACCGCCGGAGCCTGCCCGGCGCCGCGCCCGCGCAGGCGCCCGGCCACATCCATCCAGCCGCCGACACTGAGGCGGCTGAGGTCCAGCCGGTCCAGCGCGCCGCCGGGGGCCAGATGCAGGCGGCCCTCCGCCTCCAGCCCGCCGCCCGAGAGCGCGAGGCGGTCCACCGTCACGGGCTGCGTCAGCGCCCCCGAGACGCGCAGCTGCCCGGTGCTTCCCCGGCCCAGCGACCAGCCGATCTGCGGAATGCCCAGGGCCAGCCCCGCAAGGTTGCTTTCCAGCGCAAAGCGCGGCGCGGCGCCCTTGGGCAGGTCGACCGTCAGCGCGCCCCGGCCACTGCCCGAGACCATGCCCCGGGGCAGGGAAACCCCCAGCGTCGCGAGGTTGGCCGCGCTCAGCGCGACGTCTGCCGTCACCTGCCCGTCGCCACCGCCGGTCAGCGGCTGCTTCCATGTGCCGGTCGCGGCGACCCCGTCGAGCGTGACATCGCCGCCGATGCGCAGGCTGTCGCCATCGGTGCGCATCTCCAGCCGTTCGGCGGCCAGCACCCGGCCCGCGACAAGCTGGTCGCTTTCGACGTCGTGCAGCGTCCCGGCAAGATCCAGCGTAACCTCGGGCAGCTTCAGGCCGCGGATCAGCGGCAGCGCGATGCGCCCGGTGACCTCGGCCCGCCCGGTGGCCAGAGAGGCGTCCCGCCCGGTCTTTTCCAGGATCCGCCAGGCCTCGTTGTCGAGATAGGACAGGGCGGCGGTGGCGCTGCCCTTCGCATTCAGGCGGATCTCTCCGACCTGCGGCTGGGCCTTCAGGTCGGAGATGACGAAGGCGCTGCCCGCGACGTCGAGCGCGCCGCCCTGCTCGGGCTCGATCAGGCCGCTGTCGACCCGCACGCCCAGCCGCTGCCCCTGAATGGTCAGGCGACCCGACCCGCCCTGCACCGCGGGCAGGCGCCGGTTGTAGGTCAGCTGCCCCTCCGAGAAGGAAAGGTCGAGGAAGGTCTCGGGCTCTTCGACGCCCGGCGCAAGGCGCAGCGCGAAGGCGATGTCGTGCAGGATGCCGGACCGGACGTTCTCGGCCACCCAGCGCCGGGTGTTCGGGCGGAAGTCTTCCGGCCAGTAGGCCAGAACATGCGCGGCGGTGGTCCGGCTCACCGTGGTGTCGAGGCTCAGGTCCCAGCCGTCGGGCCGCGCCTCTGCCCGGCCCTTCGCCTGAAGCGGAAAGCGCGGATCGGTCGACCGCAGCGCGCCCAGGGTGAAGGTGAAGGGCGCGAGGTCGACCTTGAAGGCGAGACTGGCCCCCGAGACCGCGATGGCGCGGTCCATCAGCAGGCCGCCCGCCAGCTCCGCGTCGCGCAGGGTGAACTGGCCGGTCAGCCCCTCGGGCCAGCCGCTGTCCAGCCCGCGCAGCCGCGCCTCTCCGCGGGCGCCGATCCGGCCCAGGCTGGTGTCCACCTCCGCCTCGTCGAAGGTCAGGATGCCGCTGTCTGGATCGAAGGCGAAAACCGTATGCGCGCCGTCGAACTTCAGCGGCCGGGTGGCCCGGTTGGGTTGCAGGACCCCGGCGCCGATTTCCAGCCGCGCCTGCATCGGGCCAAGGCTGCCGTCCGCTTCGAAGGCCGAGCGCAGGGAGCCCGAGATCGGCGCCTCGACATCGCCCAGCCAGGCCAGCGCGGGGGTCTGCGTGGCGATGTCCTGCGCGGGCAGGTTCTGCAGCGACAGGGCGAAGTCGAGCCGGTTCTCGCCGAATGGGCTGGAGGCATCCAGCTCCACCGTGGCCACGCCCGAACCGCCGCCCAGAAGCGCCACGTCGCCCGCAAGGTGCAGCCTGTCGGCGTCGCGCAGAAGCTGCACCCGCCCGCCGTCCGCCGTCCAGCCGCGCCGCGCGCGCTGGTCCTCGAAGCGCAGGGTCAGGCCGTCTGCCTCGAAGAGGTCGAGCCCGGCAAGGCGCGGATCCTGAAGCAGCCTGTCGACGCGGCTCGATCATCTGCGCCACGTCGGGCACCTCTGTCCCGGCGGCGAAGGCATCGCCAAGCGCCAGTCCGAAGCGCCCCTGCGGGTCGCGGGTCATGGTGAGGAAGGCGCCGGACACCTGAACCTCGCGCAGCGCGACACGCCCGCGCAACAGCGCCGAGGGCGACAGGCCCGCCTCGATATCCGCAAGCTGCGCGATGCGCTCGCCCCGGTCGTTGTCGATCTCGACGTCCCAAAGGATGACCCGCGCAAGGCCGCTGCGCTGGATCAGCAGGCTCATCCGGCCAAAGTCGATATCCAGCCCCGGAAGGCTGTCGGTCAGCCGCGCCTCTATGCGGTCGCGCACCCATGGCGGCGCATCCACCGGCCTGCCCACCGCCCAGAGCGCCCCCAGCCCGGCCCCGGCGGTCAGCACGAAAAGCACCAGCAGAACGGCAAAGCCGCCCCGGCGACGACGGCGCCTGCGCCGCGTCCGGCGATCCTGCGCCGCCTTCTGCTGCGGCTGTTCTGGGGTCCGGTCCGCGCTCAATACCTGCCCGCTCTGTTCGATTTGGCCTTGACCCCGGCCCTGTCAGGCCGAGTTTGACCGCGAGTATAGCGCAAGCCACGACAGGAGACAGGCATGACAGACACGGTTCGCGATTTCACGCTGCCCTCGACGGAGGGAGAGGTCACCCTATCGGCCCTGCGCGGGGCCCCGGTGGTGCTGTTCTTCTACCCGCGCGACGACACCTCGGGCTGCACCAAGGAGAACGAGGCCTTTTCCGCGCTGAAGCCCGCCTTCGAGGCGGCGGGCGCAAAGGTCTACGGCATCTCGAAGGACAGCCTTGCCAGTCACGAGAAGTTCATGGCCAAGAAGGCCCTGACCGTGCCGCTGCTGTCGGACGAGGGGTCCGACCTGTCCGAAGCCTTCGGGGTGTGGAAGGAAAAGAAGATGTACGGCAAGACCTTCATGGGCATCGAACGCTCGACCTTCCTGATCGACGCCGAGGGGCGGATCGCGAAGGAGTGGCGCAAGGTGAAGGTGCCGGGCCATGCCGAAGAGGTGCTGGAGGCGGTGAAGGCACTGTAAACCCCGGCCTTTCTGCCCTATGCGGGCGGTGCGGGGGCTCTGCCCCCGTCCCTTCGGGACTCCCCGGGATATTTTTGGACAGAAGAAGCAGGAGCGGCGGCATGTCCGGGCAGACATTGAGCGAAATGGCCGTCGAGGTGCTGACCACGGCGGAGGGGCGCGCCAAGACGGCGCTGGCGCGGCGCCACGCGGCCACCTGGTTCGCCGCCCGGGCCGAGGGGCGCGTGATCCCGCTGGGCCGGGCCGCGCCGCCGATGCGTCCGGCCCGGCCCGCCGAGCCCGCGCTGCTGGATCCGCGCGACGTGCCGCGGCGCCGGCCCGGCTCGCCGCAGGGGCGGATCGCGCTCTTGCACGCGGTCGCCCATATCGAGCTGAACGCGGTGGACCTGCACTGGGACATCCTTGCGCGTTTTACCGACATTCCCATGCCCATGGGTTTCTACGACGACTGGGTGAAATGCGGCGACGAGGAGGCCAAGCACTTCAACCTGGTCTGCGACTGCCTCGAAGAGATGGGCAGCCACTACGGCGCCCTGCCCGCCCATGCCGGCATGTGGCGCGCCGCAGAGGATACGGCGGAGGACTTCATGGGGCGCCTTGCCGTGGTGCCCATGGTGCTGGAGGCGCGCGGCCTGGACGTCACCCCGGGCATGATCGCTGTCTTCGAAAAGGCCGGGGCCGAGAGCGCGGTCGCGGCGCTGAAGACCATCTATGCCGAAGAGGTCGGGCACGTGGCCTATGGGTCAAAGTGGTTCCATTTCCTCTGCGGACGGCACGACCATGACCCGAAAGACGTCTTTCACACACTGGTCGGGAAATATTTCCACGGGGCCTTGAAGCCGCCGTTCAACGAAGAGAAACGGGCCGAGGCCGGGCTGCCTCCGGACTTCTACTGGCCCCTGGCGGACGAGATCCCCAAGCGAAGCCGTTGAATAAGCGGTTTTTTGCCGCTTTGGCCACATCCTGCCGGTCAAAGCGAATCGCCGGACCAAAAATCTTGCGTCGTGACAATTGCGCCGATAAGCCCCTTTGCAAGGCGCCGGATGGGGAACCGAGCGTCTTTGTTGGGACGACTTAGGGGACACCAGGTGAGAACACGTCTGGCGATAAAGACACACGCGCTTCTGGAGGGTTTCTTCCCGGAGCGCCGGCTTTTCCTGCGATCGGACAGCGAGACCCGCTTCATCCGGCTGCGACCCGAGACCCAGGCCATTGCCTTCACCGGCGTCTCTCTACTGGTTGGCTGGACCACCATCGCCACCGCCGTGCTGCTGATGGACTCGATCGGCGCCGGCAACTTCCGCGAGCAGGCCCGCCGCGAACAGATCACCTACCAGCAGCGTCTCAATGCCCTGTCGGGCGAACGCGACACCCGCGCCGCCGAGGCGCTGGCCGCCCAGGATCGCTTCAATGCCGCTCTCCGCCAGATCTCGGTCATGCAGACCGAGCTTCTGCAATCCGAGACCCGCCGCCGCGAGCTCGAGACCGGCATCGACGTGATCCAGGCCACCCTGCGCGACACCATGAAGGCCCGGCAGGACGTCAGCGACCGGCTTGCCTCCCTGCAGGACAGCATCGAGGGCGGCGTGCCGCTGGCCGCTGCCGGTCACGACGATGGCCAGGTCGGCATCCTGTCCGACGCGCTGGCCCGCACCGCCGAGGAACGCGACAAGGTTGTCGCCGACGCGCAGCTTGCGCTGGTCCGTGCCGCCGAGATGGAGGCAGAGATCGAGCTGATGGAGGAGAAGAACGACCGCATCTTCCGCCAGCTGGAAGAGGCGATGACCGTCTCCGTCAAGCCGCTCGACCGGATGTTCGAGAAGGCCGGGATGGACCCCGACCGCATTCTCGGACAGGTGCGCAAGGGCTATTCTGGACAGGGCGGTCCGCTGACGCCGCTGTCCTTCTCGACACGGGGCGAGCAGCCCACCGAAGACATGATGCGCGCCAACCGGATCCTGAACCAGATGGACCGGCTGAACATGTACCGCATCGCGGCCCAGAAGGCGCCCTTCGCCTCGCCGCTCAAGGATGCCTTCCGCTTCACCTCGGGCTTCGGCTACCGCTGGGGCCGCCTGCACGCGGGCACCGATTTCGCCGCGCCGCACGGCACCGCGATCTACGCCACCGCCGACGGCGTCGTGACCCACGCCGGCTGGTCCTCGGGCTACGGGCGTCTCGTGAAGATCCAGCATGAATTCGGCATCGAGACACGCTATGCGCACCAGTCCAAAATCCGCGTGAAGGTCGGCCAAAGGGTCTCGCGCGGGGATCGGATAGGTGATATGGGGAACACCGGACGGTCGACCGGGACGCACCTCCACTACGAGGTCCGTGTCGGTGGCAAACCCGTCAACCCCATGACCTATATCAAGGCTGCTAACGATGTTTTCTAAGAGCAAAATCAACGAGCCGGGACATAAGCCCGACGAAGGCAAGACTGCTGCCATGGATGCACCGAAGTCGCCGGTCGGAGACTACAAGCCCGCGACCCCCGCCGCGCCCAAGGCCAAGCCGCCCGCGTCGGTGCTGAGCCAGGACCTGCACGTCACGGGCAACATCAAGACCACCGGCGATATCCGAGGTCGAGGGCACGGTCGAGGGCGACATCCGCGCCCACCTGCTGACCATCGGCGAAAGCGCCACCATCAAGGGTGAGGTCATCGCCGACGACGTCGTGGTGAATGGCCGCATCGTGGGCCGCGTGCGCGGCCTGAAGGTCCGCCTGACCGCGACCGCGCGGGTCGAGGGCGACATCATCCACAAGACCATCGCAATCGAATCCGGCGCCCATTTCGAGGGTTCGGTGCAGCGTCAGGACGACCCGCTGAACGGTGGCCGCGCCAAGCCCGGCCAGCAGCCCGGGCAGCCCGGTGCCGCGCCCGCGCCTGCCGCCGCCCAGCAGAACGGCTGATCCGCAGCAGCACCGGATTTTCCGATCACGGGCCTCGCCATCGGCGGGGCCTTTTGCTGTTCTGGCGGCAGCCCGACCGAAGGGCCGCCATACCCGCGTCGCTGCTGCCCCCTCCGCCAGCCTGTTCATCGCCTCTCCGGCCCTGCACGCGAGGTCGCGCTGGCCCCAGTTCCGGGGCGCCGCTGCATCCTGTGGCTGTCCGCCTCAACGCCGATGGCGACACTAAGGCGCTGCTTTCGGCCATCGAGAGGCCCGCGCGCCCAGCAGCCGATCCCCGGGGATCGAGGGCAACGCCAACCCCGTGTCTCTTTTCGATTGGCCCCGGGGCTGCGCGCAGGGCGCTGGCATAGGCCCCGGCGCATCAGCGGGCAGCCCGCGATCGACGGCCCCCGGCCCGTGACACCGAATGCGCCCGCATCGCGGCTTCGGAAAACACCTCTGCTTCCCTGTCCCAGAGATCGTGTCGGCCGGAAAACAGTCCCGTCAGGCCTCCAGTTCGGCATCCCAGTACAGGAAGTCCATCCAGCTTTCGTGCAGGTGGTTGGGCGGGAAGCGGCGACCCATGTTCAGCAGCTCTCCGGCGCTTGGCGGACGCGGGGTCTTGTACAGCGACATCTTCGCCTGCCGCAGGCTTTTCGAGCCCTTGCGCAGGTTGCAGGGCGCGCAGGCGGCGACGACGTTCTCCCAGCTGGTGATCCCGCCCGAGGCGCGCGGAACCACGTGATCGAAGGTCAGTTCCGACTTGGCGCCGCAGTACTGGCAGCGGAATTCGTCCCTCAGAAAAAGATTGAAGCGCGTGAATGCCACGCGCTTCTGAGGTTTCACGAAATCTTTCAGGACCACCACCGAGGGTATCCTGATGCTCATACTCGGGCTTCTGACGACCTCGTCGTATTCGGCCACGATGTCCACCCGGTCAAGAAAGGCCGCCTTGACCGCGTCCTGCCATGGCCAGAGCGACAGCGGGTAATAGGACAGCGGCCTGTAATCCGCATTCAGCACCAAGGCCGGGTGCTGTTTCAATGCCCCCGGTTCACGTACGAAATTCGTTCTGAACTCTGGGTTCATGACGGGACTCGTCCTCCGCTCCGTCTGCTCGTTTTCAAGCCGGAGCGGGACGCCCCGCCCCTTACCATGATCACTATATATCGCGTCGGGCTTCTGACAAGTCCCGCAACATGCAGTGTCGTGACAGAGGGCTACCCTGCATTTGTAATGTGCGTGTGACAGGCAACATGCGCTTTTCGGGCGGCGGAACCGCAAACTGTCGCCTGGCGGATGGCCCAATCCCAGCCCAGAACCCGGGGTCCGGCGGCGCCTGCGGTCTCTGGCCCGCGCCCCGGGCCATGGCGCCGGACTGCAGGAGACGGCGCCGGGACCTGCCCGGATACCGGATTGCCCGCGATGGCGCGGCGGCCCCTAGTCTTCCGTCCGGGTCTCCGGCTCTGCCGCCGCAGGCGGGACCACCTCTGCCGCCGCGGGCGGCGCCTCTGCCTCTGCCGGGGCCCCCTCCACCCCTGCCGCCGCGGGTGGCGCCACCGCTGCCGCCGGCTCCACGAAAGCCACCGGCCCCAGCGTCGCGTTCAGGCCCCAGTTGCGGACCTTCAGCACACCGTCCGCGATATACAGCTGGCGGATCGGGTAAACCGTTTCCCCCTCCGGCCCGGCCAGCACCATCACCGGCCCCTTGTTGGTGTTGCGCGTCCAGACCAGCGGGTCGGTCAGGGTGATGTTGTCGATGATGGCACGCACCGCCTCGGCATCCGTCACCCGGTCCACCTTGAAGTAGCAGGCGCCCTCGTAGCCGCCCGCCGCGGCGAAGGTCACGGCCCCCACCGCAAGGGTCACCGGCGCGGTCACGATCGAGGTCACGGTGGCCGCGACACCCCCGGCCCCAGCCGCCGTACCCGAGGCGGTGCCCGCCGCGCCCGAGATCAGCGAGACGCTCTGGCCCGGGTGCATCAGCATCCACTGCCCGGCGGCGCGCGCGCCCTCTCGGGCCACCGGCGCCAGCGCCTTGCCCGCCTCACCTGCTTTCTGGACAGCCGCCCCGGCAAGGATCGAAGGCTTGTAGTCGCAAAGCCCCGCCTCCTGCGCCATCGCCTGTCCGGCCATGGGCAGGCTGCCCATGGCGGCAAGGGCAAGGCCCCGAAGCGATGTTCCGAAAGGACCTGTCATCCGAATTCTCCATTCCGCTGCTCGGACCCAGAGGTAACAGCAGGCCAGAAGCTGACAAGGCCTGCTGCCTGCACGTCTGCGCGATAGGCGTTCCCTTGCCACGGGCGCCAAAGCCGCTTCGAAGCGGCTTGCAAGCGCCGTCCACGGCGCTTCGAAGGCGTTTCGAAACGCCTTACCCGCTCAGAACCCGCATTTGTCGCGCAGGAAGGCCAGCGCCACGCCCAGCCCGTCCGGCGCAATGCCATGGGCCGTGCCCTTCATGATATGGGCGTAGACCTCTTTCCAGCCGGCCTGCTGCAACGCCTCGGCGGCCTGCGGCAGCGAATCCGGCGGCACCACGTCGTCCTGATCGCCATGCACCAGCAGCACCGGCGGCTTCGTCACCACCTCGTCGGCCAGCAGTTCCGGCTGCAACAGGCGCCCCGAGAAACCCACGATCCCGGCCAGTTCGTCCTCGCGCCGCGGCCCGACATGCAGGCTCATCATCGTGCCCTGCGAGAAGCCCAGCAGCGCCACCTGCTCGGGCATCAGGTCCTCGTCCACCATCAGCGCGTCAAGGAAGGCATTCAGGTCGTCGACCGCGCGGGCCATGCCCGCCATGGCCTCTTCCTCGGACGAGCCGTCGATCCACGGGATCGGGAACCACTGGAAGCCCATGGGCGCCCCGGCGCAGGCCTCGGGCGCATCGGGCGCCACGAAAAGCGTGTCCGGCAGGTGTTCGCTCAGCGGATCGGCCAGCCCCAGAAGGTCGGCGCCATTGGCGCCGTAGCCGTGCAGAAAGACCACGCAAGAGCGCAACTCTCCAGAGGCTGGCGCCCGGCGGCCGGTGTTCAGTACCCGTGTCATGGTGTCGGTGGTCTCCCGATTGTCGTCCTCGCCCGGTCTGCCGGGCGGTCAGTTGGTGGGCGCGGCGCCCGCCTCGGCGCAGTCGACAAGGGCGCTGCCGGAAAACCCGTCGGCCCATGTCTCGCTGTAGAGGTACCTGCCCTCCCCCCGCGCCGACAGGCTGAAGTCGTAGTGGTCCGTGCCGCCGTCGTCCATCGCAAAGGCATGCCGGCAGCCCGCGTCGAGGTAATCGGCGCATTGGCCGCGATCATCGGTCGGCTCGATCTCGCCGCTTTCGCCGGTGGCCTGGATGCGGTAGCGCGGCCCTTCGAACGCGAAGCGCAGGGCATAGGTCTCGTGGGTGCCGTCCTCGTTGTAGAAGCGCATGGACCCGGTGCACAGGGTCGGGGCGTCGAACCCCGCCAAGGCCGCCGTGCCGCAAAGCGTCATGGCCGCCGCCAGTATCCCGATCCGTACCGTCATGCGATGCCTTCGCGCTGCTTCATGACATGGTAATAGGCCCAGAGCACCCGCGCGGCAACCGAGCGCCGGGGCGACCAGGCCTCGGCCATCTGCCGCAGCGCCTTTTCCCGGGGCCGCTCGGGCAGGTCGAACAAAAGCCGGGCGCCTTCCTGCAGGGCCAGGTCCCCGGGCGCGAAGACATCGGCCCGGCCCAGCGAGAACATCGCGTAGATCTCTGCCGTCCAGATGCCGATCCCCTTCACCGCGACCAGCTGCCGCGTCACCTCTGGCGTGGGCAGGCCGCGCAGGGCCTCGTAGTCGAGCCCCGCCTCGGCAAGCGCCACCGCGTAGCGCGCCTTCTGCCGCGAGAGGCCAAGCGCCCGCAACGCCTCTTCGCCGCTGTCAAGGATCGCCTCGGGGGTGGTCTGGCCCGCCTCTTCGAGCCGCGCCCAGATTGCCCGGGCCGAGGCGACAGAGACCTGCTGGCTGGTGATCGCGCTCAGCAGCTGGGCAAAGCCGTCGTCGCGCAGGCGCAGGGGCAGCGGCCCGGTCAGCGTCAGCGCGGCGGCAAAGCGCGGGTCGCGGGCGGCCAGCCAGGCCGCACCCTCGGCCACGCAGTCCGTGCCGCGAATGATCCGCTCTGTCCGCTCCATATCCATGGCCCTGAGTGACCCGGGCCGCGGGCCCCCGTCAACCCGGCTCTTGCGCCTTCGGTCCCGGCGGCCCCGGGATTGCAGGGGCGATCATTGCGGCCCCGGGGTGCGGTGGTCCCGGTATCCGTGTCTAGAGCCTTCGGTAGCCGCCACCGCTCCGGGGTTGCGCGGGCGGATCATCGGGGCCCCGTGTGGCGAGTTCGTGGCTTTCGCGTCTTGCGCCCCTGTCGCAAGCCACGCGCCGGGTTTGCCTCGGGGGCCATTGCGGCCTCGGGGTGCGATGGTCGCCGCCTGCGCATCTTGCGCCCTCTGTCGCCGCCGCAGCCCCGGGATTGCGCGGACGGATCATTGCGGCCCTCGGGGGCCGTGGTCCCGGCCTTGGCGTCTTGTGCCTTCGGGCGCCACCGCACGCCCGGCGCGGGATGGTCCCGGGCGGGCAGGCGCGGCGCCGGGCGGGGGGACTGCTCTATGCCCCGGGGAACCGCTCCCTGCGCTTCGGGCCTTGCGAAGCCCGGCGGCGCGGCCTACGCATTCCCCATGAGCGATATGACCCTCCCTTCCCCCTCCTCCGACGCGCCCCGCGCCCGTCGCAACGTCGCCGTTCTGGTCTGCGCGCAGGCCTTTCTGGGGGCGCAGATGCCGATGATCTTCACCATCGGCGGGCTGGCGGGCCAATCGCTGGCCTCGAACCTGTGCTACGCGACGCTGCCGATCTCGATGATCGTGCTGGGGTCGATGCTGGCGGCGACGCCGGTCTCGGCCATGATGCAGCGTTTCGGGCGCCGCGCAGGCTTTACGCTGGGCGCGCTGGCGGGCGCCCTCGGCGGCGCGGTCGGGGCCTCGGGGCTGTATACCGCCTCTTTCCCGCTTTTCCTGCTGGGGTCGCTGATCACCGGGATTTACATGTCGGCGCAGGGGTTCTATCGCTTCGCCGCCGCCGATACCGCCTCCGACGACTTCCGGCCCAAGGCGATCTCTTACGTCATGGCGGGCGGGCTGGCCTCGGCCATCATCGGGCCACAGCTGGTGAAGGTCACGGCGGATGCCTATGTCATCCCCTTCCTCGGCACCTATGGCGCGATCATCGCCATCAACCTGATCGGCGCGCTGCTGTTCCTGTTCCTCGACATTCCGCGCCCGCCGGTGCCCTCTGCGGATGCACCCAAGGGTCGGTCGCGGCTGGAGCTGCTGAAGACGCCCCGCATCGCCGTCGCAGTGATCTGCGGCATGGTCTCTTACGCGCTGATGAACCTTGTCATGACCTCGACGCCGCTGGCCGTGGTCGGCTGCGGCTTTGACAAGGGCGACGCGGCGGATGTGGTCACGGCCCATGTGCTGGCGATGTTCGTGCCCTCGTTCTTCACCGGCCACCTGATCGCCCGTTTCGGGGTGGAAAAGATCATGGCCGCGGGCCTGCTGATCCTTGCGGGTGCCGGGGCGGTGGCCCTGTCGGGCGTCGCGCTGGAACAGTTCTTCCTTGCGCTGATCCTTCTGGGCCTGGGCTGGAACTTCGGCTTCATCGGCGCCACGGCGATGCTGGCGGGCGCGCATGAGCCGCATGAGCGCGGGCGCATGCAGGGCCTGAACGACCTCTTGGTCTTCGGCGGCGTGACCCCGGCCTCTCTGGCCTCGGGCGGGCTGATGAACTGCTCGGGCGGGACGGCACAACAGGGCTGGCTGGCGGTCAACCTCGCCATGGCGCCCTTCCTCGTGCTGGCGGGCGGCGCGCTGATCTGGCTGGTGCTGCGCCCGAAGGACATCGCGACCTGATCAGGCCCGCCGGTCAAGGTGGGATGGGTTGGAAGCCCACCCTGCCCCGGATAGCCTCGGGCAGCGATCCGGTGACAGGCTGCCTTTCGCGCCGCCGGGGTGCCGCAAGATCCGGGCGCCCTGACGGAGGCGGATCGAGAGCCGGTCGGGCCGACACGCCCTGACATCGCCCCCGATCACCTCGGCGCAAAGCCCCCCGCGATCAGGCCCCCCGGTCACCGCGACCCAAAGCCAGCCTGCCCGGCCCCGCGCCTCTGGCGGCAAAGAACCGCCCTCTGCCACCCGCGCCGGGGCGTCAGAGGCACGGCGCAGCATCCAGTGATACTGACTCGGCACAGCCCGCCCGGACCCGCGCTTCCGGCACCATCAGCCCAGCCGCGCCGGGGCGCCTGCTCCCCCGACCAGCGTCCGGTCACCCCGACCCAAGGCAACGCCCCCGGATCCGTGCCTCTGAAGGCATCAATCCGCCCGCTGCCGCCCCCACCGGTGCCTTGGCACAGCCTACCAGCGTCCGGTCATCCCGACCCAAAGCCAGCGCGCCCGGACCTGCGCCTCTGGCGGCATCAGCCTACCCTGCGCCACCCGCGCCGGGGCGTCAGAGGCACGGCGCAGCACCGGCGCCGCCATGGCCGCCGCCAGCAGGGCGGGCCGCGCCTCGCCCACCACCGTGCCGCGCAGGGCGCGCGCCTCGGCCAGTCGCGCCAGACCCTGCCGCGCCAGGTCCGCCACGGCCTCGGGGCGCCCGTCCGGCAGCGGCAGCTTGCCGCGCGCCTCCAGTTCCGGCACCGCGCGCAGGTAGCCCGCCAGCGCCGAACCCGTTCCCAGAGCCAGCGCCGCCCGCCCGTCGCGATCCCCCAGCGCCCGCGCGGCGGCCTGCATCAGGGCGCCCCCGGTGGCGGCGAGGTAGGCCATCAAGGCGCCCCGGTTGGCAAAGGGCGCCTTCTCGATGTCCAGCCTGCGCGCCTCGACCACCCCGTCCAGCAGCCCCGCGCCTTCGGCGTCCAGCACCTGCGCCAGCGGCGTCACCACCGCGTGGCGGCGCACCGCCCCGCCGGCGCGGATCTCGTCCAGCGCATCGCGCCACCACTGCAGCCGCATCTCGGCGATCATCGGCTCTGCCGTGACCCGGGTGCGCGCGCCACCTCGATATTGAAGGCATAGATGGGAAACAGCGCCGCCCGCGCCGCCACCGGCGCCGCCATCACGGCGCGGAACCGCTCGGGGTCGGCGCGCTGCACCAGTTCGGCGCAGGCATGAAGGTCGGTGCCGGGTTCGAAACTCATGTCCGGCGCGCCACCACCAGCAGGTAGCCGACTTCGGCCCTGTGCGCGCGCCAGGCCGCCGCCTCTTGCGCGCATTGATCCAGCATCGCGGCCAAGGGGGCATCAGCGCCGGGGCGCAGCGCTGCGATCCGGGCTTCCAGCGGCTGAAAATAGGCCTCCCAGCCCGCGTCCGGCACCCGGCGATGGCCCAAGACCGTGAACCCCTGCGTCTCGACCATGGCGACGATCTGCTCTGCATCGCGCAGCGGGTAGCCACCGAAGATCGCCCCTGCCTCTGGCGAGGGCGCCTCGACGAAACGGCAGGGCTCCGAGAAGGCCAGCACGCCCGCCGGTTTCAGCGCCCGGCCCAGTCTGCTCGGCCCCTCTTCGAGACCGAGGAAGTAAAGCGCGCCTGCGCACCAGATCAGGTCGAAGGGCGCCTCGGGCAAGGCCTCCAGCGCCGTGAAATCGGCGGAAACGCCCCGCGCCCGGGGCTCGTTCGCCAAGCGCGCGTCGGCGGCCTCGCCGAAGTGCAGGTCCACCGCCACGACATGGCCCCGGGGGGCTACCGAGAGCAGCGCCGCCACGTCGCCGCCGGGGCCGGAACCCGCGTCGCAGATCGCCGCATCCTCGGGCACCTCCGCCGGGGCGCAGGCCCATGCCACATCTTCGGGGGCACCGGGGCCTTCGCGCGGCAGGTCCTTGTGGACGGTGAAGAAGGCGTCCCAGTCCATCACGCCCCCGCGCGCACCAGCTTCCAGCGCACCGCGTCCAGCAGCGCCTCGAAGGAGGCGTCGACGATATTCGCGCTGACGCCCACGGTGGCCCAGCGGCGGCCCTCGCCGTCCTCGCTGTCGATGATGACGCGGGTGACCGCCTCTGTCCCGCCCTGGGTGATGCGGACCTTGAAGTCGACCAGCCGCATGTCGTCGATCAGCGCCTGATAGCGGCCCAGATCCTTGGCCAGCGCCTTGGACAGCGCGTTCACCGGACCCCGGTCGCAGCCCTCCTCGTCCATCGACTCGGAGACCGACAGCTTCTTCTCGCCATCGACCTTCACCACCACGACCGCCTCGGAAAGCGAGACCATCCGGTCGTATTTGTTCTTCCGCCGCTCGACGGCGACCCGGTAGCGTTTGACCTCGAAGAACTCGGGCAACAGGCCCAGTTCCGACCGCGCCAGCAGCTCGAAGGAGGCCTGCGCGGTGTCGTAGGAATAGCCCTCGGCCTCGCGGGTCTTGATCAGGTCAAGGATGCGGGCCAACGCCGGGTTACCCGGTTCGACCTCCAGCCCCGCCTCGGCGAGACGGCGGCGCAGGTTCGACTGCCCCGCCTGGTTCGACATCGGCACCACGCGGCGGTTGCCGACCACGCCCGGGTCGACATGTTCGTAGGTGGTCGGATCCTTGAGGATGGCACTGGCGTGCAGCCCCGCCTTATGCGCAAAGGCCGAAGAGCCGACATAGGCCATCTGCCGCATCGGCACGCGGTTGAGGATGTCGTCCAGCATCCGGCTGGTGCGGGTCAGCCCCTCCAGTGCCTCCATGGTCACGCCGGTCTGATAGCGCGAGGCATAGGGTTCCTTCAGCAGCAGCGTCGGGATCAGCGAGGTCAGGTTGGCATTGCCGCAGCGCTCGCCCAGCCCGTTCAGCGTGCCCTGGATCTGGCGCACGCCCGCATCGACGGCGGCCAGCGTCCCGGCAACGGCGTTCTCGGTGTCGTTGTGGGTGTGGATGCCAAGGCGCTCTCCGGGGATGCCCGCCGCGATCACCGCCCCCACGATCTGCCCGATCTCATGCGGCAATGTCCCGCCATTGGTGTCGCAGAGCACGATCCAGCGGGCGCCAGCAGCCTGCGCGGCCTTCAGACAGTCCAGCGCATAGGCGGGATTCGCCTTGTAGCCGTCGAAGAAATGCTCGGCGTCCAGCAGCGCCTCGCGCCCCTGCGCCACCAGATGCGCGACAGAGGCGCGGATGTTCTCGACGTTCTCCTCCAGCGTGATGCCGAGCGCGGTGGTGACGTGGAAATCATGCGTCTTGCCGACAAGGCAGACCGAGGCGGTGCCCGCGTTCATCACCGCAGCCAGAACGTCGTCGTTTTCGGCAGAGCGGCCTGCCCGCTTGGTCATGCCGAAGGCGGTCAGCGTGGCGCGGGTCTGGCCGACCTCCTCGAAGAAGGCGCTGTCGGTGGGGTTCGCCCCGGGCCAGCCGCCCTCGATATGGTCGACGCCGAGCCGGTCGAGCGCCTCGGCGATCCGCAGCTTCTCGGCGGTGGAGAACTGCACGCCCTGCGTCTGCTGCCCGTCGCGCAGCGTCGTGTCGTAAAGGTAGAGACGTTCGCGGGTCATGCGGCGGTTCCCTGCTGGCGGGCGGCGCGGCGGGTGCGCAGGCTGGACGCGCGACCTCGGCTGGGTGCGGCGCCATCGGCGAGGAGGCCGACAGGCGCGATGGGCAGTTTGTCGGCAAGGAGGCTGCCATGCATATCACTATGGGTGCCAACAAGCGCAAAGGGCAGGCCCCGTCCGCGGGTGGGGGTGAAGCCCCCGCCCGTCGCACCGGAGGTGCGCCGTTTAACATCGGCCCGCCTTTGGCGGGACGGGGCGGTCGGGGGCTGCCCGGCCTGCGGTACGGGCGGGCGCTTTGAATGGAGGTGTCACAGCAAACCCTCCAGTTTCGAAGGGTTGAAGCCCGCGCCCGGGACCAGTTCCACGCCTTCCTTGGACATGCGCACCTCAAGCCCGGCGGCGATGAAGCCCTGCTTCAGCCGATCCACCTCGGAGAAGTCCTTGCTCTGCATGGCCTCCGCGCGGGCCTCGGCAAGTCGGGAAGCCATGGCGGAAAGGTCCACTGAAACCTCCGTCCAGCCGCCCATCTCTTCGCTCAGGAGACCGAGCAAACGCGCAGAAGCCACGAAACCTTGCGCCAGTTCGAATGTCTCGCGATCTTTGCGAAGGCTTTCGGAGCCTTCCCAAGAGTTCCCAGCCTTCTGAAACAGTACCTGCCCGAAATGGCTCAAGGCGTTCAGCGCTCCGGCAGTGTTCAGATCGTCCGCGAGAAATTTTTCAACATCTTTAAACGGCTTACCCGGAGACACCTCCGAAAGAAGACTTCTCCACCGCCGCAGCGTCTTCTCTGCATTCGCCGCCTTCTCCGCCGTCCAGTCCATCGGCTTGCGGTAATGCGTGGACAGCATGACGAAGCGGATGACCTCGCCCGGCACGCCCTGATCCAAGAGGTCGCGGACGGTGAAGAAATTGCCCAGCGACTTGGACATCTTCTTGCCCTCGACCTGCAGCATCTCGTTGTGCAGCCAGAACCGGGCGAAGTCGCCCTCGGGGTGGGCGCAGCAGCTTTGCGCGATCTCGTTCTCGTGGTGCGGGAACATCAGGTCGTTGCCGCCGCCGTGGATGTCGAAGCTTTCGCCCAGAAGCGCGTGGCTCATGGCCGAGCACTCGATGTGCCAGCCCGGACGGCCCCGGCCCCAGTGGCGACGCCCAGCCCGGCAGCTCGTCCGAGGAGGGCTTCCACAGCACGAAGTCCATCGGGTTCTTCTTGTAGGGCGCCACCTCGACCCGCGCGCCCGCGATCATGTCGTCGACCGACCGGCCCGAGAGCTTGCCATAGGCCGCGTAGCTCTCGACCGCGAAGAGCACATGCCCCTCGGCCTCGTAGGCATGGCCGCGCGCGATCAGGTCCTCGATCATGGCGACCATCTCGGCGATGTAGCCGGTCGCGCGCGGCTCGTGATCGGGCCTGAGCGCGCCAAGCGCGTCCATGTCCGCGTGATACCAGCCGATGGTCTCGTCCGACCGCTCCTGCACCAGCGCTTCCAGCGTGCCCTCGGCCCCGGCTTCCTTGCGGGCCAGCGCGGTGGCGTTGATCTTGTCGTCAACGTCGGTGAAGTTGCGCACGTAGGTCACATTGTCGGCGCCGTAGACATGCCGCAAGAGCCGGTAGAGCACGTCGAAGACCAGCACGGGCCGCGCGTTGCCAAGGTGGGCGCGGTCGTAGACCGTGGGACCGCAGAGATAGAGACGCACATTCCCGGGGTCGATGGGCGTGAAGGTCTCCTTCCGCCGGGTGCGGGTATTGGTGAGCGTGATGTCCATAGGCCCGGTCCTTCGCGTTGGTCGCGGCGGGCTTAGCAACTTCATCCGTCAGAGGGAATAGAAGACCGGCCCGCCATGGTCGGGGGCCCCGACCGTGGTCAGCAGATGATGCAAATGAGAGTTGCGGTGATCTTCATGGCCCTAGGCCTTAGCAGGTTTCGCGGCGCCCGCCAAGCGCCACCTGGCCCTTGCATTGCCGGCGGCCCCGGCGCACCCTTGGCGCCATGAGCCGCGAGACTGTCAACACGATCTGCCGGGCGCTGAAGGGCGCCGAATGGTCCGACCCCCGGGGCGGCGGGCACGATGCGTGGAAGGTCGGCGGCAAGATGTTCGCCTGCATCGGCGCGCAGGGCGGCGGGGTGTCGGTCAAGACGCCCTCCATCGCGGATGCCGAGGCGCTGATCGGCATGGAGCGGGCGGTCAAGGCGCCCTATTTCCACCGCTCCTGGGTGCAGGTCGACTGGGACGCGGTGCCCGAGGACGAGTTGCGCGAGCGGATCGAGAGCTCTTACGCGCTGGTCTTCGGCGGGCTGACGAAGAAGGCGCAGCGGGCCATCGCAGAGGGCTGAGCGCGCGCGGGCCGAATTCTCCTAAAGAATTCGGGGCGATTTCTTTGGAAGAAATCGCCCCGCCCGTATCAGTTGTCGCGCTCCCGCTCCAGCGCCCGGTAGGCGGCGACGTTGCGGTTGTGCTCGTCGAGCGTCACCGCGAAATTGTGGCCGTCCACGGGATCGAGCGTCTTTGCCACGAAGTAGCGGTAGTCGGCGCCCGAGGGATTCAGCGCCGCCTCGATGCTGGCGCGGCCCGGGTTGGCGATGGGGGTCGGCGGCAGCCCGTCGATCACATAGGTGTTCCACGGCGTCGCGCCGCGCAGTTCCGATTGACGCAGGCCCCGGCCCAGCGGACCACGGCCCTTGGTGATGCCGTAGATCACCGTCGGGTCGGTCTGCAGGCGCATGCCCTGCTCCAGCCGGTTCACGAAGACGGCGGCCACGTCAAAGCGTTCCTGCGCGTTGCCGGTTTCCTTCTCGATGATCGAGGCGAGGATTAGCGCCTCTTCGGGGCTTTCCAGCGGCAAGCCGTCGGCACGATCCGCCCAGGCCTCGGCAAGGATCAGCTCCTGGGCCCGGCGCATCCGCTCGATCACGCTGGCGCGGGTGTCGCCGGGGGTGATCTCGTAGCTGTCCGGCGCCAGCGCGCCCTCTTCGGGCACCGCGACCTCGCCTTCGAGGATATCGACCTGCTTGAGTTCCTCGATGACCTGCCAGCTGGTCACGCCCTCGGCCAGCGCCACGCGGTAGCGGGTGTCGCCCGCCTCGCGCACGGAGGCATAGACCTCGGGGGCCTCACCCTCGCCCGGCGTGAACTCGGCGCGCTGCTCGTAGCGGCTCGGTCTGCGGGTCGATCTCGCGGACCTCGACCACCGCGCGGGTGATGCCGATGCGGTAGACCACCTCTGTCCCGCAGGTCGAGGCGCCGCCGCGGGTGACGATATCGACGATCTCGGCCATCGAGGCGCCCTCGGGCACCGGGAAGGACCCGGCCTTCAGCTGCTGCGTGCGGTCGGTGTAATCGGCGCCCAGCCGGAACAGCATGGCGCTGCTGACCGCGCCCTGCCCGGACAGGTTCTCCGACACGCGGCTCATATTGGTGCCGCGCGGCACCTCAAGGCAGATCGGCGCCTGAAGCGGACCTTCGGCGGAGTATTCGTTTTGCGCCCAGAGCAGCAGCCCGCCAAAGAGGAAGACCGCGACGACCAGAAAGGTCAGCGCGTTCGAGGCAACATTGCGCCACATCGGGTCAGTCTCCTGCTCAGTCGGCCTTGCCGAAGATCACGCTGGCATTGGTGCCGCCGAAGCCGAAGGAATTCGACAGGGCATAGCGCACCTCGCGGGCACGCTTGGCGTTGGGCGCCAGGTCGATGGGCGTCTCGACCGCCGGATTGTCCAGGTTGATCGTCGGCGGCGCGACCTGATCGCGGATCGCGAGGATCGAGAAGATCGCCTCGATCGCGCCGGCAGCCCCCAGAAGGTGCCCGGTGGCGGATTTGGTCGAGGACATGGTGACCTTGGAGGCGGCATCGCCCAAGAGGCGCTCGACCGCGCCCAGTTCGATGGTGTCGGCCATGGTCGAGGTGCCATGCGCGTTGATGTAGTCCAGATCGCCCGGCTGCAGGCCCGCATCGCGCAGCGCCGCCTTCATCGAGCGTTCGCCGCCCTCGCCGCTCTCGGAGGGGGCGGTGATGTGGTAGGCGTCGCCGGTCAGCCCGTAGCCGCAGACTTCGGCGTAGATCTTGGCGCCGCGCGCCTTGGCGTGCTCGTATTCCTCCAGCACGACAACGCCCGCGCCCTCGCCCATGACGAAACCATCGCGGTCGGCGTCATAGGGGCGGCTTGCGGCCTTGGGATCGTCGGCGCGCTTGGTCGAGAGCGCCTTGCAGGCGTTGAAGCCCGCGATGCCGATTTCGCAGATCGCCGCCTCAGCGCCGCCCGCGACCATCACGTCAGCGTCGCCGTATTTGATCAGCCGGGCCGCGTCGCCGATGGCATGGGCGCCGGTCGAGCAGGCGGTGACCACCGAATGGTTCGGGCCCTTGAAGCCGTATTTGATCGAGATATTGCCCGAGATCAGGTTGATCAGCGCGCCGGGGATGAAGAAGGGCGAGACGCGGCGCGGGCCCTTGTCGCGGATCAAGAGCGCGGTGTCGGCGATCGACGACAGACCGCCGATGCCCGAGCCCACCATGACGCCGGTGCGCAGCTGCGCCTCTTCGTCCTCGGGCGCCCAGCCCGCATCCTCGACCGCCTGCGCGGCGGCGGCCATGCCGAAGCGGATGAACTCGTCGATCTTCCGCTGTTCCTTCTTGTCCATGTAGAGATCGGGGTTGAAGGTGCCGTCGGTGCCGTCGCCATAGGGCACCTCGCAGGCATAGGTCGTGGCCAGATGGCTGGCGTCGAACTTGGTGATGGTGCCCGCCCCGGACTGCCCGTCCAGCAGGCGCGACCATGTTTCCTCGACCCCGCAGGCCAGCGGGGTGACCAGTCCAAGCCCTGTGACCACAACGCGACGTGCCATGGATCTGCCCTTTCGTTCGTCTCTCTGTTGTCCCGCTCTTACCGTGCGAGGCGGTCCGGGGGCAAGAGTGCGCGCGCGGCCTTGGCGTGGCGCCGCCGCCTCTGTCGGCCCGCGCCTGCCGCTGGCAGGACCGCTGGTCGCGACCGTTTGCATCGGGCCCGGGCGGGCGGCCCCGGCACGGGCGCCTCTGCCCCGTCGCGGTCCGGGGGCCATCCGGAACGCGCCGACCCTGCGCCGGGGCAATTCCACCCCAAAGGGTTTGACCCTCTCAGGGGGACTGCCTACCTTCAACCGGGATAAACCCGCCCGTTGTCACCAATTAAAGGTTTTCCATGCCCCTGCTTGTCGCCACCGATCTGTCTGACCGCTCTGACCGGGCCGTTGAAAGAGCCTTCGACCTTGCGCGCAGGCTTGACACGCCGCTGACCCTGCTCACCGTCGTCGACGAGTCCTATGCCTCGGATTTCGCGCAAGAGATCGGCGCCAAGGCGCGTCATCGGCTTGAAGCGATTGCCGGGAAACTCGGCACCGGCGTCACCTATGACATAAGGGTCGAAACCGGCGATCCGCTTGCGCTGCTGATCGAAGAGGTCAATTCACCGGATCTCGACCTGGTGGTCATGGGGCGGCACCGGCAGCGCGGCGTCCTCGACGGGCTGCGCGCCACCACCGTGGAAAGCGTCGTCTCGCGCTCGCTGACACCGGTGCTGATGGTCGTCGACCCGGTGCTGAGCGACTACCGCCGGGTGCTTGCCCCGGTGGCCTTCTCCGCCACCTGCGCCCGCGCGGTGGAAACGGCCAAGACCATCGCCGCGGATGCGACCTGCCGCATCTTCCACGTCTGGTCCGCTCCTTTCGAGGGCCTGACCGGCGGCAAGGGGTCGGACTATGCCCGCGCGGTCGAAGCCGAAACCCGCGACCAGGCCGCGGACTGGGTCCAGAGCTTTGACGCGCCACATCCCGAGGTCCCGCTGATCCACGGCCCGCTCGGCGCGGCGGTGCAGCAGGAGATCCTGTCCTTCGGCCCGGACCTGCTGGCCATCGGGGCAACCACGCGGCCGCTGTCCTTCAGCGGGCTCGGCTCCTTCGCCGCCGACATGGTGCGCGATCCCCCGAACGACCTGCTGATCGTGCGCGCCGCCAAGCCATAGAACCACAGGCGCCCGGGGATGGCCCCGGCGCCTGCCACGCGATGCGCGACCGTCAGGCCCAGTCCGCGCCCAGATCGGCGCGGGCGCGGTCGATCCAGTGGTCGCGCAGCCAGCCGCAGGGTTTCGAGCGGCGAATGACCGAGCCGGAATAGCCCTCGATCGCCTCGTCCATCTTCGGGTGGCCGTGAAAGCAGACCACGCGGGCGTCTTCGGGCAACTGCGGCGGGCGCAGGTAATTCAGCGGAAACGGGTTGCAGTCATACTTGAAGGACACCACCCAGGGCTCTGGGATATAGGTGAAAACCCCGCGATCCATCGCCTTGTGCGAGGTATAGCGCTGCTCGGACCCGCGCGCCTCTTCGACCTCGGCATAGGGGTTGGCTGCAAGGTCGTCATAAAGAAACCCGTGCCGCGCCGGATCGAAGCGAAAGACCGAACCGTGCCCCGTGGGCCGCCCCTTGCGCTTCTCGGTCCAGTCGTGACGCATGGCGACGGTGCCGGGGGCAAGGTCGTGGATCTCGTCCAGCCCGCCGGTGATCACGACATCAAGGTCGAAACCCAGCACCGGCCCCTCCAGATCCGGCACCAGGCCGGGCCGGAACAGCGAGGTCTTGCGCATGGCGCCCTGCCGGTTCGCCACCTTCAGCGCCTCGCCCATCGGCCCGGCGAAGGGCTCGACCGGCAGCGGCAGCACCTCGATATCCGGGTGCAGGCCCGCCGCGTCCTCGGTCATGCAGAGAAAGCGCACCGGGCGCGACAGGTGGCGGCGTACACCGGAATAGAGACGGTTCACGTATTCAGGCCCGAAGAGCGTGCCCCATTTGATGCACATGATGTTGACGGTCATCGCGGCTCCTTCCCGGCTGGCCCCGGGTGCCGATTAGCAAGTGGCCCGCGGAAAGACCAGCGGCACCCTTGCGCACGCGGCGCGGCGGGCGTAGTCTGGCGCCCCAGTAAAACCCCGATGGCCGGAGGCATGATGGAGATTGCATCCCCCTTCCGGGCCGCGCGCGCCTGAGGCCGCGTTGCCCGAGCAAGACACCGGCGTCGCCCCTGCGCGGCGCCTGATGTGATGCCTGTACGGGACCGTTTCCATTGACTGACACGACACTTGCCGACCTCGGATGGTCGGAAGCCTTCGCACGCCAGCTGACCGCCGGTGAAGAGACCCTGAAACCGATGCGCGTGGCCGAAGTCCACCGCGACCGCCTGCGCGCCCTCGGGTCCACGGGCGACGCCATGCTGATCCCCTCGGAGCGCGCCGGCGCCTATGCGGTGGGCGACTGGGTGCTGAGCGACGGCACCAGCGCCCTGCGCCGGCTGGACCCGGCCACCGACCTGACGCGCAAGGCCGCCGGGCATACGGTCGAGCGCCAGCGCATCGCCGCCAATATCGACACCATCGCGGTGGTGACCAGCTGCAACGCCGATTTCAACCTCGCGCGGCTCGAACGCTACCTCGCCCTGATCGCCAGCGCCGGATGCCTGCCCCCGGTGGTGCTGACCAAGGCCGACCTGGTGGAGGACGCCGACGACTACCGCCGCCAGGCCGAGAAGCTCTCGCCGCTGGTGACGGCGCTGGCGCTGAACGCCAAGGACATGGAGGACGCGGGCCGCCTGACCGCATGGTGCGGGCCGGGCCGGACGCTGGCGCTGGTCGGCTCCTCCGGCGTGGGCAAGACAACCCTGCGCAATGCCCTGACCGAACAGACCGCCGCCACGGCGGGCATCCGCGAGGACGATGCCAAGGGGCGCCATACGACAACCTTCCGCAGCCTCGTGCGCACCCGCGCCGGCGGCTGGCTGATCGACACCCCCGGCATGCGCGAGCTGCAACTGGCCGACGCCCAGGACGGCATCGGCGAGGTCTTCGACGACATCACCGAGATCGCCGCGCAGTGCCGCTTCAACGACTGCGCCCATGACACCGAACCGGGCTGCGCCATCCGCGCGGCGCTCGATGCGGGCCACATCGACCCGGACCGCCTGAAGCGCTGGCAAAAGCTGATGCTCGAAGACCGCTACAACTCGGAAAGCCTCTCGCAGACCCGCTCGCGCCAGAAGGCCTTCGGCAAGATGGTCAAGGGCGGGCAGGCGCGCGGGCGGCAAAAGCGCAACCAAGGCCGCTGACACGGGACGCGGGATCGGCGCCGCGCAGCCCCCGTCTTCTTCTGTCGGAAAATATCCCGGGGGCCGCGCAGCGGCGGGGGCAGCGCCCCCTCCCCGATCGCGGCTCCGCCAGACCGTCGAAAGCGCCCCCTGAAAACGCATCGGGGGCAGTTCCCGGACCGTCCCCTGCTTCTCTGGTCTCCCCAATACCTCGGGGGAGCCGAAGGCGGGGGCAGAGCCCCCTTCCACGCGCCCGCAGGCCGGAGTGCCCGACCCGAGCCCCCGGCTGGGTCGGGCGCCCCATCCGGCCCCATGCGGCCCCGTCAGGCCAGCGGCATGCGGCGTTCGGCGATTTCGGCCCACCACGAACAGCCCGCCGGGATCGCCTCGTCGTTGAAGTTGTATTCCGGGTTGTGCACATCCGCGGAGGGGCCGTTGCCCACGAGGATATAGGCGCCGGGCCGTTCCTCCAGCATATAGGCGAAATCCTCGCCGCCCATGGTGATCTCCGCCGCGCGGTCGCAGGCGCCAGAGACCGCCTCGGCGACATCGGCGGCAAAGGCGGTCTGTGCCTCGGTGTTCACCATCGACGGATAGCCCGGCAGCCAAGTGACCTCTGCGGTGCCGCCGAAACCCTCGGCGGTCGCGGTGGCCAGCGCCTTCAGCCGCTCTTCGCCCAACTTGCGGTTCTCCTTCGACATGGTGCGCACCGTGCCCTTCAGCTGCACCCGCGCCGGGATCACGTTAAAGGCCTTGGACGAGCTTTCGATCGCGGTGACCGAGACCACGATGGGGTCGGCGGGATCGGCATTGCGCGACGAGATGCTTTGCAGCGCCGTCACGATCTGGGCCGAGATCACCACCGGATCCACGGTCTGGTGCGGCTTGGCGCCATGGCCGCCCCTGCCCGTCACATCGATCACGAACTGGTCGGTGGCGGCGAAGAAGGCGCCGGAACGGATCGCGAAGCTGCCGACCGGCTGGCCCGGCCAGTTGTGCATGCCATAGACCTCCTGGATGCCGAACCGCTCCATCATGCCGTCCTCGCACATCTCGCGGCCACCGCCGCCACCCTCTTCGGCGGGCTGAAAGATCACCACCACGGTGCCGTCGAAGTTGCGCGTCTCGGCCAGGTACTTGGCGGCGCCCAGCAGCATGGCGGTGTGGCCGTCGTGGCCGCAGGCATGCATGGCCCCGGGCGTCTTCGAGGCATAGTCCAGCCCCGTCGCCTCGTGGATCGGCAGGGCGTCCATGTCGGCGCGCAGGCCCACCACCCTGCCGGACCCGGTCTGGCGGCCCTTGATGACCCCGACAACGCCGGTGCGGCCCAGCCCGGTGACGATCTCGTCGCAGCCGAATTCCTTCAGCTTCTCGGCCACCAGTGGCAGAGGTGCGATGGGTCTCGAACAGGATCTCGGGGTTCTCGTGCAGGTCGCGGCGCCAGCCGGTGATCTCGGCGTGCAGTTCAGCGAAGCGGTTCTTGACGGGCATGCTCTCTCCTTCGGCCCCGGGCGGCGGCAGGCGCCGGGCGCGGCCTTCCTGTTGTGGCGGCCCCGCGGGGCCGGTCCTGTTGCAGAGCATAGGAATGGCGGCGGCCTCCGCAAGCCTGTGGATGCGCGGGACATGGGTTTTCCGGGTGAGGCGGCCCGACGGATGGGCGCACCGGCGACCGCCCTGCGACGGGTCTTCCGCACCGCGGCCTGCGCCCGGGCAACCGGCAGCCGGCCCGGCCCCTGCGGCAGGGGCCGGGCCGCCCTTGTCGCAGGCGCCCGCTGGCGGCCCGACGGCTGCCGGTCCCGGCGCGCGCCCTGCCCGTCGACAGAACGGCGCGGCAGAGCGCCGGGTGCGGGGACGCCGGACGGGCCGTCGAGACGATGAGCCCGGTGGGAGGGGGCTCTGCCCCCGCGCCCTGCGGGCGCCCCCCGAGGTATTTGTCGGACCAAAGAAGCCCGGGCCGGGTGGATGTCCGGGATGCCGGGGGCTTGCGGGCCCGTGCTCAGGCCGGGGATTGCAGCAGGCGTTCCATGAAGGTGCGGCCTTCGGCGAATTGCGCGGTCGAGATGTATTCGTCGCCCTGATGCGCCACCCCGATGGAGCCCGGGCCGCAGACCACGGCGTTGTAGCCCGCCGCCTGGAAATGGCTGGCCTCGGTTCCGTAGCTGACAAAGCTCTGGCCGTTCTCGCCGGTCAGGCGGCGGACCAGTTCCTCGGCGGGGTTGTCCCTGCGCGGGGCCAGCGGCGGCAGGGCAAAGCGTTCCTCGACCTCGATCCATGTCTCCGGGCGGACGGCCTGCATTTCGGCCTGCACCTCTGCCACGCGCCCGGCGAAGAGCCGCCGCCAGAGGTCGAGGTCCTCGCCGGGCACCACGCGAAAGCCGAAGCCGAATTCGCAGTCCTTCGCGGTGATATTATGCGCCGTGCCGCCCCGGACCTGCCCGACATGGGCATTGGTATAGGGCGGGTCGAAGAGCGCGGCGAGGCCCTGCGGCTCTGCCGCCATGAGCGAGGCGTTCAGACCGTTGGCCCAGTCGATCAGTTTGGCGGCGTACATGATCGCGTTGACGCCGGTGTGCAGCATCGAGGAATGGACCTCGAAACCATGCACATGCACCCACCAGGTCACGCCCCCCTTGTGACCCGCGACCGGCTTCAGCATCGTCGGTTCGCCGATGATCGCATCCGAGGCCCTTGGCAGGTGCTGCATGGCCTCGATCAGCGGCGGCGCCCCGGCGCAGCCGATTTCCTCGTCGTAGGACAGCGCCAGCTGCAGCGAGCCGCGTGATGCCGCGCTTCTGCGCCTCGACCGCCGCCCAGATGGCCATCGCGTCGAAGCCCTTCATATCCGCCGTTCCGCGCCCGTAGAGGCGGCTCGTCGCGCTCTGTCACCGTGAAGGGATCGGCGGTCCAGCTCTGCCCGTCCACCGGCACCACGTCGGTATGGCCCGAGAGCAGGACGCCCCCCGGCTCTGGCGGTCCGACATGGGCGAAAAGCGCGGCCTTGCCGGGCTCGTCGGGTTTGACGTGGCGCCCGGCCTCGATGCCATGGGCGGCAAGGTAGCCCTGCACCCAGTCGATCAGCGGCAGGTTGGTGTCGCGGCTGACCGTGGGGAAGGCGACGAGACGGTCGAGGATCTCGCGGGGGGAAAGGGTCTGTGTCATGCACAGACCCTGCCCCGGCGCGAAGCGGAAGGAAAGCCCCGGCACATGCGGCAGCGCGGCAGGGGCCGTGCGTGTCCCGCGGGCGGGCAACCGGGTGGCGGCCCTGCCTGTCCTCGGCGCGCCCGGCAGCCATGGCGCGGCAGTGGTCCCCCGAGGCAGCGGGCGGGCCAGAGGCGGGCTGGCACCGCGTGGCCGGGTTCGGCAGGGCCCGCCGCCCGGTCAGAACCGGGGCAGTGCCCGCCCTCTGGGCAGAGAGAGGCCATGTCCCCTTCCCTGTCGCCACGCGCAAGGCGCGTCCGGTCGGGGAGCGCGCCGTCGGTCGAGACACACCAAGACGCACCGCCGCCAGCAGAGGCCGTGCGGATGCCGACCCTCCTGCGGCGCCGATCAGTACCCGCTGTCGGAGGTCAGCACCCTGTGTCCCGGAGAGACCTCGCGGTAGACCGACGGCCCGGGCTCATGCCCAACCCGGTGGATCGGCGAGGGAATCGGCTTGAAGTTCAGGTCCTTCTCGGACTTGCGGCGGCGCGGATCGGCAATGGGCACCGCCTTCATCAGGGCGCGGGTATAGGGATGCTGCGGGTTCTCGAAGACGGCGCGGCGCGGCCCCAGCTCGACGATGCGGCCAAGGTACATCACGCCCACGTGGTGGCTGACCCGCTCGACCACCGCCATGTCGTGGCTGATGAAGACATAGCCAAGGCCCAGCTCTGCCTGCAGCTCCATCATCAGGTTGATGACCTGCGCCTGAACCGAGACGTCCAGCGCCGAAACCGCCTCGTCCGCGACGATCAGCTTGGGGTTCAGCGCCAGCGCGCGGGCAATGGCGATGCGCTGGCGCTGGCCGCCCGACAGCTCGTGCGGGAAGCGGCGCATGAAGCTGCGCGGCAGTTCGACCCGGTCGAAAAGGTTGGCGACCCTGTCCATCACCGCAGAGCCTTTGGCCACGCCGTAGTTGTGGATCGGTTCGGCCACCTGATCGGCGAGCGGCAGTTGCGGGTTCAGCGAGGCGAAGGGGTCCTGAAAGATCATCTGCATCTCGCGCCGCATGTCGCGCAGGCCCGAGGGCGGCAGCGCCATGACATCGGTGCCGTCCAGATCGATGGTGCCCGCCATCGGCTCGACCAGACGCAGGATCGAGCGCCCCGCCGTGGACTTGCCGCAGCCGCTTTCGCCCACAAGGCTGAGGGTCTGCCCCTTGTTCAGCGTGAAGGACACATCCTCGACCGCGTGCACATTGGCGACGGTGCGCCGGAAGAGCCCGCCCCGGACGGCAAAGCGCGTGGTCAGGTTCTCGACCTTCAGCAGCGGCTCCTGCGTGCCCGGGATCGGTTGCGGCGGCGGACCCGCCTGCCCGACCAGCCGCATCGGCGCGGGCAGATCGGTGCCCGACATCTCGCCCAGCTTGGGCACGGCGGCCAGCAGAGCCTTGGTATAGGGATGCTGCGGGCGCTCGAAGATCTCTTCGACGGTGCCGTCCTCGACCTTGTTGCCGCGGAACATGACCACGACGCGGTCGGCCATCTGGGCGACCACCGCCATGTCGTGGGTGATGAACATCACCGCCGTCCCGGTCTCGCGCTTGAGCCGGTCCATCAGGGCGAGGATTTCCGCCTCGGATCGTCACGTCCAGCGCGGTGGTGGGTTCGTCGGCGATCAGCAGGCGCGGCTTGCAGGCCAGCGCCATGGCGATCACCACGCGCTGGCGCATGCCGCCCGACAGCTCGTGCGGGTACTGCTTCAGCCGCCGCTCGGCCTCGGGGATGCGGACCTGCTTCATCAGGTCCAGCGCCACGGCGGCGGCCTCTTTCCGGGACAGGCCGCGATGCACGCGCAGGCCCTCGGTCAGCTGGCGTTCCACGGTGAAGACCGGGTTCAGCGCGGTCATCGGTTCCTGGAAGATCATGCCGATCTCGTTGCCGCGGATCGTGCGCATCAGCGACTGGTCGGTGGCGGCGAGGTCGATCTCGCCCCCTCCTTGCGGTCGAACAGCAGGCGGCCCCCGGCGATCTCGCCGCCGCCGTATTCGATCAGCCGCATCAGCGACAGCGACGAGACTGACTTGCCCGATCCCGATCTCGCCGACCACGCAGACGGTCTCTCCGGGGCCGATCTCGAATGAGACATCCTCGACCCCCACCACCGGACCGGACTTGGTCTGGAACTCCACCCGCAGGTTTTCGATGCGGGCAATCGGGTGTGGGGCGGCGTCCAGCATGGCGGTCCTCTGTCTGTCTGACACAGAAGGCTACGGCCTGCCAAAGCCGCCTGTAAAGGGTGGCGGTGCACTTCCTTTAGGCAATGCTTGCATTTTGCGCATCATCTGTTTCGATGGACCCAGTGAGAGAGCGTTGGATGTCATTTCAAACCCCCGGCCATTGCGTGCCGGAATTCGGGATGCATCACTGTTCCCCACCAATGCGAGAACGTGGACGGCCCACGAAGGCCCGTCCCGCCAACTAGGAGAGTGACATGAAACTCAAGACCCTGATGCTGGGGGCTGCCGCTGCCGTGGCCTTCGCACCAGCCGCCATGGCCGAGCGCGGCTCTGACGGCGAAGTGCGGATCATCTACTGGCAGGCGCCGTCGATCCTGAACCCCTTCCTGTCGGGCGGCACCAAGGATACCGAAGCATCGTCGATCATCGTCGAGCCGCTGGCCCGCTACAACGCCTCCGGCGAGCTGGTGCCCTGGCTGGTGGACGAGATCCCCACCGTCAACAACGGCGGCGTCACCGAAGACCTGACCCAGATCACCTGGAAGCTGACCGAGGGCCTCGTGTGGTCCGACGGCACGCCCTTTACGTCCGAGGACGTGAAATTCACCTACGAATACTGCACCCATCCCGAAGGCGGCTGCGCGCAGCTGACCAAGTTCGAGGGCATCGCCAGCGTCGAAACCCCGGATGAGCTGACCGTCGTGGTCACCTTCGACGAACCGCAGCCGGTGCCCTATTCCGCCTTCGTGGGCAACGAAAGCCCGATCCTGCAAAAGGCCCAGTTCGAGAACTGCGTCGGCGCCGCCGCCTCGACCTGCACCGATGAGAACTTTGGCCCCATCGGCACCGGCCCCTTCGTCGTGGACGAGTTCA
Source organism: Ponticoccus litoralis (assembly GCF_039769985.1). Lineage (NCBI taxonomy): Bacteria > Pseudomonadati > Pseudomonadota > Alphaproteobacteria > Rhodobacterales > Roseobacteraceae > Ponticoccus > Ponticoccus litoralis. Next base: position 300,916 of record NZ_JBDNCH010000002.1, read on the forward strand.
AGCCCAACGACGTGATCTCGCTGTCGGCGAACCCCAATTACCGCGACCCGAACAAGCCGGCCTTCGCGACCGTCAACTTCAAGGGCGGCGGCGACGCGGCCGCGGCGGGCACCGCCGTGATGGAAACCGGCGAGTTCGACTACGCATGGAACCTTCAGCTGGCGCCCGACGTCATTGCCGAGATGGAAGCCGGCGGGAAAGGCGTCGCCGTGGCGGGCTTTGGTCCGCTGATGGAACGCATCATGCTGAACAACACCAACCCCGACCCGAACCTCGGGCCGGATGAGCGCTCGGTCGTGCGCCCGCACCCCTATCTGTCGGACCCGGCGGTCTACAAGGCCATGTCCATGGCCATCGACCGCAACCTTCTGGTCGAGGTGGGCTATGGTCAGGCCGGTCGCGTGACCTGCTCTTGGGTCCCCGCGCCCGAGGCCTTTGCCTGGACCGATGCCGAGGGCTGCGATGTCCAGGATATCGAGGGCGCCAAGGCGATGCTGGAAGAGGCCGGCTGGGTCGACAGCAACGGCGACGGCATCCGCGAGAAGGACGGCGTCGAGCTGCGGATGCTCTACCAGACCTCCACCAATGCCGTGCGCCAGGACTTCCGAGGCGCTGATCAAGGACTGGTGGGAGCAGATCGGCTTCGAGGTCGAGCTGCGCAATGTCGACTCGTCGGTCTTCTTCGGCGGTGACCCGGGTTCGCCCGACACCTTCCAGAAGTTCTATGCCGACGTCGAGATGTACGCCAACACCTTCAACGGCACCGACCCGCAGGCCTACCTTGGCAACGGCCTGTGCGACAAGGCTCCGCGCCCCGAAACCCAGTGGCAGGGCGAGAACATCAGCCGCTTCTGCGACGAGGAGTACGACGCGCTGCACACCGAGCTGACCAAGACCGCCGACCCGGCAGAGCGTCAGCGCATCGACCGCGAGCTGTCGAAGATGGCCTTCGAGCGCGGCGGCATGATCCCGCTGGTGCACCGTGGCCGCCTGTCGGCGCATTCGAACACCCTTGGCGGCGTCGATCTGAACGTCTGGGATTCGGAGCTGTGGAACGTGGCTGACTGGTATCGCACCGAGTAAGCCCCGGAACCGGGCGCGCGCCTGTCGCGCGCCCTCGTGCAGGCCGGGCGCCGCCCCGGCCTGCCCCGACATCGCCGCCGCCCCGGCAGAAAGGCCCGCCCCGCGATGACGACGGACCTCCGGCAGCCAGAAAGACCCTTCCGGCACGACGGCTGCGGGTTCCTGAATGGCGCCATGCGGCCACCGGTTGCCCCGGCACCCCGGCAGCATCGCCCGCGTTTCCGCGCGTTGACAGATCCGGCGACCCGTGGTCGCGCCGCCCTTGCTGCGGCGCAGGTGACCCGCCTCGCCCCTGTCGCACCCCCCGCCTTTCCCGCGCCATGCCCCCCGCTTCGGTCCCCGGGGCCGCAGGGGACGTGCATCCACCGCCACCGACAAAGCCAGACAGGGGAGTAACCCTTGCTCACATACGCGATCCGACGACTCTTGCTCTCGATCCCGACGCTGATCTTCATCAGCTTCGTCATCTTCATGCTGCTGCAGCTCGCCCCCGGCGACCCCATGGCGCAGGTCCCCCTGACCGTGCCGCCCGAGGTCAAGGAGAAGATGCGGCAGGCCCTCGGCCTCGGAGAGCCGCCGCTGGTGCAATACTGGAAATGGCTGGTCCAGGTCTTCTGGATCGAGCCGCAGGTGCTGATCGACCACTGGCTGGGCACCACCTTCTCAGAAGGCAAGCTGCGGGTGATCTCGTGGCAGACCCGCAGCCCGGTCATGGACATCATCCTGCAGCGCATCCCGCAGACCCTCTGGGTGGTGGGCGTGGCCTATATCGTCGCCATCCTGATCGCGATCCCGGTCGGCATCTACTCGGCCTACCGCCAGTATTCGGTCTTCGATCAGGCGGGCACCTTCGTGACGATGATCGGCTTCTCGATCCCGCCCTTCTTCACCGGCCCCCTGCTGATCGTGATCTTTTCCGTGCAGCTTGGCTGGTTCCCCTCGATCTACGATACCACGCACCGGGTCGTCGACTGGGCCACCTTCAAGGTCCAGCTGCAACAGATGATCATGCCGGTCATGGTGCTGGCGCTTCAGATCACCGCGCAGCTGTCGCGCTACATGCGCGCCTCGATGCTGGACAACCTCAATCAGGACTACGTGCGCACCGCCCGGGCCAAGGGCCTGTCAGAGGCCGTCACCGTCATGGTCCACGTCCTTCGCAACTCGATGATCCCGGTGGTGACCGTCATCGCGCTGGGGATCCCGTCGATCTTCGGCGGCGCCATCATCACCGAAAGCGTCTTCAAGGTGAACGGCATCGGGCAGCTTCTGCTGACCGCGCTTTTCGCCAACGACCTGCCCATGGTCATGACGCTGACCTTCATCTTCGCGGTGCTTATCGTGATGTTCAACCTGATCGCCGATATCCTTTACGGCATTCTCGACCCGAGGATCCGCTATGACTGACTCTCCGCAGGACGATGTGATCCTCGCCGAAGGCGCAGAGGCCGCCGCCCCCATCGCGGCGCTGCAGGACAAGGGCCCGACACAGCCGCCCCGCTCGCGCGGGAAGGACGTCTGGGACCAGTTCCGCAAGCACAAGGGCGCAATGTTCGGGCTGGGCTTCCTGACCTTCATCACGCTGGCGGTGCTGGTCGGCCCCTACATCTGGACGGTCGATCCGCAAAAGCTGGACATCCGCAACAAGGACCTGCGGCCGATCTACACCACGCTGTGGGACGGCTCGGCCAAGGTCTCCTGGGCCAAGCCCTCGGGGTCGGACCAGCTGGGCCGCGACAACCTCGCGCAGATGCTGGCGGGGGGACGCGCCTCGATGGCGGTGGGCTGGGCGGCGATGCTGCTGAGCCTGATCATCGGCACCGCCATCGGCGTCATGGCGGGCTACTTCAAGCGCCTCGACGGGCTGCTGATGCGCACCACCGACCTGTTCCTCGCGCTGCCGATCCTGCCGCTGCTGCTGCTTGCGGTGACGCTGTTCCGGCAACCGCTGCGGGCCAACTTCGGCCCCGAGGGCGGCATGTTCATCCTGATCGTGACGATCATCGCGATCACCTCGTGGATGCCCACGGCGCGGATCGTGCGCGGCGACGTGCTGGCCATCAAGGAGCGCGAGTTCGTGCTTGCCGCACGCTCCATCGGGTCGTCGAACGGCAAGATCATCCGGCGGCACCTGCTGCCCAACGTGCTTTCGCCGATCATGGTCTCGGCGGCGCTGGGACTGGCCACGGCGATCATCACCGAAAGCGCCCTGAGCTTTCTGGGCGTGGGCTTCCCCTCGGACTTCCCGACATGGGGCAAGATGCTGGCGGACGCGGTGCAGCGGATGGAACGCTTCCCCGAACGGGTCATGCTGCCGGGCATCGCCATCTCGCTGACGGTGCTCTCGGTAAACTACCTCGGCGACGGGTTGCGCGACGCGCTCGACCCACGCATCCGGGGCCGCTGACGCCATGGTCCCCCGCCCGCGCAATCGGCGCGGGCGGGGAACGCGAAAGCGACGCAACGGCAAGTTCGGGTCGGCCCGGGCAGGGATACCCGTCTTCGGGCGGCGGCAAGGGACGCTCGCAGGATGCAATTCGGGCCGCGCATCATCGGGATCGGCGAGCCGGGCCAAGCGCGCCACCAGCCTTCGGCACAGCGATATCACAGAACGTCAGTCGAACCCCAATCAAGGCCCCCGGAGCGCGTGGCTCGCGGGCCCGATGCGCTGTAGCCCCGCGCTGCCGTACCGGACCAACCTGCGTGCCGTTCATTCACGGGCCTTGAAACACCGGCCCACATTGCCGGCATCCTCAATCCGGCAGATGGCTCTACTCTCCACCCAGACATCACGCCCGACAAAATAGGGCATGGCCATCTCTTCCGCGCTGCAAATCACTGCAATAGTGATGGCGGCTCGGCCCGATGACCGCATCTTCGCTATGACAGCCCCAAATCCGTCTCAATGGCGCTGACCTCAGACGGAACAACATCAGGCCTTGCCATCGAAGCCATGGACGGGAATGCGCGGGCGATCTTCGGCACGCGGTATCGCCTTCAAAACCCAAGCGAAACGCCAAACAACGCTTGAAACAGAACAGCCGACCACGCATACATCCAACCGGAACGGATTGGTACGGAAACGGAGAACCGACAACGGATGCGGATTGGCCGAGCGGCATAGCGCTGCAAAACTCCGGTTCGTTTCAGTACCAAATCACTTGCCTGGGAGTTTCATGGAACGCGACGTTGCAGCGACCTTATTGCCGAATGCCGAAGAGCTTCGGGAAACAATTAACCGGTTAATCCCTCGATTGGAAACCTCATTGCGCCACCTGTTGCTTGAGGTTTGGGACAACAAAGACAACAAGGCGCGGGCCGAGAAAAAGCTGGCGGATATCTTCGCCAATCGCGGGCTTCCTGACAGCTGTGTTTTCGCCGCGCATGACGCCATCCTGAACGCCGCTTTGTCACAGGATGAACCGGGCTTTGAACGCGCCTGTTTGCTGTTCCTTCAACTTCCGGATCAGGCGCCGAAAGCCGGGCTGCGGGTGCTTGGCCTGTCGGATGACGCCCTGTCGCCCGCCGCCTCTGAGGTCCTTCGCCGCGCCTATCGCGATGACAGCGGGCTTACGGACGATCTGGTTGCGCCCGGTTCCGGGCAGACAGACCAAGCGAAAGCCATGATCAATCGGGCAAGAGAGATCATGCAGGAATTCGCCCCCGACTGGGCAAGGGAATTCGATCTCCTCGTGTCGCAGATCTACCTGGCCACGAACCGGGACCCGAAAAAAAGCGGCTTTGGCGGCGCCACGGTCTTTGCCGCTTTCGGTTCCATCCTGATGAACGCGGACAAGATCGACGATCTGCCCGCAACCTTGATGACGCTGGTTCACGAAAGCTCGCATGCGAAGCTGTTTCTCCATCACCTCGATGACCCCGTCATCTTGAATGACGATTGCGAGCTGTACAGCTCTCCGCTCCGGTCCACTCCACGTCCCATGGAGGGGATTTTCCATGCGGCGTGGGTCTCGGCGCGCATGGTGCAAGCCGCTCGGTGCATTATCGACAGCGGCTATTGCGGGGCAGAGGCCGACGAGCTGCACCGCCAGAGCAGCCAAGCCGCGACCGTCTATCACGATTGCGCCACGGAAATTCAGCGCCATGCGCGTTTGACGCCGCTGGGACAGCAGCTGTTCGACGATGCGCAAAGGGCGATGTCCGATGTACGCAGCTGACACCATCGGCGCGGCCTTTCTGAAGCGGGCCGACGCGGCCCCCGACGCCATCCTTTTCGAAACCGGGGCCAGGACCGTCACCTATTCGGCATTCAGCGCGCGTCTGCACACGCTGAGGGCGGCCTTCGCAGACCTGGGCGTCGCCGCAAATCAGGTGGTGGCTCTGGCGAATACCGACCAGATCGACACCTTCGCCGCGATCTTCGCGCTTTGGGCCTTGGGGGCATCGCCACTGGTGCTCGATTTCAGAAGCCCCCTGTCGGAAATCCAGGAACGGGCCGCGCGCGCGGGGGCCAGCCATGTATTCTCGGACTTCAGGACGCTGGCGCGACACGACGGGATACAGAGTTTCCCGCGCGACACCGGGGCGCCAGAGACTCCGCAAGCGCGACCCGGAGTGCCCGAGCAATGCGGTCCCGCGGATTTCATCATGAGCTCCGGCACAACCGGGGTGCCAAAACTGTACCCCTCCTCGCATGCCGACGTCTTCACCGCCGTTGAACGGATGGCCCGGGGCGGAGAACGCGGCGACTGGGGAAACGCGGTGTCCTGCCTCAATCTGAGTTTTCCGGGAACGCGTTTTGTCTGGTATCGCAACGCGATCTACGGGCGAAAGATCATCCCCGTCCCGGTGTTCTTCAGCTATGCCGAGCTCGATGCTGCGCTGCTGCATGAGGATGCAGAAGAAGTGACGCTTCCGCCGGTCCTGGTCCGCGGACTGACCCAGCACATAAAGTCGCAGGGATTGGCCGGCACCGGCCCTCGCTATCATCGGCTGGTGAAAATGCAGTGCATCGGCGGGCCCTTGCTTGGCCCGGCGCTGACCGAGGCCAAGGCCCTCTTGTCCGCCAGGCTCTGCGTCACCTATTCCTCGACCCAAACGGGCGTCATTTCCCGCCTTGAGGGGGACGCGATTGACAGCCATCCACACTCGGTCGGAAAACCGCTTCCCCATCATCAGGTCAGCATTGTCGACGACGACAATCGTCCGCTGCCGATCAACGCGGTCGGCCATATCGTTACGCGGGTTGGTGAGAATAGCGCGCAACCCGGCGATCGCGGCTATCTCGATGACGAAGGCTATCTGTATGTCGTTGGAAGAGTTCAGGAATACCTGTGCCGGAATGGTGTGTCCTTCAACGCGCCCGACCTGGAAGAGCGGATTCAGAAGATCACGGGCGCCGCACTTTGTTGCGTGCTCGCAGCCCCAGGCGCAGTCGATGGCGAAGACGAGATTATTGCCGTGATCGAAGCCGACCCAAGCCGCCTGTCCAACTTCAAGACCCGATTGAGGGCACAATTGTCACCGCTGACAAGGCCGGACAAGATCGCCCTCCTGCCGGCCATCCCGAAGACATCCGGCCTCAAGCCCGCAAAGGCGCAATTGGGCCGAATGGTCGAAACCACTCAGGACCTGTGCCATGTCCTCTGATCTGAGCATATGCGTCGAACGCGCGTTCAAGACATTCTTTCCCGATGCCGAGGTGTCGCAGAACAGTGATTTCTTCGACCTCGGCGGCGATTCCCTGAAAGCCGTCGAGCTATGCAGCCTAATCGGGCAGCTTATCCACGCCGAAGTTCATCCCTCCCTTCTGTTTTCACATGCAACCCCGGCAGAGGTCACTGAAGCTCTTCGGCGAGAATACGGGCCCCTATAACGCTCTCGATGTTGGCGATCAGATAGGGGATATTCTCCGGCCTGAAGTATTGCCCGTGCGCGCAAGGCAGACTGGATTGCCTATAAACGGGAAAAAGCCTCGCCACCCGTTCATGGGTGAGGGAGAAATCGTCGTGAAACGGATTCCACTCCGGTGACTCTGCGCCAAAATTGAGCAAGGCAGGCACGGGTACTGCGCAGTCGGGGATGGTATCGATAGCAGCGACGGACCTTATCCTGTGGCCCAGCTCCAACAGGCGGTTCGCGCAGTGGAATGAATACGGCGCCCCCTGACAATTGCCGCCGACAAGAGCGATCTCCTCGGGAAGAAGGTCCGTCAGAGCCTCCGCCACCTGCCGCGCCATTTCGGCCCCGATGACATCGCGCTCGGGGGACGCTTTCATTATGATGTTGAGAGAGCGGAGCGCGACAAGCGGCTGCTCCGGGCTGAGGGCAGCATGGAAATTGACCGGTTCCAGCTCTGCATTGTAAAACCACAGGATCGGCGGTAGCGATCCGCCCGAATTCAGCAGTCTTGCAGCGCCATGCGGTCCGACGGCCCTGCCCGGCCAGCTCGTGGTCAAACGCGCGACTGAACGCAGCACATGGCTAATGTCCGCGCCTTGGGCCGTCATCGGGTTTCGTACTCTTGCGTCATTCGGGGTATATCTGCACCACAAACCAACGGCCCGCCAAGTTGCGGGCCGCTTTTCTTTTCACGATCGGAATTCTCGTTCCGGTCAGGCTCAGAAACCGGTTCCCGGAGGAGCCAGCTCGCCGACTTTCGGAGCTGCAGCGGTTTTACCGCCCTTCAATGTCAGAATTTTCTTGAGATCCAAGTTCATTATATCTTCCCTTCTGGATAAGTTAGATAAAAAAACTACATCTCGCCCCTCTGTGCAAGGGGCACTGGAGAACTCATTTCACCTCATCTTTTCAACGTCGAGCGGTGGCCAAGCGGCCTGCGGTCTCAGGTTGGCGGGGTGACGTTCCAAGGGGCCCGATCATCGAGTTGACCTTGCGGATGTCCGGCGGCGATGGCGTTGAGACGGGCAAAGGGCTCTACGCCGTTGATCCTTGCGGTCTCGACCAGCGATGCGATGCGGCCCCATCTGATAGCCCCCAGCGCGTGGTGTAGGAAGCCGGGGGTGGAGCCTTGGGCGACGCTGGCGGTCACCGTCGATCTTCGGAGACGGATTGGGGTGCGACACCTGAGCGTCTGCTCCTGGACTTTGCCAAGGATGGCCATGCTATCGCAACCAACGATACGGGCTCATCCGGCCCTCGCCCCCTCCCGGGCGCCTTCCCCGCCGAAATGGCGGAACCGGGTCTCTGGGTTACATGATTGCGCTCCTCACGCGGTAGTTGTCGTGGCACATCCCGGGTCGTATCCGACCAGCGGAAGTCGGTCCCGTCGTTCGAAGTCAGATGATCGAGCTCAGGTTCTCCTACCGCGAAACATGTCGTATGACTGGGCAGCCCTTCGGCCACCTCTCCGCTCACCATCCAAGGTGACGTGAAATCACATGACTCCGAGACGCAGACATGAGCGCCACTTCGATCAAATCAGCTGAAGGCCTGAGCAATCTCCAGGCCGAGATCGCCCACAAGATCCTTACCCTTGCGCAAGACGGGCACTGGAAAGAAGGAGAGCACGTCTCGGAGACGCCGCTGGCGAAATTGCTGGGAACCTCGAGGACTCCGGTTCGCCGTGTCCTCATCCATCTGGAGGAACGGGGCCTCTTCACCAAGATCCCGAACATCGGTTTCCGCTTCCAGGGTCTGCCGGCGAAGAACGACAACCTTTCCGATCTGCTGCCCAAGTCGGAAACCGAAACCCTCTACGAGCGGGTGATGACAGCGCGCGCCTCTGGCGAGATCACCCCGGAGGTGTCGGAGGCAGAACTGGCCGACCATTTCGGCGTGACGCGCGGGATGATCCGCCTGGTCCTGATGCGGTTCGCCAACGCCGGGCTCGCCGAGCGGCGTACCGGCCACGGGTGGCGCTTTGCCGAAACGCTGGACAACCCCGAGGCGATCAATGCCAGCTACGGATTTCGGGTCATCGTCGAATGCGGCGCGGTCCGGGATCCCGGGTTCCGGCCCGACCTGGGGCAACTGGCCGAGCTGCGCGCGCAGCAGCAGCGTCTTCATGACACGCCCGTGAACCGGATCACCGGCGCGGAATGGTTCGAAGCCAACGCCAACTTCCACGCCACGGTGGTGGGCTGGGCGCACAACCGCTTCCTGTCCGAGGCGATCGCTCGGCAGAACAGCCTGCGCCGGATGACAGAAGTGGTGGAGTTCACCGAGCTGAGCGCCGACCGCATCCGCAAGGCGGCCCGCGATCACCTGGCGATCCTCGATGCGATCGAGGTCGGCGACACAGAGGCCGCCGCGCAGATCCTCGACCGCCACCTCAGCCGTGTGCCGGGCGAACCGGCAAGGCTGGACTAGTCGGCCAGCAGACGGCTACGAAGAACGCGCGGACCGGCGGCTCCATCGCCTCGGCCACATGGCCGACGCCCGGCAGATCCTGCCGTTCCGGTGCGGCGCCGATCCCGCGCAGCGCCGTTTCCAGGGCCGTCAACCGCGCGACCCGCGTCGCGCCGGCATCGTTTGCGCCATCCTCGCACCAGAAGTCCGAGCCCCGGCGGATCGTCATGCCCCCGGCGGTGTCCTCTGCCCCGACCAGCAGCTGTACCGGGACCCGCGCGACCGCCCCGGGGTCGAAAGGCGCGCCCGTTGACGCCTCCATGTCGCCGGTACCGATCCACCAACCGCGCGGGTCCCCCGGCAGGGTCACCGTACCCGGCGCCGCGATGGAGATGCCGCGCAGACGGTCCGGGTGCCGCAGCAGGAAGCGATGTGCGAACTGCCCGCCGCCCGAGAATCCATACATCAGAACCTGCTCGGTCTGCAGGCGGAAGACCTGGCCCACTTCCTCGATCATGCCCAGCAGGACCTCGTCATAGGCGATACCGGCATGGCGCATCAGCTTGTAATTGTTGAAGTCGTCCTCGCCGTTTATCCCGCAGGGAAAGAGCGGCGCCAGAAGTGCGCACTGGTGTGCTTCGGCGAAGGCGGTGAAACGATCCCGCAGCGCCTGGGCATCGCGCTTGCTGTGGTGGATCAGCACCGCCAGCGGGTAGGTCCGGCTCGCCTCAGGGTCGTAGCTTTCGGGGACGTAGGTACAGTAATGGAACCGCGGATCGCAGCGGGCGGCGAACATGGCGCTGGCCGGCAGGCGGTAGAAGTTCATCCGGGCCATCAGGACACCTCCGCTTTCACGTAGTCGGCCACGCAGCCCACCATGCGGGTCATCGCGGCCTTGAAGGCCGGGTAGTCGGCACTGCGGTCGCGGGTCTCCTCATCCATGTACAGGCGGCGGTTGATCTCGAACTGAACGGAATGGCGACCGATAGCGGGGTTGGCATAGGCCTCGGTCAGCTCGGCGCCCTTGAAGGGCCTATTCATGGCCACGCTGAACCCCTCGCCTTCCAGGATCTCGCGCAGGAGCGCGGTGAACTCGGGCCCCGCCGAGGTGCCCAGCATGTCACCGATACAGATGTCGGCGCGGCTCGTGCCCGGCCCGTCCGAGGACATGGCATGGCCCGCGTCGGTCATCGAGTGGCAGTTGATGTGCCAGACCCGGCGGTACTGGGCAAAGGCCCCGTCGAGCAGTTGGCGCAGCGCGTCGTGGTAGGGCAGCCAGTAACGGCGGATGCGCGCCTCGGCCTCGGCCACCGTCAGCGGCGCGTCGTACATCGGCGTCTCGCCCCAGGCCTTGCGCCAGATCAGACCCATGCCGCGCCGGGCGGTGTTGCTGTCGCGCGTGGGATGCGGCCAGGGGCCGGCAACCATCCGCTCGTCCATGTCCGACAGCGACCGGTTGGGGTCGAGGAAACTGCGCGGGAACAGCGCCGCCAGCAGTGGCGCGCCATGGTCGGGGGCGGCGGCGAAGATGTCGTCGACATGGGTGTCGTACCGAAATCCGCACCATGTCCGGGTCGACCGCCGGCTGGAAATCGGCGGGCAAATCGGTGCCGCTGTGCGGGCTGTCCAGCACCAGCGGGATCAACGGCGCACGGGGCGCGGTCACGGTCAGCACATCGGCCACGGAGGCGGGCATTGGCACCAACGGCGCCACCGGCAGGTCCTGGGTCATTTCTTCGGGTCCTTCGGGTCTGTCAGGTCGGCGATCCGGGCGTTGACCCCAGTAATATCGCCAAGTCGTTCGCCCGCCGCGAGACGGTCCATGGTGCGGGCCACCCGGCCCTCGCGCGCCAGTCCGGCCTCTGCTTCGGCGGCGGCCTCGTCGGCGGGCATCACCACCACGCCGGAGGCATCGCCCAGCACGATGTCGCCCGGCAGCACGGGCACGCCACCACAGCTGACGGGTCGGTTCAGCGTGCCGCCCAGCTCCAGCCGCCGGGTGGTCAGCTGCGCGGGGCCGCGCGACCAGACCGGCAGGCCCTCTGCCAGGATCTCGGCCAGGTCGGTCACGGGGCCGTCGATGACCACCCCCGCCGCGCCGGCCATCTTCGCCGCCCGCGCCACCGCGCCGCCCGGGCAGGCAAAACGGTCATCGCCCAGCCGGTCGACGATCAGCATGTCGCCGGGGCGCAGCAGGCTGACGGCATGGTGCATCAGGGTCGAACACATGGCCGGCAGCGCCAACGTCACCGCGACACCGGCGCAGGCGGGCTGACGCGGGTCGAGGGCGCGGATGCCCCTATCCACCATGCCCGTCAGGCGCACATGGCCCAGTGTGGCGGTTTCGATCTTCTCCAGCGCCGTCAGCAGGGACGGATCCGCCGAGGCGGGCATCGGGTCGATACGGTAGCGGCTCATGCGGGGTCCTTTCCCGTGGCCGGAGCGGCCCGGAGATGTGCGACCAGGGCCGAGAGGCGGGTCACAAGGTCCTCGGTGATCGCGGCGCCCGCCTCTGCCGTGGCCCGGCTGGCATCACCGCCCAGCAGGCCGTCGGGCGCGATCTCTGCCGCGGTGACCGGCAGGTTCACCCGCAGCCCCTCGAAATCCGCGCCCGAGACACCGCGCAGCGGCAGGTCAAGAAGCTGCCCGCGCCGGTCCTGCGGGGGCACGTCCAGCGCCCGCGCCTCGCCCGGCAGCAGGTGCAGGGCAACCGAGGTGATCGGCTCGCCGCCATGGCCCTTCACCGGGGCCTCGCCGAAGTGATCCTTCAGCAGCGCGGCGGGAACCGAGGGCCAGAGATCGACCGAAGCCACCACCGCCCCCCGCTCTCGTCGCAGGGTCCGCGTGACCTGCGCAATCAGGGGCGCGTTGGTGGTATGGCCGTTGAGGATCAGCAGCCGGGTCAGCCCGTGATCGAGAAAGCTGGTCAGCATGTCGGTCAACAGCGCGGTGAAGGTATCCGCCCGGATCTGCATTCCGCCCGGGTAGTCGCGGAAGAAATCCGCGTAGCCAAAGGGCAGCGCCGGGGCCACCAGCGCCCCGCTGCGGCAGGCGATCCGTTCCGCCAGCGCTTCGGACAGGCGATAGTCGCCCATGGGCACATGCGGCCCCTGCCCTTCCTGCGAGCCGAGGGGCAACAGGATCACGGGGTTGTCGGCCAGCCGCCGCGCGGCCTCGGCCCGGGTCATGCGGGCCAGGTGCAAGGGGCCGCTCATGTCGGGGTTTCCTCCGGTTGGGAACAGTCCCGGGTCACGCGGGTAGCACGCAGCAGAGGCAGTCGGCGGATCGAGGAATTGACGTTCACCTCCCGCTCCAGCCGCATCTCGCCGCTGCGAAGCCAGAGGCGCAGCGTATCGCGAAAGGCCGTCTCCACGAAGGCACAGTCGAGGGTCAGGCAGCTCCAGCCCTCGGCATCGGGCACCGACCAGGCGGCCCAGGCGGCGACCCGGGCGCCGGGCGCGTCGAACTCGTAGGCGTGATGCAGGGCGGCGCCGCTGAGGGTCGTCATCCCCTCCTGCCGATGGCCCAGCCCGGCGCACAGGTCGTGCCGACCGCGCGCATCCTCGATCCCGAGGCGCAATGTCAGGCCGTCCTGCGCCAGCCGGATGCCGGTGACCCGCTGGTCATTCTCCTGCACCAGATAGAGCCCCTGCCAGCCCTCGGGTGCGGCGCCCGGGTTGCCCGGCGGCGCCGGCATCAGGTCCAGCCCGGCAATCCGCGGCGCAAGTTCCGCCCCGCGCCACTGGCCGAGGGCGGGGCGCAGATCCTCCTGGATCATGCGCTTCAGCCGACTGTCCTCGTCCTCCATCCCGGCGGTCACCGCGATCACGGCGCGTTCATTGGGAAAGACAAAACAGTTTTGTCCGAAAAGCCCGTTGGCCGAGTAGCTGTCATTCGGTCCGCGCCACCACTGGAACCCGTAGCCCTCGCGGCGTTCGGCCTCTGCCCCGTCGTGGCTTTCACCGGGGCCCAGGTAGGCCTCGCCGGTCAGCACGCCCAGCGACACGTCGCGCAGCTGCATGCCCGTGGCCGCCCGAACCCAGTCGCGCGACAGGATCTGCCGTCCCTGCCAGCATCCGTCCTGCAGGTGCAGGATGCCCAGCGACAGCAGGTCGCGGCTGGTACACCACAGCCCGTTGCCACCGCTGTTGATCCCTTCCGGGCTGAGGTCCCAGCGGATGCCGGCTGTCAGGCCCAGAGGATCGAAAACCCGCCGCCGCAGCAGATCGTGGCAGCTCCGCCCGGTCACCTTCTGCACGATGGCCGACAGGACGTAGCTGCAGGCGCTGTCATAGACGAAGACCTCACCGGGCGCATGCACCAGCGGCCGACGCAGGAAATCCGCGACCCAGCTCGTTTCCAGCTTGCGCCAGGCCCCGCCCGAGATGCCGTGCTCGTGGCCACTGGTCATGGTCAGCAGGTGGCGCAGGGTCATCGCCTCTATCCCCTCGGGAGCCACCGCGCGATGCTCAGGGAAGAAGTCGATCACCGGGGCGTCCAGGTTCAGCAGACCGTCGTCCCAGGCCAGCCCGACGGCCATGGCGGTAAAGCTCTTGGTGACCGAGTGCATCATGTGCAGCCGGTCGGGGCCGTAAGGGTCCCAATAGGCCTCCTGGATCAGGGCGCCGTCATGCCACACCAGCAGGCTATGCACCTCCAACCCCTCGGCGGCGATCCGATCCAGCAGGCGCAGCAGCACCTCCGGATCGGTACCATGGGCCTCGGGCGCGCATTTCGGCAGTCTATGCTGTCCACTCATGCGCCCGCCTCCGGCGCGGCGAACCGCCAGCTGAGCTCCACGCCCTCGCCACTGCGTTTCAGGGTCGGGATCGCCGAGAGCAGCGCGCGGGTATAGTCGCTCTCGGGCGCGTCGAAGATCCGGTTGCGCGGCCCCTCCTCCACGATCTCGCCGTCCCGCATGACGACCACACGGTCTGCCAGCTGTTCGACCACGCCCAGGTCGTGGCTGATGAAGAGGCACGAGAAGCCGTGGCGTTGCTGCAGGTCCGCCAGCAGGTCCAGAACCTGCGCCCGTACCGTCACGTCGAGCGCGGACACCGCCTCGTCCGCGATAACGAAATCGGGCTCGGATATGATGGCGCGGGCGATGGCCACGCGTTGCCGCTGGCCGCCCGACATCTCGTGCGGCAGGCGGTCCAGGTGCTCCTCCTCCAGCCCCACCTCCGCCACGATACGGCGGATCCGCTCGTCCTTTTCCTGCGCGCCGATGTCCATGTGATAGAGGGCCTCGGCCAGCGCACGCCGGATGGTGAAGCGCGGATCGAGAGAGCCGAAGGGATCCTGGAAGATCATCTGGCAGTTCAGGCGGAAATCCATCCACCCCTCGCTGCCCCGGGCGACCGGCTTGCCGCGAAACAGGATCTCGCCGCCACTATAGGGGATCAGGTGCGCCAGCGCGCGACCCAGTGTCGTCTTGCCGGAACCCGAGGCGCCGACCACCGCGACCACCTCGCCCCGCCGCACCGTCAGGCTGGCGCCTCTCAGGGCCAGCTTGCGATTGGCCCGCGACAGCAGCGCCCCGCGAGAGACATACTCGACCTTCAGGTCGCGCAGTTCCACCAGCGGCGTCTCGTCTTCGCCGAAGCTGCGCAGGGGCCCGCGTTCGGGCATCGCCGCCAGTAGCTTGCGGGTGTAGTCATGGGCCGGCTGCGCCAGGATCCGGCGCGTCTCGCCCTGCTCCACCAGTTCGCCCTGCCGCATCACCATGACCCGTTCGCAGTAGCGGGCGACCATGGGAAGGTCGTGACTGATCAGGATCAGCGCCGTGCCGTTTTCGCGCGTCATCTCCACCATCAGTTCCAGCACCTCGCGCTGTACCAGCGCATCCAGCGCCGTCGTCGGTTCATCCGCAATCAGAAGCGCGGGTTTCAGCAGCATGGCCGAGGCCAGCATGATCCGTTGCCGCATCCCGCCCGAGAACTCGTGCGGGTAGTCGTTCAACCGGTCGGCGGGCGACGGGATGCCCACGCGCTCCATCATTTGCAGAATGCGGGCGCGCCGCCCCGCCGTGCCAAGCTTCGTGTGGCTCCGCAGCGGTTCGTCCAGCTGCCGCCCGATGGTCATCGACGGGTTGAGCGAGGTCATCGGTTCCTGAAAGACGATAGCCACGTCCTCCCCCCGCATCTTGCGTCGCTCCCGCGGGGACATCTGCGCGATGTCCCGACCGCGCAGGCGGATGGTGCCGCCGCGCCCGACGATGCCGCCGGGCTGCAAGCCGATGATGGCGCGGCCCAGCATGGTCTTGCCCGAGCCGGATTCCCCGACGAGTCCCACCATCTCACCCGGGCGGATGTCGAAACTGACGCCGCGCACGATGCGGTTCTCGGGCAGGCTGGCGATCCCCAGTTCAAGCGCCTCGACGCTCAGAAATGTGTCTTGATCGGTCATCACAGGCCTTTCATGCGCGGGTCGAAACGGTCGCGGACGTAGTCCCCGAAGAGGTTGATGCCGAGCAGGGTCAGCGCGATGCAGAGCCCCGGGAAAATCCCCAGCCAGGACGCCTGGGACATGTAGGGGCGTGCGCCGGCCAGCATGTTCCCCAGGTGGGCGCCGGCGGCGGCACGCCCAGGCCAAGGAAGGACAGCGCGCTTTCCGTCAGCAGGACCGAGCCGAACATCGACGTCGCGATGACGATCACCGGCGCCAGGCAGTTGGGGATCACGTGGGCCCGCAGGGTATAGCCGACAGGATGGCCCATCAGGCGCGAGGCCTCGATGAACTCCTGCTCCCGCAGGGACATGACCGCGCCGCGCACCACGCGGGTCACGGTGGGCATGTAGGCCAGCCCGAGGGCCGAGGATCACGCCCCAGATGTTGGCGCCGAGGATCGACAGCAGCGCCAGCGCCAGCAGGATCGAGGGAAAGGCCAGCAGCGTGTCGGTCAGCAGCATGACGGCGCGGTCGATCCAGCCGCGCGCATAGCCCGAAAGCGCGCCCAGCACGATGCCGAAGGTCACCGCGAAACTGACGGTCAGCGCCGAAATGGTGACCGAGGTCCGCGCCGCCGCCATTAGGCGGGACAGCACGTCACGCCCGTATTCGTCGGTGCCCAGCCAATGCGCCGCACTGGGCGCCTGAAGGCGCGCGCGCAGGTCCAGCGCCAGCGGATCATAGGGCGTCCAGAGCCAGCCAAGCAGGGCGGAGAGAAGGAAGAAGGCGATCAGCAGACCGCCGAAATACTTGTTGGTACGGCCAAGGTTCATGTGGTCTTCACCCTCGGATCGAAGAGCGGATAGCAAAGGTCGACGATCAGGTTCACGACGACGTAGGTGACGGCAACAAACAGCAGGCAACCCTGCAGCACCGGGTAGTCCCGGCCATAGATCGACTCCACGATCAGCCGGCCCAGGCCCGGGATGGTGAAGACCGTCTCGACGACGGCCACGCCGCCCAGCAGGTTGCCCAGGATCAGCCCCAGCAGGGTCGAGGTCGGCCCGAAGGCATTGCGGAAGACGTGCCGGCGCAGCACCTGCCCCTCGGTCAGACCCTTGGCGCGGGCGTGGGTCACATAATCCAGCCGCAGCACGTCGAGCGTCGAGGCCCGCGACATCCGCACCAGGATCCCGCATTCATGCAGCACCAGGACGGCGACCGGCATCACGAGGTAAAGCACCCCTGCCCCGAAGTCCTCGAAGGGCGAGACATAGCCCAGCACCGGCAACCAGCCGAGGTTCAGGCCGAAGAGCAGCAGCAACATCAGCCCCATCCAGAAGGTCGGGATCGACATCAGCGCCGTGGCGCCCACGACCACACCCAGGTCGAAGGCCGAGTTCTGCCGCCAGGCCGCCAGCATGCCGAGCGGCACGGCCAGCACGGTGGCCAGCCCGACTGCCACCAGCACCAGCTGCGCGGTGATGGCAAAGCGTTGCAGCACCAGCGGCAACACCGCCTCGCCGGTGGTGATGGAGCGGCCCAGGTCGCCCTGGAACGCCCCTTGCAGCCACATCAGGAACTGGACCGCGATCGGGCGGTCCAGCCCCAGTTCTTGGCTCATGGCCGCGTAAGCCGCATCGTCGACATTGTCGCCGAGCATCAGGCTTACGGGATCCCCGGGGATCAGCCGGATCAGCGTGAACACCGCCAGCGATACGAGGAAAAGGGTGGGTATCGCGGAGACGAGCCGCGACAGTACAAATCTGGTCATTTTGGTCCCCGGAGGTCCTGTCGGATCAGTCAGTTACTTCTCGACGCTGACGCCCCAGAGGCGCGCAAAGCCGTTCCAGGTGCTGTAGCCCTGCACGTAGTCGGCGTTCACCGAAACGGTCAGGTTGTTGGCCAGCATCACGAAGGGCATCTGATCGAGGTAAAGCTCATGCAGCTCGTCGAAGAGCGCCTGGCGCGCCTCACCGTCGGGGGTCTGGAGCGTCTCGTCCACCAGCTCGATGGCGCGGGGGTCGTCCCAGATGGCGCTGCCGCGGTCCTCCTTGCTGTCGACGACGGCGCTGTAGGCCAGAACCGGGTCGGCGCGGTTGGAGTAGTTGAAGGCCGACATCTGGAAGCTGCCGGAGCGGAAGCGATCCAGCTGGGTGGCCCATTCCAGAACCTCGATCCGGGCGTTGACGCCGGCCATCTGCAGCATCGCCTGGGCCAGCACCGCAACATTTTCGTTGATCGGGTTGCGGCGGTTGGTCTGGATCACCAGCTCCTGCCCATCATAGCCCGCGGCCTCCAGCAGCGCGGGCACCTCGCCCGGGGCATAGCCCACGCCCCGGTCATGCACCGCGCTGTGGTAGAGAGAGCTGATCGGCACCAGCGAGGCATTGGGCGTGCCCAGTCCGTTGGTCGCCACATCCACCAGCTGCGGGATGTCCAGCGCCCCGGCCACCGCCTGGCGCATCTCGGTCGAAGACAGCACCGGGTCCTCGGTCTGCATCAGCAGGGTGATCATGCCGCCGTGGGGGGCGGATTTCACCACGAAGCCGTCTTCTTCCTGCAGTTCGGCCGCCTCGGCGGTCGACAGGTAGGGCACCACGTCCAGGTCGCCGCCGCGCAGGGCGGCGACGGCGGTGGCACGGTCCGGTGTCACCACCAGGTTGACGGTCTCGACCATGGCTTCCTTGTGCCCGGCGAGGCCGTCGGCCTCCCCATCAAGAGGCTGGTAGTCCGCGAATTTCTCCAGCGTGACATTCTGGCCGCGCCGCCAGTCGGCGAAGACGAAGGGCCCGGTGCCTATCGGATGATCCCAGTCGCCCTCGGCGGTGAAACTGTCGGGGTGAGTCACCGCCATGCCGCCGCATTGCGACTGTGCCGCATACTTCAGGAACATCGCGTCCGGCTCTGCCAGGTGATCACCACCGTCTTCGCGTCCGGTGCCTCGATCGAGGTGACGGCCGCGCCCCGGCTGCCGTCGAAGAAGCCCGTGCAGTTGAAGTCGGGGGCCGCGAGCATGGCTTCCCAGCTCTGCTTCACCAGATCGGCGGTGACCGGCGCGCCGTTGTGGAAGATGCGGCCCTCGCGCAGGGCGAAGCTGTAGACCGTGCCATCGTCGGACACGGTCCAGCTCTCGGCCAACATCGGCACGATGTCGCCCCGCTCACCGATGGCGAACAGCCCCTCGGCCACGTTCAGCGCCACCATGTCCGACAGCGCGTCTCGGTTCACGCCGGGACGCGAACTGCGGATGTCCGAGGAGAGCTGGACGTTCAGGGTCTGCGCTGCGGCCCCGCCTGCGGCCAGAGCTGCCATGAGGCCAAGGGCCGAAGCGCCGATGCGGTTTCCAAGTCTCATTCTGTCACTCCCTGTCAGGATGTCTCTGCATTGTTTTTTATCGCCACATAATACAATATGGGAATCGACCTCGGGTCAAACGAAAAGTTTTCACCGCTTTTCAGGGCCTTGGCCAAAGGGGGCCGCCGGTCCCCCGGTCGCGGTGACCCCGGGGCATAGCAGGAAACAGGGGCGAAGGCCCCACTCAGAGACAAGGATTCCCATGAAGATCGCGATGCTTCAGATGAACTCGCGGGACGACAAGCTGCGTAATCTCGACACCATCGAGGCGCTGTTCCGCACCCATATCACCCCGGGCGAGGTCGACCTGGTGGTGGCGCCCGAATACGCCACCTTCCTCGGCGGCAGCAGGGAGGCCCAGTGGGCCGCAGCCGAGATCCTGCCCGACGGCGAGGCCTACCGCGCCATGCAGTCGCTGGCGCGCAGCTACCGCACCACCTTCCACGCCGGCTCCTTGCTGGAGGCCGCAGGCGGGCGCTACTACAACACCAGCGTCACCTTCGGCCCCGACGGCACCGAGATCGCGCGCTATCGCAAGATCCACCTCTTCGACGTCGAAACGCCCTCGGGCCATGTCTTCCGCGAATCCGACGTGATTGACCGGGGTGACACCGTCACCGGCTACAGCGTGGCGGGCCGCCGCGCGGGCTGTGCCATCTGCTATGATCTGCGTTTCGCCGAGCTGTTCCTGGCCCATATGCGCGACGGCTGTGACCTGATCGTCCTGCCCGCAGCCTTCAACATGGAAACCGGCAAGGACCACTGGGAATGCATGCTGCGCACTCGCGCGATCGAGACGCAGTCCTACGTGCTTGCCCCGGCCCAGGTCGGTGCTCACGCGGAACCGGCGGGCGAGCGCGCCTGCTATGGCAACTCCATGGTGATCGACCCCTGGGGCGCCGTCATCGCCCGGGCCTCGGCCCAGACCGGCGTCACCTTTGCCGAACTGGACTTCGACTATCTCGACCGGGTGCGCACCACCCTGCCCTCCAACACCCACCACGTGATGGCATGATGATGAATTCCTTCGCTTTCTGGATGAGCACACCAAACCTGGACCTGCTGGAAATAGCCGCCGATGCCGGCTTCCGCAGGGTGGTTCTGGACATCGAACACAATGGCTACGACGCCGACCGGCGCGAGGCGCTGGTGGTCGCGGCGCGCGGCCTGGGCCTTGCGGTCTGCGCCAAGATCGAAGCGCCAGAGCCGGTCTGGGTGCAGCGCGCCGTAGACCTGGGCGTCGACGCGGTGATCCTGCCCCACGTAGGTCGTCTGGCCGAGGCGGAGGCCGCCACGGCCGCCTGCAAGTTCCCGCCCCTTGGGACCCGCAGCTACGCCGCCGGTCGGTCCGCGCGCTTCAAGGCGCCAGACGACGACTACTTCGCCCGCCAGAACCGCGAGGTTCTCTGTCTGCCGATGATCGAGACGGCCGAGGCCTTCGACGACGCCGAAGCGCTGCTGGCCAGCCCGCTGGTCGACGGGATCTTCGTCGGCCCCTTCGACCTGGCGCTGACCCGGGGCCGCGCGACCTATGGCTTCGTCGATGGGGACCGGGCCGACATCGCCCGGCTCGCCGGGCTGGCACAGGCTGCGGGCAAGCCCTGGTGGATGCCGACCTGGCGGCCCGAGGAACAGGCCTTCGTCCGCGACCACGGGGCGGCCGTGCGTGTCGTCGCCGCTGAGCACCAGCTATTGTCGCTGGGGCTCAAGCAGGTGCTGGACACCCTCGTATACTGACAAAGACGGCGGCGCAGGCAAGCTTTCTGCCTGCCCGCCACCAACCTCACAAATGGGCTTTTTGCTCCAATTCGGTGTTTGATCCCACGGTTTGATGGTGTGATCCACTCGCAGGAATGGCAGGAAGCACTTTGGGACAAGTTCGTCAGGGCTGCGCCACGCACTGTCACCCGGCAGGCGATTTGCAAGGCAAATCTGCCGAGAGGGCACGCACGCCGTCAGAGCAGCAATACAGCGATCGCAAGCTTCGACCGCGGCGCTGAGCCGGGAACTCGGGATCAATCCGAAGACAGCTTCGGCGTCTTTCTGCCCCTCGCAGGCATCTCGACCGTCGAACAAAGCAAGGAAAGCGCCTTTGACATCAAGGCGACGGGCCGCCTGAACCGCCACTATGTCGCGCTGCTGTAGGACAACCCTGCTGGATGTCACTGAGAACTGACCGCAGGCTGCATATGGGCAAACGTCAGGTACAGAAGAAGGTTGAGGCCATCCGGGAAGCCATCGGCGTCTTGTCCTGAACAAACCGTCTCGTGCCGCATGGGGGGCGGTACACCGCCGCGACACAGCTGGCCCATGCGGGCGTCGATATACGCGACATCCAGGCCGTGACCGGCCACAAGACGCTCTCGATGGTTCAGAAACATACCGCTCAGGCGAACCAGAAAGCAGTTGCCAGAAGGGCGCAGACGGCACGCGAACAGAGCGAAAACGAAACAGGAAAGTGCTAACAAAGTGCCAAACTCAGTAGCCCGATCTATGCGCAGCGTTTCCAGCCCAGCAACTTTACCTTGAAATCAAAATGGTGCGGGTGGAGGGACTTGAACCCCCACGCCTTGCGGCGCCAGAACCTAAATCTGGTGCGTCTACCAATTTCGCCACACCCGCACGTGAAGCGCTGTCTAGCAAAGCCTCAGGCCCGGTGCGAGAGGAAAAATCAGCTCAGAAACCACAGGACATTTACCCGGCGTTGTCATATGCTGTGTCAAAAATCGAGGCAGACAGATACAGGACGACGCCAATGGAACCGAAAACGGTCCGGCGTGACGACGGGGCTCTTCCCGCGCGCCATATCGAGTCCGATCAGGCTTTGAACACGCTTGTCGCCGGCACCGTGGTGCTGACGCTCGAGGGCGCCTTGCCGGTCGAATTCATCAATCCCGGGGATCGCGTGATCACCCGCGACAGCGGCATGGCCGTGGTCAGGCAGGTGCGGCGCCGATTGCGCAGCATGCGGGCGGTCAGCATCCGCGCCGGTTCGCTGGGAAATGCCCGGCCAGACCAGGACATCACGCTTTCCGCCAGCCAGGAAGTCCTGGTCCGCGACTGGCGGGCACCGATGCTTTTCGGGGCCTCGCAGGCGCTGATCCCGGTCGAGCGGCTCGTCGACGGCGAGTTCATTCGCCTTCTCGGGGTGATCGAGGTCGAGACCGTGGAACTGGTCTTCGACGCGGCACATATCCTCTATGCCGACGGGCTGGAACTGGCCTCTGCCGCCGCTGTTCCGGCCTGACGGGCCGCACCGACCCTTCGCCCGACACCCATCGCGCCATGGCAGGGCCGGTGAAACAAGGATGCCGGGCCTGATCTTGTCAGCCCGGCGCGTTACAGGCAGAGAGACCGGAAGACCGCCGGGATCTGGTCCGGCAGGTCCTCGGCAATCAGCCCGGGGCCAAAGCTGCGCGCTGCTTCGACATGCACCCAGGCGGCGGCCCCTGCCGCCTGCGTCGCGCATAGCCCACGCGCCAGAAGACCGCAGATCATGCCCGCCAGCACATCCCCCGCGCCCGCCGTGGCCAGCCAGGGCGCCGCGCGGTCCGATCCCGCATCGCTGAGCCAGACCGGCCCCTCCGGCGCGGCGATCACCGTCTCGGCGCCCTTGAACAACACGGTGCAGCCCGCCCGGCGCGCCGCCGCCCGGCAGGCCGCGATCTTCGTGAACCCACCCGCCTGCAGATCCCTTGAGATATCCGGGAAAAGCCGGGCAAACTCGCCCCCGTGCGGGGTCAGGACACAGTCCGCGTGCAGCATCTTGAACAGCGCGTCGGGGCTGCGCTGGAACCGCGACAGGGCGTCGGCATCCAGCACCGTGGCCCGCCGCGCCGAAAGCGCGATTTTCACCAGTTCGCCGGTCGAACCGCCCGTGCCCAGCCCCGGCCCGAGACAGAGCGCGTTGAGGCGCTTGTCCTCCAGCACCTCGGCCAGACCGGCGGCGCCGTCCAGCCCGCGCAGCATGATGGCGTTCAGCTGCATGGCATTCTCCGCCACCGCTCGCAGCGGGCAGCCCAGCGTCACCAGCCCGGCACCGATCCGCAACGCCGCCCGGGCCGCCAGCCGCGCCGCGCCACCCGCACCCGGGGGGCCCGCCAGCACCAGCGCATGGCCATGGTCGTATTTGTGCTGATCGGCCCGCTTCGACAGGTCCGGCAGCGTTTCGCGGGTAAGGGATCTGACGTCCATGCGCGCTCCGTGTCTCTGGCGCCCGTTAGAGCCCAATATCCTTGACGATCAGTTTCCCGCAGGCGGCAGGACCATGGCCCGCCAGGTGACCGGCCTTCGGACGATGGAAGGTCACCGTCATATTGGCCAGGATGCAGGAATCGAGCGGGGTCTCCTGCCCGTATCCCGGGTATTCTCCCGTGTCGGCATCCATGCCGCTTGGCACGTCGATGGACACCACACCGGGAAAGCGGCTGTCGCGCGGCGAGGCCGCAGCCCACAGGTTGAGTGCCCTCTGCGTCCGGCTAGAGGCTTTGGAAAGGGCGGGTCAGCCCGATCCCGAAGATCGCGTCGACGGTCACATCCACGCCCGGATTGTCCCCGGCGTAGCCCTCCATGTGCGCATCCGTCAGGCCGGACACGGGGCCCATCCGGCGCCAGCGGTCGCAATTGACCTTGGCATCCGGCGGCAGCCGATCCGCGTCCCCCAGAAGCAGCACCTCGACCTGCCAGCCAAGGCCCGCCAGCAGCCGGGCGACCACGAAACCGTCACCGCCGTTGTTGCCCGGTCCGCACAGAACCAGCGCGCGGCGCCTGTCGGGCCAGTGCTCCAGAATCGCCTCGACGACCCCCTGCCCGGCCCGTTCCATCAGTTCCAGACCGGTCACCCGCCCGCTTTCCATCGCGGCATGTTCCACCGCCCGCATCCCGGCTGCCGTCAGAACCTCGGTCATCGGTTCGCCCCGTCGATTCAATTTTGCCCGCATTTTGGGCGATCTGCCTATTGTTTAGTCGCGCCGGATTTTTCACTCTCGGCTGGGCGGCAGGTTACACCCTATCGGATTGTGGTGGCGATGGGGAAATGGTCTGCCAGAGACAACTTAGAGACACCGAGGAGGGGCCATTCATGAAGAAGGTCGAAGCAATCATCAAGCCGTTCAAGCTGGATGAGGTCAAAGAGGCGCTGCAAGAGGCCGGCATCCAGGGCCTGTCGGTGGTCGAGGTAAAAGGCTTCGGTACCGTCAGAAGGGCCATACCGAGCTGTATCGCGGCGCCGAATACGTGGTGGATTTCCTGCCGAAGGTGAAGATCGAGATCGTGCTGGACGACGATCAGGTCGATAGCGCCATCGAGGCGATCATCGCCGCCGCCAAGACCGACAAGATCGGCGACGGCAAGATCTTCGTGAGCGGAGTCGAGCAGGCCATCCGCATCCGCACCGGCGAGACCGGCTCGGACGCCCTGTAACCCCCCCAAAAAACACCCGCGAAACCACGGTTTCCTGCGAAAACACCAATTTTCTGACAAAAGAGGACGAAGGAATGAGCAAAGACGCTGTTCTGGCCATGATCAAGGACGAGGACATCGCCTATGTCGATATCCGCTTTACCGACCCGCGCGGTGCGCTTCAGCACGTGACGATGGTTGCGGATCTGGTCGACGAGGATTTCCTCGAGGAAGGCCTGATGTTCGACGGCTCGTCGATCGCCGGCTGGAAGTCGATCGAAGCCTCGGACATGAAACTGATGCCCGACACCGACTCGGCCTACATCGACCCCTTCTATGCCGAAAAGACCCTGTGCCTGCACTGCTCGGTCGTCGAACCGGACACCGGCGAAGCCTATGAGCGCGACCCGCGCGGCACTGCCGAGAAGGCAGAAGCCTACCTGAAGGCCTCGGGCATCGGTGACGCCTCTTACTTCGGCCCCGAAGCGGAATTCTTCATCTTCGACGACGTCAAGTATTCGGTCGCGCCGAACAAGGTCTCCTTCGAGGTCGATGCCGACCACGCGGCATGGAACACCGACGCCGATTTCGAAATGGGCAACCTCGGCCACCGTCCGACCTTCAAGGGCGGTTACTTCCCGGTGAACCCGCGTGACGACGGTCAGGACATCCGCTCCGAGATGCTGTCGACGATGAAGCGCATCGGCATGAAGGTCGACAAGCACCACCACGAAGTGGCGACCTCGCAGCACGAGCTGGGCCTGATCTTCGGTTCGCTGACCAAGCAGGCGGACGAGCTGCAGAAGTTCAAGTACATCATCCACAACGTCGCGCATGCCTATGGCCGCTCGGCCACCTTCATGCCGAAGCCGATCAAGGGCGACAACGGCTCGGGGATGCACGTGAATATGTCGATCTGGAAGGACGGCAAGCCGCTCTTCGCGGGCGACAAATACGCCGACCTCAGCCAGGAAGCGCTGTATTTCATCGGCGGCATCCTGACCCACGCCAAGGCGCTGAATGCCTTCACCAACCCCTCCACCAACAGCTACAAGCGCCTGATTCCCGGCTTCGAAGCCCCGGTTCTGCGCGCCTACTCGGCCCGCAACCGGTCGGGCTGCGTGCGTATTCCGTGGACGGAAAGCCCCAAGGCCAAGCGCGTCGAGGCCCGCTTCCCCGATCCGGCGGCGAACCCCTACCTGTGCTTCTCGGCGCTTCTGATGGCCGGTCTGGACGGCATCAAGAACAAGATCGACCCGGGCGAGGCGATGGACAAGAACCTCTACGACCTGCCGCCGGAAGAGCTGGAAGGCATCCCGACGGTCTGCGGTTCGCTGCGCGAGGCGGTCGAGGCGCTCAAGGCCGACCACGAGTTCCTGCTGGCCGGCGACGTCTTCACCAAAAGCCAGATCGAAGGCTATCTCGAGCTCAAGATGGACGAGGTCGTCGCCTACGAGCACACGCCGCACCCGGTGGAATACAGCCTGTACTACAGCTGCTGATCCACAGGCGCAGCACCGATACGGAAAAGGGCGTCCCGCGCGGGCGCCCTTTTGCGTCCCGACACCCCGGTCCGATGCCGAAAGGTCGGCGCGGGGGCCTCGGTGGCGCAAGGCGGCCCCGCCGCCTGCCGATCCGCTAAAAGGCACACGGCGGCCCCGCCCCACCCATCCCGCGGCACAGTCCATCGGCAGGGTGACGCCGGGGCCACTGGCGCCGGGCAACATTGCTATTGGACGTTGCGATTTGGCCCGCTACCCTTTGAGCAACAAGTCAATCCGGAGTTACCGATGCGTCGTATTCTATCCGCCGTCTGCCTGTCCCTGGTCACCGCCGCCCCTGCCTGGGCCGCGAGTTGCATCACCAGCCAGGGCGCCTTCAACGGCTACAAACAGGCCTTCGGCCAGCAAGCCGCCGCCAGCGGCGTTGGCCAGCGCGGCCTTCAGGCGCTGGCGGGCACGCAGCTGTCCGGCATCACCTGGCGCTTCGAGTCCCAGCCCTCCAGCCAGACCGGCGTGTCCTACGGCGACCCGGCGCAGTTCCTTGCCAAACGCACCGGCGGCTCTGCCCAGTCTTTCGTGAACACCGCCCGCTCGCGGATGGAGCGCAACGCCGGGCTCTTCAACTCGATCGAACAGCGCTATGGCGTCCCGGGCAGCATCCTTGCGGTGATCTGGGGGCTCGAAACCTCCTGGGGCGGCTACACCGGCAAGACCAACATCGTGTCGGGCGCGGTCACGCTGGCCTCTTACTGCCGCCGCCATCCGCGGTTCGAACCGCATGCGGTCGCGGCCCTGCAGCTGGTGGATCGCGGCGTGATCAACGCCGGCACCCAGGGCGGCCCCTCCGGAGAACTGGGCCACATGCAGTTCCTCGCCGGAAACTGGATGCGCTACGGCGTCGACGCCAATGGCGACGACCGCGCCGATCCCTACAATGCCACCGACGCGCTGGCCTCTGCCGCCAACATGCTGCGTCAGCACGGCTGGCAGGCCGGGCAGCCCTTCGGCCCCGGCACGCGCAACTTCAAGGTGCTGTCCGCCTGGAACGACAGCGGCAACTACCAGCGCGCCATCGCCTATGCGGCGGAGCAGATGGGCCGCTGAGCCCATATCGCCATCCGGTATCCCAAGCGGCGCGCCCTCCCCGGCGCGCCGTTTCACGTTTGGTTAACCAATGCGGTCGAACCGGATGACGATTACACGCAAAATTGCGCGATTTTGCCCCGAAGAAACCAAGTTCGGCGGGCATACCCTCGGCAAAGCGGCGCGTTCCGCCGCGAGGAGGTCGCATGATCACAATCGAGCATCCCTATGCCGGGCTCATTCTGCCAGACGCTTCGGACCTTGATCCGGCCCCCTACCTGAAGGCCGCGACCATCAGCCTTGCCCGTCAGGAGCCCGGGTGCCGCCCCCGGATCGATTCTGGCAAAAGTGCGGTCATCGGTACGGGATTTCGGCATCGTCGTCACCCCGCAGGAAGACAGCGACTACGGCCCCCGCGTGCTGATAGAGGTCATCGCGGCGGATGGCGGCCCGCCCGAAGACGAAATGGCGGCGCGCATCCTCTCCGATACCGTGCTGCTGGCGCTGAAGACCTCCGAGGCGGATATCCTCGAATGGTACGCGCCCGACGTCCTGATCGACCGCGAGGATTTCATCCGCCTGCAAAGCTACGTCTCGCCGCGCCGCGCCCCGTCCGCACCGGACCCCGCAGAGGACGCGGACCTGCCCGACAGCCTGCGCGCCATGCTGGCACCCGACCCGGCACCGGCGGAGGATCAGGACCGCCCCGCCACAACCGACCGGCTGGCGCAATACCGCATCCGGGTAGAGCAGACAGGTCCGCAGGATCGCCGTATCACGTCGGCGCGCTGGCTGAAGACCGGTGCGATGGGCCTGCTTTCGGCGCCGCTGGCGCCCGTTCGCTTCGTCGTCGGCCTGTATCGCGGCATGGATATCCGCCTTGTCTCGCGGGCGCTTGCGGTGACGATGCTCTTCGTGGCGCTGTACAACACCGACCGCCTGCAAACGGTTCTGTACCAGCTCGCGCACTGACGAGGGCCCCTCGCGCCGGAGGCAGAGAGGGAGGCACTGGGGACGGCCCTGCGCTTATCGGCAAGCCCGGGGACACCCGGCACGCCCCGGTGCTCCGGGCTATCCCGGATGCCGCGCCCGACCCCGGCCAGAAGGCCAGTCGCGGTCAGAGCTGTAACGTTCTTCAACAGCCGGTCCATCCGCCTCACCATCGCGTGACGCCCTGCTTCGCAGGCTTGTGACATGCCACCGGCAAAGACAGTGTGAAGGCCCGCATCCGAAGGACCCCGCCATGCCCACCGAACGCGTCACCTTCACCGGACATTCCGGCGACCGCCTTGCCGCCCGGCTCGACCTGCCCGAGGGGCCGCATCTGGCCACGGCGCTGTTCGCCCATTGCTTCACCTGCGGCAAGGATATCGCGGCGGCGCGGCGCATCTCGGCCCGGTTGGCGGCCATGGGCTTTGCGGTGCTGCGCTTCGACTTCACCGGGCTGGGCCATTCGGGGGGCGAATTCGCCAATACCACCTTCCGCTCGAACGTCGCCGATCTGGGTGCGGCGGCGGAATACCTGACGGCCCGCGACATGCCGCCGGGACTGCTGATCGGGCATTCGCTGGGCGGCGCGGCCATGCTGCGGGCGGCGCGCCACATCGCCTCGGCCGGGGCGGTGGTCACCATCGGCGCGCCCTTCGACCCCGACCATGTCACCCGGAACTTTGCCGAGGCGCTGGAGACGATCGAGCGCGACGGCGCCGCAGAGGTCGATCTGGGCGGGCGCCCGGTCACCATCGGGCGGGATTTCGTCCGGGATGTGCAGGGGCAGGCCCTTGCCGAGGACATCGCTCACCTGAAACGCGCCCTGCTGATCCTGCACGCGCCGCGCGACAGCGTTGTGGACATCTCGAACGCAACCCGGATCTTCACCACCGCCCGCCACCCGAAAAGCTTCGTCACGCTTGGCGATGCCGATCACCTCGTCAGCGCTGCCGAGGACGCCGAATATGCCGCCGGGGTGATCGCCGCATGGTCCGGGCGCTATCTGGACCTGCGCCGCCCCGCCCCGCCCGTGGGCGCCCCCGAGGGCGTGACCCGCGTGACAGAGGCCGACCCGGGCGGCTTTTTGCAGGACGTGCAGAACGGGCCGCATCACCACATGGTCGCCGATGAGCCCGAAGCCTACGGCGGCACGGATCGCGGGCCTTCGCCCTACGGCTTCCTTTCGGCGGGTCTGGGGGCCTGCACCTCGATGACGATCCGGATGTATGCCCGCCGCAAGGGCTGGCCGCTGGAGGGCGTCAGCGTCGATGTCCGCCACGACAAGGTGCATGCGCAGGATGCGGGCACCGCGCAGGACACGCGCATCGACCGGTTCACCCGGCGGATCACGCTGGAGGGGCCGCTGACGGACGACCAGCGCGCGCGCCTGCTGGAGATCGCCGACCGCTGCCCCGTGCACCGGACGCTGGAGGCGGGCGCGCATATCACCACAGAGCTGGCCTGATCCACTGCGCGGCGCAGCCGGCCCGCGCAACTGGTCAGAACGACTGGCCCGAACGACTGGCCCGAACAGCCAACCTGAACGAAAAACGGCGCCGCAGCTTTCGCCCGGCGCCGTCCGTAACGGGTATCGGTAGCGTCAGCCGCGCGCGCGGCCGATCAGCTTCCACGCGGCGGGCAGGATCAGCGCCGCCAGCGCCAGCTTGACGAAGTCACCCAGCAGGAAGGGCGTCAGACCCCATGCCAGGATCGGCTTGTCAAAGCCGTAAAGCATGCCCAGCCAGATCAGGCCCGGGATGTAGAGCACCACGTTGCCCAGCAGCATCGCGCCCGCCATCTTGGGGGCCGACCGGTCCCAGCCCCGGCGCGCCAGCACGCCCATCAGGCCCACGGCGATGACGTAGCCCAGCAGGTAGCCGCCGGTGCCGCCCATCATGTACTCGATGCCGTTCAGGTCGGCGGTGGAGCTTTGGAAGATGTCAAAGCCCAGCATGCCGAGGATCATGTAGCCCATGATCGTCGCCAGCCCGAGACGCGCGCCATAGGCGGCGCCGACGGTCAGCACGGCGAAGGTGCCCATGCCCATCGCGACCGGCGAGCCGGGGACCGGCACCTTGATCTTGGCCATCACGGCCAGGAAGGCGATGCCCGCCACGAAAAGTGCAACCTGCTTCACGCGCAGCGCGGTTCCCTCATTGGCGCCGAAGGCCTCGGCCAGCACGTTGCGGTTCATTGTCAGGTTCATGGGAGCCCCCGTCCTCTGTTCAAGCGTTTCAGTGTTTGTGCCCGACTTGCTGCATTGCCGCAAGCGGCTTGCCCGGCAATTGCGCAAATCCTGCAAAGCGTACAGTTTGCAAAGTCGGCCCCGGGCGGGCGCCGGGGCGGGTGTCCCGCGCCCTGCCCGCGCGCGCCCTGCGGGACGGGCGCAAAGAAAAACGGCCCGCCCACTGGGGGCGGACCGCTCGGGTCTTTCAGGGGGGCGGCGGTCTTGCCCCGCCCCGCAGGCCTCAGCCCAGCTTGGTCAGCAGGTCGCCGATCGACTGCTTGGCATCGCCGTAGTACATCCGCGTGTTGTCCTTGAAGAACAGCGGGTTCTCGATGCCCGAGTAGCCGGTGCCCTGCCCACGCTTGGACACGAAGACGGTCTTGGCCTTCCAGACCTCCAGCACCGGCATGCCGGCGATGGGGCTGTTGGGATCGTCCTGCGCGGCGGGGTTCACGATGTCGTTCGAGCCGATGACGATGACGACGTCCGTCTCCGGGAAGTCCTCGTTGATCTCGTCCATCTCCAGCACGATGTCGTAGGGCACCTTGGCCTCGGCCAGCAGCACGTTCATGTGCCCCGGCAGACGGCCCGCGACCGGGTGAATGGCAAAACGCACCTCTTTGCCCTGCCCACGCAGCTTGCGCGTCAGTTCGGCGACGTTCTGCTGTGCCTGCGCCACCGCCATGCCGTAGCCCGGAACGATGATCACCGAGTCCGCCTCTTCCAGCGCCTGCGCCACGCCGTCGACGTCGATGGCGACCTGTTCGCCCTCGATCTCCGCCGCCGGACCCGCCGCGCCGCCGAAGCCGCCGAGGATCACGCTGACAAACGACCGGTTCATCGCCTTGCACATGATGTAGGACAGGATCGCACCCGAAGAGCCGACCAGCGCGCCGACCACGATCAGCAGGTCGTTGCCCAGGCTGAAGCCGATGGCCGCCGCCGCCCAGCCGGAATAGCTGTTCAGCATCGAGACCACGACCGGCATGTCGGCGCCGCCGATGCCCATGATCAGGTGGTAGCCGATAAACAGCGCCGCCAGCGTCATGAGGAACAGCGGGAAGAAGCCGCCGCTGCCCATGTACCAGAACAGGCACAGAACCGAGAGACCCGCCGCGCCCGCGTTCAGCAGATGGCCGCCCGGCAGTTTCGTGGCCGCCGAGGTCACCTTGCCCGCCAGCTTGCCGAAGGCAATGACCGAGCCGGTGAAGGTGATGGCGCCGATGAAGATGCCGAGGAAGAGCTCAACCCGCAGGATGTTGACCTCGACCGAGTCCTTCTTGGCGATCAGCGCCGCGAAGCCTTCAAGCGACTTGCGCGCGGTTTCGTCCATGGCCAGCACGCGGCCCAGTTCGAAATGCGCGTTGAAGCCCACGAAGACCGCCGCGAGGCCGACAAGCGAGTGCATGGCCGCCACAAGCTGCGGCATCTCGGTCATCTGGACACGCTTGGCGACGACGAAGCCGATGGCCCCGCCCGCCGCGATCAGGATCAGCGAGAGCAGCCAGAAGCCAGAGCCCGGGCCGATCAGCGTGGCAAAGACCGCAAGGCCCATGCCGACGATGCCGTACCAGACGGCCCGCTTGGCGCTTTCCTGCCCCGAAAGGCCACCCAGCGACAGGATGAAGAGGACGGCTGCGACCACGTAGGCCGCTGTCGTGAAACCGAAATCCATGTGTCTGTCCCCTCCCTTACGACTTCTGGAACATGGCGAGCATGCGCCGTGTCACGAGGAAGCCGCCGAAGATGTTGATCCCGGCCATGAAGACCGACAGGGCCGCCAGCAGGATCACGAGGAAGCTCCCCGATCCGATCTGCATGAGCGCGCCAAGGATGATGATCGACGAGATGGCGTTGGTGACGGCCATCAGCGGCGTGTGAAGCGAGTGCGAGACGTTCCAGATCACCTGGAAGCCCACGAAGACCGACAGCACGAAGACGATGAAGTGCTGCATGAAGCTGGCCGGGGCGACAAGGCCCACCGCGAGCAGCAGGCCACCGCCCACCGCCAGCAGGGTCACCTGCTGCACGGTCTGCGCCTTGAAGGCGGCAACCTCGTTGGCGCGCTTTTCCTCGGGCGTCAGCTCCTTGGCCTTTTCCTTCGGCTTCTGGGCCGCGATGGCCTTCACCTTGGGCGGCGGGGGCGGCCAGGTGATCTCTCCCTTGTGGGTCACGGTCGCGCCGCGGATCACGTCGTCGTCCATGTTGTGGTTGACCTCGCCGTCCTTGTCGGGCGTCAGATCGGTCATCATGTGACGGATGTTGGTCGCGTAAAGCGTCGAGGACTGCGTCGCCATGCGGCTCGGGAAATCCGTGTAGCCGATGATGGTCACGCCATTCTCGGTCACGACCTTCTCGTCCTTGACGGTGCCCTCGACGTTGCCGCCGCGTTCTGCCGCGAGGTCGACGATGACCGATCCCGGCTTCATCGCCTTGACCATGTCCTCGAGCCACAGCTTGGGCGCGTCGCGGTTGGGGATCAGCGCGGTGGTGATGACCACGTCGATCTCGGGGGCGAGTTCACGGAACTTGGCCAGCTGCGCTTCGCGGAATTCAGGCGAGGACACAGAGGCATAGCCACCGGTGGCGGCGCCGTCGGTCTGTTCTTCCTCGAAGTCGAGGTAGACGAATTCGGCGCCCATCGACTCGACTTGCTCGGCCACTTCGGGGCGCACGTCGAAGGCGTAGGTGATCGCGCCCAGCGAGGTCGAGGTGCCGATGGCGGCAAGGCCCGCCACACCGGCGCCGACCACCAGAACCTTGGCCGGGGGCACCTTGCCCGCCGCCGTGATCTGGCCGGTGAAGAAGCGGTCGAAGTTGTTGCCCGCCTCGATCACCGCGCGGTAGCCCGCGATGTTGGCCATGGACGACAGCGCGTCCATCTTCTGCGCGCGGCTGATGCGCGGCACCATTTCCATCGCGATGACCGACGCGCCCGAGGCCTTGGCCTTTTCCAGACCAGCCTCGTTGCCGCCGGGGTTGAAGAAGGTGATCAGCGTCTTGTCCGCGCTCAGGCGGCCCAGTTCCTCATCCGTGGGAATGCGCACCTTGGCGATGATGTCGGACTTTGCCCACAGGGTGTCGGCATCGGCGACGACCTCTACCCCGGCTGCCGCGTAATCTGCATCTGAGAAGCCGGCCTTTGTGCCAGCCCCGGCCTGAATCAGACAGTCGTGGCCCAGCTTCTGCAATTGCCGGGCCGAGTCGGGCGTCATCGCCACCCGGTTCTCACCGGCCTCGACCTCTGTTGGTGTCCCGATTCTCACGTGTTTCATCCCCCTCGTTCAGGAATTCCTGCGTCTCGCGCTTTCTGCATCGCAGCACGCACATAGGATGTACAATCCCCCAAGGGGGTGCACAACCGTCGCGCCGCTCTAGACCATACCGCGACGGAAAGTTAAAGCCATCGTCGCGTTTGTTGCGCATACCGTGTGTACTGGGCAACAAACTTTCGCCGTAGCCGCACCTCTTCCTGCGCGATAAATCGACGCTCCACCACCCAGACGAAGATCGGGATCAGGGGCAGCGCCAGCACCGCGTCCCAGTACAGCACCATCCCCGCAAGGATCATCGAATCGCCAAGGTAGATGGGATTCCGCGTGCGGCTGAAGATGCCCGTTGTGACCAGCCGGTCGGCCTCTCGGTGCGGGATGACCGTGGTGCGCTGGCGGCGCATCTCGGTCACCGCAAGCGCCGCCAGAAGCAGCCCGCCCCCGACCAGAAGCCCGCCCAGCAGGTCCGCCCAGACCGGGCCGAAGGAGCCGACGGGCAGGACGGTCTTCTGGACCCAGGCCAGCGACAGGAAAGCCGCCAGCCAGACCGGCGGCATGTCGAGCCATTTCATCAGCATTCTCCCCGCATTGCGGCGCAAGGGTGACCTGCGGCGGCGCGGCGCGCAACGGCTGCCGATGTCGCACGGGGCGGCCCGGGGCCGATGCGCCATGCCCCCCGGGGCCGCCGCCCCTCTGCCTCTGCGCGCCCCGACCACAAGGCCAACGGCCCCTTGGACGCCCGGCACCTGTCGGTCTATGGTCGCCCGCACCCCCGCCGCCCCATGGCGCGGCGCAAACAGGATACAGGCCCCATGACCGACTTCACCACCACACGCAGGCTTTTCGACATCCCGCAGGGGCTGGTCTATCTCGACGGCAACTCGCTGGGGCCCCTGCCCCGCGCCGTGCCCGAGCGCGTTGCCCGGACGGTGACAGAGCAGTGGGGTCCGCATCTGATCGGCGGCTGGAACGCCTGCGGCTGGATGGACCAGCCGCGCGCACTGGGGGACCGGATCGGGCGGCTGATCGGCGCCCGGCCGGGGCATACGGTGATCGGCGACACCCTGTCCATCAAGGTGTTTCAGGCGCTGGCGGCCGCCGTGGCCCTGAACCCCGGGCGAAACGTGATCCTGTCGGACACCGGCAATTTCCCGACCGACCTCTACATGGCCGAAGGGCTGATCAAGCTGCTTGGGCCGGACTATCGCCTGCAACTGGCGGACCCCGAGGCGCTGGAGGATGCGATCACCGAAGAGACCGCCGTCGTTCTGGTGACCGAGGTCGACTACCGCACCGGGCGGCGCCACGACATGGCGCGGCTGACCGCCACCGCCCATGCCCGGGGCGCCCTTGCGATCTGGGATCTCGCGCATTCCGCCGGGGCCTTCCCGGTCGACGTGACCGGCGGGAACGCCGATTTCGCGGTGGGCTGCACCTACAAGTACCTCAACGCCGGTCCCGGCGCGCCCGCCTTCATCTCTGTCGCGGCCCGTCACGCGGACCACGTTGAACCGGCGCTGGCCGGGTGGCTGGGTCACGATGCGCCCTTCGCCTTCGAACAGGGCTATCGCCCCGGCGAGGGCGTGGCGCGGATGCGGGTCGGTACGCCGCCGGTCCTGCAGATGGCCGCGCTCGACGCCGCGCTCGATGTCTGGGAGGGGGTGGACATGACGGCGCTGCGGACCCGGTCGCTGGCGCTGGCCGACCGCTTCATCGCGGCGGTCGAGGCCGCCTGCCCCGCGCTGACGCTGGCCACCCCGCGGGCGCATGACCAGCGCGGCTCGCAGGTGTCGTTCCGCCACCCCGAGGGCTATGCCATCATGCAGGCGCTGATCGCGCGCGGCGTCGTCGGCGACTTCCGCGCCCCCGACATCCTGCGCTTCGGCGTGACCCCGCTGTATATCGGCGAGGCCGAGATCGACCGCGCCGCCGAGGTGCTGGCAGAGGTGATGGACGGTGCGCTGTGGGACCAGCCCGAGTACCGGGCGCGCAAGGCGGTGACCTGAGCCTGCCACGGCGCCTGCGGGCGGGCCGTCTGCGCGCCGGTCGGCTTGCCGCCCGGCGCGCCTGCCGCCCACCCCGGTCGGTGGCGCCACCGCCCCCCGCCATCGCCGCCGGTCAGGTCCGCAGACGGCCCGCCCCGAAGGCGCTGAGCGCCAGCAGGACGGCGGCGGTGGCAAGGCAGGCCGGCAGGCCGCCGATCTGGTAGCTGAGCCCCGACAGCAGCGTGCCCAGCAGGCGCCCCGCCGCATTGGCCATGTAGTAGAAGCCCACGTCCATCGTCACCCTCTCGCCCTTGGAAAAGGCAAGGATCAGGTAGCTGTGCAGCGCCGAGTTCACCGCGAAGAGCGCGCCGAAGAGCAGCAGCCCGGCGATGATCGTCGCGGTCAGCCAGGGCGCCGGATCCCCGGCCAGCGCGACCAGCGCGGCCAGCAGCACCGGCACGACCGTCAGCGACAGCGCCCAGCCGCGCGCGGCGGCGGCGATCTCGGCCTCGGGGCGGCTTGCCGCCCCCAGCGCCCTGGGCGCCCAGGCCTGCACGGCGCCGTAGAGGATCGTCCAGACCGCCATGAAGCTGCCGATGGTGAAGAAGGCGGCACGGTTGCCCGCCTCCGACCCGTCGGAGAGGACGGCGTAGAAATAGACCGGGATGCCCACCACGAACCAGACATCCCGGGCGCCGAACAGGAAGACCCGCGCGAAGGACAGCCAGTTGACATTGCGGTCGGTGGAAAAGACCGAGGCGAACTTGACCCCCTTGCTGCCGCCCGGCAGCCCCGGGGGCATGCGCAGCGCCACTGCCGCCAGCACAACAGCCAGCACGGCGGCCATGCCGAGGATCGCGGGCACGAAACCCGCCGGGGCCAGCAGCGCGGCGCCCAGCAGGAAGCCGCAGCCCTTCACCGCGTTCTTCGAGCCGGTCAGCACCGCCACCCAGCGGAATAGCCCGCCCTGCCCCACGGGTGCCAGCAGCTTCACCGCCGACTTGGCGGACATCTTCGACAGGTCCTTGGCCACCCCCGACAGGCCCTGCACCACCATGACATAGACGACAGAGGCCCCGAGCGCCCAGCCGGGATCAAGCTGCGCCAGGGCCAGCAGCGCCACGATCTGCAGGGACAGCCCGGCGTAAAGCGTCGCGGTCAGGCCGAAGCGCGCCGCGATCCAGCCCGCCGAAAGGTTCGTCACGATGCCCGCCAGTTCATACAGCAGGAAGAGATAGGCCAGCTGCACCGCCGAGAAGCCCAGCGTGTGGAAGTGCAGCAGCACCAGCATGCGCAGCGCCCCGTCGGTCAGCATGAAGGCCCAATAGGCGGCGGTCACGGCGATATAGGCCGACAGGCCTTCGGGGCGGTGGGCGGTGCGGGTCTGGGTCATCTGTCCTGTCATCCTGATGGGCGGCAACCTGGCGCGCCCGGCCTGGCATCCTGCCCCGCCCGCCGCGCGCCCGGGGCAGTCCTGTCGCGACGTCTTTCACGTCAGGGGGCGACACGGCGCCTTCTGTTCGCCCCCGGTTCCGGCGGTCTTGCCGCTGTGGTCTCCGGGGCGCACCCCGGGAGCCGCGCCTAAAGCGAGGCGCCGACCATCCGCGCCACCTCCGCCAGCCGGTGCGCATAGCCCCATTCGTTGTCGTACCATGCGTAGATCTTCACCTGCGTGCCGTTGATCACCATGGTCGAGGGCGCATCGACGATCGACGAGCGCGGGTCGTTGACATAGTCGGTCGAGACCAGCGGGCGCTCTTCATAGCCAAGGATGCCCTTCAGCGGCCCATCGGCGGCTGCCTTGAACAGCGCATTGACCTCCTCGACGCTGGTCTCCCGCTCGACCTCGAAGACGCAGTCGGTCAGCGAGGCATTCAGCAGCGGCACCCGCACCGCATGGCCGTTCAGGCGGCCCGTCAGCTCGGGATAGATCAGCGTGATCGCCGTGGCCGATCCGGTCGAGGTCGGGATCAGCGAGTTCAGCGCCGAGCGCGCGCGGCGCAGGTCCTTTGCCGGGCGGTCGACGATGGTCTGCGTATTGGTCACGTCGTGGATCGTCGTCATCGAGCCATGGCGGATGCCCAGCCCCTCGTGGATGACCTTCACCACCGGGGCAAGGCAGTTGGTCGTGCAGGAGGCCGCCGTCACGATGCGGTGGCGCGCCGGGTCGTAGCTGTCGTCGTTGACCCCCATGACCACATTCGCCGCATCGCCGTCCTTGACCGGGGCCGAGACCACGACCTTTTTCACCCCACGTTCGAAATAGGGGGCGATCCGGGCCTCTGTCTTGTAGTAGCCGGTGCAGTCGATCACCACGTCGACGCCCTCCAGCGGCAGGGCGTCCAGCGTCCTGCTCTGGTGGACCGGCAGGCGGGTGCCGTCGATGGTGATGCTGTCCGCGTCATGCGAGAACTCCGCATTCCAGCGCCCGTGCACCGTGTCGAACTCCAGCAGATGCGCGTGCATGGCCGCGTCGCCGACCGCATCGTTGATCCAGGCGATGGTCTCGCCTGCCTCCAGCAGCGGTTTCAGGGCCAGCTTGCCCATGCGGCCAAGGCCGTTGAGTGCGTAGACTGTCATGCGGATGCGTCCTCGATCCTTCCAATGTCGTCGATCCGCGCCTGCAACGAGACCCGGTCCAGCGTATCCACCGGCAGCGCGGCAAAGCTCGCGATCCGGTTCTTCAGCGCGCCATAGACCTGCTGGAAGGCCAGCATGCGCTCGGCTTCGGTGCCCTCT
This sequence comes from Ponticoccus litoralis, assembly GCF_039769985.1. Lineage (NCBI taxonomy): Bacteria > Pseudomonadati > Pseudomonadota > Alphaproteobacteria > Rhodobacterales > Roseobacteraceae > Ponticoccus > Ponticoccus litoralis. The sequence goes on from NZ_JBDNCH010000002.1 coordinate 339,215, forward strand.
GCCTTGACCGGGTCGGGCTGGCCCCAGTGTCCGGTCACCGGCTGGCCCGGCCAGGGCGGGCATTCCTCGTTCGCGGCGCGGTCGCAGACGGTGAAGACGAAGTCGAACTGCGGTGCGCCCTCGCCCTGAAACTCCGAGATATGCTTGGCGCGTAACACCGTTGTGTCATGTCCCTTGTCCGCCAGCAGTTTCAGGGCAAAGGGGTTAAGCGCGCTCTGCGGGCGGGTTCCAGCAGAGAAAACCTCGAACCGGTCGCCCGCGATGTCGCGCAGCAGGGTCTCGGCAAAGATCGAACGGGCGGAGTTGCCGGTGCAGACAAACAGCACGGTCCGCTTGCGAGGGGATGCGGCAGGCATGGCAGGATCCTTTTCCAGGGTGGCAAAACAGATGTCGGCCCGACCGCGGCAGCAATCCGCGGCAAGGTAGGTCATGAGGCCGCCCGCCCCCGCCACATCGGCAGAGTAGAGAAGCGAGGTGCCCTGCCGGTCCTGCCGGATCAGCCCGGCCTGCCGAAGCTGCGCCAGCGTGGTCGACAGGGAAGAGGCCGGCATTTCAAGCGCCTGCGCCAGATCGCCCGCCGGCACCGCGTCGGGATAGCGGCGCATCAGCAGGCGAAAGACCGCAAGGCGGCGGGGATGGGCCAGCGCGGTCAGCTGCGCGACCGCTTGGGATGATGCTACAGATTCCATATTTCCCGAATATTGGAAATATTAACCCGTGCCAAGCGATTCCTGCCGCCGACAGGTCTTCTTTCGCCCCGGCGCGGCTGACCCCTGGAACCGCCAGACCGCGCAGCGCGTTGAAAGGCGCATCCCACCCGAGAGCATCCATGCAAGTCTTCCACTGCCCCGCCTGCGGCGCGACCGTCTTCTTCCACAACACGGCCTGCACCTGCGGCCAGCCGCTGACCTTCGACCCGGACAGCCAGACCATGCAGCAGGATCTGCCCTTCTGCGCCAACCGCGACGATATCGGCTGCAACTGGACGTACCGAGGGCGGCACGCTCTGCCGGTCCTGCGCGATGACCGAAACGGTGCCCGACCTGCGCGAACCCGAGAACATGCCGCTGTGGGAGCGGAGCGAACACGCCAAGCGCTGGGTGCTGGCCAACCTGATGCGCTGGGGCTGGTTCACGCCCGGCGACCCGGGCGCCCGCCCGGCCTTCCGGATGCTCTCCGAGCAGACCGCCAGCGGCACGACCGACGTGATCATGGGCCATGCGGGCGGCACGATCACCCTCAACGTGACAGAGGCCTCGGACATGGTGCTGGCCCAGCGACAGGCGCAGTTCGGCGAGCTTTACCGCACCATGATCGGCCACATCCGGCACGAGATGGCGCATTTCCTCTTTCTCCGGCTGTCCGGCGACCCGGCCTTCCTCGGGGCCTTCCGCAAGAGCTTTGGCGACGAGCGCGCCGATTACGGCGACGCCCTGACAACCCATTACAAGACCCCCGAACCGCCCGGCGAAACCCATATCACGGCCTACGCCACCGCCCACCCGCACGAGGACTGGGCCGAGACCATCGCCCACCTGCTGCACCTGACGGACCTTCTGGACAGCACCACCGCCTCCGGCCTGTCGCTGCCCGATGGCCCGCCCGCCGACTACGATGCCTATGAGGACGCCGATACCCAGCGGCTGCTGACCCTGGCCGTGGACATCAGCATCGCGATGAACCACGTGAACCGCGCGCTGGACCTGCCGGACCTCTACCCCTTCGTGCTGACGCCCGCGGTCCGCGAAAAGCTGGCCTTCGCCCACACGGCCCTGCGGATCGGCAGCTGACCGCGCGAAAGCCCGTCACAGCCGGTCCCCGGGACCACCCGCTGTCGCGCCAGCGCCGTGACGCCGGGATTCGGCGCCCGCCGTGCAACGTGAGGATGTTAGCGGTACAACCCTTTGGGGCGCATCCTTTTGTCACACCCCCGGTTTTCAGGCTTTGCCAAAACGCCTCTTTTTCGGGCGAGTTTGCAAAGTTTGCCAGCGCCGGGCCGCGGCTTTGAAAACAGGCCTCTCCCTCGACATCCGGCAAAAACCTTTACAGATTGGCACGGTGTTCTGAAAATTATTTACACTGAAATCCTTTGTTTACAGAAGAATAGATCGAGGTTTTCACTTGCGCTAATGTCTCTTCATATGATGACGTTGCGGAACGCGCCGCAACTGTCGAAGCGTTAAAGGGGGAGGATCGCCATGAACGAGATGACACCGAATTCCGAAACCGCCAGGACCTACCCGCCCTCTGACCGAGCTGGCCTCGAAGGCGCATGTTGATGCGGCGAAATACGATGCGATGTATGCGGCCTCGGTCGCGGATCCGGCGGCCTTCTGGGGGCGGCAGGCAGAGCGGCTGGACTGGATCAAGGCACCCAGCGAGATCAAGAACACCGACTTCACGCTGGGCCAGGTCAGCATCGAGTGGTTCCGCGACGGCACGCTGAACGTCGCCGCCAACTGCATCGACCGCCACCTGGAAACCCGCGGCCAGCAGACCGCCATCATCTGGGAGCCCGACGATCCGTCCGAGCCCGCCCAGTCGATCAGCTATGCCGACCTGCACCGCCGCACCTGCCGCATGGCCAACGTCCTCGGAAAGCCTCGGCGTCCGCAGGGGCGACCGCGTCATCATCTACCTGCCGATGATCCCCGAGGCCGCCTATGCCATGCTGGCCTGCGCCCGCATCGGCGCCATCCATTCCATCGTCTTCGCCGGCTTCAGCCCCGACGCGCTGGCCGCCCGGGTGAACGGCTGCGACGCCAAGGTGGTGATCACCGCCGACGAGGCGCCCCGCGGCGGCCGCAAGACCCCGCTGAAATCCAATGCCGACAAGGCCCTGCTGCACTGCAAGGACAGCGTGAAATGCCTGGTCGTCAAGCGCACCGGCGGCCAGACCACCTGGACCGAAGGGCGCGACTTCGATTACAACGAGATGGCGCTCGAGGCCGACGACTACTGCCGCCCGGTGGAAATGAAGGCCGAGGACCCGCTGTTCATTCTCTACACCTCCGGTTCGACGGGTCAGCCCAAGGGGGTTGTGCACACAACGGGTGGATATTTGGTTTACGCCGCCCTGACGCATGAGGTGACCTTCGATTACCACGAGGGCGATGTCTACTGGTGCTCGGCGGACGTGGGCTGGGTCACGGGCCATTCCTACATTGTTTACGGGCCCCCGGCGAACGGCGCGACGACGCTGATGTTCGAGGGTGTGCCGACCTGGCCCGACGCCTCGCGCTTCTGGCAGGTCTGCGAAAAGCACCGCGTGACGCAGTTCTACACGGCACCGACGGCGATTCGCGCGCTGATGGGACAGGGTAACGATTTCGTAACGAAATGCGATCTAAGCTCGCTGCGGCTTCTGGGGACGGTGGGCGAACCGATCAACCCCGAGGCCTGGAACTGGTACAACGACGTTGTCGGCGGCGGGCGCTGCCCCATCGTCGACACCTGGTGGCAGACCGAAACCGGCGGCCACATGATGACGCCCCTGCCCGGCGCCCATGCGACCAAGCCGGGCGCGGCGATGAAGCCCTTCTTCGGCGTTCAGCCGGTCGTTCTCGACCCGCAGAGCGGCGAGGAAATCCATGACAGCCCGACAGAGGGCGTCCCGGCCATCAAGGACAGCTGGCCCGGGCAGATGCGCACCGTCTGGGGCGATCACGACCGCTTCGAGAAGACCTATTTCTCGGACTACAAGGGGTATTACTTCTCGGGTGACGGCTGCCGCCGCGACGTCGACGGCGACTACTGGATCACCGGCCGCGTCGACGACGTGATCAACGTCTCGGGGCACCGCATGGGCACGGCAGAGGTCGAATCGGCGCTGGTGGCCCATGAGAAGGTGGCCGAGGCCGCGGTCGTGGGCTACCCGCACGAGATCAAGGGCCAGGGCATCTACTGCTACGTGACCCTGATGTCGGGCATCGAGCCGGACGAGGAGCTGCGCAAGGAGCTGCGCACATGGGTCCGCACCGAGATCGGCCCCATCGCCAGCCCCGACCTGATCCAGTGGGCCCCGGGCCTGCCCAAGACCCGCTCCGGCAAGATCATGCGCCGCATCCTGCGCAAGATCGCCGAGAACGACTATGGCAGCCTCGGCGACACCTCCACACTCGCCGACCCCTCTGTCGTCGAGGACCTCATCGAAAACCGCATGAACAAGGGCTGACGATGATGGACGGAGCACAGACACCCGCCCCCGCCGCCGTGCTGATCCTGCTCGGGCCTCCGGGCGCCGGCAAGGGCACGCAGGCCCGCATGCTGGAGGAGAAATTCGGCCTCGTTCAGCTGTCGACCGGCGACCTCCTGCGCGAGGCCGTCGCCCAGGGCACCGAGGCGGGCAGGCAGGCCCAGGCGGTGATGCAGGCCGGTGACCTCGTCAGCGACGAAATCGTCATCGCGATCCTGCGTGACAGGCTGGCGCAGCCCGATACGGCGAAGGGCGTGATCCTCGACGGCTTTCCGCGCACCACCGTTCAGGCCGAGGCGCTGAACCGGCTGCTGGAAGAGACCGGGCAAAAGGTCAATGCCGCCGTCAGCCTGGACGTCGACGACGCCGCAATGGTGGAACGGGTCTCGGGCCGCTACACCTGCGCGCGCTGCGGCGAGGGCTGGCACGACAGCTTCAAGCAGCCGAAGGTTGCTGGCACCTGCGACAATTGCGGCAGCACCGAGTTCAAGCGCCGCGCCGACGACAACGCCGAGACCGTCGCCAGCCGCCTTCAGGCCTACCACGCCCAGACCGCCCCGCTGATCGGCTTTTACGCCGACCGCGGCGCGCTCATCCGCATCGACGCCATGGGCGAGATCGACACCATCGCCGACAAGCTGTCGGCGATCGTGAGGACAGCCACCGCATAAGCGGAGGAGGACCCGGCCCCGGCAACGGGGCCACCGCCCCCGCAAGGGGGCATCAGGAGGAAAGAGGAGGACCCGCGACATGGCGGATCGAACATCACAAGTCTCGCACAGGGCGGAGGGCGACAAGGCCTACTGGTCCGCCAATGTGCGCATCATCATCATCAGCCTCGTGATCTGGGCGCTGGTGTCTTTCGGCTTCGGCATCCTGCTGCGCCCCGCCCTGTCGGGCATCAGCGTCGGCGGCACCGACCTTGGCTTCTGGTTCGCGCAGCAAGGCTCGATCATCGTCTTCCTGGCGCTGATCTTCTTCTACGCCTGGCGGATGAACAAGCTCGATAAAGAATTCGGCGTGGGTGAGGAGTAACCCGTCATGGATCAGTTCACCATCAACCTGCTGTTCGTGGGCGCGTCTTTCGCGCTCTACATCGGCATCGCGATCTGGGCCCGCGCGGGCTCGACCTCGGAATTCTATGCCGCGGGCCGGGGCGTTCACCCGGTCACCAACGGCATGGCCACGGCGGCCGACTGGATGTCGGCGGCCTCGTTCATCTCGATGGCGGGTCTGATTGCCTTCACCGGCTATGACAACTCGACCTACCTGATGGGCTGGACCGGCGGCTACGTGCTGCTGGCGCTGCTGCTGGCGCCCTATCTGCGCAAGTTCGGCAAGTACACGGTGTCCGAGTTCATCGGCGACCGCTTCTACAGCCCGACCGCGCGCCTGGTGGCCGTGATCTGCCTGATCATCGCCTCGGTGACCTACGTCATCGGCCAGATGACCGGCGTGGGCGTGGCCTTCTACCGCTTCCTCGAGGTGGACAGCAGCACCGGCCTGCTGATCGGCGCCGTGATCGTCTTTGCCTATGCGGTGTTCGGCGGCATGAAGGGCGTGACCTACACGCAGGTGGCGCAATACGTCGTGCTGATCCTGGCCTACACGATCCCCGCCGTCTTCATCTCGCTGCAACTGACCGGCAACCCGATCCCGGGCCTGGGCCTGTTCGGCGACCACCGGGCAAGCGGAGAGCCGCTGCTGGCCAAGCTGGACCAGATCGTCCGCGAGCTGGGCTTCAACGAGTACACGGCCCACAACGGCGACACCTTCAACATGGTGCTCTTCACCCTGTCGCTGATGATCGGCACCGCCGGTCTGCCGCATGTCATCATGCGCTTCTTCACCGTGCCCCGCGTGGCTGACGCCCGCTGGTCCGCGGGCTGGGCGCTGGTCTTCATCGCGCTGCTGTACCTCACGGCCCCCGCCGTCGGTGCCATGGCCCGCCTGAACATCACCGAGCAGTTCTGGCCCAACGGCACCAATGCAGAGCCCGTCGCGCTGGAAACCATCCAGAGCGATCCGGCTTATGACTGGATGGCAACCTGGCAGCAGACCGGTCTTCTGGGCTGGGAAGACAAGAACGGCGACGGACGCATCGCCTATTTCAACCAGGGCGACGCCGAGACGGTTGCCGCCATGGAAGCCGCCGGTTGGGGTTCGGAGAACGAGCTGACCAACTTCAACAACGACATCCTGGTTCTGGCCAACCCGGAAATCGCCAACCTGCCGGCCTGGGTGATCGGCCTTGTCGCCGCCGGTGGTCTGGCCGCCGCGTTGTCGACCGCCGCCGGTCTGCTTCTGGCGATCTCCTCGGCGGTTTCTCACGACCTGCTGAAGGGTCAGCTGACCCCGAACATGTCGGAAAAGAACGAGCTTCTGTCCGCTCGGATCGCGATGGCCGTGGCCATCGGTGTCGCCACCTGGCTGGGTCTGAATCCCCCGGGCTTCGCGGCGCAGACCGTGGCGCTGGCCTTCGGCCTTGCCGCAGCCTCGATCTTCCCGGCGCTGATGTTGGGCATCTTTACCAAGGTGAACAACAAGGGCGCCGTGGCGGGCATGCTGGCCGGTCTGATTGTGACGCTGGTCTACATCTTCCTGCACAAGGGCTGGTTCTTCATCCCCGACACCAACAGCTTCACCGACGCCGATCCGCTCCTCGGGCACGATCAAGTCGACCAGCTTCGGTGCCGTCGGCGCGATGATCAACTTCGCGGTGGCCTTCACCGTGTCGAAGATGACCGCCCCGGTCCCGCAGGAAATCGAAGAGCTTGTCGAAAGCGTCCGCATCCCCCGCGGTGCCGGCGCCGCGGTCGACGGGCACTGAAAGTGACGCGCGGGGCGTGGAATGCGCGCCCTGCCCTTTGCCAAGCCGTCCCGTTCCGCGTAAGCGGGACGGGACATTTCATTGCAACCGGAAGGCCTTCATGATCACCGGACATGTCTTCGTCGCCTGCTCTCTGGACGGGTTCATCGCGCGCAGCGACCACGGGCTGGACTGGCTGTCGCATCCCGGCACCGAGGACGAGGAACACGGTTACGAGGATTTCCTCGCCGGGATCGACGGGATCGTCATGGGCAGCGCATCCTACCGGAAGGTGCGCAGCTTCCCCGAATGGCCCTACGACAAGCCGGTGGTGGTTCTCAGCGAAAGCCTGCACCCCGAAGACATCCCCGAGGACCTGCACGACCGCCTGCGCCTGAGCCGCGCGCGCCCGGTCCGCCTGATGGAAACGCTGGAGGCCGAGGGCTGGCGAAACGTCTACGTCGACGGCGGCGCGGTCATCCAGTCCTTCCTGCGCGCCGGCCTGATCTCGGAGATGACGATCACCCATGTTCCGGTGCTGATCGGCTCGGGCCGCCGCCTGTTCGGCGCGCTCGAAGAGGACATCCCCTTCGACCTGATGGAAACGCGCAGCTTCCGCTCCGGACTTGTCTCGACCCGCTATCGACTGCGCCCGAAAGCCTGACCCATGCCGCTGGACCGCACCGCCCTCGACCGCTTCTTCGCCGCCCTGCACCCCTATGACGCGCTGGAGCCCGGGACGCGCGCGGCCCTGATCGCCGCGTTCCGCGAACAGGCGGTGCCTGCGCATCAGCCGGTCTATACGCTGGGCGACCCGCTGGACGGGCTGTACCTGATCCACAGCGGGCGGGTCGAGGTGCGCGACGGGAATGGCGCGCAGCTGTCGCTTCTGGGTCCGCGCAACTCCTTCGGCGAACGCGGGCTGATGCGCGACGGCATCGCCGTGACCAGCGCGCGCACGACAGAAGACACGGTGCTGCTGGTGCTGCCCCGGCCCGCCTTCCTGACGCTGGTGGAACGCGAACCGGCGGCTGCGCGCTTCTTCGACCGGCAAAGACCGGCGCGCGCGCAACGCTCTGACCTTCTGACCAGCCGGGTCGAGACGCTGATGGCCCGCGATCCCCTGACCTGCGCGCCCAATGCCACGGTGCAGGCGGCGGCGCAGGCCATGTCGGCGCGCCACGTCTCGTCGATCTGCGTGACCGATGGCGACAGGCTGAAGGGCATCGCCACGATCCGCGACATATCCGGCAAGGTGGTGGGGGGCGGCCTGCCCTACGACACGCCCGTCACGCAGGTGATGAGCGCCGCGCCGATCACCCTGCCGCCCTCGGCCATCGGGTCGGACGTGCTGCACATGATGATGGAACGCCGCATCGGCCACGTGCCGATCTGCGAGGGCACGCGGCTGGTGGGCATGGTCACCCAGACCGACCTGACGCGCTTTCAGGCCACCACCTCCGCCGAGCTGGTCTCCGAGATCGCGCAGGCCCCCGATGCCGCCGCCATGGCCCGGGTGACGGCCCGCATTCCCCGGCTGCTGGTGCAGCTGGTGGCGGGTGGCGCCCGGCACGAGGTTGTGACGCGGCTGATCACCGACATTTCCGACACCTGCACCCGGCGCCTGTTGACGCTGGGCGAAGAGGCGCTTGGCCCGGCGCCGGTGCCCTATCTCTGGCTGGCCTGCGGCAGTCAGGGGCGACAGGAGCAGACCGGCGTCAGCGATCAGGACAACTGCCTGATCCTCGACGATGCGGTGACCGACGACCAGCGGGGCTGGTTCGCGCAACTGGCCGATTTCGTCTGCACCGGCCTCGACACCTGCGGTTACGTCTTCTGCCCCGGCGAGATGATGGCGACCAACCCGCGCTGGTGCCAGCCGCTGGAGACATGGCGCGGCTACTTCCGCAGCTGGATCGCCCGCCCCTCGCCCGAGGCGCAGATGCTGGCCTCGGTGATGTTCGACCTGCGTCCGATCGGCGGCACGCTAACGCTGTTCGACGCACTGCGCGAAGAGACCCTCGCCGCCGCCGCGAAGAACTCGATCTTCGTCGCGCATATGGTCTCGAACGGGCTGAAGCATCAGCCGCCGCTGGGCCTGTGGCGCGGCTTCGCCACGATCCGCTCGGGCGAGCACCGCAACAGCATCGACCTGAAGCTGAACGGCGTTGTGCCGGTGCTGGACCTCGCCCGCATCTATGCGTTGCAGGGGCAGCTGACACCCGTCAACACCCGCGCCCGGCTGGAGGCGGCAACCGCCGCCGGGGTGCTGTCGGCCACCGGCGGGCGCGACCTGCTGGATGCCTACGACCTGATCGCCGAAACCCGGCTGGAGCATCAGGCCCGCCGGATCAAATCCGGCGCGCGGCCCGACAACTACCTGATGCCCGCCGATCTGTCGGACTTTGAGCGAAGTCATTTGCGCGACGCCTTCGTCGTGATCAAGTCGCTGCAATCGGCACTGGGCCACGGCAAGGGCATGCTGGGGTGAGCCCCGATCCGCATAGCGGCGAAGGCTCCGGGGGCGCCTTCGAGGGGCGAACGGGCAGAGCCCCGACAGGCCCCGATTCGCATAGCGGCGGAGGGAGGCGCGTCGGGGAGATCCCGGCCCGCATAGCGGCAGGCGCTCGGGGCGCGCGTCTGCGCGGGGAACGAAAGAGCCATGGCGCCGTGTGACGGCGGCGTGAGAGCGCGGGACAGTTGAGGACGGGGCGCATACCCAGCACGGGACAACCCCAGGGGAGGAATGGATGTTTTTCGAGTTGATCGCCGTCTTCGTGGCGGGCTTCGCCGGGGCCGGTGCGGCAATGATCCTGCGCAAGATGACCGGGGGCCGCCTGCCGCGCTGGCTGGTGCCGGTGGGGGCCGGTGCGGCCATGCTCGCGGCCACGATCTCCAGCGAGTACACGTGGTACGCGCGCACCGCCGCCGCCCTGCCCGAGGACATGCAGGTCGCCCAGACCGTCGAGAGCCGCGCCGCCTGGCGGCCCTGGACCTACGTCTTTCCGCTGACCGACCGCTTTGTCGCCGTCGATGTGGGCGGCCTGCGCGCCAACCGGCAGACGACGGATCTCTACCTTGCCGAGATGGCCTTCTTCGCCCGGTGGCGCCCGGTCACGCAGGTGCAGATCATGGTGGACTGCGCCGGAAACCGCCGCGCCGACCCGACCATGGGCGACGGCTCGGACCCGGTCTGGCGCGATGTCGGCCCCGAAGACCCGGTGGTGCAGACCGTCTGCGCGGAGACCTGAGATGCTGGCCAGCCTGTCGCTTCGCCTGCGGGTCTTCCTGTTCTTCTGCCTGATCGCGCTTGGCGGCACGCTGATCCTTGGCGCTTCGCTCTGGGCTGGCCTGAGCCGGGCGCTGACCACCACGCCGCAGAACGGCTTTGTCCTTGCGGGCATCCTGTCGATCTTCGGACTGACCGCCCTGACCGCCGGGGTCTGGCTGCTGTTCGATGAAAACGTGGCGAAACCCATCGAACGGCTCTCGGCGGGGATGCGGGCCCGCGCCCACGCCGGCGTCGCCGTCGAGGTGGACGCCCGGGCCGCGCGCTACCTCGGCGACCTCGGGCCCGCCGCCTCTGCGGTGACCGAGGCACTGGCGCAGAACGCCATGAGCACCGCGCAGAGGGTCGCGGCAGAGACCGAGCGGCTGGCACAGGAACGCGAACGCCTGACCGCCCTGCTGACAGAGATCCCGGTGGCGATGATGCTGATCAACAGCGCCGGGCAGATCGTGCTCTACGACGGACAGGCCGCAGAGGTGCTGTCCACCCTCGGCATGCCCCGGCTGAACGCCCCGCTGACGGATTACTTCGACGCAGGCTCACTGGACCGCGCGCGCGGGCGGGTGAACCGCTCGGGCAAGGAGGCGCGCTGCGTGCTGACCTCGCGCGATGGCGCGCAAAGCTTCGACGCCCGGATGAAGCCGATGGACGCGGGCGGCTACCTGCTGATCGTCGACGCGGCCCATACCGACATCCCGCCAGAGGCGGCCCGCCCGCTGGTCTACGACTTTGCCCTGCTGACCGCGCGCTCCGGAGAGATCGGCGACGAGACCCCCCTGTGCGACCTGACCTATACGGTCTTCGACACCGAAACGACGGGCCTGCTGCCGCATAAGGACGAGATCGTGCAGCTGGGCGCCCTGCGGGTTCTAGGCGAGCCGGATCGTGCCGGGCGAGACGATCGACCAGCTTGTCGACCCCGGTCGCCCGATCCCGCCGTCCGCCACGCGGGTGCATCACGTGACCGACGCCATGGTCGCGGGCAAGCCCGACATCTCCGAGGCCGGGCGGCGCTTTCACAGCTTCGCGCAGGGTTCGGTGATCGTGGCCCATAACGCGCCCTTCGACATGGCCTTCCTGCGCCGCCACCGGGCGCGGATGGGGGTCGAGTGGCACAATCCGGTGCTGGATACGGTTCTGCTGTCGGCGGTGCTGTTCGGCGCGTCGGAGACGCATACGCTGGACGCCCTGTGCCAGCGGCTTGGCGTCACCATCCCCGAGCGGCTGCGGCATACGGCGATGGGCGATGCGCAGGCCACCGCAGAGGTGCTGATCCACATGCTGCCGATGCTTCAGGCGCGCGGGCTGACGACGCTGGGCGCGGTGCTTGCAGAGACCCGCCGCCATGGCCGCCTGCTCGAAGACCTGAACTGAGGCGGGGCCGAATTCTTCCAAAGAATTCGAACCGGTTTCTTTGCAAGAAACCGGCGCCCTACTCCAGAAACCCGCGCTCCGCGATCAGCGCCAGCAGCCGTTTCAGCGTGTCGTCCAGCGACGCGCCCGAGGTGTCCAGCTGCGCATGGGCCCGCTCGTAAAGCGCCTCGCGCGCCTGCAGGATCGACCGCAGATCGTTCATCGCCTCGGGGTTGCCCGCCATCGGGCGCTCGTCCCCCTGCGCGCGAACCCGCTCCATATGCTCGGTCGCGCTGGCCTTCAGCCAGATCGTGTGGAAATGCGACAGCAGCCGGTGATAGGTCGCGGGCTCGGCCACGATGCCGCCGCCCACCGCCAGCACCAGCCGGTCGTGCGTCGCGACGACCCGGCTCAGCGCATCGGCCTCCAGCTTGCGATAGCCCTCCTGCCCATACAGCGCCATGATCTCCTCGACCGGCATGCCGCCCGCCAGCTCGATCTCGCGGTTGAGTTCGACGAAGGGCACGTCCAGCGCCTCTCCGGCAAGCTGTCCCAGCGTCGACTTGCCCGCCCCGCGCAGCCCGATCAGGCAGAGCCGTTGCGCCCGCTGGCCCTGCGGCTCCGTCGCCGTCAGCAGGCTCATGACCTGCGCCTGCACCGAACGCTCCGCGTCCCGGAACAGCTCGGTCATGCGCAGCACCTCCGAGGCCCGGGGATCGTCCTCGCCCACCAGCCACTCGATCCTGAGATCAAGCGCGATGGCCACCCGCATCAGCAGGCCGATCGAGATATTGCCCTCTCCGGATTCCAGCTGCGCGAGGTAGCGCGGCGACACGCCCGAAATCTCGGCCAGCACGCGCCGGGGGATGTTGCGCCGCGCGCGCGCCTGCCGCACCCGCTCGCCCACCCGCGCAAGCAGTTCACCCACCGCAACATCGATCAGCGCCGCGCCGTCGACCTTCGTGGTCCTGCCGTCGAAAGAGGTGATCTCTGCCATCTGCGCCCGCGCTTATGAACTATAGTGCATTTTGGCACGGGGCGGACCCGGGTGCAATCGCCCCGGGCCTCAGGCCCGCACCACCGCCGGGTCATCGGAATACAGCCGGTCGAGCAGGCCCGCGCGCCGGGCCAGCACCTTGCGGAAATTGAGGTTGCCCTTGGCGGTGATCTCTCCGTCGCCCAGCGAGGGCGGCTCTGCCAGCACCAGCACCCGCGCGATATGGCTGGCCGATCCATGTGCCCCGCGCGCCGCCAGCCGCTGTGCCAGCGCCGCGCGCAGGTCGGGGCCGTCGATCAGCCCCTCGGCTTCCTGCCCCAGCCCCGCCGCCTCGGTCGAGGGAAAGACCAGCACGCCGATCTCGCCCCGGTCGGCGCCGCAGATCACCAGATCCTGCGCCAGCGGCGCCAGATCCCTCAGCAGCTCCAGCCGCAGGGTCGCCGCCCGCACCCATGTGCCGGTCAGCAGCTTGAAGTCCTCGGATATCCGCCCGTCGAAGCGCATGCCCTTGTTCAGGTCGTCCGGATCGACCAGGCGCACCGCATCGCCGGTGACAAAGAACCCCTCTTCATCAAAGGCTTCCGCCGTCTTCTTCGCGTCATGCAGGTAGCCCGGCATGATGTTCGGCCCCCTGACGCGGATCTCGCAGCGCATTGCGGCATCGGGCAGCAGCTTGACCTCCACCCCGGTCAGCGGCACCCCGATGATGCCCGACCGGTCCGTGGGCTCGTGCTGCAAGACGCAGGCGGGCCCGGTCTCCGTCAGCCCCCAGGACGAGGTCATCAGCGGCACGTCGCCCCGCACCGCGCGGGCCATGTCCTCGAGATCGGTCCAGACGTCCTGCGGCAGCGAGGCCCCGGCGTAGAAGATCATGTCGAGGTCGCGGAACCAGGTCTCGCGCAGGCCCGCATCCGCCTTCATCGCGTCGCGCAGCTGGGCAAAGCCCACGGGCACGTTGAAGGCCAGCGTGGCGCTCTTCAGGCGGTTGTTCTCGATGGTCTGGCCGACCAGCGCGGGCGTCGGCTTGCCGCCGTCGACATACAGCGCGCCGCCATTGGCGAGCATCATGTTGAAGTTGTGCGAGCCGCCGAAGACATGGTTCCACGGCAGCCAGTCGACGATGCAGGGCGGGCGCGCGCGCAGGAAGGGCAGCGCATCGGCCAGCTGGGTCTGGTTCGCGCACATCATGCGCTGGGTGGTCACCACCGCCTTGGGGTGCGAGGTCGACCCGCTGGTCATCAGGTATTTCGCCACGGTGTCGGGCGTGACCCGCGCCGCCGCTTCGTCGACGCCCGCCTCTTCGCCCATCAGCGAGGACAACGCCGTCATCCCCGCCCCGGCGTTGCGCGCGACGACCTTCTCCATCCCCTCCAGAACCGGCAGGGCCAGGGCCTCGGCATAGCGCGCCCCGTCGTCGGCAAAGACCATCGCGGGTTTCACCAGTTCGGCGCAATGCACCAATTGCGCGCGCGCCGCCGGGATCAGCGCATATTGCTCGGCCAGAGGCACGGTGGGCACACCCACGTATTGCGCCGCCAGCGTCAGCAAGCCGTGATCCACCCCATTGCCCGAGATCACCGAGGATCGGCGTATCCGCCCCCATGCCGCGGGCCAGCAACGCGCCCGCAAGCCGCCGCACCACCTGCCGCGCCTCGGCATAGGTGACCGCGCGCCAGCCCGCGCCCGACCGTTCGGCGATGAAGACCGCCCCGGGCGTCTCGGCGGCCCAGCGGTCCAGCCAGTCGCCGGTGCGCGCCGTCACCGGGCCAAGGTCATAGCCCGAGCGCAGCAGGATCGCCCCGTCCGCCCGGTCTTCGCGCCGGACCGCATGCGCCAGATAGCTGCCCATCGCGCGGCCCTCAGCGCTGCGGCAGGCGCACGGCACCGTCCAGCCGGATCGTGGTGCCGTTCAGATAGGGGTTGGCGACGATCTGGCTGACCATCTGCGCATATTCCGCCGGATCGCCCAGACGATGCGGAAAGGGGATATTGGCCACGATGCCCGCCGTCGTCTCTTCCGGCAGCCCCTCCATCATCGGCGTGTTGAACAGGCCCGGCGCGATGGCCATGACCCGGACGCCCTGCTTCGCCATCTCGCGCGCGGCAGGCAGGCACATGGCGGCAATCGCCCCCTTCGAGGCGGCATAGGCCGACTGCCCCACCTGCCCGTCCTGAAAGGCGACAGAGGCGGTGTTGACCACCACGCCGCGCTCACCGCTCTCCAGCGGCTCCAGCGCCATCATCGCCCGCGCTGCATAGGACATGACGAAATAGGTGCCCATCAGGTTCACCCGGATGGTCTTTTCGAACAGATCGGTGGACAGCGCCCCGTTGCGCCCGACGATCCGCGCCGCCAGCCCGATGCCCGCGCAGCTCACCGCCACGCGCGGCGCCCCCAGAACCGCGACCACCTCGTCCACCGCCGCCGCGACGGATCCCTCGTCGCCCACGTCCACCGCCACCGCATGGCCGCCGATCTCCGAGGCCATGGCCGCCCCGCGCGCCGCGTCGAAATCCAGGATGCCGACCCGCGCCCCCTCCGCCGCCAGCCGCCGCGCCGTCGCAGCCCCCGGGCCGCTCGCACCGCCGGTGACCAGCGCCACCTGCCCAGATATGTCCATCCTATCCTCCTTTCCCCGAACCCGGGGCTTCTTCTTGGTCCAAATACCCTTGGGGGTGAGGCGCCCCGGCGCCGAGGGGGCAAAGCCCCCCGCTACCCCGGCAACAGGAACAGGGTGATCGACGGGAAGGCCACCAGGATGACCACCCGCACCAGGTCCGAGGCCACATAGTAGAGCACCGCCCGGTAGGTCTGGACCATCGGCGTCTCGGGCGACATCGCGTTGATCACGAAGAGGTTCATCCCAACCGGCGGCGTGATCAGCCCGACCTCGACCACGATCAGCACGAGGATGCCGAACCAGATCGCCACATGCTCGGGCGAGAGGCCGAAATCCAGCGCCGAGATCACCGGGAAGAAGATCGGGATGGTCAGCAGGATCATCGACAGGCTGTCCATGAAACAGCCCAGCACCAGGTAGATCACCAGGATCACCGCCAGCACCGACAAGGGCGACATGCCCAGTTCCACCACCCAGGACGACAGTTCCTGCGGCACCCGGGTCCGGGCGAGGAAGGCATTGTAGAAGGCCGCGCCCAGCACGATGAAGAAGATCATCGCCGAGGACCGCGCCGTGTCGGTGAAACTGTCCAGCAGCGTCCGCCAGGTCAGCCCGCCCGAGGTCAGCGCGATGATCCCCGTGCCCAGCGCGCCTACCGCCGCGCCTTCGGTCGGCGTGAAGATGCCGCCGTAGATGCCGCCGACGACGGCGATGAAGACCAGCAGAACCGGCCAGACATCCAGAAGCGCGCGGAACCGCTCTGCCATCGGGACCGGGGCGCGCACACCGGCGCTGCCGGGGTTCATGCGCACGTAGATCGAGATGGCGATCATGTAGCCGATGGCCGCCAGAACGCCCGGGATGAAGGCCGCGAGGAACAGCTTGGCGATGTTCTGTTCGGTCAGGATGGCATAGATCACCAGCACCACCGAGGGCGGGATCAGGATGCCCAGCGTGCCGCCCGCCGCCAGCGTGGCGGTGGAAAAGCCGCCGTCGTAGCCGTAGCGCTTCAGCTCTGGCAGGGACACGCGGCTCATGGTCGCCGCCGTGGCCAGCGACGAACCGCAGATGGCGCCGAAGCCCGCGCAGGCGCCGATGGCCGCCATGGCCACGCCCCCCGCCGGTGCCCGAGAAAGTTCTCGGCGGCCTTGAACAGCGACTGCGACATGCCGCCCAGCGTGGCGAAATAGCCCATCAGCAGGAACATCGGCACGATGGACAGCGAGTAGTTGGAGAATTGCGAATAGGCGAGGTCCTTCAGCTGCGCCAGCGGCAGCCGCGTGTTGCCCATGACCATCCACATGCCGGCGAAGCCGGTCGAGAACATCGCCAGACCGATGGGCACCCGCAGGAAGATCAGCAGCAGCAGCGCCGGAAAGGACCAGATGCCGATTTCGAGGTTGCTCAATGGTCCGCTCCTACGGCATTCGGCAGGATCACCCGGCCCGTCAGCAATTCATAAAGGCGCACGAAAGCCACGTAGACCCCGACCAGTGCCGTCGCCACCGCGCCGACCAGGCAGGCCGCATAGGCCCACCAGACCGGGAACTGCAGCAGCAGGGTGGTCTGGCCGGAGGAGATCTTGCGCGCCATGCCCGCGTTCAGCTGCACCGCGATCAGCACAAGAACGGCGGCGAAAAGCCCCGCGATCAGCACCTCCAGCACCCGGTTCGCGCCGCGCGGCAGGAAATTGGTGAAGACATCGACAGAGGCATGGCCCCCGGTCACGGTGCAGTAGGGCAGGAAGGCGAAGATGCAGAAGGCCATGCCCGCCTCGACCAGTTCGAAGTCTCCCGGGATCGCCCCCAGCCCCGCCTCGATGGCCCATGCGGCGAAGCCCGGGGCAAGCGATGTCACAAGCCCCGAATGCATCAGCGAGTTCAGCGCCCGCCCGACGATCGAGATGCAGGTCATCAGGATCAGCACCAGAAGGACGGCGCCGCCCAGAAGCGCCATCAGGCGCGCAAGCCACAGGACGATGCGGTGCAGACCGGCCATCGCGACATTCCCCTCGACGTCTTCGGTAGAAACGAAAGCCCCCGGGGCGACCATTGCGCCGCCCCGAAGCGCGGCATCACTTGCCGTAGGTGTCCATGCTCGGGTCGTACTCGGACATCAGCGCGCGCGCCTGATCGATCAGCGCCTGACCGTCGATCCCCTTGCCGTCCATATCGGCCACCCAGCTCTCGTAGATCGGGTGCACAAGCGCGTCCCATTCCGCCGCGTCCTCTTCGGAGACGGTGATGATATTGTTGCCCCGGTCCACCGCGATCTGCCGCGCCGGGCCATCCGCATCGGCCTGTGTGCCGCCCGCGAAGATCGAGAACGCCAGCCCCGAGTTGTCGTCGATCACCTGTTGCAGGTCCTCGGGCAGAGACTCGTAGACATCCTTGTTCATCGCCAGAACGAAGGTCAGGTTGTACAGCGCCGGGCCGTCGAACTCGGTGTGGTTCCCGACCAGCTCGGCCACTTTCAGCGCGCTTGTCACCTCCCGGGGATGGTGGTGCCGTCGATCACACCCTTCGACAGCGCCTCGGAGACCGCCGGAACCGGCATGCCGATCGGTTCCGCGCCGACGCGGGTCAGCAGGTCGTTCACGAGGCGAGAGCCGCCGCGGATCTTCATGCCTTCAAGGTCCGAGGGTACCGTGACCGGCTTGTTGGTGTGGAACATGCCGGGGCCGTGCACCCATGTGCCGACGATATGCAGATCGGCGAATTCGCCGTCCTTCATGTGCTCCTCGAACATCTTCCAATAGGCGTAAGAGGCCGCGCGGGCGTCTTCCACCATGAAGGGCAGCTCGAAGACCTCGGTCGAGGGGAAGCGGCCCGGCGTGTAGCCGACCACGGTCCAGACGATATCGGCGATGCCGTCCATAGCCTGATCCATCAGCTCGGGCGGGGTGCCGCCCAGCTGCATCGAGGGGTAGCGCTCGATCTCGATCCGGCCCTCGCTGGCCTCTTCGACATTGTCGGCCCAGACATCCAGCACCTGCTTGGGCACATTGGCCTGCGCGGGCAGGAACTGGTGCAGCGTCAGCGTCACCTCCTGCGCCATGGCCGAGGTACAGGTCATCAGCGCGGTCGCCAGCGCGGCCGCCGCCCCGATAAAGGTTCTGCGTGTGGTCATTGTTGTCCTCCCTGACTGACCACGCCCGTTTGCGGGCGCTTGTTCTTATTCGCTTGCCCAGGTGTCCATGGCTGGATCGTAGTCCTCCATCAGGGCGCGGGCCTCGTCGATCATGGCCTGACCGTCGATGCCCTTGGCCTTCACGTCCTCGATCCAGGCGTCATAGACCGGGCGGGCGATCTCTTCCCACTTGGCGGCATCATCCTCGGAGACGGTGACGATATTGTTGCCCATGTCCACGGCCACCTGCCGCGCCGGGCCGTCCGCATCCGCCTGCGTGCCGCCCGCGAAGATCGAGAAGGCAAGCCCTGAATTGGCGTCGATCACCTGTTGCAGGTCCTCGGGCATCGAGTCGTAGACGTCCCGGTTCATCGCCAGCACGAAGGTCAGGTTGTAGATCGCGGGACCGTCGAACTCGGTGTGGTTCGAGACCAGTTCCTGCACCTTCAGCGAGGTCGTGACCTCCCATGGGATCGTCGTGCCGTCGATCACCCCCTTGGACAGCGACTCCGGGATTGCCGTCACCGGCAGGCCGATGGGTTCGGCGCCCACACGCTCCAGCAGCTGGTTCACCATGCGCGAGCCGCCCCGGATCTTCAGGCCCTGCAGATCCTCGGGCGCCGAGACCGGCGTCTTGGTGTGCAGCATGCCCGGCCCGTGCACCCATGTGCCAAGGATCTTCACGTCGGCAAAG
This sequence comes from Ponticoccus litoralis, assembly GCF_039769985.1. Lineage (NCBI taxonomy): Bacteria > Pseudomonadati > Pseudomonadota > Alphaproteobacteria > Rhodobacterales > Roseobacteraceae > Ponticoccus > Ponticoccus litoralis. The sequence continues at coordinate 358,302 of NZ_JBDNCH010000002.1, forward strand.
TCGGTCTCGGCCATGTGTTCCTCGAACATCCTCCAGTAGGCGTAAGAGGCCGCGCGGGCATCCGACACCATGAAGGGCAGCTCGAAGACCTCGGTGCGCGGGTAGCGCCCCGGCGTGAAGCCGTTCACCGCCCAGACGATATCGGCGACACCGTCCTGCACCTGATCCAGAAGCTCGGGCGGGGTGCCGCCCAGCTGCATGCCGGGGTAGCGCTCGATGGCGATGCGGCCTTCGCTGCCAGCCTCGACCTTGTCGGCCCAGACGTCCAGCACCAGTTTCGGCACATTGGCCTGCGCGGGCAGGAACTGGTGCAGCGTCAGCGTCACCTCCTGCGCCCATGCGGGGGCGGCGCCCGTGACGGACAGCCCGGCCGCAGCCACGCAGCCCAGCAGCGTTCTTCTCGTGGTCATCTTCTCCTCCCTCAGACGACCGCCGGCAGCGCCGACCTTGATGCAGAATCTTGCACGAACGGCATTATAATGCAACTCCCGCCGTGACCTGCACGATCCGGAACGCGGGCCCCGGTCGGGCCCCGGACCCGGTGAAAATATGGGAACAGGTTCAGCGCGGCTTGTCCAGTATCTTCCACAAGGAAACAAATTTGCGCCCGCGAAGGACGGCGCACCCCGCCCGGTGACGGGCAAAGGACGACCGCCGGGCCGCCCAATCTGCCTTGCCGGGCGCCACAGGCAGCGGGCACAACCCAGGCCCTTCCCACGATCCGAATCGCGGCGGCGGCGCATCGCCCCTGCCCCCGGCACGGATCGCCCTTGCGGCCCGCGGCAAAACCCTGCAGCTTCGCCCAACAAAGGACCGATGCCCCTACCGTGATCACGCTGCTGCATACCGCCGACCTGCATCTCGACTCGCCGCTGAAGTCCCCGGCGCTGCGCGACGAGGCGCTTCAGCGCGCCGTGGCCACCGCCACGCGGACGGCGCTGGCGCGGATGGTCGAACTTGCCATCGAGGAGGGTGTCACCGCCCTGCTGATCGCGGGCGACCTCTTCGATGGCGAGGCCCGCAGCGCCAAGACCGCCGCCTTTGTCACCGCGCAATGCGACCGGCTGGCGGCGGCGGGCATCCGGGTCTTCCTGATCAAGGGCAACCACGACGCCGAGAACCCGATCACCGGCGACCTCGTGCTGCCGGAAAACGTCCATGTCTTCGACGGGCGCGGCGGCAAGGTGCAGCTGGCCGAGGATCTGTGGATCCATGGCGTCAGCTTCAGTGGCCGCCACGCGCCTGACAGTCTCTTGCCGAAGTTCCCCGCCCCGGTGCCGGGCGCGGTCAACATAGCCCTTCTGCACACCTCGCTCAGCGGCGCGGCGGGCCATGACCCCTACGCGCCCTGCACGGTGCCGCAGTTGCAGGCGGCGGGCTTCGACTACTGGGCGCTGGGTCACGTCCACAAGCGCACGGTGCATTCCGAAAGCCCCCGGATCGTCATGCCCGGCATGCCGCAGGGCCGCGACATGGGAGAGACCGGCGCCAAATCCGTGACGCTTCTGCAGATCGACGCAGGCCGCATCACAACCGCCGAACGCCCGCTGTCGGTGGTGGATTTCGAACGGATCGCGGTGGATGTCACCGGGCTGGAGGACGCGACCGACCTGCGCGCCGCCCTGCGCGCGCGCCTTGCGACGGTGGCCGACGGGCTGCGCGCCGATCAGGCCATCCTGCGGGTGACGCTGACCGGGGAAACGCCGCTGCGCTGGCCCCTGCTGCGCGACCGCGAGACATGGGCCGAGGCGCTGACCGACATGGCGGCAGAGACCGGACGACTGTGGATCGACCGGCTTGAACTCGACCTGACCGAACCGGCCTCCACTGGCAGCGCCACCGCCGCAGGCGAACTGGCGGCGCTGATGCAGGAGATCCTTGCCGAAGAGGGCTTTCTTGCCGCCGCGCGGGCCGAGGTGGACGAGGTGCTGGCGCAGCTGCCGCCCTCGGAACGGCGCGCCCTGCTGCCAAGCGAAGAGGCCGCCCCCGCGCTGGCCGAACGGCTGGTCCGCGAGGGCGCGGAGATCGTCATCGCGCGGCTGAAGACCGGGGGCGCGTGATGCGGCTGGAACGGCTGGCGCTCGACCGCTTCGGGCATTTCACCGACAAGCAGTTCGACTTTGGCCCGCAGCCCGACGGGACGCCGGATTTCCACATCGTCCACGGCCCCAACGAGGCGGGCAAGACCACCACCATGGAGGCCTGGCTGCGCCTTCTCTATGGCTATGCCCGCGGCGAACCCTACGGCTTTCGCCACCAGCGCGAGAACCTGTCGGTCACCGCATGGCTGAATATCGACGGCCAGACCCGCTGCTTTCGCCGCCTGCCGCGCAAGAACCAGCTGCTTGACGAAAACGGCGCGGTCCTGCCCGAGGCGGCGCTGTCGGGTGCGCTTGGCGGCACCACGGCAGAGACCTATCGCAGCCTCTTCTGCCTTGACGACGCGACCATCGAAAGCGGCGGCGAAGAGATCGTCCGCGCCCGGGGCGACATCGACCGCCTGCTGTTCACCGCCGCCGCGGGCACAGAGACCCTGTCCGAGGTTCTGGACGGGCTGCGCGGCGGGGCCGACACGCTCTACCGCAAGGGCGCGCCCACCACCCGGGTCCATGTGCTGAAAAAGGCGCTGCGCGAGACAGAGGCGCAGATCCGCGCGCAGGATGTTTCTGTCTCGGCGCTGCGCAAGCTGCGCACGGATCGCGATGCCGCGCAGGCGCGCGAAGAGGCGGTCTCTGCCGAACGCCGCGCGCTCATGCAGCGGGCCGCCCGGACAGAGGCAGAGATCGCCGCCCTGCCGATGCAGGCAGAGCTTCGCGGGCTGGAAACGGCGCTGGCGCCGCTGGCCGATCACCCCGCCGATCCCGGGATCACCACCGACGGCGTGCTGGCGCTGATGCAAGAGGCGGCGCGTGCCGAGAACGACATCCAGCGCCTCGACCGTGAAACGGCGCGGCTGACCGGGGAACGGGCGGCGCTGCCGCTGGCGCCCGGGGTGCTGGCGCTGGCGGACCCGCTGACGGCGCTGGACCCGCTGTACCATCGCGCGACGGGCGGCGCGGCGGACCTTGGCAAGCGCCGCCAGACCGCGGCGGACCTGCTGGCCGAGATGGGCGCCCTTGCCCGCAGCCTGACCGACGCGCCAGAGGTGGACCCGCTGGCCTTCGTGCCCTCCGAAGCCGCCCTAGCCCAGCTGGAAGAGCGCCGCGAGGCCCTGCGCGCCGCGCGGGCGCTGGTGCAGTCCGAGACGCAAGAGGTCGCGGAGCTGCGCGAGGCCCTGGCGCAGGCCGAGGCGCAGGCCGGCCCCGACGAGGCGCCCGATGCCATCGCGCAGGTCTTTGCCGATGTGCCGGTCGACCGTCTGGCCATGGCCGAAGAGATGGCCCGCAACAGCCTGCAACAGGCGCAAGAGTCCGCGCGGGCCGCGCTGGACGCGCTGGCCCTGCCCGGCCAGAGCTTCGACACCGCGCCCGACCTGCCGATCTCTCCCGAAGAGGCAGAGGCGCAGCACCGCGCCTGGCAGGAGGCCGGGCGCCAGCTGACCCATCTGACCGAAGAGACCGCCCGCCACGCCACCCGCCGCAGCGCGCTGGAGCGCGAGATTGCCGGGCTGTCGCGGCTGGCCGACGACCCCGCCACCCGCACCGCCCGGCAGGAACGTGACACCCTGTGGCAGGCGCATCGCGACGCGCTGACCCCCGAGACCGCCCACGCCTTCGAAGCGGCGATGCTGCGGCTGGATGCGCTGATGGAGGCGCGGCTGGACAAGGCCGATGCGCTGGCCGCGCTGCGGCAGGCCGAAAGCGCGCTGGCCGAGGCGCGCGAGGCAGAAACCGCAACCGCGACCGCCCGCGCAGAGGCAGAGACGCGGGTGGCAGAGCTTTCCGCTGCCTATGACGCCACGCAGACCGGGGCCGGGCTGGCGCGCCCGCTGCCGCTGGCTGCTCTGGCCGACTGGCTGCGCCGGGCCGAGGCGGCGCGCTCCGCCTGCCGCGCGCTGGACCGCGAGGCCGCCCGGCAGGACCCGGTGCTTTCCGCCGCCCGCGCCGCCGCCGACCGGCTGCGCCCGCTTCTTGGCAGCGAGAGCACGGATTTCAGCCATCTCGCCCGGCTGGCGCAAGAGCGGCTGGAGGCATGGCAGGCCCGGGCCGAGGCCGCCCGCCGCCGCGCCGAACGCCGCGAGGATCTGGCCCGCCGCCTTGAAGCCCGCGAACGGCGCCTTGCCCGGGCCGAGGCCACGCAGGCAGAGGCCGAAGCCGCGTGGCAGGCCTGCCTTGCCGCCACCCTGCCCGAAGGCACGCGGGCCGAGGCCCTGCTGGCGACGCTGAAACCACTGCAGCGGCTGCGCGAACTCTCGGGCACGCGGGACCCGGTGCTGCGCCAGATCGCCGGGATCGAAGAGGACCGCCGCCGCTTTCACGCGGCGATGCAGGCCCTGCCCGAGCTGCCCGGACCGGCGGAGACAGAGCCCGAGGCCCGCTTTCGCGCAGCCCTCAAGGCGCTGGATGAAGCGCGCAGCGCAGAGGACCGAAAAGCGGCCGTGGACTGCCGCCTTGACGAGATCGCCGGGGAACGGGCCAGCGCCGAGCAGAACGCGCAGACCATCGCCCGACAGGTCGAGAGGCTGTTGCAGGCCTTTCCCGGCCCGCCGCAGGGTGGCCCCGACGCCCTGCGCCGCGCGGTGCAAGAGGCCGAGCGCGCGGGCGACCTGCGCCAGCGCATCGACACGCTGGCGCGCCGCATCGTGCAAACCCTGTCATGCGACAGCCTCGACGAGGCGCGGGAGCGACTGGCCAGCCGCGATCTGCCGACGCTAGAGGCCGAACGGGCCGAGACCGCCGCTGACCTCGACCGGGTCGAGGAGGCAGTGCGCGAAGCCATCGCCGCCCGGACAGAGGCCGAGGCCGCGCTGAAGGCGGTGACCGGCGGCGCAGAAGTGGCAGAGCTGGAGGCCCGGGCCACCGTCGAGGCCATGCAGGTCACCGATGCCGCGCTGGATCACCTGCGCCTGTCGCTGGGCCACCGGCTGGCCGAAGAGGCGCTGCGGCGCTACCGCGACAGCCACCGCAGCGGCATGATGCAGGCCACCGAAACCGCCTTTGCCGCGCTGACCAACGGCGCCTACCGGCAGTTGCGGACCGAGATGGAGGGCACGACAGAGGTGCTGCGCGCGCTCGACGCCGGCGGAACGCCGAAACAGGTGGGCGACATGTCCAAGGGCACGCGCTTTCAGCTGTACCTTGCGCTGCGCGCCGCCGCCTACGAAGAGATGGCGCAGCAGGGGCTGTGCCTGCCGTTCTTCTGCGACGACATCTTCGAGACCTTCGACGAGGACCGCACCCGCGCCGCCTGCCGGGTGATGGCGCGGATCGGCATGACCGGACAGGCGATCTACCTGACCCATCACCGCCACGTCGTCGAGATCGCCCGCGAAGTCTGCGGCGACGCGCTGCGGGTGCACGACCTGCGCGAGACCGGGGCGCCAAGCCTCTGACCCGGTGCCCCCAAGCGCCCCGGCCCCTGTTCGCGGCAAGGCACCCGGCAGCTGTCGCTTAGGGCGACAGGAGCGTGCGCGGGGCGCAATACTGGCACGCAATCCGGGGGCGCTGTCCGGCGGTTCCCTTGTCTGCTTGCCGCGCGCCCCGACCGGCCTCTCCCGGAGTAGATCGAAAGGCGCGGTCCCGGGCATGCCCCTGCGGCCATGGCGCAACACCGGAACTCAGGCCGGGTCGGTCGGAAGCTCCAGCACCTGCCAGTGTTCGCCCATGGCGACAATGCAGGACGTGCCGTTCGCGTAGGACTGCACCAACGCCCAATCGCCCGAGGCCTTGTCGATCCAGACCTCCATCACCGCGTCGGGGCCGCGCAGGCCCTGCCCCTGCTTGCTTACGCCCTGCACCGTGGTCAGCCGGTTCTCCAGCCGGGCGCGGTCGTCGCAGATCACATCCGCAAGCCGGGCTGCGGCGCCGAAGGGGGCGCCCGTCAGCAACAGCGTGAACAGGGCAAGACACCGGGTCATGGACGAGATCCTAGCAGGCGGCGGACGACCTGTAACGATTTTATGACGACGCCCGATCAATTCTGGCTTCAACCCTGCAATGATTGCGCAGGCCGCAGGCCGCGCACAGGCGCCGCGCGACAGCCCGCGCCGTTACATTTCCGTTTCCAAAGCTTAATAGAACCGACTCAAAAGCGTCGCAAAATCGTCTGGTAGGCCCATTACCTCCCACCCCGAGACAGCTTGGGGGACACATGCTGCAGGTTCAGACTCTGACCAAGACGTTCGGCGAGCGCACCGCCGTCGACCGCGCCAGCTTTTCCGTGGATCAGCCGCGCATGATCGGCGTGATCGGGCGCTCGGGCGCCGGGAAATCGACGCTTCTGCGCATGCTGAACCGGCTCAGCGACGCCAGCAGCGGCACGATCCTGTTCAACGGGCGCGACATCACCGCCCTGAAGGGCGCCGAGCGGCGCAAGTGGCAGTCGCGCTGCGCGATGATCTTCCAGCAGTTCAACCTCGTGCCGCGCATGGACGTGGTGTCGAACGTGCTGCACGGCACGCTGAACCGGCGCTCGACCCTTGCCACGATGTTCAACCTCTACCCGACAGAGGACATCCACCACGCCATCGAGATCCTCGACCGCCTCGGCATCGCCGATCAGGCGCCCAAGCGGGCCGAGGCGCTGTCCGGCGGCCAGCAGCAGCGCGTCGCCATTGCCCGCGCCCTGATGCAGGACCCCGCGGTGATCCTCGCCGACGAGCCGATCGCCAGCCTCGACCCGATGAACGCGCAGATCGTCATGGAGGCGCTGCGCCGCATCCACGAGGAAGACGACCGCATGGTCATCGCCAACCTGCACACGCTGGATACCGCGCGGCGCTACTGCGACCGGGTGATCGGCATGCGCGACGGGCGCATCGTCTTCGACGGCACGCCCGAACAGCTGACCACCGGCGTCGCCCGCGACATCTATGGTGCCGGGGCCGATTTTTCCGAGGCCGCGACCTCGACCGAGATCGCGACCCTCGACCGCACCGATGCCGAACGGCTGAAGGCCGGGGCCCTCGCCTGATCCGCCTTTTCAACGACCCTTCATCAACGGAGAGACTGATGAAAAAGACCATCGCACTGGCCCCGGCCAGCACCATGCTTGCAGGCTTTGCCCAGGCGCAGGAGATCGAAGAGTTCCGCATCGGCATCCTCGGCGGCGAAAACGCGCAGGACCGCATGAACTCTTACGCCTGCCTTCAGGAATACACCGAAGAGGCGCTTGGCGTCCCGACGAAGCTGTTCGCCCCCGCCGACTACAACGGCGTGATCCAGGGCCTGCTGGGAGGCACGCTGGACATGGCGTGGCTGGGTGCCTCGGCCTATGCCGCCACCTACCTGCAGGACCCCGAAGCGGTCGAGCCGGTGCTGGTCAAGGTCAACCTCGACGGTTCGATCGGCTATCACTCCATCGGCTTCGCCCACAAGGACGCCGGCGTTGCCTCGCTGGACGACATGAAGGGCAAGGTCTTCGGCTTCGGCGATCCGAACTCCACCTCGGGCTACCTGATCCCCTCGATCGAGATCCCGCAGGCCGGTGAAGGCATCACCATGGAATCCGGCGAGTTCTTCGGCGAGGTCAAGTTCACCGGCGGTCACGAGCAGACCATCGTCGCGGTCGCCAACGGCGACATCGACGCCGGCGTGACCTGGGCCGACGGCCAGGGCAACTGGGAAGACGGCTACAACTCGGGCGCGCTGCGCAAGGCCGTGGACGCGGGTCTGGTCGACATGAACGACCTCGTCGAGATCTGGAAGTCCAAGGTCATCCCCGAGGGCCCGGTGGTCCTGCGCAAGGCCCTGCCCGCAGAGGTGAAGACGGCCATGGTCGAGCTGGTCGACGGCCTGCACGAGCGGGACGCCGACTGCGCCTATGGCGTGGCCGCAGGCGACACGCTGGGCTTCGAGCCGGTGACCCACGATGTCTATTCGTCGGTGATCGCCGCCCGCCAGGCCGTGATCAACAACTAAGACACCATGGGGGGCCGGGCGTCAGCGTCCGGTCCCCTTTTTTCTTGCGCTCCCCCAAACCCGGGGACGCCGCCAGACCGCCCGAGGCCCCGATGACCGACATGACGCTAACCGGCCCCGAGCGGGTCGGCACGATCCAGTCCGACTACATGGCACAGGTGCAGCGCCGCCGCCTTTATGGCGGAATGGTGCTGCTGATCTTCGTCGTGCTGATGGTCTCGGGCTTCACCGTGGCGGACGAACGCAACGCCGGCGGGTTCTGGGAGGGGCTGCACAATATCGGCGCCTACCCCGCCGACGTGCTCTCCGAGGCCTGGCAGAAGCGCGCCGAGCTGCCCGCGCTGGTGGTGAAGTACCTCCCCGCGCTGGTCGAGACGGTCAATATCGCCGCCGTGTCGACCCTGCTGGGCGCGCTGGCCGGTCTGGTGCTGTCGCTGCTGTCGACTCGCGGACTGGCGCGCTGGCCGCGGCTGATCCCGGTCTTTCGCCGCTTCATGGACATCCTGCGCGCCATCCCCGAGATTGTCATCGCCCTGGTGCTGATCTTCGTGCTGGGCGGCGGGCCGGTGCCCGCGATGATCGCCATCGCCATCCATACCGCGGGCGCGCTTGGCAAGATGTTCTCCGAGGTGGCCGAAAACGCCGACCTGAAGGCCGTCGAGGGGCTGACCTCGACCGGCGCCACATGGGCGCAGAAGATGTGGCTGGGGATCCTGCCGCAGGTCGCGCCGAACTACCTCAGCTACGCGCTGCTGCGCTTCGAGATCAATATCCGCGCCTCTGCCATCCTCGGCTTCGTCGGCGCCGGCGGGCTGGGCTACGAGCTGCGCAACGCCATGGCACTGGGGCACGGCCGCTTCGACGCGGCGGCGGCGATCTTCCTGCTGCTTTTCGGAACCATCGTCCTGTTCGACCAGCTGTCCAGCCGGATGCGCAATCGCCTGACCGAAGGAGGCCACGCATGAGCGCCGCCGACATGACCGCCCTGCCCAGCCTGTCCGATGCCAAGACGCAGGCCGCCGCCCTGATCCGCCGCAAGACCGCGCTGGCCTTTGGCCTGCCCGCCGTGGTGATCCTCTACCTCGCCTACATCGTCGTGGCCTTCGACGTCCCCGGCCTCGCCCAGCGCGCCAACTGGGACAACGCGGTGACGCTGGCCTCTGACAGCTGGTCCTACAAGACCCATGTCACCCGCTCCAACCGCGACGGCACCATGACCTATGCGGTCGAAGGCGAACGCAAGGGCACCTACCCCGAGGGCGCGCGCCCCGACTGGGTCAGCGGCAGCGAGGTGATCGCCGTGGACCTCGCCGCCGGAGAGCAGGTGCGCCTGTACCCCGACAACCGGGTCGAGATCGACCTGCCCGACTTCCCCCGCATCGAGGCGCAAATCGACGGGCGCCGGGTGACCACGAACCTGCCCGAGGCCCTGCCCGCATGGATCAGCGCCTCTGACCGGCGCGTGGCCATCACCGCGCCCGGCGAGCCGCATCACGCTGACCGGCTCCAAGACCGAGATCTTCCGCTACTTCCCGGGGTGGGAGCTGTTCTGGTTCACCTTCACCAGCCCCTACCACGGCCACGGCCTGCCCGAGATCCTCTTCGGCGACCGCATCGACCCCGAGCGGTCCAACCTGTCCGGCGCCTGGCAGGATTTCTGGGGCAACCCCATGTGGCGTCACGGCGAAATCGCACTGGGCCCTCGGGGAAACCATCCTGATGGCCTTCCCGGGCACCATGGGAGCCGCGATCATCGCCCTGCCGCTGGCCTTCCTCGCCGCCAAGCGCTTTGCGCCGCTGATGCTGGTGCGCATGGCCGCGCGGCGCCTCTTCGACTTCGTGCGCGGCGTCGATGCGCTGATCTGGACCGTTGTGCTGGCCCGCGCCTTCGGACCGGGGCCTCTGACCGGGTCGCTGGCGATCCTGATCACCGACACCGGCACCTTCGGCAAGATCTTCTCGGAGGCGCTGGAGAACGTCGACGACAGGCAGATCGAGGGCGTCGCCTCGACCGGCGCCAAGCCGCTGCAACGCTACCGTTTCGGGGTGATCCCGCAGGTGGTGCCGGTGCTGCTGGCGCAGGTGCTCTACTTCCTCGAATCCAACACCCGCAGCGCGACGATCATCGGCGCCATCACCGGCGGCGGCATCGGCCTGATGCTGACCCAGGCGATCCAGACCCAGAAGGACTGGGAAGAGGTCGCCTATTACATCGTACTGATCGTCCTGATGGTCATGGCGATGGATTCGCTCTCCGGCTGGCTGCGGGCGCGGCTGATCGGGCGGAAGGGCTGACGCAAGGGCGCCCGCCCCTGTCCCCCGCCACGAGGGCGGAGGACAGCGGGCGGGCGCAAAGCGCTTTTCCACCCCTCGTGCCGTCTGGCACGTCGTCACAAAGCGCTTTTACCCGGCCCACGTGGGGGCAAACGCCACGCCAGCAGCGGCACCGAAAGCGCTTTACACACCCCGCCTGCCCCCGCCGCACGCTCTCAAAAGCGCTTACCCAGCCCGCGTGGGGCAAACGCATTCACAGGAGGGCAACGGAAAGCGCTTCGCACTCCGCCCGCTCCCGTCTCGTTCCGTCAAAAGCGCTTTCGCCTTGCGGGCCATCTTGCTACCCCGCCCCACCGCACAGGGGTCCCGGCGCGCGGAAGGCGCTTGCCCCGCTCCGCACACCTGCCCCTACCCTGCAAAGCGCCTTCCCGTCGCAGGCCGGCGGCGGCGCGTTTCGATGAGACCCCGGGGCGCCGCAGGGGCGCCTAATCCTCCGGGGTCAGCGCGATGCGGTCGCCCGCCCACCATGTCGTGCCGAATTCCACCGGCACGCCAGCGGCATCGACGTTCACGCTGCGGGTCCAGAGCAGCGGCGCCCCCTCTGACACCTGCAGATGCAGCGCCTGCATCGCCCCCGCCGCCACGGCGGTGATGCGGGTCGAGGCGCGGGTATAGTCCTTTATCCCCAGCGCCGCGAAGGCCCATGTCACGCCGTGCCCCTCGGCCAGCGCCCCGGCGATCCCCGGCAGCCGCTCCAGCGGGTAGAGCGCTTCGGCCAGCGCCACCGGCGCCCCGTCCGCCAGCGAGACGCTGTGCGAGGCCAGCACCGGCGCGCCCGGCGCAATGGCCAGGGCCTCGGCCTCGTCCTGCGTGGCGGCGCGCTCTTCGGTCGACAGCAGCCGCCGCCCCGGCAGGCGCCCGGCACGGCGCAGGTTCTGGGTAAAGCTGACGCGGCGCCCGATGGGATAGTCGGCGGGCCGCGCCGTGACGAAGGCGCCCGAACCACGCCGGGTGCGCACCAGCCCCGCCTCGACCAGCGCGGACAGCGCGTGGCGGACGGTGTGGCGGTTCACCCCGAAACGCGCCGCCAGCGCCGCCTCGGTCGGCAGCTTCGCCCCGGTCGCGTAGCGCCCCTCGGCGATATCCGTGCGCAGGTCGCGGGCGATCGCCTGCCAGACCGGGGTTGTCTTGCGGGCCATGGCACGCCCTCCGTCACCGAAATTTCACAAGTCTCCGCTGGGCCGCGCCCGCGAATCTGCTAGAATAAGTCTAGTTGTATAGGAATTGCCGAAGGTGTCGAGATGATCCGGACCGAAGACCAGACCCCAGACCGCCGCGCGTGGATGGGCCTGCTTGCCAAGGCGCCCGCTGGCCGGGTGGCCGCCCTGTTGGACGGGCTTGGCGCGCGGCCCGACTTTGCCTGGCTGCGGGCGCCGGAGGTGGGCAGCGTCATGCTGCGTGGCCGGATCGGCGGCAGCGGCGCGCCGTTCAATGCCGGCGAGATGACCGTGACCCGCTGCGCGTTGCGGCTTGCGGACGGCACGGCGGGCCACGCCTGGATCGGGGGCCGCCGCAAGGCCGATGCCGAGGCCGCCGCACTGGTCGACGCCATGATGATGACCGAACAGGCCGAGCGCACCCGCGCGGCGGTGCTGGCCCCGCTGGAAACCGAAGCCGAGGCCCGCCGCAGCGCGCGCGCCGAGAAGGCCGCGGCCACGCGGGTCGATTTCTTCACCCTCCAGCGCGGAGACGACTGATGCAGGCAGACACCCTTGGCGGCGGCTTCGCCGCCCCCGCCCACGACGCCGCCCGCGCCTTTCGCGCAACGATGGAGGCCATGGCCCGCCCCGGAACGATCCACGCGGTCACCGGGGCCCGCCCCCCGGCGCCGCTCTCGGCCGCCGCAGGCGCGGCGCTGCTGACGCTTTGTGACGGCGACACGCCGCTCTACCTGGCCGGAGAGGCGGACACGCCGGAAACCCGCGCCTGGATCGCCTTCCACTGCGGCGCACCGCTGACCGGCCCGGCGCAATGCGCCTTTGCCATCGGTCCCTGGCAGGCGCTGCTGCCGCTGCAGGCCTACCCCATCGGCAGCGCCGACTACCCCGACCGCTCGGCCACGCTGATCGTCGAATGCAGCGATCTGCGCGCCGAGGGCGCCCGCCTTACCGGGCCGGGCATCCGCGAGGCGGCCTTCCTGTCGCTGCCCGACGTCCCGGCCCTGCAGGCCAACGCCGCCCGCGCCCCGTTGGGGCTGGACTTCCTGCTGACCTGCGGCGACCACCTTGCGGCCCTGCCCCGCAGCACCCGGATTGGAGAAGCCTGATGTATGTCGCCGTCAAAGGAGGCGAACGCGCCATCGAGAACGCCCATGCCTGGCTGGCCGAGGAACGCCGGGGCGACAGGGCGGTGCCCGAGCTGAGCCTCGCGCAGATCCGTGAACAGATGACGCTGGCGGTCAACCGGGTCATGGCCGAGGGCTCGCTCTACGATCCCGACCTCGCCGCGCTGGCGATCAAGCAGGCGCGCGGCGACCTGATCGAGGCGATCTTCCTGATCCGCGCCTATCGCACCACCCTGCCGCGCTTCGGCGCCACCGCCCCGGTCGATACCGGCGGCATGGCCTGCGACCGGCGCATCTCGGCCACCTTCAAGGACCTGCCGGGCGGGCAGGTTCTGGGGCCGACCTTCGATTACACGCACCGCCTGCTGGACTTCGCCCTCGCCGCCGAGGGCGAGCCGCCACTGGCCCCGGCGGGTGGCGACGGGGACATGGCCCCGAAACCGCATGTCATGGGCTTTCTCGACCGCGAGGGGCTGATCGAGGACGCCCCGCACGACGATTCCCCGCCGCCCGACCTGACCCGCGAACCGCTGGAGCTGCCCGCCGCGCGCGCCCTGCGCCTGCAGGCGCTGACCCGGGCCGACGAGGGCTTTACCCTTGGCATGGCCTATTCCACCCAGCGCGGCTACGGGCGCAACCACGCCTTTGTCGCGGAACTGCGCATCGGCACCGTGCCGGTCGAGGTCGAGATCCCCGAGCTGGGCTTCGCGGTCGAGATCGGAGAGGTCGTGCTGACCGAATGCGAGACCGTCAACCAGTTCACCGGCTCGAAGACCGAACCGCCGCAATTCACCCGGGGCTACGGCCTTGTCTTCGGCCAGACCGAACGCAAGGCGATCTCGATGGCGCTGGTCGACCGCGCGCTGCGCTGGGAAGAGCTGGGCGAGGACGACAGCGGCGCCCCGGCGCAGGACGCGGAATTCGTGCTGCCGCATGGCGACAACGTGCAGGCGACGGGCTTTCTGGAACACATCAAGCTGCCGCATTACGTCGACTTCCAGGCCGAACTGGAGCTGGTGCGCAGGCTGCGCGCCGAGGCCAGCGCCGCGCAGAGCGACACCCGGCAGGAGGCGGCGGAATGACCCCGACACAGGTCGTCTTCGACATCGGCAACGTCCTGGTGGACTGGCAGCCGCATCTGGCCTGGGCACAGGACATGGACCGCGCCGCCATTGACGCCTTCATGCAGCGCATCGACTTCGGCGCGCTCAACCTGCGGGCCGACCGGGGCGCGCGCTTCGAGGATCTGGCCGAGGCGCTGGACGATCCCGGGGACCGGACGCGGCTGAAGCAATACGTGCCGCGCTACGCCATGACCGTGCCCGACCGGGTGCCCGGCACATGGGATCTGGTCGACCGGCTGATCGCCCGGAACGTGCCGCTGCACGCCATCACCAACTGGTCGCTGGAGACATGGCCCGAGGGGCTGAAGGTGCACCCGCGGCTGGCCGAGATCTTCGACACGCTGGTGGTGTCGGGCGCGGTCGGGCTGATCAAGCCGGACCCGGCCATCTACCGCCTGTTCTGCGCGCGCGCGGGCGTTGCGCCAGAGGCCTGCGTCTTCATCGACGACAAGCGCGACAACTGCGATGCCGCGCGCGGCATCGGCATGGATGCCATTCACTTTACCGGGGCCGACGCCCTGCAAGCCGGACTGACGGACAGGGGGTTGCTGTGAACCAGATCGCACCCGAGACGGCCTATAACTTCGCCTATCTCGACGAACAGACAAAACGGATGATCCGCCGCGCGATCCTCAAGGCGCTGGCGGTGCCGGGCTACCAGGTGCCCTTCGCCAGCCGCGAGATGCCCATGCCCTACGGCTGGGGCACCGGCGGCGTGCAGGTCACCGCCGCCGTGCTGCGGCCCGAGGACGTGCTGAAGGTGATCGACCAGGGCGCCGACGACACCACCAACGCGGTCTCGATCCGCAGCTTCTTCCGCCGCACGGCGGAGGTGGCGGTGAGCACCCGGACCGCCGAGGCCTCGGTGATCCAGACCCGCCACCGCATCCCCGAGGCGCCGCTGACCGAGGGGCAGATCCTGGTCTACCAGGTGCCGATCCCCGAGCCCCTGCGCTTTCTCGAACCGCGCGAGACCGAAACCCGGCGCATGCACGCGCTGGAGGAATACGGGCTGATGCATGTGAAGCTCTACGAGGACATCGCGCGGCACGGGCATATCGCCACCTCCTACGCCTACCCGGTGCGGGTCGAGGGGCGCTATGTCATGGACCCCTCGCCGATCCCGCGCTTCGACAACCCCAAGCTGTCGGACTGCCCGGCGATACAGCTGTTCGGCGCCGGACGCGAACAGCGGATCTACGCCCTGCCGCCCTATACCCGGGTCGAAAGCCTCGATTTCGAGGACCACCCCTTCGAAGCCTCGAAACCCGACCGGCCCTGCGGGCTCTGCGGGGCCGAGGACAGCTATCTCGACGAGGTCATCGTGGATGACGCGGGCGGGCGGCTGTTCCTGTGCTCGGACACCGATTATTGCGAAAGCCGCCGCGAGGCCGGACACCGCGGGACGGAGGCGGCATGAGCCCGCAGCCGGCCACCGCCATGGAAGGAGACCAGCCATGACACCCTTGCTGAAGGTCGAAAGCGTCGAGAAACGCTACGGCGCCCATATCGGCTGTACAGATGTGTCCTTCGACCTCTACCCCGGTGAGGTGATGGGCATCGTCGGCGAAAGCGGCTCGGGCAAGTCGACGCTGCTGGGCTGCTTGGCCGGGCATCTGGCGCCGGACACCGGGCGCGTGATCTTCGACACCCGCGCCGAGGGGCCGCGCGACGTGCTGGCGATGCCGGAGGCAGAGCGGCGGATGCTGGGGCGCACCGACTGGGCCTTTGTGCACCAGCATGCCCGCGACGGCCTGCGCATGGGCGTCAGTGCCGGCGGCAACGTGGGCGAGCGCCTGATGGCCGTGGGCGCCCGCCACTACGGCGAGATCCGCGAGACGGCGCTGGACTGGCTGGACCGGGTGGAGATCGCGCCCAAGCGCATCGACGACCGGCCCTCGACCTTTTCCGGCGGCATGCAGCAACGGCTGCAGATCGCGCGCAACCTGGTGACCGGTCCGCGGCTGGTCTTCATGGACGAACCCACCGGCGGGCTGGATGTCTCGGTGCAGGCGCGCCTGCTGGACCTGCTGCGCGGTCTGGTGCGCGACATGGGGCTTTCGGCGGTGATCGTGACCCACGACCTGGCCGTGGTGCGGCTGCTGGCGGACCGGCTGATGGTGATGAAATCGGGCCGCGTGGTGGAACAGGGGCTGACCGACCAGGTGCTGGACGATCCGCAGCACGGCTATACGCAGCTGCTGGTTTCCAGCGTCCTGCAGGTCTGAGGTGCCGCCGTGACCTATCTGGACAGAAAAGAAGCGCGGCGGGGCAAAGACCGGCGATCCACGCCGGGGCAAGGCCGGGAAGGCCTGCCGTGCTCCGGCGCGCCGCGACGCCCCGGACCGGGGCGCGGCAGGGACCGGCAGGCGCCGGCCCCCGGGACCGGCCCGCACTGCCGGGTGGAGGCCGGTCGGCGCCTCTTTGCAACCGGCTTGCAGGATGGAGATGTCGTTTTGAGGTATTTGGACCAAGAAGAAACACGGAAAGGGGCGATGCCCCGGGTCCCTTCGTCCGCGCCGCTGGGCGCTGCGGGGCGGCCCGGCGGGTCGGCGGCCAAAGGGCCAGAGGCTGCAAAATGCGAGGCGGTGCGATGATCGAAGTCAAGGACGTGTCGAAGCAGTTCGTGCTGCACAATCAGGGCGGCGCGGTGATCCGGGTGATGCAGGGGGCGTCGTTTACGGTGCAGCCCGGCGAATGCGTGGCGCTGACCGGCGCCTCGGGGGCCGGGAAATCGACGCTGATGCGCATGCTTTACGGCAACTACCGGGCGGCCTCGGGGTCGATCCGGATCGGGGATGTCGACCTGGTCGAGGCCGAGCCGCGCGAGATCATCGCGCTGCGCCGCGAGGTGCTGGGCTACGTCAGCCAGTTCCTGCGCGTGGTGCCGCGTGTGCCGACGCTGCAGGTGGTGGCGGACCCCTTGCGGGCGCTGGGTGTGGCCGAGCCGGAGGCCGAGGCACAGGCCCGCGGCCTGCTGGCCCGCCTGAATATCCCCGAGCGGCTTTGGGACCTGTCGCCCACGACCTTTTCCGGCGGCGAACAGCAGCGGGTCAATATCGCGCGCGGCTTTGCACATCCTTACCCGGCGCTCTTGCTGGACGAGCCGACCGCGAGTCTGGACGCCACCAACCGCGCCGTGGTGCTGGAGCTGATCGAGGCGGCCAAGGCGCGCGGCGCGGCGGTTGTCGGCATCTTTCACGACGCCGAGGCCCGCGACCGGGTCTGCGACCGCGAAATCGACGTGACCGGGTTCACCCCGGCGCGGGCGGCGTGATGGGCATGGGGCGGCTGATCGCCGTGGTCGGGCCCTCCGGCGTCGGCAAGGACAGCGTGATGGAGGCGCTTTGCGCCGCCTGCCCCGGGCTGCTGCCGGTGCGCCGGGTGATCACCCGGGCGCCCGGGGCGGGTGGCGAGGACTGCGAGGCCGTCTCGGTCGAGGCCTTCGAGGCGCGCCGCGCCGCCGGGGCCTTCTGCCTGCACTGGGAGGCGCATGGGCTGCGCTACGGAATCCCGCAGGACACCCTGACGCAGGTCCAGTCCGGTCAGGACCGGCTGGCCAACCTGTCCCGCGCGGTCTTGCCAGAGGCGCAGGCGGTCTTTCCCCGCCTGACCGTGCTGCATCTGACGGCGCGGCCGGAGACGCTGGCGGCGCGGCTGTCGGCCCGCAACCGCGAGACCCCCGAAGAGATCGCACGGCGCCTGGCGCGCGCCCCCTTCGCCCTGCCCGAGGGGGTGCCGGCGGTTACCGTGTCGAACGACGGCCCGCTGCCCGAAACCGTGGCCCGGGCCCTTCAGGCCCTTCAGCCGGTGAGGGGGTAGCGGTGGACCAGCTCGAACCGGCCATCGGCGCGTTCCCCGACCAGCGCCACCTGGTCCAGCACGAAGGGCTGCGGCAGCGGCGGCAGGTGCCGGGCGACGCTGTCCTGCCAGGCCGCACGGTCCTGCGGGTCAAGTCGAGCCGGTCAGCGTCATGTGAAAGCGGAAGGCCTGCATCACGTAGGGATAGCCCCAGCGCGACAGCAGCGCCTCCTGTTCAGGCGTCAGCCGGGCGGCGCGGCGGCGGGCCAGCTCTGCCTCGGTGGCAGGCGCGCGGAATTCGTCCAGCGCCTCGACGCAGGTTGCGGCGATCCGCGCGATCTGCGCGGTGTCACCCTGCGGGACCAGCGCCAGAAAGCTGCCGAGCCGCGCGACCTCGAGCCCCTCTGCCGGGGCGGGCGCACAGCGCGCCGCCATGGCCGCGACCGCCTTGTCCAGCGCCTCGGGTGTCTGCCCCTCTGCCAGCCGGAAGGGCGGCTTCAGCGTGGCGTGAAAGCCGTATTTCCGGGGCGTCTGCGTCACCGCCTCCAGCCCCGGCTCGGGCCAGTGCGGCGCCGCCCTGCCGGTCAGGACATCCCAGCCCAGCCAGCGGGCGCCGAAGCTGGACAGCGCGCCCTCGGGCGGCAAATAATAGACTGCAAAGCGAGCGTATGACATGAACTCCCCTTTCTCTCCCGACGTTCTACCCGAGGACCGTGACGCCCTCATGGCAGAAAGCCTCTGCCTCGCCAATGCGCAACTGGTCCTGCCGGACCGCGTGATCGACGGCCACCTTGTCGTCGAAAACGGCGTGATCGCGGCGATCACCACGGGCGCCGCGCCGAAGGGCGCCATCGACTGCCGCGGCGACCTGGTGATGCCGGGGCTGGTCGAGCTGCACACCGACAATGTCGAGCGTCACCTCGAACCCCGCCCCGAGGTCGACTGGCCGCATCTGCCCGCGCTTCTGGCGCATGACGCGGAACTGGCCTCGACCGGGATCACCACGGTCTTCGACGCGCTGCGGGTCGGGTCCACGCTTGGCACCGGCAAGGGGCGCTACGATCCCTATGCCCGCAAGCTGGCGACGGAACTGCTGGAGGCCCGCGCCGCCGGCGACCTGAAGATCAGCCATTTCATCCACCTGCGCGCCGAGATCTGTTCCGAGACGCTGTTGCAGGAACTGGCGGACTTCGGGCCCGAGGATCGCGTCGGCCTTGTTTCGCTGATGGATCACACGCCCGGTCAGCGCCAGTTCCGCGACCTGACCGCCCTGCGGATCTATCAGGCCAAGAAACGCAACATGAACGACGTCGAGTTCGCCGAGCATGTCGCCAACCTGAAGCTGATGCAGGCGCGCTACGGGGCGGCCCACGAGGCCGGCGCCGTGACCGAGGCGCGGCGGCTTGGCGCGGTCCTTGCCAGCCACGACGACACCACGGCGGAACAGGTCGCCCGCTCGGCCGAGATCGGCGTCGGCTTTGCCGAGTTTCCGACGACGCTGGAGGCGGCGCAGGCCTGCCGGGAGGCGGGCATCGCGGTGATGATGGGCGCGCCGAACCTGATCCGGGGCGGCTCGCATTCCGGCAATGTCGCGGCAGCGGAACTGGCGCAGGCGGGTTTGCTGGACATCGTGTCCTCGGACTACGTTCCGGCGGCGCTGCTGTTGTCGGCCTTCCGGCTGGCAGAGCTGTGGGACGACCTGCCCCGCGCGGTGGCCTGCGTCACCGGCACCCCGGCCCGCGTCGCCGGCCTGTCCGACCGTGGCCGGCTGGAACCGGGGCTGCGCGCCGATCTGCTGCGGGTCAGCCGCCGCGGCGCCGCCCCGATCCTGCGCGGCGCATGGAGCCGGGGCGCCCGCGTGGCCTGAGGCGGACGGGGTCACAGGACGGGCCGCTGCGGGTGGCCTGTCCTGACCCGAAGCGGCGCGCCTGCGGCGCCCAAGGGAATGGCAGCGTCATGCGAAAGCGCTTTGGCGCTGCCACAACCGGCGCAGGAAGGCGCGGTGACAGCTGCCCAACAGCCGGAAATGGCCGGGGCCCGTCGTGGTTTGGGCGCCCGCAACGCAGCGCCGTCGACGTCTTGGGAAATCGACCTTGATGGCTCGTCCGCCGCCACCGGGCACCGGGCACCGATCCGGCACGATCAGCCTGTCCCGCTTGACGGGCGGGACCGTCACCGCCGCGACCGTGCATCCCGCGCGGCAGGTCGAATGTCGAAGCGCCTGGAAGTGGCCATGGCCGGTTCCGGCCTTGCGGCAGATCGGCCCTCAGGCCTTGCAGGGGTAAAAGCCCGGCACCGCGCGCCCAGGTCGCGGCTGGCATCGCCGCGCAACCGCCGCCACCCGGCCCTTTTGTCCGGGACGCGGGATCCTCACCGGCCCGACATGTCAGGGTTCAGTTCCGATCCGAAGCCAGTTCGAAAGGATTGGCCGGGTCGCTGAACAGGCCGCTGCCGAGCAGCGTCAAGAGGGTTCCCAGAACCGTCCCGCCCCCGAGGTAGACCATCAGAGCCCCGCCAAGCCCCATTTCCGAGAAGGCCCAACAGAGACTGGCGGCCACAAGGGCAACCACGCTGCCGACCATGAATGAAATCACTGCCATGCTGTCCTCTCCCTTTCCATATCCGGTTGGCACTCTACGCCATCCATCCTTACCCGAGCGTTTACGCGGTCCTTCACACGATCGAAGGAAACACGCACCCGCTGCCCGCGGCGGGCGCTGGGAACCACCAGGGCGCTGACGCAGACACTGACCGATTGCAGCGCCGCAAGGACGCTCGCCGAGGCGCAGGTTTCGAGATAGCGGTTGATGCCCGCTTCGAAGTCTTGCGGCTGCTCGCCGGCGATGTCGCGCGCGATGCAATAGAACGCGCCGCCGCCGACGTAGGACATCAGCAGCCGGTCCGTCTCGACGGTGGCGCAAATGCCCCTGGCGACCCGGGCCAGGATGGTTGCGAAGTTTCGGGTCGTGTTGTCATGGTAGTGGCGGACCGGGTCCTCGATCTGGACCCCGAAGATGCGGGTGCCCGTCAGGGCCGCGGTAGGCAGCTGGGTCAGGTAGTTGCCCAGCGAGAACGGCAGGATCAGCCTGTCCACGCCCTCGACCAGAAGGCTGTCCGCCAGGGCAAAGCTGTGCTTGCCGCTGCGCGACAGCGGCGTCGCCGCGCCCTTTGCCAGCTCCTTGCTCGACAGCACCTGGCACGCGTTGCGGTGCAGCATGCGTTGGGCGACGTGCACCCGACCGACCAGCTCCTTGGCCGCCGCGGATTTCAGGATGTAGTCGTTGGCACCCGCGGCGAAGGCGGTTTCGATGGTCTGGGCATCGTCGCGCGCCGTCAGCATGATGATCGGAACATCGCGGTAGCGGGCCAGTTGCCGGACACGGCTGCACAGCTCGATGCCGTCCATGCCAGGCATTTCGACATCGAGGATCAGGCAGTCGAACTGCTGGTCGCCGTTGCCGAGGATCGCCAGGGCGGCGGCTCCGCTTTCAGCGACATGAAGGGGGGAAAACCGGAACTGGAAAACAATACAGGCAGCAAGTCGCGGGAAATGGGACTGTCGTCTACTGCAAGAATTTTCACGTCCAGCTCCTGTTGGCTCAAATTCTCTTTTCCTTATTCCGGACAGGGCGGGTATTTTCGCCCTGTCCGGAGACCTGCCCCGCCTGGGGGTATGGAGCAGGTAGGGGTTCCTTGTCCGTGAGTGGATTAGACGACGTCTTCGGAACCGTTGCCTGTCAGCCCGCCAAGCAGACCGCCCACAAGGCCATCGTCGCCCAGCAGGCCGTCGGTCAGACCGCCGCCGTCGCCACCGAGCAGACCGCCCACGAGGCCGTCCTCACCCAGCACGCCGTCCAGCAGACCGCCGCCTTCGCCGCCGAGCAGACCGCCCACGAGGCCGTCGTCGCCCAGCACGCCGTCGAGCAGACCGCCGTCTTCGCCGCCGAGCAGACCGCCCACGAGGCCGTCCTCACCCAGCACGCCGTCCAGCAGACCGCCGTCTTCGCCGCCGAGCACGCCGCCCACAAGACCGTCCTCACCCAGCACGCCGTCCAGCAGACCGCCGTCTTCGCCGCCAAGCAGACCGCCCACGAGGCCGTCCTCACCCAGAACGCCGTCGAGCAGACCGCCGCCTTCGCCGCCAAGCAGACCGCCCACGAGGCCGTCCTCACCCAGCACGCCGTCCAGCAGACCGCCGCCTTCGCCGCCGAGCACACCGCCCACAAGGCCGTCCTCACCCAGCACGCCGTCGAGCAGGCCACCGCCTTCGCCACCGAGCAGACCGCCCACGAGGCCGTCCTCACCCAGAACGCCGTCCAGCAGGCCACCGCCGTCGCCGCCGAGCAGACCACCCACGAGGCCGTCCTCACCCAGCACGCCGTCCAGCAGACCGCCGTCTTCGCCACCGAGCAGACCACCCACGAGGCCGTCCTCACCCAGCACGCCGTCCAGCAGACCGCCGTCTTCGCCGCCAAGCAGACCGCCCACGAGGCCGTCCTCACCCAGAACGCCGTCCAGCAGACCGCCGCCGTCGCCGCCGAGCAGACCGCCCACAAGGCCGTCCTCACCCAGAACGCCGTCCAGCAGACCGCCGTCTTCGCCGCCGAGCACACCGCCCACGAGGCCGTCCTCACCCAGCACGCCGTCCAGCAGACCGCCGCCTTCGCCGCCGAGCACACCGCCCACGAGGCCGTCCTCACCCAGCACGCCGTCCAGCAGTCCGCCTTCTTCGCCGCCGAGCAGACCGCCCACGAGGCCGTCTTCACCCAGCACGCCGTCCAGCAGACCGCCGCCTTCGCCGCCGAGCACACCGCCCACAAGGCCGTCCTCACCCAGCACGCCGTCCAGCAGTCCGCCTTCTTCGCCGCCGAGCAGACCGCCCACGAGGCCGTCTTCACCCAGCACGCCGTCCAGCAGACCGCCGCCTTCGCCGCCGAGCAGACCGCCCACGAGGCCGTCCTCACCCAGCACGCCGTCGAGCAGACCGCCGCCTTCGCCGCCGAGCACACCGCCCACAAGGCCGTCCTCACCCAGCACGCCGTCCAGCAGTCCGCCTTCTTCGCCGCCGAGCAGACCGCCCACGAGGCCGTCTTCACCCAGCACGCCGTCCAGCAGACCGCCGCCTTCGCCGCCGAGCAGACCGCCCACGAGGCCGTCCTCACCCAGCACGCCGTCCAGCAGACCGCCGTCTTCGCCGCCGAGCAGACCGCCCACGAGGCCGTCTTCACCCAGCAGACCGTCGAGCAGGCCACCGCCATCGGAGCCGCCCTCGCCGGTGTCACCCAGCAGGCCGGTGCCCGTCAGGCCACCCACCAGGCCGTCGCTTCCGGTGATGCCGCCCAGAAGGCCGTCGTTGCCGACCAGGTCGCCCAGCAGCCCCTCGGAGCCGGTGATGTCGCCAAGCAGGCCGTCGTTGCCGGTCAGATCGCCCAGAAGGCCGTCGTCGGAAACCACGCCGTCCAGAAGCCCGATATCCGGGTCAACGGTTCCGTCTCCGAGGATGGGTTGGCCGAGCAGCCCCTCGCCGAGGTCACCAAGCACGCCGTCGCTGCCCACGAGGTCCCCAAGCAGACCATCCGAGCCGGTGATGTCGCCAAGCAGGCCATCGTTGCCGGTCAGGTCTCCGAGAAGCCCTTCGTCGCCGATGATCGGATCGAGGAGGCCCTGATTGCTGGCGGCATCGGTCGGGTCCGTGCCGTCGGTCGGATCGGTGCCGTCGGTCGGGTCCGTGCCGTCGGTCGGATCGGTGCCATCGGTCGGGTCGGTGCCATCGGTCGGATCGGTCCCGTCAGTCGGGTCCGTGCCGTCGGTCGGATCGGTCCCGTCGGTCGGGTCGGTGCCGTCGGTCGGATCGGTCCCGTCAGTCGGGTCCGTGCCGTCGGTCGGGTCGGTGCCATCGGTCGGATCGGTGCCGTCGGTCGGGTCGGTGCCGTCGGTCGGGTCGGTGCCGTCGGTCGGATCGGTGCCGTCGGTCGGATCGGTCCCGTCAGTCGGATCGGTCCCGTCGGTGGGATCGGTGCCGTCGGTCGGATCGGTGCCATCGGTCGGATCGGTGCCGTCGGTCGGGTCGGTGCCATCGGTCGGGTCCGTGCCGTCGGTCGGATCGGTGCCGTCGGTCGGATCGGTGCCATCGGTCGGGTCGGTGCCATCGGTCGGATCGGTCCCGTCGGTCGGGTCAGTGCCGTCGGTCGGATCGGTGCCGTCGGTCGGATCGGTCCCGTCGGTCGGGTCTGTGCCGTCGGTCGGATCGGTGCCATCGGTCGGATCGGTGCCGTCGGTCGGGTCGGTGCCGTCGGTCGGATCGGTGCCATCGGTCGGATCGGTGCCGTCGGTCGGGTCGGTGCCGTCGGTCGGGTCGGTGCCGTCGGTCGGGTCGGTGCCGTCGGTGGGATCGGTGCCGTCGGTCGGGTCCGTGCCATCGGTCGGGTCGGTGCCGTCGGTCGGATCGGTGCCGTCGGTCGGATCGGTTCCGTCGGTCGGATCGGTGCCGTCGGTCGGATCGGTGCCGTCGGTCGGGTCGGTGCCGTCGGTCGGATCGGTGCCGTCAGTCGGATCGGTGCCGTCAGTCGGATCGGTGCCGTCGGTCGGATCCGTGCCATCCGTCGGGTCGGTCGGGTCGTCGTCGTCGCTGCCGCCCCCGCCGCCGCTCAGAGCCAGACCCGGGCCGCTCAGGCCAGCTGCAGCCAGCGCCGCCTGGTCTTCCATGGTCATGCCGAGACCCGCAGCAGCCTGCTCACTGTCCTCCTCGACCTCCGGCGAGATCCCCGAAGACCAGACTGTGCAGGGAACCGCTCTCGTGGGGGACGTGATAGCCCTCCACGATAATACGGTCGCCGTTGCGCAACTCGACGATCAGATCGTCACCCTGCCGGACGAAACGCGAAATATCGGTGCGATTCGCATCAATGCGGATTGCAATCTCAGATCCGGCCTGGATCACGCGGTCAGCCATCGTTCATTCCTCTGTCCCAGAAGGCGCGCGAGCGCCCATGCAAAAGTTTGCTAATCATCTTTAGTTTTCACTGAACACTCTAAAGTATGTATCGTCAACCTAAACGAGAGCGTTCATCGCGTTTTCTTTGGTCGCGGCCTGCGCCTTGCCCTGCGCGCAGGGCCCGACCGGCCAGTCCCGCGGGCGCCCGAAGCCGGGGCGCCCGCGGGAAAACTCCGGTCAGGCCTGATCTTCGGACGGGACAAGGCCGCCCAGCAGGTCGTCGGGCAGCAGCGTGCCCAGCAGGCCACCGGCGCCGCCGTCACCCAGCAGACCGGTGCCCAGCAGATCCCCCGCAAGACCGTCGGACCCGGTCACGTCGCCGAGCAGACCGTCGTCGCCGACCACCGCGCCCAGCAGGCCATCGGAACCGGTGACGTCACCCAGAAGGCCCTCGTTGCCGGTCACCGCGCCAAGCAGACCGTCATCTGCCACGACGGGATCGAGCAGGCCGCCCTCGCCGCCGAGAAGATCCGTCACCGCATCCGTGAGGCCGCCCACCGGTTCCAGCACCTCGTCCAGCAAGCCGCCTTCGCCGCCGTCACCCAGCAGACCGGTGCCCAGCAGATCCCCCGCAAGACCGTCGGACCCGGTCACGTCGCCCAGCAGGCCCTCGTCGCCGACCACCGCACCCAGCAGGCCATCGGACCCGGTGACGTCACCCAGAAGGCCCTCGCTGCCGGTCACCGGGCCAAGCAGACCGTCATCCGCCACGACGGGATCGAGCAGGCCGCCCTCGCCGCCGAGGAGATCCGTCACCGCGTCCGTGAGACCGTCCACCGGCTCCAGCACCTCGTCCAGCAGGCCGCCTTCGCCGCCGTCACCCAGCAGACCGGTGCCCAGCAGCCCCCCCAAAAGGCCCTCCGACCCGGTCACGTCGCCCAGCAGGCCGCCATTGCCCAGAAGGCTGCCCAGCAGGCCGTCCGAGCCGGTGATGTCTCCCAGCAGGCCATTGTTGCCGGTCACCGGCCCGAGCAGACCACCATCGGACAGCACCGGGTCGAGCAGGCCGCCGTCACCGCCGACGAGTCCCGTCACCGCGTCCGTGAGGCCGCTTACCGGGTCCAGAAGCCCGCCCAGCAGGCCACCTTCGCCGCCGTCACCCAGCAGGCCGGTGCCCAGCAGGTCGCCCAACAGGCCGTCCGAGCCGGTCACTTCTCCCAGCAGGCCATCGTCACCGATGAGGTCGCCAAGCAGGCCGTCCGAGCCGGTGATATCGCCCAGAAGGCCGTCGTTGCCGGTCACCGGACCAAGCAGACCGTCATCCGAGAGGATGGGGTCCAGCAAACCGGCAGAACCATCGGTCGGGTCGGTGCCATCGGTCGGGTCGGTGCCGTCGGTCGGGTCGGTGCCATCGGTCGGATCGGTGCCATCGGTCGGATCGGTGCCATCGGTCGGATCGGTGCCGTCGGTCGGATCGGTCCCGTCGGTCGGATCGGTGCCATCGGTCGGGTCGGTGCCGTCGGTCGGGTCGGTGCCGTCGGTCGGGTCGGTGCCATCAGTCGGATCGGTGCCATCAGTCGGGTCGGTGCCATCGGTCGGATCGGTGCCATCGGTCGGGTCGGTCGGATCGTCATCATCGTCGGATCCGCTCCCGCTGGAGGCGGCAAGGCCGAGCCCGGCGATCGCGGCGCCAATCCCCGCGACCGCATCGTCCGGGATGGCAAAGCCCAGACCGGCCTCACCCTCTTCCGGCCCCTCTTCCCCCGAAACGCCGGTGTATGTGCCATCCGCGAACAGCAGCCGGTGAACCTCGCCGCCCGCCGTCGGGGCGTAGAAGCCCGTCACGCGAATCGTGTCGCCAGAGGAGGTCTCGACAACCAGATCCTGGCCCGCGCGCAGATAGCGTGAGACGTCCCCGGCATTGACCGGGAGTGTGACAGCCTGCGCCGGTCCTACCGCAAGTACAGTATTTGCCATCGTATCGTTTCCTGTTCAGCTGAGATCTGGCGGCGGCCCAGGTCCGTCGCGCACGTTATCTTTTGTATGTATTGAACCATACTATCGGATAATGAAGTGTCAATCGGATGCCCTCGCAGATATTTCCCTGTACATGGCGGCAGTTCGACGCTACCCGATGGCGGTGGCCGCAGGGTCGGGCGAACCGCCGCGGCGGGTCGTCACGGTCGTGCGCCCCCTTCAGCAGGCGCGGAGGCACAGGCTTGAGCACGACAGACAAAGGCGAAGCGGTCCCGGCCAGCGCTTCCCCGGTCTTGGATCAGGCCGCCCCGGCGACCCCGGAGGCGACCAGCGCCTCTTATCGGCCCATGATCCAGATGCTGGCGCGCCTGATCGCCTCGGACCGCAGGGCGGTTCTGCTGGCCAACGAAGCGGGCGAGGTCCTGCTGGCCAACGGCCCCGCCAAGCGGCTTGGCGTCGAACGCACCCTGCGGGACCGCATGAACTGGACCGAACGCTGCACGGTCGCGAAGCGCGCCGGCAGCGCCCCGGTCTCGATCACCGTCGACGACCTCTCGCTGGAAGGCGAACTGGTCCTGTTGCCGCTTGGTCCGGCGGCGGGGTTTTACCTGCGGCTTTCCGAGACCGATGGCGAGGCGCTATGGCTGCGCAACCGCGCGCGGGCCGCGACCCTGCTGCGCGTCACCCATGACCTCAGAACGCCGATACAATCGCTGCTGGCCAGCGCGGAAACGCTGGTGCTGAACAAGGAACACAACCAAGAGGGGCTGGAGCGCCTGAAACGGGCGGCGGAATTGTCGCTGGATCACATCAGCAACGTGCTTGCGGTGATCCGTGGAGAGCAAAGCGGCGCCGCGGCCCGACCGGACGAAGCCTTCTCGATCGCGCAGGAACTGCGGCAGATGACCGATGTCATCCGCCCCCTGGCCGAGCAGCGCGGTGCCGCCCTGTCGCTGAGCCTGCCGCCCGAGGCCGAGACCTGCGTGACCGGCCCGGTGCGCTTTGTCCGCGCGCTGTCCCAGAACATGGTCGACAATGCCGTGAAACACGGCGGCGAGGCGATCGAGGTCATTCTGACCACCGCCCGGCTGGGGTCCGATATCGAGGAGCTCTCTGACACAGACCGGCGGCTGCAGATCACGCTGGAGGTCCGGGACATGGGCGGCGGCCTGCCCCGGGCGCAGAAAGAGCGGCTGCGGCAGGCGCTGGGACAGGCGGGCGGCGCGACCCCGGCCCCGCCCCCGGCGCAGGACCGGCCCTCGGGGGGCATGAATGTGCTGGCCCATGCGCTCACCCAGCTTGGCGGGCATCTGGACATATTGGATCGCGGTGTCGACGGCACCCCGGTCGGCACCGAGGGCGGCGCGGTCGTCGGCACCATCCTGCGCGCGGTCTTCTCTTTGCCCGCCGCGGAGCTTGCCGACACCACCTTTGAACAGGAGGCCCCGCAAGAGATCGACGGCCTGCTGAAGGGCGCCTCTCTGCTGGTGGTCGAGGACAGCCCCGCCAGTCAGGCCTGGCTCAGCCATGTGTTGCGGGCCGCCGGGGCAGCGGTGCAGGTGGCCGGCAGCGGCGCCGCGGCGCTGGCGCTTCTTGAACATCGCGCGGACACCCGGTTCGACCTTGTGCTGTCCGACGTGACCCTGCCGCAAATGAGCGGCGTCGAACTGGCGCAACGGATCGCTGCGGGCATCGCCTCGGGTGCCATCACCCCCGCCCCGCGCATCGTCGGCCTGACGGCCCATATCGAGGACAGCATCCGCGCCGCCTGTCTGAAGGCCGGGATGCAGAGCGTTCTGGAAAAGCCGATTCGTCCCGACCCCCTGTGCCATGCGATCCGCGACGCGCTCGATCCGGACATCCGCACCCCGCCCCGCCCCCGGGCCGCCGCCACGCGCAAAGGGCCGGGCAGACCGCCCCGCCCGGCACCGGACGCGGTCCTCAGCGACTCGGTGGTGACGGAACTGGTGGCCGGGCTGGGGGCGGACGGCGCGCGCCGGTACATGTCGCGCGCGCTGGCAGAGGCAAGCGCCGCGATCGTCAGCCTGAAGGCCCATGGCGTCACCGACCAGACGGATTGCATGCTGCATGCCGCCACCGGGGCCTGCGGGCTGACCGGGCTGGCCGGGCTCGACAGCAGCATGCGCCTGCTGGAAGACGCGGTGAAGGCAGGCAAGCCCGATTTGTCCGCCGAAATGGCCCGCGTGACCGACGCCCTGACCCGCACCACGCAGGCAATTGCCGCCCTTGGCGCGGATCCGGCGATCGGTTGACGCAAGGTTCTGCCGGTATCGCCCCCGGAACAAACGTGACTTCGCCGAATTTAATCTACCTACGTGACGAAAGGTGAGGCATCCGGCATGCTATGCTCCCGCAGCAGGCGGATTCGGCAAGCCGGATGCTGCAGAGTGCGAAGGTAAAGAGATGGTATCAGAAGAAGTCACCCCGATCAGGATCCTGATCGCCGACGATCACGCGATGGTCCTGGAGATGTTCCAGCAGTTCATTTCGGGCGTGCCCGACGTGACGGCCATGACGGCCCCCGATCTGGACACGGCCCTCGACATCATCGACCGTGAAGGTGCCTTCGATCTCGTCCTTGTCGACCTGAACATGCCCGGCATGAACGGCACCGCAGGCCTGCGCAAAGCCATCGAGCGCAACGACGGCAAGCCCGTCGCCCTGCTGACCAGCAACCCGCCGGCCCATCTGGTCCCCGAGGTGCTGGACATGGGCGGCGCGGGCTTCGTGCTGAAGACGACCTCGCTGCGCAGCTTCTACAACGAGGTGCGCTTCATGGCGGCGGGCGAACGCTACATCCCGGTCGATCTGATCGAATGCAGGCGCGTGGTGCCCCGCGACATGGCAACCGTGCCCCTGTCCGAGCGCGAGATGGACGTTCTGGCGGAATTGTCCGAGGGCAAGTCGAACCGCGATATCGGCACTGCACTCGGCCTCAAGGAAGCGACGGTGAAGATGCACGTGAAGTCGGTCTGCACCAAGCTGGGGGCCAACAACCGCACGCAGGCGGTGATCGCCGCCCGGGAAATGAACCTGATCTGACCCCGACCCCGCCGTAAGTCG
Source organism: Ponticoccus litoralis (assembly GCF_039769985.1). Lineage (NCBI taxonomy): Bacteria > Pseudomonadati > Pseudomonadota > Alphaproteobacteria > Rhodobacterales > Roseobacteraceae > Ponticoccus > Ponticoccus litoralis. The sequence continues at coordinate 387,858 of NZ_JBDNCH010000002.1, forward strand.
AGAAATCACCGCCGAAAGTATGTAAGTCGCGACCGTTTTGCCCTAGACCGGCAGGACGGGCGCCCGGCGCGCCCCTTCGATGGATCGAAAGCGGAGAGATCGGGCCATGGCCAAACCAGTGATCGTCTTTGCCGGGGCCGTCTACCCCGGCCAGTTCGGCGGGCTTTGCGACTACTTGCGCGCGGCGGGACTGGCGGAAACCTACTTCCTGACCACGCCGGGCCATCAGGCCGGGAACGCGCATCGCGGCAAGCACATCCTGGGCTTCCGCCCCGATGGCCCGGTGACCGGCAAGCAGCGCTACTACTACACCGCCAAGCTGGAGCGCTCTGCCCATCTCGGGCGGGGCCTGCTGTCGGCACTGCAGCAGTTCCAGAAGCACAAGAAAATCGACGTGGTGCTCAGCCATTCGCTCTGGGGGCGCCACATTTTCTTTATGACGAGATCGACGCGGCCATCGTCAGCTATATCGAGTTTCCCAGCTTCCGGGCGCATGGCTGGGATCCCGCCTTCCCGCCGGACCAGTCGCAGCGCATGGTCGACCGCAACACCGAGATGCTGAACTTTCATCAGGCGCTGCGCAGCGATCTGGTGATCTGTCCCAGCCATCATGCAAAGGCCATGTTCCCCGAGCCCCTGCAATCCAACATCGAAGTGCAGCTGGAAGGCTTTGCCTTCGAAGCCATGACGATGCCCGAGCCCAAAGCGGCCTCGGCGCCGCTGACCATCGGCTTTTCCGCCCGCGACCTGTCGAATGCCAAGGGCTTCGACACCTATGTGCGGCTGGTGGACAAACTGGTGGAACGCGGGCTGAAGGCGAACTTCGTCGCCCTCGGCGGCAGCGAGGGCAGCACCTACGGCTACGAACAGCAGTGGGTGCAGCGCAAGTACGGCGGCGAGGTCGCCAGCTTCCGCGATCACCTGCTGAAGGTCTATCCGCGCGCCGCAGAGGTGATCGCCTTTCCGGGGAAGCTGCCCTACGAGGCCTTTGTCGAGAAACTCTCCGGCATCGACATCTTCCTTTATCCGCTGCGCTTCGGCGTCGCGAACTGGGGCCTGGTCGAGATCCTCGGGCGCGGTGGCTGCGTGCTGGCACCGGATCGCGGTTACCCCGCCGAACTGATCCAGGACGACGTGAACGGGCGCCTCCTGCCCGACGATGACGAAGCCTGGATCGACGAGATCACCGCCCCGGCGCAGGACCCCGAACGGCGCCTGCGCTACGGGCAGTCCGCCTGCGCCCGGGCGCGGCTGCTCTACAGCCTTCAGGCGGTCGCGCCGCGCTATCTGAACCTGTTCCGCCTCGCCATGGACCGGCGGCAGGCGCGGCTTAGAAACGGGTCGTGAAGCTGAGGCCGATGGCCTGCGTCTTGTCGCCCGACTTTTCACGCAGCGGTGTCGCGACATAAAGCGACACCGGTGTATTGGCGACCTCGAAGGACAGCGACAGCCCGACGCTGGCCCGCGTGTGCCAGTCGTCGTCAATGGCGCCGTTCAGCGTGTCGTCCAGCCCCAGGCGCTGCCCGCCTCGACAAACAGACCCGCCTGCATCGGCAGCGACAGCACTTTGCCGATGTCGCGCTGCACCTCGACAGAGCCGACGAGATAGCTGTTGCCGCCCAGACGGTCGTCGCCGTCCAGCGGGCCGATCCCGCGCGGCGCGAAGCCGCGGAAGCTGTCGGCGCCCGGAAAGAAGCGGTCGACGGCGCGGGTGTCATTGCCGTTCAGCCCGGTGACGCTGCCCGCGCGCACCGTCCCGAGCAGCCGGTAGGACCCGCCGAAGGGCTGCGTCACGCTGGCCTCCAGTCGGCTGTCCGACAGCGCCTCTCCGGTGCCGATGTTCCACAGGTAGTGATCCAGCCGCAGCCCGTATTCCAACGCGCCCGCCGCCTCGTCATCGCCGCCGCGACCGCCGGAATAGACCGCCGACATGCGCAGGTAGGGCGCGGAAATCTCGCCGGTTTCCTCGCGCAGAAGCAGGGCGCTGGCGGCGCCGTCGACGTCGTACATGCGATAGCTGCGCCACCCCAGCCCCAGTTCCAGCCGCGCGTCTTCGTCCGGCGTCCAGGCAAGGTAGGGCTCTGCCCGAACACCCCGTTCAGAGTAATTGGTATCGTCGAGTTGCGCCTCGCGCGCGACAAGGTCGATGCCGAAATCCAGCGTCTCGGAAAAGGCATCGGCGCGGTAGAGATGCGCCTCCAGCGCCTTCACCTCGGCGTTGAACGACAGGTGAAGCGCGCCATAGGTATCGGGGAACAGGTTGTATTGTTCGAAGGACAGCTCTCCGACCACGCCCGCGTCGGACACGTAGGACACCGCCGCCTCGATCCGGCTCGGGGCGGTTGTCGATCTCGGCCACCTCGATCACCAGCGCCTCGCCCTCGGGCGACAGGCTGACCGCCTCGAAGGCCCCGGTCGACATCAGGCAATCCTCGATCGCCCGCAACTCGTAATCCGCGTAGTCGACGCCCGGCAGGGCGCCGCAGGTCATGCGGATGTCTTCTTCGGGGATGAACTCGGCACCGCGCACCGCGACCGTCTCGAAGACGCGCGCGGATGCGGGGGCGGACAGGGAAATCACGGCGAGAGCGAGCAGAGCCTCTCGGCAGCGGGGGGCGTGGCAGACGCGCGACACGGGTATTCCTTCGACTTCTTGGCAGTTCGGAGAGGGACAGCCCTCAGCGGAGACGGGCGTTGAGCAGCGACCGCGTCAGGTAACTCAGAACCGAACGCTTGCCGCTCTCGATATCGACCTGGGCCACCATGCCCGACCGGATCGCGAAGCGCTCGCCGCCCTGTTCGAGGTAGTTGTGTTCGGTCATGACCATGACCCGGTAGAAGTTCTGCGGGCCCTGCCGCGTCTCTTCCTCGACCGTGTCCTCGGAGATCTGCATGACCGTGCCGCGCAGGTCGCCATAGGTGGCAAAATCATAGGCCGTGATCTTGACGCTGGCGGGCATGCCCGGCGCCACGAAGGCGACGTCGCGCGGCAGCACCTTGGTCTCGATCACCAGCTGGTCGTCGATGGGCGTGATTTCCATGATCGGCTCGCCCGGCTGCACAACCCCGCCCAGCGTGGTGATCGCGATGTTGTTCACCCGCCCCGCAACCGGAGAGCGGATGGCGGTGCGCTGCAACTCGTCCTGCTTCTGCACCGCCTCTTCGGACAGCGCGCTGAGGCGCGAGCGCCGCTGCGCGAGGTCCTTGTAGGCATCCTGCACGTAGGCGTTGCGCGTGTCGCCGATCCGACCGTCCAGCTCGGCCTTCTTCTGTTCCAGCTGCAACAGGTTGATCCGGCTGACAGAGCCGCTGGCGGCCAGCGGGCTGGTAATGGCGATCTGTTCCTCGATGGCGGCGCGTTCGCTTTCCAACGCCTGTAGCGAGGCCTCCAGCTTGGTGCGGCGCGCCTTGAACAGCCGCAGTTCGGTCTGCTCGGCGGTGTTGGGCTCGGCGCCGAAATCCAGCTTTGGCTGTTCCAGCACCTCGGCCTCCAGCCGGGCGACCTCGGCGGTCAGGGCGGTGATCTGGCTTTCGGCGGCCATGAAGGCAGAGCGCGAGCGCGTCGCATCCAGCCGCGCCAGCACCTGCCCGGCCTCGACGATATCGCCCTCGGCGACCTGAAGCTCGGCGAGGATGCCGCCCTCAAGGCTCTGGATCGTCTGCATGCGGCGGGCCGGAATGACCTTGCCGTCGCCCCGCGTCACCTCGTTGACCTGCGCCACCGCAGCCCAGGCGATGGCCGCCAGCAGCGACAGCACGACAAGGTAGATCGTCAGGCGCGACCGGCGCAGCGTCTGCTGGCGGTAACTTCCGTCCACATGGCTGGGGTCGAAGAGCTCGGGGCTGCTCATGTCACTGCCTTCACCTGCGCCTTCTGCACCGTGTTCGCACGGGCCGTGTTGAGGATCTGCAGCAGGTCACCGTCGCGCGCGATCTTGCCCTCTTTCAGCACCAGCGTCCGCTGCGTCAGGCTGAGCAGCTCGCGCTTGTGGGTCGAGATGATCGCCGTGCGCCCCTCGAGCCAGGTGTTCAGATGGGTGATGACCTGCTTCTCGGTGATGTGGTCGAAGGCCGCCGTCGGTTCGTCCAGCAGCACGATCTTCGGGTCCTGCAACAGGATGCGCGCCAGCCCGATGGCCTGACGCTGGCCGCCGGACACGTTGCCGTTGCCGTGGATGACAAGGTCGAGCCCGCGCACGTGGCGGCGCACGAAACTGCCCAGCCCGACCGCGTCCAGCGCTTCGAGCAGCTGATCGTCCGAGTGCAGCCCGTGATCCAGCAGCAGGTTGTCGCGCAGCGTGCCCTGGAACAGCGCGACCGATTGCGGCAGGTAGCCGATCTGGCGGCGCCGGTCGAGCGGGTCGATCTGGCTGAGCGACAGGTCGTCCAGCAGCACAGAGCCTTCCTGCGGGTCGATCAGACCGGCAATCAGCCGCATGAAGCTGGACTTGCCCGCGCCGTTGCCGCCCAGCAGCGCGATGCGCTCACCCGCCTTGATATGCAGGTCGCGAATATTGACCACCGGCGGCGCGGCGGGATCGTGACGGAAGACCACGTTGTCCAGCCGGAATTCGCCGCGCAGATCCGAGGCACGCACGAAGTGGCGGTCGGCGGGGCGTTCCTGCGGCAGCTCCATGATCTTGTCGAGACCGTCCAGCGCCGCGCGCACCTGTTGCCAGCGGGCCAGCAGACCCGCCACCTGCCCCATCGGCGTCAGCGTGCGGCTGGACAGGATCGTACAGGCGATCAGGCTGCCCACGGTCAGGCTGCCGGAGCTGATCAGGTAGACACCCGCGATGATGACCCCGGCATAGGTGACCTTCTGTACGCCGCTGACCAGCTGAGTCATCGTCGTGGTCAGGTTGCGGGTCTTGACCGCCGTATTGGCCATGGTGGCGGACAGCTGGGCATAGGACCGCTGCAACCGCCCCTCGGCCCGGGCGGCCTTCACGGTTTCAAGGTTCGAGATCGTTTCCAGCAGCAGGCCGTTCAGGGCGGCGGCCTCGCGGGCGTTCTCGCGCGAGGCACGGGCCAGACGCCCCTGCATCAGCATGCCGGGAACGATGGTCATGATCACGCCAAGCAGCGTGACGATGGCCACCGGCCCGCCGATGAACCAGATCACCGCAAGGAAGATCGCCACGAAGGGAATGTCGCAGAGCGCCGTCACCGTGCCCGAGGTGAAGAACTCGCGCACCGTCGCGAAATCCCTTACCTGGTTGGCGAAGACCCCGGTCGAGGCAGGCTTGTGCGCCAGCCGCATGTTCGCGACCCGGTCGAACAGCTTCGACGAAAGCTGCAGGTCCAGATCCCGGCCCGAGACGTCGATTAGCGAGGCGCGGGTGGTGCGCAGGACAAGCTCCAGCAGGATGGCCAGCCCGACCCCGCTGGCCGGGATCCACAGCGTGTCGAAGGCATTGGTCGGCACCACGCGGTCATAGACCTGCATGGAAAACAGCGCCGTCGCGATGGCCAGAAGGTTGGCCGCAAAAGAGGCAAAGACGACGTCGCGATAGATCCACCAGTTCCCCAGAACCGGCCCCCGCAGCCAGTGGCCCTGCTTCGGCTTCGACTCGTCCAGCCGATCCGACACGATGTCGATGGGCTTGGACACCAGGATGCGCCCGTCGTGCTTTTCCGCCAGTTCCTTCCGGCTCCAGAACAGGCGGCCGCCCGAGGTTTCGGGCAGGATGATCTGCACGTCTTCCTCGGCCCATTTCTCCAGCACGGCGGTCCGGCCATCCTTGAGGAACAGCAGCACCGGCAGGCTGTGGTCGGGGAACGATTGCACTGGCGCCGATGTCACCCGGCAGCTCATGTTGATGCGCCGCAGCGCCTGCGGCGCAAGCTCGACCGACATCGGCTTGTCCGGCGACCAGCCAAGACCGTCCGTGAGGCGGGCCGCCGAGGTCGTCACGCCCTGCGCACGGCACAGTTCGATCAAACCCTCGACGACCGGATCGAAGTTCTGGTGGGCGTTCATGGCCGGTGGTTCCCGCAATATTGCATGCTACTCATGACCCGCTCGATGCAAGGATCAGGGTGCCGAGCACCCCAAGATCGCGGGCGGCCTGGTATTCCGTCCGCTTTCGTTCGTCGTAGGTGTCAACCTGATCGACCCGCGCGTCGTAAAGATCGCGTCCAGTGGTCAGCACGTCGATCAGCTCTCGCTGTCCGGCCACGAACTGATCCTCGTAGTTCGCAAGGACGCGGGTGGCCTGTTCCAGCTGGGTGACGCGCGACTGCTCTGCGGTCCGCAGCGTCGCGATGTGGCGAAGCGCCGTCTGGGCGGTATTGGTCATCTGCCGCTCGATGCCGCGCAGCGAGGATTCCGCCGCAGCCGCGTCCGAGCGGGCCACCTGAACGGCCCGCCCGCCAAGGCCGCCGGCGTTCAGGTCGACCCCCGCCGACAGCCCCAGCGCGGTGCTGGTGCGCCCGCCGTTCAGGTCGGTCCGCCCCTGCGCCTGCAACTGGATCGTCGGCAGGCGCGCGGCCTTCGCCCGGTCGACATTGGCAAAGGCCTCTGCCGCGCGGGCGCGCCCGGCGATGTAATCCGGCGCGATGCGCACGGCGGACTGGATCTTGGCCGCATTGCCGTAACGCCGCGCGTAGTCCAGCGAGGGAGGCGCCTGCACAGCCGACAGCTTGCGCCCGGTCAGGAAGGCGATCTGCGAAAGGCTCATGTCGCGATCCGCCATCAGGCTGTTCAGCTGATCCTGCGCGCGGGCCACTTCCAGACGCGCCCGGGCGACCTCGCCATTGTCGCCAAGACCGGCACGGGCGCGGCCCTCGGCCTGGGTGGACAGGCGGTCGGCGAACCCCATGTATTCGCGGGTAAGCGCGATCTTGCGCTCGGCGATCTCGACGTCGAGGAACGCCTCGGAGACCAGCAGGGTCAGGTCTTCCACCGACATCTTCAGATCGGAAACCGCCTGCACCCGGGCCTGCGTCGCGGCCTTGATCTCGCTGCGGATCAGGCCCCAGTCATAGAGCACCTGCGACACCGTCAGCGAGATGCCGGGTCCATTGGCATCCGTGGTGCTGGTGTCGCTGGAGAGGCTGACCTTGGGGTAATAGCCGTCGCGCGCCTGCTTGATCCCCAGCGTCCGGCTGGCGACCTGCTGGCGCAGCGCGGTCACATTGGGGTCGAGTTCCGTCGCCAGCCGCGCCGCGTCCTTCAGGGCCAGCTGCGCGAGGGCCGGCGCCGCCAGCACCCCAAGGGCAAGGGCAGACACCGCGGCCAGCCGGGCGCACCGCGTGACCAGCAAGGCTGCGATCGGTTTGCTGGGGCTCTTCGTCATGTCTCACCTTCGGCAGTCAGGGGAAGCAGCAGGTCCGGTGCGTCCAGCCCCTCGGGCGACAACTCGGTGGCCTCTGCGAAAAACGGGGCAGACGGACCGTCCGTCTGCGGGGGATCAAGGGGGCGCCGGCACTTTGGCCGCCGTCCTGGTCGGCCTCGTCCTGCATGGTGCTGGCAAGGATATCGTCCAGGGCACGCGCGACCTCGTCCTCGGCCTCTGGCGCGCCAAGCAGGGCGTCGATGTCCTGCTGCAGCGCGTCTGCATCGGCGGCGGCCTGATCGGCGGCCGGCAGGGCCGCCTGGCTTGCCCGGTCGTCGTCGTCCCCCTCGTCGTCCTGCACGTCCGAGAAGAGGTTCATCGAGCCATAGCCCGCGGCCAGCCCGGCCCCGGCGCTGAGCATGGTCGAGCCACCGCCAAAGGAAGCTGCATCCCCGTCGGCCTCGCCGGTTTCACCCGATGCGGCAGCAGTGCGGCCCGGCCCGTCGTCGCCCCCGGCAGCCCCGGGGGCGCTGCCTGCGTCCAGCGCCGACGCCATGTCGCCGCCCATGTCGTCCAGCGAAGGCTCCGGTGCCGTCAGGCCGGTCACCATCGGCTCGCCCCGGGCGTCCAGCAGGCGGCTGTAGTCGCCCTCGGGGTCGATGACAAAGAAGTTCCCGATCTTCAGGGTCTGACCGTCAGACAGCTGCACCGCCAGATCGCGGCCCGTCTTCTCGTGACCCACGACCTCGGGGCCGGTCGCCGGGAGGGCGATATCTGACGCACGATTCAGCGCGATCCCGGCCTCCACAACCAGTGATTGCGCCTGATCCCGCCCCACGCCACGCACGGACAGCTCTGTTGCCATTCAACCACTCCCCAAGAAACGGGACGTCCCACGTTATTCTTGGTCCAAACCTCTGCAAACAAACGACCACATACAATTCGAACGCGCCAGCAGGACGAAGAGAACACAGGTGTTCACGGGCGCCCTGGGTTCGGATTATATCCTGAAACTCGCCTTACAGGAGAATACACCCAATAGATGCATATTACCTGCATTTATGTGGGTCAACCAAAGACACCCCCAAAAGACTTATCCGGTTTCGTCGTCCGCACCACCCAGACCGCCCAGCAATCCGCTTCCGGTATCGAACAGCGACGAAAGTACGCCATCGATCTCGGCCTCGCCCAGAAGGCCGCCATCGCCGGTGTCGACCGCTGCGGCGGGGTCGTCGGACTCTGCATCGCCTCCGATCAGCAGGTCGAAGATGCCCGGCCCGCTGTTGGTGACATCACCGTCGACAGAGCTGCCAAGGATCTGCGTCAGCAAGCTGTCGATCTCGTCATCCGGAACGGCGTCATCCGCCAGCAAGCCCTGCTCGATCAGGGAACCGCCCATGTCGGCAAGCCCGCCAAGACCCGCGGTCAGATCGTCGACATCCTCCACCGGGTCGAGCGGAACATCGATCCCGAAGACATCGTCGTCGCCGACAAGGGCGGCAATGAGGTCCTCGCCGCCGCCGGAGGCAAGCAGCGTATCGACGAAGTCATCCACGCCCGGATCATCACCCAGATCGTCGCCCGGCCCCGTGTCCGCCGCTTCGCCAAGGGTCGGCCCGCTGTCCGGCGCTGCCTCCACAAGGCCTTCGGTCCCGGCAGCGGTCGCCAGCGGCTCATCCGCGCCCTGCCCCCCGTCCGCCGCACCGCCGTCTCCGGCCAGCGTATCGCCAGCAAAGGCCGAGACGAGGCCCCCTTCGGGTGCGTCATCCAGTGCGGTACCGCTGTCCGCTTCGGCTACGATTTCGGCTTCGGCTTCGGCAGGGCCATCGCTATTCGCAAAGGCGCCGAAGAGCGACCCCAGCAGCCCGCCTTCGCCGATCACCGGGTCGAGCACCGAGCCCAGAAGCCCGCCGCCCCCGAACAGCCCGCCCAGCAGGCCGTCGTCGCCCAGCACCGCATCGACAACGCCGCCCTCACCGGTCACCGTGTCGAGCACCGTGTCCACAAGACCGTCATCACCGAACAGCCCGCCCAGCAGACCGTCGTCGCCCAGCACCGCGTCCACAACGCCGCCCTCGCCGGTGACCGTGTCGAGCACCGTGTCCACAATGCCGTCGTCGCCGGTAATGCCACCCAGCAGGCCGTCGTCGCCCAGCACCGCGTCGATCGGTGTGTCGGGCACGGCGCCCAAGGGCGCGTCGTCAGCCGCGACGGGATCCGCCGAGCCACCGCCCCCCAGCACGCCGCCGAGCAGCCCGCCCTCACCGGTCACCGTATCGAGGACCGAACCCACAAGGCCGTCTTCTCCGACAATGCCACCCAGCAGGCCGTCGTCGCCCAGCACCGCGTCGACAACGCCACCCTCGCCGGTGACCGTGTCGAGCACCGTGTCCACAAGACCGTCGTCGCCGACAACGCCGCCCAGCAGACCGTCGTCCCCGATCACCGTGTCGACAACCGAACCCACAAGGCCGTCGTCGCCGGTAATGCCACCCAGCAGGCCGTCGTCGCCCAGCACCGCGTCGATCGGCGTTTCGGGCACGGCGCCCAAGGGCGCGTCGTCAGCCGCGACGGGATCCGCCGAGCCACCGCCCCCCAGCACGCCGCCGAGCAGCCCGCCCAGAAGCCCGCCCTCACCGGTCACCGTGTCGAGGACCGAACCCACAAGGCCGTCGTCGCCGACGATGCCACCCAGCAGACCGTCTTCGCCCAGTACCGCGTCGACGACGCCGCCCTCGCCGGTCACCGTGTCGACAACCGAACCCACAAGGCCGTCGTCGCCGGTAATGCCACCCAGCAGGCCGTCGTCGCCCAGCACCGCGTCGATCGGCGTTTCGGGCACGGCGCCCAAGGGCGCGTCGTCAGCCGCGACGGGATCCGCCGAGCCACCGCCCCCCAGCACGCCGCCGAGCAGCCCGCCCAGAAGCCCGCCCTCACCGGTCACCGTGTCGAGGACCGAACCCACAAGGCCGTCTTCTCCGACGATGCCACCCAGCAGGCCGTCGTCGCCCAGCACCGCATCGACAACGCCGCCCTCGCCGGTCACCGTGTCGAGCACCGTGTCCACAAGTCCGTCGTCGCCGACAACGCCGCCCAGCAGACCGTCGTCGCCCAGCACAGCGTCGACAACGCCGCCCTCGCCGGTGACCGTATCGAGCACCGTGTCCACAATGCCGTCGTCGCCGGTAATGCCACCCAGCAGGCCGTCGTCGCCCAGCACCGCATCGACAACGCCGCCCTCGCCGGTGACCGTGTCGAGCACCGTGTCCACGAGGCCATCTTCGCCGACGATGCCACCCAGCAGACCGTCGTCGCCCAGCACAGCGTCAACAACGCCGCCCTCGCCGGTCACCGTGTCGAGGACCGAGTCCACGAGGCCATCTTCGCCGACGATGCCACCCAGCAGGCCGTCGTCGCCCAGTACCGCGTCGACAACGCCACCCTCGCCGGTCACCGTGTCGACGACCGAGTCCACGAGACCGTCTTCGCCAACGATGCCGTCCAGAAGACCGTCTTCGCCGACCACCGTATCCAGGACCGAGTCCACGAGACCGTCTTCCCCGACGATGCCGTCCAGAAGACCGTCTTCGCCGACAACCGTGTCCAAAACCGAGTCCACGAGGCCGTCGTCGCCAACGATGCCATCCAGAAGACCGTCTTCGCCGACAACCGTGTCCAGGACCGAGTCCACAAGCCCGTCTTCGCCAACGATGCCGTCCAGAAGACCGTCTTCGCCGACAACCGTGTCCAGGACCGTGTCCACGAGGCCGTCTTCGCCAACGATGCCGTCCAGAAGACCGTCTTCGCCGATCACCGTGTCCAGGACCGAGTCCACGAGCCCGTCGTCCCCGACGATGCCATCCAGAAGACCGTCTTCGCCGACAACCGTGTCCAGGACCGAGTCCACGAGGCCGTCTTCGCCGACGATACCATCCAGCAGACCGTCTTCCCCGACAACCGTGTCCAGGACCGAGTCCACAAGCCCGTCTTCGCCAACGATGCCGTCCAGAAGACCGTCTTCCCCGACAACCGTGTCCAAAACCGAGTCCACGAGCCCGTCGTCGCCGAGGATGCCATCCAGAAGACCGTCTTCGCCGACCACCGTGTCCAGGACCGAGTCCACGAGACCGTCTTCGCCGACGATGCCATCCAGCAGACCGTCTTCCCCGACCACCGTGTCCAGGACCGAGTCCACGAGGCCGTCGTCGCCGACTATGCCATCCAGCAGACCGTCTTCGCCGACGATGCCGTCCAGCAGGCCGCCCCCGTCAGCATCCGCATCGGCGGGCTCATCCCCTCCGGATGCGTTGGCCGGCTTATCGGTCGAAGGCGCGGGCCCGTCCTCGGGCAGCGGAGACGGAGCAATGGCGGGTTGATCGCTGTCGGTTTCCGCCGGTTCCAATGGCTTGACGATGCCGACCTCGGGGCGCGCCTCGACAACCGTTTCCGGGGCCGTGGATGTCGGAGCCGCGTCAATCGCATCGGCAGTCGCGGCCCTTGCCACCTCTACCGCCGTCGGCTCATCCTCGCTGTCGGGATCCGCAAAGGGGAACGGCCCTGCGCCGACATCGATCTCTACCGCCGCCTGCGACTCGGGGCCTGCCAGATCTTCCGCCCCCGGCACCTCGACCGGCGGCGCCGCGTTCAATCCGGTCTCGTCCGTGGGCCCGGTCTCAGCGGACTCCATCGGCGCCCTGCTTGTATCGGGTGCCCGCTTTCCGCCGGCATCGCCGGACATCCGGCCCGGCGCCTCCTTGGGCGGCAGAGCGGCCTGAAGCGATGTCTGGCCCTCTGCCGTGGCGTTCTGGGTCGCAAGCCCCATGCCGATGACGCCAGAGATCGCGGCAATACCGGCCTGACCAAAGTCAGCCCGCGCGGATACCGTCGCATCGCGCTCGCGCGCGACGTAGACGTGCTCCTGCGGCCCCTCGACCGTCAGCGGCCTGCTGCCCGAACCACTCTTTCCCCTGCGAGCCCCCAATCGGGTGTTCCTTTCACTCAGGTCATTCGCCGCGTCACGGCCAAGCCGGCTCGATTCTCGATGGGAGATCGAACATTCTTTCGTTTGTATAGCTTTCGGCTACCCGCCTGTCCACATTCTTTGGTATGTAAGCACCCCGTGCGAGCTTCGGGGCTTTTACACTTCACAGCCAAAAGACGGCAACGCCCGGCAATCAAAGGTTGAATCGCCCCACCGCCCTGAACGCGCGGGTCCCGCTCCGCGCCCCCGCCGGTCGGTCCGCCGAAACGGGGCGCGGCATCGCCATCGCCCCCGACCCGCCCCGGGACCACCCCGGACCCGGCCCAGCCCGGGCCGTTCACCCCAAGCAGGCCGGTCGGGGGAAACACCTCTTCACGCGCCGCTTGACACATCGAGACGAAACACCGGCTCGGTCGCCCGGAAAGCCACCGCCGCGCAGCCTTTGAGCGCTGCGACGGGCTGCCCGTCGGATGCGGCTTCGGGTCCGTCAGCCGAAAGCGGCGACACCCACGCCTTGGTCGCGACCCTGCCGGGGTCGATAAGCGCCATGGACGCAGGACACCCGCCCCGAGCCAGACGCCTGTTCAGCGTCGCTTTCCCTGTGATGCTGGCACAATGCAATTGACTGACAGTCCTGGCCAAATCCGATCTGACCAAGGCGCACCTGCGTCATGGTGCGGGCCTGCTCATGACGCCCGGGTACCACGCCGGACCCCCAAGAGGAATCCCCCACGGCACCTGTGCCACACTGCCGGAGAACGGACCGGCCCCGCAGGGACCCTGAACGTGCCGCCCGGCAGTTACCCGCGCGGACAGGCAACAGGCGGGCGGGAAGGCCCACAGGTCTTGGGACCGAACAATCAAGCCAGGGAATTGCCCGCAATTCTGGCGGAGGCTCAGGGATTCGAACCCTGGGGACGCTCTCACGCCCAACGGTTTTCAAGACCGCCGCATTCGACCACTCTGCCAAACCTCCGGTCCCGCCGCGATACCCCCGCCAAAGCGATTCTGGAAGCACCCGATCGGAAAATCCGCACCGCCCCTGCGGTGCAGGGTTCCCCTGAGACTCCGAATTGGCTAGTCTACCGCCAAAGGCGGGCCGCAAGAGCCCGTACCAGAGGCAGCAAACGACCGGGACAACCCGGCGTGACGCGGTGACATCGGTCGCCACGGCAAAGGCGAGAGGCAAGAGATGAGCGGTTCTTCGGCACATATCGGCAGGACTCTGCGTGTATCGGTTGCGGGCATGGCACTGCTGGGCCTGACCGCCTGCGCCGAGGGCCAGATGCCCGGCTTCCTGAAATCCAAGGGCGATGGCGATGTCGTCTCGCGGGCCAGCACCACCGGCGGCGGCAAACGCACCTCTGAACGCGACGTCGAGGCGCCGGATATCTTCCAGTGCCACCGAGGCGGGCCTCTGGGACGGCAGGCCCTCGCTGGGCGGGGTCTGGGTGGCGCATCCGGACGTCAAGGAACCCGAGCGGGCGATCATCCGCAACGAACAGAACGGACAGTTCGTCATCGGCGCGCTGTTCAAGCGCGAACGGCAAAGCCCCGGCCCGCGGCTTCAGATCTCGTCCGACGCCGCCGCGGCGCTTGGCGTGCTGGCCGGTCAGCCGTCGAACCTGAACGTCGTCGCGCTGCGCCGCGAAGAGGTGGCAGAGGCCGCCCCCGCACCGACGCCGGTGATCAACGCCGCCGGTGAGACAGAAGCCATGCCCGCCGCCCCCGGCGTGACCGAGGGCACGCTGGACCCGGTCGCCACCTCGGCTGCCGCCGCCCTCGATGGCACCGCCCTGCCCCCGGCCTCTGCACAGGGCGACACGCCGCAGCCCAGCCTGGCCGCAGCTGTTCCGGCGCCCGGGCCGAAGCCCGCCGCCAAGCCTGCCAGCGCCGCCAGCAGCCTGAAGAAGCCCTATATCCAGATCGGCATCTTCTCGGTCAAACAGAACGCCGAGAACACCGCCACATCGATGCGGCAGTCCGGCATGGTGCCCACGGTCAAGGCCCACAACAGCCGGGGCAAGGAGTTCTGGCGCGTGGTCGTCGGCCCGGCGCAGACCAAGGGCGAGATGGACACCCTGATGAAGACCATCAAGGACAATGGCTTTACCGACGCCTACGCCGTCAGCAATTGATGCCCCGCCCTGCGCGCAGGGCACAAAACCGCGCATCGGGATGACAGGCTCTCGCATATCGGGGATAACCGGGGCACAGCCCCCCGGGGACCGTTCGACTCGGCCCTTTCCGGGCGGCGGTCGGCCCCCGGTATCGTTCGGGCCGGACCCGCGCCACAGGAGACAGACCATGAGCCAACTCTCCCGCTTTCTTGCCAGCGCCGCGACCCTCGCGCTGATCGCCACGCAGGCCCCGGCCTTCGACACCACCGCGCGCGCGGCCTTTGTCCTTGATCAGAAGACCGGCACGGTGCTTCTGACCAAGAACGCCGACGAAGCGCTGCCCCCCGCCTCGACCTCGAAGCTGATGACGCTCTACGTAGCCTTCGAGGCGATCCGGGACGGGCGCCTGCAGCTGGACGAACGGCTGCCGGTGTCGCAGCACGCGCAAAGCTATGGCGGTTCGACCATGTTTCTCGACACCACGGACCGGGTCCGGGTCGAGGATCTCTTGCGCGGGATCATCGTTCTGTCGGGCAACGACGCCTGCGCGGTTCTGGCCGAGGCCCTGTCGCCCGACGGCACCGAAAGCGGCTTTGCGCGGATGATGACCCAGCGCGCGCAGCAGATCGGCATGACCTCTTCGACCTTCAAGAACGCCTCTGGCTGGCCCGCCGAGGGGCACGTGATGTCGATGCGCGATCTTGTCCTTCTGGCCGATCGCATCATCACCGACTTCCCGGAATTCTACCCGATGTTCGCCGAGCAGAAGTTCGAGTTCGACGACCGCGCGCCCTCCAACGTCAACAACCGCAACCCGTTGCTGGGGCTCGGGATCGGCGCCGACGGGCTGAAGACCGGCCACACCGAAGAAGCGGGCTACGGCCTTGTGGGCTCTGCCAAGAGCGGCGACCGCCGGGTGATCTTCGCCATCACCGGCCTGCCCACAAGCGGCGAGCGCGCCGAGCAGTCCGAGCAGATCGTCAACTGGGCCTTCCGCCAGTTTGCCGAAAAGACCATCGTGACCAAGGGCGCGACCATCGCCAGCGCCGAGGTCTGGATGGGGGCCACCGACCGCGTGGACCTGGTCGCCGAAGAGGATGTGACCATGCTGCTTCCGACGCTGTCCGCCAACGGGCTGGAGGCCGAGGTGGTTTACACCGGCCCGATCGAGGCGCCGGTGCGGCAGGGCCAGAAGCTGGCGGAACTGATCATCCGCCCCGAGGGCCTGCCCGAGCGCCGCGTGCAGCTGGTCGCCGCCGGCAATGTCGAGGCCGGCGGCTTCGTCGACCGGATGCTGACGGTCAGCCGCGTGCTGGCCCAGCGGTACTCGGCGCAGCCGCAGGACTCGATGTGAGCGGCAAGGGCCTGTTCGTCAGCTTCGAAGGCATCGACGGTTCGGGAAAGTCCACGCAGGCGCGCCTGCTGGCCGAGGCCCTGCGCGCCGAGGGCCGTGACGTTCTGCTGACCCGCGAACCGGGCGGCAGCCCGGGCGCCGAGGAAATTCGCGCGCTGGTCCTGCAGGGCGACCCCGACCGCTGGTCGGCGGAAACCGAACTGCTTCTGTTCACCGCGGCCCGCCGCGATCATCTGGAACGCACGATCCGCCCGGCACTGGCCGAGGGCCGCGTGGTGATCTGCGACCGCTTCGCCGACTCGTCGCGCATGTATCAGGGCCGCGACGGGCGCCGCGCGCAGGTCGACGCGCTGCATGACCTGATGATCGGGATAGAACCGGACGTGACGCTGCTGATCGACATGGACCCCGAGGCCGGCCTGTCCCGCGCCAAGGCCCGGGCCACCGCCGAGGAACGCTTCGAGGATTTCGGCCTGCCGCTGCAACAGGCCATGCGCGCGGGCTTTCTGGCCCTGTCGCGGGAGTTTCCCGCACGCTTCCGCGTGATCGAGGGCAACCGGGCCATGGACACTGTCGCCGCCGATGTGCGCGCCGCGCTGGAGCCGGTGCTGTGAGCGATCCCGAAGACCTTCCCGAACCGGACCGCGCCCCGGGCGCCCCGCATCCGCGCTTCTGCCCGCAGGTTCTTGGGCAGGGGCGCGCCGAAGCCGGTTTCCTCACCGCCTTCAACGCCGGGCGCCTGCACCATGGCTGGCTGCTGACCGGGCCGCGCGGCGTCGGCAAGGCCTCTTTCGCCCGGGCCATCGCGCGCTTCCTGCTGGCCACGCCCCCGGACGAGGGCGACGGCCTGTTCGGCGCCCCGCCGCCGCCCGAAAGCCTGCACATCGACGACGAGCACCCGGTCGCGCGGCGTCTGCGTGCCCTGTCGGAACCCGGGCTGTGCCTGATCCGCCGCGGCGGCCTGGGGACCACCGAGTCCGAGCGCGAGAAGAACTACCGGGACGGCAGGTTCTCTGCCGGTATCCGCGTCGACGAGATCCGCAAGCTGGCGGACTTCATTCACATGTCGTCGACCGATGGCGGGCGGCGCGTGGTGATCGTCGATGCCGCCGACGATCTGAACGCCAGCGCCGCCAACGCGATCCTGAAGATGCTGGAAGAGCCGCCCGCCCGCACGACGCTTCTGCTGATCTCGCACCAGCCCTCGGGTCTGCTGCCGACGATCCGCTCGCGCTGCCGCGAGTTGCGACTGGCGCCCCTATCGCCGGACGATCTTGGCGCGGCCCTGCATCAGGCCGGCGTCAGCCTGAACCCCGAGAGCGCGGCGGCCCTTGCGGTGCTGTCCGATGGCTCTGTCGGGGCGGCGATCCGGCTGATCAGCCTTGACGGGCTGGCGCTCTACCGCGACATCCTCGGCCTGCTGGGCAGCCTGCCCGCGATGGATCGCGGGCGCCTGCTGCGGCTGGCCGAAAGCTGCGCCGGGCGGGGCAAGGAAGAGCGCCTTGCCCTCTTGCTGGGGCTTACCGACCTCGCGACCGCGCGCCTGGCCCGCACGGGGGTTCTGGGTTCTGCCGGAACCGAGATAGAGCGCGGCGAGACCGAGCTTCTGCGCCGCCTGTCACCGGACGCGGGTGCCGCCCGCCGCTGGGCCGATGCCGGACAGAAGGCCTCGGACCGCGCCCGGCACGCGCTGTCCGTCAACGTCGAGCCTGCGGCGCTGGTCACCGACCTTTACCTGCAACTGGCGAAGGCCGGTTGAAAGCGGGCCCCGGCGCCGCGCGGTGACGCGCGGACACCGGCAGGCCCGCCCCTCAGACGAGGCCGCCCGCGATCATCCGGTCCGCAAGCCGGGCATAGGCCTCTGCCATGGCACCCGAGCCTGTCGCCACCGGCACACCGCCATCGCCGCCCAGCCGGGTGTCGAGGTCGATCGGCAGCTGCGCCAGCAGCGGCACACCCAGCGCCTCGGCCTCGGCCACCACGCCGCCATGGCCGAAGATCTGGCTGTCCTTGCCGCAATGCGGACAGGTGAAGACCGCCATATTCTCGATCAGCCCCAGAACGGGCGTCTTCAGCGTCCGGAAGGCGTCCAGGGCTTTGCGCGCGTCGATCAGGGACACATCCTGCGGCGTCGAGACGACGATGGCGCCTGCCACCTCGCTTTTCTGGCACAGGCTCATCTGGATATCGCCGGTGCCCGGCGGCAGGTCGACGATCAGCACGTCCAGCTGGCCCCAGTCCACCTGCATCAGCATCTGCTGCAGCGCGCCCATCAGCATCGGCCCGCGCCAGACCACCGCCTTGCCCTCTTCCAGCAACGAGCCAATGGACATGACCGTGACCCCATGCGCCTTGAGCGGCACGATGGTCTTGCCGTCCGGGCTGGCGGGGCGCTGCGTCAACCCGAACATGCGCGGCTGCGACGGCCCGTAGATATCGGCATCCAGCAGCCCGACGGATTTGCCCGCCCGGGCAAGGGCCACCGCAAGGTTAGACGAGACGGTGGACTTGCCGACACCGCCCTTGCCCGACCCGACCGCGAGGATCGTTTTCACGCCCGCCGGGCGCATCGGCCCTTCCTGCGGCGTGGCATGGCCGCCCATCTTCAGCGCGGGCGGCTTGCGCTCTTGCGTGGGCGCGCTGAGCACGGCGCTGGCGCGCAGCACGCCGGGCACGTCCAGCGCCACGGTCTCGGCGGCCTTGCGCACCGGCTCCATCAGGCGCGCGATCTCTGCCGTCGGCGCTTCGATGACGAAGCGCGCAACGCCCTCTTCGACTGTTAGCGCCCGAATCAAGTCCCGGGAAACGAGGTCCCCGCCATCGGGAAGGCTGACGCGCGCCAGTTCCCGCAACACCGATTCTTTCGTTTCCTGCATGCCCATACCTCTTCAATTTGCCTCTTTAAGTGGCGCTACCCCTACGGCAACGCAACTCCTACCGCCCCGGGCGCCGCATTAGCCAGCATAACCTGCCGCCCATAGTCATCTTTACCATGCAATTGCTGCATGGCGGCATTGCTTGGGAAGGCATTGTGCACGTGCAGCATTTCACCCATCTTGGGGACAACAGAACGAAACACTGCCTGAGGCAATAGACAATGGCACACGCAACACATATCGCGACCGGCAGCCAAAGCGGTCTGCTCGCCCGGGTCGCCACCCTGATCGAAACTCTCCGTGCACGCTCCGCAAAGCGCCGGATCTACAACCAGACCTACCGCGAGCTGGCAAGCCTGTCCGACCGCGACCTGATGGATCTGGGCATGAGCCGGACAGAGATCCGCCGCGTCGCATGGCAGGCTGCTTACGAAGCGTAAGCAGCAAGCTGGATATGATATCCGGCGAAAAGGGGCGGCCCGGCCGCCCAACGGAATACCGGGCCCCGATGGCCCAGAGACATGTGAAGGCCCCTCTCCTCCTCCCTGGGGTCTAGCATAAGCGGCGGCACCTCTCCTCCTCCCTGGTGTCGCCGCACCCTACAATCGGGCTTCTCTCGCGCAAGCGACTGCCGCCCACGACATGCCGGACCCCTCTCCTCCTCCCTGGGGTTTACGGTATCAGCGACGGTGCCTCTCCTCCTCCCTGGCACCGTCGCAACCTTACAAAGGGTTCCGGCGTTTGCCTGTGAACTCATCGAATGCAGGGTCCCTCTCCTCCTCCCTGGGGCCAAGCATAAGCGGCGGCACCTCTCCTCCTCCCTGGTGTCGCCGCGCCCTAAAACCGGGCTTCTCTCGCGCAAGCGACTGCCGCCCACGACATGCCGGACCCCTCTCCTCCTCCCTGGGGTTTCCGACATCAGCGACGGTGCCTCTCCTCCTCCCTGGCACCGTCGCAACCAGATACCGGCCCCCGACGGGCCAGAGATTGCAGGGCTCCTCTCCTCCTCCGTGGAGCCAGGCATACGCGGCGGCACCTCTCCTCCTCCCTGGGGCCGCCGCACACCAATTCGGTTCGAGCCCCCTCTCCTCCTCCCTGGGGCGCTCGTAAACTTCGGCCCCGCGATGCACCCGCATCGCGGGGCTTTTTTCGGTCGCTGCGAGCCCCGCCTCGCAGCGACCAGTGGGCAAAGCTGCCTTGCCGCAGGAAAGGTCAGCAGCCCCCCCCTCGCAAACCGGACGCCCCCAGACACTGGCCCCGACATTTCAGCCAGCGGGCAAAGCTGCCTTTCCGCGTGAACTCCGGCGGCTCATCCCCTCGCCAATCCAGCGCCCACCCGAAACAAGGCCCGTTTTCTTCCCGAGACCCGGGCCGCCGACTGGCCCGGCGGACCGCCGGAATCCCCACAGGCCCGTCCCCCCCAAAGGGTCCGGGTCGGGTGGGCGGGCCGCCTTTGCGCAGCAAACAGGTCCGCCCCGCCCGACCGCACCGCACCTGCAAAGCCACGCGCCCTTCCCCTCCCCGCCCCCATTCGCTACAGGTCTGGACAAAGCAAAGAGGTCCCGACATGCCCCTGGAAAAGACGTTCAACGCCGCCGAGGCCGAACCCCGCCTCTCCGCCAAGTGGATCGAGAGCGGCGCCTTCCGCGCCGGTGCCAACAAGTCCCGCGACGAGAGCTTCACCATCATGCTCCCGCCGCCCAACGTGACCGGCGCCCTGCACGTCGGCCACGCCTTCAACCACACGCTGATGGATATCCTGACGCGCTGGCACCGGATGCGCGGCTTTGACACGCTCTGGCAGCCCGGGCAGGACCACGCGGGCATCGCCACCCAGCTTCAGGTCGAAAAGAAACTGAAGGCCGAGCAGGGCCTGCGCCGCACCGACCTGACCCGCGCCGACTTCCTGAACCACGTCTGGGACTGGAAGACGCAATACGGCGACACCATCATCCAGCAGATGCACCGGCTGGGCAGCTCGTGCGATTGGGAGCGCAACGCCTTCACCATGTCCGGCGCCCCCGGCGCGCCCGAGGCGGACAGCACCGGCAACTTCCACGACGCCGTGATCAAGGTCTTCGTCGACATGTACGAAAAGGGCCTGATCTATCGCGGCAAGCGGCTGGTGAACTGGGACCCGCATTTCGAGACGGCGATTTCCGACCTCGAGGTCGAGAACATCGAGACGCCGGGCCACATGTGGCACTTCAAGTACCCGCTCGCGAATGGGGCGACCTATACCTACGTCGAGAAGGACGAGGACGGGACCGTGCTCTTCGAGGAAGAGCGCGACTATATCTCCATCGCCACCACGCGCCCCGAGACCATGCTGGGCGACGGCGCGGTCGCGGTGCATCCCTCGGACGACCGCTATGCGCCCATCGTGGGCCAGCTTTGCGAGATCCCGGTCGGCCCCAAGGAACACCGCCGCCTGATCCCGATCATCACCGACGAATACCCCGATCCGACCTTCGGCTCGGGCGCGGTGAAGATCACCGGCGCGCATGACTTCAACGACTACCAGGTCGCCAAGCGCGGCGGCATCCCGATGTACCGCCTGATGGACATGGCCGGCCAGATGCGCGCCGACGGCGCCCCCTACGCCGAAGCCGCCGCCACCGCGATGAAGGTGGCCAAGGGCGACCAGACCCTGACCGAGGCAGAGACCGACGCGCTGAACCTCGTGCCCGACCACCTGCGTGGCCTCGACCGCTTCGAGGCGCGCGACAGGGTCGTGGCCGAGATCACCGCCGAGGGTCTCGCGGTGATGACAGAGGCCACCGACCCGCGCCTCGGAAAGCCGGTCAAGGCTCCCGTCGCGCCCGAGGAAGGCGGCGAGGACCGCACCGAAGAGCAGAACCTCGTGCCGCTGGTCGAGGCCAAGCCGATCATGCAGCCTTTCGGCGACCGCTCGAAGGTGGTGATCGAGCCGATGCTGACCGACCAGTGGTTCGTCGATGCCGAGAAGGTCGTGGGCCCCGCGCTGGATGCCGTCCGCTCGGGCCGCATCAAGATCATGCCGGAATCGGGCGAGAAGACCTATTACCACTGGCTGGAAAACATCGAGCCCTGGTGCATCTCGCGCCAGCTCTGGTGGGGCCATCAGATCCCGGTCTGGTACATCCCCGGCGAGGAAGACTGGTACCCGGTCTGCGCCGCGACAGAGGCCGAGGCCATCGAGAAGGCCATGGCGATCTCGCCCGAGGGCACGGAATTCCGCATCGTCGCCGATGCGCAGGAGGCCGCCGATGTCCTGCGGGCCCTGCGCGAGGCCATGGACGTGGCGGACGAGGGCACCATCCGCACCTTCGACGCCCCGATGCAACTGCCGATGTTCCGCGATGCCGATGTGCTGGATACCTGGTTCTCGTCCGGCCTCTGGCCCATCGGGACGCTGGGCTGGCCCGAAGACACGCCGGAAATGCAGAAGTATTTCCCCACGGACGTGCTGGTCACCGGGTCCGACATCCTGTTCTTCTGGGTCGCCCGGATGATCATGATGCAGCTTGCCGTCGTCGACGAAATCCCCTTCCACACCGTCTACCTGCACCAGCTCGTCCGCGACGAGAAGGGCAAGAAGATGTCCAAGACCACCGGCAACGTCATCGACCCGCTCGAGGTGGTCGAGGAATACGGCGCCGACGCGCTGCGCTTCAACAACGCGGCCATGGCGTCCATCGGGGGCGTGCTGAAGATGTCGATGGACCGCATCGCGGGCTATCGCAACTTCGGCACCAAGCTGTGGAACGCCTGCCGCTTCGCCGAGATGAACGAGGTCTTCACCGCGCATGAAACCGCCGCGGACCCGGCATGGGTCGTGCCCGCGCAGCAGACCGTCAACCGCTGGATCGTGGGCGAAACGGCGCGCGTGCGCGAAACCGTCGACCTCGCGCTGGCCGAGTACCGTTTCAACGACGCGGCCAACGCGCTGTACGCCTTTGTCTGGGGCAAGGTCTGCGACTGGTACGTGGAATTCTCCAAGCCGCTCTTCGCGGACGAGAACCCCGCCGTCGTGACCGAAACCCGCGCGACCATGGCATGGGTTCTGGACCAGTGCCTGATCATGCTGCACCCGATCATGCCCTTCATCACCGAAGAGCTCTGGGGCACGCTGGGCACGCGCCAGAAGATGCTGGTCCACACCGACTGGCCGACCTATGCCGCCGCCGATGTGGTGGACGCCAAGGCCGAGGCAGAGATGTCCTGGGTCATCGCCCTGATCGAGGGCGTCCGCTCTGCCCGGGCGCAGATGCATGTGCCCGCAGGCCTCTACGTGCCGCTGCTTGTCACGGGGCTGGGCGCCGAGGACCGCGCCGCGTGGGAGCGTAACGAGGCGCTGATCAAGCGCCTCGCGCGGATCGAGAGCCTGTCGGAGGTGACGGAGTTCCCCAAGGGCTGCGTCACGGTCCCGGTGGGCGGCGCGACCTTCGGGATGCCGCTGGCGGATATCATCGACGTCACCGCCGAAAAGGCCCGGCTGGAGAAGTCCATCGCCAAGCTGGCCAAGGAACTCGGCGGGCTGCGCGGACGGCTGAAGAACCCCAAGTTCGCGGAATCCGCGCCGCCCGAGGTGGTCGAGGAAGCCCGCGACAACCTCGCCGCGCGCGAGATGGAAGAGGCCAAGCTGCAAGAGGCGCTGGCGCGTCTGGCAGAGCTGGGCTGAGACAGACGCACCCCGCCTTCGGGCGGGGTGCGGTGTGATGGTGAAGCGCTATTGGCTGGTTATTGGGCTGGTCGCCTGCGGCTAACGATTGGGGGCTGGTCAGCAGGCTGGCCGCCTGCAGCGAACGATCGCCCCGTCTTTCGAAAAGTCCTACCTATCCGCTCCAAAGCTCAAACAAGTCAGCGATGAGCAAGGACAATGCGATCCACCGCCCGGCGCGGAATCAAGGCGAAGCCGCCGCGCATCGCCGGGCCGCCCCTCGGCCCGGCGATTTGGCTACCGGCATCGCTACCCGGCGAAGTTCTACGGACTTGGCTGGGATAAAGTGCCGTCCAGAAAAGTCAGATCGCCGCGCCACGGCCCGCCGATGCGCGGCTTGGTGGTTGGGGAGAGGGTATCCCGAGGTTCGTCGCGCACTCAGGCGACCTCCGAAGGTCTGAAGGCTTGGCAGGAAACAACCGCCGTCCTGACATGTCAGATCGCGGGACCACCAAGACCCAGCGATGCTCGTCACCGCGGATACAGCGGGCCGTTCTCCCTGTTGGCGGGCTGAAGCCCGCCCTACGACGCCTCGCGGCGGACCGCCCTAAGGCGCCAAGGCTACCAATCGCCCCTCCTCAGTCCTGCCAGAACCGCAGGGTGAAGAGGACATAGACCGCCATCAGCTCAAGCCGCCCGGCCAGCATGGCGAAGCACAGGATCCACTTTGCCGTATCGCCCAGCCCCGCGAAATTGCCCGCCGGGCCGATCATGTCGCCCAGCCCCGGCCCCACGTTCGCCAAAGCCGTCGCCGCCCCGGACACCGAGGTGATGAAGTCCAGCCCGGTCAGCGACAGCGCCACCGCGAAGACCCCCAGCGAGACCACGAAGAACACGAAGAAGGTCATGACCGACCGCAGCACGTCCTGCGCCACCGGCCTCCCGTCGTAGCGCGTCACGAAGACCCCGTGCGGCGAGACGATGCGCTTCAGCTGCACCCGCACCGCCGCGAACAGCAACTGGTAGCGGAAGATCTTCACCGAGCAGGCGGTCGAGCCCGCGCAGCCTCCGATCAGGCCGATGTAGAAGAACATCGTGACCAGCACCGGCCCCCACTGCATGTAGTCGACAGAGGCATAACCGGTCCCCGAGATGATCGAGGTGATGTTGAACAGCGCCTCGCGCACCGCCTGCTCCGGGTGGTGCGGGAAGATCCACAACAGCGCCACCGCCGTGCAGACCGTCAGAACGCCGATCACCCAGAGGAATCCGCGCGCCTGGATGTCCTGGAACACCGCGAAGCGGTTGCCGCCGACCATCTGCACGTAGCGCACGAAGGGCAGCGCCGCGAGGATCATGAAGACCGAGGCGATGTATTCCGCCGGCCCCGAGAAGGTCCCGAAAGAGGCGTCGTAATTGGCGAAGCCGCCGGTCGAGACCGTGGTCATCGCATGCACCGTGGCGTCAAAGGCATTCATGCCCACGATCAGGTAGCAGGCGGTGCAGGCCAGTGTCAGCGAGACATAGATGGTCGAGATCGAAGAGGCGATCTGCGTCGCGCGGGGCAGGATCTTGCCCATGGTGTCGAAGGCCTCGGAGCGGAAGATCTGCATGCCCCCGACCCTCAGTTCCGGCAGGAAGACCATGGCCATGACGATCACCCCGATGCCGCCGGACCATTGCAGCAGCCCGCGCCACAGAAGCAGCCCCTTGGGCAGGGTTTCCAGCTGGGTGAAGACCGTCGACCCGGTGGTGGTCATGCCCGACATGGCCTCGAAATAGGCGTCGGTGAAACTGGCCTCGGTGGCGCCCAGCACGAAGGGCAGCGCGCCGAAGAAGGGCAGCGCGACCCAGACGCCGGTGGTCAGCAGAAAGGTCTGTTGCAGCGTCAGGTGCTCTTTCACGCCATTGGCGCAGGCCAGCGCGATCATGCCGCCGCAGAACATCGTCAGGACGCCGGTTTCCAGAAAGACGTGCCATTCGCCCCGCCCTTCGGCAAGGTCGACGAGCAACGGCAGAAACATCATCGCGCCGAGGATCGCGACCAGCAGGCCGATCACATAGGCGACGGGGCGGATATCGAACATCGGCGGGCGTCCGGTCCGGCTCAGGCCCGCAGGGCCGGCGCCCGGCTCCGCGCCGCGTCGGCGTGGCAGGCCTGAGCGTGTGCGCCCACCCGTTCGAACCGGCAGGCCCTGCAAAGGCAATGTCCCGTCAACGTCCGCATCGCTGCGCCCCCGTTCCTGATCGCCGCGACCCTACCGCGCAAGCGCGGCATGGGAAAGCCGCAACCGCAACGGTCACACGGCGAGAATGTCGCGGAACACGAAGCTGAGGATCTCCTCGCGCCGCAGGCCCAGCTCGGCCAGCTGCGCATCCGTGGCGGATTCCAGCACGATGATCTCGCGCAGGCGCCCGCGCCGCAGGGCGTAGGGGTTCAGGCCAAGGCCGATTTCAAGGAAATAGCGGTCGATCTTCTGATGGATGGAGGCATGTCCCATCCCGATCTGGACATTGTCGCGCGGCATCGTGGAAACCTCTTCGCAGGGGGTCGGTTTCCTCCCGCCGCCATGCTGCCACGAATCCGGTGCGCGCTCCATGAAAGACGGCGGCGCCGGATGGCCTCCGGCGCCGCTGCCTGCATTTCAGGCATCAGCCGACGTGAAACAGCGTCTGGAACAGCTTCGGGTCAAGGCTCTCGGAGGCAAACAGCGTGCCTTCGGTCAGGACCGATACCGCGTCATGGCTGTGCAGGCTTTCCTGATGGCTGGCAATGATGCGGTAATCGCCGATCCGGTCGTCCTCTTGCAGCTGCTCGGCGAACAGCCGCGCCGCGTCCTCGACGAAGATCGGGTTGGCGGCGTTCAGCTCGGCAAAGGCCTGCTCGTCCTCGCGCTTGACCATGACCTGCGTTTCCGTCGGCACGGCGCGGCGGCACATGTCGATCAGGTCTTCGAACCACAGGCACTTGCCGGGGTTCAGCTCTACTGACAGGCGCGCCACGGAGCGCTGCGAATGCGGCGTCGCAAGCTGACCACGCTCGCGCCGCGCATGTTCGGACAGCTCCAGGGAGCAGGGGCAGGTCGAGGAATAGACGTAATCGAGGTGCATGACCTTGCGCCGCACGCCCTCCACTTCGAACAGTTCCAGCGCGATGTCGTAATACTGGTAGCCCTTCAGCCCCGACCGCAGGCTTTCCACCTTCACCGGAAAGCGGAAGGCCATGTTGATCCGTGCGTCGAAACTGCCAAGGTCGGCCTTGTAGTCGTCCAGCGCCGCCTCGATCACCTCGAAGCTGAAGGTCTTGTCCGCATGCACGTAGAAGGACCGCATGATGCGGCTCATGTTGATGCCCTTCTTGTCCGCCTCGAGGCTGACGGTGCCGGTGACGCTGGTTTCCAGCGCAAGATCGCCGCTGTCGCGCGAATGGTACTGGATCGGCAGGCGGAAGTTCGAGATGCCGACGTGCTGAATCGCCCGCTGGGCGCCCCTGATCAGCGAGGACGGCCCGTTCTGAAGATCCGGCAGCGAGGCCTTGTAGACCGGGTCGACGGCGAATTCCTCGGGGTATTCGCGCGCCAGCGCCGGGTAGCCCGCCGGATCGAAGCCGGCGGTCAGCTGCGTCAGCGCCGAATCCAGCGCGTCGATCTCCTGCCCTTCCGCCTGGGTGGCCCAGCGGCGCAGGACAGCCAGGGCCGCCTCCGCCTCTGCGCGGGTCGGTTCGCCGTCGATCTTCGGTGTATGTATGGTCATGGCCGATGGCCCCCGTCCGTCGTCAGTCACGTTCTAACCTATGGCCTGCCCTGCGCAGGTTCCACTCTTGGTAAGACATACGTGAAATACGCCTGATCGGATCAAAGTCCAAGGATTATGCCTCAGACCGCCTCGAGCGCCCCCATGAGATCCGCGATCAGGTCCGCCGGATCCTCGATGCCCACCGACAGCCGCACCAGCCCCTCGGAGATCCCCAGCTGCTCTCGCTGCTCCGGGGTCAGGCGGCTGTGCGTGGTGGTTCCGGGATGGGTCACGATCGATTTCGCATCGCCAAGGTTGTTCGAGATGATGACCACCTCAAGCGCGTTCAGGAAGCGGAAGGCCGCCTCTTTCCCGCCCTTGAGGTCCAGCGCGATCATCGTGCCGCCCGCCCCCAGCTGCGCCTGCGCCAGCGCGTGGTCGGGGTGGTCGGGGTGGCCCGGGTAGATCATCTGCGCCAGCTTCGGGTGACCCTGCAGGGCCTCGGCGATCTTCACTGCGGTCTCTGTCTGGGCACGCACCCGCAGGCCCAGGGTTTCAAGGCCCTTCAGCATGACCCAGGCGTTGAACGGGCTCATCGAGCCGCCGGTGTGCTTCATGTAGGGTTCGACCACGCCACGGATGTGTTCGCGGGACCCCAGGATGATGCCGCCAAGGCAGCGCCCCTGCCCGTCCACATGCTTGGTGGTCGAATAGACCACCAGATCCGCCCCCTGCTCGATGGCCTTCGAATAGACCGGGGTCGAAAAGACGTTATCCACGACGACCAGCGCGCCCTGCGCATGGGCCAGCCCGGCCACGGCCGCGATATCCACCAGCCGCAGGGTCGGGTTGGACATGGATTCGAAGAACACCGCCTTGGTCTCGGGGCGGAT
This sequence comes from Ponticoccus litoralis, assembly GCF_039769985.1. Taxonomy (NCBI): domain Bacteria; kingdom Pseudomonadati; phylum Pseudomonadota; class Alphaproteobacteria; order Rhodobacterales; family Roseobacteraceae; genus Ponticoccus; species Ponticoccus litoralis. The sequence continues at coordinate 415,739 of NZ_JBDNCH010000002.1, forward strand.
CGCCGCCTCCCATGCGGCCAGATCCCCGCCGTCGACAAAGGTGACCTCGACCCCGTAGCGGGTCAGCACCTCTTCGAGGATGTAAAGGCAGGAGCCAAAGAGCGCCCGGGCCGACACCACGTGATCGCCCGCCTTCAGCATGGAACAGAGTGCGCCATTGACCGCCGCCATGCCCGAGGCGCAGGCGAATCCGTCCTCGGCGCCTTCCAGCAGCGCCATGCGCTCCTCGAACATGGCCACGGTCGGGTTGCCGTAGCGGGCGTAGATGAATTCGTCGGGACCGGTCTTCTTGAACCGGGCCTCCGCCGCCTCGGCGCTGTCATAGACGAATCCCTGCGTCAGGAAGATCGCCTCGCTGACCTCTCCCCACTGGCTGCGCTTGGTGCCGCCGTGCACCAGTTCGGTCTGCTTGCCTCGTGCCATGTCCTAGATCCTTCGCAACAAAAAAGCCCCATCGCGGTCAAGCGAAAGGGGCCTTTCGTCTGACCTCTTTAGCGGAATGTTTAACGTGGCCCGCAATCCGGTAAACAAAGCGCCACGCCCCCTGCCATAGAGCGGTTAAGCCCGCGTTTCAAGACCGTCACGCGCCTGTAACCGAGGTTTCACAGAGCCGGGCCAGTCTCGTCGCCAAGGGGACTGCACCAGATATAGTGGACGGGCACGATGCCAATGCTACGGCTCACGGTAACCGAACAGGGCGCGGCGCTGCATGAGACCCGGGCGCCGCTCCTGCCGGTGCTGCGCCACGCCCTGTTGCGCGACCCCGGCCCGGTCACGGTAATGATCCACGGCTACAGGTACCAGCCCGGTCACGCACTGCACTGCCCGCATGGCTCGATCTTCGCGCCCCGCCCGGCGCCGGGGCAGCCGCGCGTCGTCAGCTGGCCCCGCCACCTGGGCCTGCGCGGCCAGCCCGGCGAGGGGCTGGGGATCTCCTTCGGCTGGCAGGCGCGCGGCTCGATCTGGCAGGCCCACCAGAACGCCGCCGCTGCCGGAGAGGCGCTGGCCGAGCTGCTGGCCGATCTCCGCCGCCTCGCCCCCGCGCACCCGGTCAACCTGATCGCGCATTCGCTGGGCGCCCGCGTCGCGCTGCGCGCCATCGCCGGCGCGGCCCCCGGCACCGTCAACCGGGCGATCCTGCTGGCCGCCGCCGAATACGCCGGCACCGCGCGCCGCGCGCTCGAAACCCCCGCCGCCCGGCAGACACAGGTCCTCAACGTCACCAGCCGCGAGAACGACCTCTTCGACTTCCTCAGCGAAAGGCTGATCGCCCCGGACAGCCCCGGCCCCGACCACATGCTGGGACAGGGCGCGCCGGACCTGCCCAACCTCGTGACCCTGCAACTGGACGACCCCGCCAGCCTGCGCACCCTGCGCCGGGCGGGCTTTCCCGTCCGACCGCCGGAACGCCTCGTCTGCCACTGGTCGCCCTACCTGCGCCCGGGCGTGTTCCCGCTCTACCGCGCGGTCTTTGCCGGGGACATGGCCCTGTCCCGCCTGCGCGCGCTTCTGCCCGCCGAAACGGCGCCGCGCTGGTCGCGCCTGATGCCGCGCCTGCCCGGGCGCACCGCCTCCGGCCCCCTCTCGGCCTGAACGGACCACCCCGAACACCTGCCCCCACCTGCTTCTTTGGTCCGCCAAATACCTCGGGGAGGCCGAAGGCCGGGGGCAGAGCCCCCTTCGCGCCGCGCCCCCTAAGCCCCCCTGTCAAGGACCGCAACACGCCCCTGCCCGCCCACCGCCGCCGGATCCGCTGAAAGACGCCGCGATCCCGGCAAGCCGCCCGCGAATCCGCGCCCGTCATGTTGCGTTTCCCGCCCTGCCCCGCGCATCATGGGGTGACTCGCCAACCCAAGGGGACAACACGTGGAATCCTTCCTGCTTCAGGCCTCGATCTTCCTCGGAGCCGCGGTGATCGCGGTGCCGATCGCCGCGCGGCTGGGGCTGGGATCGGTGCTGGGATACCTCATGGCCGGCCTGATCATCGGGCCGGGGCTGGGCCTCGTCGCCCATACCGAGGACATCCAGCATTTCGCCGAGTTCGGCGTGGTCATGATGCTCTTCATCATCGGGCTGGAGCTGGAGCCGCGGGCGCTGTGGGACATGCGCCACCGGCTGATCGGCATGGGCGGGCTGCAGGTGGTCATGACCATGCTGGCCATCATGATTGCCGCGATGGTCTTCGGGCTGGTCTGGCAGACGGCGCTGGCGGTGGGCATGATCCTCGCCCTGTCCTCGACCGCCATCGTGCTGCAGACCCTGACCGAGAAGGGCCTGATGGAAACCAACGGCGGTCGCGCGACCTTTTCGGTGCTGCTGACGCAGGATATCGCGGTGATCCCGATGCTGATCGCCCTGCCGCTGCTGGCGACGGGGCCGACGGTCATGCTCTCGCCCGACGGCTCGATCCGGCGCCCCTCGGTGGAACACTCCGACGCGGGCCATGAATCGTTGTCTCTGGTGGCCGATCTGCCGGGCTGGGGCGCGGCGCTGGTGACGCTGGGCATGGTCGCGGCGATCATCCTCGCGGGGATCTACGGCGCGCGCCCGCTGTTCCGCTTCATCCATGCCGCGCGCCTGCCCGAGATGTTCACCGCCGTCGCCCTGCTGATCGTCGTGGGCATCGGCTCGCTGATGCTGATGGTGGGCCTCTCGCCCGCACTCGGCACCTTCCTTGCCGGCGTGGTGCTGGCCAACTCGGAGTTCCGGCACGAGCTGGAATCCGACATCGCCCCCTTCAAGGGCCTGCTGCTGGGGCTTTTCTTCATCACCGTCGGCGCGGGCATCGACGTCGAACGCCTGCTGCAGGAGCCCTTCCTGATCCTCGGGCTGGCGCTGGGGCTGATCCTGCTGAAAGGCACCGTGCTTTACACGCTGGCGCGCATCTTCGGGTTGCGCAAGCGCGGGCAATGGCTGTTCACCCTTGGCCTCGCGCAGGCCGGCGAGTTCGGCTTCGTGCTGATTTCCTTCGGGCTGCAGCAAAGCGTCCTGACCCAGAACCTCGGCAACCGGCTGCTGCTGGTGGTGGCGCTGTCGATGCTGATCACGCCGCTCTTGTTCCTGCTCTTCGACGCCATCAACCGCCGGATCGCCGCCGCCTCAGGGACCGACCACAAGCCCGACGTGATCGACGACAGCGGGCCGGTGATCATCGCGGGGATCGGCCGCTTCGGGCAGGTGGTGAACCGGCTGGTGCAGGGCGCGGGCTATCGCACGGTGGTGCTGGACCACGACATGCAGACCATCCAGCTGATGCGCCGCTTCGGCTACAAGGGCTTCTTCGGCGACCCGACCCGCCCGGAGCTGCTGCACGCCGCCGGGATCGAGAAGGCGAGCGTCCTGCTTGCGGCGCTGGACGACCCCAAGGCGACGACGAAGCTGGTGGCCTACGCCCGGCGGGTGCGGCCCGACCTGCACATCATCGCCCGCGCCCGCGACCGGGTGCATGTCTACGCGCTCTACAAGGCCGGGGCCAATGACATCGTGCGCGAGATGTTCGACTCGTCGCTGCGGGCCGGGCGCTACGTGCTGGAGAACGTCGGCATGAGCGAATTCGAGGCCGCCATCGCCGAGGAGACCTTCTACCACCACGACCGCGCGACCGTGCGCGAACTGGCAGAGCTGTGGGATCCCTCGCTGCCCGCCTCCGAGAACCACGCCTATATCGCGCGGGCGAAGGAGCTGGAGAAGTCCCCGGAAACGGCGCTCTTCACCGCATTGGAGGAACGGGCCAAGCAGGACGCCGCGTGAACCGGTAAGGTGCCGTCGTACCCACCTTACACCGCTCTTTGAGCCGCGCCATCGCAGGGCCGTGGTTCGGCGATCCACCGTTGCTGGATGGCAGTTTATCCCGGCAAAGCCCGTATGCCCTCCGTCAGGTCGCGCCTGCATTTGCCAAATCGCCGGGCCCCGGGACGGCCCTGCGATGGCGCGGCGGCCTGCGGCCTTGCTTCCGCGCTTGGTGGTGGATCGGAACGGTCCCTCGGGCGACAGGCCCGACCGCCCGGCATGATCCCCCCTTTGCCGAAGCATGGCCGACAGGTCGCAAGCCATGCGGCGCCGCCCGACAGGCTCTTTCCCCCGCCCCCAAAACGAAAACGCCCCCGCGATCTCCCGCGAGGGCGTCTCAAGTCAATCCGCGACGGATCAGGCGGCGCGCAGGCCCAGCACCTCGTCGACCTCGGCGGGCGGCGGCGGCCTCGTCACCGGATACGGCGGCGATCTCGCGGGTCAAACGCTCGAGCGCGGCCTCGTAAAGCTGACGCTCGGAATAGGACTGCTCGCGCTGGTCGTCGGCGCGATGCAGGTCGCGCACGACCTCGGCGATGGCGATCAGGTCGCCCGAGTTGATCTTCTGCTCGTACTCCTGCGCGCGGCGCGACCACATCGCCCGCTTCACCTTGGCCTTGCCCTTCAGCGTCTTCATCGCCTCGCTCACCACATCCGGAGAGCTGAGCGAGCGCATACCGATTTCCGTTGCCTTGTGCGTCGGAACGCGCAGGGTCATCTTGTCCTTCTCGAAGGAGATCACGAAAAGCTCCAGGCTCAGCCCGGCCACTTCCTGCTCTTCGATCGACACGATCTGGCCGACACCGTGGGCCGGGTACACAACAAAATCATTCGGACGGAATTCGGGTTTCTTCGCTTTGGTCATTTGGGTCCTCGCAGCTCGCGCACGATCAGGCGACAAAAAAGACGATCGGGGATCGCAGCGATTCCCGGTCATCTGTGTGGTTTGTCCCCTGAACTATGCCCCCACTGGCCTACGGGCCGGGGCGGGCGCGCGTGATGTCATCATGTAGAAGAGAAATATAACACAAAAAAGCGCCTCTTCCCAGCACCTCGCCGGAAGAGTAGATTACATCGCTTTTTCAACGGCCTGCGCGAATTATCACCCCCAGCGGGGGCAACCCTGACGCGAATCAGCCGCCCTCGCCCGGCGCCTCGGAGAAATACTTCTCCATCTTGCCTTCTTCCCCGTCGCGTTCCTCTGCGCCGGGCATCGGATCCTTCTTGGAGATGATGACGGGCCAGAGTTCCGAGTACTTGCGGTTGAACTCGACCCACTTCTCCATGTCCGGCTCGGTGTCCGGGCGGATCGCGTCGGCGGGGCACTCTGGTTCGCAGACGCCGCAGTCGATGCATTCGTCGGGGTGAATCACCAGCGTGTTCTCGCCCTCGTAGAAGCAATCGACGGGGCAGACCTCCACGCAATCGGTGTATTTGCAGGCGATGCAGTTTTCGGTGACGACGTATGTCATGGCGCAACCCTCGGTTCTCGGGGTGTTGCTAATCCAGCCCGGCGGATCATTCAACCTCCCCCCGGCGATCAAGATCGAGTTTCCTGCGGTCCCGCTTGGTGGGGCGAGAATTGCCTTCCAGACGGCGCACAGGCGGAACATCCATCGCGGTTTTCGGCTCTGGCGGGGACAGATCTTCGTAGAGCGCCTGCGCCTCGGGTGCCGGGCCGCGCCGCTCGCCCAGTGCAAGGACGCGGATCACGCGAATGTCACGGGCCTGCGGGAAGGTCAGCACGTCGCCGGGCACAACCGCATGGGCCGGTTTCGAAACCGGGTTGCCGTTGACCCGGCAGGAACCGCCGACCGCCACCTTGGCCGCCAGCGATCTGGTCTTGAAGAAACGCGCCTGCCACAGCCACTTGTCCAGTCGCAGGCGCGTCGCGGGCTCGCTCAAGAGCGGTCCTTCAGCCCCATCAGCGCTGCCGCGAAGGGGTTGTCCGGGTCGATCTGCTTTTCCTTGCGGGGCGGGCGCGACTCGAAGTTCTTCGGTCCGCGATCCCGGTCGCCTTTCGGCCCCTTGCCGCCCTTGCCCTTCGGACCCTTGCCCTTGCCGCCACCGCCGGAGCGGTCGCCGCGCGGACGGTCGCCGCCAGCGGCATCCCGGCGCGGCTTGCCGCCGCCTGCGCCCCGGCGCTGACCGCCACGGTTGTTGCCGCGGTTGCCACCCCAGGTGAAGGTATAGAAGACCTCGGTCTCGGCGCCCGCAAGCGCCTCGTCCGGCGCGGTGCCGGGCAGGATCTCTTCTTCCGGCGTCTCCGCCACCACCGCCTCGTTCGAGGCCGCGTCCGTCACCTCGGCAGGCTCGGCAGAGACCGGCGCCTCGCCCTCGTCTTCCGTGGCGGCCACGGGTTCGGCCACGTCGGCGGGTGTGGGCGTCTCTTCGGCACCGGGTTCCAGCGCGGGCGCGGTCTCGGCGGCGACGTCCATCACCGGCGTGTCCTCGGGCAGCTGCGTGGCCGCGCCCGCGACCTGTTCGCCGGTCTCGGGCTGAACCACCGCATCGGCGGGTTTCACCTTGGTGCGCTCACCCTGCTCGGCGCGATAGCCCAGGCCGCCCATCAGGTCGGCGAACTGTTCCAGCGTCATGCCGGTGATCGACAGCATGTCGGCCTTGGCCTCGAAGCCCGCGCGCGAATCCTCGGCCCGCAGCATGTCGGCCAGACGCTCCAGCATGTCGATGCGGATCGAGCGCTGCCCGGCCTTGCGGTATCCCGCCAGCGTGTAATGCTGGTCCGGCACGTCCTGCACGTTGGGCACGGTGACGAGGCCCGGAGGCGGCGCCTCGGGGAAGATGTCCAGCCCGTTGGCCAGCGACCACAGCACCAGCCGCAGCCGGGTCGGTGCGGGCTTCAGCAGGAGCGGCATGAAGATCGTGTACTGGCCAAACCGCACGCCGTGCTTGCGCAGCGCGCCGCGCGCGTCCTGGTCCAGCGCCTTGACGTCATCGGCGACCTCGGCCCGCGGGATCACGCCCATGGCCTCGACCAGACGGAAGGCAAAGCCCCGCGCCAGGCCGGTCAGCGCCTCGTCGTCGCGCATCTTGACCAGCGGCTCGAACAGCGCGGCGATCTTGCGATCCATGAAGTGCTGCAACCGGCGCTCGACCTTCTGCGCCACATCCGGCCCGGCCTCGTCGTCGACAAAGGCCACGACGCGCGGCTTCAGCGGGTCGTCGCCCTTGGCCAGCTTGCCGACCGCCTGATCGCCCCACATCAACCCGCCCTGTTCGGTATAGTCGATCTCGGTATCGGGCGCGTTGTAGAAGCGGTCCGCGCGCAGGTGGAAATGCGGCGTCAAAGCCTGCACCGAGGCCTGACGCAAGGTCTTGGCCTCCTGCCCGGTCGCGTCCTTGTCCTGACGGAACCGGAATCCCTCGAGCCGACCGACAAATTGCCCTTCGACGGTGACTTCACCCTGATCGTTTACCTCGGCCAAGAGGGCCTCCTTCTGTTTCAACCGGCGAAGCAGAACGCTGGTCCGCCGGTCTACAAATCTTTGCGTCAGAGCCGCGTGAAGCGCATCCGACAGGCTGTCTTCTACAGCGCGCGTGGCGTCGCGCCAATGGTCTTCATCCTGAACCCAACCGCGCCGTTGCGCCACATAGGTCCATGTGCGGATATACGCCAGCCGTTTCGACAATGTGTCAATATCGCCGTCGGTCCGGTCGATCCGCTTCACCTGCCGTGCAAGGAAATCGTCGGGGACATGCCCCACCTGATGCAGATGTCCGAAAATAACGCCAAGCAGCGACGCATGTTCCGCGTTCGAGATGCCGCGGAAGTCCGGGATGCGGCAGACGTCCCACAAGAGCTTGACCGAGGCCGGGTCAGAGGCCCGCGCCATGACCTCTGTTTCGCCGGACAGCGCCCGGAGCGCCCGCAGGTCGTCGGCCTCGCGCGCCTTGGACAGGCGGTCATCCGCCGGCGAAGCGTCCAGCGACGTCTCGAGCGCGGCAATGGAGCCGAAGCGCAGGTCGGCATTGCGCCAGTTCAGCTTCTTCAGCGGCGTGAAGGAATGGCTGGTGATGGCCTCGACCCACTCGTCGGGAATCGGTCCGGCCTCGCCGGTGACGCCGAAGGTGCCGTGGCTCATGCCCCGCCCCGCCCGGCCCGCGATCTGCGCCAGCTCGTTGGGTTGCAGGGGCCGCATCCGCCGCCCGTCGAACTTGGTCAGCGAGGAAAAGGCGACGTGGTCGATATCGAGGTTCAGCCCCATGCCGATGGCATCGGTCGCCACGAGGTAATCCACCTCGCCGTTCTGGTACAACTCCACCTGCGCGTTGCGCGTCCGGGGGCTGAGCGCCCCCATGACCACCGCCGCGCCGCCCTTCTGGCGTTTCAGCAGTTCCGCGATGGCATAGACGTTGTCGATGGAAAAGCCGACGATGGCCGTGCGCGCGGGCAGGCGGCTGATCTTCTTCGACCCCGCGTAGACCAGCTGCGACATGCGTTCGCGCCGCACGAACTCCACCCCCGGCACCAGCCCGGCGATCGGCCCGCGCATGGTGTCGGAACCAAGGAACAGCGTCTCATGCGTGCCGCGCATGCGCAGCAGGCGGTCGGTGAAGACATGGCCGCGCTCGGGATCGGCACAAAGCTGGATCTCGTCGATGGCGACGAAATCGGCACCCATGCCCTCTGGCATCGCCTCGACGGTGCAGACCCAGTATTGGGTGCGCGGCGGCACGATGCGTTCCTCGCCGGTGACCAGCGCCACCACCGAGGGCCCGCGCGCCGCGACGATGCGGTCATAGACCTCGCGGGCGAGCAACCGCAGGGGCAGCCCGATGACGCCGGTCCGATAGCCCAGCATCCGCTCGATCGCGTAGTGGGTCTTGCCTGTATTGGTCGGGCCAAGAACGGCCGCGATCCGAGAATGCTGGGGCATTGCCCGCCTATCCTGCCCCGCTGCCGGGGTATTCCGGGACGCCGACGCTAAAGCGTCACGCCCATGACTTCGCCTTCCAGCCGCTTCATCGCGTTGAGGGTATCCTCGTCGTGCGTACGTAGTTCCAGTACGCGCTGATAGGCGTCATAGGCAAGGGCATGCCGCCCCACCTGCTCGTTGATCGCGCCGACGCCCTTCAGCGCCGCGAAGTGATGCGGGTTCAGCACCAGCACATGTTCCAGCGCATCCATCGCCGGGCCGAACATCTCGGCCTGATAAAAGGCCAGCGCCAGCCCGTGCCAGCCCTCGGCGAAACCCGGCGCGTGGTCGGTCAGCGCGGTGAAGTGTTCCAGCGCGCCCTCGATATTGTCGACGTCCAGCGCGTCGCGGCCGCGTTTCAGCAGCAGGTCCATCGCCGGAGAGCCGCTCTTGGACCATTCGGCCATGATCTGCGATTCCAGACGGCGCGCCGCGCTGTCGTCCTCTGCCTCGGCCAGCCGGGACAACAGCCGCCCTGCGCGGTCCTCCGCCGACGGCGCCTGCGCTGACGCGGCGTAGGGTAGGGAAAACATGACTACGGCCAGAAATGCCGTGGCGGTAGATTTGAAATCCATGGGACCCGTCCTCATAACCTGTTCGTAATGTAGCCGATGCAGGCGGCATTGCCAGAGCACGTTTTTGAGAGAGACCGAGGAAGACAGATGAGCGACACCGTAAGCGCAGCCGTGACCGCGCTGAATGCAAAGATGGCCGGAGACGGCTTTGACGGCACCGCGAAATTCGTGATCGAGGATGAGGGCAGCCTGATCATCGACGAGAACGGCGCACATGCCGGCGACGAAGCCGCCGACGTGACCCTGACCGCCTCGCAGGACACCTTCGAGGCGATCCTGTCCGGCGACCTCGACCCCACCAGCGCCTTCATGTCGGGCAAGTTGGCGGTCGACGGCGACATGTCCGCGGCCATGCGGCTGGCACAGGTCCTGAGCTGATGGCCCTCTCCCCCGCTCCCTTCGACAGCGTCCTCGCCGAGGGTCCGCTGGACAGCCGTGCCTTCTGGGTAACGGCCTCCGACGGGCTGCGCCTGCGCGTGGCCCACTTCCCCGGAGAGGGAGAGCGGGGGACGGTGCTGCTGTTCCCGGGCCGCACCGAATATGTCGAGAAATACGGCCGCACCGCGCGGGTGCTGGCCGAGGCCGGCTATCACACGCTGGCCATCGACTGGCGTGGACAGGGGCTTGCCGACCGGATGCTGGCCGAGCGCCGCACCGGCCATGTGGGCCTCTTCTGCGACTACCAGCGCGACGTGGCCGCCATGGTGGCGCTGGCCGACGAGATGGCGCTGCCGGGGCCGCGCCACATGGTGGGGCATTCCATGGGCGGCTGCATCGGGCTGCGTGCGGCGATGGACGGGCTGGAGGTGGCCTCTTGCGCCTTCACCGGGCCGATGTGGGGCATCCGCATCGCCCAGCCGGTCCGCCCCGCCGCATGGGCCGTCAGCCGCCTGTCGAAATCGGTCGGGCTGGGGCATATGTTCGCGCCGGGCACCGGGGTCGACAGCTATGTCGCCTCGGCGGACTTCGACGGCAACCTGCTGACCACCGACCCGGCGATGTGGGACTACATGCGCCGGCAGGTCATGGCGATCCCGGAGCTGCAACTGGGCGGGCCCTCGCTGCACTGGCTGCACGAGGCGCTGACCGAGATGCGGGATCTGAACCGCCGCGCCTCGCCCGACCTGCCCTGCGTGACCTTCTGCGGCACGCACGAACGCATCGTCGATGTCGACCGCATCCGCAACCGGATGGCGCGCTGGCCCGGCGGGCGGCTGGAGATGGTCGAGGGCGGCGAACACGAGCTGATGATGGAGGCCCCGGCGCTGCGCGACCGGGTGATGGCGGAGATAATCGCGCTGTTCGACTCGGCCTCGGAAACGGTCGCGTTACGCGCCTGACCGCCTGAGAGGCGGCGTTGGAGGGGGCGCCGCCCCCGGCCTGCGGCCTCCCCGAGGGTATTTGGACCAAGAAGAAACCCGGGGCGGTTCTGCCCCTGCGCGCTGGGATGGCGCGTGTCGGGCGGCGCTTTCGGGCTGCCTGTTTCCTGTCGGCGCCCTGCCGGGATTGAAGCGGTCGGGGCGGCGCCTAGTTCCCTGCCATGGCCGACCCCGTTCTGACCTTTACCGAGCGCGGCATCTACTGCCCCGCGGGCGATTTCCACATCGACCCCTGGCGCCCCGTGGACCGGGCGCTGATCACCCATGGCCATGCCGATCACGCGCGGCCCGGCCACGGGCGCTATCTGGCCACCGAGGCGGCCCTGCCAGTCATGCGCCACCGGCTTGGCGCGATCGCGGTCGAGGGGATCCGCTATGGCGATGTACGGCGGATCGGCGGGGCGGAGGTGTCCTTTCATCCGGCGGGCCATCTGCCCGGCTCAGCCCAGATCCGGGTCTCGGTGGGCGGCGTGGTCTGGGTGGTCTCGGGCGATTACAAGACCGCGCAGGACGGTTTCTGCGAGGCCTTCGAGCCGGTGCCCTGCCAGCATTTCGTGACCGAGTGCACCTTTGGCCTGCCGGTCTTCAACTGGCCCGATCAGGCCCGGGTGGCGCGCGAGATCAATGGCTGGTGGGCCGCCAATGCCGCCGAAGGGCGGTTTTCCCTGCTGGGCGCCTATTCGCTGGGCAAGGCGCAGCGGGTCCTGAGCCTGCTGGAGCCCGTCGCCCCGATCCTGACCCATGGCGCCGTCGAGGCCACCAACGCGGTCCTGCGCGATCAGGGCTACGTGCTGCCGCAGACCCTGCAAGTGACGCCCGACTTCGATCCCAAGACCCATGCGGGCGCGCTGGTACTGGCGCCGCCCTCGGCGCTTGGCAGCCCCCGGGCGCGGCGGTTCCGGCCATCGGCAACGGGTTTTGCCTCTGGCTGGATGATGCTGCGGGGCATACGGCGGCGGCGCGCCATGGACCGGGGCTTTGTGCTGTCGGATCACGCCGACTGGTCCGGCCTGCACGAGGCCATCGCCGCAACGGGCGCGGAAAACATATACACGACGCATGGTTACACGGATATCTTCGCGCGGCACCTGAGTGAAGAGGGCTATGCCGCGCAGGTGGTCCCGACGGAGTTCGGCGGTGAAGAGGACGACAGCGCGGAGGATGCCGCGTGAAACGCTTTGCCGCGCTGTTCAACGCCCTCGACCAGACGACGAAAACCTCTGTGAAGACGAGGGCCCTGGCCGAGTATTTCGAGCAGGCGCCGGAGGCGGACAGGCTGTGGTGCGTGGCGCTGTTTTCCGGGCGCCGCCCGCGCCGGGCCATCACCACCACGCAGCTGCGCGCCCTGGCGGCAGAGCGCGCGGGCCTGCCGCTGTGGCTGATCGAGGACTGCCACCCCATCGTCGGCGACCTGGCCGAGACCATCGCCCTTGTCCTGCCCCCGCCGTCGCGCGCATCGGACCACAGTTTGTCCCATTGGATCAACACCCTGCGCGGCCTGCATGACCTGCCGCAGGAGGCGCGGCGCGCACCGATCCTCGACGCCTGGGACCAGCTGGACGACAGCGGGCGGTTCCTGTTCAACAAGCTGATCACCGGCGGCTTTCGCATCGGCGTCAGCCGCAAGCTGATGACCCGCGCGCTGGCCATGGCGACCGGGCAGGACGAGCCGGTACTGGCGCACAAGCTGATGGGCGGCTGGACGCCCGAGACGACCTCCTGGCACGCGCTGATCGAGGCCGAGGACCCGGAAGCCGACGAGAGTCGGCCCTATCCCTTCTGCCTTGCCTACCAGCTGGACACCGAACCCGGGCAGCTGGGGTCCCCGCGGGACTGGCAGGCCGAGTGGAAATGGGACGGCATTCGCGGCCAGCTGCTGCTGCGCGAGGCCGGGCACCACCTGTGGTCGCGCGGCGAGGAATTGATCACCGACCGCTTCCCCGAGTTCGCCCGCGCCGCGGATTTCCTGCCTGCCGGAACCGTTCTGGATGGTGAAATCGTGGCCTGGGACGGTGCCGCCCCGATGCCCTTCAACGCGCTGCAACCGCGCATCGGGCGCAAGACCGTGCCGAAAAAGCTGCTGAAAGAGGCGCCCGTGGTCCTGCTGGCCTATGACCTGCTGGAACACCGGGGCCGCGACCTGCGCGACCGACCCATGGCAGAGCGGCGCGCGTATCTGCAGGCGCTGCTGGCGCCGCTGCCCGAGGACGCGCCCATTCGCCTGTCCCCGGCTCTTGTCTTCGACGACTGGCAGGCCCCGGCGGCGACCCGCGCGACCGCCCGCGCCCAGCGCGCCGAGGGCCTGATGCTGAAGCGCAGGGACTCGCCCTACCTGTCGGGCCGCAAGAAGGGCGACTGGTGGAAGTGGAAGCTGGACCCGCTGACCGTGGACGCGGTGCTGATCTATGCGCAGCAGGGATCGGGGCGGCGCGCCACCCTGTTCACCGACTTCACCTTCGCGGTGCGCGACGGCAACGGGCTGGTGCCCTTCACCAAGGCATATTCCGGCCTGACCGACGAGGAATTCGCCCGGATCACCGCATGGGTGCGGCGCAACACGCTGCAACGCTTCGGCCCGGTGCGGCAGGTCAAGCCAGAGCATGTCTTCGAGATCGCCTTCGAGGGCATCCACGAAAGCCCGCGCCACAAGTCCGGCATCGCGCTGCGCTTTCCCCGCATGGCGCGCTGGCGTCACGACAAGGCGGTGGACGAGGCCAATACGCTGGACGACCTGCGCCAGATCCTGAGGCAATACGCCTGAGCGCCTTCCTGCCACAGCCCCGCGCCATCTGCGCGCTGTCCGGTTTTTCGGGCTAGGCAATGCTGCGGCTGCATGAAACCCTGTCGTCCGCACTTACGAAAGACCGGACCACCATGACCCGCCGCCTGCCCTCACTTCTGCTTGCCCTCCTGGCCCCCGTCCCCGCCCTTGCGCAGGGGCTTTCCTTCGACGGCACCGTGGGCCTTGGGGCCACCGGCACCGAGGGCACGCGGGGCGTGGGCATGGTCGATGTCACCCTGACGGTGCCGCTGTCGCGCCGGATCCCGCTGAGCTTCGAGGCGGGCACCTACATGGTGGTGCTGGAGGGCAAGCGCCCGCATGAAACCTATGCCGCCTTCGCCTGGGACGACCGTTTCCGGATCGGCGTGGTGCGGCCCGCCTATGACAGCGTCCTGCCCTCGGTCTTCGAGCGCGCGGCGCCCTTCCTTGCCTACGAGCGGATCGAATACGCGCGATCCCATGCCACGGTCGAGGCGATGCGGGCGACCGCCGTGCCCTTCGGCATCTCGGCGCAGGGCACAGAGGGCGCGCTGCGCTGGATGGTCTCGGCCCACAAGGACGACAAGGGCGGCTTCGACGCGGCCTCTGTCGCGGCCTCCTATCAGGGCACGGGCTGGCAGATCGCCGCGGCGGTCGAGGGCGTCTGGGAACACGGCGGGCCCGACCGGGTGGATGCCAAGCTGGGCGCGCGGGTCGCGCTTGGACCGCAGGTCGAGGCCGGCCTGACGCTGCTGTCGCCCGACGGCAACGACCGCGACGACGCGCTGGCCTTCGACATGACCTGGACCGCGACGGAGGCCCTGAGCCTCATGGCCTTCGGAGAGACCGTGCGCGGCGGCGGGGACGACGCCTGGGGCTGGCGGGAGAGTACCGCTTTCGGCCCCGGACCAGCGTGATCGTCGCGGGCACCGATGGCGATGCGGCGGGCGCAGCCTGGCACCTGACGCTGGCCCACCGCTTCTGACAGGGCACGACGGCCAGGCCGCCCGCTCTGCCACGGCGCGCCTGCGGGGACCGTTCCGGGGCGCTGGCGGGACCGTCGGCCTTCTGCCGCAGACCTGACGCCTTGCCTGGCCCAGCCTGTCCGGTCTCACGGGGCAGAGCCGGAAGGCGCGAGGCCCCGGGCCATCCATCCCGGGGCAAGCGGCGCGTCCGACAGGGCGGCCTTGCGCGCCGGGGCCACGCCCACCCGGCGCCGCACGCCCCCCTCTTTCTGCGGGAACCGGGCCAAAAGTATCGGCCCCGCGCTTGCCCTGCCCGCCCTGCGGCCCCTATGTCAGGGGAAACGACAGAAAGAGGCCGACATGCGCTATACTCCGACCCTCACCCGCGACGCCAATGCCTCTGCCGGGGGCAAGAACCTCGGCGACCTGCCGGAATGGGACCTGAGCGACCTCTACACCGCGCCCGACGCGCCGGAACTGAAGCGCGATCTCGACTGGCTCGAAGACGCCTGCCGCAGCTTCGCCGCCGACTACGAGGGCAAGCTGGACAGCCTGAGCGCGGGCGAATTCCTGACGCTGGTGCAGCGCAACGAGAAGATCGGTGCCATCGCGGGCCGCATCATGTCCTTCGCGGGCCTGCGCTATTACCAGATGACCATGGATGCCGAGCGCGCCAAGTTCCTCTCCGACTGCCAGGAAAAGATCACCAATTACACCACGCCGCTGGTCTTCTTCTCGCTGGAGATCAACCGCCTGCCCGAAGACCACTACGCCGACCTCTTCGCCGCCAATGACGAGCTGGCCCGCTACAAGCCCGCCTTCGACCGCCAGCGCGCGATGAAGCCCTACCAGCTGTCCGACGAGCTGGAGAAGTTCCTGCACGACCTCGGCGTCGTCGGTGACGCATGGGAGCGGCTGTTCGACGAGACCATCGCCGGGCTGACCTTCGAGGTCGACGGCGAAGAGCTGAACATCGAGTCGACGCTGAACTTCCTGACAGAGCAGGACCGTAGCAAGCGCGAGGCCGCCGCGCGCGAACTGGCCCGCGTCTTTGCCGCCAACATCCGCACCTTCGCCCGCGTCCACAACACGCAGGCGAAAGAGAAGGAAGTGCTGGACCGCTGGCGCGGCATGCCCTCGCCGCAGATGGGCCGCCACCTGTCCAACGACGTGGAACCCGAGGTCGTCGAGGCCCTGCGCAACGCGGTGGTCAAGGCCTACCCGCGCCTCTCGCACCGCTACTACGAGCTGAAGCGCAAGTGGCTGGGTCTCGACCGCATGCAGGTCTGGGACCGCAACGCGCCGCTGCCGATGGAAGTCACCCGCACGGTGTCCTGGGACGAGGCCCGCGAGACGGTGATGAACGCCTATTCCGCCTTCGACCCGCGCATGGGCGAGCTGGCCCAGCCCTTCTTCGACAAGGGCTGGATCGACGCCCCGGTGAAGCCCGGCAAGGCCCCCGGCGCCTTCGCCCACCCCACGGTCACCGACGTGCACCCCTACGTGATGCTGAACTATCTCGGCAAACCGCGCGACGTGATGACGCTGGCGCATGAGCTGGGCCACGGCGTCCACCAGGTGCTGGCCGCCGGTCAGGGCGAGATGCTGTCCTCCACCCCGCTGACGCTGGCCGAGACGGCGAGCGTTTTCGGCGAGATGCTGACCTTCCAGCGCATGCTGGAGAACGCCAAGGACGACAAGGAGCGCAAGGTCCTTCTGGCGGGCAAGGTCGAGGACATGATCAACACGGTCGTGCGCCAGATCGCCTTCTACGACTTCGAGTGCAAGCTGCACGACGCCCGGCGAGGCGGCGAGCTGACGCCCGACGACATCAACGCGCTGTGGATGTCGGTGCAGGCGGAAAGCCTGGGCGAGGCCTTCGACTTCATGGAAGGCTACGAGACCTTCTGGGCCTATATCCCGCACTTCGTGCACTCGCCCTTCTACGTCTACGCCTATGCCTTCGGCGACGGTTTGGTGAACGCCCTCTACGCCGCCTATCAGGAAAGCCCCGAAGGCTTTCAGGACAAGTACTTCGACATGCTGAAGGCGGGCGGGTCGAAGCACCACAAGGCGCTTCTGGAACCCTTCGGGCTGGACGCGACCGACCCGACCTTCTGGGACAAGGGCCTGTCGATGATCGAAGGCTTCATCGACCAGCTGGAAGCCATGGAGGAGTGAGCAGCCCGCTCACCCTTGCGCGGATCCTCGAAGCGGCGGAGCGTGTCAGACGCTCCCCGCGCTACTACAATATCGTGAAGTACACCCGTCGCCTCGCGGTGCTGGAGGTGGAGGGAGAGCTCGAATTCGTATCCGCCGGTTTCCTGACAGCGGAACTCGACACGCCCGGGTACGCCGAGAGGCATAAGAAGCACAGCCCCGGGCAGGAGGGGCCGCTCCTCACCCGGGAAAGCGACCTTCTGGCTGCTGGTCTACGAGAGATCGACCCCGACCACCCCGACTTTCCCGAGTGGCTCGACACATATCTTTCCGAGACCGCGGCCCGGTTCAGGCTTGACGCCAAATGGCGCCGCACCCGCGTTCACCAAGGCCGGGATCGGGACTTCGTCTTCTTCGTTCCGGCCTGTTCTTTGCGTAGGGTCCGGACCGCCCCCGGTCACTCCTGCCTCTGCCCCCTACTCCATCGCCAGCCGCGTCTCGACCACGCCCAGAATCTCGACACAGGTGGCGGGGTCGACCGCCGAGGACAGGCTTGGCTTGCGGCAAAGCTCACCCGTAAAAGCCAGTTCGACCTCGCCCATGCTGCCGTGGATATCGAAGCGGACAATCTCGACCTGCGCCGGACGGGACGCCCCCACGCTGGTCCAGTACGGCCCGCCCAGCCCCTCGGGTGTATGCAGGATATCGACCGAAAGCGGCTCTGCCCCGGGACTGTACCAGCCGGCGAAGCGGACCGTGACCGCCATACCGTCGGCGCCCGCGAACCGCGGCGCGTCATAGCCCTGGATCTGCAACTCGGCGAGCCATTGGCTCTGCCGAAACCCTGCCGTGACGATCCGCCCGCCCGGCCTGTCGAGGGCATGGATGCGCCATTCATGCGGGACGCCGTCCAGCCGTGCGGTCATCACGCCCAGTTCCTCGGCCCCGCCCGGGGAAGCGACCGCTGAAATCACCAAGGCGATACAGTCGAACCGCCGCGCCATTCCGCACCTCCCCGTCAGGGCCGAAAGGGGCTCCGGGCATCTGCGCCGCCTCGCTCGAACCGCAGGTTACGCCGCGCCGGTCCTCCGGCTTTACAGGCATCACGCCTCATCGGGTCCGTACCGTCAATATCCCAAACCGGGGCAAGGGGCCCCCGACACCGCTTATTCCTGACGCAGCCGCCTCAGGACACCGGCGCGCACCGCCTCGGGGTGGATGATGCCCAGTTGCGCCGGGATCTTCGGCAGCCCCAGCACCCGGGCAATGGCAAAGCGGTTGCGCCCGCCGCCAGAGCGCAGCACCTCGCCGTCCCGGGCGATGTGGACATAGATGCCGTCGTATTCGCGCCGCAGGTGTCCGGGCAATTCGCTGCGCGGGCGCAGCCTGCCGGTCCTCTGCGCCTCTTCATAGACCCGGTCGAGATCCTCGTAGCGGGCCATGATCTCTTCCAGCGTGCGGGCGCCCTCGGAAATCCCCTTCTCGGCGATCTTTTCCAGATGATAGTCCACGATCCCGGTTTCCGCCCAGCTCATCCCCCGGACAAAGTGATCGTGGATGACCCGGGCCGCCCGCGTTTCGGGCAGCGGTGCGCGCGACAGATCCCAATCCCCGCCGCGCACCATGCCGCTGTGCCTGCGCCGGAACATGGACTTGCCCACGGTGCCGTCCGTCACATGGATATAGCGCACATCGCAGGGCGCCACGTAGATCCGCTCGTCGCTGCGCGGCGCCCCCGGACCAAAGCGCGCCCGGTTCCAGACGTCGCGCAAGACCTTCTGCGGCACACCGGCGGCAAGCCTGCGCCCTAGCGTCGTTCTGGGTTGATCCGGGTGGGGCATGGCACTTCTTCGATCAGGGAGGCGGGGCGGCACTCCGGCCCCGGGCGTCTCGGGCCAAGGATCAAATCCGCAGCGGCCTGTCAACGCCATGGGGGCCTGCCCCTGCGCCGCAGGGGCCAGCACCCCGAAGGCCTGAACGGGCCAGACAGGCGCCCCTGCGCGCCCCCGCGCAAGGCCTTACTTCAGCTGGCTGTCCTTCGATCCGCGCCGATTGAAGCCCGCCTTCGCGCGGAACACCCCGTCACGCTCGGAGGCGCAGTCGACGCATAGCTTTACCCCCGGCAGCGCCACACGCCGCTTCTCGGGGATTTCCTCGCCGCATTCGGCGCATTCGCGGAAGCTTTCGCCCGAAGGCCCCCTGCGCGCCTTCATGCGCTCCAGCTCCTCGGCAATCGAGGCCTCGATCTGTTCGCTGACCGCGCCGTCGCGGCTCCATCCGCCTGCCATGGCCAAACCCTCCTTTTCCGTCACCATACGACACTTTGAAACCAAAACGCAGAATGCCACGTATCCGTCTCAAAGAAAGGTCCGATCCATGCTGCGCATCCTGCTTCTTACCCTTCCGCTGGCCACCGCGATCCAGGCCGCGGAACCCTTTACCTTCACCAGCATCGACGGCGGCACGCTGGACCTCGCAGAGTGGCAGGGCCAGCCGGTGCTGGTGGTCAACACCGCCTCGCGCTGCGGTTTCACTCCGCAATACGATGGGTTGCAGACGCTTTATGACAGGTATCGCGACCGGGGCCTTGTGGTCCTTGCGGTGCCCTCGGACGATTTCCGGCAGGAACTCGACAGTGCCGAGGCGGTGAAGGACTACTGCGAGACGACCTTCGGCCTGACCCTGCCGATGACCGATATCACCCATGTCCGGGGCAGCGAGGCGCATCCCTTCTACGCCTGGGTCCGGCAGACCGAAGGCTTCGAACCCGCGTGGAATTTCAACAAGATCCTCATCGGCCCCGACGGCGCGGTGCTTGCGACATGGGGCGCGACGACGCGGCCCCTGTCATCCGCCGTCACCGGCGCGGTGGAGGCCGCGCTGGACTAGGGGCATGGCTAGCGGATGGGCCGATGGCCCTCTCCGGCAGAAGAGGGGCACGGGGCGCGCAGCCGCCAGACGCGGCCTCAGGCCTTCAGCAGCGCATAAAGCTGGTCCTTCAGCCCGGCCCGCTCTTTCCGCAGGGCCTCTTCGGCGAGATCGTCCATCGGCTCGACCCGGGTTTCGGCGCGGTGGATGCGGCGGTTGACCGCGTGATACGTCTCGGACAGCCGCGCGAAATGCGCATCGGTCTGCTTCAGGGCGCTCATCCGGGCGGCGTGCTCGGGGAATTCCTCGGCCAGTTCATGCGGCACATGCGACATTGCGGGTCTCCTTTGGTTCCTCTGTCGAAGGCACCCTGACAGAGCCCGGGACGCCGCACCTTGACCCGCATCAAACCCGCAGCCATGCGGGCGCACGCGCGCCCATCGCGCGACGGAAAAGAGACGCAACCGGCGCGCGCCACACCCGTCCGGTCACCCCCGAGGCGCGGCGCTTTCTGCCTCGGGCCTCGACCGGCAAGCACCGAAGACCCGGCAGAGGAACACCGCCCGGCCCTGCCCGCCGCGATCTCTTCAACCCGGCATGACAGGGCAATGACAGCTAGCCCGCAGCCCTTACCGCTGTGCCGTCTGCCATGCGGGATGCAGCCAGGGCTCTGCGTTGTCGGGCGGCAGGCGGCGGCCCAGAACATGGTCGGCGATCTTCTCGCCCACCATGATCGAGGGCGCGTTGAGGTTGCCGTTGGTGATGCGCGGGAACAGCGAACTGTCGGCCACGCGCAGCCCCTCGACGCCGATCACCCGACCCTCGGGATCGACGACCGAGCGCGGATCGTCCACAGCCCCCATCCGGCAGGTGCCGCAGGGGTGATAGGCGCTTTCGGCGTGTTCGCGGATCACCGCATCCAGCGCCTCGTCCGACTGCGCCTCGGCGCCCGGCTGCAACTCCTTGCCGCGATAGGGAGCGAAGGCGGGCTGGGCGAAGATCTCGCGCGTCAGGCGGATCGCGGTGCGGAAATCCTGCCAGTCCTGCGCCTCGGACATGTAGTTGAAGAGGATGCGCGGGTCGGCGCCCGCCTCAGCGGACCGCAGCGTGACCGACCCCCGCGAGGGCGAGCGCATCGGCCCCACATGCGCCTGAAAGCCGTGGCCCTCGGGCGCGACCCGGCCATCGTAGCGGACCGCGATCGGCAGGAAGTGGTATTGCAGGTCCGGGTAGTCGATCCCGGCGCGCGACCGGATGAAACCCGCGCTTTCGAACTGGTTCGAGGCCCCCGGCCCCTTCCGCGCCAGAAGCCACTGCGCCCCGACCCAGTGCCTTGCCCGCAAGGTTCCAGTATTTCGCGAGGCTGACGGGCTGAGTCGCGGCCATCTGGACGTAAAGTTCAAGGTGGTCCTGAAGGTTCTGCCCCACCCCGGGCCGGTCCGCGACCACCGCGATGCCATGCTCTGCCAGATGCGCCGCCGGACCGATGCCCGAGAGCATCAGCAGCTTGGGCGAGTTGATCGCGCTGGCACTGACGATGACCTCGCGGGCGGCGCGGATGACCTCGACCCGGTCGCCGCGCGCGACCTCGACCCCCACGGCGCGGCCCTCTTCGATGACGAGACGGCGGGCGAAGGCGCGCGTGACCTCTGCCCCCATGGCCTGCGCCGGGCGCAGGTAGGCCTTGGCCGCCGACCAGCGTTCGCCTTTCCAGACGGTCATGTCGAAGGGGCCGAAGCCCTCTTGCCGGTGCCCGTTGTAGTCGCCGGTGATCGGGTAGCCGGCCTGCCTGCCCGCCTCGACGAAGGCCCGCGTCAGGGGATTGTCCCGCGCCCCGCGCGTCACGTGCAAGGGCCCTCCCTGCCCGCGCCACGCCGGATCGCCGCCATGACCGCCGTCGTACCAGTCCTCCATGCGCTTGAAATAGGGCAGCACATCGGCAAAGCCCCAGCCCGCGCAGCCCTCGTCGCGCCAGTGGTCGTAGTCGCGGGCATGGCCGCGCACGTAGATCATGCCATTGATCGAGGACGACCCGCCCAGCACCTTGCCGCGCGGACAGGCAAGGCGGCGGTTGCCCAGATGCGGTTCCGGTTCGGTCTGGAAGCCCCAGTCGTAGCGCCGCATGTTCATCGGGTAGCTGAGCGCGCCGGGCATATTGATGAAGGGCCCCCGGTCGGAGCCGCCGTGTTCGATCACCAGCACCGAGCGCCCGGCCTCGGCCAGCCGGTAGGCCATGGCACAGCCCGCGCTGCCCGCGCCGATGACGATGTAGTCGGGCCGGGTCATGGGCGCCCCGCACGGGTCGGATGCTGCGTCCGTGGCTGGCGGCAGATGCCTCCGGCGGGGATATTTCCGGACAGAAGAAACGCGGGGTGCGCCTCATTTCGGGCCCGGGACGCGCTGGGGTGAGCGGGGGCCGGGTCGTGCGGCGTGGGGGTGCGGAGGGGGCGGCCATCAGAAGGGTGCCTCGACGTCGCCCATGCGCACGTAGACGCTTTTGAGCTGGCTGTAGTGCTCGATCGCGGCCCTTGCGTTCTCGCGCCCCACGCCGGAGCGTTTGGCGCCGCCGAAGGGCAGTTCGACCGGCGCGTCGTTGTAGGAGTTGATGAAGCAGGACCCGGCCTGCAGCTGGCCGATGACCCGGTGCGCGCGGGCGAAATCCGTCGTGAAAACCCCGGCGGAGAGGCCGAAGTCGGTGGCATTGGCGCGGGCGATGACCTCGTCCTCGGTCTCGAAGTCGAGCACCGCCATGACCGGGCCGAAGATTTCCTCCTGCGCGATGGTCATGGTGTCGGTGACATCGGCGAAGACCGTGGGTTCGACAAAGAAGCCGGGGCCATCTGGGGCCGCGCCGCCGGTCACGAGGCGGGCGCCCTCGGCCCGGCCCTCGGCGATGTAACCCATGACCTTCTCGCGCTGCGCCTGCGAGACCAGCGGGCCGAAGTTCGTGGCCTCATCCATCGGGTCGCCGAGGATCGCGCCCTTCAGCCGTTCGGCGAGGCGCGTCAGGAAGCGCTCCTTGATACCCGTCTGCACGAAGACCCGGGTGCCGTTCGAGCAGACCTGCCCGGAGGAATAGAAGTTGCCGAGGATCGCGCCGCCGACGGCGTTTTCCACATCCGCATCGTCGAAGACCAGCAGGGGCGATTTGCCGCCCAGTTCCATCGTGACATGCTTGATGCCCTCGGCGGCGGCTGCGTAGACCCGCCGCCCCGTCGGCACCGAGCCGGTCAGCGAGACCTTCTCGACCCGCGGGTCGGTGACCAGCGCGCCGCCCACGGCGCCCGCCCCCTGCACCACGTTGTAGAGCCCGGCGGGCAGGCCCGCCTCGTGCAGGATCTCGGCCACCTTCAGGGCACAGAGCGGCGTCACCTCGGAGGGTTTGAAGATCATCGCATTGCCGCAGGCCAGCGCCGGCGCGCCCTTCCAGCAGGCGATCTGGGTCGGGTAATTCCACGCCCCGATGCCGACGCACAGCCCCAGCGGCTCGCGCACGGTATAGCCCCAGTTCTCGCCCAGCTGGACGTGTTCGCCGGTCAGGCTCGCCGCCAGCCCGCCGAAGTATTCCAGCGCGTCGGCGCCCGAGGTGGCATCGGCCACCAGCGTTTCCTGCAGCGGCTTGCCGGTGTCCCGGGTTTCCAGCACCGACAAGTCGCGGTTGCGATCGCGCATCAGGTCGGCGGCGCGGCGCAGGATGCGGCCCCGCTCCGTGCCCGGCACGCGCGCCCAGTCCGCCTGCGCCCGCAGCGCCGAGGTCACCGCCTGCTCGATCACCGCCGGGGTCGCCGCGTGCAGGCGGGCGATCACCGCGCCGGTGGCGGGGTGGATCACCTCGATTTGCTCTCCGGCGCTGTCCTCGACATAGGCGCCGTCGATGAAGTGGCTGGCTTTGGGTTGCGTGTCATAGGCCATTGCAAAACCTCGAGGTCAAAGCCCCCGGACCGCCCCGAAGGGGCCTCGTCTTCGGAGGACGGGGTGGGTGGGCGGGCGGCCTACGAAGACGAGGCCGCAGGCGCGCCCGGTCATTCGCCGCGCGGGAACCGTTTGTTCTCTTCCAGCACGTTCAGGTCCATGTGGTTGCGCATGTAGCGTTCCGAGGCCGCGCGCAGGGGTTGGAAATCCCACGGGTAATAGCCGCCCTGCCGGAGCGCCTCGTAGACCACCCAGCGCCGGGCCTGGCTTTGCCGCACCTCGGCGTCGAAGCGCTCCAGGTCCCAGCGCGCGGCGGCCTTGACGCGGAACCCTTCCAGCACCGATTTCGCCGCCGGGTCATCGGCACGGTTCTCCAGCTCGTGCGGATCGGCCTCGAGGTCGAACAATTGCTCCGGGTCCAGCGCGCAGTTGGTGTATTTCCACCGGCCCTCGCGCAGGCAGACCAGCGGCGAGTAGCTGGCCTCTGCCGCGTATTCCATCGCCACCGGCGTCTTGCGCGCGGCGCCGTACATCAGGGGCACCAGCGACTCGCCCTCGGTCCATGGCATGACCTCGGACATGTCCACGCCCGCCAGCGCACAAAGCGTCGGGCAGATGTCGATGTTGGACACCGGGTCGGTCACCCGCCCCCCTGCCCGCCGGGCGTGGCGATCATCATGGGCACCCGGGCCGAACCCTCGTAGAAGCACATCTTGAACCACAGCCCGCGCTCGCCCAGCATGTCGCCGTGGTCGCTGACGAAAACCACGACGGCCTCCTGCCGGGTGTCCTCGAGCGTCTGCAAGAGCGTGCCGATGTGGTCGTCGAGATACGAGATATTGGCGAAGTAAGCGCGCCGCGACCGCTGGATATCCTCTTCGGTGATATCGAAGTTGCGCCAGTCGTTGGCATCGAAGATCCGCTGCGCATGCGGGTCGTGATCCTCGTAGGCCATGGCCGGAACCTGCGGCAGCAGATGCGCGCAATCCTCGTAAAGATCCCAGTATTTCTTCCGCGCCACATAGGGGTCGTGGGGGTGGGTGAAGGACACGGTCAGGCACCAGGGCCGCGCATCCAGACCCCGCGCGAGGTCATAGAGCTTCATCCTGGCGTGATGCGCGACCTCGTCGTCGTATTCCATCTGGTTCGAGATCTCGGCCACACCCGCGCCCGTCACCGAGCCCATATTGTGGTACCACCAGTCGATCCGCTCGCCGGGCTTGCGATAGTCCGGTGTCCAGCCGAAATCGGCGGGGTAGATGTCGGTGGTCAGCCGCTCCTCGAAGCCGTGCAGCTGGTCGGGGCCGACGAAATGCATCTTGCCCGAGAGCGCCGTCTGGTAGCCCGCCCGGCGCAGGTGATGCGCATAGGTGGGAATGTCCGAGGCGAACTCGGCGGCATTGTCGTAGACCCGGCTGACGCTGGGCAGTTGCCCCGACATGAAAGAGGCCCGCCCCGGCGCGCACAGCGGCGAGGCCGTGTAGGCATTGGCGAAGCGCGTCGCCCGCGCCGCCAGCGCCTTCAGGTTCGGCGCGTGCAGCCAGTCGGCGGGGCCGTCCGGGAACAGCGTCCCGTTCAGCTGGTCGACCATCAGGATCAGGATATTCGGCTGGCTCATCGCGTCCCCATCATCGCATAGGCGCTGGCCAGCACCTCTTCCGCGCCCCCTCCAACGCCCCGCCCCGAGAGCGCCGCGCGCAGGTAGACACCGTCGATCAGGGCGCCCAGATGCTCGGCCACCGGCCCGGGCCGGTCGGTGCGCCCGCGCAACGCATCCACGAGGTTCGACCGCAGCCGCCGCTGGTAGATCCGCAGCAGCCGCGCCGCTTCCAGATCGCTGAGCGAGAGCACGTAGAAGGTCAGCCAGGCCGAAACCGTCGCGGGCCGGAAACAGCTTTCTGCAAAGCTCGCGTCGATGATCGCCTCCAGCCGCCGGCCCTCTTCGGCCCCGGCCGGGCGCGCCGCACCTCTTGCCCGTATTCGGTCAGCACGTGCCGCATCGCGGCCAGGAAGATCTGCGCCTTGCCGCCAAAGTAGTGATGGGCCAGCGCGCTGGACATGCCGGCACGGCGCGCGATCTGGCCGACCGTGACATCAAGCGTCCCGGCCTCGCCGATCTCGGCCACGGCGGCTTCCATAAGGGCCGCCCTGCGAAGAGGTTCCTGTCCAATCTTGGGCATGACGGCAAACTGCCGTTTATTGACTGGTGCGTCAATCAAAATCACCAGTCTGTCACCGCCATCTGTCTGCCGGGCAAACGGCCCCCGAGGCAGCGGCACGGGCGCATCGGTCCGGCCCGGCGAAAACGGCGCGCTCCGCTGTCGGATCAGGCTTGGAGCAGAGCCTGTCGCGCCCATAAGCGACCCGCGAAGGGTTTATCCCCTCTTGGCGTGTGGTGCAGCCTCGATCCCTGACAGATCCTCGGTGAGGCCAGCTTGTGCAACCGGTCCCCCGCTTGCCAGCCGGGCCCTCGGGCGACCCCGCCCCCTGGCCATGGCATCCGGCCCATGACCCGGGTGCCCTGCCCGCCTTTCCGACGGGCCGATCCGGACCCCGCCGGGCCCGGCCTCAGATGGAAAAGACGCCCAGGACCTCGTTCTTCGGCAGGCGCGCCACTTCGACGCCACCCTCGGTCCGGCGCAGGTTGTAGCCGTAGCCCCGCATCCGGAACCGCCACTCCGCCTCCGACAGCACCTTCTGCCGCTCGGCCAGCAGGAAGCTTTCCACCTCCCTCATATCCCCGGTCACTGTGCTTTCCGTAAACATCCGTCCCTCCTGCGTCGCACTCTGACTTCCGTTGGGTCAATGAATGCCCGCCAAATGCGGCGCCGCTTGGGCGCCACCGGGGATTTTTCACGAGGCGCGGACAATGCCGGGCGAAATCAGAGCTTCGTTTCCGGCACCGCCGGGGTCACGGCTTTCTTCAACCGCGCCTCGCGCCAGGTGATGAAGACCACGGCGCCGACAATCAGCGAGCCGCCCCCGATCACCCAGAAATCCGGCGGCTCGGCGAAGAAGACCCAGCCCACCAGCACCGACCAGACCAGTTGCAGGAAGGTGACCGGCTGCGTCACCGACACCGGGGCGGCAGCGAAGGCCAGCGTCATGGTGTAATGCCCGGCGGTCGCGAAACTGGCCACGCCAAACAGCACCAGCAGCTCCCAGCCGGTCGGCCAGACCCAGACCGCCAGCGCCAGCGGCGCCAGCCCGACGGTCACCGTGATCGACAGAAGCGCCACGACCACGGCGGCGCTGACCTGCCCCGAGAGGATCTTGGCCAGCAGGTAGGAGCCGGCGAAGAACAGCGCCGTGCCCAGCATGGCGATGTGGCCGGGGTCGAGCTCGCGGAACCCGGGCCGCAGGATCAGCAAGGCGCCGAGCAGCGCCGCGACAATGGCAAGGATGCGGCGAAAGGCCAGCGTCTCGCCCGGGAAGAACACCGCGAGGATCGTCACATAGACCGGGTTGAGGTAGTTCATCGCCGTGACCTCGGCGATGGGCAGGCGCGTCATGGCGAAGAACCACAGCACCACGCCCGCCGTATGCAACAGGCCACGCAGGCCGAACAGCTGCCACTGCCGCCCCGACAGCCGCAGGCGGGACAGGCTGCGCGCCATGGGCAGCAGGAAGACGAGGCCCAAAAGGTAGCGCAGGAAGGCGGATTCGGCGGCGGGGATGCGCTCGCCCAGGAGCTTCACCAAAGCCGTGACAGCAACGAAGCACAGCCCCGTGACCGCCATCCAGAAGATGCCCTGCGCCGGGCGCGCCGTCATGTCCATGGGCCTCAGGCTTAGCGGATATCCGGGCAGGCGCAAGCGGCGGGGGCGCCGAATTCTTGCAAAGAATTCGTGGCGGTTTCTTTCTAAGAAACCGGCCTCACCCCAAGAGCAGCCCCGCCGCGATCAGCCACATGGTCACTCCGATGCCCGCGTCCAGCACGCGCCACGCCCCCGGACGCTCAAAGACCGGCGCCAGCAACCGCGCGCCGAAGCCCAGTGCGAAGAAGAAGCTGAACGAGGCTGTAACCGCCCCGATGCCGAAACCCAGGGGCCAGGCGGCCTCGCCCGAGACCGCGCCCAGCAGCAGCACCGTGTCGAGGTAGACATGCGGGTTCAGCCAGGTCAGGGCGAGGCAGGTCAGAAGCGCCGCCCGCAGGCTGCCCACCCCCTGCCCGCCGTCATCGCCGCGCCGCCGCGCCAGGCCGACCACAGGCTGCGCAGCCCGTAGGCGATCAGGAAGGCCGCCCCCGCCAGCCGCATCGCGCCCTCCAGCCAGGGCGCCGCGCGCACCAGCGCACCCATGCCGGCCACGCCGCCCGCGATCAGAAGCGCGTCGCTCAGGGCGCAGACCAGGACCACCGGCAGCACATGTTCGCCGCGCAGCCCCTGCCGCAGGACAAAGGCGTTCTGCGATCCGATCGCCACGATCAGGCTCAGCCCCAGCGCGTAGCCCGCGAAGACACTCTGCATCACCGCTCTCTCCCTCTTTCGGACCGGACTACGGTGACACCAGGGGTAAGCCAAGTTAATCTGCCTGCATCTGCATAAGGACAGCTAAGGATGCGCCTCGACCCCGCCCAGCTTGCCGCCCTCGAGGCGGTCCTGCGTCTTGGCAGCTTCGAGGAAGCCGCCGCCGCGCTTGGTGTCACCCCCTCGGCAATCTCGCAGCGCATCCGCGCGCTGGAGGACCGCACCGGGACGCCGCTGGTGATCCGCACCAGCCCCGCCAAGGCCACCGCGCTTGGCGCCCGCCTGGCCCGGCATGCCCGCGAGCAGGCGCTGCTGGATGCGGCGCTTGCGGATGAGCTGCACCAGGCCCGCGCCGCCGCCCGCGTCCGCATCGTGCTGAATGCCGATTCGCTGGATACATGGGCCCTGCCCGCGCTGGCGGACGCAGACCTGCTGTACGAGATCGTGGTCGAGGACGAATCCATCTCGGCGGAGCGGCTGCGGCGCGGCGAGGTCTCTGCCGTCGTCACCACGCAGGCAAACCCGGTTCAGGGCTGCGACGTGATCGCATTGGGCGCGATGCGCTACCGGGCCACCTGCGCCCCCGCCTTCCACGACAGGCACTTCGCGCGGGGCCTCGACGCCACGGCGCTGGCGCAGGCGCCCATGCTGGATTTCTCGGGGCACGACCGCCACCAGCGGGCCTGGATCACCGCGCTCACCGGGCAGCCGCTGTCGCCGCCCGCGCATCTGCTGCCCTCGACCCACGGCTTCGTCACGGCGGCGAAACTGGGGCTGGGCTGGGGCCTGAACCCGGCGCCGCTGGTGGATGCAGAGATCACGGCGGGCCGCCTGCGCGACATGGCGCCCGACCGCCCCTTCGACGTGCCGCTGTACTGGCAGTTGCGCAGCCTCGTCGCCCCCGCGCTACGGCCCCTGACACGGGCCATGGTGCGGGCCGCGAAGCGCGGATTGGTGCAACAGGCGGGACCGGACGGCCCCTAGGGGCCCCGGGGCCGCCCTTGTCGAGGTCGCGCACGTCCCCGGCCCGGCACCCGGATGGGCCGGGCCACCGCCTGTCGCGGCAGCCCCCGCCCGCTTCGGTCCGGGTCTCGCGGCCCAGAAAGACCGGATGGCCCGTCAGAGGCTTTCCAGCTGCTCCATGACCTCGTCCGAGGCCTCGAAGTTGGTGGTGACGCGCTGCACGTCGTCGTCCTCTTCCAGCGCGTCGACCAGCTTCATCAGGGTCTTCATGCCGTCGAGATCCAGTTCCGTCGTGGTGGTCGGCTTCCAGATCAGCTTGGTCGACTCGGATTCGCCCAGGGCCGTCTCAAGCGCCGAGGACACCTCGTTCAGGTCGGTGTCGGCACAGTAGACCGTGTGGCCCTCTTCCGAGGATTCCACGTCCTCGGCCCCGGCCTCGATCGCCGCCATCATGACGTCGTCCGCGTCCCCCACCGAGGCGGGATAGACGATCTCGCCCTTGCGCTCGAACATGAAGCCGACGGACCCGGTCTCGCCAAGGTTGCCGCCGTTCTTGGTGAAGGTCGAGCGCACGGTCGAGGCGGTCCGGTTGCGGTTGTCGGTCATTGCCTCGACGATCACCGCCACGCCGTTCGGGCCGTAGCCCTCGTAGCGGATTTCCTCGTAATCCTCGCCCTCGCCGCCGATGGCCTTCTTGATGGCGCGCTCGATATTGTCCTTGGGCATCGACTGGCCCTTGGCCTCTTTCACCGCCAGACGCAGGCGCGGGTTCTTTTCCGGATCCGGGTCGCCCATCTTCGCCGCGATGGTGATTTCCTTGGACAGTTTCGAAAAGACCTTGGCGCGCAACTTGTCCTGTCGGCCCTTGCGGTGCTGAATGTTTGCCCATTTGGAATGGCCGGCCATGTACTCGCCTCATATCGGTTTGTGATGTATGGGCGCCTCTATACGGGAGGACGCCCCCCTTGCCAAGACGCGTGGCGCGGGCGCGTCGCGGCGGCAAGCCCGCCTTCGTTGCCCGTTTCCTGCGTCTGCCTCCGCTCCGAAGCTTGAGCCAGTGGCGCCGAAGGCCGCGCCGTCCATGACCGGGGCCCGGGGCGGGCTGTGGCGGGGCGCCAGTATCGCATCCGCCGGAACCGCGCGACGCGGCCCGGGGCGCTGGCCCGGCGCGACAAGACCGGTGCGATCCTCGGCGGCGGCCCGGGCTGCGGGCCGGTCCCGGCCCAGACCAGCCACTCAAGACCCAGATCCAAACCGCCCGCCCGTCGCCGATCCCCCGGATCGCCGCGAACGACCGGCCCGCCATGGGCTACGGCATCGCTGCAACGCATCCGGGCGCAGAGGTCTCAAGGGCCCGCAGCATCCGCCCGGCAGAAGGCTGCGCAGCCTTGTCGAATACGGACCCTAACCCTGCGTCACAGCGGAAAAAACACCGGGATCAGAAGCGAGGCGACGATGCCCATGACAAGGTTCATCCCCAGCCCGACCCGCAGGAAGTCGGTGAAGCGATAGCCGCCGGGGCCATAGACCAGCGTGTTGGTCTGGTAGCCGATCGGCGTGGCGAAGGCGCAGGAAGCGGCGATCATCACCGCCACCACCAGCGGGCGCGGATCGACCCCCATGGCAGCGGCCAGCCCGATGGCGATGGGCGTCACCACGACCGCCACCGCGTTGTTGCTGATCGCCTCGGTCAGGATCGAGGTCAGGAAGAAGACCGAGGCCACCAGCAGCACCGGCGGCAGGGTCTCCATCCAGGGCGCCAGCGCGCCGACGATCATCTCGACCGCGCCAGAGCTGTCCAGCGCCGCGCCCACCACCAGCATGGCGAAGATCAGCGCCAGCAGGCGGCCCTCGACGAAGGAAAAGGCCTCGTCCGCGTCGATGCAGCGCGACAGCAGCACCACCGCCACGGCGATCACCGCCAGCGGCAGGATCGGCGCCACACCCAGCGCCGAGAGGATCACCACCGCCGCCAGCGCGCCCAGGGCCACCGGAGCATGGCCGCGACGGAAGGCGCGGACAGTGGGTGTGGCCACATCGACAAGGTCCATCTCGTCGGCGAGGCGCTTGATGTCCTCGGCGTTGCCTTCCAGCAGCAGCGTGTCGCCGACGCGCACCACAAGCTCGTCCAGCTGGCGCCCGATGTTCTGGTTCCGCCGGTGCACCGCCAGCGGGTAGACGCCGAACCGCCGCCGCAGGCGCAGCGCACCAAGCGAACGCCCGACCATCTTGCAGCCCGGAGAGATCAGCACCTCGACGGTCGTTGTCTCCTTGGCGGAAACCTGGTCGACGCGCTTCAGCTCCTTGTTGCGTTGCAGGGACAGCAACTCGGTCATCTGCGTGCGCAGCACCACGCGGTCGCCGACCTCCAGCTCTACGCCTTCAAGGTTGCGGCGCAGGGATTCGTCGCCCCGGATCACGTCGATCAGCCGCACGCCCTCGCGCTTGAACAGCTGCACGCCCAGCACCTCGCGACCGATCAGGTTGGAATCCGGCGGGATCACCGCCTCGGTGAAGAACTTCATCCGGCTGCGGTCCGACGACAGCATCCCTGCCATCGAAGACCGCTCGGGCAGCAGGAAGCGCCCGGCAAAATACAGATAGGCCATGCCGACAGCGACCAGCACCAGCGCCATGGGGGTGACCTCGAAGATCGAGAAGGGCTCGAGCCCGCGCTGGCGCCCGATGCCGTCCACCAGCAGGTTGGTCGAGGTCCCGATCAGCGTGGTCGTGCCGCCAAGGATCGCCGCATAGCTGAGCGGGATCAGCAGCTTGGACGGCGCGACGCCCAGCGAGTTGGCAATCTGCACGAAGACCGGCAGCATGACCACGACGACG
Organism: Ponticoccus litoralis; assembly: GCF_039769985.1. Classification (NCBI taxonomy): domain Bacteria; kingdom Pseudomonadati; phylum Pseudomonadota; class Alphaproteobacteria; order Rhodobacterales; family Roseobacteraceae; genus Ponticoccus; species Ponticoccus litoralis. The sequence continues at coordinate 447,355 of NZ_JBDNCH010000002.1, forward strand.
GGTGTGTTGTTCATGAAGGCCGAGGCCAGCACCACGAAGCCGAGAATCGCACCCAGCGCCATCTTCGGGCGCTTCATCACCTGTTCCTGCGCGTGCCGGGTGAAGGCATCCAGCGCACCGGTCCGCACCAGGGCCCCCATGACGATGAACATGGCCGCGATGGTCCAGGGCGCCGGGTTCGCCAGCACCGCCAGCGCCTCATCCTGCGGCAGCACCCCCAGCGCCAGAAGCGCGGCCATGCCGCCAAGGGCGGTGACCTCGGTCGGATAGGTCTCGCGCACGAAGAGGGCGAACATCACGATAACCACCGCAATCGTCACCCACGCCTGCGCCGTCTGGCTCAAGTCGATCCAGTTCATACAATACCTTGTCGCTCATCCCCAAACGAACGCATTTTTGCGAAGCAGCGCAGGCGTTGCAAGAGAAACTCAGAGATCGGGGCCAAGCTGCGCCAGCCGTCCGCCCTGCCGCACCATGCAGACGCGCTTTGCCTTGCCCGTGGCATCGTCGGTCTCGACGAAGGTGCCGCAAAGCGTCGCCTCCCCCTCAGTCGGAGAGAACCGGCTCTTGGGCATGCCGATGACAAAGCGGCGCAGGGGTTCGGTCTTTTCCATGCCGATGACAGAGTTGTAGTCGCCGCACATGCCCGCATCCGACTGAAAGGCGGTGCCGCCGTCGAGGATCTGCGCGTCGGCGGTGGGGATATGGGTATGCGTGCCGACCACGAGGCTGGCACGCCCGTCGCAGAAATGGCCCATGCCCATCTTTTCCGATGTCGCCTCGCAGTGCATGTCCACCACCACCGCCTGCGCCTGTCCGGCCAGACGCTTCAGCGCCTCGTCGACGGCAGAGAAGGGGCTGTCGTAGTTGCGCGACATGAAGACCTGCCCCAGCGCCTGCACCACCAGCACCTTGCGCCCGCGCCCGTCCTTGTACAGCGCCGCCCCGCGCCCCGGCGCCGCCTTGGCAAAGTTCAGAGGCCGCACGATGCGCGTCTCGCGCTCGATGTAGGACAGCATCTCCTTCTGGTCGAAGGCATGGTCGCCCAGCGTGACGACATCGGCACCGGCCTCGAAAATCAGCTTGGCATGGGCCTCGGACAGGCCGTGGCCGCTGGTGGCATTCTCACCGTTGACGATGACGAAATCGAGCGCCCAATCACGGCGCAGCGCCGGAAGGCGCTCCGCGATGCCGGTACGCCCGGCGCGCCCCATGACGTCGCCCAAGAATAGTATCCGCATGGCGCACAGGGGTAGACGCGCGCGCCGGGAAAGAAAAGCCCCCTCGACGCCTAATCGCAGCCCATGGCCGCGCGGATCGCCGCAGGGCGGTTGGCGCCGGGGCGGCGGGCCCTCGGCAGGCCGCAAGCCCCCGCACGGCCTGGGCGCGGCGCGTCACAGGCCTGACAGGCGGCGCGCCGGATCAGAACCGAGCGCCCCTGCGCATCAAGCGGCCTGGCCACAAGAGCCGGGGCGAGGGCCGCGAAAGCCACCCCCGCCCGGCGCATCAGATCTGCTTCTCGGGCAATTGCACGACAAGCCCGTCCAGCGCGTCCGAGACCTTCAGCTGGCAGGTCAGCCGCGAGCGCGCCGGGTCCGGCTCGAATGCAAAGTCGAGCATGTCCTCTTCCATGTCGTCCTTGGCGGGCAGCTTTTCCACCCAGTCGGGGGCGACATAGACGTGGCAGGTCGAACAGGCGCAGGCGCCGCCGCAATCCGCCTCGATGCCGGGGATGCCGTTGTCGCGCGCGCCTTCCATGACGGTCAGCCCGTTGGCGACCTCGACGACATGCTCGGTTCCGTTGTGCTCGATATAGGTGATCTTTGCCATCGCGCCGCTCCTTGGTGCCTTGTTCGCTGGTCCGGCACAGTCCTAGCCAGCCATGCGCCCGGGGGCCAGAGGCTTTTGCGTCGCGGCGCCGCCTGTCGCGACGGCTGTGCCCGATCCGGGCAAGCCGCGCCGCGGCCCGCGCCCATGGCTCCGCCCCGCCCCGGCCCGGCGAAGCCCCTTTTCGGCCAGCGATCCGGTGCAGCGGTCTGGCGCAAGGCTCCGGTGCAACGGTCGGTGACAGCGGACTGGCGCAGCGATCTGGCCACATGACCCCCGGCGCGACGGGCGCCACGGGCCGGGACAGCCGCGGCGGAAGCGGGCCATGGAACCGGCCCCGCTCGGGGCACGCGCCCCGGCGCAGGCCAGCCGCACGGGCGCCAGCCCCTGTCTGTCCCCTTGCCGGACCACGGGAGATGTTCCATATTCGTTCTCATGACATGGCCCCACCCGCCCTCCTGCCTTCCCGCTGCCCGGCTGGGCGAACCGCCCAATGGCGCGCGTGTCGCCGTGGCGGGCATCGTCATCCTGCGCCAGCGCCCGGGCACCGCGAAGGGCGTGATCTTCGTCACCCTCGAAGACGAAACCGGCGTGGTCAACGTGATCGTCTGGCGCAAGATCTACGAACGCTTTCGCCGCGCGGTCATCGCCGGGCGGATGCTGCGCGTCACCGGTCGCCTGCAACGCGAGAACGGCGTGACGCATGTGGTGTCCGAGCAGATCGAGGACATCTCTGCCCTGCTCGATCGGCTGCTGGACGAGACGCTTTCCTCAGGCTCGGAAAGTGGCTAGTCTCTGCCGGACAAGGCACGACAAGAGGCCCGAGCAGTGATCACCCGCTTCTTCCCGCGCGTTTCGCTTGCGCGCCCGCTGACGGGCTGCGCCCTGGCCGCGCTGTGCGCCTGTGCCGCCCCGGTGGCAGAGACCCCGGCGGGCGGCGCCGCGCCGATGCCCGGGGCCCCGGTGGCAGAACACGAAGCCGACGGCAGCTGCCGCGTGCGGGAAACGACACCTGCGGTCTACGAACAGGTCATGGGCGAAGTGCAGGTCGTGCAGGCCGAGATCGCCGAGGATGGCACGGTGCTGCGTCCGCCGGTCTATCGCAAGGCCCCGGTGCCGCGCATCGTGCGCCCGCGGGCCGAGATCAGCTTTGCCACCCCCTGCCCCGAAGAGATGACGCCAGAGTTCCTGTCCTCGGTGCAGCGGGCGCTGACCGCACGCGGCTATTTCACCGGCCCCGTGTCGGGCAGCATGGATGCCGCGACCGCGGCGGCGGTGCGCCGCTACCAGTCCGAGCGCGGCCTGGAAAGCGCCCGGCTCTCGGTGGAAACGGCGCGCGACCTGGGGCTGATCGCCGTGGAACGCGATCCGCTCTGAACCGCCCGCCTTGCCAGACACAGCCCCGCGCCTACGCTGGCCCCGGGCAACCCAAAGGAGATGCGCCATGCGCGACAGGATCGGTTTCATCGGATCGGGCATGCTGGGCAGCGCCATCCTGCGGGCCTGGATCGACAGCGGCACGGTCGCGCCGGAGGCGCTGATCGTGGCCAACCGCAGCGGCGCCCTGCCGGACCTGCCGCAGGCCCGTGCCATCACCGTGACCACCGATCCGGCCAGCCTCGCCGCGCGCTGCGACACCATCGTGCTCTGTGTGCCGCCCGCCGCGGCACCGGCCCTTGGCCTGCGTGCCCCCGATGCGCTGATCCTCTCGGTCATGGCCGCCGCGACGCTTGACGATCTCACCCGGCTGACCGGCGCGGCACGGGTGATCCGGGCCATGTCCAGCCCCGCCGCCGCCCATGGCATGGCCTATTCGCCCTTCGTGGCCGCCCCCGCCGCAACCCGCTCCGACCTGGCCCGGGCGCAGCGCCTGCTGGGCGCCTGCGGCCAAAGCGATCAACTGGCGGACGAGGCGCTGCTGGATCACTTCACCGCCATGACCGGCCCGGTGCCGGGCTTCGTCGCCGCCTTCGCCGAGGCCATGGTCGCCCATGCGGTCCGCGTCGGCACCCCGCCCGAGATCGCGGATCGCGCGATCCGGCAGCTGTTCCTCTCCGCCGGGCATATGCTGGCCGGGGACGCGCCCACAGCCGCCGAACATGTGCAGGGCATGATCGACTACGCCGGAACCACCGCCGCCGGTCTGGAAAGCCTGCGCCGCAGCACCCTGCACCAGGACGTCTCCGAGGCGCTGACCGCCGCCGCCGAACAGGCCCGGCGGATGCGCCCCGCCTGATCGCGGCACACGCGCCCCTCCGCACAGGCTTCCCCTCTTCTTTGGTCTGAAAATACCGCGGAGAGCGCGAGAGGCAGCGCCTCTCGCACGAGCCGCGCAGCGGCTGTCCCGCCTGCCCCTGCATGCCCCCGCCAGCACGGACCGGAACCACCACGGACCGGAACCGCCAGAGACCGAAACGAAAAAGGGCGGCCTGAAAGGCCGCCCAAAACCGAGGTTCCCTGACCTGAAAGCTCAGTCCTCGTCGAGCCCCAGCGCCACGAAGCGCGGATCGCCACCGCGACGGACCAGCAGAAGGATGGACTTGCGCCCCTCTTCCTGCGCCTCGTCGATGCGGTCCTGAAGCTCGGCCACCGTGGTCACGGCGCTTTGACCGGCTTCGGTAATCAGGTCGCCGGCGCGCAGGCCCTTCTCGAAGGCCTGCGAGGTCGGGACGACGTCCATGACCGCAAGGCCCTTGGTGTCCTCGTCCAGCTCCAGCTCGCCGCGGATCTCGGCGGTCAGCGGGCTCAGCGTCAGGCCCAGCACCTCGACCTCGCTGGGGGCTTCCGAATCGGGCCCGCCGCTTGCGGCAGCGGGAACGGCGCCCTGCGCCTCTTCGCGGCGGCCCAGCGTGACCTTCAGTGTCTGCGTCGCGCCGTCGCGGAAGACCACGACCCGCACGGTCTCGCCCACCGGGGTGTTGGCGACAACCCGCACCAGCTGGCGCGTGTCCTCGACCGTGACGCCGTCGAAGGACAGGATCACGTCACCGGCCATCATCCCGGCCTCCATGGCGGGGCCTTCCGGCACGTCGGAGACCAGCGCGCCCTTGGCTTCCTCGAGCCCCAGCGCCTCGGCCTCGTCCTCGGTCACGTCCTGGATGCGGACACCCAGCCAGCCGCGCCGCGTCTCGCCGAATTCCTTGAGCTGCTCGACGACCTTGGTCACCACGTTCGACGCCATCGAGAAGCCGATCCCGATCGAGCCGCCGGTCGGCGAGAGGATCGCGGTGTTCACGCCGATCACGTCGCCTTCCATGTTGAACAGCGGGCCGCCCGAGTTGCCGCGGTTGATCGCCGCGTCGGTCTGGATGTAGTCGTCATAGGTGCCCGACAGCGCCCGGTTGCGCGCCGAGACGATGCCTGCGGAGACCGAGAAGCCCTGCCCCAGCGGGTTGCCCATGGCCATGACCCAGTCGCCCACGCGGGCGCCGTCCGAGTTGCCGAAGTTCACGTAGGGCAGCGGCTCGTCCGATTCGACCTTCAGAAGCGCGATGTCGGTGTTCGGGTCGGTGCCCTTCAGCTCCGCCTTCAGTTCGCGGCCCGAGAAGAACTCGATGGTGATCTCGTCGGCGCCTTCGATGACGTGGTTGTTCGTCACGATGTAGCCGTCTTCGGAAATCACGAAGCCAGAGCCCAGGGCCGAGGACCGGCGCGGGCGGTCGGGGCCGCCGCGTTCCTCGGAAGTCGCGGAAGAGATCCTCGAAGGGCGAGCCTTCGGGCACGATGCCCTGCGGCCCGGTGCGGCCCGCCACGACGGTCGAAGTGGTGATGTTCACGACCGAGGGGCTGACCCGCTGCGCGAGGTCGGCAAAGCTTTCGGGGACACCCCCGGCCTGTGCCATCAGGGATTGCGAAACGATCAGGATCATCGACAGCGTGCCCAGCCAGAACAGCCGCAGCGGCGTCGCCCGATCCCGTATTATTGCTTGGGATTGCGGTTTCAATTGAATCTCCTTGTCTGCCAGCCGGCGGTCTGAACGCGCCACCGCCTGCCTCCTGTCAGTCAGTGTTTCAGAGATAGGTGCATGGCGGCAACACCAAAGACAGAGTTACGATTCTTCACGCGAGAGTGACTGGCCGGGGTGGGCCCCGCCCCTTGTCCGTCAGGATCATACCTGTTTTCCGAGCATCCCGATGGAACTTAATCCGGCCCGGATCGGGATCGGCGGGATCACGCCCGCAGGAACCACAGCATGATCAGCCCGGTCGCGAGAGTGGCAAGACCGAGGGTCCGCCTTGTGTCGACCGGCAGGGCCCGCAGGGCTTCCAGCAGGCGTTCGACAAGCGAAGGGGCCAGTGCGTACACCAGCCCCTCGATCACGAGGACCATGGCGATCCCCGTCCAGATGTCCGTCCCGGTCACTTAGTTGCCGGGCGCCGTGTCGTCGCCTTCGGCCTCCGGCGCCGGGTCGACGGGTGCCGGGGTGTCCGGCGTTTCGTCATCCACGGCTTCGGGATCGGCGAACTCGGGCGCTGCGCCGTCCAGTCCTTCCCCCGGCTCGGCGGTGGGAATACGCGTGGCCGCGGCGGTGAAGCCCGAGGTCGCGTTCTCGTTCCGGAAGTAGTTGAAGAACTGGCTGTCCGGGGTCATCACCATCGACGAATTGCCGCCGCGCAGGGCCGTTTCATAGGCTTGAAGCGAGCGATAGAAGGCAAAGAACTCGGGGTCGGCGCCATAGGCCTTGGCGAAGATGCTGTTGCGCTCGGCGTCGGCCTCACCACGGATCACGCTGGCTTCGCGTTCGGCTTCCGAGAGGGTCTCGACCACCGTACGATCCGCCAGTGGCGCGCACCCGCTGCGCCGCCTCGTTACCGCGCGCGCGCTCGTCCGCCGCTTCACGCTCGCGTTCAGCGCGCATCCGGTCGAAGGTCGCGTCGAGGTTCTGCGACGGCAGGTTCGTCTGCTTCAGGCGCACGTCCACCACGTCCAGCCCCAGCGAGCGGGCTTCGGCCCGGGCCTGATCCCGGATGCGGTTCATCAGCTCGCGGCGATCTTCGGAGAGGATCCGGTCAGAGGTGACCTGATCGGCACCCAGAACTTCGCGGATCTGCGCGTTGAGGATGCCCGAGAGGCGATCCTCTGCAGTGCGCTCGCCGCCGATGCCCACGGCCTGCCGGAACTGCACCACGTCGGCGATGCGGAAGCGGGCGAAGGCGTCGACCACAAGGCGGCGGTCGTCGGCGGGCGTGACCTCGATGGTGTCGGTATCCAGCGACAGGATGCGGTCGTCGTAGCGCACGACCTCCTGGATCAGCGGGATCTTGAAGGCCAAGCCCGGCTCTTCCTTGACGGCCTTGATCTGGCCGAACTGAAGCACCAGCGCCTTTTCACGCTCGTCCACCACGAAGATCGAGGACAGCACGACCACGATGGCGACGACGAGCACGGGAAGGAGATAGGTTGTCTTGCGCATGATCAGTTTCCTTCCGCAGCTGCGCCGCCCGCCGGGCGGCGGAGTTCGTTGAGCGGCAGGTAGGGCACGACACCCCCACCCGACGCGCCGCCACCGGCCACGGATTCGTCGAGGATCATCTTGTCCACGTCGCCAAGCACCTTCTCCATCGTCTCGATGTAGAGACGGCGGCGCGTCACTTCGGGGGCCAGCGCGTATTCCTGCTGGACCGAGGTGAAGCGGGCGGCCTGACCCAGCGCTTCGTTGACCTGCTGGGCGCGGTAACCCTCGGCCTCTTCGCGCACCTGCGCGGCCTGACCGCGGGCCTCAGCGACGACGCGGTTGGCATAGGCGTCGGCCTGACGCTCCAGCCGGTCACGCTCTTGCTCGGCGGCCTGAACGGCGCGGAAGGCGTCGATGACCTCGGAAGGCGGATCGGCGGTGTCGAGGTTGACCCGGACGATGTTGATGCCGCTGTCGTATTCGTCCAGCGTCGCCTCGGATCTGCTCACGCGCGCTGTCCGCGATCAGACCACGGTCGCGGTTGAGGATCGGCGCGAGGTTCGAGGCGGCGATGATCTCGCGCATGACCGATTCAGACGCCGCCTGAACGGTCAGCTGCGGGTCGCGGATGTTGAACAGCAGTTTCGCCGGGTCCGAGATGTTCCAGACCACCTGGAAATCGATGTCGACGATATTGGCGTCCGTGGTCAGCATCAGCCCGCCGTCGGTGGCGCGGCCGCCGCCGATGGTCTCGGTGCGTTCCGAGGTCACGTTCACGACCTCGTAGGTCACAACCGGCCAGGGCGCGAAGTTCAGACCCGGGTTGCCGGTCGACGAATATTCGCCAAGGAACAGCTCAACCGACTGCTCTTCGGGCCGTACGGTGTAGAAGCTGCCATAGGCCCAGAGCGCAACGAGGCCCAGAAGCCCCAGCATGACGGTGCCCTTGCCGAAGCCGCCGCCGCCCATGCCGTCGCCGCCATTCCGGCGCGCGCCATTGTCGCCGCCGCGGCCGCCCATGAGAACGCGCAGGCGTTCCTGCCCCTTCTTCATCAGCTCGTCGATCTCGGGGATCTGGCTGTCCTCGGGCCGGCGGCCACCGCCGCCCCCGCCTGAACTGGGCGGGCGTCCGTTGTTGCCGCCGCCGCCGCCCTCGGCTTCCGCCACCGCCGCCCCCCCAGGGGCCGCCGCTGTTACCTGCCATGAAGTCCGGTCCTTCCTGTATTCATTCTTGATGGTCTGTACCTGTGCATCACCGCGCGCAAATCAAGCGTATCACGATTTTCGCATCGGCGTGCGCATGGTCACGATTTCCTCGGACATGGTCGGATGCACCGCCACCGTCCGGTCGAAGTCTTCCTTTGTCGCACCCATCTTTACGGCGATCCCGGCCAGCTGGATCATCTCTCCGGCCCCCGGTGCGACGATATGGCAGCCCAGCACCCTGCGGGTGTCGGCGCAGACGATCAGCTTCATCAGCACCCGGTCGCTGCGCTCGGCAAAGGCCGACTGCATGGGGCTGAAGGAGGTGCAATAGACCTCGATCGGGCCCTTGTCGCGGGCCTCTTCCTCGGTCTGGCCGATGCTGCCGAATTCCGGCTGGGTGAAGACCGCCGAGGGGATCAGCTCGTGATCCACGGGCGTCGGGTTGCCCTTGAAGACGGTCTCGACGAAGGCCATGCCCTCGCGGATCGCCACCGGCGTCAGGTTCACGCGGTTGGTCACATCCCCGATGGCATAGACCGAAGGCACGGCGGTCTGGCTGTAGTCGTCGACCGGGATCGCCCCGTCGCGCCCGACCTCGATCCCCAGCGCCTCCAGCCCCAGGCCGTCGGTATTCGGGCGCCGCCCGGTGGCGAAGAACACCGCGTCGAAGCTGCGGCGCTGGCCGCTGGTGGACTTGACGCTGATCGGCTGCCCGTCCGGCCCCGAGGGTGCCTCGGCGGCGGCGGCGAAGTCGCGCGCCTCGACAGGCGCATCGCGGGTTTCGTCAAGATCCGCCTCGCGGCACATCTCGACGATCTCGGTGCCCAGATGCAGGTCGATGCCGCTGGCCTTCATCTGCTCGGCGATCAGGCCGCGCGCCTCGTCGTCAAAGCCGCGCAGGATCTGCGCGCCCCGGTAGAACTGCGTGACCTCGACGCCCAGCCCGTTGAGAATGCAGGCGAATTCGCAGGCGATATAGCCGCCGCCGACGATCAGGACCGACTTCGGCAGCCCGGGCAGGTCGAAGATGTCGTCAGAGACCAGACCAAGGTTCGCGTTCTCGGCATCCGGTCGCACCGGGCGCCCGCCGGTGGCGATCAGGATATGCTTCGCGGTCTTCGTCTCGCCGGTCGACAGCTCCACCGTATGCGCATCCTTCAGCGTCGCGCGGGCATCGAAGGTCTCGACCCCCGACCCGGCCAGAAGCTTGCGGTAGATGCCTTCGAGACGGTCGAGCTCGGCGTGCAGCTTGCCCCGGAATACCGACCAGTCGAAGGTGCCGTCGGGGATGTCCCAGCCGTTGGCGCGGGCCGCGGCGGGCATCCCGGCGTATTCCGAGGCGAAGACCATCAGTTTCTTCGGCACGCAGCCCCGGATGACGCAAGTGCCGCCGTAGCGGCTTTCCTCGGCCAGAGCCACCTTCGCGCCGGTCTCTCCGGCTGCAACGCGCGCGGCGCGGACGCCGCCGGATCCGCCACCGATGACGAAGAGATCGTAGTCGAAGTCGCTCATGGGGTGCCTCGTGCCTCGTGCCTCATGTCCCGCAGGAGGTATTTCACAGCCCGCCGGGCTTGGCCAGACCACCCGTGGCCGCGGACACCCCGCCGGAACCGGTTCCGGGGACGCCGCCGCGCCGCCTCAGCGCCCGCTGCGCGAGAAGTGCTGGTAGTCCTTCGCGCTGCGCCATGTGCCGCCCCAGCCCCAGCCGCGCGCGGCGAAGGCGCGCACCACCGCGTCGCCCTCGCGGATGACGCCGGGCACCCCGGCGCCGCGCTCCGCCGGCTGGTCGAAGTCGACGCCCGCCGCCGGGGCGGTGCCGCCCCGCGTCACGTAGGGGTTCTGCACCGGGTTGATGTCGACGGCGGTGCCGAAGGCGTGATCCGACAGCCGCGTGCCGCCCCCCACCCTGCGACAGTTGAAGGCCGAGGTGTTGTTCGCCGCCATCGACAGCGCGTCCCTGCCGCCGAATTCGTGCACGGGACGCATCTGCTGGATCGGGTAGCCCGCCTGATACAGCGCGGCGAAGACGTCCAGCAGGGTCTCGGCCTCTGTCGCGGCGGCGACCAGATGGCCCAAGCGCCGGTCGCCGGTGAAATCGTGATGCGGGATCGTCAGAAGCCGCAGCTCCGCGCGCCCCGCACAGCCCAGGCCCGGGTGCCGGGACACGCCCTGCATCCTCTGCCAGAGCGCATCGGGGATCGGCTCGGCCCGCCCGCGCGGCTCCTGTGCGGGCAAGGCAGAGGCCAGCAGGGCCAGCATCGCGGCGCAGGGCAAGGGTCGCAGCGGCATGGGATCGCCTTTCCGGCTGAAAACCAGTCGCGCAAATCTGGCCGCATCGGGGCCAGCCCCGTCAAGGCGGGAATTCCGGAGGACAGACCGACGGCCCCCTGCAAGCCACGCGGGGCCAAGTCAGGATGACGCCGCAAGGGCTGGGGGCGGGCGCGGCAGGCACCACCCGCCGTTGCACAGGACGGGCGGACACCGGGCCGCCCGAACCCGATCCGGTCAGACGTCGCGGAACAGGTTCTCGTCCTCGACGAAATCCAGACGCTCTTCGCTGACGGTGCCCGCGTTGATGTCGCGCGTCTCGACCCGGCCATCGCCGAAGCCGATCACCACCTGATCGCAGATGTCGATGAACAACCCGTTCTCGACCACGCCCGGCACCTGGTTCAGCACCATGGCCAGCTGGCGCGCATTGCCGATCCGGCCCAGGTGCAGGTCGAGGATGTGGTTGCCCTCGTCGGTCACATAGGGCCGCTCGCCGTTCATGCGCAGGGTCGCCTTGCGGCCCATCACGTCCATGGACACAAGCATCTCTTCGATCAGCGCCTGCGAGGTCTGCCAGCCGAAGGGAATGACCTCGACCGGCAGGGGGAAGTTGCCGAGGCTCTCGACCTCCTTGGCCGCATCGGCGATCACCACCATCTGGTCCGAGGCCGTGGCCACGATCTTTTCCTGCAACAGCGCGCCGCCGCCACCCTTGATCAGGCTGAGGTCGCTGTCGAATTCGTCGGCGCCGTCGATGGTGATATCCAGCCACTTGGCCTCGTCGAGAGAGATCACCTCGATGCCCACCTCGCGGGCCAGATCGGCGGTGCGGGTCGAGGTCGGCACACCGCGAAAGCGCAGCCCCTCCTCGCGGACCTTCTCGCCCGGGCAGCGCACCAGCCAGGCGGCGGTGGAGCCGGTGCCAAGGCCCACGCGCATCCCGCTTTCCACGAATTCCGCCGCGCGCTTGGCGGCAACGAACTTGGCCTTGTCGATGGGCGAGAGCTCTCCGGACATTGGTATCCCCTTCAGGTGCGGCAGACGTCGCGCCCTTATAGGGCGGCAGGCGTCGCGGCGCGAGAGGCAAAGGCGAGATTTCATCCCATGCCCGGATCGCGGCCAGCCAGTCGCCTGTCCGCCGCGCGGAGGGGGCGGACGGCCCGGACCCGGGCGCAAACCGGGATGGCGCGGTTGCTGCTGGCCCCCGCATCGGGGCGGGCAAGCACCGCCCGCGTACGGGACGCGCGGAGGCGGGGGTGTCGGGGCGCAGGCCGCGATGGCGATACGCGGGCCCGCGACTGCCGCGCCCAACCGCACGATGGGGGCAGCCCGCGCGCCGGTTCCGGGCCGGGCCATGCGGGCAGGACAACGGGCGCGAGGGGCGACAGCGCGACATTCGGGCTTGCCTCCACCGCGCCCGCCCGCAACATGGCGCGCGCCCCGCCTTCCGGTCCCGTGCCGGGCCGATGGGTTGGGATGCCGCGCCAAGGACAGGCGCGCCTTCACGATTGAGAGGCCCCCATGCGCCCTGCCCCGCTCTGGCTACTGGTCACGCTGCAAGCCGCCGTTTCGGCGGCCTCGCTGGTGGTCGAGATCGTGGCGGGCCGGATGCTGGCCCCCTACGTGGGCATGTCGCTGTATACCTGGACCTCGGTCATCGCGGTGGTGCTGGCGGGCTTTTCCGTGGGCCACTGGATCGGCGGACGGCTGGCCGAGCACCCGCGCGGGCTGGCGCTGACCGGCTGGGGGCTGGTGGCGGCGGCAGTCAGCACCGCGCTGGCCGGGGTGGCGCTGCGCGCCTCGGCGCCCCTGCTGATGGAGATCGGCAACCCGGTGGGCGCGATCACCGCGCTGACGCTGGCGGCCTTCTTCCTGCCCTCGCTCTTTGCCGGGATCCCGGCACCGGTGCTGACGCAGGTCTCTCTGGCCGCGCCGCAGGGACAGGGACGCGCGCTGGGGGCGATGTTCGCAGCCGGTGCCGTGGGCGCCATTGCCGGCACGCTGCTGGCGGGATTCGTCTTCATCTCGTGGCTGGGCAGCGCCTGGACGCTGGCGGCGGTCACGGGTGTCTACCTTTGCGCGGCGGCGCTGTGCCTGTGGCTGGCGCGGCGGCTGAGCGCGGCGCCGGTCATGGCGCTGGTGGCGCTGGCGGTCGCGGCGGGCCTGCTGGCGGCGCGGCCCGGCCCCTGCACGGTGGAAAGCCGCTACTTCTGCCTGCAATCCATCGATGTCGCCGCCGATCCCACCCGACCGACACGGGCCATGGTGATCGACCACCTCGTGCACGGCATCTCGGCCCGGGATGCGCCCGAGGTCATGTTCACCTTGCACACCGCCATGCTGGACGCCCTTTCCCGGCTGCGCGCCCCACAGCCCGGGTTTTCCAGCTTTCACATCGGCGGCGGCAACTACGCCCTGCCCCGCGCCTTCGCGGCCCGGGGCAGCGGCCCTGTGACGGTCGCCGAGATCGACCCGGCGGTGACGGCGCTGGCAGAGCGCGATTTCTGGTTCGACCCCGCCAGCGCCACCATCCTGCACGAGGACGCCCGCCGCGCGCTGCTGCTGTCACTTGTACGCTACGACGTGATCATCGGGGACGCCTTCACCGATACCGCCGTGCCGCAACACCTTGTGACCTCGGAATTCTTTGCGCTGGTGGCCGGGCGGCTGACGCCCGGCGGCAGCTACCTGATGAACGTGATCGACTACGCCGACCGGATGCAGGCGACGGGCAGCCTTGTGGCGACCCTGCGGCGGCATTTCCCGGTGGTCGAGGTCTGGACCGAGGCGCGGCGGCCCGCCCCGGGGGAGCGCGTGGTCATGGTTATCGCCGCAGGGCACAGCCCCACGGCGACCGACAGCTTTGCCGTGCCCGCGCCGGAGCGCACCACCTTCGCGGCGCTGGGGCCCGGCTTCGTCGACCGGCTGGCGGCGGAGGCCATGGTGCTGACCGACGATTTCGCACCCATCGACCGGCTGGTGGGCGCGCGGGACTGACCTGAGCCACACCGATCCCCGGAGACGGATCAGCAGAGGGGAGCGTCCGGGTCGTCCGGCCTGCGCCGGCCGATCCGCCGGGGGCTCTGCCCCCGGACCCCCGAGGTACTTGGAAGACCAAAGAAGCAGGGGCTTTCGCGTCCCGGGGCGCGGTCGCGGGCAGGCCTGCGGGCGCATGTGGAGACAGGAAAGGCCTGACGCCTGCCGGGATACGGGTGACCGGCGCCCGCGCCTCAGAGCGGGATCGGGATGCCTGCCGCCCGGACCGCGCCCGTGGGCAGGCCGGTGGGCGAGCCGCCCTCGGGCTCGTCCGAGACGGCGAGGGTGGCGCCCGGAACCCGGGCGGCCATCTCGTCCGAGAGCACCACGATGTGATCGCCCCCCGGCGACATGACCCCCAGCGAGATCGGCTGTTCGCCCTCCGGGATCAGCCAGAGTTGCAGCACGCGGCCCTCGGGCAGATCGCCGCCGCGGTGGTCGACGGCGACCGTGTGGGTCGGCGGGTCGATGCGCACGTCGAAGGCCAGCGTGCCCGACACCGGCTCGAGCGAGGCGAGGATTTCGGGGCGGGGCGTTTCCAGCACACCCGACACGAAGACCGCCCGAGGACAGGGCCGCCCCGGCCATGGCGCCGCCGAGGTAGGGCAGAAGCTGGCGCCAGACCGGCAGCCGCGTGTCGCCATAGGCCTCGGCCTCGATGCGGCGGATCACGGCGGGAGGCGGGGTCAGCTCTGGAATCGCGTCGGTGAAGCTGGCGAAATACTCGGACCAGGCCGCGACGTCCTGCCGCAGGTCCGGGTCGCGCGCCAGACGGGCTTCGAAGGCGGCCTGTTCGCCCGGCTCCAGCAGGCCCAGCACGTATTCGGCGGCGACGGCCTCCCAGCCGCCGGGCAGCGCGGTATCGTCCTTCCCGGTCATCGGCTCAGGCACTCCCGCAGCTGCAGGAGGCTGCGGCGCAGCCATGTCCGCACGGTGTTCAGCTTCACCCCGGTCGATTCGGAGAGTTCCGCGTAGGTCATGCCCTGCAGGTAGGCCTGCCGCACCATCGAGGCCCGGTCATCGGGCAGCTCGTCGAGGCAGGCGTTCAGCACCCGCGCCTCGTCGCGTTCCACCGCGCGGGCCTCTGGCCCCGGCTGCGGGTCGTAGAGGCGTTCGGCGATCTCCACCGGCTCGGTCGCCGTACCCTCACGCCGGGCGCGGCGCAGACGGTCTATGGCGGCGTTGCGCGTGATGGTGATGAGCCATGTCATGGGCGAGTATCCATTGGCCTTGTAGCTGTCCGCCCGGTGCCAGATCCGCAGGAAGACCTCCTGCAGGACCTCTTCGGCCCGGGCCTCGTCCCTCAAGACACGCGAGGCGATGCCAAAGAGTTTCGCCGAGGTCCTCTCGTAGAGCTCGCGAAACGATTTGCGATGGCCCATGGCCACGCGGGCGATCAGCGCCTCGATCTCTTCCTGAGGTGTCATCGTGTCGTCTTGCCCGCTTCCCCTTGCCCCTCATCCAGATATGTTGCACCTACTGCAAGGCAATCGAGCTTGAACTGAAGGACGGTGCAACCATGGCGGACGGCACGATCGATATCAACGCGAAACCGACCGAGGAGATCTCTGTCCGCGAGGTCTTTGGAATCGACAGCGACATGGTGGTGCACGGTTTCCCCGACCGCACCGACCGGGTGCCGGATCTCGACAGCACCTACAAGTTCGACCCCGACACGACGCTGGCTATCCTTGCGGGCTTTCGCAACAATCGCCGCGTGATGATCCAGGGCTATCACGGCACCGGCAAATCGACGCATATCGAACAGGTGGCGGCGCGGCTGAACTGGCCGGCGGTGCGGGTGAACCTCGACTCGCATATCTCGCGCATCGACCTGATCGGCAAGGACGCGATCAAGCTGGTGGACGGCAAGCAGGTCACGCAGTTCCAGGAAGGCATCCTGCCCCGGGCGCTGCGCAACCCCTGCGCCATCGTCTTCGACGAATACGACGCCGGTCGCGCCGACGTGATGTTCGTGATCCAGCGCGTGCTGGAGACCGACGGCAAGCTAACGCTGCTGGACCAGAACGAGGTCATCACCCCGCACAAGTACTTCCGCATCTTCGCCACCGCGAACACCGTGGGCCTTGGCGACACGACGGGGCTGTATCACGGCACCCAGCAGATCAACCAGGGCCAGATGGACCGCTGGTCCCTGGTGGCGACGCTGAACTACCTTTCCATCGATGCCGAGACCAACATCGTCCTGTCCAAGGCGCCGCATTACAACAACGAGAAGGGCCGCAAGACCATCCGCCAGATGGTCACCGTGGCGGACTTCACCCGCCGCGCCTTCATGAACGGCGAGCTCTCGACCGTGATGTCGCCCCGGACGGTCATCGCCTGGGCCAACAACGCCGAGATCTTCCGCAACGTGGGCTATGCCTTCCGCCTGTCCTTCCTGAACAAATGCGACGAGCTGGAGCGCCAGACCGTGGCCGAGTTCTACCAGCGCTGCTTCGACGAGGAACTGCCCGAAAGCGCGGCAAGCCTGTCGCTGGGCTGAGGGGTCAAGCCGCTTCGAAGCGGCTTTGACGCGCGCCGGGCGCGCGTAGAAAGGCCCTACGACGGGCCTTTCCCGCCCACCGGGCCATGGGCCAGACGGATTGCGCCCCAGCCGACACCGATACGCCGAGGCTTTGCCGCCTCTGGCCGCCCCGCTGCGCCCCGGCGCGGGGGGCGCGCCACATCGATTCCGCAAAAGTTTTCACAACGCACAATTCTTGACCGGCAAATCCGTGTTATTGTCGTCATCATGGGCGTTCTGAAAACACTTCTCTGCCTCGGCCTTCTTGTCGCATCCGCGGCCCTGCCCGCCCGCGCCCTGCCCGAGATCGCCTCTGACCGCGCCCTGCTCTTCGCCGCCTGTGCCGGGCGCTACTCGGCCACGATGGAGCATGCCTGGCTGATGGGCCAGGACGGCGCCGAGGCCCGCGACCGCCGCGCGGTCTTCGTCGACCTGCTGGAGGCGCTGCAGCCGCAGGCCGTGGCTCAGGGGCTTTCGGGACCGGCGCTTCTGCAGGCCCGCATCGCCGCCAAGGCCGCGCAGGCACGGCTTTTGAACCTGGCCAGTTTCCACACCGAACCCGACCAGCAGCGCCGCGCCCATGCCGCCGCCCGGCGGGCCATGGCCCCCTGCGCCGCGCTTCTGCTGGCCTGACCGGAGGCCCCTTGCCGCGCCCGCGCGAGAGTGCTTTATCGTCAGGCATGAACAAGCCGTCCGACAACCCCGCCGATCCCTTCAAGAAGGCCCTCGCCGAGGCCACCAAGGTCATGGCCGACGATCCCGAGATCACGGTCAGCTACTCGGTCGATCCCGCGGGCATGTCCGGCGATGCCATGCGCCTGCCGCAGGTCAGCCGCCGCATGACCCGCGACGAGGTGCTGCTGGCGCGCGGCACGGCGGATGCGCTGGCGCTCTATCGCCGCTACCACGACGGCGCGACCCACAGCCGCTACCTGCCGCAGGGCGAGATGGCGCGCGACATCTACGAGGCGATGGAAACCGCCCGCTGCGAGGCGATGGGCGCCCGCGACATGCCCGGCACCGCCGGCAACGTCGACGCCAAGATCGCGCATGAGGCGCAGCGCCGGGGCTACGGCCAGATCACCGACAAGGCCGAGGCGCCGCTGGCGCAGGCCGCGGGCTACCTGATCCGCCACCTGTCCACCGGTCGCGACCTGCCGCCCGAGGCCGCGAACGTGATGAACCTGTGGCGCGACTTCATGGACAATCAGGCCGGCGGGACGCTGGAGAACCTCGACAAAACGCTGTCCGATCAGGCCTCTTTCGCCCGCTTCGCGCGGCAGATGATCACCGACCTGGGCTATGGCGACCAGATCGGCGAGGACCCCGACCAGCTGGACGACGAGGCCGAGGACGAGGGGCAGGAAGACGGCGATCAGGACGATCAGCAGCCCGACAGCACCGGCAACGACGAGGACGAGGGCGAAGAGGCCGACGCCACGCCCGAGCAGTCGCAGGACCAGACTCAGGATCCCTCGCAGGCGCAGGTCTCGATGGATGACATGGCCGATCAGGAGCTTGGCGAAGAGGCAGAGATGCCCGACGGCGAGGCCCCGCTGGAGCCGCCCGCGCCGCAGCCCGTGTCCGAGGCCGACCCCGATTACATCGTCTACTCCACCGAGCACGACGAGGAGATCGCCGCCGAGGAACTGGCCGAAGCCGCCGAGCTGGAGCGCCTGCGCGCCTATCTCGACCAGCAGCTGGAACCGCTGAAGGGCGCCGTCAGCCGTCTGGCGAACAAACTGCAGCGCCGCCTTCAGGCGCAGCAGAACCGCAGCTGGGAGTTCGACAAGGAAGAGGGCGTGCTGGATGCGGGCCGTCTGGCGCGCGTGGTGGCGAACCCGACGACGCCGCTGTCCTTCAAGGTCGAGAAGGACATGGAATTCCGCGACACCGTGGTGACGCTGCTTCTGGACAACTCGGGCTCGATGCGCGGGCGGCTCGATTTCCATCGCCGCGATCTGCGCCGACGTTCTGGCGCGCACGCTGGAACGCTGCTCGGTCAAGGTCGAGATCCTCGGCTTCACCACCCGCGCGTGGAAGGGCGGACAGGCGCGCGAGACATGGCTGAACGAGGGGCGCGAGCAGCTTCCGGGACGGCTGAACGACCTGCGCCACATCGTCTACAAGCAGGCCGACGCGCCGTGGCGGCGCACGCGGGCCAACCTTGGCCTGATGATGAAAGAGGGCCTGCTGAAAGAGAACATCGACGGCGAGGCGCTGGAATGGGCACACCGCCGGATGGTGGGACGCCCGGAGGCGCGCAAGATCCTGATGGTGATCTCGGACGGCGCCCCGGTGGACGATTCGACGCTGTCGGTGAACCCGGCCAACTACCTAGAAAAGCACCTGCGTGACGTGATCGCCATGGTCGAGAAGCGCAAGCAGGTCGAGCTGCTGGCCATTGGCATCGGCCATGACGTGACGCGCTACTACGACCGCGCCGTGACCATCACCGATGTCGAGCAACTGGCCGGGGCGATGACCGAACAGCTGGCCAGCCTCTTCGACAGCGATCCGCGCAAGCGCGCCCGGGTGATGGGCATGAGGCGCAGCGCCTGAGACTCCCCGCCCCCGGCCCGACCGGTTGCGCGCCGGTCACAGGCCCCGGTCCGGCCCCTGTCCGGCCCGACCGGTCGCGATTGCGCCACTGGGCCGGTTTCGGCCCGACCTCCGGGCCGGGGGCCCTTGGCCTGTTTCCCCCATGCCCGCCAGCGACGCGCCCCGGCGCGGTGCTCGGTCCTCGGGCCCTCCGGTCCGCGGGTCTTGTCACCCCGTCGCCTGTGACTAATCTGCGCGCAAAGGAGACCTGCATGTTCCAGACATTCGAAGAAAGCGCCTCTCCCGAGCAGGGGCCGCCGCGCCTGAAGGCCCTGCGCGCCGCCATGGAGACCCGGGGGCTGGACGGCTTCCTCGTGCCGCGCGCCGATGCCCATCAGGGTGAATATGTCGCCGACCGCGACGCGCGGCTGGCCTGGCTGACCGGCTTCACCGGCTCGGCAGGCTGGTGCGTGGCGTTGAAGGACCGCGCGGCGGTCTTTGCCGATGGCCGCTATACGGTGCAGGTGCGCGCTCAGGTGGCCGAGGATTTCGAGAAGGTCGACTGGCCCGAGACCGCGCTGGCCGACTGGATCGGCGCGGCCCTGCCCGAGGGGGTGGTCGGTTTCGACCCCTGGCTGCTGACGGTGGACCAGCACCGCGCGCTGACGGAGCGCTGCAAGACCCTGCGGTTCGACCCCTGCGAGAACCTCGTCGACGCGATCTGGACCGATCAGCCCGCCGCCCCGGCGGCGCCGGTCTTTGCCCAGCCCGTCGACCTGGCCGGAGAGCCGCATGGCGACAAGATTGCCCGGCTGGCCAAGACGCTGACGGCAGAGGCCGCGCTGATCACCCTGCCCGACAGCATTGCCTGGCTGCTGAACATCCGTGGCGCCGACATCCCGCGCAATCCCGTGCCGCATGGCTTTGCCGTGCTGCACGGCGATGCGACCGTGACGCTCTACATGGCCGAGGCCAAGCTGGCCGGGCTTGGCGACCATCTCGGGCCGCAGGTGCGGATCCGGCCGCCCGAGGCCCTGACCGGCGACCTTGCCGCGCTTGAGGGGCCGGTGCAGATCGACCCCGCGTCCTGCCCGGTGATCCTGGCCCGGGCGCTGGCGACAGCCCCGGTCGAGGCGCCGGACCCCTGCCTGCTGCCCAAGGCGGTGAAGAACGCCGCAGAACTGGACGGCAGCCGCGCCGCCCATCTGCGCGACGCCGCCGCCATGGTGCGTTTCCTCGCATGGCTCGACGCGCAGGCCCCGGGCTCGCTGACAGAGATCGACGTGGTCAAGCGGCTCGAGGCCGAGCGGCGCGGCACCAATGCCCTGCGCGACATCTCTTTCGAGACGATCTCGGGCGCCGGTCCGAACGGCGCCATCGTGCATTACCGCGTGACCGAAAAGACCAACCGCCGCGTCGGCGACGGAGAGCTTCTGCTGGTCGACAGCGGCGGGCAATATGTCGACGGCACCACCGACATCACCCGCACCATCGCCATCGGCCAGCCCGGCGCCGAGGAACGCGCCGCCTTCACCCGCGTGTTGCAGGGCATGATCGCGGTGTCGCGCCTGCGCTTCCCGCGCGGGCTGGCGGGACGCGACGTCGACCCCTTCGCCCGCGCCGCCCTGTGGCAGGCGGGGCTGGACTACGGCCACGGCACCGGTCATGGTGTCGGCGCGTATCTTTCGGTCCACGAAGGCCCGGCCCGGATCGCCCGCACCGGCACTGTACCGCTGGAGCCGGGCATGATCCTGTCGAACGAGCCGGGCTTCTACCGCGAGGGCGCCTTCGGCATCCGAGATCGAGAACCTGATCGCCGTGCGCGAGGCACCTGCCCTGCCCGGCCAGACCGTCAAGGCCCTGCTGGAGTTCGAGACCCTGACCTGGGTGCCGATCGACACAAGACTGGTGGATGCCGATCTGCTGACCACGGCAGAGCGCGACTGGCTGAACGGCTATCACGCCGAGGTGCTGGCCCGCGTCGGCCCGCAGGTCGACGATGTCGCAGGGGCGTGGTTGGCCCTTGCGTGCAGGCCGGTCTGACATGGAAAATTCACACACCCTGTGCCAAGCAGGGGAATAACGAGACGAGGGGAGACAACAATGATGACGACCAAGACGATCACCGTAACACCTGCCGTGGGCACCTGGGTGGTCCGCGCCGGCGGCGCGGTTCTGGGGGAAACAAGCCGCGCGCTGGAACTGGTCGAGGGCGATCTGCCGCCGGTCATCTACTTCCCGCGCGAAGACATCGGCATGGCCTTTCTGGACGTCACCGACCACCGCACCACCTGCCCGCACAAGGGCGAGGCCAGCTATTTCTCGATCATGTCCAAGTCGCGCACCTATGAAAACGCGGCCTGGAGCTATGAGGCCCCCAAGGACGTGGTGGCCGCAATCAAGGGACACCTGGCCTTCGACGTGCAGGACGGGGTCGCCGTCGAGCAGGTCTGAACAGCGCATGCAAACCTCTGGCGGGCCTGCGGGGCCCGCCTGTTCATTTCCGCACAACACGCGGTAAACCGCTGATTTCCCAGCCTGTCATTGCCTGACACCCCGGCTGATATTGCATAGCAGCCCGCATAGCCCCCAGTTTGGTGCCATCAGAACGACACCAAGGGAGCTGCCACATGCTTCGCCTAATGACCTTTCTCTCCGTGCTGCTGCTGGCGGGCGCCGCCCATGCCACCACGCTTTTCGTGAACACGCCGAGAGACGGATACCTCAACCTGCGCTCCGGCCCCTCGACCAGCTACGGCGTGCAGTACCAGATGCCGCACGGCACCGAGGTCGAGATCCTCCGCAAGCGGGGCGACTGGGCGCAACTGCGCCACGAAACCGGCCGGACGGGCTGGGCCGCGTCGCGCTACCTGACCACCTGGGCCGAAGAACAGCCCCGCCGCCCCGGGCGCGATCCCGGCGCCGACACGGCCGATCGGCTGCCCGCCCTCTACGTCGATGCGCCCGGCTACGGCGGGCTGAACCTGCGCAGCGGGCCCGGCACCGGCAATGCGGTGCTGCTGACCATGGCGCAGGGCGACCGGGTCGAGGAACTGGGCCGCACTGGCGACTGGCGCCTGCTGCGCCTGTCCAACGGCAAGGTCGGCTGGGCCCACGGCGGGTATCTCTCGACAGAGAAACCCCGCGCGCGTCAGCCGAACCGGACCGCCGGGGGCTTCGACCCCAACCCCAACCATATCCAGCCGGGTTTCCGCCCCGCCCCGCGGCGCGACGACGGCTGGCGCAATGGCCACGGCAATGGCTGGCAGAACGAGCCGCGGCAACGGCAATGGCTGGCGCAACGGGCATGACAATGGCTGGCGCGAGGCGGAGCGCGACAACCGCCGCACCTTCCGCGACCCGGTCGACGCCCTGCCCGAGCTGCTGATGCGCTGCGCCGGGCGTGAAGGCAGCGGCCTCGCCAACTGCATCGCCCGGGGCCTGATCCAGACCCAGTGACAGGAATTGGAGCAGTGACCGGAGGGTGTCCCGCAGGGCGGGGCGCCCTTCCCCTTGGCGCCGCGCCCATTCGGGGCAGGCTGTCGGGGGGCGCGAAGGCACGACCTGCGGCAGCAGCGCCCCCGGCGTAGCGCGGGCATCGACGCGGTCGGCTGGCGCCTACTGACGCTGGCCCGCGAACCGGCGCCCTCCCCCTTACCGCCCCTGAAAGTTCTTCCCGGCAAGGATGTGATCGCGCGCCTTTTCGATCCGGGCCAGCCGCGTGTCCGACTGCTTTGCCTGGCCGACATGCAGGTAATAGCTGCGCTTCCGGCCCGGTGTCAGCGCCGCGAAGGCCTCTGCCAGCGCCGGATCGCCGTCGAGCACCCGGCTCAGCTCTTCCGGTGCGTCCAGATCGTCCTTCTCGAAGACCACCTTCGCCCCCGCCTTTTGCAGCGCCACGGCCTCTGCGACATAGTTCCGAAGGGTGTCTTCGACCGCGCCGATCTGGTCCAGGCCGGTGAACCGCGCCGCGCAGGCAGAGCGCGCGTTCTCTCCGACCGGAGACAGGATCCCTTCCGGGTCCTTCAGCAGCACACCCTTGAAGAAGGTCAGGCGGCAGGAGTCCTTGAAGGCGGCGGGCATCGCGATATTGCCGCCATGGGCCGTGTAGCAGGGCTGGCGCCACTTGCGTTCCTCGCTCAGGCCGCAATCCAGCAGCAGCGCGCGCAGGGCCCGCATCTCTGCCGCCCATGCCCCGTCCTTGGCGTAAAAGGCCTCGATCTTTTCGGCATCGTTCCGCGCGTCGCTCATCCATCCCTCCCGACTTTGGCGCAGGGTCACCCTGAACGCGGCACATGTCCATCGGAAAAAAACGACAAACCGGCCCGGCGGGCAGGGGAACAGTCAGGAACCCCATCCCGCCGGACCGGCTGTCATGACCGGCGAGCCGCACCGGCCAAACCCTTCCCCGGCGGCGTCAGGCCGCCGAGGGAGATCTGCTTGCTGTCCTCTTCGATGAAGGCCTTGTGCAGGGCCTTGATCGCGGGGGCGAGGTCGTCGCGCTCCATGATGAACTGCACATCCACATTGCGCGGCCCCTGGCTGGCGCCGACGCTGGCCATGCCGGCATCCGCGATGGCCTGAAGGCCCCGTTGCAGCACCGACAGCCCGCGCAGGTCACGACCCACGACAGCGGCCATGCCCAGCGTCCGCAGCATCACGTCGGCAGAGGGGTACAGTTTCTTGATGTCCCGCTCGACCCGGCGCAGCGTCTTCAGCGAGGTGTCGACGTAATGGGTGATGGTGTTGGCATTGGACACCTTGGACACGATCCGCACCTCGTGGCGCGTCAGCACGTCGAGGATGGCGGCGTCATAGCCCTTCACCCCGACCATGTCCTGCTCGAAGACCTCCAGCGCCACCACGTCGAGGCCGGTCACGATCTCGACCTCTGCCGCATCGGCGGGCTGGTCGTCGATCAGCGTGCCCGGGTCCTCCGGCTCGAAGGCATTGGTCACGCGCAGCGGCACCTCGGCCTGACGCAGGGTCTTGGCCGCCTTGGGGTGGATCGCCTCCATCCCAAGGTTCGACAGCTGGTCGGCCACGTCGTAGTTGGTCCGGCCCAGCTTGCGCACCGCGTCCTGCCCGACAAGGTTCGGGTCGGCGGAGGACAGGTGGAACTCCTTGTGTATGATCGCCTCGCGCGCCCCGGTGAGGGCGGCAAGCTTCGAAAAGGTCACCTCGGAGTAGCCCCGGTCGAACTCGCGCATCAGGCCTTCGGCGCATTGCGCATAGCCGGTCACGATGGGCATTTCCGTCGCCGGGTCGATGCCCTCCATGGCGGTCAGGATACGCTCGTCAAGGGTCACGTTGCCCTCGTCGCGCCAGCCCGACAGATCCACCAGCCGGGCATTCACACCGGCCCGCTGCAGCAGAAGCGTGGTGACGAAGGCGGAATGCGCCTCGCCCAGACCGCTGAGCAATTCGCGGATCTGCAACATGTGCTCGGACAGCCGGAAGTGGCCGTAGGCACAGAGCCGTTGCAGGTCGATCAGGCAGTTGCGGGCGCCGTCGATGCGTTCGCGCACGAAGACGCGAGCCTGATCGCGGTCGCCCGGGTGGTCAAGGACCGCCTCATGCGCCTCGACCATGGCCTCGGACACCGCGTGCAGGGCATCGTGCCAGCCCTGATCGCTGTCGGCATCGGCAAAGGCGGCATAGACGCCCTGCTTGCCGGTCTTCTTGTGTTCCAGCAGCAGGTTGGTGATCCCGCCGAAGGCAGAGACCACGAAGATGCGCCCGTAGGGGTTTTCCTTGTCGCCGATGAACAGCGTGTCGCGCAGTTCATTCACGCGGGACATGGTTGTCCCGCCGATTTTCTCGACCGTATGGGTCATGCGGACACCTCCTCGGTGACCTCCCCGGGCGCGGCGTAAGAGCCGTCCTCGCGGTGCACCTCGGTGCCGGTCACCGGCGGGTTGAAGCAGCAGGCCATGACCAGCTCTTCCTCGGCCCGCAGGATGTGGCGGTCGTGCTTGTCCAGCGCATACATCACGCCGGGCTTGATCTCATGCGTCTCGCCGGTGGCCAGGTCGGTGATCGAGCCCTTGCCCTGCATGCAGTAGACGCTTTCGAAGTGGTTCTTGTACTCGAAGGTGTGCTCGCTGCCTTCCTCGAGGAAGGTGATGTGGAAGGAAAAGCCCATTCCATCATCCGCCAGCAGCATGCGCACGCTGGACCACTTGGCGTCAGAGACCACGCGGTCCCGCTCGTTTTTTACGATCTCGTTGAAATCACGGACAATCATGGGTGTTACTCCGCTGCAATCTTGTTGTTGTCGGTCAGGGCGCGCGTCGCGTCGAGAAGGATGCCAAGGCCCTCTTCCATCAGCGCGGGGCTGGTGGTCAGGGGCGCAAGCACCTTCACGACCTCGTCCTCGGCGCCCGAGGTTTCGATGATCAGGCCGGCCTCGAAGCAGCGCGCGCAGATCGCGCCCGCCAGTGCGCCAGAGCCCACGTCGACACCCTGCATCAGGCCGCGGCCTTTCAGGGTGGCGCCCGGGATCTCGTCCGCGACCGCCTGCAGGCCGGTGGTCAGCAACAGCGCCTTCTCGGCCAGTTCGCGCTGGAAGGCGTCGTCCTTCCAGAACTTCTCCAGCGCCACGCGGGCGGTGACGAAGGCATGGGTATTGCCGCGGAAGGTGCCGTTGTGCTCTGCCGGGCCCCAGATATCCAGCTCCGGCTTCATCAGCAGGGCCGCGAAGGGCAGGCCCATGCCGCTGAAGGACTTCGCCATCGGGATCAGGTCCGGCGTCACGCCCATCTCCTCGAAGGAAAAGAAGGTGCCCGCGCGTACCGCAGCCCGCCTGGATGTCGTCGAGGATCAGCAGCGCGCCGTGTTCCCCGGCAAGGCGCTGGAGGCCCTGAAGGAATTCCTTCGACGCGGCATTCAGGCCGCCCTCGCCCTGGATCGGTTCGATCAGGAAGGCGGCGGGGGCGTCGATGCCCGAGGACGGATTCGACAACATCTGCTCAAGGTAGCTGAGGCTGTCGACGCCTTCCAGCGCGCCCTCGAAGGGCATGCGCGTGACGCCCTCCAGATCGGTGCCCGCCCCGGCGCGCTTGCCGGCGTTGCCGGTCGCCGCGAGGGCGCCCATGGTCATGCCGTGAAAGCCGTTGGTGAAGGCGATGACATTCTTGCGGTCGGTGACCTTGCGGGCCAGCTTCAGCGCCGCCTCGACGGCATTGGTGCCGGTCGGGCCGGTCATCATGACCTTGTGGTCCATGCCGCGCGGCTTCAGCACGATCTCTTCGAAGGCCGTCAGGAAGGCGGCCTTGCTGTCGGTGAACATGTCCAGACCGTGGGTGATGCCATCCGCCTGGATATGCGCCACCAGCGCGGCCTGCATGTCGGGATCGTTATGGCCGTAGTTCAGCGAGGAACACCCCGCGAGGAAGTCGATGTAGCGATTGCCCTCGGCGTCCCACATCTCGGACCCCTGGCCCGGGTGAAGCGCGTCGGGAAAGAGCGGCAGTAAGAGCGGGCTTCGCTTTCGCGGCGTTCGAAAATGGTGTTGTCGGTAGACATAAGATGTCCTTTCCGCCCCGCCTGGGGGCGTATCATCAAGATTGACTGTTCGGGAATTCGACGTGTCAGGCGATCAGGCGACAGAGCGCAGCTGGCTGCGGTGCTCGGGCAGCGTGATCGTGACCATATGCTCGGTGGCGGCGGCGCCGTCGAAATGGTCGTGCTCTTCGAAATGCGGGCGGTCCCAAAGGGCCCCGCCGATGCTGCGCGCAAAGCTGCGGAACATGCCCCAGGAGGCCTTGTTGCTCTCGGTGATGGTGGTCTTCAGCGTCTCGGCGGTGATGCACTCGGGGCGGCGGACGAGATGCACCAGCATCTTCTTGCCCAGACCCATCCCGCGGGCCTTCTCGCCCACTGCAACCTGCCAGACGAAAAACGCATCCTGACCGGGGATCATGTGGCCGGAGATCCAGCCGACGATCTCGCCGTCCAGCTCCGCCACCACGCAGGTGTCGCGGAAATGGTCGGCCTGGATCAGGTTCGCGTACATGGAATTTTGATCGAGCGGCGGGCAGTTGCGCACCAGCTCCCAGATTGCGGCCCCATCGGTGCTGCGCGGCTTGCGCAACAGGGGCACCCTAGTCTCGGGGTCAGAGACGTCCTTAGGCATGGTATGGCTCCTTGACTGTTCGATAGCCTAAGTAATCCAACCGCGATTTTGTTTCAACCGTCTAAGTATATTTTTCCTTTTCTTGCGCCATGGTCCATATTTCACAGGGCGATATCGGACTGGTAAACCCTAATGAAATGGACCCGCATCGCTTAGCCTGCTATAAGCGAGTTTACGCCAAAAGGAGTCTGGAGCATGCGCCTGAACCATGCGACAAAGGCGATCAATCCGGAGATGGCCGTGGATCGCACCGATGAAAGCCTGATTGCCCTGCGGCGCATCCTGCGTTCGACAGAGCTCTATGCCCGCGACCTTGCACAGGCCGCCGGGCTGACGCCTGCACAGCTGCGGGTCCTTCAGATCGTCGCGGCCAAGGGCGGCAGCACGCAGCCCAAGGCGCTGGCCAAGCAGATGGGCGTCAGCCAGGCCACCGTGACGGCGCTGGTCGACAAGCTGGTCGACCGCGGCTTCGCGACCCGGCACCGGAACGCGGAGGACCGCAGGCAGACCGACGTCGTGCTGACACCCGACGGACAGGCCGCCGTGGAAGAGGCCCCCGACGCCCTGCAGCAACGCTACGTGAAAGAGTTCGAGAAGCTGGCCGACTGGGAACAGGCCATGCTCGTCGGCGCGCTGGAACGCGTGGCCGCGATGCTGGACGCGCATGAACTCGACGCCTCGCCGGTGCTGACCATCGGCGACATCCACACCGGCAAGACCAGCCACTAGGCTCCGGTCTCCGGCGGGCCCCGGCGCGCCCCACCCCTCCGCCAAAACCCGCCAGCGCCGACAGGCCCCGTGCGACCCGCGCCGCCAAAGCCCCCCTGTCTTCTCTGGTCTTCCAAATACCCTCGGGGGTCCGGGGGCAGAGCCCCCGGCGGTCCAACGGCCGCCACCGTCCCGTCCGTCAGGCCCCTGCCCTACCGATGCTCCTCCGCCGCCGTCGCCGCCAGCGCGCGGTTGTAGGCCTTCAGCGCATCGACATGGAACAGCGCCCCCTGCAGGACCGGCTCGTCATCCTGCATCGTCACCACCGGCAGGAAGGCGACGCCGGACCGGTCAAAGCGCGGCAAGGCGGTTTCCAGCGTGGCGCTGGCCTGCACGAAAAGCCCCTGCTCGATCATCTCCAGACAGGTCTCTTCATCCGCCGCCCCCTTGTCGGTGGGCTTGCGCATCACCCCCTGCACCCGGAACATCGCCAGCAGGTAGCTTTGCGGTCCCGCCGACAGGCGCACGTTGCGGCGCTCCAGCTGGGTCAGGAAATACGACCGGTTCACCGCCCGGCTGGCCAGCGCCGTCGACATCGAGACCGAGACCATGACCGCCAGCCCGGTCTGCCAGTCCCCGGTCAGCTCGAAGACGATCAGCGTGGTCGAGATCGGCGCGCCCAGCACCGCCGCCGCGACCCCGCCCATGCCGGCCAGCGCGTAAAGCGTGAAGGCCGAGGACATCTCGGGGACGACCCCCGTGGCGATATGGCCGAAGGCCAGCCCGGTCAGGGCGCCAACCATCAGCGAGGGCGAGAACATCCCGCCACCCATGCGCCCCGCCACGGTGATCGAGACCGCCGCCACCTTGATGACGGCGAACATCACCGCGTCGCCCAGCCCCATGCTGCCGGTCAGCGCGCGCGAGGTCGTCTCGTAGCCGACCCCGATGATATGCGGAAAGAGGATCGCCAGCCCGCCCAGCAGGCAGCCCGCCAGCGCAGGCCGCAGCCAGGAAGGCAGCCCAAGGCGCCGTTGCAGGTTGGTCTCCGAGGTCGTCCGCGAAGAAGATCGTCCGCATCATGATGACGGCGACGATCCCGCAGACCAGCCCCAGCAGGAAGAAGGCCGGCAGTTCCGGGTAGAACTCGACGGTGGTGGTGCCCGGCAGGGTGAATTCCGTAACGTCGCCATAGACCAGCCGGTTGATCACCGTCCCGGCGGCGCTGGCCACCACGATGGGCGCGAAAGCGTGCAGCGCAAAGTGCCGCAGCACGACCTCCAGCGCAAAGAGCGCCCCGGCGATGGGTGCGTTGAACGAGGCCGAGACCGCGCCCGCCACCGCGCAGCCCAGCAGGTCGCGCCCGGTGATGCCATCGACCCGAAGAAGGTTCGCCACCCAGCTCGAGGCCAGCGCGGCGATATGCACCACCGGCCCCTCGCGCCCGGTGGAGCCGCCGGTCGACAGGGTGATCCACGAACACAGGACCGAGGCAAGCCCCGCCCTCTTTTCGACCCGCCCGTCGTTCAGCGCCGCACCCTCGATCACGTCCGGGACCGAGCGCACCCGCCCGTCCGGCGTGAAGACATGCAGGATGACGCCCACCGCGATTCCGCCTAAGACGGGGATCAGCAGCACCCAGAGCCACGGCAGCTCTTCGGCAAAGCTGTGCAGGGTGTTGACGTTGTCGGTGCCGTAGACGGTCGCCTCCAGCCATTCCACCGCCCCGCGAAAGGCGATGGCGGCGAGGCCCGAGGCCACCCCCAGAAGCAGCGCGATGAACCAGAATTGTATCTGGCTGGGGCCCTTGTGCCGCAGCAGATCCCAGCCTTCGGCACAGCGGCGCCTGGTCTCGTCGATCTGCTGGCGCAGATGCCTCGGCATGGGCGCGTCCTCCGATCCCGTGACTTTCGCCCGGTGCGGGCAGTGGTTAATGTGGCCGGGACGTCTTTACCGGAGATCCCGATGGCCACAGAGCAGGCAATCCGCCTCTTGCAAGAGCTTCTCGGCCCGCGCCTTGGCCTGTCCAAAGCCGATCTTGCCGCACATGGCAAGTCCGAGTCCTATTTTCCCGACATGCCGCCCGATGCGGTCGCCTATCCCGAAAGCACCGCCGAGGTGCAGGGCATCGCGCGCATCTGCGCCGCCGAACGGGTGCCGGTGATCGGCTGGGGCGCCGGAACCTCGCTGGAGGGGCACGGGCTGGCCGTGCAGGGCGGCGTGGTGGTGGATTTCAGCCGCATGAACCGTGTGCTGGACATCCGCGCCGCCGACATGGACGTCGAGGTCGAGCCCGGCGTGACCCGCGAGGCCCTGAACGAAGACCTGCGCGCCACCGGCCTGTTCTTCCCGGTCGATCCCGGCGCCAATGCCTCGCTGGGCGGCATGGCGATGACCCGCGCCTCGGGCACGACGACGGTGCGCTACGGCTCGATGCGCGACAATGTCATGGGGCTGGAGGTGGTGCTGGCCGATGGCCGGGTGATCCAGACCGGCAGCCGGGCGCGCAAGTCCGCCGCGGGCTACGACCTGACGGCGCTGTTTCTCGGCTCGGAGGGCACGCTGGGGCTGGTGACGCGGCTGACCCTGCGCCTGCACGGCATCCCCGAGGCGACGACGGCGGGCATCTGCGCCTTCCCCGACATGAACAGCGCCGTGGCGGCGGTGACCGAGACGATCCAGATGGGCATTCCCATGGCCCGGATCGAATTCGCCGACGCCGCCACGGCGCAGGCCTTCAACGCCTATGCCGGCACCGACATGGCCGCCGCGCCGCACCTGATGGTGGAATTCCACGGCAGCCCCGAAAGCGCCGCGCAGGATGCCGAACGTTTCGCCGAGATCGTGGCGGATCACGGCGCAAGCCCCTTCCGCTGGTCCGCCCGCGAAGAGGAACGCCGCGCGCTCTGGTCGATGCGCCACAACGGCTATTACGCCATCCTCGCCTCGCGCCCCGGCGCCCGGGCGGTGGTGACGGATATCTGCGTGCCGATCTCGCAACTGGCCCGCGCGGTCGAGGAAACGCAGGCCGACATTGCCGCCAGCGGCATCCCCGGCCCGATCCTCGGCCATGTGGGCGACGGCAATTTCCACGCCATCCTGCTGATCGACCCGGAGCGCCCCGAGGACCTGACAGAGGCCAAGGCGCTGTCGGCGCGCATGTCGGAACGGGCGCTGCGGCTGGGCGGAACCTCGACCGGAGAGCATGGCGTGGGCATGGGCAAGACCGCCTTCATGCGCGCCGAACACGGCGAGGGCTGGGACGTCATGGGCGAGCTGAAGAAGGCGCTCGACCCGCTGGGGATCATGAACCCGGGCAAGCTGGTGCCGCCGACGCAGTGAGCGGCAGGGACCTGCGCCCGGCCTGACCGGCGGATCGGGGCTCTGCCCCGTTCAGGCCGCGCTCTGTCCAGCGGACAGAGCGCCGCTGCGCGGACCGGCCTTCACCCCCGAGGTATTTTCGGGACCAGAGAAGAGACGGGCTCGAAAACCGCTTCGGCGGCAGGCAGGCCATGACGAGACAGGCAGACGGTCCTCGGACTTCCATCGGCGCGGCGATAGTGCCATCGCGGCCCCCGGGGCCGTGCGGGAGGGTCAGCCGGCCGGGAGCGCCCGGGCCGCGGCGCGGGCCTCTGCGGTCACCGTGTCGCCCGAGAGCATCCGGGCGATTTCCGCCTCGCGGTCTTCAAGGGCCAGCGGCACCACCTCGGAGAGCGTCATCTCGGCCTCGACCCGTTTCGCCACGCGCCAGTGATGGCCGCCAAGCGCCGCCACCTGCGGGGAATGGGTCACCACCAGAACCTGCCCGCCTTCGGCCAATGCCTTCAGCCGCCGCCCGACAGCGTCCGCCGTGGCGCCGCCGACGCCCCGGTCGATCTCGTCGAAGATCATCGTCACGCCGCCGCCCTGCTCTTCCGAGAGGCAGACCTTCAGCGCCAGCAGGAAGCGCGACAGCTCCCCGCCCGAGGCGATGCGGTTCAGCGGCCCCGAAGGTGCGCCCGGATTGGTCGCGACCGTGAAGGCCACCGCATCGCGGCCCTCGGGCCCGGCGGGGGCCTCGGCGATTTCGGTGCGGAAGACCGCGCGCTCCATCTTCAGGGGGGCCAGCTCTGCCGCCACCGCCCTGTCCAGCCGCAGGGCCGCGTCCCGGCGGGCCGCGCTCAGCGCCTCGGCAGCGACATCATAGGCGCCGCTGGCCTCTGTCACCGCGCGGTCGAGGTCGCCGATCCGCGCCTCGCCCGCGTCCAGCGCCTCCAGCCGGGCGCCCAGCGTCTCGGCCAGCCCGGCCAGCTCGTCCGGCAGCACGCCGTGCTTGCGCGCCAGACCGCGCAGGGAAAAGAGCCGCTCTTCGGTGTCTTCCAGTTCCGCCGGGTCGAACTCCAGCGCGTCAAGGCACTCGGCCACGCCGCGCGCAGCGTCGTCCAGTTCCGCCATGGCGCGGGCCAGCGCCGCGATCGGCGCGTCGAGCCTGCCCTCGGCCTTGTCCGCCGCGCCTTCCAGCCAGCGCAGAGCGCTGGCCATGGCGCCCTCTGCCCCGTCATATCCCAGCGCATTCGAGGCCTGCGCGATGTCGTCTCGGATCTTCTCGGCCGCCTGCATGGCGCGGCGGCGCTTGTCCAGCGCCTCTTCCTCGCCCGCCTGCGGCGCCAGCTTGGTCAGTTCGTCGACCGCGTGGCGCAGGAAATCCTCTTCCGCGCGCACCGCTTCCAGCGCCTCGACGGCCTTGTCGCGGGCCTTGCGGGCCGCATTCAGGTCGCGCCATGCGCCGCGCACCGCCTCGCGCGCGGCATCGGTCGCGGCATAGGCATCGAGGATGGCCCGGTGCCCCTTTGGGTCCAGAAGGCCCTTGTCGTCATGCTGGCCGTGCAGCTCGACCAGCGTGTCGGACAGCTGCCGCAGCACCTCGCCCGAGACCCGCCGGTCGTTCACCCAGCCGGTCTTGCGCCCGTCCGCCGTGTTTACCCGCCGCAGGATCAACTCGTCCGAGACCGGCAGCCCCGCCTCTTCCAGCACCGCGAAGGCAGCGTGGCCCTCGGGCAGCTGGAACTCGGCCACGACCTCGCCCTGCTCGGCCCCCGTCCGCACCAGCGCGGCGCGTCCGCGCCAGCCCAGCACGAAGCCCGAGGCTGTCCAGCAGGATCGACTTGCCCGCCCCGGTCTCGCCGGTCAGCACGTTGAGACCGGGCTGGAATTCAAGATCCAGCCGGTCGATGATCAGCATGTCGCGAATTTCAAGCGCGCGGAGCATGGTCAGCCCTTGGGTGGGGAGTTACCCCACCTCCCTCAAAGCCACTCGCCCTTGATCATCTGGCGGTAGATCTGCGCCAGCCAGCTGTCGCCCAGAACCTCGGGCTTCAGCCCCTGCCGGGTCAGCAGCTTGTAGCTGTCCTCGTACCACTCGGTCGACTGGTAGTTGTAGCCAAGGATCGCGCCCGCCGTCTGCGCCTCTGCGGTCAGGCCAAGGGACAGGTAGGATTCGACCAGCCGGTGCAGCGCCTCGGGCGTGTGGGTGGTGGTCTGGAAGTCCTCGACCACCACGCGGAACCGGCTGATCGCCGCGCCGAAGTGGTCGCGTTTCAGGTAGTAGCGCCCGATCTCCATCTCCTTGCCGGCGAGGTGATCGAAGGCGAGGTCGAATTTCAGGATCGAAGAGCGCGCATATTCGCTGTCGGGATAGCGCTCGATCACCGTGCGCAGCGCCTGCAGGGCCTGGAAGGTCAGCCCCTGATCGCGGCCCACCAGTTCGATCTGGTCGTAGTAGGACAGCGCCAGCAGATACTGCGCGTAGGCCGCGTCCTCATCCGCCGGGTAGAAGTCGATGAACCGCTGCGCCGAAGAGCGCGCATTATCGTATTCGCGGTCCTTGTGATAGGCGTAGGCCTGCATGATCAGCGCACGCTTGGCCATCTCGGAATAGGGGTACAGTCGTTCCACTTCGCCGAAGTAGAAGGCCGCGTCGCCCCAATCCTTGGCGTTGATCTCGTATTCGCCACGCTCGAAGATCTGCTTGGCGGTATAGGATTCCAGCGGCGTGTTGCCCGGCCCCTTGTCGCGGGCGCCGTCGCCGCCGCATCCGGCAAGAAACAGGGTGATCATGGCCGTCACGGCCACCAATCCCGTCGATCTGCCCCCCGTCATGTCCGCCACCCCTGCTGTTGTCCGACCCGTCAATAAGGCCGTCTTGGCGAAGGGTCTAGCACATTAATTTCCGGTGCAAAACGCCTGTTGATGCCTTTTCTGCGCAGCATCTCGCCCAAGCCCCGCGCTTAGGCGACGGCGGGAATCTCGGCCTGCCGGACACCCGCGCCCGGCAGCCGGGCTGCGGTGGATTCGTCCACGATCACAACGCGATAGGCCTCTGGCGTGGCAAAGAGCGCATGCAGCAGCGCATTGGTCATGGCATGCCCCGCCTTGTCCCCCTCGTAGTGGCCGAGGATCGGCATGCCCGCCAACGCGAGATCGCCCAGGGCATCGAGCATCTTATGGCGCACGGCCTCGTCGGCGTGGCGCAGACCGCCGGGGCTGAGCACCTTGTCGCCATCCACGACGACGGCGTTCTCGTAGGTGCCCCCCAGCGCCTTGCCCACCGCCCGCATGGCGTCGACATCAGCGGCGCGGCAGAAGGTGCGGCTGTCGCAGAGCTCGCGCACGAAGGTGCCGTTGGCAAGGTCCAGCCGCTTCGACTGCTCGCCGATGGCGGCATCCGGGAAAGCGATGCGGAAATCCATCGACAGCCCGTCCCCCGTGGCCGGCGACAGCCGGGCCAGCCCGTGCTGGGTGCGGACCTCGACCGGCGCAATGATCTCGATCGCCCGCAGCGGCTTGCCCAGCAGGCGGACGCCGCGGGACACGATCCCGCGCACGAAGGGCGCGGCAGAGCCGTCGAGGATCGGCACTTCGGGGCCGTCGATCTCGACAAGGGCGTTGTGCACGCCGCAGCCCGCCAGCGCGGCCATCACGTGTTCAATTGTCGACACAGAGACCCCGGCGCGGTTGACGATGCGCGTGCACAGCGGAGAGACCTCCACCTGATCCCAGAGGGCCGGGATGCAGGTATCGCCAAGGGCGATGTCGGTGCGGCGGAACCGGATGCCGTGATCGGCGGCGGCGGGACGGATGGTCAGCCGGGCGGGTTCGCCGGAATGCAGACCGACGCCGTCGAAAGATACGGATGAACGCAGGGTGGTTTGCACGACAAACCTCCGGTTGACCTAGAAAACTTCGCACTCCCCCCACGGAAGTGCGACCTTGAAGGGTAGATAGGGTATGGGGGGCGGGCTCTCAAATCAAAGATTGCAACCGAGTGAAACATCGGCCCGAAAGCCATCGGCAGAACCCCGCCCAATGCCCCGGAAAGACCAATCAAGGCACTGATATAAATCCACTTTTAGAGACGAGCAGGGAAAGGAAAGACCCCTGATGGCGGCGCCGGAAAGTGCGTGTCACCCCTGCTTTGACAGGCCTCGAAGGCCCCGGATTTTCGCCGGGACCGGGCCAGCCGCGCCCCGCCGGAATGTCGGGACATGGCCGGCAGCTGTCTTCACCGGGCTCTCCTTCCACAAAGAAAAGCGCCCCCCGGATCGTCCGGGAGGCGCTTTTGTTCGGGGTCCGGCCTCTGGCAGGTCAGTTGGCCTGACGACGCAGGAAGGCGGGGATTTCGATCCGGTCGTCTTCGGCATCCGTATCGTGCTGCTGCACCGGGGCCGGCGACGGGCGCGACTGCATGGTCGGCTGCTGGCGCCGCGCCTGCGGCGCCTGCCCGCCGTATCCTTCGTTCTGGCCGGTCATCCGACCGATCAGCGAATTGACAGAGAAGCGCGGCTTGTCTTCGGCGTGCTGCTGCGGCGCGGGACGGGCTGCGGCCTGCTCTTCACGCTGGCGCGCGGCGGCGGCCTTCAGCCGGTCCATGGTCTGCGGGCTCGGCGTGCCGGGCACGGCATTGCGGGGCGCCACGTAGTCCTGCGGATCGGCCTCGATGGTGTCCGGCTGCGGGCGGAACTCGGCCACCTGCGGCTGGTAGGCGGGCGGCGGCAAGCCGTCGTCCTGAGCCACCGGCTCGGGCTGATAGTGCTGCTGCGGCTCTTCGTACTGCGCCGTCTCTTCAATGCCCGAGAACAGCGAGGGTTCGGGTTCCGGCGCGTGGGTCGGAGCCGGGGCGGCTGCAGGCGCCTGAGCGGCAACCGGTGCGGGCTGCGGCGCGGGCGCCGCGGCCTCGGGCTGAGCCACCTCGGTCGACTGCGGCAGCGGCGTGCGCAGCGACCGGCGCGGCACCGGCATGTCGCCGACGTTGTCGGAGGCATCGATGCCGGTCGCCACGACGGACACGCGCATCCGGCCCCCCATGCCTTCATCCAGCGTCGAGCCGACGATGATGTTGGCGTCCTGGTCGACCTGCTCGCGGATGCAGTTCGCGGCTTCGTCCAGTTCGAAGAGGGTCAGGTCGTGGCCGCCGGTGATGTTGATCAGCACGCCCTTGGCGCCCTTGAGGCTGATCTCGTCCAGCAGCGGGTTCGCTATAGCCTTCTCGGCTGCCTGGATCGCGCGCTCTTCGCCCTCGGCCTCGCCGGTGCCCATCATCGCCTTGCCCATCTCGTCCATCACGGCGCGGACGTCGGCGAAGTCGAGGTTGATCAGGCCCGGACGGACCATCAGGTCGGTCACACCCTTCACGCCCTGGTACAGGACGTCGTCGGCCATCGAGAAGGCGTCGGTGAAGGTGGTCTTTTCGTTGGCGAGGCGGAACAGGTTCTGGTTCGGAATGATGATCAGGGTGTCGACCATCTTTTGCAGGGTCTCGACACCCTCTTCCGCCTGCTTCATCCGCTTGGCGCCCTCGAACTGGAAGGGCTTGGTCACGACGCCGACGGTCAGCACGCCCAGCTCACGCGCGGCCTGCGCGATGATCGGCGCGGCGCCGGTGCCGGTGCCGCCACCCATGCCTGCGGTGATGAAGCACATATGCGCCCCGGCAAGGTGGTCGACGATCTGCTCGATGCTCTCTTCGGCGGCGGCGGCACCGACAGAGGGACGCGCGCCCGCGCCCAGCCCTTCGGTCACCTTCACGCCCAGCTGCACGCGGCTGGCGGCCCGGCTTTGCTGCAGCGCCTGCGCATCGGTGTTGGCGACAACGAAATCGACACCCTCGAGGTTCTTGTCGATCATGTTGTTGACGGCATTGCCGCCTGCCCCGCCCACGCCGAAGACCGTGATACGAGGTTTCAGTTCGTCCTGTCCGGGCATGGAGAGGTTCAGTGCCATGAATATGTCCGCCTGTGTCTTTGTCACCCAACTGCCGGACCTGTCGTCGGTCCGTTATTGTCAACTCTAGCCGCTGTTAACGCGGGCGTCACCAGAAAAACAGCAGATTTCTACCAAATCGGCCACATTCCTGCCGCATTTCTGCGAGTTTTCGCCGAGACCGCCATATCGGGTATATTCAGGCAACCCGGACACAAGCATGCCGACAGAGGCCGCGAGACCTGCGGTGCTTGTCCAGTCGATCCAATGGGGGTCTGCCCGACCCGTGTCAGCCTCGGATGGCCCCTCTGCGGGGGTGTTATGCACATAGTAATCCACAGGCGCCCGAAGGTCACGCCCGAAAATGCGGAAAGGCGCCCGTTGCGGCGCCTTCCCTCCCGTCAAGCCCGCGCGGCGGCGCAGGGACATGGCGCCTCGGGACCGCGCCCGGCGCGTCGGCCCGGGCCTCGGCCCACTCCGCCAGGTCGCGGCTTCGGCCCCGCGATGGCCGCCTTACACGGCCTCGGCGTCGGTTCTCTGCAGGACGAAAAGCCATGCCGGGATGTTCTTGTTGGCCTTGGCCTCGACCTCGATGATGTCGGCCAGCGCGTAGCGGCCCCGCCCCCACTGGAAGATCAGGTAGGGCATCACCATGGGATGCGCGCCGAAGGGATCCTTGGCCCCGGCCTCCTGCGCGGAATGGCCCATGGTGTGCTCGATGTAGATGCAGCCCTTCGGCTGGATCTGCCGGGCCCAGCTGGCCAGCGCCTTCTGCGGCTCCATCGCCTGATCCAGAGAGTTGGTATAGACGAAGTCGAACCGGCCCTCCCACTCGGGGTTCGGATCGTGGAAATCCCAGGTCACCATGTGGTCGAACTGGGTCGCGGTGTCCGAGATGTCGGTCCCGATCACGTCGCCGTCCAGCGCCCGGCGCAGATGCGCAACCTCAAAGCCGTTGCGGGCACCGTGGCAGATGCCGCTCTTGCCCAGCCCGCGCGCGCGCAGGTCCGCCACCACGCGGTCGAGCACGGTTTCATCCGCCCAGACCTTGTCCAGCTTGCGCTTGTTGTGGTGGATCTGCGTCTTGCGATACTCGTCGTAGCCGCCCGGATAGTCATGCAGGTAAACCGCCTGATCGGACCGATCGGGCGTCTTGCCGCCTTTGCCAAGCAGCTTCTTGAGAAAACTCATCTGAACAGCACCTTGTTACCAGTTCTCGCGGAACCACTGCACGGCACGCTTCAGGCTGCGCGCGGGCAGCCGGTCGACCGGCAGTTCGAAATCCCACCATTCGTCCTGCGGATGCGCCGCGAAAAGGCACAGGCCCACCGCACTGGCAAAGCCCGGCCCGGTCGCCGCCTGCGGCAGGCCATGCACGCGCAGCGGACGGCCAAGGCGCACCTGCTGGCCGAGGATCTTGGAGGCGAGGCCGTCGAGGCCGGGGATCTGGCTGGCCGCGCCGGTCAGCACGATCTGCTGGCTGGGCAGGTGGTCGAAGCCCGCCACGTCCAGCCGCACGCGCACTTCTTCGAGGATCTCCTCGACACGCGGGCGCATGATGCCGATCAGCTCGGCACGGCTGACGGTGCGGCGGTCGTGTTCCCAGTCACCGGTCTCGCCGCCGGTCTCGATCATCTCGCGGTCGTCCATCCCGGTGGCCACGACGCCGCCATAGAAGGTCTTGATGCGCTCGGCGGTGGCCATCGGCACCTGCAGCCCCATGGAGATATCAGAGGTCACGTGGTCGCCGCCCATCCGCACGGTGTCGGCATAAATCATGTGCTTCTTGATAAAGATCGACAGGCCGGTCGCGCCGCCGCCCATGTCGATGCAGGCCGCGCCCAGTTCCTGCTCGTCCTCGACCAGCGCCGAGATGCCCGAGACATAGGCGGAAGAGGCCAGACCGGCCAGTTCCAGATCGCAGCGCTTGACGCAATAGGCGAGGTTCTGGATCGCCTGCGCATCGACGGTCAGCATGTGCATGTCGCAGGACAGCTCGTTGCCGATCTGCCCGCGCGGGTCGATCAGGCCAGAGCGATGGTCCAGCGCGAAGTTCACCGGCTGCGCGTGCAGCACCTCGCGCCCGTGGCCGAAGTCCGGCGCGTCGCAGGCCGAGAGCACCCGGGCCACGTCCTGCTCGTCCACCGTGGTGCCCATGACCTCGACCTGCCCGGCCAGCCCGTAGCTGCGCGGCTCGGCACCCGAGAAGGCGGCGATGACATGGTCGACCCGGATGCCCGCCATCTTCTGCGCCGCCTGCACGGCGGTGCGGATCGCGCGCTCGGTCTCGCTCATCGAGTGGATCTCGCCGAAGCGCACGCCCCGCGACCGCGTGGTTGCCGCGCCGATCACCCGAAAGCCGGACTGCCCGGCCAGCGACCCGATGCCGTCGTCGCTGGGGTCGGTCCCGTCGAAGCGCAGCACGAGGCAGGCGATCTTCGAGGACCCGACGTCCAGGATCGCCACGACACCGCGCTGCATGGCGGCGCGGCGCATGTTCCGCATGGCCCTTTGGGATTCGTACAGCTCGATCATTGTTATTGGTCCCCACCGGCTTTGGATGCCTTGACGCGCCAGAGTTCCTGCAAGGCGTCGTCGCTCAATCTGATGGTCGGGCGATGCGGCAGCCGAAGATCGACCGCCAGCAGATCGCGCGACAGAAGTTTGACATGCGGCGCCAGCGCCAGCGCCGTCACATGCTCCAGCGCCCGCACGGCACCGTTCTCGGGCAGAAGGATGCGCTGATCCCGATCCAGCACCGCATCCCAGCGCCGGGCGCCCATGCGCTCGAAGCCGCGCAGCCGCCCCTGCAGGGGTTCCGCCGCCCGATACAGCGCCAGCGCCTCGGAAACGACCTCGCGCATGCTCAGCCGCAACGCCTCGGCGCGCCGC
This sequence comes from Ponticoccus litoralis, assembly GCF_039769985.1. NCBI lineage: Bacteria > Pseudomonadati > Pseudomonadota > Alphaproteobacteria > Rhodobacterales > Roseobacteraceae > Ponticoccus > Ponticoccus litoralis. Next base: position 487,133 of record NZ_JBDNCH010000002.1, read on the forward strand.
CGGTCCGCATCGGACAGCGTCGCCGAGCGCGCCGCCAGAAGCGCCGCATCCTCGGGACGCAGGATGTCGCCCGCGATGACCGGCAGGTCGGCATGCTCCATCCGGCTGCCCGCCGGTCCGACGGTGACCCCCTCCTCGTCCAGCAGGAACAGCCCGTCCGCGGCACGCCACAACACCACCGGCTGCCGCTCGACCACGTCCACCTGCAGGACACCGCTCTGCCGGATGCGCAGATCGAGCACGAGCGGACGGCGTCCAGCGCCGCCACCCGGGCCTGCATCTCGGTCAGGTCCAGCTCGAAAGAGCTGATCGGGAAATCGACCGGGATCTCGGCCCGGATCGCACTGGGCCACCGGCACAGAGGCGCCGTCGACCGCCATCAGCTTGACCTGGAACTCGGGGCGGTTCTGCACCGCCGCCTGCACGTCGCTGACCATCAGGTTGAAGGCCTCGCGGTTGGCCTCGGTCGAGAACCACAGCGAGGCGCCGCCGAAACACAGCGCGACGGGCAGCCCGACCCGCAGGGTGAAGCGGAACAGCGGCGTCAGCATCAGCCGCTCCATCCGGTAGCGCATGCGCGAGACGCGCGGGTCCAGCCGCGCCATCTGCGGCCCGTCGTGGTTCACCTCGACCATGCCGCCCCCGGTTTCCGCCAGCAGGCGCGACCAGACCGCGCCGTCGCGCCGCCCCGGGCGCGCCGGCGCGCCGGTCATCCAGACCCCCGTGCTTCTTCTTGGCCCAAATACCCCGAAACCGCAGCCGCCGCGCAGCGCGCCCTCGGCCCATGCCGCGAACCCGGTGCTTCTGCTGTGCACAAACACCCCGGCGCCCCGGCCCGCCGGCGGCCCCTCCGTCAGCGATCGCATGAGGCATCCTCCACCATCCAGGCGCAGAACCGGCCGAAACTCAGGCCGACCAGCCCGGCGTGCTCGGGCGAGAGCGAGGTCGGCGTCATGCCCGGCTGGGTGTTGGTCTCCAGCAGGATCAGCCCGTCCAGGCCCCGGTCCTCGTCCCAGCGGAAATCGGTGCGCGACACGCCCCGGCACCCCAGCGCCCGATGCGCGCGCAGCGCGTAGTCGAGGCAGGCCTCGGTGATCTCGGCGGGGATCTCGGCGGGGCAGACGTGGCGCGACCCGCCCGCCTTGTACTTGGCGTCGTAGTCGTACCAGCCATCGGTCACGATATCGGTCACCCCAAGCGCGCGGTCGCCCATGACCGTGGTGGTCAGTTCCCGGCCCGGCGCGAAGGCCTCGACCATGACCACCCCGGGCATGTCCTCGGACAGGCGCGGCGGCGTGTTGGCGCCCTTGTCGACGAGGTAGACACCCACCGAAGAGCCTTCGTTGTAGGGTTTGACCACATAGGGCGGCGCCATGACATGCCGCGCCATGACCTCGGCCTTCTCGGCCAGCAGGCTCTCGCAGACCGGCAGACCGGCGGCGCGGTAGACCTGCTTGGTCCGCTCCTTGTCCATGGCCAGCGCCGAGGCCAGCACGCCGGAATGGGTATAGGGCAGCCGCAGCCACTCCAGCATGCCCTGCACGCAGCCGTCCTCGCCCCAGCGCCCATGCAGCGCATTGAAGACCACGTCGGGCTTCAGCGCCTGCAACCGGGCGACCAGGTCCGGCCCGGCATCCACCTCGGTGACATCATATCCTTCGCCCCTCAGGGCGGCGGCACATTCCCGACCGGAAACCAGCGAGACCTCGCGTTCAGCCGAGGGTCCGCCCTTCAATACCGCCACCTTCGGGAGTGTCCTGCTCGACATCCCAAACCGCCTCTTCCGGCGCGACGACCGTTCCGTCGCTGCGCACTTCTATGCAGCTTATATGGTGCTGCCTGTCTTCTGCCGGGGCCGTTTTCCGGCCCATTTTTTTTCGCCCGGACCGCGTGGGGTCCGACCTTGTCAGGGCCGGTTTCGGCCCAATCTTGGCGGGTCGCGCAGTTACCCTGCTTCGCCGACCCGCATGATTTCCCAGTGTAACTCTATTCCGCTGTGTTGGAAAACCCTTTTTCGCACTTCCTCGCCAAGTGATTCGAGGTCCGCCGCGGTGGCCCCCCCGGCGTTGACAAGGAAGTTCGAATGCTTCGGGCTCATCTGCGCGCCGCCCAGCGTGGCACCGCGCATTCCGGCCTCGTCGATGACCTTCCAGGCCTTCAGATCGTGCACGTCATCCGCCCGCCCGGTCGAGGAGAACCCCGCCGGGTTGCGAAAGGTGCTGCCGGCGGTGCGATCCTTGGTGGGCTGGGTCTCGTCGCGCTTCTTCAGCTGCGCCTCCATGCGCGCGGCCAGCGCGGCAGGATCGCCCGGCAGCCCCTCGAAGACCGCCTCGACGATCACCGCGCCCTCGGGCAGGCTGCTCTGCCGGTACTGCAGGTCCAGCGCGGCGGCGTCCAGCACCGCCTCGCGACCGTCGCGCAGCACCACCGTCACCGCCTTGAGGTGATCGGCGGTATAGGTGCCGTAGCATCCGGCGTTCATGCGCACGGCGCCGCCGATGCTGCCGGGGATGGTGCGCAGGAAGGTCAGGTCGACGCCCGCCTCGGCGGCGCGCACGGCCACATGGGCGTCCAGCGCCGCGGCGCCCACGGTGACCCGCCTGCCCTCGACCGAGATCCCGTTGAAGCCCCGGCCCAAACGGATGACCACGGCCCGCAGCCCGCCGTCCCGCACGATCAGGTTGGACCCGACGCCCATCGGAAAGACCGGCACCGCCGGATCCAGCGCCGCAAGGAAGGCCTTCAGGTCCTCTCGGTCGGCGGGCTGGAACAGCCAGTCGGCGGGACCGCCGACGCGCAGCCAGGTCAGGTCGTTCAGGGGACGGTCCGGGGTCAGCCGGCCACGGGTCTGGGGCATCTGGATCATGGGCTTGTGCTACGCCGCCGGACGCGGCAGGGCAAGCCCGACCGGCGGAGGCCTGCGCGACCGGGCCGGGCGACCAGCCCCGCCAGCACATCGCCCCGCCCCCGGGACAGCGCCTGATGGCCCGCAATGAGGGCCAGGAAGAAGGCTGCAAACGGTACGGCGAGAAGCATGGCGGCAATCCCTTCGATGTCGGGACAACTGTGCGTCCGCCGCAGCGGTTCCCATAGTCCGGTATCCCCGACCCCCGCGCCCGGCGGGATGCGCCCGCGGGTGCGGCCGGGGCCGAAGCGGCTTCGAAGCCGCTTCAGCACCGCGCGGCAAGGCACCCGATGGCGCCCCGACGCAGGGACAGGCAGGCCCGAAGCGATGCCGGTGGCTGCCGGGCGGGAAGCGGCTTCGAAGCCGCTTTCAGCCCACCGAAACCGCGCTCAGCGGCCAGGCCGCACCGGAAAGCGGATCGCCCGCGCGGGACGGATCACCCGCCAAGCCCGCTGACCCCGGGTCAGACCCCGCTCAACCCGTCGTGCGCCGTTTTACCCATGCACCGAGGTAGCGCAGGGGCCAGCGCAGGATGCTCATCCCCGCAAAAAGCACGATCAGCCCGATCCACGGCCCGTTCTGGTAGGTGACATAGCCCAGCAGCGGGATGCCCACCCCGATCAGCCAATAGGCCCGGGTCCAGTGATCATCTCGCGAGGGAGAATTGCCAAGACATTGGCCGCCACCGCCCAGAGGCAGGCCAACATGAGTGAGATGGTCATGGCCGTCCCTTTCCTGTTGCCCCCCGGGCGCCGCAACTATGCGCGCCAGGCTACGCCGGGGCAAGAGCGCAAAGGTGGGATTATCGCGAAAAATGCCCCTGCGAAGGCGCCTGCCGCCCTCTTGTGCGCTTGGGCCGGGGCAGATCCCCCGGGCTTCGTGCCACCTCGGGCTGCCGGGGACCGGCCAGAGCGCCCCGGCCCTAGGCGCCCCGACGCCCCGACGATCCGCCCGGCGGGCGAGATCTGCGCGGTCTCGCCAGCTCTCAGGATCGCGGCGAACAGCGGAGCGACGACAGGCGGGCACCCCGCCGCCTGCGCCCCCAGAAAAAGGGCCGGCATCGCAATGCCAGCCCGCAAGCGCAGAGGGAAAGGCGCATGACCGGCAGGACAGGAACCCACCCCTCCCCTTTAACGCCAGCCGGGGCCTCAGCCCTTCAGACGCTCCGGCAGGCCATTGGCCCAGGCGCTGATCGTCCCCGCGCCAAGGCAGACCACCATGTCGCCCGGCTGGGCCTGTTCGCGCACCAGCCGCTCCAGATCGTCCTCGTCGCGGATCGCGCGGGCATGGCGGTGGCCGTGGCGCACGAGGCCCGCGACAAGATCGTCGCGCGTGGCGCCGGGGATCGGATCCTCACCGGCGGCAAAGACCTCGGCAATCGCGACCACGTCGGCCTCGTTGAAGCAGGTGCAGAACTCGTCGAAGTGATGCGACAGGCGCGAGTAGCGGTGCGGCTGGTGCACGGCGATCACCCGCCCCTCGGTCGCCTGACGGGCGGCCTTGAGCACGGCGGCGATCTCGACCGGGTGGTGGCCGTAGTCGTCGATGACCGTCACGCCACCCACTTCACCCACCTTGGTGAAGCGCCGGTTGACGCCGCCGAAGGCGGCCAGCGCCGCGCGGATCTCATCCGCTGACATGCCCAGGTGCCGCGCCACGGCAATCGCCGACAGCGCGTTCGACACGTTGTGGTCGCCCGGCATCGGCAGGGTGCAGCCCTCGATCACGTCGCCCGAGACCTGGAAGGCGACGTCGAAATGCGCGACGCCCTTTTCGTAGCGCAGGTTCACCGCGCGCACGTCCGCCTGAGCGTTGAAGCCGTAGGTGGTCACGCGGCGGTCGGTGACACGGCCCACCAGCGCCTGCACCTCGGGGTGATCGGTGCAGCAGACCGCCAGCCCGTAGAAGGGGATGTTGGACACGAAGTCGTAAAACCCCTGCCTCAGGTTCTCGATCGTGCCCCAGTGCTCCATATGCTCGGGGTCGATATTGGTCACGATGGCGATGGTCGCGGGCAGACGGTTGAAGGTGCCGTCGCTCTCGTCGGCCTCGACCACCATCCACTCGCCCTGCCCCATCCGCGCATTGGAACCATAGGCGTGGATGATCCCGCCATTGACCACGGTCGGATCGAACTGGCCCGCGTCCAGCAGCGTGGCGACCATGGTGGTGGTCGTCGTCTTGCCGTGGGTGCCCGCGATGGCGATGTTGGACTTCAGGCGCATCAGCTCGGCCAGCATCTCGGCCCGGCGCACGACGGGCAGGCCACGGCGGCGCGCCTCGTCCAGCTCGGGGTTGCCCGGCTTGATCGCCGAGGAAATCACCACCACGTCGGCGCCTTCGAGGTTCTCGGCCCGCTGGCCTTCGAAGACGCGCGCGCCCATCTCGGCCAGCCGTTTGGTGATCTTCGAGGCCTTGAGGTCAGAGCCCTGCACCGAATAGCCGTGGTTCAGCAGAACCTCGGCGATGCCGGACATGCCGATGCCGCCGATGCCGACGAAGTGGATCGCCCCCACGTCTCCGGGCAGCTTGGTCGCCCCTGTCATGACCGCCGCCCGCTCAAGCTCCAGGTCCTTCATGTCCCATGCCCTCGTTTTCTTGTTCTGCCTGTAGGTAAGGCCTTGTCCCGGCCAAGTGTTCCACGAGGGCCGCCAGTTCCTCGGCGGCCTCGGGTTTGGCGACGCTCAGCGCCGCCCTTTGCATCTGGATCGCGCCGCTTTCGTTCGACAGGATCGAATGGATCGCCCCGGTCAGGCTTTCGATGGTCAGCTTCGTCTCGGGAATGCGGATCGCCGCGCCCGCCTCGACCAGTGCGCGGGCATTGGCATTCTGGTGGTCGCCGGTGGCATGCGGATAGGGGATCAGGATCGACGGTCGCCCGATCACCGCGATATCCGCCACCGAAGAGGCGCCCGAGCGCGAGATCACCAGCTGTGCCTCGGACATCCGCGAGGGCACGTCCTGAAAGAACGGCTGCACATCGGCCTGAAGCCCGTTCTCGGCGTAATAGGTGGCGACGCGGTCGCCGTCCTCGTCGCGGGCCTGATGACTGACACGCAGGTTCTGCACCATCTCCAGCGGCAGCCCCGCCAGCGCCGGCGGCACCACGTCCGACAGTGTCCGCGCGCCCTGGCTGCCGCCGATCACCAGCACCGACATCGGGTAGGGTCCGGGCGCGATATAGCCCGCCGCCGCCCGTTCCAGCACCGCCATGCGGACCGGGTTGCCGGTGTGGAACGCCTCGACGCCCTCTGGCAGCGTGGTCGGCCATGTGCCGCAGGCCACCGCGTCGACCTTGTCGGCGAAGAAGGTGTTGACCTTGCCCAGCACGCCGTTCTGTTCATGGATCATCCGCGGCAGCTTCAGCAGCCGCGCCGCGCCAAGCGCGGGGATCGAGGGATAGCCGCCGAAGCCCACGACCACCGAGGGCCGGTCCCGGCGCATCCGCCGCGCCATGGACAGCACGCCGCCGGCGATGCGGAAGGGCACGCCCAGCTTGGCCAGCGGGCCGCCCCGCGCGAAGGTCGCGCTGGCGACCTGCTCGATCTCGACCGAATGGGGAAAGCCGCCGGTGTAGCGCGCCCCGCGCGCGTCGGTGGACAGCTTCACCCGCCAGCCCCGCCGCAGCATGATCTCGGCCAGCGCCTGCGCGGGGAACATATGCCCGCCCGTACCGCCCGCCGCCATCACCAACAGAGGCCTTTGCCCCGCCATTCCACCATCTCCCGTGCCCGCGTTCGGGGCCTGTTATACCACAGCCTGCCCCGGGTCCATCATCGCGGGATCAGCGGCACCTTTCCGCGCATCCGGGCCCGCAGGCAGGGCCCCGGCGCTGTCTCAGGCCTGCCGCCGTCCGCGCAGGATGTCCCCGATCTCGCCCTGCGGACGGGCCCGGGTGAAGGCCAGCAGCATGCCGACGGCGATGCCGCCCGCGATCAGCGACGAGCCGCCGTAGCTGACGAAGGGCAGCGTCATGCCCTTGGCCGGCAGCAGGCGCACCGCGACGCCCATGTTGATCATCGCCTGCACGCCGAACATGGCCGCAAGGCCGGTGCCCGCGAGGCGGATGAAGGGGTCGCGCTCGCGCATCAGCCGGATGAAGCTGCGCACCACGATGGTCGCGTAAAGCGCGAGGATCGCCAGCACCATGACTAGGCCGTATTCCTCGGCGGCGACGGCGATGATGAAATCGGTATGCGCGTCGGGCAGCGACCATTTCACCTGCCCCTCGCCCACGCCGACGCCGAAGAAGCCGCCCTCGCGGATCGCGTTGGTGGCATAGCCAAGCTGGGTGGTCGGGTCGACATCCGGCGACAGGAAGCCGTCGATCCGGCGGGCAAAGTGCTCGGAAGAGTTATAGGCCAGCATGCCGCCCATGACGACCAGCCCGGCCAGACCGACCAGCAGCATCATCGGCGCACCGCCCACGAACCACATGACGCCCCAGCCGAACAGCACCAGCGCGGCCTGACCGAAGTCGGGCTGCACCGCCAGCATCATCACGATCGCGAAGCACAGGACAAAGGAATACAGCCGCCCCGGCGGGCCGCCAAGCTCCTGCCCCGCGGCCATCATCCAGGCCGAAGCGATGACGAACATCGGCTTCAGGAATTCCGAGGGCTGCAGCGAGGCGAAGCCAAGGCTGTACCAGCGCACCGCGCCCTTGCCGAAATCGGTGCCGAAAAACGGCAGCATGGCCAGCGCCACGAAGGTCACAAGGAAGCCGATGACCGCAAGGCGCCGCACCATCAGCGGCGTCATCATCGAGGTCAGGAACATGGCGATCATCGCCAGCCCGCCGAAGAAGGCCTGCCGCTGCACGTAGTGGAAGGGGGTCAGCCCGTTGCGCTCGGCCAGCGGCGGAGAGGCCGCCAGCCCGAGGAGGATCCCCATCCCGAACAACATCAGGATGCAGGACAAGGCCCATTTGTCCACCGTCCGCCACCACTTGGGGAGGACCGGCTCGCCACCCTTCACGGGTACCGTGCCATAAACCATCTCTGTCATGAGAGCACCGCTCGACTGCCTCGAAAAACGCCCGGTTGTCCGGGTCTGTGGTCCAGTCTAGCCGAAGCCGCCCGGTCAAGCCAGAAAAATCCCACTCTGGCAGGGCGGTAGCGAATTCTTTGAAAGAATTCGGCCCGTTTTCCGCGCCGGAAAACGGCGCCCCGCGCGGTCCTTCGGCCCCTTTCCAAGCGCGCGCGGCTGGCATAGAGGGCAGGCCATGCAAGTCCGCACCCTGATCCTTGGCGCCGGCGCCGCCGGCATGATGGCCGCCGCCCACGCCGGCCCCGGCACGCTGGTCGTCGATCACGCCGCCAGCCCCGGCGAGAAGATCCGCATCTCCGGCGGCGGGCGCTGCAACTTCACCAATCTGCACTGCGGGCCAGAGGCCTTCCTTGGCGCCAATGCGCATTTCCACAAATCCGCGCTGGCGCGCTACAGCCAGTGGGATTTCCTCGACCTCGTCGGGCGATACGGCATCGCCTGGCACGAAAAGACGCTGGGCCAGCTGTTCTGCGACGGCAAGGCCACGCAGATCGTCGACATGCTGCGGCAGGAGATGGCGCAGGCCGGGGCCGATCTCTGGCTGAAGACCACGGTGGCGGGCGTGACCCATGCGGACGGGCGCTTTCGCGTGGCGCTGGACCGCGAGGGACGGCGCGAGACCGTCACCGCCGGGGCGCTGATCCTTGCGACCGGGGGCAAGTCGATCCCCAAGATGGGCGCCACCGGCCTTGCCTACGACCTCGCCCGGCAATTCGGCCATGCCATCACCGAGACCCGCCCCGCCCTCGTGCCGCTGGTCTTCGAAAAGGGCCGCTTCGCCGGGATCTCGGGCGTCTCGACCCCGGCGCGGCTGTCGAACGACCGGGCGGGCTTCGACGAGGCGCTGCTCTTCACCCACCGGGGCCTGTCCGGGCCGGCGATCCTGCAGATCTCCAGCTACTGGCGCGAGGGCGAAGAAATCGTCGCCAACCTCTTTCCCGGCGCCGATCTGTCGGAGGTGCTGAAATCCGCCCGCGCCGCAGAGGGCCGCCGGTCGCTGACCACCGAACTGGCCCGGCACCTCCCGCAGCGCCTTGTTGCGCATCTGGGCGAGAGCCTCGACCTGACGGGCAATCTCGCCGACCTCTCGGACCGTCGCATCGCCGCTCTGACCGAAAGCCTGACCGGCTGGCGCCTGAAGCCCGCGGCGAGCGAGGGCTACCGCACCGCCGAAGTCACGCTGGGCGGCATCGACACCGACGGCTTCGACAGCCGCACGATGATGTCGAAGACCCTGCCCGGCCTCTATGCCATTGGCGAGGCGCTGGACGTCACCGGCTGGCTGGGCGGCTACAACTTCCAGTGGGCACGGGCCTCGGCCATGGCCGCCGCCCGGCATCGCGCGGGCTGAGGGCGCCGGGCGGGCGCAGGGTCTTCGACGAAGACCCTGCCCGCCGACGCAGTCTTCGTCGAAGACTGCGTCGGCACCCCGCCGCTACCCCATCCGCGCGCGGCACCAGACCGCGTCGTGATCCGACAGCGGTCGGCCCGCCGCATCCAGCGAGGAGACCACCGCGCCCTCCAGCGGCGACAGCCCGCGCCCGGCGAACCAATCGAGCTTCATCACCCGCTCCGGGTGCGGGGTGATCAAGCTGGGGCGCGTGGTCATGCCCTCGGCGGTGAAATCCCAGTGGTAGCCACGGGCCTCGGCCTCGGCGAACAGCGTCTCGCGGCGCCAGTCGAAATCGGGCGGCAGGTGATTGCCGGTGTTCAGGTCGCCGCCGATCAGCACCGGCAGGCCGGGGGCGAACGCCTCTGCCCCGTCCAGCAGCACCGCCATCTGCCGCGACCGGTGCGCGGCGTCGGCATTGCTTTCAAGATGGGTGGAGACAACGCAGAGCGGCCCCGCCGCCGTTTCGACCACCGCGGCCAGCGCCATGCGCCCGCCAAGGCGCGGCTGCTCGGGGTCGGCGCCCGCCGCCGCGCTGTACCAGTGGCCGTGATCGTCCAGCCGGATCAGCGTCACGGCGCGCATCGGCACCCGCGACAGGATTGCATTGCCGTGCCAGCCCAAACTGTTGAAATCATCGGTGCAGAAAGGCCGCTCGGTCGGGCCGCCAAGGCCCATCTCGAAGAATTCGACCCCGTAGGCATAGGTCATGCCCGGGGCCCGGGCCATTTCTGCGGTCGTGTGGCGCTGGCCGGTGCGGGCCATGCCGTGATCCATCTCGGACAACAGCAGCAGGTCCGGCGCGAAACGCTCCAGATGTGCGGCGCTGTCCTCGGGGAAGAGGCAGCGTTCGAGGTTCCACGCCACCACCGACAGCACCGCGGGCAGGGTTTCGGCGGAGGCCGTGCCGCCGGTCTCGACGGCGGCCATCGCGGGCACCTCGGCCATCAGCGCGCGGTGGACCCCGGCGGTGCGCGGCCCCGCCAGCAAGGCGGCGCGCTGCGCCCCGGTCACCGGCGGCAGGCTGTCCAGACGCGCGGTCACAGCCGGTGCCCCGTCTGATGGTCGAAGAGCGCCAGCGCCTCGCGCGGCAGGGCCACGCGATGCCGGTCGCGCGTGATCGGGGAATCCTTCAGCACATGCGCGGTGAAGGGCTGGCCCGCCACCTGCCCGTGCAGCAGCCGGTGCGCGCCCAGTTCCTCGACCAGCGCCACGTCGAAGGTCGCCTCGCCATCGCCGATGCGCACGTCCTCGGGGCGGATGCCCAGCGTGATCGGCCCGCTGCGCCCGCTGGGCGCGGTCAGCACCGCGGTGCCATCCGCCAGCCGGACCGCACCCTCGGCAAAGCTGGCCTCGATCAGGTTCATCGGCGGCGCCCCCATGAAAGAGGCCACGAAGGTCGAGGCCGGCTGGTGGTAGATCTCGGAAGGCGTGCCGATCTGCTCGATGCGCCCGCCGTTCAGCACCACGATGCGGTCGGCCATGGTCATCGCCTCGACCTGATCATGGGTGACGTAGATCGCCGTCACGCCAAGGCGCCGCTGCAGGGCCTTGATCTCGATCCGCATCTGGTTGCGCAGCTTGGCATCGAGGTTCGACAGCGGCTCGTCGAAGAGGAACAGCGCGGGGTCGCGCACGATGGCCCGGCCCATGGCAACTCGCTGGCGCTGGCCGCCCGACAGCTGCGCGGGCTTGCGGTCGAGGTAGTCGGTCAGGTTCAGCATCCGCGCCGCCTCTTCGACCTTCGCGGCGATCTCGGCGGCGGGTGTGCGGCGGTTCTTCAGCCCGTAGCCGATGTTCTTGCGCACCGTCATATGGGGATACAAAGCGTAGTTCTGGAACACCATGGCGATGTCGCGGTCCGCCGGGTCGACGGTGTTGACGACGCGCTCGCCAATGGACAATTCGCCCTCGGTGATCTCTTCCAGCCCCGCCACCATGCGCAGAAGCGTGGACTTGCCGCAGCCCGAAGGCCCGACCAGCACTAGGAACTCTCCGTCCTCGATGCGGAAGGAGCAAGGCTTCACCGCCTCGAACCCGTTGGGGTAGACCTTGCGCAGCTGATCCAGCGTTACCGTCGCCATCTTTTCTGTCCTTTCCTGTCGCCCGCGCGGCTGGCCGCGATCCGGGCGCCCGCCCGTCGCGGCGGGGCGTCTTGTCGTTGACCGCCGGACCCGCGCGGGTCCGCGGGTGTCACTTGTCGGACTCCGTCAGGCCCTTCACGAACCAGCGCTGGAAGAAGACCACCACCGCGACCGGCGGGATCACCGCCAGCACCGCAAGGATGTTGGACCGCCCGAACTCGGGAATATGCCCACCCTCAAGGCTTTGGGTGATCTGCTTGATCCCCTGCACCAGGGTGAACTTGCCCTCTTCGGTCGAGACCATGGTGGGCCAGAGATACTGGTTCCAGCCGTAGACGAACATGATGATGAACATCGCCGCGATCATCGTGCGCGACAGCGGCACGAGGATGTCGACGAAGAACTTCACCGGCCCGGCGCCGTCGATCTTCGCCGCCTCGACCAGTTCCTCGGGGACCGACATGAAGAACTGCCGGAAGAAGAAGGTCGCCGTGGCCGAGGCGATCAGCGGCACGATCAGCCCGGTCCACGTGTTCAGCAGCCCCAGCTTCTGGGTGATCTCGTAGCTGGGCACGATGCGCACCTCGAGCGGCAGCAGCAGCGTGGTGAAGATCAGCCAGAAGGCCAGCGTGGCGAAACGCAGGCGGAAATAGACGATGGCATAGGCCGCCATCATGGCGATGACGATCTTGCCCACCGCGAAGCCGAGGCCAAGGATCATCGAGTTGCGGAACATGTTCAGGCCGGTGGTCTCGCCGGAATAGCTCATCGAGCCGAAGAGCGCCTTGTCCAGGTTGGCGCCGAAGCGGTCGCCGATCTCCAGCGAGGGGCCCGAGCGCAGGATCTCCGCGTCGGGGATGGTGCTCATCTGCACCAGCATCAGCAGCGGCGCGATCATGAAAAGCGCGCCTGCGATCAGCACCGCGTGGTTGACCACCGCGCCCCAGCGAAAGGGCGCGCGGTGGATCTTGGGACGGGTCACGGGGGCGGCTTGGGTGATATCTGCCATGGGGTCGCCTCAGGTATAGTGGATGCGGCGTTCGACCATCCGGAACTGGAAGATCGTCAGCGCCAGCACGAGGACCATCAGCACCACCGACTGCGCCGAGGATCCGCCGATGTCCTGCCCCCGGAAGCCGTCGAGGTAGACCTGATAGACCAGCGTCACCGGCATATCGCCCGGGTTGTTGCGCAGGATCGTGTCGATCATCCCGAAGGTCTCGAAAAGCGCGTAGGTGATATTGATGATCAGCAGGAAGAAGCCGGTCGGCGCCAGCAGCGGGAAGGTCACCGTCCAGAACCGCGAAAAGCCCGAGCGGTTGTCGATCAGCGCCGCCTCGCGCACCGCGCGGGGGATCGACTGAAGCCCCGAGAGGAAGAAGATGAAGTTCACCGGCACCTGCTTCCAGATGCTTGCCACGATCATCGCGAAGGCGGTGTCGTGGTAATCCAGCCGGATGCGGATGTCCCAGCCGAACTGCGAGAAGAACTCTGTCAGCGGGCCCCAGCGCTGGTTGAAGACGATCAGCGCGATGAAGCCCGCCACCGGAGGCGCCACCGCGTAGACCCACATCAGCAGCGTGCGATAGGTCTTTGCCCCGCGCAGCACGGTATCGGCCTTGACCGCCAGCAGCAGCGCGATGCCCAGCGAGAACAGCGTCACAACGCCGGAGAACCAGACCGTGAACCAGGCGTTCCGCATGTACTGGGCGCTGTCCCAGAGCCGCGTGTAGTTCTTCAGCCCGACGAAGGTCTGCCCCAGTCCGAAGGGGTCTTCGAGGTAGAAGGACGAGCGCAGCGCCTGCCATGCGGGCCAGTAGAAGAACAGGCAGATGATCGAAAGCTGCGGCACCAGCAGCAGCATCGGCAGCCAGCGGTTGTCGAATCCGGCGCGTTTCATAGGTGTTTCCAGAACGGGGAAGGGCCGCGCGCTCGCGGCCCTTCGGTTTCTCGGGTCAGGCTCAGTTGGCGGTCTGGGCAAAGCGGCCCAGCAGCTCGTTGCCTTCGGACTCGATGGTGGCCAGCGCGTCCTCGATCGAGGTCTCGCCGTTCAGGAAGCGCGACAGCTCGCGGTTCTGGACGTCGCGGATCTGCACGTAGAAGCCCATGCGGTAGCCGGCGGTGTTGTCGCCCGGCTGAAGCATCAGCTGCTTGATGCCGGTTTCGGCGGCGGGGAAGCGCTCGTAGTGGCCGTCTTCCTTGGCCAGCTCATAGGCGGCTTCGGTGATCGGCACATAGCCGGTTTCGCGGTGCCACATGTACTGCACCTCGGGCGAGGTCAGGTACTGGAAGAAGGCGGCCGAGGCGGCGTTCTCTTCGTCCGACTTGCCCGCCATGGCGAACAGCGAGGCGCCACCGATGAAGCTCTGATAGCCCTCTTCGGTGATCGAGGCCCAGTAGGGCAGATAGGTCGAGGCCCACTCGAAGGGCAGGTCCATCGCGGTCAGGCCGCCGAAGTCACCCGACGAACCGATGTACATGGCCGCCGAACCGTCGTTGAAATGCGCCTGGTTGTCGTCCCACGAGGTGCCGTGGAAGCCGAAGAGGCCCGCGTCCAGCCATTCCTTCACCTTGGTGAAGTGCATGGCCATCTCTTCCGAGTTGATCAGGATCTCGGTGCCCTCGGCGCCGTCGTAGCCGTTGTTGTTGGTGGCAAACGGCAGGTTGTGGCGCGAGTGGAAGTTCTCGACGAATTCCCACGGCAGGTGCGTCTGCACCAGCGGCACGTAACCGGCGTCCTTGATCGCGGGGGCGGCGGCCTCGAATTCCTCGTAGGTCGCGGGGGCTTCGACACCGGCGGCGGCCAGGGCGTCGATGTTGTAGTACAGAACCGGCGAGGACGAGTTGAACGGCATGCCGATCATCTTGCCGTCGCTGTCGGCGTAGAAGTAGCGCACGCCGGCGATGTAATCCTCGATGTCGAAGTCGACGCCGTTCTGGGTCAGCAGGTCCTGAACCGGGATCGTCGCGCCCTTGGCGCCGATCACGGTGGCGGCACCGGCGTCGAAGACCTGCACGATGTTGGGCTGCTCACCGGCGCGGAATGCGGCGATGGCGGCGGTCAGGGTTTCCTCGTAGGAGCCCTTGAAGACCGGGGTGATGGTGTAGTCGTCCTGCGATTCGTTGAAGCCCGCGGCGATCTGGTTCACGACGTCGCCCAGATGGCCGCCCATGCCGTGCCACCAGGTGATTTCGGTCTCGGCCACGGCGGTACCGTCGCCGTCAGCGCGAAACCCGCTGCGGCGGTGAACTGGATGAAGTTTCTCATGTCTCTCTCCGGTCAGGGCGCGGGCGCACGAAGGGCCCTGCGCTTGTTGCCGCCGGGCACCTGGCCCGCGCGGCGAATGGATCGGGATTTCCCCTGCGTCTCACGCCGCCCTGCCCCGTTTGACCGGGGGCCGGGCCGCGCTCCAGGCTGCTCTAGGAGGGGGGCGTGATGCCTAGGTGACGGTTTTCTGACAGTTTTGTCACAGCCGCCGGCGCGGCGGCGTCAGGTGCGACACTCTGTCAGGCCCAAGTCACTGGCAGCCCTAAAGAATCCCGTTGATGCCGCAACGCGGCGGGCTTAATAACGCGCGGTGCAGCGCGCGACCGTCGCTGTGCCGTTCGCGCGGTGCGAACGCGAATCCTTTGGTGCCGATCTGCGAACCCTGCCCGCATCTTCAAAGGTTTTGCGCTGCGCGACTTACCGCAGGCATGAAACCGCTGTTTTCAAGGGAAATTTCCGCCCGGATCGGCGCGGAATCGCCGGGGCGCGCAAGATTCTGCCCCCGGTTGCGCAGAAATGCGCCGAGGCATTTGATTTCTGCGCTGCGGCAAGCACTTATCTGTCCGAACGAACATCCTCAGAGGCGCCCATGCTGAACGACCCGGCCCGCACTGGCCAATTGATGACCCGCAGAACAGCCATGACGGCCCTTCTGGCCTCGACCGCGGCCTTCGGGATCGCGCCGCTTGCGGCGCAGGAAGCGGCAGAGGCCGAGCCGCAGGACGGCGGCGGCACGCCCTTTTCCTTCGACTGGCTGAGTGCGCGCATGAAGGACCAGGCGGCCAATCCCCCGGCGGTGGCCGAGAAGCTGCCCGGCTTCACCGCCGAACTCGGCTACGACGAGTATCAGCGCATCCGATTCGCGCGCGACCGCAACCGCTGGGCCGACCATGCGCGCTTCCAGATGAACGCCTTCCACCCCGGCTGGCTGTTCAACGAGCCGGTGCATGTCTTCGAGGTGGTGGACGAGACCGCGCGTGCCGATGGTCTTCTCGACCGATGACTTCGACTATTCCTCGCTGAAGCGCGATATCCCCGAGCATTTCGAGCTTCCGGGCGCGGCGGGCGTGCGGATCATGGCGCCGCTCAACCGCGCCGACAAGTTCGACGAGCTGGTGACCTTCCTTGGCGCAAGCTACTTCCGCGCGCTGGGGCGCGACAGCATCTACGGGCTCAGCGCGCGCGGGCTGGCGGTGAACACCGGCGTGGCGGAGGGCGAGGAATTCCCCCGCTTCTCGGAACTGTACCTGCAGCGCCCCGCCGAGGGTGACGAGACGCTGACGCTCTACGCCGCGCTGCAAAGCAAATCGGTGACCGGCGCCTACCGCTTTGTCATCCACCCCGGCGCTGTCACCACGATGGAGGTCACGGCACGGCTGTACCTGCGCAACGACATCGCCCAGCTTGGCATCGCACCGCTGACCTCGATGTATTTCTTCGGCGGTTCCGATCCGGGCAATTTCGACGACTTCCGCCCCGCCGTCCACGACAGCGAGGCGCTGGTGGTGAACCTGCCCTCGGGCGAGACGCTATTCCGCCCGCTGAACAACCCGCCACGGCTGGCAAGCTCCTATCTCGGCGCGCAGAGCCCGGTGTCCTTCGGGCTGGTCCAGCGCGAGCGCGACTTCGACCAGTATCTCGACGCGCAGGCGCATTACGAACGCCGCCCCTCGGTCATGGTCGAACCGCTCGGCGACTGGGGCCGGGGCACCGTGCGGCTGCTGGAAATCCCCTCGGATCTGGAGGTCAACGACAATATCGTGGCCTACTGGATTCCAGAGGCCGAGATGACCGCCGGAACCGAGCTGGAGGTCGCCTACCGCTTGCGCTGGGGCATGACGCCTCCGGGTGACGGCTCTTCGCAACATGCCCGGATCCTGCGCACGCGCGTCGGAAAAGGCGGCGTTTCCGGCGTGGATACGCCGACCGATCGGCGGAAATTCGTCATCGATTTCGTCGGCGGCGTTTTGCGGGAACTTCCGGGCGATGCGGATGTTCAAGCGAACGTGAGCATCACCAAGGGAGAGATCGCGGAAACCGTTCTGTCCCGGCTCGACGACGCACAGGGAACCTGGCGGCTGGTGGTCGAGGCCCGCGCCGCGCCGGGCAGCACCACCGAGCTGAAGGCTTCCCTGGACGGATACGGCGGGGTGCTCTCCGAGACTTGGCTCTACCAATGGATGCTGGAATGAAGCACGATACCGAACTGACAGAACAGGCGCTGCGCGCCGAGGCAATCGTCGAATCCTGGCTGCCCCCGGAGGCGCCGCTGGCCATGCCGACGCAGGCCCTGACCCGTGCCGAGACCGAGCGCCGCGGCGGCTGGTTGCGCATCTTCTTCGGCAACCCCGCTGTCTGACCGCCCGATGCCAGCCCCCCTGCCAGCCTCTAGCCGCACCCGCGTGGTGCGCAGCATCGCCATCGGCGTGTCCCTGTCGCTTGCGCTGGTGGCAAGCGGCCTGCTGTTCGAGGCCTCGTTGCAGGACGGCATGGACTGGCTGGACTGGTTCCGGGCGGTGCTGATCCTGATCACCACCGCATGGCTGGCCTGGGGCGCCTCGCTGGCCTTCGCGGGCCTTGCCCCGCGCGCCCGCGCGCCGCGCCGCAGATCACCGGCGTGCAGCCCGCGACCGTGCTGCTCATGCCGATCTGCAACGAGGATCCGGTTGCCACCTTCTCGCGCCTCGCCGCCATAGACCGCTCGCTGGCCGCCGAGGGGCTGTCGGTGGACCTGGCCGTGCTGTCGGACACCCGCGAGCCCTTTGCCGCCGCGCGCGAGCGCGAGGCCTTTGCCCAGCTGCGCGCCAAGGCGACCGGTCAGGGGCGGATCTACTACCGCCAGCGCAGCGACGGACGCGGGCGCAAGGCGGGCAACGTCGAGGAGTTCTTCCGCCGCGCGGGCGGGCGCTACGAGTTCGCCGTGATCCTCGACGCCGACAGCCTGATGACCGGCGCCGCGATCCGGCAGATGATCGCGCGGATGATGGCCGACCCCTCTCTGGGCCTGCTTCAGACCCTGCCGCGCATCGTCTTCGCGCGCTCGTTCTTCGGCCGCGCCATGCAATTCGCCGCCTCGTTCCACGGCGCCGTCTTCTCGCGCGGGCTGGCGCGGATGCAGGGCGCCACCGGGCCGTTCTGGGGCCACAACGCCATCGTGCGCGTGCGCGCCTTCGCCGAAAGCTGCGGCCTGCCGGAGCTGCCCGGAAAGGCGCCCTTCGGCGGCCACATCCTGTCCCACGACTACGTCGAGGCGGCGCTTCTGGCGCGCAACGGCTGGCGGGTCGAGGTCGATCCGCAGATCGACGGCTCTTACGAGGAAGGCCCCGAGAACCTCTACAGCTACGCCCGCCGCGACCGCCGCTGGTGTCAGGGCAACCTGCAGCACATGCGCCTGCTCTTCGCCCCCGGCCTCGCCCCGTGGAGCCGCTTCGTCTTTCTTCAGGGCATCCTGTCCTACCTCGTCTGCCTGCTTTGGGCGGGCTTCGTTCTGGCCTCTCTCGCGGCCTCCATCTGGGCGGTGCCGCCGGATTACTTCCCCGAGCCGCACCAGTTGTTCCCGGTCTTCCCCAGCGACCGCAGCAAGGAGATCACGGCGCTGTTCCTTGGCATCGTGTGTCTGCTGATCCTGCCCAAGTTCGCGATCTGGGCCGAGGCCGCGCTGAGCGGTCGCGCCCGCGCCTACGGCGGTCCCGGCCTTACCCTGGCAGCCGTTCTGACGGACATCCTGCTGAGCTCGCTGCTGGCGCCCGTCATGCTGATGTACCAGACCCGCGCGGTGCTTCAGGTGCTGTCCGGACAGGACGGCGGCTGGCCCGCCAATGCGCGCGGAGAAGGCTTCCTGACCGTGGCGCAGGCCTGGCGCGGCAGCCTCTGGATCGTCGCGCTTGGCATGACCGGGCTGGGCATCGTCGGCTGGTTCGCCCCCGCGATGACCGTCTGGATGCTGCCGATCCTGCTGCCGCTGATCGTGGCCCCCTGGCTGATCGCCCTGTCCTCGCGCCGCCTGACCCGGGCCGTCTTCGGCACCCCCGAAGAGACCGACCCGCCCGCGATCCTCACCGATTACACCACCATCCTCGAAGGCTGGAGCGCCCCGCGCGACCGGTCCGAGTCCGTCGAAGGCTCTGCTGCCCATGTCCCGGCCTGACCCCCTGTCCGCCGTCCGGCGCCCCCGCGATCCGCGCATCGACGCCTTTCGCGGGCTGGCGCTGGCGATGATCTTCATCGACCACGTGCCCGGAAACCCCTACGAGGCCTGGACCCTGCGCAACTGGGGCTTCTCGGATGCCGCCGAGGCCTTCTTCGTCATGTCCGGCGTGGCGGCGGGCATCGCCTATTCCGCCCGGTTCGAGACCCGCGACCAGACCGGCCTCTGGCCCGCCATGGCGCCGCTGTGGTCGCGGGCACTGGATGCTGTACATGGTGCAGATGCTGCTGACGGTCGCGACCATCGCGATCTTCGCCGCCGCCGCCGCGCATTACGCCATGCCCGAACTGCTGACCAAGCATAACCTGAAGGGCATCTTCCAGACGCCGGAAACGGTGCTGCCCGCCCTGCCCTTCCTCGGCCATCAGATCGGCTATGTGAACATCCTGCCCAGCTACGTCGTCCTGCTGCTGGTGGCGCCCTTCGCGATCATGCTGGGCCTGCGGCGGCCCGGCCTGCTTATGGCGCTGTCGGCGGCGCTCTGGCTGGTCGCCGGGCTGACGCGTCTGAACATGCCGAACTTTCCCGGCAACGGCGGCTGGTTCCTGAACCCCTTCACCTGGCAGGTGATCTTTGTCCTCGGCCTTGCCATCGGCATCCGCCACCGGCGCGGAGAGCGGCTGGTGCCGGTGTCGCGCCCGCTGTTTGCGCTCTGTGCCGGGTTCCTGCTCTTCGTGCTGGCGTGGAAGGAGATCCCCGCCTTCGGCAAGTTCATGAACTACCAGATGTGGCGGCTGGGCGACCTTGGGCTGCCCTATACCTTTGTCACCCACAACAAGACCTACCTCGCGGTGCCCCGCCTGCTGCACGTTCTGGCGCTGGTCTACGTGCTGTCCTGCCTGCCACTGGGTGCTGCGTGCCTGCGGGTCGCGTCTGGCCGCGCCGCTGCGGCTGATGGGCCAGCACGGGCTGCTGGTCTTCGCCATCGGCACCGTCCTATCGATGGGTTTTCAGGCGGTGATGGACGGCCACAACGATGCCGCATGGCTGGGGGTGATACTGCCGCCGATGGGCCTCTACCTGCTTTATGCCGCCGCCTATATCGCGCGCCACCTGCGGGCGCTGAAGGCGCCGCGCCGTCCCGCGCCGGTTCCCGCCGCCTCGGAGGCGCCCGCCGTCCTCCCCGTCCCCGCCGCCGTCGCCCACGCCGCCGAATAGCAGGCCTTGCATCTGTCGCGGTGCTGCGCCTTCATTCCCCCACAGGGACAGGAGGAGGACAGGCAATGCTGCTGGACGACAACCAGGCCATGATCGAGGAGATGGCCCGCCGCTTTGCCCGCGAAAAGCTGGCACCGCAGGCCGCCGAGAGGGACCGCACCGCGGAGTTCCCCGCAGAGACCCTGGCCGAGATGGGCGCGCTGGGGTTCATGGGAATGCTGGTGCCCGAAGACCACGGCGGCAGCTACACCGACCACCTGTCCTATGCCGTCGCGCTGGAAGAGATCGCGGCGGGCGACGGGGCGGTGTCGACGATCATGAGCGTCCACAACTCGGTCGGCTGCGTGCCGATCCTGCGCTTTGGCTCTGACGCGCAGAAGGCGCAGTACCTCACCCGCATGGCCTCGGGCGACTGGCTGGGCGCCTTCTGCCTGACCGAACCGCAGGCGGGCTCTGACGCCTCGGCGCTGAAGACCCGGGCGCGGCGGACCAACAGCGGCTGGGTCCTCGACGGGGTCAAGCAGTTCATCACCTCGGGACAGAACGCCGATGTGGCCATCGTCTTTGCCGTGACCGACCCGGAGGCGGGCAAGAAGGGCATCTCTGCCTTCATCGTGCCCACGGATACCCCGGGCTACCGGGTCGCCTCGCTGGAAAAGAAGATGGGGCAGCGGCTGTCGGATACCGCGCAGATCGCCTTTGACGCCATGGAGCTGCCCGCCGGGGCGCTGCTGGGCGAAGAGGGTCAGGGCTATCGCATCGCGCTGTCGAACCTCGAGGGCGGGCGCATCGGCATCGCCTCGCAATCCGTCGGCATGGCGCGCGCCGCGCTGGAGGCGGCGACCGCTTATGCGCAGGACCGCCACAGCATGGGCCGCGCGCTGGTGGATCATCAGGCGGTGGCCTTCCGGCTGGCGGATATGGCCACCCGAGGTCGAGGCGGCGCGCCACCTCGTGCGCCATGCCGCCGCGCTGAAGGACGCGAGGCAGCCCGCGCTGAAAGAGGCCAGCATGGCCAAGCTCTTTGCCTCGGAGATGGCGGAACGGGTCTGCTCGGCGGCGATACAGGTCTTCGGGGGCTACGGCTACACCGCCGATTTCCCGGTCGAACGGATCTACCGCGACGTGCGCGTCTGCCAGATCTACGAGGGCACAAGCGACATACAGAAACTGGTCATCGCCCGCGCCCTGACCGCCTGAGGCTGCCTGAAAACGCCGCGCCCCGACAGCGGGAACCCGGTGCAGGAGGAAGCCACCGAGGCTGCGCATCCGGACTGCCGAAGGCCGTACCGGATGACGCCGCCGATGCCGCGTACCCGAACGACCGAAGCCAGTACCGGACAATGCCACCGAGGGCACGCATCCGGACCGCCGAAGCGCGGGGCCTGACCGGTCCGCCGCTCGATCGCTGGGCTTGTCAGAGCCGCGCGAGGCATCGGGACCCTCCTTCCCGCGACGCTTTTGCAGCCCCGGCGGCATGCCGGCCCTGCCTTGTCCACCGCCCCACGCGGAAAAGCCCTGCCCCGACGAGGCACCATCGGGCCGCGCCTTGCCCCGACCGCCAGCCAGGCGCGGCCCGGCCCGCCTTTCGCTCCGGTCTCCGGGCCGGCACTGAACGCCTAGGGCTTCAACCCCGGGACGTCGCGGGCCGGGTCGGGCGACTCGGCGCGGCGCCAGCGGCGCTTGCGCGGGCGGCGCGGACGGTCGGCCAGCATCAGCATGGCAGGCGTCACCACCAGCGTCAGCACCGTCGCCACCGCCGGGCCGCCCGCGATGGCCGAGGACAGTTCGGTCCAGTATTGCGTCGAGGGCGCCCCCACCACGATATCGCGGTCGAAGAAGTCGATGTTCAGCCCCAGCACCATCGGCATCAGCCCCAGCGCCGTGGTGACCGAGGTCAGGAAGACCGGACGCAGACGCTGGGCGCCGGTGCGCAGCGCCGCCTCCAGCGGCGCCTGCCCGTCGCGGCGCAGGTCGTTGTAGGTGTCGATCAGGACGATATTGTTGTTCACCACGATCCCGGCCAGCGCGATCACGCCCACGCCGCCCATGACGATGCCGAAAGGCCGCCCGGTGACGATCAGCCCCAGAAGGACGCCCGCGACCGAGAAGACAATGGCGCTCATGACCACGAAGCTTTGATAGAAGCTGTTGAACTGGATCAGCAGGATCACGAACATCAGGAAGATCGCCGCCACGAAGGCCGAGCCGAGGAAGATCATCGACTCCTGCTGGTCCTCCGCCTCGCCGGTGAAGGTGTAGCTGACCGTATCCGGCAGCTCCGCCCCGTCGAGCGCGCCGCGCAGCGCGACGATCTGGTCGTTGACCAGAAGGCCCGGCGCCACGTTGGCCTCGATCGTGGTCACCCGGCGCTCGTCGATGCGGCGGATCACGCCGACCCGCTCGACCGGCGAGAAGCTGACGAAGTTCGAGATCGGCACCAGCCCCGAAGAGGTCGGCACCCGCAGGCTTGCCAGTTCCGTCAGCGACCGCGCGTCCGACGGGAAGCGCACGCGCACGTCCATTTCCCCATCCACGTCCGAGGGCCGGTAGTCGGTCACCGTGATGCCCTGCGTCAGCAGCTGCACCGCCTGCCCCAGCAGGCTGACGTCGGCGCCAAAGCGCGCGGCCTCGGCCCGGTCCACGGTCACCGCGACCTCGACCCCCGGCAGGGGGCGCGTGTCGGTGATGTCGGTAAAGCCGCCGACCCGCTCCATCAGGGCCAGCGCCTGTTCGACCGCGGCGGCCTGATCCTCGGGGTTCGAGGCCGAAACCTCCAGATTGACCGGTTTGCCGCTGGTCGGCCCGCCGCTTTCGGTCTGCACCTGCACGTCGATCCCGGCGATATCCGACATCTCGGCACGGATATCCTCTCCGATCTCCTCGGCGGTGCGGCGCAGATCCCAGTCGATCAGGTCAAGCTGGATCCTCCCGATCACATCCTCGTCGCCCTGCCCCGCGCTCATCGAGACGCGCGCATAGACATGTTCGACACCCTCGAAGCCCAGCAGTCGGCGCTCGACCACCCGCACCAGCGTGTCGCGTTCGTAGATCGAGATATTGTCGCGGGCGCGCACCTCGACCTGCATGAACTCGGGCTCGACCGAGGGGAAGAAGCTGACGCCCCGCCCGAACTCTCCGTAGGCGGCAAAGCCGCCAAGCAGCATGGCGACCGCCAGCAGGACCGTGGCGCCCGGGCGCAGGATCGCCCATTGCAGCACGCGCACATAGGCCCCCGTCAGCCCGCCGATCTGGCGCGGGTCGCCGGTTTCTGCGGCATGCAGCGCGGCCTTGGCCTTGGCGGTCTGCGGCTGGCGCTTGCCGATGACACCGCCCACCACGGGAATGAAGATCAGCGCCATGAAGAGCGAGGCCGCCAGCGTGATGATGACGGTAATCGGCAGGAACTTCATGAACTGCCCGACCACGCCGGTCCAGAACAGCAGCGGGAAGAAGACGCAGAGCGTCGTGGCCGTCGAGGCGATGATCGGCCAGTGCCATGCGCCGCGCGGCGCGGGCAAAGGCGCGCTTGGGCGGGTCGCCCTCCTGCAGGTGCCGGTCCGCCAGTTCGACCGTGACGATGGCGCCGTCCACCAGCATGCCGACGACGAGGATCAGCGAGAAGAGCACCACGATGTTCATGGTGTAGCCCATGACCCACAGCACGATCACGCCCGCCAGAAAGGCCCCCGGAATCGCCAGCCCGACAAGGATCGCGGACCGCAGACCCAGCGCGTAGAGGATCACGATCATCACCAGCATGACGGCGGCAAGCACGTTGGCCTCGAGGTCCGACAACAGCGTCTTCACCTCTTCGGACTGGTCCTGAAGATAGGTGACGTGCAGCGAGTCCGGCCAGTCGGCGCGCAGGGTCTCCATGGTGGATTGCACCGCCGCAACCGTGTCGATGATATTGGCGCCCGAGCGTTTCTTGACCTCCAGCGCCAGTGCGGGCTGGCCGTCGATGCGGGCGAAGCTGGTCGGATCCTCGAAGGCGCGGCGCACGGTGGCCACGTCGGCGAAGGTCACGACGGTGTTGCCGTCGACCTTGACCGGCATGGCCAGCACGTCCGACAGATCCTCGATCAGCCCGGGAACCTTCAGCACGATGCGCCCGCCGCCGGTCTCGATGGCCCCTGCCGCGATCAGGCGGTTGTTGCGCTGAATCTGGTTGATGATCTCGTCGAAGGACAGGTTGTAGGTCTGGAAGACCGTCGGGTCGATCAGCACCTCGAGGAACTCGTCCCGCGCGCCGCCGATATCGACCTCGAGCACGCCGCCCAGCGCCTCGATTTCCTCCTGCGCTTCGTCGGCAAGGTCATTCAGCGTGCGCTCCGGCACCGGGCCGGACAGAACGACGGTGATGATCGGGAAGAGCGCCGTGTTGATCTCGGTCACCTTGACGTCATAGGCGTCCTCGGGCAGGTCGCCCTCGACCGTGTCCACCGCCTCGCGCACCTTGTCGAGCGCCTCGTCGATGTCGCCGCCCGCCGCGAATTCCAGCTGCACCGAGGCAAAGCCTTCGGCGGCCTCCGAGGACATCTTGTCCAGCCCCTCGATAGAGCCGAATTCCGCCTCCATCGGTTCCAGCAGCAGGCGTTCCGCGTCGCCGGGGCTGATGCCGTCCATGCCGGTCGAGACATAGACCAGCGGCAGCGGCACCTCTGGGTTGGCCTCTTTCGGGATAGAGACATAGGCGATCGCGCCAAGGCTGAGGATCATGATCAGCGCGATCAGCACCACGCGAGAGCGGGAAAAGGCCGCGTCGATGAGGCCGTTCATTCCCCGGCCTCCGCCGGAGTATCCGCCGCGTCGCCGCCCTGCGGATCGGCCTGCGGTGCCGCAGTCGCCGCGCCGGGCTCTGCCTCCGGGGTATCGGCTTCGGGCGCCGTCCCGGCAGGCTCTGCACCGGGTTTGGCCTCCGGGGTATCGGCCTCCGGGGCAACAGCGTCCGCGCCTGAGCCCGTCGCCGGTTCGGCAGAGGCTTCGGGGTCCGGTTCCGTTGCGGCGGCCACGGCGCCTTCGGCTTCGGTCTCTCCCGCGCCCGAGGGCGCCGGTTGCACGGTGACGCTTTCGCCGTCCCGGACATAGCCCTGCCCGATGGTGATGACCTCGGCGGTCTCCGGCAGGCCCGTCGCCCAGACGCCGTTCAGATCCGCCTTGACGATCTCGATGGGCCTGAAGGCGACCTTGCCATCCTCGACGACCTTGACCCCGAGCTCGCCGTCCTCGCTCAGCGAAACCGAAGAGGGCGCAAGGAAATGGGCCGTGGCCTCGCCGGTCGGGATGACGATCTGCGCCGAGATGCCCGCCGGGATCCTGCCATCGGCGTTCTCGACGGTGATCTCCGCAAGGAATGTCCGGGTCGAGGAGGCGGCGGCGGTGCCGACGAAGGTCACCTCGCCCTCCAGCGTTTCGCCGGTGATGAAGGTCACGCGGGCGGTCTGGCCGGTCTTCACCCGGTTCAGCGCCTGCTGCGGCACCTGTATCTCGACCGTGAGCGGCCTGTTGTCGACGATGCGCCCGACCTCGGCACCCGAGGTGACGAATTCGCCCTCGTCGAGGCTGAGCGTTTCGATGCGACCGGCGAAGGGCGCCACGATCCGCGCATTGCGCAGGGCCTCTTCGGCGGCGGTCACCTGCGCCTCTGCGGCGGCCAGCGAGGCGCGGGCGGAACTGACACGGTCCGCCGTAGCAACGCCGCGCTGCAACAGCGCCGAGGCATTGTCGTACTCGCGCTGCGCCACCGCAAGCTCTTCGCGCGCACGGGTCAGGTCGGCATCCAGCTGCGCGGTGGTCAGGGTGGCGATCACCGCACCGCGCGCCACGTTCTGGCCCTTGCGCACCAGCAGTTCGCCCACGTCGCCCGAGGATTCGGCGCGGATCATGGTGTCGCGGTCCGGCAGCGCCTGCCCCTCGGCGCTGAAGGTCAGGGTGACGGGCTTGGCCGTGGAGGCGGTGACAGAGACCGAGGCCAGCCGCACCTCGGCTTCGGCGGGGGCGGCCTCGGGTTCGGCGGAGGGCAGGATGAAGCCACTTGCCATCCAGCCGATGACGGCCAGAAGCACCGCCGTGGCGATCCAGAAGGACCGCGACGCGCCCCTGTCGGTTTCGAAGCTGAGCTCTCTCGCGCCCGTTTCGCTGCTCTTGTCGGTCATCTGCTCCGTCCCGTTCCCTGTCCCGCACCTTTGGCGCGCCATCCTGACGCGATGTAAACCGGTCAGTTTGGATTTGAACCCCATTTTGCTGCAGAACAGCAAAAAGACCGGTTCACGGCGGGAAGTAGCGCAGCCCCTTGGACGGGAAAGCCGGTTCTCAGCCCTGCGACCACTCCGGCAGCGGAAACACCCGGTCGTAGAGCCAGTTGTAGGCGAAAGCATAGACCACGTAAAACCCCGCAAAGGCCACGTCCATGACCAGCGCCTCCAGCAGCGGGACGGCAAGATACCACGCGATGAAGGGGGCCAGCAGGACCAGCAGACCGGCCTCGAACAGCAGCGCATGCAGGACACGCACGCGCGGCGTCTTGAGCGTGCTTCCGGTGCGGCGGTTCAGGGCAAGGTCGAAAAGCCAGTTGTAAAGCAGCGTCCAGAGCGTGGCGAGCGTGGCCCCGACCACGGCGATCACGCCGATTTCGGACAGGGCATGGTCGAAGACCCAGGCGCCAAGCGGGGTGACGATCAGCAGGGCCAGCGCCTCGAAGCTGATGGCGTGGCGAAGGCGGTCGGGGAAGGAGCGCATCGGGGCAACCTCTATCCGGGGCCGGGTCGTCCCGGCAATTGTCCATCAGGGGGAGGTCGTCCTCACGGCTTGGGACATGCCCCCTGCCCGGGGTGTCGTCAAGCCCGGCGCGCCGGACGCCTGCGGCGGTTGCCACGGCACAGGCGGACAACCGGGGGCCGGGATCGCGCAATGGCGCTGTCGCCTCCAGGCACGGTCCGCCAGAGGCGACGGGGCAGCAACCCGGCCCGTCCGCAAGGCACCGCCGGGGTTCATCACGCAGCCATGAATAGCGGGATGGCGCTGTCGCCGCCCGGGACAAAACCGGCACGGGCAGCGCCTGCCCCGCTTCGGACGCCCCCGGGGCCCGGCAGCGCGGCACCGGACGCCCCCTAACGCACGCCCCCTGCCCCAAAGGCGCCCGGGCCCGCGCCGCCTTACCGTTCTGTTGCCGCCGCCTCGCGCACCGTTTCGGCGATTTCCGCAAAGCTCTCTTGCAGCGGGCTTGCCTTGCGCCAGACCATGCCGACGCTGCGCCTTGGCACCGGGCGCGCAAAGCGGGCCACGTCCACCGCCGCGCCCTTCGCCTCGACACCGACCGCCATGTCCGGGATCAGCGTCACGCCGATGCCCGCCGCGACCATCTGCACCAGCGTGGTCAGCGACGACCCGTCCAGCCCGTCGCGCGGCGCCCCCGGCTGCAGGCTGCAGAACGACAGCGCCTGATCGCGGAAGCAGTGCCCCTCTTCCAGCAGCAGCAGGCGCATCCGCGACAGGGTTTCGCCGTCCGGGACCGGCTTGCCGGCATCCGCCAGCGGGCGGACCAGCACGAAATCCTCGTCGAACAGCGGCACCTCGGCCAGCTCCGGCTCTGAGATCGGCAGCGCCACGATGGCCGCATCGATCCGGCGCGCCTGCAACTCCTCGATCAGCCGCGAGGTCAGCGTCTCGCGCACCTGAAGGTCGATGGCCGCGTGCCGCGCGGACAGATGGCCGATGATGCGCGGCAGCAGGTAGGGGGCGATGGTCGGAATGATCCCCAGCCGCAGCCGCGACAGCGGGTTTTCGCGCGCGGCCCGGGCATAGTCCTGCAATTCCTCGACCCCGCTCAGGATGCCGCGCACGCGCGACAGGATGTCCTCTCCGAACTGGGTCAGGCGGATCTGCCGCGCGCTGCGCTCGAACAGCTGCGCGCCGAGATCCTCTTCAAGATCGCGTATCTGCACCGAAAGCGCCGGTTGCGAGATCGCGCAGGCCGAGGCGGCGCGCCCGAAGTGGCCATGCCGGGCGACGGCCTCGAAATAGCGCAGTTGTTTCAGGGTCATGTTCGTCATAGGCAAAAGTTATTGGAACGATCTGAAATTTCAACTTAAACATATCATCTAGCCTTGTTAGAAAGGTTCTAGAAACGCCGGGGAGGAGGCCTCGGACGATCGCCCGAAGGGCGGCGTTCACGCGTGCCGAATTTTCTGCTTTTCTACACCCATTCAACGGGTTGACCAAGCGTCAACCCCAGCCAGCGCCCGACAGGAGACCCGACATGGACGGAAATGATATCGGCGGATGCCCGATGAAGGCCCATGCCACGATGATCGCCAGCACCAACCGCACCCGCAGCAATCGCGAGTGGTGGCCGAACCAGCTGAACCTGAACATCCTGCACCAGAAGCACCCGCGCCTCGACCCGATGGGCGAGAGCTATTCCTACGCCGAGGACTTCAAGAAGCTGGACCTGAAGGCGCTGAAGGCCGACCTGACCGCGCTGATGACCGACAGCCAGGACTGGTGGCCCGCGGATTACGGCCACTACGGTCCGTTCTTCATCCGCATGGCCTGGCACTCGGCGGGCACCTACCGCACCGCCGACGGGCGCGGCGGCGCGACCTCGGGCACGCAGCGTTTCGCGCCGCTGAACTCGTGGCCGGACAACGGCAACCTCGACAAGGCCCGCCGCCTGCTCTGGCCGGTCAAGCAGAAGTACGGCAACCAGATCAGCTGGGCCGACCTGATGATTCTGGCGGGCAACGTCGCGCTGGAATCCATGGGCTTCAAGACCTTCGGCTTCGGCGGCGTGCCGTGCCGACGTCTGGGCGCCCGAGGAAGACATCTACTGGGGTGCGGAAACCGAGTGGCTGGCCACCTCGGACAAGGAAGGCAGCCGCTATTCCGGCGACCGCGCTCTGGAAAACCCGCTGGCCGCCGTGCAGATGGGCCTGATCTACGTCAACCCCGAGGGCCCGGACGGCAACCCCGATCCGCTGGCCTCGGCGCGCGACATCCGCGAGACCTTTGCCCGCATGGCGATGAACGACGAGGAAACCGTCGCGCTGACCGCCGGTGGCCACACCTTCGGCAAGGCGCATGGCGCCGGTGACGCGGGTCTCGTCGGCCCCGAGCCCGAAGCCGCCCCGATGGAGGCCATGGGTCTTGGCTGGCTGTCCAGCCACAAGTCCGGCAGCGGCGTCGATGCCATCACATCCGGCATCGAAGGCCCGTGGACCCCGACCCCGACCCAGTGGGACATGAGCTATTTCGACGTGCTCTTCGGCTACGAATGGGAGCTGGTGAAATCGCCCGCTGGCGCGAAGCAGTGGCACCCGGTGAACCCCAAGGACGAGGACATGGCGCCTCAGGTCGACGGCTCGGGCGCGAAGGTCACCACCATGATGACCACCGCCGACATGGCGATGCGCGAAGACCCGGAATACGCCCGCATCTCGCGCGACTTCCACGCCAACCCCGAGAAGTTCGCCGATGCCTTCGCCCGCGCCTGGTTCAAGCTGACCCACCGCGACATGGGTCCGAAGGTGCTGTATCTCGGCGACGAGGTGCCCGCCGAAGAGCTGATCTGGCAGGATCCGATCCCCGCCGTCGATCACGCGCTGGCCGATGATGCCGACCTCAAGGCGCTGAAGGACAAGATCCTTGCCTCCGGCCTCACGGTTTCGGAACTGGTCTACACGGCGTGGTCCTCCGCCTCGACCTATCGCGGCTCGGACAAGCGTGGTGGCGCCAACGGTGCCCGCATCCGCCTTGCTCCGCAGAAGGACTGGGCGGTCAACCAGCCCGAGCAGTTGGCGAAGGTTCTGGGCGTGCTGGAAGGCATCCAGTCGGACTTCAACGGCTCTGCCTCGGGCGGCAAGAAGGTCTCGCTGGCCGACCTGATCGTGCTGGGCGGCAATGCCGCGATCGAGAAGGCCGCGGCGGACGCGGGCAACCCGGTCGACGTACCCTTCACCCCGGGCCGCACCGATGCCAGCGCCGAACAGACCGACGCAGAAAGCTTCGAGCCGCTGGAGCCGCAGGTCGACGGCTTCCGCAACTACATGCCCGAGGCGCTGTCGGTTCCGGCCGAGGCGATGCTGGTCGACCGCGCGCAGCTGCTGGAGCTTTCCGCACCCGAGATGACGGTGCTGATCGGCGGCTTGCGCGTGCTGGGCGCCAACCACGGCGGCACCGATCACGGCGTGCTGACCACCCGCAAGGGCCAGCTGACGAACGACTTCTTCGTCAACCTGCTGGACATGGGCGTGAACTGGGCCAAGACCGACGACAGCGAGCAGCTCTTCGAGGCCAAGGACCGCAAGACCGGCGCGGTCAAGTGGACGGGCACGCGCTGCGACCTGGTCTTCGGCTCGAACTCGCAGCTGCGCGCGGTCTCCGAGGTCTATGCGCAGGAAGACAGCAAGCAGAAGTTCGTACGCGATTTCGCCAAGGCCTGGGCCAAGGTGATGGACGCGGACCGCTTCGAACTGGCCTAAGCCGCTACGCGCCCCGGCCCGCCCGGGGCGCCGCAAAGCACTTTATCAAGGGTCCCCGCGTTCCGGCGCGGGGGCCTTTTTGCATGGCCCATGCGGGCGTAGCGGGGTCGGTTTTCAGGGATGAAAACCGGCACGCCGACCGGGGTCCGGCAACACCCGGCGCGGGGGCATTGCGCAGGGCCAAGGCCTGCGGGAACCAATTGTGCCGCGCCCTGCCCTCGCGCGCCTTGCAGGGTGTCGGACCGGTCGCGCGGCGGACCCCGGAAACGCCGCCCGCGCCCGCTGCGCCTCAGGCGCCGCGCGTATCCCTGAGCCCCTCGATGCTGCGGGACAGGCCCGGCGCCAGCGGCAGAAGATCGGCCTGAAGCGCGTGGTAGATGTCCGGCTTGCCGATGAACTGGCGCGACACCGGGCGCCCATCCTCGCCCAGTTCCGGATACCACCCGCCCCTCTCGCGGTCGATCAGCGCGCCATGGGCGAACTTCCAGAGCCGCCGGTACCAGGCTTCCAGTTTCGCATCGGCGCTGATCTTGAGCAGGCTGGCAAGCGCGCCGATGCCCTCTGTCACCGGCCACCAGTAGCGGTCCGGGATCGCCACCCCACCGGCGGCGTTCAGCGTGTAGACAAGGCCACCGTCCTCGCGCCACGCGTCGGACAGCGCCTGTGTCACCAGCGCCCGGGCGCGGCCGACCGTGTCCCCCTCGGGCCGTCCGGCGAGATCCCAGTGATGCAGCATAAGCCGCGCGAATTCCAGAGAATGGCCCGGCGTGGTCCCGGCGGGGCGGAACATCGGGTTGCCGCTGTAATCCGGGTCAACCTCCCAGTCCGAGGTGTAATGTTCGGGGATGCGGTTCCCGTATTCGCCCGCCATGGACCGGGTGAAGAAATCAAGGATGTCGCCCGCGCGATCAAGGTGCCTGCGGTCGCCCGTCGCCTCATAGGCAGCCAGCAGCGCCTCTGTCCCGTGCATGTTGGCGTTCATGCCCCGGTAGTCCGAAAACACCTGCCAGTCGCGGGTGAACTCGTCCTGGAACAGCGCCCGCCCCTCGTCGGAATAGCGCGTGTCGAGCACCGTCAGGATGTCCTCCATCAGGGTCTGTGCAAGCGGATGGCCGATCAGCGCGGCGCTGGAGGCCGCCAGCAGGACGAAGACATGCCCGTAGGCCAGCTTGCTGCCGTCGTGCACGCCGTTCTCGTCCACCGACCAGAGATAGCCGCCATGCATCGGGTCGCGGTGGACGGTCCACAGATAGCGCATCCCGGCGTCGACGATCTCTTCGGTGCCGCCGAAGCCCGCCGCGGACGCCAGCGCGAAGGAATGCACCAGCCGCGTCGTGGTATGCAGCTCCTGCCCCTGCCGCAGAAGCGGCTGGGCGTCATGGTCCAGCGCGTCAAAGCCGCCGTCGCCCCGCAGGCTGAGCGCGAAGAAGCGCACCTGCCGCTCTGCGTCGGCGCGCAGGTAGCGACGGTGCACCGGGTCGTTCAGCCAGGACCCTTCGTGGCCCGGGTCGGCCAGACGCAGATCGGTCATTCACACACTCCTTCGGGCCTTCGCCCCCTTGCAGACGGGTATCCCCTGCGCTGACAGTCAGGCACACCCTTGCGGATTTTGCCCGGAAACACACAGGAAAGAAAAGCCTCTGCCGCAGGGATCGCCCCGCGGCAGGCCTGGCGGTCTTTTCGCAGGCGCTTGGCCGCGTCAAGGCGGTGTCGTGTCAGGACCGCCTGCGCCGGGCGCCGGGCCAATACCGGGGGCCTGCCCGCGCCCCGTCCCCCGTACCGGTTCGGCAAAAGGCGCCGCGCGGCTCCCCGACCACCGCGCCCGGGCCCAGCGCCAACGGCGCCCGGCGCGCCATGCCTGCGGACCGCCCGGCGACGGGCGCGCCCCGCCACGACTTAACCTCAAATTACGACATTTCCGCCTGAGTAACATCGTGTTACGCTGAACACGGGAGGACGGGCCATGCCGGAAATGACCCTGCGCCAGATCGAGGTGATCCGCGCCGTGATGATGACCGGCACCATAACCGGTGCCGCGAAGCTGCTGAACGTCTCGGCGCCCGGCATCAGCCGCCTTGTGAAACACGCCGAGGAATCGCTGGGCATCCGCCTGTTCGAGCGCAAGGCCGGGCTGTTCACCCCCTCGGTCGAGGCCGGGCCGGTCTTTGACCAGATCCGCGAGGTCTATACCGGCGTCGCCAACCTGCAACGGGCGCTGGGATCCCTGCAGAAGGGCGAGGACGTGACGCTGGCCTTCGCCTCCGCCCCCTCCATCGCGCAGTTCGTGGCGGCCCGCGCCCTGCGCCGTGTCCGGGCGCGCTATGCCGATCTCTTCATCGACCTCAATATCCTGAAGATCGAGGAAACGGTGGATTACCTGCTGCTCGAACGCGGCGAATTCGTGGTCATGAGCTATGCGGTCGACAATGCCGCCATCGAGAACGAGAAGATCGCCGAGGGCCAGCTTGTGGTGATCCTCCCCGAGGGCCACCGGCTGGCCGCCCAGCGGACGGTCTCTGTCCACGACCTGACCGGCGAGGCGCTGGTCGGTCTCGACCCCGAGGACCCCTATGGCCGGCTGATCGCGGAACCCTTCCGCCGCGCCGGCCTGCCGCTGAACCACGCGATGCGCGGACGCTTTGCCCAGACGCTGGTCAGCCTCGTCCGGCACGGGCTGGGTGTCGCGGTTATCGACGAGTTCTCGGTCGCCGAGGTCTACATGCCCGGCGTCATCCGGCGCCCGCTGGCAGAGACGGTGCCCATCGGCACCTATATCGTGCGCAAGAAGGGCCGCGTGCTCTCGGGCTTTGCCGAATTCGCGATCCAGCAGTTCCGCCGCGAACTGGCCCGGGCCTGCGCCGACCGCGACAGTTACTACGGGGATCTCGTAACAAGATGTTAACGCATGGCCAAAACCGATGTTTGACGTTACGACCCACGCTCATCAGTGTATTGCCAGACCGTCGGCAGGCCCGACTCGGACCCATAGGGAGGACTTCATGAAGACATTCATTCTCGGCGCGATCGGTGCCCTGTCGCTTGGCGCAACCGCGGCCCTTGCGGACTACCCCGAAAAGGAAATCCAGGGCATCATCCAGTGGGGCGCCGGCGGGTCCACCGACACCGTGATGCGCTCTGTCACCCCGCATGCCGAAGAGGTCCTGGGCGGCACGGTCGTCATGCAGAACATGACCGGCGCCGTGGGCGCCATCGCGCTGAACCATGTCGCGGGCTCGTCCGCCGACGGCTACACCCTGCTGATGGGCGCGGAAAACCCGTTGCTTTACAAGATCATGGGCCTTGGCGACAAGGACTACTCGGAATTCACCCCGGTCTCGATCCTCGCCCGCGGCACACCGATCCTCGTGGCCGGCAGCGACGCGCCCTTCGACACCTATGCCGAGATGATCGACTACGTGAAGGCAAACCCCGGCGAGGTCCGCTTCGGCTCCACCGGGCCGGGCGGCCTCGGCCTCGGTCGTGACCGCGATGGTCAAGGCCGTCGAGGGCGACCTCGGACGTGATCGAGGTGCCCTATGACGGCGACGGCCCGGCCCTGACCGGCCTGCAGGGCGGCGCCATCGACGTCATGGCCGTCGTGCTGGGCATCGCCCTCGACCCGATCCGCGCCGGCAACGTGAAGGCCCTGACCGTCGTCGACCCGCAGGGCGTCGATCAGCTGCCCGACGTGGCCCCGGTGACCGAAACCAGCGAGGGTTTCAACACCTACCTGCCCTGGGGTCCCTTCTTCGGCGTCTTCACCCCCAAGGACACGCCCGAGGATGTGGTCGCCAAGCTTTCCGCCGCCTATGCCGAGGGCGCGCAGAACCCCGAGTTCGTCGAGATGATGCAGGGCCGCGGCTTCACGCTGATGGGCATCTCCGGCGACGAGGCAGAGGCCTTCCTGGCCAAGTGGCAGCAGGGCACCGCCTGGCTGCTGCAGGATGCCGGTCTGGCAAAGAACTCGCCCGAGGACTTCGGCATCGCCCGCCCCGGGGAATGACCTGAACGGCGCGGCGCCGCAGGGAACGCGGCGCCGGCCCCTTCTTCTGTCCGGAAATATCCCGGGGAGAGGGAGGGGCAGCGCCCCTCGCCACCGAAGCCCGCCCCGAAAGCAGGTCTCGCAAACCCGGCACCGCTCTCGCCAGACCAGGACCGCGTGCGTTCCGACACCCGCCAGCCCATGGCAGCGACCTTCCGGCAAGCCCCGCCCGGATTTCCCCGAAGGCCGCACTTGCAGATGCACAGGGAGGCATCCATGCAGCACCTCGACCCCGACCACCACGACGGCACCTCCGATGCCACGCCGGGCGGAGAGCCCGGAAAGCGCCGCCCCGGAGAGCTGCTCTTTGCCGCCGTCCTGACCGGCGCCAGCGCCTTCCTGCTGTTCGATGCCTGGGGGATCGAGAACAGCTTCGGCCCCAACGGCCTGTCCTCGCCGCGGGCCATCCCGGTGGCCGCGACCTTCGTCATGCTGCTCAGCGCCGGGCTGGTGCTGGTCCAGACCGCGCGCCTGCCGAAGGACCGCTCCGAAACGGTGCTGAAGGATATCCTGCCGCCGGTGGTCATGCTCTTCGCCGCGCTGCTGATCGCCTACGGCCTCTTGCTGCGCCCGCTGGGCTTCCTGCCGACCTCGGCGCTGTTCCTGATCACCGCGATCAGGATCCTGGGCCGGCGCGGCTGGGGCTGGACGCTGGCGGTCTCGCTGGGCAGCCTGCTGCTGATCTGGCTGGTCTTCCGCATCGTCTTTTCCGTGCTCATGCCCTCCGGCATCCTGCCCGAGGCGGAACTGCTGCAATTCTTCCGCACCCTGACCGCCGGAGGAGAGGCCTGATGGACGCGCTGATGAACACCCTCACCGTCGTCACCCAGCCGCAGCTGCTGCTGCTGGTGGGTCTGGGCACCTTCGCGGGCATCTATATCGGCGCGATCCCCGGCCTGTCGGTGACCATGGCGGTGTCGATCCTGATCTCCTTCACCTTCTCCTGGGATGTCTACCCGGCGATCTCGCTGATGATCGGCATCTACATGGGCGGCGTCTACGGCGGCTCGCGCACGGCGATCCTGCTGAACATCCCCGGCGCGCCCTCGGCCATCGCCACGGCGCTGGACGGCTACCCCATGGCGCAGCGCG
The DNA here is from genome assembly GCF_039769985.1 of Ponticoccus litoralis. Taxonomy (NCBI): domain Bacteria; kingdom Pseudomonadati; phylum Pseudomonadota; class Alphaproteobacteria; order Rhodobacterales; family Roseobacteraceae; genus Ponticoccus; species Ponticoccus litoralis. The sequence continues at coordinate 522,809 of NZ_JBDNCH010000002.1, forward strand.
GCGAGGCGGGCACCGCCATCGGCGTCACCACCGTCATGAGCTTCATCGGCGGCTTCGTGGGCATCGGCGTGCTGGCGCTGGCCGCCCCCATGGTCTCGGACTTCGCGCTCCGGTTCCAGCCGCGCGACTACATGCTGCTGGCGGTGCTCGGCATCCTGCTGGTCGGCTCGCTGTCGCAGGGGTCGCTGACCAAGGGCATCTTCGCCGGTGCGCTGGGGATCGGCATCGGCTGCGCCTACCGCGACCCGCTGACCTTCACCGAACGCTTCACCTTCGACCTGCAACTGATGGAGGGCGGGATCTCCTTCATCGCGGTCATGATCGGCATGTTCGGCGTCTCCGAGGCGCTGTTGCAGCTGCACCACGTCGACAAATCCGCCGTCCGGCAGAAGATCAGCCGCATCCTGCCCTCGCTGGCCACGGTCCGCAAGCACCTGCCGCTCAGCCTCCAGACCTCGACCATCGGCGTGGTCATCGGCGCCCTGCCCGGCACCGGCGGCGACATCGCGGCGCTGATGGCCTACGACCACGCCAAACGCGTGACGAAAGACCCCGAACGCCCCTTCGGCGAGGGCGCGATAGAGGGGCTGGTGGCCCCCGAAGCCGCCAACAACTCGGCCGTGGGCGGGGCCTTCATCCCGATGATGACGCTGGGCATTCCCGGCGACGCGGTGACCGCCATCATGATCGGCGCGCTCTTCATCCACGGGCTGAACCCCGGCCCGATGCTGATGATCGACCAGCCCGACATGTTCTGGTTCATCGTCGGTTGCCTGATCATGGCCAACTGCTTCATGCTGCTCTTCGGCCTGACCGGGATCAAGCTGTTCACGAAGATCGTCGAAATGCCGCGCAGCGCCCTGATCCCGCTGATCATGCTGCTGTCCATCGTCGGCGCCTACGCGGTGAACAACGCGGTGGCGGATGTCTACTGGATGCTGGGCTTCGGCGTCTTCGGCTATTTCATGCGGCACTACGGTTACCCGCTGGGGCCGGTGATCCTTGGCGTGATCCTCTCGCGCCTCCTGGACGACAACTGGCGCCGGGCGATCATCTCGGAACGCGAGGACCTGGGCCGCTTCTTCGAGGGCATCCTCGGCAGCCCGCTCTCGCTGGCTCTGCTGATCTCGGTGATCCTGATCTTCGTGTCGCAGACGCCGGTGTGGCGCTGGGGCAAGGCCCGGCTCTTCGGCCAGACGGAAGGACCCAGACCATGAATGACACGCCCGACCTGCTGCTTGGCCTGATCGGCGACAATATCGCCCGCTCGCGCACACCGCTGCTGCACCGCCTCGCGGGGGCGCAGAACGGCAAGACCGTGCGCTACGACAGGCTGGTCCCCAAGGACATGGGAGAGACGTTCGACAGCGTCTTCGACGCCTGCGCGGCGCGCGGCTATCGCGGCATCAACGTGACTTATCCCTACAAGGAACGTGCGGCGAAGAAGGTCACGGTGGAGGACCCGCTGGTCCGTGCCATCGGGGCGGTGAACACGGTGCTCTTCGGCCCCGAGGGGCCCCGGGGCTTCAACACCGATTACAGCGGTTTCACCGCAGCCTACCGGGGCCTGCGCGGCGATACCGCCCCCGGCACGGTCTGCCTGATCGGCACCGGCGGCGTGGGCCGCGCCGTGGCCTTCGCGCTGGCGTCGATGGGCGCGGCAGAGATCCGGCTGGTGGACCGCGACGCGGCCAAGGCCCAGACCATGGCGGCAGAGCTTCGGGCCGCAAGCCCCGGCCTGCGCGTGACAGTGGCGGCAACCGCCGAAGCCGCGGCGCGCGGCGCGGACGGGATCATCAACTGCACGCCGGTCGGCATGGTCGGCTACGAAGGCACCCCCATCGAGGCGCAGGCCCTGACCGGCGCCACATGGTGCTTCGACGCGGTCTATACGCCGGTCGACACTCCCTTCCTGGGCGATGCGGCGCGGGCCGGTCTGACCGTCATTTCGGGCTACGAGCTGTTCTTCTACCAGGGTGTGCACGCCTGGGCGCATTTCGCTGGTCTGCCGCTGGACGAAGCGGCCCTGCGCCGGTCGCTTCTGGACGCCCCTGCCGAGGCCTGAGGTCAAAGGCGCTTCGAAGCGCCTTTGACAAAGCCCGTTCGAACGGGCTTCCCCCCACCACACCCGCCGCGCAGGGACAGCTGCCACCCCCGTGGCAATCCGTCGCGAATTCGCTGTATACTCCGGCGCCGCCTTGGCGTAAGAGCCATGGCTTGCGCCCGCGCGCGCCGCGCGCCGGGTTCGCCGCCCTCTGCCATGGATACCCCCCTCCCGATGCTTCCTCCCCTTTCCGCAGCGCTGTCCGAGCGCGGTTACGAAACCCTCACCCCCGTGCAGGAGGCCGTGATCGCCCCCGAACTGGCACAGGCCGACCTGCTGGTCTCGGCCCAGACCGGATCGGGCAAGACCGTGGGCTTCGGCCTTGCCATCGCGCCGACACTGCTGGACGAGGCCCACCACTTCGGCCCCGCCGCCGAGCCGCTGGCGCTGATCATCGCCCCCACCCGTGAACTCGCCGTGCAGGTGCGGCAGGAACTGATGTGGCTCTACGGCCAGACCCGCGCGCTGGTGACCTCCTGCATCGGCGGCATGGACGCCCGCACCGAACGGCGCGCGCTGGAGCGCGGCGCCCATATCGTCGTCGGCACCCCGGGCCGCCTGCGCGACCATATCGAGCGCGGCGCGCTCGACCTTTCGGGCCTGCGCGCCGTCGTGCTGGACGAGGCCGACGAGATGCTCGACCCGGGCTTCCGCGAGGACCTCGAATTCATCCTCGGCGAAGCGCCCGAGACGCGCCGCACCCTGCTGTTCTCGGCCACCGTGCCGCCGACCATCCTGAAGCTGGCTCAGACCTTCCAGCGCGACGCACAGCGCATCAGCACCATCGACACCCGCGAGCAGCACAGCGACATCACCTACCAGGCGATGCGCGTGGCGCAGCAGGACGTCGAACCGGCGATCTTCAACCTCCTGCGCTTTCACCACGACGGCAATGCCATCGTCTTCGCCAACACCCGCGCGCAGGTGAACCACCTCGCCGCGCGGCTGGCGAACCGCGGCCTTGCCGCCGTCAGCCTGTCGGGCGAGCTCAGCCAGGCGGAACGCACCCACGCGCTTCAGGCGATGCGCGACGGGCGGGCCCGGGTCTGCGTGGCCACCGACGTGGCGGCGCGCGGCATCGACCTGCCGAACCTCAGCCTCGTGATCCACGCCGACCTGCCGATGAACACCGAAAGCCTGCTGCACCGCTCGGGCCGGACCGGGCGCGCAGGCCGCAAGGGCATCTCGATCCTGATGGTCACCCCCAAGGCCATGGGCAAGGCCACCCGCCTGCTCAAATGGGCCAAGATCACCGCCGACTGGGTCGAGGCCCCCTCTCCCGCCGCGATCCGCGAGGCCGACGAGGCGCGGCTGATGGCCGATCCGGCCTGGAACCACGGCGCGACAGAGGAACAGGCGGCCCTGGGCGAGCGGCTGCTCGAAGCCTTCGGTCCCGCCGCCGTGGCCACGGCCTTCCTGCGCCTGCACGAACAGAACCACGCCGCGCCGGAAGAGCTGCGCGCGCCGGGCGAGCGGGCACCCAGGAAAGAGCCGCGCGATTTCGGCCCCAGCCGCTGGATCGCCCTGTCGGTGGGCCGCGACAACCGCGCCGAGGCGCGCTGGCTGCTGCCGCTGCTGTGCCGCGCGGGCAACCTCGACAAGAATGCCATCGGCGCGATCCGCGTGACCGACAAGGAGACCTACGTGGAGCTGTCCGAACCGGTGGTCGACAGCTTCATGGCCAGCCTCGGCCCCGATGGCGCACTGGAGGACGAGGTCTCGGCCCGGCTGTTCGACGGCGTGCCCGATCTGCCGCAGCGCAAGCCCCGCGACAGTGGCCCGCGCGACGGTGGCCCCCGTGGCCCCCGCCCCGACCGTGGCCCGCGCCCGGATCGTGGCCCGCGTCCCGAACGCGCGCCGCGCGAGGATCGCCCCGCCCGCCCGCGCCGCGAGGCACGCGAGGACGGCCCCGCGACCAAGCCGGTGTGGTCCGGATCCGACGACAGCCGCCCCTCCGGGCGCGGCGACCGTCCCTCGGGCCGCGAGGACGGCGCCGAACGCCCCGCCAGGAAACCCTATGCCAAACGCGAGGACGGCGACCGGACGTTCGACCGCAAGGGCGGCGACAAGCCCTACGGCAAGCGCAAGGACGGCGACAAGCCGTTCCGCAAACCCGACGGCGACCGGCCTTTCGGCAAGAAGGACGGCAAACCCTTCGGCAAGCGTGACGACGGCGACCGCCCCTTCGGCAAACGCGACGGCAAGCCCTTCGGCAAGCGTGGAGACGGCGACCGGCCCTTTGGCAAGCGCGACGGCAAATCCTTCGGCAAGGATGGCGAGGACCGCCCGCGCAAGCCGCGCAGCGATGCCGGACGCCCGGACCACAAGACCGGGTCAGAGAAACCCAAGGGCCGCCCCGGCAGCACCGACCCCAGCGTCTCGCTGCGCAAGAAGGCCAAGCCGGGCGGCGGCAAACCGGTGAAGGGCAAGCACAGCCCCGCGGGTGCTGGCAAACCCGGCCCCCGCCGCGAGGGCGGTTTCGAAACGCCCCGGCGCGGCAAGCCCCGCGACTGACCGGCACCCCGCGCGCTTCGGGCCCCCTCGATGGCCCGAAGCGCGCCACCGCTCTCACGGCACGCCGCTGATCTGACCCGAAGACCCAGTGCGCCGTGCTGCCACCCGGGGCGCCATCCGCCCCGGCCCTGTGCCCGAGCGCTGTGCCCCTGCGCCCGGGCCCCGCCTGCCCAAGTCCCGTCTGCCCCGCCTGCCCCGGCCCGGGCCCGCCCCTCTTCCCAGACACCCGCACCAAGGCCCCGCCGAAGACCCGGGCCCTCGGGATTGCCCCGCGAACCGACGCCCCCCGCTTCTTTGGTCCGACAAATACCTCGGGGGAGGCCCTTCAGGGCCGGGGGCAGAGCCCCTCTGCGCCAACGCCCCCCGGAACCGCGCCCTGCACCGGACACAGCCCCGCCGTGACAAATCGCGCGCGGCGGTCCGGCGGATTGCGCTGTAATATAGGGGTATCTGCGAGTCAGAATATACCGCAGCCAAGACACAAACCGTCACAGCCTGAAAAAGGAGCTTTCGTGATGGAAATCGGCCTTGTGGAATTGTCGCGCCTGCAGTTCGCGATGACCGCCATGTACCACTTCCTCTTCGTGCCGCTGACACTGGGTCTGTCGATCCTCGTGGCGATCATGGAAACCGTCTACGTCATGACGAACCGCCCGATCTGGCGGCAGATGACGAAGTTCTGGGGCACCCTCTTCGGCATCAACTTCGTGCTCGGCGTCGCCACCGGCATCACGATGGAGTTCCAGTTCGGCATGAACTGGTCCTACTACAGCCACTACGTCGGCGACGTCTTCGGCGCGCCCCCGGCAATCGAGGGGCTGATGGCCTTCTTCCTCGAGGCCACCTTCGTGGGCCTCTTCTTCTTCGGCTGGGACAAGCTGTCGAAGGTCGCGCATTGCGTCGTGGCCTGGCTGGTGGCCATCGGGTCGAACTTCTCGGCGCTGTGGATCCTGATCGCCAACGGCTGGATGAACAACCCGGTCGGCGCGGAATTCAATCCCGACACCATGCGCATGGAGATGACCGATTTCTTCGCGGTGCTCTTCAATGAGGTCGCCCAGTCGAAATTCGTGCACACCGTCTCGGCGGGCTATGTCACCGCCTCGATCTTCGTGCTGGGGATCTCGTCGCTGTATCTGTTGCAGGGGCGCTTCACCGACCTCGCGCGGCGGTCCATCGCGGTGGCCTCGGCCTTCGGCCTCGCCTCGGCGCTCTCCGTCGTCGTGCTGGGCGACGAGAGCGGCTATGCCACCGGGCAGGTGCAGAAGATGAAGCTCGCCGCCATCGAGGCGATGTGGGACACGCATGAGGCCCCCGCCCCCTTCACGCTGGTGGGCTTCCCCGACCAGGAGGCGCGGGAAACCCATTACGCGGTCGAGATCCCCTGGGTCATGGGGCTGATCGGCACCCGCAGCCTGACCGAGGAAATCACCGGCATCAAGGATCTGGTGGCCGAGAACGAGGGCCGCGTGCGGCGCGGCATCATCGCCTATGACGCGCTGATGACCATCCGCGAAGAACGCGACGCGGCCCCCTCCGAGGCGCGCTTCCGCTTCGAGCAGAACTCCATGGACCTCGGCTATGCCTTCCTGCTGAAGCGCTATGTCGACGACCCGCGCGAAGCCAGCGAAGAGCAGATCGCGCAGGCCGCATGGGATACGGTGCCCCATGTGCCGCCGCTGTTCTGGGCCTTCCGCATCATGGTGGGCCTCGGCGTCAGCTTCATCGTGCTGACGGCGGCCTTCTTCTGGCTGACCTCCTTCAGGGGCGGGCACTATCCGCGCTGGCTGCTCTGGGGCGCCGTGGCATGGATCCCCATGCCGTGGATCGCCGCCGAGATGGGCTGGTTCGTGGCCGAGTTCGGGCGCCAGCCCTGGACGGTCTCGGGGCTGTTGCCCACGGCCATGTCGGCCTCGCACCTGACCATCGCGGACCTGCTTTTCACGCTTGCGGGCTTCATGCTCTTCTACACCGTGCTCTTCGTGATCGAGGTCCGGCTGATGGTGAAATACATCCGCAAGGGCCCGTTTCAGGACGTCGACGAAACCGACGACTGGCAGCGCCGCCACGAGGCGCGCCTGCGCAGCGCGGGCACCGTGACCCCCATCGCCAACCCTGCGGAGTGACCGGCCATGATCCTCTCTGAGCTTATCGACTTCGAAACGCTGCGGGTGATCTGGTGGGTCCTCGTGGGCCTGCTGCTGATCGGCTTCGCGCTGACCGACGGCTTCGACATGGGGGTCGGCGCGCTGCTGCCCTTCGTGGCCGGGACGGATGTCGAGCGCCGCGTGGCGATCAACACCGTCGGCCCGGTCTGGGAAGGCAATCAGGTCTGGTTCATCCTCGGCGGCGGGGCGATCTTCGCCGCCTGGCCGCCGCTTTACGCGGTGTCGTTCAGCGGTTTCTACCTTGCGATGTTCGTGATCCTCGCAGCGCTGATCGTGCGCCCGGTGGCCTTCAAGTACCGGTCCAAGCGCGAGGACCCGGTCTGGCGCGAACGCTGGGACTGGGCGCTGTTTGCGGGCGGCGCGGTGCCCGCGACGCTCTTCGGCGTGGCGGTGGGCAATGTGCTTCTGGGCGTGCCCTTCCACCTGACGCCGGACCTGATGGCGCGCTACGACGGGTCGTTCCTTGGCAAGTTCATCGGTCTCTTGCGGCCCTTCGCGCTGCTCTGCGGGGTGGTTTCGATCTCGATGCTGCTGATGCACGGCGCCGCGTGGCTCTCGGTCAAGGCCGAGGGGCCGGTCAAGGACCGCGCCCGTGCCATCGGCGTGAAGGCGGGGCTGATCGCGGCGGGCGGCTACGCGCTGGCAGGACTGTGGCTGGCCATGGGCGTCGAGGGCTTCGCCTTCGCTGGCGAGGTGGTGACAGACGGGCCGTCGAACCCGCTGCTGTCCGAGGTGGTGCGCGGCGGGTCCTGGCTGGATGCCTATGGCGCGCGGCCCTGGATCATGGTGGCGCCGATCATGGGCTTTGCGGGCATGGCGCTGGCGATCCTGGGGCTGAAGGCGGGGCGCGAGGTTTCGACCCTGTTGTTCTCGAAACTGGGCATCCTTGGCGTGATCTCCTCGGTCGGGCTGACGATGTTCCCCTTCATCCTGCCCTCGACCGTCGACCCGAACAGTTCGCTGACGGTCTGGGACGCCTCCTCCTCGCACCTGACGCTGTTCATCATGCTGGTCTGCACGGCGATCTTCCTGCCGCTGATCCTGATGTACACGGCCTGGGTCTACCGCGTCCTCTGGGGCAAGGTGACCGAGGACGACGTCACCGGCAATTCCGAAACGCTTTACTGAAAGGACAGGCCATGTGGTATTTCGCCTGGCTTCTCGGCCTCCCGCTCGCCGCCCTCTTCGCCGTCATGAACGCCATGTGGCTGGAGCTGCGCACCGACGCCGCCATCGCCGCCGAGGCCGACGCCGAGGATCGGGGCTTCGATCAGGACTGACGCCTGACGCTGCCGGTGCCGTCGTCAGGCCGCACCGGCAGCGTCCCCGCCACCGACCCACCGCATGCCCGACCCGGGGCGCCCCTGGCCGTCGGATACCGCAAGCGGATGCGGGCAACGGAAGGGGCGCGGTAGACCCAGCCGGCGGCAGGGGATCGCGCCCGGCCCCGACAATTCCCCCGGCCCCCTTGTCAAAACCCGCCTGCCGCCATACCTCCGTCAGCGGCGGGTTCTGCTCTTCTCGTTACACGGGTACATTCCGGTGGCCTTAAGCAAATCCGAGGGAGCTGGCTCTGATTGGGCCGTGGTCCAGTTACCCGGCGCCCACCTGTATATACAGGTCCTCGGGAATGCGTCACCCATACGGTCGCTGCGGTTCCCGCCGCTGCGATAAAGGACCCCCGTGCCACCCGGCGCGGGGGTCCTTTCGCATTTCCGGTCAGAGACGGCGCAGCAAGTCGCGACGGCGCGGGCGAGCCGGGCTTTCGGCCCGCACCGGCTGTGCCAGCGGCTGGCGTCGCCCGCCGCTGCCGCTGTCGCTTCGGGCCATGCGCATGATCGCAATGCCGAACTGCACGCCGCCAAAGACGATCCCGTTGAACAGCCACAGCAGGAAGAGGGCCAGAAGCCCGATGTCGCTGCCGCCGATCAGGTGGCGCAGATCTCGCCACGTTGAACCACAGCAATATGCCGACGAAGACCGCCGACAGGGCAAAGCCCGCGAGTGTTTGCAGGATGTACAACCGGATCAGGCGCGGCATGGCGAGGCTCCCACTGCGTTTCGGGTCTTCCCGGGGCCGTCCCGTGACACGAGTGCCCCGTGAACGCCGGGGGCCGGACGGCTCTGCCTGTCCCGGGTTGCGCCCGAACCGCTTTGTCATTCCATAGTCAGAATATGACAACCCCGGTCAAATGCAAGCGCGGTCCACCGGGTTCGGGGTGTGGCATATGGTGGCGCAGGACCAGCTCTGGCGCGCCTCCCCGGTGCCGGTGGCAGACAGCTGCCTCAGCCATCGTCCGCCTCCTCGCGCCGGTGCAGCGCCAGAGGCTCCTTGAAGGTGAGCGTGCGGTAGGGAAAGGGGATCTCGATCCCCTCCTCGTCGAGCGCCCGCTTGATCGCCGCCACCACCTTGTCGCGAGAGCGGCGGATGTCCACCGGCAGCGAGCCGGTCCACCACGCGATCTCGAAGTCGATGGAACTGGCGCCGAAGGCCATGGCGAAGACCTGCACGTCGCGCACGTCGTCGCGCACAAGGTCCACCTCCCGGACCGCCTTGTAGATCACGGCGCGGGCGCGGTCGATGTCCTCGCCATAGGCCACGCCGCAGACAATCGAGGTGCGCCGCACCTCCTGGTTGGTGCGCACCGTCACTGGGTTGTGGAACAGCTGCGCATTCGGCACGACGACAAGCTGCCCGTCGGTCTGGCGGATGTGGGTGTCGCGGATCGTGATGCGCTCGATCTTGCCCTCGGCGCCCTCGCATTCGATGAAATCGCCCATCTGGAAGGGTTCGCGCAGCAGGATCAGGATACCCGCAAGGAAGTTCTCGAAGGTGTCCTTGAAGGCGAAACCGATGGCCACCGACCCCAGCCCCAGCGTGGTCAGGGCCTTGCCCGGGGTGATCGTCGGAAAGACCACCGTCAGTGCCATCAGGATGCCCAGCAGCCAGATCGTCGTATTCGACATCAGCTTGAGCACATCGACCAGGTTGCGCCGGAAGCGCGCCCGGCGCCCGACCCGATCCAGAACGCCGCGAAAGAGCCAGGCGACCAGCGCCGTGACCGTCAGGACAAGGATCGCCACGCCCAGCCGGGGCCCGGCGGCGACCGCCCCCTCGACCCAGAAGGTCAGCTGATCGGTCAGGGTGCCGGTCACATCGCCCGGCAGCAGCGCGTCGATTTCATCCATCCCCGGATGAACGCGACAAACCGTCCCGGGTTCCACGCGGCCCGGCAGGGCGCGGGGGCGCGGTGCCCCGCCTGCGGTCCGTCCTGCGTGGCAGGCGCACCGGGCGGGCGCCGCGTCAGAATGCCTCGGGCTTTGCCTCGCGGGCCATGTGGTCGAGCACGGCGTTCACGAACTTCGGCTCGCGCCCCTCGGGGAAGAAGGCGGCAGCGACCTCGACATATTCCACGATAACCACCTTCGGCGGCGTGTCGGTGGCCACCAGCTCTGCCCCCGCCGCACGGAACAGCGCCCGCAGGGTCGGGTCGATCCGGTCGATCTTCCACTTCGCCACGATGGCGCGGTCGGTCATCTGGTCGATCTTCGCCTGCCAGTTCACGACCTCGTTCAGGATCTTCGTGAACAGGGGAATATCGCCGTCCAGCATCTCGTCGCCCTCGGGCGTCACCGCGCCGAAGCGGTGTTCGAGGAACTCACCCCGCACCTTGTCGGCGCTCTGACTGGAATGCTCCATCTGGAACAGCGCCTGCACGGCATAAAGCCGCGAGGCGGACTTCATCTTGCGCCTCTGGTTGCCCGAAATCTGGCTCATGCGGTGGCCGGCCCTTTCCCCTCGCCCGCGATCTTCAGCTCGTCGGGTGTTGCGCGAAAGCCGACACCCTTGCGGTCCGCGCCGAATTGCCGCGTGATCGCCAGCAGGTGCAGCGCAGCCGCAGCGGCGCCGCCGCCCTTGTTCTGGCCCTGCGATTCGGCCCGGACCCGGGCCTGTTCGTAGTTTTCGACCGTGAGGATTCCGTTGCCGATGCACAGCCCCTGAAGCCCCAGCAGCGTGATCGCCCGCGAGGAATCGTTGCAGACCGTGTCGTAATGGGTCGTCTCGCCCCGGATCACGCAGCCCAAGGCCACATAGGCGTCGAAGTTCGACAGCCGCTCGGCGATGCCGATGGCGCTGGGGATTTCCAGCGCGCCGGGCACCTCGATGGTCTCGTGCGAGCCGCCCGAAGCCTCGATTTCCGCCTGCGCACCCTTCACCATCTCATCGGCGATGGCCTTGTAATAGGGCGCCACGACGATCAGCACCTTCACGGGCTTGTCGAATGCCGCGCGCGGCAGCGTGTAGTGCTCTTCGTTCGACGCCATCAGCCCAGCTCCGAGATCTTGCGGGTGCCGGTGATCTCCAGCCCGTAGGCGTCGAGGCCGACAATCTTCGGCGAGGGCGAATTGGTCAGCAGCACCAGCTTCGACAGCCCCAGCGACGACAGGATCTGCGCGCCAAGCCCATATTGCCGCAGGGTCTTGGGCGACACGCCTTCGTGCGCGTCCAGCTTCATCGAGGTGTCGCGCAGCAGGACCACGACGCCGCGGCCTTCGTCCGCCACGGCCTGCATCGCCGCGGCAAACTCGCCAGAGCGGCCCTTGGGTCCGGTGCCCACGACGTCCAGCATCGGGTCAAGCGCGTGCATCCGCACCAGCACCGGCGCATCGCCGGAAACATCGCCCTTGATCAGCACGATATGCTCGTCACCATGGCTTTCGTCGGTGTAGATCTTCATCTGCCACTCGCCGCCGAACTCGGATTGCACCGTCTCTTCGCTGCGTACCCGCACGAGGTTGTCGTTGCGGCGGCGGTAGGCGATGAGGTCGCTGATGGTGCCGATCTTCAGCCCGTGTTTCTGCGAGAAGGCCACCAGTTCCGGCAGCCGCGCCATCGACCCGTCGTCGTTCATGATCTCGCAGATCACGCCCGCCGGGTTCAGCCCGGCAAGGCGCGCGACGTCGACCGCGGCCTCTGTGTGACCGGCGCGGACCAGCACGCCGCCCTTGCGGGCGCGCAGCGGGAAGACGTGGCCCGGGGTCGCGATGTCCTGCGCCCCCTTGCTGGCATCGATGGCCGTGGCGACGGTGCGCGCCCGGTCCGCGGCGGAAATGCCGGTCGAAATGCCCTCGCGCGCCTCGATCGAGGTGGTGAAGGCGGTTTCATGACGCGACGAGTTGTTCGTCGACATCAGTTGCAGGCCCAGTTCGCCGATGCGCTCTTCGGTCATCGACAGGCAGATCAGCCCGCGCCCGTAGAGCGCCATGAAGTTGATCGTGTCCGGCGTCGCCCATTGCGCGGGGATCACGAGGTCACCCTCGTTCTCGCGGTCCTCGTGGTCGACAAGGATGAACATGCGCCCGTTGCGCGCGTCCTCGATAATCTCCTCCACCGAAGAGATTGCGTCGCTCCAGCTTTCTTCGACTTGGCCGGGGGTCTCGTACTCTGCCATGGGGCCTCCGCTAGGTTTGGCAGCGCAGATACGCCACCCGGCGCGCGAAGGCCAGAGGCAACAGCGGTCAGCGACCGGCACAGAGGCTATGCATGGGGCAAAAAACGGTGCCGCCCCGGCGCGGGGATCAGTCGAAGATATCCTCGATCACGTCGAAGGCTTCGTCGAAGAACCGCTGCACCAGCCCCTTCCTGGACTTTTTCTTGCGGGATTTCTTCTTGTTCCGCCCCTCCAGCGCGCGCAGGAACTCGTCGGCGGGAGACTTCGGGCGTTTCGCGGCCTTTGCCACGGGCGCCCTGCCCCGGCGCGGTTTGTCGGCGCCGGTCTTGAGGTTCTTCATCCGGCTCAGCGGTGCCCCGCAGGAGGCGCAGGCCAGTTCGTGCTGCACCGCGCCTTCCAGCACCAGCGCGGCGCGGGTGCCGCAGTAACAGCAGGTTGCTATCCGGGTCTGCATCACCCCGATCTAGGCGCGCGCGGCATAGAGCGCAACGGCAGCGGCATTCGAGACATTCAGCGAGCCGAAGCCGCCGGAGAAATCGATGCGCACAAGGCGATCCACGGTTTCCTTGGTCTTCGGACGCAGGCCCGGCCCCTCGGCCCCCAGCACCAGCGCGACCGGATCGGCGCGGCGGCCTTCCAGCGCCTCTTCGATGGTCACCTCGGCCTCGCCGTCGAGGCCCAGCACCAGATAGCCCATGCCCTGCAGGGCCACGATGGTATCGGCAAGGTTGCGTTCGCGCAGGTAGGGCTGACGCTCCAGCGCGCCGCTTGCGGTCTTGGCCAGCGCGCCGGTTTCCGGCGCGGCGTGGTGGCGCGTGCCGATCACCGCCTGCGCGCCGAAGACCTCGGCCGAGCGCAGGATGGCGCCGACGTTATGCGGGTCGGTGACGCGGTCCAGAAGCACCAGCCGCAGGGCACCCTCGCTGGCGATGGCCACATCCTCCAGCCGCCCCCAGTCCAGCGGCCTGACCTCCAGCGCGGCGCCCTGATGGACCGAGTTCGGGTCCAGCGGAGCCTTGAAGCGGCGCGGGTCCTGGAATCTCGGGCTCGATGCCTGCGGCGGTGACGGCCTCGGCCAGCTTGTCGGCGGCATTCGGGGTCAGAATCAGGCGCAGCTTCTCGCGCCGGGGGTTCATCAGCGCGTCGCGCACCGCATGCAGGCCGAACAGCCAGACGGTCTCTGCCGCCGAGGCTTTTTTCGCCTGTTCCTTCTCGACCACCCATTTCGGTTTCTTCGCCATGATCAGACCCTTTTCGCCGGACCCATGCCTTCGCATCGAAAGAGGCGCTTTGCCAAGAGAATTTCCGGTTGACGGGGAAATTGCCCCCCTGTAATGACCCCCCACGCCGGGCAAGTCCCGGCGCCCGGTGGGCGACAGGCCGCAAGGTGTGGCAGGGGACTGTAACTCCCTCGAGGCGACTCACGCCTGGTTCGATTCCAGGGTCGCCCACCATTCTATCAGACATAGCATTGAAATCATGATGAAACCGCGCCGTATAGGCCGCGCGGGTGTCATCCTTGCCCCCCAGCGTCCTGCCCAGGTGGCGCCATGCCCCCCTTTTCAGAGGCAGACAGCAAGCCGGTCAGCCGGGCAATGCCGGGGTCGGGCGGTCTCAATCCCGGATCACGGGAGGGCCGCTGCCGACCCGGTCAGCTGCAACTGGATGAAGGCCCCGCTCCGGGACGCGCGCAGGCTGGCCGCGCGGCTTCGGGGACGGCGGCGCGCGCCGGGGTCAGGCGGCGGCTTCGCGGCAGGCGCGGCAGAGGCCCAGAGCCTCGACCGCCACCCGCTCGACCGCGAAACCGACCTCTGCCCCGGCCTCGCGCACCGCCGCCGTGGCGGCGCGGCCCGGCGCCTCGACCACCGTGTCGCAGGCGGTGCAGATCAGGAAACAGGGGGCGTGGCGCTCTCCGGGGCGACCGCAGGCGATGAAGGCGTTCAGCCGTTCGACCCGATGCGCCAGCCCGTTCGCCACGAGGAAGTCCAGCGCCCGGTAGGCCACCGGCGGCTGCGAACCGAAGCCGCCCTCGCGCAGCCGGTCCAGCACCTCGTAGGCCCCCAGCGCGCGGTGCTCTTCCAGCAGCACCTCGAGCGCGCGGCGCCGCACCGGGGTGAATTGCAGGCCCTTTTCGGAGCAGGTGTCCTCGGCGGCCCGCATCGCGTCGGCGATGCAGGTCCCGTGATCGTGCTGCTCGAATCCCTGAAGCATGGCGGCCCCTTCCCTTGCGATACAGTATAACACCATAACCGCTTAACAGGGGCGTCGACAAGGCCGGGCCCGATCCCGCGGTGCGCCTGCGGCGCGCATCCCCTCTTGGGGGCGAGGCCCCCAAACCCCCGCTGCCGCCCCGGGCCGCGGGCGGGGCTTGCGCCGCACGTGGCCCCCGTTGCGACGGCGCGATGAGGTATTTGCAGGACCAGAGAAGCCCCGGGGCAGTGCGGGCCTCAGGCGAAGCGCCCCCGGCGACCGGAGAAGGCGGCAAGCGTGATGCCCTCTGCTTCGAGCCGCGCCCGGACCGCGCGGGCGATGGCCAGTGCCGTGGCGCCGTCGCCGTGCAGGCAGACGGTGTCCACCGGGGCGGGGATCGGCGCGCCCTCGTCTGGCAGGATCGCGCCCGCGCGGACCATGCGGACGACCCGGGTCGCGGCCTCTTCGGGGTCGTGGATCACCGCGCCCGGGCGGCTGCGGTCGACCAGCGTGGCGTCGGCGTTATAGGCCCGGTCGGCGAAGATCTCGCCCGCCCGGGGGCAGTTCAGGGCCTCTGCCGCGCGCTGTTGCGCCGTCGCCGCCAGAACCATGACGATGACCTCCGGCGCGACCTCCCGGGCGGCACCGTAGCAGGCGCGCGCCAGCCCCTCGTCCTCGGAGGCCATGTTGGACAGGGCGCCGTGCAGCTTCAGGTGACGCACCCTGCCGCCCGAGGCCCGCGCCATGGCCTGCGCGGCGCCCAGCTGGTACTGCACGAGATGGCGCAGCGTGGCCTCTGGCAGGTGAATGCGGCGGCGGCCAAAGCCCTGCAGGTCGGCAAAGCCCGGGTGTGCGCCGATGCCCACGCCCCGGGCCACGGCCCCGGACATGGTCGCCGCCATGACGTCCGGATCGCCCGCGTGCAGCCCGCAGGCGACATTGGCGGAGGTCACCACCTCGAGCAGGGCCGCGTCCTGCCCCATCACCCGGGGGCCAAAGCTCTCGCCCATGTCGGCGTTCAGGTCGACGGTTTTCATGACAGCTCCTCTCCGGTACCGTGACGCCGCTGATCAGGGTATGGGTCAGGAGGTCCGGCACGTCGCGCGGATGGCGGACCAGCGGCGTTGCCAGCCCCGGCAGCGCGGCCAGGTGGCGGCGCAGGCGCGCCTCGGCCTCCAGCGCCTCGGGGCGGGTGACGAAGCGGAAGCGCAGCCGGGCGCCGGGCCCGGCCTGCGCCGCGCGCGGCAGGTCGGCGGGAATCACCGTGCCGATGCGCGGGTAACCCCCGGTGGTCTGGCATTCCGCCAGCAAGAGGTAGGGCGCGCCGTCGCCGGGGATCTGGAGGTCGCCGGGGGTGATGGCCTCGGAGAGGATGCTCTGGCCCGAGGACAGGCCAAAGCCGCCGCCCGCCGGTGTCAGGCGCACGCCCATGCGGTTGCCGCGGGCGTCACGGGTGAAGGTCTCGGCCTCGAAGCGGGCGCGCTCGGCTTCGGGAAAGAGTTCGGTCTGCAGGCCGGGCAGGACGCGCAGCGTACCGCCGCCGAAGCGGTCGTCGGGCGGCAGGCAAAGCCCCGTCGGCCCGCCCCGGTCGGGGGCCAGCGGCAGGTGGTCCCCGGCCTCGAGCGCCCGCCCCAGCCCCGCCGCCAGATGGGCCGAGACCGCCCCCAGCACCAAGGGCAGGTCGAAGCCGCCGCCGAGGGTGAGCATGCCGCAGGTGCCCGTGCCGCCGCCGTCGATGCGCAGCACCGCCCCGGCGGGCAGCGCATGCGAGGCGTTCCACGCGAGCGGCGCGCCATCCACCGAGGCCCGCATCGGCGCGCCGGTCAGGGCGATCCGCAGCGGCACCCCGGCCCGAAAGCGCCCGCCCATGCCGATCATTTCCAGCGCCGCGCCCGGGGGCTGGCGCAGCAGCGCCGCGCCCTCGGCAAGGGCCAGCCGGTCCAGCGCGCCGCCCCGCGACAGGCCCTGCGCAAGGTAGCCCGGGCGGCCCGCATCCTGCAGGGTGACCCCGGCCCGGCTCGAAAGGACTTCCAGCACGCTCATGCCCCGTGCTTCCGGTGGCCTGGCGAGGCTGTGCCCGGCGCGGTCATGTCAGCGGCTCGGCTGTGATGCCGTCCTTTCCGACCGCCCCCATGGCCTCGAAGGCGGCGCGGTCGATGGCGGGAAAACGCACCGCGTCGCCGGGGCGCAGCAGGAAGGGCTTCGCCGTCCCGGGGCGAAAGAGGCGGACATGGGTCTGCCCGACATGGCGCCAGCCGGTGGGGGTGGAGACCGAGAACAGCACCATCTGCCGGATCGCCACCACCAGCGCGCCCACCGGCACCTGCGGTGTCAGGCCAGTCTGGCGCGGGATGTCCCGGGCCTCGGGCAATGTGCCGAGATAGGGCTGGCCCGGCGCGAAGCCGATGGTCGTCACCCGCAGCGGCGCCCGCGCCAGCTGGTCGATGGCCTCGGCCCGGGACAGGCCCGCAAGCGCGGCGGCCTCGGCCAGTTGCGGGGCGCGCTCGGTGCCGTAGAGCGTGGGGATGTGCAGGAGCTGTCTCCCCTCCGGCAGCGGCGCGGCGTACCAGTCCTGCGCGGCGAGCCGCTGGCGCAGCTCTGCCGTCAGCCGCTCCAGCGGCAGGTGCAGCGGATCGAAGCGCAGCTGGGTGGAGACCAGCGCGGTCGAGACCTCTTCGACGGCCTCCGGCGGATCGCGCTCGAGCGCCGCTCGGAAGGCCAGCGCGGCGCGGTTGGCGGGCTCGGTCAAGGTATCGGCAAACCGCACGAGCACCCCGTCGAGGCCGAGGGGATCGATGCGCGGGAATCTGTCGGCGGCAGTCATGCGGTCAGGGGATCACGGGGCGGCGGGGCTGTCCAGAGGGCGGGTCCGGGTTGGGTTGGTGCGAGAGGTGGTGGTTGAGGGGCACCGGTCCGGGTGTCGATTTCGGTGCTGCCGGTGCGGGGGAGCGGCAGGCTGCTGGGCGTTCCGCGCGGATGTGGGCTGGCCCTCCGGGCGGCGGAGGTGGAAGGGGGCTCTGCCCCCGGCCTGCGGCCCCCCGAGGTATTTCGAGACCAAAGAAGCGGGGGATGGCGCCTTGCCGGGCGGTGGGATGCCGGTTGTCTTCGCCTGTGTGGGTGCCGCATGCCCGCGGGCCCGCGGGGGGCGGGGCCCGCTGCGGGGCAGCGGAGGCCCGGGCGCGGCGCCTGGCCCCGCCCGGGCTCTGCCTGTTGCGCGGCGCGCCCTGCCCTGCGATCAGGCGGCGATCTGCTGCATCGCCGTCAGGAAGGCGCGGACCTCGTCGGCGCTGTTGTAATGTGCCATGGAGACGCGGATGCAGTCGGCCTGCCCCAGCGGCTCCAGCACGTTGCCCGAGTAGTGGTCGGCCTTGCGGGTATGGGTGCGGATGCCCGCCTCGTTCAGGGCGGTGACGATCTGCGGCGAGGGCACGCCCTCTTTCCAGAAGCTCACGAGGCCTTCGCGCGCCGCATTGTCGGCGCCGCCGACGATATGGACGCCGGGCAGGCTGGCGAGACCGGCGAGATTGTCCACCCCATGCACCATCATCTGTGCCAGCGCCGCCTCGTGGTCGTGGATCGCGCGGCCCGCCGCCTCGATCCGGGCGCGGCGGCCGGTCTCGTCCGAGACCTCTCCACCCAGCCAGTCGAAATAGGCCACCACCTCGCGGAAGGTGGCATAGGCGCCGGTGTCGCGGGTGCCCAGTTCCCACTGCCCCTCGGGCGCGCCGATCAGCGCGTCATGGGCCAGCGCGGTCAGCCGGTCCGAGGCCCATGCGATGCCGTAGCCGTGGCGCGAGAAGACCTTGTAGGGCGAGATCACGTAGCCGTCCACATCCGCCGCCTCGAGGTCGATGCCGCCGTGGCAGGCGTGCTGGATGCCGTCCACGATGATCAGCGCGTCCGGCGCCGTGGCGCGGATCGCCCCGGTGATGGCGGCCAGATCCATGCCCATGCCGGTCACCGGCGAGGTGTGCAGGATGGTCGCCACGGCGGTGTCCTTGGTGACCTTGGCCGCGTAGGCCTCTGCCGAGACGGTGCCGGTGGCGTCGTCGTGCTTGATCAGCACGTGTTCGCGGCCCGCCTGCGCCGACCAGCGCGCGGCGGCGCTGCGCGAGGCGGGGTGTTCCAGCGTCGAGCCCAGCACCGGGCCGGGGCGCGCGCCGAGGCAGGCGTCGCGGATCAGGCGGAACAGCAGTTCCGTACCGCTCTCGCCAAACAGCACCTTGCCGCCCTCGGCGTTGAAGAACTCGGCCACATCGGCGCGGGCGCCGTCGATGACCTCTTGCAGGGCCTTGGCGGCGGGATTGTCACGGCCCTGGTTGTCGGGGATCGCGGCGAAAAGCGCCGAGGTCTCGACCACCGCGTTCAGCGTCAGTGCGCCGCCGGCGTTCTCGAAGAAGACCCGCGGGCCGGTGAAGGGGCATGTGCCGACGTGGGCAAAGCGCGAACGGATCTCGGACAGCAGCTCGGGGGAGAAGGTCAATGCGGTTTCCTTTGTTCTTCGCGAAGGACGGCCTCTGCCGCCTCTTCCATGTCTTCGGGATCGTCCGAGGGGATGGCATAGCTGCCCGTCATCCAGCGTGCGAGGTCGACGTCCGCGCAGCGCTTCGAGCAGAAGGGGCGGAATTCGGTCACGGTCTTGCGCTGGCAGATCGGGCAGCTCACAGCAGCCCCTGACGGCCACACGGTCGCGCTTGCGTTGCAGTTCGACAAGGCCCAGCGTCGTCCAGCCCGCCACGATGGTTTCCACCGTGTCGCGTTTCAGCGCCGCCTTCAGCGCCTGTTCCAGCTGGCGCCGGTCCTTCTTGGGACAGGGCGCCGGGTCGATCAGCACCTGCCCGCCAAGGCCGCGCAGCCGCAGCTGGCGCGGCAGGTCGCGGAAGGCGGCCATATTGGCCTTGAGCCCCGCCGCCGGAGAGGTGTCGCCGCCGGTGTTCACATCCACCGCGACCAGCGCCGAGGTGGGTTCGACCATCATGTGGCCGCCGCCGGGCAGATCCACGCGCGGGCCCTTCAACGCCTCGACCATCTCGGTCACGCCATGGCGCTCGAAGGCGCCTTCGCCCTCGTCCACATCGGCCACCGGCCATTCGCGCCAGGCCAGCGCGTGCGGGCCGTCGCCCTCGACCAGAAGCTCTGCGCCGCCGCTGGCATCCGCCAGCACCTGCGCGGCCAGCGAGACCATGGCGAGGATATCGTCCATGATCGCGTCCTCCTCGGCCTCGGCGCAGGAGGAGCGCAGAATGAGGCCTGCGCCTTCGGGCAGCGGGCGTTCCTGCAGGGTGTCATGCGCCACCTCGTGCAGCGCATCGCGGATGTCCTCGTCCTTGATCGCGCGCGAGATGTTGATGCCCGGCGCGCCCGGCGTGACGATGGCGTAGCGCGACTTGAACAGCAGGCGCTGGGTGACCGGGATCGCCTTGCCCGGCTCGGCGTAGCCGGTGACCATGACCAGCAGGGGTTCGCCGGGCGAGAGACCCTTGACCTGCCGCAGGAAGGCATTGCCGTCCGGGGTCTTCAGGAACATCCCCCCCTGCCCCTTCATGGGGCGTTCGGCGACGGCGCGGTAGATGGCGCCGGGACGCGGCAGGTCCGTGTCGATCAGCAGGTCCTGCAATTGTCCGTCGGTGATCAGCGCCGCGGCCTCGCGGCCCTGCCACTGATCCAAAGCGATGGTGCTGCCCTTCATGCCTGTTCTCCCATGGGATAGCCTGCGGCCCGCAGCAGGTTGGCGGTTTCCGCCAGCGGCAGGCCCACGACGGCGGTGAACGATCCCGAGATCCACGGGATCAGCGCGCCCGCAGGCCCCTGAATGCCGTAGCCGCCCGCCTTGCCGCGCCAGTCTTCGGTAGCGATGTAGCTCTCGCGTTCTTCGTCCGAGAGGCGCTTCATCCTGACCTGCGTGACCACGTCGCGTTCCCAGATCCGGTCGCCCCGCCGCACCGCGACGGCGGTGATCACGCGGTGACGACGGCCCGAAAGCATGTCGAGGAAGCGCCGCGCCTCCTCCGCGTCTTCGGGCTTGCCGAGGATGCGGCGCCCCAGAGCGACGGTGGTGTCTAGCCGACAGCACGATCTCACCCGCATCAGAGGGAATCGCCAGCGCCTTCTCGCGCGCGAGGCGGACGCAATAGGGGCGCGGAAGCTCTGCCTTCGCGGGATCCTCGTCGATATCGGGCGGACGGATGTCGTCAGCAGTTATGCCAAGCTGGGCGAGCAATTCGCGCCGCCGGGGGCTGCCGGAGCCAAGGATGAGTCGGGGGCGCTGTGTCATGCGGCAGGGATTAGCGCGTCGGCGCAGGCGGGGCAATGCGGGGCGCGATCCGGGGGCGGTGGGCGGATGGACCGGGCCGCGCCACCCTGCCGCCGAAGGCGCTGCGGGCGAGTGCGGGATCGCGCGCGCCCCGGGACCTGGCCCGGATGACGGGCCACGCGGGTATCTCGGAGCGCCCTGTCGACCGCTCGGGGACAGCCGACGCTACGCGAAGGTCTTGCGCATGGAGAACACGCGCTGCGCGACAGTCCACCGCTCTGCGAGCACCCACCGCCCGGAGAGCACCCGGCGCTCCGCCAAGACCCACCGCCGGGCGAGGATCCACGACCCGACGACGCGCGGCGCGGCCTGCCGGTTCCGGGCAGCGCGCCCCTGAGGCCGGACACGAAAAAGCGGCCCGGCCCAAGGGCCCGACCGCTGTCCGTCCTGCCGTGATGGCAGCTTACTTGAACCGGTAGTTGATCCGGCCCTTGGTGAGGTCGTAGGGGGTCATCTCGACCTGAACCCGGTCGCCTGCAAGAACGCGGATGCGGTTCTTGCGCATCTTGCCTGCCGTGTGCGCGATGATCTCATGGCCGTTGTCAAGCTCGACCCGGAACGTCGCATTCGGCAGGAGTTCCTTGACGACACCGGGGAATTCGAGCGTGTCTTCCTTGGCCATGGTCTCTCCTGAATCTGCTCCCCGCGCTCTGTCGCGGGGCGCGGGCCTATATGCGCCCACAGAACCTTAAATTCAAGCCCCAACTCGCCCTATCGCAAAGCCGTGACGGCGGGGGGCGTATCCCGGCCCTCCTGGTCCTGCCAATGGGCACGGTTCAGCACCACGCCATCACAGCGCACGCGGGCGATCAGGCCGGGGTCTGCCTCTGCGTAACACCACCCGGGACGGTCGAGTTCCCCCTGCGCGAGGATGCCATCGGGGGAAAGCCGGTATCGGGCGGGCCGAAGACCGCGCCGCGCCCGACCGAGACGTCGATGACCTCGGACCAGTCGGCCTTGCCCACCACCGAGGACATGACCGCAAGGCACTGGTTTTCCAGCGCCCGGGCGCGGGCACCGACGCGCACCCGGGTATGGCCCGCCAGCGCCTCGGTCACCGAGGGCACCAGCAGGATATCGGCCCCGGCCAGCGCGCGGCCCAGCAGGGGAAACTCGCTGTCGTAGCAGATCAGGATGCCGATCCGGCCCAGTGGCCGTGTCGAAAAGGCGCAGCGGCCCGCCGGGATGGATGCCCCAGTCCTCGCGTTCGAAGCGGGTCATGATCTGCTTGTCCTGCACGCCCACCGCGCCGCCGGGGGTGAAGAGGCGCGCACGGTTGACCGGACGCGGTGCAACGGTCTCGTCGATCACCGGGGCCGAGGCGGCAAGGATATGGACCCCGAAGCGCGCCGCGAGCTCGGCGTGCAGCCCGTCCGCGTCGGGGATGCGCGCGGCGGTGGCATGGATGCAGGCCTCGAGATCCAGCGCCGCCTCGCGGCCCGAGAGCGTCGCCAGCTCCATCGCGCCGTATTCGGGAAAGACCAGCAGCTCGGCCCCCTGCCCCGCGGCCTCGGACACCCAGTCGGTGATCTTGTCGGCATAGTCCTGCCACGAGGCGAGGTAGGAGGTCTGGTAGGCGGCGGTGGCGATCTTCATGCCGGGTCTCCCGTGGCGAGGGCGGAGGTGGGGCTTTGTGCAGAGAAGACGGATGTGCCTCTGCTGCAGGATGGGGGCCCGGGTGGCCCCGCGCCGACCGCTCGCGTATGGCGGGCCGCGCAAAAGGTATTTGGGCCAAGAAGAAGCGCAGGGCGCGTGACCCCGGCAAGCCGGGACGAGGGGCGGCTGGCCGGGTCGCGCGGGCTGGAGGCGCGGCGGGGCGCCGGGACGACGGCGGGCACGCGCAGGGCATCGGCTTGGCGCGGCGCTTGTTCACATCCGGGGACGAGCGGATCACAGGCGGCGGATCCAGAATTGCAGCGGGTGGTCCGTTTCGCTGGTCCGGTCGATATCCTTCCAGCGGAACTGTGCCACCGCGCCGGGCAGCGGGGCATAGCCGCGCCTGCGCCAGAACGGGTCGAGCGGGGCGTAGGTCTCCGGGCGCAGCGGGTGGTCGGCGGGGCGGGAGACACTGCAAAAGGCGGCGTGAGTCTTGCCCGGGGCGCGGGCGTGGTGCTCGCGCAGGTCGAAGAAGCGGTGGCCGATGCCCCTGCTCGCGATACTCGGGCAGCAGCACCGATTCGGCGCAGTAGAAAAGCGTCGTCAGGTCGAGATCCTGCCCGGCGAAGGCCCCGGCGAAATCCTCGGCGTGATCCGCCATCGGGGTGCCGGTGGAGGCGCCCACCAGCCTTTCGCCGTCGAAGGCGCCGACCAGAACGGCGCCGGGGCTGCTGCGGTAGGTCTCGAGATAGGTGCGTTCGTAGTCGAGCGAGCCATCGTAGAGATAGGGGAAGGCGCGGAAGACCGCGATCTGCAGCCGCGCCACATCGTCGAGCGCGGCGTCGAGCGCCGCGCCGGTGAGGACCTCGACCCGCATCATGAGACCTGACGCACCCAGTCCCCGAGGTTGTAATAGGTCACCACGCGGGAAATCCTGCCGTCCTTCAGCGAGAAGAAGGAGCCGGCGGGAAGGCGGTAGGTCTGCCCCTTCGCTTCCGGAAGGCCGGCGTCGGTTTCGAGATAGGTGCCGTTCACGATGAATTCGGCGGCGGCGCGGGTGCCGTCCCCGTTGGCGAAGATCACGATCTCGGTGAGGGTTTCGCGGTAGCAGCGGCTCATGTGGTCGCAGAACTCGGCGAATTTCCCGGTGCCCCTGCGGATCTGTCCTTCGTTGACGTGGTGCTCGATCTCCGGGTCGAGGCAGGCCAGCATCTCTGCGGTGTCGCCCGCATTGAAGGCATCGAAATAGCGCCGGATGGTGTCTTTGGCGGTCATGGTCTCTCCTGTCTGCACGGGCGCTCGCCTGGCCAGCCGCGCGCGACCATGCCTTCGGCCCGGGGGCCGCGCAAGGCAGCCGAAAGGGGCAATTGCCGGTTTTGCCGGGTACGCCCGGGGCGGGCGCCAAAGCCGCTTGCAAGCGGCTTCCACCCGGTTTGCGAAGGGGGGCGGGCGGCTCAGGCGGACCAGCTGCCCTTCATCCGCTGCACCAGCTGGTCGCGGGTCTGGCGGTAGGCGTTCAGCTTCTGCTCGCGCGTCTCGCCGATGCCGGTCGGGTCCATGACCGGCCAGTATTCCACCGACAGATGGTAGTAGCGCGTCAGTTCCAGCGCGCGGCGCTGCGAGGCCGGGGACAGGGTCACGATCACGTCGAAGCCCGACAGCGCCTCGCCCATCTCTTCCATCTCTTCGAAGGACCGCGACCGGTGGCGGGCAAGCTGCACGCCGATCTCCTCGCAGGCGGCAATGGCGAAACCGTCGATCTCGAGATCGTTCAGCACCCCCACCGACTGCACGTAGGCCTCTGTCCCGAACAGCTTCTTCATGATGCCCTCGGCCATGGGCGACCGCACGGCATTGTGGTCGCAGGCAAAGAGCACGGATTGCGGCAGTCCGCCCAACTCAGCCCCGAAGTGCAGCACGCAGACCAGCGTGAACAGCCGCCGCGCGGTGGCGTCGTCCACCTCGGCCTTGCCGTCGAGCCGCTCTTGCAGGATGCGCGCGCCTTCGTTGTGGATGCCTCGGCGGGCCATGTCGATGGTCTCTATCTGGCTGGGCGCGGCGGTCTTGACCGCGTCGAAGTAGCTTTTGCAGATCTGGAAGTAATCCTTCACGACCTGCCGGAACGGCGACAGCGAAAGGTGGAACTCCGCCGCCTTCTCACCCTGCCCGGTCATGACGTCGAAGACCAGCCGCTTGTCACGGATCGACAGGCCGAGGTTGTAGGGGCCGGGCGGCACAATCCGGTCGCCGCGCGCCGGAAGCGCGAAACGGTTTTCCTCCATGAGGTCGAACATGGCGACCCGGCGCTCCTGTTCGATCTCCGGTGTCGGAGGCGGCAGATTCTGCGTCGTCCAGCTGGATTTGGGCGATATGTGACATGGGCGAGCCTTTCGCAGGTGCAGCAATCGTACAGTGCCACGGAAGGCGATGACAATATGATGACTGCGTTATGCAGGTTTTTCCGCCCTGTCACGTCATACGAAGGTCGGTTTCGCGGTCCTCCGCCCGCATGCGCCCCCGGCATTCGGGACAGCAAGGCAACGGCGGGACGGGCCGGGACGGAACGGGGCGGAGGACCTCAGCCCCCGGTCCCGCGGTTCAGCCGTTGCAGCCGTGCCGTGACGCTCAGCCCGTGCGCCTCGAGGCTTTCGGACCGCGCCAGCACCTCCGCCGCCGGGCCGATGGCGCCCAGGGCCTCGGGCGACATCCGGGCCAGGGTCGTGCGCTTGAGGAAATCCAGGACCGACAGGCCAGAGGAGAACCGGGCAGAGCGCGCCGTGGGCAGCACGTGATTCGGCCCGCCGACGTAATCGCCGATGGCCTCGGGCGTCCAGGCGCCCAGGAAGATCGCCCCGGCGTGAACGCATTGCGCGGCCAGCGCCTCCGGGTCGGCCACGCAGAGCTCCAGGTGCTCCGGCGCGATCCGGTTCGACAGCGCCGCGGCCTCCTCCAGGTCGCGCACCACGATCACCGCGCCGAAGTCGCGCCACGAGGCCCCCGCGATGGCGCGCCGCTCCAGCGTCTCCAGCCGCGCCTCGACAGCTTCGACCACCCGCCGCCCGAACTCCGCGTCGTCGCAGATCAGGATCGACTGGGCGCTCTCGTCATGCTCGGCCTGGCTCAGCAGGTCCAGCGCCAGCCAGTCCGGGTCGTTGTCGCTGTCGGCGATCACCAGGATCTCCGACGGCCCGGCAATCATGTCGATCCCCACCTTGCCGAAGACCCGGCGCTTGGCCGCCGCCACGAAGGCATTGCCCGGCCCGGTGATCTTGTCGACCGGCGCGATGCTTTCCGTGCCATAGGCCAGCGCCGCGATGGCCTGCGCGCCGCCGACCCGGTAGACCTCGTCCACCCCGGCGATCTGTGCCGCCAGCATGACGGCGGGGTTCACCACCCCGTCCGGGGTCGGCACGCAGATCGCCAGCCGCTCCACCCCGGCGACCTTTGCCGGCACCGCGTTCATCAGCACCGACGAGGGGTAAGAGGCCAGCCCCCCGGGCACGTAAAGCCCGGCGGCGGACACCGGCGTCCAGCGCCAGCCCAGACCGGCGCCCTCGGGATCGGTCCACCAGGCATCCTCGGGCATCTGGCGCACGTGATAGGCCCGGATGCGCTGCGCCGCCTGTTCCAGCGCCACACGCTCCGCCTCCGGCACCCGCGCCGCATGCGCGGCAATCTCTTCCGGCGAAAACCGCAGCTCCGAAGGCGTCAGAGACAGCCGGTCGAAGCGCCCGGTCAGGTCGCAGACGGCTGCATCCCCGCGCGCGCGCACCTCCGCGATGATCCCGGCCACCACGTCGTCCACATCGGGGCTGTCCTCGCGCTTGGCCGACAGAAGCGTGGCGAAGCCATGCTCGAAACCGGCATCGGACGTATCGAGGAAAACGGGCATGACGGGCCTCCTTCGCGGCAAGATCCGGGGCGATGTACCGCGCAGGCCGCAAACCCTCAAGCGCCCCGGGCTTCTTCTTGGCCCAAATACCTGACTGCGCGGCTGCCCCAAACACCCCCGTCCCCGATGAACTCCGGGGCGTGGCTGGAGGGTGGGCCGCCGCGGGGCCGCAGGGCCGCGCGGTCGGGGCGCGCCCGGAGGACCGCCCCTCCCCTCGCCCGAACCGGACCGAACCGGCGATAGCGGCTCAGGCGCCGTGGTCGGGCAGCTTGCCGGAGGGCGCCACA
The DNA here is from genome assembly GCF_039769985.1 of Ponticoccus litoralis. Lineage (NCBI taxonomy): Bacteria > Pseudomonadati > Pseudomonadota > Alphaproteobacteria > Rhodobacterales > Roseobacteraceae > Ponticoccus > Ponticoccus litoralis. The sequence goes on from NZ_JBDNCH010000002.1 coordinate 549,326, forward strand.
TAGGGCCGGGTGACATCCTTCAGGGTCACTTCCAGCGCCTCGACCTCGGCGCGCAGGGCGCCGTCGCCCGCCAGCGTCAGGACAACCGCGCCCGCCGGTGCCTCGCCCGGCTCGAAGCTCACGGAAAGCACCGACAGCACCAGGTCGCGGTCTTCCCGGTCGATGCCCTGGCTCGAGACGCCCAGCACGTTGTCGATCACCAGCAGCGCCTGCACCCGCTCGACCGCGCCGCGCGGCGTATCCTCGCGCCGCAGCCGGTTCACCAGCAGGCCCAGCCGCCTTGCCCGCTTCTGCCAGCGGATTTCGGTCACCGGCAGAACCGCGTCCTGCGCCAGCGCCGAGATCACGTCCAGATCATCGGCGTCCAGCGCCCCAAGGTTCAGCGCCCGCCCGCCGGCATCCTCGAACCGTGCATCCTCTGTCATGCCTCTTTCACCCGTTCGATCCGCGCCCCCAGCGCCGACAGCTTCTGTTCCACGTTCTCATAGCCCCGGTCGAGGTGGTAGACCCGGCTCACCAGAGTCTCGCCCTCTGCCGCAAGCCCGGCCAGGATCAGCGACACGCTGGCCCGCAGGTCGGTCGCCATGACCGGCGCGCCGCGCAGCCGCTCGACCCCGGTCACCGTGGCATGGCCGCCCTGCACCTCGATCCGGGCGCCCATGCGCATCAGTTCCGGCGCATGCATGAAGCGATTCTCGAAGATCTTCTCTTCCAGCACCGATGTGCCCTCGGCGGTGCACATCAGCGCCATCATCTGCGCCTGCAGGTCGGTCGGGAAGCCGGGGAAAGGCTCGGTCACCACGTCCACCGCCTTCACGCGCCCGTTCTTGCGCGCCACCGTCAGCCCGCGCGGCCCCTCGGTGACGGAAATCCCCGCCGCGTCCAGCTTCTCGCAGAAGGCAGACAGCAGTTCGATCCGCCCGCCAAGGCAGGTCACCTCGCCGCCGCAGATCGCCGGCGCCAGCATGTAGGTGCCCAGCTCGATCCGGTCGGTGACAACGCCATGCGTGGCGCCGTGCAGCCGGTCGACCCCCTGAATGGTGATCTCGGAAGAGCCCTCGCCCTCGATCTGCGCGCCCATCTTGCGCAGGCATTGCACAAGGTCGACGATCTCGGGCTCGCGCGCGGCGTTCTTCAGGACCGTGGTGCCCTTGGCCAGCACCGCCGCCAGCAGGGCGTTTTCCGTCGCGCCCACCGAGACCAGCGGGAAATCGACGATGCCGCCCTTCAGGCCGCCCGTCGGCGCCTTGGCATAGACATAGCCGTCGCGCAGGTCCATTTCGGCGCCAAGCGCCTCCATCGCCTTCAGGTGCAGGTCCACGGGCCGCGCGCCGATGGAACAGCCGCCGGGCAACGAGACCTCGGCATGGCCGAAACGCGCCAGCAGCGGCCCCAGCACGAGGATCGAGGCCCGCATCTTGCGCACGATGTCGTAATCGGCCCGGGTCGAGATCGCGCCATGCGAGGACATCGCCAGCACGCGGCCCTCGTTCAGCGCCGTCACCTCGGCGCCCAGCGACTCGAGCAGCCGGGTCATGGTGCGGATGTCCGACAGCCGCGGCGCATTGGTCAGCGTCAGCGGCTCTTCGCTGAGCAGCGTCGCCGGCATCAGCGTCAGGCAGGCGTTTTTCGCGCCCGCGATGGGAATCTCGCCGTTCAGCGGGTTGCCGCCCGTCACCAGAATGGAATCCATGCCTGCCTCTCAGTCCTTGTCGTTTTCGGTATCCGCTGCATCGGCGGCTTTCGGCGCCTGCCGCGCGCGGCTCTGGGCCTTGCGGCGGGCAAGGTTCGCCTTCAGCGCCGCCTTCAGCCGCTCGTCCCGCGACGCGGGCGCTGCCCGCCCGCTCTTGCCCTGCTTGCCATCCATGCCTTCTCCTGTATCGCAGGGCCGAAACCGGGTCCAGCCTGCGCCCTGCCGTTCCCCGGCAAAGCCGTTCAGATTTTTTCGCTCGCCCTCTTGCGCGGTCCGAAAATTGGGTCTATCAGCCCCGCCACGGCGCTGCTGTAGCTCAGAGGTAGAGCACTCCCTTGGTAAGGGAGAGGTCGAGAGTTCAATTCTCTCCAGCAGCACCATTATCCCCCAGACACTACTACCGCCTTGCCGGGCACACCCCCGGCGGCCACCTGCGGCTTGATCCATCGCGTGAAGACCGCAGCTCAGGGCCTTCATCGCAAAAGAAAACCGTCGAGGCCCGCGTCAGGATCCGGGGGCCCCATGCGCCCATGCGGCTGGCCCCGGTGCAGAGCCTCCTGCGCATGGTGCGGGATTCTGAAACGCCCCTGACCTCAGCCGCGGCCCCCGGGCGCGGCCGGCAACCGGCGCAGGGCCCAACGCCCACCCAGCGCCGCTGTCGACCTCACGATGTTTTCAGCCGGACGGACGACCCGCCAGCCAAACCCGCAGCGGCCCGCGCCGATGCCCCCGCCCCCGCGAGACTTGCCAAGGGGGTCGCCGCCCCCGTATGGCCCCGACAGACCGCCGCCAGAATGGGTGCCGCCGTGCTGCTCTATCGCCTTCTCGCCAGCCTCTTCGCGCTGATCACCCTGTTTCGGGCGGCGCGCGCTGGCGGGCGCGCGGCGGCCTGCGCAAGGCTGCGCGTCGCCGATCCGGCGCCGGGCCCGCATGTCTGGCTGCACGGCGCCTCGAACGGCGAACTTGCCTCGGCCCGACCGGTGCTGGCGGCGCTTGTCGCGGCCCGGCCCGACCTGCGCTGGCTGATCACCGCCAATACCGCCACCGGCCTGGCGCTTGCGCAGGGCTGGGCGCTGCCGCGCACCAGCGTCCGGCCCGCGCCGCTGGATCTTGCGGCGACCACCCGGCGCACCTGCCGCGACTGGACGGTTCGCGCCCATGTCACGCTCGAATCGGAACTCTGGCCCAACCGCATCCTGCTGTGTCCCGGCCCGGTGATCGGCCTCGGCACCCGCCTGAGCGCGGGCTCCGCAGGGATCTGGGGCCGCTTTCCCCGCCTTGCCCGCCGCCTTCTGACCCGGCTCGACCTCGTGGTGCCGCAGGACCCCGGCACCGCCCGGCGCCTGCTGGCGCTTGGCCTGTCCCAAGAGGTTCTCGGCCCGACCGTCGACCTCAAGGCCTTCTACACCGCGCCGCCACCCGCCGAGGCCCCCGCCTTCGACCGCGCCCGCACCTGGCTGGCCGCCTCGACCCACGAGGGCGAGGAGGCGGCGGTGCTCGACGCCCATGCCGCCCTCCTGGCGCAGGACCAGGACCTCGGGCTGCGCCTGATCCTTGCCCCCCGCCATCCCGCGCGGGCCGATGCCATTGCCGCGCTGGTCGACGCGCGCGGCCTGACGCTGGCGCGGCGCAGCCTGGGGCAGGACCCGCAGGGCGCACAGGTCTACCTGGCCGATACCATGGGCGAGATGGCGCTGTGGTACGCCAGCGCCGGGCGTGTCTTCATCGGCGGCACCCTGACCGACCGTGGCGGCCATACCCCCTACGAGCCCGCCGCCTTCGGCGCGGCGCTGCTGCACGGGCCGGACATGCGCAACTTCACCACCGCCGCCGAGCGGCTTGCACAGGCCGGGGCCTCGGTGACGGTTACGGATGGCGTGGCCCTCGGCCGATGCCCTGCGCGCCCTCTCCGCCCCCGAGGCCCGTGCCCGGGCCGGAGAGGCGGCGCAGAAAGCGCTGCGCCCGCAGGCGGATGCCTCGACCCTGTGCGACCTTCTCGCCGACCATCTGCCGCGCGCATAGTTCACCTTGATCGCGCCCGCGGAATCCTTATTTTCAAACAGATAGCCAGGGAAATCGGGCCGATGATCCAGTACAGCCTGAAATGCGCAGAGGGCCACCGCTTCGACAGCTGGTTCCAGTCCGCTGCCGCCTTCGACAAGCTTCAGGCCGCCGGCCTCGTGGCCTGCGCTGTCTGCGGCTCGGAATCCGTGGAAAAGGCGCTGATGGCGCCCCGCGTCAACGGCACCGAGGCGGCAGAGCCGCCGAAACCGCTGCGCAGCCCCGGCACTGCGGCGGAACAGGCGCTTGCGGCCCTCAAGGCCCATGTCGAGAAGACCTCGGACTACGTCGGGCGCAATTTCGCGAAAGAGGCCCGCGCCATGCATCAGGGCGATGCGCCCGAGCGCGCGATCTGGGGCGAGGCACGCGGCGAAGAGGCCGAGGCGCTGGTCGAGGACGGCATTCCCATCGCGCCCCTGCCCTTCGTACCGACCCGCAAGAGCAACTGAGCCGGTGGCGCTGAAGCGCGCCGGGGACATCGTCGCGGCCTTTGTCGCGGCATGGCAGGCGCGATCCGGCGCGGAGATCGCGGCGCTGTTTGCCGAGGACGGCGATTTCGTCAATGTCACCGGGCTGTGGTGGCACGGGCGGGCGGCCATCGCCCAACCGCACGACTATGCGCTGAAAAGCTTCTTTGCACAGACCACCCTGCATGTGGGCCGGACCGAGACCCGCGCCCTGGGGCCCGATCACGCGCTGGTGCGCTGCCGCCTGACCCTGCGCGGCCAGCGCGCCCCCGATGGCAGCGCCGCCGGGGACCGCCAGACCATCCTGTGCTTCGTCATGGCCCGGGGCCCCAAGGGCTGGCAGGCCGTCTCGGCCCAGAACACCGAGGTCCAGCCCGGCAAGGAAACCCATGTCGCACAGGGGGAAAGCATCACGCCGACGGACTACCGCGCCCCCTGACGCCCGTACCGTCCGCCCCGGAACCGGCCCCCTTTCTGTCCAAAAGGCTTGCCTCTTATCCGACAGTTGCGTAAATCGCGCGCGATCTTGTCAGGAAAGACCCGCCCCATGCCCGTTCTCGTCATGAAATTCGGCGGCACTTCGGTTGCCACGCCGGACCGCATCCGCCGCGCCGCGAAACGCGTTGGCGTCGAAGTGGCCAAAGGCTACGACGTTATCGTCATCGTCTCTGCCATGTCGGGCGAAACCAACAAGCTGGTGGGACTCGTCGAAGAGACCTCGCCGCTGTTCGACGCGCGCGAATACGACGCCGTGGTGTCGTCGGGCGAGAACGTGACCGCCGGGCTGATGGCGCTGACCCTGCAGGACATGGATGTGCCCGCACGGTCGTGGCAGGGCTGGCAGGTGCCGGTCGTGACCACCGGCGTGCATGCCAATGCCCGGATCGAGGAGATCCCCACCGAGAACATCTCCGCCAAGTTCGGCGAGGGCATGCGGGTCGCCGTTGTGGCGGGCTTTCAGGGCATCAGCCCCGAGGGCCGGATCACCACGCTGGGCCGGGGCGGCTCGGACACCACCGCCGTCGCCTTCGCCGCCGCCTTCGGCGCGGAACGCTGCGACATCTACACCGATGTGGACGGCGTCTACACCACCGATCCGCGCATCTGCGAAAAGGCGCGCAAGCTCAACCGTATCTCCTTCGAGGAGATGCTGGAACTGGCCTCTCTGGGGGCGAAAGTGCTGCAGACCCGCTCTGTCGAGCTGGCGATGCGCTACAAGGTGCGCCTGCGGGTGCTGTCGAGTTTCGAGGAACAGTCCGACGAGGCGGGAACGCTCGTCTGCGACGAGGAGGAAATCATGGAATCGAATGTCGTGGCCGGTGTGGCCTATTCGCGTGACGAGGCCAAGATGACCCTCGTCACCGTCGAGGACCGTCCGGGCATCGCCGCGGGCATCTTCGGCACGCTGGCGGATGCCGGCGTGACCGTGGACATGATCGTGCAGAACGTGTCCGAACTGAACTACAAGGGCCATACCGAAGGCGTGACGGACATGACCTTCTCCTGCCCGGTGAACCAGGTGAAGCGCGCCGAGAAGGCGCTTGGCGACGCCAAGGCCGCGGGCAAGCTGATCTACGAGACGCTGGCCATCGAAACCGATGTGGCCAAGGTCTCGGTCGTAGGCATCGGCATGCGCTCGGCGGCGGGCGTGGCGGCGCAGATGTTCAAGGTGCTCTCGGACGAAGGCATCAACATCCAGGTCATCACGACCTCGGAGATCAAGATCTCCGTCCTGATCGAACGCAAGTACATGGAGCTTGCGGTGCAGGCCCTGCACGACGCCTTCGGACTGGACAAGGTCGCCTGAAGGCAGCCCGGGGGCGGCCTGAGCGTCACCCGGTTTCGGCGGCCCTCCGGCCCGGGGGCCTGCCCCGCGCCATGACCTCCCGGTTCCATGGCGCGACAATGCCCCCGGGGATACCCCCGGACGGCAGAAAACCGGGGCGCCGCTCCTTCTTCTGTCCCGAAATATCCCGGGGAGCGCGAGGGGCCGGCCCCTCGCTCCGCCGCCCGCCGCAGGCGCCTCCATGGGCGGAACAGGACCGCCCGCCTGCCCATCCCCGCGCCATCCCGGTGCGAAATCCCCCGTGAATCCAAGCATTCCGCTTTCCCTACCCCCGCCTACTCGCCTATAGCTGGCAACCGGGGGACCAAGGGCAGCCGATGGCACATACTCTGGAAAGCGAAAGCAGGAAGCTGCTCGACCGGTTGCGCGACACCATGGCCGAGGATGCCGCCGGGCAGGCGCGGCTGGACAAGATCACCCATCTGACCGCCGATTCCATGGGCACCGAGGTCTGCTCGATCTACCTGTTCCGCGATGCCGACACGCTCGAGCTCTGCGCCACGCAGGGCCTGAACGCCGCCGCCGTCCATCAAACCCGCATGAAGCTGGGCGAGGGCCTGGTGGGTCGGGTCGCCCGCAGCGGCAAGACCGTGAACGCCGCCGATGCGCCTTCGGAACCGGGCTTCCGCTTCATGCCCGAGACCGGCGAAGAGATCTATTCCAGCTTCCTCGGCGTCCCGATCCAGCGCCTTGGCGAAAAGCTGGGCGTGCTGGTCGTGCAGTCGAAACAGGCCCGCCAGTTCTCGGACGACGAGATCTACGCGCTGGAAGTCGTGGCCATGGTGCTGGCCGAGATGACCGAGCTTGGCGCCTTCGTCGGCGAAGGCGCGGCGATGGAAAAGCGCCACACGCAGGCGGTGCTGTTCCGCGGCAGCACCGGGCAGGAGGGCGCGACCATGGGCCACGTCTGGCTGCACGAGCCGCGCGTGGTGGTGACCAACCTCGTCGCTGACGACCCCGAGACAGAGCTGACCCGCCTGCAAGAGGCGGTGGACCGCCTGCGCGTCTCGGTCGACCAGATGCTGGCCGGGGCCTCGATCGGCGAGGGCGACCAGGTCGAGGTGCTGGAAGCCTACCGCATGTTCGCCAACTCCAAGGGCTGGCTGCGGCGGATGGAAGAGGACATCGGACGCGGCCTCTAGCCGAAGCGGCGGTCGAGAAAGAGCAAAGCCAGACCCGCGCCCGCATGAGCCAGGTCACCGACGGCTACCTGCGCGAGCGGCTGCACGACCTCGACGACCTGTCGAACCGGCTGCTGCGCATCCTGACCGGACAGGGGCGCGAAACCGGGTCGGAAATGCCCGAGAACCCGATCCTGGTGGCGCGCAACATCGGCCCCGGCGACCTGCTGGACTATAACCGCAAGCTGCGCGGCGTGGTGCTGGAAGAGGGCTCTGTCGGCTCGCATGCCGTCATCGTCGCACGGGCGCTGGCGATCCCGCTGATCATCAATGCCGAGCGCATCACCAACGAGGCGCTGAACGGCGACCAGATCCTTGTCGACGGCGATCAGGGCATCGTGCACCTGCGCCCCGACGATACCGTGGTCAACGCCTTCCGCGACAAGCTGGCGATGCAGGCCAAGGCGCAGGAACGCTACAGCTCGATCCGCGAAGCCGAGTGCGTCAGCGCCGATGGCCAGCGCATCCACCTGTTGATGAACGCCGGGCTGATGGCCGATCTGCCGTCGCTGACAAGCTCGGGTGCCGAGGGTGTGGGCCTGTTCCGGACCGAATTGCAGTTCCTTGTCCGCAACAAGATGCCCAAGCGCACCGAGCTGGCCGAAATCTATGCCCGGGTGCTGGACGCGGCGGGCGGCAAGCGGGTGGTCTTCCGGACGCTGGACATCGGCTCGGACAAGGTCCTGCCCTACATGAAGCCCACCGAAGAGCCCAACCCGGCGCTCGGCTGGCGCGCGATCCGGGTGGCGCTGGATCGTCCCGGCGTGATGCGCATGCAGCTTCAGGCGCTGATCCGGGCCGCGAACGGGCGCCCGCTGACGCTGATGTTCCCTTTCATCGCGCAGTACGAGGAATTCATCCACGCCCGGGCAGAGCTTGAAAAGGTCATGGCCCGCGAACAGAAGCTGGGCCACACCGTGCCCGAGCGGGTCGAGATCGGCACCATGCTGGAAACGCCCTCGCTGGCCTATGCGCCGCAGCGCTTTTTCGACGAGGTCGAGTTCGTGTCGATCGGCGGCAATGACCTGAAGCAGTTCTTCTTCGCCGCCGACCGCGAGAACGAGCGCGTGCGCCGCCGTTACGACACGCTGAACCAGTCGTTCCTGTCGTTCCTGCGCCTTGTCGTCGAGCGCTGCGAGACCTCGAACACGCCGCTGTCCTTCTGCGGCGAAGACGCGGGCCGCCCGGTCGAGGCGCTGTGCCTTGCCGCCATGGGCATCCGCACGCTGTCGATGCGGCCCGCCTCCATCGGGCCGGTGAAGTCGCTGCTGATGCGCTACCGCCTGTCCGAGATCCGCGACGTCATTGAAGAGGCCTTCGCGCGCGGCGAGCAATCCGTGCGCGGGCCGGTCATGGACTACCTGCGCGACAATTCCTGAACGATCCTGAGAGGCCTGCGCGCCTGACCGACTGGTGACGGGGTGGCGCGCTGCGCCGCGCCCGGTGGCTGGTCATGCCCCCCGCGCGGGCTTCGCGGTGCGGGGCACCGGCGGCGCCCTGCCCCGGGGCGTGACATCACGGCCTCTCTCTGGCGCGCGGCAGCCGGGGGCCGCCCCCCGCATCGCCCGGCTCTCAGATCCGCCCGTCCAGCCAGTCCGGCAGGTGGCCCACGTCCGGCAGCACCACATCGGCCAGGGGCGCCAGCGTCTCGCGGCCCGCAACGCCGGTCAGCACCCCCACGCACAGCATGCCCGCCGCGCGCCCGGCCTTCAGGTCATGCGTGCTGTCGCCGACCATCACCGTCTGTCCCGGCGCCACGCCCACCGCCCGGCAGAAGGCCAGCAGCGGCGCCGGAGAGGGCTTGGCGCCAAAGCCGCTGTCGGCGCCCGCGATGAAGTCGAACATGTTCACCACGCCGACCTCGGCCAGATGCGCGCGGGCCACGGCTTCGTCGTCGTTGGTCATCACCCCAAGGTCGAGATCGCGCGCCGACAGCAGGGCCAGGAAGGGCACCAGCGCCACCGCCTCGACCAGCGGCGCCGCCGCCGCATGGGCCACCAGCCGCTCTTCGACGCGGGCCGCCGTCCAGCCCGGCAGCGCCCGCAACAGGCAGTCCGCGACCTCGCGGTTGGTGCCCGCGATCACCGGGCTGTCGGGCAGGAACCGCGCGGCAGCAAGATCATAGCGCACCGTCAGGGCAAGATCGCGGGCGTGCTCGGTATCGCCCGCCGACAGGTCCTCGATCACCCGCATGCCCCAACCGTCCCAGGTTGCGCCGAAATCGAAAAGGGTGCCGTCCTTGTCGAAGAGAACCGCCGCGATGCTGCGCCTCATGTCCAATGCACCGCCTCGCCGCCGGGCAGCGCCGCGCGGGCCTGCATCGGGGTGTCGTAACGCAGCCCCGCCGCGTCGCAGAAGCCGGTGATCCAGGCATCGTCCATCAGGATGAAGTCCAGCACCGAGCCCTGAAAGGCGGGATCTTCCAGCCCGGCGCGGAAGTCCGCCTCGCTGGCGCCCGTGGCCCCAAGAAAGACCGGCAGAAGCTCTTCGTTGCCCGCCAGCCAGTGCCACCGCCTGCAGGCCCGTGGTTTCGGCGGTTTCCCGCGACATCGTCATTTGATTCAGTTCTCGAAAGGGTTTCTTAACCATTCTTCATCAAATCTGAGCGTGATCGAAAGTGCAAGGGCAGCGCCGGTGCCGCGGCGCGGAATAGGAGCAGCCGGAAGCCATGACAGGGCGCATCCTGATCGTCGACGCCGTGCCGACCAACCGCATTGTGCTTCGGGTGAAGCTGTCCGCCGCCTTCTACGAGGTGACGCAGGCGGCCAGCGGCGCCGCGGCCCTTGCCGCGGTGCGGTCAGCCATGCCCGACCTCGTGCTGAGTGCCGCCGCGCTTCCCGACATGACCGGCCCTGCACTTTGCGCCGACCTGCGCCGGCGCGACCCGCGCGCCGCGCCCCCGGTGGTGATCCTGCACGACGGCGACGACCCGGCAGAGCGCCTGGCCTCGCTCGCCGCCGGTGCCGACGAGGTGCTGTCGCGCCCCTTCGAGGACAAGGTGATGCTGGCCCGCCTGCGCGCGCTTCTGCGGGAACGCAACGCCGAGGCGGAACTTGAACTGCGCGAGGACACGCGGCGCGCCTTCGGCCTGGCCGAGGCGGGCAGCGATTTCACCGGCCCGGGCGTCGTGCATCTGATCGCGCAATCCGGGCTTGCCGCCACCGTGGCGCTGGCGGCGGGGCTGCAGGACCGGATTGCCGACCGGGTGGTCCAGGTCGATCCCGGCAAGGCGCTGCGCACCCTGCCCGCGCCCGACGTGGTCGTCGTGGCCGAGGCCCCGGGCTGCGGTGGCGAGGGGCTGTCGCTGCTGCCGCAGCTGCGCGCCAACCGCGCGACGCGGCACTCCGGCCTGATCTACATCGCCCGACTCGCTGGAACCGCGCGAGGCGGCCAGCGCGCTGGACATGGGGGCCAACGACATCCTCACCGACGGGCCGGATCTCGACGAGCTGGCGGTCCGGCTGAAACGGCAGATCCGGCGCAAGCGCACCAACGACCGGCTGCGGGCGAACATGCAGGACGGGCTGCGGGCCGCCGTTCTGGACCCGCTCACCGGGCTGTTCAACCGCCGCTACGCCCTGCCCCACCTGTCGCGGCTGTCGGAACGGGCCATCGCCAAGCGGCGGCCCTACGCGGTGCTCATGGCCGATATCGACCGCTTCAAGTGGGTCAACGATGTGCATGGCCACGCCGGCGGCGATGCCGTCCTGCAGGTGCTGGCACAGCGCTTGCGCGGCACCCTGCGCGCCGCCGACCTGATCGCCCGCTGGGGCGGAGAGGAATTCCTGATCGCCATGCCCGATGCCGACCGTTGCGCGGCGCTGGCCACGGCAGAGCGGCTGTGTGCGATCATGGCGGCGCAGCCGGTGCGCCTGCCGGGCGGCGCCTCGGTCGGCCTGACCCTCTCGATCGGGGTGGCCACCCCGTTGCGGTCGGGCGAGGACCAGCCCATGGACCTGATCGAACGGGCGGACGACGCGCTTTACGCGGCCAAGAATGCCGGGCGCAACACCGTCGTTCTGGCCGATACGGTCCGCGCCCTGCCGGACCTGCGCAAGCGGCCCCTGCCACCGGACGGCCTGCCGCCCGCCCATGACATCCCCCTGCCCGGGGGCCTCGCCCGGGGCGGAAAGGGATAGGCCCGGGGCCCGCAGCCGGGCCGTCACAGGCGCCGAGGGCTCCGCCCGTTCAACCTGCCGTGTCTCGCCCGCCAGCGCGCCGCAAGCCTCGGGCCAGCGCACCGCCCGTCGCGGTCATCGCGCCGCAGGCCACAGGCCAACGCCGCCTGTCCCGGCCATTGCATCGCCAGCCACAAGTCAGCGCGCATTACCCGCCCCGGTCATCGCGCCGTAAGCCTCGGGCCAGCGTGTATCACCCGCCCCGGTCATCGCACCACACGCCTCAGGCCAACGTCGCCTGCCCCGGTCATCGCGCCGCAGGCCTCGGCCCTTGCGCCCACGCCCGACGTTCAGACCGTCAGTCCCGGCCACCCTTCTTGCGAAAACGCTCGAAGCGCGCCGCGTATTCCGCCAGCACCACTTCCAGACGGTCCGCATAGGCCGCCCGGTCCTCGGGCGACAGCGCCGTCACGTAGTCCAGCAGCACCCTCTCGCCACGCTGCCGCCGCTCATCCGCGCGCGCGCCCTGTTCCGCCAGCACGCGGCCAAAGCCTTCGGCATCGAAGGGTTCGGCCCGCAGCGCATCCAGCGCCGCGTGGTATTCGCCCAGCACGTCCGGGCGCCCGTCCGCCGCGCGATCCGCGCGATACCGCTGCCGCAGGGCCTGCCAGACCTCGCCGCGCTGCTCTTCGTCGAAGGCGCGCGTATAGGGCGCCACCGGGTCGCGGTCATGGCCATGCCGGGGCGGCCCCTTGAACAGGAAGCCCGCGAACAGCCCCGCCACCGCCAGGTTCAGGGCCAGCGAGGCAAACAGCACGATCCTCAACCAGGGCCGCATCGGCCCACGCATGTCACTCATCCCCTAGCCTCCGATCATCGCGAGGTCATAGGCGCTGACCGGGTCCACGCCCAATTGCCCCAGCCCCGCCTGCTGACTATCCCAGAGCGCGCTCATGCCCTCCGGCGGGCTGACGCCCAGCCAGACCCCGGCGGCACAGGCCACGGCCAGCCCGGCCAGCCCCGGCCAGCCGCCCAGGGCCTGTCGCAGCCCGGACCAAAGCCCCGGCCCCATCCGCTGCGCCCCGGCCTTCAGACGTCCGGCCTGCGCCAGCTGTTCGTCCAGCGCGCCCTCTGTCAGCCGCGCCAGGAAGGCCGCATCCGGCTGCGGCGGCGTCTCGCGGGCCGCGGCAAAGAAGGCGTCAAGCCCGCTGTCATCCCTGCGCTCAGTCATCGTCTTGGTATCCCAAAGCCTCGCGCTGCCCACACAGCAGCGCCTCCAGTGCCCGTTTGCCCCGCGCCGTCAGACTTTCGACCGCACGCGGGCCGATGTCCATGATCCCGGCGATCTCGGGGTTGGACAGCCCCTCGATATGGCGCAGGATCACCGCCTGCCGCTGCCGGTCCGGCAGTTGGCTCAGCGCCGTCTGCAGGGCCTCGGCCCGCGCGTGTTGCTGCATCCCCTCCAGCGCCGAGGGCCTGTCGTCCTCCGGCTCGGGGATCGCGTCCAGCGCCGGGCCGCTGCGCCGCCGCCGCATCCGGTCGATGCAGAGGTTCGCCGTCACCCGGTACAGCCAGGTCGAGACCTGCGCCTCGCCCGCCCGCCAGTCCGGCGCGATCCGCCAGAGCTTCAGCAGGGCCTCCTGCGTCACGTCCTCGGCCTCGGCCCGGTCACCGCCCAGCATCCGCGTGGCATGGGCAAAGACCCGGGGCGCCAGCCGCGCCGTCAGCGCCCGCGCAGCCTCGGCCCGGCCCGCCGCGTAGTCGGCGAGAAGCTCTTCGTCGCTGCGGTCGCTCATGGCGTCAAACGGCATCTCTGCGGGCGGTCCATTCCTCTGCGCTAGCGGCAAGGCCGGCAAAGCGCAATCCTGTCGGGGGTGAAGCGGCGCGACCCGCGCGGGGCCGCGCCGGGAAGGCCTCAGCGGCCCTCGACCCACCCCGGTGTGCCCCGGCCCCGCTCATGGCCCCGTTCATGGCCGCGTTCATCGCCGTGGTGTTCGCCGTGCCGGTATCCCTGCATGGGTCCCTTGCGGTCGCCGTCGCGATGCATGCCATGCGCGCCCTCCGGACGATGCGCCCCCCGCTCGGCCATGCGCTTGCGCGGCGCCTGCAGTTCCTCTTCGGTCAGGGCACCGTCGCCATCGGTGTCGAGCCGGTCGAGGATCCGGTCGAAGCGGCTGGTCTCGGGCTGCACGCCCGAAATCTCGTCAAGCGACAGCTGCCCGTCGCCATCGGCGTCCATGCGCGCGATCAGGGCCGCCTGCCGGGCGGCGCGGCGCATCTCTTCGCGCTCGGCGCGCAGGGCCTCGGCATAGGCAGAGACCTCCTCCGGCGACAGCAGCCCGTTGCCATCCGCATCCGCCGCCTCGAAGCGTTCGGCCTGGCGGGCCTCGACCTCTTCGACCGTCACGCGACCGTCGCCATCGGCATCGTAGCTGAGGATCGGCATGCCGAAGCCCGGGCCGCCGTGACCGCCGCGCGGCGCCTGCGCCATCGGGCGCTCGGCGGGCCGGGCCTGCGCCGGGGGCTGGTCCGGGGCCTGCGCCGGAGACTGCGCTTGCGCCAGTGCGAGGCCTGCCGATCCCGTCATCAGGACCAGCGCGAGGCCGGTCATCGAAAGAGCCGTCGTCTTCATTGCAAGTTCCTTCCGTCTTGCCGTTATCGCAGGAACGACAGGCTCTTCCCCGCCGTCCATGGCTCTTTCACGCAGCCCGTCGGCGATCCCGTCGCGGGAATCCGCGGCGCCGGATCACGTCGCCGTGAGGCCGCGCGTGCTGTGACATCCCGACGCAAGGGCATCTTGTACCCTTTCGGCGCCGCCGTCGCGGGTCCATCTTCCGGCCAAAATACGAGGGTGACATGACCATTCAGGACAAGGAACACACGCGCGATCCGCTTTGGTCCGCGCTATGGAAAGGCTGGCGCTGCCGCTGCCCCAACTGCGGCTCGGGTCCGATGCTGACCGGCTATCTCAAGGTTCGCGACACCTGCCCGGTCTGCCGCGAGGCCCTGCACCACCACCGCGCCGACGACGGCCCGGCCTACCTGACGATCCTGATCGTCGGGCATATCATGGCGCCGATGCTGCACGTGGTCTTCACCACCTTCCGCCCCGACCCGCTGACCCTGTTCACGATCTTTGCGGTTGGCTGCGTGGCGCTGTCGCTTTACCTTCTGCCGCGACTGAAGGGGGTCGTGGTGGCCTTCCAATGGGTGCGCGGCATGCATGGTTTCGACCCGCACCCCTGACGGGGGATCTGCGTGATGAGTGACCGGACAGCCGCCGCCGAAGGCCCGCCGATCCGCGATGCCGCCACGGTCATCGTGCTGCGCGACCGCGACACCCGGCCCCGGGTGCTGATGGGCCAGCGCGGCGCCAAGGCCGCCTTCATGCCGAACAAGTTCGTCTTTCCCGGCGGCGCGGTGGATGCGGGCGACCGCGCCGTGCCGCTGGCCACGCCGCTGACCCCGGTCTGCACCGCGCGGCTGGAGGACGATGCCCCCGCCGGCATCGCCCACAGCCTTGCCGTTGCGGCGATCCGCGAGCTTTGGGAGGAAACCGGGCAGCTGCTGGGCCGCCGGGCACCCTGGCCCGACACGGTGCCCACCGACTGGCTGCCCTTCGCGGGCGCGGGCCTGCGGCCCTCGGCCGAGCACCTGCAATTCGTGTTCCGCGCCATCACGCCGCCGGGCCTGCCGCGCCGCTTCGACGCGCGGTTCTTCCTTCTGGACGCCGAGGCGCTGGTCTCGGACCCGGACGATTTCTCCGAGGCCGAGGACGAGCTGGCCCATCTGCAATGGATCGAGGTCGACCGGGTGCGGGACTTCGACCTGCCCTTCATCACCGAAGTGGTGCTGGCCGAGGTCGCCGCCCGCGCCCGCGACGAGGCGCCGCCGGAATCGGTTCCCTTCTTCCACAATGACGCGGAAGAGAGCCTGTTCCTGCGCCTGCATGGCAGACCGATGCGCGAGGACTGACCGGGGGCGCCGAATTCTTTGAAAGAATTCGGGCCGTTTTCCGTATCGGAAAACGCCGCCGCCAGCCGGAAAGGCCGCGCGCGGCCAGCGGCGCCTCGCCAGACCCCGTGCCAGCCAGGCCCCCGCCCGCGCCCCCCGCGGGGCTGCCTTCCCGCTTCGGGCCTTCAGGCAGGAAGAGGCGACGGTTTTACCCCCGCGCGCGATCACTGCCCTGCCTTGGCGCCTTTGGACCACCAGCCCCGGCGCCCGCACCAGAAAGGCTCTGGTCCCGTTCGGCGGCGCGGGGT
This sequence comes from Ponticoccus litoralis, assembly GCF_039769985.1. Lineage (NCBI taxonomy): Bacteria > Pseudomonadati > Pseudomonadota > Alphaproteobacteria > Rhodobacterales > Roseobacteraceae > Ponticoccus > Ponticoccus litoralis. The sequence continues at coordinate 564,954 of NZ_JBDNCH010000002.1, forward strand.
ATGCAGCGGGGCATGCTCAATACGCTTTCCTACGGCACCCCCGGCGACATTCCCCTCGTGATCGTGCACGGCCTGTTCGGATCCGGGCGCAACTGGGGGGTGATCGCCCGGCGGCTCTCGGACCGCTGGCACGTGCTGACCCCGGATATGCGCAACCACGGCGACAGCCCGCGCTCTGAGTGCCACGGCTATCCCGAGCTTGCCGGCGATCTCGCCGAGCTGATCGACGCGCATGGCGGGCGCGCCCATGTGGTCGGCCATTCCATGGGCGGCAAGGCCGCCATGGCGCTTGCGCTGATGCACCCCGAACGGGTGGCCTCGCTGCTGGTGGCCGATATCGCACCGGTCTCCTACGGGCACAGCCAGATGCCCTTTATCGAGGCGATGCGCGCCGTCGACCTGTCGCGGGTCGAGAAGCGTTCGGACGCGGTGGCCCAGCTTGCCCCGACCGTGGCGGACAAGAGCCTGCAGAGCTTCTTCACCCAGTCGCTGGATCTGAAGGAACGGCGGTGGAAGTTGAACCTGGATGCGCTGGCCGCCGAGATGCCGAAGATCCTTTCCTTCCCGGATCTGGACGGGCACTACAGCGGGCCGACGCTGTTCCTGTCGGGCGGGCAGTCCGACTATGTCCGGCCCGAGCATCGCGAGACCATCCGCGGCTCTTTCCCGAAGGCGCGCTTCGCGAAGATGCCGCAGGCCGGGCATTGGCTGCATGCGGACGACCCGCGCGGGTTCGAGGCCTCTGTCCGGGCCTTCCTCGACGCGGTCGCAAAGGGCTGAGGACCGCCCCCCGGCAGCGGGCGGAGGGGGCCCTGCCCCCGCTGCGCTCCCCCGAGGGTATTTGGACCAAGAAGAAGCAGGGGGCTGCGTCCGGCCTGCGATCCGGGGTGATGAGGACAGGGGGCTGCCTGGCCTCGGGGTGCCGGGGCGCGCTGATTTTCGGAAAGCTGAAACGGCGCATCCCGGTTCGTGAATGCGGGCCGGGACGTGGCATCCTGCCTGCACTGGCGCGGCCTGCCCTATTCCTCCAGAACCGCGAGGTCGCCCTTCAGCCATGGCAGCTGGGCGAGGGCCGGGGCGATGACCATGTCGCCGATGAGCATCCGCACCGTGCGCGCCACCTCACGCGGGACGTGGTCCGTCCAGTCGGTCGCGGCCAACAGGCTGATGGTGCGCGCGAAGGGGCGGAAGGGCACCGGGTGGACCTCCATCCCCTCGTGCAGGCGATGGGCGCGCATGTAGCCCAGCGGCGTCGTCACCGTCCAGCCGACCCCGCGCGCCACCAGGGTCATCAGCGACAGGTGCGGGCCGATTTCGAAGCGCGCGTCGAAGCTGAGATTCTGCCGGGCGAGATGGGCCTCGATCTGGCGACCGATCAGCTGTTCGCGGTCGTGGCGCAGGAAGGGTCGCGCCTGCATCAGGGCGGCGATATCGCCCGCTTCGGCCACCGCGCCCCCGGCGCAGACGAAGATATAGGGGTCGCGGGCCAGCGGGTATTCGATCACGCCCTGCGCGTCCTCGCCGGTGGAGGCGGCGACGGCGAGGTTCAGGCGGCGCGCCCGGATCGCGCCCGCGATCTCGTGGCTGGGCGCGGTGATCAGCCGGAAGGCGCAGCCCTGCATGCTGTCCGCGAGGATGGTGACGAGGCGCGGCGTCAGGTCGTTGTCGAAGTCGTCGATCACTCCGAGGCTCAGCGTTGAGAGGTGGCTGAGATCCATCACCGTCAGTTCGCTTTGGGCGAGGCGCAGCTGCCGCAGCACCGCCTGCGTGCGGATCAGGAAGGCGCGCCCGGCGGGTGTCAGCGTCATCGACCGGCGCCCGTGGTCGACCAGATCGGTGCCGAGCGCCGCTTCGAGGTTGCGCATCTGCTGGCTGACCGCGGGTTGGCTCAGCCCGGTCACCTCTGCCGCGCGCGCAACGGACCCGGAGCCCGCCAGCGCGTCGAAGACCTCGAGCCCCTTCAGCGTCACCCCCTTCATCAGCACCGCTTTTCCCCCCGCTGCGCCTGCGCCACTTTCAGCTTTTCCGAAACTGCACCCCTTCCGTCAAGGCCGCAGCCAGGCCCCGGCTGCCGAAATCCGCCCCCGGGCTGGCCGGGGCCGCCGGGCCGACCCATGTGCTGCCGGTGACGGGCGCTGCGCGCGACAGCCCCGGTCTGGTCCTGCACGGGATCCTGAAGACCGCCACATGGCGGCAGGCGCGCTGCGGGTCCGTGGTCACCCGGGCCAGTGCCGTCGTCGCGCGCGCCCCCGGAGGGCCTGCGGCGCAGCGCACGGCCTCAGCGCGAAAAGACGTTCCCCGCAGCGCAGGGCAGGCGGCGGGGCGGTGGTGTCGCAGACGAAAAAGCCGGGGCGGGCGCGTCAGGCGCCCGTGCAGGTCCGCTCGGCGCTGGCGCTGAAGGCCTTGTAGCGCTTCCAGAAGGCCTCGTGGTTGGGATTGTCGGACTGTCGGATCTCTTGAGCGTGATGCGGATCGGCGAAGAACTTCGCCGCCAGCCGCTGATCGGAGCCGGAGAGAGACCGATCCGCCACCGCCTGCACGCAGCCGCACAGCGATGTGGAGGCCGCCTTGCGTCCGCCCCGCAGGCAGGCGTTCGACACCGGTCCGGTGGCAAAGGCCTTGGTCGGCGTGGTGTAGGAGATATAACCCCGGTCCGCCCGGTTCGCACCGCCGCCGCAGGCGCCAAGCGCCAAGGCCGCAAGCAGCAAAAGTCCTGTTGTTTTCATGTCGTCCTGCCCATGTCATGGCGCGGGGCGGGTCATCCCGTCTCTCCGGCCTCACTGCTCTGGCGCACATCCTGCCGCAAATTCCGCGCCCGATCAAGCGCGGGCGGTCATTCGGATGCCACCCCGTCGCGGGCCGCACGGCGGTCGGCGGATCGACCGCCCGTGCGGCGCCCGCCAGCCTGTTTCGCAGGCATGCCGCGGCTCCCGTCCCGGGGGCACCGCCGCCTCACCCATGTAGACCCGCGCCCACACCGGAAGGACTGCGGGGCGGTGAAGGACGCGGGGGTATGTGCATCGGACCGGGACCAAGCCCCGGCGCGCAACCGCCTTGCCCATGAGGCGGGACTGCGGCGATATCCCGGGTTCCCTCAGCGCGCTTCCGATGCCATAAGCCACGGCCATGACATCCTGGGTTTCAACCGCATGCGCGCTTTTGCTGGGGCTTATCCTTGCCTCGACCAGCGTCATGTCCGTCAGCCTGATGGCCCCCGACCGCGACAGCGATCAGCGCGACGCCTACGCCCTGATCTACGGAGAGGCCTCGCTGGCGCTTTGTGCGGACCACGGCGGTCACGCGGACCACGACCATAGCTGCCCCTTCTGTCACGCGACGCCCCGGGCGCCCGAACCGGCCTCTCCCGGGCTGTCCCTTGCCTTCGTGCCCCACGACCTGTGGCGGCAGGGCGAAGCGCTGCACCGCGAGTCGCAGGGCCGCAACATCAACCATTCCACCAGAGCGCCTCCACGGATCGTCTGACGCAGAGCTGATCCGATGGTCCCGCCGCTGCCTGCGGGGGGACGCCTCTTGACCCAAGCCCGTCACGCCGACGGGCCGCTTGGAATGTACACATGACAGATACGACCCAACGTGCGGCAGGCGCCGCACTCTATCGCGCCGTCTGGCGCTGGCACTTCATCGCCGGACTCGTTGTCCTGCCCTTCGTCCTGATCCTTGCCGTGACAGGCGCGATCTACCTGTTCAAGGACGAGATCAACAATGCCGCCCACCGCGACCTGCGCTTCGTCGAGATCCGGTCCGACACCCTGCCGGCATCGCGCCTGACCGCCGCAGCCCTTGCCGCCCACCCCGGCACGGTAAAGGCCTATTCTCCCCCGCCTGCCCCGGACCGCAGCGCGGAGGTCGACATCCTGGACGCCGGGGGTCTGCGCAATACGGTCTATGTCGATCCCTATGACGGTCAGGTTCTGGGCACCCTCTGGGACGGCGGTGCGGCGGGCAGCCCGGCGCTCTACGTGGTGCGCAAGCTGCACTCGCTGGAATATCTCGGCTGGTTCGGCAACCGCCTGATCGAGGCCGCGGCGGGCTGGATGGTCCTGCTGGTCTTCAGCGGGATCTATCTGTGGCTGCCGCGCGGGCGCAAATCGGTGGGCACCCTGCGCATCAAGGCCAGCCGGGGGCGCCCGTGGTGGCGAGACCTGCACGCGGTGACGGGGATTTACACCGGCGTCTTCATCGTTTTCCTCGCCCTGACCGGCCTGCCCTGGTCCGGTGTCTGGGGCGGCAAGTTCTACGACGCGGCCTATGCCCTTGGGCTGGGGATGCCCGACGGCTACTGGTCGAACACACCGCAGTCCACCGTGCCGACGCAGGAGGTCGTGGACCGCGCCCCGTGGATCATGGAGCGCCAGCCGATCCCCGCCTCGCCCCTGCCCGACGCGGGCGCCCATGCCGGGCACCTTGCGGATGCGCCGGAGGCCGCGACCGACGGCAATGCGGCCCTGCCGCTTCTGGACGGGGTCATCGGCACGGTCGAGGGGCTTGGCCTCGTTGCGGGCTACGCGGTCACGCTTCCCGCCGGGCCGACCGGGGTCTTCACGGCCTCGGTCTATCCCGACGACGTCACCTATGAACGGGTCATCCATCTGGACCGCTACACCGGCGCGGTGCTCTACGACGCGGGCTTCGCGGATCTCGGCACGCTGGGCCGCTGGGCCGAATGGGGCATCAGCGTGCACATGGGGCAGGAATGGGGCGTTCCGAACCAGATCGTCCTGCTGCTGGCCTGCGTCGCGATGGTGCTGATGTGCGTCTCGGCGGCGGCCATGTGGTGGAAGCGGCGTCCCTCCGGCGCCCTTGGCGTCCCCGCGGTGCCGACCGACTGGCGCATCCCCCGCACGCTGCTGGTCATGGCCATCGCCGGGGGCGTCTTCTTCCCGCTGGTGGGCCTGTCGATGCTGGTGCTGCTGGTGATCGAACTGGCGGTGCATGTCATCACGCGGCGGCGCCTTCCGGCACAGGGCGCGGCCCGCTAGGCCCCTGAACGACAGGGGCAGCCGCCGGTTCCGGGGGCTGCCCTCACGCAAAGATATCCGCCGGAGCCGATACGCCGCCCGGATCGCTGGCCGCTCTGCCACCGCTCTGGCCGCGGGATCGAAGGGCCCTCTGTCCGGAACGCGGGCCCCGGAAGGCGCGGCGGCACACAGTCGCCGCGCCTCTTTTGCGACACCCGAAGGCGTCCTCCGAGGTCAGATGACGCCCATCATCCGCATGGCCTCTGCAACCCGCACGAAACCGGCGATATTGGCCCCCAGGACGTAATCCCCCGGAGCGCCGTATTCGTCGGCGGTTTCGGCGCAGCGGTCGTGGATGCTCTGCATGATCCGGGCCAGACGTTCCTCGGTCTGGGCAAAGGTCCAGCGGTCGCGGCTGGCGTTCTGCTGCATTTCCAGCGCCGAGGTCGCAACGCCCCCGGCATTGGCCGCCTTGCCGGGGCCGAACAGAACGCCCGCATCGCGCAGGATGCGGATGGCCTCGGGGGTGCAGGGCATGTTCGCGCCCTCACCCACGGCCTGCACGCCGTTCTTGACCAGCGTCTTCGCGTCTTTCCCCGACAGTTCGTTCTGGGTTGCCGAGGGCATGGCCACGTCGCAGGGCACATCCCAGACCGACCCCTTGCCCACGGCGACGAAATGCACGCCGTCGCCCCGGCGCCGCGCGTATTCCGTGATGCGCTGGCGGCGGACGGTCTTGATTTCCTGAAGCAGCTCAAGGTCGATCCCGGCCTCGTCGATGATATAGCCGCTGGAATCCGAGCAGGCGATGACCTTGCCGCCGAAGGACTGCACCTTCTCGATGGTGTGGATGGCGACGTTGCCCGCGCCCGACACCACCACGCGCTTGCCGTCGAAACCGCTGTTGCGGGTCTCCAGCATGGCCTTGGTGAAATAGGTGTTGCCGAAGCCCGTGGCCTCGGTCCGGGCGCGCGAGCCGCCATAGGCGATGGCCTTGCCGGTCAGCACACCGGCCTCGTAGCGGTTGGTCAGGCGCTTGTACTGCCCGAACATATAGCCGATCTCGCGCCCGCCGACGCCGATATCGCCCGCCGGCACGTCGGTCTGTTCACCCAGATGGCGGTGCAGCTCGATCATCAGGGACTGGCAGAAGCGCATGATCTCGCCGTCGGATTTGCCCTTGGGATCGAAATCCGTGCCACCCTTGCCGCCGCCGATGGGCAGGCCGGTCAGGGCGTTCTTGAAGATCTGCTCGAAGCCGAGGAACTTGATGATCCCCAGGTTGACCGACGGGTGGAACCGCATCCCGCCCTTGTAGGGGCCGAGCGCCGAGTTGAACTGCACACGAAACCCGCGGTTGATCTGGACCTTGCCCTGATCGTCCACCCAGGGGATGCGGAAGATGATCTGGCGTTCGGGTTCGCAGATGCGCTCGATCAGCGCCTGTTCCAGATAATCGGGATGCTTGGCGACGACACGGCCAAGGCTTTCCAGAACCTCGTGCGTGGCCTGATGGAATTCCGGTTCCCCGGCATTGCGCCGCATCACTTCGGCAAGGATCGGTTGCAGTTTTTCGTCGATATTGGTCATGTATTTCGTCGCCTTTCGGCAGAATTGTTCGCAAAACGGTGAGTAAGCGGGCAACAATTCTGCATGCAGCCCATTTTCAGAGCAGTTATTTGATCCACAACCGCTGTGCAAGCCGTTCTCAAACCCGGCCTGCCGCACAGACGCGCGCGTCCCGGCGCCGTTTGCATCCAAAGCCGTGACCGATACCACGGCGCACCGAAACGGCCCGCCCGCAGCGCCGCCTCGACAGCGGCTTTCAACGCGTCATGCAGGCAGCCTGTCCACCTCTCCGAAAAGAGGCATCACGGGCGCGATAAGCCCGGCGCAATCGATGTCCAAGGGAAGTGAAGTGAAGTGGCAGCCCGTAGGGGAATCGAACCCCTCTTTCCAGGTTGAAAACCTGGCGTCCTAACCGATAGACGAACGGGCCACTCTGGTCCGCCGCGTGTCTGCCTGACTGGCCAACCCTGCGGCGTGAGGCGGGTTCTATGGAAACCCCGCGCCGCTTGCAAGCAGAAATTTCCACCTTGGCGACTTTTTCCTGATCCGACCGCGAAAATTCCGGAAACAGCCTGCACCTTCAGATTTTTCCAATACCTTGCAAGGACTTATCGGAACACTCACGCGGGACTGGCATCCTCCAGCCGCAGCTGTGCGGTCCGCCTTCCGTTCCACTCGTTGATTTCCAGCCGCCCCGCCAGATGGAATCGCCGCCCCCCGTGCTCGGTCAGGGCCATCCCCAGCGGCCCGTCGAAGGCCCCGAAACAGATCCCGTCCAGTCGCGCGCCAAGCCCGTCGGTACAGCTCAGTTTCAGATGACCCGATCCGACCTGCTTCGCGAAAGAGATCCCCACGTCCGGCACCACGAAACGCGGCCCCGGGGCGCCCTGTCCGAAGGGGCCCGCCCGCTCCAGATCCTCGATCAGTGCCACTGTCGCCGCGCCGGGCATCAGCAGCCCGTCGACCCGCAGGTCGGCGGCGCCGCCCTGCCCCGCGCCCTGCCGCTCCAGCAGGGCAGAGAGGCGCGCCATGGCCTCGTCCAGCCGGTCGCGGGCCACCGTCAGCCCCGCGGCCATCCGGTGCCCGCCGCCCTTGATCAGCAGCCCCTCCGAGGCCAGCCGCTGGACCGAGGCGCCAAGGTCCACCCCCGCCACGGAACGGCCAGAGCCCTTGCCCTCGTCGCCCTCCAGCCCGATCACGACCGCGGGCCGCCCGGTCAGCTCCTTCAGGCGCGAGGCGACGATTCCCACGACGCCGGGGTGCCAGCCCTCGCCGGCGGCCCAGACCAGCGGCGCGTCAAGCCCGCGCTCCTCGGCCTGCGCAAGGGCGGCGGCGCGCACCGCCGCCTCGACCTCGCGGCGCTCGGCATTCAGCGCCTCCAGCCGCTCGGCCAGCGCCTGCGCCTCGTGCTCGGATCTCGCAGGACAAGAGCCGCGCACCCAGATCCGCCTGCCCGATCCGACCGCCCGCGTTCACCCGCGGCCCCAGCACGAAGCCCAGGTGGTAGGAGGACGGCGCCTGCTCCAGCCGGGCGACGTCCGACAGCGCCACAAGGCCCGGGCGGTCGCGCCGGGCCATGACCTTCAGCCCCTGCTGCACCAGCGCCCGGTTGACCCCCTTCAGCGGCGCCACATCCGCCACCGTCGCAAGGGCAACAAGGTCGAGCATGCCCATCAGGTCCGGCCCGGACGCCCCCGCCACGCGCAGCTGCCGCCCGGCCTCCACCAGCATCAGGAAGACCACGGCACCGCCGCGCAGAGATGCGCCAGCGACCCGTCCTCGTCCTGCCGGTTGGGGTTCACCACCGCCACGCAATCGGGCAGCACCTCGCCGCCGAGGTGGTGATCCAGAACCACCACATCCGCGCCCCCGGCCGCCGCGATCGGCTCCAGCGAGAGGGTCCCGCAATCGACGCAGACAATCAGGTCGTGGTCGCGCGCCAGCGCCGCCATGGCCGGGGCGTTCGGGCCATAGCCCTCGTCGATGCGGTCCGGCACATAAAGCGTCGCCGGGCGCCCCATCTGCCGCAGCCAGTCGATCAGCAGCGCCGCAGAGGTGCCGCCGTCCACGTCGTAATCCGCAAAGACCGCGATCCGCTCGCGCCGCCGGACGGCGGTCAGAAAGCGTTCCGCCGCCACCTCCATGTCCTTCAGCGCGCGCGGGTCCGGCAAGAGCTCGCGCAGGGTCGGCGCAAGATAGGCCGTGACCTCCGCCACCGGCACCCCCAGCCGCGCCAGCACCGCACAAAGCGGCGCCGCAAGCCCGGTGGCCTGGCCCATGGCCTCGGCCTGCCGTTCCACCTCGACGCCGGGACCGACCCAGCGCCGCCCCGTCAGACTGCCTTCGACACCCAAGTAAGCCACGTTTGCCCCTTCCGCCTGAACCCGCAGCCTCATAGCGCGCCACCGGCCCGGTGTCGAATGACGAAGGGCAGCCCAGCCCGCCGATGCAGAACCGCCCCCGATGCTTCTTCTTGGCCCAAATACCTCAAAGCGACAGCGCCGCCGGACCCGGGGCCGCGATTGAAGCGCCCCTTGTCCCGCGGCGCCCGGGGCGCAGAGAAACGCCACCCATCGGCCTCATCGCCCGGGCAGGACCACCGCCCTGCCCGTCTGCCCTGTCAAGATACCCGTCTGCCCCGGCCAGCCCGGGGCGGCAGAGCTCAGACCGTGTGCCGGAACGGGTTGCGATAGTGCATGCGCCGCACCGAGCCGGTCTTGGAGCGCATCAGCAGGGTTTCGGTCTCGATCCAGCCCGGCTCGCGCCGGATGCCCTGCACCAGCGAACCCTGCGTCACGCCCGTCGCGGCAAAGATCACATGTTCGGTCACCAGGTCGTCGCGCGCGTAGATGCGGTCGAGCTCGGTGATGCCGGCCTTCGCCGCGCGGCCCTTCTCGTCGTCGTTGCGGAACATCAGGCGGCCCCACATCTGCCCGCCCATGCACTTCAGGGCCGCCGCGGCCAGCACCCCCTCGGGCGCACCGCCGGAGCCCATGTACATGTCGATGCCGGTCTTGACGGTCTCGGCGCAATGCATGACGCCCGCCACGTCGCCGTCGGTGATCAGCCGGATGCCGGCCCCGGTCTCGCGCACCTCGGCCAGCATCTCCTCGTGGCGCGGACGCTCGAGCATGCAGACGGTGATGTCGCGCGGCTGGCAGCCCTTGGCCTTGGCCAGCGCCGCGACCCGCTCCGACGGCGACATGTCCAGCGAGACGACGTCGGTGTCATAGCCCGGCCCGATTGCCAGCTTGTCCATGTAGACGTCCGGCGCGTGCAGCATCGAGCCGCGCGGCCCCATGGCGATCACCGTCAGCGCGTTGGGCATGTCCTTGGCGGTCAGGGTCGTGCCTTCCAGCGGGTCCAGCGCGATATCGACGCCCGGGCCGCCGCTGCCGACCTCTTCACCGATGTAGAGCATCGGCGCCTCGTCGCGCTCCCCCTCGCCGATGACCACGACACCCGAGATTTCCAGCTTGTTGAGCTGCTCGCGCATGGCGTTGACAGCGGCCTGATCGGCGGCCTTCTCGTCGCCCTGGCCGATCCAGTCGGCACTGGCAATGGCGGCCTGTTCGGCCACCCGTGCGAGGCCGAGAGACAGCATCCGGTCACTGAAATCTCGGGGCTGGGCATGGGGTCGTCCTCTTTGCGAAATCCTTCGCCTCCGCTCTAGCCCATGCCCCGGCCAAGAGAAAGCCCACTGACGCTAACGGCGTGACCGGGACAGGCCCTGCCCCGCCGCGTTGTCCATGGGAGACCCGGAGGCATCAGGGGGCGCTGCCCCCCGGCCTGCGGCCTCCCCCGAGGGTATTTGGACCAAGAAGAAGGGTCTGAGGGGCGTCCCCCGGCGGCGCGGGCCGCGCGGGTTCAGACCTCTTCGATGCGCAGGGCCACCGGCTCGTGCGTGACGACGCCCGTGGCCATCATCGCGGCGAGCGCCTGATCGAGGGAGGGGCGCGTCGTCTTGTGGGTGACGATCAGCACCGGGGCGGCGTCGTCGACGTGATCGTACTGGCGCATGCGGTGGATGGAGACCCCCGCCTCGCCCAGTGCCTGCGCCGCCTTGGCCAGCGCGCCGGGGCGGTCGACCAGCGCCATGCGCAGGTAGTAGGGCGCCGCCGCCGTCGCCTTGGCCGGGGTCGCCCCGGCCAGCGTGCCGGCGGGGCGCCCGAAGGTCGAGACGCGCAGGCCGCGCGCGATATCCATGACGTCGCCCATGACCGCGCTGGCGGTCGGGCCCTCGCCCGCACCGGCGCCGCGCATGACGATCTGGCCGACCTGATCGCCTTCGATCACCACCATATTGGTGCCGCCCGCCAGTTGCCCCAGCGGCGAGGCCGCGGGCACGAGGCAGGGCGCCATGGACTGTTCCAGCCCGCGCCCGGTCATGCGGCTGACCCCCAGAAGCTTGATGCGGAAGCCCATGTCGGCGGCCTGCCGGATATCGTCGATGGTGACCTTGCCGATGCCTTCCAGTTCCACCGCGTCGAAATCGACCTGCGTGCCGAAGGCGATGGCGGCCAGCAGCGACAGCTTGTGGCCCGCGTCGATGCCGCCGACGTCGAGGGTCGGGTCGGCTTCGAGGTAGCCCAGGGCATCGGCCTCGGCGAAGGCCGCCTCGTAGGTCAGCCCGCCGTCTTCCATCCGGGTCAGGATATAGTTGCAGGTGCCGTTCATCACGCCGACCACGCGCTGGATATCGTTGCCGGCAAGGCTTTCGGTCAGCGCCTTGATGACCGGGATGCCCCCCGCCACCGCCGCCTCGAAGCGCAGCACCGCGCCATTGGCCTCGGCCAGTTCGGCCAGCGCCTGCCCGTGATGCGCCAGCATCGCCTTGTTCGCCGTCACCACGTCCTTGCCCGCCGCCAGCGCCGCCTCGACAGCGGCCTTGGCCGGGCCGTCGCTGCCGCCCATGAGTTCGACGAAGACATCGACGTCGTCGCGGGTCGCCAGAGCCACCGGGTCGTCCTCCCATGCGTAGGAGGACAGCGGCACGCCGCGGTCCTTGTCCCGCGTGCGCGCGGAGACCGCCGAGACCACCACCGGACGCCCGGCGCGTTCGGCCAGCAGCGTCGCCTTCTGGCGGACGATCTTGACCACGCCCGCGCCAACGGTTCCGAGGCCGGCGATACCAAGACGCAGGGGGTCGGACATAGAGGGCTCCTTCAGGGACAGTGTTGCGGGCCTCCGGTTAGCGCCAAGTCGGCCCGGGTGCAATGGGATGCGGGTCCTGCCCACTGGCTGCGCCGCTTTCGAGACACCGGGCCGCAGCACAGAGGGGGGCGGCAAACGGTCTGGCGCGCAGGCCGGTCAGGCGGGGCCCCCGCCCCGGCGCCGCAGGGCCGCAGGGTCGATCCATCGGACGGCAAGGGCCGCCCCGTCACAAAGGCAGGGCTGCGCGGGTGTGCCTGTGCGACGCGTGGCTGCGGTGGCCCCGGTGTCGAGGCCCGCCTTCAGGGAGGATCCGGCGCCGCGTCCCTGCGCGCGCGACGCGGCAGAGGATCAGAGCTCGGCCTCGCGCAGGGCCTCGGCCTTCCGGCGCAGCCGGGTCAGCCGGTCCTGCACGTCCGCGCCCTGCGCGACCGGCGCCGCCTGCACCGTGCCCGCACGCCCGCGCAGCGCATCGGCACGGCCCAGAACCCCGTCGATCATTCCGGGCGTTGCCGTAGGTTGCCGCCCCTCCAGCAGCTCTTCGATCGGCAGGAGCCGCGGATAGGGCGCCGTGGCCACCCCCGGGGTCTGCGTCTGATCCAGTTCGGGGAACTGCGCGCAGCCCGCCAGCAGCGCCGAAAACGCCACCGCAAGCCCATATCCGAAACCCCTCTTCATGCGGTCAGTCTTGCCCCATCGCCCGGCCCCCGGCAAGCCTTCCCGCTTGATCTGAACATGTGTTCATATAAAGCTGCCCGCCATGGCACGCACACAGGGTTCCCACGCCGGCATAACCGGCCCCAAGATCCGCGCCGAGGCGCTGCGGCTTTTTGCGGAAAGCGGCTATGCTGCGGTGTCCATGCGCGAGATCGCCCGCGCGGTCGGCGTGCAGGCCGGGGCGCTTTACAACTACACGCCGGACAAGCAGGCGCTGCTGTTCTCGCTGCTCAAGGGGCATATGGACGATCTCGCCGAGGCGCTTTCGGCCCTGCCGCGCGCCGCCGACCCGATGGAGCGGCTGCAGACCTTCGTCCATTTCCACATCGCCTTTCACCTGGAACGCCCGCAGGCGGTCTTCATCGCCTACATGGAACTGCGCAACCTGACACCCGAGAATTTCGCCGTGATCGAGGCGCAGCGCCGCGACTACGAGACCGGGCTGGAAGAGATCCTGCGGGCGGGCATGGCGACGGGCGCCTTCTCGGTGCCCGACAGCAAGCTGGCCACGCTTGCCATCATCGCCATGCTGACCGGCGTGACGACCTGGTATCGGCCCGGCGAGCCGCCTGCCGCTGGAGGCGGTGCAGGACCGCTACTGGGAGCTGACCCGGCAGATGGTCTCCGCCTGAGGCCCCGGACGCGGATCACCGCCACACTTCCGACGACAGACGCCCCCGGCCCCGTTCGCGCGCCGCATCGGTCCGCTGCATCGTCGTTTCCGACAGGGCGCGCACCGGACGCGGTCGGAACCCGGAGGGACCCGCCCTGCATCCGGCCCCGGCGCGACACCCCGCCGGGGTGTCACGCGACCGCCCGGGTCAGTGCCCTACCGGCTGGTCTGGATCGATTCGAGGTATTCCACCAGCGCGACCAGCTTTCGCGGGGTCGGCGTCTGGATGCCGTCACCGCTGTCGAAGGGAATCAGGTCGCCTTTCAGCAGCTCGCCGAACTCGGGCATGCCCGGGCCAGACAGGTCGGACCGCGCATAGCCGTCGACGGTGGACATCACCTTGGCACGCGGAAAGCTGTCACCGTGGCGCACGGAAATCAGCGTCAGGTCCTTCGGCGCCTTCGTCATGGCGCGCGCCATCGCACCGTTGCCGCGCCCGTCCGCGCCATGACACACCGCGCAATTCTCCATGAACAGCGCCTTGCCGTCCTGTGCCACCGGCATCTCTGCCTCGACACATCCCCACAGGGCCGCCAGTGCGGCCAATCCCAGAGCGATCCGTTTCATTGTTGCCCCTCGTTATTGCTCTCCACCGACTTGCCGACTTTGCCCCAGGCCTGCAAGGGGGCTGTTGCGCCGGAAGCCTGCCGACGCAGGCGGCGCGGGCGATCAGACCCTGTGGCGCAAGGGTCCCGTTGCCGTCGGGCGCGGCGCCCGGAACAGGGGGCACGGCCAGAGCCATGCGCCCCTCCCCCTTCGCCACGCGCGGCCCGGGGCCGCCTTCGGTACCGGATTGCGCTGTTGCACCCGAACCGACCCTGCGTCATCAAAGCGCGACCCGAACACCACCCCCTCGCAGCCCCGGAAGAGACCCCGCCATGACGCAATACGCCCTCATCATGCTTCTGGCCGGGATCGGCATTCCGCTTCTTGCCGCGCTGAATGCCGCGCTGGGACAGGCGCTGGGGTCGCCGGTGGCGGCGGCCATGGTGCTGTTCTGGGTTGCGGTCCTGACGACCACGGCGATCTGGATCCTGCGCGGCACCCCGGCGCTGGCGATCCTGTCACAGCCGCCCAAACACCTGTTCCTCGGCGGTCTGCTGGTCGCCTTCTACGTCTTGTCGGTGACGATCATCGCGCCGCGATTCGGCGTCGGGAACGCCATCTTCTTCGTCCTCGTGGGACAATTGCTGAGCGCCGCGACGATCGACCATTTCGGCCTGTTCGGGGCCCGCCTTTCGCCTCTGACGCTGACCCGGGCGACCGGGATCGCGGTGATGATGCTGGGCGTCTGGATCACCCAGAAGGCATAGTCAGGCGGCCTTTTCACGGCGCGCCGGAGGCTTCATGCCCGGGGCATGCCGGGGGCTCTGCCCCCGGACCCCCGAGGTATTGTCCGGACCGAAGAAGGGGCTGCGGCGCCGGACCTCAAAGGGGCCCGCGATGGTGCGCGGGCGACGCAGGGCTGCCTGGCGCGCGATGCCGGCGATCGTGGCCCGGGCGCGGCGTTTCGGGGCGGCAAAAGCAAAGGGGCGGACCAAGCGGCCCGCCCCCTGCAATTTCCGTATCCGCCCAGGCTTAGTTGCCGGTGGCGTTCGACACGTCGACGGTCACGCCCGGGCCCATCGTCGAGGACAGCGCGATCTTCTTCATGTAGGTGCCCTTGGCGCCGGTCGGCTTGGCCGCCGAAACCGCGTTCACGAAGGCACGGATGTTCTCGGCCAGCTTGGCCTCGTCGAAGGAGGCCTTGCCGACGCCGGCGTGCACCACGCCACCCTTCTCGGCCTTGAACTGGACCTGTCCGCCCTTGGCGGCCTCGACGGCCTCCTTGACGTCCATGGTCACGGTTCCGACCTTGGGGTTCGGCATCAGGTTGCGCGGGCCGAGGATCTTGCCCAGACGGTCGACGATCGGCATCATGTCCGGGGTCGCGATGCAGCGGTCGAAGTTGATGTTGCCGGCCTGAACCTGCTCCATCAGATCTTCTGCGCCGACCACGTCAGCGCCGGCGGCCGTCGCTTCGTCGGCCTTGGGGCCGCGGGCGAAGACGGCGACGCGGGTGGTCTTGCCGGTGCCGTTCGGCAGCGAGACGACGCCGCGGACCATCTGGTCGGCGTGGCGCGGATCGACGCCGAGGTTCATCGCGATCTCGACGGTCTCGTCGAACTTCGTCTTGGTGTTCGCCTTGATCAGCGCAACAGCCTCTTCGACAGAGATCTCATCCTTGCCTGCAAAGGCTTCGCGGGCGGCGCGGGTGCGTTTTCCGAGTTTTGCCATCGTGATTACCCCTTCACCTCGATGCCCATCGAATTGGCCGCGCCGACGATGATCTTCATGGCCGCATCGATATCATTGGCCGAGAGGTCCTTCATCTTGGCTTCGGCGATCTCGCGGACCTGCTTGATGCTGATCGTCGCAATGGTCTCGCGGCCCGGTGCTTCGGCACCGCGCGGGCGGTTGCGCTTGCCCACGGGCTTCAGGCCGGCGGCCTTCTTCAGGTAGTAAGACGCGGGCGGCGTCTTGATGTCCATGGTGAAGGACTTGTCCTGATAGTAGGTGATCACGGTCGGGCACGGCGCGCCGGGCTCCATCTCCTGCGTCTTGGCGTTGAACGCCTTGCAGAATTCCATGATGTTGATGCCGCGCTGACCCAGCGCCGGACCGACCGGCGGGGAGGGGTTGGCTTTGCCTGCAGGAATCTGCAGCTTCATCTTGCCGGCGAGCTTCTTGGCCATCGGCTGTCTCCTTTTCCATCGCCCCGCGACGCGTCGGGGGGCACTGAGTGGCGTGGTTCCGGTCCGGGCTTCGCGAAGCCCTCGCCTCCCACGGTGGTGCCGCATGGATGCGACAGGGGCGCGCGATACACCGGATGCGGTGGAAAGGCAAGCGCCGTTGCGCCGGAGGTCCGCGTCCCGGGCCCGGCGCGGGTCATCGGCCCGCCGCCCCCGGCCATGAAAAAGGGGCCCGAAGGCCCCCTGTCAGGTCCGGCGGGTCACGCCCCGGCTCAGAGCTGCTTGCTGACCTGCGTGAACTCCAGCTCGACCGGCGTTTCGCGACCGAAGATCGACACCGCGACGCGCAGACGCTGGTTGTCCTCGTCGACACCCTCGACCATGCCGTCGAAGCCTTCGAAGGGGCCGTCGTTGACCTTGACCTTCTCGCCGATCTCGAAATGGATGAGGATCTTCGGCGTCTCTTCGTTTTCCTGCACGCGGTAGAGGATCGCCTCGACCTCTGCGTCGCGCATCGGCATCGGGCGCCCCTGCGGACCAAGGAAGCCGGTGACGCGGTTGATCGAGTTCACGAGGTGATAGCCCTGATCGGACATCTCCATGTGCACCAGCACGTAGCCGGGCATGAAGCGCCGCTCTGTCGTGACCTTCTTGCCGCGACGAACCTCGATCACCTCTTCGGTAGGCACCAGAACCTCGTCGATCTGATCGTGAAGGTTCTGCTCTTCCACCGCCGTCCGGATCTGTTCTGCGATCTTCTTCTCGAAGTTCGAGAGGACGCTGACCGAGTACCACCGCTTTGCCATGTGTTGATGCCTTCGCTTCCAGATGCCCCCTGCGGGGCCCGCCAAAAGAAAATCGGCGCGCAACTCTCGTGCGCGCCTGACGTTTGAGGCTGCATACTGGCTGTGCGAGGCCATTGCAAGGCCGTCTCGTATGCACCGGCGCCTCTGCTCGGGTCCGAAGCGCCCTGCGCGACCCGGGTGGCCCCGATCATGCCCGCGCCGGTGAAAGGCCGCGGGCCGTCTGGAGCGCCGGATCAGAGGCGATTCGCGGCGACCGGTACGGGGCGACGGGCTGCGGGGGTCGGATAGCGGCGGGCCGTGGACAGCTCTCCAGCCCCGCAAGTCCCCGGCCTGCCACGGGGCAAGGCCCGGGTCGGTGCCGCTTCCGGCCCCGTGTCACGGCACATGCTAAGGGCGCTCAGGCCTGTCCCGAAACCCGTCCGGGGCCTCGGGTTTAGCCGAGAAGGTCGAAGAGGCCCTGAAGGCCGGTGCGGATCAGGATGTCGACCACGGCGAAGAAGATCGCCGTCAGGGTCGCCATGATGAACACCATGATGGTGGTCAGGATCACTTCGCGCCGCGTCGGCCATACGATCTTGGCCACCTCGGCGCGGGTCTGCTGGATGAACTGGACCGGATTGGTGGCCATTGCTCTGTAGTCCTCGTATCGGGATCGCGGTTCGGGCTTACCTACGCCCGCGGGCGCCGTTTGACAAGGTTTGACGCCCCGCCCCCGCCCTTTCCCTGACCGCAACCCGGCACCGCGCGATCACGCCGCCGTGAGGGCCTTTCCGCAGAACGCTCGGAACGCTTTGGCCGCGGGAGGTGTTTGTGCAGCAGACAGGCGGGCAGCGTGCCCCGCCAGGAGACAGGAACAGGAGAGTTACAATGAAACGCTTGTTTGCCGGTACCGCCCTCGCAGCCGTCCTTGCAACCGGGGCCTTCGCCGCCACCGAAGACGAGATGGCCGCCATCCAGAAATACGCCCCCGATGTCGATGTGTCGACAATGTCCGAACAGCAGATCGACGCCGTCATGAACGTCATCAACAGCGGCGACAGCGAAGGCGAGAAAAGCGCCAAGATCTCGGCCACTGGTCGGCGAGGCCGGCGACAACACCGTGGTGTCCGAGGTGTCCTCGGGCCAGTTGGCGCGCCTGCAGCAATATGCACCGGAACTGGACTTCACCGGGATCACCGCCTCCGAGCTTGAGCAGGCCCTGAACGTGATCGACAGCGCCGACAGCAAGGGTGAGGCGCTGGCCCAGCTGCGCACCTACTCGACCAACTCGGTCAGCGAGGCGCCCTCCGCGGCACCCTTCACCGAAGCCGAGCTGAGCCAGATCGCGACTGCGGCGCCGGACCTCGACCCGATGACGCTGACCGCCGAGCAGCGCGCCGAACTGCAGGCCGCCCCGGCCACCGGCGACAGCGAAGAGATCATGCGCGTCACCGACAGCTTCTGATCGGCTGCGCGCAACGAACGACGCAAAGGGCTGCCTGCGGGCGGCCCTTTTCATATGCGGACAGATGCGCAAATGCAGGGCGCGCGCTGGGTCTGAATTCTGGGAAATGGCAGGGGCAGCAGGGTTCGAACCCGCGACCTACGGTTTTGGAGACCGTCGCTCTACCAGCTGAGCTATACCCCTAAGGCCGGTGCCCCGTTTACGAAAGCGTCCGGCGCTTTGCAAGCGGGAAAACGCGCCTCAGATCCAGCGCATCTTTCGCAGCAGCCATAGCTGCGCCAGCCCGATCGCCAGCAGCGCCGCACAGAACCCCCAGAAGGCCCATGATGTCTGCGCGCCCGGCATGCCGCCGGTGTTGATGCCGAAAAGCCCGGTCAGAAAGCCCAGCGGCAGGAAGATCGCAGAGAGAATCGACAGCAGGTACATATTGCGGTTCAGGCGCTCGTCCCGGACGCCCTGCAACTCGTCCCGCACAAGCGCCATGCGGTCGCGCATCGCGTCGGCGTCTTCGACCATCCGCTCCAGCGCGTCCTGCTCTTCGGCCAGTTCGCGCCGCGCCTCCTGCTGCAGCCATGGCACCGGCCCGCCCTGCAACACCCGCAAGACATCGCGCTGCGGTGCAAGATGGCGGCGCAGGATGACAGAGCGGCGGCGCAGTTCGACCAGCCGCGCCCGCAGGTCCTCGGGGATGCTGTCGAAGAGGATCTCTTCCTCGATGCGGTCGACCGCATCCTCCAGCTGGCGCCAGAAGCCTTCGATCCGAAGGTTGAGCAGCTCGGCAAGGCGCACGAGGAAGGCAGCCGGATCGCGCGGCCCCCGGCCCTGCGTCAGTTCCTCCGAGATCTCCTCGATGGCGCGCACCCGGCGCATCGACAGGCTGACGATCCGGTGCGGATCGATCCACAGCCGGACCGAGACCATGTCCTCGGGATCCTCGCCTTCGATCGTGTTCAGCCCCCGCAGGATCAGCACCATCCCCTCGCCGAAACGGGTGGCGCGCGGGCGTGTCTCTTCCGCCAGCAGCGCCTCGACCGCGTTCGGGTCGAGATAGGACAGCGTCTGCACGATCCACGAGGGCGCGTCGGGATGCTGGGCGCGCAGGTGCACCCAGCCCAGCGTGTCGGATTGCAGCACGGTCGGCGCCTCGGCGGGCGGCAAGGCCGCCCCGGCGGTCGGACCGTCGAGGATATGGGCACAGGCAAGCAGGCCCTCGGGGTGGGGAACAAGCGTGGTCATGACAGGACTTTAGCGCGGCAAACCGGGCGGGAAAGCCGCTTTGCCTTCTGTGCATACCCGCACAATCAGGGCCACAAACACGTGACAGGCACGCCGCGTACAGGCCGCCTCACAGGGGATCACGGCGGCGTGATCGCCCTTTTCGCGCCTGAAATCACAGCCCGATTGATGCGCACCATAGATGTTCGAAAATGCACAGTCAGCGTTAGAGAAATTCGGAGTTCAAGTCCACATTCGCGTGATCGGTCCGAGATTACCTCGTGATTTCAATTCTCTGAAGCGCATCCCTAAATCTGCTCCACCGCCGCACAGAGCGGCAGCAGAAACACCCGAAGCAGGCACGCAGCGGGACCGCTGATAAAGGAAAAGACACATGAAAACGCTCATCGCTTCCACCGCCCTCGCCCTTGCAGCCCTGACCGGCGCAGCCCATGCCGCAGGCACCGTCTCGGCGGTGGAACGGGCCGAAATCGAACGCGCCGCACCCTTCGTCGACGCAGATACTCTGTCCTTCGCTCAGGCCCAGACCGCGCTGAACATCATCCATTCCAGCGACAACCAGGGCGAAGCGCAGATGAAGCTGCGCAGCATCCTGCGCTGACCCCAATGGCGGCCCGGACCGTTCCGCGCCGCCCCTCCCCGCCGCCTCGCGCGGCCTCCCTGTCACCGGACGCCCTCCCGGCGCCGGATCATTCGAAAAGGAAACCGACATGAAAACGCTGATCGCAACCACCGCCCTCGCCCTTGCAACCCTGACCGGCGCCGCCCAGGCGCAGGGCTCGGTCTCGACCGCCGAACTGCAGCAGATCGAGAACTTCCTGCCCGGCGTCGACGCCTCCTCGCTGAGCTACGCCGAGGCCCAGACCGCGCTGAACATCATCGCGTCGAGCGACTCCAAGGGCGAAGCCCGAGGGCAAGCTGCGCGCTATCCTGCGCTAAGCCGAAGGCGGCGCAGGCCCGCGCGGCCCGCGCCGGACAAACGCCACGGCATTCGGGGCCTGCGGATCATCCGCGGGCCCCGTTTCGTATCGGACAGAGGGAATGCGCGAGCACGCGCCGGGGCTGGATCGGGATAGCCGGGCCGCCGCGGGCGCCGCCTGCCGAAATGGCCACCACGGCTGTGCCCGTCACAGGCACGACGGCCACAGGTCCCTGTGGCCTGCACGGCACCGAACCGGTCGGCAGCCGGGCCGATCAGGCCGGGGTCAGGTGCCCCGCATCCAGCTTCAGCGTCCGGTCCATCTGCGCCGCAAGCTCAAGGTTGTGGGTCGCGATCACGGCGGACAGCCCGGTTTCGCGGACCAGCGTCATCAGCGCTCCGAAGACCCGGGCCGAGGTTTCGGGGTCGAGATTCCCGGTCGGCTCATCCGCCAGCAGAAGCCGGGGTTCGTTGGCCATGGCCCGGCAGAAGGCGACGCGCTGCTGTTCTCCGCCGGACAGGGCTGCGGGCCGGTGGTCTTCGCGGTGCGCGATGCCCACCGTGTCCAGCAGGGCGCGCGCCCGTTCCTCTGCCGCGCCCCGCGCCACGCCGTTGGCAAGCTGCGGCAGCACGATGTTTTCCAGCGCCGTGAACTCCGGCAGCAGGTGGTGGAACTGGTAGACAAAGCCCAGCTCGGCCCGGCGCACGGCAGTGCGCCTGCGGTCGGGCTTGCCCTGCATCTCTTCGCCGCCGATGGCCACCGTCCCGGCGTCGGGCACATCCAGCAGCCCGGCGATATGCAGAAGCGTCGACTTGCCCGCCCCCGAGGGCGCCACCAGCGCCACCACCTCGCCGCGCGAGACCTCCAGCGCGGCGCCCTTCAGGACATGGATTTCCCCGGGTGTGCCGCGTTTGTAGAATTTTTCGACGCCGGACAGGCGCAGGACGGGATCACTCATAACGCAGCGCCTCTACCGGGTTCATCCGGGCCGCGCGGCGCGCCGGAAAGATCGTGACAATGAAGGACAGCCCCAGCGAGAGCGCCACGGCAGAAAGGACGTCGCCCAGTTGCAGCTTCGCGGGCAGCGCGTAGATGCCGCGGATCGACGGATCCCAGACGCCGCCGCCCGACAGGTAGTTCACCGCCGCAAAGATCGGATCGATGTAGATGGCGAAGAGGCATCCCAGGATCACGCCGAACAGCGTCCCGAACAGGCCCGTGAAAGAGCCGCAGATGAAGAAGACCCGCAGGACAGAGCCTTCGGTCAGCCCCATGGTGCGCAGGATGCCGATGTCGCGCCCCTTGTTCTTGACCAGCATGATCAGCCCCGAGACGATGTTCATCGTGGCGATCAGCACCAGCACCGAGAGGATCACGAACATCACGTTGTCCTCGATTTCCAGCGCGCGCAGGAAGCCGCCCGATGCGTCCTGCCATGTCCAGACGATCGCCCCCGGACCCGCCGCCTGCCCCACCGCAGAGGCATAGCGCTCTGCCGCTTCGGGGTCGTCGACGATGACCTCCAGCTCGTCGGCCACGTCCTCGCGGTTGAAATACAGCTGCGCCTCCTCGAAGGGCATGTAGACCCGCACCCGGTCGATGTCGTAGCGCCCGGTACGTGAAGATATAGGTGACATCGTAGGATTTGACGCGGGGGCTGACCCCGAAGGCCGTCTTCACCCCGTTGGGCGAGATCACCTTGACGGTGTCGCCCAGCCCCACGCCAAGGATCTGCGCCACGCCAGAGCCGATGGCGATGCCCGCGCCGAAGTCGTCCAGTGATCCGACGCCGGTCTCGGGATCGGCGATGCGCGGGATCTGGCGCAGGTCCTCCAGCGCGATGCCATGCACCTCGATGCCGGCATTGTTGCCATTGGCATTGGCCATGACCTGCCCCTTGACCAGCGGCGCCACGCGCAGGACGCCCTCGACCGCGCGCACCCGCTCGGCCATGGCGTGATAGTCCGGCAGGGTCCGCACCATCTGCCCGGCCTCGTTCTCATGCTGGACGTGGTAGACCGTCAGATGCGCGTTCGCCCCCAGGATCGTGTCCACGAATTCCGCGCGAAACCCGGACCTGACGGCCAGGGTGGCGATCAGGGCAAAAACCGCCAGCGTGATGCCGATCAGGCTGATCCAGGTCATCACCGACACGCCCCCCTCGGCACGCTTGGCGCGCAGGTAGCGCCAGGCGATCATCCATTCGAAGGGCGCGAAGGGCGGCGGAGTACGCGTCATGGCGGGCTTTCGGATAATGGGTCTGCTCGCGGCGGAAACTGGCCTTTTGCCGCGACCGGGTCAAGTTGTGCCGGGACGGAATGGCGACAAGCGGCTGCACCCCCGTGAACTTCCTCGTGATCGCCCTCGCGGCCCCCTCTCGGCCCCGCCCCCTCCCTGCCTCACAGAGATCCGGGCAGCCGACCCGCCCGCCCACCTCTCCGCCCCCTCGCTTCTTTGGTCTCGAAATACCTCGGGGGAGGCCGCAGGCCGGGGGCAGCGCCCCCTCCCCGCCCGCCTCCCGCGCCCGGGCCCCTGCTCACCCCCCGGCTCCCCCCTTGCGCAAACCGTCAGCCTTGCCATAGTCCGCGCCCATGACCGGACCCAGATACCCTGATCTCATCGAGATCCCTTCCCGCCACCGTGCCCTTCGTCGGCCCCGAGGTGCAGGAGCGGCAGCGCGGCGCGCCCTTCCGCGCGCGGCTGGGCGCCAACGAAAGCTGTTTCGGCCCCTCGCCCCTTGCCGTGGCCGCGATGCGGGACGAGGCGGCGGAGATCTGGAAATACGCCGATCCCACCTTCTTCGACCTGCGCGCCGCGCTGGCCGCCCACCGGACTGCACCCCCGCCAATATCGTGCTGGGCGAGGGCATCGACGGGCTCCTGGGCTATATCGTCCGCCTGCTGGTCGCGCCCGGCGATGCGGTCGTCACATCGGACGGCGCCTACCCGACCTTCAACTACCATGTCGCGGGCTTCGGCGGCACCTTGCACAAGGTGCCCTACCGCGACGACCACGAGG
This sequence comes from Ponticoccus litoralis, assembly GCF_039769985.1. Taxonomy (NCBI): domain Bacteria; kingdom Pseudomonadati; phylum Pseudomonadota; class Alphaproteobacteria; order Rhodobacterales; family Roseobacteraceae; genus Ponticoccus; species Ponticoccus litoralis. The sequence goes on from NZ_JBDNCH010000002.1 coordinate 588,199, forward strand.
ATCTGCCCGCCCTGCTCGACAAGGCGCGGGAAACCGGGGCGAAGCTGGTCTACCTGGCGAGATCCCGACAACCCCATGGGCACCTGGCTGACCGGTGCCCGGATCGAGGCCGCGCTGGACGCCATCCCCGAGGGCACGGTGCTGGCGCTGGACGAGGCCTATGCCGAGTTCGCCCCCGCCGAGGCCATCCCCGAGATCGCCATCGATGACCCGCGGGTGATCCGCTTCCGCACCTTTTCCAAGGGCTACGGCATGGCGGGCGCGCGCATCGGCTATGCCTACGGGGCCAAGGATACGATCCGCGCCTTCGACAAGATCCGCAACCACTTCGGCATGAACCGTTTCGCGGTGGCAGGGGCCCTGGCGGCGCTGCACGACCAGACCTGGCTTTCCGAGGTCATCGCGCAGGTCAATGACGCCAAGGCCCGCATCGCCGCCATCGCGGCGGACAACGGTTTGAAAGCGCTGCCCTCGGCCACCAATTTCGTGACCGTGGACTGCGGGCGGGACGGCGATTTTGCCCGCGCGGTGCTGGCGGGCCTGATCGACCGCCGCGTCTTCGTGCGCATGCCCTTCGTCGCCCCGCAGGATCGCTGCATCCGCATCGGCGCGGGCCTTCCGGCGGATCTGGACGTTCTGGCCGAATGCCTGCCAGAGGCCCTGCGCGCCGCCGCCTCCTGACCGGGACGGCGCGGCATTCCGGCGCCTGTCCTCGCGGGCGTTCACAGAAAATTCAGCTTTCCACGGCAGCGTGACCTGACAAGGCGCGCGGTACCGCGCTACCCTTTGCAGCAGCGACATTGCTGCTGCCCGGGCCCTGACACATGGAAAAGCGTACCCCGCAACCGGTCGAGGATTACATGACTGCCAACATGATCCTGATCTTCGTCAACCTGCTCTGGATCTTCATCGCCCTGTGGTCCTTCTGGGGGCTTGGGCCGGTGCTGATCCTTGCCGCGGTGCTCAACCACCTGATCTCCCGGATCGCGGTGGCGCGCCGCAACCGCGGCATCGGCTGGACCGCCCCGAAGCCCGATCCCTGACCCGGTGCCCCGCCCTGCTTCCCTCTGTCCATGGCCGCAGGCTGCGCCGCGCTCAAGGCTCCTCCGGCAAGGCGCACCCCAAAGACCCGGCCCCGGCAAGCCCCGCAATTGTCCGGCATCGCCCGCGCAGGCGCGCCGATGCCGACCCGCTTGCTGGACAGCCCCGGCTTTGCCGCGTACACCGCGCCCCTGAAGCACGGGAACGCAGGTTATGTTGTCACGCATCTGGAAGCGACTCGACAGCGCCGAACGGCGCGTGCGGCATTCCTTTGGCAAGGATATCTCCACCCCGGAGGCCCGGCGCTGGTCGAAGCTGCATTACAACCTCTTCGACCATGCCTTCCTGCGCGGGTTCTGGACCAACTTCTGGCCGGTCGCGCCCGGGGTCTGGCGGTCCAACCAGCCGACCCACCGGCGCTTCGAGAAATACAAGGCCATGGGCATCAAGACCGTGATCAACCTGCGCGGCGAGGACAAATACGCCCATTACCTCTTTGAACGCGAAAGCTGCGAGGCGCTGGGGCTGACCCTTGTGGACACCAAGCTCTGGGCCCGCGAGGCCGCGCCGCGCCGCCGCATCGTCGCCGTGATCGACGCCCTGCGCAGCGCCGAGAAGCCGCTGGTGTTCCACTGCAAATCCGGCGCCGACCGGGCCGGCATGGTCTCTGCCATGTACCTGCTGATCTTCGAGAACGCCCCGCTGGCGGTCGCCAAGAAGCAGCTGAGCCTGAAATACGCGCATCTGACCTTCACCAAGACCGGCGTGCAGGGCTATGTGCTCGACACCTACGGCGCGCGCCTGACGCTGGGCGAGATCGGCTTCGAGGAATGGATTCGCACGGAATACGTCGCGCGCCCGATCCAGGAAGGCTTTGACGCCCGCCGCACGCCGCTGGAAACCGCCCGTCTGCTGATGGAGCCGCAGGCTTGACCGCCGCCCCCGACCCCAGCGACCCCGGCCTGACCGAAGAGCCGCGCCCGCGCCGCCTGCTCTGGTGGATCTGGCGGACCTACCTGCATCGCTACAAGGGGCTGATGCTGCTGGCCATGGTCTTCATGGCCATCGAGGGGTCGATGTTCGGGCTGCTCAGCTACATGATGAAGCCGATGTTCGACGATGTCTTCGTCGGCGGCAACCAAAGCGCGCTGGCGACCGTCGGGCTGATCGTCATGGCGATCTTCATGACCCGCGCCGTGGCCAGCGTGGCGCAGAAGGTGCTGCTGGTGCGGGTCTCGCAGATGTCGGTGGCCGACATCCGGCAGGACCTGCTGGAACACGTGATGCGGCTGGACCCGGCGTTTCACCAGAAATACGGCCCCGGCTACCTGATCCAGCGGGTCGAAGGCGACGTCGGCGCGATTTCCAAGGTCTGGAGCACGCTGATCACCGGCGCCGGGCGCGACGTGATCGCGCTTTTCTCGTTGTTCGGCGTGGCGCTGGCGATCGACTGGCGCTGGACGCTGGTGGCGCTGGTCGGCGCGCCGCTGCTGATCGGGCCCTCGGTGCTGCTGCAACGCTACGTGCGCCGCAACGCGCGGCGGTCGCGCGACGTGGCCGCCGGGCTCTCGACCCGCATGAACGAGATCTTCCTCGGCATCCTGCCGGTGAAACTGAACCGCCTCGAACGCTGGCAGGCGAAGAAGTACCGCGCGCTGACCCGCGAACGCATCCGGGTCGAGACGCGCTCTGCCGCCGGGCAGGCCTCTCTGCCCGGGCTGATCGACGTGATGTCGGGCATCGGCTTCGTCGGCGTGCTCTATTACGGCGGCGGAGAGATCCTGTCCGGCGAGAAGTCCGTCGGCGATTTCATGGCCTTCTTCACCGCCATCGGCCTTGCCTTCGAACCGCTGCGCCGTCTGGGCGCCATCAGCGGCGTCTGGCAGGTGGCCGCCGCCAGCATCGAGCGCATCCAGCAGCTGTTGCAAACGCGGCCCGCGCTGGCCGATCCGGCGCAGCCCGTCGCCGCGCCCGACGGCGTGCCGGGTATCAGCCTGCGCGACGTCCACCTGTCCTACGGCACGGCGGCGATTCTGAACGGCCTGACCCTGACGGCGGAAGCGGGCAAGACCACGGCCCTGGTCGGCGCCTCGGGCGCGGGCAAGTCGACGGTCTTCAACATGCTGACCCGGCTGGTGGACCCCTCGTCCGGCGCGGTCGAGATCGGCGGCGTGCCGGTCGCGGCGATGAGGCTGAGCGACCTGCGCGCCATGATCTCCGTCGTCGCGCAAGAGGCGCTGCTGTTCGACGAAAGCCTGCGCGAGAACATCGTGCTGGACCGCGAGGTCTCTGACGGGGATCTGCACCGCGCGCTCGAGGCCGCCCATGTGACGGACTTCCTGCCGCGACTGGACCGTGGCCTCGACACGCCGGTGGGGCCGCGCGGCTCGGGCCTGTCGGGCGGCCAGCGGCAGCGGGTGGCGATTGCCCGGGCGATCCTGCGCGACGCCCCGATCCTGCTTCTGGACGAGGCCACAAGCGCGCTGGACGCCCAGTCGGAACAGGTGGTGCAGGCGGCGCTGGAGCGGCTGTCGAAGGGCCGCACAACGCTGGTGATCGCGCATCGCCTGTCGACCGTGCGCAATGCCGACAAGATCGTGGTGATGGACGCGGGGAAAGTGGTCGACGAGGGCACGCACGACAGCCTGATCGCCCGCCCCGGCCCCTATGCCGACCTCTACAGGCTGCAGTTCGAGGGCGCCGAGGGCATGCGCTAGGCCGGGGTTTCACCCCTGCCGCGCCCGGCCTGACACAGCGGCCCGCCCCGCAGGGGCATGGCCCGGGCGCCTAGCGCCGGTAGCCCTGCGCCAGCCGCTCGGGGTCCGCCCCCGCAAGGTAGCGTGCCAGCGTCAACAGGTTGCGCGCCCCGCGCCGCAGCCAGCCCTGCCGCCGGTAGCGCTCTGCCGAGGTCACCGCCACCGCGTCCAGCACGCGCACCCGGCCTAGCGCGCGCACCAGCGCCACATCCTCCATCAGCGGAATGTCCGGGTAGCCCCCCGCCGCGGCGTAATCCGCCATGGGCAGCAGAAGCCCCTGATCGCCGTATGGCAGGCCGAAGGCCCTTGTGCGCAGGTTGGCCCAGCCCGCCACCAGCATCGGCCAAGGGCCTTTGGCGTCGAACCGCAGGCGGAAGGCCCGGGCGCCTCCCCTGTCGAGCGCCGCATGCACGGCCCGCGTCCAGCCCGGCGCCAGCACCGTGTCCGCATGGATCACCAAGAGCCATTCGCCCCGCGCGGCCTCGACCCCGCGCCGCAGCTGCCCCCCGCGCGAGGCCGCGCCCGTCACGATCACCGCCCCGGCGGCCTCTGCCACCGTCCGCGTCGCATCCCCGGACCCGCCGTCGGTGACGATCAACTCGCGGATCAGGCCCTCGTGCAGGCCTTCGGTCAGCGCGGCAAGGCACTGCGGCAGGCCCGCCTGGGCGTTCAGCGTGGGGATGACGATAGAGATCGGAGCGCGCATGGGGCCTGTTCCCGCAAGGACGCTGGCGCTATAAGGCACATGCAGGAAAAAGGAAATCCAGATGTCCGACCATGAGCGCAGCGTCCTGAGGATCAGCGGCGCGGACACCCGGCCCTTTCTTCAGGGCCTAGTCACCAATGATGTCGAGAAATTGCGGGACGGGATCGTCTATGCCGCCCTGCTGACCGCGCAGGGCAAGTACCGCGCCGATTTCCTCCTTGTCCCGGACGGGCAGGACGTGCTGCTGGATGTCGCCACGGGTCTTGCGCCCGGCCTCGTGCAGGCGCTGTCGATGTACAGGCTGCGCTCTGACGTGGCGATCGAGCAGACCGGGCTTTCCGTTTCCCGCGGGCGCGGTCCGGCGCCCGAGGGCGCCTTTGCCGATCCCCGCGATCCCGCCCTTGGCTGGCGCGCCTACGATGGCCGCCCCTCGGAACAGGCCGACTGGGACGCGCTGCGAGTCGCGGCGGGGGTGCCGGAAAGCGGCGTGGAGCTGACCCCCGACACCTTCATCCCGGAGGCCGGGTTCGACCGGCTGAACGGCGTCGACTTCAAGAAGGGCTGCTATGTCGGTCAGGAGGTCACCGCCCGGATGAAGCACAAGACCGAGCTGCGCAAGGGCCTTGCCCGGGTCCGCGTCGCGGGGTCCGCCCCTGTCGGCACCGAGATCACCGCAGGCGGCAAGAGCGTCGGCACGCTGTTTACGCAGGCCGGGGGTCAGGGCCTTGCCTACCTCCGCTTCGACCGCGCCGGGCCGGGCATGGAGGCCGGCGGCGCCACGGTCGACTGGGATCGGGACGGCAGCACCACAGCGTGACCGCAGACCGGGGCCGCGTGCAGGCCCCGGCCCATGCCGCCGTCAGCGCGAAAGCGCCTTCTCGAAGACCTGCACGCCGACCTCGGCGCCGGTCTTGCGCATCAATGCCCCCGACGCCCGGTTGAAGGCATGCACCCGCGATATCCAGCCCGAGAAGCCCTCGGCGCCGATATCGCGTTCGAAGCGCGCCACCAGCCGCCCCGCCAGCCCGCGCCGCCGCCAGACCGGATCGACAAACAGCTGATCCAGGACGGCGATCCGGCGGCACCGTTCCAGCGCGGCCTGCCCCTCGGGCAAGGGGCGCCACAACAGGTAGCCCCGCGCAAGGCCTTCGGTGCGGTAGACCAGCACCCGGTCGCCCTGCGCCAGCGCGCGGTCGAAGACACCGCGCAGGGCGGCATCCGCGCCGTCATCGTGAAAGCGCGCGGGCACATGGGACGCATGCAGCCCGTTCAGCTGGCGCAGCATCTCCACCAGCGTGGGAATGTCGCGGTCATCGCAGGGTTCAATCATGAAAGAGGCCTCCTGGCTGTGATGCCGGAGGCCTTGTCTGTCCTGTTTCGCCCCCGGCGGTTGCACGGGGAACGAAGTTGGCCGCACGCGTTATGCGCGTTCGGAATACTCCATGGTTTCGGTGTTCACGACGATCTTCTCGCCCTGCCCGACGAAGGGCGGGACAGAGACGCGCACGCCATTGTCCAGCAAGGCGGGCTTGAAGCTGTTGGCCGCGGTCTGGCCCTTCACCACCGGTTCCGTCTCGACGATCTCGCAGATGACTTTCTGCGGGACGGTCGCATTCAGCGCCTCGGCCTCGTGGAACTCGACGACGATGGTCATGCCGTCCTGCAGGAAGGGGCGCCGATCGCCGAGAAGCTCGGCGGGCAGTTCGACCTGATCGAAGGTCTCCGCGTCCATGAAGGTCAGCATGCCGTCGGTCTCGTAGAGGAACTGCATGTCCTTCTGTTCCAGCCGGACGCGTTCGACCTTGTCGGCGCTTCTGAAACGTTCGTTCAGCTTCGACCCGTTGCGAAGGTTGCGCAGCTCGACCTGCGCAAACGCGCCGCCCTTGCCGGGCTTGACGTGATCGACCTTAACGGCAGCCCAGAGGCCGTCGTTGTGCTCCAGAACATTTCCGGGGCGGATCTCGTTACCGTTGATCTTGGGCATGTGGCGAAACCGTGGCAAAAGGTTGATGATAGATTGACCGCTCCTATATCTGGCGCATCCGCGCGTGACAAGGCAACGATATCTGGTTTTGCATGAGCAGCCAGGTATGCATTTAGCGCAACGGTGCTATGCTGAAACGGGGTATCCGAATCGTGTCGAATAGGTCATACACCGCGATACGCCCGAAAACACAAGAGCAATAATCAAAGGTCGAACTATGAAGGATTTCGTTGACAGCACCGCATTCAACGCCGAGCAGGGCAACCGCGCCCGGAAGCTGTTTGCTGCCGTGGTGCTGGCCGCCCTCGATGATGCGATTGCCGATGACAAGAAATACGGCAACGGCCCCGAGCAGATCGCCCGGTGGGCACGCTCGCGCGATGGGCGCGAGGTTCTGTCCTGCGCCGGAATCGACCCGAACGAGCGGGTTGTCTCTGGCCTGATGGAATTCGTGTCGAAAGGTGTGCGGACCTCTGTTGCGCTGTCGCGCGAAGAGAGCGAGCGCCGTCACGCCGCACAGCAGGCCGAGGCCGCCTGATCCTAAAGCAGGGTCAGCACGACCAGAAAAATCCCGCCCGAAAGGGCGGGTTTTTCTTTGTTGCGGGCTGCCGCCCCGTCTGGGGGATCAAGGCCGGGATGGTGACGATGCCCGCCCGGGGCCTCAGTCGAACTCCTGGCTCATCACGACGCGGTGGATTTCGCGCCGGACAAGCTTGCGGACGTTGCGGGTGATCCGCTCTCCCAGCACGCCCTGAAGTTCTTGCCGAACGATGTCCGAAACCATCTGGCGCAGGACTTCTTCGTCAATCACCGCCTGCTCGGCCAGCGACCCATCGGCCCTGTCATGGGGCTCCAGCCCCTCTGCCACCGTCGCGGGCGCCAGCGCCCCGTCGCGCGGCGATGTCTCGTCGCCCTCCGCGTCGATGTCGCGGCGCGCCTGAACGGGATCGAAGCCCCCGGTGTCTTCGGCGGGGTCGTCCTGCGACCCGGCGGTTGTGGTCGCCTCCGCCTCGGCGGCAGGCGCGGCGGTGGCTTCGGGACTGTGGTCTTCCCACTCCAACGCGGCCTCGGTGCTGCTTCGCACGAAGGTCGGACGCTCTTGCATGTCGTCGGTCGCCGCATCCTGGGCGGCGACAGGCCTGGCACGGTCCAGCAGCTTTTGCAGCGCCGCGATCTTGCCGTCGAAGCTGGTCGGGTTTTCGGCAGGGGGGACCGCCGGACCGCCCTCGGCCTCGCTCTCGCCCTGCGACAGAGGGTCAAGGCCCGCCCCGGAGGAGTGAAGCGGTTCGGCAGAGAACCCGGCATCGCCCGCGTCAGAGTCAGCCGCGTCGCTCTGGGCTGTCGGATCAACCTCCAGCCCGCTGCGGTCGGACCCGGCCTGCGTCGGTGCATCGGACAAAGGCGCTTGCGCGCGGCCCTCGACAAAACTGCGCGCGACCTCTTCGCCCACAAGGCGGGCCAGCGTGCCATTGCGGTCTTCGTCGTCCGGGTGGGTCGACGCGTCCAGCGGCTCTGCCTCTGGCGAGCCAACCGGAATGGACTGCGCCGCGTCCCCCTGCCCCACCGTGTCCGTCACCGGCGTCTGCGGGTCATGGCGGCCCGCCCGATCTTCCGCAACAGAAGCCACGGCCCCCGCGCCCGCCTGCTGCCAGAAACTCTCTGCCAACCGGTCCCGTCGGGCCTGACCCTCGGCAGGCGCATCCTTCTCCTCGGCCCTGCCCCGCCATGCCCCGGGCATCCGGGCCGTTTCGGCCTGTGGCGTGACCTCGGGCAGCGGTTGCGGGCTGACGTTCTCCGCCGCCGTCCGATCCGCCGCCCCGGGCGAAACGGTGGTGGGGTTCGTCAGAAGAACCGGATCGGGCGCCGCGTCAGAGACTGCGCGCGAAGCCGGCGGCTCGGCGTCGTGGACCCGCAGCGAGGGCGTCAGCACAAGACGGCCCGGGCCCGGCTGTACGGCTTCCGGCTTTGACCTTGGCGGACGCGTCTCTTCGGTCACGAGTCGCCGGATCGAGGACAGAACGTCCTCTATTTCCACGTTTGTCACGGGATCAGACATTGCTATACCACTTTCGCCTCGGGCATCAGGATACCCCCTGCCCGGTACCGTCAGACAACAGACGCTGAAAAAACTAATCTTTTCCCAGAGCGCGCAGGACACGGTCCAGTTCCCGCCCCTGCTTGCTGCGCGACACCGGCGCGGTCTTCACCATGTTGTAATAGGCCGCCGGGTCGAAAGAGGGCACGTCAAGCCGCAGCGCCTCTGCCGTCAGCAGGCCGATGGTGCCAAGCACGAGGTATTCGGCAATCGTCTCGTCGACCTGCGCCGAGATCAGGCTGGCGCGGGCGTCCAGAAGCTCCTGCTCGGCATCCAGCACGTCCAGCGTCGTCCGGGCACCAAGCGCGGCCTCTTCCCGCACCCCGCGGAAGGCGACCTGCGCGGCGCGCACCTGCTCTTCGAAGGATTCGACCGTGGCCTGTGCAACCCGCAGCTGCGCATAGGCATTGCCGACGTTCTGCTCGATCGTGTGGGACACGACATGCAGGTTGGCGCGGCTGGCGTCCCGCTGCGCCACGGACTGCCGCACGGCGGAATCCAGCGCCCCGCCCGAGTAGATCGGACCCGAGGCGCCGATCCGAAGCGTGCCGCCCCGCGTCGATGCGCGATCATCGAAGCTTTCGGAGATCTCGTAGCCGGCGCTGGCGCTGACCGTGGGCTTCCGGGCGCCCTTGGCGATCTCGATGCCGATTTCGCGGGCGGTCACGGTGTGCTGGGCGGCGATCAGGTCCGGGTGCTGCCGCAGCGCCAGCGCCTTCGCCTCTTCGACCCGGGCCGGGATGCGCGGAGAGCCCTGCGGGCTGACGAGGTTGCCCGGCTTCTTGCCGACGGCGGCAAGATAGGCCTCTCCGGCAATGATCAGGTTGCCCTGCGCGGCGGCAAAGGCGGCCTCGGCCTCGGCCAGCCGGGCCTCGGCCAGCGCCACGTCGGTGCGCGTCACCTCACCCACTTCAAAGCGGTCGCGGGCGGCGCGCAGCTCCTGCCGGATCACCCGGATGTTGTTCTGCCGCAGCGCCACGGTCTCGGCAGAGCGGCGGATCTCCATGAAGGCGGAAACGGCGTTGTAAAGCACCTGCTGTTCCACCGACACCAGCGTCGCGCGGGTCGACAGCACCGCCTCTTTCGCGACCTCGATGGCCATGCGGTTGCGCCCGCCCGCATAGAGCACCTGCTGAAGGCTGATCGAGATATTGGCGGTATCGCTGGCATTGCCGGTGTAGCTTGTGGTCAGCGCCGTGCGGCTGATGCCATAGCTGCGCTGCACGCCGCCGGCCCAGCTGAGCACCGGGCGCAGTTCCGCCAGCGCCTGCGCCACGTCTTCGTCCGCGGCGCGCAGGGTTGCGCGGTTCTGGTCCAGCAGGCCAGAATGGATGTAGGCATGGGTCAGCGCCTCTGCCAGCGTTTCGGCCCAGGCGGGCGCCGTCCATGTCACCGAGACCAGCGCCGTGGCGGCCCCTGCCAGTAAGGTATTGCGAATCCTGCTCAGCACATCGGCCCCCGTTTGCTCGTCGGCTCCGCTTTCTTACAGCGCGAAGTCCACGGTTTTCTCGAATCCGTTCAGCACCGGAGCGGTGCCGTTGAAGGCATAGCGCCAGGTCACGGCGCCATCCAGTTTATGCCCGACACGCACGGTGCCAAGGGCTTTTTCCATGAAGATCACGATCATGCGACCGCCGTCCTTCAACTGCGCCACCAGCGCCTCCGGCAGATGTTCGACGCCGCCCTCGACGATGATCGCATCATAGGGGCCGTGTTCGGGCGCACCGGCGGTCAGCGGCCCCTCGTGCAGGATGACGTTGTCGGCGTGATGTTCCGTCAGCAGGCCCTGCGCCTCCGACAGGCGTTCCTCGTCGTCCTCGACGGCCACCACCGCCTCGGCGATCCGGGCGATGACAGCGGAAGAGTAGCCGTATCCGCACCCGAGATCGAGCACAAGGTCGCGGTTCGTCAGGTCGAGCGCGTCGAGCATCTTTGCGAAGACCCGGGGATCAAGCAGCACGCGATCGCCGCCAAGCTCCACATCGCCGCCGGCATAGGCCGCCTCGATGCGGTCGCGGGGCACGAAGGCCTCACGCGGGATCGTCAGCATCGCGTCGATGATCGGAAATTCTGTCACGTCGGAAGGCCGAACCTGCGTGTCGACCATCATCCGGCGGCGGGTGGCGAAGTCGCTCATAGACTAAACTCTTCCGTTCAGATGCTGCATTTCGGTTTTGCCACAGTTCCGCCGACGCGGCAACGGCGGAGACGGTCAAACTTTGCCCCTCGAGCACGATCCGCCAGAGACCGCATCCGCCCTGCCCGGACGACCCCTTTGACCGGGCGCGTCCGGAAGCCCTTGCACCCCTGCGCGGTTTGCGCTACTCGCCTGCTACCACGACGATCCGAGGCGAGTTGGCGGAGTGGTGACGCAGCGGATTGCAAATCCGTGTACACCGGTTCGATTCCGGTACTCGCCTCCACTTTCTCATAAATTGCAGGATTAGAGGCCAAGCGGGCCGGTAACGCAGGGCGGGTCACGTCTTGTGATGCGGTCATCCCGCCTCAGGCCTTCTCGGTACGGCGTGTACCCTTGCCGCTTCCCCCTCCACCCAGGGTGAGGACGTGGAGCAAGGCAGAATCTCACTGCGAAAGAATACCGCGCGAGAGCAATGCACGTCGGGGCGAGGGACCAAGCGACCCGCCATGTTTCACAGCGTTTCGGCGCATCTGGATTAACGGGAAAGCGTTGGGTGGTGCCCCCACACGGACTCGAACCGCGGACCTACTGATTACAAATCAGTTGCTCTACCAGCTGAGCTATAGGGGCATCACCGGCGGTGGAATAGGCCAACTCCGCCCCTGCGCGCAAGGGGAAACTTGCCTCCCGCCCTAGCGGTTCGCCCGGGCCAGCAGGCCGACCGCCAGAAGACCCACCGCGATGACCAGCATTGCCGCGGGCGCCGCCTCTCCGAGGTTCTCCAGCGCCGCCTGATCGTGGGTGCGGGTGGCCAGGGTCTCGTAGTTGAACGGGCGCAGCAGCAGCGTCGCGGGCAGCTCCTTCACGCAATCGACGAAGACCAGCAGCACCGCCGACAGCACCGAGGCGCGCATCAGCGGCACGTAGACCGCCCCCAGCACCTGCCCCTCGTTGCGACCCAGAGAGCGCGCGGCCAGCGCCAGGTTCGGAGAGACCCGCCCCATGGCCGCATCCGCCGCCCCCTGCGCGATGGCAAAGAAGCGCACGCAATAGGCCAGCACCAGCGCGAAGGCGGTGCCGGTCAGCATCAGGCCCGGGTCGTAGCCCGTCACCGCAAGGATGGCATCGGCGATGCGGTGGTCGATGGCCGCCAGCGGGATCAGGATGCCGATGCCCAGCACCGCCCCCGGCGCCGCGTAGCCGATGGTCGTCACCGGCAGCAGCAGGCGCGGCAGACGGCGCCCCGAGAGGCGCACGCCGTAGACAAGGAAGACCCCCGCCGCCACCGCGATCACCGCCGCCAGGCTGCCCACGGTCAGCGTGTTCAGGCCCGCGCGCCACAGCGCCGGGTCGGTCCAGGTCTCGGCATTGTCGACCGCGTGGCTCAGGATGACCCCCGCCGGCAGGATGAAGCCCATCGCGAAGGGCACGAGGCAGGCGAAGGTCGCCAGCACCCCTGCCCCGCCGGTCAGCCGCTTGCGGGCCACCGGGCGGTGCCGCGTGGAGAGGTTGAAGAACCGCATCCTGCGGCGCGAGGCCTTTTCCAGCATCACCAGCATGACCACCAGCACCAGCACCACGCAGGCAATCTGCGCCGCGCCGCCGGCGTTGTTGGCCTGAAGCCAGACCGAGAAGATGCCGGTCGTCAGGGTCTGCACGGCGAAATAGTCCACCGTGCCGAAATCGTTGACGCTTTCCATCATCACGATGGCCACCCCCGCCGCGACGGCAGGCCGCGCCAGCGGCGCGCCGACGCGCCAGAACCGGCCCCAGGCCCCGGCCCCCAGCGACTGCGCCACCTCTTCGGAGGCCGCCGATTGTTCGCGGAAGGCATTGCGCGTCAACAGGTAGACGTAAGGATAGAGCGCGGCGCTGAGGACGAGGATGGCGGCCCCCATAGAGCGGATCTCGGGAAACCAGTAATCGCGCGCGCTGGTCCAGCCGAAGAGCTCGCGCAGCCCCGTCTGCACCGGCCCGGCGTATTCCAGGAAATCGACCAGCGCGTAGGCGCCGATATAGGCCGGGATGCCCAGCGGCAGCAGCAGCAGGTATTCCAGCCAGCGCCGCCCCGGGAAGTCGTAGCGCGACACCAGCCAGGCGGCACCGGTGCCCACCATCATCGTCAGGAACCCGACGCCGGTCATCAGCACCACGGTGTTCTTCATGTAGCGCGGCAGGGTGGTCGACATCAGGTGCGGCCAGATGTTCTCTTTCGGGAACATGGCAAAGCCGAAGACGGCGACGATGGGGGCCACCACGATCAGCGCGATCAGGGCGGCGCCAAGGGACCAGCGGCTTGGCAGGTGCAGCCCTTTGGCCTCGGTCGATGCGGCAGTTTGCATGGCCCCTCTCAATCACGGTTTCCCTTCGACCGGAAGAGATTATAGTCGCGACCGAGCAAAGAGAACCCGAAAGGGGCAAGTTCCGCCATGCAGGTCATTCTTCACGCCGGGGTCCACCAGACCGACGAGGACAGGCTTCTCAAATGCCTGTTGCGCAACGCACAGGACTGGCGCCACGAGGGCGTCGCCATCCCCGGCCCGTCGCGGTATCGTCGGCTTCTTGCGGATGTGATCCACAAGCTGGGGGACGCGGTCCCGGCCCCGGATACCCGCGATGTCGTTCTGGATTCGATGCTGGCCGAAGATCCCGACGAGGTGAAGCGACTGATCCTGTCGAACGAGAACTTCTTCTCGGTGCCCAAGCTGGCCTTTCAGGGCGGCACGCTTTACCGGCGGGCGGAACAGCGGCTGGCCACGGTGCGGCGGATCTTCGCGGGAGACCAGGTCAGCCTCTTCCTGGGCCTGCGCGATCCCGCGACTTTCCTTCCGGCGGTCCATGCCGCGACCCCGCAGGAGGATTTCCTCGACCTGATGAATGGCGTCGACCCGATGCAGTTCCGCTGGTCCGAGCTGATCCTGCGCCTGCGCGCCGACGCGCCGGAGATGCCGATCACGCTCTGGTGCAACGAAGACACGCCATTGATCTGGGGCGAGATCATCCGGCGCATGGCGGGCATCCCGCTTGGCCGCAAGATCACCGGCGCCTTCGACCTGTTTTCGTCGATCGTCTCGCCCGAGGGGATGCAGCGGTTCCGCGCTTTCCTGAAAGAGAACCCCACCGTCAACGAGGCGCAGAAGCGCCGCGTCATGCTGGCCTTCCTCGACAAATACGCGCTCGACGAAGAGATCGAGCAGGAACTTGACCTGCCCGGCTGGGACGCGGCCTATGTCGACATGCTGACAGAGGTCTACGAAGAGGACATCGCCCGCATCGCCGAGATCGAGGGTGTGACGCTGGTCACGCCCTGAGGCGCGCCGCCGGATCCTCGGAGCACGCCAGACCGGCCCGCCCCCCGGCGCCGTCCGGGCCGTCCCGTCGCTGAAGGGGCGCGGCAAAGCCCGCGCGCGTCGGCGCCCCCGCGCCGCCTGCCGTAAGGCCGGTCCGGCCCCTGAACGCCCTTTCCGTCGCCGCGCCTCAGGCCCCGGGCGCGGCGTCCAGGTCATAGGGCGGCAATTGCTCCAGCGCTTGTTTCAGCGCATCGCTCCACCCGTCCGTGAGCTTGCGGAAATAGGGGTCGTCCAGCTCGATCCGGCCCTGCCGCCCGGCGGTCAGGCTGTCGGCCTCGTAAAGGTGGTAGTCGAAGGGCGCCCCCACGGTCAGGTTGGCACGGATGGTCGAATCGAAGCTGACCAGCAGCAGCTTCATCGCCTCTTCGAAGGACAGCGCCGGGTCATAGGCCCGCACCAGGATCGGGCGGCCATATTTCATCTCGCCGATCTGGAAATAGGGGGTGTCCTCGCCCGCCTCGATGAAATTGCCCTCGGGATAGATCAGGAACAGGCGCGGCGGCCCGCCCTCTATCTGCCCGCCCAGGAGGATCGTCGCGCGGAAGGCGCTGTCCGCCTCCTGCCCCGCCCGCGCGTGCCGGTCGATCACGTCCTTCAGGGTCGTCGCCACCAGCCGCGCGGCCTGATACATCGAGGGCACCGCCAGCAGCGAGGGCTCGCGTTCCTCGGGGGCCTTCATGCGCTCTTCAAGCTCGGAGACCACCGCCTGCGTGGTGGCAAGGTTGCCGGCGGACAAGAGCGTCAGCATGCGCTCTCCGGGCCTGTCCCAGACCTTCATCTTGCGGAAGGTGGAGATATTGTCGAGGCCCGCGTTGGTGCGGGTGTCGGACATGAACACCAGCCCGCGATTGATCATCATTCCGACGCAGTAGGTCATGGCCCCAGCCCTTCCGTGACACACGAACCCCCGGCCCGCGCAGGCGGATGCAATGCCCAAAGGCGCCATGCCCGGCAAGCGCTTTCCCCCTGCCCCACCGGAATGGCCCGGCGCTGCGACCGGGGCGCTACTGCTGGGCCACCTCTATGGCGACGGCCAGCACCTCTTTCTCGCCCCCGACCCGCGTGCCGCGCACCGGCGCCGCCTCGTCATAGTCCAGCCCCGTCGCGACCCGCACATAGCGGTCATCCGGAGAGATGCAGTTCGACGGATCGAAGCCCACCCAGCCAAGGCCGGGGATATGCGCCTCGGCCCATGCGTGCATGGCCTCCTGCGCCTCGCGGTCGTTCAGCATCAAGTATCCCGAGACGTAGCGCGCCGGCAGGCCAAGCTGCCGCGCGCAGGCCACGAAGACATGCGCCATGTCCTGACAGACGCCCTTGCCGGCCTCCAGCGTCTCTTCGGCGGTCGAACCGCTGTCGGTGACGCCGATCTCGTAGGTCACGCCCTCGGAGATCGCGCGCATCAGGGCATGGGCACGGTCCAGGTCGCTGTCGCCCTCGATGCCGCGTGCCAGCGCCCGCACCGCCGGGCCTGCCTTGGTCCGGGGCGTCATCCGGCGGAACAGCCACAGCGGCGCCGGGCCGCGGTGGCGTCCGACGACGCCATTGTTGTTGCCGATCTCGACCTCGCCTTCCGAGGTCACGACAACCTCTGTCACGCCCCTGCCGAAGCTGATCAGCTCGACCCGGTTGTTGTGCTGGTCCTCGAAGGCAAGTTCCGGTTTGCCTCCCTCGATCCGTGTGTCCCATGTCAGGATCTTCTGCCCGGCGTGCGGCTTTGGTGTCTTGCGCAGTTGCTGCAGGCCCGAGGTCACGGCCTCGTCGAAACGGTAGCGGGTGGTGTGGCTGATTTTCAGGCGCATGATCGCTCCGCTATTCGTAGAACCGGTAGTCGATTTCGATCTGGCGCCCGATGTCGTAGAGCAGCCCCAGCGTCTTCTGGATGTATTCGTGAAGACCGTAGTCGAAGACCGCGTCGATGTCGTAGCTCAGGTAGGCGCTTTCGAGATGCACCACCTTGGTGAAGGCCGGTGCGCGGTAACCGTAGTCCGACACCAGATAGCCGAGGTTGGCGCGGATCTTGCGCGTGCAGAAGGCCAGAGAGCGCGGCATCCGCCGGTCCAGCACGAGGAACTGCGCGATATCGCGCGGGTCGATGGAAGAGCCGTAGGTCATCCGGAACCCGCCCCGGGCCGAGACAGAGCGCAGGATCGTTTCCCACTGCACGTTGTCGACCGCGCTGCCCACCGAAGAGACCGAGGGCAGCAGCACGTAATACTTCACGTCGATGATCCGCGCCGTGTTGTCGGCGCGTTCGAGAAAGGTGCCGATACGGGCGAAGTCGTAGATGTCGTTGCGCAGCATGGTGCCGTGGGTCGCGCCGCGCACCAGCCCGGTGCGCTGGCGGATGCGGCCCAGCACATTCGGCAGGTCGCGTTCCCGCACCTTGCGGCCCAGCATCTCTTTCGAGGCCATGTAGGTGCCGTTCATCGCCTCCCAGACCTCGCCGGTCAGGGCGGTGCGCACCATGCGCGCGTTCTGCCGCGCGGCGGTGATCGAGGACAGCACCGAGGACGGGTTGTCCTTGGACCGCAGAAGCCAGTCTGTGGCGTTCTCGCGGCTGACCTCGTCGTAATGTTCCTCGAAAGCCTCCAGCGATGAAGCCGTCTGCAGAACCGACCGCCATTCGTCCTCGGTCGATCCCAGCCGCGTCAGGGCGATCCGCTCGCCGGTTTCGATCAGCCGTGCCGTGTTCTCCGCCCGCTCCAGCAGGCGGTACATCCAGAACAGACCGTTTGCAGTTTTTCCCAGCATCAGTCTTCCAGCACCCATGTGTCCTTGGTGCCCCCGCCCTGCGACGAGTTCACCACCAGCGACCCCTTCTTCAGCGCCACCCGCGTCAGGCCGCCCGGCGTGATCTGCACGCCCCTCGGGCTGCACAGCACGAAGGGCCGCAGGTCGACGTGGCGCGGCGTCAGCCCGGCCTTCGAGAAGATCGGCACCGTCGACAGGCTCAGCGTCGGCTGGGCGATGTAATTGGCGGGGCGCGCCTCCAGCTTCTTGCGGAACTCGGCCAGCTCTTTCCGGCTTGCGGTCGGGCCGATCAGCATGCCGTAGCCGCCCGAGCCGTGGACCTCCTTGACGACAAGATCCTGGAGATTGTCGAGCACATAGGCCAGCGAGTCCGGATCCGCGCAGCGCCATGTGGGCACGTTCTCCAGCAGCGCCTTCTCGCCGGTGTAGAACTCGACGATGTCGGGCATGTAGCTGTAGATCGCCTTGTCGTCGCAGATACCGGTGCCCGGCGCATTGGCGATGGTCAGGTTGCCGGCGCGGTAGACATCCATGATCCCCGGCACCCCAAGCGCCGAGTCCGGGTTGAAGTTCAGCGGATCGAGGAAATCGTCGTCGATGCGGCGGTAGATCACGTCGATGGGCTTGTAGCCCTGCGTCGTGCGCATGCACAGCCGCCCGTCCACGACCATCATGTCATGGCCCTCGACCAGTTCGACGCCCATCTGATCGGCAAGGAACGAGTGCTCGAAATAGGCGGAATTGAAGATCCCCGGCGTCATTACCGCCACCGTGGGCTTGCCCTCGGCGCAGGCGGGCGCGCAGGCCGACAGGGATTTCAGCAGGTCGGTGGGATAGGTCTCGACCGGCTGCACGCGGTTCTGGCTGAAGAGTTCGGGGAACATCTGCAGCATGGTCTCGCGGTTTTCCAGCATGTAGCTGACGCCCGAGGGTGTGCGGCCGTTGTCCTCGAGCACGTAGAATTCATCGGGTCCGGTGCGCACGAGGTCGATGCCGACGATATGGGTGTAGATGCCGCCCGGCGGCTTTACCCCGATCATCTGCGGCAGGAAGGCCTCGTTCTTCGAGATCATCTCTTCGGGGATGCGCCCCGCCTTCACGATCTCCTGCCCGTGGTAGATGTCGTAGAGAAAGGCGTTGATGGCGCGGACGCGCTGTTCGATCCCCTTGGACAGCTTCTGCCACTCGCGCCCGGAAATGATGCGCGGAATGATGTCGAAGGGGATCAGGCGTTCTTCCGCCTCTGACCGGCCATAGACGTTGAAGGTGATGCCGGTCAGCCGAAAGAGCTCTTCCGCTTCCTGCTGCTTGGCGCGAAGATCCTTCGGATTTTCAGCACCGAACCAATCGTTGAAAGCCTGATACGGTTGCCGAAGCTGACCGTCCTGGCCCCACATCTCGTCGAAAATCGCGGTTTCGGTCATGAGTGGCCGATGTCCCCCGTTGCAACCGGGCATGTCTGTGCCGCCCGTTCACAAAAGCGTAGCGCGGGGCCTGCCACCCTTCAATGCCGGATGACTCGGGGACTTGCGGAAATATCAGGCGGGGGATGCAGGGTCAGGACGCCAATTCGGCGCGAAAATTGCGGCCACTCTTGACAACGGCGTCCTGCCCCCGGGGCGCTCAGGCCATGCCAAGCGCCGCCTTGTACATCTCCAGCACCGCCTCTTCCTCGGCGATGTCGTCGGCATCGCGCTTGCGCAGGGCGATCACCTTGCGCATGACCTTGGTGTCGTAGCCGCGGCCCTTGGCCTCTGCCATGACTTCCTTGATCTGCTCGGCGACCTCTTTCTTTTCTTCCTCGAGCCGCTCCACGCGCTCTATGAACTGGGTCAACTCGCCCGCGGCGACGCCGTAGCTGTCCGATGAATCCTGCATATCTCATGTCTCCGATAGCCTCGCCGCCCCGGATAGCCGAAGCGCGGCGCAGGCATCAAGGGCTTGCTTCGCGGGGCGCGCTTCGCTACCCGCTGCCCTGCAACAAAGGGGGATCGGACATGGATTGGCTTGTCTGGGTGGGCGCCGCCCTGTCTCTGGCCGGGCTTCTGGGCCTTGTCTGGTGTATCGTCACCGTCTGGAAGGCACGCCGCAGCGCCGCCGACGACGAGGCCCTGCGCGCCATCGTCCGCCGCGTGGTGCCGCTGAACATGGCCGCGCTGGGGCTGTCGGTGCTGGGTCTGATGATGGTGATTCTGGGCATCTTCCTCGGCTGATGCCGATGCCCGTGTCGCGGCGACCGTAGCGGGCCGCCACGACGAGGTGTCCCCGGCCTTGGACGGGCATCGGGCCTCAGATCGGCATATTGTCGAAGCGGTCTTCCATCTCGGCCTCGCGGCGCGCGGCGATCCGCGATTTCGCCCAGCCCGGCACCGGGGTGCCGCGCGCCTCCAGCGCCATGACGGCGCTTTCAAGGGTATCGATCAGCGCCTCGCGCTGCGCCCCCTCGGCCCGGTCGATCTCGCCGCGCAGGGCACCGATGCGATCATAGAGTTCCTTCGACATTCTTTCCCCTCCTCCTCGGGACGGCCACGCCCCCGCCGCGCAGGCCGCGCAAAGAGGGGTGTCCGCTATCAAGTCTAGGCGGCGACGGGACAACCCGTCACCGCTTTTGACACCGGTATCGCCCCCCGCGACGGCATTCCGCCGCAGGGCGCTGAGAATGCGGGCGATTTCCCGCTTGCCCGCAACGCCCTGACGCTTCATCACCGCGTTTCCGGCGCGTTCGCGGGTCGGGGCCGCCCCGATCCTGACGCAACGGCGATTCGAAAGCGACCCCGTGGACTGGGCGGCCAAGGGCCCACGGGCACATCAGCGGGGCCAGCCTAGCGGCGCGATGAAACAGTCTTGTGATGTCACCCGCCCAGAGTGCCGCGTGGAACCCCGGCGCGCCTTGACGCAGGTCAAGGCATGTTCTGCCCTTGCAACGCATTCACGAATTGATATATGTACCACGAACCAACGGAGGGACCTCCATGAAACCCGAAGTCATCGCCTTCTTCGACGAAGCCACCAACACGATTTCCTACGTTGTCCGCGACCCGCAGGGTTTGGCCTGCGCAATCGTCGATTCCGTGCTGGACTTCGACTATGCCTCGGGCCGCACCGACACCCGCTCCGCCGACGCGATCATCGCCTACGTGCAGGATCAGGGGCTCGACTGCCAGTGGCTTCTGGAAACCCACGTCCACGCCGACCACCTGTCCGCCGCGCCCTACCTTCAGGACAAGCTGGGCGGCAAGATCGGCATCGGCGACCGCATCACCGTGGTGCAGGACACCTTCGGCAAGGTCTTCAACGAGGGCACCGAGTTCCAGCGCGACGGCTCGCAGTTCGACCGGCTCTTCGTCGAGGGCGACAGCTTTCACATCGGCCAGCTGCGGGCGGATGTGCTGCACACCCCGGGCCACACCCCCGCCTGCCTGACCTATGTCATCGGCGATGCGGCCTTTGTCGGCGACACGCTCTTCATGCCCGACTTCGGCACGGCGCGCTGCGACTTCCCCGGCGGCTCGTCGGAAACGCTGTACGACTCGGTGCAGAAGATCCTTGCCCTGCCGGACGAGACGCGGATCTTCGTCGGCCACGATTACAAGGCGCCGGGCCGCGAGGACTATGCCTGGAAACCACGGTGGGCGCGCAGAAGGCGCTGAACATCCATGTCGGCGCAGGCAAGTCGCGCGAGGCCTTTGTGTCGATGCGCGACGCGCGTGACGCGACGCTGGCGATGCCCCGGCTGATCATCCCCTCGCTGCAGGTCAACATGCGCGCGGGCCAGATGCCCGAACCGGACGAGGCGGGCGACGTCTTTCTGAAGGTGCCGGTCAACAAGCTGTAACCGCCGGGGCCACTGGCCGCGCGGGCGGGCCGGGACACCCCGGCACCCTATCATCGAAAAAGGAAAACACCTCATGCCAATGGACTGGATTTGGGGACTGATCGGCGGTGCGCTGATCGGAACGGGCGGCGCTGTCTACCTGCTGGGCAACGGCAGGATCATGGGCGCCTCGGGCATCATCGGCGGGCTGGTGGACGGCTCTGGCCGGAACACCGCGGTCGAGCGGATCGTCTTCCTGGCGGGCGTGGTGCTGATGCCGGTGCTGCTGACCCCGGTCTATCGCAGCGTCGATACGCATCTCACCGAGAACGCGCTGGTTCTTGTGGCCGCCGGTCTTCTGGTCGGTCTGGGCACGCGGCTTGCCAATGGCTGCACCTCGGGTCACGGCGTCTGCGGCATGTCGCGGCTGTCGCTGCGCGGCTTCGTGGCAACCCTGAGCTACATCCTTGCGGGCGGCCTTGCCGTCGTCCTCTTCCGTCACGTTCTGGGAGCAATCTGATGCGTCTTCTGATCGCCCTTCTGGCCGGAAGCCTGTTCGGTGCCGGCCTGTTCATCTCTGGCATGACCGACACCGCGAAGGTGCAGGGCTGGCTCGACATCTTCGGCAACTGGGACCCGACGCTGGCCTTCGTCATGGGCGGCGCGATGATCCCCATGGCGCTGGCATGGCTGGTGCGTGCCCGCCGGGCCACGGCGCTGACCGGCGCGCCGCTGCCGCCGCCGCCCTCGCGGCGGATCGACCAGCCGCTGATCCTTGGCTCGGTGCTTTTCGGCATCGGCTGGGGGCTGGCTGGGCTCTGCCCCGGCCCCGCGATTGCCGCGCTCAGCTACGGCGGAACGGGCCACTGGCTTTTCCTTGCGGCGATGCTGACCGGGATGGCCCCGGCGCCGCAACTCCGCTCGCGTCTGGACAGAGCCGTCGCGGCAGAATAAATCCGACTCATGGAACCGCGCATCATCACCGACCGCTACCACGTCTCGCCGCAGATCTCGCCAGAGGATGCGGCGGCGATCAAACAGGCGGGCTACACCCTCGTCATCGACAACCGCCCCGACGGAGAGGTGCCGCCGGACTTTCAGGCCGACGCCATGCGCGTGGCGATGGAGTCAGCGGGCCTGCGCTTCGAAGTGCTGCCGCTGACGCATCAGACCATGAACGCGGACAATATCATGCGGCAGGGCGAGCTGATCGAGGGCGCAGAGGGCAAGGTTCTGGCCTACTGCGCCTCGGGCACCCGCTCGACGGTGGTCTGGGCGCTTGGCAAGGCCTCGGACCTCGGCGCCGACACGGTGCTGGAGACCGCGGCCCGGGCGGGCTACAATCTGGAGGGGCTGCGGCCCACCCTGCGCGCGCTGGCGGAACGCTGAGGCGCGCACCAAGCGGCGTCGGACCCGGGTGTTCGGCGCGCACACAGGTCCCCTCGCCGCGTCCTGTGGTCGGCGGCGTGGGAACCGCCGGAACGACTGACGCACTCAACGGGACCGGGGCCGCGCGGCCTGATTGCGCCACACCGGTCCGGCGACGAGACGACTAATCATCCAGATCGAAGGCTTTCGCCTCTGCCGCGAAATCACCCGAGACGTCGATCTCGGGCAGAGGCGCCATGGGGTCGCCGCCCTCGAAAGAGGCCGCATCCTCGCCAAGGGCGTCGATGTCGAACTCCGCCGCCTCTGCGGCGAAATCCATCCCGGGAAGGTCCGGCAGCGCCTCCGCCCCCGCGAAATCCCCGGTATCGGCCACCGGCTCCGGGGTGGTGGCCGGCAGGTCGGGCAAGGCCTGCGCCGCGCCCCAGTCAGGCGAGGCCCCATCGGGGGCGTCGAAGCCCGGCGCCGATCCGGCAAAGGCAGCGCCATGCCCCGCCCCCCGCCCGCGACCGGCCAGGTCAGCCGCACCGCCCGCAAGCCATTGATCTTTCCCAGACGGCCACGCGCCACCAGATGCCCCGGGCCGGCCATGACCTCGACCCGGCCCAGAGCGTCGGACGCCAGCGGCAGCAGATCGCCGGGCTTCAGCGCCCGCGCCCTGTTCAGCGGCAGCCGGACCCGCGTCAGAACCGCGTCCAGCTTGGCGGGCACGCGGCTCAGCAAAGCCTCATGCGGGCCCGGCAGATCCTCCGGCGGCGGCGCGTCGGCGCCGCGCCGGGGCTTACGCTCTGGCAGGATCAGCTTGAGAACGCCACGGCGGCGCCCCAGCGCAAGGTCGACCTCCGCCGTGAAGACCCGGTAGGCGGCGCCGTCCAGCAGCAGAGAGGCGGTGCGCGCATCTTCCACCATGGCGCCGAAGCGGTAGCCCTGTAGCTGCCCATGCAGGGGGTGCTCGGCGAGACTGTCGGCCAGACGGTCAAGCGCGCCGTCCAGCAGCGGCGCCATCATCGCCGCGTCGGTCGGTGTCAGAACCCTCTCTGTGTCCAGCGGCATCTGCGTCACCTGCTGGATGGTCTGCACCTCGATCAGGCCGGTCATCACCTGCCGGTCGACCAGCACCAGCCCAAGGGCGCCGTCCGGCCCGTCCAACAGAAGCAACAGGTCGCCCGGTGTCAGCGCCGCGACCACGCCATCCTGATCGAGCATTTCCACGGCCACCGACTGGGTGACCAGCGCAAGGTCCCACAACACATCCGCCGTGCGCGACAGCGCCCGGCGCAGGGCCTTGGCCAGCGACATGCCGCGCGCCTCGAAGGCACGCTGCGCCGCTTGGGCCTTCTGGCCCAGGATATCGTCGCGTCCGCCGTCAGCCATGCCTGTGGTCGCTTGTCACAATCCCGTCCTCCGGCCCCCGTTATGCGCGGATTTGGTTACCAACCGCTTTAGCCGCGAGAGGAACCGGAAAGCACCGTCGCCGGAAAATTCGTCATTGGGCGGCAAGCGCCGGGGCATAGGGCATGGTCACCCGGAAAGCCGCGCCGCCCCGGTCCGGCAGATAGGCGATCTCGCCGCCCAGCCGCGTGACGATCTGGCGCGAAATCGCCAGCCCCAGCCCGGCGCCCCCGGCCTTCTGGTCGCTCACCCGGGCGAATTTCTCAAAGATCACGTCCTGCGCTTCCAGCGAGACGCCAGAGCCATTGTCGATGAAATCGACGCTCAGGCCGTCCGGGCCGCTGCGGACCTCGATCCGCAACACCGGCTCCGGCGCGTCGCAATACTTGCGGGCATTGGTGATCAGGTTGATGAAGACCTGCGTCAGCCGCTCCATGTCCGTGGTCAGCCAGACCTGCTCTTGCCCGCGCTGCCGTTCGATCCGCAGCCCGGTGCCACCCTCGGCAGAGGCGGCGGAAACGGCGCGGTCCAGTACCTCTTCCAGCCGCCGCTCGGCAAGGTTCAGGCTGACCTGCCCGTTCTCCAGCACCGACAGATCCAGCAGGTCGTCCAGAAGCCGCGTCAGGCGGATCGCCTCGTCATGGATAACCGTGGAATAGCGTGTCTTCTCGCCTTCGGTCAGCCCCTCGGTGTCCCGCAGGATTTCCGAGAAGGCGCGGATCGAGGTCATCGGCGTGCGCAATTCGTGGCTGATCTGCGCGAGGAAGCCGTCCTTCTGCACCGAGAGCCGCGTCAGCTTGTCGTTGGCCTTGCGCAGTTCCGCCGCCGTGCGGGTCAGCTCCGCCGACTGCGCTTCCAGCCGGGCCGAATATTCCATCATCTGCGCGGTCTCGTCGGCCACGGCCATCAGGTCCTGCACCGACACGACGCTGCCGCCGGTGATCTGGCCGATCATGGCATGGGCCGTCGCCGCGCCCACCGATCCCGCAAGCCTGCGCTCCAGTGCCTCTAGGAACTCGGGCGTGGGCTCCGGCAGCGCGTCGCCCTGCCCCTGCCGCACCGCCTCGCGACGGAACAGTGCGCGGGCCTCTGTCGCGCCAAGGATGCGCTGCGCCATGACCATCAGGTCCTCGGTCTGCGCGGCGCCCTGCAACCACGACCGCGTGGAGCCGCGCGCCTGGCTGATGTTCACGAACTGCGCCCCCTGAAGCCGCTCCAGCGGCGAGGGGAAGCTGGCCAGAGAGCCGCCGAAGAAGGCGACGGAGTTCAGCAGCAGGCTCCAGAACACCGCATGCAGCAGCGGGTCCATCCCGTCGAAGCCGAACAGCGCCTCGGGCCGCAGCCAGACGATGCCGAAGGGACCGCTCGCCAGCCAGTCGGCGGGCATGACGGTGCCGCTGCCGAAGCTGGGGATATACAGCGTATACAGCCAGACGGAGAAGCCCACGGTCAGCCCTGCCAGCGCGCCGATGCGCGTGGCGCCACGCCAGAAGATGCCGCCCAGCATGGCGGGCAGAACCTGCGCGACCCCGGTGAAGGACACCAGCCCGATCACCGCCAGCGCCGAGCCGCCGCCCGACAGCGCGTAATACAGGTAACCCAGCGCCAGAACACCCGCGATGGAAAGGCGCCGCGACAGCAACACCACCTGCCGCACATCGCCCGACACAGAGGCCGTGCCGCGCCGCACCCGCAGCCAGATCGGCATGACGATGTGGTTCGAGACCATGGTCGACAGCGCAATGGCCGCGACGATGACCATGGAGGTCGCCGAGGAAAAACCGCCGAGGAAGGACAGCACCGCCAGCCCGTTCTGGCCCTGACTCAGCGGCAGGGTCAGCACGAAAAGGTCCGGGTTCGATCCGGCGGGCAGAACCTCCAGCCCCACCACCGCGATGGGCACGATGAAGAGGCTCATGAGCATGAGGTAAAGCGGGAAGGCCCAGGAGGCCATGGCCAGCTGCGACTCGTTGTCCGATTCAACAACCAGCACCTGGAACATGCGCGGCAGGCAGAGGAAGGCCGCCGCCGACAGCATGGTGATGCCGACCCAGCGCCCGCTGTTGACCTGCCATTCGCCCAGCCGCGAGGCATCGATGCGGGCCAGCGTCTCCGACACCCCGCCCGAGATGCCCCAGACGACAAAGGCGCCGACCGCCAGCAGCGCCGCCAGCTTGACCACCGCCTCGACGGCGATGGCCATGACGACGCCATGATGGCGTTCGTTGGCATCCAGGTTGCGGGTGCCGAAGATCACGGTGAAGACCGCCAGCCCCGCCGCCACCCAAAGCGCGGTCAGCTGCGGCCCCCCGCCCTCGTTGCCGCGCTGGAAAGCCTCGACCGACAGGGTGACGGACTGCAATTGCAGCGCGATATAGGGGGTCGTGCCGATCACCGCGAGCAGCGTCACGCCGACGCCCAGCAGGTTCGACTTGCCGTAGCGCGACGAGATCAGGTCCGCGACAGAGGTGATGCGCTGGCTGCGCCCGATGCGCACCAGCTTGCGCAGCCCCACCACCAGCCGACCAGCACCAGCGAGGGGCCAAGGTAGATGGCGAGATACTCGAAGCCGTCCCGCGCCGCCGAGCCGACGGCGCCGTAAAAGGTCCATGCGGTGCAGTAGATCGACAGCGACAGCGTGTAGACGATGGGCGCCTGAAGCCATGCCCCCCGCCCCGGCGCGCCGCCCGCTCTGCAAAGAAGGCCACCGCGAAGAGCAGGGCCACATAGGCGATGGCAATGGCCGCAAGGGCGTTGAGCGTCGTCACGGCGCGCGCTCCGGGTCATCGGTCTCGGTGTAGCCCGTGTCGACCGAGCCGCCCGATGGCCCGGTTCAAGGCAAGCGCGGCAAGGGGCAATGCGATCCAGACCCCGAAGAGGTAGATCAGCGCCGTCGAGGCGGGCACCGGCTCTGCCCCGCCCAGCCACAACAGCGGCAGGAACCACAGCACCAGCCCCAGAACCGACAGCGCCCGACCCGTGTCCATCAGCCGCCGCCGCCGGTAGGTGTGCCGTTCCACGAACAGCGGCGGGCGGCTTCCGGCCCCGCGGGGCGCGCCGGTCATGCGCCGGACAGGGTCCGGACGGCGTCCAGCACCTCGGCGTTGGAAAACGGCTTGGTCATGAAGCGGCTGGCACCCGCGCGCTCTGCCATCTCGCGGTCGCGGCTCTGGCCGCGCGCCGTCAGCATCAGCACCGGCAAGGCCGCCATGGCCGCATCCTCGCGCAGCTCGCGCAGGATGTCGTAGCCCGACCGCCCCGGCAGCATGACGTCGAGGATCAGCACATCCGGCGCGCGGCGGCGCACCACCTCGGCGGCGTCCTCTCCGTTGGAATGCGTGTGCACATGCCAGCCCTCGCGGGACAGGATGAACTTTATGGCCTCGATGATGTTCGGTTCGTCCTCGATCAGCAGAACCTGTCCACCCATATGTTTCCCCCCGTGCCCCCGCGTCGTCCCGGCCCGTCTGATGCGGGTTTCTCCTTGCAGGTCAGGCACCAAGTCTAAGCCCCTTCCTCCCGCACTGTCAAAACGCCGATGGCCCTATCCTGCGTTTTTCCGGGCCACCCCCGCAATTTGATTATCCGGGTCGGCGCCGGTTGGCCGCCCCGGTCCGGGGTCAGCCGAAAATCGACGGCTCTCGGCGCGCGGCGCAGGCCTTGCGCGGACAGACGCGGCAGGTGACGCCGACCTCTTCCGCCCCGTCGGGATCTTCCACCCGCGGCGACAGGGGCCGCACCAGCATATGTGCCCGGTAAAGCGGGTCGACATTGGCGCGCGGCACGCCGACCGGCATGGCCAGCGCCTCGGCCCGGAACTCTGCTGCCCCGCGCCCCGCCGGTCTCAGGGGCCCGTCCAGCAGGACCATGGGCCGGTTGAGCGCCCGGTAGAGCGGCCAGAGCGGGCAGCCCGCCCCGAAACGCGGCATCGGGAAATCCGGCAGCGGCTTGCGGTAACTCAGCACCCCCGAGGCATCGCAGATCGCCAGCCCCACCGGCTCTGCCAGGACCTCTGCGGGCATGGCCGCAAGGCGCCGCATCACCTGGTCCATCGGCGCGCCCAGCACCTGCGCAAGCGCCAGCGGCTCGGGCTCTTTGACCCGGTCGAGCGCATCGCGCATCACCGCCAGCGGCAGCGCGGCGGCATCCTCGGCATAGCCGTCCAGCCAGTCGCGGATCAGCGTGCGGGCAGAGCGCGACAGCCGCCCGGCCAGCCGCGCCAGCGCGCGCCCGACATCGGCGCCGCCCTCCAGTTCCGGCACGTGATGGCCCGCCGCCTCCAGCGCGCTGTCCAGCTCTTCCTGCGGGGCGCCCGTTTCCGTGGCCTGCGCGTCGTCCGCTTCGAGATAGGTCACCAGACCGCGCGAGGTTTCGGCCAGCCGCGCGCTGTCCTCGTAGATGTTGCGGTGAAAGCGCCCCTGCCACTCCGGGTCGATCTCGCCGGGCTCGGCAAGGATCGAGGCGGCGGACCGGATCGCCGTCACCGTCGACAGCATCTCGTGCAGCGACATGGCAAGCTGCGGGTCATGGGTCATGCGGTCGGTCAGGGTCTCGACGCTGCGCTCTAGCTGCGCGATGCGCAGCCGGCTGTCCGCCAGCAGCTGCGCCCAGCCCGGCAGGCGACCGGCGAATTCGTCGATGCGGTCCAGCTCTGCCCCCGACTGCGGCATGTCAGAGGCCGCCTCGCGCAGGGTCGCCACCAGCGCCGCGCCCGCCCCCTCGGTCAGGGTCGAGGGCTCGACCTCGAGGATCTGCGCAATGTCCAGCAGCAGCTTGCCGCCGATTCTGCGGCGATTATGCTCTATCAGGTTGAGATAAGAGGCCGATATTCCCGCTTCGCGTGCAAGCTCTGCCTGCTTCATCCCGTGCAAGACCCGCCTTTCGCGGATCCGCGACCCCGTTAACGTATCTTCAGGGATTGCCTTTCCCTCCGCGTAATCAAGGGCTTTCTGCGCCGCAATATAAACTCCTTTACAGTATTCCACAGAACACTTTTCAAAGGTTCACAAAAAAACCCTGCATTGTAAACGACTTGTTGCGCGATTTTCTGCGCACCATGCATATTGGCTTTGCACTATGTGCATGCGTCCGGCGGGAAGAGGAGCCCGTCGCTCGCTCTTCATGAAATGGGAGGATTTTATGTCCAAGACCAACCTGACACGTCGTGGCGTGCTCAAGTCCGGCGCCGTTGCAGGTGCAGGCGTTGCCCTGCCGACGATCTTCACCGCGTCTTCCGCATCCGCCTTTACCAACGAGCCCACCGGCTCCAGCGTGACGCTGGGCTTCAACGTGCCCCAGACCGGCCCCTATGCCGACGAGGGCGCCGACGAGCTGCGCGCCTACGAACTGGCGGTCGAGCATCTGAACGGCGGCGGCGACGGCGGCCTTCTGAACACCTTCTCGTCGAAGGCCCTCGACGGCACCGGGATCATGGGCAAGAAGGTCGAATACGTCACCGGCGACACCCAGACGAAATCGGATGCCGCCCGCGCCTCGGCCAAATCGATGATCGAGAAGGACGGCGCCATCATGATCACCGGCGGCTCGTCCTCGGGCGTCGCCGTGGCCGTGCAGGGCCTCTGCCAGGAGGCCGGCGTGATCTTCATGGCGGGACTGACCCACTCCAACGACACCACCGGCAAGGACAAGAAGGCCAACGGCTTCCGCCACTTCTTCAACGGTTACATGTCCGCCGCCGCGCTGGCGCCGGTGCTCGAGGGGCTCTATGGCACCCAGCGCAAGGCCTATCACCTGACCGCCGACTACACTTGGGGCTGGACGCAGCAGGAATCCATCGCCGCCGCCACCGAGGCCCTGGGCTGGGAGACCGTCGAGAACGTGCTGACGCCGCTGGCGGCCACCGACTTCTCGTCCTACATCGCCCCGGTCCTGAACTCGGGCGCCGACGTGCTGGTGCTGAACCACTACGGCGGAAACATGGTCAACTCGCTGACCAACGCGGTGCAGTTCGGCCTGCGCGAAAAGCAGGTGAACGGCACGAACTTCGAGATCGTCGTGCCGCTTTTCTCGCGCCTCATGGCACGCGGCGCGGGCGAGAACATCAAGGGCATCGTCGGCTCGACCAACTGGCACTGGTCGCTGCAGGACGAAGGCTCGAAGGCCTTCGTCAAGAGCTTCGGCACCAAATACGGCTTCCCGCCCAGCCAGGCCGCGCACACCTGCTACGTGCAGACGCTGCTCTATGCGGATGCGGTCACCCGCGCCGGGTCGTTCAACCCCTGTGACGTGGCCGCGGCGCTGGAGGGCTTCGAGTTCGACGGCATGGGCAACGGTCCGACCCTGTATCGCGCCGACGATCACCAGTGCTTCAAGGATGTGCTCGTGGTGCGCGGGAAGGAAAACCCGACGTCGGAGTTCGACCTTCTCGAGATCGTCGAAGTGACCCCGGCGGCGCAGGTCACCTACCCGCCGGATCACCCGATGTTCGCGGGCGGCCAGCTCGGCTCCTGCAACCCGGGCGCCTAAGGGCACCAGGCCCGGAATTTTGCAAAAATTCCGGGCCGATTTCTTTCAAAGAAATCGGCACCCCTAACCCGCCCTCCGGCCCTCCGGAAGGGCGCTCACGACACTTTACCCGATGGTGGGGTTCATGGACGCATTCCTCCTTCAAATCCTGAACGGGCTCGACAAGGGCTCTGCCTATGCGCTGATCGCGCTCGGGCTGACATTGATCTTCGGCACGCTGGGCGTCGTGAACTTCGCCCATGGCGCGCTGTTCATGATCGGCGCCTTCTGCGCGGTCACGCTGCAACGGCTGTTCGGCCTGTCCTTCGAGACCATCGACGAGACGCAGACCGACTTTCTCGGCAACCCGCTGAAGGTCAAGACACCCTATGTCGAGGCCTGGTTCGGCCCGGACTTCGGCGCCACGATCATCGACTGGTCGGTGCCCCCGGCCATCCTCTTCGCGATCCCGGTCATGCTGGTGATCGGCTACGTGATGGAACGCGGCCTCATCAAGCATTTCTACAAGCGCCCGCACGCGGACCAGATCCTCGTGACCTTCGGCCTTGCCATCGTGCTGCAGGAGGTCATCAAGTACTATTACGGCGCCAACCCGATCCAGACCCCCGCCCCCGAGGCCCTCTCCGGCGTCATGCAGGTGCTGCCCGGCGTGGTCTACCCGGTCTGGCGCGTGGTCTACTTCTGCTTTGCCGTGCTGATCATCGGCGGCGTCTTCGCCTTCCTGCAGTTCACCACCTTCGGCATGGTCGTGCGCGCCGGCATGGCCGACCGCGAGACCGTGGGCCTTCTGGGCATCGACATCGACAAGCGCTTTACCCTGATGTTCGGCCTCGCCGCCGCCGTCGCGGGGCTTGCGGGCGTCATGTACGGGCCGATCAATGCGCCAAACTACCACATGGGCATGGATTTCCTTGTCCTGTCCTTCGTCGTGGTCGTCGTGGGCGGCATGGGCTCTCTGCCCGGCGCCGTCGCCGCGGGTTTCCTGCTGGGCATCCTCGAAAGCTTTGCCTCGACCACCTGGGCCACCACCACGATCCCCGGGATCAACCAGATCATCATCTACCTCGTCGCCATCATCATCCTTCTGACCCGTCCGCGCGGTCTGATGGGTCGCAAAGGCGTGATGGAGTAAGCCAATGTTCGGACTTGAGAAAAGAGACAGCCTTCTGCTGCTGATCGTCGCCATCCTGACGATGTGCGCCCCCTTCATCCTGAACCCCTTCCCGACCGGTTCGGCCCTCGCGCAGTTCAACGCGGGCTACCCGGACCTGATGCAGCGATTCGTGATCTTCGGGATCTTCGCCATCGGCTTCAACATCCTCTTCGGCCTGACCGGCTACCTGTCCTTCGGCCATGCGGCCTTCCTTGGGGTGGGGTCCTACTCGGCGGTCTGGATGTTCAAGCTCTTGTCGATGAACATCGTCCCGGCGATCATCCTGTCGGTGCTGATCGCGGGCCTCTTCGCCCCGGTCATCGGCTTCGTCTCGCTGCGCCGGACCGGGATCTACTTCTCGATCCTGACGCTGGCCTTCGCGCAGATGTCCTTTGCGCTGGCCTATTCGGTGCTGACGCCGATCACCAACGGCGAGACCGGGTTGCAACTGACGCTGGACGATCCGCGGGTGCTGGGCGTCTCGGCCACCGCCGACGGCTCGATCCCCGTGACCAACCTCTTTGGGCTGGAAATGCGCTCGGCCTACGAGATGGCCGTCGGCCCGTGGAGCTTCACCTTCTCGGCGGGCTACTACGTCTGCGCCGTCGTCATGCTGCTGGCCTTCTACCTGTCGATCCGCATCTTCCGGTCGCCCTTCGGGATGATGCTGCGGGCGATCAAGTCGAACCAGACGCGGATGAACTACACCGGCCTGAACCCCAAGCCCTACACGCTGGCGGCCTTCGTGATCTCGGGCATGTACGCGGGCCTTGCGGGCGGGCTGATGGCCTCCATGGATCCGCTGGCCGGGGCCGAGCGGATGCAGTGGACCGCCTCGGGCGAGGTTGTCCTGATGACCATCCTCGGCGGTGCCGGCACCCTGATCGGGCCGGTGCTGGGCGCGGGTCTGATCAAGTATTTCGAGAACATCTTCTCGAAGATCAACGACAACGTCCTGCACGGCTGGTTCGCCTTCATGCCCGACGGGATCGAGGACCTCATGGTCACCGTGGTGCATCCCTTCGTCGGCAAGGGCTGGCACCTGACCCTTGGCATCATGTTCATGCTGGTGGTGATCTTCCTGCCCGGCGGCCTTGTCGAGGGTGGCCAGCGGATCGGACGCATGATCCGCGGCAAGAAGACCGAAAAGGCCAAATCCACCGCCACCAAGCCCGCAGAGTAAGGAGAGACCACCATGGGAATTCTCGAAGTCAAGGACGTGGGCAAACGCTTCGGCGGTCTTCAGGCCCTCTCGGACGTCAACCTGAGCGTGGCAGAGAACACCTGCCACGCGATCATCGGGCCGAACGGCGCGGGCAAGTCGACGCTGCTCAACTGCCTCGTCGGCAAGCTGATCCCGGACACCGGCTCGGTGCTTTTCGACGGCCAGTCGGTGCTGGGGCGCAGCCCGCACGAGATCAACCAGCTGGGCATCTCGCGCGTGTTCCAGACGCCCGAGATCTTCGGCGACCTGACCGTCATGGAGAACATGATGATCCCGCTTTTCGCCAAGCGCGACGGGGCCTACCGCCTGCACGCGGTGAAGGGCATGTGGAGCGAGCGCGCGCTGGTCGAAGAAGCCGAGCGCATGCTGGACGAGGTCAACATGGCCGACAAGCGCAACATGCATTCGGCCTCGATGTCGCGCGGCGACAAGCGACGGCTCGAGATGGCCATGTGCCTCGTGCAGGACCCCAAGCTGCTGCTGCTGGACGAGCCGACCGCCGGGATGGCGCGCGCCGACACCAACAACACCATCGATCTGCTGAAAGAGATCAAGGAAAAGCGCGACATCACCATCGCCATCATCGAACACGATATGCACGTGGTGTTTTCCCTCGCCGACCGGATCACCGTGCTGGCGCAGGGCACCCCGCTGGTCGAGGACCTGCCCGAGAAGATCAAGGGCCACCCCAAGGTGCGCGAGGCCTACCTGGGCGAGGCCGCCTGACCCCGGCGGGCGGGCCCCGAACCCCACCCCGCCGCGCCACTCCACCCGGGGCCTGAACCCGCCCCGCCGCGAACACGAGGGACCATCCCGATGAACGTCAGACCCGACTTTTCCAAACACGCCAACCAGGCCGAAACCGCGCCCGCCTTTCTGTCCGTCTGGGACATGCATGCCTATTACGGCGAAAGCTACATCGTGCAGGGCATTTCCTTCAACGTGCACGAGGGCGAGATCCTCGCCCTGCTGGGCCGCAACGGGGCCGGCAAGACGACGACCCTGCGGTCGATCGCGCGGATGGACAGCCCGCAAGTCAACCAGGGCGAGATCTGGCTGGATCACCAGCCGCTGCACAATATGCGGTCGCATCAGGCGGCGCAGGTGGGGCTGGGGCTGGTGCCCGAGGACCGCTCGATCATCCCCGGGCTGACGGTCGAGGAAAACCTGAAGCTGGCGCAGATCGCCCCGCCCATCGGCTGGTCCATCGAACGGCTCTACGACCTTTTTCCGCGCCTCGGCGAGCGCCGCAATCAAGAGGGAGTGACGCTGTCGGGTGGCGAGCAGCAGATGTTGTCCATCGCCCGGGCGCTGGCGCGTGACATCAAGGTGCTGCTGCTGGACGAGCCCTACGAAGGCCTCGCCCCGGTGATCGTCGACGAGATCGAAAAGACCCTGCGCCACATCAAGGAACAGGGCATGACCACCATCATCGTGGAACAGAACGCGGTGCGCGCGCTGCAACTGGCGGACCGGGCGGTGATCCTCGACACCGGTTCCATCGTCTTCGACGGTTCCGCCGCCGAGGTGCTGGAGAACGAAAGCCTGCGGGCCGAATATCTGGCGATCTGACGCGCCGGAGTCTACGACCAAGAAACCGCTTGTAATCGGGGGCCGGGAGTTCTTCCCTGCCCCCGACGGCATTTCAGGAGGAGAGACCCATGAACAAGACCTACCCGCCCTCGGCCGAGCTGGCCTCGAAGGCGCATGTTGATGCGGCGAAATACGATGCGATGTATGCGGCCTCGGTCGCGGATCCGGCGGCCTTCTGGGGGCAGCAGGCAGAGCGGCTGGACTGGATCAAGGCACCCAGCGAGATCAAGAACACCGACTTCACGCTGGGCCAGGTCAGCATCGAGTGGTTCCGCGACGGCACGCTGAACGTCGCCGCCAACTGCATCGACCGCCACCTGGAGACCCGCGGCCAGCAGACCGCCATCATCTGGGAGCCCGACGATCCGTCCGAGCCCGCCCAGTCGATCAGCTATGCCGACCTGCACCGCCGCACCTGCCGCATGGCCAACGTCCTGGAAAGCCTCGGCGTCCGCAGGGGCGACCGCGTCATCATCTACCTGCCGATGATCCCCGAAGCCGCCTATGCCATGCTGGCCTGCGCCCGCATCGGCGCCATCCATTCCATCGTCTTCGCCGGTTTCTCGCCCGACGCGCTGGCCGCCCGGGTGAACGGCTGCGACGCCAAGGTGGTGATCACCGCCGACGAGGCGCCCCGCGGCGGCCGCAAGACCCCGCTGAAATCCAATGCCGACAAGGCCCTGCTGCACTGCAAGGACAGCGTGAAATGCCTGGTCGTCAAGCGCACCGGCGGCCAGACCACCTGGACCGAAGGGCGCGACTTCGATTACAACGAGATGGCGCTCGAGGCCGACGACTACTGCCGCCCGGTGGAAATGAAGGCCGAGGACCCGCTGTTCATTCTCTACACCTCCGGTTCGACGGGTCAGCCCAAGGGAGTTGTGCACACAACGGGTGGATATTTGGTTTACGCCGCCCTGACGCATGAGGTGACCTTCGATTACCACGAGGGCGATGTCTACTGGTGCTCGGCGGACGTGGGCTGGGTCACGGGCCATTCCTACATTGTTTACGGGCCCCTGGCGAACGGCGCGACGACGCTGATGTTCGAGGGTGTGCCGACCTGGCCCGACGCCTCGCGCTTCTGGCAGGTCTGCGAAAAGCACCGCGTGACGCAGTTCTACACGGCACCGACGGCGATTCTGCGCGCTGATGGGACAGGGTAACGATTTCGTAACGAAATGCGATCTAAGCTCGCTGCGGCTTCTGGGGACGGTGGGCGAACCGATCAACCCCGAGGCCTGGAACTGGTACAACGACGTCGTGGGCGGCGGGCGCTGCCCCATCGTCGACACCTGGTGGCAGACCGAAACCGGCGGCCACATGATGACGCCCCTGCCCGGCGCCCATGCGACCAAGCCGGGCGCGGCGATGAAGCCCTTCTTCGGCGTTCAGCCGGTCGTTCTCGACCCGCAGAGCGGCGAGGAAATCCATGACAGCCCGACAGAGGGCGTCCTGGCCATCAAGGACAGCTGGCCCGGGCAGATGCGCACCGTCTGGGGCGATCACGACCGCTTCGAGAAGACCTATTTCTCGGACTACAAGGGGTATTACTTCTCGGGTGACGGCTGCCGCCGCGACGCCGACGGCGACTACTGGATCACCGAGCCGCGTCGACGACGTGATCAACGTCTCGGGGCACCGCATGGGCACGGCAGAGGTCGAATCAGCGCTGGTGGCCCATGAGAAGGTGGCCGAGGCCGCGGTCGTGGGCTACCCGCACGAGATCAAGGGCCAGGGCATCTACTGCTACGTGACCCTGATGTCGGGCATCGAGCCGGACGAGGAGCTGCGCAAGGAGCTGCGCACATGGGTCCGCACCGAGATCGGCCCCATCGCCAGCCCCGACCTGATCCAGTGGGCCCCGGGCCTGCCCAAGACCCGCTCCGGCAAGATCATGCGCCGCATCCTGCGCAAGATCGCCGAGAACGACTATGGCAGCCTCGGCGACACCTCCACACTCGCCGACCCCTCTGTCGTCGAGGACCTCATCGAAAACCGCATGAACAAGGGCTGACGATGATGGACGGAGCACACAACAGGGGCTGATCGGCGCATGTGCACCGACAGCAATGGGGCACCCGCAGGCGGGTGCCCCGTACCGACCCGGGCGCGGGCGGCTGTCTCTTGATAGCGCGCAAGGACTTAGGCCCATCGCCCCGACCCCTCATCAAGACCCGGGAAACTGTCGCCAATTGTTCCCAAACCGCTGCCAGCGCCGCAATTCGGTGGTATCATGCTGCCGTGGGGGCGTGCCGGATGGAGACTTCATCATGCAGGTTTCGGGTATCTCGAGCCTGAGCGCGCCGCAGGGTTCCGGCGATCCTGCCCTTTCTTCGGGTGCAGGGGCTGATTCGACAGAACGGACCAAGGTCCTGCCCGTCGTCGGCATGCGGGACCCCGAGACCCAGCGGTCCGCAGGGCCCCCGGCGCAGTTCTGGCGCACGCTGAACGGCGGGCCGGATCCGGCGACCCATATCGCCCCGCCTTCGATCATGCAGATCAAGATTACGCAGATGCTGGACGAACAGGCCATCGCCACGAAGGACACCGGCGAGGGCCCTGCCCCGCCGGTGGCCAATAGGGACAAGGCGCCCGGCCACCCCTTTGGCACAGCGGAAACTGCCATGGCACCGCCCGCCACGAGGCCGGACACCACCGGAACCGAGGATGCACCACGCCGCCGCGCCCCCGCCCCAGAGGGCTATGAGGCCGCCGCCAGCGTGATCCGGGAAAGGCGCATAGCGGTCGACGCCTGAGCGCCGCGCCCCCGCCGATCCCGGCGGCCTCGGCCCGATACGCGTGCCATCGCTTTTCACCGCTACCCGCTTCCCCTATAAGCGCGATCGTGGCCCAAGGCAGGCCGCTTCGAATGGCGAGGACGAGATGAGCACCAAGACCCATGACGCTGACGTGGCCTTTATCAAGGCGCTGGCCCAGCTCCTGCGGGAAAACGATCTGACCGAACTGGAGGTCATGCGCGAGTACAGCGAGGACGACAGCCTGAACGTCCGCGTCAGCCGCGCCGCGCCGGTCGCGGCCCCGGCCCCGGCGCCCGTGCAGGTCACCGCAGCACCCGCCGCAGCGCCCGCCCCCGCCCCCGCGGCGGCAGACCTGCCCGAGGATCCCGCCGACCACCCCGGCGCCGTGACCTCGCCCATGGTCGGCACCGTCTACATGCAGGCCGAACCCGGCGCGCCCGCCTTCATCACCGTGGGCAAGCAGGTCGCCGAGGGCGACACCCTGCTGATCGTCGAGGCGATGAAGACCATGAACCACATTCCCGCGCCGCGGTCCGGGACCGTCAAGCGCATCCTCGTCGAGGACGGCGCCCCGGTCGAATACGGCGCGCCCCTGGTCATCCTGGAATAAATCCCGGGGGAAAAACCATGTTCGACAAGATCCTGATTGCCAACCGAGGTGAAATCGCGCTGCGCGTGATCCGCGCCTGCCGCGAGATGGGCATCCCCTCGGTCGCGGTGCATTCCACCGCCGACAGCGACGCCATGCACGTCCGCATGGCCGATGAAACCATCTGCATCGG
Source organism: Ponticoccus litoralis (assembly GCF_039769985.1). Lineage (NCBI taxonomy): Bacteria > Pseudomonadati > Pseudomonadota > Alphaproteobacteria > Rhodobacterales > Roseobacteraceae > Ponticoccus > Ponticoccus litoralis. The sequence continues at coordinate 625,618 of NZ_JBDNCH010000002.1, forward strand.
CCCCGCGCCCTCGACCGACAGCTACCTGTCGCTGCCCGCCATCATCTCGGCCTGCGAGGTCACAGGCGCGCAGGCGATCCACCCGGGCTACGGGTTCCTCAGCGAAAACGCCCGCTTCGTGCAGATCGTCGAGGACCACGGCCTGACCTTCATCGGCCCTTCCGCGCAGCACATCCGCATCATGGGCGACAAGATCACCGCCAAGGAAACCGCGAAGGAACTGGGCATCCCGGTCGTTCCCGGCTCTGCCGGCGGCGTGCCCACGGTCGAGGACGCCAAGACCATCGGCGCCGACTTCGGCTATCCGGTGATCATCAAGGCCACCGCCGGCGGCGGCGGGCGCGGCATGAAGGTTGCCCGCTCCGAGTCCGAGATGGAGCGCGCATTCATGACCGCCCGCTCCGAGGCCAAGGCCGCCTTCGGCAACGACGAAGTCTATATCGAGAAATACCTGCAAAAGCCGCGCCACATCGAGATCCAGGTCTTTGGCGACGGACAGGGCGGCGGCGTCCATCTGGGCGAGCGCGACTGTTCGCTGCAACGGCGTCACCAGAAGGTGCTGGAAGAGGCCCCCGGCCCCACCATCACCCCCGAGGAACGCGCCCGCATCGGCAAGATCTGCGCCGACGCCATCGCCAAGATGGGCTACAGCGGTGCCGGTACGATCGAATTCCTCTACGAGGACGGCGAGTTCTACTTCATCGAGATGAACACCCGCCTTCAGGTCGAACACCCGGTGACAGAGGCGATCTTCGGCGTCGATCTCGTGCGCGAACAGATCCGCGTGGCGGCTGGCGAAAAGCTGTCTTTCACGCAGGACGACCTGACGATCAACGGCCACGCCATCGAGGTCCGCATCAACGCCGAGAAGCTGCCCGAATTCCGGCCCTCTCCCGGGCGGATCAGCCACTTTCACGCGCCGGGCGGCCTTGGCGTGCGGATGGATTCCGCGCTGTACGACGGCTACCGCATCCCGCCCTACTACGACAGCCTGATCGCCAAGCTGATCGTGCACGGACGCGACCGGCCCGAAGCGCTGGCCCGGCTGAACCGGGCGCTTGGGGAATTGATCGTTGACGGGATCGATACCACGATCCCGCTATTTCATGCGCTGTTGCAGGAAAGAGACATCCACACGGGCGAGTACAACATCCACTGGCTTGAAAAATGGCTGGAATCCGGCGGGTTGGCGAAATAAGCTCCCTGTCTTCGTCGGCCATGTCTTGCCGAAGGGAACTCTTTGAGCCATGTACTGATTGGCAGAGAGAGACCCTCATGCTCTATTCGGCCTGTAGACAGGTCCAACAGTTCCAAGAGGAGTGACCCAATGAAGACCCTTGCAAAGCTCGCAGTCGTCGCAACCCTGGCAGCAGCCCCGCTGGCGGCAACCGCTCAGGAAGCCAACGACCCCTTCGTTTCGACGCAGACGTCGACCGTTCCGGCCCTCGCCGTTCTCGGCGGCATGGCGCTGATCATCGCAGTCGCGTCGGCAGACGGCACCAACTAAGCGCCGCTTCCCGGCGCCGGTTGATACCAACGTCAAGGACGGCGGGCTTTCGGGTCTGCCGTCCTTTTCTTTTGCGCCGCGCATTTTCCCTGTCGGCGCGCATGGCGCGACGCCGGGAGGCCTTCGCGGTTTGCAGGGCTTCGCGCGCTCGGCTATCTGTCTGGAAAGCAGCGCAGCGCGGACCAATGACCGTCACCCCCGAGCTTCTTCTTCAGGCCTATCGAACCGGCATTTTCCCGATGGCGGAAACCCGGGACGATCCGGAAATCTTCTGGGTTGATCCGCGTCGGCGCGGCGTGCTGCCGCTGGACGGTTTTCACGTCTCGCGCAGTCTGGCCAACCGTCTGCGGCAGGACAGGTTCACGGTCACGCTGAACACAGATTTCCCCGGGGTCATCGACGGCTGCGCCGACCGGCCCGAAACCTGGATCAGCGGCGGCATTCGCGATCTATACGCAAGGCTGCACGCCATGGGCCACGCCCATTCGCTGGAAGTCCACGCAGAGGGCGCGCTTGTGGGCGGTGTCTACGGCGTCACGCTGGGCGCGGCATTCTGCGGAGAGTCGATGTTCTCGCGCCGCACCGATGCCTCGAAGGTCGCGCTGGCCTGGCTGACCTGCCACCTGGCGCGCTGCGGCTTCACCCTGTTCGACACGCAGTTCCTGACGACGCATCTCGCCTCGCTCGGCGCGGTCGAGATCACCCGAGAGGCCTATCGTGACGCCCTGTCGCTGGCCCTGTCATGCCCGGCCGACATCCTGTCACGCCCCCTGCCCGCCAGCGGCGCCGAGGTCGCGCGACATCACCGCCGCGACGCTCAGGAGGTGGAGCAGCGCAACACCCAGACGTCGTAGCGCGGGTGGTCCATGGGGTTCAGTGCGGGCGAGGACGCGACCATCCAGCCGCGAAAGACCGGTTCCGCCACGCCTGCCTCGCGGATCGTCAGGAAGGCATAGGCATCGCCCGAAGGGTTCCCGCTGGGATAGCGGCAATCGCCCAGTTCGACCTCCATCACGCCGAAGGCCGCGCGCTGGCCGTTGGCGATGGTCATGTCGGTCGTCGCGGCGTTCAGCTTGTCCAGCCCGCGCAGCACCGCCCCGGTGCCCTGATCCACCGCTTCCTGTGCCGAAGCAGCCCCGGCCAGCAGCATCAGAAACGCAATCAGCCTCATTCCTCGTCTCCGCTGCCCACGTAGCGCAAGAGCAGCGTCAGCAGGCTGACAGAGCCCTGCGTGTCAAGGATCTCGTCCCCGGCCCCGTAATAGAAAGGCGAGCCGCCCGGCGAGATCTCGACGAAGTTGCCGCCCAGAAGGCCCTCTGACGCGATGACAATGGCGCTGTCGTCGGGCACCTGGATGCCCTCGTTCAGCGTGACCACGGTATCGGCGCGATAGGTTTCCGGGTTCAGCACGATGCCTGTGACGGCGCCCACCTTGACGCCCGCCAGCCGCACGTCGGTGCCGACGTTGACCCCTTCGATGGACCGGAACGAGGCGCGCAGGTCATAGCCAGAGGCGCCCAGCGAAAAGCCGGTCGCCTGAACGGTGTAGACGACAAAGGCAAGGGCGGCCGCAAGGACCGCGCCGCCCACGGCGACCTCGGTGGTGGAATGGGTCATTCCGGGCTCCAGGCCTCGTAGTCGCGGCGCTCTGCGGGCTGTTCGCGGCGGATCGATCCCGGCGGCGCATAGGCCAGCGCCGTGCCGGTCAGGTTCTCGATATGCGGCTTTTCCCAGGGCTTGTGCGGCAGCGGGCGTTCGCTGGGCAATTCGTCGAAGGTGTGATGCAGCCAGCCGTGCCAGTCGGGGCTGACGCGGCTTGCCTCCATCTCTCCGTTGTAGATCACCCAGCGTTTCTTGCCGTCGGCGGTCCGGTAGAAGGCATTGCCCTGCTCGTCCTCGCCCACCTTCACCCCCTTGCGGGCGGTGTAAAGCGCGGTGTTCAGCGTCGACCCGTTCCACCAGGTCACGGCGCGCAGCAGCGTCTTCAGCAGACTCATGGGCAGGGCTCCCGTTTCTTGCCCCCTCTCTATGGCGAATTTGCGCGGGCGGGTCCAGTGGCCGCCGTGACGCATCCCTGCCCCGGTGCGCGCGGCTTCGCTCAAAATTTCTGGTCGCGGGGCCAGGGCTTGCCTATCCTTTGCCGAAAAAGCCGACGACCCAGCAACGATCCGGGCAGAGATGACAGACGCGTTCAGACCCATAGCCATCAAGGGCGTGCAGGTGCCGCATTCGCCCTTCCTCACCGACACCCGCATCCGGCGGATCGAAGAGGCGCGCTATGAGGGCGAAGAGATTGCCGGCGCGCTGGCGGTTTGCCGCCCCGGCGACCGTGTCGTGGAAATGGGCGCGGGCCTTGGCATCGTCTCTGCCGTCACCGCGATGAACGCGGGCCCCGAGGCGGTGCTGAGCTTCGAGGCCAACCCCAACCTCATCCCCCATATCCGCGCGCTGCACGCGCTGAACGGTCTCGAAGACCGGATCGATGTGCGCAATCAGGTCGTGATCAGCGCCCCCGACCGCCCCGAGACGATGGATTTCTTCCTCGGCTCCTCCTACCTCGGCAATTCCCTGATCGACCGCGAGACCCGCCGGACCGAAGCGGTTCCCGTGCAGACCGCCGCTTGGGCGGACGTGGTGCGCGACTTCCGTCCGACCGTGCTGATCATGGATATCGAGGGCGGAGAGCTGGACTTCCTGGCCCATGCCGACCTGTCGGGACTGCGCGCCGTGGTGCTGGAATTCCACCCCGACCTTTACGGCAAGGAGGGCATGCGCCGCTGCAAGGAGGCGCTGCGCGACGCCGGCTTCGGCAAGCTGGCCAAGACCTCGACCCGTTTCGTCTGGACCTGTGTCAGGACCGCGCCGAAACAGGACGCCCGCGCGCTGCGCCCCGACCCCGCGGGCGGCTGGTCCTGCACGCTGCGGGCCGTGAAGGGCGCCGTCGTCACCGGCGCCCGCATCAACCAGCTGAGCGCACCCTCGGGCGTGATCACCAGCACCGGCGCCGACGTGCCCGAAGGGGCGCTGTGGCGCAACATGCGCCGCATCAACCTGCCCTTCGAACGCCCGCCCCGGGTGGAACGGCTGGAAGGCCGCTGGCTCTGGGGCGGCGTCATGTGGCGCAACTTCGCGCATTTCGTGGTGGAAAGCCCCGGGCGGCTCTGGGGTTACGACACCGTGCCGGGCGGCGTGGATGGCATCCTCTTCGTGCCCCGCCGCCCGCGCGAAGACCCCGACCTGACCGGCTTCCGCGCCGATTTCTTCGCGGCCATGGGTCTGGGCGATGTCCCCATCCGCGTGGCCCACAAGCCGACCGAGGTGGCGGAGCTTATCGTGCCCGGGCAGGGCTTTGGCCTTGGCGCGATCACCGACGGCACGCAGATCTTCCGAGACTTCATGCACCGCCGCTTCGGCGCCGGGATCGCGCCCGAGGGGGGCGAAAAACTGTACATCTCCCGCGCGCTTCTGGGGCCGTCCCGTGGCGCCCTGCTGGGCGAAGAGCGCGTCGAAAAGCTGATGAGGGCCGAGGGCTACGACATCTTCCACCCCGAGCGTCACACCATCCCGCAGCAGATCGCCCGCTACAAGGCGGCCCGGCAGATCGTCGCCTCGGAAGGCTCTGCGCTGCATCTTTACGCCTTCTGCGGGCGGGCCGATCAGCGCGTCGCGATCCTGTGCCGCCGCCGCTCCGGCTCGACCGCGCAGATCGCGCGCCATATCGCGGGTTTCACGGGCCGCACGCCCGTGGTGATCGACCACCTGCGCGCCGTCTGGCAGAACGTCGAAAGCCCGCGCCCGCGCCTGTCCGTGGGCGAACCCGACCTGCCCGCCATGCAGGTCAGCCTGCGCGCGGCGGGCTTCATCGGCGAAGGCGCCCCCCGGTCCGCGATCCCCGAACACGAGGCGCAGGCCGCGCTTGGCGACCGCTATTTCCGAGAGGCGGCAGAGGCCTAGCGGCCCCCGAAAGGCCCGCCCCCGCCGCCAGAACCGCCGGTCAGGCCAGCGTGGTCAGCTCGATCTCGATCCGGTACTTGGGGTCGATGAGGTTGCATTCCACCATGGTCGCGGCGGGCGGGTTGTCCCCGAAAACCTCTTTCAGGACCGGCCAGCAGGGCTCGAACTCTGCCGCGTCGGGCAGATAGTATGTGACCCGGACGGCCTTGTCGAAACCCGATCCGGCCTCGGCCAGCGCCTTGCCGATGACCTCCAGCGCGGCGCGGCACTGCGCAACCACGTCGTCGCCCTGCCCCACGGTGCCCGCGACATGGACGAAGCCGCCCGCGACGACGGCGCGGCAATAGCCGACCTTTTCCTCGAAGGGACTGCCGGTGTGGATACGTTTGATGGTCATGGGTGCGGCCTTTCGCCTGTTGGGATATGGCGCGGCAATGGCGCCAAACGCCAGCGCGCGCAAGGGTGATCGGGGCGCCATGGCAGGGTGCGCCCTGCCACCAGAGACGGCCCACGAAAAAGGGCGAGGCCCGCGCGCCCCGCCCTTTTCATACGTCCTGTCGAAGGGGCCTCAGGCCGAGGCACCCTCTTTCTTGTTTTCCGCGTAGATCATCAGCGGCTTGGCGTCCGAGGTCACCGCCTCGTCGTTCACCACCACCTCGGTCACCTCGTCCATGCCCGGCAGTTCGAACATGGTGTCCAGAAGGATGCCTTCGAGGATCGACCGCAGGCCGCGCGCGCCGGTCTTGCGCTCGATGGCCTTCTTGGCGATCGAGGACAGCGCGTCGTCGGTGAAGGACAGCTGCGTGTCCTCCATCTCGAACAGGCGCTGGTACTGCTTGACCAGAGCGTTCTTGGGCTGCGTCAGGATGGTGATCAGCGCGTCCTCATCCAGATCCTCCAGCGTCGCCACCACGGGCAGACGGTAGACGAATTCCGGGATCAGGCCGAACTTCAGCAGATCCTCGGGCTCGAGAGAACGGAAGGTCTCGCCCACGCCCTGCTCGCTGTCGTCGCGCACATCGGCGCCGAAGCCCATGGCAGAGCCCTTGCCGCGCTGCTTGATGATCCGGTCCAGGCCGGCAAAGGCGCCGCCGCAGATGAACAGGATGTTGGTCGTGTCCACCTGCAGGAATTCCTGCTGGGGATGCTTGCGCCCGCCCTGCGGCGGCACCGAGGCCACGGTGCCTTCCATCAGCTTCAGCAGCGCCTGCTGCACGCCCTCGCCCGAGACGTCGCGGGTTATCGAAGGGTTTTCCGACTTGCGGGTGATCTTGTCGACCTCGTCGATGTAGACGATGCCGCGCTGCGCGCGTTCGACGTTGTATTCGGACGCCTGAAGCAGCTTCAGGATGATGTTCTCGACATCCTCGCCCACGTAGCCCGCCTCGGTCAGCGTGGTCGCATCCGCCATGGTGAAGGGCACGTCCAGAATGCGCGCCAGCGTCTGCGCCAGCAGCGTCTTGCCGCAGCCGGTGGGGCCGATCAGCAGGATGTTGGATTTCGCCAGCTCGATGTCCGAGGACTTCTGCGCGTGGTTCAGGCGCTTGTAGTGGTTGTGGACCGCGACCGAGAGAACGCGCTTGGCCTTCATCTGGCCGATCACGTAATCGTCAAGCACTTCGCAGATCTCGCGTGGGGTCGGCACGCCCTCGGAGGATTTCAGCCCCGCGCCCTTGGTCTCTTCGCGGATGATGTCCATGCAGAGTTCGACGCATTCGTCGCAGATGAAGACCGTCGGTCCCGCGATCAGTTTGCGCACCTCGTGCTGGCTCTTGCCGCAAAAGCTGCAATAGAGCGTGTTCTTGCTGTCGCCGCCTGAATTCGTTGCCATCCTGCACCTTTCCCGGGCTCAGTCCCGGTCTCCTCATCCGCATCAGTCGCGCGACCCCTGCCGCGCCCGGCCCCGGGCCAGCCCGAACCCCGGACCATGGCCTGTCGTCCGGATTCGACAAGTCTAGGCCAGCCCCAAGGGCACGACAATCCGAAAGTTCGCCCCGCCCCGGGCCCCGGCCCGGGGCGGGACAGTCTTACTTCGCCTCTTCGTCGGGCACGCGGTTGGTGACGATCTCGTCGATCAGCCCCCATTCCTTGGCCCGCTCGGCATCCATGAAGTTGTCACGCTCCAGCGCGGCCTCGACGGTCTCGTAGTCCTGACCGGTGTGCTTCACGTAGATTTCATTCAGTCGCCGCTTCAGCTTCAGCGTCTCTTCGGCGTGGATCATGATGTCCGTCGCCTGCCCCTGGTAGCCGCCCGAGGGCTGGTGCACCATGATCCGGCTGTTGGGCAGCGAATAGCGCATGCCCGCCGCCCCGGCGGTCAGCAGCAGCGACCCCATCGAGGCCGCCTGCCCGATCACCGGGGTCGAAACCTTGGGCTTGATGTACTGCATGGTGTCGTAGATCGACAGGCCCGAGGTGACGACACCGCCGGGGCTGTTGATATACATCGAGATTTCCTTGGACGGGTTCTCGGCCTCAAGGTGCAGCAGCTGCGCCACCACAAGGCTGGACATGCCGTCGTGGACCGGCCCGTTCAGGAAGATGATCCGCTCCTTCAGCAGGCGCGAGAAGATGTCGTAGGCGCGTTCGCCGCGGCTGGTCTGCTCGACCACCATGGGGACGAGGTTCATGTAGGTGTCGATCGGATCTTTCATTCTGCCTGCCTCGGATTGCTGAACTGTGTCGTAACGCCGGAAAGTTACCTGAGTCTTAGTAGCGGTGTTGGGGGGCTGCAAGGGGCCCCGGTCCGACGGCACCGGCCCGAAGCCCGGCCTGCCCCATCGATCCGGCCGTTCCTGCCAAGGGATCTTCCGTTTACCGCGACATGCGAAGCGGGCCTTTCAAGGCTGCGGGGTCTCCCGCCCGGCGCCGGGCGCGCCCCTGCCGCAGTCCGCCGCCGCGACCCGGGGCCCGGCCCTCGGCAGTCTCGGGCCTGTCGCCATGGCTGCACCACCGCGCCGGAACGAAAGACGATATTACCCGGGCCGTTCTGCACCGCCACGGCACCCAAGAGACCGCGCCTCTTCCCGGGGCACTCCTCTGGCGCAGCAATTTCAAGGGCTTCCTAGAATTGCGCCCCCCGCTCTTCTCTGGTCTTCGAAATACCTCGGGGGGCGCGCAGCGCGGGGGCAGAGCCCCCTCCACGCCCGCCAGAAAGCCTCCGGCCTGAACCGGGAACAACGACACGCCCGCCCCGAAAGCAGGGCTCTCCCCGGTGTCAGGCCCCGCGCCCTAGCCGCCGATCCGCCGCGGTTCCGCGCAGCGATGGGCCGCGCATTCCAGCTCCAGCGTCACCTCCCGCAGCCCGTGCGCCTCGACCAGCCGCGCCTTCACCGAGGCCTTGATCGCATCGGCCCGCGACCAGGCGCCCTCGACCACCACCAGATGCGCCGTCAGCGCAGAGCGGCCCTCGTCGATCTGCCACAGGTGGGCGCTATGCAGCGCTTCGACGCCCTCGACGGCCTCGGCGCTTTCCAGCACCGCCTCGGGGGCCATGGCGGGCGGCGTGCCCAGCATCAGGATGCGGATCACGCCGCCGATCTCGGCCCAGGCCATCCACAGGATGTATCCGGCGATGCCCAGCGTCACCAGCGGGTCGACCCATGTCCAGCCGAACAGCAGGATCAGCGTGCCCGCAAGGATCACCGCGACCGACCCCAGCGCGTCGGCGAGGTTGTGCAGGAAGGCCGCGCGGATGTTCACGCTGTCCTGCGCCATGCGATAGGTCAGCCATGCGGTCACGAGGTCCACCACAAGGGCGACACTGGCGATCACGACGATCAGCCAGCCCGTCACCTCCTGCGGATCGAAGAAGCGCAGCACCGCCTCGTAGACCAGGTAGAGCCCGATCAGGATCAGCGTCGTCAGGTTGATCAACGCCGCCACCACCTCGGCCCGGCCATAGCCGAAGGTCATGGCCTCGTCGGCGGGCCGGCGCGCGATGCGCCGTGCCCAGACCGCGATCACAAGGCTCGCGGCATCCGAGAAATTGTGCAGCGCATCGGCGATCATCGCCAGACTGCCCGAGACGATCCCGCCGATGATCTGCGCGACGGTCAAGAGGACGTTGACCCCCACCGCCGCCGCCAGCCGCTTGTCACCGGCAAGCTGTTCGGGGTCGATGTGGTGGTGATGATGGTGGCCGTGCGAGCCATGCGCGTGATCGTGGGGCATGGGCGCAGAAAGCGCCCGCAGACGGCGAAGGTCAAGCCCCCCTCGGCCCGGCGCGGGCACCCGGCGATGGGCGCGCCGACAGGCGGGCCGCCCACCGCCGCAGGGCTTTGCAAACCGGCCGGATACGCCCTGCGAACCGGTCGGTTCTCCGTTTACGGGCCGGAAACCCGCGTCAGGATCCGGTCACCCGAACATGTCCGAGGTGATCCCCTCGTACCAGCCGATGCTTTCCTCGAAGGTCGCCTTGCGCATGGCCGCGTCCTCTCCGGTCTGGCTGACGAAGCTGGAGACCGAGGCGATCTTCTCCTCGGTCGGCTCGTAGGCCGCGCCGACCTTGACGCCGTCGTCGGTGGCGATCAGCGACCAGCAGGTGTTGCTGTACTTGGCCGGGAAGACGCGGCTGCCGGTCAGCGCGCCGCGCACCGCCATGGCCGCCACCTTGGCCTGTGAATTGGCGCTGAAGCCGGACTTGGGCATGTCGCCCTGATTGGTCGCATCCCCGAGGACGTAGATGTTTTCATCCATGCGCGACACCATCGAGTGCCCGTCGACCGGCACCCAATTGCCTTCGGTCAGGCCCGCCGCCTCGCAGATCAGCCCCGCCTTCTGCGCCGGAATGACGTTCACGACGTCGGCCTTGATCACCTCGCCGTCGATGTCGACCTCCATGGTCTGCGGGTTCACGCTGGTGTTGCCGCCGCCGAAATCCGGGCCGATGCGTTCGATCATGCCGGTGTAGTGCTTCTGCCAACCCTCCTCGAAAAGCCCCTGCTTCGAGAACTTCTCTTTCGGGTCGGCGATGATGATCTTGGCGGTCGGATTGCGCTCTTTCAGCACATGGGCGACCATCGAGATCCGCTCGTAGGGGCCCGGCGGGCAGCGGTAGGGGTTCGGCGGCGCCACCATGACGAAGGTTCCGCCCTCGGGCATCGCCTCGATCTGAGCTTTCAGCAGGGTGGTCTGCGTGCCCGCCTTGTAGGCGTGGGGCATGACGCCCTGTGCCGAAAGATCCCAGCCCGCGACCGAGCCCGCGACGAAATCGATCCCCGGCGACAGGATCAGCCGGTCGTAGGGCACCGACCCACCGCCCGCCAGCGCAACCGTCCTGGCGTCGCGGTCCACCCCCGTCGCCCAGTCGTGCACCACGTTGATGCCGTAGTCGCTGGCCAGCCTGCCGTAGTCATGGGCGGTGGACTGAAGATCGCGGAAGCCGCCGATATAGAGGTTGGAAAAGAAGCAGGTGTAATAGGTCCGCGAGGGTTCGATCAGGGTCACGTCGATCTCGCCGTTGGAATCCTTGGCGATATAGCGCGCCGCCGTGGCCCCGCCCGCGCCGCCGCCGACCACCACGACCCGGGGCCTGCCCTGCGCCTGGACCATGGGCGCCGAGAGACCCGCAAGCGCGATCCCCGATCCGATGAAGTGTCTTCTGTTCAAGGCCATGTCCGTTCTCCTCCTGGCTGGACGGGTCGCATGGTCCGGGCTCCTCTTTCCCCGACCAATGGCACAAGGCCCCCGTTCCCTGCGGAACGGGGGCCTTGCTTGTCGTGCAATTTCAACGGGCGTCTCAGACTGGCAGCGCCCCGAAGACCGCCGCCAGCGTCAAGAGCGCGCCCAGAAGCAGAATGCGGGCTGCAAAGCTCATGAGAAAAGGGTCCGGTATGGTATGGTCGGGGCCAAACCCCGTGATCAACTAAGAAAACAGGCGACCAATGTGCCGCCCGGCACCTGCCTACTGTCGCTTGTGATTCCCGGATGGCCAACGGTGGAAAACCTTACCCTTCGTTTACTCAAGATCCTCGAAATAGGCGGCGAGGGCCGCGATTTCCTCATCGCTGAGGCGCCCCGCCATCATCTGCATCACCGGATGCGGACGCAGTTTCTGCTTGTAGGCATGCATGGCCACGACGAAATCCTCGGTGTTCCATGCCACGATCGAGGGGATGCCCTCGTCCGATCCGTCGCGCTTGTGGCAGGTCAGGCATTCCGAGGCGAGATATGCGCCGTATTCCGCGTCACCCACGATGGCCAGCACCTCTGGCGGCAGGTCGACCTCGCGCAGAATCGCGGTGGGCGCGCTTTCGGGGATGTCCTGCGGACTGGCGGTGAACTGGCGCAGATAGGCCAGAACGTCGTGCCGGTCCTGCCTGTCCTTGATGCCGCGAAAGCTCATCCGCGTGCCAGAGACCAGCGCGCGGGGGTTCTCGATATAGGCATCGAGACGCGCGTAATCCCATGTCAGGCCGTCGCCATGGGCGCGGTCCATGGCATCGGAATAGTCGAACCCCTCGACGCTGCCCGCGCGGCGCCCGAAGATGCCGTTCAGATGCGGACCGGTGCGGTTCTCGGCGCCGGGGCCGATCTGGTGGCAGGTCACGCAGCTGCGGTAGATCTGCGCGCCGCGCCCGGCATCGCCGATCAGCTCTGCCGCATCGTCCTGCGCAAACGCCGGCCCCGCGAAGAGGGCCAGCGCCATGGCCGTGGCTGTCTGCCGCAGCAGCACCTACGGCATCCTACTGCGAGATCGACTTGAGGTATTCAGTCACGGCGTCCAGCTCCTCTTGCTTGCGCAGCCCGGCGAAGGCCATCTTCGTACCCTTCACGTAGTCGCGCGGTTTGGCAAGAAAGGCCTGCAGCGCCTCGGCGTCCCAGACGCCGCCCATCTCGGCCATGGTGCCCGAGTACTTGAAGCCCTCGACCGCGCCGATCTCGCGCCCGAAGACGCCGTCCAGATGCGGGCCCGCGGCCTTGCCGCCGTCCGTCTTGTGGCAGGCCTGACACTTGCGGAAGACCCGCTCGCCGGTCTCGACCAGATCCATGTCCAGCGCGGCGGCCTGCGCGGGTGCCGGGTCAACCGCCTGTGCGGGCTCTGCCGCATCGGCTGCGGGGTCCGCGGCGGCCTGCTCTTCCTCCGGGGCGGCGGGGGCCGCATCGGGCGCACTGGGTCGTGCTGGCGGGCGCCTCTTCGGACTCTTCCGGGGTCACGTCCAGCACGGTGGCGCGCATGGTGATCTCGACGCTGTCCTTGCAGTCGGTCATGCAGGGTTCCGCCCGCCACTGCCCGTATTCCGTCTCGGCCCGGTCATCGACGACGAAGCCACTGGGCGTTCGGCAGTTCGAAGGCGGGCAGCGTGTCCTGATCCAGAACGAAATCGTCCTCGATCAGGTCGTTGGAATAGAGGATGTAGGCCACGATGGCATAGGTGTCGTCGACCGACAGGCTCTGCGCATTGCCGAAGGGCATCGAGCGGTGAACGTAGTCCCAGACCGTCGAGGTATAGGGCCAGAAGGAACCCACGGTCTTCAGCGGATCCTCGTCGGCCAGCGTGCCGTCACCGCCCGCCAGCTTGGGCCAGTTGTCGACCCCCTCGGCAAAAGAGCCGTGGCAGACCGCGCAGGCCTCTTCGAACAGCGGCTCGCCGGTCAGCGCGTCGCCCGATCCCTCGGGCAGGCCGGTTCCGTCGGGGCTGACGTCCAGATCCCAGGCCGCGATCTCTTCGGGCAGGGCCGCGCGGCCGATGCCAAAGCGGGTGCCCGCGGCCTCGTCCGCCTGCGCGGCGGCGACAAGCCCGCCCTCGGGGGCTGCGGCGGGCGCCTCTGCGGCGGCCTGGACAACCGGCGCCTCTGCCGGGGCCTCGGCCTTCTGCACCGGGGCCGAGGGTTCGGGGATCGGGGCCGGCAGCGCGGTCATGCTGCGCGGGGTCGATGGCATCCCGGCCACCGTGCGGTCGGCAAAGTTGTAGGCGCCCAGAAGGGTCAGGCCAACGCCCGCCCCCACGCCCAGCATGAGATTAAGAGACTTCGACATTTTCGGCCTCCCCGCTGGCTTTGACGTGCCAGGTCTGGATGCAATTGTTGTGATAGATCGAGTTCAGCCCGCGCACCTCGCGCAGCTGCGCCTTGGTGGGCTGCACGTAGCCGGTTTCGTCCATGGCGCGGGATTGCAGCAGCATCTCTTCGCCGTTCCACGTGGTATCAAGGTAGAAGCGCGTCAGTGCCTTGTCCTCGCCGGGGGCCGCAAGGCGCGCGGTTTCCCAGGTCTTGCCACCGTCCTTCGAGACATCGACACGGGTGATCTTGCCATGGCCGGACCAGGCCATGCCGGTGATGACCAGCGGGCCGTGGCCATGGCTGATCGGCGCCTGCGGGCTGGGCGAGGTGATCACGGATTTGGCATCCATCACCCAGGTCCATTTGCGCGCGGTGCCGTCGGCCAGAACATCGGTGTATTTCGAGGTTTCCTCGCGGCTTTCGACGGGGCCGTCCATGACCTCGACCCGGCGCAGCCACTTGACCCACATGTTGCCTTCCCAGCCCGGCACGACGAGGCGCACAGGATAGCCGTGCTCTTTCCGCAGGGCCTCGCCGTTGGCCTTGAATGCCACCAGCACGTCGTCCATGGCCTTTTCCATCGGGATCGAGCGCCCGTTCGAAGAGGCATCCGCGCCCTCGACGTAGACCCATTTGTCCTTGAAGTCCCCGGCGGCATCCAGACCGGCCTCGGCCAGCAGGGTGCGCAGCGGCACGCCGGTGTATTCCATGTTGTGGATCATGCCGTGGGTGAACTGCGCGCCGTTCAGCTGCGCGCCCGCCCACTCCATGCCGGTGTTCGCCGCGCATTCGAGGAAGTAGACGTGCTGCTCGCGCGGGAAGCGTTCGAGGTCGGCGTAGGTGAAGACCAGCGGCTGATCGACCAGCCCGTTGATCATCAGGCGATAGTCCTGCTTGGCCAGTTCGATGGCACCCGAGTGGTGCCGTTCGAAGGCGCAGCCCTGCGGGGTGATGGTGCCGTCCAGCGCGTGGATCGGCGTGAAGTTGATCGAGGAAATCGTGTCGGCGGTCAGCCATTCCACGTTGCGGCGGACCACGTCCTCCTCGAAGCGGATCGGCAGCCCGTAGCGCGTGGCGTCCACCCCGTCGCCAAAGCCCCGGGCCCAGGGCTGGACCTCGGTGATCAGCGGGTCCGGCCCGGCGGCGCGGGCGCCTGTGGCGGCCACGGCCCCCGCCCCCATCGCGGCGGCGCTGGTCAGGAACTGGCGGCGCGAGGGGCCTGTCTTGTCCTTGTTCATCTGGCGTCCTTTCGCATCATGCCATTCATCTATGTGAATGGGATGGTGAAAAATGTGCGGCGGGGGCGCTTACGCGCCCACCACCTCGACGGAGTTGTTCGGGTCCAGGGTCACGGTACCCTGCTTGCGGATGTGATCCTCGACCACGTCCCAGATCATCGGGCCCTCGGTGCCCTCGTTGACCGAGGCCCAGCCCGCGACGACGTAGGATTTCGCCGGGTCGATGGCCTCGCCGGTCTTCAGCAGCGTCATGTCGCTGATGCGCTCGCCCTGCGGCTTGGTCACGTCGATGCGGTAGCCCATGCCACCGACGCGCACCATGTCGCCTCCCTGCTGGTAATAGGGATCGGGGTTGAAGATGTTGTCGGCCACGTCTTCCAGAACGACCTTGAGGAACTCGCCGGTCATCTCGCTGCGATAGGCCTCGCCGTAGGACATCGAGGTGACGCCCCAGATGTCCTCGCGGGTGATCGGATCGCCCGGGATCAGGCTTGGCCCCCAGCGCACGCCGGGGCTGAGCGCGATGTCGGCCTCGCGTTCCGAGATCAGCGCGTTGCAGATCAGGTCGTCCCATGTGCCGTTGAAGTTGCCACGGCGATACAGCAGCTCTTCGGTGGTGCCGATGACTTCGGTCAGCGCGTCCATGTGGGGGGCGCGCTGTTCCTCGATCAGCTTGGTCATCACCGGATCGGGGGCGATGACATCCGAGAAGATCGGGATCAGCTTGTGGCGGATGCCCATCATCGCCCCGTCGCGCACGTCCAGATCAACGCGGCTGACGAACTTGCCGTTGGACCCCGAGGCCACGATGAAGGTCTGCCCCACCTGCACCGGTTCCGGCAGCGCGTCATGGGTGTGGCCCGAGAGGATCACGTCGATGCCGGTCACGACCGAGGCCATCTTCTTGTCCACGTCGAAGCCGTTGTGCGACAGGCAGACGACCAGCTCGGCGCCCGCCGCGCGGACCTCGTCGACCATGGCCTGCATGTTCTCGTCGCGGATGCCAAAGCTGTATTCCGGGAACATCCAGCGCGGGTTGGCGATGGGCATGTAGGGGAAGGCCTGCCCGATCACGGCGATCTTCACGCCGCCGCGCTCGAAGAACTTGTAGGGCTTGAACAGCTCGGCGGGCTCGTCCCACTCGGCGTCGAAGATGTTCTGGCCAAGGGCGGCGAAGGGCAGGCCCTCCACCAGTTCCTGAACGCGGTCAGAGCCCAGCGTGAATTCCCAGTGGAAGGTCATGGCGTCGGGCTTCAGCCCGTTCATGGCATTCACCATGTCCTGCCCCTCGCTGTGGTAGCAGGTGTAAGAGCCGTGCCATGTGTCGCCGCCGTCCAGCAGCAGCGCGTCGGGGCGGTCAGCACGGATGGCGTTGACCACCGTGGACACGCGGTCCAGCCCGCCGACGCGGCCATAGGCCTGCGCCAGCGCCGCGAAATCGCCCGAGGACAGGGCGTAGTGCGAGGGCGAGCCGTCCTCGATGCCGTAGAGGCGGCGGAAGTCGGCGCCGGTGACATGCGGCACCTCACCCCGGTTCGGGCCGACGCCGATATTGACCGACGGCTCGCGGAAGCGGATCGGCACAAGCTGGGCGTGGATGTCGGTGACGTGGATCAGGCTGACATTGCCGTAGGTGTCGAATTGCAGAAGCTGGTCCTGCGTCAGCGCCTGCTGGGCGGCCAGACGGGACCAGCGGCCAAAACCGGAAGCGCCGTACAGCGCCGAGGCCGCCATGGACACCTGCAGGAAATCGCGTCTCGAGATCATGGGAGGGAGGCTTTCTATCTCAGGACACACATGCGCATGTGTGCATGGGTTTCTGTCGGGAAACCCCGCGCCAGCGAACCGGCGCGGGGCACCGGGATTACTGGCGGACCGCCGGGGTCTCGACGCTGAGGCCATTGCCGCGCGAGGCGACATACAGTTCCAGCGCGCGGAACTCGTCGGATCCTTCGGCGAAGGTTTCCGCCCGGGTGTCGCGGATGCAGCCCCGGAAGCGGTTGTGCTTCGAGATCAGCTTGGCCTGTTTCAGACGGTAGGTCGGGAAACCGTTGGTCTGGCCCTGCGACAGGTGATCGGCGCGGATGTAGTTGCCGTAGTTCTCTTCGTGGCAATTGGCGCAGGACAGTTCCAGCTGGCCGTACCGCGTGTAATACATCTCTTTGCCCTGCTCCCAGAAGGGGGCGGCGGGGCCGTCGATGGCCACGTTCATCGGCATGCCAAGCGACTGGTGGCCGATCAGCGACACCATGGCCTGCATCTCGCCGCCGGACCATTTCCAGGCCTCGGCCTGCATCCGGTCGGTGCGGCAGGTGTTCACGAGATCTTCCATGACCACGAGATTGCCGTCCGCGTCGACCTTCGGCATCTGCGTCGACAGGCCCTTGAAGGTGTCGACATCGCCGTGGCACGAGGCGCAGCTTTCACCGGCCTCGCCCTCGACCGTGCCCCACATGTCGATGGCCTGGTCGACGAAGATCATCGCCGGGTTGTCGAAGGTGTCCATTTCCAGCGCACTGGGTCTCGTCGGTGCGGAAGTGCCAGCCGGACACGACCTCGTCGATCCCGGTCTCGGCCATGTGTTCGAGCCGCGGCGGTCTTCGAGACCATCTCCTGCCCGTCGATCGTCAGAACGTCGTCGTCGGCGCCACCGGCCAGGACCACGGGCGCGGCAAGCAATGCGGCCACTGCCGTCAATGCCTTGATTTTCATAGGTTATCCCTCCCTTATGGCTGATCTGCCCCGCGCGGATGGCGGGGCAGACGGCTGTTCCTAGACGGAGATCGGCTTCACTTCCTCGTAGACGTCGCCATCGTCGTCGTACCAGGTGAACTTGAACTCGCCGGCCTCGGGAACCGTGGCTTCGAATTCGAAGTAGGGGTTGGTCGAGATCGACGGCGCCATGACCACGTCGATCACGTTCTGCCCGTTGAAGTCACAGGTGAAGCGGTTGATGATCGAGCGCGGGATCAGGTTGCCGTCGCCGTCCTTGCGCTGGCCCGATTCCATCGGGTGAGAGATCAGCGTCTTGATCGTGATCACATCACCGGCAGAGGCCGACGAGGGAACCTTGACGCGGGGTTTAACTCCGGATGCCATATTGTCGTACTCCTCTACTCAGCCGCCGCAGCCGCCGATGGTGACCTTGACCGTTTTCGTGGCCGTGACGTAGCTGCCGTCTTCCATCTTGGCGATGGCCTGCACGTCCTGCGTTCCGGCCAGACGGATGCGGGTCGA
Organism: Ponticoccus litoralis; assembly: GCF_039769985.1. Taxonomy (NCBI): domain Bacteria; kingdom Pseudomonadati; phylum Pseudomonadota; class Alphaproteobacteria; order Rhodobacterales; family Roseobacteraceae; genus Ponticoccus; species Ponticoccus litoralis. Next base: position 643,558 of record NZ_JBDNCH010000002.1, read on the forward strand.
CGCCGCGCGCGACCCGGCCAGCGGGCCGAAGCGGAAGGTGCCGACACCGGGCGTCGGGTTGCCAAGCGCGAAGATCCGCACCTCGACCGCGCCGGGCGCGTCGAAGGCGATCGGCACGGTGTTGCCGTTCTCGGCGATCTCGGGCGCGGTCAGGGTCAGGTCGCCCTCGCCCGCGCTGGCACCGGCGAGAAACTCGTCCGGCGTGCCCACCGCCTCGGCGTCCGGGTCGGCCTGTGCGAAGGCCCGCAGGGGCAGCAGCGCCGTGACGACGGCGGCGCTCCCCATGGCCGAGGGTCTCACGTCTCGTGAAGTCCATTTGGGTTCTCCTATGCGGTGGGTGTCAGCCTTCCTGCAGCGTCAGCAGGAAAGCGACAACGTCTTCGATCTGTTGTGCCGACAGGATCGGCGGAAGGTCTCCGGATGCGGCCTTGCCGGTGTAGGCATCGCCCGGGCGGATGAAGCCCGTGGTCTTGTAGAAGGCCGGCATGACCGTGTCGGGGAAGGTCATCTTGGCATTGGCCACGATGCCGCGCAGTTCCTCGGCAGAGCGGTAACCGCCGACGCCCGAAAGCGGCGGGCCGACCTCTCCCTGAAAGGCGATGTCCGGGTACTGCTCGACCACGTGGCAGGCCACGCAGTTGCCCTGCGACCGCTGCGAGAAGACCTGCATCCCGCGTTCCGCATCGCCCGCTTCCGCGGTCAGGGGCGTCGCCACCTCTCCGTATTCGCTGTAGGATACGTCGGTCGGCGCGACGTCCTGCGCCCAGACCGCTCCGGCGGTCAGTGCCAGCGCCGCTGTCAGTGCTGTAAGCTTCATGTTCCCTCCCTAGGCTTGCGGACCCTCGACGGGGGCCTTGGCTCGCATCGGCTGCTGCATACCGTAGAACACCGCCCCCCGGTCACGCAACAACAAATTCACGGATGTGAATTATTGAGGCCTTCGGATCGGTCTCAATCGGTCTTCCCGTTGTCCCGCTCCTGGATCCGTCGCGCATGATAGCGCTGGAAATCCTCGTCCCCGTCAAGCTCATAGCGCTTTTCCTGGACCCAGGTGAGCATGTCGATGGTCGTGCCCTTGCCGAAGGCGCCCGGCATCACCGCCACGGCCGCCTGCGGCGCCGTCGCCTCGGCATCCACCTCTTCGGGCAGGAACATCATCGTCGGCGTGAAAAGGATGTTCCACTTGCGCGCCATGTCCTTCTCGGACAGCGATTCCCCGTCGAAGTCGGTCACCTCGATATCCCCATGCAGGTTCAGCTGCACGACGAAGTAGTTTTCGTCGATGTAGTCCGAGACCATCGGGTCGGTGAAGACCTCCTCGTGCATCTGCCGACAGTAGATGCAGCCGCGCTGTTCGAACAGCAGGACAAGCCGCTTGCCCTCGGCATTCGCCTCGTCGAGATCCTCGCGCAGGTCCTTGAAGGTGTCGCGCATCCACGGGCTTTTGAACAGCCCGTCGTCGCCCATCTCTGCCGCCGCCAGCGGCAGGGCGATCACGGCGGCCAGCGCCGCGCCGATCCAGTGTCTCATGCCTTTCCTCCTCTTAACTCAGGGATGACCAAGCCGGGAAGGTCTCAAGCATCCATTGCCCGATCACGTTCACCGTATCCGTCACGATCAGGATGGCAAACACGATGAGCATGGCGCCCATCACCTTCTCGACATATTGCAGCTTGTCGCGGTGGCGCGCCGTCCAGCGCAGGAAGGGGCCGGAGAACAGCGCCGCGACAACGAAGGGCGCGGTCATGCCGATGCCGTAGACCAGCAGCAGAAGCCCGCCGCGCCAGATGTCGCCCATGCCGCTGGCGATCATCAGGATCGAGGCCAGCGCCGGGCCCACGCAGGGCGTCCAGCCAAAGCCGAAGGCAAGGCCCATCAGATAGGCGCCCAGGGCGGTCGTCGGCTCTGCCTTGCTCTCCAGCTTGGCCTCCCGGTAGAGGAACCCGATGCGGATGACGCCAAGGAAATGCAGGCCGAAGACCGTCAGGATCGCCGCCGCGACCCATTGCAGCTCGTCCATCCAGGTGGCGAAGGCCTGCCCGACCGCCGTCGCGCCCATGCCCAGCAGCACGAAGATCGTCGTCACCCCCGCGGCAAAGAACAGCGCCGAGAGAATCAGCCGCCGCTGGGCGCCCGGCGCGATGCCCTCGTCCGCGCGCAGTTCCGACATCGAGATCCCGGCCATGTAGCACAGGTAAAAGGGCACCATCGGCAGGATGCAGGGCGTAAAAAAGCTGAGAAGTCCGGCAATGGCCGCACCTGCGAAGGAAATATCGAGCAAGGGGGGCGCCTTTCCTTGTAGAATTCACATATTCAGATTAAGTAGTTCGAGGACAGAACGTCAATCGGTGTTGCGATGAAGTTGATCCCGTCCGTCTGCGGTGCCCTCGCGGCTGCCTGGCTGGCCCTGCCCGCCTTGGCTGGTGACCTGCGCCTGGTGATGGTCGAGCAAGCCGGATGCGCCTATTGCGCCGCCTGGGACGACGAGATCGCCCCCGCCTACCCCAAGACCGCCGAGGGCCGCTTTGCGCCGCTGGTCCGGGCCGACCTGCACAGGGGCCCGCCCGAGGGCGTGACCTATGCCCGCCCGGTGCTGTTCACGCCCACCTTCATCCTCGTCGACGACGACGGCACAGAGATCGCGCGGATGGAAGGCTATGTCGGTCAGGATTTCTTCTGGCCCGTCTACTCGAAACTGCTTCAGGACAAGACCGATTATGACCCAGCAACGCATTGACGAGGCCGCTGCGAAGACCTCGCTTCCGGTTCTCGACAAGGACCTGAGCGATGCGGAACTCGACGTGATCGTGGACAAGGCGACCCGCGCCTCGGCCTTCCTGAAGGCCATCAGCCACGAAGGGCGGCTGATGATCCTGTGCCACCTCGTCTCGGGCGAAAAATCGGTGACGGAACTCGAAGAGCTGCTGTCCGCCCGGCAGGCCGCCGTCAGCCAGCAGCTGTCGCGCCTGCGGCTGGAAGGGCTGGTCGTGCCCCGCCGCGAGGGCAAGGCGATCTACTACCGCCTCGCCGACGACAAGCCGCGCAAGATGCTGGAATGCGTCTACGAGTTGTTCTGCAAGGACGATTGATCGCGACGCTTGCTGAAAGCGGAATGCGTCGACATAGTCCGGTTGCGGCGTCTGTCAGGAGGAGGGCACGGCGTGCTGGGTCCATGGACCGATTTTCACGACATGGCAGCCATCGGTCTGGCCAGCGGCATCCTGCTGGGGCTGGCCGCGCGGCTGGGCCGCTTCTGCACGCTGGGCGCCATCGAGGATGCGCTCTACGGCGGCTCGACGGTGCGACTGCGCATGTGGGGCGTGGCCGTCGGGCTGGCGATCATCGGCAGCTTCGGCCTGATGGGCGCGGGGCTGCTGGACGGGGCGAAGACCTATTACCTGTCGATCCGCTGGATGCCCCTTGCTTCGGTCGCGGGCGGGCTGATGTTCGGCTACGGCATGGCGCTGGCGGGCAATTGCGGCTACGGCGCGCTGGCCCGGCTGGGCGGCGGCGACCTGCGCAGCTTTGTCATCGTGCTGGTCATGGGGGTCTCGGCCTTCGTGGTGCTGGCCGGGCCGCTGGCGCCGCTGCGCGACATGCTGTTCGAACAGGCCGATGTCACCTCTGATCCGCCGCCGGGCATCGCGCATCGGCTTGGCCTGCTGACCGGGCTGCCCACGGTGCCGATCGGCATGACGCTGGGCGGTCTGCTGCTGCTGTTTTCGCTGGCCTCGCGCCCGCTGTGGCAGAAGCCCTCGGCGATCCTCTGGGGCGCGGTGGTGGGGCTTGGCATCGTGGCGGGCTGGGCCGGGACCTCCTGGGTCGCCGCCCGCTCTTTCGAGGCCTTGCCCGTTGTCTCGCACAGCTTCTCGGCACCGATGGGCGAGACGATCCTGTGGTTCATGACCGGCTCGGCGCGCGCCGCTCAGCTTTGCCGTCGGCTCGATTGCCGGGGTCTGGACCGGGGCCTGCCTTGGGTCGCTGATCAAGGGGCACTTCCGCTGGGAGGCCTGCGAGGACCCGCGCGAGCTGCGCCGCCAGATCTTCGGCGCGGCGCTGATGGGCGCGGGCGCGGTGACGGCGCTGGGATGTTCCATCGGTCAGGGCCTGTCGGCCTTCTCGGTGCTGGCGCTGTCCGCCCCGGTCACCTTCCTGGCGATCTTCGCGGGCGCGGCCATCGGGCTGCGGCAGCTGATCATGGGCTTCCAGCCCGCCGAGTAGCCGGCGGGCGGCGGCCCTGACACGGACGGACAGGACCGCGCCGCAACAGGGATCGCACCCTTGCACCCGGCGCCCGGGCGGCACATGGTCCGCGCAACCGCGGCGCGAGGCAGCATGTCAATCAGAACCGGACCCCGGGGCCTTGTGGCTCTTCTCTATGCCGCAGGCCTCGGCGCGGCGGCGCAATTCGCCAAGCTGGCCGCCGGGTTCACCGCGCTGGAACAGGCCTACCCCGAGGCTGGCGCGGGGCTGGGCCTTGCGGTCTCGCTGATCTCCTTCCTTGGGGTCGCGCTGGGGCTGCTGGCAGGCATGATCGTGGCGCGGCTGGGTTTCCGCAGGATGCTGCTGGCGGGGCTTCTGCTGGGCGCGGGCATGAGCCTTGTGCAGGCGCTGCTGCCCGCCATGCCGCTGTTCATGGCCTCGCGCCTGATCGAGGGCGCCTCTCACCTTGCCATCGTCGTCGCGGCGCCGACGCTGATCGCCGAGATCACCGACGACCGGCAGCGCCCGGTGGCGATGGCGCTGTGGTCCACCTTCTTCGGCACCGGCTTCGCGCTTTTTGCATGGTTCGGCACGCCGCTGGCCCAGACCCATGGCCCCGCCGCCCCGATCCTCTTGCAGGCCGCATGGATGCTGGCCGTGGCGGCGGGGGTGGCCGCGATGATCCCGCGCCGCATGATCGCGCCGCCGCCCGAGCCCTTCAGCCTCGGCCTGATCCTGCGCCGCCATGCAGAGGTCTACCGCTCGCCGACCATGGCCGCCCCGGCGCTGGGGTGGCTGTGCTACACGCTGACCTTCGTCTCTGCGCTGACGCTGCTGCCGCGGCTGGCGCCGGGCGCGCCATGGCTGGCGACGGTGCTTCCGCTGGCCGGGATCGTGCTGTCGCTGACGCTGGTCGCGCAGCTGCTGCGGTATGTGCCCGGGGTGCAGGTGGTCATGGCCGGTTTCGGCCTGTCCGCCTGCGTGGTCGCCCTGCTGGCCATGGCGCCCGGGTCGGCGCTGTTGTGGATCGCGCTCTTCGCCGTGCTCTCGCTGGCACAGGCGGGCAGCTTCGCCGCCATCCCGCAGCTGGTGGACGACCCACGAGAGCGCGCGCTGTCGAACGGGGCGGTGGCGCAGATGGGCAACCTGGGCAACCTCGCCGGCACGCCGATCCTGCTGGCGGTCCTGTCCGCCGGAGGTCAGGGTGCGGGGCTGCTGTTTCTGGGCATCTGCTACGCCGCCGGTCTGGCTCTGCACCTGGGCCTTGCGGCCCTCAGGGCAAGGGCGCCGCGGGCGGACTGATCCGCCAAGGCCGCGCCGAAGTGGATGGGACAGGGGCTGCCACCGCCGCCCCCGCCGCCCGCTCTCAGGACATCTCTGCCAGCCGCGCGACGTAGCGCGCCAGCGTGTCGATTTCCGGGTTCACGCGGTCGCCCACCGCGACCTGCCCCCATGTCGTCACCGCCTTGGTGTGCGGAATGAAGTTGATCCCGAAGGAACAGCCGTCGACCTCGTTCACCGTCAGCGATGTGCCGTTCAGGGCAACCGACCCCTTGGGCGCGATGAAGCGGGCCAGCTCCTTGGGGGCCTCCAGCGTCACGCGGGTGCTGTCGCCTTCCTCGGCCATGGCCGTGACCACCGCGACGCCGTCCACATGCCCCGAGACGATGTGCCCGCCCAGCTCGTCGCCGACCTTCAGCGCCCGTTCAAGGTTGACCCGGCGCCCCGGAGCCCAGCTTTCGAGGTTGGTCTTGGACAGGGTTTCGGCGCTGACATCCATGTCGAACCAGTCCGGCCCCAGATCCACGACCGTCAGGCAGACGCCGTCACAGGCAATCGAGGCGCCCATGTCGATCGTCGCGGTATCATAGCCCGTCGCGATCCTTGCCCGGAGATCGCCGCGCTTGTCCAGCGTGCGGATCTCTCCCATGTCGGTTACGATTCCGGTGAACATAGGCCTTGCCCCTCGATTGGCGGTCCGGCCATAGTTTCGCCGATATCGACCGCTAGGATTGATGCGCAGCACAAGGCATTAATTCGACACCATGAGTTACGCAACCGGAGAGAAACGCGTTTTCCTGTTCCTGCAGGGACCGCACGGGCCGTTCTTCAACCGGCTCGGCGCGATGCTGCGCCGCACCGGCGCGCAGGTCTGGCGCGTCGGTTTCAACGCCGGTGACCGCGCCTTCTGGTTCCACCCGAAAAGCTACCTGCCCTATCGCGGCACGCAGGCTGAGTGGCGCGCATGGTTCACCGACCTCCTGGCCGAAAAGCAGGTCACCGACATCGTGCTTTACGGCGATGTCCGCCCGATCCACGCGCAGGCGGTGGAAGAGGCGCGCGCCCGGGGCCTGACGGTGCATGTCTTCGAAGAGGGTTACATGCGGCCCTACTGGGTCACCTACGAGCGCGGCGGCTCGAACGGCCATTCGCGCCTGATGGACATGAGCGTCGCCGACATGCGCCGCGCGCTGGAACTGTCGGACATGGAGGCCCCCCTGCCCCCGGGCCACTGGGGCGACATGCGGCAACACATCTTTTACGGCGCGCTCTACCACTGGTTCGTGATGTTCCGGAACGGCGATTACCGCAACTTCCGACCGCACCGCTCGCTGACCGTGGTGCAGGAATTCGCCCTGTACCTGAAACGACTGCTGCTGATGCCCTGGACATGGGCGGGACGGGTGCTGGCGACCCAGCGCATCCGGCTGGGCGGCTTCCCCTATCACCTTGCGCTGATGCAGCTGGAACACGACCTCGTTCCAGAAACATTCCCCCTTCGGCACCATGCCCGAGTTCCTGACCATGGTGATCGAGGGCTTTGCTGAGGGCGCGCCGGGCCACCACCACCTTGTCTTCAAGGCCCACCCGCTGGAGGACGACCGCGCCAATGTGCGCGGCGCGATCCGGGCCGCCGCGCGCAGGCTGGGCGTCGCCGACCGCGTGCATTACGTGCGCGGCGGCAAGCTGGCGCAGCTGCTGAACGACGCCCGCAGCGCGGTGACGGTGAACTCCACCGCCGCGCAGCAGGTGCTTTGGCGCGGCATTCCGCTGAAAGTCTTCGGCAACGCGGTCTATGCCAAGCCAGAGTTCGTCTCGACCCAGCCGCTGCCAGAGTTTTTCGCCCAGCCCACGCGTCCCGACAATAAGGCCTACAAGGACTATCGCCGCTATCTGCTTGAAACCTCTCAACTTCCCGGCGGGTTCTACTCTGCCCGCGGGCGGCGCCAGCTGTTGCGGCAGGTGGTCGACATGATGCTTGTGCCCGACGATCCCTACGATGCACTTTCGCGCGGGACCGCGGCGCCACGGCAACAGTTGCGCGTTGTGCGCTAGGACCGCAGCCCCGCAAGACTGGCTTTTGAACCCGCCCTCTGTCAGGGTCGGGGAAAAATATCGAGGCAGAACAATACAGGTCGAGGAGACCGAGCAGTGAAACACTCCCCCTCCCGGTGGGCGCGGTCCGTCGCCCTGCTGGCCGCGGTGTCGATTCTGGCATCTTGCGGCCTGCCCCGCGTTGGCCCCAACAAGCGCGAAATCTACGCCGGTTCCGTCCAGCGCGAGGGTGACGCCTTCATCATCGCCATCAACGACCGTGTGACCCGCGTCACCGCCCTGACCCCCGCGCTTGGCTTTACCGAGGACTTTCTGAACGCCGGCGTCGTCGGGTCCGACACCATCCGCCCCGGCGACACGCTGGGTCTGACGATCTGGGAAAACGTCGACGACGGCCTGCTGGTGCCCTCGGGCGGCAATGCCACCGCGCTGGAAGAGGTGCAGGTCGACGGCTCGGGCTTCATCTTCGTGCCCTACGCGGGCCGTATCCGCGCCGCGGGCAACACGCCCGAGCGCGTTCGCCAGATCATCACCGAGAAACTGCAGGACCAGACGCCCGACCCGCAGGTGCAGGTGCGCCGGGTGGCGGGCGACGGATCGACCGTCAGCCTTGTCGGTGCCGTCGGCGGTCAGGGCATCTATGCCATCGAACGGCCCACGCGCACGCTGTCGGCCATGCTGGCCCGCGCCGGTGGCGTGACCATCGAGCCCGAGATCGCGCAGATCACCGTGCTGCGCGGCAATGCCAAGAGCAAGATCTGGTTCCAGTGACCTCTACGACAACCCGCAGTTCGACATCGCGCTGCGCGGCGGCGACCGCATCCTGGTGGAACAGGACACCCGCGCCTTCACCGCGCTGGGGGCGACCGGCGCCCAGTGCCCGCGTGCCCTTCGAGTCCGAGTCGATTTCCGCGATCGAGGCCATTGCGCAGGTCGGTGGCCTGACCGCCACCGCCGCCGACCCGACCGGCGTCTTCGTCTTCCGCAACGAGCCCGCCGAGATCGCCAATCAGGTGCTGGGCCGCGACGACCTGATCGGCGCGCAGCGCATGGTCTACGTGCTGGACCTGACGCAGCCCAACGGCATGTTCATGGCGCGCGACTTCGTCATCCGCGATCAGGACACGCTTTACGTGACAGAGGCGCCCTTCACCCAGTGGAACAAGACGATTGCCGCCCTGACCGGCACGCTGGGCGCCGTGACCACCATCACCTCGGCAGCCGAAACATTCGGCGGCGCCGGGGGCAGCTGACGGCCTTGAACAACGATAACGAGGGACAGGCCAGCGCCGGGAGAGAGATCTCCCGGCGTCTTTTCGTCTACAACGCGGGTTTCCGGGTCCGGCGCCTGCGCCGCATCCTGGCCCTGGACGGCTGGCGACTGGCGCTTGGGCGGCCTTCGGCGGGGGATTTCGTCGGCGTCTGGGGCCAGTCGCCCTATGCCCATCGCGGCGAGGCCATGGCCGCCCGCACCGGGGCCGGGCTGGTCCGGGTCGAGGATGCCTTCCTGCGCTCGCTTCACCCCGGGCGAGCCGGCGAACCGCCAATGGGCCTGCTGATCGACCGGACGGGTGTGCATTTCGACGGGCGCGCGCCCTCCGATCTCGAAGACCTCCTGAACACCCATCCCCTTGACGACACGGCGCTTCTGGACCGCGCACGCGGCGCCATGGCGCGCATGCAAGAGGCGCATCTGAGCAAGTACAGCGCCACCATCACGGATGCAGAGCCCCCGGCCCCCGGCTACGTGCTGGTCGTCGATCAGACACGCGGCGATGCCTCTGTCACCGCCAGCCGCGCCGACCGCGCGCGCTTTCTGGAAATGCTCTTCGTCGCGCGCGAGGAAAACCCCGGCGCGCGCATCCTTCTGAAAACCCACCCGGAAACCGGGGCGGGCTTTCGCCCCGGCCATTTCGGCCCCGACGATTGCGGCGACAGCGTGCAGCTTTACGACGGGTCGCTGTCGCCCTGGCTGCTGCTGGACGGTGCGACGCGCGTCTACACGGTATCCTCGCAGATGGGCTTCGAGGCAATCCTTGCCGGGCACAGGCCGCGCGTCTTCGGCACGCCCTTCTATGCGGGCTGGGACCTGACCGCCGACGAAGAGACCCTGCCCCGCCGCAGGCGGCGCCTGACCAAGGCGCAGCTCTTTGCCGCCGCCATGATCCTCTATCCGCGCTGGTTCGATCCGCATCGGGATCGCCTCTGCGCGCTGGAGGACGTGCTGGGCGCGCTGGAGGCACAAAGCCGGGCCTGGCGCGAGGACCGGCGCGGCTGGGTCGCCTCCGGGATGCGCCTGTGGAAAAGACCGCATCTGCAAAAGATCTTCGGCCAGTCCAGTGCGGATGCGCTTCGAAGATGATGTGGAGAAGGCGCGCGCCCTTGCCGCCACGACCTACCGCCGCCACATGGCCTCGGGCCTCGAAAGCGGCGGACGACACCCTGCGGGTCGAGGACGGCTTCCTGCGGTCCCGGGGCCTGGGCGCCCGGCTGACGCCGCCGCTTTCACTGGTGCTGGACGAGCGGGGCATTTACTACGATCCCAGCCGCCCCTCGGACCTGGAAAGCCATATCCGGCGACGCAGCAACGCCATCCGACCGGACCAAATCGAACGTATTCACAGAGTTATACAGCGCCTTCTGGCCTCCGCCTTGTCCAAATACAACCTTTCCGGCGATCTCCCCACCCTGCCCGCCGGACACCGCATTCTTGTGCCCGGGCAGGTCGAGGACGACGCCTCGATCCTGCGCGGCAGCCCCGATCTGTACCGCAACGCCGACCTTTTGCGCCGCACCCGTGAGGCCAACCCAGACGCGGTCATCCTGTGGAAACCCCACCCCGACGTCGAAGCGGGTTTGCGCAAGGGCGCGGTGCCAAACCCCGGGGAATGGGCCGATGTCTTGTTGGAAAATGTCAATATCGGCGCCCTTCTGCCCGAGGTGCAGGAGGTCTGGACGATGACCTCCCTGACCGGGTTCGAGGCACTGTTGCGCGGCTGTCGGGTGACGACCTTCGGCGCGCCCTTCTACGCGGGCTGGGGCCTGAGCCGCGACCTGGGCCCGGTTCCCGCCCGGCGGCTGGGCGGGCCGCGCCCGGATCTTGCCGCGCTGGCGCATGCCGTGCTGATCGACTACCCGCGCTACTTCGATCCGGTCACCGGGCAAGCCTGCGCCATCGAGGTGGTCATCGACCGTGTTCAGGACGGCTCTTTGCCCTCAGCCGGGATCCCCAATCGAAGCCTGTCGAAGCTGCAGGGGCTCTTTGCCAGCTACAGCCATCTGTGGCGCGGCTGAGGTGCTCCGCAAGGCAATCCGTCCATCCGCCTGACGAATAAGTTGTTTTCAGGTTTATCCACAGGCCGGAAAGGCCTTTGAGAACACCTGAACAGGCGCGCCTAACCCACGTTGACCAAAGGGAAACTAGGCAGCCTCGTCCCGCCGCCAGACGTGGTGGATATCGCTGCCTTCCGTTACGACATCCACAAGCTGCAATCGGGGCGCCACGGCCAGCGACGGGATGCCCATGGCGCCGACCCCGGGATGGCCTTCCGCACCCAGCACGAGGCCCGCGGTGAAGACGTGCAGCTCGTCCACCAGATCGGCCGAGAGCAGCGATGCGGCCAGCTGCCCACCGCCCTCGCAGAAGACCCGGGTCAACCCCTCGCGACCCAGCGCCTGCAGCAGCGCCACGGGATCGACTCGCCCGGCCTCGACCGGGCAAGAGATCAGCCGCGCGCCCAGCCCGGTCCAGGTCTGCGCCAGTCCAGCGCGGGTGTCGGGGCCGTGACACAGCCAGACCGGCACCGCGCGCGCGGTCTGCGCCAGCTGCGACATCAGCGGCAGGTCGATCTGACGCGAGACCACGACACGCACCGGCTGGCGGCGTTCGCCAAAGCCGCGCACCGTCAGCTGCGGATCGTCGGCCCGTGCCGTTCCGGCGCCTACCATCACCGCATCGTGGCTGGCCCGCAGCCCGTGAACCGCCCGGCGCGCCGAGGGTCCGGTGATCCAGCGGCTTTCGCCCGAGGCGGTGGCAATGCGCCCGTCCAGTGTCAGGGCCAGCTTCAGCGTCACCTGGGGGCGGCCCTGCGCGACGCGCAGGAAAAATCCGGCGTGATCGCGCAGCGCCTCTTCGGTCAGGACGCCGGTCGTCACCGCGATGCCCGCCGCGCGCAGCGCCGCGAAGCCCTTCCCCGAGACGCGCGGATCGGTGTCCGGCACCGCCGCGACAACCCGCGCCACGCCGGCGGTTATCAGCGCCTGCGTGCAGGGCGGGGTCTGGCCGTGATGCGAGCAGGGTTCCAAAGAGACATAGGCGGTGGCGCCGCGCGCGGCCTCTCCGGCCTGGGCCAGTGGCCTGCGGTTCGGCATGGGGCCGCCCGCCCGGCGCCGTCCAGCCGCGCCCCACCACGCGGCCCGCCTTGACGATCACGCAGCCGACGGCGGGATTGGGCCAGCACTGCCCCATGCCCCGGCGCCCGAGCGCCAGCGCATGCGCCATATGGCGGGTGTCCGCGACGGTCACTTCTCTGCCCGGCCCTCGGGCCGCAGCTCTGACACGAACTTGTCGAAATCGTCGGCGGCCTGGAAGTTCTTGTAAACACTAGCAAATCGGACGTAGGCGACGGTGTCGATGCGGGCCAGCGTCTCCATCACGATCTCGCCGATCATCTTCGAGGGAATGTCCGTTTCACCCATCGACTCCAGCCGCCGGACGATGCCGGAAATCATCTGGTCGATGCGCTCGGGATCGATGGGGCGCTTTTGCAGTGCGATGCGGATGGAGCGTTCCATCTTGTCGCGGTCGAAATCCTCGCGCCGGCCATTGGTCTTGATCACCACGAGATCGCGCAACTGCACACGTTCATAGGTGGTGAAGCGCCCGCCACAGGCCGGGCAGAACCGGCGCCGGCGGATCGAAACGTGATCCTCGGCGGGCCGCGAGTCCTTCACCTGGGTGTCGATATTACCGCAAAACGGGCAGCGCATGGGCCGTCCCCCTCGTTTTTGTCTGCTAGTCTCTGCCTCTGGTCGTGAGGTTTGCCCACTTATCCACAGCCACTATAGGGCCGCTGCCAGACCTTGGGTAGGGGGAAATGCCGCCGCAAGATGCTGAGGCCGAAATTCCGGGACAGGCAAGGGCGCGGCGCGATCTACTGTCCGCGCGGGTCGGCAGTGTCGGCATAGTCCGGCCCGGCGACGATGCTGGCCTTCAGCGCCCCTTCGCGCTTGCGCATCCATGCCTCGATCTCGTCCGCAGAGGGATTGTTTTCCGCGATCCAGTCAAGGCACCATTTCATCTCTTCGATCAGGGCGGCCTCGTCCACGCCCTCCAGCGAACGCTCGGGATCGTCCCAGCGCGGCCCGCCCAGATAGACCGCCGCGAACATCAGCTTGGCCTTCTGCGGCGGCGTGCCATTGACGATCAGCGCCTCGTAGAACATGCGGTGGACCTCTTCCCGTGGGCGGGTCTGCCATGTCTCAAGCCCCTCGTTGCCGACGCCGCAATAGGCATCATGCAGGGCTGCGGCCATCAGGTATTCGCGGCTTTGGCGATCCCCGACAAGGGGCGCGAAGATCGGTGGAATGGTCGCGCCGTCGGTCAGCGTCTGCGGCGGCGCGGTCCAAGTCTCGCCCTTCGCGTCGAGAAAGTCGATCTTGGCGCTGGTGGGCAGAAAGGCGTGGTGGAAGTTTTCCAGGAACACCGGCGCGCCGGCCATCTGCAGCGGCCCGCCGACAAAGCGGCAGCGGGTTTCGTCCTCGGGCGCGTCAAGGCAGCTTTCGGCAACCTGGATCGCGGTGCGCGCGATGTATTCCGGCAGGCCGATCACGGCCCCCGCCACACCGGCCGCCGCCATCAGCGCGCAGGCACCGAGCGCCCGTCCTGATATGATCCGTGTCTTGGTCATGGGTTTGGCGTTTGTAGCAGCAGACGACATGCGGTCGAGGATAACAGGCCGGGGCGCCCCACCCTATGGCGGAATACCCAACCCGGCGACGCGGGCGACACTGGGCGCTTTGCCGGGTGGCGTCAAGCGAGGTGGGCCAGAACCTCGCGGCGGTGCGCGGCCCGGCGGTGTTCGAACAGGTAGATCCCCTGCCACCTGCCCAGCCCCAGCCGCCCGTCGATCACCGGGATCGACAGGGACACCGGCAGCAGCGCCGCCTTGATATGGGCCGGCATGTCGTCGGGCCCCTCGTAGGTATGGGTCAGGTAGGCCATGGCCGGATCGTCCGAGGGCGGCACCAGACGCTCGAAGAAGGCGCGCAGGTCCGCCTGCACCTCGGGGTCGGCGTTCTCCTCGATCAGCAGGCTGGCCGAGGTGTGGCGGATGAAGAGCGTCAGCAGCCCCGAACCTTCGACCCATTGCGCGACCTGGGGCGTGAACTCGTAGAGGCCCGCGCCGCCTGTCGCGATGTTAAACCGGGTCTGTTTCAAGAATCGTCCTCCTGTCGGGGCAGTGGTGGCATCGCAAGTGGGCCAACGCAAAGAAAAACCCCCGGAAGCCTGCGCTGCCGGGGGTCTTTCGGGTTCGGGGTCGCCGGTCTTACTGATCGAGGAAGCTGCGCAGCTTGCGCGACCGCGAGGGGTGCTTCAGCTTGCGCAGGGCCTTCGCCTCGATCTGGCGGATCCGTTCGCGCGTGACGCTGAACTGCTGGCCGACCTCTTCCAGCGTGTGGTCGGTGTTCATGCCGATGCCGAAGCGCATCCGCAGAACCCGTTCCTCGCGCGGGGTCAGCGACGACAGCACGCGGGTCGTGGTTTCCTTCAGGTTTTCCTGAATGGCGGAATCCAGCGGCAGGATCGCGTTCTTGTCCTCGATGAAATCGCCCAGCTGGCTGTCTTCCTCGTCGCCGATGGGCGTTTCGAGAGAGATCGGCTCCTTGGCGATCTTCATCACCTTGCGGACCTTTTCCAGCGGCATCTGCAGCTTTTCCGCCAGCTCTTCCGGGGTCGGCTCGCGGCTCGATCTCGTGCAGCATCTGGCGGCCGGTGCGGACCAGCTTGTTGATCGTCTCGATCATGTGCACCGGGATGCGGATGGTGCGCGCCTGATCGGCGATCGAGCGGGTGATGGCCTGACGGATCCACCAGGTCGCATAGGTCGAGAACTTGTAGCCGCGGCGGTATTCGAACTTGTCGACGGCCTTCATCAGGCCGATGTTGCCTTCCTGGATGAGGTCGAGGAACTGCAGCCCGCGGTTGGTGTATTTCTTGGCGATGGAGATCACGAGGCGCAGGTTGGCCTCGACCATTTCCTTCTTGGCCTGCCGGGCCTCCTTCTCGCCCTTCTGGACCTGCCCGACGATGCGGCGGAATTCCGAGATGTCGAGACCGACGTACTGGCCCACCTGCGCCATGTCGGCGCGCAGCTCCTCGACCTTGTCCGAGGAGCGTTCGATGAACATCTGCCAGCCCCGGCCCGGCTTTTCGGCCATACGCTCCAGCCAGTTGGGGTCAAGCTCGTGGTTGCGGTACTCGTCGACGAATTCCTTGCGGTTGATGCGGGCCTGGTCGGCCAGCTTCACCATGGCGGAGTCGATGGACATGATGCGCTTGTTGATGCCGTAAAGCTGGTCGATCAGCGCCTCGATGCGGTTGTTGTGCAGGTGCAGGCCGTTCACCAGCTCGACGATCTCGGACCGCAGCTTCTGGTACATCGCCTCGTCGGTCGCGTCGAAAGAGCCGTCCTCGTTCAGGGTCGCGCTGATACGCGAATCCTGCATCTCGGCCAGGCCTTCGTAGTCGCGGGCGATGCGGTCGAGCGTTTCCAGCACGCGCGGCTTCAGCGCGGCTTCCATCGCGGCAAGCGACATGTTGGCCTGCTCGTCGTCGTCATCGTCGTCGTCGTTGCGGATCGGGTTGCCGTCGGCGTCCAGTTCCTGCTGGCCCTGTTCGTTGCCCTCGGCGGGCTTGGCGGCGGGTGCGACAGTGCCGGTGGCGACCACCGGCTCGTCAAGCTCGCCGTCCTCGCCCATCTGGTTGCCGAAGGTGGTCTCCAGGTCGATCACGTCGCGAAGAAGAATGTCCTCGGACAGAAGTTCGTCGCGCCAGATCGTGATGGCCTCGGAAGGTCAGCGGGCTTTCGCAGAGCCCGAGGATCATGGTGTTGCGACCGGCCTCGATGCGCTTGGCGATGGCGATCTCGCCCTCGCGGCTGAGCAGTTCGACAGAGCCCATCTCGCGCAGGTACATGCGCACCGGGTCGTCGGTGCGGTCCAGCTTTTCGGTCTGGCCGGAACCCAGCGCGACCTCACCCGCCTTCTTCGTCTCGACGAGGTCGGTCGTGCCCTTGTTGTCGTCGTCCTCGGCCTCTTCCTCTTCGGTGACCTGGATGCCCATTTCCGAGAGCATCGACATCACGTCCTCGATCTGGTCGGACGAGACCTGATCCGGCGGAAGCACCTGGTTCAGCTGATCGTAGGTGATGTAGCCGCGTTCCCGCGCCTCTGCGATCATCTTCTTGACTGCCGCCTGGCTCATGTCGAGGCTGACGTCGTCGTCCTGAACATTATCGGGCTTGGCGTCTTCGTTGTCCTTGGCTGCCATGCGGCTCTCCTGATTCGGGATAGCGGGCGATTCGAATTGATTCTGACTCAATACCGCGATTGAGTGATCTCGCACACCCGTCTAACCCGTTTTTCTTTACCTGTTCGTCACCGTGAAGACGCTATTTGCGCCCTTTCTCGAACTTGATGGACGCGAAAAGCGAATCACGCCGCTTCAGCTCATCCCTATCCAGATGCGCCCCGTTGGGGGCAACCTCGTATTCTCCGCTGCCCTCGTCGTTCAGCTTGCCCGCCCGGGCGCGGGCGATAGAGGCTTCGCGCAGGCGCCAGGTCAGCGCCTCGTCGGCGAGATCCTCCAGATCCTCCTCGGCTTCTTTCAGCTCCGCCTGCCAGCCGCGCCGCGCTTCCAGCTTTGCCAGTTCCTCGGCCACGGTCATACGCGCGGTCTCGGGGTTGCCGGGTGCACGAATGCAGGGGATCACAGCCACATGGCGTGCCCCCAGCAGGGTTTCAAGCCCCTCGGGCCCGATTGCCTCCATCGCGGCGTCATTCATGCGGTCGGGATCGGCGGCGGCGCGCAGGATTGCGTCGCGCAGGACGGCATGGTCGGGATCGCTGCAGGGCATGTCCTCGAGCTGATGCTCGAACTCCAGTGCGATGCCCGGCGCGGAAAGCACGGCGGCCAGGATCACCGCCTCGCGCAGCCGCTGTTCGGCGGCCTCGTCGCCGGTGGCGAGGAACGACGCCTTGGCGGTCGGGCTGGGCGGTTGCGGTGGCGGCGGCGCGCCCCGTGCCCGTTTCTGGAAGGGACGGCCCTGCCCGCCGCCCTGCTGTTGCTGCGGCTCGCCGCGCGCGGAACAGCTGCCAGCGCAGCTCCTTGATTTCCTCGCCGTAGTGGCGCCGCAGGCCCGGATCCTTGATCTGCGCGATGCGGGCGCGCAGCGACTTGTCCAGCGCCGCCTTGCGTTCGGGGCTGTCGAAGACCTTGCCCTCGGTCTCTTGCCGCCAGAGCAGCGCGACCATGGGCATGGCCTCGTCCAGCACCTTGGCCACCGCCTCGGGCCCCTCCGAGCGCAGCAGGTCGTCCGGGTCCTTGCCCTCTGGCATGACGGCGAAGCGCAGGCTCTGGCCCGCCTCCATCAGCGGCAGGGCAAGGTCGATGACCCGGTAGGCGGCGCGCAGACCCGCCTTGTCGCCGTCCAGCGCGATCACCGGCTCGTCGGACATGCGCCACATCAGGTGCAGCTGCGGCTCGGTCACGGCGGTGCCCAGCGGCGCCACCGAAGAGGCGAAGCCCGCTTCGGACAGCGCGATCACGTCCATGTAGCCCTCGGCCACGATCAGCCGCCCGCCGCGTCCACAGGCCTCGCGCGCGGGCGCCATGTTGTAGAGGTTGCGGGACTTGTCGAACAGCAGGGTTTCCGGCGAGTTCAGGTACTTGGCATGATCGTCCGGGTCCATCGCCCGCCCGCCGAAGGCGATGGCGCGGCGCCGCCCGTCGCGGATCGGGAACATGATGCGGTTGCGGAAGACATCGTAGGGCGCGCGCCCCCTGTCGGATTTCTTGACCAGCCCGGCAGCCAGAAGCAGATCCGGCGACACGCCCTTGCCGACCATGTGCTCGCGCAGGCTTTCCCAGCCCGGCGGGGCAAAACCGATCTCGAAGCGGTCCAGCGCGGCGGCGTCCAGCCCCCGGCGGGCAAGGTAGGCGCGGGCCTCTTCGGCGGCGCGGGTCTTCAGTTGCAGGCGGTAGAACTGCACCGCCTGCTCCATCACCTCGGCCAGCTGGGTCCGCTCGTCGGCCTTTTCCTGCGCCTTGGGATCGCGGGCGGGCATCTCCATCCCCGCCTCCTCGGCGAGGATCTCGACCGCCTCCATGAAGCCGACGTTCTCTGTCTCGCGCACGAAAGAGATGGCGTCGCCCTTGGCGTGGCAGCCGAAACAATAGTAATAGCCCTTGCGGTCATCCACATGAAAAGACGCGGTTTTCTCGTGGTGAAAGGGACAGGGCGCCCAGAGGTCACCCTTGCCGGGATTGGACTTGCGCTTGTCCCACAACAGCTTGCGCCCGGCCACGTGGGACAGGCTTGTGCGGTTGCGCAATTCATCAAGAAATCCGGGTGGGAGGCTCATGTCTCCTAGTATGGTCCGATGGGGGCCAGTGTCCAGCCGGGGCCGGACCGGGTCAGAGCGCCTCGCACTGCGTCTTCCAGTGCCTCGCCGACCGCCGGTGTCAGCTGTTCCGGCGGCAGCGCATAGACCCACGCGGCCAGCTGGTCGCCCACGCCCTCGCCCAGTTCCGCGACAAGGGCCTTGCTGGCCTCTGCTTCGGAAGCACCGGCCACACGCCCCTCGACAGCCTGCATGACCACCGCGGCGGCACGGTCGCAGTCGTAGTCTTCGGCAAGCGCGGGTGCGGCGGCCAGCAGCAGCGCGGCGGCAAGGAATCGGGACATATCGGTACTCCGGCAACAGACCCCGGTGATCTAGTGCCCGGCCTGCCGCGCTGCAACACCCGCAATCGCATCGGCGAATTCATGCACAGCGCCATCCGTCCGCCCCCGGCCCCGAACGCGAAACAGGGCCGGTCAAGCGGCCCTGTCCTGCGGGATCACGGCCCCGAGGCGCCACGCGGCGGCGCGATCGGAAGGCGGCTCAGTCCTGCCAGACGATCTTCGGTGCAAAGCGCGGGCGGGTGAAGCCGAAGTTGTAGAACAGCCGCGCCTCGTTCAGCCCGGGTACGGCGAAGGGCGGGTTGTATTCGGTCTCGGTCTCGACGACGATCACGCGCTCGTTGTGCAGCATGTTCGGAAGCTTCTCGTAGAGGTCCTCCAGATCCCGGTTGCCGAGCGCGTCGAAGGCGCCGCGTGTCCTGGACCATTCCGAGACATAGGTGTCATCGGTATCGTTGTAGCGCACCAGTGTCACCCGCAGCGAATAGGGGCCGTCGGAGCGGGTCAGGAACTCCATCACGTCGACCATGCCATCCAGATAGGCGTAGTCGATCGGGTCGGTCTCGCGCGACAGGGCGTCCGAGATCGTGTAGGCCGCCTTGACGTTCAGGCTCTTGTAGCGGAACGCGTCGTGCAGCGAGAAGGTCGAGGCCAGCACGGTCAGCAGAAGCGGAACCCACAGGACGGTTTCGACGGCGATGGTGCCGTCCTCGCGGCGGGCGAACCGGCCCAGACGGGATGAAATCACTCGCAGCATGGCACGTTACCTCGGTTCCTCGGACGAAGGCGGAATTCACGATCAACTGCGAATATCCGTCGTCGTCCTTGGTGAGCGCCTTTCCGAGGGCCGTGGTCGGCAGGATCGGCTTGAACTTCAGGCAGGCGCGGATGAGCATCAGCTCGTTGTCCTGCCCGGCCTCGAACGTGCGCACCGGGCGCGGCGTCTCTTCGGCGTTCTGACAGTCGGCGTCATGCGGCAGGACGTCGAAGTTGCGGGGATCGACCTGACGCATCTCCAGCCGCAGGTTGGCTTCGCAGTCGCCCATCACCGACTGGGCGCAGATCACCGCCTTCACCTCGCTGTAGGCGGGCACATGCCCGGTCGAGAGCCGGATTTCCCGCGTCGCAAGGTCGACGCCGCGCTCCAGCATGGTGTGGCGCAGGTTCAGGATGGCGATCTCGATTCCGGCGGCGAGGATCAGGAAGAAGACCGTGAAGTAGAAGGCGAATTCCACGGTGGCGTTGCCGTCTTCCTCGCGGCGGAACCGCGTGAGGTACGGGGACAGTCGGGACATCATTGGATCAACCTCAGGTTATTGATCTGGCGAGCGACAGTGTCGAATGCGTCTGAAATCTCGGAACCGTTTACCCGGAAGAAATGGCTGTCGGAGGACGCACAGCGGCGCATGTCTTCCGCCCCCGCATCGTTGGTTTCGAAGGCAATGGTGAACACGGTGACACCCCGTTCCTTCGCCAGCGCGCATTGCTTCTGAAGGTTGGAGACATTGGTCGACTTGGGGGACATCAGGTAGTAGCTTCCGCTCCCCTGCGTCTGCAGGGCCACCTCACCGTTGATCGAGGCCTTGGGGTCGTTCGGGCGATACTGCTCGGTGGTTTCGCCGTCCGTCATCAGCACCACGTATTTTTCCGTCTCCTGGTCGTGCCAGTCGATCGGGCGCCCTTCGAAGCTGGGATCGACAAGCCCGTTCGCGATCAGGTGGCTCAGCTCGTCGCGGTTCTCGGGATCGAGCAGCGCGAGGGCGTATTTCATGCCGTACTGTAGCCCGGTGCCGTCATGCATGCGCATCTGTCCGATGAAATCGACGAGGTGCTGGCGGTCCGAGGAATAATACTGCACCGCGGTATCCTCTCCGGGGCACCAGCCCCAATCCATGACGTCCTGATCGTAGGGCCAGAAGTTGAAATGCGGGATGTAGTCGTCGGACAAGGGCATCTGGGTCGTGTCGAACTCGTCGGCATAGATTTCGATGCAGGAGGACGGCATGTTGACGTTCTGCTGCTTCTTCTGCTGCCCCTGCGGGACATCGGGATCCTCCGACTGGTAGTCGGGATCGGCGGCATCCTCGGTGCCGGGGCTCGGCTCTTCGTAGACGCCGTTCCAGTGCGTGAAATCGACCTCGCCGTAGCTGTAGGTGTTGCCGGGGATCCGGCCCTTGTTCTTGGTCGGACCAAGGTCCGCTTCGGGACCGTTCTGGTCGCCCTTCACCTGAAAGTAGAGGGTCTTCTGCCGGCCACCCTTGATCGAGGCGCCGAGAAACTGGTCCTTGTCGGACAGGTCGCTGTCCCGCGAGATCAGGAAGGGCACGGCGCCAAGGAAGTCGTCCGCGTCGCGCGAGGCGCTGTCCGGGAAATCCTCGATCTTATGCGCGACATCGTAGATGCCGTCATCGTCCGTATCGAAGTACCAGACGATGTTGGAAATCGCCTGCCCCCGTGGCGAGAACTTGCCGCCCGGGATCGGGTCGCTGCCCGGGGTCGCCGTCTCGGTCGAGCCATCCGTGCACGACGGATCGGCCTGCCCCTCGTCGTAGTTCTCGGCGTTGTTGTTGCACAGGGAACCGCCGGGCGCGTCCTGATCGCCGTTGCCCCAGCCGTTGTTCTCGTTGATCTTCGGGCGCTCGCCGCGGAAGTAGTCGAACAGGATGTCGCCCGGGTTCACCGAGCCCGCAAAAGGCACCAGGTTCAGTGTCGTGACGCCGTTGCTTTCTTCCGACATCACCTTTTCGACAAAGGCCTGCGCCGCGGGGCGCATGTTGTCCATGCGCCCGTTGTTGCGCATCGAGCCCGAGATATCGAGCACCAGAGAAATCTCGACGTTGGCGATCTTCTCTTCCGCAACCGCGAAGGCGGGGGCCGTCAGAACGTCGATGCCCGACAACTTAAGGAACAGGGTGCTCATGTCGACTTTGCCCGAGGCCTCGACCGTCCGGAAGTTCAACCCGCTGTCCGTCGAGATGCTGGCAACCACATCGCCGAGGCCCGCCTTGGTCATGTAATCGGTCACGACGTCTTCGGGGGGCTGCTGCTGATCGAGGTCTAGCCGCCGCAAGAACGGCACGGTCCATGGTCGTCTGCATGGTGGCCCTGATCGCCTCGGATCGCATGAGATCCACCGAAGCCCCGGTGATCCCGAGGATCAGAACCAGCATGAAAACCGAGAAGACGGTGATGTTCCCCGCTTCGTCGCGAATGAACCCCCGCTGCTCTCTGCATTCATATGTATTGGCCATGTCATGCCCTCCGAAACGCGACACTTCCGCCGCCCACCGGGAAAGGGTTAATGCAGCAATTGGGCAGGATTGAGCGGAAATCCGCGGATAAATAAGGCGATTTGATGAAGCGGGCGCGCGCGCCGCACGCGTTGAGAAGGACGGCTGCCCGGGTCCTTGGATGAGCCTCAGGTTGTTGATCTGGCGGGCAATCGGGTCGAGGGCGTCGATACTCTCCGCCCTCGCCCCGGAAGAAGTGGCTGTCGGACGAGGCACAAAGGCGCATCCGATCCGCCGCCGCGTCACCGGTTTCGAAGGCCATGGTGAAGACGGTCAGGTCGTCGGCCAGCCCAGCCTTGGCGACGCAATCCGCGACCACATCGGCGGGCTGCTGCCCGTGATCCAGATCCGCCGCCGGAACGGCGCGATCCTGCGTTGCCTGAAGACGCACCCGCGACGCCTCGTGCCGCATGAAATCGATCGAGGCCCCGGCCAGCATCAGCGTCAGCACGGTCATGAAGGTCGGGAAGATCGTGATAGTGCCGTCTTCTGCCCCGATGAAGGGCAAGGGCCGGGCGTAGGGCCTGTTCATGGCGTCTCTCCTGTCTGGCCGCGCCCCCTGCAGCATCTCTGCGTGTCGAATGCCTTTTTCGGGTAGGATTCGGTCTGCAGGCCGGGAAGGATCGTGGCGAAACCGGGGCGAAAACCCCTGATTTTCCGAAAGTTTCCGATGTCTTGTGCGGGCTGTCGGGCGACGAAGAGCCCTTGCCCCACCCGGCGCGGCTGGGGGATGCGGCCTGTCTGGACAGGCCGGACGGGCCGGACGGGCGATCAGGCCCCACCGGCGGGGGCGCCTGTCGACCCCGACAAGGCTGTGTGAGCAGAAGAGAACCGGACTGCGGCGCACGACCCGCACCGCGCAAGAGAACGCAGGCCCGACGGCGCAGGGGAGACAGGGCAGCCCCGCCCGGCGTCAGGCCGGGCAGCGCCACCCAAGGGGCTGCCCGGCTGGAAAGGCCGGAAGGCCCCGCAGGGCAGGCAGGGCAAACCAGCCCCCCTGCCCGGCCTTCCTGAAAGCGCTACAGACCCTTGGCGCGGTAGCTGGCCGCGACCCGGTCGATCGCCACGATATAGGCGGCGGTCCGCAGGTCGGTCACGTCCTCGCGGCCATGCCAGACCGCGCGCATCGACTGGTAGGCGATGCGCATGGTGTCATCGAGGCCCGAGCGCACCAGTTCCAGCTCGTCCGCGCCCTTCAGGTATTGCGCCTTGAAGTCCGGCGTCATCGACCATGCGTCGCCAAGATGCCGGTCCAGCCGTTCCAGCTCGTTCACGATCAGCTGGTGGCGCGCTTCTTCCTGACGGCGCTGCATCCGGCCAAAGCGGATGTGGCTGAGGTTCTTGACCCACTCGAAATAGGACACCGTCACACCGCCCGCGTTGGCATACATGTCGGGGATGATCACGACGCCCTTCTGGCGCAGGATGTCATCGGCCCCGGCGGTGACGGGGCCGTTGGCGGCCTCGACGATCAGCCCGGCCTTGACGTTATGCGCATTAGTCAGGTTGATGACCCCTTCCAGCGCGGCGGGGATCAGGATGTCGCAATCCTCTTCCAGCACCTTGGCGCCCTCGGCGATGCAATTGGCCGCCGGGTAGCCGGTCACGCCGCCGTGCTTCACGATCCAGTCGCGCACCGCCTCGATGTCCAGCCCGGTCGGGCAGAACAGCGCGCCGTCGCGCTCGATGATGCCGGTGATCACGCAGCCGTCCTGCTCTGACAGGAACTTCGCCGCGTGGTAGCCGACGTTGCCGAGGCCCTGCACGATCACCCGCTTGCCCTCGAGCGAGCCGCTCAGGTTCGCGGCGGCGATGTCCTCGGGGTGGCGGAAGAACTCGCGCAGGGCGTATTGCACGCCGCGCCCCGTCGCCTCGACCCGCCCGGCGATACCCCCGGCGTTCAGCGGCTTCCCGGTCACGCAGGCGCGCGCGTTGATATCGGTGGTGTTCATCCGCGCGAACTGGTCCGCGATCCACGCCATCTCGCGTTCGCCGGTGCCCATGTCGGGCGCGGGCACGTTCTGCGACGGGTTGATCAGGTCGCGCTTGATCAGCTCGTAGGCGAAGCGCCGGGTGATCTGTTCCATCTCGTGCTCGTCCCAGTGCCCGGGGATCGACGCACAGCCCGCCCTTCGACCCGCCGAAGGGCGTTTCGACCAGCGCACATTTGTAGGTCATCAGCGCCGCCAGCGCCTCGACCTCGTCCTGGTTGACCTCCAGCGCGAAGCGGATTCCGCCCTTGACCGGCTCCATGTGTTCGGAATGGACGGACCGGTAGCCCGTGAAGGTGTGGATCTGGCCGCGCAGCCGCACGCCGAAGCGCACCGTATAGGTGGCGTTGCAGACGCGGATCTTGTTCTCCAGCCCCGGCGGCAGATCCATCAGCGCCACCGCGCGATTGTACATCAGATCGACGGACTGGCGGAATGTCGGTTCGTTCGACGGCAACACGGACATGGTGATCCTCCTTTGGAACACGTCGCCATGCTTATGGACAACTGCTGCGTCAGTTTGGCGACGTCCCGGTCAGCCTAACGTGAAACCGCGCCACGCCCCAACCCGGTTTTCGCCCGAATTCGCCGCACAACCTATGCGAAAGTGTCAAGAATTGTCCGGCCAGACGGGACAATTCCCGCCCAGCGCCCCGGATCGTTTATAAATTCATGAGCAATTTTAAGACATTACAGATCAAAGCGCCCAAATTAGGCCACGTTGGAGGGCCATCTATCGGGCTCTGAAAGGCAAGCCCCCGCCCTGTTTCGAACTCGGGGGACCGCTTGTGAGAAAGGTGCCTGATATGGCCAGAAAACAATTTATTTCATCCGCCCTGCGGAGCAGCGCGCTTGGCGGTATCGCTGCGATTGCAGGGAACCGCATCCGGCATTTCGCCGCCGACCCGTCCGGCAACATGTCCTATGTCGCCATCGCGGGCTCTCTGGTCATGCTGGTCTTCGGCGGCATCGGCGTTGACATGATGCATGCCGAGCTGAAACGGAACAAGGTACAGAACACGCTGGACCGGGCGGTGCTCGCGGCGGCGAACATCGACAACGAAATGGACCCGACCTTCGTTGTCGGCGACTATTTCCGCGCGATGAACATGGCCGACACCCTGTCCTCTGTCGAGGTGCAGCAGGGCATCAACTCGAAGCGCGTGACCGCCAGCGGCGAAACCACGATTTCCTCGAACTTCATGTCGCTGATCGGTGTCGACACGCTGGCGGCGGCGGGCCGCGCCCGGGCCGAAAACGCCGGCGCGCTCATGGAAATCTCGCTTGTTCTGGACATCTCCGGCTCCATGTCGGGGCAGAAGATCGAACAGCTCAAGACAGCCGCGAAAAGCTTTGTGGACATGGTGCTGGGCGAAGGCGGCGCCGAGTCGAACGTCACCATCTCGATCGTGCCCTACAACGCGACCGTGAACCTTGGCGACAGTTTCTCGCAGTATTTCCGCCTGGAAGGGCTGCACGACTATTCCCATTGCGCCTGGTTCAACGCGGCGGATTTCGACACCACAGAGATCGACCCGGATGCGACGCTTGGGCAGATTTCGCACTTCGACCTCTATGGCAACGGCCAGGGCGCGCCGGAGCTGTCCTCTCCGTGGTGCTACACAGGCGAGACGGCGGCGGTCGTTCCGCACAGCAGCGACCCGGGTGTTCTGAAGGCGCGTATCGATGCCTTCCAGTGCCCGGGGCAACACCGCCATCGACCTCGGGATGAAATGGGGCCTTGCCCTGCTTGATCCGACGATGCGCCCGGTGATGGAGGACATGAACCGCGACGGGCTGGTATCGGACGTGGCGGCGATCCGCCCCGCGGCCCATGACGACAACCAGACGATGAAATTCGTGATCGTCATGACGGACGGCGAGAACACCCAGCAATACGACCTGAAGGAGCACAACAAGTCCGGCCTGTCCGACGTCTGGATCGACGACCGTGGCACGCCGGATCCCGGCGATGATCGCTACTCGATCCGGCTGAACAGCAGCACCTTCTTCTGGCCGCATCTGAGCAGCTACCAGAACCCCTATCGCAGCGGCCCCTACAGCCATGTCACCGGCGGCGCTGTCAGCGTCCTTGGCGATGTGGTGACCGATCCGGGCCTTGCGACGGCCCTTGGCCGACCGCTGGCAAGCCTTGCCCCACCCGCGCCGGGCAACGCCAGCTGGGACGACGGCATCTGCGGCGACGACGCCGACGATTACAACGGCGGTGTCTGCCGCGAGCCGATCCCGCGCCGCCTGTCCAACGCCGAACTGAACTAGCCGGATCAAGACCACCGCACGCGCGAACAACTGGTACTGGCGCCTGTATCAGGACTACCGGGTCAGCTACAGCACCTACCAGAACGCCTATTACGCCTGGGAAACCAGAGTGAACGCGACCCAGGCCGACAACCGCCTCTCGACCGTCTGCGGCGCGGCCCGCAGCAACGGCGTGGTGATCTATTCCATCGGTGTCGAAGCGCCCTCGCGCGGCCTGCGGGCCATGAGCGACTGCGCGTCTTCGCCCTCTCATTACTTCGACGTCAGCGGGGACGAGCTTGAAGAGACCTTCAATTCAATCGCGACCATCCTGACCCAACTGAGGCTGACCCTATGATGCGTTTCGCCCCCACCCCGCTGCGCCGTTTCTGCCAGAGCGAAGAGGGCACCATGCTAATCCCCTTCGCCATCTGGATACCGGTTTTTGTCATGTTGATCGTCTCGTCGATCGAGCTTGGCACAGTCACCATCCGTCACACGGTGCTGGAACGGTCGCTGGACATGGCGGTGCGCGATCTGCGCATCGGCACCGGCGCCGACACCCATGACGCCCTCAGGGAAGACATCTGCGAACGCGCCTCCGTCCTGCCCGGCTGCATGACCTCCCTGCAACTGGAGATGATCCCGCTGAACATGGCGGCCTGGACCGACCCGCCCGCACGCGCCGACTGCGTCGACAAGTCCGAGCCCTTCACCCCGCAGCGCAATTTCATCCATGGCGGCGGCGGCGCGGTGATGATGGTGCGGGCCTGCTACAAGTTCCGCCCGGTCACGCCGATTTCCGGCTTCAACGCCCAGGTGGCCAAGGATGACGACGGCTATACCGGCATCGTGTCGACCGCGGCCTTCGTCACAGAACCGAGCTGAGGAGAGCCCCCATGTTCAAGCGCCTGCTTCCCCTGCTTCCCCGCGCGCGGCTGCGTGCCTTCGGCAAGGACACCCGCGGTTACGTGACCGTCGAGGCGATGATCGTCCTGCCCGCCCTGCTCTGGCTGTTTGGCGTCGGCTGGGTCTACTTCGACGTCTTCCGCCAGCAAAGCGTCAACCAGAAGGCCAATTACACCATCGGCGACATGCTCTCGCGCCAGACCGACCCGGTCGACGACAGCTACATCGACAGCGCGTTCAACCTGCTCAAGCTGCTGAACAAGGCCGCGGAGCCGGACAGCTCGATGCGGGTGAGCGTGGTGCAATACCGCGCGGACGGCGACAACTGGCGGGTTCAATGGTCCGAGGCGCGCGGCGGCGGTTCGGCATTGGGCACGGCAGACCTGACCGGTTACGCCGAGCGCCTGCCGGTCGTCAGCGATGCGGCCCAGCTGATCCTCGTGGAAACATGGGATGAGTATGCGCCCGTCTTCCAGGTCGGCCTTGGGGACTTCACGATCAAGACCTATTCCTTCACCGCGCCGCGCTATGCGCCCCAGCTGGTCTGGGCAAGCGGCGCGGAGGAAAGCGCCTGAGGCAAGGGCGTTCGGGACGCGCCCGGCGCGGTCACTCCGACGCCCGTCGGCAGGGCGACAGGCCCCGTCCCGCAAGCGCGGCGGGGGCTTCGCGGCCCCGCGACCGGGACCGGCGGTTCAGCGCGGCGCCTTGCCGTCGCGCTCCAGCACCTTCATCGTCAGGATATCGGCCAGCGGCTTGGTCTGCGAGGCGGCGGTGACGCCGCCGATTGCCACGCGGCGCCCCAGCCGCCACCACAGCCCCGGGCGCCAAACCCGCCGCCCCGGCGTCTTGAGCAGGATCACGAAGCCGTTCGACGGCTTCAGGGCAAAGGTGCCGCGATCGACCTTGTCGATATCCGCGATCAGCGCGACCTCGGTGCCGTCGCTGTCGATCAGCCCCTTCTCCGTCAGGATCAGCGCATGGGCCGTGCTTTTCCACATCAGATGCCCCAGCGCCAGGCTGGCCACGCCACAGCCGACAAGGAAAGCCTGCCAGAGGAGGTCCGCGGGCGGCATGGCGAAGGCCATGTACAGAAACAGCCCGCCCAGCCCGGCC
This sequence comes from Ponticoccus litoralis, assembly GCF_039769985.1. Classification (NCBI taxonomy): domain Bacteria; kingdom Pseudomonadati; phylum Pseudomonadota; class Alphaproteobacteria; order Rhodobacterales; family Roseobacteraceae; genus Ponticoccus; species Ponticoccus litoralis. The sequence continues at coordinate 671,623 of NZ_JBDNCH010000002.1, forward strand.
AGCGCCCCCACCCCGATCACGCGCCGCGAGGGCGAGGTCGTCAGGCGGGTCAGTTCTTCGGTATCCATGCGTGGGGGCCCTCTGGTCGGAATACTCGCCGGTGCATAGCCCGAGGCCGCGGGCGGTTGCAAAAGATTTCCCGCATGACACCGGTTGCGGAGCCTGCCGAAATGCCGGACACTGACCGGCACCACCCTGCCATCGGTCACGCCCGCCTTCGCCCGACCCGTCTCTCTGATCCCCTGCCCCCGCCCGCGCAGCCAGTCCGGACCGCGCCCGCGACAATGCCCCACCCGCTGTGGCACAGTAGGGTGGGCCGGGGCGGCGGCCGGAGGATCGGGGCGCCCTGCCCCAGCGTCCACAGGAGGATCGCATGCCCGCCCGCACCATCGACACGCCCACCGGGCCCTTCGAGATCGCCGAGGAAGATGGCGCCATCACGCGGGCGACATGGCAGGGGGCGGCGCGCGCGCGGAAAGCCCCCTGCTTGCCGAGGCCGAGGCACAGATCACCGCGTACTTCGAGGGCGCGCGGACCCGCTTCGACCTGCCGCTGCGGGTGGTGGCGGGGCCGTTTCAGCGCCGCGTCTGCGCCGAGATCGCGGCGATTCCCCATGGCGAGACGCGGACCTACGGCGAGATTGCCGCGCGGCTCGGCAAACCGGCGCAGGCGGTGGGACGCGGCTGCGGCGGAAACCCGATCCCGCTTCTGATTCCCTGTCACCGCGTCCTTGGCGCAACCGGGCTGGGCGGATTCTCGGGCGGTATGGGGGTGGAGACGAAAGTCTGGCTGTTGCGGCACGAAGGCGCCGCCGGGCTTCTGATCTAGGCGCGGAGGGGGCTCTGCCCCCGCCTTCGGCCCCCCGAGGGTATTTGGGGGACCAGAGAAGAGCCGGAGGGGTAGGACCCTGGCCGGTCGCCCCGCCCGCTGGCCCGGGGAAGCCCGATGCGGTCGGGCCGTGCCATCAGGCGCCGCCGGGCGCCTTGGGGGGCGGGATCAGTCCCGGCGCGGGTCGCGCGGGTAGACGCCGAGGATGTCCAGCATGTCGGTGAAGTAGTCGAGTTCTTCCAGCGCGCGGGCCACGGCGGGGTCCTCGGGGTGGCCCTCGATGTCGGCGTAGAACTGCGTGGCGGTGAAGGACCCGCCGACCATGTAGCTTTCGAGCTTGGTCATGTTGACGCCATTGGTGGCGAAACCGCCCATCGCCTTGTAGAGCGCCGCCGGAATGTTGCGCACCTGAAAGACGAAGGTCGTCATCATGCCGTGGTCGCCGCGCTTTGCGAAGTTCGGCTCTGGCGCCATCAGCAGGAAGCGCGTGGTGTTGTGGGCGTGGTCCTCGATGTGGCGGGCCAGCAGGTGCAGCCCGTGGATTTCTGCCGCGAGGTCGGACGCCAGCACGCCCTGATCGCGGGCGCCCGAGGCGGCGAGTTCCGCGGCGGCCCCGGCGCTGTCGGCGGCAGCCTCGCCCCGGATGCCGTATTGGTCGAGGAAGGCCCGGGCCTGCGGAATCAGCACCGGGTGGGCGCGCACCTTGCGCAGTTCCTCGATCTGCACCCCGGGCAGCGCCATCAGGCTGATATGCACGCGCACGAAGGCCTCGCCCACGATCCGCAAGCCGCTTTCCGGCAGCAGGCGGTGGATATCCGCGACGCGCCCGTAGGTGGTGTTTTCCACCGGCAGCATGGCAAGGTCGGCCCGGCCCTCGCGCACCGCGCGGATTCCGTCCTCGAAGGAGCGGCAGGGCAGCACATCCGAGCCGGGGCGGGATTCCACGCAGGCCTGATGCGAATAGGAACCCAGCTCTCCTCGGAAGGCGATCCTCTCGGCCATGGCGTCTTTCCTGTCGTTCCGGCCCGGTCGGGCGATTGGTCGCGGCTTCTATACCTTGCGACAGGCGAAGGAAAGCCGTAGATACCCGCCCGACAGTAGCTATACAGCGAACAGGGCCCCTTCATGTTTGACACCATGACCACCACCAAGATCGTAGGCGGCGTCTGCGGCACCTTCCTGATCTACCTCATGAGCAAGTGGGCGGTCGAAGAGCTGTATCACGTGGGCTCGGACGGTCACGGCGAAGAGCATGCCTCTGCCTATGTCATCGAGGTGGCCGAGGGCGGTGCAGAGCCCGAGGAAGAAGTTCCCTTCGAAGAGATCTTCGCCGCCGCCGATGCCGGCGCGGGCGAACGCGTCTTCGGCAAGTGCAAGGCCTGCCACAAGCTGGACGGCACCAATGCCACCGGCCCGCATCTCGACGGCGTCGTGAACCGCGCCATCGGCTCGGTCGACGGCTTCGGCTATTCGGGCGCGCTTCAGCAGGTCGGCGACAGCTGGTCGCCGGAGAACCTGAACGCCTTCCTCGCCGATCCGCGCGGCACCGCCTCTGGCACCACCATGAGCTTCAACGGCCTGCCCAAGGTCGAGGATCGCGCCAACGTCATCGCCTATATCCAGAGCATCGGCGGCTGAGACCGACGCAGGTCAGGAAACAGGGGCCGCTCCCATTCGGGGGCGGCCCTTTTTGCTTTATGCGGGGCGCGATCACGCTCATTTCATAGGGCCGTGCTCGCAATCTCACCTTGAATGTGGTCAAGGGCTGCACTTAGCTTAAAATCAACCAAAAATACGTGACATGGACGTGGCGCCACGCGCCGTTCGCCCAAAAGGGAGACGCCGATGACCATCCGACAGAGCAGCCCCCCGGCCCGCCCGACCGCACGCGCGCAGACCCTGGCCCGGCAGCGGCCCGACCTGCGGCCCTGGATGGGCGGGGCGCTGCTGATCGGGGCGGCCCTGCTGGCGGGCGCGGCCTTCGCGCAGGACGAAGAGGTCACCCAGGCGCATGGCTATTCCTACTTCGGCGAGCTGAAATATCCGGCGGATTACCAGCATTTCGACTTCGTGAACCCGGATGCGCCGAAGGGCGGCGCGCTGGTCGTGGCGGGCACGGGCACCTTCGACAGCCTCAACCCCTATACGGTCAAGGGGCGCGCCGGCGCGCTGACCACGGTGCAATACGACAGCCTGATCGAGTCAACCGAGGACGCGGTGGGCGAGTATTACTGCATCCTCTGCACCTCTCTGGAGTATCCCGAAAGCCGCGACTGGGTGATCTTTCACCTGCGCGAGGACGCGACCTTCTGGACCGGCGAACCGGTGACGGCGCATGACGTGGTCTATAGCCACAAGCTGTTCATCACCGAGGGCCTGCCCTCTTACGCCGCCGCAGTGTCAGAGATGGTCACCGGCGCCGAGGCGCTGGACGATTACACCGTCAAGTTCACCTTCAATCCCGAGATGTCCAAGCGGTCGCGGATCGAGACCGTCGGCGCGGCGCCGGTGTTCAGCAAGGTCTGGTTCGAGGAGGACCGCGAGAACCGGCGGCTGGACGCGCCCCGGCTGGAGGTTGCGGTGGGCTCCGGCCCCTACAAGCTGGACAGCTACGAGATCAACCGGCGCATCACCTATGTGCGGCGCGACGACTACTGGGGCAAGGACCTGCCCTTCAACAGGGGCCGCTACAACTACGACCAGATCCGGATCGAGTATTTCTCGGACCAGACCGCCGCCTTCGAGGCCTTCAAGGCGGGTGAATACTATTTCACCGTCGAAGGCGACCCGAAGCAATGGGCCACCGCCTACAGCTTTCCGAAGATCGACCAGGGCGTTGTCGTCAAAGAGGAAATCCCGGACGGCAGCCCGCCGAACCCGACCGGCTTCGTCTTCAACCTGGGCAAGGAAAAGCTGCAGGACAAGCGTGTGCGCGAGGCGATCGCGCTGGCCTTCAACTTCGAATGGACAAACGAGTCGCTGCTGTTCGGACTGTACACGCAGCGGTCTTCCTTCGTGGAAGGCACGCATATCACCGCCGAGGGTGTCCCCGAGGGCGAGGAACTGGCCTTCCTGCAGGGCCTCGGTGAGGTTGTCCCCGACGAAATCTTTTCGGAGCCGGCCCGCCAGAGCCACAGCTCGGACGCTGCGCGGCTGGGGGACCGGGGCAACCTGCGCAAGGCCTCGCGGCTGCTCAGCGATGCAGGCTGGGACGTGGGCGCGGACGGCATCCGCCGCAACGTGGCCGGGCAAAGACTGACGCTGACCTTCCTGATCCCGTCGAACATCGAATCCTCTGTCGAGGGCATGCATGAGACCTTCGTGCAGAACCTCCAGCAGATCGGTGTCGCGGCCTCGGTCGAAAAGGTCGATCCGGCGCAATACACCAACCGCCGCCGCGACCGCGATTACGACATGCTCTATTCCACCCGCTACTCGACCTTCCTGTCGACGGGCGGCGGTCTCAGCCAGATGTACGGCTCGAAAGAGGCTGCCTTCAGCCTCTTCAACCCCGCCGGTCTTGCCAGCCCGCTGGTGGATGCGATCATCGCCGCCTCTTTCGAGGCGCAAAGCCAGGACGAGACGGATGTGGCCCTCAAGGCGCTGGACCGGGCCATGCGGCACGAGTTCTTCGTGATCCCCACGGGCTATATCGCGGACTACTGGGTGGCCTATTACGACATGTACGAATACCCCGAGACCCTGCCGCCCTACGACCTTGGCTACCTGTCGTTCTGGTGGGTCAACCCCGAGAAGGAACAGGCACTGCGGGACGCGGGTCAGATCGACTGACATGGGCGCCTATATCCTTCGCAGACTGCTGCTGATCATCCCCACGCTGCTGGGGATCATGATCGTCAACTTCACGCTGGTGCAATTCGTGCCCGGCGGCCCCATCGAACAGATCATCGCCCAGGTCGAAGGCCGGGGCGATGTCACCGGCGGGTTCACCGGCGGTGGCGGCGGGGCCGAGCTGCCCGGAGACAGCGACTCCGGCTATGCCGGGGCGCGCGGCCTGCCGCCGGAGTTCATCGAAGAGCTCGAGAAAGAATTCGGCTTCGACAAGCCGCCGCTCGAACGCTTTCTGAACATGATGTGGAAATACATGCGCTTCGACTTCGGCGAGAGCTACTTCCGCTCGATCTCGGTGGTCGATCTGGTGCTGGAAAAGATGCCGGTCTCGATCTCGCTGGGGCTGTGGTCGACGCTGATCGCCTACATGGTCTCTATCCCGCTGGGCATCCGCAAGGCGGTCAAGGACGGATCGGCCTTCGACTCTTGGACCTCGGGGCTGATCATCGCCGCCTATTCGATCCCCGGCTTCCTCTTTGCCATCCTGCTGCTGGTGCTCTTCGCGGGCGGCAGCTACTGGCAGATCTTCCCGCTTCGGGGGCTGACCTCGGACAATTGGCACCAGCTGGGCTTCTTCGCCAAGATCGCCGACTACTTCTGGCACATCGCGCTGCCGGTCCTGGCCTCGACCATCGCGGCCTTTGCCACGCTGACGCTGCTGACCAAGAACAGCTTCCTCGACGAGATCAAGAAGCAATACGTGATGACCGCCCGCGCCAAGGGCCTGTCGGAGCGCGGCGTGCTGTATGGCCACGTCTTCCGCAACGCCATGCTGATCGTGATCGCGGGCCTGCCGGGCGTCTTCATCGGCGTCTTCTTCGGCGGCTCGATCATCATCGAGACGATTTTCTCGCTCGACGGTCTGGGCCGGCTCGGGTTCGAGGCGGCGGTGGCGCGGGATTATCCGGTGATCTTCGGCACGCTCTTCGCCTTCGGCCTGATCGGCCTGCTGATGGGGATCATCTCGGACCTGATGTACGTGCTGGTCGACCCCCGGATCGACTTCGAAAAGCGGGAGGGATGACATGAGCACCGATCCCAACCTGCCGACCCCCGAGGACCACCCCAAAGCGGCGGAGCCCCTGCCCGGCGCCACCGTGGCGCCCAAGCCGCCGCGCGGGCGCTTTGGCCTGTCGCCGCTGAACCAGCGGCGCTGGCGGAACTTCAAGAAGAACCGCCGCGCGCTGTGGTCGCTGTGGATCTTCTCGTTCCTCTTCGGGCTGTCGCTCTTCGCCGAGTTCATTGCCAACGACAAACCCATCGTCGTCAGCTATCGCGGCGAAACCTACATGCCGATCTTCAACTTCTACCCCGAGACGACCTTCGGCGGCGACTTCCGCACCGAGGCGCAATACCGCGACCCAGAGGTGCAGTGCCTGATCGTCACCGGCGGACTAGAGGACTGTTTCGACGACCCCGAGGGGCTGATCGTGCAGGCCGATCAGGGCACCGTCGTCAGCGACGATTTCCAGAAGGGCTGGATGCTCTGGCCGCTGATCCCCTACAGCTACAAGACGCCGGTCGAACGCCCCGGCGCGGCGCCGCTGCCGCCCAACGTGGTATCCTTCGGCGCGCATGAGGGCGGCTTTCACTACGGTCTGCTGCCCGCGGCACAGCGCGGCGACAACCTGCTGGGCACCGACGACACCAAGCGCGACGTGATGGCGCGGATCATCTACGGCTTCCGCCTGTCGATCCTCTACACGCTGATCGTGACCACCGCCGCCTCGGTACTGGGCATCATCGCGGGCGCGCTGCAGGGCTATTTCGGCGGCTGGCTGGACCTGATCTTCCAGCGCTTCATCGAGATCTGGAGCGCGACGCCCGGCCTTTACATCATCATCATCATGTTCGCGATCTTCGGGCGAAGTTTCTGGCTTCTGGTCATATTGGCGGTGGTCTTCGGCTGGACCGGCCTTGTCGGCGTGGTGCGGGCGGAGTTTCTGCGCGCACGCAACCTTGAATATGTCCGCGCGGCAAAAGCGCTTGGCGTGTCGAACTGGACAATCATGTTCCGCCACATGCTGCCCAACGCCATGGTGGCCACGCTGACCTTCCTGCCCTTCATCATCACCGGCACCATCGGCGGGCTGGCGACGCTGGACTACCTCGGCTACGGCCTGCCCTCCGACGCGCCCTCGCTGGGGGAACTGACGCTTCAGGCGAAACAGAACCTGCAGGCGCCCTGGCTGGCCTTCACCTCTTTCACGGTTTTCGCCGTGATGCTGTCCCTGCTCGTCTTCATCTTCGAAGGTGTTCGGGATGCCTTCGACCCCAGAAAGACCTTCTCATGAGCGCCGTCCTTCAGGTGAACAACCTGCGTGTCAGCTTCACGCAGGACGGCGCAACCACGCAGGCGGTCAAGGGCGTCAGCTTTGACGTGGGACGGGGCGAGACCGTGGCGCTTGTCGGCGAAAGCGGTTCTGGCAAGTCGGTGACGGCGCTGTCGACGGTATCGCTGCTGGGCGAGTCCGCGCATGTCGAGGGCTCGGTGCTCTACGAGGGGCAAGAGATGATCGGCGCCGATGACGCGCGCCTGCGGGCCGTGCGCGGCAACGACATCAGCTTCATCTTCCAGGAACCGATGACCTCGCTGAACCCGCTGCACACGCTGGAAAAGCAGATTGCCGAAAGCCTAGAACTGCACCGCGGGCTGAAGGGCGACGAAGCGCGCAAGCGGATCGTCGAGCTGCTGACCCGCGTCGGCATCCGCGACCCGGAAAGCCGCCTGTCGGCCTATCCGCACCAGTTGTCGGGCGGGCAGCGGCAGCGGGTGATGATCGCCATGGCGCTGGCCAATGGCCCGGACCTGCTGATCGCGGACGAACCCACGACGGCCTTGGACGTGACGATCCAGGCGCAGATCCTCGAACTGCTGGCGGAACTGAAACAGTCCGAGAACCTCTCGCTGCTGTTCATCACCCACGATCTTGGCATCGTCCGGCGGATCGCCGACCGGGTCTGCGTGATGAAGGATGGCGAGATCGTCGAGCAGGGCCCGACGAAAGAGATCTTCGACAACCCGCAGCACCCCTACACCATCAAGCTGCTCTCCGCCGAAAGCACCGGCACCCCCGACCCGGTCGAACCGGACGCCGAGGAAATCGCCCGCACCGACAAGCTGAAGATCTGGTTCCCGATCCAGCGCGGGCTGATGAAGCGCACGGTGGGCTACGTCAAGGCGGTCAACGAGGCCTCTATCGCCGTGCGCGCGGGCGAGACGGTGGGCATCGTCGGCGAAAGCGGGTCCGGCAAGACCACGCTGGCGCTGGCGATCATGCGGCTGATCGGATCGGAGGGCGGCATCACCTATCGCGGCGAGGATGTCCGCAAGTGGTCCACCCGCGAATTGCGGCGCCTGCGCTCCGAGATGCAGATCGTCTTTCAGGACCCCTACGGCTCGCTCAGCCCGCGCATGACCTGCGAGCAGATCATCGCCGAAGGGATGCAGGTGCACGGCGCGCCGGACAACCGCCCGCACCGCGAACATGTGGCCGAGGTCATGACAGAGGTCGGGCTGAACCCCACCACCATGCACCGCTACCCGCATGAATTCAGCGGCGGGCAGCGCCAGCGCATCGCCATCGCGCGCGCCATGGTGCTGCGGCCCCGGCTGGTGGTGCTGGACGAACCGACCAGCGCGCTGGACATGACGGTGCAGGTGCAGATCGTGGAACTTCTGCGCGACCTTCAGCGCAAGTACGACCTTGCATACCTCTTCATCAGCCACGACCTGAAGGTCGTGCGCGCCATGTCCCACAAGGTCATCGTGATGAAGCAGGGCGACGTGGTTGAATACGGCGCGGCCTCCGAGGTCTTCGATACGCCACGCACCGAGTATACGCAGACGCTGCTGGCCGCCGCGCTGGACAAGGCGCGCTGAGAGAGGGCGGCCCACCCGCCCCCTCTCAACCCCCTCGCTCCCTCCCCGGGATCAGGTTGCGATATCAGATGGCCGAGGAATGCCCGGCCTTGCTGAGATCGTAGGCGTCGAAACTGCGCGCGATCATCCGTGTCAGGGGCCGCGCCTTCACGGGAACGAAAAGCCCCTCCCCGGTGACCTGCACCTGCCCCTTGAAGGCTGCCTCTGCCTGATGAAGCATGGCAAAGAGCGCATCCCGCGACAGGCTGAAATCGCGCAGGATCTCGACCGCGTCGATGCGGAAATCGCACATCAGCGCCTCGATCAGGCGGTCGCGCAGGCGGTCCTCGTCGGTGAAGACATGGCCCCGCGCGGTCGAGAAACGCCCCTCGCGGATCGCCGCGACATGGGCCGAGGTCGCCGATGCGTTCTGTGCGAAGCCCTGCGGAAAGCGCGAGATCGACGAGGCGCCGAGGCCGATCAGCGCGGCGGCGGTGTCGTCGGTATAACCACGGAAGTTGCGCCGCAGCTTGCCGGTCTTCTGCGCCACGGCCAGCCCGTCCCCGGGCGCGGCAAAGTGGTCGATGCCAATCTCGGCGTAGCCGTCCCAGACAAACAGCCGCCGCGCCGTTTCGAAGAGGTCGAGCCGCTCTTCCGGCGTGGGCAGCGCGTCCGAGGGGATCATCTGCTGGCGCTTGGCCATCCACGGCACATGAGCGTAGCCGTAAAGCGCCACGCGGTCGGGCGCGAAGGACAGAAGCTTCTGCACGGTCTCGGTGATGCGCGCCCGGGTCTGGTGCGGCAGGCCGAAGAGGATATCGGCGTTCAGGCTGTGAACGCCGCGCGCGCGGATCATGTCGACCGCGCGCCGGGTGATCTCGAAGCTCTGCTCGCGCCCGATCGTCGCCTCGGATGTCCGGGTCGAAATCCTGCACCCCGATGGAGGCCCGGTTCATGCCGCCCTCGGCCAGCACGTCCAGCCGCGCCTCGTCGATCTCGTTCGGGTCGATCTCGACCGAGAACTCGGCGTCGGGCGCAAAATCCGCCACCTCGGCGATGGCCGCGATCAGCCGCCGCATCAGCTCAGGTGTCAGCAGCGTCGGCGTGCCGCCGCCCCAGTGCAGACGCGACAGGCGGATGCCCTTCGGCAGGTGCCGCTTCAGCAGCGCCAGCTCGGCCTCCAGCGTGGCGACGTAGCTTTCCACGGGCGACAGTGTCGCAGTCCCCTGCGTGCGGCAGGCGCAGAACCAGCACAGCCTGCGGCAGAACGGCACATGGATATACAGCGAAATCTCACCACCCTCTGGAAGCGCCTGAATCCATTGACAAAACCGGCCCGGATCAACGTTTCCGGCAAAATGAGGGGCAGTCGGATAAGAGGTATAGCGCGGCACTTTGGCATCGAAGAGACCAAGGCGCCCGAGTTGTGTTCGTGTATCCATACGGGTAGGGTTACAGGACATCCCGGACGGGTTGCCTTGACGCAGATCAAACGGGGGTTTGAGCCATGCTGAACGAACGAGATCTTGCCGCGCACCAGGATTGCGAAAGCTGCCCGATCCGGCATCGCGCCGTTTGTGCACGCTGCGAGACCAACGAGCTCGAACGCCTGGAAGAGATCAAGTATTACCGCAAGTTCGAGGCCGGGCAGACGGTGATCTGGTCCGGCGACCGGATGGAGTTCGTGGGGTCGGTGGTGTCCGGCATCGCCACCCTGACCCAGACGATGGAGGACGGGCGCAGGCAGATGGTGGGCCTCTTGCTGCCCTCGGATTTCGTCGGACGCCCGGGCCGCGGGACCGCCGCCTATGATGTCGTCGCGACCACCGATCTGGTGATGTGCTGTTTCCGCAAGACACCCTTCGAAGACATGATGCAGAAGACGCCGCACATCGCGCAGCGCCTGCTGGAGATGACGCTGGACGAACTGGATGCGGCGCGGGAATGGATGCTGGTGCTGGGCCGCAAGACCGCGCGCGAGAAGATCGCCTCGTTACTGTCGATCATCGCGCGGCGCGATGCCACGCTGAACCAGCGCGGCACCGAGGGGCCGCTGGCCTTCGACCTGCCGCTGACGCGCGAAGCCATGGCCGATTACCTCGGCCTGACACTGGAGACCGTCAGCCGTCAGATCTCGGCGCTGAAGCGGGACGGCGTGATCGTGTTGCAGGGAAAGCGCCACGTCACGGTGCCGGACATGTCCCTGCTGCTGGAAGAGGCCGGCGACGACGCGGACGGCGGTGTCTTTGCCTGACCGCCTGCCCTTCCAGACATGGGACGTCTTCACCGACACGCGCTTCGCGGGCAATCCGCTGGCCATCGTCGATCAGGCGGACGGGCTGGACCCGGCGCGGATGCAGGTGCTGGCACGCGAGTTCAACCTGTCCGAGACCATCTTCGTGCAGCCCCCGGACGACCCGGGCCATAGCGCCAAGGTGCGCATCTTCTTTCCCACGGTAGAAATCCCCTTTGCCGGGCATCCGACCATCGGCTGCGCCATCTTCCTTGCCACCCGTGCTGCGCCCGAGGGCGACTTCGAAACCGAGGTGACGCTGGAAGAGCAGGCCGGGCTGGTGCCGGTGCGGGTCTGGCGCCGGGATGGATCGGTGCAGGCGGAATTCGTCGCACCCGTGCTGCCCCATGCCCCGGCGGCGGGCGCGGTTCCCGAACCGGCGGCGCTTGCGCGCGCCTGCGGTCTGACGCCGGAACAGGTCGGCTTTGGCGACCATGTGCACGGGCTCTGGCAGGGCGGCCCCGCCTTCCTGTACATCCCCGTCGCCGATCCGGACGCGCTGGCCATGGCCCGCCCGCAGGAACCGGCATGGTCCGACGCCCTGCAGGCCGCCGGTGTGGACAGCGCCTATCTTTATACCCCGCAGGGGGAGGGCTACCGGGCGCGCATGTTCTCTCCGACCGCGGGCATCCCCGAAGACCCGGCGACCGGCTCTGCCTCGGCCATCCTCGCGGCGCAGCTTCTGGCCAGCGGCGCCCTGCCCGAGGGCGAAACGCGCATCGCCTTGCAGCAGGGCGTCGAGATGGGGCGCCCCTCGCGCATCGGCCTGACCGTGGTGGTCACGGCGGGCGCGATTGCGCAGGTGCGCGTCGCGGGCAGCGCCGTTCCGGTCAGCGAAGGCCGGATCGCCCTGCCCGATCGGCCCTGAGCGCGCCCCGCCGGGCGGCCCTGCCCCGGTGCAGGCCCCTGCCCCCAGCGGCGCCCCGTCATGCTGTTCTCGATGCCGCGGTGGCAGGGAGGGGCATCCCCTGCCCCGCAGATCTCAGGATTCCGCCATGAAGACCGGAGAGAACCCGCCAAAGATCATGCGCTTGCCGTCGAAGGGCATCGACAGCCTCTCCCACCGTTTGTCCGTCGACATGCTGGCATGGCAGGCATCGACCGCCGCCTTGTCCCGCCAGACCACCCAGGCAAAGACGATCTTCTCACCGGGCTCGCGCTTGACCGCCATCGGGAAAGAGGTCACCTCGCCCTCGGGCACATCCTCTTCCCAGCACTCCCAATGGGCCAGCGCGCCGTATTCCTCGAACAGCGGCCAGGCCGCTTCGGCGCTGTCGATATAGGCCTGCTTGTTGGCCTCTGGCACGGCAGCGACGAAACCCTGTACGTAGGACATGATGACACACTCCCTTTCCCATGTGTTGCCCCGAGCCTGCATCGGAAATAAGTTGATATCAACATGAATCCCGACATGCACCCCGACCTGCCGATTTCCGCCACCCTCGAGGTGCGCGACCGCTGCCTGTGTTTCCGGGCGCAACGCGCGGCGCGGGCCCCGGCGCGGCGCTTCGATGCGGCGCTGAAGCCCTTTGGCCTGTCGAACGGGCAGTTCTCTATCCTGATGGCGATAAACCGGCCAGAGGCGCCGCGCATATCGGAGCTTGCGCCCTTCCTTGCCATGGACCGCACGACGCTGACCGCGGCGCTGAAGGTGCTGGAGCGGCGCGGACTGGCCGAGACCAGCCCCGACCCCGACGACAGGCGCGGGCGGCGACTGCATCTGACCCGCGCGGGGCAGGAGCTGCTGATCGCGGCCCTGCCGGTCTGGCGCGACGCCCATGATGCGGTTGACGCCGATCTTGCGGGGAACGGGATCGACGCCGAGACGCTGGCGAGGGCTCTGCTCTCCCTCGCCTGAGGGCCGGATCCCCGGCATCCGGCCTGTCGCGCGCCCTGCCCGGCGACAGGGCCGTTTCGCAGCTACCCGGGCCGCGGCAGGATGCCCTGCCCTGCGCCCGGGGTCCGGGCGCGTCAGTGCGCCATCAGCACCGAGACCTGCGTCTGCTCCAGCATCGAGCGGGTGGCGCCGCCAAGGATCGCCTCGCGGAACCGCGAATGGCCATAGGCCCCCATGACCACCAGATCCGCATCGACATCCGTGACATGGCGCAGCAGCACATCCGCGACGCGCGGCATGGTCTTGGACAGCACGTCGACCTTGGGCCGCACCCCGTGCCGGGCAAGGAACTGCGACAGCAGGCCACCGGGGTCGGAGCGGGTCGGCCCGTGCTGCGGCGGGTCGATGACGACCACATGCACCGCCTTGGCCTGTGTCAGCAGCGGCAGCGCGGCGCGTACCGCGCGCATCGCCTCGCGGCTTTCGTTCCACGCGATCACCACGCGCTCGGGCTGCGGCTTCACCGTGACGCCATCGGGCACGATCATCACCGGCACCTGTCCTTCGAACAGCGCGCCCTCCGTCACCGGCTCCAGCTCTATGCCGCGCTCCTTGCCGTAGGGCTGCGGCAGCACCACGAGGTCGGCGAACCGCGCATGCGCGGCGATTTGGCGCCCGATATCGGCAAGCTGCGCAACGCGGTGATCCACCGCCCAGCGCAGTTCCTCGCGCTGCAACCGCTCCTTTGCAAGGCCCGCCAGTTCTTCCGCCTCGGCATTCGCGCGGCTCAGGGTTTCCTGAAGCACCATGGCGTTGGCACCGGCATAGTAATAGCCGGTCTGGGTCCGGTCGACGCCGAGGCAGATTACCTCGAGATGCGCGTCGTGGCCTTGGGCAAAAGCTGCGGACTGGGCTAGGGTGCTGTTCAGCAGACTGGTGTCGGTCAGCGCGGTCAGTACGGTCTTGTATGTCATGACACACCTCCAGGTTGTCGATACAGATAGGCTATCCGCACGGCGCGGATGCCACCTTGACGCGTGTCAAAACGCAGGGCCCCATTGCTTGATGCAGATCAAGGCTTTGTTGATGCCGACAGCGCAGTAACGGCACCAGTCAAAGATTGCCTGTGCGGCAGCGATTCCGTGTGGGACAGACGAAGGGACGAAACATGTTGAATTATCTCAAGCTCATCGTGCTTGGCCTGATCGCGATATTCGCGATGATCGCGGCCAACTATGCACGCGATGTTGCTTACATGGTCCATGCGATCATCATCCTGCTGATCTCCGCAGGGATGTTCGTCTGGGTCCTGCGCAACACGGATGAACCGGCGCCCCTGCCGGCCAATCAGAACGAATACATGGACGGGGTGATCCGCTACGGCGTCATCGCCACCGCCTTCTGGGGCGTGGTGGGTTTTCTCGCCGGTACGTTCATCGCCGCCCAGCTGGCCTTTCCGGCGCTCAATTTCGACTGGGCCGAGGGCTATGCCAACTTCGGGCGCCTGCGCCGCTGCACACCTCGGCGGTGATCTTCGCCTTTGGTGGCAACGCGCTGATCTGTACCTCGTTCTACGTGGTCCAGCGCACCAGCGCGGCGCGGCTCTGGGGCGGCAACCTCGCGTGGTTCGTCTTCTGGGGCTACCAGATCTTCATCGTGCTGGCGGCAACCGGCTACCTGCTGGGCTCGACCCACGCCAAGGAATACGCCGAGCCCGAATGGTACGTCGACTGGTGGCTGACCATCATCTGGGTCGCCTATCTCGCCGTCTTCGTCGGCACCATCGTGAAGCGCAAAGAGCCGCATATCTACGTGGCCAACTGGTTCTACCTCGCCTTCATCCTGACCGTCGCCATGCTGCACGTGTTCAACAACCTCGCCATTCCGGTCTCGATCTGGGGGTCGAAGTCGGTGCAGGTCTTCTCGGGCGTGCAGGACGCCATGGTACAGTGGTGGTACGGCCATAACGCCGTGGGCTTCTTCCTGACCGCCGGCTTCCCGGGCATGATGTACTACTTCATCCCGAAACAGGCCGGTCGTCCGGTGTACAGCTACAAGCTGTCGATCATCCACTTCTGGGCGCTGATCTTCCTGTATATCTGGGCCGGTCCGCACCACCTGCACTATACCGCCCTGCCCGACTGGGCCGCGACACTGGGCATGGTGTTCTCGATCATCCTGTGGATGCCGTCCTGGGGTGGCATGATCAACGGCCTGATGACGCTGTCCGGCGCATGGGACAAGCTGCGTACCGACCCGGTGCTGCGGATGTTCGTGATCTCGCTCGGCTTCTACGGCATGTCGACCTTCGAAGGCCCGATGATGTCGATCCGCGCGGTCAACTCGCTGTCGCATTACACCGACTGGACGATCGGCCACGTGCATTCCGGCGCGCTTGGCTGGAACGGCATGATCACCTTTGCCTGCCTCTACTTCCTGACGCCCAAGCTGTGGAACCGTCAGGGCCTCTACTCGCAGGCCATGGTGTCCTGGCACTTCTGGCTCGCCACCATCGGCATCATCTTCTATGCGGCATCCATGTGGGTGACCGGCATCATGGAAGGCCTGATGTGGCGCGAGGTGGATGCCAATGGCTTCCTCGTGAACAGCTTCGCCGACACGGTCAGCGCCAAGTTCCCGATGTATGTGGTGCGCGCCCTGGGCGGGGTGCTCTACGTCGCCGGCGGCCTGATCATGTGCTACAACCTGTGGATGACGGTGAAACGCGCCCCGGCCCTCGAGGCCGGCGCCGCGACCGCCCATGCCACCCCGGCCGAATAAGGAGGACCGGACATGGCTGATAACCCGAAAATCACCGATCCCGCCAAGGACCCCAAGGTCGACCAGCTGGGCGACGGCGTCCCCAACGAGCTGCCGCACCAGTCGTGGGTCTTCAAGCACCACTCGAAGCTGGAGCGGAACGTCACGCTTCTGGCGGTTCTGGCCTTCCTGACCGTGACCATCGGCGGGCTGGTGCAGATCGTGCCGCTCTTCTACCTCGAGAACACCATCGAGGACGTCGAGGGCATGCGCCCCTACACGCCGCTGGAACTGGCGGGCCGTGAGATCTACCTGCGCGAGGGCTGCTACGTCTGCCACAGCCAGATGATCCGCCCGATGCGCGACGAGGTGGAACGCTACGGTCACTACTCGCTGGCGGTCGAATCCAAGTACGACCACCCGTTCCAGTGGGGATCGAAGCGGACCGGGCCGGACCTGGCCCGCGTGGGCGAGCCGCTACTCGGACGAGTGGCACGTCGACCACCTGCGCGACCCGCAGTCGGTGGTGCCGGAATCGGTGATGCCCAAATACGGCTTCCTCGAGGAAACGCTGCTCGACGGGCGCTACATGGACGACCTGCTGCGCACCAACGCCATGGTCGGCGTGCCCTACACCGACGAGATGATCGCCGAGGCGCAGCGGGACTTTGTCGCGCAGGCCGACCCGGACAGCGATTACTACGACGGGCTGGTGGACCGCTACGGAGAGGTCAATATCCGCAACTTCGACGGGGCACCCGGTGTCTCGGAGGCGGATGCGCTGATCGCCTACCTGCAAATGCTGGGCACGCTGGTCGATTTCTCGACCTTCACGCCCGACGCCAGCCGGTAAGGGGCCAGGATGGAGAACTACAGCTTTCTGAGACAGCTGGCGGACAGCTGGGGCTTGCTGGTCATGTTCCTGATCTTCGTGGGCATCATCTTCTGGGCCTTCCGGCCCGGAAGCCGAAAGACCCACGAGGACACGGCCAACATCCCTTTCCGCCACGAAGATCGACCCGCCACACGTGAGGAGGACGGGAAATGAGCGACAAGAAACAGGACGACCTTGACTACGAAACCACCGGACACGAGTGGGACGGCATCAGGGAATACAACAAGCCGCTGCCCAAGTGGTGGCTCTGGACCTTCTACGCGACCATCGTCTGGGGCGTGGGCTACACCATCGCCTACCCGGCCTGGCCCATGGTCACCGGGGCGACCGCCGGTGTGCTGGGCTATTCCACCCGCGCCGAGGTCGCCGAGGAGATCGCCCGCGTCGAAGAGGCCAACGGCCCGATCAACGAAAAGCTCGCCTCTGTCGACCTGGCCGCGATCCAGGACGATCCCGAGCTTCTGAGCTATGCGGGCAACGCCGGGGGCGCCGTGTACCGGTCGTGGTGCGCGCAATGCCACGGCTCTGGCGCGGCGGGGTCCAGCCAGGCCGGATGGGCGGCGGGCTACCCGAACCTGCTGGACGACGACTGGCTCTGGGGCGGCTCGATCGAGGCGATCCACGAGACCATCAGCCACGGCATCCGCAACGAGACCGACCCGGACGCGCGGTTCTCGCAGATGCCCGCCTTTGGCCGGGACGAGTTGCTGTCCGGCGAAGAGGTCGATCAGGTCGTGAACCACGTCATGGTCCTGTCCGGGCAGGAACCCTTCGACCCCGCCGGGGCCGAAGCCGGGGCAGAGGTCTACGCGATCAACTGTGCCTCGTGCCATGGCGACGACGGCACCGGCGACCGCGATCAGGGCGCCCCGAACCTGACCGACGCGATCTGGCTGTACGGCGGAGACTTCGCGTCCATCCGCGAGTCGGTCTGGAATGCGCGGTACGGCGTGATGCCCGCGTGGTCGGATCGCCTGTCCGAGGCAGAGGTCCGCGCCGTGGCGACCTATGTCCACAGCCTTGGCGGCGGCGAGGCTTCCGAAGCGGAATGACCCGGCAGGCCTGACCGGCCCCGCAGCCCCCATGACGCCCCCGCCCGGCAAGGCGGGGGCGTCTTTGCATGTGCGCCCCCGGGGACCGCTTGCCCGGTCAAAGCAGGATTTTGCCCCGGGTTTTCGATTGCGCGGAAAATTTTACGAAATCTCAAGATTGTTGGCCGATCACCGATGGGCCACAGGATGAGAGCGCGCCATGACCTCTTCGGATTACGGATTGCCCGACCAGCCAGACGCCATGGAAAGGCTGTGCGCGAGCCTTTGCAACCATGCCAACGACGCAGTGGTGCTGACCGATTCCGACCGCCGGATCCTGTGGTGCAACCGGGCCTTCGAAGAACTGACCGGCTACACGCTGGCAGAGCTGGCGGGGCGCGACAAGGATGCGCTTTACGACGCCGCGGGCGACACCGCCCTGACCGGGCCGCGCTACGGCGGGCCCTCGGGCAACGGCCTGTTCCCGATGCGCCTGCGGCGCAAGGACGGCGCCTCCATCGCGACGGAAATGGCAAGCTGGCCCTGGGCGGGGTCCGGCGGACGGCTCGCCGGTCACTTCGCCATCTGCCGCGACACCACCGAGGAAGACCGCCAGCACCTGGCCCGCGACAGCTTTGTCGCGATCCTCACCGACCAGCGGCTGGACGAGCGGACAAAGATCGAGGCGATCCTCGCGCTGGCCTGCGACCATTTCAAGATGCCCGTGGCGCTGGTCTGCGCGCTGGAAGGCCAGACGATGAGCGTCGTGCACGCCAAGTCCTCGCTGATGACGGTCTCTCCCGGCACCCGTTTCGACCTTGGCCAGAGCATCTGCAGCACCACGCTGGCGGTGGACGGGCCGCATAACTTCGCCAATACGGTCGAGATCGGCGAGAACCCGACCTTCCTGTCCTACGGGCTGCGGTCCTACATCGGCAAGAAGCTGTCGGTCGGTGGCCATACCTTCGGCACGCTCAGCCTGTGCAGCCCACTGGACCGTCCGCATTTCACGCGACAGGATTCGGCGATGATCACGCTCCTGGCCTCGGGGATCGAGCAGCTGCTGGCGACGGAGATGCGGGTTCAGGCGCTGGAATCCGCCGCCACGCTGGACTGGCTGACCGGCGCCAGCACCAGCCGCCAGTTCCGCCAGCATCTGGACGACACCTTTGCGCAGGTCCGGCGCAACGCCGCGACCGCCAGCCTGATCCTCTTCGACGTGGATCACTTCAAGTCGATCAACGACCAGTTCGGCCACGACATGGGCGACCGCGCCCTGACGGAAATCGCCCGCCGCGCCCGCCGCGTCATCGGCCCCAACCGCAAGCTCTACCGCGTCGGCGGAGAGGAGTTTGCCGTGATCCTCGCGGGCTCTGGCGCCGACAGTGCCGCGATCATGGCCGAACGCCTGCGCAAGAAGGTCTCCGAACAGCAATTCCACGACGACCTGCCGCTGATCACCGCAAGTTTCGGCGTCGCCGAGCTGGACGAGGATCTGGGCGGCGCCGATGCCTGGCTGAAATGCGCGGACATCTCGCTGTATGCCTCCAAGAACAACGGGCGCAACCGGGTGACCAGCAACCGGTCGATCTCTGGCATCGACCTGCCAGACGAGGTGTCGCAGGCGCTTGGGCCCCGGCAGGCGACCGGGCCGAAACGACGCCTGCGGGTTTGACACAGGTCAAGGCAGGCCGGGCCCGAAACGGGCAATCTGTACGGGCAAGACCGGGCTCCTTCCTCCCGGTCGCGAAACACCCCGCCGCAAGGACCGGGGCGTGATGCGCCGATGCCCTGTCCTGTTCGCGCGTTTCCTGGGGCGTCGGCGCAGTTCCCTTCCCCGCAGTCTCTTGTCCCGGACGGACAGCGCAAAGGGCGCCGCATCGCGACGCCCCTTCACGGTTTTCCATCAGCCCTGACGGCAGGCGCCTCCCCGACCGGGATCGCCCCCGGGGGACGGGCGCCTGTGGCCCGTGACAGTGGCGCGGCACAAAGACCGCGGGATCAATCGTCGTAGCCCCGGCGCCCCGCCGCCGAATGCCGGACCGGCAGGTCCTCTTCCAGCCAGCCGAGCTTTGGCAGATCGCGCCGCGTGGGCCAGTCGGCGCGGTCTTCGGTCCGGGTCGCCGTCATGAAGCTTCTTGCGAAAATGCCGAACATCTCGGTCTCCTTTCCTCTTCGCCGTGATGCCTGCATCTTGACGCGACGCGCCGTGCCATGCGACTCAGCAATATAACCGTCATGTAAGTCAGGCTGACACATGGATTGGACCACCCTGCCCTCCCTTTCCGCCCTGCGGGCCTTTGCTGCCTACGCCCAAAGCCGATCCGTGGCCAAGGCCGGGGCTGCCCTGAATGTCAGTCACGCTGCCATCAGCCAGCACCTTCGGGCGCTGGAAAGCGATCTTGGCGTGGCGCTGCTGGACCGCAGCGGGCGCCGCATGGAACTGACCGCAGAGGGCGAAACACTGGCGCGCGCGCTGCTGGACGGTTTTGGCCAGATCGCCACCACCGTCGAGGCGCTGACCGGCGCCGATGCGACACGGCCTTTGCAGATCTCGACCACGCCGACCTTTGCCTCGGCCTGGCTGATGCCGCGCCTCAGCCAGTTCCGCGAGAAACACCCCGAGATCAGCCTGACCATCGACCCCTCGGCCACCGTCCAGACCCCGGAACCCGGCGGCATCGACGTGGCGCTTCGCTACGGCCAGGGCGACTGGCCGGGGCTGGAGGCCGAGCTGCTGGTGCGCTCTCCGATCGTGGTGGTCGCGGCGCCGACGCTCGTCGGCACCCGCGAGATCTCCAGCCCCGCCGACCTGCGCGAGTATCACTGGCTGCAGGAGCTGGGCACCAACGAGGCCACGGACTGGTTCGCCCTGCACGGCGTCGACCGCGATGCCGGGCACGGCTATGCCTCGCTGCCCGGCAACCTGATGCTGGAGGCCGCCCGCGCCGGCCGAGGAGATCGCCATCACCGCGGGGATTTTCGTGGCGCAGGACGTCGAGGCCGGGCGGCTGAGGATTCTCTTTGAAGACACGAGGAAGACAGGCTATTTTCTCGTCACCCGTCCCGGCATCCTGCGCCCGCCGCTGAAGGCCTTCACCACCTGGCTGCGGCGAGAGGCCCGCCGGTGACGGAACCGTGACCGAAAACCTGCCTCACAGAGTCAGAATTTGATACAGGTCAAGGCTGAGTGCGGGCCATGGCGCGACAAGGGCCCGAACGACCGACGTCAACGGAGCGAACCACCGTGTCCGACAGCAATACCCCCGCCCCCTCCCTTTATGCCGCGCGAGAGCCGATCTTCCCGCGCCGCGTGTCCGGAAATTTCCGCACCCTGAAGTGGGTGCTGATGATCGTCACGCTGGGCATCTACTATATTACCCCATGGCTGCGCTGGGACCGGGGGCCGCAACTGCCGGACCAGGCGGTGCTGATCGACCTCGCCAACCGGCGGTTCTTCTTCTTCTGGATCGAGATCTGGCCGCACGAGTTCTACTTTGTCGCGGGCCTGCTGATCATGGCGGGGCTGGGGCTCTTCCTCTTCACCTCGGCGCTGGGACGGGTCTGGTGCGGCTATGCCTGCCCGCAGACCGTCTGGACCGACCTCTTCATCCTCGTCGAACGCTGGATCGAGGGCGACCGCAACGCCCGCCTGCGCCTGCACCGGCAGAAGAAGATGGACCTGCGCAAGGCCCGCCTGCGGGTCACCAAATGGACCGCGTGGTTCCTGATCGGGCTGGCCACCGGCGGCGCCTGGGTCTTCTACTTCGCCGACGCCCCGACGCTGCTGCGCGACCTCGTGACGCTGAACGCCCACCCGGTCGCCTATACGACCATGCTGATCCTGACCGCGACGACCTTCTTCTTCGGCGGCTTCGCGCGCGAACAGATCTGCATCTACGCCTGCCCCTGGCCGCGCATCCAGGCGGCGATGATGGACGAGGACACGCTGACCGTGGGCTATCGCGTCTGGCGTGGCGAGCCGCGCGGCAAGGGCAATGTCCGCCGCAAGAAACAGTCCGAGGCCATGGCGGCGGAACAGGCCGCGCAGGCCACCGGACAGGGGCCGGATCTGGCGCAATACGCCGCGACGCCCTACCCCGGGCTCTCGGACGCGCCCGCCGCCGCCCCGGTGGACACCGCCGCCTTTCAGGACGGACCGGGCGATTGCATCGACTGCATGGCCTGTGTCAACGTCTGCCCCATGGGGATCGACATCCGCGACGGCCAGCAGATGGAGTGCATCACCTGCGCGCTGTGCATCGACGCCTGCGACGACGTCATGGCCAAACTGGGCAAGCCGCGCGGGCTGATCGACTACCTCGCCCTGTCCGACGAGCCGCGAGAGCGCGCCGGCCAAGCGCCACGCCCGGTCTGGAAGCACATCTTCCGTACCGCGCACGGTGTTGTATACCGCGCTCTGGTCGCTGGTGGGCATCGGTCTGGTCTTCGCGCTGTTCATCCGCCCCGAGATCGAGATGTCCGTGGCGCCGGTGCGCAACCCGACCTTCGTGACCCTGTCCGACGGCACCATCCGCAACACCTACGACGTGCGCCTGCTGAACAAGCACGGGGACGACCGGCCCTTCCGCATCTCGCTGGCCGGGGACGAATTCCTGCGCGTCCAGCTGGAGGGCACGCCCTACGAGACGGTGACCGTGCCGGCCAATGAAACCTACCTGCAAAAGGTCTATGTGCTGGCCCCGCGCGGCTCTGACCCGGCAGAATCCGAACGGACAGAGTTCCGCTTCTGGGTCGAGGATCTGACCAGCGGCGACCGCGCCCACAGCGACACCATCTTCAACGGAAGCGCCAACTGACATGACGACACAAGCAAAACGCGAATTCCGCCTGACCGGCTGGCACGTACTGGGGATCTTCGGCGGCGCCTTCGCCGTCATCATCGGCGTCAACATCGCGCTGGCGGTGAATGCGGTCCGCACCTTTCCCGGGGTCGAGACCAAGAACTCCTACATCGCCAGCCAGACCTTCGACGACCGCCGCGCCGCGCAGGAGGCACTGGGATGGACCGTCCGCGCCGATGCCACGGGCGACCGGGTGGAGCTGGCCATCACAGACGCCGAGGGCAAGCCGGTGCAGGCCGGCCAGCTGACGGCCACGCTGGGCCGGGCCACCCATGTCCAGGACGACCGCACACCCGATTTCACCTTCGACGGCCGGGCCTATGTGGCGCAAGAGGCACTGGCGCCCGGCAACTGGAACATCCGCATGACCGCCACCGCCCTCGACGGCACGCCCTTCGAACAGCGGGTCGTGCTGCATATCCGTCCCTGACCACCGGCTGGGTCCGTGACCCACCGCCCCAAGGTTGCACATCCATGACCGCCACGCTTCGCGCCCCCGTTTCCGCCTGCCCCGCCTGCTCTGCCGCGCCCGCCGCAGAGGCGCTGGCAGAGCGTCCGCCGGTGGACGCCCGCCTGACGCTGTCGCTGCCCACGATCCACTGCGCCGCCTGCATGTCCACGGTGGAACGCGCGCTGACCGCGCACCCGCAGGTACGCGCGGCACGGGTCAACCTGACGCTGAAGCGCGCAACCGTGGATGCGGCGCCCGGCGTGACCGCCGCGGACCTGATCCCGCTGGTCGAGGGCGCGGGCTACGAGGTGCATGAGCTTGACGGCACGGCGCTGAAGGCCACCGCCACCGACCGCGCGGGCCGCGAGTTGCTGATGCGCCTCGCCGTGGCGGGGTTTGCCGCGATGAACGTGATGCTGCTGTCGGTCGCGGTCTGGTCCGGGGCGGATGGGCCGACCCGCGACCTGTTCCACTGGATCTCAGCCGCCATCGTCCTGCCCGCCGTGGGCTTTTCCGCGCAGCCCTTCTTTCGCAACGCCCTGACGGCGCTGCGGGCGCGGGCGCTGAACATGGACGTGCCGATCTCGCTGGCGATCCTGCTGGCGGTGGGCACCTCGCTCTGGGAAACCGCGCTGTCCGGCGAACACGCCTATTTCGACGCCGCCATCACGCTGACCTTCTTCCTGCTGACGGGCCGCTATCTGGATCACCGCACCCGCGCCACCGCCCGCTCTGCCGCCGAGGAACTGGCCGCGCTGGAAGTGCCGCGCGCGCTGCGGGTCGGCCCGGCGGGCGACGAGACCGTGGCCGTGGCCGACCTGCGCGTGGGCGACGTGATCCGCCTGCGACCCGGCGGGCGGATGCCCGTGGACGGGGTGATCGAGGAAGGCACCTCGGAACTGGACCGCTCGCTTTTGACCGGTGAGACCCTGCCGGTGCTGGCCGAGCCGGGCCGCGCCATCAGCGCCGGAGAGGTCAACCTGACCGGCCCGCTGCTGGTGCGGGCGACGGCGGTGGGCCGCGACACCTCGCTGGCGCGGATGGCCGACCTTGTGGCGGTGGCCGAGTCGGGGCGCTCGCGCTACACCTCGCTCGCCGACCGCGCGGCCAAGCTCTATGCGCCGGGGGTGCATATCCTCTCGGCCCTCGCCTTCCTCGGCTGGCTGATCGGGACGGGCGACCTGCGGGTGGCGCTGAACATCGCCGCCGCGGTGCTGATCATCACCTGCCCCTGCGCGCTGGGTCTGGCCGTGCCCGCCGTGACCACCGCCGCCTCGGGGCGGCTGTTCCGGCGCGGGCTGCTGATCAAGGACGCCACCGCGCTGGAGCGGCTGGCGCAGGTGGACACGGTGGTCTTCGACAAGACCGGCACGCTGACTACCGGCACGCCGGAGCTGACCAACATCGCCGACCTGCCCGAAGAGGCCCTGCGCGTGGCCATGGCGCTGGCGCTGGGGTCGGCGCATCCGCTGTCAAGCGCCATCACCACCGCCGCACAGGCCGCCGGGCTGCGCCCCGACAGCGTGAGCGACATCACCGAGGTGCCGGGCCATGGCACCGAAGGCCTGTGGCAGGGCCGCCGCGTGCGCCTTGGCCGCGCCGCCCTGGACCGGGGGCAGCCCACCGAACAGACCGCCGCATGGCTGGCGGTAGAGGGTGAGGCACCGCGCGCCTTCCTGTTCTCGGACCGGCTGCGCGAGGGCGCCGCCGAGGCGGTTGCCGCCCTGCGCGCCTCGGGCATGACGGTGCTGCTGATGTCCGGCGACACGCCCGCCGCCGTCGAAAGCCTGGCCCGCAGGCTGGAGATCCCGCAATGGGTGGCCGAGGCCCTGCCGCAGGACAAAGCCGCCCGGGTCGAGGCGCTGAGCCACGCGGGCGCCCATGTGCTGATGGTGGGCGACGGGTTGAACGACACCGCCGCGCTGACCGCCGCGCATGTCTCGATCTCGCCGGCCTCGGCGCTGGACGCGGCGCGGGTCGCCTCGGACATCGTGCTTCTGGGCCAGAGCCTCGCGCCGATCCCCGAGGCCCTGGGCACGGCACAAAAGGCGGTGAAACGCATCCGCGAGAACTTCTCCGTGGCGACCTGGTACAATATCATCGCCGTGCCGCTGGCGGCGGCGGGCTTCTGCTCTCCGCTGATCGCGGCGCTGGCGATGTCCGTCAGCTCGATCACCGTGTCGCTGAACGCGCTCAGGCTCCGATAGGAGGGTTCATGAACATCCTCACCTACCTCATCCCGATCTCGCTGGTGCTGGGCGGCGCCGGGCTGGGGTTCTTCATCTACACGCTGCGGTCGAACCAATACGACGACCCCGAAGGCGACGCCCGCCGCATCCTGTCCGGCGAATACGACGACCGGCCCAAGCAGGATTGAGGGGGCGCAGGGGTCTGCCGCCGGTTCCGGGGCGGGCCTTCCGGGGGCTCTGCCCCCGCGCTGCGCGCCCCCGGGATATTTCCGGACAGAAGAAGCGGGCTGGGGCGCCTTATGTGCGCCCGAGGATCATGTCAGAGGCCTTTTCGGCGATCATGATGGTGGGTGCGTTGGTATTGCCGCTGCAAATGCGCGGCATGACGCTGGCATCTGCCACGCGCAGGTTGTCCAGTCCGCGGAAGCGCAATTCGGCATCCAGCGGCGCCTCCGTGCCGCCCATGCGCACGGTCGAGACCGGGTGGAAGATCGTGGTGCCGATCTCTCCGGCGGCCCTTGCGAGGTCTTCCTCGGTCTCGAAGGACAGGCCCGGCTTGACCTCTTCGGGCGCGTAGCGGGCCATGGCGGACTGCGCCATGATCCGGCGGGTCAGGCGGATGGCATTGGCCGCCGTGCGGCGGTCGCCCTCGGTCGAGAGGTAATTGGGCGCGATCCGGGGCGCCGCGCGGAAGTCCGGTGAGGTCAGTTGCACCGTCCCCCGGCTTTCGGGGCGCAGGTTGCAGACGCTGGCGGTCAGCGCCGGATAGCTGTGCAGGGGTTCCCCGAAGGCACCGAGGGACAGGGGCTGGACGTGGTATTCCGGGTCCGCCGTGGCCACATCGGGGCGCGATTTCGCGAAGGCGCCCAGCTGCGAGGGCGCCATGGACATCGGGCCGCTGCGGCGCAGCGCGTATTCGGCGCCGATCATGGCCTTGCCCCAGAGCGAATTGGCCAGCGTGTTCAGCGTCTTCGCCCCGGTCAGCCGCCGGAGCAGCGCAGTTGCAGGTGGTCCTGCAGCTCGGCCCCGACGCCGGGGGCATCGAGGCGCAGCGCAACGCCGTTGTCGCGCAGCAGCTCCGCCGGGCCTATGCCCGAGAGTTGCAGGATATGCGGCGAGCCGATGGCCCCCGCCGCCAGCACGACCTCGCCGCCGCTGCGCGCCTCGTGGCGCTGCCCGTCCTTGTGGTAGGCCACGCCGGTCACCCGCCTGCCCTCGAAGAGCAGCCCCGCCACATGGGCGCCGGTCACCACCTGCACGCGATCCTTGGGCGCGCTGCGCAGGAAGGCTTTGGCGGTGTTCATGCGCCAGCCATTGCGCTGGTTGACGCGGAAATAGCCCACGCCCTCGTTGTCGCCGGTGTTGAAGTCGGTGACCTTGGGCAGGCCTTCGGCGGCGGCGGCCTCCGTCCAGTCGTCGAGCACCTGCCAGCGCAGGCGCTGGTTCTCGACCCGCCACTCGCCCCCCGATCCGTGGAAGTCGGACGCGCCATCGACGTAATCCTCGGACTTCAGGAAATAGGGCAGCACGTCCTCCCAGCCCCAGCCCGCCAGCCCCATCTGCCGCCAGCCGTCGTAATCCGCCGCCTGCCCGCGCAGGTAGAGCATGCCGTTGATCGAGGAGCAGCCGCCCAGCACCTTGCCGCGCGGATAGAGCAGCGACCGCCCGTTCAGCCCCGGCTCCTCGGCGGTGCGGAAGCACCAATCGGTGCGCGGGTTGCCGATGCAGTAGAGGTATCCCATCGGGATGTGGATCCAGTGGTAATTGTCGCGCCCCCCGGCCTCGAGCAGCAGGACGCGGCGCCCGCCCTCGGCCAGCCGCTTGGCCAGCACACACCCGGCGCTGCCCGCGCCCACCACGATATGATCCCAGTCTCCCTGCATGCCCGGCCTCCGCTCGCTTGCCGCGATACCTTGGCCCAGCCCGGCGCCGAGGTCCATGTCACCCCGGCGCCCGGTGACGATCCGGCGGGCGGCGACACGGAACGACAGAGCGGCGCTTGCGGGGGCAGGCAGGCGGAGACCGGGGCATCCGCCGTCCGAGGCGGCCGTTGCGAAGACCGTCCGCCGTCACGCCGCCCGGACAACCGCCCCCGGCACCACGGTGCGGCGGAAGCCCCCTGTCACACCGGCAGGGCGGTGGTCTTGAAGACGGTCCGAAGCGCGAAAGAGGATTGCATCTGCGCCACCCCCGGCAGCCGGGTCAGGTACTGGCGGTGGATGCGGGCGAAATCCTCCGTGTCGGCGGCCACGACCTTCAGGATGTAATCCGCCGTCCCCGCCATCAGGTGGCATTCCAGCACGTCCGGCACCCGGGCGACGGCGGTCTCGAAGGCCTCCAGCACCTCGTCGGCCTGCGCATTGAGCGTGATCTCGACAAAGACCGTGGTCGGCATCCCCAGCCGCCGGGCGTCCAGAAGCGCGACGTAGTCGCACACGTAGCCCTCGGCCTCGAGCCGCTGCACGCGGCGATGGCAGGAGGAGGCCGACAGGTTCACCGCGCCCGAAAGGTCGGCATTGGAAATGCGTCCGCGCCTCTGAAGCACGCGCAGGATTCGCCGATCCGTCTCGTCGAGGCTCATGTTGCGAAGGGTCCTTCCGTCACACCCGAATACAGGCGAAGATTCCACCGCCTCGCCGCGCGACACTGCACAATTCCAGCATCCATTTGCAAGCGATCCGTGCCATAAGACGCCCCATCAACAGGAAGGACATTTACATGATCATCGGATGCCCGAAGGAAATCAAACCGCAGGAATTTCGCGTCGGACTTACGCCCAACACCGCGCGCGAGGCTGTCTCTCATGGCCACAAGGTCGTGGTCCAGACCGGTGCGGGGGCGGGGTCCGGCTTTCCCGATGCGGATTACATCGCCGCCGGTGCGCGCATCGCCGATACGGCGGAAGAGATCTTTGCCACCGCCGACATGATCGTCAAGGTCAAGGAACCGCAGGCCGCCGAGCGCAGGATGCTGCGCGAGGGTCAGCTGCTGTTCACCTATCTGCACCTTGCCCCCGATCCCGAGCAGACCAAGGACCTGCTGGCCTCTGGCTGTACCGCCATCGCCTACGAGACGGTGACCGACGCGCGCGGCGGCCTGCCGCTGCTGGCGCCGATGTCCGAGGTCGCGGGCCGTCTGGCGCCGCAGGTCGGCGCATGGTCGCTGCAGAAGGCCAATGGCGGGCGCGGCGTGCTGATGGGCGGCGTGCCGGGCGTGGGCCCGGCCACCGTCGCGGTGATCGGCGGCGGTGTCGTCGGCACCCATGCGGCCCGCATCGCGGCGGGCATGGGCGCGGATGTCACCGTGCTGGACCGCTCGCTGCCGCGGATGCGCTACCTGGACGACCTTTACGGCGGCACCTTCAAGACCCGCTACGCCAGCGCCGGGAACACCGCCGAGCTGGTGGAACAGGCCGATATGGTGATCGGCGCGGTGCTGATCCCCGGCGCCGCCGCGCCCAAGCTGGTGTCGCGCGCGCAGCTCTCGGACATGCGCCCCGGCGCGGTGATCGTCGATGTCGCCATCGACCAGGGCGGCTGCTTCGAGACCTCGCGGGCCACCACCCATCAGGACCCGATCTACGAGGTCGACGGCATCGTGCATTACTGCGTCGCCAACATGCCCGGCGCCGTGGCGCGCACCTCGACCATCGCGCTGACCAACGCGACGATGCCCTTCCTGCTGGACCTCGCCGACAAGGGCTGGCGGCAGGCCTGCGCGGACGATCCGCACCTGCTGCAGGGCCTGAACGTCCACGCCGGCAAGCTGACCTATTACGCCGTGGGCAAGGCGCTTGGGATCGACGTCATGTCGCCGCAGCTTGTCCTGAAGGGCTGAGACCGCCCCCCGCGCGGGGTGCCGGGCGGGGTTGACAGGCCAGAACCCGACGGCCTTCCCGGATGACCCCCGGGGGGCCCGCCGGGTTTTCCCGAGGGGCTTGGCCCCGCGTGCAATCAGGCTAGGGTGCCGACCGACTGAGAAGAGGAAGGGAATCGCCATGGGACTGACAGTCTACCTGTCCGGAGAGATCCACACCGACTGGCGCGAGCGCGTCATCGAGGGCGCCGAGGGGCTGGATGTGACATTCACCGTGCCGGTCACCGACCACGCGGCCAGCGACGATTGCGGCGTGACGATCCTTGGCGCCGAGCCGGACAAGTTCTGGCACGACCGCAAGGGCGCGCTGGTGAACGCCATCCGCACCCGCAAGGGGCTGGAGGACGCCGATGTGGTCGTGGTGCGCTTCGGCACGCAGTACAAGCAGTGGAACGCAGCCTTCGACGCGGGCTTTGCCGCCGCGCTGGGGAAGTCGCTGATCGTCCTGCAACCGCCGGAACACGACCACGCCCTGAAAGAGGTCAACGCCGCCGCCATGGCGGTTGCGCGCGAACCCGAAGAGGTGGTGCAGATCCTGCGCTACGTCCTGACGGGCACGCTGCCGGGCTGAGCCCTGCGGGCCGGGTGCGAAGGGGCAAGCA
This sequence comes from Ponticoccus litoralis, assembly GCF_039769985.1. NCBI lineage: Bacteria > Pseudomonadati > Pseudomonadota > Alphaproteobacteria > Rhodobacterales > Roseobacteraceae > Ponticoccus > Ponticoccus litoralis. The sequence goes on from NZ_JBDNCH010000002.1 coordinate 700,964, forward strand.
CGCCCGCCCCTTCGCGCCGGTTCAGGAACCTTCCGCCGGGATCTTCATGCCACGCTGCACGGCGGGCCGCGCCATGAAGCGCTCCACATAGGCCACGGCGCGCGGGTGATCACCCCAGCCCACCGCCTCTTTCACGCCGTAGAAATCCAGCGCGTTCAGCCAGGGCGCCAGCGCCATATCGGCGATGGAGTAATCCCCGGCGATCCAGTCGCGCCCCTCCAGCCGCGTCTCGATCACGTTCAGCAGGCGCCCGGCCTCGGTGACATAGCGCTCTCGCGGGCGCGGGTCCTCGATGTCCTTCCCGGCGAACTTGCTGAAGTAGCCAAGCTGCCCGAACATCGGCCCGACGCCACCCATCTGGAACATCAGCCATTGCGTGACCTCGGTGACGCTCCGCCGCCGTCGCGCCGCCGAACTGCCCGGTCTTCTCGGCGAGATACAGCAGGATGGCGCCGGATTCGAACAGTGCAAGCGGCGCGCCATCCGGCCCGTCCGGGTCGATGATCGCCGGGATCTTGTTGTTCGGGTTGAGGCTCAGGAACTCGGGGCTTCGGACGTCCGCGTCCGACAACCCGACGCGGTGCGGCTCGTAGGGCAGGCCCGTCTCTTCGAGCATGATGGCGATCTTCACGCCATTGGGCGTGGGGAAGGAATAGAGCTGCAACCGGTCGGGACGCTGCGCGGGCCAGCGGGCGTTGATGGGATGCGAGGTAACGTCGAGCATGATGGGGGTCCTTTCGGGAGGCATTCGACGGGAAATCTAGGCCCCCTGTCCGGTTTTTGCACTTGCCGGATTGTGCGAAGGCGCAGGCCACGTGTTAATGAAACCGTGCGCGGCGTCAAAAGGACGGCGCAGGGGACTTTGGGAAAACCGACATGATACAGGAATTCAAGGACTTCATCGCCAAGGGCAATGTCATGGACATGGCCGTCGGCATCATCATCGGCGCGGCCTTTACCGCGATCGTGACGTCTTTGGTCGGGGATATCATCAACCCGATCATCGCGCTGTTCACCGGCGGGATCGACTTCTCGGGCTGGTTCTACCCGCTCGACGGCAACGAATACGCCTCGCTCGAAGCGGCGTCCGAGGCCGGGGCGCCGGTCTTTGCCGTCGGCAGCTTCATCATGGCGGTGATCAACTTCTTCATCATCGCCTTTGTCGTCTTCATGCTGGTGAAGATGGTGAACCGCGTGAAGGCCGCGGCGGAAAAGCCCGACGAGGTCGCACCCGAGGTCAAGACCGGCCCGTCGGAGCTGGATGTGCTGCTGGAAATCCGCGACGCGCTGAAACGCTGAGCTTCGGGCATCTTGCACGACCCCAAGGCCCCGCCCCTTCGGCGGGGCTTTTTTGGGAACGGGCTGGCCTGCCCCGCCTCACGCAAAACCCCGGCGCGTGCCGTCCCGAGCCTGCCCCGCACCGGCCCCGGCTGCAAGGCCGCCAAGTCCGGCAGGCGAAGCACAGCCCGCATGGCGGCAATGCGCGGTATCGGCGCCCTGCGCGGGTTGCGGGCCTGTGTCCGGGGCGCTATCACCCGCGCACGTCAACGCCTGCCGGGGGATCGAATGCCCAAAGCCCTGAAATTGGCCACCGGAAGCCTTGCCGTAGGCCTTCTTGTCCTCCTGATCAAAACGCTGGCCTGGTGGCTGACCGGCTCTGTCGCGCTGCTGTCGGACGCGCTGGAAAGCATCGTCAACGTGGCGACCGCCGTGGCCGCGCTGGTCGCACTGCGCATCGCCGCGGCGCCCGCCGATGCCGACCACCCCTTCGGCCACCACAAGGCGGAGTATTTCAGCGCCGTCATGGAAGGCGTGCTGATCGTCATCGCCGCCATCCTGATCCTGCGCGAGGCCTGGGGCGCATGGCAGGCGCCGCAACCGATGACGGAACCGGGGCTGGGACTGGCGCTGGTGGCGGTTGCAAGCGTGATCAACGGCGCATGGGCCTTCGTGCTGGTCCGGCGCGGGCGGGCGCTGCGCTCTCCGGCGCTGGTCGCGGACGGCCAGCATCTCTGGGCGGACGTGGTCACCTCTGCCGGGGTCTCGGTGGGGCTTCTGGGGGCGCTGGTCACCGGCTGGCACTGGCTGGACCCGCTGATGGCGGCGGCGGTCGCGGTGCATATCCTCTGGTCGGGCTGGCAGGTGGTGCGCGGGTCGGTCGGCGGGCTGATGGACGAAAGCGTGCCTGATACGGACCTGGAACAGATGCGCACGGTGATCTCGGAGCATGCCGAGGGCGCGGTCGAGGCCCACGACCTGCGGGCAAGGCACGCCGGCCAGGCGACCTTCGTGGAGTTCCACCTGGTGGTGCCGGGCGAGATGTCGGTCGACAGCGCCCATGACATCTGCGACCGGGTCGAGGCGGCGCTGAAGGCGGCCTTCGAGGGCTGCCGGATCACCATCCACGTCGAGCCCGAGCACAAGGCAAAGCACAGCGGCATCGTGGTGCTCTGAAGCGCCCGCCTTGCCCCGCAGCCTGCCGCCGAACGGCTGGCGCGATGCGGGGCGCCGATGTGCCGGGACGCGGCAGGCCTGTCAGGGTGCGATGTCACGGGTTGGTGACGCGACATTGCAGAAGCCTGCACAGCGCCGTTTCGCCAGGGTGACGACCGGGCGCCACTGGCGAGGATGGAGGGGGCGCTGCCCCCGCTGCGCTCCCCCGAGGGTATTTGGACCAAGAAGAAACACAGGGGGGCGGCAGGTCGGGGCCGCGCGACGGGCGGCGGCGGTCGAAGACCCTTGCCGGCATATGGGCTGCGCCGGGGGCTCCGGGGCGGTGGGTCCGGCGCGGGTGAGAGGGCCCGTGCCGGATCAGGTGGCTGTGTCCGGTGTCATCGATGATCTGCGCGGGCCGGGGCACCGGCCCAGAGCATCCGGGCAGAGAGGGGCGGCCCCGCGCGGGACCGCCCCGGTTCGTTCAGCCGTCCTTGCGGATGGTTTCGTTCTTCGGATCGTAAGGGCTGTCCTCGGTGATCTCGGCATCCCAGAGCGCGTCGAGGATCTTCACCTTCAGCCCGGTGCCGACGACGGCCTGCTCGGGCTTGACGTAGCCCATGCCGATGGACTTGCCGAAGGCCACCGAGTAGCCGCCCGAGGTCAGGCGACCGACGCGCTCGCCCTCGGGGGTATACAGCACCTCGCGGCCCTGGGGATCGGCGTCCTCCGGGCCGTCGATCAGCATGGTCACGCACTTGGAGCGGATGCCCGTGGCCTCCATCGCCTCTTTGCCGTGGAAATCCTTGGACAGGTCGACGAAGCGCGGCAGATCGGCCTCGAGCGGGGTGGCGTCGCGGCCAAGCTCGTTGCCGAAGGCGCGGTAGCTCTTTTCCTGCCGCAGCCAGTTCTGCGCGCGGGCGCCGACCGGCCTGATGCCGTGCTTCTCACCCGCCGCCATGAGCTGATCCCAGAGGTAGGCGCCCATCTCGACGGGGAAGTGCAGTTCCCAGCCAAGCTCGCCGGTATAGGCCACACGGATCGCATTGACCGGGCACATGCCCAGTTCGATCCGGCGCGCCGAGAGCCGGGGAAACGCTTGTTCGACAGGGCGGTTTCCGGCTCCGCGTCGCGGATCAGCTCCGCCAGAACGGCGCGCGACTTCGGCCCCGCGATGGCGTAGACGCCCCACTGCGTGGTCACGTCCTGCACGATGACCAGCTTGCCGGTCTCGGCCATGAAGTCCTCGACCGCCTTTTGCAGGAAGTCGCTGTCATAGGCCTGCCACGCGCCCGCCGAGACGAGGTAGTAGTCGTTCTCGCCGTTGCGGACGATGGTGTATTCCGTGCGCGTCGTGCCCTTGGACGTCAGCGCGTAGGTCAGGTTGATGCGGCCCACCTTGGGCAGCCTGTTGCAGGTGAAGAGGTCGAGGAACTCGGTCGCGCCGGGGCCCTTCACCGTGTGCTTGGTGAAGGCGGTGGCGTCGATCAGGCCGACGCCCTCGCGGATCGCCCCGGCCTCTTCGACGGCATACGGCCACCAGCCGCCACGGCGGAAGGACCGCGCGTCGTGGTCGAAATTCTCATCCGCATCCAGCGGGCCGTAGTAGTTCGGACGTTCCCAGCCGTTGACGCAGCCGAACTGCGCGCCAAGCGCCTTCTGCCGGTCGTAGGCGGGGGCGGTGCGCAGCGGGCGGGCCGCCGGGCGCTCTTCGTCCGGATGGTGCAGGACATAGACGTGGTCGTAGGCCTCTTCGTTCTTCTTCACCGCCCATTCGGTCGTCTGCCAGGCGCCGAAGCGCTTGGGGTCCAGCGAGGCCATGTCGATCTCGGCCTCGCCGTCCACCATCATCTGGGCAAGGTAGTAGCCCGCGCCACCGGCGGCGGTGATCCCGAAGGAGAAGCCCTCGGCCAGCCACATGTTGCGCAGGCCCGGCGCCGGGCCGATCAGCGGGTTGCCGTCGGGCGTGTAGCAGATCGGGCCGTTGAAGTCGTCCTTGAGGCCCACCTCTTCGGACGAGGGGATGCGGTGGATGAAGGACATGTATTCCTCTTCGATCCGCTCGAGGTCGAGCGGGAAGAGGTCGGCCCGGAAGCTGTCCGGCACACCGTACTGGAAGCGCGCGGGGGCGCCCCGCTCATAGGGGCCGAGGATCCAGCCGCCGCGCTCTTCGCGGACGTACCACTTGGCGTCGGCGTCGCGGATCACCGGGTGCTGGTCGTTGTTCTTGCGGTATTCGACCAGCGCCGGGTCGGGCTCTGTCACGATGAACTGGTGCTCGACCGGGATGGCGGGCGTGCGAATGCCCAGCAGTTTCGCGGTCTTCTGCGCATGGTTGCCGGTGGCAGTGACCACATGCTCGGCGGTGATGGTGATCTGCTCCTCGGAGGGCACGAGGTTGCCGCCCTTCTCGACCATCTTGGTGCAGGTCACCTGCCATTCCGAGCCGGTCCAGTGGTAACCGTCCACCTGCCACTTGCGCTCGATCGTGACGCCGCGCTGGCGGGCGCCCTTGGCCATGGCCATCGTCACGTCCGCCGGATTGATGTAGCCGTCGGTCGGGTGGTAGAGCGCGCCCTTCAGATCCCCGGTGTTGATCAGCGGCCAGCGCTGCTTGATCTCGTCGGGGGTCATCCAGGCGTAGGGCACGCCGCAGGTCTCTGCGGTGGTGGCATAGACGCGGTATTCGTCCATGCGCGCCTCGGTCTGCGCCATGCGCAGGTTGCCCACCACGAAGAAGCCCGCGTCCAGCCCTGTCTCTTCCTCCAGCGTCTTGTAGAACTTGATCGAGTAGTCGTGGATGTGGGTCGTCGCATAGGACATGTTGAAATAGGGCAAGAGGCCCGCGGCGTGCCAGGTGCTGCCGCTCGTCAGCTCGTCACGCTCCAGCAGCATGACATCCTGCCACCCGGCCTTGGCGAGGTGGTAGGCGATAGAGGTGCCGACGGCGCCACCACCGACAACAAGGGCTTTGACATGGGTCTTCATCGGGCAGGACTCCGGCGCTTGCGTTTCAACTCTTCCCTTTTAGCGAATCCATGGCCGCGCGCAGAGCGCACCCGACGCCTGACCGCATGAAACCGACAGAGCCTGCGCCGCCCGGGGTTATCTGCGCCGCAGGGCTGTCCGGCCCGGCCATCGGCGGATCGGGGCCGCGCGGCACCGGCAGGCCCTGCAGCCTGGCCACCCGGTCCCCGGTTGCCAGGCCGCGCCGCCGCCGCGGCCCCGCGGAGGCCGGTAGCCTGCCCTCGCCCGCCCCCCGCGCCATCATCACACGGGACCGGCCTCCGGCAAATCCTTGCTGATTTGCCATGTACGGGGCCTTTCGCATCGCCGGACCCGGGCCTATAAGGACGACTGGCCCCGGCTGTCAGAGTCGCGGGCCCCTGAGGCAATGGGGCAGGACACTATGTTTGGACTGGACGGACTCATGGGCATGTTCTCTTCGGACATGGCCATCGACCTTGGCACGGCGAATACCCTCGTCTACGTGAAGGGCAAGGGTGTCGTCCTGTCGGAACCTTCCGTGGTGGCTTACCACATCAAGGACGGCCAAAAGAAGGTTCTGGCGGTCGGTGAGGATGCCAAGCTGATGCTGGGCCGGACCCCGGGCAGCATCGAGGCGATCCGCCCGATGCGCGAAGGCGTGATCGCGGATTTCGACACCGCCGAGGCGATGATCAAGGAATTCATCCGCAAGGTGCACCGTCGCTCGACCTTCTCGAAGCCCAAGATCATCGTCTGCGTGCCGCATGGCGCCACCCCGGTCGAAAAACGCGCCATCCGCCAGTCGGTGCTCTCGGCGGGCGCCCGCAAGGCCGGGCTGATCGCCGAGCCCATCGCGGCGGCCATCGGCGCGGGCATGCCGATCACCGATCCGACCGGCAATATGGTCGTGGATATCGGCGGCGGCACCACCGAGGTGGCGGTCCTGTCGCTGGGCGACATCGTCTATGCGCGCTCTGTGCGAGGTCGGCGGCGACCGCATGGACGAGGCCATCGTCAACTACCTGCGCCGCCAGCAGAACCTCCTGGTGGGCGATTCCACCGCCGAGCGCATCAAGACCTCGATCGGCACCGCGCGCATGCCCGACGACGGACGCGGCAGCAGCATGCAGATCCGGGGCCGCGACCTGCTGAACGGCGTGCCCAAGGAAACCGAAATCAGCCAGGCGCAGGTCGCCGAGGCGCTCTCGGAACCGGTGCAGCAGATCTGCGAGGCGGTGATGACCGCGCTCGAAGCCACGCCGCCGGACCTTGCCGCCGACATCGTCGACCGGGGTGTCATGCTGACCGGCGGAGGCGCCCTTCTCGGCGACCTCGACCTCGCCCTGCGCGAACAGACCGGGCTTGCCGTCTCCATCGCCGACGAGTCGCTGAACTGCGTGGCTCTGGGCACCGGAAAGGCACTGGAATACGAAAAGCAGCTGCGCCACGCCATCGACTACGACAGCTGAGCGCCATCCGCGCGTCGACCAGCGGCGCGCCCTCTGCACCGGCGCCAGGGCGCGGCGCCGCTTCTCTTCTTCTGTCCGGAAATATCCCGGAGGGGTCCGGGGAGGCAGCGCCTCCCCGGCCGGTCGCCTGCGCAGCGCGCAGGCGAAACCCCGGAATGCGCAACTCTCCACCGATCCGGCCCAAGGCGCGCTTTGGCGCATTGCACCGGCCTGTAAACTGTACCAACTGCCCCGAACGCGGTAAAACGCGCGAGATCCAGCACCGGAGCCCGATGGCCAGCGACCGCAGCAACCCGGACGATTTCACCGCCCCGCTGAAGCGTCTGCTTCTGGCGATCCTCGTGCTGTGTCTCGGCGGCATCTTCCTGGTTTGGCGCATCGACAGCCCGCGGGTCGAACGGTTCCGCGCCCATGTGATCGACGCCGTCGTGCCGCGCATGGACTGGGCCATGGCACCGGTCACCGGCACGGTGCGGCTGTTCCGCGACTTCCAGTCCTACCAGCGCCTGCACGAGCAGAACCAGGAGCTGCGCCGCGAGTTGCGCCAGATGACCGCCTGGAAAGAGGCCGCGCTGCAGCTGGAGCAGGAAAACGCCCGGCTGCGCGATCTCAACAACGTCCAGCTGGACCCGCGCCTGACCTATATCACCGCCGTTGTCCTGGCCGACTCCGGCTCGCCCTTCCGGCAGTCGGCGCTGATCAATGTCGGCTCGCGCGACGGCATCGTCGATGGCTGGGCGACGATGGACGGCATCGGCCTCGTCGGCCGGATTTCTGGCGTCGGCAACAACACCAGCCGGGTGATCCTGCTGACCGATGCCAGCAGCCGCATCCCGGCGGAAATCCAGCCCTCGGGGCAGCGGGCCCTGGTGGTCGGCGACAATACCGCCGCGCCCCCCATCGACTTTCTGGAAAACCCCGACCTCGTGCGCCCCGGCGACCGCATCGTCACCTCGGGCGACGGCGAGGTCTTCCCCCCGGCCTGCTGATCGGACAGGTGGCGCAGGATCCGGGCGGGCGTCTGCGCGTGCGGCTGTCGGCGGATTACGAGCGGCTGGAATTCCTGCGCGTGCTGCGCGACCACGGCGCCCATCGCGTCTCCGGCCCCTCGTCGCTGATCCTGCCGGAGGTGCCCCCCGGCGCCCTGTCCGAGGCGGAAGAAAGCCCCGCCCCCGCGGAGGCCGCTAGCGCCATGGCAGAGAACAGCCCCGCCCGGCTCTGGTCCATGCGCCTTGTCTATCTCGCGCTGGCGCTGCTGATCGCCTTTGTCCACCTGCTGCCGATGCAGACCCTGCCCGAAGCCGCCTCGCCGGGCCGGACCTGCTGACGACGCTGACCTTCGCATGGGCCCTGCGGCGCCCCGCCTACGTGCCCGCGCTGCTGATTGCGCTGGTCATGCTGCTGGCGGATTTCCTGTTCCAGCGGCCGCCGGGGCTTTGGGCGCTGCTGGTCCTGCTGGCGACCGAGTGGCTGAAGAACCGCGCCCGCACCGTGCGCGAGAACACCTTCGTGGCCGAATGGCTGACCGCCGCCGGGGCGCTCTTGTGCATCACCCTGGTCTACCGGCTGACTCTCGGGATCTTGATCGTGGCACCGGGAATGTTCTCCCTCGCGCTCATGCAGTATGGTATGACCGTTCTCGCCTATCCGCTGGTGGCCGCCGCCAGCTACGTCGTCTTCGGGGTGCGCCGCACGACCCCGGGCGAATTCGACCACACGGGACGCACGCTATGAGACGAAGCCCCCGCGAGACCGCCGAAAGCGCCCGCCGCATCAGCCGCCGCGCGCTGATCCTCGGCGGCAGCCAGATCGCCTTTGCCTCCGTGCTGGGCCTGCGGATGCGCCACATGCAGGTCGACCAGGCCGACGAGTTCCGCCTGCTGGCCGAGGAGAACCGCATCAACATGCGGCTGATCCCGCCCGCGCGGGGCCGGATCTTCGACCGCAACGGGCGGGTGATCGCCGAGAACGAACCGACCTACCGCATCACCATCGTGCGCGAGGACGCGGGCGACGTCGACGACGTCATCGACCGGCTGTCCAAGCTGGTGGCGCTGGACCCCGACGACGTGCAGGGCGCACGCGATGAGATGAAGCGCACGCCGCCCTTCATCCCCGTCACCATCGCCGACCGCGTGTCATGGGCCGACATCAGCCGCGTCGCGGTGAACGCCCCCGCCCTGCCCGGCGTGGTGACAGAGGTCGGCCTGTCGCGCTACTATCCGCAGCGCGAGCTTTACGCCCATGTCGCGGGCTACGTCGGTCCGGTCTCCGAACGCGACCTCAAGCGCTACGAGGATCCGCCGCCGGTGCTGCGCATCCCGCGCTTCCAGATCGGCAAGGTCGGCGTCGAATCCAACCACGAGGAAATCCTGCGCGGCAGCGCCGGTGCCAAGCGGGTCGAGGTCAATGCCGTGGGCCGCGTCATGCGCGAGCTCGACCGCCGCGAAGGCGAGGCCGGCTCTGACCTGCAACTGACCGTGGACAACCGGCTTCAGGACTACGTTCAGGCGCGGCTGGGCACGGAAAGCGCCTCTGTCGTCGTGATGGACGTGGAAAAGGGCGACCTGCTGGCCATCGCCTCGGCGCCCTCCTACGATCCCAACAAGTTCGTGCGGGGCATCTCGACCGGCGACTACGGAGAGCTGCGCGACAACGACCACCGCCCCTTGGCCTCGAAGACCGTGCAGGACGCCTATCCGCCCGGATCGACCTTCAAGATGGTCGTGGTGCTGGCGGCGCTGGAATCCGGCATGGTCTCGCCCGACGACACGGTCTGGTGCCCCGGCCACCTCGAAGTCGGCGGGCGCCGCTTCCACTGCTGGAAGCGCCGCGGCCACGGCTACGCCGACCTCGAAAAGTCGCTGCGCGAAAGCTGCGACGTCTACTACTACGAGATGGCGATGAAGATCGGCATCGAGCGCATCGCCGAGATGGCGCGGAAGCTGGGACTGGGGGTGTCGCATGATATCCCGATGTCCGCGGTCACCGCCGGGCTGATGCCCGACAAGGGCTGGAAGCTGCGCGAGCGCAACGCCGAATGGGTCATCGGCGATTCCGTGAACGCCTCTATCGGGCAGGGCTTCGTGCTGTCCTCGCCGCTGCAGCTGGCGGTGATGACCGCGCGCATCGCGACCGGGCGCGAGATCATGCCGCGCCTGCTGAAAAGCATCGACGGGGTCGAAACCCCGATCGTCGGCGGCGAAAGCCTTGGCCTGAACGAGAACAACCTGCGGCACGTCCGGCGCGGCATGTATGCCGTGTCCAACGACCGGCGCGGCACCGGCTACCGCTCGCGCGTCATCGCCGACGGCCTGCGCATGGCGGGAAAATCCGGCACCAGCCAGGTCCGCAATATCACCGCGGCAGAGCGCGCGCGGGGCGTGATCTCCAACGCCGACCTGCCCTCGAACCGGCGCGACCACGCGCTCTGGGTCAACTACGCCCCCTTCGACGCGCCGAAGGTCGCGGTGGCGGTCGTGGTGGAACACGGCGGCGGCGGGTCGACCGTGGCGGCCCCGATCGCGCGGGACGTCACGCTGCAGGCCCTCTACGGCGAGGACCCGCCGCTGGACGCCTATCCGACATCCGACCGCTCTCGCATCGAGGCGCAGCAGGACCGTATCTCGCGTGAGCGCGAGGAACGCGAGGCACAGCGGAGCAGCCGCGCGTGACCTACCTTGAATACAACGTCAAGACGGTCCCCTCGGGCTGGCGCAAGGTTCTGTACCTGAACTGGCCGCTGGTGATCCTGCTGTCGACGGTGGCGGCGGTGGGGTTCCTGATGCTCTATTCCGTCGCGGGCGGGTCCTGGAGCCCCTGGGCCGAACCGCAGATGAAACGCTATGCGCTGGGGCTGACCGCGATGTTCGTGGTCGCCATGGTGCCGATCTGGTTCTGGCGCGGCATGTCGCTGATCGTCTATGCCGTCGCGCTGGGTCTGCTGGTCATGGTCGAGTTCTTCGGCGCCGTGGGCATGGGCGCGCAGCGCTGGATCGACCTCGGCTTCATGCGGCTTCAGCCCTCGGAGCTGATGAAGCTGGCCATGGTGGTGCTGCTCGCGGCCTATTACGACTGGCTGCCGATAAACCGGACCTCGCGGCCCTTCTGGGTGCTGCTGCCGATCCTGATCATCATCACGCCCACCATGTTGGTGCTGACCCAGCCCGACCTCGGCACCGCGATCCTCCTGCTGACGGCGGGCGCCCTGATGATGTTCCTTGCCGGCGTGCACTGGCTGTACTTCGCCACGGTGGGCGCGGCGGCGGCGGGCGGCATCTGGGCGGTGTTCCAGAGCCGCGGCACCGACTGGCAGATGCTGAAGGACTACCAGTTCCGGCGCATCGACACCTTCCTCGACCCGTCCACCGATCCGCTGGGCGCGGGCTACCACATCACGCAGGCCAAGATCGCCATGGGGTCCGGCGGCTGGACCGGTCGGGGCTTCATGCAGGGCACCCAGTCGCGGCTGAACTTCCTGCCGGAAAAGCACACCGACTTCATCTTCAACACGCTGGCGGAAGAGTTCGGCTTTGTCGGCGGCGTGTCGCTTCTGCTGCTCTACGTGCTGATCCTGATCTTCTGCGTGATCGCCGCCATGCAGAACCGCGACCGCTTTTCCTCGCTGGTGATCCTTGGCGTCGGGCTGACCTTCTTCCTGTTCTTCGCGGTTAACATGTCGATGGTCATGGGGCTGGCGCCCGTCGTGGGGGTGCCGCTGCCGCTGGTCAGCTACGGCGGGTCGGCGATGCTGGTGCTGATGATCGGCTTTGGCCTCGTGCAAAGCGCGCATATCCACCGCCCGCGTTGAAGCGCGGGCGGGTTGGGGCTAGACCAACGCCCGACGAGTGCAGACGACCGGGACAGACGCCATGCCGACGAACATCCTCTTTGCCGCCACGACAGACCGCTGGGCGGACTACGAGACACCGCTGACCGCCGCGCTGGATGCCACCGGCCTGGACTACCGGCTGGCGACCGACATGCCGGCCGAGACGGTGGATTACATCGTCTACGCGCCCAATTCCGCCGTGCAGGACTTTACCCCCTACACCCGGCTGAAGGCGGTGCTGAACCTCTGGGCCGGGGTCGAGAACGTCACCGGAAACGAGACGCTGACCGTGCCGCTGGCGCGCATGGTCGACGACGAGGGTCTGGGCCGAGGGCATGGTGGAATGGGTGACGGGGCATGTGCTGCGCCATCACCTGGGGATGGACGCGCATATCGTGAACCCCGGGCGGACATGGGACGACACCGCCCCGCCGCTGTCGAAGGACCGGCCCGTGACGATCCTCGGGCTGGGCACGCTGGGGCAGGCCTGCGCCACGGCGCTGAGGGGTCTGGGGTTCCCGGTCACCGGCTGGAGCCGCTCTGCCAAGCGGGTGCCCGGGGTGCGCTGCCTGAACGGCGCAGAGGGGCTGGGCGCGGCGCTGGACGGTGCCCGGATCGTGGTGCTGCTGCTGCCCGACACCGCCGCGACAGAGAACACGCTGGATGCCGGTGCGCTGGCGCGGCTGGCGCCGGGGGCCGTGGTGCTGAACCCGGGCCGCGGGCCGCTGATCGACGACGCGGCCCTGCTGGCGGCCCTGGATTCCGGTCAGGTCGGCCATGCCACGCTGGACGTCTTCCGGGTGGAGCCCCTGCCCGAGGATCACCCCTACTGGGCGCATCCGAAGGTCACCGTGACGCCGCATATCGCCTCGGCCACCCGGCCCGAGAGCGCGGCGCGGGTCATCGCCGAAAACATCCGGCGCGGCGAGGCCGGGGAGCCGCTGTTGCATCTGGTCGACCGCGCCGCCGGATACTGAGGGCGAAAGCGTCGTTGCCCGGGCGCCCCCAATGTGGGGCGCGGCGGCCTGCCCGGACAGCGCCTGGTTTGTCGGCAGGCGGCGCAATCGGAAGCGGCGGAGGGGGCTCTGCCCCCGCGCTGCGCGCCCCCCCGAGGGTATTTGGAAGACCAGAGAAGAGCGGGGCAGTGGCCGGGCGCCGTGCCCGGCGTGACAACGGGCTCAACCGGGACCGGGACGCTCAGTCCGTCGCGCCGCCCTCCGCCACGCGGCCCGGGCGGCACCAGTAGCGGCGGTCGTTTTCCGGCTGCGCCTCGAGCAGGCCCGCCACGGTCAGGCAGGTTTCCGAGTTCACCCCGGCGCCCTGACGGGTGTCGAAGGTCGCCACATGTTCCGCCGCCAGCCGGTCGACGGGGTCGGAGCGATAGAGCGTGTAGACCCCGACCTCTTGCGCCATGACGGGCGCGGCTAGGCCGGTCAGGGCCGCAAGGATCGCCACCGCCCTCATGACAGGAAGACCCGGGTGATCCAGCTGGCCACCAGCGCCGGCTTCTCCTGCGCCTCGACCTCGACCTCTACGTCCCAATGCACGCCCAGCCATCCCTCTCCCTCGTCCACATGGGCCACCGAGAAGCGCCCGCGCACCCGGCTGCCGACCCGCACCGGAGACACGAAGCGCACCCTGTCGAAGCCGTAGTTCACCGAGGCCTCCATCCCCGAGATCGCCGCCGTCACCTGGTAGGACATGGCCGAGAGCATCGAGAGCGTCAGGAAGCCATGCGCGATGGTCCCGCCGAAGCGGGTCTGCGCGGCGCGGTCCTCGTCGAGGTGGATGAACTGGCGGTCCTCGGTCGCCTCGGCGAAGGCGCGGACGCGGGCGGCGTCCAGCGCGAACCAGTCGGTGGTGTGCGGGGCCATGCCCCGGATGTCGTCAGCCAGCATCGGGCAGCGTGTATCCTTCGAACTGTCGTCTCAGGGTCAGTTTCGAGACCTTGCCGGTGGCGGTCAATGGCAGGGCCTCGACGAATTCCATCGCGTCGGGCAATTGCCACTTCGCCATGTGTTCCAGCATCATATCGTGCATCTCGTCCAGCGTCGGGCGGGCGTCGCCCTCGGGCACCACCACCAGCAGCGGGCGTTCCTCCCACTTTGGATGGGGAATCGCGATGACCGCGCAATTGGCGACGGCGGGATGGCCCATGGCGATGTTCTCGAGGTCGATCGAGCTGATCCACTCGCCGCCGGACTTGATCAGATCCTTGCTGCGGTCCTGCACCGACAGGAAGCCCTCGGGGTCGATGGTCGCCACGTCGCCGGTGCCGAACCAGCCCTCGGCGTCGAAGGCGCTGCTGTCGTCATTGGCGAAATATCCCGAGATCACCGCATTGCCGCGCACGTACAACTCGCCCGCGGCCCTGCCGTCATGGGGCAGCGGCGCGCCGTCCTCGCCGACGATCTTCAGGTCGACCCCGAAGACGCGCCGCCCCTGTTTGGCCTTCAGGCCCAGGGCCGTATCGGCATCGACCCGCATCCCCTTCGACAGCTGCGCATGGGTGCCCACCGGGCTCATCTCTGTCATGCCCCGGGCGTGGCAGACATCGACCCCCTGCCCTTCGAAGAAGGCGATCATCGAGCGCGGCGCCGCCGATCCGCCGATCACCAGCTGGTCGAGCGTGGCGGGGGTGCGGTCGCGGGTCTCGATCTCGGCCCGGAGGCCCAGCCAGACCGTCGGCACGCCCCAGGAGGCGGTCACGACCTCGGTCTCCATCAGGTCGTGCAGCGCGGCGCCGTCCAGCTTCGGCCCCGGCATGACCAGCGAGGCGCCCACCAGCGGCGCGGCATAGGGCAGGCCCCAGGCATTGACGTGGAACATCGGCACCACCGGCAGGATGCGTGCGCCCTCGTGCAGCGACCGGGCGATGGTGATCGAGAGGAACAGCGCGTGCAGCACCGTCGAGCGATGCGAGTAGAGCGCGCCTTTCGGGTGGCCCGTGGTGCCCGAGGTGTAGCACAGGCTCGCGGCGGCGGTTTCGTCCATCCCGGGCCAGTCGAAGGTTTCCGGCTGGCCCGCCAGCAGGTCTTCGTAGCACAGCAGGTCCAGCGCCGAGTCGGGCATATGGGCGCGGTCGGTCATGACCACCAGCCGCAGCCCCTCGGGCAGTTGGGCGCCCAGGGCCTCGACCAGCGGCACGAAGGTCAGGTCGAGGAAAAGCAGCCGGTCCTCGGCATGGGTCAGGATATACAGCATCTGTTCCGCCGAGAGGCGCGGGTTGATGGTGTGGCAGACCGCCCCCATCCCCGAGATGCCGTAGTAGAGTTCGACATGCCGATAGCCGTTCCATGCCAGCGTCGCGACGCGGTCCCCGGCGCCGATCCCCAGACCCGCCAGCCCATGCGCCAGTTGCGCGGCGCGGGCGTAGGCCTGCGCATAACTCTCGCGGTGGATGTCGCCTTCGCAGCGCACCGACACGATCCCGGCACCCTCGTGGGTCTCTGCCGCGTAGCGGAGGATCTCAATGATCCTCAGCGGCATGTGCATCATCTGTCCCTGCATCCGGCCCTCCCTTGCCCTCTGCCTTGTCCCCCCAGACTGACCGAGGCGCCCCGCAGGGCGCAACCGCAATCGAAGAAACCTGCCATGTCCCGCGCATCCACCCGCGCCGGTGCCCGAGGGGCGGCGGGGCCGAAACGGTCGGGCGGCCCGCATCCACCGAGGGCGCGGCGCGCGGTCCGCGTCTGTCGCTGGCCCGCTACATAGGTGGTCGGATGGCGGCGCCAGTCGGTTCCGGAGCTGGTCAGGGTGTCGGGCGCATGGTGGAAAGCGGCGCCGAGGGCGGGCACCGGGCGCCCTTTGGGCCGATAAGACCCGAGATGCCGGGCCGAAGGGGCGCAATTCCGGCAAACAGCCCTTCCCGGCTGCCCATGCACAGGACGCAAATGCAGCCGGACCTGTCCCGCCCGTCAGCCTGCCAACCGCCCCAGAACGCTCTCAGAGGTCGAGGCCGGGCTCGCTTTCGAGGGCCAGAGGCGCGGGCGCCCCGCGAAGATCGTCCACGGTCAGCGCCCCCGAGGGTTTCGCCAGCCGGTTGCGCACCACCCAGTACAGCCGTTCCGAGGCGCGGGTGATCGCGACATAGGCAAGGCGCTTCCACAGGGGCTGGCCCGCTTCGGTCCGGCCCATGCGGGCGGCGGCGTAGAGATCGGGCGCAAAGACCTGCACGTTCTCCCATTGCGACCCCTGCGCCTTGTGGATCGTCACCGCGGCACCGTGCAGGAAGGTCGCCCCCATGCGGGCGGCGTAGGGGATGAAGGGTTCTTCCTCGTCGGGCTTCTCGATCTTCACGATCGAGGCGGCAGAGACCTGCGGCTCTATGGCGCCGACGACGTGCAGCTTGGAAAACCCCGGCTTGCGCCCGGGGCCGAGGTAGATCACCTGCGCGCCCTTGATCAACCCGCGCGCCTCCGAGGTCCAGCCGCTTCTTGCGGTGCTTCAGCGGCAGTTCCAGCCCGTCGCAGATCAGCGGCTCGCCGGGCAGCAGCGCGGTTTCGGGCGCGCCATGCACGGCGCGGAAGGCATTGATCAGCCGGATGCGCGTGGCATTGCGCCAGACCAGCACCGGAGAGCGGGCCATCAGGTCGACCTCGACCCGCTGCGCATAGACCACGCGGTCGTCGCGCCGGGCCGCCTGCTCGACCAGCCGCTCGAAGTCCTCGAAGCCCACGTCCGGGTCGGACAGGGCATGCGCGAGGTCCAGAATGGGGTTGTCCGCTTCCTGCCGGTGGATGCGGCTGAGTTCCAGCTTCTGGCCCTCGGCCAGCCCGTCGAAGACCATCTTGCCGGACTGGTTCACCGGTGCCAGCTGGGCCGGGTCGCCGAACAGCATCAGGTTCGGGAAGATCTCGCGCAGGTCCTCGAACTGGCGGTCGTCCAGCATCGAGGCCTCGTCGACCAGTCCTATGTCCAGCGGCTCTTCGCGGCGCTTCCATCCGGTGATGAAATCCGAGCCGCGCAGGCCCGCGGCGGCCAGCGCGGCAGGCACCGAACCATGCTGCTGATAGCTGGTCTGGGCGCGGGTCAGCGCCTCTTCGGACAGCTCCTCGATCTCGGGGCGGTCGCCGTTGCCCATCAGCCATTCGGCGATGCGCTCGTATTGGGGATCGTAGACCGGCGTGTAGATGATGCGGTGGATCGTGGTGGCGGGCACGCCACGCATGCGCAGCACGCTGGCCGCCTTGTTGGTCGGCGCAAGGATGGCCAGCGTGCGGCGGTCCTTGCGCGGGCGGCCCTCGTAATCGCCGGACACGGTTTCCACGCCCGCCGCTTCCAGCGCCTTCACCAGTTCCGCCAGAAGCAGGGTCTTGCCGCTGCCGGCCTTGCCCATCACCGCAAGGACCTTTGTCTTGCCCTCCTTGGCGGGCAGGCAGAAGCCATCGTGCAGGTCGACGCCCGCCTCGCTCAGAAGATCGGCGACACGGTCATAGGCAAGCGCCTGATCGTCGGAGAATTTGAGGGCCGGCACGGTCATGCGCGCACCCTATCGCGGCCCCCGCGCGGGGACCAGCAGCCTTGCGCAGGGACGCGTCGTTTTTGCATCGGCTAGGGCCCGCGCCTTGCCCTGCGCCCCGTCGCCGGATGGCATCGCGCACCCGTGCCCTGTGCCCCCGGTGCCGCCCCCTGCCCCGACTCCTGCCGCACCCGTCCCGAAGCGCAAAACCGGGGCGAGGCGGGGTGGACAGCCCGGCCCCGAGCGGCTTCAGTGCCCCGAAAGGCGCGTCCAAAGGCCCGCCACACCGAGAGGAGACCGCCATGCCCCCGCCCCCCGACGCCGAAGCCCGCCGCGCCGTCCGCCCGGTGATCTGCTACCCGACCGACACGCTGCCCGCACCGGACATGGCGCTTTACGGCGCGGCGCTGGAGACCGCCGAAGTTACCGCGACGCATATCGCCGCCCCGCGCGAGGCCTGCTGCTTCGAGGTGCCCGCCGGGCAGTTCTTTCGCATCACCTGCACCGGGGGACCGCAGGTCGGGGACCTGAACCTGTGGAACGCCGCCGATCTGTCCGAACGCTTCTACTCCGGCAAGACGCGCGCCCTGCACGGCAGTCATGTCAGCACCGGCGACCGGCTGTGGAGCAGCTTTCCCGCCCTGCGTCCGCTGGCGACGGTGGTGCGCGACGACCTCGACTGGTACGGCATCGATGCCTTCGGCGGCTCTGTCCATGACGTGATCGGCACGCGCTGCGATCCCTACACGGGCCGCCTGCTGTCGGGCAGCGATTACCACCACTGCTGCCACTCGAACCTGACCCGCGCGCTGGCCGACCACCTTGGCCTGCCGCTGGCCGAGGCCGAGCCGCATGTGCACGACGTCCTGAATGTCTTCATGTGCACGGGCTTCACCCGCGATACCGGCCAGTATTTCATGAAATCCAGCCCGGTGCGCCCCGGTGATGCGCTGACGTTCCTTGCAGAGATCGACCTGCTGGGCGCGCTCAGCGCCTGTCCGGGCGGGGATTGCGGCGCCGAGCATACCTCGGACAGCGCGCCCTGCTTTCCGCTGAAGGTGGAGATCCTGCGCCCCGCCCCCGATGCGCTGCAGGGCTGGGTGTCGCCGTCGCGGAATGCCTACGACCGCAGTCACGGGCGGTAAGGGTGGGTTTGCACCCACCCCGTGCCGTCAGGCGAAGGCCGCCTCCAGCGCGATTTCGACCATGTCGCCGAAGGACCGCTCTCGCTGGTCCGACGGCAGGGCCTCGTGGGTCAGCAGGTGGTCCGAAACGGTGAGGACCGCCAGCGCCCGGGCGCCGTGCCGGGCGGCGAGGATATAAAGCTCTGCCGCTTCCATCTCGACCCCCAGAATGCCGTGGCGGACCATCTGGTCATTCAGGTCCGGGCGTTCATCATAGAAAACGTCCGAGGAATAGATGCCGCCGACATGGACTCCGACATCGCGGGTACGCGCAGCGGCCACTGCCGCCTCCAGCAGGGCGTAATCCGCGCAGGGCGCGTAATTCAATTCGCGAAAGATACCCCGCGACGGAGTCGACAGGGTCGTGGCCGTCATGGCGATGATCACATCGCGAATGGCAATCCTTTCCTGCATCGCCCCGCAAGAGCCAATACGGATCAGCGTCTTCGCCCCGTAATCCCGAAGCAATTCGTTGGCATAGATCGAAAGGCTGGGCATCCCCATTCCCGACCCCTGGATCGTCACCCTGTGACCCTTCCAGGTGCCGGTATATCCCAGCATGCCCCTTACCCGGTTCACGCAGACCGCATCGTCGAGAAAGGTCTGCGCCGCCCATTCCGCCCGAAGGGGATCGCCCGGCATAAGAACCGTTTCGGCAATCTCCCCCGGCTTGGCACCGATATGAACCGTCACGTCAGAGCGCCAGATCGTCCATGGACTTGCCCTGTTCGAGCGCCTCGATCACCCAATTGGGCTTTCGGCCCCGGCCGGTCCATGTCTGCGAGGGATCTGCGGGATTGGCAAAGCGCGGCGCGCCCTTGCTGCCTTTCGGTCCGGCCTCCATCACCTCGTCAAGCGAGAAGCCGAATTCCTTCGCCGCGTTTTCCGCAGCGCGTTTGGCCTCTGCCCTGCGGCGTTGGTCCACGGATTTCAGAGCTTTCTGCGCATCCGCAATCAGCTTTTTCAACTCGTCGGGGGTCATTCCGTCAAGGTCGATATTCATTCGCGTTCTCCAGTTATTTTTTACCAATCTGCCAAAATAAAAGATCTTACAAGGCGTCGCTTTGGGTCACACGAGGAATTGTCCCGGAAAACGGGGTATTCCGAGGCCGATCGGCGGAAAGCCGACACTTTGACGGGCATAAGCGGGGGGATCGCAGCATTGCCGGCAATCCCCCTGTCCGGGTGGGACGAATCAGGAAAACCGCCCTATCCAGCGGATCGGACGGTCGAAACGCCGGTGAAGCGGCGCGCAAGCTGGCCCGGCGGAGCGCCGGAATTTCCTGCGATCCGGCACCACAGGCGCCGGTCGCAGGGGCTGGCCGCTACTCCGCCGCGACGGATCTGGGATCGGCCAGCGTCACGATATCGCGCATGATGGTATTCAGTTCGAAATCCTTTGGCGTATAGACCCGCGCCACGCCCATCGCCAGAAGGCGGCGGGCGTCCTCCTCGGGAATGATCCCGCCGACGATCAGCGAAACCTCCGTCAGCCCCGCCTCGCGCATCCGCGCCACGACCTCCTCGACCAGCGGGATATGTGAGCCCGAGAGGATCGAAAGCCCGACCACATGCGCGCCCTCCTTCGCGGCCTCGACGATCTGTTCGGGGGTCAGGCGGATGCCCTCGTAGTCGATCTCCATCCCGCAATCGCGGGCGCGGAAGGCGATCTGCTCGGCGCCGTTGGAATGGCCGTCGAGACCCGGCTTGCCCACGAGGAAGCGCAGGCGGCGGCCCAGCCGGTCGCTGACCGCATCGACGGCCTCGCGGATGTCCTCCAGCCCCTCGGTCTTGTTCGAGACGGATCTGGAAACGCCGGTCGGGCCGCGATACTCGCCATGGGCGGCGCGCATCTCTCCGGCCCATTCGCCGGTCGTCACCCCCGCCTTCGCACAGGCGACAGAGGCCGGCATGACGTTCTCGCCAGCCGCGGCGGCGGCGCGCAGGGCGCTCAGGGCCTCGGCGACGGCGGCGCTGTCACGCTCTGCCTTCCAGGCGGTCAGGCGCGCCACCTGATCGGCCTCGACGCCCGGATCGACCGTCATGATGCCGCCGTCCTCGCCCACCAGCGGCGAGCGTTCGCTTTCGGTCCAGCGGTTCACGCCCACGACCACCGTCTCGCCGCGTTCGACCTTGTTGACACGGTCGGCGTTGGATTCCACCAGGCGGCCCTTCATGTAGTCGATCGCCCCGATGGCACCGCCCATGCCCTCGATATTGGCCAGTTCCGCCCGTGCGCCCTCTTTCAGCGCCGCGACCTTGCGGTCCACCGCCGGGTTGCCGTCGAAGAGGTCGTCGTATTCCAGAAGGTCGGTTTCGTAGGCCAGGATCTGCTGCATGCGCATCGACCATTGCTGGTCCCGTGGGCGCGGCAGGCCAAGCGCCTCGTTCCATGCGGGCAACTGGACGGCGCGAGCGCGGGCATTCTTGGACAGGGTGACCGCCAGCGCCTCGATCAGGATCCGGTAGACGTTGTTCTCGGGCTGCTGTTCCGTCAGGCCGAGAGAGTTCACCTGCACGCCATAGCGGAAGCGCCGGAACCTGGCCTCTTCGACGCCGTAGCGCTCCAGCAGGATCTCGTCCCAGAGATCGACGAAGGCGCGCATCTTGCACAGCTCGGTGACAAAGCGGATGCCCGCATTGACGAAGAACGAGATCCGTCCGCAAAGCGCCGGGAAATCCTCTGCCGCGACGCGCGGCTTCAGCTCGTCCAGCACCGCGACGGCGGTGGCCAGGGCAAAGGCCAGTTCCTGCTCGGGCGTCGCGCCCGCCTCTTGCAGGTGGTAGGAACAGACGTTCATCGGGTTCCACTTGGGAACGTGGTGATAGCAATATTCGGCCACGTCCCCGATCATCTTCAGCGAGGGCTTCGGCGGGCAGATATAGGTGCCGCGCGACAGGTATTCCTTGATCAGGTCGTTCTGCACCGTGCCGTTCAGCTTGGTGATGTCGGCGCCCTGCTCTTCCGCCACCGCGATATAGAGCGACAGCAGCCAGGGCGCCGTGGCGTTGATCGTCATCGAGGTGTTCATCTGCTCCAGCGGAATATCCTGAAACAGCGCGCGCATGTCGCCCAGGTGACAGACCGGGACGCCAACCTTGCCGACCTCGCCCCGGGCCAGAATGTGGTCGCTGTCATAGCCGGTCTGCGTGGGCAGGTCGAAGGCGACAGAGAGGCCGGTCTGACCCTTGGCAAGGTTAGAGCGGTACAGCGCATTGGACTTTTCGGTACCGTGGAATGCCCCGCATAGGTGCGGATGAGCCAGGGTTTGTCTCGGGAAGGGGTCTCGGTCATTCGGGCCTCCAACGGCGGGATTCTCGCCAGCAACCTTATTGCGCTTGAAATGGCATATTCGAAACAATATGACCCTGTCAATCCGCCGCAATGCAGCGAGTGCAGGCGCAGCATAGGCCCGCCGCGACGCGTTGCACAGCGGCTCTTTGGTCCCGCCGGGGCCGACGCGCCTGACGGGCCCGCATTTGCAACGGGCGCGCGCCACCAAGCGCGGACCGGGACGCAGGGCGGTCGCACCGGATGTGCCGCCGCGTCGCAAGCGGTCTGGTACGGGCGGCACGCCCGGGACGCGCAGCCCTGTCTTGCGCGGCCCCGGCCAGCCTGCCACGGTCCGCGCCATGGTCACCGTCACGCTCCCGCTCTGGCTTTTGCTGCTGATCCTGCTTTTCGCCGCGATCAGCTTTGTCACGCATTTCTTCTTTCCCTCTGTCCGCTGGTTCTTTCGCCGCCGGGCAGAGCGTCTGGTGCGGCGCCTGAACAGCCGCCTTCAGCGCCCCATCGAACCCTTCAAGCTGCTCAGGCGCTACGACCTGATCCAGCGCGTCCTCTACCACCCGGACGTCACCCGGGCGATCCTTGACCATGCCGGGCAGGAAGGCGTCCGCGAGGACGTGGCCTTTGAACGCGCCCGGCGCTACGCGCAGGAAATCGTGCCGTCCTTCTCGGCCTTCGCCTATTTCGGCTGGGGTGTGCGCGGCGCGCGCTGGCTGTCGAACGCGCTGTACCGGGTGCGGCTGGGCCATCACGACCCGCAGGAGCTGGCCGGGATCGCCCCCGAGGCGACGCTGGTCTTCGTCATCAACCACCGGTCCAACATGGATTACGTGCTGGTCACGCATCTGGTCGCGGACCGCTCTGCGCTGTCCTACGCGGTGGGCGAATGGGCCCGAGGTCTGGCCGCTGTCGCGGCTGATCCGCTCCATGGGGGCCTATTTCATCCGGCGGCGGTCGCGCGACGACCTCTATCGGCGGGTGTTGCGGCGCTACGTCCAGATGTCCACCAGCGGCGGCGTCACGCAGGCGATCTTTCCCGAGGGCGGGCTGTCGCTGGACGGCGGCCTTCAGCCTCCGAAGCTTGGGCTGCTGCGCTACATCACCGACGATCTCGACCTTGCCGCGCGGGACGTGGTCTTTGTGCCGGTGGCGCTGAACTACGACCGGGTTCTGGAAGACACCGTTCTGATCGGCGCCGGGGAAAGCGGCACGCGGCGGTTCGAGGCCTCGATCACCCATGTCACGCTGGCCACGCTGAAGCAGCTCTGGCTGCGGGTGACGGGACGGTTTCACCGCTTCGGCTATGCGGCGGTCAGCTTTGGCCGCCCGCTGTCGCTGCGCGCGGACCCGGCGCTGGCGGCGGATGCCGCTGCCCTCGCAGAGCGCCTGCTGGCAGAGATCGCCCGCAATGTGCCGGTGCTTCCGGTGCCGCTGGTGGCGCATCTGCTGCTGGAAAAGCCGCGCCGGGCCGAGGATCTGCCCGGCGCCTTCGCCGCGGCCTGCACCCTGCTGGAGGGCTGCCACATCCATCTGCCGCGCGCCGACAGCGCCTATGCCGCACAGGTCGGCCTGCGGATGCTGACAGAGCGCGGCATCGTCGTGGAAAACGGCGGCCTGCTGGCGGTCGCCCCTGAAAAACAGGCGCTTGCGGGCTTCTACGCCCGCTCCATCGCGCATCTCTTCCTGGCCCGGCGGTCGCCTGAAGCGTAAACTCTGCTGCGCACGCAAAGGATTTTCTGCATCCGCTCGGTCATAAAATTACAAACTAGACGTTCGGATGGTTGCAATGTTGCGCAAGCCCGCGTATTCGATGGGTCAACCCGCGAATCCGCGCTGCGGAGCCGCATCACATTCAAAGGTTGGTTCAAGCAGGAGGCCGCCATGGCACTGGACACGCAAACGGGCATCGCCCAGTACGACGCGCCGGAAAAAGACCTCTACGAGATCGGTGAAATGCCGCCGATGGGCTACGTGCCCAAGAAGATGTACGCTTGGGCGATCCGCCGCGAGCGCCACGGCGACCCCGAAACCTCGTTCCAGCAGGAAGTTGTCGATACATGGACCATCGACAGCCACGAGGTCCTTGTTCTGGTGATGGCCGCCGGCGTGAACTACAACGGCGTCTGGGCCGGCAAGGGGGTGCCGATCAGCCCCTTCGACGTGCACGGGCAGGATTTCCACATCGCCGGTTCCGATGCCTCGGGCATCGTCTGGGCCGTCGGTGACAAGGTCAAGAACTGGAAGGTGGGCGACGAGGTCGTGATCCACTGCAACCAGGACGACGGCGACGACGAGCACTGCAACGGCGGCGACCCGATGTTCTCGCCCAGCCAGCGGATCTGGGGCTACGAGACCGGCGACGGCTCTTTCGCGCAGTTCACCAAGGTGCAGGCGCAGCAGCTGATGCCGCGTCCCAAGCACCTGACCTGGGAAGAAGCCGCCTGCTACACGCTGACGCTGGCCACCGCCTACCGGATGCTCTTCGGCCACCAGCCGCACGAACTGCGCCCCGGCCAGAACGTGCTGGTCTGGGGTGCCTCGGGTGGCCTTGGCTCTTACGCGATCCAGCTGGCGAACACGGCGGGCGCCAACGCCATCGGCGTTATCTCGGACGAGAGCAAGCGCCAGTTCGTGATGGATCAGGGCGCCAAGGGTGTCATCAACCGCAAGGACTTCAACTGCTGGGGTCAGCTGCCCACGGTGAACTCGCCGGAATACAACGCGTGGCTGAAAGAGGCGCGCAAGTTCGGCAAGGCGATCTGGGACATCACCGGCAAGGGCAACAACGTCGACATGGTCTTCGAACACCCGGGCGAGGCGACCTTCCCGGTCTCTGCCCTCGTGGTGAAGAAGGGCGGCATGGTCGTGATCTGCGCGGGCACCAGCGGCTTCAACTGCACCTTCGACGTGCGCTACATGTGGATGCACCAGAAGCGCCTGCAGGGCTCGCACTTCGCCAACCTGCAACAGGCGGCCTCGGCCAACCGGCTGATGATCGAGCGGCGCCTCGACCCCTGCATGTCCGAGGTCTTCCCCTGGGCAGAGATCCCGGCGGCGCATACCAAGATGCTGAACAACGAGCACAAGCCCGGCAACATGGCGGTGCTGGTGCAGGCCCCGAAGACCGGCCTGCGCACGCTGGAAGATGCGCTGGACGCGAAGAAGTAAGACGCGAAGACGTAAACTGTCGCGACACTCATGGACGCCCGCAGATCGCCCCCGGCGACGCGGGCGTCTTCGTGTCCGGGGGATGGCCGAAGCCGCATCAGGGGCTTGCCGGATCGTCCCCCCGCCATTTTGGGGGAGTAAGATTCCGCGAATACGACCCGGAAGCGCGGCATGCTATAGTTGAGTTAATCGTTCGTTAACCATCTGTAGACGAGGCTTGCCATGGGACATGACTGGATACTGGACGTATTGGCGGATCTGAAAACCTTCGCGCGGTCCAACGGACTGCCGTCCCTGGCGGCACAACTGGACGATGCGGGCTTGGTCGCTCAGGCAGAGCTTGCGTCTCTGGCGGAGGGTAAGCGGCTTGGGTTTGTTGGGGACGACAGTTCGCCTGGACGGGCTGATCGAGCGGCTGGAGTCCGCTGAAAGCCTGAGCGACCTGCAAGGCGCCATCGAGGACCTGCGCGACAGGCTGGGGGCCGACAATATCGTCTACCACTGGGTCAATGCCAATGGGCAGCAATACGGCTGCGGCACCTATGACATCGAATGGGTCAATCGCTACGTCGAAAAGGGCTATCTGCGCGTCGATCCGGTGGTGATCGGCTGCTACCAGCGCTTTCACCCGGTCGACTGGAAACGGCTGGACTGGTCAAGCCGCGCCGCCCGGGCCTTTATACAGGACGCAATCGCGCACGGTGTCGGCAATCAGGGGTATTCCATTCCGATCCGGGGGCCGAACGGACAATTCGCGATCTTCTCGCTCAACCACTCCTGCGGCGACGACGACTGGCAGAGCTTCACAGAGGGGAACCGCCGCGACCTGATCCTGCTGGCGCATTTCTTCAACCAGAAGGCGCTGGAGTTCGAACCGGGGCGCCGGCCAGAGGCCGCGCAGCCGCTTTCGCCGCGAGAGATCGAGGCGATGACGCTGCTGGCGGTGGGCTACAGCCGGGCGCAGGCGGCGGACACGCTGTCGATTTCCGAACATACGCTGCGGGTCTACGTCGAAAGCGCGCGGCACAAGCTGGGGGCCTTGAACACGACACATGCCGTCGCGCGGGCGCTCAGCCGGGGTGTGATCATGGTCTGAACCCCGCAGGGTAAACCCGCGGTAGGACCAGCGCGCGCCCCGGTTCGTTTCCGTTAACCGTCGAGGCGAAAATCTGGACCCGTCACATATCCACTGACGGGAGCCCCCCATGATCCGCTATATCTACGGACACGACCTGCCCCTCTTCCCGCAACTGCGCGACGGCATGTTCCGCGACCGCGCCAACCAGTTCAAGACACGCCTCGGCTGGGACGTCACGGTCGACGAGGCCGGGTTCGAGCGCGACGAATACGACGCCGAAAATCCGCTGTATGTCATCTGGGAAGAGGCCGACGGCACACATGGCGGGTCGATGCGGCTGCTGCCCACGACGGGGCGGACCATGGTCAACGACCACTTTCCGCAGCTGACGGGGGGCACCCGTATCTCCAGCCCGGTGATCTGGGAATGCACCCGCTTCTGCCTTGCCCGGGGCGCGAAGCCCGGCGTCGCGGCGGCGCTGATGCTGGCGGGGGGCGAGGTCATGCAGCAATTCGGCGTGGCGCATTATGTCGGCGTCTTCGACGCGCGCATGGTGCGGATCTACCGCCGTATCGGCTCTTCACCCGAGGTGCTGGGCAGCGAGGGCGCAGGCCGCGCGCGGATAAGCGTCGGTCTGTGGGAATTCACGCCCGAGGCGCAGGCCGAGGTGGCGCGGGCCGCCGGGATCACGCCCGACATGTCGCGCCGCTGGTTCGAGCGCTCTTTCGGCTCGGTCATCTCTGCAAGGCAGGTGGTGGCCGCCTGAGGCCCGTCCCTGCAGGGCGCGTTTTGCCCGCAGTGGCCTCAGCCGTCGTTTCGAAAGCAGGCGTCGGGCGGGGTGGCCTTCTGGCCATCGACACGCGCGCCGCAATGGATGCACATCCACTGGCTGCCGCTCTGCCCCCTTTGCTCGCGCCAGCGGCACAAGCGGGTCCGGCGATTGGAAAACACCGCCACCAGGATGAAGGCCGCGATCAGCCCGACAAGTACTAACATGGCGCAGACCTGTCGCATGCGCCGGGACTGACAAGTCCCGGCCAGCGTATCCGGTCCGTCGGCAAGGCCCTCAGGCGGCGACGGGCAGGTCTTCGTAGACCGGCGCGGTCGAGGGCTTGCGGGCTTCGGGGGTGAAATAGGACAGGCTGTCTTCGAGAATCCGAAGGGCTTCCTGCGCGGTGATTTTCTTTTGCTCTTGCATCGGGGTGCCTTTCCGTCTGGCGTCTCCCCTCCCTGCCTGACAGATAGTCCCGGCTCTCTTTCGCTGCACCGCAGAAAGACGCAATCTCGCCTTGCGCGCAGTGCAAAGCGGACGCTGCGTCACCCCCTCTCAGGACGCCCGGCGCACCCCCTGCCCGCGCCGCATGCCCCCCGCAAGCCGCCATCCCGGCACCCGGTTTCGGGCGCCCCGGCACCACGGGACCTATGCGCTTTCGCCCGGTGCCGGAGGCGCGATGTAATGCCTCCACGCACGAAAAAACCCGGAGACGCTTTTGGCGCCTCCGGGCTTTTGCGGGCACATCGATCGTCCCCTGTCAGTGCGCGCGTTCCACCAGCATCTGCTTGATGTTCGCGATCGCCTCTGCGGGGTTCAGGCCCTTCGGGCAGGTCTTGGCGCAGTTCATGATGGTGTGGCAGCGGTACAGCTTGAACGGGTCTTCGACGTTGTCCAGCCGCTCACCCGTCGCCTCGTCACGCGAATCGATGATCCAGCGGTAGGCGTGCAGCAGGGCTGCGGGTCCAAGGTAGCGGTCGCCGTTCCACCAGTAGCTGGGGCAAGCGGTCGAGCAGGAGGCGCACATCACGCATTCATAAAGGCCGTCCAGCTTCTTGCGGTCCTCGATGGACTGCTTCCACTCTTTCGCCGGGCGGTTGGTCTTGGTTTCCAGCCAGGGCATGATGCTGGCGTGCTGGGCATAGAAATGCGTCAGGTCCGGGATCAGGTCCTTGACCACCGGCATGTGCGGCAGCGGGTAGATCTTGACGGTCTCGGTCTCGACCTCGTCGAGGCCGTAGATGCAGGCCAGCGTGTTGATCCCGTCGATGTTCATCGCGCAGGACCCGCAGATCCCCTCGCGGCAGGACCGGCGGAAGGTCAGCGTCGGGTCGACCTCGTTCTTGATCTTGATGAGCGCGTCCAGGACCATCGGGCCGCAGGCGTCCATATCGAGGAAATAGGTATCCACCCGCGGGTTGTCGCCGTCGTCGGGGTTCCAGCGATAGATCTGGAACTTGCGGACGTTGGTCGCGCCGTCCGGCTTCGGCCAGGTCTTGCCCGTGCGGATGCGGGAATTCTTGGGGAGAGTGAATTGGACCATGAGTTCTACCTCCTGGCTGGGGTGTTCTTGACGAAACGGGCTGGGGCGGGGGTCGAAGGGGTCACCGGAGCGCCCCCTGAAGCAGCGCGGGCAACCCGCGGTTGGCAAGGCAGGACAGCGTCTCGGGCCGGGCCGCGATCTCGGAAACGATCTGGATCGAGCTTTCCGTGGGCCCTCCGACCGTGTCCACGGCCAGCGCATAGATCTGCTGGGCAGAGGCATTGTCGATCACGCAGTCGATGGCGGGCTGCACCGGCACGCCGGGGAAGCGCTCGACTACCACGCGATTGACGGTGGACCGGGCCGCCTCGCGGGCGATGGTATCCTGCGACTGGGCCGTACAGGCGCCAAGCGCGAGGATCAGAAGAAGGGCTTTTTTCATGAAGGCCACCTTGCAAACAGAGCATCGACGTAACGCGGTGCGGCACCGCCGCGCCCGTCCCCGGGCAGCGACAGGACATCGCGGAATTCCAGCCCCGCCGCAGCAAGGGCCGCGATCACCCGGCTGGGCGGCGCCACCCCCTCGAACCGCTGGCTGAGCGACAGTTCCAGAATGGCAAACTCGGTCCGGGCAAGCGTCTCGGGCGCACCCTGAAGGACGTCCAGCTCGAAGCCTTCGGTGTCGATCTTCAGACCGACACGGCCCGGGTAGGCCTGCATGATCTGGTCCAGCCGCCGCACCTCGACCGAGCGGGTCTCGACCGATTGCACCCGCCGCGCCATCGGGCCGGCGATCTCGCGGAAGCCCGCCATGGCGCCGTCGGTGCCGTGCTTCGTCACCGGTATCCGCAAATCCATCCGGCCCGCCGCGGGACCGGCGGCGCAGGCATGAAAGTCATAGTCGGCGGGCGCGGTTGACAGGTCTTCCGCCACCTCCGCCCGGGGGTCGACCAGCACGAATTTCGTGTTCGGAAAGGCATCGTAGAGATGCGGCGTGCCCCTGTGGACACCCACATCCACGACGACATCGGGCGCAAAGCCGTAGCCGCGCAGATGGTCCGCCCCTTCGCGGTTGCGCACCGCGACCAGCCCTTCACGCCGCAGGGCGCGGCGAAGCTCGGGGGTCATGTGGATGCCCCCCGACGCCCCGGGCAGGCCCTGTGGCATGCGGTCAGTTCAAGCAATAGAGCGTGCCCCTGTACATCTTCGGCGCGCCCGGCACGCAGCCGGGCAACGGAACGTGGACGAGGTTCACGGGCTTCTGCCGCAACGGCGCGCGGTGCGTGCCGCGCGCCATGCAGTCCTGAAGGATCTGATTGTAGCGCACCTGATAGCCGTATTTCGACCCGCTGTAGGCATTGGCCTCGGCCTCTGCGTAGCAGGTCTGGGATACGGTGCCATAGCCGTTCGCCAGTGCCGGAAGGGCAGAGGCGGCGGTCAGGGCGGCGGCTGCAATCAGGGTCTTCGTCATCAGAAAGTCCTCGCTTTCGGGGCGATCTTCTGCAACGAAATCCCGCCCTGTTCCTCGTTCGTCAACGGATCGACGATGACAGGACGATAGCTCAGCGCGACGTTGTTTCCATCGACACGGGCAACGGTGTGGACGCGCCAGTTCTCGTCGTCCCGCTCCGAGAAGTCCTCGTGCGCATGGGCGCCGCGCGATTCCTTGCGCGCCTCGGCGCCGACGATGGTCGCCAGGGCGTTGGGCATCAGGTTCGTCAGTTCCAGCGTTTCCATCAGGTCCGAGTTCCAGACGAGGCTGCGGTCGGTGACCTTCAGGTCGTCCATCTTTGCGGCGATGGCGGTCATCGCCTCGACACCCTCGGCCATGGTCTCGGCGGTGCGGAAGACGGCGGCGTCGCGCTGCATGGTCTTCTGCATCTCCAGACGCAACTCTGCCGTGGGCACGCCGCCCTCGGCATGGCGCAGGCCGTCGAAGCGGGCGAAGGCCTTGTCGATCTCGCCCTTGGGCGCCACCGGCACCGCGCCTTCGCGGTCAACCACCTGGCCGGCGCGGATCGCGGCGGCGCGGCCGAAGACGACGAGGTCGATCAACGAGTTCGACCCAAGGCGGTTGGCGCCGTGCACCGACGCACAGCCTGCCTCACCCACGGCCATCAGGCCCGGCACGATGGCGGTCGGGTTGTCCTCGGTCGGGTTCAGCACCTCGCCCCAGTAGTTCGTCGGGATGCCGCCCATGTTGTAGTGCACGGTGGGCAGGACCGGGATCGGTTCCTTGGTCACATCGACGCCCGCGAAGATCTTGGCCGATTCCGAGATGCCCGGCAGACGCTCTGCCAGCGCCTCGGCGGGCAGGTGCGAGAGGTTCAGGTGGATGTGGTCGCCGTCCTTGCCGACGCCCCGGCCCTCGCGGATCTCCATGGTCATGGAGCGGCTGACATAGTCACGCGGCGCGAGGTCCTTGTAGGTCGGCGCGTAGCGTTCCATGAAGCGCTCGCCCTCGGAGTTCGTCAGGTAGCCGCCCTCGCCCCGCGCGCCTTCGGTGATCAGGCAGCCGGAACCGTAGATGCCGGTCGGGTGGAACTGCACGAATTCCATGTCCTGAAGCGGCAGACCGGCGCGGGCCACCATGCCGCCGCCGTCGCCGGTGCAGGTGTGCGCCGAGGTGGCGGAGAAATAGGCACGCCCGTAACCGCCGGTTGCCAGAACGACCATCTTGGCGTTGAAGACATGCATCGTGCCGTCGTCCAGCTTCCAGCAGAGGACGCCCTTGCAGACGCCGTCCTCCATCAGCAGGTCGATGGCGAAGTATTCGACGTAGAACTCGGCCTTCTGCTTCAGCGACTGGCCATACAGCGTGTGCAGGATGGCGTGGCCGGTGCGGTCGGCGGCGGCGCAGGTGCGCTGCACCGGGGGGCCTTCACCGAACTCGGTGGTGTGGCCGCCGAAGGGTCGCTGGTAGATCTTGCCCTCTTCGGTGCGGCTGAACGGCACGCCGTAGTGCTCCAGCTCGTAGACCGCCTTGGGCGCCTCGCGGGCGAGGTATTCCATGGCGTCGGTGTCGCCCAGCCAGTCGGACCCCTTGACGGTGTCGTACATGTGCCACTGCCAGTTGTCGGGCCCCATGTTCGACAGCGAGGCGGCGATGCCGCCCTGTGCCGCGACGGTATGCGAGCGCGTCGGGAAGACCTTGGTCACGCAGGCCGTGCGCAGGCCCTGCTCGGCCATGCCCAGCGTCGCGCGCAGCCCGGCGCCGCCGGCACCCACGACCACGACGTCATAATCATGCGTCTCGTATTCGTATGAAGCAGTCATAGTGGTTCTTTCCTGTCGCGCGTCAGAGGGCGATTTTCACGAGGGCGAACAGCCCCATGGCCATCAGCGTATAAGTCAGCGCCGAGGTGGCGATCAGCGCGAAGCGCTCTGCCATGCCGTGCATGTAGTCCTCGATCGCCTCATGCGCCTCGTTCTTCACGTGGTTGAGGATCACGACCATGCCAAGGCCGGTGACGATGGCGGGCCAGTGGCCGCGAGAAGTAGGCGATGACCTCTTCGCGGGTGCCGCCCATGCCGGCGCCGAAGGTAATGACGAAAAGCGGTACGACCACGACCATCAGGATCGACGAGATCAGCATCTGGTAGTGGTGTTGGGTGCCCTGCCCCGAGGCGCCGAGGCCGGTGGCCCGCTTGCGGTCTGTCAGATAACGCATGATGACCCCCTTCAGATCGCGATTGCCGTGAAGAGCGCCAGCAGCGTGGCGCCGATGAACATGCCCCAGCCCATGTACTCGGAGGTCTCGACGTCGAGGCAATATCCGAAGTCCCAGATCACGTGCCGCAGCCGTCCCAGCATGTGGTACCAGATCGCCCACGACCCGATGAACAGCACGAGGTTGCCCAGAAGGCTGAGCAGCAGGCCGTCGACCAGCGCGAAGGCCTCGTCCGAGGAGGCCGCCGCAAGCAGCCAGATGGCCAGCAGCACGGCGACGCCCAGCGTGATCAGCCCGGTGATGCGCACCATGATTGAAGACATGGAGGTCATCTGCGGGCGGTAGTACTGCCCGATCATGAAGGGAGAAAGCGGGCGA
The DNA here is from genome assembly GCF_039769985.1 of Ponticoccus litoralis. Lineage (NCBI taxonomy): Bacteria > Pseudomonadati > Pseudomonadota > Alphaproteobacteria > Rhodobacterales > Roseobacteraceae > Ponticoccus > Ponticoccus litoralis. Next base: position 733,169 of record NZ_JBDNCH010000002.1, read on the forward strand.
TTGCCCCGGTTCACATCAGCCATGAGGATATCCTGGGTTGGGGTCCGTTGGTGTCGTTCTATCGCTTTTTACACCACTGTCACCCGTGGGTGCGGCACTGCGGCGCGGTTTTTGGGCGCAATTCGCGAAAATCGTCGCGTTGTGATCACACCCTCTGCCGGCGTGATCACACATTCGGCGCCAAAGCAGACTCCCGCCGGTTTGCCATCGGCGGGGGGTGATCATGACGGATTCGGTCGGGCAATGGCCCGCCGGCTCTCAATCCTCGGGGAAGCCCATCTTGCGCAGCGCGGCCTTGGCCTTGCGTTTCAGCGCGTCGTCCTGCGAGCCGAGATCGCGGTGCAGCTTGCCCATAAGCCCAGAGAGCGCACGGCGGTCGGCCAGAGAGCGGATGGTGTTCGGAATGTCCCCATCGGGAAGACAGAGAACCTCGTCGGAGGTTTGCGGCAGGTTCAGGCTCATCAAGAGCACCCCCAGTTTTGTATGCGTCGAATCTCTCCCCTGTCGCATATTCTACGCAATGGTTAACGAGCCGACCACGGAAATGTCACAGGTGCGGGGGATGCCCCTTGCGCACCCCCTCCCGGCCTACAGCGGCATCAGCGCCCAGTAGTCCAGATCCAGCAGCACCTCGGGGCTGTAGCGCCCGTCGTCGCCCTTCAGGACAAAGGGCTCTCCGCCCTTCGTGGCCACCAGCCGCAGGCGGATTGCCCCGACGCCGGGCGCCGCGGTCTCGGCCTTGTCCAGCACCTCTGTCCAGGCCTTCACCGTATCCCCCGCAAAGCAGGGATTGGCATGGGCGCCGCCGTTCAGGCCGACGATCATCTGCGCATTGGCCAGCCCGTTGAAGGACAGCGCGCGGGCCATCGAGATCACATGCCCGCCGTAGATCAGCCGCCCCTCGGGGCGGAAGGTCAGGTCGAAGTGCACCTTGGCGGTGTTCTGCCAAAGCCGCGTGGCGAGCATGTGCTCGGCCTCCTCGACGGTCACGCCGTCGACGTGGTCGATGGTCTCGCCGATCTCGTAGTCGCCCCAGCGGTGCGGCTCTCCGGCCAGCGTGAAGTCGTAGCCGGTGAAATCCAGCCCCTCGGGGATCACCAGATCCCCGGGCGCCAGCACCGTCTTCAGATCCGGCACCACCGTCTCGGGCGCGGGGGCGTCCGCGTCCTTCTTGCGCACCATCACCCAGCGGCAATATTCCATCACCACCGCGTCATGCTGGTTCAGGCCACGGGTGCGGACCCAGACCACCCCGGTCTTGCCGTTCGAGTTCTGCTTCAGCCCGATCACCTCGGACACCGACCGCAGCGTGTCCCCCGGCCAGACCGGCGCCAGCCAGCGCCCCTCGGCATAGCCGAGGTTGGCCACGGCGTTCAGCGACACGTCCGGCACGGTCTTGCCGAAGACCACGTGAAAGGCGGCAAGATCGTCGATCGGCGCAGCCTTCAGCCCGCAGGCCTGCGCAAAGGCATCCGAGGAATACAGCGCATGCCGCGCCGGGTAGAGCGCATGGTACAGCGCCCGCTCTCCGCCAGAGACGGTGCGCGGCACGGCGTGCTCCAGCACCTGACCGAGACTGTAATCCTCGAAGAAGCGGCCCGGATTGGTCTTCATCACTGCTCTCCCAGCTTGATCTCGGGGGTGTAGGTGCCCTCGACCTCTTTCACCACGGCCTGCCCGCAGCGCATCACGCCATTGGCGGCGTCGAAGGCGTAGGTGGGCTCTCCGTAGAGGGTCCAGCCCTTGTTCAGCGCCGCGGTGACCTTGTGACAGAAGGCCGAGGTGTCGTCCTCGGAGAGGAAGCGGTAAAGTTTCATAGTTTTTCCAGTCGTTTAGCCGAAGGCCTGATATCCGAGAAAGCCGTGGATCATGCCGATGACGAAAAGCAGCACAAGCGAGGCGGCAAGGAAGATCGCGTCCTTCTTGATCGCCCCCTTGGCAGGCGGCACCCAGCCGGGTTCGGCGCGGTTGATCACCGCCATCTCGACCACGGCCCAAAGGCCCAGCCCGCCGAACAGAACAAAGGACGGCACGTCGCCGTTCACCAGCAGATGCGCCAGCGTCCAGATCAGGAAGCCGGTCAGCATCGGGTGGCGCATCCGGTAGAACAGCGCGCCCTTTGCAGGCCCCGGCGAGGTGAAATAGAGCGCGGCCACCATCATCAGGTTGTTGATGCCCACGGTTGCGGGGTGCCGGCCCCAGAAAAAGGCGCCCTCGGCCATGCGGTAGCCGAAGATCATCAGCAGGACGGAGGCCACCAGCGCCAGCGCCACCACCCCCTTGCCCTTGTCGCCCATGGGCTGGCGAAGGCCCGGGGCAACCCGTTTGAACAGATGCGCCGCCCACCAGAGCGCGACACCGAGAATCAGAAGCAGCATTGGCGATCCCTCATGTTAACCCCGTCCACAAAGACCCTATTGCGCAAGCGCGGCAATGGCCTCTGCCACTGGATAGCATCCTGCGGGCGGTCTCGACATGCAGGTTCTCGACGATCTTGCCATCGACGACGGCGACCCCCTGCCCTTCTTTCTCGGCGGTCTCGAAAGCCGCGATCTGGCGGCGCGCGAGGTCGATTTCGGCCCCGGACGGCGCAAAGGCCGCATTGGCCACCTCGACCTGCGCCGGGTGGATCAGCGTCTTGCCGTCCATACCCATGTCGCGGCCCTGTTCACATTCGGCGCGCAGGCCCTCGGCATCCTTGAAGGCGTTGTAGACACCGTCGACGATGACCACGCCATGCGCCTTGGCGGCCAGCAGGCACAGGCCGATCCCCGGCATCATCGGCAGGCGGTCAGCGCGGAAGCGCGCGTTCAGCTCTTTCGCAAGGTCATTGGTGCCCATGACGAAGCCCGCAAGCCTCGGGTGGGCGGCGATCTCGGCGGCGGCAAGCATGCCCTTCGGCGTCTCCATCATCGCCCAGAGCGGCTTCGAGGTCAGCGCGGCCAGCGCATCGAGATCCGCGGCGCTTTCGACCTTGGGCAGCAGCACGGCATCGCAGTCCATGGCGTCGGCGGCGCGGGCATCGGCCTCGCCCCACTCGGTGTCCAGCCCGTTGATCCGCACGATCCGCACCCGATTGCCATAGGACTGCGCCAGCGCCGCCTTCAGCGTGTCCCGCGCGGCAGGCTTTTCCGCAGGGGCAACCGCATCTTCAAGGTCGAAGATCACCGCGTCCACAGGCAAAGAGCGCGCTTTCTCCAGCGCCCGCTCTCGCGAGCCGGGGATGTAGAGAACGGAACGGTAGGGGCGGATGGCCATGTCCATGCGAGTCTCCATGCGCAACAATATTGCGCATGAAATGCACATTTCTTGCCGGAAAGTTCAAGCCCAAATTGCCGCAGTGCAGAAGAATCGTTCGGGTGCGGGGGACCCGCGCAGGGTGTCAGCGCCTTTCGCCCGACTTCGGGAGCCCGCGAAGAGGGTAAATACTGCGAATTTTAGGCAACGCACGCAGCGTTAACCGGCTGGTAGGCGACCCGGCATGAGGATGCCTGCATGGCTCAGAACGGGCCGGGGCGCGGGGCCTGACAACAAGGCCGGCGTCCGGGGATCTGAGAGGACCCAATCCGTACCGGCCCGGCCCGCAAAGCGGCGCATCGACCGGTACAAGCCGAAAGGTGACGACGATGACGGACAAGTTGGCGAAACTGGGGATGCTCTCGGCGGGCATCCTGCTGGGCGCCGCAACCCTTGTGGAGGCCCAGCAGACGATGCGCCATTGCGCCCCGCGCGACACGGTGGTGGAACGTCTGGCCACGAAATACGGCGAGACGCGGCAAAGCATGGGGCTCGGCTCCAACAATGCGGTGATGGAGGTCTTCGCCTCTCCCGACTCGGGGTCCTGGACCATCACGGTGACCATGACAAACGGCGTCACCTGCCTTGTCGCCAGCGGGCAGGCCTTCGAGGAACTGGCCGAGGCCCTGCCGCCCAAGGGCGACGACGCGTGACCCCGGCGCGGGCCGCGGCCCGCCGCCCAGCATATTGCCGCAAGCCGGGCTGGCGCCGAAGCGCGAGAGCCCGGCTTTTCCGTTCGCCCCTTTCCCGGGGCCGCCCCGCCCCGGGCCGGGGCGAGCCACCTGTCCCCCTGCATTCCTGAAAGGCCGCGCCGCAGACAGGGGCCGCGCCAGCTCGCCCCGGCGGTCTGGCATCGCTGCCGCACCCCGGGCCGGATGGGCGCCCTCCCCCTTGGCCCGCCCGCCTCCGCCGTGGCAAGAGTCCCGGGACCAGCGGAAAGGGCGCCCATGAAGATCCTCCTGATCCACCAGAATTTTCCCGGCCAATACAAGCACCTGGCGCCCGCGCTTGTGGCCCTTGGCCATCAGGTCGTGGCCCTCACCTGCAAGGTCAAGGAACCGCAACGCTGGAAAGGCGTGCAGATCGTGCCCTACGCCATTCGCGGCGCCAGCACGCAGGGCATCCACCCCTGGCTGTCGGATTTCGAAACCAAGCTCTTGCGCGGCACCTCCTGCTACCAGGGCGCCATGGCGCTGAAACAGCAAGGGTTCGAGCCGGATGTCATCTGCGCCCACCACGGCTGGGGCGAAAGCCTGTTTCTGAAGGACGTCTGGCCCAAGGCGCGGCTGGGCCTGTACTGCGAACTTTACCACCTGTCGCAACAGCCCTTCCTGAACTTCGACCCCGAGTTTCCCAGCCGCACGCCGGACATCGACGGGCTGCGCATCCGGCTGAAGAACCTCAACAATCGCCTGCACGAAGAGATCATGGACGCGGGTATCTCGCCCACCCGCTTCCAGGCCTCGACCTTCCCGGCGGACTGGCAGGATCGAGATCACCGTCGCCCATGACGGCATCGACACCGATCAGGTGCGCCCCGACCCGCAGGCCCGCCTTGCGCTCGACGACGGCAGGGTGCTGAGCCGCGACGACGAGGTCATCACCTTCATCAACCGCAACCTCGAACCCTACCGGGGTTACCACATCTTCATGCGGGCGCTGCCCGGCATCCTGAAGCGGCGGCCAAACGCGCATGTTGTGCTGCTGGGCGGGGATGACACCTCTTACGGGGCGCGCCCGCCGAAGGGGCAGACCCGGAAGCAGATCTTCATCGACGAGGTGCGGGGCCGAATCCCCACGCCGCACTGGGACCGCGTGCACTTCCCGGGCCGCGTGCCCTACGCGCGATTCCTCGCGATGCTGCAGGTCAGCAGCGCGCATGTCTACCTGACCTACCCCTTCGTGCTGTCCTGGTCCCTGCTGGAGGCAATGAGCGCGGGCTGCGCGATCCTCGCCAGCGACACCGACCCGGTGCGCGAGGTCATGTCAGAGGGCGAAACCGGCTGGATGGTCGATTTCTTCGACACCGAGGCACTGACCGAGCGGCTGTCCGCGCTGCTTGACGACCCGGAGGCGCGCGCAGGGCTGGGCCGGACGGCCCGCGCCTTCGCGCAGGAACACTACGACCTGCAGCGGCTCTGCCTGCCGAAACAGGTGGACTGGGTCATGCAGCTGGCCGACACGCCCCCACGTCCGCCGCGCGACTGACCGCACATGCCGATTGAGAGGGGCGTTTTCCTGCCAGGAAAACGGGACGAATTCTTTGGAAGAATTCGGCGCCTCAGATCCGACCGTCCTGCGCGCGCAGCTGGCGGGCACGGGTCAGGATGGCGTCCTCGATGGCGCGCACCGTCGCCTCGGGCGCGGGGCCCGCGTTGGTCATCAGCGCAATGTTCAAAGAGCGGGCATCCAGCGCCGGGTCGCTGACGTAGATCGTCGCGCGATAGGCCCGACCGCCGCCCGGAGGCGTGCCATAGCCGGTGGTGATGACCCCGGTGAAGGGATCGACCGACTGCACCGGCAGGAAATCGAGCGTTTCGAGCGAGGCGTTCCAGATGTACTTGTTGACCGCGCCGACCTGTCCGGCGTCTTCGCGGGCCCGGAAAAGATCCCAGATCGTGGACCGCGAGCGGGCGCGACGGCCCTTCTCGATATCGATCTCGTCGAGGATTTCATTGGCGCTGGGGGTTTCCACGGGCTGTCCGGCCCGGTTTCCGCACCCCGCCGTCACCGCCAGCACCATCACCAGCGCCGTGCCGGTTACGAGTCGCGAAATGCGCATGTCACCCTCTCCCACCTCGGATCGTTCGGAACCCTGCATACAAGCGGGGCGCCATGGCGGCAAGAGACCATTGACCGCCCCATTCCCGCGGGAATCCCCGATAAAAGAGCCGTCTGGCAAAGGCCTTGTGACAATTGCGCATCACTGATCCGGTTGTTGAGGCATGGATTTTCGGACGGGTTGCAAAGGCGGGGCCATGAAGCGCATAGAAACCGCATCAAGGTCGGAACACCGGCTTGGTACGTGCCTTTGAACACATGAGGGAAACAATGAAAAACATCCTGTTTGCGACCACCGCACTGGTTGCCGTCGCGGGTGCAGCAGCTGCCGAAGTGACCATCACCGGCTCCGCCGAGCTGGGCCTCGTCCAGAACGAAAACGGCTCCGGCGACGCGTACACCGGCGACCTGTCCGAAACGCAGGTCTTCACCGACATCGACGTGACCTTCTCGATGACCGGCGAAGCCGACAACGGCCTGACCTTCGGTGCAAGCATCGACCTGGACGAGACCGGCAACCCGGATCCGAACGTCGATGACGCAGCTCGCCTGCCCGACGCCACCATCTTCCTGGCATACGGCGCAGCCCGTCTGACCGTTGGTGACACCGACTCCGCGTTCGACGCTCGCCTGACCGAAACCAACCTGGCCGGCGGCTCGATCAACGACGACGAAACCGTGCACCCGGGCTGGAACGGCCACAGCAACTTCGACGAGTTCTACGGTGGTCAGGAAATCCGCTTCGACTACACCTTCGACGCGTTCACCATGTCGGTCTCGACCTCGCCGGACCGCTTCAAGAACTTCGACCCGTCCTATGCAGTTGGTGTGTCGTACAACGCCGACCTGGCTGGCCTGAACCTGGCCCTCGGCCTGGGTTACATCCAGGTTGACGAAGACGTTCTCGGCTACGACAGCGAGCTGGGTGTCAGCGTTGCAACCACCTTCGACAACGGCCTGCAGGCTGTGCTGAACTACTCCAAAATGTCCGACGACTCGTCGGGCGGCCTGGACGACGGCAGCCACTGGGGTGTTGGCGTTGCATACACCATGAACGCCCTGACCCTCGCCGCCAACTACGGCGAGTACGACTGGGACGGCGGTGACTCCTCGGGTTACGGCCTGGTCGCCAACTACGACTTCGGCGGCGGTCTCGTCGGTCAGTTCGGCTACGGTGCCGGCGAATTCTCCGCACCGGGCGTCGACTACGAAGACACCTGGTCGCTGGGTCTGGCAATGTCCTTCTAAGGACATCAGCCATTCGGCTTAGGGAAGAGCGGGCGCTTGCGTCCGCTCTTTTCTTTGGTTCAACGGCCCGGCACATGCCCGAGGCCGCCATGACCCCCCAGAAAATCCGTCCAGCGTTTCAGAAGGCCCTGGCCTTCCTGCAATCCGGCCAACCCGACCGGGCAGAGCCGCTGCTGACCGCGCTGCTGGAAGCGACACGGGGCGCCGCCGAGGTGCATTTCCACCTCTCGCGCGTGGCCGAGATGCGCGGCGAGACAGAGGTCCAGATCGCCGCCCTGACCGAAGCCCTGCACAAAAAGCCCGATGAGCCCGCCGTGCTGACGGCGGCGATCACCGCGCACAGCCGTCGCGGCGACACGGCCGAGGTTGTGGCGCTTTACGACCGGCTCATCGCGCTTAACCCCAAGGACATCGGCCCCCGGGCGGCCAAGGCGCTGTATCTTCAGAACACCGGCGATTTCGAGGGCGCCGAGAAGATCCTGCGCAGGCTGATCCGCCAGAATCCGCAGGCGCTGGAACTTTACCGCATGCTCTCGACCGTCACCAAGCTGCCCGAGGGCGATGCGCTGGTGCGGCAGATGCGGGCCTTCTGGCCCGACAAGCGGCTGAACGATCACGGGCGCATGCATCTGGGCTTTGCCCTGGCCAAAGTGTCCGAGGATTCGGGGCAGACCGACAAGGTCTTTGCCTTCCTGCGCCCCGCCAATGCCGCGCAGGGGCGCCTTGCGCCCTTCGACGCCCCTGCCCGCGACGCGGAATGGCGGGCCTTCCGGGCGGCGCAGGACGCCCCCGACTACAGCAGCCCCGTTGCCCCCCTGCCCCAGCGGCCCGTCTTCGTCACCGGCCTGCCACGGTCGGGCACCACGCTGGTGGAACAGATCATTGCCGCCCACAGCGGCGCCCGCGCGGGCGGAGAGATGGGGCACGCGCTGTCGCAGGCCGTGGCCGCCTTCGGCCCCGCCGCGCGGGCGAAGCCGCTGGGCAGCCTCGGCGCGGAAGAGCTGGGCGCCTATGCCGACCGTTACACCCGCCTGGTGCGGCGCGACACCGGCACCGCGCCCGGCGTCGTCACCGACAAGTCGATCCAGTCACACCTGGTCTACGGCTACATCGCCCGCGCCATGCCCGAGGCACGGCTGATCGTCGTCCACCGCGATCCGCGCGACATCGCCCTGTCGATCTACCGCAACCATTTCGCGCTTGGCACGCACCGTTACGCCACCGACCTCGCCGCCATCGCGGAGACCATCAAGCGATTCCGCGAGAACATCGACTGGTGGCGCCCGCGCCTGGGTGATCGCCTGTTCGAGATTCGCTACGAGGATCTGGTCAGCGATCCCGAATCGCAGGCCCGCGCCCTGATCGCCGCCGCCGGGCTGGAGTGGGAGGACGCCTGTCTCGACTTCCACAAGGCCGGGGGCGCGGTGAAGACCCTGAGCCTGGCGCAGGTGCGCCAGCCTATTCATGCCGGACGCCGCGAGGCCTGGCGCAAATACGAGGCCGACCTGGCCCCCTTCATCGCAGCATGGGGAGACGACCCTTGGGACTGACCGACATCCGCACCCGTATCGAAAAGGCCTGCAGGAGGCGGACCGCGATCCGTCCGGAGTGACGCTGGTGGCGATCAGCAAGGTCCAGCCGCTGGAGCGGGTCGAGGCGGTGCTGGCCGAGGGCCAGCGCGTCTTCGGCGAAAACCGCGTGCAGGAAGCGGCGGGCAAGTGGCCCGACTTCAAGGCGCGCTTCGAGGGCGTCGCGCTGCATCTGGTCGGTCCCCTGCAATCGAACAAGGCCCGTCAGGCGATGGAGCTGTTCGACGTGATCCACTCGGTCGACCGGCCCAAGCTGGCGCAGGCCATCGCGCGACTCGCGCAGGAACTGGGCAGCTGCCCCGACCTATTCATCCAGGTGAACACCGGCGAAGAGGACCAGAAGGCCGGGATCCTGCCCGCCGAGGCGGATGATTTCATCGCCGAATGCCGCGCGCTGGATCTGCCGGTCAGGGGGCTGATGTGCATTCCCCGGTCGAGGAAACGCCCTCGCTGCACTTTGCCCTGCTGGGCAAGATCGCCGCGCGCAACGGGCTGAACGGTCTGTCCATGGGCATGAGCGGCGATTTCGAAGAGGCCATCGCGCTGGGAGCGACCCATGTGCGCGTCGGCTCTGCCATCTTCGGAGAGCGCGTGAAGACCTGAAGGCGCCTTGCGGCCCGTGCCCGTCCAAGCTAATCCGCTGCCATGCGCATCGTTCGAGACTACCAATATGTCAGGCCCGAGGATCGGGGTGCCAGCGTCGCCATCGGCAACTTCGACGGCGTGCATCTGGGCCATCAGGCGGTCATCGTCCTCGGCCCGCAACGCCGCCCCCGCCGCCCCGCTGGGCGTGCTGACCTTCGAGCCGCACCCGCGCGAGTATTTCGCCCCCGAGGCCCCGCCCTTCCGCCTGATGAGCGCCGAGACCCGCGCCGCGCGGCTGGAAAAGCTGGGCGTCGAGCACCTGTACCAGCTGAACTTCAACACCGCGCTGGCCTCTCTGACGCCGCGCGCCTTCGCCGCCAATGTCATCCGCGACGGGCTGGGGCTGGTGCATGTGGTCGTGGGCGCCGATTTCTGCTTTGGCCAGGGCCGCGCCGGATCGGTGGCGGATCTTCAGGCCTTCGGCGAAGAGATGGGATTCGGCGTGACCGTGGCCGAGCTGCTGGAAACCGGCGGGCAAGAGGTCTCTTCGACCGCGATCCGCGCGGCGCTGACCGAGGGGCGCCCCCGCGACGCGGCCCTGCAACTGGGCCACTGGCACCGCATCGACGGGCAGGTGATCGGCGGCGAGCAACGCGGGCGGGTGCTGGGCTTTCCCACCGCGAACATGTCCATCGACGGGCTGCACCCGCCAAGGCTGGGCGTCTATGCGGCGCTGGTCGAGGTCCGCGACGGCCCGCACAAGGGCAGCTACCAGGGCGCCGCCTCGATCGGGGTGCGGCTGATGTTCGGCGAGAACAGCGCGAATATCGAGACCTTCCTCTTCGACTTCACCGGCGATCTCTACGGCAGCACCCTGTCGGTCGCGCTGGTCGACTACCTGCGCCCGGAAGAGAAGTTCGACAGCCTCGACGCGCTGATCGCGCAGATGGATGCCGATTGCGCCCGCGCCCGGCAGATCCTCTCGGCGCTCTAGGCCCGAGCCGCCTTGTCCCCGGCAACGGCCGGCCTTCGCCAGCAACACCCCTGACACGGCCCCGGATGCGGGCCGTCAGGACCCCCGCCCCCGGAAACCCCGTGGCGGCCCGCCGTCCCGCGTGCAGCCCGCTTTGGCGCGGGCGGATTGTCCTTCGGCCTGCGCTTCGCTAAGGCTCGGGGCATGAGCTCCGACCCCATCGCCCGCGACGGCCTCGCCCCCCGCTTCTGGGAAAAGAAGCCCCTGACGAAGATGTCGCGCCCGGAATGGGAAGCGCTCTGCGACGGCTGCGGCAAATGCTGCCTGAACAAGCTGGAGGACGAGGAAACCGGCGAAGTCGCCCTGACCCGCGTCGCCTGCCGTTTGTTCGACGACACCACATGCCGCTGCGCACAATACCCGATCCGCCACCAGTTCGTGCCCGAATGCATCGTGCTGAAACCCTCGAACATCGGCGAAAATCTCTACTGGATGCCCGAGACCTGCGCCTACAAGCGGCTCTGGACCGGGCAGAGCCTGCCCGACTGGCACCCGCTGCTGACCGGCACGCAGGACAGCGTCCACGAGGCGGGCGTCTCGATGCTGCACCGTACGGTGGCGGAATTCGAGGTCGATGATGACGACTGGGAAGACCACATCATAGAGGAGCCCACGGGATGAGCCTGTCCTTCGCATCCGACAATTGCGCCCCGGTGCCGCCGCAGATCCTCGCCGCGCTCGCCCGCGTGAACACCGGCGCCATGCCCAGCTATGGGGCCGACCCCGAGACCGCCGCTGTCGAGGCGCGCTTTCGCGAGATCTTCGGCTGGCCCGAGGCGCGGGTCTTCCTGGTGGCCTCCGGCACGGCGGCCAATGCGCTGGCGCTTTCGGTGCTCTGCCCGCCCTACGGCACGGTCTTCTGCTCCGAGGTGGCGCATGTGCACGAGGACGAATGCAATGCGCCCGAGTTCTACACCGGCGGCGCGCGGCTAACGCTGGTGCGCGGCGGCGACGTGATGACACCCGAGACCCTGCGGATGGCGCTGGCCGCCGAGGGCAACCGCGGCGTCCACGGACCGAAGCGGGCGGCGGTCTCGGTGACCAATGTAACCGAGATGGGCACTGTCTACACGCTGGACGAACTGTCGGCGCTTGGCGCGGTGGCGCGCGAACACGGCCTGCCGGTGCATCTGGACGGCGCGCGCCTGGCCATGGCCTGCGCCAGGCTGAGCTGCAGCCCCAAGGCCATGGCAGAGGCACTGGGGGCCGAGGCGGTCGTCTTCGGCGGCACGAAGGTGGGCGCCATGGATGTCGAGGCGGTGGTGCTGCGCGACGGCAGCCGCGCCGACGAGATGGCCTATCGGATCAAGCGCGGCGGGCATCTCTATTCCAAGGGCCGCTACATGGCCGCGCAGATGGCGGCGCTGCTGGAGGACGACCTGTGGCACGCCCTCGCCGCCCAGGCCAACGCACGCTGCGACAGGCTGCGCGCCGGGATCGAGGCCGCCGGGGTCGAGGTGATCAACCCGAGCCATGCCAATATGCTGTTCATCCGCCTGCCGGCGCGCGTGCACGAGGCGCTCAAGGCGCGCGGCGTGGTGCATTTCTTCGACAGCGGCGCGCCCGGGGACGTGGTGGCCGGGCGGCTGGTTTGCGACTGGTCAACGACCGAGGAGCAGGTCACGGGGTTTCTGGACGCCCTGCGGATGGCTCTCTAGCCGGTTCCTGCGGTTTCGCCTGCCCTTGGCAGGCGACCGGCTGGGGGCTTTGCCCCCGCTCACTGCGCTCGCCCCCCAAGGTATTTGGAGACCAAAGAAGAGCGGGCGCGGGCTGCCCCTCTCTGGTTTCGAAATACCTCGGAGAGCACGAGAGGCAGAGCCTCTCGTACGGTCGCCTGTCGACCGTTCCCGCGCCGCGGGCGGACCGGTTCGCATGTCTTCCGACCGCAGCCAGCCCGTTCTGGTCGGGCCAGACCGGGGCCGGCTCAGTTCATCTGGAAGTGCAGCGCGTAGCTGCCGTCCTCGAAGGCGCCGAAGAGATCGGGAATGTCCGGGTGATCCACCGGTTCGCCGGAATAATCCGCCACGAGGTTCTGCTCGGAGACATAGGCCACGTAGAAGCTCTGCTCGTTTTCCGCCAGCAGATGGTAAAAGGGCTGGTCCTTGATCGGGCGGCTGTCCTCGGGAATTGCCTCGTACCATTCCTCGGTGTTGTTGAATTCCGGATCCACGTCGAAGACCACCCCCCGGAAGGGGTGTTTGCGGTGCCGGACAACCTGGCCCAGATGATATTTTGCGCGCGTACGAAGCATGTACTTTCCCTTTTACAGTCCCGATCCTACCGTCGACCGGGGCTGCAAGTCCAACTCTTGCCCTATTTTCGCCGGAAACACTCTGTGAAGCGCTTTCCAACAGTGCTTTCGGCGTTTGTGTCGCAGGGCGGCCCGACCGTCAATGCGGGTTTCCGCCCGCCCCTGAAATGTGATTTCCACATCGCGCGGGATCGGTTAAAATAGGTGGAAAGACATAACAAAACAACAGACGCGAGAGGCATATGAGCAGACTCCTTCGCGCCATTACGATCCTTTTGCTGGCCGGCTCCTGTGGCGGCGGCGGCGGATCTGGCACGTCACCGGACAACCTCGACAACGCCTGTTCGATCCTGCAGCAGCGCCCCGGCTACTACCGGGCCTTCCGCGGGACCGAACGCAAGTGGGGCGTCCCGGTGCATGTGCAGATGGCCACGATCTACCAGGAAAGCAAATTCATCAGCGATGCGCGCACCCCGCTGCGCTTCTCGCTTGGCGTGATCCCCAGTGGCCGGCAAAGCTCGGCCTTCGGCTACAGCCAGGCGCTCGACGGGACGTGGAAGGAATACCTCGCCTCCGAGGGGCAGCGCCGGGCGCGGCGGGACGACATCCGGGACGCGACCGATTTCATGGGCTGGTACATGGCGCAGTCGAACCGTGAGCTTGGCATCCCGATGGCGGACGCGCGCAACCACTACCTCGCCTATCACGAGGGGCGGACGGGCTTCCGGCGCGGCAGCTACAATTCCAAGGCGTGGCTCCTGCGCGTGTCCTCGGAAGTCGGCAACCGCGCGCTGGTTTACGAGCAGCAGTTGAAAAGCTGTCGGCACGCGCGCTGAGGCGCGTTGTGCTGTGGATTGCGGGAGGAGGGGGCCTTAGCCCCCTCTTCGTCTTTGGCGGCCTCAGGGACCGCCTGCCTGCCCTATGGGCGTCTCCAGAACCTGCGGCCCAGCCGGGTCCGCCCGAGCCTGCCCATAGAAAAGCGCCCGGCACAGGCCGGGCGCTTTCCGCGATCTTCGCAGGGCTCAGTTCCTCAGCTTCTCAAGCTCCGGGTCGATGTAGAAAAGCCGGTTCGGCAGATTTTTCTGCTGAAGCCCGCCCAGCACCACGGTCGTCTTCGTGCCGTCCCCGTCGGTGATCACCCACTGGCGCAGCTCCACCGGGCTACCGGTGAACTTCAGCTGGATCGACCCGTATTCCGGCTCGCTTCGGGTCCTGCGCGGTGACCACCGTCGCGGTGCCGTCGTATTGATGCGCGGTGACCATGCCGGCACGGGTCAGGTCCACGTTGCGGTCGAGGATGATCGACAGCGGCGTCTGGTTCAGCGGATAGGTGTCGGCGGTGGCGCCCAGCTTGCGGTCGAGGATATAGACCGCGCCCGCAGAGGCCATGACCAGCGCCCGCTCTGGCGGATTGTAGTCGAAACGCACCTTGCCCGGACGCTTGATGGAAATCTCGCCGGTCGAGATCGTGCCATCGGCGTTGATCTGGGTGAAGGTGCCGACTGCCGACTGGATAGAGTTGAGATACTTCGAGATCTCGCCCAGCGAGAGCTGCTGCGCCTGCGCGGGCAGCGCAAGCAGGGTCAGGGCCAGTGCGGCGAGGGTCTTGCGGATCATGTCGGTCCTTCCTGATCGTGTCGTGGTCACTGTGCCACGGCGGGCCTTGATATGCGATATCAGCCGCATGGAACCCCATATCGGTGGCGGATCGGGGCCGATCAACCCCCAAGCGGGGCTGCGGCGCTCCGGCCCTATCACGACCGCGACAGGGGCTGTTTCAAGCGGTGCGATCGTGGCGGCAACGCGCGAGGGCGCCAGAGCGTTCCATGGGACGATTTGATCGGCCCGGCGCGGGGCTACCGGCAAGGGGCCGCAAGGGTCAGAGTGCGGGTCAGGCCCGCCCGCCGGGGCAGGCCTGCGGAAACCTGACAAAAACACTTTCCTCGCAATACCCGACAAGCCAAATCAAGTATTTGATTTTACGTAATTTTTCCTTGCAACCCCGGAAGGCCTGCCCTATCTCTGTGGCATCGGACGACGCCAGCCAGCCTTTCGCAAGCCAGCAAACTCCACGCTCCCAGCAAGCCAGCATTTATTGCAAGCCAGCACGCTCCCCCGCCAGCACGCCAGCCCTGACGCCAGCTTTTCGCCAGCCCGTCCGGTTGCCAGCTTGTCGCCAGCCCCGTCGCGCCAGCCGCCGCCAGCACCGACGCCGCGTTGCATCCGGCCCCAGGAACAGCCGACAGGCGCGGGACCCATGGCAGCGGCAGGCCGTCAGGCAAGCGCACGCCCCCTCCCCCTTCGACACCCTAACCTGATGGCAGGCCCGGCGCTTCAGCCGCAGGCCTCTTGCGCCGTCGCCATCCACGCCCAGAGGGTCGGACCGCTAGCCCCCGGCCTGCAGCGCAGCCCTGCGCCGCCCCCTGCCCGCACGCGCCGATACGAAAGCGCCGGACCGGGGTCACCCCCCGGCCCGGCGCATGACAGCACGATGCTTCAGCGGCGCTGCCGCCGCGCGGGTCCGGCAGCCGGCCCTACTGTTGCTCGGGCACGAGGATCTCGCGCTTGCCGACGTGGTTCGCGGCAGAGACGACGCCCTCCTCCTCCATCTGCTCGACGAGGCGCGCGGCCTTGTTGTAGCCGATGCCCAACTTGCGCTGGATGTAAGAGGTCGAACACTTGCGGTCCTTGATGACGATCGCCACCGCCTGATCGTAGAGCGCGTCCTCGCCGCCGGTGTTGCCGCCGGTGTTCAGGCCCAGAACCGCGTCGATATTGTCCGCCTTCTCGTCGTCCGGTCCCTGCACCACACCCGAGACATAGTCCGGCGGGCCGAAGGCCTTGAGGTGGTTGACGATCTCCTCGACCTCTTCGTCCGACACGAAGGGGCCGTGGCAGCGCGTGATCCGCGACCCGCCCGCCATGTAAAGCATGTCGCCCATACCCAGAAGCTGCTCTGCCCCCATCTCGCCGAGGATGGTCCGGCTGTCGATCTTAGACGTCACCTGGAAGGAAATCCGGGTCGGGAAGTTCGCCTTGATCGTGCCGGTGATGACGTCGACCGAGGGCCGCTGCGTGGCCATGACAAGGTGGATGCCCGAGGCCCGTGCCATCTGCGCAAGACGCTGGATGCAGGCCTCGATCTCCTTGCCCGCCACCATCATCAGGTCGGCCATCTCGTCGACGATGACGACGATATAGGGCATCTTCTTCGGCTCGATCTGTTCGGTCTCGAAGACGGGCTCGCCGGTCTCGTCGTCGAAACCGGTCTGAACCGTGCGCTCGAACATCTCGCCCCGCGACAGCGCGTCGGCGACGCGGTCGTTGTAGCCGTCGATATTGCGCACGCCCATCTTGGACATCTTGCGATAGCGGTCTTCCATCTCGCCCACGACCCACTTCAGCGCCACGACGGCCTTCTTGGGGTCGGTGACGACGGGGGACAGCAGGTGCGGGATGCCGTCATAGACCGACAGTTCCAGCATCTTGGGGTCGATCATGACCAGCCGCAGATCCTCGGGCGTCAGCTTGTACAAGAGCGACAGGATCATGGTGTTGATCGCCACCGACTTGCCCGAACCGGTGGTGCCCGCGATCAGCAGGTGGGGCATCTTGGCAAGGTTCGCAACGACCGGATCGCCGCCGATGTTCTTGCCCAGGGCCAGCGGCAGCTTGTGATTGCCGTCACCGAATTCGCGGCCCGCGAGGATCTCGCGGAAGCAGACCATCTCGCGGTTGTCGTTGGGCAGTTCGATACCGATCACCGAGCGGCCCGGCACGGTCGAGACGCGCGCCGACAGCGCCGACATCGAGCGCGCGATGTCGTCGGCAAGGCCGATGACGCGGCTGGCCTTCAGGCCCGGCGCCGGTTCCAGCTCGTACATGGTGACGACGGGACCGGGGCGGACAGAGACGATCTCGCCCTTCACGCCGTAGTCGTCGAGCACGGATTCCAGCATCCGGGCGTTTTCTTCCAGCGCCTCGTCGGACAGGATGTGGCGCGTCACCTGATCGGGCGACATCAGCAGCGACAGCGGCGGAAGCTCGTAGTCCACCTGCCGGTCCTCGAAGGACAGGTCGGGCTGGGCTTCCAGCTTGGCGCGGGTCGACAGCTGCACCGGCTTGCGCACCGGCTGCTGCACGACCTTCTTCGGCTCGGGCAGTGCGGGGGCGGCGCGGTGGATCGGCGTGGGCGCGGGGGTGGAGTGGTCGAGGATCGTGGCCTCGTCCGCCTCGCCGAAATCGTCGTCCGACCATGTTCCGACGCTCTCGGTCGACCACGCGGCGCTGTCCTCGGCCTGCCAGGCCTCGGCCCGGTCGCCCTGCTGGTCGTCGTAGCGGTCACCGTCGCGGTCGTCGTCACCGTAGTCGTCGAAATCGCGCATCTCGGCGAAGGCGGCATCGTCCTGCCATGCCTCTTCCGGCTCCGGCATCGGCTGCGCCACGGGCGCCTGCGCGACGGGGGCCCGCGGCTCGGCGGCACGCGGCTCGGCAAAGCGGGGCATGGTCTGCTGCGGTTCGACATGACGCGGTTCGGCATGGCGCGGTTCGGCAAAGCGCGGCATGGCGCCCTGCGGTTCGGGCGCCCGGACAAGGCCGCGGGTGGCGGTCAGCGCATCCGTCGCGACGCCTGCGGCCATGGGCGCGGCGTGATGCGCCGTCAGCGGCGGCTCTGGCGGAAGCGTGCGGGCGGCGGCGGTCAGAGGCGGCTCTGGCGGCACGCCGCGCGTCTGCGGCTTGAAGATCAGCGGCTGCGGCCCGTGGCCCCGCCCCTTGGTCAGCGGCTTCGTCGGGTCGGGGCGCTTCTGCACACCGGGCACGGCCACCGGCTTGCCGCGCGCGCTGACCGCCTTGGCGATCTTGGCGCGGATGCGATCCTCGCCCGGAGCGTCGATGTCGTGCGCGACCTCGCGGGTGACCAGTTCCGGCTCTGGCATCGGATCGGCGCGGCGGATCAGCGCGGGCATCCGCGACAGGAACCCGCCCTTCTCGGGCTGCGCGGGGACGGCGGGTTCGTCAAAGACCGCGTCATCCTCGAAGATATAGTCGTCCTCGTCCTCCTCGTAGACCGGCGCGGCGGGCAGCGGATCGGCGCGGCGCACGCGGGTCGCGACCAGCGGCGCGGGCGCGGCCATGGGCATCGCCTCTTGCGCGGCAGCCTCGGCCTCGGCCTCTGCCATGCGGCGGGCGCGGCGCTCTTGCTGGGCGGCCTGAAGCCGCTGTGCGCCGGTCATGGCACCGCTCATGGCACCCGAGGCAGAGCGCCCGGCGATGCGCACGAAGGTTGCGTAGCTGACCAGAAGCCCGATCAGGCCGAAGCGCCCGATCGCCTTCAGCTCGGGGCGGGTAAAGCCCAGCACGAAGGCGCCAAGGCCAAGGATACCCAGCCCCAGGAACAGCTGGGCCAGCTTCAGCCCGAGACCGGCAGAGAACGGCAGGATGCCGATGATCGACCCCATCATCATGTCGCCGAAGAGGCCGCCCATGCCGAAGTTGTGGCCCCACTCGGCGCCTTCCGTCAGGCCCGAGGCATAGACCGAGCAGAGGGCAACCCAGATGGGGGCGAAAATCAGGCAGGTCATGGCGCGGCCCTGCCCCCGGTGCAGGATCAGCCGCCCGCCCCATGTCAGGAAGACCGCCGCCAGCGCCCAGGCGCCGGCGCCCACGATCATGAAGAGCGGCGCGGCGATATAGGCACCCATGCGCCCCATCCAGTTCTGCACCGGCGCATCCGTGGCCGAGAGAAAGCTGGGGTCATCGGGCGAGTAGGAGGCGATCATCGCCGAGACGATCAGCCCGACGATCACCAGCCCGACACCCACCAGTTCGCGCCCGCGCCGTTCCAGCGTCGCCGCCGTGTCGCTGTCGAAAAGGGGATCGCGCCCCCGTGCCTGATATGATGCCATGCCTCGCCTCACCGTTTCTTCTAGTTATGCAAACAAGCAGTCCCTGATCGCCGTCAGTCCTGCCTTGGTCTCGTCAAAGGGCGCCACGAGGGCGACCCGGATGTATCCCGCGCCGGGCGTGCCCGAGGGCTGCGCCTTGGACAGGTAGGCGCCGGGCAGCACCCGCACGCCGGTTTCCTGCCAGAGCTTCAGGGTCGCCGCCTCGCCGTCGGGCACCGGCAGCCAGAGGAACATGCCCGCCTGCGGGCTCATGTAGCCGGGGACATGCCCCAGGATCTCGTCCGCCAGCGCGTATTTCGCCGCGTAAAGCGCGCGGCTGGCGGTGACGTGCTCTTCCTCGCCCCACAGCCGTTCCGACACATGCTGCACCGGCAAGGGCAGCGGCGCACCGGAATAGGCGCGCAGCTGCTTCATCCGCGCGATGCTTTCGGGCCCGCCCGCGACAAAGCCGGACCGCAGGCCCGGCAGGTTCGACCGCTTGGACAGCGAATGAAAGGCCAGCACCCGCTCGGGGTCGGCGCCCGTCTTCGCGGCCACCTGCAGCGCGCCCACCGGCGCGGCGTCACGGTAGACCTCGGAATAGCATTCATCGGCGGCGATGCGGAAGTCGTGCTTCTCCGCCAGCGCCAGCAGGTCGGCCCAGTACTCGGCGCTCGCCATGACACCCTGCGGGTTCGCGGGCGAGCAGAGATAGACCATCGCCGTGCGCGCCAGCACCTCGGGCGCGACCGACGAGAAATCCGGCAGGTGCCCGGTCTCGGCGGTGGCGGGGACAAAGACCGGCTCGGCCCCCACGGAAATCGCCGAGATCATGTAGACCTGGTAAAAGGGATTGGGCATCAGCACGACCGGGCGCTGGCCGTTCTTGGTCTCGGGGATCAGCGCCATGCCGGCGTTGTACAGCCCCTCGCGCGTGCCGTTCAGCGCCATGACCTGGCGCTCGGGGTCCAGCGTCACGCCGTAGCGGCGGTTCAGCCAGCCGCAGATCGCCCCGCGCAGGCCGGGCGTGCCCTCGTTCGGCGGATAGCGCCCGAAGTCGGCGGCGTGCTCGGCCATGACCGGCCCGACCCAGTCGGGGAAGGGGTGCTTCGGCTCGCCGATGGACATGTGCAAGACCGGACCACCCGCGGGATGCGGGTCGAGCAAGGCCCGCAGACGCGGGAACGCATAGGCCGGTAGGTTCGAGAACCGCTCGGGGAACATGGATGGACTGCCTCTGGATGCGGGATCATGGGCGCCCCGCTTTCCGGGAGGATACGAAATATGGGGGGCATCTGTCCAGAATCCTCAGACCCTTGACGGCGGATGTGGCGGGAAAGTCGCAATGCGTGAAAAGGTTTACGCAACGCCCCGCACGGTGGATTCGACCTCCGCCGCCAGCCGCAGCACGCGATGCTCGGCCATGGGCGGCGCCATGAGCGAGACGCCGCAGCTTGGCGTGTCGCTGGGAAGATGCACGATGGCCCCGCCCAGCAGGTTGCCAAGGCGCGTGTTGCGCAGCGTCAGCAGGTTGGCCTTGGCGAAGGTCTCGCCCAGTTGCATCAGCATCTCGACCTTGGGCGGCAGATTCGGGGCGGTCGGCACGATCACCGCGTCAAAGCCCGCCGTGCGTTCGGCCCAGATCAGCCGGACCTCTTCCAGCCGCTTCCACGCGGCGACGAAATCGGCGGCGGCGGGCGTCTTGCCCAGCTCGAAACGCTCGCGGATGGGCTGGAACATCGCCTGCGGATCGGCCTCGATGGCCTCGCGCCAGGTGGCCCAGGCCTCGACGCTGTAGAGCATGCCGGATGCGTCCATCGGCGCCTCGATCTCGGGGAAATCGAAGGGCACGATCTCGGCCCCCTCGCCTTCCAGCCGCTCCAGCGCGGCGCGATAGGCGCGGGCGGGCACCTCTTCCATGGCGTCCAGCACAACGGTCTGAAGCGCACCGAGGCGCAGGCCCTTCACCGGGCGCGGATTGCGCAGATCGGGCGCCGGGGCGCCTTCGAGCGCGCCAAGCAGAAGCGCGGCATCCTCGACTGTGCGGCACAGCGGCCCGACAGTGTCGAAACTGGTGATCAGCGGCACCACGCCGGTCAGAGGCAGGCGGCCCACGGTGGTCTTCAGCCCCACGAGGTCGTTCCAGCAGGCGGGCAGGCGCACCGAACCGCCGGTGTCCGACCCGATCCCGGCGGGCGCCGGGCCAAAGGCCACAGAGGCGGCGGCCCCGGAGGACGAGCCGCCCGGCGCCGCGTCATGGTCGTTCACGCAGGGCGAGGTGGCCGTGACCGGGTTCAGGCCCAGCCCCGAGAAGGCCAGTTCCGACATATGCGTCTTGCCAAGGCAGACCAGCCCCGCCTGCGTGGCGTTGCGCAGCACCTCGGCGTCGCGCGCGGGCACGCGCCCCTTCAGCAGCGCCGAGCCCGACTCTGTCGCCACCCCGGCGGTGTCGTAGAGATCCTTCCAGCTTATCGGCACGCCGTCCAGCACCCCCCGGCGCAGCCCCAGCCGCGCGCGGTCGCGGGCCGCCTCGGCCTCTGCCAGCGCCCGATCTTCGGTCAGGCGGGCATAGATGCGGGGTGCGAAGGCATGGGCCCGGATCGCGTCGAGATAGGTTTCGGTCAGCGCAACCGGGTCGATCTCGCCCGCGCCGATGCCACGCCCCAGGTCCGCCGCGCTCATTGTCGTCCAGTCTGCCATCGCCTTCGCCCCTCTGTCTTGCGTCGCCTTTGCCCGTCCCGGGTTCGGGCGGACCTGTCCTGTCCGGGTGCCCTGTCCTGTCGGCTGTGCCCGGCTCGTCGCGGCGGACGGTAGCGGCAGCGGGGCGCATGGACAATCCCGCCCGGCGCTTCATATTGCGCGCCATGGAACACGACCTGATCATCGTGGGCGGCGGCCTGAACGGCCCCGCCCTTGCCCTCGCCGCCGCGCAGGCGGGCCTGTCCTCGGCGGTGCTGGACGCGCTGCCCGCCACCACCCGGTCGGAGGACGCCTTCGACGGACGTTCCTACGCGCTGGCGCTGGCCTCGCAGCGGATGCTGGCGGGGCTGGGCCTGTGGGACGGGCTGGCCGCGAACGCCCAGCCGATGCGCGAGATCAAGGTGACCGACGGGCGCGTCGGCGAGGCGGAGGTCTTCCTCGGCCTGCATTTCGATCTCTGCCGAGATCGAGGAAGGCCCGATGGGCTACATGGTCGAGGACCGCTTCCTGCGCCGCGCCCTGCTGGAGGCGATGGAGGCAGAGCCGCTGGTGAGCCATCGCGGCGGCGCGCGCGTCACCGCGCAGTCGACCGCACCCGAGGGCGCCTCGGTCACGCTGGAGGACGGCACGCGGATCACGGGCCGCCTGCTGGTCGGCGCCGACGGGCGGCAAAGCGGCGTGGCGCAGCGCGCGGGCATCCGCCGCACCGGCTGGGGCTACGGCCAGACCGCGCTGGTCTGCGCCATCGCGCATGACAAGCCGCATGGCGGTGTGGCGCATCAGCTGTTCCTGCCGCCGGGGCCGCTGGCGATTCTGCCGCTGACCGGCAACCGCAGCTCTATCGTCTGGGCCGAGACCGAGGCCCGCGCCGTGGCGATCAACGCCCCGGCGGACGCGCAATACCTCGAGGTGCTGCGCCCCCGCTTCGGCGATTTCCTCGGAGAGATCTCGCTGGCCGGTGCGCGCTTCACCTATCCGCTGGGCCTGACGCTGGCCAATGCGCTGGTCGCCGAGCGCCTTGCGCTGGTGGGCGACGCGGCGCACGGCATGCACCCCATCGCGGGCCGTGGGCTGAACGCCGGCCTGCGCGACGTGGCGGCGCTGGCCCATGTGCTGAGCCATGCCCAGCGGCGCGGCGAGGACATCGCCGCCCCCGCCGTTCTGGCGCGGTACGAAAGCTGGCGCCGATTCGACACGGCCACGCTGGCGGCCTCGACCGACCTGTTCAACCGCCTGTTTTCCAACGACAACCCGCTGGTGCGCATGGGCCGCGACCTGGGCATGGCGGCGCTTGGCGCCCTGCCCGGCCTGCGCCGCGGCGTGATCCGCGAGGCGGCGGGGCTGACCGGCGACCTGCCCGACCTGATGCGCGGCTAGCGATCCGCGGCACGGGCGGAGGGGGCTCTGCCCCCGCTGCGCTCCCCCGGGATATTTCCGGACAGAAGAAACCGGGGGCCCGGGAGGCCTCTGCGTTCCAGGGCTTGGCCTGCGCTGCTGCCCTGTCGCAATACCCGATGCAACGCGGCCTCACGGCACATCATCCGCGGCGTCCAGCGTCTTCCCTTCACGCCCAAGCTGTGACATGTCACCGCGACGGAAACCGGGAGAGTAGATCATGACCAAATGCGCAATCGTCACCGGGGCCGCGCGCGGCATCGGGCTGGCCACCACGGACCTGTTCCTGAAAGAGGGCTGGCAGGTGGCCATGCTGGACCGCGACGGCGAAGAGCTGGCAAAGGTCGCGGGCGAGCGGCAGAACGTCCTGCCGGTGGTGCGCGACGTGTCGAACCCGCAGGACGTGAACGCCATGGTGCGCGAGACGCTGGACTGGTCGGGCCGCATCGACGCGCTGGTCAACAACGCGGGCGTGGCGGAATTCGGCCCGGTGGCGGATCACGATTTCACCATGTGGCGCCGGGTGATGGAGACCAACCTCGACGGCGTCTTCCTCTGCACGCAGGCCTGCGCGGAGGCGCTGAAAGAGACCCGGGGCGCGGTGCTGAACATCGCCTCGATCAGCGGGCTGCGCGCCTCCACCCTGCGGGTGGCCTATGGCACCTCGAAGGCGGCGGTGATCCAGCTGACCAAGCAATTCGCGGCGGAGTTCGGCGAATACGGCATCCGGGTGAACTGCGTGGCGCCGGGGCCGGTCAAGACAAAGCTGTCGATGGCCGTGCATTCGCCCGAGATCATCAAGGCCTATCACGATGCGATCCCGCTGAACCGCTACGGTTCGGAGGACGAGCTGGCGCAGGTCATCGTCTTCCTGTGCTCCGAGAAGGCCTCTTACGTCACCGGGCAGATTGTCGCCGTGGACGGCGGCTTCGAATCCACCGGCGTGGGGCTTCCGGCGCTGCGGGTCTGACCCGGCCAACCCGGCTGGCGTCGCAACCGGTACGACAAAGCGCCTTTCGGTCTTCTTTGGTCCGAAAATACCTCGGAGAGCACGAGAGGCAGCGCCTCTCGTACAGGCGCGCAGCGGCTGTCCCCGGGGACGGGAATGCCGGAAGAGATGCAAAAAGGAAAAGGGCGGACCCGCGGGGCCGCCCTTTTCTTTCGGTTTCACAAAAGCTTACTTGATGCGCTGGCCGTTCGCCAGAACGTGGCCCTGCTCGTTGATCTCGATCTTCGAGCTTGCGGTGTCCGGCTCTGCGCCCGGCACGGTGAACATGCCCAGCATCATCCGGGCGCCCATCGCGTCCTGTTCCTGCATCAGCCCCATGGCGATCAGCTTGTCGATCAGACCGTTGGCGCCGGAAATGTCGAGGTTCACCTCGCCCTTCGGCCGCGGCAGGCCGTCGAAGGTTTCCAGGTCGGTGTTGTCGAAGGTGAAGTCGCCCGACCCGATGATCTTGCCGCCCGCGGCGTCGACCACGAGATCGGTCAGCTTGAGGCTGTGCAACTCGCCCGGCATCTCGCCCGAGCGCCCGATTTCCTCCATGGCCTCGGGGTCGAGGAGGTTGACCTTGGGCGTCACCTCGGCCTCGAGGTTGATCGCCACGGTCGCCGGGTCGCGCGGCAGCGCCTGCTGCGGGTCGAAGATGTTCCACAGCATGTCCGACATGGCGAACTCGCCCAGCAGGACCGAGATCGCCGCCGGCACCGGCGTGTCGGATTCAGACAGCGGCATGGTCAGCGAGAAGCCCAGCTCCCCCAGTTCCGCATTGATCGGCAGCGGCAGTTCGGGGCCCGAGACCGCGACCGTCTGGCCCGAGGCCGAGATCGCGTAGGTCAGGCTGTCGGCGTTCATCGCCACGCCCAGCTCGCCGCCGGTCGAGGAGAAGGCGCCCTCGGTCGTGCCCGAGCGTTCCGTCACCTTGAACTGGTTCTCGCCGCCGGTGTGCGACATCACCACATCCATCATCAGCCCGGCGGTGAACAGCGCCGTCGGATCGGCGAAATCCGCATCCTCGGGGATCTCGGTCGTGCCCGAGGAGGCGAGGCCGGTGAAGCGGCCCGACATGCTGCCCGCGTCCTCGCTTTCGGGATCGTCGAACATCAGCGAATAGGCCAGATCGCCCAGCGTGACGTCCTGCGTGATCTTGCGCAGGCCGTCCTCGATCAGCATGTGCTGCGTGCCTTCCATCGGCCCCATGTCGAAGGTCACGTCGAAGACGTCCGACGGGATCTGCTCGCCCTCCGCCATGATCTCTGCCAGCTTCAGCCCGATCGAGGTGGCCGAGAAGGTGTACAGCATATCACCCGGATCGCCCGACACGACCATGTCGAAATCGCTTTGGGTCATATCCAAGACCAGCTCTGCGGCGGTTTCCTCACCCTCCGAAAAGGTGAGGGTCATCGGCATCTGTTCCGGGTAGCTGATGCGCACCGCGCCGTCACCGGTATCGGCAAGGGTCATCTCGGACATCGTGATGGTCACGGTGGCCTCTTCTTCGGGCACCGGCACGACCATGGTCAGATCGCCGATGGTAAGCGTATCGCCCTCCATCACCTCGCGCGCGGAAACCTGGTAACCGAAACCGGTCATATAGGCCTCGAAATCGTCCCAGACCTGCTGGGGCGTGACCTCTGCCTGCACCTGACCGGCTGCCGCCATCAGGGCCAGGACCGAGGCTGTTGCGAACCGTTGCATAATGCACCTCTTCTGTGGGTTCAAATTCAATACCCCAAGAAGACCGGCCATTCCGGGACCGGTCAAGGGACTGGATTCCATACTAGGTTGCCTTTACCACGAAGGCGAGACGCATAAGGAAACTGTCATGGAACTCAGCGGAAAAACCGTCATGATCACCGGCGCGAGCCGGGGCATCGGCGCCGAGGCGGCGCGCGCCTTCGCACGCGCCGGGGCAAAGGTGGCGCTGGTCGCGCGCTCTGCCGAGGCCATCGCCGACCTCGCCGGAGAGATCGGCGCTCAGGCCGTGGCGATCCCCTGCGACATCGCCCGCTACTGGGAGGTCGAACAGGCCGTGCAGAACTGCCTGAAGGCGCATGGCTCGCTGGACGTGCTGGTGAACAACGCCGGCGCGATCGAGCCCATCGCCCATATGGCCGAGGCCGACCCCGCCGCACTGGGAGAGGTCATCGACGTCAACCTCAAGGGGGTCTTTCACGGCATGCGCGCGGCCCTGCCGGTGATGCTGGAGGCCGGCGGCGGATCCTTGCTGACCATCGGCTCGGGCGCGGCGCATGGCCCGGTCGAGGCCTGGTCGCACTACTGCGCCTCCAAGGCGGGCGCGATGATGCTGACCAAGATGGCACACAAGGAATACGGTGCGCAGGGCATCCGGGCGATCTCGCTATCGCCCGGCACGGTGGCCACGCAGATGCAGCGCGACATCAAGGCCTCGGGGATCAACCCGGTCAGCCAGCTGGACTGGTCCGACCATATCCCGCCCGAATGGGTCGCCAGGGCACTTGTCTGGATGTGCGGGTCCGAGGCCGACGGCTATCTCGGCGACGAGATCAGCCTGCGCGACGAGGGCATCCGCGCACAGGTCGGCGTCGCGTGATCCGGCTGGAGAAGGAGGCCTCGGGCCTCTGGATCGCGGTTCTGGACCGGCCCGACAAGGCCAACGCGCTGACCGCCGAGATGCTGGAGCGGCTGGCCGAGATCGCACGCGAGGCGCAGGAGGCGCGGGCGCTGGTGCTGACCGGCACGGGCAAGGTCTTCTCGGCGGGGATGGACCTCGAGGCGGCGGCCTCGGGGCTGGCCACCTCGGATGTCTGGGAACGGCTGTCGGGCGCGCTGGCGGCGCTGCCGGGGCTGACGGTCTGCGCGCTGAACGGCACGCTGGCGGGCGGCGCCATGGGCATGGCGCTGGCCTGCGACCTGCGCATCGCGGTGCCGGGGGCCAAGGTCTTCTACCCGGTGATGAAGCTGGGCTTCCTGCCGCAGCCCTCGGACCCGGCGCGCCTGCGGGCGCTGGTGGGGCCGTCGCGGGCCAAGGCGATCCTGATGGCCGTACCGCAGGGTTCCGGTGGAAGAGGCGCAGGGCTGGGGGCTGATCGATGCGGTTGTCGAGGGCAACGTGGTCGAGGCCGCCCGCGCCCTGGCCGCCGATACGCTGGGCGCCACGCCCGCCCATGCCGCCGCCATCAAGCGCATGATCTGAGGGGGCGAAGCCGCTTCGAAGCGGCTTCCAACGCCCTTGCAGGGCGTTCAAAGGCCCTTCGAAGGGCCTTCCGCAGCGCCGGACAGCCGCCGCACCACGCTGTCCGCCGTGACGCGACCGCAGGGGGTGCCATTGTCCAGCACCGTCACCGGCCCTTCCTGCAACAGCGACATGACCGCGCGCACCGGCGTTTCGGCGTCGCAGTGCTGCGCCCCGCTGCCCGGCTCCATCACGTCCCGCGCGGTCAGCACGCCCAGCGGGTTCATATTGGCCACGAAGTCCGCCACGTAATCGCTGGAGGGCGCCGAGAAGATCTCGCGCGGGGTGCCCTGCTGCACGATCCGCCCGCCCTCCATGATGGCGATGCGGTTGCCCAGCTTGAAGGCCTCGTCGAGATCGTGGCTGACAAAGATGATGGTGCATTTCAGGTCGCGCTGCAGGTCCAGCAATTCATCCTGAAGCCGGGTGCGGATCAGCGGGTCGAGCGCCGAGAAGGGCTCGTCCATCAGCAGGATCGGCGCGCCGGTGGCAAAGGCCCGCGCCAGCCCCACACGCTGCTGCATGCCGCCCGACAGCTCGCTGACCTTGCGGTCGGCCCAGTCCGACAGCCCGACCTGTGCGAGGCGCTGCCGGACCGTCTCGGCCCGCTCCGCCGCGCCCTGCCCCGCCAGTTCCAGCCCGAAGCCCACGTTCTCGGCCACCGTCCGCCGGGGCAGCAGCCCGAACTGCTGGAACACCATCGCGACCCGCTGCTGGCGCACCGCCCGCAGCTCTGCCGCCGGGCAATGGGTGACATCGGTCATGCCCTTGCCGGTGCTGACCGCGACCGCACCGCGCACCACCGGATTCAGCCCGTTCACCGCCCGCAACAGCGTCGACTTGCCCGAGCCGGACAGGCCCATCAGCACGAGGATCTCGCCCTCGGCCACCTCCAGAGAGCAATCGTGCACGCCCAGAACCTGCCCGGTCGCCTCCTCGATCTCGGCCCGGCTCTGGCCCGCGTCGGCCAGCGGCAGGGCGCGCTCGGGGTGATCGCCGAAGACGATCGAGACCCTGTCG
Source organism: Ponticoccus litoralis (assembly GCF_039769985.1). Classification (NCBI taxonomy): domain Bacteria; kingdom Pseudomonadati; phylum Pseudomonadota; class Alphaproteobacteria; order Rhodobacterales; family Roseobacteraceae; genus Ponticoccus; species Ponticoccus litoralis. The sequence continues at coordinate 761,170 of NZ_JBDNCH010000002.1, forward strand.
AAGCGTACCGCGCTCATTTGCGCCGCTCCCACCGCAGCGCGCGGTCCAGCATGATGGCGACGACGACGATGATCAGCCCCGCCTCGAAGCCCAGCCCGGTGTCGACCCGGTTCAGCGCGCGCACCACCGGCACGCCCAGCCCGTCGGCGCCGACCAGTGCCGCGATCACCACCATCGACAGCGACAGCATGATGGTCTGGTTCAGCCCCGCCATGATCTGCGGCAGCGCGCTTGGCAGCTCCACCTTCCACAGCTTCTGCCGGGGGGTGGCGCCGAAGGCGTCGGCGGCCTCGATCAGCGCCGTCGGTGTCGAGGAAATCCCCAGATGCGTCAGCCGGATCGGCGCGGGCACCACGAAGATCACCGTGGCGATCAGCCCCGGCACCATGCCGATGCCGAAGAAGACGATGGCCGGGATCAGGTAGACGAAGGTCGGCAGCGTCTGCATCAGGTCGAGCACCGGCCTGACCCAGGCGTAGAGCTTGGGCCGATGCGCCACGGCGATGCCGATGGGCACGCCCAGGCCCATGCAGACCACGCAGGCCGACAGCACCAGGGTCAGGCTTTCGGTGGTCTCTTCCCAGTAGCCCTGGTTGAGGATGAAGAGAAAGCCCAGCCCCACCATCAACGGCACCTGCCAGCTGCGGTGCAGCGCCGCCACGGCAGCGACGAAGACCGCCACCACCGCCAGTTCCGGCGGGGTCTGAAGCAGCCAGAGGATCGCGTCGATCAAGGCCTCCATGCCGTCGGACAGGATATCGAAGACTGCCCCGCCGTGTTTTTGCAGCCAGTCGAAACAGGCTTCCGCCACGTCGCCCACGGGGATCTTGTGCTCTGTCAGCCAGTCCAAGGCGGTGGCTCCCTTCGGTTTTCGGTTGTGAGGCGACACAGATCGCGCCACGCCTACAATGGCAAGCGTGGCCGCCGAGGGCAATCAGGTCGCGATGCGGAACCACCCCGGGGAGGCCCGGGAGCTGTGCCGCATCGCGGCTGGCGCGGAACGCCCGGGCGCGGTCATCGCCAGCCGCGGCCCGGGGACAGCGCATGCTGGCACTGGTTCGCCGCCGGGCCATACCGCCTTTGACCTGCGACCTGTCACAGCGCCATCCACCGCGCCCGGCGCCTTGCGGACAGGGCGGTTGCAGGATTTCGGCGGGGCGTCGCAGATCAGCCGCGCCGCCCGGGTGCGGCCTGCAGTAGACCCTCCGCTCAGGCAAGACGCCCGCCCCTCATAGCCGGGCGGCGGCCATGACGGAGGATGCGGCCCGCCCGTGCCTGTCCGGGGCGGCAGGGCGTGCCGCCCGATCCCCGGGGCCGCCGCCGGGCATGCCGATGCGCCGCGGCGCCGGCAGGGCGCTTACTCCAGCGCGCCCTTGACCGCCGCCAGAGCGTCGCCGCCGTCCTTGGTCGTCACGCCCTCGAGCCAGACGTCCAGCACGTCTGTGTTGGCCGAGAGCCACGCGGTCGCCGCCGCTTCGGGGTCTTCGCCCTCGTCGAGGATCGCCCCCATGATCTCGTTCTCCATCTGCAGAGAGAAGGCCAGGTTTTCCAGCAGCTTGCCGACATTCGGGCATTCCGCCACATAACCCGCGCGGGTGTTGGTATAGACCGTTGCGCCGCCCAGATCCGGGCCGAAGAAGTCGTCGCCCCCGGTCAGGTAAGTTAGGTCGTAATTGGCGTTCATCGGGTGCGGTTCCCGGGCCGGGAAGACCACCGGCTCCTCGCGACCGTCGGCGCGCCCGATCTGCGCCAGCATCCCCTGCTCCGAGCTTTCCTTGACCTCGAAGCCCTCCAGCCCGAAGGCATTGGCGTCGATCAAGTCGATGATCAGCCGGTTGCCGTCGTTGCCCGGCTCGATACCGTAGATGGTCTGGTCCAGCGCCTCGGCATGCTCGGCGATCCCGGAAAAATCGTCGATCCCCAGCGCGGCGCCGGCGGCATTGGTGGCCAGCGTGTACTTGGCGCCTTCGAGGTTGGCGCGCACGGTGTCGACGGTGCCCGCCTCGCGGTAGGGCGCGATATCGGCCTCCATCGTGGGCATCCAGTTGCCAAGGAACACGTCGATGTCGCCCTCGGCCATCGAGGTATAGGTGACGGGCACCGACAGCACCTTGATGTCGGTCTCGTACCCCAGCGCCTCCAGCACCACGGTGGTCGCGGCGGTGGTGGCGGTGATGTCGGTCCAGCCCACGTCCGAGAAGGTGACGGCGTCGCAGTCGGCCAGCGCGCCCGAGGCGATCAGCCCGAGGGCGGTGGTCAGCGTCAAGGTGGTCTTCATGGCGGTCTCCTTGTGGATCGGTCTCTGGCGCGCAGTGAACGCCCAAAGCCCGGGCATTGCAACCGGCGCATGGGCTGCGGGGCCGAAGTCTTCGACGAAGACTTCGGGCGCCGGCAAAGTCTTCGTCGAAGACTTTGCCCCCCTCGCCCCTGCCCCGTGCCTGTGCGATGCTCTGCCGGAACACCGCAGGGAGAGCGCAGAATGGCAGACCTCGAAACCCGCATCGCGCAGGGGCGCGGCGATCAGCCCGCCGATCTCGTCCTGCGGGGCGAGCCGGATCTTCGACCTGATGACCGGCGATCTGCTGGAGGGGGACGTGGCGATCTGCGACGGCGTGGTGGTGGGCATCCTCGACCGTTACGAGGGGCACAGGACCATCGACGTCTCTGGGCTGATCCTGGTGCCCGGCTTCATCGACACCCACCTGCACATCGAATCCTCGCTGGTGACGCCATTCGAGTTCGACCGCTGCGTGGCGCCGCGCGGGGTCACCACCGCCATCTGCGACCCGCACGAGATCGCCAATGTGATCGGGGCGCCCGGCCTCCGCTACTTCCAGGAGGCCAGCGCCCATACGCTGATCGACATCCGCGTGCAGCTGTCCTCCTGCGTGCCCTCGACCCACATGGAGACCGCCGGGGCCGAACTGGATGCCGCCGCGATTGCCGGTCTGATGGGCCATGCCTCGGGTCTGGGGCTGGCCGAGTTCATGAACTACCCCGGCGTCATTCACCGAGACCCGCAGGCGATGGAGAAGCTGCGGCTTTTCGAGGGCGGCCACGTGGACGGCCATTGCCCGCTGCTGTCGGGGCGGGATCTGAACGCCTATGTGGCGGCGGGCATCCGCACGGAACACGAGGCGACCTCTGCCGAAGAGGCGCTTGAGAAGCTGCGCAAGGGCATGCGGGTGCTGATCCGCGAAGGCTCTGTCTCGAAGGACCTGCACGCGCTGCAACCGCTGCTGTCAGAGCGGACCGCCCCCTACATGTGCCTGTGCACCGACGACCGCAATCCGCTGGATATCGGCGAGCACGGCCATCTGGATTACATGATCCGCGAGCTGATCCGGCTGGGCACCCCGCCGCTGGCCGCCTATCGCGCCGCCTCGCTCTCTGCCGCCGAGGCCTTTGGCCTCAAGGACCGGGGCCAGATCGCGCCGGGCAAGCGCGCCGACATCGTGGCGGTCCGGTCGCTGGAGGCCTGCGACGCGCAGCTGGTGCTGGCGGCGGGCGTTCCGGTCGACGAGGCGGCCTTTGCCCGGCGTGGCCATGTGGCGCCGGTCGGGCGGAACTCGGTGAAGGCGCCAAGGGTGTCCGCCCGCGACTTCCGCGTGACGGCCAATCGCAGCGAGACCGATGTGATCGGCATTCGCGAGGGACAGATCCTGACCGACCACCTGCACGAGGACATCCCCATCGCCGATGGCGACAAGCACCCCGATCCCGCCCGCGACCTTGTCCGGATCACGGTGATCGAGCGGCACGGCAGGAACGGCAATATCGCCAGCGGTTTCGTGCGGGGCTTCGGGTTGCAGGCCGGGGCCATCGCCTCGACCGTCTGCCACGATCACCACAATATCGCCTGCGTCGGGATCGACTATGCGGACATGGCCGTGGCCGCCAACCGCCTGTCCGAGATCGAGGGCGGCTTTGTCGTGGTCCGCGACGGGGTGGTTCTGGCCGAGCTGGCGCTGCCGGTGGCCGGGCTGATGTCGCTGGAGCCCTTCGAGACCGTGCGCGCGGCGCTGGAGGACCTTCGGGCCGCCGCGAAATCGCTTGGCGTCACGCTGGAAGAGCCCTTCCTGCAACTGGCCTTCCTTGCCCTGCCGGTGATCCCCGCGCTGAAGATCACCGATCGCGGCATGGTCGACGTGATAAAATTCGAGATCATCGGCTGAGCCGCCCGCCCCTTTCCCCGAGCCACCGCGCCCCCGCCGCGTTTTCGGAACCGGCACGCCCCGGCGCAGGGCGCTTGCCGGACCGGGGGTTGAAGACCGGCCCGGGGCGCGCTGAGTGTCTGCGGCACCCTGTACCGGGCCGCAACAAGGCCCCCCTGGCGTCAGATTGTCAGGCGCCGGGCGGCATCCTGCCCGCGCGGGCGGACTGTCGGATGGTCCTTTTGGGGGCCTAGGGCGCCGGGCAGCGGATGTAGTGCAGGGCGTCCGGCGCGGCGCCCTCGCCCAGTTCCTGCCGCATCAGCCCCTCGCCGCCGTCCCGCAGGTCCAGAAGCAAGGCCCGCTGCCAGGTCTCTCCCTCGCCGCTGAAGACGAATACCCCCTCCAGCCGCGTTTCCGAGCGGTCGTCCACCCGGGCCAGCGTGGCGCGGCTTTCGTAGAAGGCCAGCGTGTCCGCCTGCACCACCATCAAGCCCTTGGCGTCGTCGCGCCGCGGGTCGCAATCGTCCGCCACAAGGCCCCAGCGCCCCTGAAGGGCCAGCGGCACGCTGCGCGGTATATCCAGCTCATCCGCCGGAAAGCAGGCAGAGAGAAGTGAGGCGAGAATGACGGCGAGGCAAGCGCGGATCATGCCTCATAAGGGCATGAAACCGCGTGCGTTTCCAGAGGTTTTTGACCCCGGCACCGGGTCCGCGCCGGGATCGGGGCCCCGGCCCGCTGCGGCGCCCCTCTACCAAGGGTAGAAAACCATACCAAAATGCACGCGGCCTTTCGGTCACAGACGCTGCAGCAGCTCCGGCGTCGGCCATGCATCGGCGGGCAGGCCAAATTCGCGCTGGACATCGCGGACCGCTGCCCGGGTGCCGGCCCCGAGGATGCCGTCGACCTCGCCCACGTCGTAGCCCCGCTCGGTCAACTTTGCCTGCAGCCGCTTCATCTGGTCGCCCGACAGGCCCGGCGCCGGATTGCCCGCGTCATAGACCGGCGCGCCCTCCAGCCGGGTGCCGAAATAGGCGGCGGTCAGCACATAGGTAAAGCTTTGGTTCCACTCAAAATAAACCCGGAAGTTCGGATAGGCGATGAAGGCGGGGCCGTCCTTGCCCTGCGGGATCACGATAGAGGCCTCGAGCCGCCCGTCGTCCAGCTGCCCGTTGCGCGCCCGCACGCCCAGCTGCTCCCACTCGGCCACCGTCTTGGTCGCATGCATCCCGGTGTCGTACCACTCCAGGTCGCCGGGCAGCACCACCTCCTGCAACCACGGCTCATTCGGGCGCCAGCCGAGATGCGACAGCATCTTGGCACCGGACAGCAGTGCATCGGGCGCCGATGTCTTGAGCGTGACATGCCCGTCGCCGTCGCCGTCGACGCCGTTTTCAAGGATGTCCTTCGGCAGCATCTGCACCATGCCGATCTCGCCGGCCCATGCGCCGGTGGTGGTCGCCGGGTCGAAATCGCCGTTCTCGTACAGCGACAGCGCCGAGAAGATCTGCGGGCGGAAGATCTCGGGGCGGCGGCAGTCATGCGCCAGCGTCACCAGAGCGTTCAGCGTGTTGTAATCGCCCTGAAAGGCGCCGTAATCGGTCTCGAAAGCCCAGAAGGCCAGCAGCACCCCGCGCGACAGGCCATAGTCCTGCTCGATCCGGGCAAAGACGCTGTCGTGGCGTTCTGCCATCTGGCGGCCCTTGTCCAGCCGCGACTGCGAGATCAGCTTGCGCGAGAAGGTGATGAAGGGGTCCTGAAAGATGCCCTGCCGCCGGTCGGCCTTCAGCACCGCATCGCTTTGCGACACGCCCGAGAGGAAACGCTCTGCCGTCTCGGGGGCATGGCCCAGCGTCACGGCCTCGGCCTTCAGCCCCTCGACAAAGGCGTCGAAACCGCCGCCGCAGGGGGTCTCTTGCGCGTGCAGGGCGCCGGCCGCAGCCATGGCCCCCATCAGGATCGCGATCCGCATTCTGGTGTCCTCGTTCTCTGCTCTGGCCTGCAGGATAACGCAGGCCACTGCGGGGGCAAGCGCCGCGCATCGGCAAGAAGTGACCGACCGTTCAGGGTTTTGCGCGGCAGCCAGCGCTACCGTTAACCATTTATTCATCGACATGAACGCACCCTGATCATGGAAGAGGTGACGAGCCGAAGTCAGGAGACCATGGTGAACGTGCTGATCGTCGGGGACAACCGCCCTCTTGTGGGTCTCTGGGCCCGGTCGCTTCGGCGGGCCGGGGCACGGGTTGCGCTGGCCGACACCCCGGAGACGGCGGCGGACCTTCTGGCCGACCGGCGCTTCGACATCCTGATCCTCGACATCGGGCCGGAACCGGGCTGCGCGCTCAGCGTCGCCGACATGGCCCAGTACCGCCAGCCCGAGGCGCGGATCATCTTCGTGACCTCGTCGAGCTTCTTCTCCGACGGCTCGATCTTCACGCTTTGCGCCAATGCCTGCGCCTGCGTGCCCTCCGGCACCGCGCCCGAAGACCTTGCGCATATGGCCGCGCATTACGCGCGCCCATCGCCGCCCGGGGCACGGACAGGCTGACCCCCGGCCCTCTTCGCGCTGCCGCACCACGACCCGCGCGACGGGCCCGGCGCCGGTCGGATCAGGCCGCGGCCAGCCGCTCTCGCCCGTGCGGGGCGTCGAAATCGGGCTGCGGCCCGATGGGCACGATCCGATAGGGATTCACGCTTTCGTGGCTGTAGTGGTAGTGCCGTTCGATATGGCCGAAATGCACGGTCCCGGCCACGCCCGGCCACTGGTACAGCTCGCGGGTATAGGCCCAGAGGTTCGGGTAATCGACGATCCGCCGCCGGTTGCACTTGAAGTGCCCGTGATAGACCTTGTCGAAGCGGACCAGCGTGGTGAAGAGCCGCCAGTCGGCCTCGGTGATGCGGTCGCCCATCAGGTAGCGGTTCCGGCCCAGCCGCTCTTCCAGCCAGTCGAGACTGTCGAACAACGGATGCACGGCCTTGTCGTAGGCCTCTTGCGTGGTGGCGAAACCGGCCTTGTAGACGCCGTTGTTGACGGTGTCGTAGATCCGCGCGTTCACTGGCTCGATGGCATCGCGCAGCGCCTCCGGCCAGTAGTCGTCGCGGTTGCCGGTCAGCCCGTCGAAGGCGGAATTGAACATGCGGATGATCTCGGCGCTTTCGTTCGACACGATGGTTTCGCCCTTGCGATCCCACAGCACCGGCACGGTGACATGGCCCGAGGCCACGGGGTCCGCCTTCAGGTAGACCTCGCGCAGGTAGTCCAGCCCGTAGAGGCGGTCGCCGGTGGCGTCGTCATAGGCGTCCGACAGGGTCCAGCCCTCCTCCAGCATGTCGGGATGCACGACAGAGACGCCGATCAGGTCGGTCAGCCCCTTCAGCGCGCGCAGGATCAGCGCGCGATGCGCCCATGGACAGGCATAGGAGACATAGAGGTGATAACGGTCCGCCTCGGCCTCGAACCCGCCCTCACCGCTTGGCCCGGCGCTGCCGTCGGCGGTGATCCAGTTGCGGTACTGGGTGCTCGACCGCTTGAAAGCACCGCCCTTGCTGCGCTCCGCGATCGACTGCTTCTTCCATTCACCCTTGTCGAGATGGCCCATGACGTCCTCCGTATCCGTTGGACCAGAGGTAGCGTCAGGCCGCTTCTGTGCAAACGGGCAAGCCCGCACGCCCGGTTGCGCATCCGCGCACGGAACCGGGCCTCAGCGCTGGCGGAAGGTCTGCCAGACCCAGATCAGCAGCAGCGCCCCCAGCACCGCGCCCACCAGCCCCGCCAGCGCGCCGGTGATCGCCACGAGGAAGCGGATCGCAAGGCCGCCGATCAGCGCCCCGCCGATCCCGATCAGCACGGTCTGCACGATCCCGGCCTCCATCCGCATCAGCCGGGTGGCGATGAACCCGGCAGCGGCGCCGATGATGATCAGCAAAACGACAGGCATGGCTATTTCCTCCGCCAATGGGTGGGCACGATGATCAGCGCCCCGATCGAGGCGGCGATGGCGTTCAGCCCCGGAGAGCGGAAGCCCACGCCGAACATGATCTGCACGAAGTAGAACAGGAAGGCGCCGCCGACGCAGATGATGATGCTGGGCAGCACCCCGTTGCGGGTGAAACCGCTGCGCTCCGAGGCGTAGCCGACGATGCCCGCGATGACGACGGTGCCGATGAGAACGGGAAACATGGGGCTCAGCCTTTCGGGATCGGGCGATGGCCGGACAGAAGCAGCCCGCGCAGGATACAGGGGGCCACCGCCGAAGGGCAAGACGCGGAGCCCATGGCTCAGCCCCCAGCCCGTCGCCCGGGGCCACCGGGTGTCCGCGCAGGAAGGTCTCTATGTCCTGCGCCGCCTTGCCCGCCCGCTGCGCGCGGGTGATGCGCACCGCGCCCGCGCCGCAGGCCACGGCGAACTGCGCGTCCAGCGCCGTGCCGGGCGCGCCCGCACCCGCCACGACCTCGGCCCCCAGCAGCTTCAGCCGCTCGCCGTGATGCAGGGTCCAGGCCCCCGGAAAGGGCGCCAGCCCGCGGATATGGGCCGAGACCTCCTGCGCGGGCCGCGTCCAGTCCACCGCCGCCTCGGATTTGTCGATCTTGGCGGCATAGGTCACGCCCTCCTCGGGCTGCGGCGCGGGCAGCAGGTCCGGCAGGCGGTCCAGCGCCTCGACGATCATCCGCGCGCCCATGTCCGACAGCCGGTCATGCAGGCCCCCGGTGGTCTCGGTCGCGCCGATGGCGGTGGCCTCGCGCAACAGCACCGGGCCGGTGTCCAGCCCCGCCTCCATCTGCATGATGCAGATGCCGGTCTCGGCATCGCCGGCCATGATCGCGCGGTGGATCGGCGCCGCCCCGCGCCAGCGCGGCAGCAGCGAGGCATGGATGTTCAGGCAGCCCTGCGCGGGCGCATCCAGCACCGCCTGCGGCAGGATCAGCCCATAGGCCACGACCACCGCCACATCGGCCCCCAGCGCGGTAAAGGCCTGCTGCTCCTCGGCAGCGCGCAGGCTCTCGGGATGGCGCACCGGCAGGCCCAGCGCCTCGGCCCGCGCCTGCACCGGCGTCGGGCGCGGCTTCTTGCCCCGCCCGGCGGGACGCGGCGGCTGGCAGTAGACGCAGGCCACCTCGTGCCCGGCGCCCACCAGCGCCTCCAGCACCGGCACCGAGAATTCCGGGGTTCCCATGAAGATCACACGCATCGCAGCCCTCCTGACAGGCCCCCTGCTTGCCCCGCGCCACCGGCAAGGGCAACCCCGCCGAACCGCGCCCGGCTTCTCTGGTCCGCAAAATACCTCGGGGGGCGAGCCTCGGCGAGCGGGGGCAGAGCCCCCTCCCTGCGGTCCCGGGTCAGCCCCGGCGCAAGACAGGGCCCCGGCAAGGCCGCCGCTAGCCGGTCAGTTTCTTCGCCCGGCGGATCAGCATCTCGCGCTTCGTCCGGCTCAGCCGGTCGAAATACATCCGGCCCGCAAGATGGTCGATCTGGTGCTGCACGCTCGTCGCCCAAAGCCCGACGAAATCGCGCTCCACCACTGCGCCGCTGTCGTCCATGAAGCGGACCGTCACGGCGCGCGGGCGCTCGACCTTCGCCGAAACGCCGGGCAGGTTCGGCGAGGCTTCCTCGTGGCTGCGCGGCTCGATGCTGGCATGCAGCACCTCGGGATTGGCCATCAGCACCGCCTGCCCGCGCGTATCGGAGGCATCGACAACCGCCAGACGCCGCATCACCCCGATCTGCACGGCGGCCAGACCGACCCCCGGCATCGCCTCCATGGTGTCCACCATGTCCTTCCAGATCGCGCGCACGTCGTCGTCCACCACCGCGACATCCGCCGCCACTGTCTTCAGGCGCCTGTCCGGCCAGGCCACGAAGGGACGCACGGTCATGGGTATACCTCCGCTGCAACGGGCGCGGGGAAGGCCCTTGCAAGGGCCTTCGGCCCGCCCGCCGTGACCGACCGCAGACCGCTCATGCGCCGTACTCCACCAGCAGCGCATCCCGGGCCGCGGCGCCCAGCCGGTCGAAATGCATCACCCCGTCCAGATGGTCCAGCTCGTGCTGCGCCACCCGCGCCTCGGCGCCCTCCAGCGCCACCTGCCGCGCTTCGCCCGCCGCGTCACGGTAGCCCAGAACGATGCTGACGGGCCGTTCGACCAGCGCCGCCACACCGGGCACCGACAGGCAGCCCTCTTCGCCCATGGCCGTGGCCTCGGAGGCAGAAATCACATGCGGGTCGATGCAGGCGCGCGGGGTCTTCTCGCCGCGCTTCCAGCCCGCATCCATCACGAAGACCCGCAGCATCGCGCCCACCTGCGGCGCCGCAAGGCCCCGCCCGGGCGCGGCGTACATGGTTTCGAACAGGTCCGCGATCAGCGTTCGCGCCGCCTCGAGGTCTGTGACCGGTGCGCAGGGCCGGGCAAGGCGCGGATCGGGCCAGCGCAGGATCGGCTCGCAGGCTCACGCCTTCTCCCTCGCGCGTTCCTTCTTCAGCTTGACCATCTTGCGGGTGATCATCTGTCGCTTCATCGCGCCGAGGTAGTCGATGAAAAGCTTGCCGTCGAGGTGGTCGATCTCGTGCTGCACGCAGGTCGCCCAGAGCCCGTCGAAGGTCTCTTTCTGCAATGCCCCGTTCAGGTCCATCCATTCCACGTCCACCACCTTCGACTCGCTCGACCTCGGCATATTGGTCGGGGATCGACAGGCAGCCCTCTTCGTAGACATTGCGCTCGTCCGAAGAGGCCAGGACCCGCGGGTTCACCATGACCAGCGGGCGCGGCGGCCCGTCGTCTTCCTTGACGCAGTCGAGCACGATCAGCCGCGACAGCACACCGATCTGCGGCGCGGCAAGACCGATGCCGGGCGCCTCGTACATGGTTTCCAGCATATCGGCGGCAAGAACCCGCAGGTCGTCCGAGACGTCGTCGACCTCTGCACAGAGCTTCTTCAGCCGGGGATCGGGGTGGATCAGGATGGGGCGCTTCATGGCTCCGATCTAAGGCGCCCCGCGCAGAATCGCAACAACCCGAACCATCTGTCCGTTGCCCGCCCCGAACCGGCAGGGAAAACCCTTCTGAAGTGGGCATGAAAGGGGCAGATGACCCGGGCTTTGCGCATGATTGTCGTCCCCGGGCTGACCTGCGGCGCCCTGGGCATCGGTATCTCCGCCGCGACCGGTGATGCGCTGACAGGGGGCCTGCCGATCCTCCCGGGCCTCGGCACGGCTGCCCGGTTACGGCGGCCCATGCCCGCGCAGGGGGCCGTGGACAGGCCTGGCCCGGGCAGGTGCTGCTGGCCTCGGGCGGCAGGCTGTTGGCGGCGCGCCTCCGGACGGGCCTTGCGCGGCCGGTTGCGCGCCGCCACGCGGGTGCGGCAACGGTCACCGGGGGGCTGGCGGGACTCTGCGGTTTCCTGCACCACGGCGCGCCCTCGTTGGCAGAGGCCGCGATGACCGCCCGCGCCGCCCGGCTTGGCGCCACCGTCACGCTACAGGCTGCGCTGATCGCCGGGCTGATGGCTATCCCGACGCCCCGCTGGTGGCGGGGGCGCAGGGCGGGCCGGGGGCCGCCCCGCCGGGGCTGCTCTCTGGGGCGAACGCAACCACTGTACTGACCGCCCGCGCCGGGTATTGAGGGCGCCACCCTGTCGCGCCAAAGCCCGAAACGCCGCGCCATGTGGGCCTGCATCGGGCCCACCGGGACATCGCCCGACAGCCCCCCGCCTCTGCCCCGCCGCGCTGATCCATGCGCACCGCAGGCATTTGCTCTTGCCCTTGCCGCGCGGCCTTGAAACCAATGGGCCAAACGACACGAGGTATCCCATGGCCCCCCTGACCCCCGACTTCGACGAGGAAATCGACCGCTTCGGCACCCACTCCAGCAAGTGGGACATGATGCAGCCGCTATACGGCGTGCCCGCCGAGGACGGCCTTGCCATGTGGGTGGCCGACATGGACTTTCGCCCGCCCGCCTGCGTGCAGGCCGCGGTGCAGCGCATGGCCGACCACGGGCTTTACGGCTACTACGGCGACGATACCGGCTATCGCGACGCGATCCGCTGGTGGATGCAGGAGCGCCACGGCTGGGCAGTAGAGCGGGACTGGATCTTCTCGACCCATGGCCTTGTGAACGGCACGGCGCTTTGCGTCGATGCCTTCACCCGGCCCGGGGATGCGGTTGTCCTGATGACGCCCGTCTACCACGCCTTTGCCCGGGTCATCCGCGCTTCTGGCCGCGAGGTCCACGAATGCCGGCTGGCGCTGAAGGACAACCGCTACACCATGGACTTCGAGGCATGGGACGCACAGATGACCGGCGCCGAGACCATGCTGGTGCTCTGCTCGCCCCACAATCCCGGCGGTCGGGTCTGGACCCGCGAGGAACTGCAGGGCGTCGCCGATTTCGCCAAGCGCCACGACCTGATCCTCGTCTCGGACGAGATCCACCACGATCTGGTGATGCCCGGCCAGAACCATACCGCGATGGCATTGGTGGATGACAGCATCGCCGACCGGCTGGTGATGATGTCCGCGACCACCAAGACCTTCAACCTCGCGGGCACCCATATCGGCAACGTGATCATCGCCGATCCCAACCTGCGCGCCCGCTTCGCCGCACGCATGGCGGGTCTGGGCCTGTCGCCCAACAGCTTCGGCCTGTTCATGGCCGAGGCCGCCTATTCCCCCGAAGGCGCCGCCTGGGTGGATGCGCTGGTCGCCTATCTCGACGGCAACCGGCGCCTCTTCGACGACGGTGTGAACGCGATCCCCGGCCTTGCCTCGATGCCCTTGCAGGCGACCTACCTGTCGTGGGTCGACTTCTCCGGCACCGGGATGGAGCGGGCGGAATTCACCCACCGGGTCGAGCAGGGCGCCCGCATCGCAGTCAACCACGGCCCGACCTTCGGCAGCGGCGGAGAGGACTTCCTGCGCTTCAACATCGCCACTCCCCGCGCACGCGTGGCCGAGGCGGTGAAGCGGCTGCAAGAGGCCTTCGGCGACCTGCAATAACGTCCGGCGCGCGCCGACCCCGGCACAGGCGCCTGCAGCAAAATGCGCGCCTGCCGTGGCGGCCCTGCCCGGGGTCGGCAAGGCCCGGGTGGGCCGTGGTTCCCGGGCGCGCAGCCGACCGGTAGCGCCGCCGCCATGGCCCATCCCGGCCTGCGCGACCTTGGGCATCGCCCCCCGGGCGGCGCGGACAGGGCGCCGTCTCAGGGCCGGTGGCGCGGCGGGCGCGGCTTGTAGACCGGCAGCGCCCAGCCAAAGGCCATGCTTCCGGCGCGCAACGCGAAGGTCACCCCCGCGCAGGCCAGCGCGGGCAGCGGCGCGGGCAGGCCGAGCGCCTGCACCGCGACCCGGCCCCCGAGCCCGCCAGAGCGCAGGTGACGTACAGCTCGCCCTGCCGCAGCACGAAGGGCACCTCGTTGCCCACCACGTCGCGCATCAGGCCGCCGACGCAGCCGGTCACGATGCCCATCACCAGCACGATCGGCAGGGGCTGGCCAAGGCTCGACGCCACGCCCGCCCCCGCCGCGACGGCCACCGACAGGGCCAGCGCATCCAGCCAGAGGATCGCCTTGAAGCGGCTTTCCAGCCGGTGCGCGGTGAAGAAGACGATCAGGGCCGCCGCGCAGCACAGCGCCAGATAGGTCGGATCGCCCATCCAGATCGGCGCCCGGTTCAGCAGCACGTCGCGGATCGTGCCGCCGCCCAGCCCGGTCAGGCAGGCAAAGAAACAGAAGCCCACGATATCCAGCTGCGCCCGGCTTGCCACCAGCGCGCCGGTCAGCGCGAAGATCACGACCGAGGTGTAATCCAGAACCGCCAGTGCCGTCATGCCGCCTCCTCCGCGCGCTGCATCCCCCGGCGCCCCAGATCCACGGACCCCGGGCGCCGGGTCATGCTACCCGCAACGCGGGCAGGCGCGCCAGAACCCCGAGGCCCGCGCCCCGCGCACCGGGCTGCGCCGCCGCTGGCCCGCAGCGCAGCGCAAGCAGGCTGCGCCGCCCTCCCTCCGGGGCCGGGTCGCCTCCGCCCCCTCCGCGACACCGGGTTCCGGTCGCCGGACCGCTAGCCCTTGCCGCCCTTGAAAGGCGCCATGCCCTCGCGCGCCAACTCGTCCGCGCGCTCGTTCTCGGGGTGGCCCGCATGGCCCTTGACCCACTCCCATGTCACGTCGTGACGGGCCTGCGCCGCGTCCAGCCGTTGCCACAGCTCGGCATTCTTCACCGGCTTCTTCGCGGCGGTCTTCCAGCCGTTGCGCTTCCAGCCGTGGATCCAGCCGGTCACGCCGTTCTTCACATAGGCCGAATCCGTCACCACCGTGATCCGCGAGGCCCGCGACAGGGATTCCAGCGCGTGGATCGCCGCCAGCAGTTCCATGCGGTTGTTGGTGGTCTGTTCCTCGCCACCGCTCAGGGTGCGTTCCTTGACGACCGTAGCGCCATCCATCGCGCGCAGAAGCACACCCCAGCCGCCGGGCCCCGGATTGCCCGAACAGGCCCCGTCCGTATAGGCGAAAAGCTCAGGCATCGGCGCGCACCACGACAGAGGGTTGGACCTCTCCGGCCAGCCCCTTGCCCTCGCCTTCCCAGCGGTCGACGGGTGTCAGCCCGGCCTCGCGCAGCAGCGCCTCCAGCTCTCCGACCGCGTAGTATTCGTAGTGTCGCCCCAGCGCATCCCGCGCCCCGCCGCTGCCCAGCTTCATGCCAAGAAACAGCACACCGCCCGGTTTCAGGGCGCGCGCAATGGCCGCCAGATGCCCCGGCAGGGCCGCGCGCGGGGCGTGCAGCAGGCTGAAATAGGCCCAGACACCGTCGTAATCCGCCACCGCCGTCAGGTCGTCGAAACGTGCCAGCCGGGGGGCGATGCGGTCATGTTCGGGCACCATGCCCAGCACCGCCTCTGCCGCGTCCCGGGCATCGACCTGATGCCCGGCTTCGGCGAAATGGACCGCGTAGGCGCCCGGCCCGCAGCCCAGATCCAGCACCCGCCCGGGCGGCGGGCAGGCGTCGAGGAACCGCGCCCCGGCCTCGTCCGACAGCGCGTAATCCGCCATCATCCGGCGGTAGTCCTCGCCCCGTGTGTTGTAGACCCCAAGGGTCAGCGGATCGCTCATCGCTGCCTCACTTTCCTTGCGCCGCTCCCTACGCCAGCGCCACGCGCAGGACAACCGCCCTGCCCGGCCCCGTCGGCGGCGCGCGGCCCCTGACGCGGTCGCAGGATGGTCCATGAAACCCGGAAGCGGGGCTTTCTTGGCCGGACGCCTAGAAAGCGGGGCACAGACCGCCCTCGTACCGGTCGGTGCTTGACGGTCAGGCCCGCTCGAAGGCCAGTTTCGCCCCGAGCCCGGCGAAAGAAGCGGCAAAGACGCGCCGCAGCCGGGCCATGGCACGGGGGCTTTCCACCACCCGCGCCCGCAGCCAGCCCGCCGCCAACGCATAGACCGCCATGACCAGCCCGGTGATGGCGACGAAGGCCAGCCCCAGCTCTACCAGCATGGCCGTCGCCTGCGGCGCTCCCGCCGGGATGAACTGCGGCAGGAAGGCCATGAAAAACATCGGCAGCTTGGGATTCAGCAGGTTCAGCACCATGCCGCGCCAGACGATCCGGCCCGGCGGCAGCGGCTGGCTTTCGGCGCGGACTTCCAGCGCACCGCGCCCCTGCAGGGTGCCCCAGGCCATCCAGAGCAGATAGGCGACGCCTGCGTATTTCACCGCCGCAAACAGCAGGGACGAGGTGTGCAGCACCGCCGCCAGCCCGGCCAGCGCGGCAGCCAGATGCACCGCCGTCACCAGCGTGCAGCCCAGAGCCGCCCAAAGCCCGGCACTCAGGCCCCGCCCCAGCGCCATCGACAGTGTGTAGACGACGCCGATGCCCGGAGCGAGGCAGACGATCAGGGCGGTCAGCAGGAAAGCGGCGGTCATGGCGGATCTCTCTTCACGATACCCCGCCAAGAGGCCCGGCGCGCGCCATCCTGTCAACCGTGCCGCGCGGTGGAGCGTGGTTTTCACGCCTCCGGCCACCCCACAGCGGTCCGGTTGACGGGGCGTGCCGCTCCCCTGTGCGGAACCCTCTGGCACAGGCCTAGCGGCGCCGCGCGCGGGATCGTGTTTTCGGCCTCCGGCCACGCGGCAGGCGGCCACACGGTCGTCCGTTGGGTGACAGCCCGGGAAGCCCGCGCCGTCTGGTCCGGCACAGCCCCCCGCCCCGAACCGTGGACATCCGGCCCCGGCCATGTCGCGGGCGGGCGCCCGGGCCTTCCAGCCTTCTGCCCCACCGCAAAGCCGCGTCAGGAGCGGCGCGTTGCCAGTTCCGGCCCGGTGCGGAAGAAACTCACGTCATTGGTAAAGACGCTCGACGGAGCCAGCCGGATCAGGCGGCCCGTCGGGGACTCGATGCGGGCGACGTTTTCGATGAACCAGGGGTTCCAGTCCTCCTGCGGGCCGAGGTAGCGCCGCAACAGGCGCCGGAACAGCGCGGGATCCATGGGAAGCACCTCGGCGCGACCGCGCAGGCCAAGGTGGCGCAGCACCCCGCCCGCGTTGTCGTATTCAACGATCTCGACAGAGACGCGCGGATCCTGCGCCACCCGCCGCGCCGAACTGCCGTCCTCGTCCGACAACATCCACAGGGCGCCCTCTTCCCAGGCGAACCAGACCGGCGCGGTGCGGGGCGCGCCATCCTCGGAAACCGTGCCCAGCATGGCCATCAGCGGCAGGCGCAGGACGTGTTCGGGATCGAAGGGGGTCGGCATGGCGGGCTCCTTTTCGGCGTCCAGTGACGCAGGCCCCGATAGCCCTGTCAAGCCGCCCGCAGCGCCGGACAGGACCGTGCCGCAGGGAGGAAGGCACCTCGCCTGCGGCACGAGACACCGGCGCCCTGCCACACCCGGGGCCCTGCCGGGACGTCGGCGCCTCTGGGCGCCTGAGGGGGTCGGCGGGACACCAAAGGGCGGCGCCAAACCGAAGTGATGGTGGCTTACCCCGAGGGCCGCCACGGGTCTCTGAGGGCGCGCATTGGCGGACCGTGGCGGTGGCGGGCTCCGGGACCGGCGTGTCCGGGCGGGCGCCCTCAGGCCGGTTCGCGCAGCACCCGCGGGACCTTGAACTCGACGTTCTCCTGCGCGGTCTCGACAACCTCGACCGTCACGTCGAAGCGCGCGCGGAAGGCGTCGACGACCTCGTTGATCAGCACCTCGGGGGCCGAGGCCCCGGCGGTGATGCCCATGCTCCCGATGCCCTCGAGCGCGCGCCAGTCGATGTCCGAGGCCCGCTGCACCAGTTGCGCATAGCCGCAGCCCGCCCGCGCCGCGACCTCGACCAGACGGCGCGAGTTCGACGAGTTCGGCGCCCCCACGACCAGCAGCGCGTCGCAGTTGGGCGCGATGGCCTTGACCGCCTCCTGCCGGTTGGTGGTGGCGTAGCAGATGTCTTCCTTGTGCGGGCCGACGATGGCCGGGAAGCGCGCCTGCAAGGCCGCGACGATGTCGATGGTGTCATCGACCGACAGCGTCGTCTGGGTGACATAGGCCAGCTGCCCCGGATCGCGCACCGCGACGCTGGCCACGTCATCGGGGGTCTCGACCAGCAGCACCTCTCCGGCGGGCAACTGGCCCATGGTGCCGATGGTCTCGGGGTGGCCCGCATGGCCGATCATGACGATCTGCAGGCCCCGCTCGTGGTGGCGCGCCGCTTCCATGTGCACCTTGGAGACCAGCGGACAGGTGGCATCGACATAGATCATCTCGCGCCGCGCGGCCTCGGCGGGGACGGCCTTGGGCACGCCATGGGCCGAGAAGATCACCAGCCGGTCCGGCGGGCATTCGTCCAGCTCTTCGACGAAGACGGCGCCCTTGGCGCGCAGGTCGTCCACCACGTATTTGTTATGGACGATCTCGTGGCGCACGTAGACCGGCGCGCCCCATTTCGAGAGCGCCATCTCGACGATCTTGATCGCCCGGTCGACACCGGCGCAAAAGCCGCGCGGTGCGGCAAGGTACAGGGTCAGCGGGGCAAGCTGGGGCTGGGTCATGGCAACACTCCTTGCCCCCGCAGGTAATGGCTGGACCCCGGCCCGTCCAGCCCCGTGGCGCCCTTGCCGGCCCTTCCCCGCCCCCGGACCGGCGGGGCCGCTGCCAGGACGCCCCCACGGAAGACCCGCGGCGCAGGTCGGCCCGGGCGGCCCCCTAGCGTCCTACACAGCCCTGCCCCGGCCCCTGAACCGTGAAACGTCACCCCCGCTTGCGGACCCGCCCCGCATCCCGGACCGCCCGGCCCCACGGTTTTGTGACTGGACCTTCCCGCGCTGGAAGCCCCGATCAGCCTTTCGCCCAAAGGAGACCCAAGCCATGCGCCGCGCCGCCCTCGTCCTCGCCCTCCCCCTCGCCAGCCTTGCCGCCCCGGGCCTTGCCGGTGGCCTGCTGCCCTATACCGACCCCGACCGCGTGGCCGAGGGGCGGACCCTTTACGCCGAGCAATGCGCGGCCTGCCACGGGGCCGACCTGTCCGGAGAGGCGAACTGGCGCGAACAAAACGCCGACGGAACCCTGCCCGCGCCGCCGCATGACGAGACCGGCCACACCCGGCACCACCCCGACGCGCTGCTGGTGCGGATCGTCACCGAGGGCACCGAGGCCATCGTCGGCGGCGACTACCGCTCGGCGATGATCGGCTTCGGCGATATCCTGTCCGAGGACGAGATCCTGAACGTGCTGGCCTATATCAAGAGCACCTGGCCCGACGAGATCATCGAGGCCCATGACGCGATGAACGCACGCGCGCCCGGCTGAGGCGCCGTTTTCCTGCAAGGAAAACGAGGCGGATTTTTTGGAAAAATCCGCCGCCCTACAGAAGCCGGTCGAGAGCCCCGGCCAACACGAGGTAACGCCCCGTCTTGGCCACCGCGACCAGCGCAAGGAATGTCCAGAAGGGAGTGCGCATGACCCCCGCGACCACCGTGATCGCATCGCCCGGGGGCGCCCAGCTGAGCAGCAGCGTCCAGAGACCCCAGCGCCCGTACCAGTCCTGCGCCCGCGCCATCTGCCCGGCGCTGGCCGGGAACCAGCGGCGGTGCTTCAACCGCTCCGCGCCCCGGCCCATCCAGTAATTGACCACCGATCCCAGCGTATTGCCGATACTCGCCACCGCCAGCATCCAGCCCAGCGGCGCGGCTCCGGCGGCCTGCATCGCGGCGAAGACCACCTCTGACTGGAACGGCAGCAGTGTCGCCGCGCCGAAGGCGGCAAGGAAAAGGCCGCCCAGTCCGGCGGCCTCATCCCACATCGCGGGCACCCCTCATCCCCATGAAGGCGCCCGGCGACTTACTCGCTCGATGCCGCAACCTCGAAGTTGCGCTCCACCTGCTGCTCGCGCGGCGGGCGGCTCGATGACCTCGCGCAGCTCGTCCAGCTCGATGAAGTTGTCGGCCTGGCGGCGCAGCTCGTCGGCGATCATCGGCGGCTGCGACCGGATGGTCGAGACGACCGAGACGCGCACGCCCTGACGCTGCAGCGACTCCACCAGCGGGCGGAAGTCGCCGTCGCCGGAAAACAGCACGATGTGATCGACGCGCGGGGCCAGTTCCATGGCATCGACCGTCAGCTCGATGTCCATGTTGCCCTTGACCTTCCGGCGGCCCTGGCTGTCGGTGTATTCCTTCGCCGGCTTCGTCACCATGGTGAAGCCGTTGTAGTGCAGCCAGTCCACCAGCGGACGGATCGGCGAATATTCGTCGTTTTCCAGAAGCGCGGTATAGTAGAAGGCCCGCACCATTTTCCCGCGGCGCGCGAATTCCTGTCGGAGCAGCTTGTAGTCGATATCGAACCCAAGCGCCTTTGCGGCAGCGTATAGATCTGACCCATCGATGAACAGCGCGAGCCGTTCGTCTTTGTAAAACATGAAATGTCCTTTCGTAGAATGCAGCCGCCCCAGAGTGCCGTGAGTGAGTTGAGTGGGCGCGGACGGTGGCAAGTCCAATAAAATTAATACTTCCGCGTTGCGCCGCAAGGGATTAATTCTCTCAAAAGAATAGCGCGTTTTGACCAATGGTACAAGAATTCCTCATCGCTCTCGGATCCAACCTCGGATCCTCCGCCGGCGGCCCTTCGGCCACGCTGGCCGCGGCGCTTGCCGCCCTGACCGCGCAGGGGGTCGGGCTGCGGCGGGTCAGCCGTTTCTTCGCCACGCCCTGCTTTCCGGCAGGCGCGGGCCCGGACTACGTGAATGCCTGCGCCCTGGTGCGCGCGCCGCTTTCGCCGGACGCGCTCTTGCTGAAACTGCATGCGGTCGAGCAGGCCTTCGACCGGGAGCGCATCCAGAGATGGGGCAGCCGGACGCTCGATCTCGATCTTCTGGCGATGGCGGACCGGGTGCTGCCCGATGCCGAGACGCAGACCGTCTGGCGCACCCTGCCGCCAGAGGATCAGACCCGGGCCAGCCCCGAAACCCTGATCCTGCCACACCCCCGGATACAGGACCGCGCCTTTGTGCTGGGCCCGCTGGCCGACATCGCCGCAGGCTGGACCCACCCCCTATTGTGCCGAAATGTCGCGCAGCTGCTGGCCGACCTGCCCCCCGGGGACCGCGCCGCACTGCAGCCGTTGCCCGCGATGCCGCTTGTAAAACCAGAGCAGCCGCGCTAGATCATCACCTTCTGATGCATCCAGACGATAGGACGGAGCGCCCATGGCCCGCGTGACGGTAGAAGATTGTGTTGACAAGGTCCCGAACCGGTTCGAACTGGTGATGCTCGCCGCCCACCGCGCGCGCGAGATCTCCTCCGGTGCCGCGCTGACTGTCGACCGCGACAACGACAAGAACCCGGTCGTCGCCCTGCGCGAGATCGCCGAGGAAACCCAGTCCACCGACGAACTGCGCGAACGGCTGATCGAGTCGAACCAAAGCCAGATCGAGGTCGACGAGCCCGAGGACGACACCATGGCGCTGCTCATGGGTGCCGAACAGGACAAGCCGGCGGAAGACGACCTGTCGGAAGAAAAGCTCCTGCGGGCGCTGATGGAAGCCCGGGGACAGGGCTGAGCCCACCGGTGATACCGGGGACCGGGGCCAGCGCGGAGCGACAGCCATGATTTCTGCTCGAAGACCTCGTTTCGCTGGTCCACAACTACAATCCCCGCACCGACGAGGACCTGATCCGCGCGGCCTACGACTATGGCCGCGCGATGCACGAGGGGCAGTTCCGCAAGAGCGGAGAGCCCTATTTCACCCATCCCGTCGCCGTTGCCGCCATCCTGACAGAGCAGCAGCTTGACGACGCGGCGATCATCACCGCCCTTCTGCATGACACGATCGAGGACACCCGCGCCTCTTACGCCGAGGTGCGCGACCGCTTCGGGCAGGAGGTCGCCGATCTTGTCGATGGCGTGACCAAGCTGACCAACCTTCAGCTGACCAGTTCCGAGACCAAGCAGGCCGAGAACTTCCGCAAGCTTCTGATGGCCATGTCCAAGGATCTGCGGGTGATCCTCGTGAAGCTGGCCGACCGGCTGCACAACATGCGCACGATCCGCGCGATGAAGCCGGAAAAGCAGATGCAGAAGGCGCGCGAGACCATGGAGATCTTTGCGCCGCTGGCCGGTCGCATGGGCATGCAGTCGATGCGCGAAGAGCTGGAGGACCTCGCCTTCCGCGTCCTGAACCCGCAGGGCCGCGATCTCGATCATCCGCCGCTTCGTCACGCTGCAGAAGGAAACAGGCGACGTGATCCACCGGATCACCAAGGACATGCGCAAGGAGCTTGAAAAGGCCGGCGTCGATGCGGATGTCTTCTACCGGGCCAAGAAGCCCTATTCCATCTGGCGCAAGATGGAGGAGAAGAAGACCGGCTTCTCGCGCCTCTCCGACATCTACGGGTTCCGCATCATCACCCGCTCAGAGGCCGATTGCTACACTGCCCTTGGCGCGATCCACCAGCGGTGGCGCGCGGTGCCGGGTCGCTTCAAGGACTACATCAGCCAGCCCAAGTCCAACGGCTACCGCTCGATCCACACCACCGTCTCGGGCCGCGACGGCAAGCGGGTCGAGGTGCAGATCCGCACCCGCCAGATGCACGAGGTCGCCGAGACCGGCGTGGCCGCACATTGGTCCTACCGCGACGGCCAGCGGGCCGAGAACCCCTTTGCCGTCGATCCCGCCAAGTGGATCGCCTCGCTGACCGAGAGCTTCGGGACAGAAGAGGATCACGACGCCTTCATGGAGGCGGTGAAGCTGGAGATGTATACCGACAAGGTCTTCTGCTTCACCCCCAAGGGCGACGTGGTGAAACTGCCGCGCGGGGCGACGCCGCTGGACTATGCCTATGCGATCCATACCCGGATCGGCTCGAAATGCGTGGGTGCCAAGGTCGACGGCATCCGCGTGCCGCTCTGGACCCGGCTGAAGAACGGTCAGTCTGTCGAGATCATCACCGCCGAGGGCCAGACCCCGCAGGCCACATGGCTCGACATCGCGCAGACCGGCAAGGCCAAGACCGCGATCCGCCGCGCCCTGCGCGAGGCCAACAAGGAGCGCTATGCCCGGCTGGGCCGGGAACTGGCCCGCGTGGCCTTCGAACGGCACGGCAAGAAATGCACCGACAAGGTGCTGGCCAAGGCCGCCGACACGCTGCGCATGGATGACGTCGAAACGCTACTGGCGCAGCTTGGCAGCGCCGAGCTTGCGCCGCGCGCGGTCGTCGAGGCGGTCTACCCCAACCTCGTGATCGTCGATACCCAGCTGGCCGACGCCGATCACCCGGTCATCGGTCTGGACCACAACCAGAATTTCTCGCGCGCGCCCTGCTGCCAGCCGCTTCCCGGCGAGCGCATCGTGGGCCTGTCCCGGCCCGGTCGCGGCGTGCAGGTGCATGCCATCGACTGCGCCGCGCTGGCCGACTTCGAGGACGAAAGCGCGCCCTGGCTCGACCTGCACTGGGCCGAGGGCACGCATCCCGCGGCCTACCCGGTGTCTCTTGAACTGGTGATCGGCAACGACGCCGGTGTTCTGGGGCGGATTTGCACATTGATCGGAGAGCAGAAGGCCAATATCTCGGACCTGAACTTTGTTGACAGGAAACCGGACTTCTACAGGCTTATGCTGGATGTCGAACTGCGCGATGCGGAACATCTGCACTCTGTGATCTCGGCGCTGGAAGCGGAAAACAACGTCGCCTCGGTCGAGCGGCGCCGCGACCCCGGCCTTGCGGCGGCGCAGGCGGCGGCCCGGTAAACGAAAGGAAGGACGGGAGTGGTCTTCAAGCGGCGGGATCGACGCCCGATCTGGCGGATCGTGGTCGAGCTGCTCTGGCCCAAGGGGGGCTGGGGGCGCGCGGCCCGTTACGTCCGCCTGCGGCTGAACCGCCTGCCCGATCCGCCGCACAAGATCGCGCGCGGCATCTTTGCCGGTGTCTTCACCACCTTCACGCCCTTCTACGGCCTGCATTTCGTCGTCGCGGGGATGCTGGCGCTGATGCTGCGCGGCAACGTGATCGCGGCGCTGCTCTCGACCTTCTTCGGCAACCCGCTGACCTATGTGCCGATCGGCGTCGCCTCTCTCAAGACCGGCTACTGGCTGCTCGACATGGACAAGGGGCCGCATCCGCAGCCCGGCGATCACCATGGCAACCTCGTCGACAAGTTCTTCGCCGCCGGGGCCGATCTCTGGGACAACCTGCTGGCCGCCGCCTATGGCGAGGCGACGGACTGGACCCGGCTGGAGATCTTCTTCGACGAGGTCTTCTACCCCTATATGATCGGCGGCATCCTGCCCGGCATCATCTGCGGGCTGATCGCCTACTACGTCTCGCTGCCGCTGATCTCGGCCTTCCAGAACCGCCGCAAGGGCGTGATCAAGGCCAAGCTCGCAGAGTTGAAGAAGCGCAAGGCCGAGGCCACGCGCAACGGCTGACCCCGGGGCCGCGGCCCCCGAGCACGCAGCAGCAGCCCATGCAGACCGCAGGCGCGTACGGGCCGCGCGGCATGTCCCCGCTCATGGCACCGCCACGCACCCCGGTTCCGAAAGCGCCCGCGCCCGGCCCGCCGATGCCGCCCCCTGCCCCCCTGCCGGAATCGGGTTCCCTTTCCGCCCTGCGCCGCTTACGTCTTGATCGAATTTCGCAGCAAGGGGGTCCCACCCATGTCCGCCACCCGCCTCCGTCTCGGCGTCAACATCGACCACGTCGCCACCGTCCGCAACGCCCGTGGCAGCGCCTATCCCGACCCGATCCGCGCCGCGAAGCTGGCCGAAGAGGCGGGCGCCGACGGCATCACCGCGCATCTGCGCGAAGATCGCCGCCACATCTCGGACGCCGATATCGAGGGCCTGATGCAGGCGCTTTCCCTGCCGCTCAACTTCGAGATGGCCGCCACCGAAGAGATGCAGGCCATCGCGCTGCGCCACCGCCCCCATGCGGTCTGCATCGTCCCGGAAAAGCGCGAGGAGCGCACCACCGAGGGCGGCCTCGAGGTCGCCGGGGACGAGAACCGGCTGGCGCATTTCATCGCCCCCCTGCGTGACGCGGGCTGCCGGGTGTCGATCTTCATCGCCGCCGACCGCGCCCAGATCGAGGCGGCACATCGCATCGGCGCGCAGGTGATCGAGTTGCACACCGGCGCCTATTGCGACCTCCACGCCGAGGGCCGCATGGCAGAGCGCGACGCCGAACTGGCGCGCCTCGCCGAAATGGCGACTTTCGCCCATGGCCTCGGGCTCGAGGTCCACGCCGGCCACGGCCTGACCTACGACACCGTCGCGCCCATCGCCGCGCTGCCGGAACTGGTGGAACTCAACATCGGCCATTTCATCGTGGGCGAGGCCATCTTCCGCGGCCTCACCCCGGCAATCCACGAAATGCGCCGCCTGATGGACGAAGCACGCGGCTAGCACCCGCCCCGTCACCGCACCACCCGGCCCCCGACCGCCCCTTCTTTGGTCCGGCAAATACCTCGGGGGTGTGGGGGCAGCGCCCCCACCCGGCGCCTGCATCCCCCCTGCTCCGGGCCCGCCAACCCTGTGCCGCGCCCGGGGCAGCCCCGCACCCGGGACACCGCAGGGCCCTGCATCCAAGCCACGCCTTGCACCCCGCCCCGCCACCCGCTACCCCCGGGACGATCAGCGCAAAAGGCAGGCCCCATGATCCTCGGCATCGGCACCGATCTCGCCAATATAGAGCGCATCGCCGCCACCCTCGACCGCTTCGGCGACCGCTTCCGCAACCGCGTCTTCACCGAGACCGAACAGCGCAAGGCCGAGCGGCGCAAGGACGTGGCGGGCACCTACGCCAAACGCTGGGCCGCGAAAGAGGCCTGCTCGAAGGCGCTGGGAACCGGGCTGCGCATGGGCATCTCGTGGAAGGACATGGCGGTCTCGAACCTGCCCACCGGTCAGCCCGTGATGCAGGTCACGGGATGGGCCGCCGAACGGCTGGCGGCGATGACCCCCGAGGGTTTCGAGGCGATCATCCACGTCACCCTGACCGACGACCATCCCCGGGCACAGGCCTTCGTGGTGATCGAGGCGCGCCGCATCGGCCCGGAAATCCCCTAGACCGGCAGGACGATCATCCGCCGCAGGCCGGGGTGCCGGCCACGGCCACGGGTGGATGCGTCACAGGCCGGTCTCTCCGCTCTGCGGACCAAGCCCCCGCCTTGACACGCCCGCACCCGCCGCCCATGAAGCGCGGGGAACCAATCGGGGGCAAAGGGCACCATGGCGAAAGCAGAAAAGAAGGGCGGAATCGTCGAGACCGTCAAGACGATCGTCTACGCGCTGCTGATCGCGGGCGTCTTCCGCACCTTCCTGTTCCAGCCCTTCTGGATCCCCTCGGGTTCGATGAAGGACACCCTGCTGATCGGGGACTTCCTCTTCGTCAACAAGATGGCCTACGGCTATTCCTACGCCTCCTGCCCCTCGATCATCATCCCGCGCTTCGGCATCGACATCGATGCCAAGGACATCTGCGGCTGGGCCGACGGCGACAACAGCCGCCTGTTCGGCGGCGAGCCGCAGCGCGGCGACGTGGTGGTCTTCCGCCACCCGGTCACCGGGCGCGACTTCATCAAGCGGCTGATCGGCCTGCCCCGCGACCGCGTCCAGATGAAGGCCGGCCTGCTCCACATCAACGACCAGCCGGTGACGGTCGAACCCGACGGCCAGTTCGTCGAGACCGCCGCGCCGCAGGGCCCGCAGGGGCTGCGCCCGCGCTGCAAGGAGGGCCCGGTGGGCCCCGGCGGCACCTGCACCAAGGACAAGTTCATCGAGACCCTGCCCGGCGGCACCCAGCATTCGATCCTCGACATCGCCATGCAGGGGTCGGACAACACCTCGGTCTATACCGTGCCCGAGGGCCACTTCTTCTTCATGGGCGACAACCGCGACAACTCGTCGGATTCGCGCGTGCCCAATATCGCGCAGGGCGTCGGCTTTGTGCCCTACGAGAACCTCGTGGGCCGGGCCGACCGGGTGATGTTCTCCTCCGCTGGCCGGTCGATGCTGTACTTCTGGACCTGGCGCGCCGACCGCTTCTTCCACCGGATCGACTGAGGCCGCGATGGCGCAGGCAAAGCTATCGGCGGATCTTCAGGCGCTTCAGGACCGGCTGGGCCATGCCTTCGCCGACCCGCGCCTGCTGCGCCGCGCCGTGACCCATGCCTCGATGTCCGGCCCCGGGCGCGAGGACAACCAGCGGCTCGAATTCCTCGGCGACCGGGTGCTGGGGCTGGTCATGGCCGAAGCGCTGCTGAAGGCCGACCGCAAGGCCTCGGAGGGCCAGCTGGCGCCGCGCTACAACGCGCTGGTGCGCAAGGAGGCCTGCGCCGATGTCGCGCGCGAGATCGGCCTGGGCGAGGCGCTGAAGCTGGGCCGCTCCGAGCAGATGTCCGGCGAGCCGCCGCAAGCTGGCGCTTCTGGGCGACGCGATGGAGGCAGTGATCGCCGCGGTCTACCTCGACGCGGGCTTCGAGGTGGCGCAGGCGCTGATCCTGCGGCTCTGGGGCGACCGCATCGGCAGCGTCGAGGAAGACGCCAAGGACGCCAAGACCGCGTTGCAGGAATGGGCGCAGGGCCGTGGCCTGCCGCCCCCGGTCTATGCCGTGGTCGAACGCACCGGTCCCGACCACGCGCCGGTCTTCACCATCGAAGCGCAGCTTGCGAGCGGCGAAACCGCACAGGCCACGGCGAATGCGAAACGACAGGCCGAACAGGCGGCGGCGAAAGCCCTGCTCAAGCGGCTGGACTGAGGCGGGGAACGGGCTT
The DNA here is from genome assembly GCF_039769985.1 of Ponticoccus litoralis. Classification (NCBI taxonomy): domain Bacteria; kingdom Pseudomonadati; phylum Pseudomonadota; class Alphaproteobacteria; order Rhodobacterales; family Roseobacteraceae; genus Ponticoccus; species Ponticoccus litoralis. Next base: position 788,554 of record NZ_JBDNCH010000002.1, read on the forward strand.
CGAAGCCCGTTCCCCCTACCACAACCGGCACCGCGCGCGCCGCTCTGAGGCCCCCTGCCCCCCAAGGCACCGGGTTTCCAGTTGCGGTCCGCAGACGACCTTTCGAAAGGCCGTCTTCCCCCCGCCCCCGCGCCGCGCTACAGCTGCCCCAAAGGACGACCCCCGATGACAGACAACCTGCGCGGCGCCCTCTGGATGATCCTCGCCATGCTGGGCTTCGGGATCGAGGATGCCTTCTTCAAGGCCGCCACCGGCACCGGCGGCATCACGGCGGGCATGGCCACCCTGCAGTTCGGCCTCTTCGCGATGCTGATCTACGCCGGCTACGCGCGCGCCCGGACTGTGCCGCTCTGGACCCGCGACTACCTGCGCGGCCCGCTGCTGATCCGCACCGGCTTCGAGATCACCGGACGGCTCTTCTTCGCGCTCTCGCTTGCCTACACCCCCCTGTCGACGACCTCGGCCATCCTTCAGGCCGCACCGCTCTTTGTCATGCTGGGCGCCGCGCTGGTGCTGCAGGAAAAGATCGGCCCGCGCCGCTGGGCCGCCATGGCGGTGGGCTTCGTCGGCGTCCTGCTGATCGTCCGCCCGACGCCCGCCGCCTTCCAGCCCAACGCCATCCTCGCCCTGCTCGGCATGATCGGCTTCGCGGGGCGCGACCTGATGACCCGCGTCGCGCCGCCCCGCGTCCACACGGTGCAAATGGGCGTGCTGGGCTTTGCCGTGGTCACCGTCGCGGGGGGATCATCCTCGCCTTCGAACCCGGCGCGCCGGCCCTGCCGACAACGGCCGCCGCCGCGCTTGTCACCGGCACGGCGCTGTCCGGGGTCCTCGGCTATACCGCCATGACGCTGGCCATGCGCACCGGAGAGGTGGGCGTCGTTGCCCCCTTCCGCTATTCCCGCCTGATCGTGGCGCTGATCCTCGCCTACCTGCTCTTCGACGAACGCCCCGACGCGCTGACCCTTACCGGCGCCGCGCTGATCGTCGCCGCGGGCACCTACTCGCTGATCCGCGACAACCGCCGCCGCGCGGCGAAACCCTGACCCGTCACCGCTCCGCGCAGGCACCGACATCTGCGATTTCCGAGACCGGCCCGCATCCGCAGCCTCGCCGTCTCCTCCAAGCCAATCCGATTCGCCCCCATGGCCACGGCACGACACAGCCCCCCGGCCCGACACCCCGGACCAAATACCGCGGGACAGCGCGTCGCCGGCCTGCGCCCGCCCCCGGCAACGCGCCCTGTCTCGGACAAACCCCCTTTGCACTATGGCGAAACCCGCCCGAACCCGCTATGCCGGTCCGGTTCGGACCCGGATCGGCTGCGCGCCGCCTCCCGCTTCGACTCGAACGCAACACGCCGCCGCTTTTTCCTGTAGACTGCATCGAACCGCTTCGACCGCATCCTGACCACCTCTGAGACCGAGACCGAAATGACCACACGCGCGGGCTTCGTCGCCCTTATCGGAGAGCCCAACGCGGGCAAATCGACCCTGACCAACCGCATGGTGGGGGCCAAGGTCTCGATCGTGACCCACAAGGTCCAGACCACCCGCGCCCGCATTCGCGGCGTGGCGCTGGAGGGCACGGCCCAGATCGTCTTCGTCGACACGCCGGGCCTCTTCCAGCCGCGCCGCAGGCTCGACCGCGCCATGGTCGCCGCCGCCCGGGGCGGCGCCGCCGACGCCGATATCGTGGTGCTGCTGGTCGAGGCGCACCGGGGCATGACCGCCGGCGTCAAGACCATCCTCGACCGCCTGCCCGACCTGCCGAAGACCGCCCGCGTGGCGCTGGCGATCAACAAGATCGACCGCACGCAGGCCGAGACCCTGCTGAGCCTCTCCAAGGCGCTGAACGACGCCTACCCCTTCGAGCGCACCTTCATGATCTCCGCCGAGAAGGGCCACGGCACCGAGGACCTGAAGGCCTGGCTGGGCGCCGAGCTGCCCGAGGGGCCCCGGCTCTACCCCGAGGACCAGATCGCCGACCTGCCCCTGCGCATGATCGCCGCCGAGATGACGCGCGAAAAGCTGACCCTGCGCCTGCATCAGGAACTGCCCTACCAGCTGACGGTCGAGACCGAAAGCTGGCAGGAGCGCGACGACGGCTCCGCCCGCATCGACCAGGTGATCTACGTCGCCCGCGACGGCCACAAGGGCATCGTGCTGGGCCACAAGGGCGAGACGGTCAAGGCGATCTCCAAGGCCGCCCGCGAGGAGCTCGAAGAGTTCCTCGGCCGCAAGATCCACCTCTTCATGCAGGTCAAGGTGCGCGAGAAATGGCTCGAAGAGGCCGAGCGCTATTCCGAGATGGGCCTCGACTTCAAGGACGGAAACAGCTGACGACAAAGGCTTTCCCGCCGCCCCGCGCCTGAAGCGGACCCGCCGCCCGACGGACCCGCCTGCGCCAGACGACCACCGCCCCTCCCCGCTTCTTTGGTCTTCCAAATACCTCGGGGGGAGGCCCGTTAGGGCCGGGGGGCAGAGCCCCCTCCCCGCCCCCTCCTCGTGCCGGTCAAAGGCAGGCCGCCGGGGACCGCGGGGCGCGCCAACCGCCCCCATGGGACAGGAAGACCATGACCCGCCTCAGCACCCGCTTCTGGATCGACGCCTACCGCCGCCGCCTCGCGCTTCGGGACATTCCGGCCTTTGTCACCGCGCATGGCGACGACACGGCGGGCGCCGTTCTGGTGAAGCTCGCCACGCTGGACGGGCAGGCCCGCGCCTTCACCCGGGGCTTCGACCTGATGACCGGGGCGCGGCAATGGACCCAACTCGCCGCCGGCCCCGAAGCCGAGGTCGATGCCGCCATCGCGCGTCAGCGCGGTTTCGATCCGGACCTCTGGGTCATCGAGGTGGAAGACCGTCAGGGACGGCATCTTCTGGACGAGGACGGTCTCGGCTGAGACTTCTTCGCCAGCGCCACCAGCACCAGCCCCGCCAGCCAGAAGACCACCCCCAGCGCGACAATCCACAGCAGCACCGGCCCCCAGCCGATCTTCGGCGGGTCGATGAAGAAATAGGGATGCCGCCCGTCGATCTCTCCGCGGATCAGCGCGTAGAGCATGTAAAGCCCCGGCCAGCCGATCCACCAGAGCGCATGCCGCCGAGCCAGCCCGGCCCGGGGCGCGAAAGCCAGCCACCACAGGAACAGGGCGATGGGCACGGCGGTGTGCAGGCCCTGATCCGTCCACCAGCGCAGCCCGTCGAAGTCGAGCGCCAGCAGCGCGTGATACACGATGCCCACGATCGCCATCCACAGGGTCAGCCCCGCCGCCCAGACCGCCGGAACCCGCCAGCCCAGTGGCCACCGCCGCCATGGTCACAGCCGTCAACCCGTTGGTGAGAATGGTGAAATAACGCCCGGTCCGCCAAAGTTCCTGCAAAAGCGAGGCCTCGGGGGCGCGGGCCAGCCCAAGGCGGACATGGGTCACCAGAACGACCCAGCACAAGAGGGCCAGAAGCAGGGCAAAGAGGCGGGCAGAGCGCGACATTGCCCCAGCATGCCGCCTGCCCGACGCATCGGCAAGCCTGCCCGGACCTCCTCTCACGCCCCTTGCGCCTGCCGCATTGATCCACCGCCCGCTCCCGCTCCTCAGCGGTTCGGCGCCGCGCCGCCCGGCGCACCGGCGACCTGCCTTGCAGGGCTTGCAGCTGCCCCTCTGCCCGGCTGGCAAAGCCCGCTACGGCCAACCGTCGGCACCCGGCATTCATCAGCCCGTCACCACGCGGCCCGGCACACCCGCTCCGCAGCCCGCGGCGCGCCCTCTCTTTCGCCAGACCCGCCAACAAGGCGGCCTGGAAAAGCGCGGTGCCGGGCCGGTTCTCTACCCGCCCGGCCCCGGTTTGCATTCGCGTCAGGACAGGCAGGCCATCCCGACGCACTCCCATGGGCCCCGCGCCCTTAGCGCAGGCGCTCCAGCAAGGCGCGCGAGGGCTGGCCGGTGACGCTCAGCCCATTGGCCGCCTGATAGGCCGAGATCGCGGCCTCGGTCTTCTTGCCCATGACCCCGTCCGGCGTGCCCGCGTCATAGCCCGCGCGCGTCAGACCGGCCTGCAGGGCCTTGCGGTCCTGCAACGTCAGCCCGTTGGCATCCGGGCCGAAGGACGCGACCAGCGGACCGCCCCCGGCAAGGCGCCCGGCCATGTAGCCCACGCCAAGGCCGTAGTTCTCGGACGGGTTGTAGCGCAGGATCATGTTGAAGTTGTGGAAGACCAGGAAGGCGGGTGCGCCCAGACCCATCGGCGCCAGCACCGCTGCCGGACCGGCGTCGGGCAGCGCTCCGCCCCGGGCAGCGGTCACGCCCAGCGCCTGCCACTGCGCCACCGACCGCCGGTTACCGCGCCCGATGGCGGCGTCGAAGCCCTGCGGCAGCCGCACTTCCAGCCCCCGGGGCTGACCGCGGCGCCAGCCCGCGTCCGACAGGAAGCGCGCCGTCGTGGCAAAGGCGTCGATGGGATTGTCCGACCAGATGTCCCGCTTGCCGTCGCCGTCGAAATCGACCGCATGGCGCTGGTAGGCATCCGGGATCAGCTGCGTGTGCCCCATGGCCCCGGCCCAGCTGCCGACCAGTTGCTCGGGCCGCGCGTCCCCGGTCTGCAGAAGGCGCAGGGCATTCATCAGGTTCGATTCGAAGAAGGCGCCGCGCCGCCCCTCCCAGGCCAGCGTCGAGGTGGCCGAGATCACCGGGATCTTGCCGCGCCGCGTGCCGAAGTAGCTTTCCAGCCCCCAGATCGACCCGAGGATATCGGCAGAGACGCCATAGCGGGCTTCGACCTGCGCAAGCGCCGCGCGCTGCGCCCCGACCATGCGGCGCCCGAAGGTGACCTTCTCCTCGGGGGCGACGATGGCAAGGTAATCTTCCAGCGAGCGTTTGAACTCGGTCTGATTGCGGTCGCGTTCGATCACGCCGGGCAGGTAGCCCTGCCCGCGAAAGCCCGCCGTCAGCACCGCATCGCTGATCCCGCGCCGCCGGGCGCGGTCCTTGAAGGCCAGCACCCAGTGCATCGTAGTCCGCATTGGGCTGCGGGCGCAGGCCCGGATCCAGCTCCGGGTCGGGGCGTGCGACGTCGGGGATCGCCATCCCCGCCCCGCATCCCGCAAGCCACAGGGCCGCGGGCGCCATCATGACCAGACGCCTGTTGAGTGTCATTGTTCGTCTCCTGCCGTGGTGTTCTTGAGTGCCTCGCCGCCAATCTACCGCAGGGAGCCCGGGGCCCACAACCGGCGCGCGCAACACGCGGCGCCAGCGCGCCGGTCCCTGCGGCAGGGCGCGGATCGCGGCAGCCCCTTGGAAGAGGGACGGGCCGCAACGCATCCGGCGCCTGCACCACACGCTCTTCTGCGTCCGGTCAGACAGGGTTCGGTCCTCCGAAAGGGCGCGTGACATGCGGGGGAAAGGACAAACGCGGTGCATTTCCCCCTGCCGAGGCAGTGCCTTTTCCACTTTCTTTCACGGTTCGTTAAGAAGGCTGCCCCACTCTTTACAGGGACCGGGCGACAGGATTGCCCGGCGCCGAGCCCTGGACCGGGAAGGACACGCGTGGCACGCTGGGACCAGAACCGAAGCCCCTTTACCCGCATCGGCTTTCGCGGGCGCCTGATCCTGTTGGGCCTGCTGGCTTCGCTGCTGGCGGCGCTGATGGTGGGAACGATCGGCTACCGCGCCACCGACCATGCGGCGCGCGACGGTGCCTCTGCCCTTCTGGCGGCAGAGGCGCGGCTGAACGCGGAACGCGTCATGGCGCCCCTCGATACCATGCGGACCGAGACGGAGATCTTTGCCCGACTGCCGATCGTCGGACGCATGGCCCCCGGGTCCGGCCTTCCCGAGGCACAGCGCGAGGATCTGAAACACCGGCTGGCGCTGGTCTTCTCCACCCTGCTCAGCGAGCGTCCCGCCTATTTCCGAGGCCCGCCTGATCACGCTGGCCGATGGCGGGCGCGAGATCGTGCGCCTCGACGTCGGCCCGGGCGGCGCGCAGCCCGTTGCGGGTGACGCGCTGCAGCGGAAGGGGGCCGAACCCTACATGGTGCCGCTCATGCAGGGGTTGGTGGACCACGGGTATTTTTCTGCCGTCACCCTGAACCGGGAACACGGGCGCGTGCAGGACAATGCCGCGGTGACGATCCGCTACGTCCAGCCGGTGCGCGACAGCCGGGGGCGCATCTTCGGGGCCATCGTGCTGAACGCGGACATGACCCGGCTGTTCGGGGCCGTCACGCCGCACCTCGCCCCCGATCACCGGCTGCACATCGTCACCGATAGCGGCGATCACATCACGCTGGGGCCCGAGGGGCCGGAAAACACCCTCCGGTTCCACGGCGCCCCGGATTTCCAGCCGCTCGACTGGCCCGGTGCGGGGCATGCGCTGTCGGCAGAGGGACAGCGCTTCGACGCCGGCGGTATCGTCGCCCATGCGCTGACGCAGCCCATGCAGGGCGCCGCCGGGCCGATGCCCCTGACCGTTGTCGTCACCACGCCCTTGGCCAGCCTGCTGGCGCCGGTGCACGACCTGCTGAAACACACCGTAGTGCTGTCCGTCCTTGCCGGGGCGCTGGCCCCGGCACTCAGCTTCGCGGTCTGGCGCCTGACCACGCGGCCGATCAAGCCGCTTCTGGCCCTGACGGAACAGGCGCTGTCCCGCCACGCCTCGGGCAAGGCCGTGGCGCTGGATACGACGGGGGATGCGATCAATGACCTCAAGGGGTCTCTGGTGGCCGTGCTGGACAATCTGTCCGAGGCCAGCGACCGCGCGCGGGCGATGTTCCAAGGCACCGCCGACGGCGTCATGATGGTCCGGCGCGATGGCACCCTCACCGATATCAACCCCTCTGCTCTGGCCATGTTCGGCTATCGCCCGGACGATACCGTCACGCTGGAAATGCTGGTTCCACCGGAATCCCGCATCGCCCACCGCGCGCTTGTGCACGAGGCGGACATCGGTCCGCAGGGGCGCCGCATGGCCGGGACGCGCCCGATCCACGGTGTGCGCGCCGACGGTTCGACCTTCCCGATCGAAATCACCATAAGCCCGGTGGACTATCGCGGCGAAACCCAGTTCGTCGCGATGATCCGGGACATCTCGATCCGGGCCGCGACAGAGGCAGAGCGCGAGGCGCTGATCGCCGATCTGGGCCGGGCGAAAGCCGATCTCGAACGCTCCAACGACGAGCTCAACAGCTTCGCCTATGTCGCCTCGCATGACCTGAAGGCGCCGCTGCGGGTGATCGACAACGCCTCACGCTGGCTGGAAGAGGATCTGGGCGAAACCCTGGACGAGGACTCGCTGGAAAACATCGGCCTGATGCGCAGCCGCGTGGCCCGCATGGAGCGGCTGCTCGACGACCTGCTGATCCACTCGCGGATCGGTCGCGACGACCGGGTTCATGCGCCGGTGGATGGCGACGAGCTGATGGCCGCGGTCCGTGGCCTGACCAACCCGCCCGAGGGCTTCACCATAGAGTTCGACGAAAGCCTGTCCCGGATCTCGCTGCCCCGCATGCCGATCCAGAACGTGCTTCTCAACCTCGTCTCGAACGCCATCAAGCATCACGACCGCACCGATGGCAGCGTCCGCGTCTCAGTCGAGGAAACGCCAAGGGCCTATATCTTCACCGTCGCCGACGACGGGCCGGGCATCGCACCAGAATATCACGAGCGCATCTTCGGCATGTTCACTACCCTGCGCCCCCGCGATCAGGTCGAAGGCAGCGGCATGGGGCTGGCCATGGTGCGCAAGACGCTGGTCACCGTCGGCGGCGAGATTGCCCTGACTTCCGCCCCCGGCAAGGGCAGCCGCTTCGTCGTCACCTGGCCCCGCGCCGCGGCCCCTGTGGCGGCGCAGCCGGACAAGGCAGCCTGAGGAGCGGAGCCGATGATCACGGGACAGAAATCCATGCCCATCAATATCCTGCTGGTCGAGGATGACAACGGCGACGCCAAGGCGGTCATACGCGCCTTCAAGCGCGCGCAGATCGCCAACCCCATCGTGCGCGCGCGCGATGGCCGCGAGGCGCTGGAGATCCTGCATAAAGAGCGCCCCGACATGCCCGAGGCCCCCTTCATCTGCCTTGTCGACGTCAATATGCCCCGCATGAACGGCCATGAATTCGTCGCCGCCCTGCGCGCCGATCCGGATCTGCGCAAGCTGGTGGTCTTCATGCTGACCACCTCGAAGATGCGCGACGACGTCGATCACGCCTATGACAACAATGTCGCGGGCTACATCGTGAAGGAATCCGCCGGTGCCGATTTTCTCGACCTGATCGGAACACTCAACGCCTATTGGCGCCTCGTCGAACTGCCGGACATGCCATGACCCCATCCCAGGATTGTCCGGGAACGGGCCCCGACCGGCTCGACTGTCATCCTGATCATCGACGACGATGCCGGCGACACGAAATTGCTCTGCCGCGCGCTGGGCGAAAGCGGCCTGTCCTGCGCCCTGCGCCGCGCCCGATCCATGCAGGCGGCCCTTGGCGACCACGGCGAAGATGCCATCGACCTCGTCTTCCTCGACTACGGCCTGCCCAACGCCGACGGGCTGGTCAATATCGACACGGTTCTAGGGCAATGGCCCGAAGCCGCCGTGGCCGTCGTCACCGGACAGGGAGACGAGGTCATCGCCGCCGCCGCCATCAAGGCCGGCGCCATCGACTATATCCCGAAGCGCCACATCGCCCCCGCGTCCCTGCGCCGCCTTGTGCAGAACGGGCTGGAGGTCACGCGCCTGCGCCACCAGATAGAGGCGCAGCGGCAGGAACTCGACACTTTCGCCCATACGCTCGCCCACGATCTCAAGGCGCCTCTGCGGGCGCTGGACTACTTCACCCTGTCGCTGGCAGAGGGCATCGCCACAGGCGACAGCCACGCGATTACGGCGGACCATACAGAGATCGCGGGCCTCGTCGCGCGCCTGCACCGCACCATCGATACCCTCGCCGCGCATCTGCACCCGGGCCGGGTGATGCCCACCGCCCGGAACCGGCGGACGCGCTTCTGCGCGCCGCCGCCGCGAACCTGCGCGCCGAAATCGCCGACAGCGGCGCGGCACTGCGGGCCGGGCCGCTGCCGGTGGTCCTTTGCGCTGGCAGCGAGGTGATCCAGCTGTTGCAGAACCTGATCGGCAACGGGATCAAATATTGCCGCGACCACCCGCCCGACATTCACGTCAGCGCCGCGCCGACCCGTGCCGGTCGCTGGGTCTTTTCAGTCCGGGACAACGGCATCGGCATCGCGCCCGAACATGCCGAGCAGGTGTTTCAGCCCTTCCGCCGCCTTCACCGCGAAGAGGAGTTTCCCGGCACCGGGCTGGGGCTTGCCACCTGCGCAAAGATCGTGCGCCGCCATGGCGGACGGATCTGGTGTGAACCCCAGCCGCAGGGCACGCTGTTTCGCTTCACCCTGCCCGCCGCGCCGGAACCGCCGTGAGGCGGCACGGGCCGAGGCAGAAGGCGGGCGACAGCGGCTTGAAACCGGCAAGCGGCATCCGATCAAGGGGTTGCCCCTTTCTCAAAAGGGACAGTGCCGGCCGGGATGCCCTGCGGATGCCCAGGCCGCGTGACCGGACGCCCCGGATCTTTCCGGCTTCACGGGCTCAGCCTTTCAGCGCGGCGGCCCGCATCTGGCTCAGCGTCTGCCGCGGGGTGATCGCCTCTGCCGCGATCTCGAGATCCAGCACCGCGCCGGTATCCGAGGCCATGGCGCGGGCAAAGGCCTCGGGGAAGGCTTCGGTCGTCGTCACGCGCTCGGCATGGAAACCATAGGCCTGCGCCAGCATGACGAAGTCCGGGCTGACCATGTCGGTACCAGAGACCCGGCCCGGGAACTGCCGTTCCTGATGGGCGCGGATGGTGCCGTAAACGCCGTTGTTGAGGATCAGCACGATGGGCCGCGCCCCGGCCTGCGCCGCTGTCGCAAGCTCCTGGCAGGTCATCTGGAAATCGCCGTCCCCGGCAAAGCAGACCACGCAGCGCTCCGGGTCCGCAACCTTGGCGGCGATGGCCGCCGGCAGCCCGTAGCCCATGGCCCCCGACTGCGGCGCAAGCAGCCGCGCCTTCGGCCCGAAGGGGAAGAACTTGTTCGGCCAGACGCTGAAGTTTCCGGCGCCGTTGGTCAGCACCACGTCCTCGGGCAGCACCGCGCGCAGATGCGCCGTCACCTTGCCCATGTCAACGGGGAGGGCTGGTCCGGCAGTTCCAGCCCCGCCAGGTAGGCCGCGCGCCCCTCGGCGCACCAGTCGGCCCATGGCCCCTCGCAGGGTTTTAGCGCGGCGGCAAAGGCGTTGACGCCCGCCACGATCCCCAGCGCGGGCCGGTAGATCTTGCCGATCTCGGCCGCATCGGCGTGGACATGCACCAGAGCCTGCCGCATCTCCGGCAGATCGAAGAGCGTGTAGCCATCCGTCGTCATCTCTCCGAACCGGACGTTGACCGCAAGGATCAGGTCCGCGCCCTGCAGCACCGCCTTGACGTGGGGCGGCATGCCGACACCGGCCTCGCCGCAGTAGACATCGGAACGGTTGTCGAAACGGTCCTGAAAGCGGAAGGCCGCGACGACCGGGATGCGCGCAGCCTCGGCAAAGGCCTGCAGATCGGCGCGACCCTCGTCGCTCCAGCCGCTGCCGCCCATCAGAATCACCGGGCGCGCGGCGCCCGCCAGCAGCTCTGACAGCCGGTCCATCGCGTCGGCGTCCGGCGCGGGCTGCGCCAGCGGCACCGGCCCGCTCAGGGGCGCCATGTCCGAGGTGTCGGCCAGCATGTCCTCTGGCAGGGCGATGACCACCGGGCCGGGGCGCCCGCTGGTGGCAACGCTCCAGGCGCGCGACAGGATTTCGGGGATGCGATCGACGTGGTCGATCTCGACCGCCCATTTCGCCATGGTGCCGAAGACAGCGCGGTAATCGACTTCCTGGAAGGCCTCGCGCCCGCGCATGTCGGTCGCCACCTGCCCGACAAACAGCAGCATCGGCGCGGAATCCTGCATCGCCGTATGCACCCCGATCGAGGCATTGGTCGCCCCCGGTCCCCGCGTCACCATGCAGATACCCGGCTGTCCTGTCAGCTTGCCCCAGGCCGCCGCCATGAAGGCCGCCCCGCCCTCTTGGCGGCACAGCACGTAGTCCAGCGCGCCCGGCGTGTCGTGCAGCGCGTCGAGCACCGCAAGATAGCTTTCGCCCGGCACCCCGAAGGCCTTCGTCGCCCCAAGGCCCACAAGACTTTCGACCAGAAGCTGTCCACCGTTGCGCATATCGTCCTCCGCGGTTGCCGCAGGGCACCGGACCACCCCGCGCCCCCGAGGGCAACCGGAAACTTGCCGGGGGAGCAGCATCGGGGGCCGAAGCCCGCCCGCCCCCGTCCAAGCCGGACCAGACCAAGGGACAGGCCGGGGGGGGCAGCCCCGCCAAAGCCGCGCCGCCGGGCGGAGCTTTCGCCCCCGGATGGATCCGCCCGGCCGTTCGCCCGATCTGGCGCCCGATCTGGCCACGGCTTGACTCCGATGCGCATTTGGGGTCGTTGTCGGCATCTGAAACTGCGGGACAACAGCCGCGAACCGGCCCGAACCCGGCCCCGATCCACAGCGCCCCGCAGGCCCGATGCGGCCTGCCCGGACCCAGACAGGCCCCCCGATGACCGTCACCGAACTTGTCACCCATTCCGGCGGTTTTCACGCCGACGAGATCCTGTCGACGGTTGTTCTGAGCCGCCTCTACCCCGAGGCACGCCGGTTGCGCAGCCGCGCCCCTGCCCTGACCTCCTCGGCCCCCGGGCGCATCGTCTACGACGTGGGCCGGGCCTATGACGCCACAGCCGGGCTGTTCGATCACCATCAGAAACCGGCGCCGCTGCGTCCCGACGGCGCGCCCTACAGCTCTTTCGGATTGATCTGGCACCATTTCGGCGCCGATTACCTGCGCGCGCTTGCCGTGCCCGAGGCCGATCTCGCGGCGCTGCATGCGGATCTGGACGACAGCCTTGTCCGCCCCATCGACCTGATGGACAACGGCGCGCTCGATCCCTCTGCCGCGGGGCCGCTGGCCGGTCTGACCCTGCCCGCCCTGCTGGAGCGCATGAAGCCCGCCTTCGACGCCGGTGGCCCCGACGCGGAAGAGGCGGCCTTCGAAACGGCCCTTGGCCTTGCGCGCACCGTGCTGGAGGCCTCTGTCGCTACGCTCGCCGCGCGGGCACGGGCGGAAGGGCGCGTTCTGGCAGCCATCGCCGAAACCGGCAACCGCCGGGTGCTGGAACTGCCGCAGGGGATGCCGCACCTCTCGGCGATCGAGAAGGCCGGGGCGGATCACCTGCTGTTCGTCGTCCACCCGCGCGACGGGGACTGGGCGCTGAACACCATCCGCAAGAGCGCCGGAACCTTCGACAGCCGCGCCGACCTGCCCGCCGCCTGGGCCGGTCTGAGCGACGCGGCGCTGGAACAGGCCAGCGGCGTGCCGGGCGCGCGCTTCTGTCACAACGCCCGCTTCATCGCCGTGGCGGCCACCCGCGAGGCCGTGATGGCGCTGGCGGAAAAAGCCGTCGCCGAGGCCCCGGCATGAGCGCGCCCTCGGGCCCTGGAGCCGGTGACCGGCGCGGATGTGGCGGTGGATGACCTGCTTGCACGCCACCATGCGGACATGCGCGCCGGGTCGCCGCCCGAAAGCTGCCACGTGATGACCGCCTCGGCCCTGCGGGCTGCCGGGGCACAGGTCTACGCCCTGCGCGACGGCGCGGGGGCGGTCTGCGCGGTGGGCGCGCTGAAACCCCTGTCCGACGGCCCGCTGCCCGGTCCGGCGGTCGAGTTGAAAAGCATGCACGTCGCCCGCGCCTGCCGGGGTCGGGGGCTGGGCGGCATCCTGCTGCGGCACCTGCTGGGACGCGCCCGCGAGGGTGGCGCGACCAGCGCCTGCCTTGAAACCGGCACGCAAGAGGCCTTCCTGCCCGCGCGGGGGCTTTACGCCGGGGCCGGGTTCACCGAATGCCCGCCCTTCGCGGACTACCGCCTCGATCCGCTGAGCGTTTTCATGATGCGGCGCCTGTAACCCGCAGACCGCTTGCGCCGCCCCGCGAAAGCTTGCAAAAGCAAGGCAGCGGTCCCTTAGCTCAACTGGATAGAGCAGCTGACTTCTAATCAGCAGGTTTGGGGTTCGAGTCCTCAAGGGATCGCCATTGAACATCTTGTTGCTGCCAATGAAGCATAAGCTTGCACGTTTCGGCGGTTTCCATGCACACCCCCTGTCAAGAGGCTTGGGGTGCCGTGTCGAAGGTTTCTTCTAGCACAATGAGATAGAACGGTGTTTGAGCATAACCCGTGGCTAGCGGTCACTTTTGTGGCTGAGCTCTTAGGAGTGCCACAACCGGCTCAACAGCGTTGCGAAGATAGACCGCTCCGACATCCAAGCCGTTCGGGCGGAACGGCTGGATCCCCTCGCTCTGCAGAACGGCCCGAATCGTGTTCAAATGCGCACTAGTTTCGACCGACAGCATCGATGGTGTCGTGTAGTTGGCCTCAAACGCAGCGATGTCGTCGCGGCTCATGCGCCATTCCCGACGCCTGGTCGTAAGATTCAAAACCAACGTCGCAGGCGTGTGACCACCTTCGATCAGAGCCAGGAATTGACCTTTTCCCCGAATACCCGCCGACCGGGCGAAGACGGCTGCTGTCATCTCTCCCTGGTTGGTCGATGGCTTGCGCTTCGGCGCGACCTTCGCCTTGAACGCAGCAACTTCAGTGATTTCCACCACAAGCCCGTGGTAACCGAAAACATCAGGACGCTGACCAAGGCGCAGAGCCCCCGTCCGGATGGCCGCAATGATCTCGCCAACAGGAAGGTCCAGCCGCTTGTGAACGAGTTGGATCGTCTCCCACCCTGGCTCCTCTGGGGCAACCGGCTGCGCATAGGCCCCCAACTCCTCAAGAAGAGCTTGGCCATCTGCAATCCGCCAAGGCGATTTGATCGTTGTGACGTTGGTCCTCGGGACGAGGACACCGCCTGCCTTCAACCCGTTCAATTCGGCCAGGGTCGCGCCAATTGCCTTTCGCAGCGCAATGGGACCAACCAGTGTCGGGATTTCATCAAGGACGTGCTGCCAGGCCTTCGCATCAAAGGTCTTGCGGGCATCGGCACGCGCGTCACTGGGCGCAAACGCGCCTGCTTCTGTCAGGAAATCATCCAGGACAGCCGGGCCGATGCCGGTTTCCTTTGATGCTGACGTGAGGGAGTGAAGGCGCCGCTCTGTCACGGTCTGCCCGAGAAGGTCATCACCTGGCGCCAACGGCCATATTTCCAGGAAATAGTTTCGAAGGATCCCTCGAAATCCCGCGAAGGCATCGTCATCAAGGTAGATGCCCTTGAGATGTTTGAAGAGCGGACCCAACTCGCCCTGCGTCACGATGTGGCCGCCGTCCTGTGACCGCATGAGGATGTCCAGAGCCGCTCGGACCCCATCAGGGCCTTGCGAGACATAGGCAAAGCCCGTGGCCTTGGTGCGCCGATCGTCCGGGGCCTCGCCCTGTTTGCGCAGCAAGGCTGCACCGATGAACTCACAGAGTGTGATCGCCGGAAACACCGGCTGTGACGCCAACCATGTGTCATCCGCAGCGATACCCTGCGAGAGACGCCTATCAAGCCAAAGGTCATAGTCGGTAGGATCAATGCGCACGCAATCGAATGATCCTGCTCGCAGGTCTGTCAGGATTTCCGCCAATCGTGCTCCGATATCATCCCGTTCGATGGGGCGCGCGCTGGACCACAATGGAACCAGCGGATGGTGGTGCTGGTGGCAGATATCAACACCTCTGCACAGCCAGTCGCCCCGCAAGGCAATGTGCCGCAATGGATGGGGCTGATCAGCTGCATGCTCACGCATGCAGTGTGGACAGCCCCGAATGACCGGGTTTCGCAGGGCCCGCGAGACGAAGACTTCCTTTCGAAACCGCATCCGGACGTCTCCGATGCGTTCACCTGTCCAGGAGAGCAGTTCGGCGAGCTGCGTGGCCGACAGCCCTGCGCGTTCTGCAAAAATCGCGACAGCCTCTTCGTCCTGCTCCAGGATACGCCGAAAGGTGGTACCGAGATCGAGGGCGAAGTTGGCAGCGTCGGTTCCATTCAGGATTGCCATGCGCGAAAACAGCGACGGGAGCGTCTCGCGGTCAACGGGCTCCACTGTAAGGGCGAGTTTCCGCGGCAAATACACCTCCTGTGTGCTCAAACGCCCCACGTGTTGCGATACGCGGCTCCATAGCCGTTTCGGGATCGGAAGCGAAGTCGCCATTCGCTGCAAGCGAAGATGGAAACATGTGCCATGCGGGGCCTGATAGGCATGCTACCGACGTGAACGGCCCAATCCGGACCTGCACCGGAAGGGTCAACGCTGCGGTGCGGCTACCACTCAACAGTCATTCAGGACATCATGTGGCATGGCTGGGTAGGCCGAAGTCGGCGGTGGGGGCCGTCGCCGAGTTTGCACCAATGTCCTCTTTCCTGTCTGTGGCTTCGATCGGCTTTGTTGCGCAAATTCCGTAAGGGATTCATCTCGTGAAACCAGCATGGTAGCTCGGGTGCATGAGCAGACCCACATCCCCGACCTACAGGACCAGGAGCTGGCCAGCCTACAATGAAGCGCTCAAGCGCCGGGAACCTCGGCCATCAGGCGATTTGCGCAACAGAGCCCTCGACGACTGCAACATCTGGCTTCGCCACTTCAGCGAAGTGGACAGGATGATTGGGGCCAAGCTTGATGAAATCCTCTATCATATCAATTGCCTTTGCCAGTCCGGCCTTGTCGAGACAGCACTCCCAGACCACGAGGATGCGCCACCCCTCCTCCAAGAGCCTCTCGACCGCAGCAGCGTCTCTTTCAACATTGGCCCGAAACTTCTCCGCCCAAAAGGAGGCATTAGTGGACGGATTGGTGGCCTTGGAACAACCGGAGTGACGATGCCAGAAACAGCCATGAACCTGTATCGCAACCTTCCATTTCGGCAACACGATATCTGGTCGCCCAGGAAGTCGTTTGTCATGAATGCGAAATCGGAAGCCTCGCGCATGCAATGCCCGGCGGACAAGCATCTCCGGCTTCGTGTTCGTTGCCCTGATCCCCGCCATCATTAGTGATCGCGTTTTCTTGTCCACCACATCCGTCATGAGGGAAATGTAGCCATTTGGCCCCCATTTTCCACCTGGCATTGATAGCAAAACCTGGTAGAGATGCGCGTCCAGGAAGGATCGACATGACCCGGAAATTTGCCATCATTGATCTATTTGCGGGACCCGGTGGCCTCGGTGAGGGCTTCTCGCGGGCTGGTCGTGCATCCGATGCAGGGATGAAGATCCATCTGTCCGTCGAAATGGATGACCACGCCATCCAGACGCTGCGATTGCGCGCTTTCCTGCGGTCCTTCGACGAGTTTCCTCAGGAATACTACAATGCGCTGAACAAGGGCGCACCTTTTCCTGACTGGTCGGAACTCTATCCATCGAACTGGAAGTTGGCGGAACAGGAGGTCAGGCAGCGGGTTCTGGGTGGGGACGGCGTGTTCGATGAGCTGGCTGTCGAACTCGACCACGCCCGCGAAGCGCACGGAGGAAACACGATCCTGATCGGGGGGCCGCCCTGCCAAGCCTATTCCCTCGCGGGTCGTTCAAGGAACAAGGGCAAGGCTGATTACGTGCCGGAGCAGGATGAGCGGCACTACCTGTATCGAGAATACGTGCGAATTCTGGATCGCCTGAATCCGGCGGCCTTTGTCATGGAGAATGTCAAAGGCATGCTATCGAGCAAAGTCGATGGCGGGGGCATCTTCAGCAGGGTTCTGGATGATCTCGAGGCTTCGGGGGACGGGTATCGACTGCTCCCCCTAGCTCAACCGACACCCGAAGATGGCAGCCGGGCTGAGGCGCGCAGCTTCCTTATCCGGGCCGAAGACCATGGTGTTCCTCAGGCTCGCCACCGTGTCATCATCCTCGGGATACGCAAGGACATCGCGGCAGGTCTGGATTTGGATGGCCCGATCTTGGGGGAACCCCAGCCGCCGGTCACGGTCGGTGAGGCCATCACCGGCATGTGGCAATTGAGAAGCGGTTTGAGCCGACAGGACAGCGTTGACAGTTGGCACCACGCTGTCCGTGAGCAGGCCCTCGCCATCGCGAATGCCAGTGAAATCCCCGACGATGTACAAGCAATCGCGCGCGCGATCGCCTCGGCCAACGATCTGCCTCACCATCGCAGCAGTGGTTGGAAGGGCGAGAAGTCAAAAATGCCGGATCATCTCCAAGCTTGGTTTTCTGACGACCGGTTGCGCACAACACTCCAGCACGAGACCCGCGGCCACATTCCGGAAGACCTAGGGCGGTACATGTATTCGGCCGCCTACACTCATGTATTCAAGAAAGCCCCGAAGCTGATCGAGTTCCCTGAGTTTCTGCAGCCGAAACACAAAAATCGCAGCTCCGGAGACTTCGCCGACCGTTTCCGGACGCAGGCAGCAGGCAAGCCGTCAACGACCGTGACCAGCCACATCTCGAAGGACGGACACTACTTCATCCATCCGGATCCGAAGCAATGCCGCGCGCTGACTGTGCGCGAGGCAGCACGTTTGCAGACGTTCCCGGACAACTACTGGTTCTGCGGCCCACGCACGAAGCAGTATCATCAGGTCGGCAACGCGGTTCCACCCTACCTTGCACATCAAATCGCAACGGCTACGTCATGCGGTTGCTGTCGTGAAAACGATGCGACGAAGGCCGATCACTCGTGCCGCCGTCGCCTTTTCAGTGATACCGAAGCCGTTGCTCTCCAGCTTGGCGAGCGCCTTGACTGCAACTGCGGTCTGGTTCTCGGTGGGGATACGGTCAGGAATTTTCGCACAGATTCCCAAGACCTGATATTCCATGGGAGTCAAAAGCTTGTGGCTCCGCCCCCAATTTCGCGCTTCGTCCCAGAACTTCGGCCCGAGTTCGAACACCCGAGTTTGATCCTCGACGCTCTTGGTCAATTCGACGTCATCCTTGATCGCGTCATCCTCACTGCGCGCTTCCTCGGGAGCTATCAGCATTCCTTTGAAGTCTTCCGGGTAATCCAGCTTCGTTTTTCTGAAACGCTCCCAGCAGGCCTGCTTCTTGGCCCATTCGCTCATGTTCCGGATGCCTTCCGGCGGACTGGTGATCAGGCTCTGTGCTTCGGCGGCGGCGACCAGCAGCGCCTCTTCCAAGGCGGGTGGTACGGCCTGCATGCGCCAGACCCGTTGGAGATCGACTTGCTTCTCTACGGCTTCGGCGTCGTACGCGACCTTTGCGATGGCATAGGTGACGATGTTCGCCCGGTAGCCACCTTCATACCATTCCTGTGCCGAGACCAGCTTTTCCAGCCTGCGGAAGATGATGGCCTTCGCAATCAATTGACGATACCAGACTTCGTCCACCCGGGCACCACTCTTGCCCCAGACTTTCTGGATCACCTTGGCGAATTCCGCGAAGTTCTTCTGAGCCCCCTTTGAGACCTCTTCAGGACGCCCGCTCCATGAGTTCTCGAACTTGGCCAGGTCGGTCTTGGTGAAGAACTGCGACTTCGGGAATTCGGCATCCCATTTGTTTCTCTGAGCGGAGGTCTTCTTGGCGCGTTCGTCTGCGAACTGACCGCGCGCTCGTTCGTAGAACCATTTGGTCTCCCGGTATCCATCTGCTCCAGCCGGCGCGAGGATCTTCCGAGATAGTTCTTCAATGCGAATGTGAAACGGGTGGTTGGCAAAGAAGTCCGCGGCGTTAACCTTGTTTTGGCTGTTGGCGAATTCCGAGATCTGCGGGACCACCGTCGGTGCCAGTGTCGGAGGAACGACATTCAGTTTCATCTGGACATAGATGTCTTTAAGACCTTCGCCAGCCAGCTTGCGGGCAGCATGGATTGAGGCTGTAGTCTGACCACCATTTACGATCTGAAGGTTTTCGGCGCGGGTAATCACCAGACCGTCTTCGGTCTTCTCGCAGATGACGTTTTCGGCTGTGGCGGAAAGCCCGTTATTATAGGCAAAAAACATCTGGGGATCATCCTTGATGGTGTCCCTGATGCCTCTGTTCACCTTGCCGCGCGCCTGAAGGAAGCTCCTCACGTTGGCTTCCAGCAGACGGGCACCCCATCGATCGTAAACCTGAGCGAGCTGCGCACCCGGAATGACCGCGAGATAGCTTTCGAGTGCCGTATCCGCCCCGGACGCCCGGAGAACCGGCACTGCACCACCGAATTCACCGGCGAAATCAATCGTCAGATCTTCGCGGGCTCTGCCCTGTTCGAGGTATGCCTGAAGGCGTTTCAGGTCCCACGAACTGTAAGTGACGGGCTTGCCGCCAATTTCACCTGCGGGTTTGGCGTCCGCCTTCGCCCGGTTGTCCGAATTTGTGACATAGATCAGTTTGATCTTTTCGATGAGCGGCCACCGGGTCTGGATGAGCTCGACCAGTTGCGCGGCATTGCTGGTTTCTTCCAGGTCATCGAGGAATTGCTCCGTCCGCGAATGTCTCAGGAACTCCACCAACTTCGCAAACTGCGTTTGCAGGTGCTTACCATCAGTTTTGCGCACCTCCGGCGTGATCTGGAAGTCTGTCAGGATCAGTGCAAGCTCACCGTTGGTGTCACGTGGATCGCCGCTGTATCCGCTGACCTGCAACGTGACCCTCCCCGCTTGCCAGCGAAGTGGCAGTAGTCGGCTTCCTCGATCTCGCCGGCTTCGTTGAGGATCTCTCCAACCTTTTCAAAGAAAGCTTCCTGGACATAGGCGCCCATCGCATCGGCGTTGCCCTGGATATCTGCGATCAGACTCTGATGGAATTCCTCAAGCTCCGACATCCCGTGTCTCCCCCAATAGCAATGTCTTCAAATCTGTTGTGGTCTCGAAGCCGGTGCAGGCGTCGAGGCGTATCGAATAGGCCAGTTCTTCGGTCCCTGCTGGCAGGGGCGGGACAATCCTCGGGAAGCCCTCGACGACCTGAAACAGCCGTGCCGCTCCAAGGTGCCAGCGACGTTCCGGTTCGACGGCGTCTTCCGCATAGGGGCTTTCGGCGATGCGCTGCTCCCACACGTCCAGCGCTGCAACATCATCTTCGAACAGCTTCGCCGTTCTGTTCACATGATCCTTCAAGTTGTCACCCTCGGCATCCAGTGCGGTGTCCACATCCTGGACGCGAAGGAACAGCTGGGCTCCGACGATGTCCATCAGTTGGGCCTCGGACGAAATCCGGATCTTCGGATGGGCCGCGCTCCTCCGCGCCTTGACTTCGACGAACATGCCGGGAAGCTCGAAGTCCTTCGCGCTGTCATCCGGCCCTTTCCAAGCTTCCACCGCCTTGCTCGGACCGATGACAGCGACGAGCTCGCGCAGAAATGCAAGTTCGCCGACTAGGCCACGTTGCACTTCCAGCGGCATTCCCTGCTTGCCGCCCCGCAGAAGATGGTGCCAGCGCATGGCCCGCCGAACGGCGCGGTCGAGTGCCCCTTGGAGATCGGCGGCCTCTTCACCCGCTGAAACCACGTCCCGACAAAGTGTTTCGAAAAGGTCGATATGGGCGAATTCGGACAGCGTGATGCAAAGGTGGTTGGCGCCCTCGACGACCCGGTAGAAAACGCCGACATGCTTGAGCTTCGGCAATGGGCGCACCTCTTCGACGCCAGCCGAGAGGCGCAGCACCAAACCCGGAGCCCCGTCAGGCATCCTCACCCAAAAGAAGTCGAACCGCCCCTTGCTGTCGACACGCCGCGCCTCGTTCTCGGCGAGGCTGGCCCACGGTCCCTCAATCGTCCTCATATGCGCCATCGTCATCCTCTTCGGAGCCGTAGATTTCGCGGAACTTCACCATGTTGATGATGTATTCCACCCGATCATTCGGTTTGGCGGACGGGGGAAGGCTGATGCTCCAACCGATCACGGGACGCTCGGGCAGCCGGTCGAGCACGCTCTTGTCACGCAACTGATCAATGTCCTTTTCCTCAGGCTGGCGCACCTGCACGACATGAAGCACGAACAGTGGCTTGTCGCGGACCTGGCGATAGATCCGGTCTGGGAATGACGGTCGCTTTTCCTCGTCCGTTCCATCGAGTTTCTCAGCGGCCAGATATGCTGCTTCAGCTTGCTTGGCCTTTTCCTCATCGACCCCGATACGCTCTACGCCACGGGAAGCAATGCGGGCGCGCTTGCCACTCATGGACAGAAGATGATCGCCGAGGTCGGCGTAACCGATACGGCGCATCTGCGGTCCGACGGTCCAGCCGCCGATATCAAAGTTGTCGGCTTCGCTCTTCACGTCGGTGACAAGAACGTCCCACTCTTTCAGTTCGTCATCTTGCCGATCGCGTATGTAGCCGCGAACCGGCCCGGGTTGGGTCAGGAAGGCTTGTTCATGGTTGCGCCAGGCGAGCAGAAACTGGTCGATCAATTCGACCGGCACGTCCTTCAGAAGATGCCCACCGTTCACCTTGTCAGCTGCCGCCGGTCCAAGTCCTCGTGCGGCCATGCCCTCCAGCAGGCGCACAGCGGCTTCATGGTTCGCTGCAAGTTCCTTTGGCTTGGCCGTGATCTTTGCGGTCTCAACCCAAGCGTTGGACAGGCCGATCAGGATGTGTTTCTGGCCTGACCCCATTTTGTTGCGGGCAGTCACCAAGAGCGATGCTGGGTGGCTGCGCACGGCCAAGCCGAAGTCGGAAGGCGTCGCCTTGGCCTTCTCCATCTTCTTCAACTCGAGATGCAGTTCCTCGCTCGCTTCGGCGATGTGAGCATACCAGTCGATCGCATCGGAAGGCATCCAGATGCGGCACAGATCCTCGTAGCCGCCACGATAGCCGAACCATCGGCCCATCTGCATCAGCGTGTCATACATCATGGTGTTGCGGAGGAACCAGGTGACCGTCAGGCCTTCGAGCGTGAGACCCCGCGACAGCGAGAAGCCGCCAACGGCAATGACTGTCTGGCCAACGTTGGACTCGCCGGTATAGTCGAGGCCGTTGGCGCGGCTGTTCACCTCGACGACCTTCGCCGCCGCGACCGCTTCAAGCATGGCCGCAAGCACCTTGGACCAGTCCGGCTCGGCGTCGAAATACTCCCTCTCCCAAGTCTCATGCAGATCCGCAATCATCGCGTCGCGCAAAGCGGCGTCACCACGCGCACCGTTGACACGCAGCGAGTCCTGAATGCCGCCGACGTATTGGTGCAACCGGTTCCGCAGCAGACCCTGCACATCCGTGAAGCGGCTTGCATTCACAAGCATCGAGCAGTGTTTCGAAGCTTGGCCGCGCAGATTCCGGATTGTCCGCGCGATCAGAAACGCTCGCACGGCCTCTTTCAGGCTTTCAGGTAATTCATCGACCGTCTGGTCGATGCGGTGCTTCATCGGCAGAACGTCTTCGTTGTCAGTGATGTAGCGCAGCCAGACAGGGTCGCCATCATCGGGAATTCCGTCGATGAAAATCTTCTTCGCGCCGAAGTAGTTCGACGGCGCATCCAACCCCACAATGAAGTGCTTCGGGAAAAGATCTTCCTTGAGCGCTTCGTCATACTGGTCCGGGTCGACGAAAATGTTGGCGAAGGGCGTTGCCGTGTAACCCACGTAGCAACTGCGGTGGAACATGTTCAGCAGATCGCGGATCTGCCCATTGATCTTGGTGATCTCGTCCTTCGAATACTTCGTATTGATCGAAGCGTTGTCGGCCTCGTCATCGATCAGCAGCATCGGCTGGTCGATCATCTGATCGTCGCCCCCGGCACTGTTCTCGCGCAGCCAGTCCAACAGGTTGCGCAGCGTGTTGTGGTTCTTCTTGATGACCAGAACCACCGGCACCTTGTATGAATCGATCTGGCTGGTGTTGGTGGACGCCGTGTCCTTTCGGAAGTCGGCGAGTGTATTCGTCAAGCCAACCGGGACATGGCGGTCATCAAACAGTCCGACACCGATGGCGCGGTTCCCCTTCTTGCCCTGCGTTGCCAGCCGCCCGGTATCACGGTACGATGAAGCCTTCGTCGATCCTTTCCTGGGTTTGGTTGCGCAGATTGTTGTGGATTCCCGCGATCACGACGATCAGTCGGTAGCCCGCATCCGCCGCCTTGCAAATCAAGCCGGTGTAGTTCGCCGTCTTGCCGCTCTGGACGTGGCCGACAACCATCCCCCGGCGATCCCATTTCTCATCGAGTCCCGGATTGCCCAAGCGACCGAGGATGCGGTCAGTTAGTTCGTCAGTGGTGGTGATGACGTCTTGTGGCAGGCCGTTCTTGTGCAGCAGCTTTTTGTAACGGTCCCAGTAGAACGGGTCGATGGACGCCTTGGCCTCGTCCAGCCAGGGGCGAAAGCTCTCGTCATCGACCATCGCCCCGAGCCCCATGGTGATGCCGAAACGCTCCTCAATGTCACGTGCAAGCTGCTCGAGGGCATCCGGCCCGGCATTCACGTTCAACGCCCCGTTCATCGTAGTTATGAACGTCCGCAGTTCGGTGCCGCTTTTGCGCTGATGCGCCAGTGATTGCGAAACGACATCATCAAGATGCTTGAGCTCTGCGGTCACGAGGGTTCTCCCTGTATTTCTTCGACAAGCCGTCGAATCGCGTCCTTGTGGTGGATGAACGGCTCGGTCGAGCATAGAGCTCGCACCACGTCATTTCCTGTCATGTTCGAATGCAGCAAAGCCCTGATGGCGATCTCGGTACGAGTCGGCGAAATCCGCGAAATCTGCCGCGTCTTGGGTCACATCCTCGGCGCCGCCCAGCATGTCCGCGTGCAATGCAGCAATGGGCAAGCCGCTGCCCAGAAGACTGATGCAGGTCCTGAACCCATGCCGAAACTCTTCAGGCAGCGCGGCGGCGAAACCGGTGATCGAGGGGTGCTCGACATTGGGGCGGTAGACGATGCCACCATCCCTCTGCACGCGGTTCCAGAGCGGCAGATACTCATCGGACACGAGCTTTCGGCCCCGGCGCTGGTAGGTTCGCTTCGATGTTCCCCGGAGCCGTTCAACGATCCTCCGCAATCGTTCGCGCACAACTGGCGGCATCTGGGCCGATGCCTTGCGAACGTCGATCTTCCAGTCCGAGTCCATGGTGTTCGGGATGTCGACACGCACCCTTGCCAGTTTCGTTAGTTCTGTCTGCCGTGCGAGGCCCAGCCAACTGCCGGCGATGATGAGACGGCGCTCACGATAGATGTAGAAGCCTTGGGACCTTAGATGGCCTTCGGGGCCACCGAGGTCTTCCCAAGCCGTCTTCGACATCTTTTTGTGATGGGGAAGCGTGAAGCACTGGGTAACCACTTCGCCGTTGAGCAACGGCAAGATATCTTCGGGATCCGTCTGCGTTGCCGGGTGATCCGTCGCAAAGGGGTCTATCGGCAAGAGCTTTCGGTCGTTCAGCAGTATCCGCAGAGCGGGTTTGCTGCCCTCCATGTAGCGATGGAAGCAGAGCCGCAAGTGGCGCTCCGCACCCGAGATAGCCTTGTTGATTTCAGCTGAGCGCTTTGCAACATCATTCCGAAAGTTCGTCGAGAGCCGATCGAGCTTGCGCCAAAGCACAATGGTACCGGCATTCGGCAGCCTGTCCGCAGCGGGTATATCTGTCAGGTCATCCTCGAGGTCTACGCGCCAGTCATTGCTCTCCGCAACCTTGTCGAGATCCCATGTCGCGGCAGATGTATGACCATCCTTCCTGGAGATCACGGTCAACTGGCGGCATTGCGAAAAGCTCGCGCTCTTCAAGCCCAACCCGAACCGTCCGAGATCATGACCTTCGCGTTCCTGAAGCGGATTTTTCGTCCCAGGCCGCATTGCTTCAATCAACTCGGGTTCGGTCATGCCTGTCCCGTTGTCGACGATTGCGATCCACGGATCATCTGTCGCCGTTTCTGCGAGAATTTCGACCTTGGTCGCCTTGGAAGTCACCGAATTGTCGATGACATCTGCCATTGCAGTTTCCAAGGTATAACCGAAATCCCTCATACCTTCGATCAGTGATGCCGCGTACGGAGTCGCGTCTGCCTGTCGTTTTTTTGTACGCACAACCATACTTCTCTGCGTTTGAGCAACACATTTTCGCTATGGCCCTCCCTCTCGCGAGCCGTTGCATTTCAATGTGAACACACGGCACACGTAAGTTGAAGATGAAAAAGCATTTCCTTTTGGAGCGTTGCGATGGCCGTGAGCCAATTGGAATGTGAGCCTCAGCCAGACTCACACGAACGGCACGAGCTTGACCCTGACACCTGCTACCGCGAGTATTTTGCCACAGGCATGCTCTCAGTATGACGGCATCCTCAGTCAGAAAGGGAAGCGCATGATCGGTCCGTTGATCTGCATAGCTGGCATGGCGATCAGCTTCGTAGGGTCCATCCATTGCTGGCTCGTCTACCGGGAATGTGTCTGTCTGGCCCATGTCGACCCTGAACGGGTTAAGAGGTTTGTGGAAAGTGCGCCGCTGCATCTCCTCGAGGAGTTGAAGGCGAAGCGCCCGGTCTGTCAGTGCTGCAATGCGCCACTCAGGCTGCAAGGTGAGCAATCGTGAAGGTTCTGCCTACCTGGCTAGGCGAGGTATCAATGGCATCGCTGATCAATCATTCATGGGCGGCATGCCGAACGGCCCCTACGGGACCTACAGCCTCGGTCAAGTTTGCGGCAGCGCGGCAATAATAAATGGTGAGCCACATGGCTCATGCTCTTGGCTAAGTGCGGGAGCCGCCCAGGACACCTGCCGGTCAGCCGGTCTCGTTTTTGCGAAAAGCCAAATCCATTTTTCGCAATTATATCATCGACTTAGAATCACTTGCGGTGATTTGAGTGCTATGGCATGGGCTCGCCGAATAATCGTCCACTCCCGATGGAATGGTGCGTCCCTCCCATGTCTGTCCTCTGCGAGTGCCCGATGATACCTGCGCTACATAGCCTTAGCTGACACTGAATTCTTCCTGGCCGGCCAGCCTCCGGCTCAGAGAGATGTTCGGCGCACAGCGAACTCAGCCTTCCTTCCAATCCGAGGCTCTGCCCGCATGTCCGCCGTCATGGCGGCTGGCGGAGCTATGACGAAAGCCCCCATCCATGCCCAAAATCCGCTTCATCCTGAGCAAACAGCCCGATCCGGCACTCGACGAGGCCGCCATCATCAAGCGTCTCAAGGAATTCTACACCGCCTTGCAGGACAAGCGGCAGATTTCCGAAGGCATCCCCCAGGAAGAGCGCGCTGCCCACAATGAAATATGGCGTTACCCACAGAATGAGCTCCCGAAAGCGCTCGAGATCCGGATCAGGCGGTGGGCGCAGAAGATCCATCGGAACCATCTGAAGGAGGTCGAGCCAACGCGCTTGTCGCGAGAAGACCGTGCCATGCTGCAGGGCTGTCGCGATGGCGCCGAGATATTCGACCTGCGATCGGCCCACCATATCGACGAGATCGCAGCCGCACTTCATGCGGAGTTTCCCTGGGTCTCGGAAGCGACAAACCATGTTTGGCGCAGCCTTCATCATAATCGTTCAAGTGGCAGGCCTGGCGCTCGGTTTGCGCCAGTTCTTCTCGATGGCCCGCCGGGCATTGGCAAAAGCGCATGGGCACGTCGTCTTGCGCAGCTGCTAGAAACGCCGGACATGACCCTCGACGCCACAGGCGAGAATGCCAGTTTTGGACTGATAGGAAGCCAACGCGGCTGGGCAGATGCCGGCCCCGGTCGGCTCGTGGGTCTGATGCTGATGCGGCAGGTTGCAAATCCGCTCGTCATCATCGACGAAATTGAGAAATCCGGTACGCCCGTGTCCGACAGGGGACGGGCTTTCAGCCTTCCAAATGCCCTCCTGCCGCTGCTCGAAGACCTGACGGCAAGCCGGTGGACCTGCCCCTATTTCCAGAATCAGTTCGACATGTCGTTCATCAACTGGGTCTTTACCTCGAATAGCTTGCGTGGCCTGCCGGAACCGCTTTTGTCACGGATCCGCGTCGTCAGCGTGCCCTCTCCCACGCAGGGGCAGATCAATGACCTCGTCCTGCGCGAGGCCGCGAAGCGGCAGCTTTCCCCGCTCATCACAGCGGCCATCACGACCGCGCTGGCTGAGGCGTTCGAGGCGGGCCATCAGATCAACATCCGGATTGTCAAACGGATGCTGGAGCTGGGCTCGGACCAACAGGGCCGGTACGATGCTCCATTAACTGGAGTGGATCAGATTATCCATTAAATATCAGATGGTTAATTGAGTTTTCCACATTCATGAAGGCTTGGCGACCCGTTTTCAATTGGGATTTTCGCCGACTTCGCGGAAAATGAACGCATGGCCCACCCAAGCACTCCCGGGCGGGGCAGCACGGAATTTCGCCCAGGACGGGCACCAGAAGCAGAGGTACTGCCGCATCATCACATCTGTCACGCTACCGACAGCGGTTGAGCGTGGCAAGAGTGGCATGTCCTCTTGAAAAGAAACAAAAATGCACCCGGCGCAACGCTGTTCCGGGAACGGAGAAGTCATGTCTGCCGATCAGACTATTGATCATGACAGCTGGAACTATTCGCCGGCGAAGCTGCCGAGGCAGTCCAAGATCAAACTCGGGCGGATCCACGGTGTCCTGCCTTTCACCGGCGTTCGCAATCCCGGCTTCCGGAGCTCGAGCTCGCATCGGGTGTGGATGACCTACCGGACCGCGGCCAATGATCACCGGCCTGAGGTCGGCATCGCTGAAAGCGCGGCTAGAGGCCGCCGTCGCCCACGAGCTGCTGCTCTCGCCTCTCCTCTATGATCTGCAATTCCAGCCGCTGAAGGTCTATCTGCGTCCTGGAGATCGCAAAGGTCCCAGCTATACGCATGACCTGCTTGCCACTTTCGTGGATGGACGGCGCATGCTCATCTTCGTTCGCAACTCCGACAGCCTGCAAAAGCCTCGGACGCGGCGCGATATCGAAGCGATCCTAGCGGCGACACCCTCGAGCGCTGCAGATAGCATGAGCATCGTCGATGCTGGTCGCTACTCGCGGCAGCGACGGGAGAACCTGTTCCGGCTGCATGAGGCCATCCAGACACCCGATCCTGAAATCGACGACATCGTGCTCTGGACCGCCTGCAACCATCGTTCGCTCTGGCTGATGCGTGATCTTTTTCCGCTGCTCGATTTGCCGCAGAAGACGGTCTTTAAATCCTGCTACCGCCTGATCGCACGCGGCGCCTTGACCGCAAACCTTGACCATGTGGTCGCGGAATGGTCGCGCATCGAGGTTGCGTCATGACGATCGCGCCTCGCTACAATTTCGAAGCCGGAACCGAAATCGTGGTCCAGGGGCGCGACCTCCTGCTCCGCAAGGTCGGTTCGCAAGGCTATGAGCTGGCGGACCCGATGGGCGGCCAGATGAGTATCCTCGTGTTCTCGTCCTTCGTCGAATTGATGAAATCCGGCGCCGTGACTTTCGCCCCTTCGCAGCTGTTGCCGGAGGGAAGTGCCAAGCTCAGGCTGGGTGGGCTGAGCGTCGCGGCTCAACTCTCCGATGAGCAACAGACTTATGGCCGCTTCCACTACGCGATATGCAGGGCGATCGATGAGCTCCATCGGCACCGGACCATTGTCCAGGGCGATGAGGAGTTCCGGATTTCGATCGGCACCTTGAACGACCCCGTTAACAGGAAGTTCTTGCGTCCGCTCGTCGAAACCTTGTTTGGCGAGCGCGTGCATCTTGGAGCAGCCACCTTGAAGGGCGGCCAGCAGAAGAGCTGGTTTCTCTACAAAGGGCGGACGCTGAAGAAGTACTACGGGATCTATCAGGGTCTCCAGGACGGTGATGATGTCATCGCTGGACTGGCAACACTTGACCACCTCAAAGGCAACGAGACACCGCGTCTGCCCTTGCGTCTGAAAGAACTCATGACAGAGGCGTGGGAGGAGATCGGTCTGGATCTCAAGGGACCGTCGGTGGCGAACGTGCATGGCTACCTTGCAGCGCTGATCAACAGGGAAAACCGGCAGCGGGCGCTCAACGACCTCCCCGCGCTCCCGGTCCCATCCCATCAATCCCTTCTTCGTCACCGCAAGGAGCTGCTCACGCCGACCGAATACATGGTCGCGACGAAGGGCGAGCGCCACGCGCGCAACAAGCGTGGCCGCGGCAGTTCTGACGTGCGGGCGCTCATGATCGGCGAATTCTGCGAGATGGACGAATGTCGGGCGTCCCTGATTACCTCGGCCAAGGCCAAAGGCTATTGGCATACGCTGTCTCAAGATATGAAGAAGGCTATGGAATGGGCGGATGAGGAGATCCGCAGTCGCCTCAGCATCCTTGTCATGATCGATGTCGCAACACGCATGCCGCTGGCCTGGGTTGTCAGCGACCAGCCCAAAGCGGAAGCCACGATGCAGCTGCTGCGGATGGCAACACGCGACAAGACCCGCGAGAGGCACATCTACGATTGCGAGGGCGAGACTATGCCGGCCATGGGGCTCGGCATGGTGCGCAACGACAACGGTACCGGCCTGCGGAACGCCGAGGTCAAGTCCGCGCTCATGGGGATCGCATCGGCGAATACCGACGTGCGCGCCCACGCCTCCGCCGACAAGCCGTATGTCGAGCGGATGTTCGGCACCACCGAATCCGTCTTGCTGAAACTGCTTCACGGCTACACTGGGCGAAAAGCAGGAGAGCTACCCGGATATGACGCCAAAAATCAGGCGTCCTTGACATCGATCTCCTCTATGAAATCCTGACCAGGTTTTTCATCGACGAGTACCCGTCCTTGAAACACACGGGCGTCGGGATGGGAGGGCGGCGACCGGTACGAGGTCTATAAAGAACTGAATGAGACCAGGGAGACATTTCGTCTTTTGGATGAAGATCTCCGTCGCGTCCACTTGGGCTGGCCATTCAAGTTGCAGCCCAACGATGAGGGTGTGCGGGTGCTTGAAGGCCTCTTTTATGGGTCAGACGAATTCCAGGCCGCCCGCGAACACCATAAGGGCAAGGTCACCGTTTATATCGATCCGGACGATCTGAGCTTTGCGACCGCAGTGATCCCGCGTGATCCAGAGACATACAAGCTTGCACTACAGACGACCGTCTTCGCCGATCTGACCGCATCCGAATTCCTAGAGCTGATGACGCAGTACCGGCGTGAAAACCCCGAGGTGACAACACTCTACGAAGACCGGATCGCAAAGGTTCGCCTCGAGAGGCATGATCAGCTCAAGAAAATCGGCGTCGAACGGCGTTTGCCGAGGAGCTATGTCACTCAGGCCGAAACCTGCAAGAAGGCCAAGAGCCTGTTTGCCGCATCTCGGCTGGTCACCACGCCCGTGCCGATCGACACGGTCGCGCCGGGTACCTCGGCCACCGCGATCTCGGGCCCGGGGATCCTTCCTCTCGGCGGAGCAAGCCTCATCGATCACGAGCCTGCGGAGCCGACCTCTACGCCTGCAATACCAGCCAGGACATCGAAGCCCAAGGCAGAGAAACCGTCTTCGGAAACCCCTGTCAGGCTCGGCCGCCCCGCCCAGAAGGGCGAGCTCCTGTAACTGCCGCCCTCTCAACGACGTCCAGCAAATCAAGGATACCCATGGGTTTCATCGACCAGAACCGCGTCAACGCATCGGTTGCTCTGCAGCGCGGCCATTATACCTTCCCGCGCGCGGCAACGCTCCGCAATGCTTTCGAAAACTGCCTGCACGACTACTATGTCAAAGCCTCCATCGGCGGGCATTTCGAAGCACGCGGCTTGCTGGTGACTGGGGAATCGCGGGTCGGCAAGACCTCGGAGACCGTCCGGCTTGTGGAGAAATTCAACGCAAGCATGACGGAAATGCCCAACGGGAAGGTTGGCAAGATTATCTACTGCAAGCTGGATGGGTCGATCACTTGGAAGGATCTGGGTCACAAGACGCTCGAAGCTCTCGGTTACCCCGCGAACCCCCGGCGCACCCAGGGTGAACTCTGGAACATGGTTCGCCATCAATGCCGCGAACAGGGCGTCATCGGCCTCTACTACGACGAATGCCAACACGCCTTTACGTCGGGCGCAAAGTCCAACGAAAAGCTCCTCGACCGTTTCAAGGCGCTGATGAAGGAACCGGAATGGCCGTTGATGCTCATCCTGTCAGGCGTGCCGATTCTGGCCAGTCATGTGAACTCTGAAGAGCAGATCGCCCATCTCCTCTCCCACATTCATTTCGATGAGATTCACTTGGACAGGTTCGCTGATCCGACAAGGGATCCGGACCTGCTCGAACTGAACAAGCTCGTATACACCTATGCCGAACGCGCCGATATCGATGTCGACGATCTCCTTGATGTCGATTTTCTGCAGCGCCTCGATTTTGCCTGCGCCTCCAGGTGGGGCCTCGTCATCGAGCTGCTGATCCGCGCCTTTGGCTTGTGCAGACTTCGCAACCAGAAGACCGCCACGGTCAAAACGTTTTCCGAGGCCTACGCCCAGAACTCCCGACTGCCTCAGGGCCTGTGCCCCTTCACCGCACCCGACTATCGCGACATGATCGACAGCGACAAACTCACGGAGATGGTGCTGGACGAATAGCGGCAGGCCAATACGGGTTTGGACGTTTCAGGGCTCGCAGTGCGGGCCCTTTTTTTGGCCGCCGCCCTGCATGCTTATGTGTCAACTGTGCATGCTTATGCCTTGCGGTGAAGAACGACCTGCGGCAAGCATCTGAAATACATAAGATATTTTTGCGCAGCACAGCCGCCAGAATCAACTGGGTGTGCAAACTTATGGTACATTGGCATGTTGCCAACGAGATGATGCGCCCGCAGCGAAGGGTAGCAAGGTCCCGCACAGCCAATCTCGGACCGTTCAAAATGCTGCGGCCTGCATGAATGACCGGTTCGGGAAAGCTGCGTTACGGCGATGACCATTGAGTCGGGGGGCCGGACTGGGCCGCAGTGGGCAGGGCCATCTTTTTCAGGTGCGGCAGGCAAGTCGTGATCGGGCGGCCAGGCGTCACTGTCAGGGGCATTTCCCCGCTCCTCAGTTGCCGCATCGCCGCAAGTCAGCTGTGGGCCCATAGCCGTCGGTGGTAAGCACTCGCTATAGAAAACATAGCGAGTGCCTAGGCCTACGGGGTGCAGATATGGGTTCTCCAAAACCCATGTAGCGCTTCGATATCGCCGCTGGTCAGGATAGGCATCGCGGTTTGCAGGCGGTCTTCTGGCCACTCCCACCACCTCAATTCAAGCAAGAGGTCGATGTGGTGCGCGCTGAAACGCTTTCGGATTTCCTTTGCCGGGTTCCCGCCGACGATGGTGTAAGGCTCAACATCTCGCGTCACCACTGCGCGCGTGCCAATTACGGCCCCATCGCCGATCCGGACGCCCGGCATAACGATAGCTTCCGATCCTATCCAAACGTCGTTTCCGACCACCGTGTCACCGGTACGGGCGATAGCCGTTCGCAGCGCCCTCGAAGGCAGGGACATCTGACATCCAGTAGAATGGAAACGTGCTGACCCAGTCATTTCTATGACCCTGATTGCCAGCCATCATGAACGCCGCGCCCGATCCGATGGAACAGAAGCTTCCGATCAGAAGACGGTCAACCCCCTCCTCAGGGAGGAGATAGCGGGCGCAATCCTCGAAGCTGTGACCGTGGTAATAGCCGGAGTAGTAGCTATAGCGTCCGACCAGGATGTTTGGATTGGTGACCTGCTTGTCCAAGGTGATCCCCCGGAACGGGCTCTCGAAGTAGTTTTCCATTTGAAACCTCTGAATAATCTTGTCGTTCGCGACCATGCGAACAGAGTGCGACCGCAACTTGCGGCGCACGATTACCCGGCGCTTTGGCGCAGGGCGTTATTCAGTTGGTTCGTTCCGCTGACTTCATTGCGTTTCTTGCCATGTCGAACTGTCGTCAGACCTAGCGTTTCCGCCCCCGAACGCAAGCCCGTTCAATGGCGCCAAGGGTGAGGCCCGACCTCATTCGTGGCCTCACGCCTTGCGAAAGTCGGATTTTCACACTGCGCGTGCGGCACAGATCGACCGGGATCTTGCCGGGCACCGCAACTTTGCAAAGCCCGCTTCCTGCGCAAAGGGGGCACCCGAGGGGCCGGCACAAAGCGCGACCAGTCCCCGAAACGAAGTCATCCTAGGGCTTGGGCGCGGTCTACGCCATCTGCGCTTCAAGGGCACCAGACGCTTCGATTGCGGCGCATGTTGTTGTTCACCGATCTGGGCCCCCAACGCGTCACACACGCACCGCTTCGCGACTTCGGCCAGCCAGGACGCGCTATCACGAAGGATCCTGCCACCGGGTAAGATGCTGTCCTGTCAACTGCCGGAGCGCCTCTGCGTCCCGGATTGCAACTGCCCTGGCCATATCGAGATGATCCTGGCTGGATCGGCGGACATTGGCGCCTATCGACCAACTGGACCAGTCCCCAGGAAGATCCCGTTCGCGCAGGTCGTTGATCGTATCGGCCAGCAGGTGGTTGGCCAGGGGCGCGACGAGGGCGCGATGAAAGGCATGGTTGAGGGCCCTCATCTCAGGATAGGGCAACCGGTCCACCCCCGCGTCGAAGGCCTCCGCGGCCTCCTGAATGCTTGCCACGTCCTGCTCCGTGGCAGAGGCGACAATCGCCTCCGCCGCCGGGAGCTCCAGCATCAGCCGTATTTCGGTGATCTGTTCGCGAACCTCGGTCGAGGGCTGCACCACGCGGAAACCACGGTTGGGCACATGTTGCACCATCTGCCCCGCTGCCAGCGTCGCAAGCGCGGAGCGCGCCGAGGCGCGGGTGCATCGGTAGCGGTCCTGAAGGTCGATCTGGCGCAGCCATTCCCCCGGGCGCAGCGCGCCCAGCAGGATGTCGTTGCGCAACCGCTCGGTCACATCCGCGGCGACGATGGTCTCTGGCTTGCTCACCGCCCTGCCCTCACTGATCCGCGGTGAAAACCACCGCATCCTGTTGCCGGATCCAGATCCGCCCCGCCCCGCACGGCTGCGGCGTTTCAACGTTCAACCGGATCGCCGCGCCGGCCACGTGGGCCTCTTGCTCGAAGTGATCGCCAAGATAGCTTTCAGCCCCGAACGCCACGTTGATTTCAGACGCATTTTCGCACGGGGTGCAACTGACGAGATGGGGGCGCACGGCCAGAAGCTGGTCTCCGGCCGCCAGATCGCCCGTGGGAGTACGGGCTCGGATCGCCTGCCCGTCGGGCAGGGTCACGGTGCAGGCCCCCGGTTCGGAGACCGCCGAACCAGTGACCGCCAGCAGGTTGGCATTGCCGATGAAGCTGGCCGCGAAGGGATGCCGAGGATCGGTATAGATCTGCTGCGGCGTACCGAGCTGAACCACCTTGCCGCCACGCATGACGACGATGCGGTCGGACATGGCCAGCGCCTCGTCCTGGTCGTGGGTGACGTAGATCGTGGTCAGGCCCAGTTCGCGCTGGATGTCCTTCAGCCAGACCCGTGCCTGCTGGCGCAGCTGCGCGTCGAGGTTCGACAGCGGCTCATCGAGCAGCAGCAGCGGCGGGCGGAAGACGATGGCACGGGCCAGCGCCACGCGCTGCTGTTGCCCGCCCGACAGCTCGCCCGGGTAGCGCTTGGCCAGCGGGCCCAGCTCGACCAGTTCCAGCGCCTCGGACGTGCGCTTTGCCCGCTCGGCCGCCGGGACCTTGCGCAGCTTCAGCGCCATCCCGACGTTGTCCTCAACCGTCAGGTGGGGCCAGAGCGCATAGCTCTGGAAGACCACACCGAAGCCGCGTGCCTCGGGCGGCAGATAGGCGCCCGTGGCGGCATCGGCCAGCACGCGGTCACCGAAGGTGATGCGCCCCCCGGTCGGCTGATCGAGACCGGCGACAGAGGCCAGCGTCGTGGACTTTCCGCAACCAGAGGGCCCGAGCAGGGTCAGGAATTCGCCCTCCTGCACGGTCAGGTTGATACCGTCGATGGCCAGCGCCTGGCCGTAGCGGCGCGAGAGGTCGGAGAGAACAAGTTCAGTCATAGATCTTAACCTTGAAGAGGACGCGGGCGAGGATCAGCAGCACGGCGACCAGCACGATCTGGAAGGAGGCGAAGGCAGCCAGCGGCCCCACGTCCCCGTTGGTCCAGAGCGACAGCATCGACACGCCCATCACCTCGAGCCCCGGAGCCATCAGGAAGATGGCGATGATGTAGGACTTCAGGTGGAAAACGAAGAGCAGGATGAAGCTGCCCAGAAGCGCGGGTTTCAGCAGTGGCAGCAGCACGATGCGCATGGCCCCCAGCCAGTCCGCGCCGACCGTGCGGGCGGCCTTGTCCAGGTCGCGACCGATCTGCACGATGGCGGGCTGAATGACGCCCAGGGCCAGCGGCAGGGTCGCCATGACATAGGCCACGACGATGATGCCGATGTTTCCGCGCAGCCAGCCCATGGGCGGCAGGAGGACGGCGGCATAGAAGACGCCGAGGCCGGTGATCATGCCCGGCACGATGCGCGGTGAATAGGCCAGCGCCTCAAGCGTGCCGGAGAAGCGGAAATCCGAGCGCTGGATCACCAGCGCCACTGCCACCGCCAGCAGCGTGCCAAGGCTGGCCGAGAGCAGAGAGATTTCGACGGTGTTCCAGATCGCCCGCACGTTTGCCTCATCCGCGAAGAGCTTGGCGAAGTTGTCGAGGGTCAGGACCTTGGTGATCGGCACGAGGGGCGACAGGAAAGAGGTGAAGGCGCGCAGGATGATCCCCGCCACCGGTACGACGACCGTGGCCAGCAGCAGCGTGGCGAAGACCGCAGCCAACGGCCAGCGCAAGCGCCCGAGGCCGAGCGTCATCGGGCGGGTGCCCTTACCCTTGACCGTTTCGTAGCGGTGGCCCTGGCGCAGCAGCAGGCGCTGCACGATCAGGGTCGAGCCAACCAGCGCCATCAGCAGCAGCGACGAGGCCGCGACCAGCCCGTGGTTCGGGTTCGAGGCGGCGATGCCCTCGCCGTAGAGGAAGGTCGAGAGGGTATCGATACGGGCCGGGCGCGCCAGGAACAGCGGGATCGACAGGGTTTCCACCGCGATCACCAGGTTCAGCGCCGTGGAGGTGATGATCGAGGGGATCATCAGCGGCAGCGTCACCTTGCGCAGCACCTGCAGGGGCCCCGCCCCGACGGTCCGTGCCGCGCTTTCCAGCGTCGAGTCGACCGAGCGCACCGCGCCATAGAGGCAGTAGAGATAGGCCAGCGGCGCCCGGCTGACACCGGCCACAACCGACATGCCCGCGATGGAATAGAGGTTCCACGGCGCGCCCCCGGTAGATTGCGCGATGGACTGTGTGATGAAGCCCGAGGGGCCGTACATCACCACCCATCCCAGGGCGAAGATCAGGTGCGACAGGTAGAGCGGCCACATCAGCACATCGCCCATGACCTTGCGGCCCGGCATGTCGGTGCGCCCGATCAGCAGGGCGGCAGCGATGCCCAGGACCTCGGCGATGACCACGCTGAACAGCGCGAAGAGACCGGTGGTCAGGGCAATGCGGTCGATCCGCTCATCCCTGACAAGCTGGCCGATGTTTTCAAGCGTTAACTGCCAGCCATCGGAATAGAGCGGTCGGTCGACGAAGACCTGCAGCAGGATCGGCAGCGCCGGTGCCAGCATCAGGGCGGCGGTGATCCCGAAGATCAGCCATTGCGCCAGTCGGGCGCGGTCGAAGGGCGCCGCAGCGCCCGGGTCCGGGTCGGACCTCGGTCAGGGACAGGTGGGCCATGGGTACTTCCTTTCAGGACGAGGCCGGCGCGGGGAGCGCTGCGCCGGCCCCGTGCAGCTCACATCTTGAAGGCCTCGCCCCAACGGGCGTTGAAGGCTTCGAAACCCGCGACCATCTCGGTGTCGTAGTCGACCAGGATCAGGTTCTCCTCTCCACCGATCGCCTCGATCACATCATCAAGCGAGAAGGTGGTCTCGCCCTCGGGCTGGACGCCCGGGCGATAGGCCGTCAGTTTGCCGTCAGCCACCCCGTACTGGCCCGCCTCCGACAGGACGAAGTCCAGGAAGACGCGTGCGGCGGCACCGTGCGGAGCCTCGGCGGTGATGCCCATGCCGCGCAGGAACACCGGCGTTCCGTCAGAGGGGAAGGTCCAGCCCAGCACCTGGCCGATGCCATCGTCGAGTTTGCCGAAGACCACCGGGCCGGACACGAAGAAGGAAGACGAAAGCTCACCCGTCAGCGTGCGTTCGATCATCCCGCCTGCGCCGCCGCCCGGGCGGGTCAACGGGCCGGCAGACGCGAACCAGTCCCAGGCCGCATCACCGTGGAACTTGGCGAAGGCATAGCCGATGGAGCCGCCGAAGGCATAGCGACCGTCATAGGTGCCGACCTTGCCCTCGAAGACCTCTGGATGGGCCACGATATTGCCGAAGTACTCTTCCATCGAACTGACCTGCAGCTCTTCCGGCACCGTGATCTTGTTGTAGACCGTCACCATCGGGTCAGCCGAGAAGGTATAGAGGCCCGGTTCGGGGTAGGACCAGGCCGGCAGGTTGGCCTGCTCGGGCGAGGCGTAGTCGGCCAGGGTGCCTGCCTCGACCGCGCGGATCCAGTCGGGGATCGAATTGGCGATGACCAGGTCGGCGCTGTCGACACCGGTGCCGATCTCTGCCTCGTAGCGCGAGAAGGCCTCGGAGGGGCCCATCTCGACCGACTGGACCTCGATCCCGGGATAGACCTCGTTGAAGGCCTTGACCACCGGGCCGAGGTTGGTGTTCGACAGGTTGGTGTAGATCAGCAGAGACCCTTCGGTCCCGGCCTGGGCAATCAGTTCTGCGTAGTCGGCGGGGTAGCCAGCGGGGGCCTCCTGCGCCTGAGCGGCGCCGGCGGCCAGCAGGGCCGCAGCCCCGGCGATCCAGTAACGGGTCATGTGTCACTCCTGTTGGTTGTTCGAGGTTGGCTTGCATCTTGGGTTTCGTCGAGCCAGCCGCGCAGGATCTGCGCGGCGGCCCCGGCGCAGGGGGCAAGCTTGTGCCCCACGCCGGCAATTTCCGTGTAGGTGACCGGGGTGCCATGGGCCGCCAGGTCGGCCTTCAGGCTGCGGGCCTTGTCCTGCCGGGACAGCCCCGCCAGATCCGCATCCGCAGAGCCGAAGCGGGTGCCCGGCGCGCGCGAAACCAACCCTGCCGCGCGATCGTCAGCCCCGATCAGGATGGCGGTGGGCAGCTGCGCCAGACCCGCGAGATCCGGCGCTTCTCCAAGGGCGTCCTCTATGCCCTTCAGGCCCGGCCACCAGGCCACGTCTTCGCGCAGCAGCGTGACCCCGCCGGGCGCGGCCAGGATCAGACCGTCAAGACGACCGGCCCGCACCAGCGCATAGCGCTGCGCGAACTGTGCGCCGCCCGAGAACCCGAAGAGCCAAAGCGCCCGGGGCGCCTGTCCGAGCTGCCGCACCGCGTCGTCCAGGATCGAGTCCATCAGCTTGAGGTAATCTTCGCTGCCGCCGCGCAGGAACTTGTAGTCGTCCGCCACATCAGCCCCCTCCACCCTTTCGGGAAAGTAGGGCAGCAGCAGGCTGACCTGCCCGTCCAGGTCCAGTCCTTCCAGCAGGCCGCGCAGGTCGCGATCGCTGCCATGTGCGGCGATCAGCAGCGGCGCGCCGGGCTGCCGGGCCGGACGCAAAACGTAGCGCCAACTGCCCTGCGGCAGCACGCGCACCGGCAGCCCGTCCAGCCGTGCATCAAGGGTCGTCAGGGGATTGGAAGCAGCGGGCAGTGTCATTCAGAGGCCTTCAGACAGTTGATTTCGGGGCTTTGCGGTGCCGCAACATTTTTGCCGCCTACATTGGCGCCAATTTTAGCCTTGTCAATTTCCCGGCTTCGTCGCGCCCTTGCGTCTTGGGTTTCAGGCTTCATGAGTCACGCCCTCCAGCTGCCGGGTCTGCCGCAGGACAGGAATGCGCCTACGGGTTGCCTCGATCTCGGCCTGGTCTATCTCGGCCAGGATCACTGCCGGATCGTCCTCGGCAGCGGCCAATACCTCTCCCAGCGGAGAAATGATCCGCGACTGGCCGAAGGTCGTCACCCCGTCACGGGTGCCGCATTGCGCCGCCGCCACCACGTAAGAGCCGGTTTCGATGGCGCGCGCCTTCAGCAACGGCTCCCAATGCAGCGGTCCGGTGATGGGCGAGAAGGATGCAGGGATCATCAGCACCCCTGCCCCGGCGCTGGCCAGTGCCCGAAAAAGATAGGGAAACCGCAGATCGTAGCAGATCGCCAGCCCCAGCTTGTGTGCCGCCGCCTCGCAGGTGATGGCGCCCCGCTCTCCGGGAGCGACCACGCGGCTTTCGATGAAATCCCCGGCCCCGCCCAGAGCCACATCGAAGGTGTGCAGCTTGTCGTAGCGGGCGGTGACACGACCGTCAGGAGCAATCATGTGCGCCCGGTTATGAATTCGCGCGCCTTGGTCCTGCCGCAGCAGAAGCGAGCCTGTGTGCAGCCAGATCCCCAGCTCTGTCGCCAGTGCGCGGCACAGGGCCAGCGTGCTGTCCTCTGCCTCGGTGCGGCAGGTCGCGGGGTAGTCGAACTGATCGCGCAGCAGCAGATTGGCGGCTTCCGGCAGGCTGACGACCTGTGCGCCCTGCGCGGCGGCCTCCCGGACCAGCCTGTCGATCTCGGCATTGTTGGCCGCGACATCGACCGTCGAACACATCTGGATGGCGGCAAAGCGTGTCATGCGGCCACCTCGTCGAGGAAGCTGGAGACGCTGCGCATGCAAAGCGCGGGTTCTTCTACATGAGGCATATGGCTGGACCCTCCGAGGATCACCCACTGGGCGCCCGGGATCTTCTGGGCATAGGCCTCGGCGGCGCGCGGCGTCGCCTCGTCGAACCGCCCGGTCAACACCAGCGTCGGGGCCTTGACCCGGTGCAGGCGGTCCTCGATGGTCCAGTCCTTCAGCGTGCCGATGACATGGAACTCGGTCGGGCCATTCATCGTGTGATAGACGGTCGGATCGGCTTCGATCGCATCGAATGTGGCCACCACCTCCGCCGGCCAGGGATCCGCACGACAAACATGGGCGCGGTAGAAAACCTCGGTCGCGGCGAGGTAATCGGGATGGCTGAAATCGGCAGTTGCCTCATGGGCCAGCAGGGCCTCATGCACGCCGCCGGGCAGCTCGCGGCGCAGGCGCAGCGCCTCTTCGACCCAGGTCGGGAAAGAGCTGGGGGAATTGGCGATCACCAACCCTTGCAGGCCTTCCGGCTGCAGGACCGCATGTTCCGCCGCCAGCATCCCGCCCCAGCTTTGCCCCAACAGGCAATAGCGGTCGCGCAGACCCAGGTAATCCAGCAGCGTATCGAGTTCTTCCAGAAACAGCTCCACCGTCCAGAAATCCGCGCCTGCGTCGGGCAGGTGGGTGGAGCGCCCGTTGCCCAACTGGTCATAATGCACCACGGCACGGTACCGGTTTCGGCGATGGCGCGGTAGGCATCGACGTAGTCATGGGTGCAGCCCGGCCCGCCGTGAACGACGACCAGCGGCGGCGGGCCGACGCGCAGGTCGCCCGTCACGCGATACCAGGTCCGGTGTCCCCGAAAGGGGCAATGGCCCTCCTGGCTGATCATCTCCTGCGGCATGCTGCCCTCCCTCGTTCCATTCCCAGATCCTTCGCGAACCCGCCGCCGCCGCGTAAGCTGCAAGATCTTGCAGGCTGTCGCGCCCCGGCCCTGCCACTAGCCTGCCGCGAAAACGGTGCGATACGATGCCTCTTACCGACAGATCCCTGCGCCTCTCCCTGCTGGGCGGCACGCCTCTTGCGGGCGCTTTCCTTTTCCTCGGAGCCCCGGACGTGGCAGAGGTGATGGCCAGTGCCGGGCTGCCCCTGCTGATCGTCGACCGCGAACATGCGGCGGCTCGATCTTTCCGGCGCCCTGCACGAGTTGCGCGCGATCCGCTCTGTTTCGGACGCCTTCGTCATGGCCCGCGCCCGCGACGGATCCCCCGGAGCGATAAAGCCGCTGCTGGATGCAGGCTTCGACGGGGTGATGGTGGCCGACGTGCGCAGCGCCGCGCAGGCCCGCGCCATCGCCGAGGCCGCCCGCTATGCGCCCCTTGGCCGCCGCGGGGCGCAATTCACCGTGTCGCGGGCCGCAGCCTACGGGACCGACAAAGAGCACCCGGCGCGGGCGAACGCCGGACTGCTGCTGGCCGTGATGATCGAAAGCCGCGCCGGGCTGGAGGCCATCCCCGAGATCGCAGCCGTGCCCGGCATCGACCTGCTGTTTCTCGGCCCGCTGGACCTGACGTCGGACTACGGCACCTTCGGCGACCTCGCCTCGCCTGAACTGGCGGGCGCTTTGCGCCGGGCCGAGGCGGCGATCCTGGCCAGCGGCAAGATGCTGGGGGGCGCCTGCCTGCCCGGAGAAACCGCGCGGGACCTCTTCGCGCGGGGCCATCTCCTCGGTCTCTTCCACCTCCGACGTCGGCCTGCTGCGCGAGGCAGCCCAGCGGGCGGTTCAGGTGATCCAGCCCTGACGGGTGGCCAGCACCGCCGCATGAGAGCGGTTGCGCGCGCCCAGCTTGGCCGCCGCCGCCTGCAGGTGCTTCACCACCATGCTTTCGGACCGGCCCAGCACATGGGCGATCTGCTTGGCCGACAGCCCGTCGGCGGTATGTCCCGGGCACTCCGCCTCGCGCGGGGACAGCGGCCCCCGTGCCGGGGCGGCGCCGATCCGGTCCTGCAAGCCAAGGGCCATCACCGCAAACTGCGCCAGCGCCGCCTCCCCCACCTCTGCCTCCACGAAGGCCGTCAGCGTGGCGAAGCCGCGCCCGGGTAGGTGCAACGGCATCGTCATGCCGCGCCCCAGCCCCCAGGACAGAAGCCGCTCGCGCACCTCGCCCACCTCCGTACCGCTCGAGGTCGTCGGCGATGCGCGAGGGCTCTCCGGCATGATAGCTCCAGGCAAAGGGTTGCAGCATGCGCGCCGCCCGCCCCTGCACCGGATCGGCCCGGTAAAGCGACCGCCCACACCAGTCGGCCACCAGCTGCTCGGCGCTGCCGCGGGCCTCGATCAACTCCGGCAGGACAAAGCGTGCCGGGTCCGGGCTGAAGGGAAGCGGAGAGTAGTCATAGACCAGCCCCCGCACCCCGGCCCCGAGGGCGGCGAAGACCTGGTCTACCTGTGACCCCGCCGCGCCCATCAGGTGATCGCCTCGATCCGGGCGGCGACCATGGCACTTGCACCCGACATCTCTCCGATGGGACGGCCCTCTGCCACACCGGCGAGGGTGCGATCGGTCAGCGCCTGAAGCGCCTCGGCCTGCGCCAGCACGCCGTCCAGCTCTGCGGCATGCAGGCTGACGACTCCCAGATCGTCGGCGAGGATCGCGTCGCCAGCAAGGACCGGCACGCCGCCGACCGAGACGGGACAGTTCAGGGCGCCACCCTGCCCGGTCAATCGCGTGGTCAGCACCGCCGCCCCGCGACTGAAGACCGGCAAGCCAAGCTCGGCCAGCTCCCGGGTATCGGTATGGCAGCCGTCGATCACCACCCCGACCGCCCCGGCATTGCGGATCGCCCGGGCCACGCCACCGCCCGGGCAGGCCGCTTGCCTGTCGCCGCGCCGGTCTATCACCAGCACGTCCCCCGGCCTCAGCAGACCTGCGGCATGGTGCAACAGCGTGGAATCGAGCCCGGGCAGGCAAAGCGTCACCGCGGTGCCCGCAAGACGCGGCACCGGCGCCACGGGCCGGACCCCCGGCTCCATCACCCCGCGATCCAGGAAATGCCCCAGCAGGACGGTTTCGAACCGGGCCAGCCGTTTCAGCCTTTCGGCAGAGATCGCGGTGGGCATGGCGGCAAGTGAATAGGTCATGGGATCTCCAACTCGTTTTCCCTATCACGCAACAGACAAGCATCAGCGGTCCACTTGAATTGACTGATCCATCCGATAGAATTTTTCGATCAATGCGGAGCCCCCATGCAGATCCACAGCCTGCGCACCTTCTACTGGGTCAATCGCCTCGGCAGCTTCCGCAAGGCGGCAGAGGTGCTGAACATTTCGCAGCCCACCGTCTCGGCCAGGATCCGCGGGCTGGAGGACGAGCTGGGCGTGCCCCTGATGCTGCGCGATGCGGGCCTCTGCCTTACTCCGCAGGGCGAAGAGTTGCTGGACTACGCACGCCAGGTGCTTCGCCTGACCGACGACCTCTCCTTCCAAAATGCACCGCAATCCCGGGCGAGCCGACTGCGGCTAGGAGCCAACGGGCCTGTGGCCGCCACCTGGCTGATGGCCCTGGTCGACCACCCGGAGGCGCAGCATCCCGCCCTGCGGCTGGAGATCGAAGTGAACCAGAGCGCGACCTTGCTCAAGCACCTCGCGACCGGTCAGCTCGACCTTGCGATCCTCTCGACCGATACGCCGCACCCCGACCTGAAGCTAACCCCGCTGGGGAAGTTCCCCATGATTTGGGTCGGTGCCCCTTCCCGCTATGGCGACAGGCTCGACGACGAGGCCCTCTCCCGCTCCCCCATCATCGGCTACAACTGGGAATCCCCGATTCACGACAGCACCCGTACCCCGGCCTTCGGCCCAGGACGGCACCATCGTTTCGCCCACTCAGACAGCCTCTTTATGATGATACGCCTTGCGGTGAACGGCATGGGCCTGGCACTTGTGCCGGAGCATGCGGTCCAGCAGGAACTGGCAAGCGGCCAATTGGTCCGGATCACCGTTGAACGCCGCCCTGCCCCGCTGGAAGTATGCGCGGCCTACCGCCGCGAGACCCTCTCTCCCCCGGCCCAGGACGCCCTGACATTCGCGTGTCGTGCCATGCCGCCGCGATAACCGCCTCCGGGCTCCTGCGGCTCAAAGATGCACTCAAGCCTTACTTCAGGGGGGCTTTTTCTCCAATTGGCCGCGCATGAAAACGTCGGCCCCCTCACCGGTCAGGAGCGTTTTGCCCAGATTTTCAGGCGCCCCCGGGGGCTAGATGTTTGCTCCCACGGTTTGATGCCGTGCCCCTTTCGAAGGCATGGAAGGATGCCCTGTGGGACAAGTTCGTCACGGAAGCCCAGGACCACGCAAGCCGTCAGCGCAGCAAAACAGTGCCCGCAAGCTTCGCTCGCGACGCTGACCCACCGCCGCCGTTTGATGGAAGTCGAGCCAACCCGACTTTCCAAAGAAGACCGCGCGATGCTGGAAGGATGCCGCGACGGTGCCGATACATTCGACCTGCGCTCGGCGCATCATATCGACGAGATCGCGGCGGCGCTTCATGCGGAGCTTCGCTGGATCGCGGAAGCGACAACCCATGTCTGGCGCAGCCTTCATCATAACCTGGCAGGTGGCAGGTCATCGTGCATGCCTATGCCTTGCGGCGAAAAAACGACATCCGGCAA
The DNA here is from genome assembly GCF_039769985.1 of Ponticoccus litoralis. Taxonomy (NCBI): domain Bacteria; kingdom Pseudomonadati; phylum Pseudomonadota; class Alphaproteobacteria; order Rhodobacterales; family Roseobacteraceae; genus Ponticoccus; species Ponticoccus litoralis. The sequence continues at coordinate 832,822 of NZ_JBDNCH010000002.1, forward strand.
CACATTGAAGTGGCTGGTGAATATACAAGGCACTGCGATCCGGAACCATCCGGCTGTGCAAACTTATGGTACATTGGCTCTGACATCGCGCAGACGGACCGGGCACAGAAAGGCCGGCGGGCGCGCGGGTTTTCACAATCGGCTCTCGCGCCAGAACCGGCACGTCGACGCCCCGTGACAGGACGTGGCGGTGGCCGCAGAGGCCGCAAATGCACAATCAGCTTAAAATTGCAGAACGCGCCAGCATTGGCCTCGAACCTCACAGCCGATCGATGTAGGGTACAGGGGCGGCAGCCACGCAACGCCTCTGAACAAGGGTCTTTGGTGCCGCAAGAAAATGGCCAACCCGATCTCGGCCTGTGCCGGCCCGTCATATCCCCACTTCAGAATGGAACGCCTTTACACAGATTTGCCTCACTCCAAAGTTTCGCCCCAGGGTTGATTTAGGGCGGGACTTTCTAGGCAGGCGTCAAGGAGGAAACGCAGAATGCGCAGAGCACAGAAAAACCCGTCGCCCCGTGCCATCACCTGGATCGCGACAGCCCTTCTGCTATCCGTGCTCTGTGCCGCCCTGTTCGTGGCTTTTATCGTCACGCAACGCAGCACCCTGGCGCAGCAACACCTGCGGCATGACGTGGTCCTGCGCGGCGCTGACGCGGTCGCCCTCAGCTTCAACACGGCCCTGAAGCGTGAATGGGGAAGCCTTCACGCCGTGGCAGGCAATATCAGCAATGCCAGCAAGTCCGAGACCAATGACTTCATGGATGCCGTGCCGCAGGCCGGGGGACAGGTCGCCTGGGCGGGTGTCGCCGATCTGGACGGTCGCATTCTGTCCGGCTCGGGCCGTGCGCGTGAAGGAGAGGACGTCAGCCAGCGCCGCTGGTACCGCGAGGGCCTCCGCCATCCCAGTGTCGGGAATGTCTATGCCAGCAATTCCCTTCAGCAGTCCCTGCTGAATCTCTCGACCCCGGTTCGGGACAAGGACAGCGGTGAGGTCACGGGCGTGCTGGTCTACAGCCTGCGGATGGATTGGGTCGAGAACTTTCTCACGCTTGCGCGTGAACAGCTGAAAATCGACGTGGTCGTGCAAAATCGCGAGGGCGAGACGCTGGTGGATACCCGGGACGTGGCGCGCAGCCTTCCCGAGGCCGCCGTGGCGCAGGCCGGGCTGGGTCGCGATCTGGCCGGCAACTTCTACCTGCTCGACCAGACGGACGGGCTATATGCGTTTTCTCCCAACTTCATCAGCGACGATCTGCCCGACTTCGGCTGGCGGGTCTTTGCCGTGCTGGACACCAGCAGCCTGATCAACGTGATGCCGCAACTGCTAAGGACCTCTGTGCTTGCCGTCTCACTCGCGGCGGGCTTCGTGCTGATCGTGACATTGATCGCTGCCCGTATTGTCCTGCGTCCCATCGAGGATCTGGTCGGCACCGCCGCGGCCATGGCCGAGGGCGAATTCAGCTATCCCCGCGAGAGCCGAAGCTCTCGCGAGGCGATCACACTGTCACAGGCCCTTACGCGAATTCAGGGCACCCTGGCCTTGCTTCAGAAACGGAAAGCGGGCCGGGACACCCCTTCCCTGCGGGATGGCGGGGAGGGTGGCGGCGGCCCCAGTACGAACGAGGGCGACGCCCCGGACCAACCGCAGGACGCCACGTGGCAGCCCAAGCAGACAAGCGGACAGAAATGAGCGGACCCCGACACGCGGCGCGGGCCACCCCCGCCTTCCCCCGATACATCAGACGGACCAAGCCCAACATGACAAGACCGATCGTACTGGCCCTTCCCCTGCTCTGCCTGTCGAGCCTCGAAGCAGGGGCCGATGGCAGTTTTCTGCAGTTTGACCTGGGCCCGGAGACGTCGGATTCCGTGCTGGCGACCACACGCGGCAAGATGAGCTTCGGCGCCAACTACTCGACCTATGACAGCGGCTGGAGCGCCGGCCTCCATGTCACGCGCGATTTCGTCCTAGAGAGCATCGCGACGGTCAAGATCGGGCCCAGCCTTGGCCGCAGTGACGACACGGACGGCTGGTCGCTGGGCGGCAAGGTGATCGTGGAGCGCTATCAGCCAACCGACTTCGGGTTCATGTTCCTGTCGGCCCAGTACAATACCTACCAGAACGACTGGTTCGCGCTGGCCCAGTTCGGCAATGCGTCGGGCCTGTCGGTCGACCTGACGGCGGGTGGCAGCGAGACCTATTCCGAGCAGGCCGTCGCGGTGAACTATCGCCTCGACGACGAGGGGCCTGTCCGCCTTCGCGCGGGCTACCGCTTTGACGCGCAGCAGGTCTTCGTCGGGCTGTCCGTCAACACCTACTAGGCGCGTCAGCTGCGCCAGATACCGAAGCCCCGAACGATGTCCCGGGTCAGCCGCTTGAGCCTGACCTCGGTCACCCCGGGCTCGTGGCCTTCCGCGTAGAACTTCACGAACAAGGCTTCCCGTTGCGCATCCGTCGGCAGGAGCTGAAGGCGCAGACCGTCCGACACTTCGGCAATCGCATAGGTTTCAATCGGCCCGGGGATGTCCTCGACCAGCAGCTGACCGCGCGCCTGAACCGGGATTTTCAGGCCGCGGATGCGCACCGTGTCCATTGTCAGCGAGGTGATCCACAGGTCGTGCTGCTCCCCGTCCTTCCAAAAGACCGCGCGTTCCGGCCTGTCGCTGACATGAAGTTCCTTGCGCGGGCGCTCGATGCAGGCAAGGCAGGTCACGGCCAGCACGGCCAGGTTGTACAGGCTCCAGAACAGGATGACCCATTTTCCGTCGCCGGCGGAAAAGGTCGCGTAGTGGTCGAAGACGATGCCCAGAAGCAACCCGGCAAGCGTCAGAACGAAGCCGATCAGGAACGGCATCATCAGGCGCCACTGCACCACGACCCGTGACCGGTCTCCGCCTTTTGCCGTGACCGAGAAAGGGTGCCCATGCGGCTTGAACAATCCCGTGAAGGCGGCGCGGGTGATCGGGATCGCCCCCAGAAGCTGGCTGACATCGTTCAGGATCGGCACGACCATGCCACGGGTCAGGAAGTTCAGCGTGAACAGGACCCAAAGGTAATAGGCGCCGAAATAGCTGATCACATCGGGCAACCGCGCATTCACGACGACGACGTCGAAGAACCAGTACAGTAGCGGAAATACGATGGCCGCGATGCGGAACGGATAGGTGGTTGTCCAGTAGAGGATCGAATCCACCACGCTCCAGCGGTCGCGCAGGCGCAGGTTGTTGGCCGACAGCGGTCCCAGCGACGACCGTGCAATCTGCATCAGGCCAAGGCACCAGCGCGCGCGCTGCGTGACGTATTCTTTCAGGCCCTCCGGTGCCAGCCCTTCGGACAGCGGCTCTGCCAGGTAGACGGACCGCCAGCCCGCGTTTTGCAGCGCCAGCGTCAGCATGAAGTCCTCGGTGACGGACTCGGTGTTGAACCCGCCAATCTCGCGCAGCGCGGTCCAGCGGACCACAGAGGATGTGCCGCAGCAAAAGGCAATGCCCCAGCCATCGCGCGAGGGCTGCATGTGGTCGAAGAAGAACCGCTGTTCGTCGGGATAGGACCGCCCCAGATTGAAGTTGTGCTGGATCGGATCCTGATTGAAAAAATGCTGCGGCGTCTGGACAAGTCCGACCTCGGGGTCGTGAAACAGCGCAAGGGACCGCGACAGGAAGCCCCGGTGCGGGACGAAATCGGCGTCGAGCACGGCGACGAAGTCAGGCGGAACCGCATCCTCGGCCAACCGGTCCAGCGCGTGATTGATGTTCCCGGCCTTCTGGCCCTCGTTGGTCGGGCGGCACATGTAACGCACCTGCAGCTCGGCGCAGAAGTCGCGCAGCCAATCCCGCCGATTGTCGTCGCAAACGATGATTTCCTTGTTCTGATGCCGCAGGAACTTGGCGCCGACGATGGTTCGTTCCAGCACGTCCCTGTCTTCGTTGTAGGTCGCAATCAGGATCGCGACCCGCGGATCCCGCTCTCCCCACCAACCAGCATGGGCGTCGGCCTCCTTGCTGCGCAGCTTGTAGCGCGACAGGATCACGAAGGCACTCAAGGACCCCAGAACCGAAAAGGCTTCGAGGGCAAAAAGCAGCCAGCTTCCAACCATGTCGAAACTGAGCTCGGCAGGCGCAAGCGTCTGTGTCGCGCGCCACCACATGTACCGCAGGGCAAGCAGACCCGCGATGCCCAGCAGCAGCGCGCGGTGCCGGGGCCGCCGGGAATCGATGACAAAGGGCATCAAAGACCCGACACCGATCACCAGAAGCAGATGCATGGCGGCAGAGCCCAGTTCCCCGAGATGCGGAAAGGGCAGCATCAGTTCAGCAGGGCCCGGACCCAATCGAGGGGGCGCTCGTCAAAGAAGGCACGCCCGGTGCGACCGATAGAACAGCCGCGCTCGCTGTCGGCGGTCAGCTCCGGCACCAAAAGGGATACGTCATAGCGTTCGAGGTGCTTCGTCGAAGGCGACACGGCAAGGTTCTGGTAAATCCTTTCCGCCCCCGCACCGGCCAGACGGGCCACCGTGCCCTCGTAGACCTTTTCCCTGCCGGTCAGGCGGAACGAGGCGGGCTCGCCGATTTGCAGCGAGTTGAAAATCCGTTCCGTCACGGAGAGCGACACAAAGGTTGCGTCACAGTTCACCAGCCTGAGGATCGGATCGCCCCGCTGGACGTTGACGCCATCGGCTTGCAGAAGCTCCCAGTACAGCCCGTTGACCGGCGAGGCGATTTCACCGCCATTGGCGGTGTTCACACGCAGGTTCTCGCGCTGGCTTCGCGTGGTTATCGCGTTCAGTCTGCTTTTCGCCTCTGCAAGCGCGTTCTCAAGCTGCAGGATGGCGCCTTCCAGCTCTGTTGCGCGCTGCTCGGCATTGGGTGAATCGTTGTAGCCGTCGCCAAGAAACACACCGTCCTGCGCTGTTGCGAGGGCGATCTCCAGCACCTCGACGCGTTCGCGCGCGTGATCGAGGACAAGGGGCGCCAGCCCCGGCTCCATGGGAATGCGGCCCGGCAGTTCGCCAACCAGCGAGAGCACGTCCTGATCGATGTTCTCCGGCAGATCGCCGCCCTCAAGGATGGCAAGCCGCAGGCGGGCATGTTCGAGACGGGTGGTCAGTTCCTTCAGCCGCGCGGCGCGGAACGTTTCCGAACGCGCCAACAGGCTGTTCTGCATGTCCCGGGTGCTGTTCAGGTCGTCCTCGATGCGGGCAATCTCTGCCTCGGTGAACGCCCGCTCCATCCGCAGGTCGTTCAGCCGAACGGTATCGACCAGCGGATCGTCAATCGTGGCAATGATCTCTCCCTTGTGAACCCGCGCACCGAAAGGAGTGTCGGGCAGGCTGAGATCACCGGTACGTATTGGCGCGAATGGTCACCATCGGCGCATTGACGAAGGCATTTGCACTCGCCCCGGCCATTTGCTCGATGACAATGACCCACAGGGCACCCGCAATCAGCACGATGCTGAGCATCAGACGTAGCAATTTCATGCTGGGTCTCCCCTCCCACAGTTACTCTGCCTTGGGTTGTATTGCTGATCGGATTGGAAAGCGACCCCTTCTTCGGGAATCTGTGGCGGGCACCAAGGCGTTACGGGGTGGCGATCATCCCCCTTCGCGCCAGGCGACCTGCGCCAGAAGCGCAAGCGTATCGGCATAATACCCCTGACCGGGGCGCGGTGCGGTCGGCGGCCTGCCTGCCGCAAGATCCGCCACGGCCCGAAAGCCCGCCGCATCGCTTTGCTCCAGCATCCTCCCCGAGGGGTCGGTCACCGTCGCCACATGGCGGTCCAGGGTGGCCGCCGCGAAACGGGTGCCGGCGAATTCCAGTGCGGCATGGTCCGCGCGCCCGGACCAGAAAAGGTAAAGCGGAATGCGCAGCGCGTCCCAGCCGAAGGCGGTCGACAGATCCGGCGCGGGTTCGATGCCCTGCGGCGTGACGTTGATCCAGTCCCGCAGGGCGTCCGGATCCTGCAGCAGACGCTCGCCATGGGCCGCCGTGCGCAAGAGTTCGTCCGCGCCCGTGGCCTCGCCCAGCTCGATCAGCGCCCGGATCATGTAATACGAGGGATTCACGATGACGGAGTCGCGCGTGGCCGTCATGTGAAGCGCGGGCCGCAGCAGCAGCTCGTCGGGCGCTCGCGGGTCGGGGACCAGGCACTCTGCGACAAGGGCCCGGCAAATCTGCGCAAGCTTGTCCGCATGGTCCCGCCAGCCGGAATCCCGGGTGGCGCGCAGCAGCGCCCAGGCGCGCAGCAGGTCGCCGTCGCTCGCCACTCTCAGGTCGTCCGGCCCCCGCACCGGCCAGCGCCAGGCCAGCAGCCCATCGGACCGCACCGCAAGGTTGGCCCGGGTCCAGCGTTCGATCCGGTCAAAGGCCGCGCGGTCGCCCAGGGCCTGCGCCAGCACAAGCCCGTAGGCCTGCCCCTCGGAATGGCTGATCCCGCGGTTTCCATTGTCCACCACGCGCCCGTCGTCCGCGAGGTACGCCGCCTTCCACTGGCTCCAGGCATCCCCCTGCGGCTGTGCCCAGCTTGGCAGGGCGGCAAAACTCGGCAAGGCCAGTATCACATTGCGTCTTTTCATTTGGCCCTCGACGATATGCGGCAACCCGGTGGCGCCTTTGACGACCCGCCCCTGCGGGACCCGTCCCCATCCCGATGCTGCCACGCGTCCGGCTGAAGTTCCACGTTTCAAACGCAATGTTTGGCCGCTGACGTCTGAGTGTCGAACCGCCGTCCGAACAGCCGCATCGCGCCGGGGCGCGCGCCCCTAGTGCAGCCCCTCGGCACCGTCGCGCAGGATGACCGGAACGATCAGCTCTTCCTCGTCTTCCAGATGGCGGTTCAGGAAGCGTTCGAACGACACCACTTCCTCTTGGAAGGCCCCGGCTTCGGTCCGGCCTTGCAGGACACCGTTGGCAGAGCGGGTGAACCGCTCCAGCAGCCCGTCCAGCGCGTGGTGATCGCGGTCGAGGATCTCGAAGCCGCGCTCCAGCCTCGCCTCGCGTTTCACCAGCACGGGAAAATAATGCATGTCCTCGATCTGGTGGTGGCCGTGCAACTGCTGCACCAGCATCCCGCCGTAGCGCGACAGGCGCCCCTGCATGGCCTGCGGGTCCAGACGCCCGTCCACCGCCTGCTCGGCATCGCTGCGCAGCGCGTCGCAGAGGCGGCGGAACATCATGTGCCGGTCCAGCCAGAACTCGACCAGCCCGGCAAAATTCGGATGCGCCTGCCAGCCCGTGCGCGGGTAGTCGGCCAGAAGGATGCGCAGCGCCTCGGGAAGGCCCTCGCGGCTGAGAAGGTCAAGATCGTCGGTCATGGCGCAAAGGTGGTCAGGGCGCGGATGAAGTCAACGCCGCCCGCGCACAGGCTCTTGCGGCTGGCGCACAAAGACCGGGCCTCCTGTCGGCCCGGCAGACAAGAGCGACACGGACAAAGCCGGTCAAATGCGCCGGATGTTCTGCCCCCTACAGAGGGCGCGCGCAGCGGGGCTGTCACAGTCTGACCACATTTCGCCGCTACCCCTCTGGCCCAGCGACAGAATGCGCCGCAACGGTCCGCACCGCCAGAAGGCCGGAACCCCGGACCCGAGACCGCCATGCGCGTGGCCCGCCCGGGTCGCCGCTGGCCCCGCCTCAGAGCGTGAGGATCGACGAATGCGCTACCTGATCGCAGAAACCGACTGGACCCTTATGAGCCTCGCCGCCCGGATCCTCGGCACCGGCACCCTGCTGACGCGGACCGACCGGATCGAGGACATCCCGCATTTCCTCGGCCTTGGCGGCGCCGACCTGCTGATCCTCGGCGCCGGCCAGATCGGCCCGCATGGCCTGTCGCTGCCGATCCTGCGGCGCGCGGCGGCCGGCATGCCCATCGTCCTGATCGCGCGCGGGGCCTCTGCCGCGCAGGTCGCCCTGTGGCTGGAGGCCGGGGCCGACACGGTCATCGCCACCGACCGGCCCCTCGAAGAGGCGGTGGTCATGCTGGAGGCGGTGGCGCGGCGCGCCCATGGCCTGCCCCAGCCGCAGATCGACTACGGCGCCCTGCGGCTCGACCTGAACCGCCGTCAGGCCTATGTGCTGAACTGCCCGATGAAGCTGAGCCCGAAGTTGTACGAGCTGCTGGAATACATCGCCCTGCGTCCCGGCAGGCTTGTGACCCGCGCCGCGCTGCTGAGCCACATCTACGGGCTGGAGGAAGAGCCCGATCCGCGGGTCTTCGACGTCTATATCTGCAACCTGCGCGCCTGCACTGGCCGCCGTGGCCGACTGCCCGGACATCGAAACCGTGCGCGGCGCCGGGTTCCGCCTTGCCGCCCGCCCTCAGGACGCCGTCATCGCCGCCTGACCGCCTGTCGGCGGGGCAGCCGCGCGGGCGTCAGAAGGTCGCCGCCACCTCGTAGAGCACCGGTTCGAAACTGCGGCACAGGGTGTTGAGCCGCCGGTTGGTCTCTCGCATCCGGTCGGATCGCAGCATGGCAAGGAAATCCTCGCGCCGCTCCCACTGGGAATAATTGGCGATCCGGGTCTGGGCGTCGTTCACATGCAGGCCGACCGCGATAAAGCCGGGCTGCTGCGAGATGAAGCCCGAATAAGCCTCTTGCAGGGCCTCCAGCAGGTCCTGGCAATTGCCCGGGCTTGTCTCGAAGGTGGTCAGGACGGTCTGGTGGCTGCTCTGGGCTGAAATCTGTGGCATGGCGGCTCCTCCTCCGCCCACATTGCCACGAAACGCGGGCGTGTCCAAACCTCCGCGCCTGCGTGGCGCCGTCCGCCCCGCCGGGCGGATTGCCTTGACAGGGGACCGCAGCGGGGGCCAAACAGGATGAAACCAAAAATGGTAGCCGGCGCAACAATGTCGCCGGGGCGAGCAGCGCAGCACACAGGACCGACATGACCAGTACCAAGCGAATCGAGGAGTCCCTTCGCGAGTCGATCATCTCGCGTCCGGACATGATTCTGGACGACAAGGACCTGATGCAGGCGCTGATCTCGGCCAACGAGCGCGCCATGGGCGGCAATATCGTCGACCTGCGCGGCATCGCCATGGAGCGGCTGGAAACCCGGCTCGACCGGCTGGAGGATACGCACCGCTCGGTCATCGCCGCCGCCTACGAGAACCTTGCCGGGACCAACCAGATCCACCGCGCCGTGCTGCGCATGCTGGACCCGCTGGAGTTCGAACCCTTCCTGAAGGACCTTGGCGGCGAGGTCGCGCAGATCCTGCGCGTCGACCGCATCCGCCTTGTGCTGGAAACCGCGCAGGACGGCAACGACACCGTGGTCGACCGTCTCGGCGAGGTGCTGACCGTGGCCGCGCCGGGCTTTGCCGACCGCTTCGTATCCGAGGGCCGCTCGGCCCCGGTGCGGACGGTCACGCTGCGGCAGGTCGAACGCGGCGACCCCCGCATCTACGGCGAGGACGGCAGCTGGATCCGCTCCGAGGCCTGCCTGAAGCTGGACTTCGGCCCGGGCCGCCTGCCCGGCCTGCTGGTCATGGGGTCCGAGGATCCGCACCAGTTCACGCCGCAGCAGGGCACCGACCTGCTGGCCTTCTTCGCCGGTGTCTTCGAGCGCGCCATGCGCCGCTGGCTTGGCTGATACGCACGACCCGGGCGCGCCCTGCCCCGCGCCCGGTTTCGGGGGACCCGCTCTGGACCGCGCCGCGCGCTAAGGACCCTGCCATGACCCTGACCATTTCCCCCGCCGCCCGTGACGCCCTGTCCGGCTGGCTCGACGCCCAGAAGGCGCTCAGGAACGCCTCCGCCAACACGCTGGAGGCCTATCGCGCCGACGCGGTGGAATTCGTCGCCTTCCTGACCGCCCATCACGCCGAACCGCAGGGGCTGGCGCCGCTGGCGCGCGTCACCACCCCGGACATGCGGGCCTGGATGGCGCATCTGCGCCGCGAGGGGCTGGCGGCCCGGTCGGTCGCGCGCAAGCTGTCGGCGGTGAAGAGCTTCTACCGCTGGCTGGCGCAGCGCGAAGGGTTCGAGCCGACGGCGGTGCTGTCCGCCCGGGCGCCGAAGTTCCAGAAGAAACTGCCCCGCCCGCTGACCGAGGACGCCGCCCGCGCGATGATCGACACCGTCGGGATGCAGTCGCAGACAACCTGGCAAAGCGCGCGCGACATGGCGGTGGTGACCCTGCTTTACGGCTGCGGACTGCGGATCTCCGAGGCGCTGGGGCTGACCGGGCGCGACCTGCCGCTGGGCGAGTCGCTGCGCATCCTCGGCAAGGGCCGCAAAGAGCGCATCGTGCCGGTCCTGCCGGTGGCGCGGCGCGCGGTAGAGAGCTATCTGGCCCTGTGCCCCTACCCCATGGAGCCGGACGCGGCGGTGTTTCGCGGCGCGCGCGGCGGGCCGCTGAACCCGCGCCTGATCGCCAAGGCGACGGAACAGGCCCGCATGCAGCTTGGCCTGCCCGCCACGGCGACGCCGCACGCCATGCGCCACAGCTTTGCCACGCATCTGCTGGGCGCGGGCGGCGACCTGCGCGCGATACAGGAACTGCTGGGCCATGCCTCGCTGTCCACCACGCAGGCCTATACGGCGGTCGACGAGGTCCACCTGATGAAGGTCTACGAGGCGACGCACCCCAAGGCGTGACGCGGTCCGGTCCGGCCCCGTCACCGGCCTTCGCCGCCTCTTGACGCGCCCCGGTCCCCGTCCGACTGTGCGCGCGCCAAAGCCCGGGAGGAAACGGCCCATGAAACTGCTGCAATCCGACGCATCGCCCTTTGTCCGCAAGGTCCGCGTGACCCTGCACGAGACCGGGCAGCAGGACGATGTCGAGATGGTCAAGGTGACCACGACGGCGCTGAACCCGGACCCGCGCGTGCTGGCCGCCAATCCCACCTACCGCATTCCGGCGCTGGAACGAAACGACGGCCCGACGCTGTATGACAGCCGGGTGATCTGCCGCTTTCTCGACGACCGGGCCGGGGCGAACCTCTACCCCGCCTCGCGGCTCTGGGACGTGCTGACGCTGGAGGCCACCGGCGACGGCATCATGGATCTCGACCGTTGCCATGTCCTACGAGATGCGCCTGCGCCCGCAGGAAAAGCAGTTCGAGGACTGGATCGAGGCGCAATGGGCCAAGGCCGACCGCACCATGGGCGCGCTGGAGGCCATGTGGATGGGCGTTCTGTCCGGACCGGTGACCATGGGGCATATCTCGGTCGGCTGCGCGCTGGCCTATATCGACTTCCGCCACGGCGACCGCGACTGGCGCGCCGGGCACGCCACGCTGGCGAAATGGTTCGAAGGCTTCGCGGCCCGGCCCTCGATGGTCGCAACCGCGCCGCAGGGCTGAAAACAGGGGGTGGGCTGCACACCCACCCAACCGCAGGGCGGTATGGGTCGCGCCCTGCGCGTGCTGCCTGAGTTGTGGCCCGCCCGCCGAGCTCACCCGATCAGGCCAGCGCGTGCGCCGAGGCCCGCGCCCCGGCGTCACATCACAGGGCGCGCGCGCCCCGCCCGGTCAGAAGTTCAGCGACAGGCCGAAGTTGACCGCGTTGGTCTTGATGTCGGTCTTCAAAGAGCCGCCGCCGTCCAGATCCGCCTCGTTCCACGAATAGGTGAACTGGTATTCGCCGAAAACCGAGAAGCGGTCGTTGATCGGATAGCTCACACCCGCCGTGGCGCGTGCCGCCGGTCCGGTGACCTGATAGCCGAAGGTCTTGCCGTTCGGATGCTCCACGTCCACATGCGGCATGGCAAAGCCGATGCCGCCGCCGACATAGGGCGTCGCGGCGCCCCACTGGTTCGGCCAGCGGCGCATCACGTTGGCGGTGATGATATTGTGGCCGTCGGTGAATTCCATCGCCGAGAAGCCCAGAGCCTCGCGGTCGCCCTTGTCGGCATAGACCTTGGCGTGGGTGAATTCGAGACCGAAGCCCAGCGTCTCGCTCCGCCACCAGGTGCCGCGCACGCCGTAGTAGGGCGGCATCTCGAAGGAATTGCCTTCCCAGCCGATCAGCGCATTGTAGTCGCCGCCGCCCGGCAAGGTGCCGGTGGCGCGGCTGTGCGGCGAGGTCTGCCAGCCGGAATAGAACGACAGTTCCATCTCGGCGCGCCGCGGGGGCGGCGCAGGCGGCGACAAGCGCCGAAGTCAGAATCAGTTTGCGCATGAAGGGCGCTCCAGTGAGTGTCACGCGGACATAATCACTCGCATGGGGGTGTTTCAACCGCGACACATCCGCGCTGCGCCCAAAGCGAGGCTTTTGTGTTCTTTACCACATACAAGCGTGCCGTTACACACCGGCACCGGAACGGGTCGCAGAATCTCTCTGCGGCTACAGGTTTTGTTGTGGGTCTCACGCGCCCCAAGAAAAACGGAGAGAACCTCGTGTCAAACGCAGATACCCACGAAGGCACCCGTAGGGACTTCCTCTACTATGCCGCCGCAGGCGCCGGGGCAGTCGCCACGGGCGCGGCGGTCTGGCCGCTCGTCAATCAGATGAACCCCTTACTCGACGTGCGCGCCCTGTCGACGATCCGCGTCGACGTCTCGGGCATCGGCGAAGGCACGCAGCTGACGGTCAAGTGGCTGGGCAAGCCGGTCTTCATCCGCCTTCGCACCCCCGAGGAAATCGAGGCCGCCAAGGGCGTCGAGATGTCCGAGCTGGTCGATACAGATGCCCGCAACGCCAACATTCCCGCGGGCTCTGACGCCTCGGATGCGAACCGCGGCCTGCTGCCGCCGGGCGCAGAGCCGGGCGCCGACAGCCCCTGGCTGGTCATGATGGGCGTCTGCACCCACCTTGGCTGCGTGCCGATCGGCAATGCCGGCGACTTCGCGCTGGACAGCGGCCAGGGCGGCTGGTTCTGCCCCTGCCACGGCTCGCACTACGACACCGCTGGCCGCATCCGTCGCGGACCCGCGCCGCAGAACCTGCCGGTTCCGCCTGCCGAGTTCCTCGACGATACGACCATCCTTCTGGGTTAAGGAGCGCGCACAATGGCCGGTATTCCGCACGATCATTACGAACCGAAGTCGGGCATCGAGAAGTGGGTGCACACCCGCCTTCCGGTGGTTGGTCTTCTCTATGACACCATCATGATCCCCACACCCAAGAACCTGAACTGGATGTGGATCTGGGGCATCATCCTGACCTTCTGCCTTGCCCTGCAGATCATCACCGGGATCATCCTCGTGATGCACTACACGCCGCATGTCGATCTGGCCTTCGCCTCGATCGAACACATCATGCGCAACGTGAACGGCGGGCACTTCATCCGCTACCTGCACATGAACGGCGCCTCGCTGTTCTTCGTCGCGGTCTACGCGCATATCTTCCGCGGCCTCTACTACGGCTCGTACAAGGCCCCGCGCGAGATCACCTGGATCATCGGCATGCTGATCTACCTCTGCATGATGGGCACCGCCTTCATGGGCTACGTTCTGCCCTGGGGTCAGATGTCCTTCTGGGGCGCGACCGTGATCACCGGCCTCTTCGGCGCCATCCCCCTGGTCGGCGAGCCGATCCAGACCTGGCTGCTGGGCGGACCGGCGGTGGACAACGCCACGCTGAACCGCTTCTTCTCGCTGCACTACCTGCTGCCCTTCGTGATCGCGGCGCTGGTTGCCGTGCACATCTGGGCCTTCCACACCACGGGCAACAACAACCCGACCGGTGTCGAAGTGCGTCGCGGCTCGAAGGCCGAGGCCGAGAAGGACACCGTTCCGTTCTGGCCCTACTACGTGATCAAGGACCTCTTCGCCCTTGCGGTGATCCTGGCCGTCTTCTTCGCCATCGTCGGCTTCATGCCGAACTACCTGGGCCACCCCGACAACTACATCGAGGCGAACCCGCTGGTGACCCCCGCGCACATCGTGCCGGAATGGTACTTCCTGCCCTTCTACGCCATCCTGCGCGCCTTCACCGGTGACGTCTGGGTCGTGCAGATCGCGTCCTTCGTGACCGGCGGCATCATCGACGCCAAGTTCTTCGGCGTGCTGGCGATGTTCGGTGCGATCGCGGTCATGGCGCTGGCGCCCTGGCTGGATACCTCCTCGGTGCGTTCGGGCCGGTATCGCCCGATGTTCAAGTGGTGGTTCTGGCTGCTGGTCATCGACTTCTTCGCGCTGATGTGGCTGGGTGCCATGCCCGCGGAAGAGCCCTATGCGACCTTCTCGCTGATCGCCTCGGCCTATTGGTTCGCCTACTTCCTCGGTGATCCTGCCGCTGCTTGGCGTGATCGAGAAACCGCTGGCCCAGCCCGACACCATCGAGGCCGACTTCGACGCGCATTACGCGAAGTCCGGCGGCACCAAGACCGCCGTCAACCCGGCCGAGTAAGAGAAAGGACCGTTTGAGATGTTCAGGAAACTCACCCTCTCGGCCCTGACGGCCCTTGGCCTGATGACCGGCGGCGCCTATGCCGCCGGAGGGGAAGCCCACATCGAGGACTTCGCGTTTTCGTTCGAAGGCCCCTTCGGCACCTATGACCAGATGCAGCTGCAGCGCGGTCTCAAGGTCTACACCGAGGTCTGCTCGGCCTGCCACGGCCTGAAATACGTTCCCCTGCGCGACCTCGAAGCGCTGGGTTACAACGAAGAGCAGGTCATCGCCTACGCCAGCCAGTTCGAAGTCTTCGACGACGAGCTGGACGATTTCCGCACGGCGGTTCCGACCGACCACTTCCCGGAAAACAACGGCGTCGGCGCACCGGACCTGTCGATGATGGCCAAGGCGCGTGCGGGCTTCCACGGCCCCTACGGCACCGGCCTCAGCCAGCTGTTCAACGGCATGGGCGGCGCGGAATACATCGCCTCGCTGCTGACCGGCTACACCGGCGAGACCAAGACCGAGGCAGGCGCAACGCTCTACGAGAACACCGCCTTCCCGGGCGGCTGGATCTCGATGGCGCCGCCGCTGGCGGGCGAGGACGTCGACTTTGACGACGGCCACGCCAACGACCTGCACCACGAGTCCGCCGACCTTGCGGCCTTCCTGATGTGGACCGCCGAACCCAAGATGATGGAGCGCAAGCAGGCCGGTTTCGTCGGCGTGTTCTTCCTCGTCGTCCTGTCGGTGCTGCTGTACCTCGTCAACAAGCGCCTCTGGTACCCGATCAAGCACCGCAAGGACTAAGCTCCGCTGCTTCGAAACAGGAAAAGCCCCGCCAATCCGGCGGGGCTTTTTCGTGTTCGGGCCTGTTGGGGGGCGTGCCGGTGGGTCCTGCCCTGCGGCACCTTCGCCGGTCCTTCCCTGCTGGTAGCGCCCTGCCTCTCTCGCCCTGCCGGGCGGGCCTGTCGGCCCCGCTCGGTTGAGCGGAGCCTGCCGCTCTCATCCTGTCCGCCGCCCCTGCCGGACAAAGCGCAATGGCGGACTACTGGCCCAGATAGGCGCGGAAGGCCTCTGGCGGGTTGTCGAAGAAGGCCCCGGTCTTCACCGGCGGATGCGCCCTGCCCCCGGCCACCAGCACCACCGCGCGGGCAAAGGCGCGGGCGTCCTCGGGGTCATG
Organism: Ponticoccus litoralis; assembly: GCF_039769985.1. NCBI lineage: Bacteria > Pseudomonadati > Pseudomonadota > Alphaproteobacteria > Rhodobacterales > Roseobacteraceae > Ponticoccus > Ponticoccus litoralis. Next base: position 848,287 of record NZ_JBDNCH010000002.1, read on the forward strand.
GGTGACCATCAGGGTCAGCGCGCCCAGTGCCTCGGCCACCTCCTGCACCAGCGCCAGCATCTCGCGCTTCATCCCCGGCCCCAGCGCCGCGAAGGGTTCGTCCAGCAGCAGGATGGGCCGCGCCATCAGCAGCACCCGCGCCAGCGCCGCGCGGCTTTGCTGGCCACCGGACAGCGTGCCCGGCAGGCGATCGGCCATGCCTTCCAGCCCGACGCGCCTCAGCGCGCCCGTGACACGCTCGCGCTCTTCGGCGCCGGGGCGGCGGCCATCGGGGCGCAGCGCCAGCGTCAGGTTGCGCAAAAGGCTCAGGTGCGGAAAGAGGTTGCCGTCCTGAAACAGGATCGAGACCGGCCGCGCCTCGGGCGGGGTGCGGGTCAGGTCGCGGCCTTCCCATGTCATGCGGCCCGAGACCGGCGCCCGGAACCCGGCGATCCCGTCCAGCAAGGTCGACTTGCCCGCCCCCGACGGCCCCAGAACGGCCACGCGCGCGCCGGGGGCCAGCGCCAGATCCGCGCTCAGGTCGCCCCGGTCCATGGGCAGGCGGATGTCCTCAAGTCTCAGCACCGACGCGCCCTCCCTGTCGAAGATCCAGAACAGCCCGAGGCTGAACATCAGCAGCAGCAGCGCCGCACCCGCCGCCGCCTCCATCCGGTAGGACCCCATCAGCCGGTAGACCTGCAAGGGCAGCGTCGCCCGGTCCGGGTCCGCAAACAGCGCGATCACGCCAAGGTCTCCCATCGCCAGCGCCGCCGTCAGCCCGGCGGCAAAGCCCAGCGGGCGGCGCAGGCGCGGCAGCCAGACCAGCCGCAGCCGGGCCAGCGGTGTCATCCGCAGGCTGGCCCTGAGGCGGCCATAGTCGCGCGCCACCGCTTCGGCCTCTGGCGTCAGGATGCGCAGGGCGAAGGGCAGCGCCATCAACGCGTTGATCAGCCCCGTGACGGGCAGCGCCATCGAAAAAGGGTTCACATAGGGCCGCAGCATCAGGAACAGCCCCGTGCCCAGCACCAGCGGCGAGATGGCAATCGAGGACAGCGCCCACAACTCGCCCCGGCGCGTCGCCAGCGGCAAGGCCCAGAGCAGGCACAGCGCGGTCGATCCCAGCGCCAGCATCAGCGAATGCCCCGCCGCGCGCCATGTGTCGGGGCCAAGCTGGGTCAACCCCGGCAGCCCGCGCAGCACGACCGTGGCCAGCGGCACCAGCAGGAAGGCCGCCGCGAGGATCAGCCAACCCGCGTCCCACGCCCGAGTGCCAAGCCCCCCGCCGACAGCGGCAGGGGCCGGTCCAGCCCGGTGCCGAAACCCGTCCCGCGGCTGGCTTTCAGCGCCAGCACACCCGCGCCCAGCCCCAGCGCCAGTTGCACCAATGCCAGCGCCGCCGCGCGCCCAAGGTCGAAGTCGAAGCGCATGGACTGGTAGATCGCCAGTTCCACCGTCGTGGCGCGCGGCCCCCCGCCCAGCGTCAGCGCCACGGCAAAGGAGGTCAGGCAGATCACGAAGATCACCGCGAAGGCCCCCGGCGCGACCCGGCGGATCATCGGCCAGTCCAGCACCCGCGCCCGCGCGCGCGGCCCAAGGCCCAGCGAGGCGGCCAGCCGGAACCGCTCTGACGGGATCGCCAGCCAGCCCTGCAACAGCATGCGCGTCGCCAGCGGCAGGTTGAAAAAGACATGCGCCAGAACGACGCCATGCAGCCCGTAGACGTCGAAGACCGGCAGGCCCAGCGTCGAAAGCACGCCGTTCACCAGCCCGTTGCGCCCGAAGACCGCGATCAGCCCCATGACCGCGACGATCACCGGCAGGATGAAGGGCGCCCCCATCAGCGCCACCAGCAGCCCGCGCCCCGGAAAACGCTGGCGGGCAAAGGCCTTGGCCACCGGCACCGCCAGCGCGACCGAGACCCCGGCGGAAAGCACCGCCTGCACCAGCGTGAAGCGCAGCGCCAGCCAGTCGCCGGGGCCAAGCGCGCCCAGCCCCCCGGCGCGCCAAAGCACCAGCGCGATCGGCCCCAGCGTCAGTGCCGCAAGGGCCGCGCCCGCGACTACTGCGACAGACCGGCGCGCCATGCCTCGATGGCCTCGTCCCGCAGATCCGCCGCCTCGTCCTCGGAATAGAACAGCACCTTCTCCGGTAGGTCGAGTTGCTGGAAGCCCTCGGGCCACTTCTCCTTGGGCAGGGCTGCGGGGATCGACCAGTTGCCGGTGGCGATCATCGACTGGAAGTCCTCGGTCAGGATGAAGTCCATGAACTGCTGCGCCAGTTCGGGCTGGTCGGTGCCCGCGAGTTTGGCGGCCAGCTCGACCATGAAGTAGTGGCCTTCGGGGAAGATCGCCGCCTTCTTGGTCGTGTCCTCCTCGGCGATGATGTGATAGGCGGGCGAAGTCGTGTAGGACAGCACCATGTCCGCCTCGCCGTCGGTGAACAGACCGTAGCTTTCCGACCAGCCCTTTGTCACCGTGACGATCTTCGGTGCCAGTTTTTCCCAGGCGGCCTGCGCCCCGTCGCCGTAGACCGACTGCACCCAGAGCACCAGCGCAAGGCCGGAGATCGAGGTGCGCGGGTCCTGGATCACAAGCCGCAGATCGTCGGGCGCGTTCAGAAGCGCGTCGAAAGAGGCGGGCGGCTGGGTCAGCTCAGCGTTGTAGACAAAAGCCGTGTGGCCGTAGTTGAACGGCAGGAAGACGTCGTCGGTCCAGTCGATGGGCAGGATCAGCTCCGAAAGGTCCACCCCGTGCGGCGCGAAAAGGCCGCTTTCGCGGGCCTGCTTGGTCACGTCGGTGTTCAGGCCAAAGACCACGTCGGCCTCTGTCCGCTCGCCCTCCAGCATCAGCCGGGGCAAGAGGTCGCCGGGCTTGAATTGCAGGTCGCAGCCGCATTGCGCCTCGAAGAGCTCCTCGATGCGCGGGCCGGGGCCCCATTCGGACACGACGTAGTCGCCCGCATAGACGGTCAGGACATTGTCTTGCGCCAGTGCGCCCGTGGCAAGAAACAGTCCCGCGGCAAATATCGGTGCCTTCATGGCATCCTCCAGATTTGCGGCGAGAGGGATCAGCTTGGCCGCTGTCGCGCGGCGCTCACCTTCCCTCCGCCGGTGTTAACCGGTTCAGGTTCAACGGGTTGATGCGCTTACGCAAATCTCAGGCAGGTCTTGCTTGGCCAGACCGGCGGAACGGACCCGCCGGGTCGAGGCCGGCGCCCTGCCACCCCGAGGTAAGCGGCACCCTAGGGCTGGGGCCGGACAGTGGCAAGCCGGAAACCCCTTGAGGCGCGGCACGACGCGCGGTAACCCCTGCCCGATCAAGGGGAGCCCGCCATGAGCCTGAACACCTTCGGACATCTGTTTCGCGTCACCACATGGGGCGAAAGCCACGGTCCCGCGCTGGGGGCAACGGTGGACGGCGTGCCGCCGGGCGTTGCGATCGACGAGGCGCAGATCCAGCAATGGCTGGACAAGCGCAAGCCGGGGCAGAACAAGTTCACCACGCAGCGGCGGGAACCCGATGCGGTGAAGATCCTGTCAGGCGTGTTCGAGGGGCGGACCACCGGCACCTCGGTCCAGCTGATGATCGAGAACACCGACCAGCGGTCCAAGGACTATGGCGACATCGCCCAGAAGTTCCGGCCCGGCCATGCCGACATCACCTATTTCCAGAAATACGGGCTGCGAGACTATCGCGGCGGCGGGCGCTCTTCGGCGCGCGAGACGGCGGCGCGGGTCGCCGCGGGCGGGCTTGCCCGCGCGGCGCTGGCGCATCTGGCGCCGGGGATCGAGGTGCAGGGCTACATGGTGCAGATGGGACCGAAGGCCATCGACCGCAGCCGCTTTGACCGCGCCCAGATCGACCAGAACCCCTTCTGGACGCCGGATGCCGTGGCTGCCGAGGACTGGGCCGCGTATCTCGACCAGTTGCGCAAGGACGGGAATTCGGTCGGGGCCGTGATCGAGGTCGTGGCGCGCGGCGTGCCCGCAGGCCTTGGTGCGCCGGTCTACGGCAAACTGGATACCGATATCGCCGCCGCGATGATGTCGATCAACGCCGTCAAGGCGGTCGAGATCGGCGACGGCTTCGCCTCGGCCACCCTGACAGGCGTCGAGAACGCCGACGAGATCGCCATGGGCCCCGATGGCCCGGTCTACAGCTCGAACCACGCGGGCGGCATCCTTGGCGGCATCTCGACCGGGCAGGAAATCGTCTGCCGCTTTGCCGTCAAACCGACCTCGTCGATCCTGACCCCGCGCAAGACCATCACCGTGGCGGGCGAAGAGACCGAGATCGTCACCAAGGGCCGCCACGACCCCTGCGTCGGCATCCGCGCCGTCCCGGTCGGAGAGGCGATGATGGCCTGCGTGATCCTCGACCACCTGCTGTTGCACCGTGGTCAGGTCGGCGATGCAGGCGGCGTGATCGGCTGACGCACCGGGCCTTCGGCAAAAGCGCCTGCCCCCTTCGGCACCTTCCGCCCCCTCGGGGGGCTGCCTGTGTCCGCGTCAACCCGGGGCCTTCAACACCACCGGGCCAGCACGTCAGCGGCGCTGGCCACAGACCGGCTGCGCTAGAACTCGTCCCAGACCGGCCCGTCCTGCCCCAACGCCCGCCGGGGCATCGGCGGATCGGGCGGCCCTGCCTCGGGCCATGCCGTGCCGGACAGCGTCGCCTCCTCGATCAGCATCGGCTCGGGGGCGGGTTCCTCGCCTTCCCAGCTGCCATGCAAGAGCCTGTCGCGCTCGGCCGCCGGGATGGTTTCGGCGGCGGGGCTGCGCCCGGCGCCGAAGGCCTCCAGCAGGTCCGTCAGGCGGGTCGCCTCGGCGCTGAGCTGCCGGCTTGACGTGCTGGCCTGCGTGACCATCGCCGCGTTCTGCTGGGTGACCTTGTCCAGTTCCGCCACGCCGACGTTGATTTCCCTGACCCCGGCGGCCTGAGACAGCGCCGATGCGGCGATGTCAGAGACCATTTCGGACACGCCGCTGACGCTTTCGACGATGGCGCTCAACCGTTCCCCGGTTTGCCTGACAAGGTCCTCGCCGTCCTCAACCTGCCGCGTGCTGCCGTAGACAAGGTCCTTGATCTCGGTCGCAGAGGCGGCGGCCCGTTGCGCCAGCCCCCGCACCTCCGAGGCGACAACCGCGAAGCCCTTGCCGGATCTCGCCCGCGCGCGCCGCCTCTACCCCCGCATTGAGCGCCAGCAGGTTGGTCTGGAAGGCGATGTCGTCGATGACGTCGATGATCTGGGTGATCTGCTCGGAGCTTTTCGCGATAGAGGCCATGGCCGAAGTCGCCCGCTCCATGATCTCGCGCCCCTCTTCGGCGCGGCGACGCCCGTCGGAAACCGCCTCGTCCGCGGATTTCGCCCGCGCCGCCGCTGCCTGCACGCTTTCGGACAGCTCGTCCAGCGCGGCGGCGGATTGCTCCAGCGTTGCGGCCTGTGTCTCGGCCCGGCGCGACATGTCGGATGCCATGCCGGACAGGTCTGCGGCGCTGGTCTCGACCGTCTCGGCACTGCCGCGCAACGAGGATACGAGACCCTGAAGCGCCTCTGCCAGCGCGTTGAAATCATGGCAGAGCTTTGCATAGCTCTCGCCCAGGTCCCCCCAGTCCCCCACCTTGATGCGGTGCGAAAGATCGCCGGATTTCAGCTGGCTCATGGCCAGCCCGAGGGCCTGGAAGAGATCGACCCGCAGGCCGTTTTCCCGTTTCGCGCGGGCCTCTGCCGCGTCGGCGGCGGCAAGCTGATCGCGCAGCGCCGCAACCCGGCTGGCGATCTGGCCGACCTCGTCGCGCCGTTGCGTGCCGGTGATCTCGACGGCGAAATCCCGCTCCGCCAGCCGCGACACGGCCTCCGCGACAGCGCGGACCGGACGCGACAGCAGCCCCCCGCGACATAGGCCAGCCCCAGCGCCAGAAGGATCGAGCCGATGTAGACGCCCCCGAGGATCAGGTCTGCCCGCTGGCCCTTGGCCTGCGCCCGGGCTGTGGCCGTTTCGGCGCGCGCGCGCAGGCGGGCGCCGAGATCGGTGATCTTGTGGCGGGTCTTGGCCAGCGCCGGCAGGAAGGCGTTCCGGATCGACTGGTATTGCCCGAAGAGCGCCTCGCTGTGGGCATTGTCGTAATGCTGTTCCAGATCCCGCAGCGGCGGCGCCGGGCTGGCCAGTTCCGCGCGCAGCGCGGCCCGGGCGCGATTCGACTGGCCATCAAAGACCGCCGCGCCGCTGTCCAGCGCCCCAAGCGCCGAGGCCAGCTTTGCTTCGAAACCCTGCCACTCAGCCTCGTCGCCCAGGGCGAAAAGCAGCAGGTGGGTTTCGGCTGCATTGAGATCCTGGATCACCGCCATCAGCTGCGCGTTTTCCGCGCTGGTCGCCGCCTGAAGCGCATAGCTGGCGGCAAGGTCGCGTTTCACCAGCCAGGATGTCATGCCCGTGACAGCCAGTGCCGCAACGAATACCCCCGTCAGAAAGAAAACCTGCGCCCGGATGGAAAACCTGCTCATCTCGACCTCGATCATCCGGGGCCGGACCACGCGCCCGACCCTTCGGGGTCAGGAAATAGGCAGAGCAGGTAAACAAACCCTACCGAGGCAGGGTCACAAATGCCTAAGGGTTTCCGACAGTTTTAGGCGCTGTCGCGGGAACCTTGGCCAGTTGCACCGCAAGGATGCCCGCCGCAATGACAGCAACGCCCAGGGCATCCCATGCGTGCAGCTTCTCGCCCAGCAGCAGCGCCGCGATGGCCACCCCGAAGAAGGGGTTGAGGAAATGGAAGGTCGCGGCGCGCACCGCGCCGATGCGGTCGATCAGCATCACCCAGACCGGGGTTGCCGCCAGCCCCGGCACCAGCGTGGTATAGAGGAAGGCCAGAACCAGCTCGACCGACCACAGGATCTCGGGCTGGTGCGGCACCTCGAGCGCCAGCGCAAAGGGCCAGAGCGCGGCGGAGCCGATCAGCATCTGCAGCCCCACCACCATCATGAAGTTCCCGCCAGAGGTCGCGCCCCGCAGCGACAGCGTCGCCACCGCCAGGGCGATGACACCGATGGTGCAGAACAGGACGCCCAGCGGGTCCATGCCGCCGCCGAACCGGGTGCCCATGATGATCGCCACCCCCACGACCCCCGCCAGAAGGCCCGCCATGGCCACCGGCTTCAGCGGCTCGCGCAGCACCAGCCAGCCCGCCAGCGCCACCACCAGCGGCATGGTCGAGGCGATGATGGCCGCCAGCGAGGCCTCGACCCATTGCATGGCGACGAAATTGAAGCCGAGGTACAGCGCATTCTGGCAGATGCCGAAGAGGATCGTCGCCCGCCACTGGCCGCGCGTCAGGCGCCATGTCTGGCCCATTGCCCTTGCTAGGGCGACGGCGATCAGCCCCGAGATCAGGAAGCGCAGGGCCAGCGACCCCAGTGGCGGCGCGGCGGCGACGATGATCCGCGCCGAGGTAAATGCCGAAGACCACATGGCCGCGAAGGCCAGCCCCATCAAGATCGCGCGCATATCCATGCCAAAGGCATATTTTCAAACGGCGCCGGACGAAAGCGCGTTTTTCAGGGCCGTCCTGCGCCCACAGGCAAAATGCCCCGCCTGCGACCAGCGCAGACGGGGCCAGTAGGGTGCCCGCGGCATAAGCCTGCAAGGGCACCGGCGGTGTCCGTTCAGGAACTTTGTAGTGGGTTGCGGGAGGCGCGCTTACATCTCGGACCGGATCTGCTGGCGCAGGACGTCGATGGGCACAACCTTGCCCTCGCGCTTGAAGTGCCAGTAGGTCCAGCCGTTGCAGCTGGGTGCGCCTTCCAGATGGGCGCCGACCTGATGGATCGAGCCCTTGATGTCGTCGCCGATCAGCGTGCCGTCGGCGCGCACCTTGGCGGATTGGCCGCGGGCGTTCATCAGCATCTCGCCGGGGCGCAGCATGCCGCGCTCGACCAGCTGGCCGAAGGGCACGCGCGGTTCGGCCCGCTTGGACTGCGTGACCTCCAGCGCGGATTTCTCGAAGGGCCGCACGCGCGAGATGCGCTCTGCCGCGACCTTGCGATAGGCGGCCTCGCGTTCGATGCCGATGAAGTCACGGCCCAGCATCTTGGCCACGGCGCCTGTGGTGCCGGTGCCGAAGAAGGGATCGAGCACCACGTCGCCGGGGTTGGTGGATCCGACCAGCACGCGATGCAGCAGCGACTCGGGCTTCTGCGTCGGATGGGCCTTGTCGCCGTTCTCGTTCTTCAGACGCTCGCCGCCGTTGCAGATCGGCAGAACCCAGTCCGAGCGCATCTGGATGCCCTCGTTCAGGGCCTTCAGCGCCTCGTAGTTGAAGGTATATTTCGCGCCCTCGCCCTTCGAGGCCCAGATCATCGTCTCGTGCGCGTTGGTGAAGCGCTTGCCGCGGAAGTTCGGCATCGGGTTGGCCTTGCGCCAGACCACATCGTTCAGGATCCAGTAGCCCGCATCCTGAAGTGCGGAGCCGACCCGGAAGATGTTGTGGTAAGAGCCGATCACCCAGATCGCCCCGTCGGGCTTGAGCAGGCGGCGCGCCGCCTTCAGCCAGTCCCGGGTGAACTTGTCATAGGCCGCGAAACTGCTGAACTGGTCCCAGTGGTCGTCAACCGCGTCCACGCGAGAGTTGTCGGGGCGATGAAGATCACCCCGCAACTGAAGGTTATAGGGCGGATCCGCAAAGATAAGGTCGACGGAGCCTTCGGGAAGGCTGTTCATCACCTCGATGCAGTCACCCGCAACAATTTGGTTGAGCGGCAGCGTGGTTGCTGCGCCCGTTTTGGTCTTTGTCTTCATCATCTGCCTCAGTCCCGGTGCCTTTTTGGCACTCATTGGTTGAGTAGAGGATGATTCATGCGGGAATCGCGGTCAATTATTAAATTGAATCAGTCACTTGCGATTTCACCTTGCCACAAGATATCGCGCACCGGTACGGAACGAACGTCTATGGAAAGGGGTCACCCCCAGATCTCGGAGGGCAGATTTGTGACACTTTGTCGGATATCCGGCGTTTGTCTCCCAACCATATCCCGGCCACTGTGTCGCCGCCTCCTGCATGACATCATCCCGCCAGATTTTTGCCACAATTGAGGCCGCCGCGATCGACGGGGACCGCGCGTCGCCGCCCACGACGGTTGTCGCCGGGCAACTCAGATCCGGTGGAACCCGGTTGCCGTCGATCAGCAGGTGGTCCGGCGCATGGGGCAGCCCCTCGACCGCGCGGCGCATCGCCAGAAGGCTGGCCTGCAGGATATTGAGCCGGTCGATTTCCTCGACCGAGGCGACACCGACCGAAACCTCTGCCGACTGCCGCAGCAGCGGCGCAAGGAAGGCACGACGCCCGGCGGTCAGCTTCTTGGAGTCGTTCAACCCCTCGGGGATCGACTCGCGGTTCAGCACCACCGCCGCAGCCACCACCGGCCCGGCCAGCGGCCCGCGCCCGACCTCGTCGACGCCCGCGACCCGCGTCGCGCCCTGCGCCCAAAGCGCCTCTTCCAGGTCCAGTCCCAGTGCCATGCGGCGGTGAAAGCGCAAAGCCTGCCGAGTCGCAAGGATTCGGTTGCCGGAATGCGTCAGAGCAGGCCCTCGTCCTGCAATTGTCGCTGCACCAGCGACAGGATTGCCACATCCGCCGGAACATCGCGGGCGGTCCGCCACATATCCAGACGCGCCTGCTCTTCCGGAGAGAGTTGCAGCAGGATCGCCCGGGTGCCGCCGGGCTCTACCGTCGTCTCCCAGCCCCGCCCCGCATCCAATGCGCGCCGCAGGCTCTGGCGCAGCAGGTAGGCCAGCGGCAGATGCGCGGCGGTCGTGCGCACCAGCGCCTGGCGCATCGGTCCGGGAATGGCGAGGGCCAGGGCCTTTCTGGGGTCGCGTCGGCTCATGGGGGTCCCTGACAGCACTACGGCGGCACCCTACCGCGACCCTGCCCCGGGAAGCGACAGCAAAAGGCGCCCTGCCCGCAATGGCGCGCCCGTGAAGCCCCCGCAGGCCGCCCCCTGCCCTGCCTGAAATCACCGACCTGGCCGCATCCCGGACATGGCGCGCTATCCTGCGCCTGCCGTTCAGGGCGAAGGCAGCCTGCCATGGGCCATGACGCGACCACCGACGCGCTGCACGCGATCTAGACCTATGGGTGGCACCGTGGCCGCGCCACCGGTGCCGGGGCCGGTGCCGACGACGGCCCTTCCCCGGTGTCCGTCGCCGACATCCCGCCGGGCGGGCCGGGCGTTTTCCCATCGGGCCGGGATGCCAGTGTGGTCGCGGCCCATGCCCCCGAACGTGACAAAGGCGCCCCGGGGGCGCCTTTGCTTTGGCTTCTGCGGCGTGGCTCGCAAGAGCCACCCTCACGCTTCCCAGAGGGAAGGGTGATTACATCATGCCGCCCATGCCGCCCATGTCGGGCATGCCACCGCCGGCGGCTGCGCCTTCCTTGGAGGGCTTGTCGGCAACCATGGCTTCGGTCGTGATCAGCAGGCCGGCAACCGAGGAGGCATCCTCGAGCGCGGTGCGGACAACCTTGGCCGGGTCGATGACGCCGAACTTGAACATGTCGCCATATTCGTCGGTCTGGGCGTTGTAGCCGAACTTCAGGTCGCCGGATTCGCGGATCTTGCCAGCCACGACGGAACCGTCGACGCCTGCGTTCTGCGCGATCTGACGCAGTGGCGCTTCGAGCGCGGTGCGCACGATGTCGATGCCGCGGTTCTGGTCGGCGTTGGCGCCGGTCAGACCGTCGAGAGCCTTGCCACCCTGAACCAGGGCAACGCCGCCACCGACCACGATGCCTTCCTGAACGTGCCGCGCGGGTCGCGTTCAGGGCGTCATCGACGCGGTCCTTGCGCTCTTTCACTTCGACTTCGGTCATGCCGCCGACGCGGATGACGGCAACGCCGCCCGCCAGCTTGGCCACACGTTCCTGCAGCTTCTCGCGGTCGTAGTCCGAGGTGGTCTCTTCGATCTGCGTGCGGATCTGGGACACGCGTGCCTCGATCTCGGCCTTCTCGCCTGCGCCGTCGACAACGGTGGTCTCATCCTTGGTGATGGTGACCTTCTTGGCGGTGCCCAGCATGTCCATGGTCACGGACTCGAGCTTCATGCCGAGGTCTTCCGAGATCACCTGGCCGCCGGTCAGGATCGCGATGTCCTGCAGCATGGCCTTGCGGCGATCGCCGAAGCCCGGTGCCTTGACGGCTGCGATCTTCAGGCCGCCACGCAGCTTGTTGACCACGAGGGTCGCCAGTGCTTCGCCTTCGACGTCTTCGGCGATGATCAGCAGCGGCTTCTGCGACTGGATCACCTGCTCGAGCAGCGGAACCATCGGCTGGAGCGAGGACAGCTTCTTCTCGTGCAGCAGGATCATGCAGTCTTCGAGTTCAGCGACCATCTTGTCGGGGTTGGTCACGAAGTAGGGCGACAGGTAGCCGCGGTCGAACTGCATGCCTTCGACGACATCGGTCTCGGTCTCGAGGCCCTTGTTCTCTTCGACGGTGATGACACCTTCGTTGCCGACCTTCTGCATCGCGTCGGCGATCTGACGACCGATTTCGGCCTCGCCGTTGGCAGAGATGGTGCCGACCTGGGCAACTTCGTCGGAGTTGTCGACGGGGCGTGCCGCGTTCTTGATCGATTCGACGACCTTGGCGGTCGCGAGGTCGATGCCGCGCTTGAGGTCCATCGGGTTCATGCCGGCGGCAACCGCCTTCATGCCTTCCTTGACGATGGCCTGGGCCAGAACCGTCGCGGTGGTGGTGCCGTCACCGGCTTCGTCGTTGGTGCGGGAAGCGACTTCTTTCACCATCTGCGCGCCCATGTTCTCGAACTTGTCTTCCAGTTCGATTTCCTTCGCCACGGACACACCGTCCTTGGTGATGCGCGGGGCGCCGAAGGATTTGTCGAGCACGACGTTGCGGCCTTTCGGGCCGAGGGTCACCTTCACCGCGTCGGCGAGGATGTTCACGCCTTTCAGCATGCGGTTGCGGGCGTCGGTGTCGAACTTCACGTCTTTTGCAGACATCTGCGTTCTCCTGATCTGATCGTTTGTGTCAAAGGGGTCGCGGCGGCGCTAGGGCGTCCCGCCGTCGATCACCGTGGGCTTTCAGGCAGCGGCAGCCGCGGCGTCATCGGTGATGATGCCCAGGATGTCGCTTTCTTTCATGATCAGCAGCTCTTCGCCGCCGACGTTGACCTCGGTGCCCGACCACTTGCCGAAGAGGACCTTGTCACCCTCTTTCACGGCCATCTCGATCAGCTCGCCGCTGTCCTTGCGCGCGCCTTCGCCACACGCGACGACCACGCCTTCAGCCGGCTTTTCCTTGGCGCTGTCGGGAATGATCAGCCCACCAGCCGTCTTTTCGTCGGACTCAACGCGACGAACCAGCACACGGTCATGAAGCGGTTTGAATGCCATCTCTGAGTTCTCCTGGCTCAAAGTTTTCCATCGCCTCCCCTGTCGGGCGAGGCGTTAGCACTCAGGCTCTCCGAGTGCTAACGGCCTTTAGCTAGGGATCGCGGTGAGTCGTGTCAACAGCGCGGCGCTGGAATTTTCGGGCCGGACGATGGCCTCCGGCCCCGCCCCGGCACGCGCAGGGGAAACATGGGAACGCCGCGCGGAACACGCAACCGGCACGGGGGATCGCAGCCTGTTCCCGGGCGGCGGGGCCGCGCTTGCATCCCGGCGCCCCCGGCAGCGGCGGCCCCGTAGACGGAGACGGCCCCCGACGGTCCTCTTCGAGACCCGAAGCCGCATCCGGCATCGCGGCAACCCCACCCCCATCGGCGCAGGCAAGGACCGCGACGCAGGCCGACGGGACAGGCGGAACCGCGGGCGCCCGCCATGCACGCAGCGCCCGCCCCATCCGCGCCCCCCGACGGTCATCCTTTCGGCTTTCGCGAAAATTCATGCCCTGAACATGCATTTTCCGCGTGCAATCCGCGCCGGACTTTGGTTCCTTGGCCCGGGCGCGCTGTCGCGCCGAAACTATCGGATCCCGTTCATGCCCCAGCCCTCTGCGCCCTTCCGTACGGCGCCCCCTTCCCCGCATGTCGACAACCTGCGCGGAATCGCCCTGATGCTGCTGGGCTTCTTCTTCTTCGCCGCCTGCGACGCACAGGCGAAGTTCCTGACCGACACGCTGCACCCGGTGCAGATCGTCTGGTTCCGCATGATGGGCCTGTTTCTCGGCGTCGTGGTCTTTCTCGGGCTGCGCGGGCTGCACCACCTGCGCAGCGCCCGACTGCTGCTGCAGATCGGACGCGGCCTGACGGCGACCGTCTCGGCGATCTCCTTCATCATCGGGGTCAGCTACGTGCCGCTGGCCGATGCGGTGGCGGTGACCTTCATCGCGCCCTTCCTCGTGACCATCTTCGGCGCGCTCTTCCTGCGCGAGCCGGTCGGACCGCGGCGCTGGATCGCCGTGGCGGTGGGCTTTTGCGGCATGCTGATCGTGATCCGCCCCGGCATGGGCGTCTTTCATCCGGCGATCCTGTTCATCGTCGTCGCCGCCTTCATGTTCGCCTTCCGCCAGATCCTGTCGCGCTGGCTGTCGGGCGAGGACGGCATCGGCACGACCATCGCCTATACCTCGCTGACCGCGACCGTCGTCGCGACATCCATGCTGCCCTTCGTCTGGGTCTGGCCCGCGGACGCCCGGTCATGGGCCGTTGCGGCGGGGCTGGCCGCCACGGCAGGTCTGGGCGAGCTGCTGGTCATCCGCGCGCTGGCCATCGCGCAGGCGGTGGTTGTTGCACCGATGCAGTATTCGATGATCCTCTGGGGCACCTTCTACGGCTACATCATCTTTGCCGACCTGCCGGACCAGTGGACGCTGACCGGCTGCGCGATCATCGTCGCCTCGGGGCTTTATACGCTGCACCGCGAGCGGGTTGCCGCGAAACGCGCCGCCACCTGAGCGGTCCCGGCCCCGCGTCCCTGCCAGCCGCGCCCCTGCGGTGGCGGGCCGGGGCCTAATCCGTGCCCCAGCTATAGGCCCAATGCGCCAGCCCGCGGCTGCCCTCTTCGGTCAGGCTGTAGACCCCCTTGTCCACCTTGGCGAACCAGCCGTAGTGGTTGTCGCGCATGATTGTCGTGGCCTGCCTGACGCCGGTGGCCGCCACCACGTCGCGCCCCCGGCTCTGGCCGTGTTCGGCCAGATGCGCGGCGCAGGCAAGGCTGTCCTGCCGGTAGCCGGTGACGATCCCGTGCCGCGTGGCGCCGCCGTCGTTGGGATCGCCGCGCAGGCGGTCGAACTCGCGCAGAAGCCGCGCCTGTGCCCGCTTGTTCTTGCGCGGCGCGTAGGGGCCGGGGTCGCAATGCACCTCGACATGGCCGTCCGCCCGCACGGTGATCAGGCCCAGCCCAAGCCGCCGACAGAGCGCCGTGTTGTCCTTCACCGCCCGCGCCGCCTGCTTGCCGGTGGGACGGCCCACGGCAATATAGACCGTGTCGGTCAGCGCCAGCCGTGCCACCGCCTGCGTGTAGACCGCCAGCGCGAAGCGCAGCTTCAGCTCCACGATCACCGGCGGCTCGTCGCCCCGGATCGCCACCAGATCGGCAGCGCCGACCTCTCCCTTGACGCGGTAGCCCTGCCCTTCCAGCAAGGCCTTCACCGGCCCGTATAATTCGCTTTCCCGCCTCATGGCCGCCAACTTTGCCGCTGGGCTTGCCCTTGTCCAGAGCCCCCCTATCCTGACACCCGACCACAGCACCCGAGGACCGCCGATGAACCGCCTTGCCGCCAGCCTTCTGGCCCTGCTCAGCCTGACCGCCCCCGCGCTTGCGGCCTGTTCCGGCACCGCGCTTACGGAAACCCTGACCGCCGAACAGCGCGCCGAGGTCGATGCCCGGCTGGCAGAGACGCCCTATCCGCAGGGCAACCACTGGCGCGCGACCGAGGGCGACGCGGTGGTGCATCTGATCGGCACCATGCATCTGACCGACCCGCGCCTTGACGGCCCCGCCGGGCGCCTGCGCCCGGTGATCGAGGGCGCCGACCTGCTGCTGGTCGAGATGGCCAGCCCCGAGAAACAGGAATTCGAGGCCGCGATGAAGGGCCGCCCGGAGATGGTCGTTCTGTCCGAAGGCAGCCTGCCCGACATGATGGCCGAGGCCGACTGGCAGGCGCTGTCCGCCGCGATGGAATCCCGGGGGCTGCCGCCCTTCGTGGGCGCCGGGATGCAGCCCTGGCTGATCTCGATGCTGATGGCGATCCCGCCCTGCCTCGATCCGGCCACCGCCACCGAGGACGGCATGGACGTCCGGCTGGAGTCCTTTGCCGTCGAGGCCGGCGTGCCGGTGCGCTCGCTGGAACCGCACGAGACCGCCTTCCGCATCTTCAACGAGACGCCGATGGCGGTTCAGCTGTCGATGGTGCGGTCGACCCTCGTCGGGCCGAAGGTGGCCGAGGATCTCTTCGAGACCATGATGCATGCCTATTTCACCGAGAACCACGCCGAGATCTTCGTCGCGATCGAGGTCCTGACGCCCGAGATCTCGCCGATCACCGAGGCCGAGAACGACGAGGTCACCGCGATGATGCAGGACCGCCTGCTGGCAGAGCGCAATCACCGCTGGCTGCCGGTGATCCTTCAGGCCGTCGAGGACATGCAGGGCCCCGTGGTGGCGGCCTTCGGCGCCGGTCACCTGTCGGGCGAGGAAGGCGTGCTGCGCCTGTTGGAACGAGAGGGGTTCACGCTGGAACGGCAGGCCTTCTGAGAGCGTCCCCTTCCCGGGGGCGGCATCTGCCCCCGGTGACCGCGCGGGTTTGTCGGGTTGAGTTGACCGGCCACGCACCGCCCGCCTGTGCCGCCCGCCTGCAAAAGAAGTGCCGGGGGCCGCGCGTAATACGCGTATCCCGCCACGCCCTTGGCGGTCCCGGGACAGTCCCGTCAAGACGGCCTCAGCGAGCCCCTGAAACACTGTGAAGCGCCCCGCCTCAGCCCCGTGACACCGACACTCTGCCGGACCCGCCCCGCGCTTTCTAGCGCTTGCGGCCCGCGAGCAGCGGCAGCTTGGCAATCTTGTCGTTCAGCGTGCGCCGTGGCAGGCCGAGGATGCGGGCCGCCGCCTCTGTGTTGCCATTGCACTGGTCCAGCACGCGGGCGATTTCCTGCGCCTCGAAATCCGCGACGAGGTCGCGCAGGGTCTGGCCCGTTCCCCCCGCCATACCGGCGGCCCGGCGCGTGTCCTTGCCCTTCAGGCCCAGCACATGCCGGTCCGCCATGATCTTCAGCTCGTGCGCATTGCCGGGCCAGTGGTGTGCCTGCAGCGCCTTGCGGTCCTCGAAGGTGACCGCCGGCAGCTCTCGTCCGTGCCGCGCCGCCGCCGCCGACAGGAACTTCGCGAAGATCAGCGGCACGTCAGCGGGCACCTGCCGAAGGCTGGGCAGCGCGAGTTCGTACCCGGCGATGCGGTAATAGAGGTCCTCGCGAAAGCTGCCCTCGCCGATGACATCGCGCAGCGAGCCGCGAGGCAGAGGCCACGACCCGGAACGCCAGCGCCCGCCCGTCGCCTTCCGCCTGCCGGGTCTGGAGAATGCGCAGAAGCTTGGGTTGCAGCGTCGCGGACAGCGCGTCGATCTGGTCCAGGAACAGCGTGCCGCCGTCGGCGGCGGCGATCAGGCCGGGGTCCGCGCCCTCTGCCGCGCCGCGCGCATCGCCGAACAGCACCGCCTCGGCGCCGCTGTCGGGCAGGGTCGCGCAATTGACGACGACGAAGGGTCCCTCGGGGCGCGGGCCGCGATGGTGCAGCAGCCGCGCCGCCAGTTCCTTGCCGGTGCCGGTCTCGCCGGTCACGACCACGTCGATGTCCAGCGGGGCGATCTCGGCCAGGGTTGCGCGCAGGGCCGCCATGGTGCGGCTTTCGCCGATGAATTCGCCCTGCGCATCCAGCCGGTCCTGCAGGCGCGCCACCTCGGCCTTCAGCCGCCCGGTCTTCAGCGCCCGTTCGATAACCATCAGCAGGTGCCCGGCGTCATAGGGCTTTTCAAGAAAATCCTCGGCGCCCTGCTGCATCGCGCGCACCGCCTGCACCACGTCGCCGTGGCCGGTCAGCAGCACCACCGGCACGTCGCAGCCCGCCTCGGCCAGCGCGGTCAGCAACCCGATCCCGTCCATCCCCGGCATCCGCAGGTCGGTCAGCACAAGATCCGGGGGCGCGGCCACGGCAGCCTCCAGCGCGGCCCGCGCCTCGGCGAAGCCCTCGGTGCGGTGGCCCACGGCGCCGATCAGGTCGCAGAGACCTTCAAGGTGGTCGGGGTCGTCGTCGACGACGAAGAGGCGCGCGCCGCTCATGCCCCGGCGCCCCGCGCCAGCGATCCGTGCCGCCCTGCCATAGACCCCGCATCACCGGCCTGCCCCGGGCGCCCGCCGCCGTGCTCCGCCACTGGTCCCGAGCCTGCGCCTGCCCTGCCCCGTCATTCCGCCGCCACCCGTTCACCGGCCATGGTGTCGAAGGTCAGCACCGCCCGCGTGCCGCCGCCGGGGGCCTCGGACAGGGCCAGCCGCCCGCCGAATTCCTCGACGATGGTGCGCGAGATCGACAGGCCGAGGCCAAGGCTCTCGCCGGTCTGCTTGGTGCTGAAGAAGGGTTCTGTCACCCGCGCCATCAGCGACGAGGGGATGCCCGGACCGTTGTCCACCACCGCGATTTGCACCGAACCGCCGCTTGCCCGGCGCTCGACCCGCACGGCGGGCGCGGGGCGGTCCGCCACGGCGTCCAGCGCGTTCATCAGCAGGTTCACCAGAACCTGTTCCAGCCGCACCTCGCCCGCAAGGATCACCGGCCCGGGGCCCTGCGGCGCAAAACCGATCGTCACACCGCAATCGCCCGCGCGCGGCCCGACCAGTTCCAGCGCCGAGCGCACCACCGTGTCCACCGCCACGGGCCGCCGCTCGCCGTCCTCCTTGCGCGAGAAGCTCTTGAGGTGGCGGATCGTCCGCAGCATCCGGCGGATGTGGCTGCGCGCCTTCTCGATCCGCGAGACGGCGAAGTCGTCCGTGACCTTGCCCGACAGCAGGGTGGCGGCCAGCGTCGCCTCCATCGCCGCCAGAGGCTGGCTGATCTCGTGCACGATGGCCGCCGACATGCGCCCCAGCGCCGCCATCTTCTCGGAATGCACAAGCGCGTCCTGCGTGGCGCGCAGGTCGTCCTCTGTGCGCTGGCGCTCCTCGATCTCGCGGGCCAGCGCCTGCGTCCGCTCGGCCACCCGCGCTTCCAGCAGGGCGCCCTGCCGCAGCCGCATGTCCACCAGCTGCCGCCGCTGCCACCATGTCTGCGCCAGCGCCCCCAGCGCCAGCGCCGAGATCAGCACCGCCGCCGCCGTGCCCCGAGGCCAGCCGCAGCGCCGGCACCAGCGACCCGCTGCCCAGCAGCACCCAGCCGTCGCCGGGCAGCGCCTGCCGCCTCAGCAGGCGGTCTTCGCCGCCCGTCGTCATCACCGCCTGCCCCGCCTCGCTCAGCAGCGGCGCGCGGTCGGCCACCGGGATCGCCGCAAAGACCCGATGCGCGGCGATGGCGGCCCTTGCCGTCTCGTCCAGAGAGACAAGCGGGCGGTAGACCCAGCGCGGCTGGCCCGACAGGATGATGACGCCAAAGCCGTCCGCGACGGTCAGCATCTCCCCCGCGTCGTCCCATGTCTCTTGCAGCGGGCGCAGGTCGATCTTGACCACGGCCACCACCGGGCGCCCGGCGACCGTGGCCCGGGTGGCCATGAAATACCCCGGTTCGCCGGTCGTCACGCCGACGGCGTAGAGACCGCCCGGAGCCGCCCGCCATGGCATCGGTGAAATAGGGGCGGAAGGCGTAGTTCTCGCCGACGAAGCTGGTGTCGTCGCGCCAGTTGCTGGATGCGAGGGCGGTTCCGGTCTCGTCCAGCAGGTACAGCTCGTCCGCGCCGGACTGCCGGGCCGCCACTTCCAGCGCGCGGTTGGCGGTCGCGATGCGCTCGGCGCTTTGCGGATAGGTCACGGCGGCGCGGATGCGCGGATCTTCCAGCGCCACCAGCGGCAGGTAGCTGTAGCGCTCTATCTCTGCCTCCAGCGTGCGCGCGGTCAGCACCAGCGCGCGATCGACCCGCTCTGCCAGCCCGGCCTTGGCGACCTGCCACGCGGCCAGCCCCGCCCCGCCCGCCACCAGCACGGCGGCAAGAACGAGGCATGGCCAGAAGGCCCGGTGGCGGCGCGCGGTCATTGGGCTACTCTGCCACGGCTGTCGCGGCTGCGGAACTCCCCGCGTGCGCCGCGCAGGGCGCCAGCCGCAGGGGCGCGGCGCCCTCGGTGCCCAGCACCCGGCAGCTGCCCCCGGCGCAAAGCGTCCAGCCCGAGACCGTCGCGCCCGAGGCCGCCAGCACAAGCGCGGGCACGGTCACCCGGCCCTCCCAGACCCACCAGCCGTCCTTCAGGCGCGCGCCCTCGCCCGGCTCCATCCCGGCGCCCGATCCCTGCACCGCGCCCTCGACCAGCCGCAGGGCGTTTTCCTCGACGGCCCATGTCTCGCGCCATGTCACCCGCTCGACCGAATGGGTCCAGGACAGGGTGAACTGCGGCGCCATGGCAATCGCCACGGCGCCGAGGCAGAGCGCGCTCATGCCCGCGCCACCCGCTTTCCGGTCAGCCAGATCAGCCCCGCCGTGGCTGCGGCCAGCGCAAAGCCCACCTCATCCGTCATCGGCACCGAGGCGATCAGGGTGAAGGCCGCGCCCATGGCCAGCAGCCGCAGCGGCCAGCCCAGCGGATGCCCGCACCAGCCGATCACCGCCACGCCCCAGAGCGCGATGGAGACGACCGTCTTGAACACCACGTAGGCCACCGCCGGCCAGAAGCCGATGGCCTCGGCCAGGGGCCCGCCCGGTTGCAGCATCAGCACCGGCGTATAGACCGCCATGAAGGGGATGACGAAGCCCGCCGCCGCAACCTTGATCGCCTCCATCGAGATCTTCAGCCCGTTCGCCTTGGCGATGGGCGCGGCGGCAAAGCAGGCCAGCGCCACCGGTGGGGTCAGGTCCGCGAGGATGCCGAAGTAGAAGACGAACATGTGGCTGACGATCAGCGGCACGCCGAGGTCCAGCAGCGCCGGTCCGGCGATCGACGAGGTGATGATGTAGTTGGGGATCGTCGGGATCCCCATGCCGAGGAAGATGCAGGTGACCATGGTCAGCACCAGCGACAGGAAGAGGTTCTCCTGCCCGATGGCAACGATGAACTGGCCGAAGGTATTGGCCGCCCCGGTCAGCGTCATGGTCCCGATGATCACGCCCACCAGCGCGCAGGCCACACCCACCGGCAGCGCCGTGCGCGCGCCCTCGGCCAGGCTGTCGCGGATCAGGCCCAGCGTCTGGCGCCCGCCCTTGGACAGGCCGCACCAGATCAGCAGCGCCGCGATGGCGGCGAACAGCACGTCGGTGCCGAATTGCAGGAAGGCCGCCGTGACCAGGCCCAGCCCGATCCAGAAGACCGTTCGGAATACCGTCGAGGGCAGACCCAGCACGATGGTCCCGCCAAGGATCAAGAGAACCGTCAGGCCAAGACCCACGGTCCCGGCAAAAAGCGGCGTGTAGCCCCCGAACAGCAGGTAGATCAGCACCCCCAGCGGCACCAGCAGCATCCAGCCCTTGCGGATCGCGCCCAGCGGCGAGGGCAGCGTGTCCTTCGGCAGGCCGCTCAGCGCGTGCTTGCCCGCTTCCAGGTGCACGATCCAGAAGGCCGAGGCGAAGTAGAGGATCGCGGGCACCAGCGCCGCCTTGACGACCTCGACGTAGGGCACGTCCAGCGTCTCGGCCATGATGAAGGCAACGGCGCCCATCACCGGGGGCATGATCTGCCCGCCCATCGAGGCGGTGGATTCCACGCCGCCCGCAAAGGTCGCGCGGTAGCCAAAGCGCTTCATCAGCGGAATGGTGAACTGCCCGGTGGTGACGACATTGGCCACGCCCGAGCCCGAGATCGTGCCCATCAACCCCGAAGAGACGACCGACACCTTGGCCGCGCCGCCCTGCCGGTGCCCGAAGAGGCCCATGGAGACATCGGTGAAAAGCTGGATCATCCCGGCCCGTTCGAGGAAGGAGCCGAAGAGGATGAAGAGGAAGATATAGGTCGAGGAGACATAGATCGGGATGCCGTAGATGCCCTCGGTCCCGTAGGCCATATGGTCGATCACCTGGCTGAAATCATAGCCGCGATGGTCCAGCGGATAGGGCAGATGCTGCCCGAAGAGGCAATAGAGCAGGAAGGCGCCCGCGATGATCGGCAGCGCGATTCCCATCATCCAGTAGGCGGCGGCGAAGACCGTCACCAGCGCCACGACACCCATGACGATATCCAGATCCGTGGGCCGCCCGGCGCGCAGGATCAGGTCCTTGTATTCGACCCACTGGTAGACCGCCACCAGCACCGCGGCGACCGCCAACCCCCATGCCAGCGCCTTGACCGCAGGCCCGCGCGGCTAGCGCGTAGGCCATCAGCGGAAAGGTCAGCGCCATCAGGAACCCGACGTGTATGGCGCGCACGATCTGGCTGGCCATGTCGATCAGATGCGCGGCGGTGGCGATCTGGAACAGAGAGAAGACCACGGCCATCCAGAACAGGAACCGGCCCAGAAGCCCCTCGGGAAAACTCACACCATGGCTTTCCGCCGGTTCCGGCGGCGTGGCGATATCGGACATATCTGTCTCCTTGGAACGCAAAAGCGCCGCGCCCCCGGTCGGGAGCGCGGCGCGATCCGGGCCGGATCAGTCGATCAGCCCCTGCTCCTTGTAGAAGCGCTCGGCGCCCGGGTGCAGCGGGATCGGCATGCCGTCCAGCGCGCCCTCCAGCGTGATCTGCGCCGCCGCCTGATGCGAGGAGACCAGCGTCTCGAGGTTCTCGAAGAGCTGCTTGGTCATCTCGTAGGCCAGATCGTCGGAGACATCCGAATGCGTGATCAGGTAGTTCGAGATCGCCACCGTCGGCACGTCCGCATCCTGCCCGTCATAGGTGCCCGCCGGGATGGTTGCCGCCTGGTAGGGCGCGCCCAGCGTCTCGGCGATGGAGGCCGGGATCTCCAGCACGGTGATGTCCACCGAGGTCGAGAGGTCGCGGATCGAGGCCACGCCCAGCCCCGCCGACTGCAGCGTCGCGTCCAGCTGGCGGTTCTTCATCAGCTCCACCGACTCGGCGAAGGGCAGGTATTCGGTCTTGCCGAGGTCGTCGTAGGACATGCCCGCCGCGCCCATGATCGCGCGCGCGTTCAACTCCGTCCCCGAGGCGGGCGCGCCCACCGACACCGCCTTGCCCGGCAGGTCGTTCAGCGAGGTCGCACCGGCTTCGGCCAGCGCCACCAGCTGCACGTAGTTCGGGTAGATCGCCGCGATCCCGCGCAGCTTGTCCAGCTTCTCGGGAAAGCCCGCCTCGGCATTGCCGGCCCAGGCCGCCGCGACGCTGTCGCCCAGCGAGAAGGCGATCTCGCCCCGGCCGTCCTGCAGCAGGTTGAGGTTCTCGACAGAGGCCTTGGTGGATTGCACCTGCGTGCGCACCTTGTCGATGTTCTCGGCATAGATGTTCGACAGGCCGACACCCAGCGGATAGTAGACGCCCGAGGTGCCGCCGGTCAACACGTTGACGAAGTTCTGCGCCTGCGCGCCGGTTGCGCCAAGGGCCACGACGGATGCCAGCAGAGCGCCGCGCAGGGCGGTGTTGAAATGGATCATGATATCCTCCCGTTGAGTGATCCGCCCCCTCCCGGGGCAATCGCCGCCATGCAAAACGCGGCGCGGGCGGTTGCGCAAAGACAACCCGCCGGGGCGGCGAAATCGCCGGGCAATCCATTGCCACGGGCCGGGCAACGCCTTGCGCGGCGCCTGCGTGACAAGGCGGAACGGGAAGGCTAAGCCTGTGCGGACCATTCTGCCGGAGGCCCCCATGATCACCCTCATCGCCGCTCACGACCGCAACCGCGCCATCGGCAAGGACGGGGACATCCCGTGGCACATCCCCGAGGATCTCGCCATGTTCAAGCGCGAGACGCTGGGCGGCGCGCTGGTGATGGGCCGCCGGACATGGGAGAGCCTGCCGGTGAAACCCCTGAAGAACCGCCTGAACATCGTGGTCTCGCGGGACAAAGGGCTGACCGAGCACGTCGTCGGCTCGGTCGCGGAGGCCGTGGCCCTTGCGCAGGCCGAAGGGTATTTCCGGATCTACGGCATCGGCGGTCAGAGCATCTACGAAGAGATGCTGCCCATGGCCCACCGCCTGCTGCTGACCGAGGTCGATACGGAGGTCGAGGGCGCGGATACGTGGTTCCCGGAGATTGGGGATGGGTGGACCAAAACTAGCCTCCTAGAACTTCAAGGAACACTTCCGCACACGTCAGCTTTGGAGTTGATAAATTTCTAAAGCGCAACAAAGACTGATGGGTATACTTAAAAGGTTGAATTGCGAATATGGCATATGAGGCTCTAAAACTCAAAGGTCGCCGAGTGTGGATGCACAAAGGTATCGTCGACCCCGACTTTTCGGCAGAGCACGTATTAAGCCGAGATCCCTGGCTATATGTGGAGCTTTGGCTAAAACGTCAGAGAAAGCACGAGGCGCTTTCTTATTGGCTACAGGCTCGTCGGTTCGCAGAAGCAAGCTCGCTTCTAGATGTGCAAGCAGCTCCATTGACCATGTACTATGCGTTTCTGAATGCGTCAAAGGCCTTATTGACACAAAAAGGCCTCAGCAAAGGCAAGCACCACGGAGTGTCAGGGTCACGCCCAGAGGATGCGCGGGCCAGCCTCGCCACGGAGACTGTAAATTTTCAAACTGGAGGAGTACTTCCCGACCTCTGCGGCTATCTTGGTGAAAGCACACAAAAAACTAGCTATTCACTTAAAGATATATTATGGAATATCCCCTTCGTCCACCGAGCATTTCTACTTACCCTTACCTCAACCCCAGAACTTTTCATACCACTGGAGCAATCTAGGTACATTCGAGAAAGTGGGACGAGAGAGGTATGGTTTGAAGCACAGATCATACCGCGCTTTACAGATAAACGAAAACTTGTGAACATTCCGCCCTCTTTCGAACACTTTGAAAGAGACGGCAACACATATGTTCGTCGAAAGAAGCGGTGTCGCTTCTGCATGAACCAAGATAGCGCAGACGACAAAATCCGTGCAAATACTCGACTACGCAACTATCACGCCCAGACACGGCGAGTAATCGTAAACATTACAGGAAATCGAGACCTTTGGTACTTAAAGCGAGCGCACTACAAAAATGAAGCTGGATCGCGACACACTATGTCCCTCATGTTCGCAGCAATGCACCGCCTTAGTGAGCTCTCTCGGTACGATCCCAAAGGACTAGAATCGCATTTAAATGGCCAAGCAAATTGGTTAATATCAGAATTCGTATATGGAAGCATGGACCAGTTCATTGACCAAATCTCCAGCGAAATTACGGGCAGGCAATTCTGGCCGCCCAAGGTAAGGTAACCTCAAGCGGCTGACGAAGCGTTGAAGAAACCAGTAGAGGCGCCGACCCGCGGGGTGGTGCCTCCATCGGGGCCGGCATGGCAGTTTATCCCCGCCAAGCCCGTGTGACCTCACCGGATCACCCGGCCCCCACCAAAGCGCCGCCCGTCGCACCGGAGGTGCGCCAGTCATGTTCGGCTCGCCTTCGGCGAGAGCGGGGCGGGTCATGCCAGAGGCATGCCTCCGGCATGACGCTGGCGCGGCGGCCTGCGGCCTTGATTCCGCGCCGGGTGGCATGGCTCGGCGCCCGAACAGCTGAGATTGGCGCCGTATCTAAACGCGGCTCCCTCCCCTCCCGCGATGGGGTCGGCGTGGCGGGAATGCTTTCCCTCCGCGAGGCCTTTTAGCCCCGCCGCGCGCCCCGTTTACCCCGGCTTCGCGCTCTGCCATACTCGGCCCCCGACCAATCAGAACAAACCGAGCACGCCGAGGACCCCAGACATGGCCGACGACCTCCTCCAGTCCGCACAGGAACCGACCTACGACGCCTCCTCCATCGAGGTGCTGGAGGGGCTGGAGCCGGTCCGCAAGCGCCCCGGCATGTATATCGGCGGCACCGACGAACGCGCCCTGCACCACATGGTGGCCGAGATCCTCGACAACTCGATGGACGAGGCCGTCGCCGGCCACGCCAACCGGATCGAGATCATCCTGCACGCCGATTACGCCATCGAGGTCCGCGACAACGGGCGCGGCATCCCGATCGACCCGCACCCCAAGTTCCCCGGTAAATCGGCGCTCGAGGTCATCCTCTGCACCCTGCACGCGGGCGGCAAGTTCTCGGGCGACGCCTATGAAACCTCGGGCGGCCTGCACGGCGTCGGCGCCTCGGTCGTCAACGCCCTGTCGGATTCTCTGGTCGTGCAGGTGGCCAAGAACAAGGAACTCTACGAGCAGCGATTCTCGCGCGGCATTCCCCTTGGAGGCGTCGAGAAGATCGGGCAGGCGCCGAACCGCCGCGGCACCTCTGTCACCTTCCACGCCGACGAGGAAATCTTCGGCCACCACCGCTTCAAACCCGCCCGCCTGTTCAAGATGGTGCGGTCGAAGGCCTACCTCTTCTCCGGCGTCGAGATCCGCTGGAAATCCGAGATCGACGATGGCGAAACCCCCTGCGAGGCCACCTTCCACTTTCCCGGCGGCCTGTCGGACTACCTGACCGAAACTCTGGGCACCTCCAGCACCTATGCCGAGGCGCCCTTTTCCGGCACCGTCGATTTCCGCGAGAAGTTCAACACGCCGGGCAAGGTCGAATGGGCGATCAACTGGACGCCCGCGCGCGACGGTTTCATCCAGAGCTACTGTAACACCGTCCCCACCCCCGAGGGCGGCACCCACGAGGCCGGGTTCTGGGCGGCGATCCTCAAGGGCATCCGCGCCTATGGCGAGCTGGTCAACAACCGCAAGGCCGCGCAGATCACCCGCGACGACCTGACGGCGGGCGGCTGCGCGCTGGTCTCCTGCTTTATCCGCGAGCCGGAATTCGTCGGCCAGACCAAGGACCGGCTGGCCACCACAGAGGCGCAGCGGCTGGTGGAAAACGCCGTCCGCGACCACTTCGACAACTGGCTGGCCTCGAACACCAAATCCGCGGGCGCCATCCTCGACTTCCTCGTGCTGCGCGCCGAGGAGCGGCTGCGCCGCCGGCAGGAAAAGGAAACCGCCCGCAAATCCGCCACCAAGAAGCTGCGCCTGCCCGGCAAGCTGACCGACTGCACCGCGAAGAACCGCGAGGGGACCGAACTGTTCATCGTCGAGGGCGACTCGGTCGAGCGGATCGGCCAAGGGCGCGCGCAACCGCGAGACGCAGGCGCTGCTGCCGCTGAAGGGCAAGATCCTCAACGTGCTGGGCGCGGCCTCGAACAAGCTGTCCTCGAACGCGGAAATCCGCGATCTCTGCGAGGCGCTGGGGGTCGGGCTGGCGACGAAGTTCAACGTCGACGACCTGCGCTACGACAAGATCATCATCATGACCGACGCCGACGTCGACGGCGCCCATATCGCCGCCCTGCTGATGACCTTCTTCTACACGCAGATGCGCCCGATGATCGACGCCGGGCACCTTTACCTTGCCTGTCCGCCGCTCTATCGCCTGACCCAGGGCGCCAAGCGCGTCTACGTCGCCGACGACGCCGCGAAAGAGGCCTTGCTGGCCAAGGGGCTGGGCGGCAAGGGCAAGATCGACGTGCAGCGGTTCAAGGGCCTTGGCGAGATGGACGCCAAGGACCTCAAGGAAACGACGATGGACCCGGCGACGCGCACGCTGATCCGCGTCACCATCGACGAGGACGAACCGGGCGAAACCGGCGATCTGGTCGAACGTCTGATGGGCAAGAAGCCCGAGCTGCGCTTCCAGTACATTCAGGAGAACGCGCGCTTCGTCGAGGAACTCGACGTCTGAACCTCTTGCCAAGGCCCGCGCACTCGGCAACTCTCGCCCCATGCGCGTGCTTGGCCTTCTGTGTCTTCTCTTGCTCGCCGCCTGCGGGCGGCCCTGACCCCGTCAGAGACGGCCTACCTGCAGGCCATTCAGGGCGAGGCGCTGGACACCCGCAGGATGCGCATCACCAACGGGCATTTCGCCGGTGCCATCACCTACGAAATCCCGGTGCGCCCGCGCGACACCTGCCGAGGAACGGATCTGGCCGCCGATGACGCAGGCGCAGACGGTGACCGTCTCGCCCGCCGCGACGGTGCTGTTCGATACGGTGCTGATGCGGAAGGACGTCTACCGGAAGGACTTCCTGAAGGGCTGGCCGGACCGGGTCGATCTTTTCGACGCCATGCTTCTGGCGCATGAGGCGACCCATGTCTGGCAATGGCAGAACCGCCGCAAGACCGGCTACACGCCGCTGAAGGCGCTGAACGAGCATGTGACCAGCCGCGACCCCTACCTGTTCGATGCCGATCAGTCCCGGGATTTCCTTGAATTCGGGTATGAGCAACAGGGCAGCATCGTCGAGGAATATGTCTGCTGCCGCCTGCTCGATCCGAAGGCGCCCCGGACAGAGCGCCTTCGCCTGATGATCTCGGAACACATGCCAATCGGGCGGCTGGATCGGATCGTCGACCGCCCGCTGATCCGCGTCCCATGGGACGGGGTGCAGACCGAGGGCATCTGCCGCTAAAACGCGTGGTTGACGCCTCAGACCGGATCGTCGCCCAGCTTGGTCTGCCAGCGCGACAGCTCGCGCTCGGCTTCTTCGCGGGTGCGCCCGTATTTCTCCTGGATCAGGCCGAGCATCTGTTCGCGCTCGCCCACGGCCTCCTGGATCTCGTTGTCGGTCAGCTCACCCCACTCTTCGCGGGCCTTGCCCTTGAGTTGCGTCCATTTGCCTTGGATCTGGTCCCAGTTCATAGCGAACTCCTTTCGCGTTCGGGTCTGCCCGGACAACCCCCGGCCCCGACCGGCGGTTCCCGCCTGCATGGTGCCTTGGCAGGGCTGCTCACATTCCGGAGAGGCCGCGCCCCTCACCCGGATCAAGGCTGGCCAGGTCACCCGGCGCGGGTAAGCTGGACCCGGCAACAGGAGGCGAAGGCATGCGGATACTGGCAGCGGCGCTTGCGGGCGGGCTTTGCGCGGGGATGGCTGTGGCGCAGGACACGGATCTGGAACTGGTCCTGCTGGCGGATGCCTCGGGCAGCATCGACGCGGGCGAGATCGCGCTTCAGCGGCAGGGCTACGCTCAGGCAATCACCGACCCCGAGGTGCTGGCGGCGATCCGCAACACCGCCTACGGGACCATTGCAGTGACCTATGTCGAATGGGCCGCGAACCAGGCGGTGGTCGCGGACTGGCGCCTGATCGACGGCCCCGAGGCAGCCGATGCCTTCGCCGCCGAACTGCTGGCGACGCCGCGCCTTGCCTACGGGCGCAACGCCATCGGCGCCGCGCTGATCGAGGCGGTGCGGCTGATGGACACCAACACCCATGACGGCTGGCGCCGGGTGATCGACTTTTCCGGCGACAGCATGGGCAATTTCTCTGGTCCCAGCATCGCCGAGGGGCGAGAGACCGCGCTTGCGGCGGGCGCCACGATCAACGGGTTGCCGATCCTGCGCCCGGGCGATCCGGGCCGCGCCGGAAGCGGGCTGGAGGCGCTGTACGAGGCGCATATCATCGGCGGCCCCGGCGCCTTTGTCGTAAGTGCCAACAACCGCATGGCCTTTGCCGAGGCGGTGAAGCGCAAGCTGATCCTCGAGATATCCGGGACCACGCCGGTCCGGCGATTCGCGGCGGCGGACTGAAGGGGCCGGTGTCCCGCGTCTTTGCCGGGACACACCGGCGCCCCCCGGCGCACAGAAGACGCGGCGGCCCTGTCCCGCGCCATCAGCGGCCCCGCCACAGGGCGGTGCCCCCGCCGCCAGAGACGGGCACACAGATCCTCCGGGCCTCGGGCCGCGCGGGTCAGACCACCTGCGTCAGATGCGCGGCGGGCGGTGTGCTTTCCTGCGGCCATGCCACCGGCTGGCCCTCGGCGCGCAGCTCGGCAAAGCCGCGTCCGAAGTGGCGCGGGTGGGCCTGCAGCACAAGCGCGCGCCCGTCGAGATCGCGGAACGTCAGCCGGGCGCTGCGGTTGTCCCGCTCCATGGCCTCGCGCAGGACGCTCAGCGCAATGGCCTGCCCGAGACGCAGGTCGGCAAAGGCCTCGGAGGGCAGGCAGGCCGCAGTCATCACCCGCGCCCGGGCGATGTCGCGCATCAGCAGGTCCACCTCCTGCGCTGGGGCGGCGGCCCCGATCCGGTGCAGCGGCTGCGGCGCATGCCACAGAACCGCTTTCAGCAGCGTGCCCAGCGCGCCGGCCACGACCGCATGCGCGGCGGTGTCCGAGGGCCCATGCTTCAGGCTGTGCACGCCCGCCAGCGGCAGGAACAGCGCAAGCCCCCGGCGCCGCAGACCCCGGCGCGCCGCATTGGCACGGCTGACCCAGTGCAGCAGTCCCGGCGCCTGCTCGGCCAGCATCTCGGCGGCGGCGCGGTATTCCGCATGGGCCGGGGCGGCATCGCGCTCTTCCCGGGTCAGCCACAGCGTCATGCGCGCCGCCGTCACCGCGGGCCGCGACAGCCGGTCCAGCCGCGCCACCTGCTCTTGCGCCATGCGGCGGGCGTGGCGTTCCGCCTCTGCCATCACCGCGAAAAGGCGCGGCCCGGTCCAGAGGTCGCAGGCCGAGGGTGCGGAGACGGACAACGCCCCGCGCGCCAGCGCCGCCAGTGCCGCGTTGTGGAAGGGCCGCGCCGCCGGGATCCGGGGCAAGGCATCGGCCAGCGCGCCCGGCGTCTCCGGCACCATCGGTGCGGGCAAAAGCCCGGCAACCCGCGGCCCGGCGCCGCTTTGACCCGCGCACCACGCGACCCAGTCCGACATCGGCGCGGCCCCGGCCAGGCACCGCTGCGGGCGGCGCCGCCTCTCCGGCGTGATCCTCGCGCCACAGGGCAGAAGCCTCGGGTCTCATCCTCGGTCAGCGCCACGCCACAGCGTTGCAGCGTGCGCAGGGTCAGCTGGCCATCGCGGTTCCAGTGCAGGCCGCGGCGATGGGCCGGATCCCCGCTGGCCCCGGGGGCCGGGCGGCGGGCTGCATCGCCTCGGCCATCTGGCGGGCGTCGAACCACGGCAGGTTCCGCAATTCGCACAAAAGCTCGTGCAGGGTGAACCCGGTTCCGCGGTCGATCCGGGTTTCGACATGCGGATCGGCAAGCGCGCTGGCCGGGTGGTCGCGCAGCAGCGACAGGGCGAAGACCTCGGCCATCTCGCCAGCCAGTTCCACCGGCCCGGGCCGATGCGGAGCCGGGGACCGCAGGATGCCGATCCTGCGCGGCGGGGCGCCGCCCCGGATCACCCTCAGGGCGACGCGTGTCCCTGCTTTGGCCTTCTGTCCGACCATGTCCAACCCCCCGGTGGCAAATCGCGCCGTCTTCGGCGCCGATTGACGAAACGTTGACGGCACTTTGCCCGGGCTGCGTGATCGCTCCGCAATTGCTGTGCAAATTTCCCGTGAAGGAATCATGAAATTCATGCCCAGCGCCGTGGCGGGCCTGCCCGCTGCGTGAACCCAGCGCAATTTCCCCGCCGTTTTCGCAGCAACCGGGCTGCGCGCGACCGGGCGTCTTGACGCATCTCGGGCAAGCGCGTTCACTTCGCCCCGATCTTCGGACGATGCAAGGGAGCGCGTAGCATGCCAAGCGACTGGACGGACCCGCGGGACTGGACCTCCCGGGACGCCTATCTTGACTGGACCCGCCATCTTGCCGCCAGACGCGCGCCCCTGCACCCGAGTCGATCCCGAACCCGCCCCCGCGCTGGAGCCGGTCTTCGTGCGCCTGCTGGCCCCGGACACCGCATCGCGCCAGCGGCTGCTGGATCTGGTGTCCGACCCCGCCTCGCCGCTGTTCATGGATCCGCACGAAGAGGCACGGTTGTCCGAGCGTCTGGCCGAAGGCGCGGCGGAGGGCCTGCCCGACGAATACGCGCTGTACCGCCGCTGGCGCACCCCCGACAGCGCCCATGCCGACCTCTTCGAGGTGCTCGACACCGGCATCGAGGTCAGCGCCACGCGTCGGCCCGCAGGCGGCCAGCCCACCCTGCCCGCCACCGAAGAGCTGCCCGAGGACACGCCTGTCGTCGCGCTGATCGACGACGGCATCGGCTTCCTGAACGCCCGCTTCTGCACCGCCGGGACGGACGGCCTTCGGACCCGGTTCCGCGCGCTCTGGCTGCAATCGCTGGAGCGGTTTTCCATCGACACCAAGCAGATCACCTGCGGGCAGGTTCTCGACCCCGCGGCGATAAACGCGCTGCTGGACCGCCGGGACGAACAGGGCAGCTATGCGGCGCTGAACGCCGGGCTCTACGGCCCGCAGACCCGCTGCGAGACGGCGCGCAACGCGACCCACGGCAGCCATGTCCTTGACCTTGCGGCGGGGGCCGATCCGCTGGACGCCTCCGATCCGGTGCGGGGCTGGCCGCTGCTGGCGGTGCAACTGCCGCCCGAGGCGATCGACGACACCTCTGGCATCCGCTTCGAGAACTACATGGTGCAGGGCCTGCGCTGGATCCTGCGCCAGGCCCATGCGCTGGCCCCCACGGCGCCGGTGATCGTGAACCTGTCGCTGGGGGTGACCGCCGGCCCCAAGGACGGCAGCCGCTTCGTCGAACACCAAATGGCCCGCGAGGCCGCCGAGTGGGAGCGGGTGAAGCGCCAGCCGGTGCGGCTGGTCTGGGCCTTCGGCAACACCTATCGCGGCAGTCAGGTGGCGCATCACGCCTTCCCGGCGGCGGCCGCGCAGGAGGACCGCGAAACGCAGATCGGCTGGCGCGCCCAGCCCGATGACGAGACGGCGAATTACCTAGAGATCCGCACCTGCAACGCGGCCTCCACCGATATCGAGGTTTCGGTCTGTTGCCCCATTGGCGCGGAGTCGGGCTTTGCCGCGCTGGCCCCCGGGCAGGTCCGCACGCTGGAACGCAACGGCAAGGCGCTGGCCCGGCTGTACCATGTGCGCGAACGCCGCTTCGGCGGCGGCGTGGTCAGCCCCGCGCATTACGTTCTGGCGCTGGCGCCGACGCGCGGGCGCAAGGCGGCAGAGCCCCTTGCCGACCCCGGGCGCTGGACCCTGAGGCTGCGCTACGGCGGCACGGCGGGGGCGCAGGTGGTGCTGCAGGTCCAGCGCGACGACGCCATGCGCGGCGCCATGGTGCAGGGCCGCCAGTCCTACCTCGATTGCGAGACCAGCGGGGTCTGGGATGCCGAGGAGATGGCCTATACCGGCTTCGCCGAGGATGGCCCGGTCCGGCCCGAAGGCAGCCACAGCGCCGACGCGACGGTGTCCGCGCGCCAGATCTTCAGCTGCGGCGCGGTCCGGGTAACCGGGCGGGTCGCGGCGCGGCGCAGCGCCGAGAACTTCCGGCCCTCGCGCTACAGTGCCATGGGGGCCGCCTGGTCGGTGCCGGGGCCGACCGCCGCCACGGTGGCCGATACCGGATCCTTCCGGCCCGGCATCCGCGCCGCCGGAACACTGTCGGGCACGGTGCGCAGCTTCAACGGCACCAGCGCGGCGGCTGGGCGGCTGACCCGCGCGCTTGGCATGTCGGCGGCGCGGATCGTGGAAAACGCCAGCAGGGCAGAGACGACCCCGCTAGACGACATCGCTGAGGATGCGGTGCCCATGGTCGCGACGGAAGAGGCGGACCATGCGCGGCTGGGCAAGGCGATTGTCCTGCCCGGCAAGCGCTGAGGCGACAGTGCCACGACGCGAATGGGGTGGTCCGGCGCACCGGTGGCCGCCCCGCGACCGGTCAGGCCAAAGCGCCCGGCGGGCATCCCGACCTTCGAGACAACGCAACGGGAAAGCTCAACCCCCGGTCAGGCCGCAGCCCTCGCGCGGGCGGCACCCCGGAACGAAACGGCAGGCAGGCCTAAAGAAGCGCGCGGATCGGGTCCAGCAGGCCCTTGCTGCGCAGGGTCCGGACCGGGTAGCTGTCGTCGTTCAGGATGCGGTCGATGGTAAAGCCCGGCTCGATCTTGGCCAGCTTCTGCGCAACCGCCTGCGCCTTGTCCAACTGGCCTTCCAGCGCGTAGAGCGCCAGCAGATGCCGGTGCGCGGGCCGCGACAGCGGGGCCGAGCGGGCCGCGGCCTCCCCGGCGGCGATGGCCTCTTGCGGGCGGTTGCAGCCGATCGCGATGATGCAGTGCCCGGTGTCCCAGTAGTGCCGGAACGGCGAGGTCCGGGCCAGAAGCTGTCCGCGCCGTGAGGCTTCGAAGGCGCCGTTCAGGTCGCCGGACAGCATCAGCCCTTCCGACAGGGACTTCCACGCGAAGGCATTGGCCGGGTTCCGTTCCACCGCCGACTGCGCGAGGTCGAGCACCCCGGCGCTGTCCCCCAGCGCGGTGCCGCGCACCTTCGAGATGATCGCGTGCACCAGCACGTTGTCCGGCGCCAGCTCCATCGCGCGGTAATGCAGGTCGACCGCCTCTTCCATCAGCGCCGCCTGATCGCTTTCGGGCATCTCGATCATCTGGGTCAGGCGGATCATGCTGGCCCAGGCCAGGTAGACGCCGTTCTCGTCGCGCTTGAAGGCCTGATCCATCAGCCCGTAGGCCTCGCGCAGGGCGTCCTGCTCGAAGCTGAACATCCGGTAGAGGCCCAGCCGCGACAGCGCCGTCGACCGCGTTTCGGGGCGGTCCTTGTCCAGCACATGCGGCAGCTTGCCGATGATCTGGTCCGCCGCCTCGAAGACGGTACGCGAGATCTCCAGCTCTCCGGTCAGGATGTCCGAGAGGTTGGGCATGTGCTGCAGCTTGGAATAGAGGATCCGCGCCGAGGGCTGGTGGATCGCCTTGATGAAGACCGCATGCTCGTTGCCGTTCTGCAGGAGTTGCGCGTTGACGACGATGTCGCTGACCTGTGCCTCGGGCGCCGGAAGGTCGTCGCTTTCGGCCTGCCGCCACGCGCGGACCTGTTCGGCGATGTTCTCGCCGATCTGGTTGGCCAGAACCTCGCCCATCATGCGGTCGCGCGCCGGGCCGTCCGTCTCGACCCGGCAGTTGATCAGGATGCCGCGCCCGTCCGTGGGCGCGGTGCGCGCGATCCGGGACTGAAGCTCGGCCCGTTCCAGCCGCAGCCAGTCCTCGAACTCGGGATCGCGCACGTCGATCCCCTGCAACAGCTCGATCCGGTCGTCGTCGGGCACCACCTCTTCGTGCAGGTCGACGCGCACCCGCGCCGGATCAAGCCAGACATCCGTCCGGTCCGCCTCCAGCACGGCCGAGGCCTCGCCAAGCGCCGCGCGCAGTTTCGACAGCGCCTGCCGCAGGTTCGCGCTGGCCTGTTCCGGGCCGAAGGTGGACCACAGCTTGTCTTCCAGCCAGCGGCGCGGGCGGCTCATCTCGGGGCTGAGCGCCAGCATGGCCAGCAGCGCCTGGTTCTTGGCGCCCTTCAGCACAAGCGCGGACCCGTCCGGACCGCGCAAACGCAGCGGCCCCAGAACCTCGACCCGGATATGCCTGTTCATCTGGCCGTCCATGCCCTGCACCCTACCCCCGGACGAAACGCTAGCACCGGTGCGACGCAACGGCAACGGACGTTAAAATTCCGCAAAACGCAGGCGGATGGCGTGAATACTCTTTGACGCCACGAAAACCGGCAGGGCACTGTCTGGCAGCAAATTCGGAGGGACGTCATGCCGGTCTTTGGCCTTTTCAACTCGCAGAACAGCCAGAACTCGCAAAACAGTCAGAATTCGCAGAACAGCCAGAATTCTCAGAACAGTCAGGCGACCGAGAATTCGCAGGGCGGCCCGGACAGCGGGGTTTCCAGCGCCGCGCTGGCGGTGGCGCGGGATGGCACCATCGGCTTCTGGGACGGCAGCGCCGACCGCCAGCCGAAACAGGAGGGCCGGGACAGCTGGGCGGCGATGAAGGCCATGGCCACCGGGCCGCGGCGCAACCTGATGGATCAGGCCATCGGGGCGCTGTTCTCGGTCAGCGCGCCGGAACCGGGCAGCGGCGCCGGCGAGGGCAGCGTCGCCATTCAGGGCAACCCCCTTGTGCGCCTGACAAAACCCTCGAACGCCTTTCTGGCGGAAAAGCAGCTGCCGCACCTGCGCGGCTACGCCGATCTGCGCGCCGACCGCCTGCCCGAGATCATCATGCAGACCGGCGACATCCAGAGCTTCTTTGCGCTGGTGGGCTACATGTCCCCCGAGGCGACCAAGTGGACGCTGGCCCTGAGCCAGGCGATGCTGCGGCTGTGCTCCATGCTGGAAATGCCGCTGAAGCACGGCTTTGACGTGGCGCGTCCGATTGCCATGTCCACCGGGGTCCAGCCACTGATCCAGACGCCGGGCCACGGGGCTCGGCCCTCGGGGCACGCGACAGAGGCTTTCGCGCTGGCGACCCTGCTGACCCGGCTGTTCCACGACCGCGCCTTCGATCCGGTCGAAGAGATCCGCACCGGCGCGCCGCTTTTTCGCCACGCCGAGCGGATCGCGATGAACCGCACCGTGGCCGGGGTGCATTTCCCGACCGACAGCATGGCGGGCGCGGTGCTGGGGGTGACGGTGGCCGAAGCCTTCGTGAAACTGCTGGACGGCGCCGCGCAGGCCCCGTCGCGGCATTTCAAGGGCGCCGCCTATGCGGGCGACTTCACCCTTGCGACGCTGACGGCCTCTCTGGCCGATCCGGCGGTGATCAGATCCGGCAGCGTCGGGCTGTCCGGCGAGGCCCTGCCCGCCTGGCTGACCCGGATGTGGCAAGAGGCCGTCGAAGAGTGGTGACCCGCCCGGCCTGATACGGCCCGCGCGGCGGGGCGCCGGAGCCATCGCCCCGCGGCCCCGCCCCGGGCTCGGCTGC
Organism: Ponticoccus litoralis; assembly: GCF_039769985.1. Taxonomy (NCBI): domain Bacteria; kingdom Pseudomonadati; phylum Pseudomonadota; class Alphaproteobacteria; order Rhodobacterales; family Roseobacteraceae; genus Ponticoccus; species Ponticoccus litoralis. Next base: position 884,103 of record NZ_JBDNCH010000002.1, read on the forward strand.
GGCATTTGGCGCGATGACATCCCCCGGGCCGGCGACAGGCCTGCGGCGAACCACCACGGCGCGGCAGGGCCATGGACCCGTCGCGCCGCCTCATCTTGGTGTCGTCTGCGGCATTTGGCGCGGTCATGACACCAAGGCAGTCCACAGGCCCCGGGTCGGACACGGCGCCATAGCGCGGCGCCTTGCCACTGGTAGAACGGCAGCGGCCATGGCGCGCCCCGGTGGCGGCGCCGGGCGCGCGCCACCTAACCCCCTTGCCAGCAGGCCCGTCCGCCCCCACTTTGCGCCGATGGACTGGCGCGATACCGGCATTCTTCTGACCACCCGCAAACATGGCGAGACCGCCCTGATCCTCGACGTCTTCACGCCGGGGTACGGGCGCCAGACCGGCGTGCTGCGGGGCGGCGCATCGCGCAAGCGCGCGGCCTCGCTTCAGCCCGGGGCGCAGCTTGACGTCACCTGGCGCGCAAGGCTCGACGACCACATGGGCGCCTTCACCGCAGAGCCTCAACGCTCGCGCATGGCCGCCGCGCTGGCCGACCGGCTGGCGCTGGCGGGGCTCTCCGCCGTGACCGCGCTTCTGGCCTATGCCCTGCCCGAACGCGAGGCCCATCCGACGCTTTACCGGCACAGCGAGCAATTGCTGGACCTGCTGGGCCAGCCCGCGCTCTGGCCGCTGGCCTATCTGCGCTGGGAAATGCGGCTTCTGGAAGAGATGGGCTTTGCGCTGGACCTGTCGTCCTGCGCCGTCACCGGGGCGACGGAGGGTCTGGCGCTTGTCTCGCCGCGCACCGGGCGCGCCGTCACGCGCGAGGGCGCCGGGGACTGGGCCGACCGCCTGCTGCCCCTGCCGCCCGTGCTGCGCGGCGAGGGCGCGGCGCCGGATAGCGAGATCGTCGAGGCGCTGATGGTGACGGGGCATTTCCTGACCGACCACCTGGCCGCCGAGATCGTCGACCGCCCCCTGCCCGCCGCGCGCGAGGCCCTGATGGATCGCATTCGCGCCCGCGCCGGGGGCTGATCACAGCAGCCCCCGGCGCGGGCCATCAGGTCCGGGCGGCGCAGCGGCACCGCCCGCAGCCCGCCACAAGCCCCGCCTTACTCTGCCGGGGCCGGGACGAAGACCATGCCGCCGCCCGCGCCGTCGCTCAGCACCAGCTTGCCGCCCTCTTCCACCGCCGAGGTCATGGCCTCCAGCCGCTCGAAGAAGCGCCCCTCGTCGCTCAGATCCGGGCAGGCCATCTGGGTCGACGCAATCGGCCCGAGGTCGAGCGCCGGAAGCGTCCCTTCCCGGCTGCCGAAATAGCCGTTGCAGGGCGCCTTGCCGGAAATCCGACCGGGTTCCGACAGGTCCACCGTCGCGCGCGCGGCAAAAGCCTCGCCGTCCAGCGTTTCGATCTGCCAAAGCCCGGGGATCGTCTCGGGCTGCGCCCCGCATCCCGCGACCGCAAGGCCAGCGACAAGAACCAGATACCGCATGTCATTCTCCAAATCTGCGTTTCCCCCAAGATGGGACTCCTTTGGGCAGGCGCAACACCGACCGGCGGAAATCGGCGGACCTTCCCCCCGGAGCGATCCGGGCTAAGTCATCCCGCATGAAATGGAACCTGCCCAATATCCTCACCGTCCTGCGCCTGCTTGCCGCCCCCGGCGTCGCGGTGATGTTCCTGTATTTCCACCGTCCGCTGGCCGACTGGTTCGCCCTGCTGCTGTTTGTCACCGCCTCGCTGACGGACTGGATCGACGGCAAGCTGGCGCGGGCGTGGAACCAGGAAACCAAGATCGGCACCATGCTGGACCCCATCGCCGACAAGGCCATGGTGGTGATCGCGCTGATGGTGATCGTCGGCTATTCCTCGATGTCGCCCTGGCTGGTGCTGCCCGCCACCGTGATCCTGTTCCGCGAGGTCTTCGTCTCTGGCCTGCGCGAGTATCTGGGCGACACGGCAGGCACGCTGAAGGTCACCAAGCTGGCCAAGTGGAAAACCACCGCGCAGATGGTCGCCATCGCGACGCTCTTTGCGCAGGGGGTCTTCGAACACTACCTCGGCATGTCGGCTTTCGGCATGGATCAGGCCCTGTTCGAGCGTATCATGGCCGGAGAGGTGCCCGACGAGCTTGGCCTTGGCTGGAAGTACCGCGGCATGATCTGGGCGGGCCACGCGGGGCTTGCCCTGCTCTGGGTCGCCGCCGCGCTGACGCTGATCACCGGCGGGGACTACTTCCGCAAGGCCCTGCCCTTTCTGAAGGAGGAGCGCTGATGGACGTGCTGTATTTCGCCTGGGTCCGCGAAAGGATCGGGCTGGCAAAGGAACGCATCGACACCGAGGCGGCCACGGTCAGGGATCTGGTGGCCGAACTGGTGGCCCGCGAAGAACGCTACGCCGCCGCCTTCGCCGATACCTCGGCCCTGCGCGTGGCGGTGGATCAGGAACTGACGGATTTCGATGCCCCGCTGGAGGGCGCCCGCGAAGTCGCCTTCTTCCCGCCGATGACCGGGGGCTGAGATGCGCGTGGTTGTGCAGGAGGCGCCCTTCGACTTCGGCGCAGAGGCGGCGGGCTTTGCCGCCGGGCGCACCGACATGGGCGCCGTGGTGACTTTCACCGGCGTGGTGCGCGACACCGGGCAGGACGCCCTCGACGTCATGGAGATCGAGCACTACCCCGGCATGACCGAAAAGGCGCTGGAGGCCATCGCGGCAGAGGCCATGGCGCGCTGGTCGCTGGGCGATGCGCTGGTGATCCACCGCTTCGGGCGCATGGCACCGGGCGAGCAGATCATGATGGTCGCCACCGCCGCCCGGCACCGCAAGGACGCCTTCGAGGCCGCCGAGTACCTGATGGACTACCTGAAGTCCCGCGCCCCCTTCTGGAAGAAGGAACACGGGCGCGACGGCACCTCGTGGGTGGCGGCAAGGGACGAGGACGAAGAGGCGCTGACCCGCTGGTAACCCGGGGCGCGCGCCCGATCCCGCCTTTCCCAATCCCACCCGCTTTGGTAAAGATATCTGACCACAGCGAGGCCCCGTCATGCCCTTCGAAAAGGTCCAGCCCGAGAAACTGTCGCTTGCCGTCGTCCGGCAGATCGAGCGGCTGATCCTGCGCGGCATCCTGCGCCCCGGCGAACGCCTGCCCTCGGAACGCGAATTGTCCGAGCGTCTTGGCGTCTCGCGCCCCTCGCTGCGCGAGGCGGTGGCCGACCTGTCCGAGCGCGGCCTGCTGGAAACCCGCGCCGGCGCGGGCATCTTCGTGACCGAGGTGCTGGGCTCTGCCTTCTCCGCCACGCTGGTGCAGCTGTTCGCCAGCCACGACGAGGCGGTCTTCGACTACCTGTCCTTCCGGCGCGACATGGAGGGGCTGGCCGCCGAGCGCGCCGCCGAGGCAGGCACGGAAAGCGACCTCAAGGTCATCGACACGCTCTTCACCCGGATGGAGGCGGCCCACGGCAAGCGCAACCCGGCGGAAGAGGCCCGGCTGGACGCGGACTTTCACCTTGCGATCATCGAGGCCAGCCACAACGTCATCATGCTGCACATGATGCGCTCGATGTACCAGCTGCTGCGCGAGGGCGTGTTCTACAACCGGCAGGTCATGTTCAAGCAACGCACCACGCGAGAGGCGCTGCTGGACCAGCACCGCAGCATCAACGCGGCGCTGCAGGCCCGCGACAGCGCCGCAGCCCGCGCCGCCGTCGAGGCGCATCTGAGCTTTGTCGAGGCCGCGCTGTTTGCCGACCGCAAGGCGGACCGCAACGAGGCCATCGCGCGCCAAAGGCTGATGCGGGACGGCGGCTGAGGGTGTCCCGCCGGGGTCATCGCGCGGGTGAGATTTATGCGGGAGGGCGGTTGAGGACGTCCCGCCGAAGCCATCGCACGGCAGCGAAGAATACGCGAGGAGGGGAAAGGCTGCGTCGCACCCGCCCCCTCCTGCTCCCCTGCCGCCTTTCGAGTGAGCCTTGGAGAGCATCCGTCCGTTCGAACCCTCGCCCCTTATCCAAAACGCGATGGGCCGCGCCATCGCGGGGCCGTGGTCCGGCGATCTTCGGTTTCTGGAAGGCAGCTTATCCCCGCCAAACCCGTATAAACTCAGACAGGTCGCGCAGGCAGCAGCCAAATCGCCGGGCCCCGGGACGGCCCGTCATGTCGGAGACATGCCTCCGGCATGATGGCGCGGCGGCCTGCGGCCTTGATGCCGCGCCGGGTGGGCGTGACGAAGGTTGGTTCTCAAAAGCGGTACAGGACCTTGCCACCCGTTCCGAAAAACCGGGGCTGCGACCGCCCTCATGGCCATGGCACCGAGTGGCTGTCACCTCCGCTGCGCGGACATGACCTTGCCACATGCCGCGAAAAGACGGGGCCGCGACCGCACACATGGCCATGGCTCCCAGTGGCTGTCACGTCCGCTGCGCGGACATGACCTTGCCACATGCCGCGAAAAGACGGGGCTGCGACCGCACACATGGCCATGGCTCCCAGTGGCTGTCACGTCCGCTGCGCGGACATGACCTTGCCACATGCCGCGAAAAGACGGGGCTTTTCGCGGCATGAAAAAACCCGGGCGCGAGCGCCCGGGCCAGTGGTCTCTGGACTGAGTGGAAGGAAAAACTCAGCCCTTCGAGAATTCGGGATAGGCCTCCATCCCCAGTTCGGCCATGTCGAGACCCATGATCTCTTCCTCTTCCGTGACCCGGATGCCGGTGACCGCCCGGAGGATCAGCCACAGAACCGACGAGACGACGAAGACGAAGACACCGACGATGATGATCGAGATCACCTGCCCGCCGATGGTCGCGTCGCCGTTGGTCAGCACCACGGCCAGCGTGCCCCAGATACCCGCAAAGAGGTGCACCGGGATGGCGCCGACCACGTCGTCGATCTTCAGCTTGTCGAGGAAGGGCACGGCGAAGACCACGATCACGCCACCGACGGCACCGATCAGGGTGGCGGCACCCAGCGTCGGGGTCAGCGGTTCGGCGGTGATCGAGACCAGACCGGCAAGGGCACCGTTCAGCACCATCGTCAGATCGACCTTCTTGAACAGAAGCTGCGTCAGGATCAGCGCCGCGAAAGCGCCACCGGCTGCCGCCATGTTGGTATTGGCGAAGATCCGGCTGATATCGGCCACGTCACCCACCGAGCCCATGGCCAGCTGCGAGGCGCCGTTGAAGCCGAACCAGCCCATCCACAGGATGAAGGTGCCCAGCGTCGCCAGCGGCAGGTTCGAGCCCATCATCGGAATGACGCGACCGTCCTTGGCATATTTGCCGATGCGCGGCCCCAGGATCAGGGCACCCGCCAGGGCCGCCCAGCCACCGACCGAATGCACGACCGTCGACCCGGCGAAGTCGAGGAAGCCGTACTGGCTGTCGAGGAACCCGCCGCCCCACTTCCACGAGGCCTGGATCGGGTAGATGAGGCCGGTCAGCACCGCGGTGAAGATCAGGAAGGGCCAGAGCTTGATGCGCTCGGCCAGCGTGCCGGAGACAATCGAGGCGGTGGCCGCGCAGAACATCAGCTGGAAGAAGAAGTCCGAGCCGGTCGCGGCATAGCCATAGTCGTCCGCCGCATCGCGGGTCACGCCCACGGCCTCCAGAACCGCGACGCCGAAGGCGCCGAGGTAGCCGCCGGTCTCATCGGTGCCGATGGACCAGCTGCCCAGCGGGTACATCACGTTGTAGCCGATCAGGTAGTACATGATCGCGGCGATCGCGAAGAGGCCCATGTTCTTGGTCAGCTGCATGGTCACGTTCTTCGACCGCACGAGGCCCGCCTCGAGCATGGCAAAGCCCGCGGCCATGAAGAACACGAGGAAGCCGCCCACGAGGAACAGCAGCGAGTTGAAGATGAAGATCGAATCGGAGGAGGCATCGGTGCCGACAACCGGTCCGGCTTCGGCCACCGCTTCGGCGGCCTCGGCAGCCTCCTGCGCGAAGCCGAGGCCGGGCAGCGCGATCATAAGCGCGAGCGGAGCCAGGGTCTTGAGTTTGGTCATGGTCGTTTCCTCGTGAAAATCTGGCGCGTCTTACAGCGCGTCTGCGTCGGTTTCGCCGGTGCGCACCCGCACGGCCTGCTGGACATCCAGCACGAAGATCTTGCCGTCACCGATCTTGCCGGTCTGGGCGGTCGCGCGGATGGTTTCCACCACCTCATCGGTCATGGCCCCCGAAACGACGATCTCCAGCTTGATTTTCGGCACGAAGTTCACGGCGTATTCGGCGCCGCGGTAGATTTCGGTGTGACCGGACTGCGAGCCGAAGCCCTTGATCTCGGTCACCATCATGCCGCGCACGCCAATGCCGGTCAGAGCCTCGCGGACCTCTTCCAGCTTGAACGGCTTGATCGTTGCAATGATCAGTTTCACCTGTGTCCCCTTCAATCAGGCGGGGCGGACCCCGCAGTGGCAACGGCAGAGGAGCGCGCCACGGGGTCCAAAATGAAGAGCGGGCTTGAATAAGCGGCGGCTGAAGGATACTGAGCGCATAAAATTTATGCGCCATTACGTTTGCGCCTAAAATTTAATCTGAAGTAAAACGGTCCCCGGGCTTGCAGCCAGTCAACATTCCCCCCAATTGCGGGTAGTGTCCCGGGCAAACAAAACGGACGAGCAGCGCAGATGACACCCAGGGGACGAAAGCCGTCGCGGCTTGTGGCCGACCGACGCTATTCCGCCGAAACCGGGAAACCCAAGAGCCCGAAGGGAAGCAAGCCCTCGGGCCGCAGGCCCACGCGCCGCAAACCGGCGCGCAAGCCCCGGGGCAACCGGCTGGTGCGGGCGATCACATGGCCGTTCCGCGCGCTCTGGGCGCTGGTCTGGCGCGTCACCCTGTTCACGACCGTGGTGCTGGCGCTGGTGGTCGGCGCCTCTGTCTACTACGTCTCGTCCACCCTGCCCGAGGTCGCGGCCCTGACCGACGGGCGCGCGCGCGGTTCCGTCACCCTGCTGGACCGCGACGGGCGTGCCTTCGCGATGCGCGGCGACCAGTTCGGCGGCGTGGTCTCTGCCGACACCGTCTCTCAGCATCTGGTCAACGCGGTCATCGCCACCGAGGACAAGCGTTTCTACCGCCATCTCGGGGTCAGCCCGCGCGGCGTCGCCGGGGCCATCCGCATCAACCTCTCGGAAGGGCGCGGGCCGCTCTCGGGGCACGGCGGGTCCACCATCACCCAGCAGGCGGCCAAGCTGATCTGCCTTGGCGTGGAATACGACCCCAGCGAATGGGAGTCCGAGGCCGACTATATCGCCGACTGCCGTCGCGGGTCGCTGACGCGCAAGATCAAGGAAGCCGTCTACGCCATCGCGATGGAGACGAAGTACACCAAGTCCGAGATCCTGACGATCTACCTCAACCGCGCCTACATGGGCGGCGGCGCCTACGGGGCCGAAGCCGCGGCGCGGCGCTACTTCGCGAAACCGGCGTCAGAGCTGGACCCCGGTGAATCGGCCATGATCGCCGGTCTGCTCACCGCGCCCTCTTCGCTGGCCCCGACCGCGAACCTCGAACGCAGCCAGCGCCGCGCGGCCACGGTTCTGCGCCTGATGGAGGAACAGGGCTACCTGACACCGGCAGAGGCGCAGCGCCATCAGGACAACCCGGCCACGATGCCGCCGGAGGCACAGGATACCTCGGGCGGCTATTTTGCCGACTGGGTGATGCAGTCGGGGCCAGAGTTCTTCACCCGCAAGACAACCGACGACGTCATCATCGAGACGACGCTGGACCAGCACATCCAGAAGGCGGCGGCGCGCGCGGTGAACCAGATCTTCTCCGAGAAGGTGCGCGAAGGGTCAAAGGCCGAGGTCGCCGTGGTGGTCATGTCGGCGGACGGCGCGGTGCGGGCGATGATCGGCGGGCGCGACACCGATGCCTCGGGCCTGTTCAACCGCGCCTTTCAGGCGGTGCGCCAGACCGGGTCGGCCTTCAAGCCCTTTGTCTACGCCACCGCGCTGGAACTGGGGCATTCGCCGCTCGATACCGTGGTGGACGAACCCTACTGCCTGAACATCCCCGGCTCGGGGCAATGGTGCCCCGAGAACTACTCGCGCAGGAACTACGGGCGCGTGACGCTGGTCGAGGCGCTGAAGCGGTCGCTGAACATTCCCACCATCAAGGTGTCGGAATCGGTCGGGCGCGATCTGGTGATCCGCGTGGCGCGCGACTTCGGCATCGTGCGCGAGCTGCATGACGTGCCCTCGATGGCGCTTGGCACCTCCGAGTCGACGCTGATCGAAATGACCGGAGCCTATGCGGGCATCCTGAACGGCGGGTCCTCGGTGACGCCCTACGGGCTGCGCCAGCTGCGGCTGAAGGGCGACTCGGAACCGCTGATGGGCACCGGCGGCGGCATCGGAGAACGGGTGATCCGCCCCGAGGCGGCGGCGCAGCTGATCTGGATGATGGAAAAGGTGGTGTCCGAAGGCACCGTACGCCGCGCCAAGGTGCCCGGCTGGCAGGTTGCGGGCAAGACCGGCACAAGCCGGGAGGCGCGGGATGCCTGGTTCGTGGGCTTCACGGCGGATTACGTGACCGGCGTCTGGATGGGCTACGACGACAACACCTCGCTGACCGGCGTCACCGGCAGCGGCCTGCCCGCCGAGATCTTCCAGGCGGTGATGGCGGGCGTGCACGAGGGCGTCGACCCCGTGCCCCTGCCCGCGCAGGCGCCGCCGCAGCCGGAACCGCAATACGTCGAACCGGTGCCCCAGCCGCAACCCCAGCCGGCACCGCAGCAGCAACGCCGCCGGGAAAGCGTGCTGGAACAGGTGCTGCGCGACATCCTCGGCGGGGGCTGATCGGAGCAATGGCGGGGGCGGCAGCACCTCGCCATAGCCCCATCGCGGCGACGCGGATCGCGCATCCCCACCGGCCCCGCGACAGTGCCGGGCCGGTAGCATAGCGGGCCAGCGGGGTCGCGGGCCGCGCTGCCCGGGCGGCGGGGCGCGTGACACCGACCAAGCCGGACAGGCTGCGCGACATCTCTGATTAGAAGAAACTGCCCGCAGGCAGGTGAGCCGCACCAGCGCAGGGCCCTGGTCCGGCGAACCGACACCTCTGGAAGGCCGTTTACCCCGGCCAAGTCCGTCGGACCTTTTCAGGTTGCGCCTGCATCGGCCAAATCGCCAGACCGTCGCACCGAAGGTGCGCCTTCCACATCCATACCGAAGGTGCGCCGCCTGCATCCATACCCCAGGTGCGCCTTCTGCATCCGCACCGAAGGTGCGCCGCCTGCATCAGCCCGCCTTTGGCGGGACGGTCAGCCCGTCATGTCGAAGACATGCCTCCGGCAGGATGGCGCGGCGGGCTTCGCCCTTGATCCCGCGCCAGGCGGTGGGTCGGAACGTTGCGCGAACCAGCACTGCCTCACGGCCCGGGACTCCGCCCGTTCGCCCTCGGACCGGCCCCCGGCAGGTCCACAGCTGCGCGGATCGGGGCTCACCCCGCCTTGCGCAGGTCCGCGATCATGGCGTCGATGTCGCCGCGGCGGCGGTCCAGCATGGCGCCGATCTCGCTGCGTTCGGTCAGCAGCATGTTCACCCCCTCGACATACATGTTGAAGAAGCGGTTGTTCTCCGACACGTGGAAGGTCACCGTGAAAGGATCCATGCTGCGCAGAAAGGCCGTCGACTTCACCTCGAAGCCGTTCTTGATCCGGCCCACCGACTGGACCTCCAGCCGGCCGCCCTCGAACTCGCGGAAGCGTTTGCCGTATTTGCGCGCGATGTAGCCGGTGAAGGCATCGGTAAAGGCCTTCTTCTGCGCCCCCGAGGCACGCCGCCCGTCGACGCCCATGGCATAGGCCGCAATCACCCGCGTATCGCCGTATTTCTTGAAGATGCGCTCGAACTCGCCGTACATCGCCCCCGGGGACCGGCCCGAGGCGATGACCCGGTTGATCTCGGAGACCATGCCCTCGATCAGGCCGCGCGCCTGCCCCTCGCTCAGCGCGAAGCCGGGGCTGGCGACACCCGCCAATACCGTTGCAAACCCGCCTGCCAGAATGCCGCGTCGTGAGAAATTCATGATACCCCCGGGAAAATTCAGAATCCTGATACATCAATGGCCGTGGGGTCGATTTCGTTCCCCGGCGCCTCCTGACCCAGCTCGAACCGGCGGTTCTGCATGTAGATCAGCTTCACTTGATCATAGGAGTCGGCGCTTTCATAGAGCACCGAATCGACAGTGTCGGAATATTGCCCACGGTCGCCCACCATCTCCAGCGTGCGGGCCGCGGTGCCGATGTAACGCTCGGGCGCAGGCACCAGGTAACTGACCGGATCCAGGAACAAATCCGCGAAGCGCCCGATGGCGTCGCGCTCCGTGGAGGGCCCCAGAACCGGCAGTTCCAGATAGGCGCCTTCCGGCACACCCCAGACCGACAGCGTCTCTCCGAAGTCGGTGCCGTTCTCGGGCAGGCCCATCTCGGTGGCCACATCCGCAAGCCCGCCAAAGCCCATCAGGACATTCGCGGAAAAGCGCAGCGTGCTTTTCGAGGCCGCGCCCAGCCGCCCCTGCAGCACCTGGTTCACCACCGTCTGGGGCAGCGACACCGTCTCGGCGAAGTTGGAAATCCCCTGCTGCACCTCGTCCGGCACGGTCCGGGAATAGCCACCGCCGGTGCCCTTCAGAAAGCGTTCGTCGACAGCGCGGTTGAAGGCATGGGTGCGGCGGTTGCTGGCTTCATAGGGGTCGTAGACACCGTCCGCGGGGATATCGCCCGGCCCCGGAAGGCTGCACCCGGCCACCATGCCGGTCATGGCAGCCCCCCAAATCATCCGGTCAACCCGCATTCCCGCAACATCCTGTGCAAAAGCCTTGGGAAAGCGTACCGATCCCCCTAAAAGGCTACTTAAATTCATTTCCCAGGGGACCCAACTTTGGTGGTCGGATTCACACCTGTTGTGGCAGATTGGCGACAAGCCTCGCCGAAGGCCCAGACTGCCACAGAAACCGGCTTCTGACAAAAGAAAGGGTCAGGCACGACCATGACCGCCTCGAGAACTAGGGACACCGTACCGCGACGAATTGCGCGCCGCACGCCGCCAGAGCCGCCCGTATTACTGGTTCGTCGCCATCTTCAGCTTCTTCGTGAACATGCTGATGCTGACCGGCCCGCTTTACATGCTGCAGGTCTACGACCGCGTGCTGGGCTCGCGGTCCGAGGCGACGCTGGTCGCGCTGTCGGTGCTGGTGGTCTTTCTCTACGGCATGATGGGCATTCTCGACTACGTCCGGGGCCGGATCATGGGCCGCGTCGCGGCACGGTTCCAGGCGGCGCTGGACCTGCGGGTCTTCGACGCGGTCATGCGGCGGTCGACGGTGCAGCCGGACGACCTGGCGCAGACCGGGCTGCGCGACCTCGAATCGATCCAGCGGCTGATGTCCTCGCCGGTGCTGATGGCGGTCTTCGACATCCCCTGGACGCCGCTGTTCATCGCCGCGATCTTCGTCTTTCACCCCTGGCTGGGGTATCTCGCCCTTGCGGGCGGGGCGGTGCTGATCGTCGTGACCTTCGTCAACCAGGCGGTGACGCGGGCGCCCTCGCTGAAATCGAACGCCGCCGTGATGCAGGCCGAGAAGACCTCCGAGCAGATCCGTGCCGAGGCCGAGATGGTGCAGGCGCTGGGGATGCGCCGCGACGCCTTCCAGCGCTGGATGGTGGCGCGCGGCGACGCCCTGCGCGGCCAGATCGCCACCGCCGACCTGACCGGCACCTTCACCACGCTGACCAAGACCTTCCGGCTGTTCCTGCAATCGGCCATGCTGGGCCTTGGCGCCTACCTCGTGCTGCAGGGCCAGCTGACGCCCGGCGCGATGATCGCCGGGTCCATCCTGATGGGCCGCGCGCTGGCGCCGGTGGAACTGGCAATCGGCCAGTGGGCCGCCGTGACCCGCGCCCGCAAAGGCTGGGACAACCTCGCCCAGCTGCTGACCGAGACCCCACAGGAACCGCCGCGCACCGCCCTGCCCCGCCCCGAGGCCGGGCTGGAGGTGCAGCAGCTGACCGTCGTCGCCCCGGGCGAGCAGCAGGCCGCCCTGCGGCTGGTCAGCTTCACCCTGATGCCGGGGCAGGCGCTGGGGGTCATCGGGCCGTCCGGCTCCGGCAAATCGACGCTGGCGCGCGCCCTGACCGGCATCTGGCGCCCGGCGGGCGGCAAGATCCGCCTCGACGGCGCCTCTCTGGACCAATACGGGCCGGAGGTGCTGGGCCAGCACATCGGCTACCTGCCGCAGCGGGTGACGCTTTTCGACGGCACCATCGCCGAGAACATCGCCCGCCTGTCGCCGCAACCCGACGCGCAGAAGGTGGTGGAGGCCGCGCAGAAGGCGGACGCGCACGAGATGATCCTGAAGCTGCCCAATGGCTACGACACCCGCGTCACCGCCGCCGGCGGGCGCCTCTCCGGGGGCCAGATACAGCGCATCGGACTGGCCCGCGCCCTCTATGGCGATCCGGTGATCCTGGTGCTGGACGAGCCGAACTCGAACCTCGACAACGAGGGCTCGACCGCCGTCAACAAGGCGATCAGGGGCTTCAAGGCGGAAGGCAAGTCGGTGCTGATCATGGCCCACCGCCCCGCCGCGATCCAGGAATGCGACCTGCTCCTGATGCTCGAGGGCGGCAGCCGCGTCGCCTTCGGTCCCAAGGACGAGGTGCTGCAGAGCATGGTCAAGAACCACCAGCAGATCCAGAGATCCGCAAGCCCCGGAGGTGTGCGATGAGCAGCCCCAGCCCCTTCCCCACCCGCGGCCCGATGATCCTTGGGATCGTCGCCCTGCTGATCCTCGTCGGCGGCTTCGGCACATGGGCCGCAACGACGAATATCTCGGGCGCGATCGTCGCCTCGGGGTCGATCGAGGTCGACCAGAACCGGCAGGTGGTGCAGCACCCGGACGGCGGCGTCGTGGCCGAGATCCGCGTGCGCGAGGGCGATACGGTCGAGGTCGGCGATACGCTGATCCGGCTGGACCCGACCCTGTTGCAGTCGGAACTGGCGATCACCGAGGGCCAGCTCTACGAGCTGATGGCGCGGCGCGCCCGCCTGCACGCGGAACGCGATACCGCCGCCGACATCACCTTTCCCGAACCGCTGCTGACCCGCGCCGAGGCCGACGAAGAGGTCAGCGAACTGGTCGAGGGCCAGCGCAACCTCTTCCTCGCCCGGCTGGAGTCGGCGGCCCGCGAGATCGAGCAGCTGTCCAAGCGCAAGGACCAGATCGCCGACCAGGTGCGCGGGATCGAGGCGCAGCAGGTGGCGCTGGACGAGCAGCTTGATCTGATCCGGCAGGAGCTGGAAAACCAGCAGTCGCTGCTGGAACGCGGACTGGCCAAGATCGGCACGGTTCTGGCGCTGCAACGCGAACAGTCGCGGCTGACCGGCACCGTGGGCGAGCTGATCGCCCAGAAGGCGCAGGCCGAGGGGCGGATCACCGAGATCGACATCCAGATCCAGAGCCTGCAGACCCAGCGCCGCGAGGAATCCATCACCACCCTGCGCGACCTGCAGTTCCGCGAGCGCGAACTGGCCGAACAGGCCCGCGCCCTGCGCGAACGCCTCAGCCGGATGGAGATCACCGCGCCGGTGTCCGGTGTGGTCTACGGCATGACGGTCTTCACCCCGCGCTCGGTGATCCGCCCGGCGGACCCGGTGCTGTATCTCGTGCCGCAGGACCGCCCGCTGGTGATCGCGGCGCAGGTCGAGACGATCCACATCGACCAGCTTTTTGTGAACCAGGAGGTCTCGCTGCGCTTCGCCGCGCTGGACCAGCGCCAGACGCCGGAGCTGTTTGGCCGCGTGGTGCAGATCTCTGCCGATGCCTTCGAGGACCAGTCGACCCGCGTGCGCTACTACCGCGCCGAGATCGTGCTGAGCGAGGGCCAGATCGACCGCCTGCCCGAGGGCACGGCGCTGATCCCCGGCATGCCGGTCGAGGCCTTCATCCGCACCGCCGACCGCACCCCGCTGGCCTACCTCGTGAAGCCCTTCACCGACTATTTCGCCCGGGCCTTCCGCGAGACCTGATCGGGCGGGGGAAGCCGGTTCGAACCGGCTTCGAACGGCCTTCGAAGGCCGTTGCCCGCAAGCCTCTGCCGAAAGCTCCCGGCGGCAGGGAACGGCTTTCGAAAGCCTGTCCCGCCGCCCCAAACAGGGGCTTTTCATCGCAGCCGCACGCGACTAGCTTCCGCCCGACACTGCACAGGAAGAGCCCCAATGTCCGACCCCATCGAAACCCGCCTGGCCGAGCTTGGCCTCACCCTGCCCGACGCGCCGGCCCCCGCGGCGAACTACGTGCCCTACGTGATCTCGGGCAACATGCTCTACGTCTCGGGGCAGGTCTCCATGGGGCCCGACGGCTTCATCACCGGCAAGCTGGGCCAGGATCTTTCGGTCGAGGACGGCGCGGCGGCGGCCGTGGCCTGCGCGCTCAGCCTGCTGGCACAGGTCCGCGCGGCCTGCGGCGGCGACCTGTCGCGCCTGAAGCGCGTGGTGAAGCTGACCGGCTTCGTCAACAGCACGCCGGATTTCACCGACCAGCCCAAGGTGATCAACGGCGCCTCGGACACGCTGGCCGAGATCCTCGGCGATGCCGGGCGCCATGCCCGCTCTGCGGTGTCGGCGGCCAGCCTGCCCTTCGGCGTCGCGGTCGAGATCGAAGGCATCTTCGAGATCGCCTGAGGCCGGACCCGCAGCCAAGGTACCGCGATGACGCCCCTGCCCCGCGCCTTCCTCGACCGGCCCATTGCCCACCGTGCGCTGCACGACCGTGCAGCGGGCCGGATCGAGAACAGCCCCGCCGCCATCCGCGCCGCGATCGCGGCGGGCTACGGCATCGAGATCGACATCCAGCGCTCCGCCGACGGGCAGGCCATGGTCTTTCACGACTACGACCTGCAGCGGCTGACCGGCACGCGGGGCGCGATCCAGCAGCACAGCGCCAAGGCGCTGCGCGGCCTGACGCTCACCGGCGGGAACGACACCATCCCCACCCTGCCCGAGGTGCTGGCGCTGGTCGGCGGCGCGGTGCCGCTGCTGATCGAGGTCAAGGACCAGGACGGCGCCATGGGCCCCGGGGTCGGCCCGCTGGAAGACGCCGTCGCCGCCGCGCTCGACGGCTACGACGGCCCGGTCGCGCTGATGTCCTTCAACCCGCATTCCGTCGCGGCGCTGGCCGACCGCATGCCGCAGCACCCGCGCGGCCTGACCACCTGCGCCTACGCGGCCGAGGACCACCCCACCCTGCCCGCCGCCACCCGCGACGCCCTGCGCGGCATCCCCGATGCCCATCGCACCGGCGCCAGCTTCATCAGCCACGACCACCGCGACCTCTCATCGCCCCGCGTCGCCGCGCTGAAGGCGCAGGGCCTGGCCGTGCTCTGCTGGACGGTCCGCTCACCCGAGGAAGAGGCCAGCGCGCGGCGCATCGCCCAGAATGTCACCTTCGAAGGCTACACGGCTTGAACCCCCGGGCGGAAACGCCAGATTGAACCCGTGATGACCGACCAGAGCCCCGGCCCGACGCTCACCGTCTCCGTGCTGACAAGCCTCTCGCAGATCGCCGCGGGCGACTGGGATGCCTGCGCCTGCCCCGAGGACGCCGAGGGCCGGCCCTACGATCCCTTCACCACCCACCGCTTCCTCAGCGCGCTGGAAGACAGCGGATCGGTCGGGCGAGGCACCGGGTGGGAACCGCGCTACCTCGTCGCCGAAGCCGAGGGCGAGACGATCGCCGTGGCGCCGCTGTACGGCAAGACCCACAGCCAGGGCGAATACATCTTCGACCACAACTGGGCGCACGCGCTGGAAAACGCGGGCGGCGCCTATTACCCCAAGCTGCAGATCGCCGTGCCCTTCACTCCCGCCACCGGGCGTCGCTTCCTCACGAAGCCGGGGCACGAGACGCAGGGCATGTCGGCACTGCTTCAGGGCGCCGTGCAACTCGCCGCCGAAAACGGCCTGTCCTCGCTGCACACCACCTTCTGCACCGAGGCAGAGGCCATCGCGGGCGAGCGCATGGGCCTGCTGCGGCGCGTGACGCAGCAATTCCACTGGTACAACCGCGACTACGCCGATTTCGACGCCTTCCTCGCCGACCTCAGCAGCCGCAAGCGCAAGACCATCCGCAAGGAACGCCGCACCGCGCAGGCCTTCGGCGGCCAGATCGAGACCCTGACCGGCGAGGCCATCCGGCCCGAACACTGGGACGCCTTCTGGCAGTTCTACCAGGACACCGGCGCGCGCAAATGGGGCGCCCCCTACCTGACCCGCGCCTTCTTCGAAATCGCGCACGAGACCCTGCGCGACGATATCGCGCTGGTCCTCTGCACGCGCCACGGCCAGCCGGTGGCGGGCGCGCTGAACTTCATCGACCGCCAGGCCCTCTACGGACGCTACTGGGGCTGCACCGAAGACCACCCCTGCCTGCATTTCGAGGCCTGCTACTACCGGGCCATCGACTTCGCCATCGCCCAGTGGCCTGGCCCGGGTAGAGGCCGGGGCCCAGGGCGACCACAAGCTGGCGCGCGGCTACCTGCCCGCGCAGACCCATTCGCTGCACTGGATCGCCAACCCCGGCTTTTCCGAGGCGGTAGAGCGCTTTCTCAAGGCGGAACGCGCCGCGGTGGACGAGGATATCGAGATCCTCACCGGCTACGGCCCGTTCCGGAAGACCACTCAGGAGGAAAGAGAATGACCGAGAAACTGTCGGACACCGCCCGCCAGACCGTGCTGGAGCCGCTGTTCTCCGCCGGCTGGGAGATGGTCGAGGGGCGCGATGCGATCCACAAGACCTACAAGTTCGGCGACTTCACCGAGGCCTTCGCCTGGATGACTCGCGCCGCCATGTTCGCGGAGAAATGGAACCACCACCCCGAGTGGTTCAACGTCTACAACAGGGTCGAGGTGACGCTGTCGACACATGATGTCGACGGCCTGTCGCAGCTGGACGTTAAGCTCGCGCGCAAGATGGACAGCCTGTAGGGCCACGGCCCGGCTTCTTCGGTCCAAAAATACCGCGGGGGAGGCCGCAGGCCGGGGGCGGAGCCCCGCTTGCCCGACCTCCGCCGCCCGGACCGGAACGGTATGGAATGGAAGAAGCTTTTGCGCCACAAAAGCTTCCCCCGCCCATCCTTTGCGACGCAAAGGATGGCTCCTCCGCGTCAGATCGCGGCGAGAATCGCCTCGCCGCCCGAGGTCTCGCAGACACCCGGGTTCTCTTCGGCGTGCAGCACCTTGACCACGCCGTCCTCGGCATAAAGCGCATAGCGCTTCGAGCGGTCGATCAGGCCCACCGGCGGCGCCGAGAAATCCATGCCCGCCGCCTTGGTGAATTCCGCCGCCGGGTCGCCCAGCATGGTGATGCCGGCCGCCGTGGCACCGGTATCGGCGCCCCATGCGCCCATCACGAAGGGGTCGTTCACCGACAGGCAGATCACCTCGTCGACGCCCTTTTCCCGGAAGCCATCCAGCGTGCGCATGAAGCTTGGCACATGCGCCGTGGAACAGGTGCCCGTATAGGCGCCCGGCAGCGCGAAGATCACGACCTTGCGGCCCTTGACCTTGTCCGAAAGCTTGACCTCTGCGGGCCCCTCCGGCCCCATGTAGGCCAGAACCGCCTCGGGCAGCGTCGCCCCAACTGAAATCGACATTGTCGCTGTCACTCCTGCGTTTGCGTTTTCCTGCGCCTCGACTATAGGCTCCGGCACGCAAAGGGAAACGGGAGAGTGATCATGTCGGGTGTCGTTGTTGTCGGGGCGGGTCAGACGGCGGCGTCGCTGGTCGCGAAACTGCGCAGTGGCGGCTACACGGGACAGATCACCCTGGTCGGCGAGGAGCCCGTCGTGCCCTACCAGCGCCCGCCGCTGTCCAAGGCCTACCTGCTGGGCGAGATGGATCTCGACCGCCTCTTCCTGCGGCCCGCAGAGTTCTACGCCGCCCAGAACGTCACCCTGCGTCTCGGCTCCCGGGTGACGGGGATCGACCGCGCCGCCCGGACCGTAACAGTCGGACAGGACACCCTTTCCTACGACGACCTCGTGCTCTGCACCGGTGCCCTTCCCCGCCGCCTGCCCGAGGCCATCGGCGGCGCGCTCGGCGGTGTCTACGCGGTCCGCACCCTTGCGGATGTCGACGCCATGGCCCCGCGGTTCCAAAAGGGCGCCCGCGTACTGATCGTCGGCGGCGGCTACATCGGGCTCGAGGCGGCGGCGGTGGCCGCGAAGCTGGGCCTGACCGTGACCCTGGTCGAGGCCGCGCCGCGCATCCTGCAACGGGTCGCCGCGCCCGAGACCTCGGACTACTTCCGCGCGCTTCACAAAAGCCACGACGTCGACATCCGCGAGGGCACGGGACTGGTCAAACTGACCGGCGACGGCCAGGTCACCGGCGCCGAACTCTCGGACGGCACCCGGCTCGAAATCGACTTCGCCATCGCCGGGGTCGGAATCGCGCCCGACACGGGTCTGGCCGAAGCGGCGGGGCTCGATATCGACAACGGCATCCTCGTGAACGCACAGGGCCAGACCTCCGACCCGGCGATCTGGGCGGCGGGCGACTGCGCGGCCTTCCCGCAGGCCGGGGCCCTCATGCGGCTGGAAAGCGTCGGCAATGCCATCGACATGGGCGAGCTGGTGGCCGGGAACATCCTCGGCGCGGGCCGCGCCTATGCCGCCAAACCGTGGTTCTGGTCGGACCAATACGACACCAAGCTGCAGATCGCCGGGCTGAACGCAGGCTACGACCAGATCGTGACGCGCAGGGCCGAGGACGGCGGGCTGTCGCACTGGTACTACGCCGGCGACAGGCTGCTGGCGGTGGACGCGATGAACGACAGCCGCGCCTATATGGTCGGCAAACGCCTGATCGAGGCGGGCCGGACAGCGGACAAGGCGGTGGTGGCCAACCCTTCGTACCGACCTCAAGCCCCTGCTGAAAGGGTGAGGATCGTCGCCGGAGAGTTTCGCGGGCGCCGCCTTGCCGCGCTTGGCAAGGGCGACCCGGGGGCGCATCTGCGCCCCACCACCGACCGGGTGCGCGAGGCGCTGTTCAACATGCTGGCGGGCGGGCGGTTCGGCGAGCCCTTCGACGGCACGCGGGTTCTGGACCTCTTCGCCGGAACCGGCGCATTGGGCCTGGAGGCGCTGTCGCGCGGCGCCGCGCACCTGACGCTGGTGGAAAACGGCCGCACTGGCCAGCGGCTGATCCGCGAGAACCTCAAGACGCTGGGATGCGCCGACCGGGTGCGCCTGATCGGCGCCGACGCCACCCGCCTGCCCGCCGCCGATGCGCCCTGCGCGCTGGTCTTCCTCGACCCGCCCTACGGCAAGGGCCTCGGGGCGCGGGCCCTGACCGCCGCCCGCAACGCGGGCTGGCTGGCGCCCGGCGCGCTTGTCGTCTGGGAAGAAAGCGCAGCCCAGCCCGCGCCAGAAGGCTTCACCGCGCTCGAAACCCGGGCCTACGGCGACACGGTGGTGACCCTCCTCAACGCCCCGACCGGGGCCGCGCAGCCCTAGGACAGCGGCCAAGCCCCTGCCGCCCGTTCCGAACGAACCCCGCGATCCCTAGCCCCCCTACGGCCCCCGGAAACGCGCCGATCCCGCAAGACGGAGCTCCACACCTGCAAGGCTGGCAAAGCGCGCAGGCTCTGGTATCATCGCATTCAAATGCATGAATGACATGGGAGGTCCAACATGCCGCTTTTCCGCCCCTCACGCCGCGCGCTTCTGTCCATGGCCGCCGCGGCCCCGACGCTGGCCCTGCCCGTGCGCGCGCAGGCCCGGGCGCTCGGCGCCCCCTCGGCCAGCAACCCCGCGCACATGCAATTCACGCTGGGAGAGATGACGCTGACCGTGGTCTCCGACGGCCACCTCGAGCTTCCGGCCAACAGCCTCGGCGTGAACGCCGATCCCGAAGAGGTCCGCGCCTTCCTCGAAAGCTACTTCCTCTCGACCGACACCAATTACGCCCATGCCAACCACCTGGTCATCCAGACCGGCGAGGCCACGGTCCTCGTCGACACCGGCTCCGGCAGCCGCTTCCTGCCCACCGCCGGGCGGCTGGCGGAGAACCTCGGGAAAGCGGGCATCGAGCCCTCGGCGATCACCCATGTCCTGATCACCCACGCCCATCCGGACCACATCTGGGGCATCCGGGACGACTTCGACGACGCGCTCTTCCCCGATGCCGCCTATTTCGCCGGTCAGACCGAACACGACTACTGGATGCAGGACGACCTGGTGAACCGGGTCCCGCCGGAAATGCAGCAATTCGTCGTCGGCGCGGTCAATGCCTTCCAGGTCGAGGGCGTGGACTGGACGCTCCTTGCCAATGACCAGGAGGTCGTCCCCGGCGTGCGCGTCACCGACACCCCGGGCCACACCCCCGGCCACCTCTCGGTGATCGTCGAATCGAACGGCCAGCAACTGATCGCGCTCGGCGATTCGATGAACCACGCCCACATGAACTTTGCCCACCCCGACTGGGTCAACAATTTCGACATGGATGCCGAGACCACGCAGGCGACGCGAAAGCGCCTGCTCGACATGGCCGCGGCGGACCGCATGGCGGTGCTGGGCTACCACTTCCCCTTCCCGGGCGTGGGCCATGTGCGCACCAGAGGCGAAGCCTACGAATTCGTCCCCGCCCTCTGGCAATGGTGACGGTGTGCCCTTCTTCGGTCTGAAAATACCTCGGGAGGGGGTCGGGGAGGGCAGAGCCCTCCCCGGGGCCTGCGTGGCCTGAACGCAAATCGACCCTCTGCGCCGCAAGGCGCGCCTCGGGATCGGGCGCCCGATCAGCGCCTGGATCAGCCGTAGGTCGGGTGGAACAGCCCGCCGGGCGACAGTGTGAAGATCTCGCAGCCCTCCGCCGTCACGCCGACCGAATGCTCGAACTGCGCCGACAGCGACTTGTCGCGCGTCACCGCCGTCCAGTCGTCGGCCAGAACCTTGGTCTCGGGACGGCTGAGGTTCACCATGGGCTCGATGGTGAAGAACATGCCCTCTTCCAGCACCGGCCCGGTGCCCGCGCGGCCATAATGCAGCACGTTGGGCGGCGCGTGGAACACCCGCCCCAGCCCGTGCCCGCAGAAATCGCGCACCACGGACATGCGGTGCCCCTCGACGAAGCTCTGGATGGCATGGCCGATGTCGCCGAAGGTATTGCCGGGCTTCACCGCCTCGATCCCTACCATCAGCGCGTCATGCGTCACCTGGATCAGCCGCTCGGCCTTGCGCGGCAGCTTTCCGGCCACGTACATCCGGCTGGTGTCGCCGTACCAGCCGTCCACGATCACCGTCACGTCGACGTTCAGGATATCGCCGTCCTTCAGGGTCTTGCCGCCCGGAATGCCGTGGCAGACCACGTGGTTCACGCTGATGCAGGAGGCATGCTGGTAGCCCTTGTAGCCGATCGTGGCAGAGACCGCCCCAGCTTCCTCGACCCGGCCCCGGATGTAATCGTCGATCGCCTCGGTGGTCTGGCCGACGAAGACCCGATCCGGCAATTCGTCGAGGATCTGCGCCGCAAGCGCGCCCGCCCGCTGCATCCCGGCAAAATCGCCCGGTTCGTAGATGCGGATGCCGTCCCGCGTGACCCGCCCGCTTTCGTCCATCTTCACAAGGTCGCTCCACTTTGTCCTGCCCCCGTTTAACCCCATGGCGGCGCTTTTGCCAGACCGCCGCCGTGCGCCCCGGGGAACCCTTTGCACGAACCCGGGTTGGGAGCGCAGACCAACAAGGGGGACAACACCATGGACCGGCTGAACGCGCTGATGACCACCGAACTCGTCAACGGGACCTCGCTATCGGACCTTCTGACGCTGGAATTCCTCGCGCAGGCCTTGGGGAATGTGGTCGCGGCGCTTCTGCTGCTGGCCGTCAGCCTCATGGTCGCGGGCTGGGTCCGGCGGCGCATCCGCGCCATCGGCGAGAGCAATCCGAAGATGGACGTCACCCTCTTCCACTTCCTCGGCAACCTCGCGCGCTACACCGTGCTGGCCCTTGCCGCGCTGGTCATCCTCAACACCTTCGGCGTCCAGACCACATCGATCATCGCCGCCCTCGGCGCCGCCGGTCTTGCCGTGGGCCTGGCCCTTCAGGGCACCCTGTCGAATGTCGCGGCGGGCGTCATGATCATCGTCTTCCGCCCCATCAAGATCGGCGATTTCGTCGAGGTCGGCGGCGAGATGGGCACCGTCAGGGACATCACCCTCAACACCACCGAACTGGCCAGCCTCGGCAACGTGCAGATCATCGTCCCGAACGCCGCGGTCTGGGGCAATGTGATCGAGAACTACTCCGCCTATCCCGAGCGCCGCGCCGAATGGACCTTCGGCGTGGGCTACGGCGCCAATCTGGCAAAGGCCGAGCAGGTGATCCGCGAGACCGTCATGGCCGACCCGCGCTCGATGGCGCAGCCCGAACCCTTCATCCAGGTCAATGCACTCAACGACAGCTCGGTGGATTTCCTCGTCCGCGCCTGGGTCGCAACCGACGATTACTTCCAGTACCAGGCCGACATGAAACGCGCCGTGAAAGAGGCGCTCGACAGCGCCGGCGTGGACATCCCCTTCCCCACGCGCACCCTGCATGTGGACGGCGCCCTGCGGACCGGCACCCGGGCGCAGGCCGGCCCTCCCGCCACAGAGTGACCAAGGGCCGCCGGAGCGCGCCACGCCCGGATCTTCTCCGGTCCTCAAATACCTCTGCGCCGTTGCACCCGGCGCGCCGCCTTTTCTTTCCGCGCCACGCCCCGTAAGACCGCCCCGGCACAGAAGCGAAAGGCGGTCCCATGTCCTTCATCACCCTCGTCCGCCACGGACAGGCCAACTCTGCCTCCCGGGACGAGGCGGGCTATGACAAGCTCAGCCCGCTGGGGTGGGAACAGGGGCGCTGGCTGGGCGGCTACTTCCGGCAGGCCGGAGAGCGCTTTGCCCGCGTCTACACCGGCACCCTGCGCCGCCACGTCGAGACCGCCGAGGCCATCGCCGCCGATTGCGCGACCGCGCCGATGCGCGACGAACGCCTGAACGAGCTGACCTATTTCCACATGGCGCAGATGCTGGAAGAGCAGCACGCCATCGCCATGCCCGCCGACCGCGAGGCCTTCGTCCGCCACCTGCCCGTGCTCTTCGCCCATTGGCGCGACGAGCCGGATCGAGGGCGCGCCCGAGACCTTCGAGGCCTTCGAGATCCCGCACCCGCGCGGTGCTGGAAGAGATCGCCGCAGGCGAGGGCCGCGCGCTGGTGGTGACCTCGGGCGGGCTGATCGGCATGGCCATGCGCATCGTCATGGGGCTGGACCTGCCCGCCATGGCGCATTGCTGCCTCGCCATCGAGAACTCCTCGGTCCACCGCATCCAGCCGCTGCCCTCGGGCCTTGCGCTGACGCAGTTCAACGCGCTGCCGCACCTCGACACGCCGGAACGGCAGCACGCCCGCAGCCACCTGTGAGGGGCAAAATTCTTCGAAGAATTTTGCAAGGGCTTTCGAAAGCCCTTGCCTCCGCCCCGGGCAACCTGTCCCCTCTGCCTCGACCGAAAGGAGATCCCGCATGACCCATCTCTGGATCCGCGCCGAGACCCGCCCCAACGAGGAACGCGTCGGCATCACCCCCGAGGGTGTGGCGCGCCTTGTCGCCCGCGGCACGCAGGTCACGCTCGAGGACAGCCCGACCCGCATCCTGCCCACCGCCCCCTATGCCGAGGCCGGCGCCACCATCGTGCCCGAGGCCTCCGGCCCGGCGCGCCGGAGGACGCGCTGGTCTTCGGCCTGAAAGAGCTGCCCGACGACGGCACGGCCCTGCGCCACCGGCACATCCTCTTCGGCCACGCCTACAAGGGCCAGCCGGACGGGCAGCGCCTGCTGAAGCGCTTCGCCGAGGGCGGCGGGACACTCTACGATCTGGAATACCTGCTGGACGAGAACGGCCGCCGGGTCGCGGCCTTCGGCTACTGGGCGGGCTACGCCGGTGCCGCCGTCTCGCTCTTGGCCTGGGCGGCGCAGCGGCTGGGCGCGCTCTGCCCGCCTGTCAGTGCCTGGCCCGACGAGGCCGCCCTGCAACGCGACCTGCGCGCCGCGCTTCAGGGCGCCTCGCCGCTGCCCCGCGCCATTGTCATCGGCGCGCTGGGGCGCGTGGGCTCCGGCGCGCGCGATCTCTGCGCCGCCATGGGCGTGAGCACCACCGACTGGGACATGGCCGAGACCGCCTCGGGCGGGCCCTTCCCCGAGGTGCTGGAGCACGAGGTCTTCCTCAACTGCATCCTCGCCCAGCCCGGCTGCCCGGTCTTCGTGCCCGCCGAGGCCCGCGGGGCGGACCGCCGCCTGAGCGTCATCGGCGACATTGCCTGCGACCCGACCAGCGCCTTCTCCCCGATCAAGGTCTATGACCGCGCGACCTCCTGGGCGGAACCGGCGCTGCGCGCGCATGAGGATCCCCCGCTGGACGTCATGGCCATCGACAACCTGCCCTCGCTGCTGCCACGCAGATCCTCGCTGGATTTCGCCGCGCAGCTTCTGCCCCATCTGGAAACGCTCGACCGGCTGGATCAGGGCGTCTGGGGCCGGGCGAAGGCGCTCTTCGACACGCATGTAAAGGAGGCAACGACATGACCATCCACTGGTGCGGCACCGGCCTGTCCGCCGTCCCCGGCCTGCGCCGCCTGATCGAGGCCGGCCACCCCGTCACCGTCTGGAACCGGACCCTGGACAAGGCGCAGGCCGCCGTGGGCGACCTGACCGACGCCATCCGGGCCTTCGACATCGAGGCCCTGCGGGCCGAGGCCCGCGCGGGTGACGTCATCGTCTCGATGCTGCCCGCCGACTGGCATGTGCCGCTGGCGGAACTGGCCATCGAGGCCGGTGCGCAGTTCGTGTCGTCGTCCTACATCGCGCCCGAGATGCGGGCGCTGGACGCCCGCGCCGGGGCGGCGGACGTGCGCCTGGTCAACGAGGTCGGCCTCGACCCGGGCATCGACCACCTGATGGCCCATGCGCTGATGGCCGACTACAAGACCTCACCTGCCTTCGACAAGACCAACGCGGTGTCCTTCCTGTCCTATTGCGGCGGCGTCCCGAAAGAGCCCAATGCCTTCCGCTACAAGTTCTCCTGGGCGCCGGTGGGCGTGCTGAAGGCGCTGCGCTCCCCCTCGCGGTCGATCCGCAACTTCTCGCTGCTCGAGGTCTCGCGGCCCTGGGACGCGCTGACCCGCTTCGATGCGCCGCTGCCGGTGCCGGAAAGCTTCGAGGTCTACCCGAACCGCGATTCCCTGCCCTTCATGGCGGAATACGGCTTTGGCGAGGACTGGCAGGTGAAGGACTTCGTGCGCGGCACCATGCGCCTGAACGGCTGGGCGGAAGCGTGGAAGGAGATCTTCGCCGAGGCGCCCACCGCCTCTGACGCGCGGCTGGCCGAGATCGCCGACCAGCTGCTGGCGGACAATGCCTACGGCCCCGGAGAGCCGGACCGTGTGGTGCTTTGCGTCGACCTGAAGGCCGAGCGCGAAGGCGTTCCGGTCTGGCACAAGACCTACGTCATGGACGCCTGGGGCGACGCGCGCGGCAATGCCATGGGGCGGCTGGTCTCGGTGCCGGTCTCGCTGGCGGTCGAGGCGGTGCTGGCGCGGGCGGTGCCTGCGGGCGTCACGGCGGCGCCCTCGGACCCGAAGCTGGTGCAGGGCTGGCTGGAGGAGGTGCAGCGGCTGGCGCAGCACCTGATGGTGGTCGATCACCGCGCCTGACCGCGAGGGGCGCGCCGTTTTCGGGCGGCGCGCAGAGGTATTTGGACCAAGAAGAAGCCCGGGGATGCGCCAGGCTGGCTGGCCTGTTCCCTGCCGCCCCCGGTCAAGGGGTATTTGGGCCAAAGAGAAGCATGGGGGCGCGTGTGCCTGGCGGATGTCCCGCCCGCGGCGCGCCTGCCTTTTGAGTATCTTTGCAGAGAAGACGGTGCGGGGCGTGACCGCAGGGATCGGCAGGGCGATTGGCTGGGCCGGGCTTCTTTGGTTCCTGCGAGGGCTGCTGGCCGCCCGGCCCCTTCAGCCCTTCGGCAGTTTCGGGGCGGCGCGGTCCAGCACGAGATCCGCGTCAGAGAAGCGGAAGGGGGCGCGGACGCCCGCGATGCCCTCGGGCGCGATCTGAAGACCCCGCGCCACCACCTGCGGGTCGGCGAAGACCTGCGCCATGTCGTTGATCGGGCCGGCGGGCACGCCCTCTGCCTCGCAGGCGGCCAGCAGCGCGTCGCGGGTCAGGCTTCGCGTGGCCCCGGTCAGGCGGGCGGTCAGGGTGTCGCGATTGGCGATGCGGTCGGCATTGGTCAGGTAGGCCGGGTCCGTTGCGAGGGCCTCCAGCCCGAGGATGCCGCAGAGGCGGCGGTACTGGGCGTCATTGCCCGTGGCGATGATGATATGCCCGTCGGCGCAGTCGAAGACCTGGTAGGGCGTCAGGTTCGGGTGGTAGTTGCCCGTCCGGCCCGGCGGCGTGCCGGTGGCGAGGTAGTTCAGCGACTGGTTCGCCATGGCCGTGACCGCGCAGTCCATCAGGCTCATGTCGATGTGCTGGCCGCGGCCCGTGCGCCCGCGCTGGTGCAGGGCGGCGAGGATGCCCGAGACCGAGTAGAGCCCGGTGAAGAGGTCGGTGATCGCCACGCCCGCGCGCTGCGGCTGGCCCTCGGGATCGCCGGTCACGGACATGAAGCCCGACATGCCACTGGATGATGTAATCGTAGCCCGCCCGGTGGGCGTAGGGGCCGTCCTGCCCGAAGCCGGTGATCGAGCAGTAGATCAGCCGCGGGTTGACCTGCGACAGCGTGGCATAATCCATGCCGTATTTGACCAGCCCGCCGACCTTAAAGTTCTCGATCAGGATGTCGGCATCGGCCACCAGCTCGCGCATCCGGGCCTGCCCGGCCTCTGACGCGAGATCCACGCATTCCGACCGCTTGCCCCGGTTGCACGCATGGAAATAGGCGGCGCTGCGATCCCCGTCGCGCTCGACGAAGGGCGGCCCCCAGCGGCGGGTGTCGTCGCCCTCGGGGCTTTCGATCTTCAGCACATCGGCGCCGAGGTCGGCAAGCGTCTGACCGGCCCAGGGGCCGGCCAGGATGCGCGCCAGTTCGATGACCTTCACCCCCTCGAGGGGGCCGCGCGGTGCCGAGGTCATTCGCCCAGGCGTTCGTCCAGAAGCGCCGAGAAGTCGGCGTAGTTCATGTTCGAATGCTTGGTGCCGTCGACGATGAACGAGGGCGTCGAGGAGATGTCGTCGCGCGTCGCGTTTTCCTGATACCAGGCCACGAGGCTGCGCAGCTTGGTGCTGTCGGTCAGGCAGGCGTTCAGCTCTTCCGAGCCGAGGCCCGCGAGGCGGCTCGATCTTGCGCAGGGATTCCGCGATGGCCTCGTCCGATCCGCCGCGCGCCCAGTCCTGCTGGCCCTTGTAGACCAGATCGGTGATGCCGAAGAACTTCTCTTCGCCGCCGCAGCGCGCGATCAGCGAGGCCCACATGCCGTATTTGTCGAAATAGACCTCGCGGTAGGTGAACTTCACCTTGCCGGTGTCGATGTAGTTCTCTTTCAGCTGCTTGAAGACCGAGGTGTGGAAGGTGGCGCAATGCGGGCAGGTGTAAGAGGCGTATTCGATCACCTCGACCGGCGCGTCCTCGGCGCCCAGCGTCATCTCGACGATGGCGGAGGTATCGACCTCTCCGGCCTCCTGCGCCGAGGCGGCGCCCGGCAGGGCGATCTGTGCGCCCGGGGCGGTGCCGGAGCCCTGCGTCATGTACCACGCGCCGCCGCCGATCAGGGTCAGCGCCACCGCGCCCGCCGTCAGGGAATTCTTCATCGCTCGCCTCGTTCCTTGCAAATCCATGGGTCGGCGTTAACGCCGCTTGCCCTTGGATATGACGTTTGCCCCCAGGCGTTCAAGCGCCGCACGCAGGCCCGGGTCGCCCACTTCGCCCGTACTGGCCCGCACCTCACGCAGAATTTCCGGCGCGTGATCGGGCTGAACGGGTTTCGCGCGCCGGTGCTGGAAGTCCACCTGCCCCTCGGCGAAGCCCGTGGCGGCGGTCTGGGTGACGCGCACCCGGGCAATCGCGTTGTAGCCGTAGACGCCGTTGATCCCGGCGCGGATCTGTTCGCGCTGCATCTCGACCATGGGGGCCATGGCGCCGGTCGTCAGCACCGTCAGCGTGGCGCCAAAGCCGCCGCGGCCATAGCTGACCTCGACCGGGCGGGACATGGCGGCGAGGTCGGCGCCGACGATTTCCTCCCAGTGGGTCAGCACGCGGGACTGGGCAAAGCCGCGCGTCTCGGAGGCGTTGCGGACGCGGGTTTCGAGCAGCTTCGAGGTGCGGGCAAAGCCGTAGGTGGTGCCGCGGCGCTGGGTCATGGCTTGAATCTCTCCTGTCGCCGCTATTGTAGTGGGCGCGCGCCCTGCCGCGCCAGTCCAGTCTTGCCGCAACCGGAGCCTTTTCGCGTGTCATCCGCCGACCCCCTCGACCTGCTCGACTGGTACGACCGCCACGCGCGCGAAATGCCCCGGCGCACGGGCCCCCGCGCCCGGGCGGCGGGGGTGCGGCCCGATCCCTACCGCGTCTGGCTGTCCGAGATCATGCTGCAACAGACCACGGTCGCGGCGGTGAAGAGCTACTTCACGGCTTTCACCGAACGCTGGCCGACCGTGACCGCCCCGGCCTCGGCGCGCGACGAGGACGTGATGGCCGCATGGGCGGGCCTTGGCTACTACGCCCGCGCCCGCAACCTGCTGAAATGCGCGCGGGTGGTGGCCGGGGACTACGGCGGGCAGTTTCCGCAGGATCACGCCACGCTGCTGACCCTGCCGGGCGTGGGCCGCTATACCGCCGCCGCCGTCGCGGCCATCGCCTTCGACGACCCGCAGGTGGTGGTGGATGGCAATGTCGAACGCGTCATGGCGCGGCTGCATGACGAGCACACCCCCCTGCCGCAGGCCAAGCCGCTGCTGACCGACTATGCCGCCGCGCTGACGCCCCCGACCCGGCCCGGCGATTACGCGCAGGCGGTGATGGACCTCGGCGCCACGATCTGCACGCCCAAGCGCCCCGCCTGCGGGCTTTGCCCTCGGCGCGCGCCCTGCGCGGCCTGGGCGGCGGGGACCATGGCGGAATTGCCGAAGAAGGCGCCGAAGAAGCGCAAGCCCACGCGCCACGGCATCGCCTACCTTGCCCGGCGCGTCGATGGTGCCTGGCTCTTGGAGCGGCGGCCCGACAAGGGGCTTCTGGGCGGGATGCTGGGCTGGCCCGGGTCGGACTGGGGCGAGGACCCGGCAGAGGCGCCGCCGATCCGGGCGGAATGGCGCGCGTTGGGCGAAGAGGCGCGCCACACCTTCACCCATTTCCACCTGCGGCTGACGGTGAAGACCGCGCTGGTGCCGATGGAACGCGCCCCGGATCGCGGAGATTTCATCGAAGCGCCCGATTTCAGCCCCGCCGATCTGCCAACGGTGATGCGCAAGGCCTTTGATCTTGCGCAAGGCGCACTGGAGCAGGCAGCGTTAGGATGGAGCGCATGAAGGACAAGCCGATGATCCCCGCCGCACAGGTCGCCCGACTGACCGCCGCGCTGCCCTTCACCCTGTCCTTCGTGCTGATCCCGCTGGTCTGGCTGGGCGCCGTTCTGGGCGGCTGGTGGGTGGTGCTGGCGCCGCTCTGCGCCTGGTATCTGTTTTCCGCCATCGACCTCGCCGTAGGGCTGAACGGCGAGAATGCCGACCTGGAGACCACCGAAGCGCAGCTGTTCTGGTATCGCGCCCTGACGCAGGTCTGGGTGCCCCTGCAGGCGGCGACGCTCTTCGGGCTGATCTGGTACGTGACCCGCGCCGACCACCTTGGCGGCTGGGAGACATTCGGCGTCTTCTTCGGCACCGGCGTGATGACCGGGACCGTGGGCATCGTCTACGCGCACGAGCTGGTGCACCAGCGCAACCGGCGCGAGCGGCTGCTGGGCGACCTCTTGCTGGCCATGGTGCTGTATTCGCATTTCCGGTCCGAGCATCTGCTGGTGCATCACCGCTATGTCGGCACGCCGCGCGACCCGGTGACGGCGCGCTACAACGAGGGCTTTCACCGCTACTACCCGCGCGTGCTGCGCCAGAGCCTGCTGTCCTCCTTCCGTGCGGAACGCGACCTGCTGGCCCGGCGCGGCCTGCCGTGGTGGCACCGGCGCAACCCGTTCTGGCTGTACTGGGGGCTTCAGGCCGGGATGCTGGCGCTGGCCCTGCTGGTCGGCGGCTGGGGCGGGCTGGGGCTGTTCCTGATCCAGGCCGGCGTGGCGATCTGGCAGCTGGAGGTGGTAAACTACGTCGAACACTACGGGCTGACCCGCAAGCACCTGGGCGGGGGCCGCTACGAACACGTGCTGCCGCGCCATTCGTGGAACGCCGCACACAAGGCGACAAACTGGCTGATGATCAACCTGCAACGGCACTCGGACCACCATTACAAGCCCGACCGGCGCTTTCCGCTGTTGCAGACCTACCCCGAGGACGAGGCGCCGCAACTGCCCTACGGCTACCCGGTCATGGCCGTCGCGGCCATGGTGCCGCCGCTCTGGCGCCGGGTGATGAACCCAAAGGTGCGGGCCTGGCGCAAACGCCACTACCCCGAGATCGAGGACTGGCGGCCCTATACAAGGGCCGAGTTGCCGCGCCCCCGCTGAGGCATGGGGCAAGGCGCTTCGAAGCGCCTTGAAAGCGGCTTTGAAGCCGCTTTCCCGCCCCCTGCAGCATGGTCGCACCCCACCGCAGCGGGGTGACAAGGCGCACGGCCCTCGTTAGAAGGCGCGCAAATTCCGCGTCAACGAGGACTTTCCATGACCATCCAGGTTTTCGGCCACAAGAGCCCCGACACCGACAGCACCGGCAGCCCGATCATCTGGGCCTGGTATCTCAACGAGATCAAGGGCGAGGCGGCCGAGCCCGTCCTGCTGGGCGAGCCCAACACCGAGGCCGCCTTCATGCTGACGCACTGGGGTCTCGACAAGCCCGAGATCATCGGCGACGTCGAGGCGGATGCGCCGGTGGTGATCGTCGACACCAACAACCCCGCGGAACTGCCCGCCTCGATCAACAGCGCCGACATCCGCGCCATCATCGACCACCACAAGCTGGTCGGCGGGCTGGAAACCAAGGGCCCCATCGACATCCGCATCGAGCCGCTGGCCTGCACCGCCACCATCATGCACAA
This sequence comes from Ponticoccus litoralis, assembly GCF_039769985.1. NCBI lineage: Bacteria > Pseudomonadati > Pseudomonadota > Alphaproteobacteria > Rhodobacterales > Roseobacteraceae > Ponticoccus > Ponticoccus litoralis. Next base: position 915,306 of record NZ_JBDNCH010000002.1, read on the forward strand.
GATGATCGGCGCCGACCTCGCGCGGGCGCCCCGGGCCATCAAGGGCGCTATGCTGACCTGCATCCTGTCCGACACGCTGGAATTCCGCTCGCCCACCACGACGCCGGAAGACCGCGCCGTCGCCGAGGCCCTGGCCGCGGACCTGGGCGTCGACCTTTCGGGTTTCGCCGCAGAGATGTTCGCCGCCAAATCCGACGTCTCGGCCTTCTCCGACGCCGAGCTGATCCGCATGGACAGCAAGGAATACGCGGTCGAGGGCACCAAGTTCCGCGTCTCGGTGCTGGAGACCACCGCGCCCGAGATCCCGCTGGGCCGCAAGGACAGCCTGATGGAGAGCTTCAAGACCGTCGCCGCCGAGGATGGCGTCGACCAGGTGCTGCTGTTTGTCGTGGACATCCTGAAGGAAGAGGCCACGCTGCTGGTGCCGAACGACCTGGTGAAGGGCGTGGCCGAGAAGAGCTTTGGCGCCACGGTCACCGGCGACACGGTTGTGCTGCCGGGCATCATGAGCCGCAAGAAGCAGATCATCCCGAACCTGAAGGTCTGAACCTTTCCGGGATCGTGAGACGAGGGCGCCCTGCCGATGCGGGGCGCCTTTTTTTCGTTCCCGTCGGAGGGGCTCTGCCCCCGGCCTTCGGCCTCCCCGGGATATTTCGGGACAGAAGAAAACCGGGGCCCGTGGTCAGGAAAACGGGGGCCCGGGGTCAGGGCGCCCGGAACGGCAGCGGCGTGCCGAGGGTGACGCCCTGCGGCGTGATCCGGCAGCCGAAGGCGAGGACTTCGACGCCTGCGGCCTGCGCCTGCGTGAAGGCGCGCGCGTAGGCGGGGTCGAGGTCGGCGGCGAGGGTGACGGCGGTGATGTCGGTGCGCTGCACGAGGTAGAGCATCACGGCGCGGGCGCCCTGCCCCGCCACCTGCGCCAGTTCCGCAAGGTGCTTGGCGCCCCGCGCGGTCACGCTGTCGGGAAACTCGGCAAGGCCGGGGGTGCGGGACAGCGTGACCGATTTGACCTCGACATAGGCCTCGGGGCCGCCGCCCGTCAGCAGGAAGTCGATGCGGCTGTTCCGGCCGTATTTCACCTCGGGGCGGACCAGGTCGTAGCCCTGCAGGCCCGGCACCTCTCCGGCCATCAGCGCGGCCTTCAGCATCCGATTGGGCACGCCGGTGTCGACGCCGGTGAAATGCCCGCCCGGATGTTCGACCAGCCGCCAGGCCCATTTCAGCTTTTTCTTCGGGTCGTCGTTGGGCTCCAGCCAGATGCGCTGCCCCTCGTCCTTCAGCCCCAGCATGGAGCCGGGGTTGGCCACATGGGCCGTGACCTCGCGCCCGTCGTCCAGAAGACAGTCGGCGAGGAAGCGTTTGTAGCGGCGGATCAGCCGCGCGGGCACCAGATCGGTTTGAAAGCGCATGGCCCCGGCCCTATACCGTAACGCATCCAAGGCCAAGGAGCCGCCATGCCCAACCCGACCGCCGCCATGCTTGTCATCGGGGACGAGATCCTCTCTGGCCGGACCCGCGATTCCAACATGCATTTTCTCGCGCAAGAGTTCACCAAGCACGGGATCGACCTGCGCGAGGCGCGCATGGTGTCCGACGACCATGCCGCCATCGTGGGCGCGCTGAACGCTCTGCGCGCGCAATACGATACCGTCGTCACCTCGGGCGGGATCGGGCCGACCCATGACGACATCACCGCCGACGCGGTGGCCGAGGCCTTCGGCGTCTCGATCGGCATCCGCGACGACGCCCGCGCGCTGTTGCAGGCGCATTACGACCGGCAGGGGTCCGAATTCAACGCCGCCCGCCAGCGCATGGCGCGCATCCCCGACACCGCCATCCTGATCGAGAACCCGGTCAGCATCGCGCCCGGCTTCACCATCGGCAACGTGCATGTCATGGCCGGGGTGCCCGCGGTCTTTCAGGCCATGGTGGCCAGCGTCCTGCCGACCCTGACCGGGGGCGAGCCGCTGCTGTCGCAGACCCTGCGCATCCAGCGCGGCGAGGGCGATATCGCCGGACCGCTGTCCGCGCTGGCGGCGGAATTCGACGATCTTCAGTTCGGCTCCTACCCGTTCCAGAAGGACGGCGTCTACGGCGCCAACGTGGTCTGCCGCGGCACCGACGGGGCGCGCATCGACGCCGCGATGACACGGCTTGCGGCGCTTTTCCCGGACGCCCGGGCGTAACCCGATGGACAGCGGCGCGCGGGCGTCCCATAACCGGAGGGACCGCCCCAGTGACCCGGTGACCATGCCCGCCGAGACCCGCCGCCTTTTCGACGCAATACAGGCCACATGGCCCGCCGCCAGCCTTGTCGAGGCCGGGCCGTGGACGCTGCGCGAGGGCCGAGGCGGCGGCAAGCGGGTCTCTGCCGCGACGGCCCGGGCCGCGTGGCAGGCCGACGATCTCGGCGCCGCCGAGAAGGCCATGCAGCTGATGGGCCAGCCGCCGCTTTTCCAGATCCGTCCGGGCGACGAGGCGCTGGACAGCGCCCTTGCCAGTGCCGGATACACCCTGACCGACCCCACCGACATCCGCATCGCCCCCATCGAGGCGCTCTGCGACAAGCGCCTGCCCCGGGTCTGCGCCTTCACCATCTGGGAGCCGCTGGCGATCATGCGCGAGCTGTGGCAGGAGGCCGGCATCGGCGAGGGCCGCCAGCGCGTCATGAACCGCGTGACGGGGCCGAAGACCGGCCTGTTCGGGCGGGTCAGCGACAGCCCCGCGGGCGCCGGATTCTGCGCCATCCACGACGGCCTTGCCATGGTGCATGCGCTGGAGGTCGCGCCCGCCCATCGCGGCAAGGGCCTGGGCGGCTGGATGATGCGCAGCGCCGCGCTTTGGGCCCGCGACCACGGCGCGACCGAGATCGCCGCTTTGGTAACGCAGGCAAACGACCGCGCGGCGGGGCTTTACGACAGCTTGAACATGGCGCGCGCCGGGCACTACCATTACCGCATCCTGAAGGACGCAGACAGAGAGACCCCGTGACCGACGACACCCTTCCCACCGCGCTGAACCTGCCGATGGTCGACCCGCTGCCCGAGCCGACGCAGAAATTCTTCGACATCTGTCAGGACAAGCTGGGCATGGTCCCCAATGTCCTGAAGGCCCATGCCTTCGACATCGACAAGCTGAACGCCTTCTCGGGCCTCTACAACGAGCTGATGCTGGCGGACAGCGGGCTGAGCAAGCTGGAACGCGAGATGATCGCCGTTGTCGTCTCTTCCGTGAACCGCTGCTATTATTGCCTGACCGCCCATGGCGCCGCCGTGCGCGAATTGTCGGGTGACCCGAAGCTGGGCGAGATGCTGGTGATGAACTGGCGCGTCGCGGACCTGAAACACCGGCAGCGCGCCATGCTGAACTTTGCCGAGAAGATGACGAAGAACAGCGCGGAGATCGGCGAATACGACCGCGAATCCCTGCGCGACGCGGGCTTTTCCGAGCGCGACATCTGGGACATCGCCAATGTCGCGGGCTTCTTCAACATGAGCAACCGCGTGGCGTCGGCCACCGATATGCGACCGAATGACGACTATCACGCGCAGGCGCGCTAGGGCCTTCGCGCTCTGCGCCGTCATGGCGGGCGGCGCCGCCGCGCAGGACCTGCCCCTGCCCGAAGGCGCGGAACGGGGCTTTGCCACCGTGCAGGACCCGGGCGCCTATGCCCTGCCCACGGGGCCCTTTGCGGACGGCGCCCTGCCGGTGCGCCGCGCCGAGGGCCGTGTCAGCGTCGAGGCCTGGCAGATCCCCGGCGCCGAGCGCACGCCCTTCCAGCTGGCCGCGCCGATCCGCGACACGCTGCGGGCCTCGGGCTTTGAAATCCTGCTGGACTGTCCGGCACGGGCCTGCGGCGGCTTCGACTTCCGCTTTGCCACACTGGTGCTGCCGCCGCCCGAGATGTTCGTCAGCCTCTCGGCCTATCACTTCGTTTCGGCCCTTGCGCCGGACGGGCGCGCCGTCTCGGTCCTGGCCAGCCGCGACAGCGCCATGAGCTACGTCCAGATCATCCGCGTCGGCGCCGAGGCCAGCGCCACCCCCGGCACCGCCCCCTGTCGCCGCGCCCGCCGCGCCCGCTGGGCACGCCCGGCGATATCCCCGGCCAGCTGGAACAGCAGGGCTTTGCCGTGCTGTCGGACGTGGTCTTTGCCTTCGGGTCCTCGGAACTGGGCACCGAAGAGATCGCCTCGCTGGACGCGATCGCCGACTGGCTGGCCCTGAACCCGAACCGCAAGGTGCTGATCGTGGGCCATACCGATGCCACCGGCTCTCTCGATGCCAACCGCGCCGTATCGCTGAGCCGCGCCCAATCCGCCGTCCGCTACCTGCGCGAGCGCCGCGGCACCAACCCGGCGCAGATCGCGGCAGAGGGTGCGGGCTACATGGCCCCGGTCGCCAGCAACCTCACCCCCGAGGGGCGCGAGGCCAACCGCCGGGTCGAGGCGGTGCTACTGTCCACCGAGTAGCCGGTGACGCCGCGTGGTATGACGCCCGGCCTTCCCCGTGAAAACCCCCGAAGGGAGGGCCGGGCATGGGCGCCCCGGCTGTGGCAGCGGCCCCGTTAACGCTGTGGCAGGATTTGACCTGACCGACCCTGTCCATCCGGTTTATGACAGATTTGAACCACTTTCGAAGGACCGGCGGAACCCGGATCACTCGGGCGAGGACAGGACCAAGGAGGCCCCGATGCGCAGGCGCAGCGTTCCCGAACAGGCATACCGGACCCTCGGGGTCTCGCGCCTTGACGATTTCGCCACCATCCGCCGCACCTGGCTGAAGCGGGTCCGCGCGCTCTATCCCCGCGTGCTGCATGGCGACGGGACAGAGGCGGCGACGCGGGAACTGGCGGCGCTGAACGACGCCTACGACGCCATGCGCCGGCACCGGCCATTGCCTGAAGCCGCAACAAGGACGCCCGCCGCGCCGCCCCGTCCGCAGCCACACCCGCAGCCGCCTCGCCCGGACAGCGCCCCTTCTCTGGCGGCCTTGCAGCAGGCCGCCCCGCGCGAGGCGCTCGACCGCTTCGCCAGCGCGCGTGACGTCTTTGCCCGCGACGGCGCCCGGACCCTGCGCCACGCCTGACCAGCCAAACAGAAGAAACCCCGGCACGGCGGCCGGGGGTCAAGGTGTCCCTGAACAGGGCGGGGGAATTCAGTGACTGCGGGGGCTATTCCCACTTGTGCGGGCCTTTCTCGGCAAAGGCATGCACAAGGAAATCGATGAAGGCGCGCACCTTGGGCTGGGTGAAACGGCCCGGCGGATAGACCGCGTAGATGCCCTGTGTCTCGACCGGCAGATCGGGGATCGCATCCTCGACCAGCCCGGCCTCCATCGCCTCGGCGTAAAGGTAAGAGGGCAGATAGGCGATTCCCAGACCCGCGATGCAGGCGTTCAGCAGCGACTGCCCGTCGTTGACCGTCAGCCAGCCCGCCGTGCGCACCTGGCGCTTTTCGCCCGAGGGCGCGGTCAGCTTCCAGACGTTGCCTGAGGATTGGTTGGAATAGTGCAAGAGCTTATGCGCGTTCAGGTCGTCGATCCGCCCGGGCCGCCCGTATTTCTGAAAGTACGAGGGCGCGGCGATCATGCGCTTCGTGGTCTCTGTCAGCTTGCGGGCGCGCAGGGTGCTGTCCTCCAGCTCGCCGATGCGCACGGCCATGTCGAAGCCCTCGCTGATCAGTTCGACGTAGCGGTTGTTCAACACCATGTTGACGGTGATGTCGGGGAACTCGGCCGAGGAACTCGCCCAGCACCGGGCTCAGGTGGTTCACGCCGAAATCCGTGGCGACAGAGATCCGCAGCAGCCCCGAGGGCGCCGATTGCATCGAGGTCACCAGCGCGTCCGCCTCTCCGGCGTCGTTCAGCACGCGCCGGGCGCGGTCGTAATAGGCCAGCCCGATCTCGGTCGGCGACACCCGCCGCGTCGTCCGGTTCAGAAGCCGGGCGCCCAGCCGCGCCTCCAGCGAGGACACGTGCTTGGACACCGCGGATTTGGAAATGCCCATCTTCTTGGCAGCGTCGGTGAAGCCGCCCTGATCCACCACCGTGGCAAAGGCCTCCATCTCGGTCAGTCGATCCATGCCGGTCTCCTTCAAGTCGCGTCGTTGATCCCCTTGATGGTGCCGAACTGGGGCCACAGTTGGGCACGCGCCGGACAATACGACGGTATTTGCGCGCTCTGTTTAAGACAGGGAAACGACCGGCGCCGTGCTAGACTGCGCGACACCGATGAAGACATCCATGCAAAGGAGGAGTTCCCCATGCCGATCCGACCCTCGGCCGCCGCCACGGCAATGGCCCTTGCCCTGCCCGTCTGGGCCCAGCAGGGCGGCCCGACCCCGTCCGCAGAGGGCGCCAGCGTCTATTTCGCGAATCTCTCCGATGGCGACAGGGTCAGCAGCCCGGTGACCATCGTCTTCGGCCTGAGGGGCATGGGCGTCGCCCCCGCCGGGACAGAGAAGGAGATGACCGGTCACCACCATCTTCTGATCGACCGCCCGCCGCTGGGCGAAGGCGAGGAGGGCGCCGGAGAGCTGATGAACGGCCTGCCCGCCGACGATCATCACCGCCACTTCGGCGGCGGCCAGACCGAGGTCACCGTCGAGCTCGATCCCGGGGAACACAGTCTGCAACTGGTTCTGGGCGACGCGGGCCATGTGCCGCACAGCACCCCGGTGATGTCCGAGGTCATCACCATTATCGTCGAATGACAAAAGGGGCGGCGCCGGGATGTCCCGGGCGCCGCCCCCGGCCCTTCCGGACCCGGCGCGCGTCAGGCTGCCTTCCTGTTGTGCCGGCCTTCCTCGATTTCCTCGACGATCTTCGACACGAAGTGTTTCAGGTCTTCGGGCTTGCGGCTGGTGACGATACCGCTGTCGCAGACCACGGGCTCGTCCATCCAGCGCCCGCCCGCCTTGACGATATCGGTCTTGACCGACTTGAATGAGGTCACCTCGCGCCCGGAGAGGATCCCGGCCTCGATCAGCACCCGGGGCCCGTGACAGATCTCGGCAATGACCCTGCCTTCCTTGGCAAAGGCCCGCACCAGCGCCAGCACCGGCTCTTCCACGCGCAGCAGGTCCGGGTTGATCTGGCCGCCGGGGATCACCACGCATCGTATTGGGCCGGATTGGCCTCCGCCTCACGGCCCCAGCCGTCACCCTCCCAGCCCCTGACGGGCTTGCCGCCCAGCGTGGCGACATGACCCTCTGCTCCCTGCGCGCGAAGCCGGTCACGGGGAAACTCCAGTTCCGATTGCGCCCCCCATGGGTCGAGAAGAAAAGGACTCTGGCTCTGGCGATCTTGCTCTTGTCCAAATCGCCCTTCAGCCGGTTGCCTGCCAGATCAAGGCAAAGCCCGGGCCCGCGTTCCGGCGCGCCCCCGGGCCTCTTCTGTCCCGAAATATCCCCGCCGGAGGCATCCCCGGCCCGCCGGCCCCGCCACCGCGCCGCCAAAGCGCCCTGTGGGACGGTGGGCGGGGCGCCTTTCGCGCCAGCGAAACAGCGCCCGCCCGCCGGAGCTAGAGCGCGGCGGCCAGCCGCACGCCCTGGTCGATCGCGCGCTTGGCGTCCAGTTCGGCGGCCACGTCGGCGCCGCCGATCACGTGACAGGCCACACCCTGCGCCTCCAGCGCATCGGCCAGCGACCGTTCGCTCACCTGCCCGGCGCAAAGCACCACGGTATCGCAGGCGATCACCTCGGGCCGTTCGCGCGCCTCGCCATAGCTGACGTGCAGCCCGGCATCGTCGATGCGCTCGTAATTCACCCCGGACCGCATCTCGACCGCCTTCATCTTCAGCGCCGCGCGGTGGATCCAGCCGGTGGTCTTGCCCAGCCGCTTGCCCGGCTTCTCGGCTTTGCGCTGCAGCATGACCACGGCCCGCTCCGCCGCCTCCGGCTGTGGTCCTGCGGGTGCCAGCCCGCCACGCGCCGCTTCGGGATCGGTCACGCCCCATTCGCGCATCCAGTCCGGCAGGCTCTCGGTCGGGCTGTCGCCGGTCACCAGGTACTCGGACACGTCAAAGCCGATGCCCCCCGCACCGATCACCGCGACCCGCTTGCCGACCTCGGCGCCGTGCCGCAGCACATCCACGTAGCCCAGGACAGAGCCGTGATCCTGCCCCGGAATGCCCGGATCGCGCGGCAGCACGCCGGTCGCCACCACCACCGCGTCGAAGCCGCCCAGATCCCCGGCCTCCACCCGGCGGCCAAGCCGAAGCGTCACGCCCGCCGCCTCCAGCGCGGCCCGGAACCAGTCCACCAGCCCGTGGAATTCTTCCTTGCCCGGGATCACCTTGGCCATGTTCAGCTGCCCGCCGACCTCCTGCGCCGCATCGAACAGCGTCACCCGGTGCCCGCGCTCGGCAGCGGTGATCGCCGCCGCCATGCCCGCAGGCCCCGCCCCCACCACGGCGACACTCTTCGAGACCTCGGCAGGCGTCACAACCAGTTCCGTCTCGAAACCCGCCCGCGGGTTCACAAGGCAGGACGAGATCTTGCCACTGGAAGGTGTGATCCAGACAGGCCTGGTTGCAGGCGATGCAGGGGGCGATCAGGTCGGGCCGCCCGGCCTCTGCCTTGGCGACGAAGTCCGGATCGGCGAGGAAGGGCCGCGCCATGGACACCATGTCGGCGCAGCCCTCGACCAGCACCTGCTCTGCCACCTCGGGCGTGTTGATCCGGTTCGAGGTGATCAGCGGGATGCCGACCTTGCCCATCAGCTTCTGCGTCACCCATGCGAAGGCCCGGCGCGGCACCGATGTGGCGATGGTCGGAACCCGCGCCTCGTGCCAGCCGATGCCGGTGTTGAGGATCGAGGCCCCCGCCGTCTCCACTGCCTGCGCCAGCCTCACCACCTCTTCGTGGGTCGAGCCATTGGGCACGAGGTCGATCATCGACAGCCGGTAGATCAGGATGAAATCGTCGCCCACCGCCTCGCGGACCCGGCGCACTACCTCGACCGGCAGGCGCATGCGGTTCTCGTAGGATCCGCCCCAGCGGTCCTCGCGCTTGTTGGTATGGGTCACAAGGAACTGGTTCAGGAAATAGCCCTCTGACCCCATGACCTCGACCCCGTCATACCCCGCCTCGCGGGCCCGGGCGGCGGCGGTGGCGATATCGGCGATCTGCTTCTCGATCCCCTCTTCGTCCAGGGCCACGGGCGGGAAGGGAGAGATCGGCGACTTCACCGGCGAGGGCGCCACGCAGTCGGGTCCGTAGGCATAGCGCCCGGCGTGCAGGATCTGCATGGCGATCTTGCCGCCACCCTCGTGAACCCGGTCGGTGACGATCCGGTGGTTGGCCACATCCTCGGGCGTATAGAGCCCGCAGGCCCCGGGAAAGACGCCGCCCTCGCGGTTCGGCGCGATGCCGCCCGTCACCATCAGGCCGACCCCGCCACGGGCACGGGTGGCGTAGAACTCGGCCACGCGGTTCCAGTCACCGCGCTCTTCGAGGTTGGTGTGCATCGATCCCATCAGGACCCGGTTCTTCAGCGTGGTGAAACCAAGATCCAGCGGAGCCAGAAGATGCGGATAGTGGGTCATGTCATGTGCCTCCCTCGCGTCTGGGCGGACCCTTCCACGGCACCGGTGCGCTTGTCACCGCGAAACGTGACGTCACTGACCGGTGCAAGGGCGAGGAGGCCCCGCGACAGGCCCGCCGGGAAGGCCGGGCAGAGGGCGCGGCCCACCGCCCCGGCCCAGCAGGCCGACGGCCCGGCGGGCGATCCCATCGCCCGCGTCCCCCGACTTGCACCGGCAAGCGTTTCGGCAGCCTGCCGGTTTCGACGGTCCGAAACGGCGCCGCGACACTCGCAGCCGCGCGCCCGCCGGAAGGCAGGCACCGGACCGGATTTCAGCGCCGGGCTACTCGGCCCCGGCGCCCGGAAACCGGCCACCCGCTCGCCGGCAGCGCCAGCGGCCCCCTTATCGCACCCGCAGGGCCCGCACCGCCCCGCGCGGGCGCCTATTCCGCCGCGTCGCGCTTTGGCAGAACCCAGTCCGCGCGCGGGAAATGGCAGGTATAGCCGCCCGGATAGCGTTGCAGGTAGTCCTGATGCTCGGGCTCGGCCTGCCAGAAATCGCCCACCGGCTCGACCTCTGTCACCACCTTGCCGGGCCAGAGGCCGGAGGCCTCGACATCGGCAATCGTGTCCAGCGCAACCTGCCGCTGGTCTTCGTCGACGTAGTAGATCGCCGAGCGGTAGGACAGCCCCAGATCGTTGCCCTGCCGGTTCAGCGTGGTCGGGTCGTGGATCTGGAAGAAGAACTCCAGCAGGCGGCGGTAGGTGATGCGCTCGGGGTCGTAGAGGATCTCGATCCCCTCCGCGTGGGTCCCGTGGTTGCGATAGGTCGCGTTGGGCACGTCGCCCCCGGTATAGCCGACGCAGGTCGCCTCGACCCCCGGCAGCTTGCGGATCAGCTCTTCCATGCCCCAGAAGCAGCCCCCGGCCAGAACGGCACGTTTGGTCATTCGATGTCCTCCACCTGGTCGATGTATTGGCCGTAGCCCTCGGCCTCCATCTCGTCCTTCGGGATGAAGCGCAGGGAGGCCGAGTTGATGCAGTAGCGCAGCCCGCCGCGATCCACCGGCCCGTCCGGGAAGACATGGCCGAGGTGGCTGTCGCCATGGCGCGAGCGGACCTCGGTGCGGATCATGCCATGCGTGATGTCGCGCAGCTCGACGACGTTGTCCGGCTCCACCGGCTTCACGAAGCTGGGCCAGCCGCAGCCCGATTCGTATTTCGCGGCGCTGGCAAAGAGCGGCTCGCCCGACACCACGTCCACATAAAGCCCCGCCTGCTTGTTGTGCAGGAATTCGCCGGTGCCCGGACGCTCTGTCCCGTTCTCCTGCGTGACGCGGTACTGCTCGGGCGTCAGACTGTGGATAACTTCCGGTCTTCGTTCATATTTTGTCATCTCGGGTCCTTCCTCGGCCGGCTCTGCGGGCGGTCACGGCAAAGATGGGGCCCGCCGCGCGAAAACCAAGCATGCTGTCACAGAGATCACGTCCGCCTGGCCGGGGGTTGCGCGATCCTGTCGATGTTGCCATTTAAACCATGAGTGACAAAGCCTTTCTCCCAGGAAACGCCAAGCGTCGCTCCGGGCGCCGAGATGGCAGCTTGGCGCCCGACAGACGCCTTGGCCGGGGGTCACTCACTCCCCTCCCGCGTCGCATTCGACAGCCGATGCGCCGCCCATCCGGCGGCATCCCGGACGGTCGCGTCCGCGTCATCCGTCAACCCCTGCGCCACGGCCCGCAGATCCGGCTGGCCAGAGTTCCCGATAGCATAAAGAACGTTGCGCAGAAAGCGGTTGCGCCCGATCCGCTTGATCGGCGAGCCCGAGAAACGGGCGCGGAAGGCGGCATCGTCGAGGCCCGCAAGCTCTGCCAGCGCGGGCGCGCGCAGGTCGTCGCGGGCATGATACTTCTGCTCCTCCGCGCGGCGGGCGAACTTGTTCCAGGGGCAAACCGCAAGACAATCGTCGCAGCCATAGATGCGGTTGCCCATGAGGGCGCGCAGATCCTCGGGGACCGGGCCGTGGTGCTCGATGGTCAGGTAGGAAATGCAGCGCCGGGCATCCAGACGGTAGGGCGCGGGAAAGGCCCCGGTCGGACAGATGTCGAGACAGCGCCGGCAGCCGCCGCAATGGTCGGTCTCGGCCCCGTCGACGGGCAGCGCCAGCGTGGTGAAGATCGCACCAAGGAAGAACCACGACCCCGAGGTCCCGGCTGACGAGATTGGTATGCTTGCCCTGCCAGCCCAGCCCCGCCGCCTGCCCCAGCGCCTTTTCCGGCACAGGGGCCGTGTCGACGAAGACCTTGATCTCGGTCTCCGGCCCCGCCTCGGCGATCAGCCAGCGCCCCAGCCGCTTCAGCCGCTTCTTGACCACGTCATGGTAATCGCGCCCCTGCGCATAGACCGAAACAGCGGCGCGGTCGCGGCGCTCCAGAACCTCCAGAGGATCGGCCTCGGGGCCGTAGTTCTCGGCCAGCATGATGACCGAACGCGCCTCGGGCCAGAGCACGTCGGGCGCTCCGCGCCAGTGCACCCGATCGGCAAGCCAGCCCATCTGCCCGTGATACCCGGCGTCCAGAAAGGCGCGCAGCCGCCCCATCACCTCGGGCACATCGCCGGGCCGACAGATCCGGCAGGCCGCGAAACCCGCCTCGGCGGCCTCCGCCTTCAGGCGGTCACCAAGCGGGGTCATGACGCCGCGCCTGCCACGACGGGGCCACCCGGCATCTGGGGGCGGAGGGGGCTCTGCCCCCACTGCTGCGCAGCCCCCCGAGGTATTTGGAAGACCAGAGAAGAGCTATGCGCGTGCCCTGCGATCCCGGGTGCCCGCTCGTCTGACCCTGCCGTGCCCCTGCGCAACTCTGCCACCCCTGCTTCTTCTTGGTCCAAATACCCTCGGGGAGTCCCGCAGGGACGGGGGCCGCGCCCCCCTCTCCCCCTATCCGCTCGCGCCGCCCTTTGCCACCGCCGCGCCCTCTTCGACCAGCGCGAGGAAGTTGCGCAGCGTGGGTGTTTCGTCCGCCCGGCGCCAGGCGATGCCGGTTTCCAGCACCGGGGCCGTGCCGTCGAGGTCGCGGTAGACCACCCCTGCCCGGGCGAGGTTCTTCAGGGAACGCGGCACCAGCGCCAGCCCCATGCCCGCCGAGACGAGGCTGATGATCGTCTGCATCTGGATCGCGTGCTGCGCCACCTGCGGACGCACGCCGCGCGCCGTGTAGAAGCCGGTGACGAGGTCGTGAAACAGCGGCGCGGCGCGGCGCGGGAAGACGATCAGCGGCTTGTCGATCAGCGCCTCCGGCGACAGCCGCGGCCCCTCGGGCAGGCGGCCTTCAGCCACCCAGCTTTCGGGGACCGCCGCGACCAGCGGCTCGGCCAGAAGGCGGCGGTAGGCGAGGGATGCGGGCAGCGGGTCGTCGCCATGCGGCAGGACGATGCCCGCGTGGCCCTGCCCCTCGACCAGCGCGGCGATCTGCATGTCGCTGGTCATCTCGGTCAGGGCGAGGTCGACCCCCGGATAACGCGCGCGGAAGCCCTGTACCAGCGCGGGCAGCACCGAGTAATCCGCCGTCGACACGAAGGACAGCGCCAGCCGCCCCGCCGCGCCGCCGCGCAGGGCTTCGGCCGTGTCGCGCAGCCCCTCGACCGCCGCCAGCGCCGCCCGCACATGCGGCAGGAAGGCTTCGCCGAAGGGCGACAGCGCCACAGAGCGCCGCGTGCGGACAAACAGCGCCTCGCCCAGCGCGGCCTCGAGCGCGCGGATCGACTGAGAAAGCGGCGGCTGCGTCATGCCCAGACGCGCGGCGGCGCGGCCGAAGTGCAGCACCTCGGCCACCGCCACGAAATGTCTCAGTTGCCGGGTGTCCATTGATATGCCTCACGACTTAGTTGGCGCAGAATAATATATTTCACAAGCAGGGAACAGGGCGGTATACCCGGTCGACACTGCAAAGAGGGAGGGTCCGATGCCCCGTTACAGATCGAGAACCAGTACCCACGGCCGCAACATGGCAGGGGCCCGCGGCCTCTGGCGCGCAACCGGCATGGGCGACGAGGATTTCGGCAAGCCGATCATCGCCATCGTCAACAGCTTCACCCAGTTCGTGCCCGGCCACGTCCACCTGCAGGACCTTGGCCAGATGGTTGCCCGCGAGGTCGAGAAAGCCGGCGGCGTCGCCAAGGAATTCAACACCATCGCGGTCGACGACGGCATCGCCATGGGCCACGACGGGATGCTCTACTCGCTTCCCAGCCGCGAGATCATCGCGGACTCGGTCGAATACATGGTCAACGCCCATTGCGCCGACGCCATGGTCTGCATCTCGAACTGCGACAAGATCACCCCCGGCATGCTGATGGCCGCCATGCGCCTGAACATCCCGGCGATCTTCGTCTCGGGCGGACCGATGGAGGCGGGCAAGATCGACCTCGCCTCGCTCGACGTCAAGAAGGTGGACCTCGTGGACGCCATGGTCGCCGCCGCGTCGGAATCCTACACCGACGAGGAAGTCCAGCACATCGAGGAGAACGCCTGCCCGACCTGCGGGTCCTGCTCGGGCATGTTCACCGCGAACTCGATGAACTGTCTGGCCGAGGCGCTGGGTCTGGCGCTGCCGGGCAACGGCTCGACGCTGGCCACCCACGCCGACCGCAAGCACCTCTTCCTCGGAAGCGGGCCGCAAGATCGTCGAGATCACCCGTCGCCACTACGAGCTGGAAGAGACCGGCCTGCTGCCGCGCGAAATCGCCACCTTCGAGGCCTTCGAGAACGCCATGTCGCTGGACATTGCCATGGGCGGGTCCACGAACACCGTGCTGCACCTTCTGGCCATCGCGCTGGAAGGCGAGGTCCAGTTCACCATGGACGACATCGACCGGCTGTCGCGCAAGGTGCCCTGTCTGTGCAAGGTCGCGCCCAATATCGAGAACGTCCACATGGAGGACGTGCACCGCGCCGGCGGCATCTTCTCGATCCTCGGTGAACTCAGCCGCGCCGGGCTGCTGCATGAGGAATGCGCGACCGTGCATTCGACCACCATGGGCGAGGCCATCGGGCACTGGGACATCAAGGTCGCCAACAACCCCGAGGCCGAAAGCCTGTTCAAGGCGGCCCCGGGCGGCGTGCGCACGACCAAGGCGTTTTCCACCGAGAACCGCTTCAAGGAGCTCGACAAGGACCGCGAGAACGGCGTCATCCGCTCGAAGGAACACGCCTTTTCGCAGGACGGCGGGCTGGCGGTTCTGTTCGGGAACATCGCGCTGGAAGGCTGCATCGTGAAGACCGCCGGGGTCGATGCCTCTATCCTGAAGTTCACCGGCACCGCGCATGTCTGCGAGTCGCAGGACGCCGCCGTCTCGGACATCCTCACCGGCAAGGTGAAGGAAGGCGACGTGGTCGTGATCCGCTACGAGGGGCCGAAGGGCGGGCCGGGCATGCAGGAAATGCTCTACCCGACCTCCTACCTGAAATCGAAGGGCCTCGGCAAAGCCTGTGCGCTTCTGACCGACGGGCGTTTCTCGGGCGGCACCTCGGGCCTCAGCATCGGCCACGTCTCTCCCGAGGCGGTCGAGGGTGGCGCCATCGGACTGGTCGAAAAGGGCGACAAGATCGAAATCGACATCCCCAACCGGAGCATCAACCTGATGGTGGACGACGCGACGCTGGCCGCGCGCCGCGCCGCGCAGGACGAGAAGGGCTGGAAGCCCGCCGAGCCGCGCAAGCGCAAGGTCACGACGGCCCTGCAGGCCTATGCCGCGCTGACCACCTCCGCCGCCAAGGGCGCGGTGCGCGACGTCAGCCAGCTGACCAAGGGCTGAGCACCGCCGGAACGCAAGACAAGGCCCCCGCAGGCGACTGCGGGGGCTTTTTCGTTGGGTTTGCGCGGCCAGCCAACCAATGCGCGTGCCAGCCCACGCGCTCGGAGGTTGCGGTCCGTGACGCCTGCCACCACGACAAGCCGTGCCATCGCCGGGCCGTGGCTCGGCGAACCGCAGTCTCTGGAAGGCATTTTATCCCTGCAAAGTCCGTACGACCACGTCAGGTCGCGCAAGCATCAGCCAAATCGCCGGGCCCCCGGACGGCCCGGCGATGGCGCGGCGGCCTGCGGCACTGGATTCCGCGCCCGGTGGTGGATCGTAAGAGCGCAATCACCCACATAGACTCTCGTAGAAAGTTCACTGTCCGCAAAAGTTGGGTACAGGAGGCTGCGTCTGTGCATATCAACAGGACCGCTCATCGCGCACGACGAGGCGGCGGCAGGCCCCCCTTCCCGCCCCCTGAACCTTTCCCGCCGCCACGGGTTTATCCCCCGCACCAGCAAAGGCCCCACAGACATGTTCGACTGGATCACCGGCATTATCGACGCCATCGGCGCCTTCGGGGTCGGGCTGTTGATGTTCATCGAGAACGTCTTTCCGCCGATCCCCTCGGAGCTCATCATGCCGCTTGCGGGGTTCAACGCCGCGACGGGCGCACAGAACCTCTGGCTGGTGATCCTCTTCGGCTCTCTGGGGTCCATCGCGGGGGCGCTGCTGTGGTACTGGATCGGCGCGAAGATCGGCATGGAGCGCCTGCGCCGCCTTGCCGACCGGCACGGGCGCTGGCTGACCATCACACCCGATGAGCTCGACCGGGCCAATGGCTGGTTCCAGCGGCACGGCGGCGCGGCGGTCTTCCTCGGGCGCCTGATCCCCACCGTCCGCACCTTCATCTCCGTCCCCGCCGGGGTCGCGAAGATGCCGATGGGTCGTTTCCTGGCCTATACGACGCTGGGCACGCTCCTCTGGACCGCGCTTCTGGCCTTCGCGGGCTACGCGTTACAGTCGCAATACGATCTGGTCGCGCAATGGCTGAACCCGGTCTCGACCGCCGTGGTCACGGGCATCGTCGCCCTCTACCTCTACCGTGTCGCCACCTACAAGCGGCGCCTGCGCAAAGAGGATGCGCGCAGCGGCTAGCATCCGGACGGGGGCACACGGCCTGCTTCGACAGCCCCACGGGGCCGGGCATCGGCGCCCCCTTGAAGGCCCCTGCCCGCAGGCGGGATGTCTCAGAAATCGAGGTCCGAGTAATGCGCGGGCTGCGGGAAGCCGGGCACCTGATCGGCAAGGATCGAGCGGAAGGCGGGGCGCGACTTGATCTTGGCGTACCAGTCCTTGACCACCGCCGAGCGGTTCCAGTCGACGTCCGAGATATAATCCAGCGACGACAGATGCGCGGCGGCGGCGAAATCCGCCAGCGTCATCGAATCCCCGGCCAGCCAGCGCCGGTGATCCAGCAGCCACGCGAGGTAATCGAGGTGGTACTTGATCGCCTTGGCGCCCGATTTGACGTTGCCGCTGTCGGGGAACCCGGCCTTCATGACCTTCTTGTTCACCCGCTCGTACAGCAGCTTCGACGTCACCTCGTTGTGGAACTTGTCGTCGAACCAGCCGACGATGCGCCGCACCTCATAGCGCGCATCGGCGCCACGCGGCATCAGCGCGGGTTCGGGGTACTTCTCTTCGATCCATTCGCAGATCGCCGCGCTTTCGGCCATGGTCTTGCCGTCCATGCGCAGAACCGGGACCTTGGCCGCCGGGTTGCGCCGCAGGAAGTCGGGGTCCTGCTCCCAGTAGCGTTCTTCCACCAACTCGCATTCGATCTTCTTCTCGGCGAGGCTCAGGCGAACCTTGCGGCAAAAGGGGGAAAGAGGCACGTGGTACAGCTTGGCCATGATGGTCCTGTTGATGGCGGGAACAGCCCCTCTTAGTCGTCATCGGCCCCCGGTTTCAATGCCTGCGAGGCGGTAATGGGCCAATCGGCGCCTACTCGAAGCAGGCCGCCCGCCCGTCCGCCCGGATCGTCGCCGCCCCGTCCCGGATCGCGCGCGCGCGGCGGCTGACCGCGTTCGAGGGGTTCGAGGCGCTGCGTGTCTTGGGGCTGGGCAGCACCGCGGCCAGAAGCGCCGCCTGCTGCGCGGACAGATCCGCCGGTGCCACGCCGAAATAGTGGCGCGCCGCCGCATCGATGCCGAAGACGCCCTCGCCGAATTCTGCGATGTTCAGGTAGACCTCGACGATCCGGCGCTTCGACCAGAGGGTTTCCACCGCCGGTGTCAGCACCGCCTCCAGCGCCTTGCGGATATAGCTTCTTTCCTGCCAGAGGTAGACGTTCTTCACCACCTGCTGACTGATCGTCGAGCCGCCACGGTCCGCGCCAGAGGCGATGGCCGCGCGGATCGCATCCATGTCGAAGCCCCAGTGCCTGCAGAAGTTGGCATCCTCGGCGGCGACCACCGCCCGGGCCATGACCGGCGCCACCGCGTCGAGATCGACCCATTGGTGTTCCACCGCGCCCAGACGCTGCCGTTCCGCCCAGATGGTATGCGTCGTCGGCGGGTTCACCACGCTGAACAGCACCACCGCCCCGATCACCAGCGCGCCCATGATCACTCCCAACCGCAATGTCCAGCGCATCAGCCATCGACCGGGGCGGAACCGGCGTACCTGCGGCTTCTCCCGCGTCTTGCCCGTGGACTTCTGTTTCTTGCCTGCCATATCGCCCGTTCTACACCGGTCACCCGGCCCCGGAAAGACAGGGCGCGCCGAGCATTGACCGGCACCCCGCGCAACTGAAAGCCAAGCTACCCCCATGCCGGGATCGCGCCCTGCCCCTTAGAGAGTCACATCCTGAGGGCGCAATCGGGCCTGACTTGGTGCAGAGTGTGGCAAGATCGGACCTTTTCGCCCAAGGCAGACGCCCCCTTAGGCGTTCCGGCCCTGCGCGAAGCAACCACCGCAATCACCGGCGCCAGCCCCGGCTTGCAACGTCACCCACGCCCCGCCGGGAGCGCCCCACAGGACGGCTTCCGCCAGCCGGGCCCGCGCCCATGAGTCATGAAAAAGGGCGGCCCGAAGGCCGCCCCCTTGTCTTACTCTGCCGGCACCGCGACCTGATCCTCGATGCCCAGCGGATGCGGGATCTTGTTCAGCATCTCCTTCGGGCAGACCTGCACGAAGTTGCCCTTCTCGAGGTCCCAGTGCTGCAGGATATCCTGCGCCTTGCGGCTGCGGGTCTCTTCGACGTGCCGCTCGATCAGGCCCTTCAGCTCGTCTTCCCATTCGGAGACGGACACCGGGCAGGTCACGAGGCTTTCCATGTTCATCATGTCCTGCGCCCGGCCCTCGGGGTCATAAAGATAGGCCATGCCGCCGGTCATGCCCGCGCCGAAGTTCGCGCCGATCCCGCCAAGGATCACCGCCACGCCGCCGGTCATGTACTCGCAGCCGTTCGAGCCGCAGCCCTCGACCACCACCACGGCACCCGAGTTCCGCACCGCGAAACGCTCGCCCGCGCGGCCCGCTGCGAAGAGGTAGCCATCCGTCGCGCCGTAAAGCACGGTGTTGCCGATGATGGTGTTCTCCGAGGCCACCAGCGGCGACACCAGCGGCGGATGCACCACGACGGTGCCGCCCGACAGGCCCTTGCCGACGTAGTCGTTGGCATCGCCCGAGACCTCCAGCTTCAGCCCCGGAGCCGCGAAGGCGCCCAGCGACTGACCGGCGGAACCCGACAGCTTGATGTGCAGGTGATCGGGCTGCAGCGCGTTGCGCATCCCGAACTTCGACACGATATGCGACGAGACCCGCGTGCCCACGGTGCGATGCGTGTTCATCACCGCGTAGGACAGCTGCATCTTCTCGCCGTCCTCTAGGAAGCGCGCGGCATCGCGCACGATCTCGGCATCCAGCGTGTCGCGCACCGGGTTCCGCGGCTTGCCCCGGTCGTAGACGATGTCGTCCGAGCCGTCGACGCGGATCAGCAGCGGGTTCAGGTCGAGGTCGTCGAGATGCTCGGCACCCCGGCTGACCTGGCTCAGCAGGTCGGCGCGACCGATCACCTCGTCAAGGCTGCGCGCCCCGATCGAGGCGAGGATTTCGCGGACTTCCTGCGCGTAGAAGGTGATCAGGTTCACCACCTTGTCGGCGTTGCCGGTGAACTTGCCGCGCAGCGCCTCGTCCTGCGTACACACGCCCACCGGGCAGGTGTTCGACTGGCACTGACGCACCATGATGCAGCCCATGGCGATCAGCGCGGCGGTGCCGATGCCGTATTCCTCGGCACCCATCATGGCGGCCATGACGATGTCGCGACCGGTCCGCAGACCGCCGTCCGTGCGCAGCGTCACGCGCGAGCGCAGGTTGTTCATCGCCAGAACCTGATGCGCCTCGGTCAGGCCCATCTCCCACGGCAGACCCGCGAACTTGATCGAGGTGCCCGGGGAAGCCCCGGTGCCGCCGTTGTGACCCGAGATCAGGATCACGTCGGCCTCGGCCTTGGCCACGCCCGCCGCGATGGTGCCGACGCCCGAAGAGGCCACCAGCTTCACCGTCACCTTGCAGCGCGGGTTGATCTGCTTGAGGTCGTAGATCAGCTGCGCCAGATCCTCGATCGAGTAGATGTCGTGGTGCGGCGGCGGCGAGATCAGCGTCACGCCCTTGGTCGAATGCCGCAGCCGCGCGATCAGGTCGGTCACCTTCATGCCGGGCAGCTGGCCACCCTCGCCGGGCTTGGCGCCCTGGGCCACCTTGATCTCAAGCTCTTCGCAGTGGTTCAGGTACTCGGCAGTGACACCGAAGCGGCCCGAAGCGACCTGCTTGATCTTGGCCGAGGGGTTGTCGCCGTTGGGTTCGGGCACGAAGTGCGCCGGATCCTCGCCACCTTCGCCGGAGTCGGACTTGGCCCCGATCCGGTTCATGGCGACGTTCAGCGTCTTGTGCGCCTCGGGCGAGAGCGCGCCCAGCGACATGCCCGGCGTCACGAAACGCTTGCGGATCGCGGTGATGCTCTCGACCTCTTCCAGCGGCACCGGCTTGCCCAGCGGCTTCACGTCCAGAAGGTCGCGCAGATGGATCGGCGGGTTGGCCTGCATGGCGTTGGAATACTGCTTCCACATCTCGTAAGAGGCGCGGTCGCAGGCGGCCTGCATCAGGTGCATGGTCTGCGCACCCCAGGCGTGGGTCTCTCCCGACTTGCGCGCCTTGTAGAAGCCGCCGATGGGCAGCACGTCACGGCCACCCCGGAAGCCAAGGGCGTGGATTTCCTCGGCCTTCTTCTGGATGCCCTTCACGCCGATCCCCGAGATGCGGGAGATCATGCCGGGGAAGTATTCCGCCACCATGGCGCGCGACAGCCCGACGGCCTCGAAGTTCAGCCCGCCGCGATAGGACGAGATGACCGAGATGCCCATCTTCGACATGATCTTCAGCATGCCCGCGTCGATGGCCTCGCGGTAGGCAGAGACCGCCTCGGTCAGGGTCATGTCCAAGAGGCCGCGCTTGATGCGGTCCGCAAGGCTGTCCTCGGCAAGATAGGGGTTCACGACGGTCGCCCCCGCCGCGATCAGGACGGCGAAGTAATGCGGGTCGATGCATTCTGCCGAGCGCACGTTGATCGAGCAGAAGGTCCGCAGGCCCTTGCGGGTCAGGTAGCTGTGCACCGCGCTGGTCGCGAGGATCATCGGCATCGCGATCTTGTCGGCATCGCAATGCTCATCGGTCAGGATCAGGTGCCCGGCGCCCGAACGCACGGCATCCTCGGCCTCGGCCCGGATGCGGGCCAGACCCTCGCGCAGCGCGTCCTTGCCGGCGGTGAAGGTACAGTCGATCTCGACGCAGGGCGCGTTGAACTGCCCCTTCAGCGCCTCGAACTGGGCATTGCCCACGAAGGGCGTGTCCAGCACGAGGATCTCGGTCTGGGCGCTCGATTCATCCAGCACGTTCTTGAGGTTGCCGAAACGCGTCTTCAGCGACATCACCCGGAATTCGCGCAGGCTGTCGATGGGCGGGTTCGTCACCTGGCTGAAGTTCTGCCGGAAGAAATGCGACAACGGGCGATATTTCTTCGAAAGCACCGCAGAGGGCGTGTCATCCCCCATCGAGGCCAGCGCCTCCTTGCCGTCCTCGGCCATGGGCGACAGCGTCTGTTCCAGTTCCTCGATGGTGTAGCCTGCGGCGATCTGGCGGCGGCGCAGTTCCGCGCCCTCGAACTTGGCGCTCTCGGTGACCGCGTTCAGCGTCTCGTCCAGCTCCGTGATCTTGCCGACCCATTCGCCAAAGGGCTGTGCCGCGGCCAGCTTGTCCTTGATCTCGACGTCGCGGTAAAGCTTGCCCTCTTTCATGTCGACGGCAATCATCTGGCCCGGCCCAAGCGCGCCCTTCTCGCGCGCCGTGGCCTCGTCGGTCGGGACCATGCCCACCTCGGACCCGGCAATCAGCAGCCCGTCACCGGTCACGACATAGCGCATCGGGCGCAGCCCGTTGCGGTCCAGCCCGCCGCAGACCCAGCGGCCATCGGTCATGGCAAGGGCGGCGGGGCCGTCCCGGGGCTCCATCACCGAGTTGCAGTAGGAATACATGTCGCGCCACGACTCGGGCAGTTCCACCGCCTGCTTCGACCACGACTCGGGCACCAGCATGGTCTTGGCCATGGGCGCCGAGCGCCCGGCGCGCACCAGCACCTCGAACACCCCGTCCAGGGCCGCCGAATCCGACGCCCCGTTGGCGATGATCGGCTTGATGTCCTCGGCCATCTCGCCGAAGGCGGAGGAGGCCATGCGGATCTCGTGGCTCTTCATCCAGTTCAGGTTGCCCTTCAGCGTGTTGATCTCGCCGTTGTGGGCCAGCATGCGGAAGGGCTGCGCCAGCCACCACTGCGGGAAGGTGTTGGTGCTGTAACGCTGGTGATAGATCGCGAAGGCGCTCTCGAAGCGGTCGTCCTGAAGGTCGGGGTAGAACTCCGCCACCTGCTCGGCCAGCATCATGCCCTTGTAGATGATCGACCGGCAGGACAGCGAAGCGATATACAGCCCCCCCGCCCCGGCGATGCCCGCCGCCGCCGCCGCCTTCTCGATCCGGCGCCGGATCACGTAAAGCTCGCGCTCGAAGGTCTCTTCGTCCACGCCCTTGGCGTTCGAGATCAGGATCTGCTCGATCTCGGGCCGCGTCGAGTTGGCCTTTTCGCCAAGGCAGGAGACATCCACCGGCACGTGGCGCCAGCCGTAGATGTAGTAGCCCATGCGCAGGACCTCGGTCTCGACGATGGTCCGGCAGGCCTCCTGCGCGCCGAAATCCGTGCGCGGCAGGAAGACCTGCCCCACGGCGATCAGCTCGTCCTGGCGCGGGTGGTGGCCAGTGCGCTGGATCTGGTCGTAGAAGAAGGGCACCGGGATCTGCACGTGGATGCCCGCCCCGTCACCGGTCTTGCCGTCCGCATCGACCGCGCCCCGGTGCCAGATCGCCTTCAGCGCGGTGATCCCCGCCTCGACAACACGGCGCGACGGCGAACCGTCCAGCGACACCACAAGCCCCACGCCGCAGGACGAATGCTCTTCGCTCTCGTGGTACATGCCGTTCTCCGACATCCACTTGCGCTTGGCTTCCTCGCGGCGAACCCAGTCTTGATCGTACTTGGTCATGGCTCAGCACTCCTCGTTCAGATGCGGATTGTCCGCGTCGTAATCACGCCGGGACACGCGCCTGACCTGCGCGCCCCCAGCCAAAATCCCTCCGGGTGACGGTCTGCCTAGACCACGCGCATCAAACCTGCGCCCCCGGCATTCTCGAAAAGACCCGGACACAGCTCCACCATGTCCGACCCGTGATCCTGCAACAGCACCGACACCCCGCAGGCGTCGCACCACGCCCGCGCCGCAACCGGCGACGAGCGGCGCCGCGTCACCGGCCCCGACAGCCGGGCCCGCGCCCCGGACACCCCGAGGCCCATCTGCACACCGCCTGCACAGCGCGCCGCCGAGGCATCGGCCTGCCGTCACGCTCATGTCGCGCCTCCGTAAAGCGCCAGCGTCTCGGCCCGGCTCAGCCTCGGGTGGTCGCCCGCAAGCCTCCAGCACTCCGGCTTCTGATCCGCGAAGATCTCGCGCTCCAGCACCAGCCCCCCGGCGTCGTCCAGCAGCCCGACCGGCACCTCGTAATCGCCCGCGCCGTCGACACCCCTGTCATAGCGATACCACAGCGCCGAGCCGCATTTCCCGCAGAAGCTACGCGACGCCCAGTCCGACGATCGCAGGCTGCGGATGTGCTCCGCCCCCGCGACGCGCATCGCCGCCTCGGGCACGGTGACGGCGAACATGGCAGAGCCCAGCCAGCGCCGGCACTGCGCGCAGTGGCAGACACCGAAACCACCCGTCTGCGCCGCCTCGAAAGAGACCGCCCCGCAAAGACAATGCCCCCGCCGCACGGTCATGCCCCGCCTCCGACAGCAAACACCCCTGTGTTTCTTCTTGGTCCAAATACCTCTGCAAGACCGGCAACGCGCGACTCGACCGCAAACCCGGCGCTCATCCCGTCGCAACCGCGCGGCAGCCCGGCGATCCCGCCGCCGCTGCGCGGGATGACGGCGCAGACCTTCCCCCTGACCGCGTTCAAGGCGCGCGGGCCGCGGGTCTCCGCATCGGGCCGCAGACTGCGCCTCCGGTCCGGCTCTGCCACGGGGCCGCTTTCGACCCGCCGCGCATCGCCGTCGATACGGCCGCCCCCGGCGCCCGAGCCGGGAACCGAGCCCTGAATCCTGCGCTGATCCGGGTCCACGGTGGGGCAGCTGTCGCGGTTCTGCGTGGTCAGATAGACCGCGCAGCCCGCGGGCGGCTCGAAAAGCGCCCCGGCCCGCGCGGGTGCCGCCGCGCCACAGGCCGTCGCGGCGATCGTCAGACCGCCCGCCAGACCCGCGATGGCATTCCCCGTTCTCACCCTTAAACCCTCCAGGGGCCGGCACCGCCGACCCGGTCGATCCCTGTTGCGTTGCCCGTTCCACCGGCCGGGCCCGGCGCCGATTGCCTGCACGCAGACCGCCGCGCCGGGACCGGCTGTCGCGTCACTCCGCCGCGATGGCGGCGGCGCGGCTGTTCAGATCGCCCAGGATCGCCTCGGCGCAGTCGCGCCCGTCGCGGATCGCCCAGACCACCGGGGATGCGCCGCGCACGATGTCGCCCACCGCGTAGACGCCTTCCAGCGCGGTGCGCCCGCTGGTGAACTGCGCCTTCACGGTGCCCCAGCGCGTGACCTCCAGCTCGGGGCAGCCCCAGAGCGTCGGCAGCTCTTCGGGCTCGAACCCCAGCGCCTTGATCACCAGGTCGGCGGGCTCGTCGTAATCCGCCCCCTCGATCACCTCGGGCGACTGGCGTCCGCTGGCATCGGGCAGGCCAAGGCGCATCTTCTGCACGATCACCGAACCTACGGCGTCAGTCTCGCCGGACCTGAAGCCCGCCGGCGCGGTCAGCCATTCGAACTGCACGCCTTCTTCCTCGGCATTCTGCACCTCGCGCTGCGATCCCGGCATGTTTGCCCGGTCGCGGCGGTACAGGCATTTGACGCTCTCGGCGCCCTGCCGGATCGCGGTGCGCACGCAGTCCATCGCCGTGTCGCCGCCGCCGATCACCACGACCTTCTTGCCCTTGGCGTTCAGCTCGCCGCTGTCGTACTCGGCCACGGTATCGCCGAAGTTGGCGACCCGGTTCGAGGCGGTCAGGTAGTCGATGGCCTTGACGATGCCCTTGGCCCCCGCGCCCGGTCCGCCCAGATCGCGGCTCTTGTAGACGCCGGTGGCGATGATGACCGCGTCATGCTGCGCGCGGATCTCATCGAAGGACATGTCCTCGCCCACCCGGCAGTTCAGGACGAAGCGCACGCCGCCCGCCTCAAGCTGCTGGTTGCGGCGCATGACCACCTCTTTCTCCAGCTTGAAGCCGGGAATGCCATAGGTCAGCAGCCCGCCCGAGCGGTCGTGGCGGTCGTAGACCGTCACCTGCACCCCGGCCCGGCGCAGCATGTCGGCGGCGGCCAGGCCGCCCGGCCCGGCACCGATGATGCCGACGCTTTCCTTGCGCTCGATCTCGGGGGCGGCGGGCGTCACCCAGCCCTCTTCCCAGGCCGTATCGGTGATGTATTTCTCGACAGAGCCGATGGTCACGGTGCCATGGCCCGACTGCTCGATCACGCAATTGCCTTCGCACAGGCGGTCCTGCGGGCAGATGCGTACCGCAGATCTCGGGGAAGGTATTGGTGGCCTGGCTGATCTCATAGGCCTCCTTCAGACGGCCCGTGGCGGTCAGGTTCAGCCAGTCGGGGATGTTGTTGTGCAGCGGGCAGTGGCTCTGGCAATAGGGCACGCCGCATTGCGAACACCGCGATGCCTGTTCCCTGGCCTTCTGGTCGGCATATTCGGCGTAAATTTCGGCAAAGTCCCGATTCCGGACATCAGCCTCGCGCTTTGCGGGCATCTCCCGCTGGGTCGTGACAAACTTAAGCATCGGCTGCTTTGCCATAGTACGTGCCTTTTCCAGAAATTGGGTGCGTCAAAGCTCCCGCTCCTGATACAGAAGCCGAAACTGAATTAAAAGTCACAACTATTGACCTATATGCAGAAAAATACGGCCCCGCCCACCTCCGATCCACGCCCGGCACCCAAAATTAGGTCCGATCATATACCTAATTCGTTTCTTTCCAATCCGGAACATGGGGTTATACCCGGCAGGTGACCCCAAACCGGATGGCCCCAATGCCCCTCACCCAGCTCCTGATTCTCGCGCTCATCCAGGGCGTTACGGAATTCCTGCCGGTCTCCTCCTCGGGGCACCTGATTCTCCTGCCCTCGCTGACCGGCATGCAGGATCAGGGGCAGGTGATCGACGTCGCCGTGCACCTCGGCACGCTTTTCGCGGTGATTCTCTACTTCCGCCGCGATGTGGCACTGGCCGCCTCGGGCACGCTGCGCCTGCTGACCGGGCGCCGCGACACGCCGGGCGCCGAACTGGCCTTCCTGCTGCTGATGGCCACCATCCCGGTGATCCTCGCGGGGCTGGCGCTGAAACTCACCGGGCTGGACGACGCCCTGCGCTCCGTCGCGGTGATCGGCTGGGCGATGCTGGGCTTCGGGCTGGTGCTGTGGTGGGCGGACAGCCGCAGCCCCACGGTCAAGACCGACGCGGACTGGAACCTGCGGGACGCGATCACCATGGGCCTGTGGCAGGCGGTGGCGCTGATCCCGGGCGCCTCGCGGTCGGGCATCACCATCACGGCGGCGCGGCGGCTGGGCTACACGCGCCAGGACGGCGCCAAGCTGGCCATGCTGATGTCGATCCCGACGATCATCGCCTCCGGCACCCTGCTGGGCCTCGAGGTCGCATCCACCGCCGATGCCGCCGCCGCCCGCGACGGCGCGATCGCCGCCGCCTTTGCCTTTGTCGCGGCCCTCGGCGCGCTGACGCTGATGATGCGCCTGCTGCAGTCCGTCAGCTTCACGCCCTACGTGATCTACCGGGTCATCCTGGGCGCGGTCCTGCTCTGGATCGCCTACAGCTGACCCGCCCTTCTCTGGTCCGAAAATACCTCGGGGAGGCCGCAGGCCGGGGGCAGAGCCCCCAGCCCCGCCGCAACCGGCCATCACGCCCGGTGGTAAGGCGCCCCCGCAAGGATCGACGCGGCACGATACAGCTGTTCCGTCAGCATCACCCGCACCAGCATATGCGGCCAGACCATCTCTCCGAAGCTCAGCGCGAAATCCGCCTCGGCGCGCAGGGCGGGGTCGATCCCGTCCGCGCCGCCGATCACGAAGGCCAGGTCCTGCGTCCCGGTATCGCGCCAGTCCGCCAGCCTTTCGGCAAAGGCCGGGGAGCCCATCACCCGCCCGCGCTCGTCCATCACGCAAAGCCGCGCGCCCGTGGGCAGGGCGCGGCGCAGCAGCACGGCTTCCCCGGCCATGCCACCGCCCTTGCGGTCGTCCACTTCATGCACCGTCACCGGGCCCAGCCCCATGGCCCGCCCGCTGCGGTCGAATCGCTTGATGTAGTCTGAAACAAGCGCGTGTTCGGGACCGGCCTTCAGCCGGCCCACAACGCAAAGATGCACCCGCATGGCCCGTCGTCAGGCCCCGGTCGCGGCCCCCACGGGCTGCCACATCTTTTCCAACTGGTAGAACTCGCGCACTTCGGGGCGGAAGACATGGACGACCACGTCGCCCGCGTCGATCAGCACCCAGTCGCCGGTGTCGCGGCCCTCGGTCTGGCTGAGGATGCCGTATTCCGCCTTGAGCGTATCGGCCAGTTTCTCCGCCAGCGCGCTAACCTGCCGCGACGAGCGGCCGGAGCAGATCACCATGTGATCGCAGACAGAGGATTTGCCGCGCAGGTCGATCTGCACGATATCCTCGGCCTTGTTGTCGGAGAGCAGGGTAAGAACCCCGGCAAGCAGGGCTTCGCCATCGGGTTTGCTGGAGGTCACGGCACCCATCGCCGCACCTTGTGCTGCGGCTTCCGCCGCATATGCCGTCGCAGACAGGACATAGTCCTCCTATATTGCTCGCGCCGTGCCACACCCCGGCGCCGGGTGTGACTCTGATATAACACCTGCGCTGCGGATTCTCAACGCAGCGGGCGCAGCCCGCGATCCAGAAACCACTCCCTGCCGCGCCAAGCTGTCACGGCGGCGGCGAAACGGGCCACATGCGCCCTCCAGACGCGCGATCTGCGCGGGGGATTCACCCCTGCCGTCAGGGCAGGGCATGGCCCTGCAGGGCGAGATAGGCGACAAACAGCAGCCAGAGACAGGCCAGCAGCCCGACCGCATTGGCCACACGCCCGGTCTTGCGGTGCAGTTTCGCGTAATCCGCCATCTCGGGCGATGCGGCGCCGCCCTCGGGCGGCAGGTAATCCGGCTCTGGCCCCAGCAGGCGCCGCAGCTTCGTCGGAAGATCCCCTACCGCGCGCTTCAGACGCTTGCGCCGCCACGACTGCGCGCCGATCCACAGCGCGATCGACGGGGCGAACAGGACCATTGCAGGACTGGCCATTCAGGGGCTCTCCTTGTGTTGCATCTTGGCACCGATCCCGCCCTGCCCCGGATCGCCGCCCTGCCGCCGAACGGCGGACGACGGGCGGCGGCGCCCGGCCAGCATGCCGGGCGCAGGGATCATGAGGCCCGGATCGGGCGGACAACCGGGAATCTGGCGCCCGGGGCCCGCGTTTTCAACCCGCCCGATGCGGCATTTCCGCCGCGTCGAGCGCGGCGGTCAGAGCCTCGTCGGGCACCGTGTTCTCGTTGACCTCGGTGCGGCTCTGCGACTTCCACCCGTTGGTGATGGCCCGGCAGTGATAGAACCATGCGCCGTCGGCGCGAAAGCGCCACGGAAGGGGCAGCCCTTCCAGTTCATGCGGGCGCCACTGCAGCCGCCCCAGCGGACCCTCCGGCACGATGCACCATTTCGACGGGCAGGGCCGCGCCGGGCTGTCCGCATGGGTGTGGCGGGCATGCCATGACCAGCCCTGCGAGCCCGGCGCCGGATGCACCCAGCGGCCCGGGAACTGCACGAAACCGCGCGACGAGCCGGCGGCGAGGTCGAAGACCGTCCGGCCCGGGGTCATCACCAGCTCGTCGATGTCGCAGTTCAGCACCGCCCGCGCCTGCTTCAGGAAGCGCAGGCGCAGCACGTTCATCACCCCGGTCTGCAGGAACAGCTCGGCATTGACGAAGGGCGGCTTGCCGCGCGGCCCGTACCGCAGCGGGGTCGACAGGATCACCGACCGCGAAAGGCCCGCGCGCTCCAGCGCCGGGCGGATTGCCTCGGGTCCGTATTCCGCCGACCCGTTGTCGACGAAAAGGCAGGCCTGAGCCCCGTGGTGGCGCACATGGAACCGCGCCCAATCCTCGATCCACGCGGGATCGTTGTCCTTGGACAGGGTCATCAGCACGTTCAGGCCCGCGAAACCGGCGGTCTGCGGCCCGTGAACCCCGGTCTCTCCGACCCAGTCGCCGATCCGGACGGAAACCCTGTCCGGTCGGACCGGGGCCTTCAGCGCGATCAGCGTATGACGGTAGTAGCGGCGCAGGCGGGCGCGCACGGGCCTGCCGTCCAGCGCAAAGGCGGCGCGTGACACCGGGGCCCGCAGGGTGTTGAGCCGGGGGCAGACAAGGACCACCTCGTGACCGGTCCAGACCGCGTCCAGCCACAGCGTCGTGGCGTCGAAGCGGTCCGCGTAGCCCTTGGCACGCTTGTCCGGAGGCACCCGCGGTTGCCGCGCCAGCCCGCTGCCCTCAAGGCTCAAGGTCGCAAAATCGCCCACGGCTGTCCCTGCCCGGTGCCCTTGCCTGCTGGGTAACGCAGCCGGTCGACCGGGTAAAGCGCCGGTTCACGGCACCGCGCCTGCGATCCGGGCGGCTTCGCGAAACCCGCACGCGCACCGGTCGCGAGAGGCGCATCGATGGCCGGGGATGCCACAGGGCGCGGCGTCCTGCGGGGAGCGGAAGAGAGACGCCTTCCGCCCGGCCTGAGGGCGGTCAGCGCGGCCGGCCCGAGGCCCGCCGGGCTGAGCGGTTGCGGGTCGCTGATGCCTCCCGACCGGCGCGGCGCGGTTTGGAGCGTGGCGCTTCGTCTTCACCCGGGACGGGGGCGGAGCGGTCGCGGGGGGCCCTGCCCCCGGCCTGCGGCCTCCCCCGAGGTATTTTGAGGACCAAAGAAGACGGCAGAACCGGCAGCGCCCGCCGCGTCGGCCTGTTCCGGAGGGACTCGAAAGAGAACAAAAAGTGAACTATGCTTCCGGGCATGTTCGCCGAGCTCTGCATCACCTCGAATTTCACCTTTCTCACCGGGGCCTCGCATCCCGAGGAGTTCATGGAACGGGCCGCCTTCTGCGGAATCGGGGCCATTGCCATCGCCGACCGCAATTCCGTCGCCGGCATCGTGCGGGCCTTTTCGCAGGCAAGGGAGATTCGCCACCAGGTGGCCGAGCGCGCGCGGGAAGAGGCGCGCACCGGGCCCATGGGGCCGGTGGCGCCCGAAGGCGCCCTGCCTGCGCCCTCGCTGGACATTTGCCATGTGCCGCGGCTGATCCCCGCCGCGCGGCTGGTCTTTGCCGAGGGGGTGGAGATGACCGCCCTGGCCGCCTCGCGCGCGGGCTGGGCGCTGTTGTGCCGGATGATCAGCACCGGGCGGCAGCGGGCGGCGAAGGGGGAATGCCTGCTGCACCTGGCGGATCTGCCGGACGATCCCGGGGGGCTGCGGCTGATCCTGCACCCGCCGGGCGCGGTGCGGCAGGGCTGGCTGACCGAGGTCCGGGCCTTGCTGGCGCGCCTGCGGGTGCGCCCGCATCTGGCCATGGCGCCGCGCTACGACGGGCGCGACGGGGCCCGGCTGGACCGGCAGGCGGCACTGGCGGAGCGGCTGGGGCTTGAGACGCTGGCCAGTGCCGAGCCGCTGATGCACCACGGGCGGCGGCGGCGGCTGGCGGATGTCATGACCGCGATCCGCACCGGGCGGCGGGTGGATCACCTTGGCCGCGACGCCCTGCCCAATGCCGAGCGGCGGATGCGGTCGGAGGATGAGATGCGGCGGCTGTTCGCGGCCCATGAGGGCGCCGTCGACCGGGCGGCGGCGCTGGCCCGGGACTGCCGTTTCGACCTTGGGTCGCTGCGCTACGAGTACCCCTCGGAGATCGCCGAGGGCGAGACACCCACGGACCGGCTGCGGCGGCTGGCGCTGGAGGGGCTGGGCTGGCGCTACCCGCAGGGCGCGCCCGAGAGCGTGCGGACCCTGCTGGAGCATGAGCTGACCCTGATCGCCAAGCTGCGCTACGAGCCCTATTTCCTGACCGTGCGCGATATCGTGGCCTTTGCGCGCAGCCGCGACATCCTCTGCCGAGGGCGCGGGTCGGCGGCGAATTCCGTGGTGTGCTACTGTCTGGGCGTGACCTCTGTCAGCCCCGAGATCGGCACCATGGTCTTCGAGCGCTTCGTGTCCGAGGCCCGCGACGAGCCGCCCGACATCGACGTGGATTTCGAGCACGAGCGCCGCGAAGAGGTGATCCAGCATATCTACCGGACCTACGGGCGGCATCGCGCCGGCCTCTGCGCCACTGTCATCCACTACCGCGGCAAGCGCGCGATCCGCGAGGTCGGCGCGGCCATGGGCCTGTCGCGCGACACCATCGGGGCGCTTTCCTCGCAGCTTTGGGGGTTCTTCTCGACCCATGGGGTCGAGGCGGAGCGGATGCGCGAGATCGGGCTGGACCCGACCGACCGCAGGCTGGCGCAGACGCTGGAGCTGGTGCAGGAGATCCAGTGGCTTTCCGCGCCACCTGTCGCAGCACGTCGGCGGCTTCATCGTGACCGAGGGGCGGCTGGACGAGCTTGTGCCGATCGAGAACGCCGCGATGGAAGACCGCACGGTGATCTGCTGGGACAAGGACGACATCGACGCGCTGGGGATCCTGAAGGTCGACGTGCTGAGCCTTGGCATGCTGACCTGCATCCGCAAGGCCTTCGAGCTGATCGCATCCGAGCACAACGAGCGGCATACGCTGGCCACGCTGCCGCCCGAGGATCCGCGCGTCTACGACATGCTGTGCCGCGCCGACAGCATCGGCGTCTTCCAGGTGGAAAGCCGGGCGCAGATGAATTTCCTGCCCCGGATGCGGCCACGCTGCTTCTACGACCTGGTGATCGAGGTGGCGATCATCCGGCCCGGCCCCATCCAGTGGCGACATGGTGCATCCCTATATCCGGCGGCGCAACGGCGAGGAGCAGGTGTCCTTCCCCTCGGACGCGCTGGGGCGGGTTCTGGGCAAGACGCTGGGCGTGCCGCTGTTCCAGGAGCAGGCGATGCAGATCGCCATCACCGGGGCGGGGTTCTCGCCGGACGAGGCGGACCGGCTGCGGCGCTCGCTGGCGACCTTCAAGAAACACGGCAGCGTGTCAGAGTTTCGCGGACGGTTCCTGCGCGGCATGGCGCGCAACGGCTACGAGGCAGAGTTTGCCGAGCGCTGTTTTTCCCAGATCGAGGGCTTCGGATCCTATGGTTTCCCCGAGAGCCATGCGGCAAGCTTCGCGCTTCTGGTCTATGCCTCGGCCTGGATCAAGTGCCACCACCCGGCGATCTTCGCCTGCGCGCTGCTGAACGCCCAGCCCATGGGCTTCTACGCACCCGCGCAAATCGTGCGGGACGCGCGTGAGCACGGGGTGACGGTGCTGCCCGTCGACGTGAACGCCAGCTACTGGGACAATACGATCGAACGCGACGGCTGCGGAGCGCTGGCGCTGCGGCTGGGGTTCCGGCAGGTGCGCGGGCTGACAGAAGAAGACATGCAGTGGCTGACCGCCGCGCGCGGCAACGGCTACCGGTCGGTGCGGGACGTCTGGCGGCGGGCCGGGCTGGGGCCTGCGGTGCTGTCGCGGCTGGCCGAAGCCGATGTCTTTGCCACGCTGGCGCTGACCCGGCGCGCCGCCCTGTGGGAGGCCGGGGCACTGGCGCCGGGGCCGGACCTGCCGCTGTTTGCCCGCGACATGGACGGCGAGGCGATTGCCGAGGCGCTGGCCGCGCTGCCCGCGATGACCCCCGGCGAGGAGGTGGTGGAGGATTACGTCGCCATGCGGCTGTCCCTGCGCGCGCATCCGGTGGCCCTGCTGCGGCATCTACTGACGCCGGTTGAGGGGGCGGAGGGGGCGTCATGCCAAAGGCATGCAGACAACATGCCCCCGCTGCTGCGCAGCCCCCGGGATATTTCCGGACAGAAGAAACGGGGGGCGGTGCCGATCCGGCGGGGGCGCGGGCCGATCTTGCCAGCGGGCACGGGCGGCATCCGCGCGACTGGCCCGCGCCGGTCCCGCGGATGAGGGGCACTCACAAGGGCGGTCGCCTGCGGAGTTGAGTGCCGCTTGTGCCGGAGCGGGCGGTGGATCACTCTGGCGTATCGGAGGAAGGAAACCATGATCGCCATCATCTTCGAAGTGACCCCGGCGGAGGGACGCAAGCAGGCCTATCTCGACATCGCCGCCACCATGCGGCCCCTCGTGGAACAGGTGGAGGGCTTCATCTCGGTCGAGCGGTTCCAGAGCCTGACGAACCCGGACAAGCTGCTGTCGATCAGCTTCTTCGAGGACGAGGCGGCGGTCGACCGCTGGCGCCAGCTGGAAAAGCACCGCGCGGCGCAGGAGGCCGGGCGCGGCGGGCTGTTCGCCGGATACCGGCTGCGGGTGGCGCATGTGCTGCGCGATTACGGCAAGGAGGATCGGGCGCAGGCCCCCGAGGACAGCCGCGCGCGGCACGGCGGCTGAAGGGAATGCCGATTGTCCGGGAAAGACGGTATTTTCGGAAAGAGTCCGCGCAGCCATGGGCCCCGCGCAAAGACCGGGTCCGATGACGCCCAGCCCGGACCGCCCAAGGCGGGCCACAGGGCTGACGGAAGCGGAAACGCCCCTGTTTCGGGGTCGGCCCGAAAGGCGGTCCCTCCCCCGGCGTCGCGGGGGGAGGACAGGAGGGGGGCCGGGGCATCCGGCGTCCGTCAGGCACCCCGTTGAGGGCATCCGCACCGGGATCCCGAGGGCGGGTGGGGCAGGACCTGCCTGCCCGGCCCCCGTGGCGTCAGACGCCTGCCTTGACGATGGCCTCGGCGAGGATCGGCACGGTGCTCTGGTTCAGCCCGGCGATGTTCATCCGCGAATCGCCCACCATGTAGACGCCGAAATCGTCGCGCATCTTCTGCACCTGTTCGGGCGTGGCGCCGATGCGCGAGAACATGCCCCGGTGCTGCGCGATGAAGCCGAAGCGGTCGGAGCCCGACAGCCGCTGCAGCTCGCTCGCCAGCTGCGCGCGCAGGCCCAGCATGCTGTTGCGGACCTCTTCCAGCTCTGCCGCCCAGTCGGCGCGCAGGGCCTCGTCGGTCAGCACCATGGTCACCAGCCGAGCGCCGTGGTCCGGCGGGAACGAGAAGTTCTGCCGGTTCAGGTAGTTCAGCGTGCCCTGGTTCAGCTTTTGCTTCGCCGGGTCCTGCGCCACGGCCATCAGAAGGCCCGTGCGCTCGCGGTAGATGCCGAAGTTCTTGGAACAGGAGGCCGCGATCAGGCACTCGGGCACCGAGGATGCAACCAGCCGCACCGCCTGCGCGTCTTCCTCGAGCCCGTCGCCAAAGCCCTGGTAGGCGATATCGACCATGGGCACCGCGCCCTTGGCCAGCAGCAGGTCGACCAGCGCCTGCCACTGGGTCATGTTCAGGTTGGCCCCCGTCGGGTTGTGGCAGCAGCCATGCACCAGCACCACGTCACCGGCCTTCACCGCGTCGAGATCCGCCATCATGCCGTCGAAGTCGACGCCGCGCGTCTCGTCGTCGAAATAGCGGTAGGGCACGGTCTCGATCTGCATGTGCTTGAGGATCGACAGGTGGTTCGGCCAGGTCGGATCGCTGACGAAGACCCGTGCGGCGGGATTCGCCATGCGGATCATGTCGAAGGCCTGCCGCACCGCGCCGGTGCCGCCCGGCGTCGCCGCCGCCGCGACCTCGCTCCGCGGCACCGCATCGCCCAGCACCAGCGACACCATGGCATCGCCATAGGCCGGATCGCCCGCAAGCCCGGTATAGGCCTTGGTCTGCTCGGCTTCCCACAGCTGCTTTTCCGCCGCCTTCACCGCGCGCATGATCGGGGTATTGCCGCTGGCATCCTTGTAGACGCCGACGCCAAGGTCGATCTTGTTCTCGCGCGGATCCTCCTTGTACAGCTGCATCAGCTGCAGGATCTTGTCGGCGGGTTGCTCCTTGAGCGTCTCGAACATCAGTCTTCTCCGGTTGCGACGGGCAGCGTCGGGAAGGCACCCCATTCCGCCCAGGACCCGTCATAAAGCGAGTGGTCACCCTTGCCCATGACCTCGAGCGCGAGGCTGAGCACGGCGGCGGTCACGCCCGACCCACATGTGGTGATGACCGGCTTCGACAAGTCCACGCCGGCCGCCTCGAAGGTGCCGCGCAGCGCCTCCGCATCCTTCATCGTGCCGTCCTCGGCCAGAACGGCGCGGTAGGGCACATTCTTCGAGCCGGGGATATGGCCGGGCCGCAGGCCCTCGCGCGGTTCCGGCGCCTCGCCACGGAAGCGCGGGGCAGAGCGGGCATCCACCACCTCGGTATCCTTCAGCTTCACCGCGGCGGAGACCTGCGTGACGTCGCGCACCAGATGGGCCTGGCGCCGCGCCGTCATGTGGCGGTCGCGGATCATCGGCGGCAGGTCCTCGACCGGGCGGCCCTCGGCCTGCCACTTCGGCAAACCGCCGTCCAGCACGGCCACGCTGTCCTGCCCCATCAGGCGGAACAGCCACCAGACGCGCGCCGCCGAAAACAGGCCGGCGCCGTCGTAGATCACCACCTGATGGCCGTCACCGACACCCAGGGCGCGCATGCGGCTCATGAACTTTTCCGGTGCCGGGGCCATGTGCGGCAGGTCCGAGCGCGCGTCCGACACGTCGTCGATATCGAAGAACCGCGCGCCGGGAATATGCGCGGCGGCATATTCGGCGCGCCCGTCCCGGCCCATGTCGGGCAGGTACCAGCTGGCATCGAGGATGCGCAGGTCGGGATCGTTCAGGTGTTTCTCCAGCCAGCCGGTCGAGACCAGCGTCTTGGGATCGTCCACAGCAGCCATGCCGCCCCCCGTCTTGTCAGCTTGGCCTTGCCTAGCCACAGACGCGGCCCGTTGCAAGCATCAGCCTCCGGCCCCGCCATTCGCGGCACCCCCGGCAAGGGGCAGCGCGCAACAGCCCGGCGCCGCCGCGCCGGTTTCAGCCGCGCTCTTTCAGCAGACGCTGCTTCTGGCGGCTCCAGTCGCGCTTGGCCTCGGTCTCGCGCTTGTCGTGGTTTTTCTTGCCCTTGGCGATGCCGATCTTCAGCTTCGCGATGCCCTTGTGGTTGAAATACAGCACCAGCGGCACCAGCGTCATGCCCTTGCGCTGGGTCTCGTTCCACAGCCGCGACAACTCGCGCTTGGAGCACAGCAGCTTGCGCCGCCGCCGCTCTTCATGGCCGAACATGGCGCGCTCGTAGGGGGCGATGTAGGAATTCACCAGCCACAACTCGCCATCCTCGACCGCCGCGTAGCTTTCGGCGACATTCGAGGTGTTCTCGCGCAGCGACTTCACCTCGGAGCCGGTCAGGATGATCCCGCATTCGAGATCCTCTTCGATGGCATAATCGAAGCGCGCGCGCCGGTTCTCGGCGATCACCTTGTAGTTCGGGTTGCTGTCGGGTTTCTTGGCCATGGCACGCCTAGATAGGGTCTCGCGGCCCTTCTGTCCACGGGGTGCGATGCAAATCCTGCCCGGGCAGGCGCCCGCACAGCATCAGACCGCGTCCTGGCCCCTCTGACAGGCCAGCCAGCCCCCGGCCACAGGGCCGCGCGCCCCACGGCCCTTCCCCGGCAGGCCCGCACCCCCGCGCCCCCAGGAAACCAGCCGCACGCCCCAAAAGGCGCCGCAGACCCGCCCCCCTCATCCCGCAAATCGGTACCGAGCCTGTCCCAAAAACGCCCCGCCCCCTCTTCTTTGGTCTTCAAATACCTTGGAGGGGTCTGGGGAGGCGAAGCCTCCCCAGCCGGTCGCCTGCCAAAGGCAGGCGAAACACCCTAGCCGCGGGCCTCCGCACAGGCCCCGGCACGGAAAACGCCCGCCTCCGTTTCCGAAGACGGGCGCCCTGTCCCTCGTACGAGGTAAGTCGCTTCTCGTTGGCCGCGGGGGATAGACCGGATCACCAGCGGATCCGGCTCGTCGCGGCTTAGCGGCGAATGCCGAGGCGCTTGATGAGATCCTGGTAGCGCGCTTCTTCCTTGCCCTTCAGGTAGTCCAGCAGCTTGCGGCGCTGAGCCACCAGCTTCAGAAGGCCACGACGCGAGTGGTTGTCCTTCTTGTGGGTCTTGAAGTGTTCGGTCAGCGTGCTGATGCGCGACGTCAGGATGGCCACCTGCACTTCGGGCGAACCGGTGTCGCCTTCCTTGGTGGCATATTCTTTCATCAGGCGGTTTTTTTCTTCGACCGTGATCGACATCGGGGGCTCCTTTCGGATCGAGGGTTATGGCGCAAGCCGGGATGTCGTCCAGCAAGGCCCGTGGAGAGTATCCGCATCGCGCGGATGTGCCTCTCTACGCGATTCCCTTCGGGATGGGAAGGGCCAGCCGCCCCGGCCCCGGCAAGGCGTCACGGGCCCGGTCAGCCAAAGGCGATCTGGCCCGCCACGCTTTCCCCGACCAGCACGATGGCGTCCAGCCCCGGCGCAACCGCCGTCGGCAGGGTCGAAATCACGACGCCGTCCAGCACGATCTCCGTCGTCTCGGGATCCTCCGCGCTGATGCGCAGCGACAGCTGCGGGTCGGCGGCCTCGTCGCTGTCGTCGAAGACCACCATGATCTGGTCCTCCGCCGCGTCATAGTCCAGCAGGCTGGATGCGGCGGAGGTGATCCAGTCCCCCAGCAGCAGCCGATCCGCACCCGCGCCGCCCTGCAGCATGTCGCCATTGCCGCCCACCAGCGTATCGGCCCCGTCGCCGCCGTTCAGGAAGTCGCCCTCGTCCGTATCGGCCCCCGTCTCGTCCGGCATGGCGCCGACGATAACGTCGTCGCCCCAGCCGCCAAAGAGCGTGTCCACCCCGGCCCCGCCCTCCAGCGTATCACCGCCCTCACGGCCCAAGAGGGCATCGGCGCCCGCGTCGCCCAGCATCAGGTCGTTGCCCAGACCGCCGACAAGGCTGTCGACGCCGGGGCCGCCCATCAGGATATCGTCGCCGTCATGGCCGTAGAGTTCGTCGTTGTCCTCGCCGCCGTCGAGGCTGTCGTTTCCGCCTTCGCCGTGGATGGTGTCGTCGCTCCAGTCGCCCTGAAGCGTATCGTCGCCCGCTCCGCCCAGCAGGTCGTCGCCGCCGCCCAGCCCGTCGAGGCTGTCGTTGCCCGCGCCGCCGGATATGCGGTCGTCGAATTCCGTGCCAGAGAGGGTTTCGTCATCCGCGTCACCCTCGGTGGTGACGCCAAGCCGGGCCAGCAGCGACCCGGCCTCCTCACCGTCCCCGTCGTCCCCCGCCTCGAACCACGCCCGGCCATCGCCCTGCGGCTGGTCGGTGCCCCCCTCGGCCTCCCCTTCGGCATCCCGCTCGGGCGCGGCGTCGGGATCGTCTTCCGGCAGGCCGGTGCTGACGATCGCGATCGATCCCAGCGCCATCATTCCAAGCAATCCAGTCAGAAACAGCATGGTTCCGCCCCATTCCCGTCCTCATGACAGGCCGCCACGACTATCCCAGACAGAGATTGACCGATCAAACGCTTTCAGCCTGAAAGGTTAACGGACCCGGGCCGTCACGGGCCGTTGATTTCCTCGATGATGGCCCGGGCGATCTCTCCGATGATCGGGATGAACTCGATCTGTCCGAGGATCAGCGCCACCACCGAGACCAGCGCCGTCGCCCCGACAACCGTGCCAAGGCCGAAGGCCAGTCCGCGCAGGAATTGCCACCACATCAGGCGCCAGACATTGTTGTGAACCCGCACCAGCCGGTGCGCATTGAAGGCGCCGACCTCGTCGGCCGGGCGACCCAGGTCCCTGTGCAGCCTGTCCAGATCCTCCTGCGGTCTATCCATCGCGCTGTTCTCCGGTGGTCCTTTCGCTAGCAGGAGGCCAGAACCGCAGGCCAAGGCAATCCCCCCGCGGGACCGGGCGCCCCGGGCGCGGCGGATCGGCAACGCCCCTTCAGGCGGGCCGGAGGTAGCGCCGCGCCTCCGGCCGGGGCGTCGGGGTGGTGGCATAGGCCACGTAAAGCGGGTGGCGCGGGTGGCCGTCGCGGGTCAGGCCAAGGTGGCTTGCGGGGCCCAGCCAGCCCGCCACCTCCGGCCCCCGGTTCAGCAGGCCGCCATGTACACCCCAGCCGGCGACGGTCAGCGCGGCGCCCCGGGCCCAGTCGCGCAGCAGGGCATCGTTCCCGGGGCCGACCGGCGCCGGCGCGGCCTTCAGGTCGCGCGGATGCGTGGCGCGATACGCGAAAAGATTGGCGATCCGAAGCCCGCCGAAGCCCATCGCCTCGGCGCGGCGCTGGCAGCGTTCGATGGTCGGGTCGTTGCGCGTCTCGTCGGCGGTCGAGGGGTTGAGCATCACGAAGAGCACCTCGTCGGCGCCCTCGCGCCAGACCCGCCGCAGCCCATAGCGATAGACCCCGCAGGTCGAGAAGAAGGCCTCGCTGCGCTGGCCGTCCGCGCGAACCGACGTGCGGCGGATCATGGGCGGCCCCGGGGCGCGCCGCTCGGGGCGGTTGTCCGGCGCCGCACAGTCATCCCCCGCCGCAGCAAGGCCGCCGCCTTGCCCTGAGAAAGGCGGCCCCTGCCGCACGGGTCAGCCTCACGGCCTGCCCCTGGCGGACGGCTGACCGCTGTCGAACGGGCCGGTTTGGAATGGCATTCAGCCGGATCATGCACCGGACCCTGCCCCGGTGACCTGCGCGGCGCAAGTGCTTGACTTTTCCGGGCGGCCCGCCTCCCCATGGCGCCGCGAACCGCCCCGGAAAGGACCGCCATGAACATCGAGAAAATCGAGGCCGCCGCAACCCGCCTGAAGGGCATTGCACGCCGGACGCCGCTGCTGTCCTCGCCGCATCTGGATGCCATCGCCGGGCGGCGGGTCTTCGTGAAGCCGGAATGCCTGCAGCACACCGGCAGCTTCAAGTTCCGCGGCGCCTATGCGGCGGTTTCGGCCCTGCCCCCGGAGGTCCGCGCGCGCGGCATCCTCGCCTATTCCTCGGGCAACCATGCGCAGGGCATCGCGCGGGCGGCGCAGCTGTTCGGGGTGCCTGCGGTGATTATCATGCCGCAGGATGCCCCCGCCGCGAAGATCGAGGGCACCAAGGCGCTGGGGGGCGAGGTGGTGCTTTACACCCGCGGCGGCGAGAGCCGCGAGGCCATCGGCGCGAGGCTGGCCGAGACGCGCGGGCTGACCCTGATCAGGCCCTATGACGAACCCGAGGTCATCGCCGGACAGGGCACCTGCGGGCTGGAGATCGCCGAACAAGCCGCCGAACGGGACATCGACCGGGCCGAGGTGCTGGTCTGCTGCGGCGGGGGCGGGCTGACCGCCGGGATCGCGCTGGCGCTGGAGGCCCGCGCCCCGGGCCTGCGCGTCCGCCCCGCCGAGCCCGAGGCCTTCGACGACACCGCCCGATCGCTGGCCAGCGGCACGCGGCAGAGCAACACGCAGGAGGCGGGCGGCCTCTGCGACGCCATCCTGACGCCCACCCCCGGAGAAATCACCTTTCCGATCAACGCCCGCCTCTGCGGTCCGGGCCTGTCGGTCTCGGATGCAGAGGTCTTGCAGGCCATGGCCCTTGCGCTGCGGCACCTGAAGATCGTCGCAGAGCCGGGCGGCGCGGTGGCGCTGGCCGCCGCGCTGTTCCGGTCAGAGGCGCTGGAGGCCGACACGGTGATCGCCACCGTCTCGGGCGGGAATGTCGATGCTGCGGTGCTGGCGCGGGCGCTGGCGGGCTAGCGACGCGGTTCCGGTGCCTTCGGCGTTTCGCGAAGGCCGCGCATCGCCGGTGCGCGTCCGGGACACGGCGTCCCGCCCCTCCGGCCCGAGCGCTGCCGCGCCCGGCGCTAGGGGTCCAGCCGTCGCGCCTCGTCGACCAGCATGACCGGGATGCCGTCGCGGATCGGATAGGCAAGATTGGCCTGCTTGCTGATCAGCTCCTGCCGCTCTGCGTCATAGTCCAGCGTGCCTTGCGACTGGGGGCAGATCAGCGCCTCCAGCATGCGGCGGTCGAATTCGGGGGGTCATTGCATCACGTCTCCTTCGCCGCCGCGCATGCGGTATTCGATCAGGGTCACCAGCGTTTCGCGCCGCGTGCCCAGCGAGGGCGCCTCGAG
Source organism: Ponticoccus litoralis (assembly GCF_039769985.1). Classification (NCBI taxonomy): domain Bacteria; kingdom Pseudomonadati; phylum Pseudomonadota; class Alphaproteobacteria; order Rhodobacterales; family Roseobacteraceae; genus Ponticoccus; species Ponticoccus litoralis. The sequence goes on from NZ_JBDNCH010000002.1 coordinate 956,515, forward strand.
CAGCGCCTGCTTGTCCTCGGGACCGAAGTCCAGAAGCATGGACAGAGAGTTCACCAGCAGCTCGTCGTCGGCGTCCTTCAGCGTCTGCCAGTCCGCCTGAAGGTCGCGGGCGGTGAAGTAGCGGTCGAGCAGCCGCAGGAACCGGTCGCGGTCGAAACACTCATCCGCCTCGGGCCCGGCAGAGCGGTCGCGGTCGAAGCCCTGCCACGAGACCTCGCAGCGCCGGTAGGGGGTGAAGCCCTCGACCTCCTGCGACACGCGGAACCGCGAGATCCCGGTGAGGGTGATCATGTAGCGCCCGTCCTCGGTTTCCGAGAACTGGGTGACACGGCCGGCGCAGCCGATCCGGTGCAGCCCCTTTTCCATCCGCCCCGGGACCGGCGCGGGCTGGACCATGCCGATCAGCCGCTCCGGCGTCTTGAGCGCGTCGTCGAGCATCGCCAGATAACGCGGTTCGAAGATATGAAGGGGCAGACGCGCCCGCGGCAGCAGGAGCGCCCCGGGCAGGGGAAAGACCGGGATCATACCCGGCAGGTCTGTCAGCCGTGTCATGCCGTCTCAGGTAGCCTGCGCCGGGGCTCAGGCAAATATCATCGACGACAATTTCCGGCGTCCGTTCAGGGCCACCGGGTCGTTGGGCTTCAGCGCCTCGAAGATGGTGAAAAGCTGCGCCCGCGCGGCGCCGTCGTTCCACTCGCGGTCACGCCGGAACAGGTCCAGCAGCTGCGCCACCGCGCCCTCTGCATCGCCATTGGCATAAAGCGCCTGCGCAAGGTCGAAACGCGCCTGATGGTTGTCGGGCTCGGCCTCAACCGTCGCGGTCAGCTCGGCCACCGGGCCGACGCCCGCCGATTGCCCGGCCAGTTCCAGCTGCGCATGCGCCGCCTCCAGTTCGGGCGCCTTGGAGATCTCGACCGGCGCGCCGTTCAGGATCGCCTCGGCCTGCTCCAGCTCGCCCAGCACCACATGCGCCCGCACCAGTCCGCCATAGGCCTTGGCATTGGCGGGGTCTTCCTCGAGGATTGCGGCGAAGGTCTGGGCCGCGTCCACCGCCGCCCCCTGCTCCAGCATTTCCTCGGCAGCGACAACGGCATCGTCCAGCCCGCCCGAGGCATCGCCACCGGCGGCCTGCACCACGCGCTCGACAAAGGCCTTGATCTCGGACTGCGGCAGCGCGCCCTGAAAGCCGTCGAGCGGCTGGCCCTGATAGAAGGCATAGACCGTGGGGATCGACTGGATGCGCATCTGACCGGCGATCGCCTGCGCCTCGTCGACATTGACCTTGACCATCTTCACCGCGCCCTTGGCGGCCTTCACGGCCTCTTCCAGCTGCGGCCCAAGCGTCTTGCACGGCCCGCACCAGGGCGCCCAGAAATCGACGATCACCGGGATCTCTTTCGACCCGTCCACGACCTCGGCCATGAACTCCGCCTCGGTGATATCCTTCACGAGATCGCCCGCCTCGGGGCCCTTCGCAGCATTCAGTTCCAGCATCTTCGCCTCCGCCGTGTTGCGGTTTCCTTGACAGGCTAGATGGCTCACGACGCCGTCAGTTGCAAGGGTGAGGTCCGATCCGCCGCAGGTGGGACAGGCTTCCGGGGAAGCCTGTCAGGACCGAACGGGCGTAAGCCCAGCCGATCCGCCGCAGGTGGACGAAGGCTCCGGCGGAGCCTTCGAGGTCCGAACGGGCGCAGCCCCGACCGAAGCGACGCAGGAGGATGCAGGCTTTGCGGGAGTTGCCCCTGTGGACCGAACGGTCAAAGCCCCCGACCGATCCGCCAGGGGCGCTGCACGCATATCGATGCTTCAGGATCAGCACGCGCGCCGCACTTCTCCGCACCCGGCGCGCATGCACCATGCCCGACCTCCCTCCGGGAGGGAAACCCGCAACATCTGCCCCGCGCGGTTCGACCGGCGACTTTCATGGCAGGGCCGCACCAGGCGCCACCGCCCTCCCGAGGGCGGGCATGGCGCAGGCGCGCCTCCCGCAACCGCCCTACAGGTCGAAGGTCGCGAAGACCGGCGCGTGATCCGAAGGCTTCTCCCAGCCGCGCGCGGCGCGCAGGATGCGGCTGGAGTGGCCCGCGTTGGCGATATCGGGCGTGGCCCAGACGTGGTCCAGGCGGCGGCCCTTGTCGGCGGCATCCCAGTCCTTGGCGCGGTAGGACCACCAGGAATAAAGCTGCCCCTCGGGCAGGTCCTTGCGGGTGATGTCGACCCAGCCGCCCGCGTCCTGCGTGGCCCCCAGCGCCTCGACCTCGACCGGGGTGTGGCTGACGACCTTCAGCATCTTCTTGTGGTCCCAGACGTCGTCCTCGCGCGGGGCGATGTTCAGGTCGCCCACGAGAACCGCCTTTTCCGGGCGTTCGCCGTGGAACCAGTCGCGCATCTCGGACAGGTAGTCCAGCTTCTGCCCGAACTTCAGGTTGACCGCGCGGTCCGGCACATCGCCGCCCGCCGGGACATAGAAATTGTGCACCGTGACGCCGTTCTCCAGCCGCGCCGCGACGTGGCGGGCATGGCCGAGGGCTGCGAAATCACGGTCGCCCACATCCTCGATCGGCAGCTTCGACAGGATCGCGACGCCGTTGTAGCCCTTCTGGCCGCGCGCGACGATGTGGTTGTAGCCAAGCGCCTGAAAGCCCTCCAGCGGGATCTTGTCCACCGGCGACTTGCATTCCTGCAGGCACAGCACGTCCGGCGTCTCCTCGGTCAGGAGTTTCTCCACCAAATCCTTGCGAAGACGCACGGAATTGATGTTCCAGGTGGCAAGGGTGAAGGGCATGGCGGTCTCCGGCTGCTGTGGCCGCGAACCTGCACCCACGGGCGCCGGGGCGCAACCCGGTTCCTGCTTTGCACCGGGGCACAGGCTCGCCGCCCGACCCTACGGCGCCCGCCGGGTCTTCGCGGCTGGGACAGCGGCGAGACACAGGCGCAGCGCGCAGCGCGACCCCTCGTCCCGCTCAGACATGCCCCCATCCACCCCCGGGGCAGAGGAGGCGGGACGGCTTCAGATGATCTCGTCCTCGTCGAACAGCGGCGGCGCGTCCTGATGCGCCTCGAAGCCGTCGGCGGCGCGGGCCAGCTTGTGCTCGGCAGGCTCGCCGATGTGATAGACCGCGTCGCCCTCGTTCACCACCGGCAGGTTGGTGCGCCCGATGACGATGCCCGCGACCTCGGCCAGCACCTCGGCCTCGGCCTCTCCGAAGGGGTCGGTGACGATGCCCAGCACCGTGCCGCGGGTGACGTATTCGCCGCTGGCCTTCAGCGTCCGCAGCAACCCGCCCGAGGGCGCGCGCACCCAGGACGACCGCTCGCAGAACACCGATGCACCGCGCGGCTTCGGCACGCCGCGTCCCGCGATCATGCCCAGCTTCGCCAGAACCCGCAGGATGCCAGAGACCCCGGCCCGCGCCGCGAATTCGTCAAAACGCAGCCCCTCGCCGGCCTCGTAAAGCAGCACGTCGACGCCCGCCGCCCCCGCCTCCAGCCGCAGCGAGCCCTCGCGCACCTTCGAGGTCAGCGTGACGGGCGCGGCAAAGGCCTCTCCCAGATCCTTCAGGCGGGCGCTGCCCGGGGTCAGGCGGATCTGCGGCAGGTTCTCGCGGCCCACGGCGGCGGAATGCAGGTCGATGCCGACGTCGCAGCGCCGCACGATCTCCTTCATGAAGAGATCGGCAAGACGCGCGGCCAGAGAGCCCTCGCCATGGCCGGGGAACGACCGGTTCAGATCGCGCCGGTCCGGCAGGTAGCGCGACTGGTTGAGAAAGCCGAAACTGTTGACGATGGGCACGGCGATCAGCGTGCCGGACAGCCGCGACAGCGGCGCGGCGCGCAGCAGGCGGCGGACGATCTCGACGCCGATGACCTCATCGCCGTGGATGGCGGCCGAAACGAAGACCGCCGGGCCGGGTTTCCTGCCGTGGATGACATGGGCCGAAAGATTGACGGGCGTATGATCCGACAGGACCGAGACCGGCAGGTCGACGGTCCGCCGCGCTCCGGCGGCGATGGTCTGGGAACCGAGGACAAAGGGCTTCATGCGGGCGCTTCCTTTCGTTCCGAAAGGGTTAGGCAAAGGCGCCGGACATGGCAACTGCCCCCGGTCGGACAGCCACCGGTAAAGCACCTCCACGGCCCCCGCAACAGCCACGCGACCGACACAAGGCTGCCGCACCCCGCGCGCCCCCCGGGATGTCCGGACAGAAGATACAAGGGAAGGCGCCTCGCCTTCTTTGGTCCAAAAATACCTTGGGGGTCCGGGGGCAAAGCCCCTGCCGGTCGCCCGGCGCCAGCCGGGCGACCGAACAGGCAGCGGCCGGGAAACGGGCCCGAAGGAAAAACGCCCCCGCAGTGTCCTGCAGGGGCGTCCGGTCATTCTTGCCGCAAGCGCTTATGCCTTCAGCTTGGCCTTGCGCAGGTAGGGCAGCACGGTGTCGATGGCGCCGTACTTGGCGATGGCGTCCTCGTCCGAGACCGCGACCGGCACAATCACGTCCTCGCCGGGCGTCCAGTTGGCGGGCAGCGCCACGTTCTCCTTGGCCGAGGTCTGCAGCGCGTCCAGCGCCCGCAGCACTTCGGCAAAGTTGCGGCCCACGGTCATCGGGTAGGTCATCGACAGCTTCAGCTTCTTGTCCGGCCCGATGATGAAGACCACGCGCACGGTGGCGCTGTCTGCGGGCGTGCGGCCATCCGGCAGATAGGCGTCGGCGGGCAGCATGTCGAAGGCCTTGGCGACGGTCAGGTCATCGTCGGCGATGATCGGGAAACCGGCCTTGGCGCCCGAGGTGCTTTCGATGTCGCCCTTCCACTTCTTGTGGTCCTCGACGCCGTCGACCGAGATGCCCATGACCTTGGTCCCGCGCTTCTCCCACTCGTCCGCCAATTGCGCCACGGCGCCGAACTCGGTCGTGCAGACCGGGGTGAAGTCCTTGGGGTGCGAGAACAGGATCGCCCAGCTGTCGCCGATCCAGTCGTGCAGCGAGACCTCGCCGAGGTCGGTGGTGACGGTCAGGTTGGGGATTTCGTCATTGATGCGCAATGCCATGACAATGTCCTTTCGTTTAGAGGATGAAAGCGTCGCGTTCCCTGCCTAGGTATAGGCTGGCGCGGGGAATGGAACCCCTCTCTTGCGACTCTGGCGCCCCGGTGACAGAGTGTCGCCAATGACCGACCGAACGGTCGGGAACCACTCAGCCTCATCGGGGAGGATACGATGATCGAGAAGAAGCAGTTCTACATCAACGGCGCATGGGTCGAGCCCATTGACGGCAGGGATCACCCGGTCATCGACCCCTCGACCGAAGAGCCCTGCGCGGTGATCTCGCTGGGCGGTCAGGCCGACACCGATGCCGCCGTCGCCGCCGCCAAGGCCGCCCTGCCCGGCTGGATGGCGACCCCGGTCGAGGACCGCATCGCGGCGCTGGAGCGTGTCTATGCCGCCTACAAGACCCGGACCGAGGATCTGGCCCGGGCCATGTCGACCGAGATGGGCGCGCCCATCGAGATGGCGCGCGCCAGCCAGGTCGGGGCGGGCATCGGCCACCTCAAGAATTTCATCGCCGCCGCCAAGGCCTTCGAATGGGAGCGTCCGCTGGGCGATCACGCCCCGAACGACCGGCTGATCATGGAGGCGGTGGGCGTCTGCGCCCTGATCACGCCGTGGAACTGGCCGATGAACCAGATCACGCTGAAGGTCGGCGCGGCGCTGGTGGCCGGCAATACCATGGTGCTGAAACCCTCCGAGGAAAGCCCGCTGGATGCAATGATCTTCGCCGAGATCATGGATGCCGCGGACCTGCCCCCGGGCGTCTTCAACCTGGTGAACGGGGATGGCGCGGGCGTTGGCTCGCAGCTGTCGTCGCACGCGGATGTGGACATGGTCAGCTTCACCGGATCGACCCGCGCCGGGCGTCTGATCTCAAAGGCCGCCGCCGATACGCTCAAGCGCGTCCATCTGGAGCTGGGCGGCAAGGGCGCCAACCTGATCTTCGCCGATGCGGACGAGAAGGCGGTGAAGCGCGGCGTGCTGCACATGATGAACAACACCGGCCAGTCCTGCAACGCGCCCTCGCGGATGATCGTCGAGGCCGCACGCTATGACGCCGCCGTCGAAGAGGCGGCTGCCGTTGCGCAGAAGGTCACCGTGGGCCCCGCCTCGGAAGAGGGGCGCCACATCGGCCCCGTCGTGAACAAGGTGCAGTGGGAGAAGATCCAGGACCTGATCCAGAAGGGCATCGACGAGGGCGCGCGGCTGGTCGCGGGCGGCCCCGGGCGGCCCGACGGGCTGAACAAGGGCTTCTACGTGCGCCCCACGGTCTTTGCGGATGTAACGCAGGACATGACCATCGCGCGCGAGGAGATCTTTGGCCCGGTGCTGTCGATCCTGAAGTTCGACAGCGAGGAGCAGGCGGTCGAGATGGCCAACGACACGCCCTACGGCCTGACCAACTACGTGCAGAGCGCAGACGACGCCCGTCGCCAGCGCCTTGCCCGCCAGCTCCGGTCGGGCATGGTCGAGATGAACGGCCAGTCGCGCGGCGCGGGCTCTCCCTTCGGCGGCATGAAGATGTCGGGCAACGGCCGCGAGGGCGGCGCCTATGGCATCCACGATTTTGTCGAGGTCAAGGCGGTATCCGGCTGGGCCGCCGAATGATGCCTTCGGCGGGCGGCTGACGCCGCCCGCGTTTCCCTGCGGGGCGGGGGGCGCGCCCTTCGGGCGCGCCGGTGTCTCAGACCGGACGCATGTGCCTGATCCGCCGGAGTTCCGGGCGCCCTTCGGGCGCATTGGGGGCTCTGCCCCCGGCCCTGCGGGCCTCCCCCGGGATACTTGCGGACAGAAGAAGGGCGGGCGATGCCTGTCAGAAGGGGGCCGGGGCGCGGATCGTCAGACCCTTGCCGCTTTCGGGATGATTGAAGCGCAGTTCCTCGGCATGCAGCATCATGCGCGGGTAGGCCTGCGCGGTCTCCGGCGCGTAGAACGGATCGCCGAGGATCGGGTGGCCCAGAGCCAGCATGTGGACGCGCAACTGATGGGTTCGACCTGTCTGGGGGAACAGGCGCAGGCGGGTCTCGCCGTCCGATGTCTTCATGACCTTCCAGCCGGTCAGCGCCGGTTTTCCGGTCTCGTGGCAGACTTTCTGGCGCGGCCGGTTGGGCCAGTCGACAATCAACGGCAGGTCGACCTCTCCGGTCCTGGGCTCCAGCCGTCCGGCCACCCGGGCGAGGTAGGTCTTGCGGGTCTTGCGGTTCTCGAACTGCTGGTTGAGGTGGCGCTGCGCGTGTTCGGTCAGGGCGAAGACCATGACCCCGGAGGTATCCCTGTCGAGCCGGTGCACAAGCCGGACCGTCGGGAAGGCCCGCTGCAGGCGCGCGATCAGGCAATCCGCCAGATGTTCTCCCTTGCCGGGGACGGAGAGCAGCCCGGCGGGTTTGTCGGCGAGCAGAAGATCCGCATCCTCGTAGAGGATCGGGATCTCGCCCGTGGGGGAGAATAGTCGCTCATGGACCGGCTCCTGCCAGATGGGCCGGGCCAGAGCAAGGGGCCCGCGCAAGGGCACGGGCCGATGCGGGGGCGGACCGACGCGGCGGCCGTGGAGCGAAGCGGCCCTGCCCGGCTCAGGACCGGATCGGGATGCCGTCCGCGATGTCGTAATAGTCACCCTTGTCGGCGGCAAAGATGTGCTTTTCCAGCGTGATCCCGGTGGGCCGGTCGAGCGCGCCAAGGGCAAAGCTGGTCGTTTCTTCGGCATGGGCCTCCCAGAACAGGAAAGACCCGCAGGTCGGGCAGAAGCCGCGCCGCGCCTCCGGGGAGGAATCGAACCAGCGCACCGGCCCCTCGATGACAAGGGCGGTCCGGGGCACGTAGGCAGAGGCCCAGAGATGCCCCGACATGCGCCGGCACTGGCTGCAATGGCAGACACTTGGCCCCGCTGGCGCGGCCTCGGTCCGGAAGGTCACGGCGCCGCAGAGGCAGTGGCCCCGGAGGGTCTGGTCGGTCATCGACTGTCCTTTCCTGATGATCGCGCCGGACACCCGGGCGCGTGGCTGGAGGGGGGCCGCTGCGGCGCGTCAGCCCCGTGGCCGGGGCGCCCGGAGGCTGCGCGCTCATCCGCCACCGCCGGCGAAGACCGCGTCCAGGATGGCCTGCAAGGCCCGCACGTCCGCCTCGCCGAAGGCCGAGGGCCGGTCGCTGTCGATATCGAAGACGGCGATCAGCGCGCCAGAGCCGTCGCGCACCGGAAGCACCAGTTCCGACCGGGTCGAAGAGGCGCAGGCGATATGCCCGGGGAAGGCCCCGACGTCCGGGACCAGCTGCGCCCGGCCCGTGCGGGCGCAGGCGCCGCAGACGCCCCTGTCGAAGGGGATCACGAGGCACCCGTGCCCGCCCTGATAGGGGCCGATCTTCAGAAGGCCCGGTTCGGTGACGCGGTAGAAGCCGGTCCAGTCGAACCGGTCGTCGGCGTGGTGCACCTCACAGGTGACGGTGGCCATCAGCGCGACGATATCCGTCTCGCCCTCTGTCAGCGCGGCGACGGTTCTGGACAGGGTCTGGTAATCGGCAGGCATTGCGGTCCTTCTTCGGTCTCGGTCGGCGCCCGCCTCCCCGGCCGGGCGAGGGTGCCTGTACCACGCCCGTCCCGGCATCGCCCCCCCCTGTGTGGTCGGCACAGCGTGGTCGGCACAGCGGGGCCAGCCGGGAGGCCCGGCGCGTCAGGGGCGTTCGATGGCGATGGCGGTGCCTTCGCCGCCGCCGATGCAGATCGCGGCGACGCCCCGTTTCAGGCCGCGCGCCTCGAGCGCATGCAGAAGCGTCACCACGATGCGGGCGCCCGAGGCCCCGATCGGGTGCCCCAGCGCGCAGGCCCCGCCGTTGACGTTGACGATCTCGCGGTCGAGCGCCATTTCGCGCATGAAGGCCATCGGCACCACGGCAAAGGCCTCGTTCACCTCCCAGAGGTCGACATCAGCCTTGTCCCAGCCCGGGCGCTCCAGCAGCTTGCGGGCCGCCGGGACGGGCGCCGTGGGAAACAGCGCGGGCGCCTGCGCGTGGCTGGCATGGCCCATCACATAGGCGCGCGGCGTGCAGCCGGAGGCCTCTGCCGCCTCTTCGGTCGCAAGGATCAGCGCCGCCGCGCCGTCCGAGATCGACGAGGCATTGGCGGGCGTCACGGTGCCGCCCTCGCGGAAGGCGGGCTTCAGATGCGGAATGCGGTCGGGCCTTGCATTGCCGGGCTGTTCATCCTCGGCCACCGTCGTCTCGCCGCCGCGGGTGGCCAGTGTGACCGGCGCGATCTCGGCGCCGAAAGCCCCGGTCTTCTGCGCCTCCAGCGCGCGCGACAGCGAGGCCAGCGCATAATCGTCCTGCGCAGCGCGGGTGAACTGGAAGGCCTCGGCACAATCCTCGGCAAAGGTGCCCATCAGGCGCCCCCTGTCGTAGGCATCCTCGAGCCCGTCGAGGAACATGTGATCGACCACCGCGCCATGGCCCAGCCGGGCGCCGCCGCGCATCTTCGGCAAGAGGTAGGGCGCATTGGTCATCGACTCCATGCCGCCCGCGACGATGGTCGCGGCATGGCCAAGCGCCAGCCGGTCGAAGCCGACCATCGCCGCCTTCATGCCAGAGCCGCACATCTTGTTGAGCGTGGTGGCCGGGACCGCCTCGTCCAGCCCCGCCGCAAAACCCGCCTGACGCGCCGGGGCCTGCCCCTGTCCCGCGGGCAGGACACAGCCCATCAGCAGCTCGTCGATGTCCGGATCGCCCGCCTGCGCGCGGGCGGCCCGGATCGCGGCCCCGCCCAGACCGGCGGCGGTTTCCGCCGAAAGCGCCCCCTGAAAGCCCCCCATGGGCGTCCGGGCGGCCCCGGTGATGACGACCCTGTGCATGACGATCCCCCCTGTGCCTGTCCGATGCATACCGAATGGTAAGGATTGGCGCCTAGTTTCGACCGAAAGACAACCCCGACGAGGCGAAGATGGACCTTACCACAACCCGGCAACACGGCGTGGACGTCGTGACCGTCAATGCCGACCGCATCGACGCGGCGGTCGCGATCCAGTTCAAGGACCGCATGCGCGAGGCGCTCTCCGGTGCGAAAGACCGCCTTGTGATGGACCTGCACAGGGTCACCTTCATCGATTCAAGCGGCCTTGGCGCGATCGTGGCCGCGATGAAGCTGATGCCGCCCGGGGCGAAACTGGAACTGGCCGGGCTGACGCCCGCCGTGGACAAGGTCTTTCGCATGACCCGCATGGACAGCATCTTCGCCATCCATGCCGATGCCGAGGCGGCGACCACCGGCCCGGCCTGACCGCCGCGCGGGGGAGGGCGACGATGATCACATCGAGCCGAACGGTCGGATGACGGCATCCTGATCCGCTGCATGCTGGACGCCACGCCGGACAGCGTCTCTGACTGTCTGCGCAAGATCCGGGCCGAGATCGAACAGCAGGCGCCCGGGGTCGATCAGGGGCTGCCATGGGAACTGGTGGTGGCCGAGGTGCTGAACAATATCGTCGAGCACGCCTGTCGCGACCGCCCCTCGGGCAGGATTATCGTCTGCCTCGCGTTCCGCGCCACCGGCCTGTTTGCCGATTTCACCGACGACGGGTGCGCGATGCCCGGCCAATGCCCGCCGGAAGGCCGGGCGGTGGCTGTGGACCGCGCGCCCGAGACCCTGCCCGAGGGCGGATTTGGCTGGTTCCTGATCCGCTCGCTGACCACCGACCTGCGCTACCGCCGCGCGGAGGGGGCCAACCACCTGTCCCTGACGGTGCCACGGTCGCTGGACGGCTGACGACCGGACGCCCCCGGCCTCGCCGGACCCGGGCTGCGGCGGCCCCTGCCTTCCCCGGGGGATGCGTCCCGGCACCCGGGCCGCGCCGGGATGCCTGCGCGACCTGCGCGCCAGCACCGGCATGCGGGTGGAACGCAGGGCCGGGGCGCCGCCGCCTCTGCGTCTTTGATCCCGGCCTCGCCACGCCGGATGTCACGCCTGATGTGCCGGCCTGTCCGCCCCGGACCGTCGGGCCGGGCGGCGATGTGGTGAGCGCCAGGCTAAGACATTCCCGCTAAACGTGTATTGCCTTACGCGAAGACTCCTCAGCGTCAGAAATGGTCCCGCTGGGGTCTAAATCCCGCCCGGTTTGGCGGGCACTCTCGGTCCTGTAGCTGCATATGGCTTCCCTCGGCGTCGCGCGTTCACAGCCCCCACCCAGTGCGCGGCGTCGAGGTCTTCCCCCCAAAATCTCCCACCTTACGAGCCGCCCATGGGGCCGCGCCTGCCCGCTGCCCCTTTCCGCCGTCCCCGCACAAGCTCGCCTCGCCACAGATCGGCCCGGATTGGCGGCGCTCCCCTGCCCGGTTGCCGCATATGGCCTGTCCCGGTGTCCTGCCCCGACAGGCCAATCCGGCGCGCGGCGCCGCCCCCCTACAGACGCGCGATTGACGCCCCCGAAGCGGCGCCTATGCTCGGCGCGACGAGGGAGGAGACCCCGGACATGCGCGATTTCCAGCTTCCCGGACGGTCCCCCGTCCTCGGCAATGAACGGCCTCTGCGCCACCTCGCACCCGATTGCGGCAGAGGCGGCGATCTCGATCCTGCGGCGGGGCGGCAACGCGATGGATGCGGCCATTGCAGGCGCCGTGCTGCTGGGGCTGGCAGAGCCCGCGATGACCGGGATCGGTGGCGACTGCTTCGCACTGGTCTCTCCGGCGGGCGGCGACGAGGTGATCGCCGTCAACGGATCGGGCCGCGCGCCCGCCGGGGCCAGCGCCGCGACCCTGCGCGCGGAAGGCCACGACACCGTGCCGCTGGACAGTGCCCATGCGGTGACGGTACCCGGCGCCGTCGACGCCTTCTGCACCATGTCCGAGCGATGGGGCAGGCTGGGTCTGGCCGACAGCCTCGCCCCGGCGATTCGCGCCATGGACGAGGGCGTGCCCATCGCGCCGCGCGTGGCCTACGACTACGCCGCCTCGGGCCACCGGCTGCAGGGCGCGGCGCGGCGGCATTTCCTGTCCGGCGATGCGGCGCTGACAAAAGGCCAGATCTTCCGCCTGCCCGGTCAGGCCGAGGTGCTGCGCCGGATCGCCGCGCAGGGCCGCAGCGCCTTCTACGAGGGCGCGGTGGCCGAGGACATGGTGAACAGCCTGCGCGCGCTGGGGGGCTGCCACAGGCTGGAGGATTTCGCCGCCACCGCCTGCACGGTGGGCGCGCCGCTGGACGGGATCTACAAGGGGCACGAGTTGCTGGAGCATCCGCCCAACGGACAGGGCGTGACGGCGCAGCTGCTGCTGAACATCCTGTCCGAGTTCGACCTCGGCGCCATGGACCCCCTCGGCGCCGACCGCGCCCATATCGAGGCCGAGGCGGCGAAGCTGGCCTATGACGCCCGCAACCGGTTTGTCGCCGACCCCGACCACATGACCCGGCTCGACCATCTGCGCGCACCAGAGACGGCGCGGGCGCTGGCGGCGCTGATCGACCCCGGGCGGGCGATGACCTCGGCCATCCGGTTCAGCGAGGCGGTGCATCGCGACACGGTCTATATCACCGTGGTGGACCGCGACCGCATGGCGGTCTCGCTGATCTGTTCGATCTTCCACAGCTTCGGTTCGGGGCTGGCCTCGGACCGCTTCGGCGTGCTGTTCCAGAACCGGGGCGCGGGCTTCTCGCTGGACGCGGGGCACGCCAACGAGATGGCAGGCGGCAAGCGGCCCATGCATACGATCATCCCGGCGATGCTGCGCAAGGCGGGCCGCGTGACCATGCCCTTCGGGGTGATGGGCGGGCAGTACCAGCCCAAGGGCCACGCCCGGGTGCTGACCAATATGATCGACTACGGCATGGACCCGCAGCAGGCGCTGGATGCGCCCCGCTGCTTCGCCGATGGGGGCGTGCTGCAGATCGAGCGCGGCTATGCGCCGGGCGTTGCGACAGAGCTGGCGGCGCGGGGCCATGTGGTGCGCGAGGCGGCCAAGCCGATCGGCGGTGCGCAGGCGATCGTGATCCACGAGAACGGCGTGCTGGAGGGCGCTTCGGACCCGCGCAAGGACGGCTGCGCGGTGGGCTACTGACACAGGGCCTGTGGCAGATGTGATCCGAAGGGGCACCTGGCGGCGCTCAGGTCAGAGTGCGCTCGGGCCGCGCAGGCCCCGGGGCGGGCTCTGCCCTCCCCGGACCCCTCCCGAGGTATTTGCCGGACCAGAGAAGACAGGGCGGTGCCGGGGTCGCCTTTCCGGTCGTCTTGCCGCCGTCATCGGGCGCGGCGGAGCGCCGGGGTGGTCTGGGATGGGTCTGGGGGTGGGTCTGCAACCCACCCGCGGCGCTCAGTAGGAATAGGCGGCGTAGATGCGTTTCAGGTCGCCGTTCCAGTCGCCGTGGTAGTGTTCCAGAAGTTCGTCGGAGGGGGTCTTGCCGCTGTCGACGCTTTCCTTCAGCGCGTTCAGGAAATGGGTCTCATCCGGCACCAGACCGCCCGAACCGGGGCGCGCGCGCGCCTTCAGCCCGGCCTCGGCGATGTCCAGCACCTCGCGCGAGAGCGCCAGCATGTCGATCTTGCCGACCTTCGCCCGCAGGCCGTCGCGGATCGAGGCTGCGCGCAGCTCTTCGCGGGTTTCGGCATCCCAGCCCTTCGCGATGTCCCAGACCGCGTCGAGCGCGCCCTGGTCGTACATCAGCCCGACCCAGAAGGCGGGCAGCGCGCAGAGCCTGCGCCAGGGGCCGCCGTCGGCACCGCGCATCTCGATGAATTTCTTCACCCGCGCATCGGGGAAGACCGTGGTCAGGTGGTCGGCCCAATCCGAGAGGGTCGGGATTTCGCCCGGCAGCGCCGGCAGTTCACCCTTCATGAAGTCGCGGAACGACTGGCCCAGTGCATCGACATAGACCCCGTCGCGGTAGACGAAGTACATCGGCACATCCAGCGCGTAATCGACCCAGGCCTCGAAGCCGAAGCCCTCGTCGAAGACGAAGGGCAGCATGCCTGTCCGGCTGTCGTCGAGCGTTTCCCAGATCTGCATGCGCTTGGACTGCACGCCCAGCGGTTTGCCCTCGAAGAAGGGCGAGTTGGCAAAGAGCGCGGTGGCGACCGGCGACAGCGCCAGCGCCACGCGCAGCTTCTGCACCATGTCCGCCTCTGACCCGAAGTCGAGGTTGACCTGAACGGTGCAGGTGCGCCGCATCATCTCGCGCCCGGTGGTGCCGACCTTGGGCATATAGGCGTCCATGAGCTTGTAACGGCCCTTGGGCATCAGCGGCATCTCGTCATGCGTCCAGATCGGCGCCGCCCCCAGCCCGATGAAGCCCACGCCGATCTCGTCGGCGACGCCCTTCACCTCGCGCAGGTGTTCGTTCACCTCGTCGCAGGTCTGGTGGATGGTTTCCAGCGGTGCGCCCGAAAGCTCCAGCGCGCCGCCCGGTTCCAGCGACACGTTGGCGCCGTCCTTGGTCAGGCCGATGATATGCCCGCCCTCTTCGACCGGGTCCCAGCCGAAGCGGTCGCGCAGGCCTTCCAGCACCGCGCGGATCGAGCGGGTGCCGTCATAGGGCAGCGGTTTCAGGGAATCCTTGCAATAGCCGAACTTCTCGTGCTCGGTGCCGATGCGCCAGTCGTCCTTGGGCTTGATGCCCGAGGCGAGATATTCGGCCAGTTGCGCCTTGGACTCGACGGGTCCGCCGCCGGATTGAGGGATCGACATTGGGGATACTCCGGGTCTTGTCCTGCGCCTAGGGGTTCAAGCCATGGTCGCAAACGCCGGGGGTGTCAATGCAGACGCCTTGCTGCATTGCGCACATGCTCTGCGCGCCATATCACGACCGGCTGACGGGCGCCCGCCTGCATCTGCTGCAACATGCGTTCGGTGCGGATGCCGGGCAGGGTCGCGAAGGCATCGAAGAGCTGGTCGGCGCCCCGGGCCCCCAGCGGGATCGCCAGCGCGGGCTGGCCCGGCGCCTGCAGCAGCCAGTGCGGCGGGCGCGCGGTGGGATCGAGCGACAGCGCCTCGAGCGCCTCGAGATCGACGATGCCGCCCGAGAGCGGGCCGAAGTAGCTGATCCGCCGTTCCACCACCTGCACCACACCGGGGGCGGTTTCCTCCCGGTGGAAGCGACTCGCGCTGGATGCCGGTGTAGACCATCACCGCGCCGCCCAGCACCACGGCGTAGCCGATCCAGTGCAGCAGCCCGCCGCCGGTGAAGAACCCCCAGTAGAGGCCCAGCAGGATCAGCCCCACCCCGATCAGCGCATCGCGCCAGCGGTTGAGCGCGGCCCCGGCCTCGTCGCGGATCATGACAGCACGCCCGACAGCGCGGTGTTCAGCCGCACCATCCCGTTCAGCAGGGCGACGCGATAGGCGCCAACCCGGGCAAAGCCGATCCTCTCGTAGGCCCGGGCGGCGGCGTCGGAGGCCGCGAAGAGGATGGCGGTGCGAATCCCCGCCCCCTCAGTGCGCACAGCTGCGCCGCGACGACGCGCCCCGCGAGGCCTCTGCCCCGCAGCGGCGGCGGAACGTAGACACCGCCGATCTGCACGGTATCGCCGGCGCGCGCGTTGACGGCCGCCATCGCCACCGGCTCGCCGTCTTGCAGCAACAGGCGGATGTGTTCCGCATCCACGGCCCCTGCCGCCCGGGACACCGCGTCTTCGGCGGTGCCGGTCCGGGTGTCGGCAAGGTATCCCGCGAACCATGTCTGCAAAAGCGGCAGGTCCGCCGCCCCGGGCATCCGAACCGTATCGGCAGAGGACAGGGTTGCCAGATCCAGACGGTATAGCGGCTCGACTCTGTTCAAGGACCAGTCCTCCGCGGCCAGCGGCAGCGCCTCTAGAAACCGCGCGACCTGATCCGCCTCGCCGGTCATGCCGCGCAGGTCGAGACCATCGAGCAGCGGCAGGCAGGACCGCGCCTGCTGAACCGAGAGGTGCGGCATCTGGCACATCAGGAAGCCGCCATTGGCCCGCCCCAGCACGCCGGTGATGACCCCGTCCTCTTCGCGAAGGTAAAAGGCGGTGCCATGCGGGTGGTCCCCGTTGCCGGTTCCATGGGCTTCGAGATTGCCCAGAAGAAACATCGAGGTCTCGATGCGCGGCTCCAGAAAGGCGCGGAGCGCGGGCACATCCGCTTCGGTCGCGCGCCGCATCATCGCCAGTCCCCCACGGCCTGCTGCCAGAGCGTCAGGGCCGCGACCGCCGCCGTTTCCGCCCGCAGGATGCGCGGGCCGAGGCTGATGGCGGTGGTGCAGTCCATGCCGCGCAGGCGGCTGCGCTCGGCCTCGGAGAAGCCGCCCTCGGGGCCGATCAGCACGGCCCAGGGCCCCGGTTCCAGCCCCGACAGCGAGACCGCGCCGCCGACGGCGCTTTCATCGGCGAAGAGGATGCGCCGCCCCTGCCAATCCGCCAGCAGGCGGTCGAGGCGCTGCGGTTCCGCCACCTCGGGCACATGGGTCGCGCCGCATTGCTCGGCGGCCTCCAGCGCATGGGCCTGCTGCTTGTCGACGCGCAGGCGTTCCGAATTGGTGAATGCGGTCAGAACCGGCAGGATGCGGCGCGCGCCCATCTCGACGGCCTTTTCGACGATGAACTGGGTCTGCGCCTTCTTCACCGGCGCGAACATCAGCCAGAGGTCGGGCGGCATGACCTGAGGCCCGCTTTGCGCCTGACAGGCCAGCAGGCCGCCGCGCTTGCCCGCATCCTCGACCGTGGCGCGCCATTCGCCGTCGCAGCCGTTGAACAGGCCCACGACATCGCCCGGACCCAGCCGCATCACGCCAAAGAGGTAATGCGCCTGCTCCCGCGTCAGCGCGACCTGTTGCCCCTCGCCCAAGGGGTGCTCTACACAAAGGCGGATCTTCGGTTTCATGAGGCGGAACATATGACCGGCACGGAACAGACGCCAGAGGTACAGGGACAGGTTCGCGACGCGGTGCGCGGCAACTGGGTGGACCGCTGGGCGCCTTCGGGGGCGCGGCCCTACCTGCGACTGTCGCGCGCCGACCGGCCCATCGGGACCTGGCTCTTGCTGCTGCCCTGCTGGTGGGGGCTGCTCTTGTCGATGGTGTCCGACGGGCAGGCGCGCTGGTTCGACCTGTGGATCTTCGTCGGCTGCGGCATCGGCGCGGTGCTGATGCGCGGCGCGGGCTGCACCTGGAACGACATCACCGACCGGCATATCGACGGATCGGTGGCACGCACGGCCTCGCGGCCGATCCCCTCGGGGCAGGTCACGGCGAAGCAGGCTCTGGCATGGGCCGTGGCGCAATGCCTGGTGGCCTTCTGCATCCTGATCACCTTCCCGCCCATGGCCATCGCGCTGGGGGTGCTGGCGCTGCTGCCCGTCGCCATCTACCCCTTCGCCAAGCGGTTCACATGGTGGCCGCAGGTCTTCCTTGGCATCGCCTTCAACTGGGGCGCCCTGCTGGCCTGGACGGCGCATTCGGGCACGCTGGGCCTGCCCGCCGTGCTTTTGTACCTCGCGGGCATGGCCTGGACGCTGTTCTACGACACCATCTACGCCCATCAGGACAAGGAGGACGACGCGCTGATCGGGGTCAAATCCACCGCACGGCTGTTCGGAGACGACACGCCGAAGTGGCTGTCGCGCTTCATGGTGATCTGCGTCTTCCTGATGGGCGCCGCCATCGTGCTTGCGGCGCCCGGGGGAAACATCATGGCGCTGTTGGTGATGATCTTCGGCCCCTGGGCCATGGGCTGGCACATGGTCTGGCAGATGCGGCGGCTGAAGCTGGACGACAACGACCGCCTGCTGGACCTGTTCCGGTCGAACCGCGACGCGGGCCTTCTGCCCGTGCTATTTTTCGCCGGTGCCCTGCTGGCTTGATTGCGCAGCCGGAGGGGCAGGCATAGATAAGTCCGGACGAAACTGGGGATAACCGACTCTCATGCGGCTTTCGACGCTCTTCACCATCGGCGGAACCTTCACGGCGGCTAGGGGCACTCAGCCTTGTTGCCGCCTATTTCTCGGCCCAGATGGTGGAAAACGCCTCTATCACCAGCGTCCTGAACGAGCTGGACTCCGAGGGCCTGACCTGGGCCGAGGTCGACACCAACGGGTTGCAGGTCTTCCTGATCGGCACCGCGCCCGACGAGGCCGCCCGCTTTCAGGCCCTGTCCACCGCCGGACGGGTCGTCGACGCCAGCCGCGTGATCGACCAGATGCTGGTGGAAGACCCCGAAGACCTCGCCCCGCCGTATTTCTCGCTGGAGATCCTGCGCAACGACGCCGGCATCTCGGTGATCGGCCTCGTGCCCACCTCGACCGACCGCGAGGCGCTGATGGACAGTTTCCATGCGGCGGCCAAGGGGGTCGAGGTATCCGACCTGCTCGAATCCGCCGATTTCCCGGCGCCCGAGGGCTGGGACGATGCGCTGCACTTTGCCACCGCGGCCCTGCGCGACCTGCCGCGGTCGAAGATCTCTGTCGATGCCGAGCGGGTCGAGATCACCGCCATGACCGACAGCGCCGAGGCCCGGTCCCGCATCGAGACCGCCCTGACCCGCCGCAAGCCCGAGGATCTGCGGCTGGCGCTGGACCTCTCGGCGCCGCGCTCGGTGATCTCGCCCTTCGCGCTGCGCTTCACGATCGACGGGAACGGGGCGCGCTTCGACGCCTGCTCTGCCGATACCGAGGCCACGCGCGACCGCATCCTTCGCGCCGCCACGGGCGCGGGGCTGGAGGACAAGGCCACCTGCACGCTGGGCCTTGGCGCACCCTCGCGCCGCTGGGCCGATGCGACCGAACTGGCGATTTCCAAGCTGGCCGAACTGGGACAGGGCTCGGTCACCTTCTCCAACACCGACGTCGCCCTGATCGCCGCCGAGGGCACCGACGAGGCCAGCTTCGACCGCGTGGTGGGCGAATTGCAGGCCGCCCTGCCCGAGGTCTTTGCCCTGCACGCCACCCTGACCAAGCCGCCCGAGGCGCAGGACGACGGCCCGGTGGAATTCATCGCCACCCTGTCGCCCGAAGGCCGCGTGCAGATGCGCGGACGCCTGTCGTCCGACAGCGCCCGCACGACCATGGACAGCTTTGCCAAGGCGCGTTTCGGCTCTGAAAACGTCTATACCGCCGCTCGCGTCGCCGAGAACATGCCGCAGGACTGGCCGGTGCGCACGCTGGCCGGGCTGGAAGCGCTGGCGACGCTGGCCAACGGGTCGGTCACCGTCACCCCCGACGGCGTCACCGTGCGCGGCAAGACCGGCAATGCCGATGCCAATGCCGAGATCGCCGCGCTGCTGGCCACCAAGATGGGCGAAGGCGCCGCGATGGATATCTCGGTGGAATACGTCGAACGGTTGGACCCGCTGCTGGGCCTGCCCTCGCCCGAGGAATGCGAGACGCAGATCGTCCAGACCATCGGCGCGCGCAAGATCAGCTTCGAACCCGGCGCCGCGACGCTGGATGCCTCTGCCGAGGAGATCATGGACGAACTGGCGGAACTGCTGAAGCGCTGCGGCGACATCCCGCTGGAAATCGGCGGCCACACCGACAGCCAGGGCCGCGAAAGCATGAACCAGGAACTGTCGCGCGACCGCGCGCAGGCGGTTCTGGACGCGCTGCGCATGCGCCTCGTCCCGGTCAAGAGCTACACCGTGCGCGGCTACGGCGAAGAGACCCCCATCGCGGACAACGGCACCGAAGCGGGACGCGAGGAAAACCGTCGGATCGAATTCAAGCTCTTGAAAATCGCCTCCGAAGAGGGGCAAGAGGGAGACGAACCGGCGGATGGGGACTCGCCGGATCCGGAATCGGACGAGCCGGCAGAGACCGGAGAGGCAGATGTCCCCGCGGAAGGGCCCGCGGATGAACAGAGGTGAATTCATAGTCGTCACGGCGATCATCCTGTTCGTGGCCTTCTGCCTGGGATGGTTCGCCCATTGGCTGGTTCACCGCTTTCGCCGCGTCAGTCAGGCCGACGTCGATCAGCTGGAACGCATGAGCCAGGAACTGCACGAGGCCGAGGAAACCCGCGATCAGGCGATCACCTACCTGCAGCAGCGCGAGGCCGAGCTGACCAACCAGCTGGTCCAGACCGAAGCGGAACTGCGGGCGGCGATGGACGGCCTGCGCGAAGCCCGGACCGAAGCCGAGGAAATGCGGACCTACGTCGAACGCATGAACGGCGCCTGAGGCCATCCGGCAAGCCCCTGCGGGTTCTGCGCAGCTCCGACCCCAGCCGGGTTTCAGCCCCGCACAGCGCCGTGTCGCACGCACCATCCCGATACCCCGCCGCGCCCCCTTGCGCAGGCTGGGTAACCCTCTGCCCGCGCCAGAGATCCGCCCTTCCCCCCGGCCCGCGATATGGGATGACCCCGGCAAACCCTGTCCGGACGGAGCCCGCCCCATGACCCAGCTGATCACCGCCCTTTCCGAGGTCTCCGACCGCTACGACGCGCTCTTCGTCGATCTCTGGGGCTGCGTCCACGACGGCGTGACGGCCTTCCCCGAGGCGGTGGCCGCCCTGCAGGCCTACCGTGCCAAGGGCGGCGCGGTGATCCTTGTCACCAATGCCCCGCGCTCGCGCCACGAGGTGGCCAAGCAGCTGGTCCGCTTCGGCGTGCCGACCGACGCCTATGACGACATCGCCACCTCCGGCGACAGCGGGCGCGCGGCGATGTTTCAGGGCGCCGTGGGCAACAAGGTCTGGTTCATCGGGCAGGAGTTCGACCGCAGCTTCTTCGAGCCACTTCAGTTGATCGAGAACCCCGCCCCCGTCGAGGTCGTCCCGCTGGAAGAGGCCGAGGGCATCGTCTGCTGCGGCCCGCTGGACCCGCATGCGGACCCCGACGTCTACCGCCCGCAGTTCCTGCTGGCCAAGCAGCGCGGGCTGAAGCTGTTGTGCGCCAACCCCGATATCGTGGTGGATCGAGGCGGGCGGCGCGAATACTGCGCCGGTGCGCTGGCCGCGCTTTACACCGAGATGGGCGGCGAGAGCCTCTATTTCGGCAAGCCCCATCCGCCGATCTACGATCTTGCCCGGCGGCGACTGGAACAGCACCGCAAGGGCGTGGCCGACGCGGGCATCCTTGCCATCGGCGACGGCCCGGCCACCGACGTCCGGGGCGCCATGGGCGAGGATCTCGATTCGCTCTTCATCACCGGCGGGCTGGCGCGGGAAGAGACCCGCACCGAGATCCAGCCCGAACCCGGGGCGCTGACCGACTATATCGCCAGCCAGCAGATCGCGCCGACCTTCTCGATCGGCTACCTGCGCTGAGCGCGGGTCACTCGACCCACAGGTAACGGCGTTCGGTGCCCTTCGGGGCCGGGCGCCGCCGCGCCCGCGCGCCCTCCGGCGCCCAGCGGCCCAGTTGCAGCATCATCAGGACGTGGTGATCGTAGTAGCTCATGGCTGCGGCCCTTTCTCCTGCGTTTCCGGCACCCTGCGCCAAGGCCACTGACACCCCGTTGTCAGCAGTCCATGCTAGCCTGTCAGCACCGCAGCCGGAGACAGCCCATGCAGCGCACCAACCGCCTGTTCGAGATCATCCAGATCCTGCGGGGGGAAACCCGGTCGATGACCGCCGCCGCCCTCGCCCTGCGGCTGGAGGTCAGCGCCCGCACCATCTACCGCGATATTGCCGCGCTTCAGGCCATGCGCACGCCCATCGAGGGCGAGGCGGGCCTAGGCTACATCCTGCGGCGCAGCTACGACCTGCCGCCGCTGAACTTCGATCCCGAAGAGATCGTCGCCCTGCGCGTCGGCCTGTCGATGCTGGCCCGCACCGGCGACGGCGCCCTGCAGGCGGCGGCGACCCGCATCTGCACCAAGGTCGACGCCCTGCGCGACGGCGCCGACTGGCTGGACGTGGCGCCATGGGGCGGGCCGCTGGACGATCCGGCCAAGGGCTGCGTGTCCAAGGCGGCGCTGCGTCAGGCAATCAGCGACTGCCGCAAGCTGCGGCTGGTCTATCGCGCCGAGACCCGGCGCATCGTCCGACCGCTGGCCATGATCTATCACCTCGACTGCGTCATGCTGGCGGCCTGGTGCGAGCTGCGCGGCGCGCTGCGCCACTTTCGCACCGACCGCATGTGGGAGGCAGAGCCGCTCGACGCCCGCTTTCCCGAGCAGGCCGAAACGCTGCGGGCGCTCTGGCGCGAGGCCGAAGCGGGCGCCCCGGCGCCAGAGTCACCCCGGTCGTGACTGCGACGAAAGGTGCATCCTGCGCATTTCTTCTTGATTTTCTGCGCGCGCAAAGTAATTAAGTTTCCTTAGCGGATAATTCCGCGGTTCAAAATTACCCAAGGGCGCAGCCATGGAGGGCGAGATGTTGGACAATATGCCACGCGGCACGATCTGCATCGAGGACATCGAGATGGGCATGACACGCCACCTGCGCAAACAGGTGACGGATCAGGACATCGAAATGTTCGCCGAGGTCTCGACCGACCGGAACCCGGTGCATCTGGACGACGACTACGCCCAGGACACCATCTTCGAGGGCCGAATCGCCCATGGCATGCTGACCGCCGGGCTGATCTCTGCGGTGATCGGCGAACAGCTTCCCGGCCACGGCACCGTCTATCTGGGCCAGTCGCTGAAGTTCCTCGCCCCGGTCCGCCCCGGCGACATGGTCTATGCCGAGGTCAAGGTGACCGATATCGACATCGCCAAGCGCCGCGTCACGCTGGAAACCCACTGCTCGGTCGACGGCAAGAAGGTGGTCATCGGAGAGGCCAAGGTCCTCGCCCCCTCGCGCAAGTTCGACTGACGGCGGGCACCGCTTCAGCACCCGGCGGACGGTCTTGCATCGCCTGCCGCGCGTTCGGGGCAGCGGCACTGCGGAAATCCCCGTTGAAGACCGGATCGATCAGGATCAGGCCGTGGCCCCCGCCACGGCTGCTTTCGTTTCAGGGATTTTGCACATGATCATCCGGTTCTCCGCCCTTGCGGTCGCCCTCTCGACGGGCGCCGCCTTTGCCGCCTGTTCCTCTGCCCAGGCGAGCTTTCTCTCCTGCCCGGTTGAAGGCAGCGGCAAATGGCTGGAGGTCTGCGCCGAGGATCAGGCGGCGGTCTACCGCTACGGTCCCTCCGGGCACCCGGAACTGGAACTGGTCGCGCAATACGGCCCGCTCGAATACGCGCCATGGCCCGGGGTGGGCCGGTCGGTCTGGGAAACGGTGACCTTCTACAACGGCAGCTACAGCTACACGGTCACGATCAGCATGGACCGGATGGACGAAAGCGCCTGGCCCGAGGGCGGCGTGACCCTGCGCAACGGCGGGACCGACCTCGCCCGTCTGGACTGCCGACCGCAAGAGGCGCAGGTCGGCTGGACCGAAGGCCTGACGATGGGCAAGGCGCGCGCAGGCCTGCGCTGGGACCCGGGCAGCGGCTGGACCCGCTGACACCCGGCGGAGTGACCCGGTCGGGCGCCCGGCCCCTGTGACCGCCTCCGGACCGCCACGGGCCCCGCGTCCCGGCTACAGGCGGAACCCGTCCGGAATGGCGTCATGGCCGTCGAGAATCAGGTCGGCCATGACCTCGGCGACCTTCGGCGCCATGCCGAAACCGATCTTGAAACCGCCGTTGGCCACGAAATGCCCGGGCCTGCCGGGCCATGCGCCCAGCAGCGGCGCGCGGCTGCGCGCGCGCGGGCGCACCCCGGCCCAGCGTTGCAGCACCGGCGCCCCGGCCAGCTGCGGCATCAGCAGGCGGGCGCGGGCGATCAGCGCCTCGCACTGGTCGTCCACCGCGTCGGGCGCCTCGAAGTCGCGCTCGGAGGTCGAGCCGATGGCCAGGGTTCCGTCGGCATGGGGGATGATGTGCATTCCGTCGACAAAGACCTGCGGCGCCTCGCGGGCGTCGAACCCCAGCAGGGCCGCCTGCCCCTTCACGCCGTCGCCGACCTTGCGGCCCATGGCCTCGGAAAGGTCCAGCAACCCGCGCCAGCCGGTCGCCCAGACCACCGCCCCGCGATCCTCGCCCTGCGTGACGATCTCGGCGCCGCGCGCCGTCAGGGCCGCCTGCAGCGCGGCGCAGGCACGGCGGGGAAACATCCGCGCCGTCAGCGTGTCGCGGATGACAAGGCCCGAGGCAGAAGGCGGCACGAAGGCCCCCGCCTCTGCCACCGGGATCACCTGCCACTCTGCCTGCCCTTGCCACAGCTGCGCCGCGCCCCCGGCCCGCGCCTGCGCCAGCGCCAGCCCCGCCTCGTCGGCAATCGGCTGAAGCCGCCCGCTGCGCCCGTAGCCCGCCGACAGGCCCCCGGCCTCTTCGACCGCGCGCCAGAAGCCTTCGGCCATCAGCAGGCTGTCCAGCTGGAAGGCCTTCTTCTCGTTCCAGTTCTCCGGCACATGCGGCGCCAGCGCCCCGACCACGCCGCCCGAAGACCCGGCCCCCGGGCCCGCGGGGTCGATGACCCGCACCCGGGCCCCGCGCCGCAGACAGGCCCGAGGCCACCGAAAGGCCGAAGATCCCGGCACCGCGAGATCGTCACATCCTGGCTTGTCATTCCCTGCGCCTCCTGCAAGTTTGCGCCCTGTCCCGGGGCCGCCGTTCCGGCCCGGGGCCTTCCTTATCGCAGCCCCGGGCAGAAGGGCCAGACCATGCCGCCAGCCACGCTGGAATGGCGGGGAGAGATCCCCGTCTCCACCCGTTTCGACGACCCCTATTTCTCGCTCGAGGACGGGCTGAGCGAGACACGCCACGTCTTTCTGGCCGGCAACGGGTTGCCCGGGCGCTTCCGCGACGGCTTTCACGTCGCCGAACTGGGCTTCGGCACCGGGCTGAACCTGCTGACGACCCTCAAGGCCTGGCGCGACACCGGGCAGAGCGGGCGGCTGCGCTTCACCACCTTCGAGGCCTTCCCGCTGGAGGCGCCCGAGATGCTGCGCGCGCAGGCCGCCTTTCCGGAACTGGAGGCGCTGAGCCAGGAGCTGGCGCCGTTCTGGCAGCAGGGCGCGCAAAGCTTCGACCTGCCCGACCTGCGCTTCGAGATGATCGTGGGCGACGCGCGCGAGACCCTGCCACACTGGCAGGGCGCGGCGGATGCCTGGTTCCTCGACGGCTTTTCCCCGGCCCGCAACCCCGAGCTGTGGGGCGCGGCACTGCTGGCCGAGGTCGCGGGGCACATGGCGCCGGGCGGCACGGCGGCCACCTATACGGCGGCAGGCCACGTGCGCCGCGCGCTTCAGACGGCAGGGCTGGCCGTCGCCCGCGTCCCGGGCTACGGGCGCAAACGACACATGACCATCGCGGAAAGGCCCTGAGCATGGCAGAACAGGATACCCGCCTCGGGATCTGGCTGATGGTCGCGACCACGCTGATCTTCGCCCTGCAGGACGCGCTGTCGCGCCATCTTGCCGG
Organism: Ponticoccus litoralis; assembly: GCF_039769985.1. NCBI lineage: Bacteria > Pseudomonadati > Pseudomonadota > Alphaproteobacteria > Rhodobacterales > Roseobacteraceae > Ponticoccus > Ponticoccus litoralis. The sequence goes on from NZ_JBDNCH010000002.1 coordinate 981,840, forward strand.
GGAATACAACGCCATGATGGTGGTGATGATCCGCTACTGGTTCTTCGCCGCCTTCGTGCTGACGCTGGCCGCGCGGCAGGCGGGCGGGCTGCGGGCCGCCGCGAAAAGCGGCATGCCCCAGGTGCAGGCGCTGCGCGGGACGCTTCTGGTGGTCGAGATCAACGTGATGGTCGTGGCCATGGTGCTGCTGGGCCTCGTGGAAAGCCACGCGGTCTTTGCCTGCTATCCGCTGCTGGTGGCAGCGCTGTCCGGCCCGGTGCTGGGCGAACACGTGGGCTGGCGCCGCTGGACGGCGATCGGCGTGGGCTTTGTCGGCGTGGTGATCATCCTGCAACCCTCGGGCGGGGTCTTTTCGCCCCTTGCCGCGATCCCCCTGCTGGCGGCCACGATGTTCGCGCTTTACGGGCTGCTGACGCGCTACGTGGCACGGACCGACAGCGCCGCGACCTCGTTCTTCTACACCGGCACCGTGGGCGTGGTCGCCGCAACCGCCATCGGCCTGTGGTTCTGGGAGCCGATGGTGGCCCCGGACTGGGGCTGGATGGGGCTGCTGTGCCTGACCGGCGTGGCCGGGCATTACACGCTGATCCGCTGCTACGAGGTCGCAGAGGCCAGCGCGGTGCAGCCCTTCGCCTATCTGCAACTGGTCTTCGCCAGCACCATCGGGCTGGTGGTCTTCGACGAGACCCTGCGCACCAACGTCGTCCTTGGCGGTGCGATTGTGGTGGCCGCCGGGCTCTTCACCCTGTTCCGGGCGCGCAAGCTCCGCGGCTGAGCCGAATTCCGCGCCGGAATTCGGGCCGGTTTCTTTCAAAGAAACCGCCCCCGCGCAACCGCGGCCAATGCCGCCCGGCGATCCACCGACGGGACAGGCCGCAGTCATGCGCGGCGGGCTACTGGCTGACCGCCTCGGCCCTCAGCGTCGATCCGACCAGCTCTTCGCTGAAGGGCACCGGGTGCGGGGGCTTGCCCAGTCGCGCGCGGTAGACCGGCAGCGATTCCGCCACCCGCATGATGTAGTTGCGGGTCTCGGCGAAGGGCACGAATTCGATCCAGTCGACCACATCCACCTCGCCGGTCCGGGGGTCGCCCAGCTCTTGCATCCAGCGCAGCGGGCGGCCCGGCCCGGCGTTGTAGCCCGCCGACATCATCACCACGTTGCCGTTGAACCGCTCTGCCAGCCCCGCCAGGTAGGTCGAGCCCAGCCGCGCGTTGTAGGAGGGATCGGTCAGCAGCCGGTCGGCGCTGTAGTCCAGGCCAAGCTGCCGCGAGACGTCCTGCGCCGTGCCCGGCATCAGCTGCATGAAGCCGCGCGCGCCCGCCCCGGATATCACGCCGGGGTCGAACTCGGATTCGCGCCGCGCGATGGACAGGACCAGCTCCTTGGGCACCGGGAACTCGGTCTTCACGATGTCCGGGTGCAGCGCGTAGTAAGGCCCGGCCAGCTCGATCCCGTATTGCGCCGCGCGCTTGCCCAGCATCACCTGCACGTGGGGGCGCTCCATCTCGGCCAGCATGTCGCCCATCTGCCCCATGCCCTCGCGGTCCAGCCCCTCGGCCAGATGGGTCAGGAAGCGTTCGCCAAGGCCGAGTTCCTTGGCCGAGAGCAGCAGCAGCGCCGCCTTGTAGACCGAGCTTCGGGTGAAGGCGGCCTCGCGCCAGTCTGGGAAGGCCTCGGTCCCGGCCAGCCGCGCATCCGGCGCGACGCCGCCGCGCTCTGCCGCCAGCAGGCCGTAGAAAGAGGTCTGGAAGTCCGCCCCCATGGCATAGGCCTTCTGCGCCTCTTCGGCATGGCCCGCCTCTTCATGCGCGCGGCCCAGCCAATAGCCAGCGCGCCCGGCGGAAATCGGTGTCCAGACGGCGTCCTGAAAGTTCTCGAAATGGGTGATTGCGCGTTCGGGATCCTTCAGGAAGCGCAGCGCCAGATAGCCCGAAAGCCATTCCAGCGCGGCATAGTCGCTGCCCTCCACGAGGAAATGCGTGGAGGCGATATTGTAGGCCTCGACATAGGCACCCTGCAGCATCCGTTCGCGGGCGAGGTCGTGCCGCTCCGACGCCCAGGCCCGGGGTTCGCCCAGCGATGCAACGCTGGTGGAGCGTTCCAGCAGCAGCGCGATGGCATCGGCGTCGCGGCCCTTGCGCACCCGCCAGAGGAACCGCTCGAAAGCCAGGCCCGGATGGTCGATCAACGCCTCGGGCACCTTCGCGATCAGCCCGTCGACCCCGGCGGCAGAGCCACGCAGGCCCAGCCGCGCCTGCGCCAGCGCCTTCCAGCCCTCGTCGACCAGCGGCAGCATCGATTCCGCGTTCCGGGTCCAGCCCTGCCACAGCGTCATGTCCATCCGCGCTTCGTGGTGCGGTTTCAGGATTTCGCCCCAGGCCGCCTGCATGGCGCGGCGTTCGTCGTCGGACATGGACAGGGTGCGCCAGGCCAGCACGATATCGGCCTGCGCCGCGCCCTCGTCGTCCGCCGCCATATGGGCGCGCGCCAGCGCCAGTGCCCCGGCGCCGGTCTGCGGCAGGCCATCGGCAAAGAAGGCGCGGACCTGTTCGGGCGTGGCACCCTCGTTCATGGCGATCTCGGACTTCTCGCGCAGGTAGGGCTCGCCCGGCCAGTTCGGGTTGCGGTCGAGGAAATCCATCACCTCGGTCGCGTCGCCGCGCCCGGCGCGCAGCGCGTGCCAGAGGATCACGTCGACGGCGGTCTGGCCGTCACCGCGCGCCTCGGATCTGGGCCGCCGCCCAGTTGCCTTCGCGCAGGGATTGCATGGCGCGGGCCAGCGCCTCTCCGGCCTCCTGCGGCTGGGTCTGGGCATGGGCCGCGAGGCCGGTACAGAGGAACATCAGAACAGCAAGGAATCGCGACATCAGCTTGCAATTTCCGCTTTTAAAAGGAATAGAGCCATTTCGGGAGGATATCGCCGCCATGCGGGTCTTCAACTCACATTCCCGATGGGTCGGCGGGATTCCCCCGCTTGCACAGTAGCACGAAAAGGAGCGTATCATGTTCAAGGGATCTATGCCTGCACTGGTTACGCCGTTCAAGAACGGCGCAGTGGACTTCGATACGCTCAAACGTCTTGTCGACTGGCATGTAGATCAGGGCTCGCACGGGCTGGTGCCGGTCGGCACGACGGGCGAAAGCCCGACCCTGACCCATGCCGAGCATGAGGCGGTGATCGAGGCGGTCGTCGAGGCGGCTGCGGGGCGCATCCCGGTGATCGCGGGCGCCGGGTCGAACAACACCGACGAGGCGGTGCGCTTCACCCAGTTCGCCCACCGCGTCGGCGCAGATGGCGCGCTGGTGGTGACGCCCTATTACAACCGGTAGACGCAGGCCGGGCTGATCGCGCATTTCACCGCCGTGCATGACTGCGCGGATATCCCGATCATCATCTACAACATCCCGGGCCGGTCCGCCGTGGACATGTCGCCGGAAACGCTGGGCGAGCTGGCGAAACTGCCGCGCATCGTCGGCGTCAAGGACGCCACCGCCGATCTGGCGCGGGTCTGCCGCCAGCGCATCACCTGCGGGCCGGACTTCCTTCAGATCTCGGGTGAGGACGCCACCGCGCACGGTTTCAACGCGCAGGGCGGCGTGGGCTGCATCTCGGTCACCGCGAACGTGGCGCCCAAGCTGTGCTCGGAGCTGCAGGAAGCCTGCCTGTCGGGCGACTACGGCACTGCGCTGACCATTCAGGACCGCCTGATGCCGCTGCATCAGGCGATCTTCACCGAACCGGGCCTCTGCGGCGTGAAATACGCCATGTCGCGGCTGGACCTGTGCAGCGACGAGGTGCGCCTGCCGCTGGTCGCGCTGACGCCGGACACCATGGCCAAGGTCGACAACGGGCTGCGGCACGCCGGCCTGCTGAACTGAGGGCGGGGCGGGCCGTGAAGATGCTTCTCGGCCCGCATCCCCTGCACAGGCGCTGGCGCATCGCCATCGGCGCGCTGGCTCTGTCGCTGGCGCTTTTCGGACTGGCCTCGGTGATCGACCCCGGCCCGGGGCTGCGCCCGCTGACGGCCATGGGCCTGCTGGCGCTGCTTGTCGCCCTGCATGTCTGGTTGTTCAGGATCATCCATCCGGCGATCCTGCGCCGCACCCTCCCTCAGCCCAAGACCGGGAACGCCTTCATCCGCTGGTATCTGGACACCGGCGATCAGCGGTAGCGTTTCAGCGTCACGTCGAAGGCACCCTGCTTCAGGTCCCGCCGGTAATAAGCGTGGTCCTGTTCCAACCGATCCAGCGCCTCTTCCGCGAAACAGATCATGTCGTCGATGAACAGCGGCAGCGGCTCCATCGCCTCCAGGATGCGCGGTTCGATCTCGTAATCCAGCTGCCCCGCGTCGTCGGACCGGGCGTGCGCCTGTGCCAGCGCCAGCCCGCAGGCGCGGGCGTATTTCTTCCAGCTTTTCCCGGACAGGTCGTCGAGGTCGATGTCGTTGCGGAACGGCGCGCGCTCGCGGGACATGAAGCTTTCGCCGTCGATCTCCACCGCGCCGTAGAACACGTCGCCAGAGGCCAGATGCACCGATTGCCCATGCGCGATCCGGTCGCCCTGATCGCCCGCGTCGAAGTCATTCGCGGGCACCAGCCCTTCCAGAGCCGAGGCCCGCGCGCGCTTGAACTCGATGATCAGGTCGTCCGAGGCATCCCGGCTTGGCCCCTCCAGCAGGCAATAGTAGCGCGGCAGCCCCAGCGAGGCGGTGCCCTGCCCGTGGCGCATGCAGACGTCCTTGACCGTCAGCGTGCCCGCGCGGCCCTTGCTGTCGAGGCCGTTCGCCGCGACCAGCCGGTTGATGTAGCCCTGAAACTCTTCGGTGCGGGTGGAAATCGGCGTCAGCTCGGAGTTGGCGCGAAAGCCCAGCCCGTTCTCGTTCAGGTAGCGGTCGCGCAGCCAGTCCCTGCGGCTTTTCCCGGATTTGTCGAAAAGCTTGCGGATGACCTTGGGGCTGTTGTCGGGGCGCATATGGCGGATCGTGCCGTCGCCGTGCTTCGCATAGAAGGTCATGCCCTCGTGGTAGCCCTTCACGAACTTCGCGACGATCTTGCGCTGCATCTTCGTGCCCTGGCCGCCCTCTTGCTGCGCCGCCAGCATGAAGCCGGTGGCGCCGCGCTTGAGATCCCAGCTGAAGGGACCGTAGATCACGTCGTCGAAATCGTTCACGCCGAAGATCGGCACGTTGTCGGCATTGGGCATCACGCCGAAGTTGGCCGGGTGCACGTCACCCAGCACCAGGACGGTCGGCATGCGGTCGTCCTCGCCCACCATGTCGCGGTGAAACAGCAGGGAGGTGCCGCGAAAGAAGGAAAACAGGTTGCTGGCCAGCGTGTCGAACTTTTCGTCGGCGCCCTGCGCCTTCTGGTCGATGCGCACGGCGTGATCCTCGATGATCGTCTTGCGCACATGCAGGCGGCGCGCCTGCCCCGTCAGGTTCTGCGGGCGCATGACCACCGGCTCTGCGGCAAAGCGGTCGGCAAGCCGGGCATAGTCCCCGACCCGGCTTTGCAGCGATTCGACGGGCGAGGCGGTTTTCTTCTTCTTCCGGGCCTTCCTCGGTCCCGCTGTCTTTCGCGCTGTCGCTGGCTGCCATGGCCCTGTCCTTTCCCTCGGTTCTGGAAAGGTCAACGGCACCCCGGGCAAAGCGTTCCACGCAAGCACAGGCGGGCCGCGCAAAACAAAGGGACCAAAGCCCTTGCCCGGCTTCGGTCCCTGCTGCGGTTCGTGGCCGTGGCGCGGCGTGCGCTTACTGCATCGGCGCCTCGTCCAGCCCCTCGGGGCGGCTCGACGACGGTGAAATGCAACGCCTCCGGCTTCATCAGCTCCTGCGCGACGCGCTGGATGTCCTCCAGCGTCACCGCCTCGATCTTGGCGTTGCGGGTCTCGATGTATTCGGGCGTCAGGTCATCCATCTGCATGCCCACGAGGATCTGCGCGATCGGCCCGTTGCCGTCGAAGCGCAGCGGATAGGCGCCGGTCTGATAGGTCTTCGCGCGCTCCAGTTCCTCGGGCGTCACGCCCTCTTCGGCCACCTTGCGCCATTCGTCGCGGATCACGTCGATGGCCTCTGCGATGCGGTCATTGGCGCTGGCGACGCGGCCCACGAAAAGCTCTGCGTGGTCCTTCGGGGCGAGATAGCTGTAGATGCCGTAGGTCAAGCCGCGCTTCTCGCGCACCTCGTTCATCAGCCGCGCCTCGAAGCCGCCGCCGCCGAAGATCGTGTTCAGCAGGTAGGCGGCGAAGAAGTCGGGATCGTCGCGCTTCATGCCCTTGTGGCCGAAGACCGCGACGGACTGCGGCGTGTCGAAGGGGATTACGGTCACCCCGGCCTCTGTCTGCACCTCGACGTCGGCGGGCAGCGGCGCGCCGGTTTCGGGCAGGTCGGACAGCAGGCGGTCCATCAGCGCCCCCAGTTCGTCGGCGGTGATGTCACCCGCCGCCGCGACGTAGACGCGATCCTGCGTCAGCCCGTTCTTCAGCGCCGTCACAAGGTCGTCGCGGGTCAGCGCCGCCACGGTTTCGGGCGTGCCGTCGGGGGCGTGCCATAGGGGTGATCACCGAAGATCATCGCGTCGAAAGCGCGGCTGGCGATGGTGTCGGGGTCCTTCAGGTCCGATTGCAGGTTCGACAGAAGCTGCGCGCGCACCCGTTCGACCGCCTGCTCGTCAAAGCGCGGCTCGACCAGCGAGGCGCGCAGAAGCGCGACGGCCTCGTCGCGGGTTTCCGACAGGAAGCTCATCGAGATGCTGACCGCGTCGTCGCCCACATCGTAGCGGATCTTCGCGGCGATGCCTTCCTTGGCGGCGGCGAAGGCGCTGGCGTCCATCTCGGCGGCGCCCTCTTCCAGCGTGGACACCATCAGCGAGGTCGCGCCCCGCTTGCCGGGCTCGTCCAGCGAGGTTCCTCCCCTGAAGCGCAGTTCCGGGGCGACGAAGGGGATCGAGGGTTCCTCGACCAGCCAGGCCTTGAAGCCGCCCGGGCTTTCGACCTGCTGGATGTCCACGGCGGCCCATGCGGTGGCGGCAAAGGAACAGGCGGTGACGGTCAGGGCAAGGAAGAGGCGCTTCATTGGGTGATCTCCTTCGGGGCCTGTCCGGCGTCGGGCGGGGTGGTCAGGTAGCCGGTGACCGATGCCTTGGGGTCGAAGACCTTCTCGGCGGCGGCCATCACGTCCTCGGCGCTCACCGCCTCCAGCACCTGCGGCCAGGCCTGCACGTCCTCGACGGTCAGGCCGGCGGTCAGCGCCTGCCCGTAGCGGCGCGCGGTGCGGGCCGGGTCGTCGCGGTTGTAGATCTCGGCGGCGCGGATCTGGAACTTGATCCGCTCCAGCTGCTCGGCGTCGACGCCGTCCTGCATGAATTGCACGAGGGCCGCGTCCAGCGCCTCTTCGGCCTCTGGCAGCGTCACGCCCGGGGCGGGCACGATCACCAGCCCGAAGGCCGTGTCGTCGTAGGAGGTGCCGGCGTAATAGGCCGTGGTATAGACCGCCTTCTGCTGCTGGAACTGCAAGGTCTGCGTCAGGACAGAGGTCTGCCCGCCGCCCAGAACCTCGGCGAGGATGGTCAGCGCGGCGGCCTCTTCCTGCGCGCCGGGATCGCGTTCGGGCGCAAGGTAGCTGCGCGTCACATAGGGGGTCGCGACGCGCGGATCCTCGAAGACCATGCGCCGCGCGGCGGTCTGCGGCGGCTCTTGCGGGCGCACCCGTTCGCCCAGCTCGGGGTTGGGCGGGATCGGGCCGTAGTGTTCTTCGGCCAGCGTGCGCACCTCGTCCGGGGTCACGTCGCCCGCGACCACGAGGATCGCGTTGTTGGGCGCGTAGTTGCGGTTGTAGAACTCCAGCGCGTCGCCCAGATCCAGTTGCGTCATCTCGTGGCGCCAGCCGATGATCGGGCGCCCGTAGGGATGGTTGAGATACTGCGCCGCCATCGTCTGTTCCCGGAAGAGCGAGCCGGGGTCGTTCTCGACCCGCATGTTGCGCTCTTCGATGATGACCTCGCGCTCTGTCAGGATATCCTCTTCGTCGAGTTGCAGGTTGACCATGCGGTCCGCTTCCATCTGCATCATCAGGCCAAGGCGGTCGGCGGCGATGCGCTGGTGATAGGCGGTCTCGTCGAAACTGGTGAAGGCGTTGTCGGACCCGCCATTCAGGGCCACGGTGGCGCTGAACTCGCCCGGTTCCAGCGTCTCGGTGCCCTTGAACAGCAGGTGTTCGAGGAAATGCGCGACGCCGGATGTGCCGGGGATCTCGTCGGCGGAGCCCGCCTTGTACCAGACCATGTGCACGACCACGGGCGCGCGGTGATCCTCGACCACGACGACCTGCATGCCGTTTTCCAGCGCGAAGGTGGTCACCGGATCGGTCAGCGCCTCCTCTGCCGGGGGGGCCTCGGTCTGGGCCAATGCGGGCAGGCCGGTGGCCATCGCAAGGGACAGGATCAGGGAGGTCAGGCGCATCGCGTCATCCTTTGTCACCACGGGTTGGGTCATAAGTACGCAGTGCTCGCGCAAGATCAAGCGAGCCCACGATGCGGTGACAGGGACGTGAGAACCGTGAAGGACGCGACGGCCTGCGCCGGACCGGGGTCCACCCCGGCCCAGACGGCGCGCTGGTCAGTTTGCGGGCGGGGCCGTGGGCGTCCGCGCACCGGCGGCGCGGTAGCGGCGCAGCCATTCGTTCGGGTCAAGCGACTGCCCGGAATAGGCGCGGTTGTAGCGGTTGTCCGGCACCAGCGACCAGTTGAAGATGTTCTTGCGCTTGCGGAATTCCGCGTCCGCGGTCGCCAGTTCGGCGCGCACGTTCGGATCGCGCCCGTAGCGCGTGGCCCGGTTGACCAGCGCCGCATCGCTGCCCGGAACGCCCGCGTTCGGATCCAGCCGCGCGGGGTTGCCCCCCAGCGCCACCACGGCATCGGCCTTGGGGTTCTGGTCGGCGCGGTTGGCGTAACCGGGCGTCGGAGGCGGCAGTTGCCCGTAGCTCTCCGGGTCCAGCAGGGGACGGTTCGGAACGATCCCGAATTCCTCGGGCTCGCGCTGGTTGGTCCTCAGGTCGTGCAGGGGCTTGTCGCTGCGCACAAGCCCGCAGGAGGCGCAAACCCCCAGTCCCACAATCGCCACAAGAAGCGACAGCCGCATTGGCTACCCTCCGTTTCCCACATTGCGCACAGCTTTAACCGATCTTCCCGGCCCCGTCACGGGGCCTTTTTCTTCGGCGGTTTCGACGGTGTGAAGAGGACCAGCCCGATGGCGCCCGCGAAGATCGCGATATCGGCCACGTTGAACGAAAAGGGGTTGTCGATCCCGCAGCAGGACATGTTCAGGAAGTCCGCCACCGCGCCGTAAAGGACGCGGTCGATCACGTTGCCAAGCGCGCCGCCGATCAGCAGGCCCGCGCCGATCAGGCCCAGAAGGCCCGGCGGGTCGCGGCGGATCCAGACCACCACGACGGCGACGATCACCAGCGCCACGGCGATCAGCACCCAGCGCGTCAGGTCGTCGTCGCCTGCCATCAGGCCGAAGTTCACCCCCCGGTTCCACGCCATGCGGAAGGTCAGGAAGGGCGGAAAGACCTCGATGGTGCCGCGCTGGTCAAGGTTCAGGGCGCTCAGCACCCAAAGCTTCGACATCTGGTCGAGCGCAAACACGACCAGCGCGCTCAGCGCCACAAGCCGCATCGGTTTCGTCACCGGTTTCGTCGCTGCCATTGCCCTGCCCTGTCCTGTTCGTCCGCGCCTGATAGTCGCCGGGGGCGCGGGCCTCAAGCCCGGCCCATTGCGGCAGGCCCCCGACGCGCGGAGGCCCGCCCAGCCCTCAGTGACGGAAGTGGCGCATGCCGGTGAAGACCATCGCCAGACCGGCTTCGTCGGCGGCGGCGATCACCTCGTCGTCGCGCATCGACCCGCCCGGCTGGATCACGCAGGTCGCGCCTGCGGCGGCGGCCTCCATCAGCCCGTCCGGGAAGGGGAAGAAGGCGTCCGAAGCCACGGCAGAGCCCTTGGTCAGCGGTTCCGGCAGGCCCAGGGCCTCGGCCATGCGCTCGGCCTTCTTGGCGGCGATCAGGGCCGAGTCGACGCGGCTCATCTGGCCCGCGCCCACACCCACGGTTGCGCCGTCCTTGACGTAGACGATGGCGTTGGACTTGACGTGCTTGGCGACCTTCCAGGCAAACAGCAGGTCCTGCATCTGCGCCTCTGTCGGTTGCACTTTTGTGACCACCTTCAGGTCTTCAAGCGTCCGCTGGCCCACATCCTTGTCCTGAACCAGCATGCCCCCAGCCACCTGTCGATAAGTCAGACCGGCGGTGGCGGCATCGGCCAGACCCTCGGTCAGCAGCAGGCGCAGGTTCTTCTTCTTCGCGAAGATCTCTTTCGCGGCCTCGTCCGCACCGGGCGCGATGACCACTTCGGTGAAGATTTCCGAGATCGACTCGGCGGTTTCCGCGTCCAGCGGGCGGTTCAGCGCCACGATCCCGCCAAAGGCAGAGGTCCGGTCGCAGTCGAAGGCCGCCTTGTAAGCATCCAGAATCGTTGCGCCCTGCGCCACGCCGCAGGGGTTGGCGTGCTTGATGATCGCGCAGGCGGGCGCGCCGCCGGCGAATTCGCTCACCAGTTCAAAGGCCGCGTCGGTGTCGTTGATGTTGTTGTAGGACAGTTCCTTGCCCTGAAGCTGGGTCGCAGTGGCGATCCCCGCCCGGTCGCTGCCATCCACGTAGAAGGCCGCCTGCTGGTGCGGGTTCTCGCCGTAGCGCAGCCCCTGCTTCAGCGTCCCGGCAAAGACCCGGCGGCGCGGCGTCGTCTCGCCGATGGCGCCCGCCATCCAGGTGCTGACAGCGGCATCATAGGCGCCGGTGCGGGCATAGGCGATCTGCGCATGGCGCTGGCGGAAGGCGTAAGAGGTCTGGCCCCCGTTCGCCTGCAGCTCGGCCAGCAGGGCGTCGTAATCCTCGACATCGACGATGGTGGTGACGAAGGCGTGGTTCTTGGCCGCCGCGCGGATCATCGCCGGGCCGCCGATGTCGATGTTCTCGATCATCTCGTCGTAATCCGCGCCGCGCGCCAGCGCCGCCTCGAAGGGGTAGAGGTTGACCACAAGCAGGTCGATCCCGCCGATGCCGTGTTCCTCCATCGCGCCGGTGTGCTCGGCATTGTCGCGCAGCGCCAGAAGCCCGCCGTGCACCGCCGGGTGCAGCGTCTTGACGCGGTCGTCCATCATCTCGGGGAAGCCGGTGACATCGGCCACGTCGCGCACCGCGACGCCCGCCTCGCGGATCGCCACGGCAGAGCCGCCGGTGGACAGGATCTCGACCCCCGCAGCCTCCAGCGCCTTCGCCAGGTCGATCAGACCGGTCTTGTCGGAAACGGAAAGAAGCGCGCGGCGCACGGGCTGAAGGTCGGACATGCGGGGTTCCCCAGTGTTCAGGTCAAACGGTTCCGTCCGCCTCGTCGCGGGCGAGGTCGCGCACGGCAAGCGCCGTGTCCTGCGCCTTGGCCAGCGTCCAGCGGACGCGCGTCGCATACTGCATTGCGCGCCCGGATAAAACGACCTGCTTGGTCGCACGGGGCCTCAGACGCCCTTTTTCAAGGTAGACCGAGGGTTGCAGCGCCATTTCGACCTTGCCTTCGAAGCGAAACACCCAGATTTCGCCCGACCGCAGCGCGATCGAGGCGGCCAGCCCGCCCATATCCAGCGTCACATCGGCCTCGGGGTGCAGGTGAAAGCGGATCTCGAAGGGCAGCCCGGCCAGCCGGACCCCGTCCATCGCGCGGTCAAAGCGTTTGCGGGCGGCGGCATCCAGCGCCACGAGGTAGTCCTCGCCCCTCAGGGTGCGGCCGTCGTGTTCAAGGATCAGGCTGCGCGCATGGGTCAGCCCCTGCCCGCCCAGATACCCATCGTGCCCGCCCTCGAACCGCAGCGAGTCGGCCAGCCGGGTCATCTGGATCGGCACATGGCGCGGCGCGTCCTCCAGCAATTCGCGGCGCGCCGGGCCGACCCATCGCTCGGGCGACAGCCGCGCCGAGGAATAGCCCTGAAGACAGAGCACCGAATGCGAGGGCGTGGCCCGCCCGGCGCGGCGCCATTCCGCGCCAAAGCCCTCGCCCGATCCGCAGCTGACCACCACCGGCCTGCGCCCGGAGGTCAGCTCGAAGGCCAGTGTCGAGGCATGGGCCTGCGCCGAGGCGGGCCCGGCGGGTGGCGGCGCCGCATCCACGATGATGCTGGTCCGCCCCGCCGAAAGCCGCGCGAAGCCCATGGCCAGCCCGTCCGCCTGCCGCCGCTTGCTGCCCGAGGCGGCCAGCGCCTGATCCAGCCGCCCCTCCAGCCCGCGCCCGCCGCCGTGAAACCGGGCCAGCCCGCCATCGGCGTGGCGCAGGGTGCGCAGGGTGGGGGCGATCCGGCTCGATCGCCTCGGTGATCGCGCTGTCGGTCTCGCGGTGGGCCTCGGCCAGCGCCGATTGCACCCATGTCAGCAGGGTGAAGACCTCCAGCAGGTCCTCGGGGTTGCGGGTCGGGATACCGCCCTCTGCGTCGATCTGCCTGCGGCATTCGGCGCTCAGCGTCGCCAGCGCGGGGCCGACATGCTCTTCCATCCCCTCCAGCGACAGCCCGGCATACAGCAGCCCCGTCATCGCCTCGAAGCGCGGCAGCCCCGGCTCTGCCCCCTGCCCGCGCCGCGCCAGAAAGCGCGCCTGCGCGGCCAGCGCGCGATAGAAGGCCGCCGCCTCCTCTGCCGGGCGCCCGCGCAACAGGAACAGCGCGTGGTGGATCCAGCGGATCACCCGCCGCCCGGTCAGCCCCGGCGCCCAGCCGATGCCGGTGCCCCGGCCATAGCGGTCGATCCAGCCCCAGACCCAGTCCTGCGCCAGCTTGCGGGCGCGCGGGTCTCCCACGGCGGCAAGATCGTCAAGCCAGGCAAAGCCCTGTATTTCCTCGGAAAAGGCCTCGTCGGGGGCATCCAGATCCCGGGGAAGCACACCCTTCGCCTCGACCAGATGACCGGCGAACATCAGGTTTCCCGCCATCAACTGGCGGCCCTTGGCAAAGAAGCCGATGGTGCGAGGTTCGGGCTGCGAGACGAAGCCGCGCGCGGGCCGGGCGCGCGCCGCCAGACGGGCATGGACGCGGTCCAATGCCCGCGCCTGCGCGGTCCGCCAGTTCCGACGCGTCGCCATGGGTCTCTGCACTGCCTCTTGCCGCCCCTTCGGGGGCTGTTGCAGAGATCCTACCCCGCCGGGGCCGCGAAGTCATCAACGCTTTCGCCGCGCTGCAGGACCGCCATGTAGAACCCGTCCATGCCGCCGCGCCCGGCCCAGAAATCGGGCCGCAGGCGCAACCCGCCCTCGCTGGAGCGCCAGGCCTCCTCGATCCAGGGCGCGTCCGGCCGCAGGACGCTCAGCCCCGGATGGCGTTGCAGGGCCTCGTCCACCTGGCACTCGCCCTCGTCGGGGATCAGCGAACAGGTCGCGTAGACCAGCCGCCCGCCGGGCTTCACCAGCCGCAGCGCGTGGTCGAACAGGGCCTCCTGCAGGCCGATCAACTCGCTGATGCGCTCGCCCTTGTGGACATGCGGCAGGTCCGGGTGACGCCGGATCGTGCCGGTCGCCGAACAGGGCGCGTCCAGCAGCACAGCGTCATAGGTCTCGTCATGCTCCAGCGCATCGCCCGCGATCAGTCGGGCCGCCAGCCCCGTGCGGGCAAGGTTCTCGCGCACCCGCTCCAGCCGCGCCTCGGACAGGTCGAGCGCCGTCACCTGCGCGCCCGCCGCCGCCAGTTGCAGGGTCTTGCCGCCGGGTGCCGCGCACATGTCCAGCACCTTCAGGCCGCGCAGATCCCCCAACAGCTTCACCGGCAGGGCGGCGGCGGCATCCTGCACCCACCAATCGCCGGTCCCGAACCCCGGCAGGGCCGTCACCTGCCCCGCGTCCTGCAGGCGCAGGGACCCGGTGGGCAGGGCCTCTCCGCCCAGCCCCTCCGGCACGGCCCCCTTCATCGACAGATCCAGCGGCGCACCGGCGAAATGCGCCCGCTCCATCGCCGCCACCGCCTCTGGCCCCAGGCCGCCACCGAGGGCCCGCGCAGCCACTTCGGCAGGCGCGGCACGCGCAGCCGTGCCCAGCCCTCCGGCCCGGTCTCCGCGACCTTGCGCAGGACGGCATTCACCAGCCCCTTGGCGCCCTGCGTGCGCTTGCCCTTTGCGGCGATCTCGACGCAATCGCTGACCACGCCATGGGCCGCGCCGCCCGCGCAAAGCTCTACCGTGCCCAGCCGCAGGATGTTCATCACCCGCACCGCGGGCGCCTTGCGCAGATGCGGCTTCAGCAGCTTGTCGGCCCGCTCCAGCCCGCGCAGTACCTCGATGGCCAGACGCTGGGCGGCGGCGCGGTCGGCGGGCGCCAGCGCCTCCAGCCGCGCCATTTCGGACAGCGGTCGCCCCTGCGCAAGCACCTGATCCAGCAGGTCGACGGCGGCAAGACGGGCGGGGCTGGGGTTGGTGGACATGGCATCTCCGGGCGGCGGGACACCTTGCCCCGCGACAGGCGGGGCGTATATCAAAAGGCACGAAGCGAGGAAAGCCCGATGTCCGATACCCCCGAACAGCCCCGGGATCTGCCCCCCGCCGCCCGGCGCGCCACGGCGGAAGCCGCAGAGCGCCGCGCCAAGGCCGAGGCGGAGGCCCGCGCCAACCCGGCCCCCACCGAACTCGGAGGCCGCGACGGCCTCGATCCCGCCCGCTACGGCGACTGGGAGAAAAAGGGCATCGCCATCGACTTCTGACCGCGGCTGCACACAGCGGCGCGGCCCCCGGCGCCGACCCGCGGGCCCCGCCGGGGCCATTCCTCACCGGCGTCCCCTGTCCGCACCCGGGCACAGCCCGGCCTCCGCCCCGGACGGACCGCCGGGCTGGCTGCCCGCGCCAACCTGCAACCACAGGCGCCCGCCCCTCGCGCTTACCGCTCCGACAGAGGGCGAAACCGGTCCCCGGCATTTGCCCCGGAGCCGCCGTCGCCTGCCCGCATCCGGACGGGCCGCTGCCGGGGGGTCACGAAAAATTGCCGAGGGGCCCCTTGGGGATACGGCCATTTTCCTTGCCCCCCGGCAGCGGTCTGTCAGGCAAGGGCTCGGCGATGGGGGCTCCGGGGCTTTTGCCCTGGTGAGCCAGAGCTTGAGCGCCCTGGCCATCCGCGCCGGGTTATGGGTCAGACCCAATCCGGGTCGGCGGGTGGGCGCCTTGCCGAAGGCAACAGTCCCAGCCGCAGGCCCGGATATCGGCGCGGGCCTCAGCTCAGGCCAAGGACATCCAGCATGTCGTATTCCCCCGGCGCCTTGTCCTGCCCCCACAGCGCCGCCTTCAGGGCACCCCGCGCAAAGAGCGACCGGTCGCTGGCGATATGCTTCAGCGTGATGCGCTCGCCGGCGGTGGCAAAGATCACCTCGTGCTCGCCGACGATATCGCCGCCCCGGATCGCGTGGAACCCGATGGCGCCGGGCTCGCGCGCGCCGGTGATCCCGTCGCGGCCCCGGTCCGACACCGCGTCAAGCGCAACGCCACGGCCCGCCGCCGCCGCCTCGCCCAGCATCAGGGCGGTGCCCGAGGGCGCGTCGACCTTGCGGTTGTGATGGGCCTCGACGATCTCGATGTCCCAGTCCAGATCCAGCGCCTTCGCCACCTGCTCGGTCACCTTGGTCAGGAGGTTCACGCCAAGGCTCATGTTGCCCGCCCGCACGACGACCGCGTGGCGCGCCGCCGCCCTGATCTTCTCCAGATCCTCCGGGGCCAGCCCGGTGGTGCCGATCACATGCACCGCCCGCGCCTGTGCCGCCAGTTCGGCAAAGGCCACTGTGGCGGCGGGCGCGGTGAAGTCGATCACCGCCTGCGCCCGGGAAAAGGCCTCCAGCGGGTCGTCCGAGACCGCCACGCCAAGCGCCGCACCGCCCATGGCCTCGCCGAGATCGCGCCCGATCCAGTCATGGCCCGCGCGCTCCAGCGCCCCGGCAAGATGCAGCCGGTCATGCGCCGCGATCTCCCGCACGAGCATCTGCCCCATCCGGCCCGACACTCCGGTCACAACCACGCCCACGCTTTCGGCCATCCGCTTCTCTCCAGTTTTCCCGACGGCACCCCGGTGCCGCGTCCGGGGGCCTCAATAACCCGCCGCAGCCCGCTTGGCAAAACCCGGATCGAGGGCTAAGTCTTGCCCCATGTCACGCAACCGTTCCTCCGAGGGCTCCGGCCCCAGCCAACGACAGCTTCGTGTCGGCGAGGTGATCCGCCGCCGCCTGTCCGAAGTGCTTTCGCGCGGCGATGTGCACGACCCCGACCTGAATCGCATGACGATCACCGTCGGCGAGGTGCGCGTCTCGCCGGACCTGCGAATCGCCACCGCCTACGTGGTGCCGCTGGGCGGCGAGGGGCAGCAGGCGATGTTCGACCTGCTGCACCGCAACCGCGGAGAGCTTCGGCGCCTTCTTGCCAAGGGGCTCGACCTGAAGCACGCGCCAGAGCTGCGCTTCCGTCTCGACGAGACCTTCGACCGGCTCGACGACACCCGCCGCATCTTCTCCGATGACGCCGTGCGGCGGGACCTCGGAGAACTGAGCGCATGGCCGCCGCCGCCGTTCGAACGGGCGCCCTGCTCGCCTCGCTTGTGTGGGCGCTTCTGCCCGTCCGGGCCGAAGCCGTGGACTGCCGGAACGTGGCCTTCGAGGACAGCCGCTACACGGTTTGCGAGGTCGACGCGGCACAGGAGCGCCTGAGGCTCTTCCTCGACGACCCCGAGGGCGCGCCCAGGGCCAGTTCAACCGCCTCGAGGCGGCGCTGGAGGCCGAGGGCCGAGACCTCGTCTTCGCGATGAACGCGGGCATGTACCACGACGACCGCGCGCCGGTGGGCCATTACGTCGAGGACGGCGCAGAGGCGATGCGCGTTGTGCCGGACCCCGGGCCGGGCAACTTCGGCCTCTTGCCGAACGGCATCCTGTGCATCCGCGACACCCGCACCGACGTGATCGAGACACGGGATTTCCTCGCCAGCCGCCCGCGCTGCCGCCACGCCACGCAATCCGGCCCGATGCTGGTGATCGACAACGAATTGCACCCGCGCTTCCTGCCCGACAGCACCTCGCGCTATATCCGCAACGGCGTCGGGACCTCGGTACGACGGGCGCCGCGTGGTCTTCGCCATCTCGCGCAACACCGTCACCTTCCACGAATTCGCCCGGCTGTTCCGCGACGGGTTGAAGCTGCCGAACGCGCTGTTTCTGGACGGCAATGTCTCGCGGCTGCACGCGCCGCAGCTGAACCGCTCCGACATCGGGCGCCGCATGGGCCCGATCGTCGCCGTCACCACCCCCGCCGACTGAGGCAGCCGAATTCTTGCAAAGAATTCGGGCCGGTTTCTTTGCAAGAAACCGTCTCCCCGCCGCTGCCCTTGCGTCCCGGTCGCGACCGGCCTACCTCGGAAGCAGTCCCAAGCCCGAGGTTCCCCATGCCGCAGACGCCCCTTTCGCTTGCCGAACAGCTGATCGACGCCGCCCGCCGGGCCGGGGCAGACGCTGCCGATGCCATCGCGCTGTCGGGCACCGCGCTGTCCATCGACGTGCGCGGCGGCAGGCTGGAGCAGGCAGAGCGCGCCGAGGGCACCGACATCGGCCTGCGCGTGCTTCTGGGCAAGCGTGCCGCCGTGGTCTCGTCTTCTGACGCGCGCCCCGAGACGCTGGCCGCCATGGCCGAACGCGCCGTCGCCATGGCCCGCGAGGCGCCCGAAGACCCCTATCTGGGCCTCGCCGATCCGGCGCAGCTGGCCCGGACCCGCGACGCAAGCGGGCTGGAGCTGCACGACCCGGCCCCCGAACCCGATCCCGCCGCGCTTCAGGACGACGCCCGCCGGGCCGAGGCCGCCGCGCTGGCCAACGCGGGCGTGACGCAGGTGCAATCCGCCACCGCCGGCTACAGCGCGCAAGAGATCGCGCTGGCCGCCACCAACGGCTTTGCCGGGCACTACCGGCGGTCCTCGCGCTATACCTCCTGCGTGGCCATCGCCGGTGAGGGCACGGGGATGGAGCGCGACTATGACGGCGACGCACGGGTCTTCCAGTCCGATCTGCGCAGCCCCGAAGAGATCGGCACCACCGCCGCCAGCCGCGCGGTCGAACGCCTGAGCCCGCGCAAGCCGAAGACCGGCGCCTACCCGGTGCTTTTCGACGAGCGCATCTCTTCCTCGCTGATCGGCCACCTTGTCGCCGCCATCAACGGCGCGCAGATCGCCCGGGGCGCGTCCTGGCTGCGCGACGCGCTGGGGCAGCCGGTTCTGCCCGCGGGCCTCAGCCTGCACGAGGATCCGTGGAAGCCGCGCAGCAGCGCCTCGCGCCATTTCGACGCCGAGGGGCTGGCGACGCGGCCCCGCGCGCTGGTCGAGAACGGCGTGCTGACGGGCTGGACCCTCGACCTTGCCAATGCCCGCAAGCTGGGGCTGGACAGCACCGCCAACGCGGTGCGCTCGGTGGCGGGCGGGGTCTCGCCCTCGACCCGGAACCTGTCGCTGACCCAGGGCGAGCAAAGCCGCGAGGCGCTGATGGCGCAGATGGGCACCGGCTTGCTGGTGACCTCGATGATCGGCTCGACCATCAACCCCAACACCGGCGACTATTCGCGCGGGGCGGCGGGGGTCTGGATCGAGAACGGCCAGCCCGCCTACCCGGTGTCCGGCGTGACCATCGCGGGCAACCTGCGGCAGATGCTGGCCTCGATCGTGCCCGCCAATGACGCCCGGCCCTGGCTGACCCGTGTCGTGCCCTCGCTGCTCGTCGAGGGGCTGACGCTTGCCGGAGAGTGATCTCAGCCTCCTGATCGATGCCGCGCGGCGGGCCGGGGACACCGCCCGCGCCTACCTGTCGGAACCGCTGGACGTCCGCTACAAGGACGCGGGCGCAGGCCCCGTCACCCGCGCCGACCTGGCGGTGAACACCCTGCTGCACCGGGTTCTGGGCAGTGCCCGGCCCGACTATGGCTGGCTCAGCGAGGAAAGCCCCGACACAGCCGCCCGGCTGGGCGCCAAGCGGGTCTTCATCGTCGATCCCATCGACGGCACCCGCAGCTTCATCGACGGCGAGAAGACATGGGCGCATTCCATCGCCGTGGCCGAGCAGGGCCGAATCCGCGCCGCCGTGGTCTACCTGCCGCTGCTCGACCGGCTTTACGCCGCCGCCGAAGGCGCGGGTGCCCGGCTGAACGGCGCGCCCATCGCGGTCACCCGCCGTGCCAGCGCCGAGGGCGGCACGATCCTTGCCAAGAAACCCACCTTCGAGACCGGGAACTGGCCCGGCGGGGTGCCCGGCATGACCCGCGCGCACCGGCCCTCGCTGGCCTATCGGCTCAGCCTCGTGGCCGAGGGACGCTATGACGCCATGCTGACCCTGCGCCCGACCCGGGAGTGGGACATCGCCGCCGGGGCGCTGATCCTGTCAGAGGCCGGGGCGCAGGTCACCGACCGGCGCGGCGCGCCGCTGCGGTTCAACAATGCGCACCCGCAGACCGACGGGGTGCTGGCCGCGAACGCGACGCTGCACGGCGACCTTCTCGACCGGCTGATCTGAGGCGCCTGCCCGATATCGCGGCACCCGGAAAGGCCTTGTCAGGCCTGGCAGGACGCCAGCCTTGACCGGCGGGCCGGGAAGGCTAGGGTCGCCCTCAGCAGCAACGCGCAAGGGGGCCGGTCTGCCATGCAACGTCTTCACCTCGTCTTTGGCGGCGAACTCGTCGACCCGACCAAATCGGTCTTTCGCGACGTGGACGACATCCATATCGTCGGCATCTTCCCGGATTACGACAGCGCCTACAACGCCTGGAAGGCAGAGGCGCAGCGCACCGTGGACAATGCCCACATGCGTTATTTCATCGCCCACCTGCACCGCCTGCGGGAAGAAGAGCAAGAGACCTCCTCGACCGAGGAGCTGGGCTGACAGGCCGCCCTGCACGGGGCTTGGGCCCAGCCTGCCCGCCGGTCCAGCAGGCCGGACCCTAGCCCCGCACAGGCGCCGCGCCCGCCCCGGGGCGGGCCTTTTCACCGGCGCGCGGGCATGGCATTGTGCCCGACCGAACCCTTCGGGCAGACAAGGACCCGCGTTGAAGCCCCCTGCCGCCTCTCCCTCGCGCCGCGCGCTCAGCCTGACGGCCTACCTGACCTATGCCCGGGGCGGCGCCGCAAGCGCCGCCTCTCCCGAACCGCTGCGCCGCCCGCCCGGCCCGCTGGTCTGGGCCCATGCGGACAGCGCCCGCCGGGGCCGCGCCCTTGCCAGCCTCTGCGCCCGCCTGCGCCTGCAGCGGCCCGAGGTCACCGTCGTCCAGAGCGGCGAGATCCCCCCGCAGCCCGAGGCGACACAGGTCGCGCTGCCCCGCGAACAGCTGACCGATTGCGAGGCCTTCGTGTCGCAGCTGAAGCCCGACGTGCTGCTCTGGGCCAGCCAGTCGCTGCGGCCCGCCCTGCTGCACGCCACCGCGACGCAGGGCTGCACGATCATCGGGCTGGACGCTGCCGACGCGGCCTGGCCCACCGCGGCCCCGCGCTGGCTGCCCGATCCGGCAAGCGGCGCGCTGTCGCTGTTTTCGCATGTCTTCACGCAGGGCAACGCGGCCTCGCGGCGGCTGCGCCGCATGGGGGTCACCGGCCCCATCCTGCACGACGCCGCGCCGCTGCTGGACACCCCGCCGCCGCTGGACTGCCCGGACCGCCTGCACGCGGAACTGGCCGCAACCCTGACCGGGCGCCCGGTCTGGCTGGCCGCGCATCTGCGCGCCGAAGAGATCGGCGACGTTCTCGCTGCCCACCGCCACGCCGTGCGCCTTGCGCACCGGCTGCTGCTGATCGCCGTACCCGCCAGCCCGCGGGACGAGGCGCTGATTTCCCGCGCCGTGCGGGCCTCGCAGATGCGGGTCTGCGACTGGGAAAACGGCGACATGCCCGACGAGTACACGCAGATCCTTCTGGCCGCCTCGCCGGACGAGCTTGGGCTCTGGTACCGGTTGGCGCCTCTGGCCTTCCTTGGCGGCTCTCTGGTGCCGAGGGCCGGTGGTCAGGACCCTTCGAGGCCGCCTCGCTGGGCGCCGCGATTCTCTACGGCCCCAACGTGGGCAAATATCTCGATGCCTATTCGCTGCTGGTCGAGGCGGGCGCGGCGCGCATCGTGCGCGACGCCGACTCTCTGGGTACGGCGGTCTCGCATCTCGTGGCACCGGATCAGGCGGCCAGCATGGCCCACGCGGGCTGGGACGTGATCTCGTCTCGGGCGGCGCTGGTGGACGAGGTGCTGGCCCTGGTCGGAGAGGCGCTGGACGCCCGGAGGTCTGCCTGACATGCGCCCGCCCGCCTTCTGGAACACCGACCCCGAGCACCCCGCCCGGCAGGCCCGCCTGCTGGCCCCGCTAGGGGCCCTGACCGCCGCCGCCACTGCGCGGCGGGTGGCGCGGCTGCCCAGCCACCGCCCCGGCGTGCCGGTGATCTGCGTCGGCAACGTCAATGCGGGCGGCACCGGCAAGACGCCCACGGTGATCGCCCTCGCGCAGCGGCTGGCGGCGCGCGGGGTGACGGCGCACGTCGTCTCGCGCGGCTACGGCGGTCGGCTGGAAGGCCCGGTCCGCGTGGCCGATCACAGCGCCGACGAGACCGGGGACGAGCCGCTGCTGCTGGCCGCCTTCACGCCGACATGGGTGGCCAAGGACCGCGCGAAAGGCGCGGCAGAGGCCGAGGCGGCGGGCGCCGACTGCATCCTGCTGGACGACGGCCTGCAGAACCCCGCCCTGCCCCGCGACCTGACGGTGGTCACGGTCGATGCGGCGGCGGGGTTCGGCAACGGGCGCTGCCTGCCCGCCGGGCCGCTGCGCGAGCCGGTGGACCGGGGCCTGAGGCGCGCCGACCTGCTGCTGTCCATCGGCGCTCCCGCCGCACAGGACCGCTTTGCCGCCACATGGGGGGCGCGCATCCCGGTGCCGCATCTGACAGGCCGCCTTGAGCCGCTTCAGACCGGCATGGACTGGGAGGGCCTGCCGACGCTGGCCTTCGCCGGGATCGGCCACCCCGAGAAGTTCTTCGCCACCCTGCGCGGGCTGGGCGCCGAGCTGCGCCAGACGGTTTCGCTGGACGACCACCAGCGGCTGGCGCCCGCGCTTCTGGCCCGGCTGGAGCACGACGCCGCCCGCATGGGCGCGCAGCTTGTCACCACCGAGAAGGACGCGGTCCGCCTGCCGCCAGAGTTCCGGGGCAAGGTGCTGGCCCTGCCGGTCCGGCTGAGCCTGCACGACGCCGCGCCGCTCGATGCCGCTCTGGACCGGCTGTTCCCCAGCGCGCCGTAAGACAGCAAGCGGAATTTCCGGGCCCGCTGGTCTGCTTTGGCCCCGGGACGGTGCTGGCGCCTCGCTTTGCCACCGGGCGCGCGCCGGGGCTGATCGCACTACGCCCTGTCACGGCCCACAGCAGCCCAAACCGACAACCGCCTGTCTGCCTGTACCCGGGAAAGGCCAAGGCCCCGGCGGTCCGTACCGCCGTCGTGGAGGCGGTTACTCTGCCGCCATCCGCTGCTCTCCGGCGCCAAGCGCCGCGATGTCCGAGACGACACCGCGCAACACGCGCCGGATGGTGTGGAAATCCTTGTTCTACCGGATGCGCTGTTCGTCCATGTAAAGCGAACGGTCGATTTCCACCTGCACCGCATGCTGCCCGCGCGAGGGGCGCCCGTAGTGCTGGGTCGTATAGGCGCCCGCGAAGGGCACGTTGCGCGCCACCACGAAACCCGCCTCGACAAAGGCCGCCTCGACCCGTGCGACGATCCCGGGCGAGGCCGAGGCCCCGAAGCGGTCGCCGATCACGATCTCGGGCCGGGCACCGCCGCCCCGGGTGGCGCCGTCCAGCGCCTCATGCGGCATCGAGTGACAGTCGATCAGCACCGCCTCGCCGAATCGCTCGTGCGCCTGTCGCAGCAGCAAGTGCAGCCGCTCGTGGTAAGGCGCCCAAATCCGGGCGATCTCGCTTGTCCGCCTCGACCCGGGACAGCTTGCCGCGATAAATCGCCCGCCCGTTCGCCACGACGCGCGGCACCACGCCCAGCCCGCTGGCGACCCGGGGGTTGTGACCGCCACGCTTCAGCCCGTCGATCAGCGCCGGGTCCAGCTCGTCCGCGGCGCGGTTCAGGTCGACGTAGGCACGCGGCGCGCCGGCCCGCAGCAAGGGCGCCCCGAAGTGCGGGGCACAGTCGAACAGCCTGTCCACATAGGCATCTTCAGAGGTGCGGATGCTGTGTTCGTCCAGAACGGTAGTGCGCAGGAAGGTCCAGGGATAGTCGCGGCCCGAGTGCGGAGAGGCGAAAACCACGCGCGACGTGTGGGCTTCGGGCAGATGCAGATGGTAAGCGGTCTGTGGCATCCCGGCTCCTTGTGATGGGCGATCATAGACTGATTTCTTTGTTTGCCAAAAGCCCTTGATCCCACCCCGGAACCTATTTATAGAGCGCTGCACCGGCGCGGAAAACTCCGCGCCTCTGTCTTTCAGGGGCGCGCAGACCACACCGGCCATAGGGCGATTAGCTCAGCGGTAGAGCACTTCGTTGACATCGAAGGGGTCACTGGTTCGATCCCAGTATCGCCCACCATGGAATTCACCGCCCCGCCCGGGGCGCGCCTGTCAGGCGCACGGGGCGGGGCACGGGCCTTAACCAGGCGCTCGCGCGCCGCGATATCGGGAGAGACGACATGAAAGTCGCCAACTCGCTCCGCTCGCTCAAGAACCGCCATCGCGACTGCCGCGTTGTGCGCCGCAAGGGCCGCGTCTACGTGATCAACAAGACGCAGCGTAAGTTCAAGGCCCGTCAGGGCTGAACGACCGCCCAGAGCGAACATCTCCAGAACCCGCCTGCCTCCGGCAAGCGGGTTTTGTTTTGCCTGTATGCCATACCCGAACGCTCCGGCCCGATCGCCCCGGCGCCCGATGGCCCCGGGGCCCCGGGCGGCAAGCGGCGGGGTGGGCCAGTGACCCGCCGCACCCGGTCCCGGGCGGGCCGCAGGCGAATCGCGACCCGACGCCTTTGCCCTCAGTCGTTGCCCAGAACCCCATCCGCCAGCAGCCGGACCACGGTCTGTTCGTCAAAATACCCTGACACCCGCAGGCCCCGCGTTTCCTGATAGCGGCGCAGGGCGCGGCGGGTGTCTTCGTCGAAGCGACCGTCGACCTCGCCCACCGGCAGGCCAAGCTGCGACAGCCGGGCCTCGGCCAGCCGCTTCGCCACGGCGTTGAGGTTCAGCTCTGCCTCTTCCTGACGCGCCACGGCCACGTCCTGCACGCGCCCGCTTTCCTGCTCCAGCCGCCGGACACGGCTTTCCGCCTCGGCGGCGAAGGCACCGCCCGGGAAGGTTTCCAGGTAATCGCGGTAGGCCTCGACCGTGCCGCCCGCCTCGGCGCGCTCCCGTGCCCGGCGGTCAGAGGCGGCGGCGCGCTCTTCGCGCTGCCGCTCGATCTCCCGCAAGAGCGCGCGGGCGTCCTCGACAAAGGCGCCGTCCGGGAAGCGTTCGAGATAGGCGCGGATAGAGGCCTCGTCACCCCGGCCCTGCATGTCGCCCCAGAACAGCCGGTCCTGCCGCTCCAGTTCGGCCTGCCGCTGTTCCGCCTCGCGTTCCAGTTCGGCGGCGCGGGCCGCGGCCCGGGTGTCGATGGTGGCGATCTGCCCGGCGGTCAGGTAGCCCGAGGTCTCGACCCCCTCATCCTTTTGCCACGCCTTGATGGCACCGCGCGTGCCAGAGCCGAAGATGCCGTCGATGCCGCGCGTGTCGAAGCCCAGCATGGTCAGGTCGCGCTGCACCGCGCGCCGCGCCTCGCGGTCCAGTTCCAGCTGCTCTTCCGCCCGGCGCTGCTGGTAGAAGGGTTCGTCTTCGATGGCCTTCAGCCGCTGCCGCGCGGCACCGGCAAAGGCGCCCTCGGGGAAGCGCGAAAGATAGGCGTCGTAGCCCTCTGCCGTATCGGCGCCCTGGGCAAGGTTCCGGGCAAGCTCGTCCTCGGGGTCGACGGCGGGGGCCTCCGGTTCCGGAGCGGGTTCGGGCGCTTCGGCTTCCGGCGCCTCGGGGTCGGGCAGCGGCGGTTCGGTCGCGCCCTGCGGGGCGCCTGCCTCTTCGGGCTGCACGATCACAAGATCCTGTGGCGCATAGCCTTCCAGCGTCAGCGCATAGTCCGCCGCGGCGCGCGACAGAAGACGCCCGGCCCGCGCAAGGTCGCGCGCCGCGTAGCGCGCCACATCCGCCGCCGGACCGCGCAGGACGGTGACGCCCTGCGGAATGTCCAGATCCCCGGCACCCAGACGCAGCCAGGGGCCGACCTCGGGCTCTGCCGCCGATTCGCCAAGGATCAGGAAAGCGCGCCCGGGGTACTGCTCCAGAACGCTCAGCGCCGCGTCCAGCGGGAAGGCCTCTGTCAGCACGCGGGCCTCATCGATCGCGCCGTCGTCCTCGACCGGCAGCAGGTAGGCGCCGCCGGTCCCATGCAGGAAGGCACCGGCCAGCACGATCACCACCGGCCCGCCCGCGTCCTCTGCCAGCATCTCGGCGAAGGCCCCGAAGGCCTCGCGCATGGCCGGGGCGTCGGCGTCCTGCACCTCGGCCACGTCGAAGCCCTTGTCGCGCATGGCCTGCGCCGAGGCCGCCACCCGCGCCGCGCCGAACAGGGTCTGCATGGCGCTGTAACGGCTGTTGCCGATCACCAGCGCGTCGCCCTCGGCGAGCGCGGGCGAGGCCGCAATCAGGGCCATGGCCGCAAGTGTCGGAATACGCATGACAAATACCTCATGAATCGGGGCGTTTCCGATAGCCTACCCGGCATGTCCCGCAGGACAAGCGCCGCAAGCGAGCCCAGGGGCCGCCCCCTGCCCCGCCATTCCGCGACCACCCACCGCGTCAACGGGAAATTTCACAGCGCGGGCAGAGGCTTGACAGGCCCCTCAGTCGTAGCTGCGCGCGTCCTCGATCACCAGACCGTCGCGCGGCAATCCGCCGAGCGGCACAAGCTCTACCGCGCCCCGCAGCTTCAGGATCTCGGCGATGCTCTTTTCATAGGCCGCCGCATCGGCCGCCTCGGTCTCGATTCGCACCGTCATCACGTCCGTCTCGCCATCCCGAGAGGCCACGACCCGCGCCCGCGCCACCTCGGCATGGCGCGCGACCAGCTCCGCCACCTGCTCGGGCCGCACGAACATGCCCTTGATCTTGGTGGTC
Organism: Ponticoccus litoralis; assembly: GCF_039769985.1. Lineage (NCBI taxonomy): Bacteria > Pseudomonadati > Pseudomonadota > Alphaproteobacteria > Rhodobacterales > Roseobacteraceae > Ponticoccus > Ponticoccus litoralis. The sequence continues at coordinate 1,008,080 of NZ_JBDNCH010000002.1, forward strand.
TGGTCGGCGCGACCCATCCAGCCCTTGATGCGGGTGTTGGTCCGTCCGCAGGGCGACTCGCCGGGCATCACGGCGCTCAGGTCGCCGGTGGCGAAGCGGATCAGCGGGTAGTCGGGGTTCAGCGTGGTCACCACGACCTCGCCCACCTCGCCCTCGGGCACCGGGTCGCCGGTGCCGGGGGTCACGATCTCGACGATCACCCCCTCGTCGAGGATCATCCCCTCCATCGCCGCGCTCTCATAGGCGACATTGCCAAGATCGGCGGTCGCGTAGCACTGCAGGCAGGCGATGCCGCGATCCGCGTACCACTGCCGAAGCGAGGGGAACAGCGCACCGCCCCCCACCGCCGCCCGGGTGATCCCCAGCGCGTAGCCCAGTGCGTCGGCCTTTTCCAGGATCACCTTCAGGTAATCCGGCGTGCCCGCATAGGCCGTCACGCCGACGTCGCGCGCGGCGCGGGCCTGCAACTCGGTCTGGCCGGTGCCGGCGGGCAGCACGGCGGCGCCGACCGCCCGCGCGCCGTTCTCGAAGATCATCCCGGCGGGCGTCAGGTGGTAGCCGAAACAGTTCTGCACGATGTCCCCCGCGCCGATCCCGCAGGCGTGCAGGAAGCGGCCCATGCGCCACCAGTCGTGGCTGGTGCCGCCCGGTTCGTAGATCGGCCCCGGCGACTGGAAGACATGGGCGAGGTTCGACACCGGCAGCCCCCCGAAGGGCGGCTGCCCGGCCTGCCGCGCCACAAGATCCGACTTGCGCAGCACCGGCAGGGCCGCCAGCTCTGCAAGATCCGCGACCGCCTGCTGACCGTTCCGCGCCAGCTGCGCATTCAGCGCCTCCAGCTGCGCCGCCGCGCGCTGGTCCCGGCTGCGCGTCTCCAGAGCGTCGAAATAGCTGCTCATATCGCCTTCCCCTTCCTGATCCCCCGGCAGCACCGCCGCGCCGAGGTCGTCGAATGAAGCCACAACGGCCACGGGCACTCCGCCCGCGCCGATCTCGTCCATCGCGGCGCGGGTCCGGGCAGAGACCCGCCCCGACGCCTGCCGCAGGATCACCCCGCCGATCCGCCCCGGGTGCCGCGCCACCGCGTCGCGGTAGACAAGGGCATCCTTCTGCCCGGTGTCGCCGATCAGCCAGAACCGCAGCCCCGGCGTGGCGCCGAGGATCGCGTCGATCGAGGCGCCCTTGTGATCGCCATGCCCGGCCCCGATCAGCCCCCGGTCCGACACCCCCAGATCGCGCAGGAACATCGGCCCCGGCACCAGCCCGGCGCGGTCGAAGATCTTCTCGAGGAAGGCAAACAGGTTCCAGGGCGACGAACTGACGTAGTAGACCGGATTGCGCCCACCCTCGTGCAACCGGCGCATCAGAGCGATGGCATCGTCAAAGACCTCTCGCGTCAGGGCATTGCCGGTGAAGGTGGTCCACAGATTGCGCAGCAGCGAATGTGCCCCGGTGCGCAGGACCGTGTCGTCGATGTCGGAAATCACGCCGAAGCGCGCCTCGGCCTGCGGCACCAGAACCGGCATCGGCACCGGGTCGTCGCCGCCCTCCGCCAGCTCCGCCGCCACATGCACCCAGCCCGCGTGGTCGGGCGCGCGCGGCACGTGCAGGCGCACGTAGCCCTCGGCATCGGAGAGCGCCTCGACCCCCTCGGCGCGCACGCGCACGTCGCGCACCTCCGAGGTCAGGAACAGCGACAGCATCTGCCTGAAATTCGTCCAGCGCGTCTGGTCCGCCTCGGGCGCCGCCCGCCGGACGGCGCTGACCACACGGCCCTGCAGGACCAGCCCGCCCGGCTCGGCATAGCCGCGATAGGCCTTCAGCATGGGCCGCCCCTCGCGCCGGAACGCCCGTTCGATCAATCCCTCGACGCCCCGCGCCGCCCGCGTCAATGCCATGCCACCTGCTCCTTTCGCTTCAGGCAAGCCAACGCTTGCGGCGGCGATAGGATCGCACGTCGCGGAAGGACTTGCGCCCCTCGTCCGACATGCCGAGGTAGAATTCCTTCACATCCGGGTTCTCGCGCAGCTCCTTGGCAGGCCCCTCCATCACCACGCGCCCGTTCTCCAGGATATAGCCCGAATGCGCGTATTTCAGCGCCACATTGGTGTTCTGTTCGGCCAGCAGGAAGGACACGCCCTCGTTCTCGTTCACCGATTTCACGATCTCGAAGATCTGCTCCACCAGCTGCGGCGCCAACCCCATGGACGGCTCGTCCAGCAGCACCATCTGGGGCCGCGACATCAGGGCCCGCCCGATGGCGCACATCTGCTGTTCCCCGCCCGAGGTATAGCCGGCCTGGGACTTCCGCCGCTCCTTCAGCCGGGGAAAGTAATCGTAGACCATCTGCAGGTCGGCCTCGACCGCGCCCCTGCCGTCGCGCCGCGTATAGGCGCCGGTCAGAAGGTTCTCCTCCACCGTCAGATGGCCGAAGCAATGCCGCCCCTCCATCACCTGGATCACCCCGCGCTTGACCAGCGCCGCCGGGTCCAGATCCTGCACCCGCTCGCCCTTGTAGAGGATGGAGCCCTTGGTCACCTCGCCCCGCTCGGAATGCAGCAGGTTCGAAATCGCCTTCAGCGTGGTCGTCTTGCCCGCCCCGTTGCCGCCCAGCAGCGCGGTGATCCCGCCGGTCTTCACCGACAGCGACACACCCTTCAGCACGAGGATGACGTGATTGTAGATCACCTCGATATTGTTGACGTCCAGCAGGACCTCGTCTGACTTCGTGCTGTCCGGCATGGCACCCCTCCTCGCCGCGGGAACGCGACCTTCGTGCTTCTTCTTGGTCCAAATACCCCTGCGCCCGAGCGCCGCAAAACGCAGCGCCGAAGCAGGGCGCGACGGGGCCGAAGGGCCTTCCCAAGGCCCTTTGGCACCCGGCGGCGAGGTCTCCCGCCGCCGGGCCGCCCGTGTCAGTTCGCTGCCGCGCAGTCGTCGTTCACCGGCCAGGGCGCGTTGGCCTCGGCGTATTCGGCGGCCTTCTCCACCGCCAGGGCGCGGTAGCTCTCGATATCCGGCGTCAGGTGGTCAGAGGCCTGCACGAACTTCTCGCCGTCCCACTCCATGATCCAGCCACCCGAATGCCCGGTGTGGTTGTTGCAGGAGGTCTTGAAGGGCGCGATCATGCCGGTCAGCCCCAGCTCCTCGATCCGGGCCTCGGTCATGTCGATGTTCTCCAGTGCCCCAGCGCAGCTGCTTGGCATCGATCACATCGGTCTCGAAGTGCTTCTGCGCCGAGATCACACCCTCGGCGAGGATCGCCGAGATCAGCATGCCGCGTCCGTAGAACACGCCCTTCATCTCTTCCGCGTCGGTCTTCGACAGGCCCGCGTCGATGACATGCTTCTGCACATCCGCATAGACCGGTGCATCCAGGTTCGGGATCGACCACGAGATCGACTTGTAGCCCTTGCCCTCTTCTCCGACGAGCCGCAGGTCGGCGTCATGCCCGGCCCACCAGACGCCGATGAAGTTCTCCATGGGGAACTTGGTCTTCACCGCCTCGGTCACGGCTCCGGCGTTCATCGCGCCCCAGCCCCACATGACCACGTAGTCGGGCCGCTCGCGGCGGATCTGCAACCACTGCGCCGACTGGTTCTGCATCTCCTTCAGGCCGACCGGGATCGGCACCAGCTCGAAGCCCTTCTCCTCGGCCAGCTGCTCCAGCACCGGCAGCGGCTCTTTCCCGAAGGGGTGGTCGAGATGCAGGTGCACGATCTTCTTGCCCTCCAGCGAGCCCTGCCCCTCGAGGTACTGGATGATCATGTCGGCGGCATCCCAGTAGCCGCCCGGCGTGTTGAAGGCCCACTGGAAGGTCTCGCCCTGCATCATCGGGCTGAAGCCGTAGCCCGAGGCAAGGATCGGGATCTCGTCGACATTGGACTTCGGCAGCACCTGCAGCGTGATGCCGGTGGACCAGGGCTGGGTCACGATGGCCTGCCCCTTGGTCTTCTCGTAGCATTCCACGCCCTTCTCGGTGGAATAGCCGGTCTCGCATTCCTCGGCATTGACCATGACGCCGCCGATGCCGCCGTCGCGGGCGTTCAGCATCGCCATGTAGTCCGCCTGCCCGTTCATCAGCGGAATGCCGGTGGCGGCAAAGGGGCCGGTCCGGTAGGCGAGGTTCGGCAGGTAAAGCTCTTCCGCAAGGGCGGACCCCGCCGTCAGTCCCGCCACCACGGCGGCGACGGCCAGTTTCGTGAAACGTGTCATAGTCTTTCTCCTCCCTGAGAATGCTTGCGTATCGTCTTTGGTCTTGGGCGCGCCGGCTGCGGCGCACCGTCGGGTGGGTTTGCAACCCGCCATGGCCTGCGGCGCCTCCGGCCCCGGGCGGTCCCCTGGCGGTCCCGGTCCCGGCCGGACAGGCCCGCCATCAATGCGGGAAGGGCCAGATGATCAGCTTCTCCCGGATCAGCCGCCACAGCTGTGCCAGCCCGTGCGGTTCCACGATCAGGAAGAAGACGATCAGGCTTCCCACGATCATGATGTTCAGATGCTCCACCGTGGCGCTGTCGATGGGGATCCCCAGCGCGTTCGGCACCGGGTTCAGCACCACCGGCAGGCCGACGATCAGGATGGCGCCAAGGTAGTTGCCCATGATCGACCCAAGCCCCCCGATGATCGCGATGAAGAGGATGCGGAAGGACAGCGGGATGTCGAAGAGGTTCGGCTCTGCCGCGCCGCGCCACATGAAGACGAAGAGCGCCCCGGCAACTCCGACGATGTAGGAGGACACGGCAAAGGCGGTCAGCTTGGACTTCATCAGGTTGATGCCGATCAGCTCGGCGGCGATGTCCATGTCCCGCGTCGCCTTCCACGTCCGGCCCAGCGTGCCCCGCGTCAGGTTGATGCAGAGCATGGTCAGCAGGCAGACGATGAAGAGCACCACGTAATACTGCACGATGGAACTGGCCTGCGGCCCCGAGACATAGAGCCCGAAGATATCGAGGTTCGGCACCTGGATCGCCCCCGAGGCGTTGTAGTTGTAAAGCCAGGCCCATTTCTCGAACAGCCAGACAAGGAAGAACTGCGCCGCCAGCGTGGCGATGGCCAGATAGAACCCCTTGATGCGCAGGCTGGGGATGCCGAAGGCCACCCCGATCCCCGCCGAGAAGACACCCGACAGCAGGATCGCCACGATCGGGTTCATCCACGGCATGATGGTGATCAGCTTGTAGCAGGCATAGGCGCCGACCCCCATGAAGGCCGCCGTGCCCAGCGACAGCTGCCCGGCATAGCCCGTCAGCACGTTCAGCCCCAGCGCGGCCAGCGAGTAGATCAGGATCGGGATCAGCAGCGTCTGAAAGGCGAACTCGCTGGCCGTCAGCGGAAAGATCACCCAGGCAAAGAGCAGGATCACCCCCAGCAGAAAGGCATCCTGCCGCACCGGGAACAGCGCCTGGTCCGCCTGATACGTCGTCTTGAACTGTCCCGCCGTGCGATAGAGCATCGCGTCTTCCTCCCTTTGCCGGCCCTCCCGGCCAGCCTGTTCTTCCGCAGGCCGGGCCTCTGCCCGGCCCCGCCGTCATCCTCCGGCCCGGTTTGCGGCCCGCTGCCCGCCCAGATGCGCGCGGCGCGCCGGTTTCGCGGCGGTCAGGCCCGGACCCGCAAGGCAGCGGGCGCCGCCGTCATTCCACACCCCCGTCCCGGGGGCCGCGCCGCACCATGGCGCCAAGGCTCATGACCCGCGCCATCATGCCCAGCGTCAGCGCCGCCCCGGTCAGCCCGACCGCCATGGCGCCGTTGACACTGGCCGAGACCAGCCCCGCCACGGGATGCACCGCGCTAGCGCCATCCTCGCCCAGCCCGTTGGCGCCCCGCGCGATATCCGCCACGCCCGGGTCGGTCTGCCGCCTCGGTCGCGCCCGGCTCTCGCGCATCGCCCTGGTCATTGCGCCTGCTCCAGCCCGGCATCGACCTCGAACCGCGCCCGGCTGCCCGAGGGCCGGGCATAGCCCGACCGCTCCGAATGCCGCACAATCCAGAAATAGGCCCACAGTCCCGCGGCCGCGCCCACCGAGGCCAGAAGCAGCGCGGCAACCATCCGCGAGCCCTCTTCCGGCGGCGTCGTCAAGGCGAGGTATCCAAAGGCCCAGAACCCTGCCCAGGCCACCACGTTGAGGATTGCGATCAGCTTTGCCACGTCTTGTCACTCCCTCGGGCGGGCTTCACCGCCTCCAGTCCGAAGATCGGTCGGACAGCCATCCTAGACACGCTCGATGATCCGCTCGCCGAACAGCCCCTGCGGGCGGAACAGCAGCACGATCAGCGCCAGCACGAAGGCAAACCATGTCTCGGTATTGCCGCCCAGCAGCGGCTGCCCCCAGTAGATCTCGAACAGCTTTTCCAGCACGCCGATCATCAGCCCGCCGATGATCGCACCGGTGATCGACTCGAGCCCGCCCAGCATCAGCACCGGCAGCGCCTTGAAGGCGATCACCTCCAGCGCGAAGGACACCCCGGCCCGCGCGCCCCAGGCGATGCCAGTGACCAGCGCGATGATGCCCGCGATGAACCAGACCAGCACCCAGACCGTCTGCAACGAGATGCCCACCGACAGCGCCGCCTGATGGTCGTCGCCCAGGGCCCGGATTGCGCGCCCCATCTGGGTGTAGTTCAGGAAGGCCAGCAGCGCCGCCACCAGCAGAACCGCCACCACGACCACGGTGATATCGAGGTGCTGCAGGATCAGCAGCCCGCCCTGCGGCTCCAGCACCGTGTCGCCGGTGGGAATGCCCAGTTCCCCGGTGATCATCACCTTGTTCTCGCCGCCGAAGATGATCTCGCCGCCGCCGATCAGGAACAGGGTGATGCCGATGGTCGCCATGAAGAGAATGATGTCCGGCTGCCCGACCAGCGGCCTGAGCACGATCCGCTCGATGCTGACCGCAAGCACGAACATCACCCCCAGCGTCAGCGCCACGGCGATCCAGGCCGGGATGCCATAGGCATGCAGCCCCACCAGCGTCAGGGCGGCAAAGACCACCATGATGCCCTGCGCGAAGTTGAAGATCCGGCTCGACCGGAAGATCAGCACGAAGCCCAGCGCGATCAGCGCGTAAAGCACGCCCGAGACCAGCCCCTCCCATAGCACCTGAAGGAAGAAATCCGGTGCCTCGATCATGTCCGCGAAGGGCGTGATGAAGATGTCTCTCAGCATGATCCTCTCCCCGAAGGCGTCCGGCCTTCATATTCTTCTGTCCAAAAATATCCCGGGGGTGAAGGCCGGTCCGCGCAGCGGCGAGCCGTCCGGGGGACGGATCGAGGCCGAGGGGCAGAGCCCCTAACGACGCAGCCGCCCGCATGGCGTTCGAAAAGACGCGCCTTAATCATGCGGCACCCCCAGGTAGGCGTCGATGACGTCCTGGTTGCCGCGCACCTCGTCGGGCGTGCCGTCGCCGATCTTCTTGCCGTAATCCATGACCACCACCCGGTCGGACAGGTCCATGACCACGCCCATGTCGTGCTCGATCAGCGCGATGGTGGTGCCGAACTCGTCGTTCACGTCCAGGATGAAGCGGCTCATGTCCTCCTTCTCCTCGACGTTCATCCCCGCCATGGGCTCGTCCAGCAGCAGGATCGAGGGCTCGGCGGCCAGCGCGCGCGCCAGTTCCACCCGCTTCTTCAACCCGTAGGGCAGCCGCCCCACCGGGGTCTTGCGGATGCGCTGGATTTCCAGAAAGTCGATGACCCGCTCGACATGCGCGCGGTTCTCCATTTCCTCGTCGCGGGCCTTGCCCCACCACAGCGCCTGCGCCGCGATCCCCGCCTTCATATGCGTGAGCCGCCCGGTCATGACGTTGTCCAGAACCGTCATCCCCTCGAACAGCGCGATGTTCTGGAAGGTCCGCGCGACACCCATGCGGGCCACCTCGTAGGGCTTCATCGGCGGGCGCTTTTCGCCCTTGTACCAGACCTCGCCCTCGGTCGGCGTGTAGAAGCCGCTGATGATGTTCAGCATCGAGGACTTGCCCGCCCCGTTCGGCCCGATGATCGCCCGGATCTCGCCCTCGCGGATGTCGAAAGAGATATCACTGGATCGCCACCAGCCCGCCGAACTTCAGCGTGATATTGCGCATCTCCATCAGCGTGCCGCCGATCTGCCGCCCGTCGGCGGTGACGTAGCCCTCGGTGTCCTTCATGCGCAGGCTCCCTGCTTCTTCTTGGCCCAAATACCCCTCTCCACAGCTGCAACCGGCGGTGGGCTCGCGGGCAGTAGCGCCCCCCGGACCCCACCTCCTGCGGGATGGTGGGGTAAGCCCCGGTTCGCCGCAGGCGACACACCGTCCGGGGGACGGTGTGAGGCGCGAACGGGCGAAGCCCTGCGATCCGCGCAACGGGAGCGTCCGGCTCGTCATTCCGCCGCCACCTTCGCCTGCGCGACGGGCCAGGTCTTTGCGTCCCGCACCGCCAGCGTCGCCTTGATCTTGCCCTTGCGGTCGTCCTCGTAGGTCACTTCGGTCTCGGTGTAGACGGACTCCGATCCGTCGTACAAAGCCGTCACCAGGTCCTCGAACTTCTCGCCGATCACCTTGCGGCGGACCTTGCGGGTGCGCGTCAGCTCTCCGTCGTCGGCGTCCAACTCCTTGTGCAGCACGAGGAAGCGGTGCACCTGGCAGCCGGACAGCATCTCGTCCTGCGCGATGCTTTCGTTGACCTCTTCGACGTGGGCCTGAAGCGTCTCCAGCACCTGCGGGTGCTGCGCCAGCTCCTGGTAGGACGCATAAGCGATATTGTTGCGCTCGGCCCAGTTGCCCACCGCCGAAAGGTCGATGTTCAAAAAGGCGCAGCAGCGGTCGCGCCCGGCGCCGAAGACCACGGCCTCGAGGATGTTGGGGTAGAATTTCAGCTTGTTCTCGACGTATTTCGGCGCAAACAGCGCCCCGTCCGCCATCTTGCCCACGTCCTTGGCGCGGTCGATGATCCGCAGGTGGCCGCTGTCTTCCTCGATGAAGCCCGCGTCCCCCGTGGCCACCCAGCCCTCCGGGTCCTTGGTGTCCGCCGTCGACTCGGGGTTCTTGTAGTATTCCACGAAGGTCCCGGGTGAACGGTAGTAGACCTCTCCGCTGTCGCCGATGCGGATCTCGACCCCCGGCGCGGGCACGCCCACGGTGTCCGAGCGCACCTCGCCGTCCGGCTGCACGGTGATGAAGACGCTGGCCTCGGTCTGCCCGTAAAGCTGCTTCAGGTTGATCCCCAGCGAGCGGTAGAAATCGAAGATCTCCGGCCCGATGGCCTCGCCCGCCGTATAGCCCACGCGCACCCGGCTGAAGCCCATGGCATTCTTCAGCGGCCCGTAGACGAGGAACTCGCCCAGCCGGTACTTCATCCGGTCCAGCGCCCCCACCGGCTTGCCGTCCAGGATGCGCGGCCCGACCTTGCGGGCATGGGCCATGAAGTGCTTGAACATCCGCTGCTTCAGCGGCGAGGCATCCTCCATCCTAATCATGATCTGCGTCAACTGCGTCTCGAAGATCCGGGGCGGGGCAAAGTAATAGCTGGGCGCGATCTCGCGCAGGTCGGTCATCAGCGTGTCGGCGCTTTCGGGGCAGTTGACGCAGAAGCCCTTCCAGTAGGCCTGCCCGATGGAAAAGATGAAATCCCCGACCCAGGCCATGGGCAGATAGGCCAGCACCTCGTCGCTGCGTTTCAGGTGGTCGAACTCGGCAGAGGACTTGGCCGCCTCGACGATATTGCGGTTGGACAGCACCACGCCCTTGGGCTTGCCGGTGGTGCCCGAGGTGTAAAGCATCACGCAGGTGTCGTCGTAGCCAAGGCCCGTCCGCCGCCGGTCCAGTTCCGGCAGGAATTCGTCGCGCGCGGCGCGGCCCTGCGTCTGCACATGGTCGAACTGGTGCAGGGCGCTGTGGTCGTATTTCCGCAGACCGCGCGGGTCGACGTAGATCATGTGTTCGAACTGGTGCAGGTCGTCCTGGATCTCGATGACCTTGTCGACCTGCTCCTGATCGGCGGCGATGACGAAACGCGCGCCGCAATGACCCAGGACATATTCCATCTCTTCGGCGACGGCATCCTGATAGAGCGGCACCGGCACCGCCCCGACCATCTGCGCGGCGACCATGGACCAGTAGAGCGTGGGCCGGTTGCGCCCGATGATGGCGATGAAGTCGCCCTCGTTCACGCCGAGGTTCAGCAGACCCAGCGCCAGCGCCTCGATCTCTTCCGCGGTCTCGGACCAGGTCCAGCTTTGCCAGATCCCGTATTCCTTCTCGCGGTACGCCGGGGCACCGCCGAACTCGGCGACATTGCGCTTGAGCAAGTCGGGAATGGAGCGCAGACCAGCCGCGCCCTCAACCATGTGAGCCAATCCGTTTCCTCCCTGCGCCGGTCTTTCCGGCCTCCGCCGAACCCGTTGGCCGGGCCCTTCTCCATGGCGGACGATTCTGTACCCAGTGTGGGACCCGCTCAGGCTTGCGGTCAACTTTTTCCTGATGTTTTCCCAATTCTTACGAATTGTAACAGGGGCCGCCCGGGTCGGCGGTGAATGGCGGCCCGTCCTTTTCCCCGGCCCGGAATGGGCCCGGGCCGCGCCGCAGCAAGACCGGGCATCCGGCCCTGCCCCGGGCCGCGAGAGGCATCCGGACGGCGGCCTGGCGCGTCAGGCAACCTGCCCGACGAATCGCCGCAGCCTGTCGGCAAGGGCGCGCACGATCACCGGGGGATCGACGCTTGAAACCTCGACGATCAGGCTGAATTGCGGCAGCGGAGGCAGGCGCGGATGGGACCGGATCAGCGATGGATCGGTGCAATCCTCGATCGGCATCGCGCCGACACCAAGGCCGGACCTGACCCCGGCCCGCACGCCTTCCAGCGTGCTGCAGGAACAGGCCGACCGCCACTGGTCCCCCGCCGCCTCGATCACCGCGCTGGCCGCGCGGAAGTACTGGCAGGGGCCGCTGACATGGGCCAGAGGGATCGCCGCATCGCCGTCCAGATCAAGGCCCGGATCCGCGATCCAGACCAGCGGGCTGCGCGCAAGCGTCGGGTCGGTATCCGGGCCGACCGGGCGCCGCATCACCGCAAGGTCCAGATAGCCGTCGCGCAGCCCCTTGCGGTGGCGCTCGGACAGGCTGGCGTCGATGCTGACGGAGACCTTCGGCACGGAGGCCAGAAACTCCTGAATAGCGGCCATGATGGCCGGGAACAGGTGGTAATCCTCGGGGATGCCCAGCCGGATCGCACCGCCCAGGTAGCTGGGCACAAAAGCCTCGATCAGGCGGTCGGCGGCGCCGACCACCTCCTGCGCGCGGACGCACAGGGCCTCGCCTGCCGTGGTCAGCTCACAGCGCCGTGTCGTGCGGTTGAAAAGCTGCGCCTGAAGCCTTTCTTCCAGCTTCCGGATATGCCCGCTGACCGTCGACTGGCTGAGGTTCAGATGCGCCGCAGCCACGGTGAAGCTGCCCATCTCGGCAACGGCCAGGAAACTTTTCAGCGCGGTGGTGTCCATCGCCATTTATCACATATTCCGATAAATGAAGCAAGCTTTACCGATTATGTTTGCGGAACGGATGCCGTAGCTACCCCGAAGCCCGAAGTGGAGAGGAAAGGGGAGACATGGTTCATTCCGATTTGTTCGACGCCGTCGCTTTCACCGCAGAGCTGGTCCGCATCCCCAGCTGCGACCCGCCGGGTGGCGAGCTTGCGGTGGCGCAGGCGGTGGCACGCCAGCTTGCGGCCCTCGGGATCGAGCACGAGCTTGACGAGTTCCTGCCGGGCCGTGCCAATGTGATCGGTCGGGTGCGCGGAACCGGGGCCAAGCCGCCCCTGGTGCTGTCCGCCCATCTCGACACCACCCCCGTGGGCGAGCAGGACTGGCAGTTCCCGCCCTTCGCCGGCGATGTTGTCGATGATCGCCTGCGCGGGCGCGGCGCCTCGGACATGAAATCGGCGGTCGCGACCTTCATCGCCGCCGCCGACCGGATCAACCGGCGCGCCGAGCCGCTTGCGGGCGACGTGATCCTGGCCTTCACGGCTGGGGAAAGCGCCAACTGCCTTGGCGCGCACCATCTGGTGAAATCCGGCTTCCAGTCGGAAATCGGCGCCTTCCTCTGCGGCGAGCCCAGCACGCTGGATATCATCGTCGTAGAAAAGGCGATCCTGTGGCTGCAGGCCACGGCCAAGGGTGAGCTGGGGCATGTCTCTGGCGCGGCGGGCATCAATGCCATCGACCTGATGGTCGATTTCCTGACGGACCTTCGCGGCCTGACGCTGGACCTGCCCGAGCATCCCCTGCTGACGCCGCCCTCGGTGAACGTGGGCAGGATCGAAGGCGGCAGCGCGGTCAATGTGACGCCCGACCGGTGCTCTGCCGAGATCGACGTCCGGTTCGGCCCCGGCATCGCGGTCGAAACGGTGATGGCGCAGCTGGAAGCGGTGCTGCCCGCGGGCGTCTCGCTAGAAATCACCGATTTCAAACATGCGGTGGAAGAACCCTCGGACAGCGATTTCGTGGCCGCCTGCACCGCGGCCATCGCCAGCCGAACGGGCCATGCGCCGCAGATCAAGGGCGTGTCCTATTACAGCGACGGTGCGATCCTTCTGGAAGGTCTGGATGTGCCCTTCGCCATCGTCGGCCCCGGCGATCTGGGCATGAGCGGCCAGGCGAACGAAACCGCCAGCGTAGAGCGGATCTCGCCAGGTGGTCGACATCTACGTCGATATCGCCACGCGGTGGCTGTCGTGACCGCGCGGGCGCCGCTGATCGCCATCACGCCCGATTGCGACGACGGGGCGGGACGGCTCGACGGAAACGCAGTACATCGTGCGCCGGAACTATGCCGAGGCCATCCGCGAGGCGGGCGGCATCCCGGTGATCCTCTCCTACGATATCGCGGAGATCCCGCGCTATCTGGAATGCTTCAGCGGCTTCCTGATCACCGGCGGCACCCCGAACGTCACGGTCAAACCCCTTCGGACCGATTTCGAGATGGCGCTGATCGGCGCCGCGCTGGATGCGGGCCGCCCGCTGCTGGGGATCTGCAACGGCATGCAGATGATCGGCCTGACCCTTGGCGGCACGCTGATCGACAGCATTCCGGACGAGATCGAAGCCGCGGCAGAGCACCTGCCCTTCGCGGTGCCCGACCGTTTCGGACACCGGATCGCCATCGCGCCCGGCACCGGGCTTGCCGGGCTGGCGCAGGCCGCAACCGCAGAGGTGAACAGCCTGCACCGGCAGGGCATCGGCGGCAGCGGCAGCTTCGTTGTTTCCGCGGTTGCGCCCGACGGCGTGGCCGAGGCCATCGAGGGGCTGACCGAAAGCTATTGCGTCGGCCTGCAATGGCATCCCGAGTACCGACTGTCGCGGCTCGACCGCGCCATCGTCAACGATTTCGTGCGCGCCTGCTGCGGCGCCGACGACTAGCCGACACCCTCAACGGATTGGATCCGACATGAACGTTTCTGAGAAACTGGCCGCGCTTGGCCTCGTGCTTCCGGCTGCCTCGACCCCACCGGGCGCGTTTCGCGGCGCGGTGCGCCATGGCAATACCGTCACCGTCTCCGGGCAGGTGCCCCTGCAGGACGGCAAGGTGATGATGGTCGGCAGCCTCGGGCGCCGATGTGACGATCGAACAGGGCCGCGACTGCGCCCGCTGCGCCCTGCTGAACGCGCTTGCGCAGGTCGAGGCGATCTGCGGGTCGCTGGACCTTGTCGAAGGCTTCGTCCGGCTTGGCGGATACGTGGCGGCAACGCCCGATTTCACCCAGCACGGCAAGGTGATCGACGGCGCGTCCGAGCTGCTGCGCGACATCTTCGGCGACCGGGCCGCCCATGCCCGCGTGGCGATGGGCATGGCCTCCCTGCCCCGCGGTGTGCCGGTCGAGATCGAACTGACCGTCATCCTCCGGGACAACGGCTGACATGGCGCGCGTCGCCGTGATCGGGGCGGGCGTCGTTGGCGTCGCCTCGGCCTACATGCTGTGCAAGGCCGGGCATCAGGTCACTCTGGTCGACCGCAATGCCGGCCCCTGCGCGGGCGCAAGCGTCCGCAACGGTGCCCAGTTGAGCTATGCCTATGGCGACGCGCTGGCATCGCCCTCGCTGCTGAAGCACTTGCCGGGCATCCTGCTGGGGCGCGACCCGGCCTATCGGGTCCGTCTTCACGCCGATCCCGAGTTCCTGATCTGGGGCCTGCGCTTTCTGGCGAACACAAGCAGCGCGCGCTATCTGTCCAATACCCGCTATCTTCTGCAGATGGCCGCTGGCACACGCAGTCTTCTGCAAGAGGTCCTGGACGAGTTCCAGATGGACTTCGATTACACGGTTTCGGGCAAGATGATCCTCTTCCCGACCGCCGCCTCCTTTGCGGCGGCGCAAAGCGGCTACGCGCTCAAGACCTCGATGGGCATCCGGCAGCAGATGCTGAGCCGCGACGAGGCGACGGCCATCGAGCCCGCCCTCGCCCATTACCGGGACGAGATCGCGGGTGTCGTCTACAGCCCCGACGACGCCGCCGGGCGACCAAGCGAGTTCTGTGCGCAGCTGATCGGGCACCTGACGGCCTCCTACGGGCTGCGGACGCGGTATCAGTGCGAGGCCGAGCGGCTTCTGACCCGCAAGGGCCGGGTCCATGGCGTGATGTTCCGCAACTACGAGACGCTGGACTGCGACGCCGTGGTCATCGCCACCGGCTATGGCACCAAGCTCTCGGCGCCCTTCAGCCCTGCCTTCAGCAGCGTCTGGCCGGTGCAGGGCTATTCCGTGACGCTGCCCGCCACGGAAGGGGCGATGCAGACCTCCATCACCGATCTCAAGCGCAAGATGGTCTTCGCCCGGCTGGGCGATCAGGTCCGGATCGCGGGCATGGCCGATATCGGCCGCCGCCGCTTTGCCTTCGAGCAGGATCGCTTTGCCGCGCTCAAGGAAGGCGCGCAGGCCGCCTTTGCCCGGGGCTTTGCCTCTGCCGAGGAACAGGATGCGCAATCCTGGTCCGACGCCCGGCCCTGCACGCCCTCCTCGCGCCCGATCATCGCCCCGGGCAAATCCAGGGGCGTGTTCCTGAACTACGGCCACGGCACACTGGGCTGGACTCTGTGCCTCGGCTCGTACCGCGAGACTGCAGGAGGTCATGCGCGACCACGGAATTTAACCGACACACCGGCGCCAGGCAGAGCCCTGGCCACCAGACACTCAAAGGGAGAAGAGAATGAACGACAAGACTGAAACCGCGGCACCGCCGCAGCATTCGTTTCGCGACAAGCTTCGGGCCATAGGGCCCGCCGTCGTCATCACCGGTTCTTTCATCGGTCCCGGCACGATCACGACGGCAACCCGCACCGGCGCGGACTACGGCTACAGCCTGCTCTGGACCGTCGCTTTCGCCATCATCGCCACCATCGTCCTGCAGGAAATGGCCGCCCGCCTTGGCGTTGTCACCCGTGAAGGACTGGCGGAAGCCATCGGCAAGACCTTCCAGAACCGCATCCTGAAGTATCTCAGCCTCGGGCTTGTCGGGCTTGCCATTCCGCTGGGCTGCGTCGCCTACATGGGCGGCGACCTGACCGGCTCTGCCGCCGGCCTGTCCAGCATCACCGGCGTCTCCACGCAGATCCTCGGGCCGCTGATCGGGATCGCCATCCTGATCCTGATCAACTACGGCCCCTACGAGCTGGTCGAGAAGATCCTGATGGTGCTGGTCGCGATCATGGCGGTCGTCTTCGTCTTCGCGATGTTCGCCGTCGGACCCGACTGGTCCGAGGTCGCGACGGGCCTGATCCCCAGCATTCCGCCCGGCGGCCTGTTCCTCGTTCTGGGCCTGATCGGCACCACCATCGTTCCCTACAACCTGTTCATTCACGCAGTGAACGCACGCAAGTCCTTTGCCAGCACCGACGAGCTGGCGCTGACCAAGCTGGACATCTTCGTCGCGATCACCGTCGGCGGCGTGATCACCGCCGCGGTCCTGATCACCGCCGGGGCCGTCATTCGCGGGGTGCCCGTCGAGAGCGTCGCCGTCATGTCCGAGGCGCTGCGCCCGATCATGGGGGATTTCTCCAACTACTTCCTCAGCATCGGCCTGATCGCGGCGGGCCTGTCCTCGGCCATCGTGACCCCGCTTGGGGCCTCCTATGTTCTGGCGGGCATCTTCGGGTGGCGCTACGACAAATCGGACCGCCGCTTCTTTGCCACCAACATGGCGATCCTGATCTTCGGCATCCTGATCTCCGCGACCGGCCTGAACCCCATCGCCGTGATCATCTCGGCCCAGGTTCTCAACGGGATCATCCTGCCCGTCGCGGTGATCTTCCTTGTCGTGATCACCAGTCAGGCCCGCTTCATGCGTGAGTACGTGAACTCGAAACTCTCGCTGACCCTCGGGGCTCTCGCGGCCATCGTGACGCTCTTCCTTGGCGGGAAAAGCCTGATCTCGACGCTGACCGCCCTGTTGGGCTGACCCTTGTGCGCGCCATCCGCGAAGGGTGGCGCGCGCTGACCCTGCAAGGCAGGGCCGACATGGCCTTCGCTATTGCAGAAGGCGGCCAAAGCCCTCGATCCGGGCGGGCCGGTCGATCAGCTGAAGCGCGTGCCAGAAGGACGCCTGATTGCTGGTGACAACCGGCAGGCCCGTCGCTGCTTCGACCGGCGCAATCGCGTCCAGCCCGCGCGAGGTCGTGCAGGAAATGAAGATCGCCTCGGCATCCGTCAGGTCCATCGCCTCAAGCACCTTCAGATAGTGATCCGGTCCGGGCAGCGCGATCTCTTCGTCCGTCAGCAGGCCAAGGCAGCGCGCGCTGCTGATGGCGATGCCGCCGTTGCGGAAGACATCGGCGGTGATCTCTGCCACGTCCGGCGTATAGGGCGCGATGAAGGCGATACGCTTGCAGCCCAGATGGTCCAGTGCCGCGACCGCCGCCGTTGCCGGGTTGGTGACCGCAAGACCGGGTTTGACCGCATGCACCCGCGCCGCGACATTGTCGGGACCGATGACCGCCGACCCCGAGGTGCAGCCGAAGACCAGCGCGTCGATTTCCGCCTCGGGCAACAGCAGTTCCGTGGCATCGCCGATGCCATCGGCCAGCCGGGCCAGCGTCACCGGCGTCAGCGGCATCTCCAGCGCGATCCGGGTGGTGTAGATATCGACATTCGCGGCCAATCCCAGCCGCCAGAAGTCGCGCTCGATCAGGATATCGGAGGCCGGTGACAGCAAGCCCAGCCGCACCCGCCGCCCCTGCCGATCGGCATGTGTCAGCTTCGTTTCATGAACGTCCACGTCGGGTCCTCTCCTCATCTGGATAGGCGGCGCCCGATGCGGCGCCGCTGAACTGGCGGACACTTGCCAGCATCGCATGAAATTGGAAGCGAAGAGTGCGCATGCATTGATCGGGATTCGCGATAAGCCAACCCACCGTCCGGCGCGGGCCACCGGGCCCGACGGGACCCTCGGCGCGACCGCCCGGGACAAGCAGGTTTGCCGAGATTAATACACTTCGGCGCAACCGTCACCGGTGAACCGAAATTGCGCCATGTCACCGCTGTCATCGGCGCAGAGCCGGCCCCGGGCCGGGCCTGCACCCGCCGCGCCCCATGCGGATGTCGCAAGACGGCCCCGGCACGGTCATGGCCTGCCGCCCCCCGGACCGCCCGCCCGGACCCGGAACCGCAAAGCGCTGCCCGCCCCGGCAAGCCTCTGGCGCGGCACCGCTGCCGACGATAGCCTGCCCCCATGTCATCGCGCGCATCCCTCACGCAGGCCGGGCTGAACCTGATCCAGCAGGCGCTGACGATCTACGACAGCGACCTGAAACTCGCCGTCTGCAACGCCCGCTTTGCCGAGTTGTTCGACCTGCCCGAGCATCTCACCCGCCCCGGCGCCACCTTCGAAGAGACCATCCGCCATCTCGTCACCCGTGGCGAATACGGCCCGATCAGCGACATAGAGGCCGCCATCCGCGACCGCGTCACCACCGCCCGCGCCTTCGAGCCGCATTACATGGAGCGCACCCGCGCCAATGGCCGGACGATCAGCGTCGAGGGCGCGCCGCTGGCGCAGGGCGGCTGGGTCACGGTCTATACCGACATCACCGATGTCCGCGCGCAGGAACAGCTCTTGCGCACCCGGTCAGAGCTGCTCTCCGAAGAGGTTCTGACCCGCTCCGAGGAACTGGCCGCCACCAACCGCCGTCTCGCCTCGGCCAATGCCGCGCTTGAAGAGGCGCGCCGCGAACTGGTCGAGATCGAGGCCCGCACGCGCACCACCGCAGAAATGGTGCCCGCCCATATCGCCCGCGTCGGGGCCGACCGGCGCTATACCTTCTCGAACAACCGCCTGCCCGACGTCATGCCGGGGCGGCCGTCCTCGGTCCTCGGGATGCACATCGCCGATACGCTGGGCGCGCAGGCCTACGACCGGGTGCGCCCGCATCTGGAGGCGGCGCTGGACGAGCCGCGCCAGCACCTTCGAGTTCACCGACGAGACCTCGTCCCGGCGCATCCGCGCCAGCTTTACCCCCGATCCGCTGGAACCGGGGGCCTATATCCTCAGCCAGGACGTCACCGAGGAAACCCAGACCCGCGCCGCCCTGCAACAGACGCGGCGGCGCGAGATGGCGGCGCAGCTGACCTCCGGCATGGCGCATGACTTTTCCAACCTGCTGACGATCATCCTCGGGATGCAGTCCAAGCTGGCGCGGCTGACCGACGACCCCGAGGCGCAGCGCCTGATCGCCGCCACGCTTCAGGCCGCGCGCCGGGGCGGCGACCTGCTGGGCCGGATCGCCGATATCACCGACCAGCGCCGCTGGCAGCCGCGCCCGCTGCGGCTGAGCGGCCTGCTGGACGACCTGCACACGCTGGCCGCCCCGGTGCTGCCCACCGGCATCGCGCTGGAGATCGAGGACCACACCACCGGCCTGCTCATGCTCGACCCCGGGCAGATGCAGGACGCGCTGCTGAACCTCGTCCTGAACGCGCGCGACGCCGTGTCCCCCGCCGGGACCATCCGCATCGCCGCCCGCGAGGTACAGGAGACATGGCTGGAACTGACCGTCTCGGACACCGGGCCGGGCTTTTCGCCCCGCGCCCTGACCGAGGGGCTGGCGCCCTTCTTCACCACCAAGGGCGATGCGGGCACCGGGCTGGGGCTGGCCATGGTCTACGACATGACGAAACTCGCGGGCGGGTCGGTGCGGCTGGAAAACCCCGGCACCGGGGCCCGCGTCACCCTGCGCCTGCCCTTGCGGCGGGGTGGCGCCCTGCCCGCCTCCGGCCTCGTGCTGCTGGTCGAGGACAGCCCCGACCTGCGCGAACCGGTGCGCGAGATGCTGACCGCCATGGGCCATGCGGTGGTCGAGGCGGCCTCTGTCGCCGAGGCGCGGGCGTTGGCCGAGGGCCTGCCGGATGTGGCGCTGGTGCTGTCGGACGTCGATCTGGAGGGCGAGCAGCCCGGCACCGATCTTGTCGGGCTGCTGCCCGGGTTGCCGGTGGTGCTGATGACCTCGCTGCCCGCCGGGCACCCGCTGCACCGCCGCGCCGCCGCCCCGGCCCCGGTGCTGGCGAAACCCTTCGGACCGGCGGCCCTGTCCCACGCGCTGCAGGCCGCCGCCCCCCGGATGGCGCTGCCATGACCCGGCGGCCCTCCCGGTCCGGCCCCGGCCGTCGCGGAACGCCCCGGACCGGCCGCCCTGTCGCAGCCGCCGACGGCTCCGCCCGCCCTGCAAGGCGGTTCCTTGACGGGGCACCCCCTCTTTCCCGCCGCACCGCGCCCCGCGATCCCGCCCGCAGCGCCACGGGCGAAGACCTCCGAACCTGGCGCAGCGGCCCGCGCGCCGCAGGTCCCCGCCCCCGGTCCTGCCGGGCCTTGACGCCGCGTTCCGCCCCATCGCGGCGCCCCCTGCCCCGAAGCCGGTTCCCACGCCGCCCTGCCCGCAGTATCCAGTACCCATGACAGCCCTTGTGACCATCCTCGACGACGAGCCCGCCATTCGCGCGCTTCTGTCAGAAACGCTGACCGAGGCGGGCTTTCGCTGCCAGGCCTTCGCCCGGGCGACAGAGTTCGAGGCCGCGCTGCGCCGGACCACGCCGGATGTCTGCCTTGTGGACCTTGGCCTGCCGGACCGCGACGGGCTGTCGGTGGTGCACCGGCTGGCGCTGGAACAGGGCGCGACGATCATCATCATCTCGGGCCGCGCGCAGGTGCAGGACCGGGTGACCGGGCTGGAACTGGGCGCCGACGACTACATCATCAAGCCCTTCGATCCCGCCGAGGTGGTGGCCCGCATCCGCGCCCGCCTGCGCGGCCCGCGCCGCAGCGCCACCGGCAACACCGCCCGCTTCGAGGGCTGGACCGCCCATTTCGACCGCTACGCGCTGGAGGCGGACGACGGCACAGAGACCCCCTTCTCGCATGCCGAGGGCGAAGTCCTGCGGCTGTTCCTCGAAAGCCCCAAGCGGCTGATCTCGCGCGCGCAGATGCAGGAAAGCCTTGGCGGCGCGGCGGGCGAAAGCTTTGACCGGGCGATGGACGTGCGGATTTCCCGCCTGCGCACGAAGCTGCGCGAGGACCCGCGCAACCCGCGCCTGATCAAGACGATCTACGGCGCCGGCTATATCTTTCTGGGCGAGGTCGTCTGGGAATAACCGCGCGGGCACGCGGGATCGTCGCCGGGCTTTCCGCGATGCCCTGTCACGGCTGCGCCGGGCAGGATCGTCCTGTCGGCTGGTCCCTCCGCAAGGCCCTGCCCGCTGGCCCCGGGGAACCACACGCCGATGGTGGTGCACGGCCCCGAGCCCGGCGCGCCCCATGCGTTACGGCTGCACCGTGGTATAGATCTCTGCCGTGCCCAGCAGCGTTTTGACATGAGGCAACACCGCCACCGCGACCACACCGACCAATGCGCCGATGGCCAGCCGCACCGGCGCCCGTCCCAGCCTTGGCCCGGCCAGTCCCAGCACGCCGCAGACCGTTGCATAGAACCCCAGCGAAACCGGATCCATCGCCGCCTCCTTGCCTTGCAACGGCAGGATAGCGCGGCACTGCCCCTGCGTCACCCCGCGATGCGCGCCACCGCATTTGCCATGACCCGAAGGCCGGTCACCAGGTCGGCCTCGTCCGTATCCTCGTCGAAGGTGTGGCTGACGCCGCCGATCGAGGGCACGAAAAGCATGGCCGAGGGCATCAGCCGCGCCATGTTCGAGGCATCGTGCAGCGCGCCCGAGGGCATGGTACGCCAGCGCCCCGGCACCTCTTCGGTGGCGGCCTCTTCCAGCGCGCGGCGAAGGCCCTCGTCCATGGCGACCGGCGCCACGCCCAGCATGGGGCCGAATTCCAGCGCCATGCCCGCCTCCGACGCGATCTCTGTCGCGGTGTCGCGGATGATCCGTTCCATCCGGTCCAGCCGGTCCTCGTCGCCGTCACGCCACTGCATGGAAAAGGAGACCCGGCCCGGCACCACGGAATGCGCGTTGGGATGCAGGCTGACATGGCCGATGGTCCAGACCGTCGCCGGGGTGACGACATTGCCGAAACGCTCTTCGATGCGGGCGTTGAATCGGGCCAGCGCCTGAAAGGCGTCCCGGCGCAGGTGCATCGGCGTCGTGCCCGCGTGGTTCTGCTCTCCGGTCAGGCGGATGACCATGTCGCGGATGCCCACGATAGCCTCGACGACGCCGATGGCCTCTCCGGCGCGGTCCAGCACCGGCCCCTGCTCGATGTGCATTTCCAGATAGCCGGTGAAGCGCGCCGGATCGACCCATGTGCCGGGACGGCTGCCCATGGCGGCGCGCGCCTGACCCAGCGTCTCACCATGGCGGTCGGTCAGTTCCAGCGCCGCGGCAAGGTCGATCACACCCGCCCAGCAGGCGCTGCCGGTGGTGACGCCAAAGCGCCCCTCTTCGTCCTGAAAGGACACCGCCGACAGCGCCGGGCCGCCGCTTTCCCGCGCGGCCCGCGCGATCTCCAGCGCCGCGATGACCCCCAGCGCGCCGTCCAGCCACCCGCCCTCGGGCTGGGTGTCGGAGTGGCTGCCCATCAGCAGCGAGGGCCGCTCGGCCAGCCCGAAAACCGACCCCATGGGGTCGAAGACCGGGCTCAGCCCGGCCTCGGCATATTTCCCGGCCAGCCAGTCGCGCGCCTGCACATCCGCCGCGCTGTAGGCGGTGCGCACGACGCCCTTGCCGCTGCCCGCGGCCCCGATGGCGCGCAGCGCGTGCAGGTCGGCGAGGAAACGGTCGGGCTGGACTGGGATCATGACGGGGCCTCCTTTCGGCGCAGGATGCGCCGCCGGGCGGGAACTGTCAATTTATCATGATAGATTGGACGGCGCGATGCAGGGGCGGTATCGGCGAGCCGCATGGGCTGCACGACGCATCGGGGGACGGCGCTGCGGCGGCCTTGGGCGGGCGGCCCGCGTGAAGGATTGGCGCCACCCTGCCCCTGCAAGTGTGCGAATTCGTCTCTCGGCACCCCGTAATGTGCGGTTGCGCACCAATCCCGCGCGCCCATCCGGATTATCAGCCTCTGCCGCGCCCATTATATTCCGGGGCAAAGAAGGAGACCTGCCATGAAAGCCCATCCCGACACCCGCATCGGCCATGTTCACCTGAAGGTGACAGACCTCGACCGTTCCATCGCCTTTTACCGCGACGTGATCGGATTGGAGGTCACGCAGAGATACGGCATTCAGGCCGCGTTTCTGGCCGCTGGCGGATACCACCACCACATCGGCCTGAACACCTGGCATAGCGAAGGCGGACCCCGCCCCGATCCGCGCGCCCCGGGCCTGTATCACACCGCCTTCCTGTATCCCGACCGCAAGGCGCTGGCCGCCGCGTTCCAGCTGGCGCTGGACCATGGCATCGAACTGGAAGGCGCCGCCGACCACGGCGTCTCCGAGGCGCTGTATTTCTCGGACCCCGACGGCAACGGGATCGAGCTGTACCGCGACCGCGATCCGGCTGACTGGCCGCGCAACGGTGAGGGCGAGCTGGTCATGTCGAACCGCCCGCTGGACCTGAAGGCACTGCTGGGCGAGCTGGCCTGAAACCAGCGGGCGCGCCCGAGGGCGGCCTGTCCGGTCGCGGGCGCCTGACCCGGGCGCGGGGCGGGCGGCCCGGCCCCGGCGCGCGGGCCATCCCGCCCCCTGCGCCACACGGGCTGGACCTTGCGCGGCGGCGCCCCTAGGCTCCGCCGCAAAGAGGAGAGACCCATGGCGACCGGCACCGACATCCGCACCTATTTCAACGGCCAGTGGCACGATGCCGATGCCATGATCATCCGCGCCGCCGATCACGGCGCGTGGCTGGGCTCCGGCGTCTTCGACGGCGCCCGGGCGGTGAACGGCATGGTCCCCGACCTCGAGGCCCATTGCGCCCGCGTCAACCGCTCTGCCGAGGCGCTGATGCTGAGGCCCACCGTCTCGACCGGGGACATGGTGGACATGGTCCGCGAGGGGCTGAAGGCCTACCCCGAGGACGCCGCCGTCTACATCCGCCCGATGTACTGGGGCATCAACGGCGACGTCACGGCCATCGTGCCGCAGCCCGATGAGACCGGCTTTGCCATCTGCCTCGAACGCATCCCCATGGCGTCCGACACCGCCAGCGTCACGCTGGGCAAGACGCGGTTCCGCCGCCCGGTTCTGGAAAGCGCGGTCGTGAACGCCAAGGCGGGCTGCCTTTACCCGAACAACGCCCGGATGCTGGCAGAGGTGCGGGCGCGCGGCTTCGACAACGCGCTGGTGACCGACGCCATGGGCAATGTCGCCGAAAGCGCCACGGCCAATGTCTTCATGGTGCGCGACGGGGTGGTCTTCACGCCGATCCCGAACGGCACCTTCCTTGCGGGCATCACCCGCGCGCGACACATCAGCAATATGAAGGCCGAGGGCATCGAAGTGGTCGAAAGCGTACTGTCCTTCGCGGATTTCGAGGCCGCGGACGAGGTCTTCCTGTCCGGCAACATGCAGAAGGTCACGGCGGTCAGCGGCTTCGAGGATGTGTCCTACCAGCAGGGGCCGCTGACGAAACGCGTGCGCGAGATGTACTGGGACTGGGCCGGCTCTGCGTAGGGCACGGCCATGGAAAAGCTGATCGTCATCCTGATCGTTCTGGCGCTCTTCGGTGGCGCCATCGCCGTGATCCACCGCAACCACAAGCGCGAGCAGGCCGCGCGCCGCGCGGCCCGGCAGGCGGCGGCGCGCACCGACAGCGGCGCCGGGGCAGCGGACAGCCCCCGCCCGGGCCCCGCGACCCGAAGGCCTGACCCGCACCCGCCCGACGGTCCCGCCGGGCCACGCCACGCTCTGCCCGCTGTCGTGCGACCGCCCCCCCCAGCACCCCGCCGCCCCCGCATCCGGCGCCCCCGCCGGCCTGCCGCGCTGGACAGGCCCGCGACCCTCTGCCACTGTCCCGGAACAGGAGGCCCCCGATGCGCAAGTTCCTCGTCGTGCTCGACGATTCCCGAGAATGCCTGAACGCCATGCGGTTCGCCGCCATGCGCGCGGCGAAGTCAGGCGGCGGCGTGGCCATCCTGTCGGTGATCCCGCCGGACGAGTTCAACCACTGGATCGGCGTCGGAGACATCATGCGCGAAGAGGCCCGCGAACGCATCCACGCGCATTTCGAAGTCTTCGCCAAGTGGATGCGCGACAAGCAGGGCGTCGACCCGGAACTGGTCATCCGCGAGGGCGACACGGTGACCGAGATCCTCGCGCAGGTCTCCGACGATCCCGAGATCGGCCTGCTGGTGCTGGGCGCCTCGATCGACAAGAAGGGCCCCGGCCCGCTGGTCAACCAGATGACCCGCAACTCCGGTTCTCTGCCGATCCCGGTCACCATCGTGCCCGGCGATCTGTCCAAGGAACGGCTGGAAGCCATCACCTGAACCGACCCCAAGCCGTTTCATCAGGCTATCTCCGGTTTCGCCATGGCGCCGCGGCCCTCGCCGCCGCCCGCTGCCCGACCAGCGCGGCCCCTGCGCCGTGGCGCTGCATCCCGCGCCCATGGACCGCAGGATGAGCGCCAGCGCCCTGCGCGCCCGCGTCGACCGGCGCCCACAGTTTAGAACGGTTCCAATCCTTGACGGCTCGGGCGCGGAAGCGCATATAGGAGGTCAGGCCAGAAAAGGTGCAGAACCGATGTTCATTCAGACCGAATCCACCCCGAACCCCGCGACGCTGAAGTTCCTGCCCGGCCAGACCGTGCTGGAGATGGGGACCGCCGATTTCCCGACGCCCGAGGCCGGAGAGAAGTCGCCGCTGGCGCAGCGCCTCTTCGCGGTCGAGGGTGTGACCGGCGTGTTCTTCGGCACCGATTTCGTGACCGTGACCAAGGATGAAAGCGCCGACTGGGACCACCTGAAACCGGCGATCCTCGGCGCCATCATGGAGCATTTCCAGTCCGGCGCGCCGGTCATGGCAGAGGGTGCGGCTCAGGCCGGCGGCCATGCCCAGCACGACGGCGAGGATGGCGAAATCGTCAACCAGATCAAGGAACTGCTGGACACACGCGTGCGCCCGGCGGTGGCACAGGATGGCGGCGACATCACCTTCCACGGCTTCGACCGGGGCGTGGTCTACCTGCACATGCAGGGCGCCTGCGCGGGCTGCCCCTCGTCGACGCTGACGCTGAAGATGGGCATCGAGAACCTGCTGCGCCACTACATCCCCGAGGTCTCCGAGGTGCGCCCCGTCGCGGTCTGAGCGTGAAAGGCCCTTCGAAGGGCCTTTCAAAAGCGCCTCCACAGGCGCTTCGAAGCCGGTTCCAACCGGCTTCCCCGCGTTGCACAGACCCCGCACCCACGGCATAAGCGGCCCATGATCCTCGCCTTCGACACCTCCGGTCCGCATTGCGCCGCTGCCCTGCTGGGCGGCGACCACATCCTCGCTGCCCGCGTCGAAGCCATGAAGAAGGGCCGGGCCGAGCGGCTGATGCCGCTTCTGGAAGAGCTGCTGGCCGAAACCGGGGCCGCCTGGGCCGATCTGACCCGCATCGGCGTCGGCATCGGACCCGGCAACTTCACCGGCATCCGCCTTGCCGTCAGCGCGGCGCGCGGGCTGGCGCTGGCGCTGAAGGTGCCCGCGCTGGGTGTGTCCGGCTTCGAGATCATTCGCCACGGGCCGGTGCACGGCGCCGGCACGGGCACCGGGGCCCTTCTTGCGGTGGTGCCCGGCCCGCGCGAGCAGGCCTATATCGAGCAGCCGGACGGCAGCATCGCCTTCGGCCCCATGGTCACCGATCCGGCCGGGGCGGCCTGCCCGGACGATGACTGGCAGGCCAATATTGCGACGCTCGCCCGGATCGCCGCCGCCAAGACCCCCGGTCCCCGGCCCGCGCCGCTCTACGTCAAACCCGCCGATGCCGCGCCCGCCAGCGACCCGCCGCCGGTGATCCTCGACGCCGATGACGCCTGAGGCCCTCGCCGCGCTCTCGGCCCGCGCCTACCGCCACATGGCGCCGTGGAGCGCGCAGGCCTTCGCCGAGACGCTCGCCCGCCCCCATGCGCTGCTGACCACGACCGAACACGCCTTCGTGCTGGGCCTCGTGGTGGCGGGCGAGGCCGAAATCCTCGCCCTCGCCGCCGACCCGGACCACCAGCGGCAGGGCGCCGCCAGTGCCGCGCTTACAGGCTTCCACGCAGCGGCCGCCGCCCGCGACGCCACCCGTGTCCTGCTGGAGGTTGCCGCCGCCAACACCCCGGCCCGCGCCTTCTACAGTCGGCACCGATACCGCGAGATCGGCCTGCGCCGGGGCTACTACCGGCGTCCGGACCAGCCCCCCGACGATGCCGTCCTGATGGACCGCGCACTTCCCTGACGTCACTGCTGCGCCTGCAAAAACCGGTTGACCCGTCCCGGCCCCTGCGGCTTTGATTGGCCTGTCACAATCAGACGGGCAGGTCTTCTGTCCGCACATGCAACTGGGAGCATTCCATGACCTTCATGCAGAAGACCCTCGGCACCGTCGCCGCGCTGGCCCTCTCGGCCGGGGCCGCTCTGGCCGACCCGGCGCTGATCTACGACCTCGGCGGCAAGTTCGACAAATCCTTCAACGAGGCCGCCTACAACGGCGCGCAGCGTTGGGCCGACGAAACCGGCGGCAGCTACCGCGACATCGAGATCCAGTCCGAGGCGCAGCGCGAGCAGGCCCTGCGCCGCTTTGCCGAGGCGGGCTTCAACCCGGTCGTCACAACCGGCTTCGCCATCGCCGACATCATGGGCAAGGTCGCCGCGGATTACCCGGACACGAAATTCGTCAACGTCGACGGCTTCCTGCCCGAGGTGCCGGACAACGTGCTGATCACCACCTTCCGGGAGCATCAGGGCTCCTACCTGGTGGGCATGCTGGCGGCGATGGCCTCGGAAACCGACACCGTCGGCTTCATCGGCGGCATGGACATCCCGCTGATCCGCCACTTCGGCTGCGGCTTCGCGCAGGGCGCCAAGGCGGTCAACCCCGACATCAAGATCGTCGCCAACATGACCGGCACGACGCCCGCCGCCTGGAACGACCCGGTGAAGGGCTCGGAACTGGCCAAGGCGCAGATCAGCCAGGGCGCGGACGTGATCTACGCCGCCGCCGGCGGCACCGGCGTGGGCGTGCTGCAGACCGCCGCGGACGAGGGCATCTACTCGATCGGCGTGGACAGCAACCAGAACCACCTGCACCCCGGCTCCGTGCTGACCTCGATGCTCAAGCGCGTCGATGTCGCGGTCTACGACGCCATGTCGGCGGGCGAAGGGCTGGAGACCGGCAAGACCGTCACCCTCGGCCTTGCCGAAGAGGGCGTCGGCTACGCGGTGGACGAGAACAACGAGTCCCTGATCACCGAAGAGATGGCCGCCGCAGCGGAAGAGGCCAAGCAGAAGATCATCGACGGCAAGATCGAGGTGGTCAGCTACTACGCCAACGACAGCTGCCCGGCCCTGCAGTTCTGATCCGCCGGGGATCCGACACATGGCACCTGCCGGACCCTCCGGCAGGTGCGCCCCGAAGTCCCGGACAGATCGTGACCCAGACAAGCAAGCCCCTCATCGCCGCCGCCCTGCTTCTCGTGTCGGCCTGTTCCCCGGTCGAGACCTGGTACAAGACCGGAGGCACCGCCGGTCAGTCGACGGCGGACCTGACCGCCTGCCGGGTGGAGGCCGTGCGGACCGTGCCCGCGAATACCCAGATCGGCGTCACGCCGATCCGCAGCACGCCGCCCCGGACGCAATGCTACGGCAAGGGCGACAAGCTGCGCTGCCACACGATCCCCGGACGGATCTACGGCGGCCAGCGCTACAGCTACGACGCCAATGCGCCGCTGCGCGACGATGTCGTCACCCAGTGCATGGCCCGCCTCGGCTACCGCCCCGTCAGCCTTCCGGCCTGCCGCGCGTCGCAGAAACCGGCGGTGCTGGTGGATCGCGGCATGCCGCCGCTGACGCCGGACAGCTGCGCGGTCCCGACCCGCGGCGGCACCGTCATCGTGACCCCGTCCTGATCCGCCCCAGCCATAGGACCGACATGACCGACACCCCCGCCATCGAGCTCAAGGGCATCTCCAAGGCCTTCGGCCCCGTGCAGGCCAACAAGGACATCGCGATCCGCGTCATGCCCGGCACCATCCACGGCATCATCGGCGAGAACGGCGCGGGCAAATCGACGCTGATGTCGATCCTCTACGGCTTCTACAAGGCCGACGCGGGCGAGATCTTCATCAAGGGCCAGCGCACCGAGATCCCCGACAGCCAGGCCGCCATCGCGGCGGGCATCGGCATGGTCTTCCAGCATTTCAAGCTGGTGCAGAACTTCACCGTGCTGGAAAACGTCATCCTCGGCGCCGAAGACGGCGGGCTGCTGAAACCCTCGCTGTCCAAGGCGCGCGGCGTGCTCAAGCACCTGGCGCAGGAATACCAGCTGAACGTCGACCCCGACGCGCTGATCGAGAACCTTTCGGTCGGGCACCAGCAGCGGGTCGAGATCCTCAAGGCGCTTTATCGCGAGGCGGATATCCTGATCCTCGACGAGCCCACCGGCGTGCTGACGCCTGCCGAGGCCGACCACCTCTTCCGCATCCTCGAAGGGCTGAAGGCCGAGGGCAAGACGATCATCCTGATCACCCACAAGCTGCGCGAGATCATGGAGATCACCGATACGGTCAGCGTCATGCGGCGCGGCGAAATGACCGCCACCGTCAAGACCGCCGAGACCTCGCCCGAGGAACTGGCCGAGCTGATGGTGGGCCGCAAGGTCCTGTTGCGGGTCGACAAGAAACCCGCGCAGCCCGGCGCCAAGATCCTCGAGATCGAGAACCTGCACCACGTGGACCGCCACGGGGTGGAACGCCTCAAGGGCATCTCCCTCGACGTCCGCGCCGGAGAGATCGTGGGCATCGCCGGCGTCTCGGGCAATGGCCAGTCGGAACTGCTGCATGTGCTGGGCGGCTATGCCGACGCCACCGGAACGGTGCGCGTCAACGGCGAAGAGATCGACCTGACGGGCCAGCGCTCGGACGGCCAGTCGCGCCGCAAGCGCGGCATCGCCCATGTGCCCGAGGACCGCCACCACGAGGGGCTGATCCTGCAATACAGCGCCCGGGAAAACACCGTCTTCGGCTACCACCACGACCCGGCGATCCAGTCCGGGCCGCTGATGAACAATGCCGCCATCCGGGCCGAGGCGGCGGCCAAGATGGATCGCTACGACGTCCGCCCGCCCGATCCCGACCTTGCCGCCCGGAACTTCTCGGGCGGCAACCAGCAGAAGATCGTGCTGGCCCGCGAGATCGAGCGCGACCCCGACGTGCTGCTGATCGGCCAGCCCACCCGGGGCGTCGACATCGGCGCCATCGAATTCATCCATCAGGAAATTCTGCGCCTGCGCGACGCGGGCAAGGCGATCCTCTTGGTCTCGGTCGAGCTGGACGAGATCCTCTCGCTCTCCGACCGCATCGCCGTCATGTTCGACGGCCACATCATGGGCGAACGCCTGCCCGCCGAGACCGACCAGACCGAACTGGGCCTCCTGATGGCGGGCGTGACGGACACCGGGGGCAAAAGCCCCATCGAGGCGGTCGACGCCGCGCTCCACGCTCAGGACCGGCGCGAGGCCGAGAACCATGACTGACCCGGCCCCCGCCCCCGCCGGGACAGGCCCCCCGGCGCCTTCCGTCCCGAACTATCCCCGCCGGTGGCCTCCAACCGCGCCACTCGTCTCCCGGCCAGACCCGGCACAGCGACCCGGTCTTCTTCTTGGTCCAAATACCTCCCGCCGGAGGCATCCTTCCGCGCCGCCGGCGCCACCGCCAGACCCTTCACGACCCCCGGAGCCCTCCATGGATAGAATGCCCGCATGGGCCGACGCGGTCCTCGTTCCCCTGATCTCGATCCTGCTCGCGGCGCTGGTCTCTGCGCTGGTGATCCTTGCCATCGGCGAGAACCCCGTCGAGGCGCTGAAGCTGATGATCGACGGCGCGCTGATGCGCTCTTCGGGCTGGGGTTACACGCTCTACTACACCACCAACTTCATCTTCACCGGCCTCTGCGTCGCCGTCGCCTTCCACGCCAAGATGTTCAACATCGGCGGCGAGGGGCAGGCGATGATCGGCGGGCTGGGCGTGGCGCTGGCCTGCCTCTTCATCCCCTGGCCGCACTGGACGCTGGCGCTGGTGGGCGCGACCGTGGCGGCGGCGGCCTTCGGCGCGGCATGGGCCTTTATCCCCGCCTACCTGCAGGCCAAGCGCGGCAGCCACATCGTGATCACCACGATCATGTTCAACTTCATCGCCGCCGCGGTGCTGAACTACGTGCTGGTCAACATCCTGCGCCCGGCGGGCGCCATGGACCCGGCCACGGCGGGCTTTCCCGCCGCCACCCACCTGCCGACCTTCCGAGGACATGTTCGCCAGTGCCGAGAACCCGCTGTTCCGCGGCTCTCCGGCGAACATCACCTTCTTCATCGCCGTTCTGGCCTGCGTGCTGGTCTGGCTGCTGATCTGGCGCACCCGGCTGGGCTATGAGATCCGCGCCTTCGGCCATTCCGAATCCGCCGCGCGCTACGCCGGCATCTCGCCGGTGCGCATCACCGTGCTTGCCATGCTGATCTCGGGCGGGCTGGCGGGGCTGATGGCGCTCAACACCACCATGGGCGAGGCCGAGCGCCTTGTGATGAACGCCACCGAGGGCGCGGGCTTCATCGGCATCGCGGTGGCGCTGATGGGCCGCAGCCACCCGGTGGGCGTCTTCCTTGCCGCTCTGCTGTTTGGCTTCCTCTACCAGGGCGGGGCGGAGCTGGCGCTCTGGACCAACATCCCGCGCGAGCTGATCACCGTGATCCAGGCGCTGGTGATCCTCTTCACCGGGGCGCTGGACAACATGGTGCGGATCCCGCTGGAACGCATCTTCATGGCTTTCGGCAAGGGGCGCGCTGAGATGGACCTGAACACCCTCATCCAGATCCTGGACAGCACCATCCGCCTTGCCACGCCGCTGCTGCTGGCCTGCCTTGCGGGGCTGTTCTCGGAACGCTCGGGGATCATCGACATCGGGCTGGAAGGCAAGATGCTGATCGCCGCCTTCTTCTCTGCCGCCGTGGCCTTTTCCACCGGCTCGGTCTGGCTGGGCCTGCTGGCGGGGATCGCCGCGTCGATGGCGCTGTCGGCGCTGCACGGGCTGGCCTCGATCACCTTCCGCGGCAACCAGCTGATCTCGGGGGTTGCGCTGAACTTCCTCGCCTCGGGCCTGACGGTGCTGATCGCGCAGGTCTGGTTCGGACAGGGCGGGCGCACACCCTCGCTGCTGTCCGGTGGCCGCTTCGAGAACATCACCCTGCCCCTGGCCGAGACCCTGCGCGGCGTGCCCATTCTGGGCCCGATCTATGCCGACCTGATCTCGGGCCACTCGATCCTCGTCTACGCGGCGCTGCTGGCGGTGCCCCTGACCTGGTGGGTGCTGTTCCGCACCCGCTACGGGCTGCGCCTGCGCGCCGTGGGCGAGGCGCCCGAGGCGGTGGACACCGCCGGGGTCTCTGTCGTGGGGCTGCGCTATTCCTCGCTGGTGATCACCGGCGTGCTCTGCGGCATGGCGGGCGCCTATCTCGCCACCGGCCTGCAGGCGGGCTTTGTCCGGGAAATGACGGCGGGGCGGGGTTATATCGCGCTGGCGGCGCTGATCTTCGCCAAGTGGCGGCCCTGGTACGCGCTCTGGGCCTGCCTGCTGTTCGGGCTGTTACAGGCGGTGGCCCTGCGCTACCAGAACCTCGACCTCGGGCTCTTCGTGGTGCCGGTGCAGGTGATGGACGCCCTGCCCTACATCCTGACCGTGGTCATCCTTGCGGGCTTCGTCGGCAAGGCGATCCCGCCCCGGGCGGGCGGCGAGCCCTACGTCAAGGAACGGTAGGCGCGCTGCCGCCCGGCGCGGCGGCAGGCGGGCGGCGGGTTTGCGCAGCACGCCCCCCGCCCCCGCCGGGCGCGGGACAAGACGGGTCGGGCCCGGCCCGGCACAGGGAGATCTGGCATGGCGTTCTTTCCGCCACGGCGGCACAAGCTGATCCGGGCGCTGTTCCGACGGATCTTCCGGACGCCCTATTACATGATCCGCAGCCTGCACGGCCTGCTTCTGGTGATCGACGAAGGCTCTGCGGTGGATCGCCGCCTCGCCCGCCGCAACAGGGCCGATGCCGAGCGGATCGCCCGGCTGTTTCCGCTCGCCCGGCGCGCCGCCGAGCGGCTGGGCAAGCCCTTCGACGTGCTCGATGCCAGCAGCCGCAAGGGGCTCTTCGCGATGCTGGCGGCACAGGAGGAGCGGGCCGGCGACATCCTTGCCTTCGAAGCCGACATCCAGAACCGCAACCAGCTGGGCGCGCAGCTGTTCCTGAACACGCTGTCGCGACGGATCGAGGTGCTGCCGCTTGCCATCGGCGGCAGTGCCGGGCGCGACCGGCGCCGCCTTGCCGAAGACGGCGGCGCCATGGGCACCGTGCTGACGCTGGACCCGCCGCGCGGGCGGCGGCAAAGCGTCGAGATCCGCCCGCTCGATGCGGTGATCCGCTGGCGCGGGCGCCTGATCATCGGCGCCATCGACGCGCGCGAAGACGCCACCGGCTTTCTCGAGGGTGCCAGACGCACCTCGGCCGAGAACCTCTGCCTCTGGCAGATCGAAACCGGGGCCGATGCGGAGCGGCTGACCACCCTTGCCGAAAGCCTCGGGCTGCGCGCGCTGGACGTCCCCGGGCGGGACCGCTACTTCACCAATATCCCGCCGGAGGTTCTGAAGACATGATCCTGTCCCGCCCCCTGCCGCCCGCCCCCGCCGCTGCACTTGCAAAACGCGCGGGCTTGGGTCTAGCTGAGACCATGCAGGTCTATCTTCCGATCGCCGAGGTTTCGGTCAATGCGCTTATGCTGCTGGGGCTGGGCGGCCTCGTGGGCGTGCTTTCGGGCATGTTCGGCGTCGGCGGGGGCTTTCTGCTGACGCCGCTGCTGTTCTTCATCGGCATCCCGCCCTCGGTGGCCGTGGCCACGGGGGCCAACCAGATCGTCGCCTCGTCCTTTTCCGGCGTGCTGGCACACCTGAAGCGCAAGACCGTCGATTTCCGCATGGGGGTGCTGCTGGCCGGCGGCATCGTCGGCGCCACGCTGGGCGTGATGCTGTTCAACTACCTCAAGACCATGGGGCAGGTCGACCTGCTGGTGCGGCTGTTCTACGTGGTCTTCCTGGGGGTCATCGGCGCGCTGATGTTCGTCGAAAGCCTGCGGGCGCTGCGCAAGTCCCGCCGCGGCGGCCCGCCCACCCGGAAAAAGCACAACTGGGTCCACGGCCTGCCGCTGAAGATGCGGTTCCGCACCTCGGGCCTCTACATCTCGGTCATCCCGCCGGTGCTGGTCGGCCTGTCGGTCGGGGTTCTG
The DNA here is from genome assembly GCF_039769985.1 of Ponticoccus litoralis. Classification (NCBI taxonomy): domain Bacteria; kingdom Pseudomonadati; phylum Pseudomonadota; class Alphaproteobacteria; order Rhodobacterales; family Roseobacteraceae; genus Ponticoccus; species Ponticoccus litoralis. The sequence continues at coordinate 1,041,925 of NZ_JBDNCH010000002.1, forward strand.
GCGGCGATCATGGGCGTCGGCGGCGGCTTCATCATGGTGCCCGCGATGATCTACCTGCTGGGGATGCCGACCAAGGTGGTGATCGGCACCTCGCTGTTCCAGATCATCTTCGTCGCCGCCTTCACCACCGTGCTGCACGCCTCGACCAACTACACCGTCGACGTGATGCTGGCGGTGCTCCTGATCCTCGGCGGCGTCGTGGGGCGCAGTTCGGCACCATCATCGGCACCCGGATGAAGGCCGAGCAACTGCGCATCCTGCTGGCCTCGATGGTGCTACTGGTCTGCGGCAAGCTGGCGCTGGAACTGCTGCTGCGGCCCGCCGAGCTGTACAACATCACCGCCGTGGGCAGCCACTGATGCGCTGGCTGCTGGGTCTCCTCGTCACGCTGGCCGCGCTGCCCGCCCAGGCCGAAGAGGTGGTGCTGGGCCTCAGCAGCGACACCGTCGCGATCTCGACCGATTTCGACGGCTCCGACATCCTGATCTACGGCGCCGTGAAGCGCGAGGCCCCCATCGCCGAAGCGCCGCTGCAGGTCATCGTCACCGTCAGCGGACCGTTCCAGCCGCTGACCGTGCGCCGCAAGGAACGCCGCTTCGGCATCTGGATCAACACCGACTCGGTCTTCGTGGACGCCGCCCCCTCGTTCTACGCGGTGGCGACCTCGGGGCCCTGGGCAGAGGTGATCTCGGACACCGAGGACCTGCGCCACCGCATCTCGATCCCGCGGGCGATCCGCTCTGTCGGGGCGCCGGAAACCGTGCCGGACGCGCAGAGCTTCACCGAGGCGGTGATCCGCGTCCGCACCCACGAGGGCACCTACAAGGTGCTCGAAAGCAGCGTCGGCGTGCGCGAACAGACGCTGTTTGACACATCCGTGCAATTGCCGGCCAACCTGACCGAAGGCACCTACAACACCCGTGTCTTCCTGACCCGCAACCGGGCGGTGGTGTCCAGCTTCGCCACGACGATCGAGGTCCGCAAGGTCGGGCTGGAACGCTGGCTGCACGCGCTCTCGCGCCAGCAACCGCTGGTCTACGGGCTGATGTCGCTGGCCCTCGCCATCGCCGCGGGCTGGGGCGCCTCCGCGGCCTTCCGGGCAATCCGTCACCAATGAGCCGCCCCGGCCCGTCCAGCCGCGCCGACTGGCCCGGCCTGCGCCCGCTGCAGACACGCTGGAAGGACAACGACGCGCTCGGCCACATGAACAACGCCGAGTATCTCTCGCTCTTCGACACGGCGATCAGCCTGTGGCAGATCGACAACGGCATCGCGATCACCGGCCCGGAGGCGCTGCGCTTCGTGGTGGTCGAAAACGGCTGCCGCTACTTCGCGGAAGCGGGCTTTCCCGATACCCTTCACGCGGGCCTGCGCCTTGGGCACTTGGGCCGCAGTTCCTTCCGGTTCGAGCTCGCCCTGTTCCGCAACACCGAGGAACGCGCCTGCACCGAGGCCTTCTTCGCCATGGTCCTGACCGATGCCGACGGCCGCCCGGCTCGCCTTGCCGGATCGGCTTCGCGCGGCCCTGACCACCCTTCTTCCGCCAACCGTGTAAGGGGGCTCTGCCCCCAAACCCCCGAGGTATTTTCCCCAAGAAGAAACCAAAGAGCGCCCGTCCCGGGCTTCTTCTTGGTCCAAATACCCTTGGGGGTGAATGCCGCAGGCAGAGGGGGCAAAGCCCCCGTCCACCTTTTCCACACACGGACCGTTCAGGCCCTTTCGTGGAAGAAGGCGTAGATGCGCTCTGCCAGTGGCTTCGCTGACCCCCTCGACGGCACGAAGGTCCGAGAGGTTGGCGCGGCTCACCGCCTTGGCAGATCCGAAATGCGCCAGCAGCGCGCGCTTGCGCGCGGCGCCGACGCCCGCGATCTCGTCCAGCGGGTTGGCGGAGACCGCCTTGGAACGCTTGGCGCGGTGGGTGCCGATGGCGAAGCGGTGTGCCTCGTCGCGCAGGCGCTGGACGAAATAGAGCACCGGGTCGTTGCGGCGCAGGGCGAAGGGGCGCTGGCCCCTGCGGTGGAATTCCTCCTTGCCGTGATCGCGGTCGACGCCCTTGGCGACGCCCACCATGGGCACGTCCTCGACGCCGTGCTCGCGCATGATCTCGGCCACCGCCGAGACCTGCCCGGCGCCGCCGTCGATCAGCAGGAGGTCCGGCCAGAGCCCCTTGTCTCGGTCCGGGTCCTCTTTCTGCAGCCGGGTGAAGCGGCGCTTGAGCACCTCCTTCATCATGCCGAAATCGTCCCCGGGCGTCAGCTCTTCGCCCCGGATATTGTACTTGCGGTACTGGTTCTTCATGAAGCCGTCGGGGCCCGCGACGATCATCGCGCCCACCGCATGCGCGCCCTGGATATGCGAGTTGTCGTAGACCTCGATGCGCTGCGGCGGCGCCTCCAGCCCGAAGGCCTCGGCCAGCCCGGCCAGCAATTTGCCCTGCGCCGCGCTTTCGGACATCTTCCGCCCGAGGCTTTCGCGCGCGTTGCGCGCCGCCCCCTCGACCAGTTCGGCCTTCTCACCGCGTTGTGGAACCGTGATCTCCACCTTGCGCCCCAGCTTCTCCGACAGCGCTTGGCACATCAGGTCCTCGTCCTCGATCCCGTGTGACAGGATCAGCAGCCGCGCCGGATCCTTGGTGTCGTAGAACTGGCCGAGGAAGGCCTCCATCACCTCGGCGGGCGAGACATCCTCGCCGACGCGCGGGTAGAAGTCCTTGTTCCCCAGTTCTGGTTCGCCCGGATAAAGAAGACCTGCACGCAGGCCTGCCCGTGCTCCATGTAGAGCGCGATGACATCCGCCTCGGCCACGCCCGCCGGGTTGATGCCCTGCGCCGTCTGCACCTGTGTCAGCGCGCGGATGCGGTCGCGCAGCGCGGCGGCGCGTTCGAACTCCATCGCCTCCGAGGCCTCGGCCATCTGCGCCGCCAGCAGGCCCTGGATGTCGGTCGACTTGCCCGAGAGGAAGCGCTGCGCGTCGCGCACGCTGGCGGCATAGCCCTCTTCCGAGATACGCCCCACGCAGGGCGCCGAGCAGCGTTTGATCTGGTGCAGCAGGCAGGGGCGCGTGCGGCTTTCGAACATGGAATCCGAGCAGTTGCGCAGCAGGAAGACCTTCTGCAGCTGGTTCAGCACGCGGTTCACCGCCCCGGCGCTGGCGAAGGGTCCGTAGTAGCTGCCGCCCGCCTTCTTCGCGCCGCGATGCTTGTGGATCATCGGAAAGGCGTGGTCGGTCACATGGATGTTCGGGAAGGACTTGTCGTCCCGCAGCAGCACGTTGAACTTCGGTTTCAGCTGCTTGATGAGGTTCTGTTCCAGCAGCAGCGCCTCGGTTTCCGTCCGGGTCGTCAGGAACATCATCGAGGCGGTATCCGCGATCATCCGCTCGATCCGCCGCGAATGCCCGGTGGGCCGCGCATAGCTGGACACCCGCGCCTTCAGGTTGCGCGCCTTGCCCACATAGAGCACCCGCGACTGCGCATCGAGCATGCGGTACACGCCCGGAGAGCTCTGCAGCGTCTTCAGGTAGGACTGGATCACCGCATGCCCGGTTTCGGTCTGTTCGGTCATGATCGTCCGCCCTTTCCGGCCTTCGTGATTCTGCCCTCTGGCCGCCCCGGCACGGCGCAGGGTTCAAGCAGGATTACATCCACGGAAACTGTGGACAACTCTGTAGGCAAATCTCTGGCAAGTCCGGATTTCCATGGAATCTCGTATACTTCAGGGCACTGCACAAAATTTAATCACGTTCATAAAGACCTGTTTTTTCTGGGTTTAATTCTGTCCCGACACAAGCCCTTGAGTTTCTTAACATTTCCGTAACGCTTTTGCGTCAGCCCCGTGACCGGTGCAGAAGTGTCGCGCGCCGCGCCCTGCGCGACCGCTGGGGGCGGCCTATTCCACCCCCGTCACATCCGGCGTTTCCCAGCCCAGATGCTGGCCGCCGTCGACGCAGAGCAGCTGGCCCGTGACCGCCTTGGCCCCCAGGAAATACCCCAGCGCCCCGACGATATCCTCGACGTCCGAGCCGCGCCCCAGCACCGTGGCAGCGCGCTGGCGGGCAAAGTCGGACTCGCTCTGCCGCCCGCCCCGCAGGGTCGGACCCGGGCCGATGCCATTGACCCGGACGCGCGGCGCAAGCGCCTGCGCGGCGGTGCGGGTGAAGGCCCAGAGGCCGGTCTTGGCGATGGTGTAGCTCATGAACTCGGGCGTCAGCTTGCGCACCCGCTGGTCGATCATGTTGACCACCAGCCCCTGCGCCACCGGCTCGCCCCCGGCGTCGCGCAGGGGGTCCGGCACCTGCGCGGCAAAGCGCTGCGTCAGGACCACCGGCGCGCGCAGGTTGCTTTCCAGCGCGCGATCCCAACTGGCCCGGGTGCCGCTTGCAAGATCGTCATGTTCGAAGATCGAGGCATTGTTGACCAGCACCGTCAGCGGCCCGCCCGAGGGCCTCCGCCGCCCGCGCCACCAGCGCGCCGACCTGCGCCTCGTCCAGCAGGTCCGCCTGCAGCGCCACGGCGCGCCGTCCCATGGCCCCGATCTCTGCCGCAAGCCCCGTCGCGGCCTCTTCCGAGCCGCGGTAATGCACCGCGACGTCATAGCCCCGCCGCGCCAGATCCAGCACCATGGCGCGGCCCAGCCTCTGCGCCCCGCCGGTGACAAGCGCCCGTCCCGTCATCGTCACTCCTCAGATCAGTACGAGGGTGACATAGCCCAGATAAAGCGCTGACAAGACCACGCCCCAAAGCCGCGTCAGGTCGCGCTTGAGGAAGACGAAGGGCACCAGCAGCAGCGCCGCCGCGACCATGACACCCAGATCGAAGGCCAGCTCGGGCAGCTCGAAGGGCATGGGGGCGATCAGCGAGGCAATGCCGATGATCGCCAGCAGGTTGAACATGTTCGAGCCGATGACATTGCCCAATGCCACGTCCGCCTGCCTGCGGATCGCCGCCATGACGGTGGTCGCAAGCTCCGGCAGCGAGGTGCCGACCGCCACCAGCGTCAGCCCGATCACCTCGTCCGAGACGTTGAACATGCGCGCGATCTCTGTCGAGGCATCGACCAGCAGGTCGGCGCCCAGCGGCAGGCCGATCAGGCCCAGCAGAAGGAACAGGGCGATCTTCCAGCCCGGCATGCTGGGGTCGGCGCCTTCGGGTTCCTCGAGATCCTCTTCCAGCTGCCCGGCGCGGCGATGCGCCAGGGCCTGGCCGATCTGGTCGAAAAGGATCACCGCAAGCGCCGCCAGCAGGATCAGGCCGGAGATCCAGTCGAAGGTCTCGCGCAGCGCCAGAAGGCAGAACAGCGCCGTGGCGCCCAGCATCTGAAGATAGCTTTTCCGGGTGTCGTGGCCCGAGGTGTGCATGATCGTGATCAGGGCCGGAATGCCCAGCACCATCAGCACGTTGGCGGTGTTCGAGCCGATCACATTGCCCAGCGCGATGCCCGGCGCGTCCATCAGCGCGGCCTGGGTCGAGATCAGCAGCTCGGGCGCCGAGGTGCCGAAGGCGACGATGGTCAGCGACACGATCAGCGCCGGGATCCCGACGCGCAGGCTGAGGTTCACGGCCCCCTTCACCAAAGCGTCACCCGCCAGAAGCAGGATCAGCAGTCCCAGAACAGCGTAGAGGAATACCATGTCAGCCTTTCTTGCCGCAGGGGCAAGGGCCCTTGCCGATCTTGTGTCGCCCGCAGGCGGGACAGGGGGCGGCGCTCAGCCGGCGGGTGCGGAAACGGTCGATGTGCTTCTGCCCCGGAACGCGCAGTTTGCCGAACATCGCGATCACCGCAATGAAAACAAGGAAGAGGGCAACGATCTTCGCCAGCACGCGCTACAGCCCGAAACGCGCGAATTCCGCGCGCTCTTCGATCTCGCCCATGGCGCCCTGCAGGGCCCGCGCCCCGACCCGCGACAGCAGCGGTTTCTTGTGCTCGAAACGGCGGAACTGCACCTTGTCGCCGAAGCGCGCCTTCATCTGCGGCACGAGATGCCCGACGCCATCGGCCAGCCCCTGCTCGACCGCCGCCTGCCCGATCCAGACCTCGCCGGTGAACAGGTCGGGGTTCTCGGCCAGCCTGTCGCCGCGCCGCGCCCGGATCTGCGCGATGAAGGTCTCATGCAACTGCCCCAGCAGACGGTTCAGCCGCGCCACGTCCTCTTCGCGCTCGGGGCGGAAGGGGTCCAGCATGGATTTCGACCGTCCGGCGGTGTGCACCCGTCGCTCGATCCCCTGCCGCTGCAGGAAGACATGCGCCCCGAAGCCCGCCGAGATCACCCCGATCGAGCCGAGGATCGAACTCGGATCGGCCCAGATCTCATCCGCCGCGCTGGCGATCCAGTAGCCGCCCGAGGCCGCCACATCCTCGACGAAGGCATAGACCGGCACCGTCTTGTCCTCGGACAGGCGCCGGATGCGCGCTCCGATCAGCGAGGACTGCACCGGCGACCCGCCCGGAGAATTGATCTCCAGCGCCACAGCGTCGGGTTTGCCGCGAAACGCCTTTTCCAGCGAATGCGCCACCGACCGGTCGCTCATCGAGGACCGTCCGGCCATGCCGATGGCACCCTGAAGGCGCACCACATGCACCCGCGGCCCGGATTTCACGAAGGGGATCCATTTCTTCATGCCCTGCGATGTAGAGACGCCCCGCGGGCGAAACAAGGCACCCCTCCAAAAGACCCGCCCCTGTGGCCCGCACACCTCGCGTCACCCCCTTGGGCATGCCGGCCCAAGCCCGCCGAAAACCGCCCCGCCCCGGACTTCTCTGGTCCCGAAAATACCTCGGGGGGCGCGCGCCGCGCGCGGGGGCAGCGCCCCCGACGGGGGTTTGGGGACGCAGTCCCCAAGAGGGGATGCGCGCCACCGGCGCTCAATCCGAAAGGGTCAGCGCCTCAGAAAAAGCTCTGCGGGTCGATGTCCACGGCCATGCGCAGGTCGCCCTTCAGCGAAACCTGCCCGGTCCATTCCGTCAGCGCGGCCTGCAAGGCCACCCCTTTCGGCGCCTTGACCAGCAGCCGCACCCGGTGGCGCCCGCGCACCCGCGCGATGGGCGCGGCGGCGGGGCCGAAGACCTGCGCGCCGACACGCCGGAGGGCGCCATCGTTCCGCGCCAGGTGATTGCCCAGGTCGAAGACCCGGCCCATGTCCTCGCCCGACAGGATGATCCCCGCCAGCCGCCCGTAGGGCGGCATCCCGGCGGCGCGGCGCTCCTGCGCCTCGGCGGCCCAGAAAGCCTCTTCGTCGCCCGCAAGGATGGCGCGGATCACCGGGTGCTCGGGCTGGTAGGTCTGCAACAGCGCCGCCCCCGGCGCCTCGGCCCGCCCGGCCCGGCCCGCCACCTGCCGCATCAGCTGAAAGGTCCGCTCGGCGGCGCGCAGGTCGCCGCCCTGAAGCCCGAGGTCCGCGTCGATCACCCCGACCAGCGTCAGCTTGGGAAAGTTGTGCCCCTTGGCCACCAGCTGCGTGCCGATAATCACATCGGCCCCGCCCTCGGCGATGCTCAGGATCTGCGCCTTCAGCTCGCGCGCCGTGCCGTAGAGATCCGAGGACAGCACCGCGATCCGCGCCTCGGGGAAATGCTCCGCCGCCTCTTCGGCCAGCCGCTCCACCCCCGGCCCCACGGCGGCCAGCGTGTCCTCGGCCTGGCAATGCGGGCAGGTGGTGGGCACGGGCTTGCTCTCGCCGCACTGGTGGCAGACGAGACGTTTCAGAAAGCGGTGCTCGACCATGCGCGCGTCGCAGTGGTCGCAGCCGATCTGCTGCCCGCAGGCCCGGCACAGCGTCACCGGCGCATAGCCCCGCCGGTTGATGAACAAAAGCGCCTGCTCCCCCTTCGCCATGCGCGCCTTGATCGCGTGTTGCAAAGCGGTGGATATCCAGCGGTTCGCCGGCAGTTTTTCGGCCCGCATGTCGAGGCTGCGCATCTCGGGCAGCACGGCGGCGCCGAAGCGGGCGTTGAGGGTCAGGCGCTTGTATTTGCCCGCGTCGGCATTGGCCCAGCTTTCCGAGGAGGGCGTGGCCGAGGCCAGCACCACCTGCGCGCCGAGGATCGAGGCCCGTAGCACCGCCATGTCGCGGGCGTTGTAAAGGACACCCTCCTCCTGCTTGTAAGAGGTGTCGTGTTCCTCGTCGACGACGATCAGCCCGAGGTCCCGGAACGGCAGGAACAGCGCCGAGCGCGCGCCGACCACCACCTGCGCCTGCCCCTCGGCGACCATCTTCCAGACCCGGCGGCGTTCGGTCAGGGTGACGCCGGAATGCCATTCGGCGGGCCGCGCGCCAAAGCGTGCCTCGACCCGGGTCAGGAACTCGGCCGAGAGCGCGATCTCGGGCAGAAGCACCAGCGCCTGCCGGTGCTGCCGCAGGGCCTCGGCCACCGCCTCGAGGTAGACCTCGGTCTTGCCGGAGCCGGTGACGCCCTTCAGCAGCACGGTCTCGTAACCGCCCGCCCGCTGCCCCGCCCGCAGGCTTTCGGCGGCGGCGGACTGGTCTTCGGTCAGGGCCTTGCCGCCGTGGTCGGGGTCGAGCAGCGGAAAGGGCGTGTCGCGCGGGCTTTCCTCCTCGAGAATGGCGCCGGACTTCACCAGCCCCTTGACCACCGAGGACGTGACCCCCGCCGCCTCGGCCAGCTCGTTCAGGGTCAGCGACAGGCCGCCCATCTCGGCGGCAGCCTCCAGCACCCGGGTGCGGGCGTCGGTCATGCGGTCGGGGGTGCCCCGGCCCAGCCGGTAGACCCTGCGCATCGACGGCGGATCGCCCAGCCCCGGCGCACGGGTCGCGAGCCGCAGCATGGCGGGCATCGGGGTCAGCGTGTAGGCCCCGGCCTTTTCAAGGAAGGCGCGCATCTCGTCGCGCATCGGCGCCGCATCCAGCACCCGGATCACCGAGCGCACCTTGGACAGGTCGAAATCGCCGCGCCCCGGCCCCCAGACCACGCCCAGCACCTTGCGCGGCCCCAGCGGCACCTCGACGAAGGCGCCCAGATGGCAGCCGCCCTCGGGCGCGCGGTAGTCGAGCGGGCGGTCGAGCGGCTGGGTGGTCAGCACGCCGATCAGCGCGCCGGGGTCGAAGTAGGAGGTCACGGGCAGCGGTCCACGAAGCTTGGACCAAAGGGGTACGCCAGCGCGCCCGCGAGATCCAAGCGCCGAGCGGGGCGCCGAAATCTTGCAAAGATTTCGGACCGTTTTCTTTCCAAGAAAACGCCGCCGCCTCAGACGTTGGGTTCGCCTTGTAGCCCCAGAAGCTTGCGGAAACCGGTCCAGTATCCCGGCAGCTTCGGCGTCTCGGTCATGCCCGCCAGCGCCTCCTCGGCCCAGGGCGCCATCTCGCGTCGCGCGAAATCGCGGCCCCAGTCGAGGTAGGCCTGCGCATCGTCAGGCCGCAGGCGGCAGGCCGATCCCACCAGCCCCACCAGCGTCTCGGGCGGCGAATACCATTCATCCTGAATGCCGGTCACGCGGGCGCGCATCAGCGGGCCGATCACCCGCATCAAGCGCTTTTCCGAGAAGGTCAGCAGCATGCGCCCCATCTCGTCGCGCGAATAATGGATCAGCGGCGGGAAGGTGTCGAAGAAGACCGCCGCGCCGTCCCGGATCGCGAAGTTGCGGATCGAGGGATGGAAGCCGATGCGCGTCTCCTGCCCCTCGGCCCAGTGCCAGAAGCGGGCGATGACCTGACCGGCGGCCTCCATCATCGCCAGCGTCTCGGGCAAAGGCTGCGCCTGCATCAGCGGGCGCATCAGGCTGTCCACCGGCAGCGCCTCCTGCACGATGACGGGGACCGAGGCGCCCTCCATCTCCAGCAGGTGGAAGGCCGTTTCCGGCATCGGCACGCCACCGGCCAGCAGGGCGGCGACGTAATCTTCGTGGCAGTCGCGCAGGCGCTCGGCCATGGCGCGGTCGGTCAGGCCCCGGTAGACCTTGATCACCCGGTCGCTGAAGGGCCCCTCGGCGGGCCGGAAGGGCGCGCAGAAGTAGCCCAGCCGGGAAATGGTCTGCCCGCGCGCCGCGCTGTCGGCGCGGATCAGCGCGGCAAGCGCATCGAGGTCCGTCATGTCAGCTCTCCTTCGCCGGCCTGCCCGCCCCGTCTGCCTTCACCGCAGTCCACGGGACCGGTCCGCACCGGCCTTTCCTGGCTTCGGGGCTTACCCCAGCCCCAGCCGCTCCGCCACCTCGGAAACCAGCGCAGCCACCTCGTCGCGGGCCGGGGTCCGCGCGCCTTCTTGCGCGCACAGCCCCTTGCCCAGTGCCTCGGCATAGCCCACGCGATGCGCCAGCGAGGCCTGTGCCACCTCTGCCCCCAGCTTGGTCGCGGCCTCGGTGACCTCGGCCCCCAGCCGCGTGCCGCTGCGGGTGCGGTTCATCACCAGCAGCGTGTCGCGACCCTCGCGGTTGGCCAGATCCAGCACGCCCTCGGTCGCCCACAGGTCGACATGGCTGACGGAAACCGGCACCACCACCAGATCCGCCACCCGCAGGGCGGGGCGCAGATCGCTGTCCGCCTTGGGCGGCGTGTCGATGATGACGATGTCATTGGCGGCGGAAAGCTTGCGGCATTCGTAAGAGATGCCCCAGGCCGAGGAGGTGGCGAAGTCCAGCCCCTCGCAGGCCTCCGGCGTGGCCTCGACCCGGGTCATGAACCAGCGCCCAAGGCTGCCCTGCGGATCAAGGTCCACCAGCGCAACCGTCAGGCCCCGCGCCCGAAATCCGATGGCGAGATGTGCGGCCAGCGTTGTCTTGCCGCTGCCGCCCTTCTGCTGCGCCACCGTGATCACCCGTCCTGCCATGCTGCACCCCTCGCCAGTCCTTGCGTCACCTTGCACCGAGCGGCCCCGCTCTGCCAGCCCCCCGTGACACGGCTACCGGGCCTTCGGCGCCGCGGCACTTCTGTCGGCGCAACCGGGTGATCGATGCTTAACCCAGCGTTAACCGGGATGACCCCACAGTGAAGGCCCACCCGGACCGCGGGGCCGCCCCGATGCGACTGCTTGCCGCCTGCCTGTTTCTCGTGCTTTCCACCACATCCGCCCTGCCCGGCGCATGGCCGCGCGAGCGCGGCGCGGGCTTCGCCTCTGCCGATGCCCGGCTGTCCCGGCCGCAGGACGTGGCGCACCGCTGGCACGAGAATGCGTTCCAGCAGTATTACACCCTATACGTGGAATACGGGCTGACCGACCGCTGGACGCTGGGATTGGATCTTGGGCGCTCCGTTTCCGGCGATGGCAAGACGGTGGTCTTCCTGCAGTACCCGCTGCGCAACCGGGAGCGTGGCCTTCAGGCCACCGCGCAGCTCGGCTTTGGCAAGATCTCCGGAAAGGCGGTCCTCCGGCCCGGGCTGGCACTCGGCTGGGAGCTGCCGAAAGGCTGGCTCAGCGCCGAATCCGTCGCCGAGATCCGCACCGACAGCGGCCTGACCGACCTGAAGCTTGATCTGACATGGGGGGTGACCTTCGACAGCGGCACGAAGTGGATCATGCAGCTTCAGACCGGGCGGCCCTGGGCTTCGGAGGAATTCGCCCGCGCCGCGACCTCTGTGGTGGTGCCCCTGCGAGGGCAGCTCAGTGTCGAGGCCGGCGTCACATGGGGGTTGCACACCGACGAAAACCTGGGCGTGAAACTGGGTCTGTGGAAAGAGTTCTGAGGTGTGCCGCCGGACAGGTTCACCGGGGCGCGACACAGAACGGACCGCGCCCGGCACCCGTGGAGCCGTCGCCCCCCGTCGCCATGCAGCGACCCCCGCGCCAAGGGCAACAGTCCGGCGCCGCGCGGCTGCGCAACCGGGCCCGGCGCATAGCCGCCGGACCCGTCCCGATACGCTGCCGTCAGCGGTCCACGCGGATGCTGAGGGTCACGTCCCCAAGCATCGGTTCCGGCCAGACCACGTTGACCCTGTCCCTGCCCGCGCCCTGTTCCGCCTGCGTGTAGGGCATGTGGTACCGGAGATATTGGCCGCGTCGCGCGGTCGGGTGGTGGTCACAAGGCCTTCGACCCCCATCGCGTAGCCGTTGAACGGCAGGCGGTTGTCGGTATCGACCTCCCAGACGGTCGCATGGGTGTTCTGGTCGTGATCCACCCGCAGCGGGTTCTTCGCGCCGTATTCGATATTGTGGTAGGTGTTGCCCGCAAAGCTGACGCTGCGCATCTTGGCAAAGTCCAGCGGCGCGTAAGAGGTATCCACCCGCTCAACCCGGTTGATGTAGGTCCCCACGCAGCGGAAGGTGTTCCCCGAGACGTTCAGGCCGTTGATGTAATGCCCGGTGCCGTAGGGCTTCACGACGATATGGCTGAACCATGGCGCGCAATCCGACGACAGCATCACGTTGTTGGTGATCGACAGGCCCGCGAAGCCGAAGCCGCCGCTGAAATCCGGCTCGGGCTCACGCTCGTTGGTCCATTCGATGCTGCAATTGTCGACGTAGTTGCCGGTGATCTGCGTGTTGCAGGCGCGCAGGGTCAGCACGATCCCCGCCGTGCGCCCGCCGTTGTTGGACGCGCCGCCCTGGAAGAAGTGGTTGCCCATGATCGTGTTATGCGCGCCGCTCATGACGACGAAATGCCGGAACTGCGAGGCCCGGCAGGACCGGATCTTCACGTCGTTGGCGTTGACGTTCATGGCGACGGTGGTGCGGTCCTGCACCTCGGCCCCGCCCTCGGTCGAGATGAACTGGCAAAGGTCGACCAGAAGGCCCTGACAGCCGTCCCCGATCGAGGTGATGCCGCGCTGCGCCGGCCGGTTGAAGACGCAGTTGCGGATCACGTTGACCGCCCCGATGGGCGCCAGAGCAAGACCCGAGGCATAGCCCTGACACTGGAACTCCAACCCCTCCAGCTCGAAGACGTTGATGCGCTCGAACCCGGTGAAATCCAACAGGTACTTGAAGCGCGTAAAGGTGTAGCTCTGGGTGCCGACCGCGTCGGACAGCGGCTGTGACAGGGTGATCTCCTGCGCGGCGAAGTTGACGGACCGCACGTAGACCTCGCGCTCGACACCGGCCCCGGTGATCAGCGCCCCGACCGGCACGTTGGCGGCATTCGTGACATTGGTCAGGCGCCAGTTGTTGCTGGCCGAATAGGTCGCGGTGCTGGTCACCACCTCCGGGGTCCAGTTGCCGGTGTTCTCGGCGCGCAACTGGCCGTTGCGGATGACACGGCGCTGCGCATAGCTGGTGCGGTTGGGCACGCAGGCGGCAAGGTCGATGGGTGCGGTCACCGAGATCCGCCGCCCGCCAAGGTCGAGGCTTTCGGCATCGGCGCCGTTCATCAGCGACTGCACCGCCTTCTTGAAGGCAAGTTCCTCGTCCCCGAAGGCCTCGATATAGGTGGCGATGTCGAAGTTCTTGGTCAGGTTCAGCACCGCGTCCACGGGCATCGTGACGGTGCCCTCGAAGGTGATCGGGTTGTAGATCGACACCGTCTCGGCCAGCCGGTAGGTGCCTGCCGACACAAGGATACGCCGCCCGTCGGCATCCGCGTCCGCCGCCTCGAAGGCCGCCGAATCGTCGGTGGTCCCGTCGCCCACGGCACCGTAGTCGCGCACGTCGACCCAGTTCATCATCCTCCGCAGGAAGGCCCCCGTGACGTCCTCGATGACGATGTCGTCGACCCGCACCACGCCGCCGTTCGGGCCGGTCAGGTCGATGCCGAAATGGCCATAGACCGCGTCAGAGCCCCAGACCAGGTCGACGCCCTCGCGGTTGCCCGCGCCGACGATGGCACTGACCTCGACCACCGCGCCATAGCTGGCCAGCGCCACCGCGTCGCCGGTGGTGTCGACCCCGGGCACCGCAGAGCCGTTCGACCGCGCCGCATAGCCCGCGATCCGGACTGAGGGCAGCGCGCCCGCCACCGCCTTGACCCGCGCGGTCACGCGCAGGTAGCAGCCGGTGGGCAGCGGTGTCTGCCCCATGAAGCGCAATTTCTGCACCGAAGCGGTCTTCTGGATTTCGAGGCAGCCGCCGAAATCCGCGTCCGCCGGGACAAAGGCCGCCGTGGCGAGACTGGCGTAGGTGTCGGACCCCGGCACCCCGTCGCCCCGCGACCATTGGCCAAGGTTGGTGCCTGAAAACGCCTGAGGCATGAAGACCAGCCCGTCGGTGATCGCCTTGTTCATCCTGATCCCTTTCCCAAGAAGGGGCGCGGAGGCCCCGGTCGGGACGGGGAAGTATCAACGGGTTGTTAACGCTCCTGAACCGGACCGCACGGCGCCCCGGATGGGCACGCAACGCCCATGGCAAGCGGCGAGACAGGGCTGCCGGTCCCGCAGGTCAGTATCAAAGCGATGGCGCAGGCCGCACAGGCCCGGCGCGGGATCGATGCCACGCAAAGCGGGCGAGCGTCAGGGAGGGCCGGACCCTACGCGCTCAGGCCGAAACGCCGGGCGCCGGGACCACCCGCACCCCGGCGATGCGCCAGTCCCCGAGAACGTCCTGCATCTGGTACTCCAGCACGAACTGCCGCCCGGCCCTGTCCGTGACCAGCACACGCTGCCAGAGGAAACCCCCGATCTCGCGCAGATCGCCGTATTCCACGGCGCCGGGCCGCCAGACCATCGGGTAGCCCTGCCGCACCATCGCGCCAAAGGTCTCGGGCGTGCGGAACATCCGGCGAATGTTGGGCGCCGCGAATTCGAAGGCCGCGCCGACGTCATCCGCCATGAAGGCGTCAAGCTGGCTCTGGATGGTGTCGCGAATGGCAGGGTCGGGCTTTAGCACACCCTGTGCGAAGGCCGCCCCGGCCAGTATCACCCCCGCAAGGGTGCCAAGGAAAAGACGTCTCATGCGGTGTCCTCCTGTCTGGTGGCGGAAAGCTAGCCCGCTTTCCGCCCCGATCCAGAAGGCACGCCTGACGACGCGTCAGAGTTTCAGCCGGCGGTGTCTTCCGGCGTTTCCGTCACCAGATCGCCGGCCAGCCCCTTGCCGATCAGCGCCACAGTCTCTTCGACGCCGTAAAGCGCGATGAACCCGCCGAAGCGCGGCCCCTGCGACTGTCCCAGCAGCACCTCGTAAAGCGCCTTGAACCAGTCCCGCAGCGGCTCGAACCCGTGGTCCTTGCCCACGGCGAAGACCAGCGATTGCAGGGTCTCGTCGTCGGTCTCCCCCTCGTGCGCGGTCAGGCGCGCGGCCAGATCCTCCATCGCCGCGCGCTCTTTAGCGTCGGGCGCGCGGAAGACCTTGGCGGGCTTCACAAAGTCCTCGTAGTACTTCACCGCATAGCCCGCCGCCGCGTCGAGGTCGGGATGCGTCTCGGGCGTGGCATCGGGCGCGTAGCGCCGGATGAAGCCCCACATCGCCTCGGTATCCTCGGCCCCCGCCGCGCTGGCGAGGTTCAGAAGCATCGAGAAGGGCACCACCATCTTCGATTCAGGCACGTCGCCGTTGTGGATGTGCCAGACCGGGTTGTTCAGCTGCGCCGCCAGATCCTGCGTCGGATAGGCCCGCAGCTGCTGGTGATACTCGTCCATCGCCTTGGGGATGACGTCGAAATACAGCCGCTTCGCCGTCTTCGGCTTGAGGAACATGAAATAGGACAGCGACTCGGTCGAGGCATAGGTCAGCCACTCGTCGATCGAGATGCCATTGCCCGTGGTCTTCGAGATTTTCTGCCCCTTGTCATCGAGGAACAGCTCGTAGGTGAAATGTTCCGGCGCCTTCTCGCCCAGTGCCCGGCAGATGCCGTCGTAGATCGGCGTATTGGTCGAGTGATCCTTGCCGTACATCTCGAAATCGACGCCAAGCGCCGCCCAGCGGGCACCGAAGTCCGGCTTCCATTGCAGTTTGACGTTGCCGCCGGTCACCGGCAGCACCCACTCGCGGCCCTCTTCGTCGTCGAAGGTGATCTCGCCCTTTGCCGCATCGACATGCTTGATCGGCACATAAAGCACGCGGCCCGTTACCGGGTGGATCGGCAGGAAGATCGAATAGGTGGCCGCGCGCTCGTCCCGCAGCGACTTCAGCATGATCTTCATCAGGTCGTCATAACGCTCGGCGGCGCGCAGCAGGATCTCGTCGAACTGGCCCGAGGCATAGAACTCGGTGGCCGAGTAGAACTCGTAGTCGAAGCCGAAGGTGTCGAGGAAGCGCCGCAGCATGGCGTTGTTGTGATGGCCGAAGGACTCATGTGTGCCGAAGGGATCGGGCACCTTGGTCAGCGGCTTCTGAAGGTGCTCGCGCAGCATGTCCTGCTGCGGCACGTTGCCGGGCACCTTGCGCATGCCGTCCATGTCGTCGGAAAAACAGATCAGCCGCGTCGGAATATCCGACAGCAGCTCGAAGGCGCGGCGGATCATCGTCGTGCGCAGCACCTCGCCGAAGGTGCCGATATGCGGCAGCCCAGAGGGGCCGTAGCCCGTCTCGAACAGGACGTGCCCCTTGTCGGGCGGCGCCTTTTCATAGCGTTTCAGGATGCGGCGCGCCTCTTCGAAAGGCCAGGCTTTCGCAGTCATCGCGGCGTCGCGCAGATCGGACATCTCTTGAAACTCCATAGGGGATTGCGCGCGCTTCCTATTGCGGCAGGGGTGCGGCGTCAATAAATTGCGGGGCAAGGACACAAGACCCAAAGGCCCGAGACCATGACCGACACCGCCCACCCGCTCAGCCCGCAGGACTGCCTTGTCGCGCTGATGATCGCCGTATCGGCCTCGGATGAGAACCTGCGCACCGCCGAATTGGTCAAGATCGACTCGACCGTCAACCTTCTGCCGATCTTCGCCGAATACGACGCGGACCGGGTCAAGAGCATGGCCAGCCTGGTCTTCGACCTGTTCGAGCAGGAGGACGGCCTCGACACCCTTTTCGGCCTGATCCGCGACAACCTGCCCACGCGCCTGTTCGAAACCGCCTACGCGATGGCCTGCGACGTCGCCGCCGCCGATGGCACCCTGAACGAATCGGAATTGCGCCTGCTGGAAGAGATTCGATACGAACTGGACATCGACCGGCTTCACGCTGCCGCGATCGAACGTGGGGCACGCGCACGGCACCTGCCGGCTTGACAAGCATGATTCCGGGGCGATTCCCGGACCGGATCGGTGCAGGATTTCAACACCGTAGCAATTTGTGGCCGGAAAGGTCCGGAATCCCGGACTGACCGGCGGGCTTTCGCGCTGTACTCTCCCCTAGGCACTTTTCCGCCGATGCTGCCACATCGACGCAAACCCTGGAGGGACAGATATGAAACGACTGATCGCCGCCGCCTTCGGCGCGGCCATGCTGGTGGTGTCTCCGGACGCCTCTGACGCTGCGGCGCTTGTCGCCAAGGTCGACATTTCTTCGCAGACCATGACCGTGATCCACAATGGCAAGATCGCCTACCGCTGGCCGGTCTCGACGGCGCGGTCGGGCAAGTGGACCCCGCGCGGGACCTGGTCGGCGAAGTGGCTGTCGCGCTACCACAAGTCATCGCTCTACAATAACGCGCCGATGCCCTACTCGATCTTCTTCAACGGCAATTACGCGATCCACGGGACCAACCAGATCAGCGGCCTTGGCCGCCCGGCCTCTGCCGGTTGCGTGCGCCTGCACCCGGAACATGCCGCCGTGCTCTTCGGCCTGACCCAGCAGGTCGGCAAGAACAACATGCGCGTGGTGATACAGAACTGACCCCATCGGGACGGGCAGCGGCCCGCCTCGTCACATCCGGCGTCAGGCGGGGCCTCAGGCCGCGTACATCACGCCCCAGCGCTCGATCAGCGCCTGTTGCAGGGTCTTCGCCCGCACGTTCCACGAGTTCCCGCCCTCGGGACGCTCGCGCTGCGCCATCGGCAGCGCCTCGCGCCGCGCCACGTCGGCGCAGAAGATCGCAAAGACCAGCTCTGTCCCGTCCGGCAGATCGACGAAGCCCGCAAGACCGCTGACGAAATTCAGCGTGCCGGTCTTCGCATGCACCTTCAGCGGATGGTCCTCGACCACGCGCCGCTGACTGTCCCGCATGGTGAAGGGCTTCAGCAGCGGCTTCAGCTCCAGCAGAGGCCGCACCGTCTTGAGCGCCAGCATCATGTCAAGCGCGCTGGCCCGGCTGTCCCCGCCAAGGCCCGAGTGATCGACCAGCGCGACCTCGACGGCACCGATCCGCTCTTTCGCCCAGGCGTTCATCTCTGCCGCTGAGGCCTTCAGCGTCTCGGGCACCTGCCCCAGGCGCGCCTTGCTCGCCGCCATGCCGACGGCCTCCGCCGTCAGGTTCGTCGACCACTTGAGCATGTCCTGCAGGATCACCCGCAGCGGCGCGCTGTCCTGCGTGGCCACGACCTCGGCGCCCTCGGGCAGGGCCGTCACCGGCACCGGCGCGTTCAGGGAAATCCCCTGCGTGCGCGCGAAGGTCTGGAAGACCTCGCCGGCGTAAAGCTCTGGCTTGCGGACCGGCAGCCAGCGCGATCCGCCATCACCCAGCGCGCCGCGGGCCACGGTCCAGTCGTCGCGGCCCTCGTGGTCGTCGTAGGTGTAGACCGGCAGACTGCGGGCCACCACGTCCATCCGCGCGAACTGCACAGAGGGCCGATGCGCCGCCGTCCGCGCATCCATGTTGACCACGTAGCCGGACCCGTTGCGGCGCCACTCGAAATGCACACGGTTGTAGTTCAGGTTCAGCCCCGAGACCGCCGGGCTATAGCCCACATGCGGCGGTTGTTCCGTGTCGATCTCGGGCGCAAAGGCCAGCGCCCCGCCCCAGACCTGAAACTCTCCCAGCACGCTGGTGACGCCCGCCGCCTTCATGCTGGCCGCCAGCGCCGCAAGGCCGTCGGTGTCAAGCGTCGGGTCGCCGCCGCCCGCAAGGATCAGGTCACCCTGAACGATGCCGTCCTTGATCCCGCCGGTTGCTAGGATCCGCGTTTCGAAACGGTACTCCGGGCCCAGCACGTCCAGCGCATAAGAGGCCGTCAGCGCCTTGGCCACGCTGGCCGGGGGCAGGCCCGTCGCGGGGGAATGCTCTTCCAGCAGAAGCCCGGTCTGCATATTGGCCACCGCATAGCTGACCTCTGCATTCGCCCCCAGCCGCGCCTTGGCGATCAGTTCCTCACCAGTGGCCTGGTTGCGCCTGAGCAGATCGTCCGCGCGCCCGACCGGACGCAGCGAGGTCGCAGGCGCGGCAGACTCCGCGCGCACAGAGTTTGCGGTCAGGATCAGGGCCAGCGCCCCACCCAGCATGCCGCGTCTAGATATCCCGTCGCTCATACCGCCGATCTAAGCGATTCCCGCGCCATACGGCAACCGATCCTTGCGGGGGCCCGATCACTTCTCGGCAAGGGCGCCCTCGTCCCGGCTCCACAGCCCCGAGGCCCGCAGCGCCGAAGAACTCACGTCCAGCATCGGCATGTTGAGAAAGCACCATGCCGGGGTCTCGCTGGTCGGCAGGCGCCGTGCCGCATGGGCCGGAAGCTGCGCGGCGCGATAGATCCGGGCGGCGACGGAATTGCGCGCCGCGCGGCGCATGCCCGGTCGGGCAAGGACACCGACCGGCACGCTGGCAAAGATGCTGTGCCAATCCTCCCAACGGTGGATCTGCACAAGATTGTCGGCCCCCATCAGCCATGTGAACCGCACCATCGGGTGCCGCGCCCGCAGCGCAGACAGGCTTTCCGCCGTGAAGCGGGTGCGGTTGCGCGCCTCGAAGTCGCTGACGGCGATCTCGCGGGTGGTCGATCATCGCCCGGGCGGCCTGCATGCGGCGCATCATCGACGCGGGGGCATCGGGCTTCAGCGGGTTGCCCGGGGACACCAGCCACACGACACGGTCCAGCCCGAAGCGTTTCAGGGCTTCGCGTGACAGGTGCAGGTGCCCCGCGTGGGGGGGATCGAAGCTGCCGCCAAGCAGACCGACGGTCATACCCGGTGCCAGTACCCCAGCTGCAAGGCCTTCGCGCACAAGACGTCTCCTCAAGGGCCGTCCGGGACGTCATTGAACCGGGCAAGGCCGGTGCCTTGGGTACGAAGCCCCGCATCCGAAGGCAAGCACAGAGCATGGGCCCGGCGTCCCGGGGTTGCGCGTCCGGGCGCGCCGCGCTTTGCCCCCGGCGCATTGGCAGAGGACAATGTCGGCTGCGATCCCGGCCAGCCGATCGGCAAGGGCCGCTGCCCAACTGCCCCGAACGACCGTCAAGACCCTGGCTTTCCTCGCAAAATCAGGATCAAAGACGGCCCCGGCAGCGGCTCGGTCCCGCCGCAGCATTGCGCCCGCACAGCCCTTGAGATACTCCGCAGCAAACCGGCACAGATTTGCGGAGCGATATCATGGCCTCTTACCAGTATGTCTACCACATGGACGGGGTGTCCAAGACCTATCCGGGTGGCAAGAAGTGCTTTGAAAACATCCGCCTAAGCTTCCTGCCCGGGGTCAAGATCGGCGTCGTCGGCGTCAACGGCGCGGGTAAGTCGACCCTGATGAAGATCATGGCCGGCATGGACAAGGACTTCACCGGCGAGGCCTGGGCCGCAGAGGGCGCCAAGGTCGGCTACCTCCCGCAGGAACCGCATCTCGACGAGACGCTGACGGTGCGCGAAAACGTCATGCTGGGCGTCGCCGAGAAGAAGGCGATCCTCGACAAGTACAACGAACTGGCGATGAACTACTCGGACGAGACCGCCGAGGAGATGGCCCAGCTGCAGGACAAAATCGACGCCGAGAACCTCTGGGATCTCGACAGCCAGATCGACGTCTCGATGGAGGCGCTGCGCTGCCCGCCGGACGACGCCAACGTCGCGACCCTCTCGGGCGGGGAACGCCGCCGCGTTGCGCTGTGCAAGCTGCTGCTCGAAGCGCCCGACATGCTGCTGCTCGACGAACCGACCAACCACCTCGACGCCGAGACCATCGCCTGGCTGCAACAGCACCTGATCGACTACAAGGGCACGATCCTGATCGTCACCCACGACCGTTACTTCCTCGACAGCATCACCGGCTGGATCCTCGAACTGGATCGCGGTCGCGGCATCCCCTACGAGGGCAACTACTCCTCGTGGCTGGAACAGAAGGCCAAGCGGCTGGAACAGGAAGCCCGCGAGGACAAGGCCAAGCAGAAGACGCTGGAGCGCGAACTGGAATGGATGCGGCAGGGCGCCAAGGCGCGCCAGTCGAAGTCCAAGGCGCGTATTCAGGCCTATAACGAGATGGCCTCGAAGTCCGAGCGCGAAAAGCTGTCGCGCGCCCAGATCATCATTCCCAACGGCCAGCGCCCGGGCTCGAAGGTGATCGAGGTCGAGGGTCTGAAGAAGGCCATGGGCGACAAGCTTCTGATCGAGGACCTGTCCTTCTCGCTGCCGCCGGGTGGCATCGTCGGCGTCATCGGCCCCAACGGCGCGGGCAAGTCGACGCTGTTCAAGATGCTGACCGGCAAGGAAGAACCCGACGCCGGGACGGTGGAACTGGGCGACACGGTGCAGCTGTCCTACGTCGACCAGTCGCGCGACGACCTGAACCCCGACGACACCGTCTGGCAGGCGATTTCCGGCGGCGCCGAGGTGATCAAGCTGGGCGATGCCGAGCAGAACAGCCGCGCCTATTGCGGCGCCTTCAACTTCAAGGGCGGCGACCAGCAGAAGAAGGTCGGCCTGCTCTCGGGTGGTGAACGCAACCGCGTCCACATGGCGCGCCTGCTGAAGGAAGGCGGCAACGTCATCCTGCTCGACGAACCGACCAACGACCTCGACGTGGAAACCCTGCGTGCACTGGAAGACGCCCTTGTCGACTTCGCCGGCTGCGCCGTGGTGATCTCGCACGACCGCTTCTTCCTCGACCGGATCTGCACCCATATCCTCGCCTTCGAGGGCGAGGCCCATGTGGAATGGTTCGAGGGCGCCTTCTCGGACTACGAAGAGGACAAGAAGCGCCGCCTGGGCGCCGATGCCCTGGAACCCAAGCGCCTGAAGCACAAGAAGTTCACGCGCTGAGCAAAAAAGCGGCCCGACCCGGAAAGGGATCGGGCCAGCCCCCTGCGGCAGAGATGCAAGGCCAGGGCCGCCCGTCGCCCTGCCGCAGGCCACCGGGCGGAACGTACCTTCGATCCATGCCGGGCGCCGCCAGCGCAGAAGGTTGGACCCGCCCGCCCGGCGCTTTCGCCCTTGCCTAACGCCGCCGCCCGCGTTCACATGCCGCCATGCTGCACCACATCCCCGCCCTGCTCTCCCCCGACCTCCTGAAGACCCCGGCCGAGATGGGCCACGGCGACGAGATCGTCATCGGAGACGCCAATTTCCCCGCCCACGCCATGGGCCGGCGCGTTCACCGCATGGACGGGATTTCCGCCACCGAGGCTGCGAAAGCGATCCTCCACCTCCTGCCGCT
This sequence comes from Ponticoccus litoralis, assembly GCF_039769985.1. Lineage (NCBI taxonomy): Bacteria > Pseudomonadati > Pseudomonadota > Alphaproteobacteria > Rhodobacterales > Roseobacteraceae > Ponticoccus > Ponticoccus litoralis. The sequence goes on from NZ_JBDNCH010000002.1 coordinate 1,064,185, forward strand.
CGACAGCTTTGTCGAGGCCAATGCGCATGTCATGCAGGTGGTCGGCGACGCAACGGCCAGCCCGCCGATTTTCGCAGAGTTTCAGGCCCTTGTGGATACCGCCGACAATCCCGCGCCGATCGCGCGGCTGGAACGCTTCGCATTCTACGAACGCGCCCAAAAGGCTTTTGCCGTGGTGCAGACCGGCGAATTCCGGCTCTACGGCAACCTGATCCTCACCAAGGGTGTGATCGGCGCCGCACCTTGACCCTTGCTCCGAATCACGGAACCTGCGATATACCACACCGCTACGTTACCAGATTCGCCTTCCTGTCTGCCTTTCACGGCGACAGAGCTCCGATTTTGCTCTGACCTACGCCGACCCGCAGCATCCCGCGTGCGGACCACAGACAGGAGTTCTCACGATGGCCACCGGCACCGTGAAATGGTTCAACACCACCAAAGGCTACGGCTTCATTCAGCCCGAAGATGGCGGCAAAGACGTGTTCGTGCACATCTCCGCCGTTGAGCGTTCGGGCCTGACCGGCCTCCAGGACAACCAGAAGGTTTCCTACGAACTGCAGTCCGACCGCGACGGCAAAGAGTCCGCGGGCAACCTCGAACTGCTCTGAGCGGTTCACAGGCGACTGAATACGAAGGGCGGGTCTGATCCCGCCCTTTTTCATGCGCCCTTCTAGTAGAACAGCAGGGCCGTGACCCACATCCCCAGCGCAAAGACCGTATGCGCCAGCAGGCCCAGCATGCGGGTCCGGGCCGGGCTTGGGGTGCGCGAGGCCGCCCAGCCGGCGCCGATCGCCGGTTGCAGCAGGAACCAGCCCGCCGCGATGGTCAGGATGCCGAAGATCCAGACCGGAACGAAGCTGGGCGCCGCGATCCAGTCGCGTCCGGCAAGCACCGCGAAGACCACGCCATAGACCACGCCGACCGCGTAGTGAAACACCCAGCCCACCGCCAGCTCGCCCTGTGCCGGGGCGACCCGGTCGAAATCGTCGTGGAACACCCGCTCTTGCAGGTTGAGAACCCAGCGCCCGACCCGCGCCCAGTTCGCCAGCGGCAACCCGAAAAGCCGGTTCAGCAACAGCGCCCAGAGGTCCATCGCCAGAGTGCCGCCGAGGCCCATCAATACGCCCGCAAGGATCACGCCCATCCATCCCTCCCATGGTTGCGCGCACTCTGCCTTGCGTGCCCGGGGCATGCAACGGGCAACCGCCGCCCGGCTGGCCCCCCGACCGACCGGCACTGTTGCAGGGGCGCAACGGTCCGGGATACCCGACCCTCCGGATTCCCACACTGTTCGGAACCTCTGCCGCGTAGCACCATTGGGACATCTACAGCGTCCGGCCTTTAACGTGGTTCACGCCGTGACAGGATTGCCCCAAGGCGCCCAGGGCGCGGCAGGGCCATCCTGTTTCAAGGATAAGGCCCGGCGCTTCAGGAGGTACTGGATATGACCGAACATATGACCAAACCGAAGCGCACGCCCCGCGACAAGCACCCGCAGCCCCAGCCCGGTGCCCCCAGGCCGCGCCGCTACACCTTCACCGACTGGGCCTGCCTCTGAGGTCTCAACCCAGCCGGACCAAGTGATTGTCCCAGGCGCGGCGCGCGACCGTGAGGGGCGCCAGCCGGTCCGTGCAGGACAGAACGCCGCCGTGGCCATCCGTGGCCACGAGACCCTCGGCCCCCGCCGCAAGCCCGCAGATGTCCGAGCGGCTGAGCGCGGTCAGGAACTCCCCGTCGAGGCCGAACAGATGCAGCCGCCCGCCACGGGGCGAGGTGATCCCCACGCGGCCCGCGTCCATGGCCACGCTGCCCGCGTAACCCTGCATCGCCAGTTGTTCCGCCAGATCGGCCTCGCACAGCGTCACGCGCCCGCCCTTGCGGTGCAGCCCCAGCAGGGGCACGGGCTCCGACAGGTCGCCCTGCCACTGCATGGCAAAGCCCACAAGGCCGTCGCGATGCGCGAGGTGCCGGATCGAGGCCCTGTGCAGGTCTTCCGACAGCTCCACGCTTTCCTGCAGGCCGCCGGTCACCGTCACGTAGGACAGGTTGGGGCGCATGCTGTCCAGGTTCAGTTTCTCGCGCCCCCGGTCGGGATGGGTCAGGATGCCGCCGTTCGCCACCGCCAGCACGTCACCGGGCAGACGCAGGATCTCGTGCGGGCCGATGCCGCCCGAGGCCAGCGACCCGATCCGGCGATAACCCTCATCGCGCGCCCAGAGGCCCAGCCGCCCGACGCCGCTGTCGATGTGGTTTTCCGTCGTCACCAGCACCGCGCCGCCGTCGACAAAGGCGCCATGGCCGTAGAAATGATGGCCCTCCGGCGCCTCCAGCCGATGCGCGACCCGGCCCGAGACACAGTCGATCACAAGGGCATAGGTGCCCGGACGGCGCGCGAAGGCCACTGCCTCCGGGCGCAGGGGATGGGCCGCCGCCGCGTGGCCCCGGGCCGGCAAGGGAATGCGAAACAGGTCCTGCCCCTGCTCGGACAATCCGAACAGCGCGAAGGTGCCGTCGGGCTCTTGCGCGGCGGCGAGGAAGGCGGGGTTGCCCGCGTCCGCCCATGTCACCTGCGGCAGGGTCGCCGAGGCCAGCAGAGCCGTCAGGAAGTGCCGCCGCCGCATCTCAGTCTCCATCCGCCGAATTGAACCCCTCGGACAGGCCCAGCCCGGCGCCGATCTCTGCCGCGATCACCGTGCGCAGCGCGCGAACGTGCTGTTGCAGGATCTCGACCTTCAGGCGGCCCGCGGGGTCGTCGACCCCCGCGAACAGCGGATCATCCAGATCGGCGGCCAGCCGAAGCGCCTCGTCATAGGCCGCCTCGGTCGCCGGGATCGGGCCCTCGGCAAGGGTCCGGGCCAGCCCGCGCGTCGCCTCCAGCGACAGCACGACATTCCGCAGCGAGCCGGTCCGAGCGCCGCGCCTCGGCGCGTTCCGGTCGGGGCCGGTCGAAGGTGCCCGAGGGCCGCCCCAACCGCTGGTCGGCGGTGAACTCCAACCCCGCCAGCAGCGCGGTGTAGAGGGTCGAGGCCGCCTCGCGCCCAGTCAGGTAGGTGGCATTGTCACCCGCCGTGGTCAGCAGCCCGGCGTGTTCCGTCCACCCGGCGCGCATCTCGGCACCCATCCGGGCAAGATCGGCGCTGACGGCCTGCACGTAGCGGCAGGCGTAATCCCCGGCGGTGTATTCGGTCTCGTACAGCAGCCGCTCCAGCGCAAACAGCCCGCGCCCGGCGACAGAGACCTCGGCGAAGGTGGCGGGATCGTTCACCGCCGCATCCTCGTCGCCTTGCAGCGCCGCAACCGTCCCGGCCACGATACCGCGCTTGTCCGGCCAGAAGGCGATGGCCAGCGCGCGCCCGTCGGCCTCCAGCGGGCCGAAGTTCAGGTGGGCGATGCCCATCCAGCCATCGAAGGCGCGTTGGTAGGCGGGCTTCACCGCCTCGGCGGTGCAATCGGCCTGCGCGGCCTCATTCAGCGCCTGCGTATCCCCCACGAAGCTATCGAAGGCGGGCAGGATGTGGTCGTCAACAGCCTCCGCGACCCCGGCGGCAAGGGGCGAGGCAAGGCAGCACAGGGCAAGGGCTAGGCGCATCAGAGGCTCTCCAGGTAGCGGATCAGGGCGGCGCGGTCTTCGGGCGGCATCTCGACGACACGGTCGCGGGCGGGTTGCGCCTCGCCGCCGTGCCAGAGGACGGCTTCCAGCAGCGACCGCGCGCGACCGTCGTGCAGGAAATAGGTGTGGCCGTTGACCTGTTCGGTCAGGCCGATCCCCCACAGCGGCGCGGTGCGCCATTCCCGGCCCGTGGCCAGCCCTTCGGGGCGGTTGTCGGCCAGCCCCTCCCCCATGTCGTGCAGCAGGAAGTCGGAGTGCGGCCAGATCAGCTGGAAGCTCTGCGCGCTATCCTCCGCCAGCCGATGGGTGACGAACTTCGATACGTGGCAGGACGCGCAGCCGGTCTCGTGGAACACCCGCTTGCCGCGCAACACCTGCGGATCGTCTACAAGGACCCGTTCCGGCAGGGCCAGGTTGCGGCTGTAGAAGGTCACGAGGTCGAGCCCCTCGGCGTCGATCTCAGCGCCGCGCGCGTCGCCGTCGCCATGCGGCCCGGCAAGGCAGGTGGTCTGCGCTTCGGTGCAATCTCCGCCGGGCAAGGGGTGCAACGGGTTCGAGATGCCGATGTCGCCCGCGAAGGCCCCGGCGGACTGTTCGCGGACCGTGGGGTTGCCCGCCTTCCAGCCGAACCGGCCCAGCATCGGCGCGTCGTGTTCCAGCGACCAGACCACCTGCGCCCGGCCCGAGATGCCGTCGCCATCCATATCGTCGGGGTCCGCGTGGGCAAGGATATCCGCCGTCGGGATCGCCTCGATCAGGCCAAGCCCCAGCATGGTCGGCGCCACCCGGGGCGACAGCATCACGTCCTCGGCCATCGGCCCGTACCCAAGGTCTGACACACTGTAGGTCGGCCTGCGCAGCGACGCCTCTTCGCCGCCCGACAGCGCCACCGGCACCTCTTCGTAGGTGATCTGCATCTGGCCCTCGGCGGCATGGCCAAGGACGGCGACGTCCTGCAACTGTCCGCCGTAGGTGGGTTCGGGCCGCGCCAGCGCCCCGCCCAGCGTCGCGAGGTAGGCCTCGACCTCTGTCATGTCGGTCTGATCGAAGGGCACCGACAGGCGCAGGAACATCGACACGCGGTTGTCGTCCGGCCCTTCGGGCGGATGACCACGCCCGTCCTTCAGGTGGCAGCGCTGGCAGGACCGCGCATTGAACACCGGCCCCAGCCCGTCAGAGGCCAGCGTCGATGAAGGCGACGAGACCCAGAGTTTCTTGAACAGCCCGTTGCCGATCTTGAAGGTCAGTTCGCCCTCGAAGCCGATATTGGCCGAGGGCTGCGAGAAGGCATCCGCGCTGGACCGCCTGCGCACCGTGGCCGCGCCGCCGGGCTTGGCCTCGAACCGCTCGGGTGCGGTGAAATCGGTGGGCGCGGCGGTGACGCGGGCGATGCGCGCGGCCTCGTCGGCGGTGCGGGGCACCACCGGCAGGTGCAGGTCGTCCAGAACCGGCAGTTCGGCGGCGACGGGAAAGGCTGCCGCCAGAAGCAGCGACAGCATGAGTTTTTTCATAACAGGTCTCTTTGGGCGCTTATTCCGCCTCGTCCGAGGATTTGGCCTGAAGCTGGCTGTAGTTGGATGCGCCGAGGGTCTCGTAAAGGCCCAGCTGCGTTTCGAGGTAGTCGATGTGGCCTTCCTCGTCGGCGATGAGCGCCTCGAAGAGGTTCTTCGACACGTAGTCGCCCACGGAGTCGCAGTGGTTGCGGGCCTCGATATACAGGGTGCGCGCCTCATGTTCCGCGGCGAGGTCCGACTCCAGCGTCTCCTTCAGGGTCTGGCCGATGCGCAGCGGGTCCAGCTTTTGCAGGTTCGGATGACCTTCCAGGAAGATGATCCGCTGGATCAGCTTGTCGGCGTGATGCATCTCTTCGATGCTTTCGGCGCGCGACTTGTCGGCGAGCTTGCCGAAACCCCAGTCTTCCTGCAGGCGATAATGCAGCCAGTACTGGCTGACCGCCGTCAACTCGCTGCGCAGTGCCGCGTTGAGATATTCGATGACCTTCGCATCACCCTTCATGGTCGGAATCCTTTTGCTTACCTACCGGCGTTAGTGTGGTCTTCTGCCTTGGGTCCTGCAAGGGCGCGGTCAGCCGCGTCCTCTACGTTCGAGGCGGCGCAGGTGCCGCAGTTCCAGCGGCACCTCGAAATTGTCGTTGGCCTGCATGGTCTTCATGAACAGCGGCAGGCAGCCGCCGCAGTCGGCCTTCTTGCCAAGCGCCCGGTAGATCTTGCCCGGCGTGATCAGCGTCGCCTCGTCCGAGGCGCGCATCCAGTCCACGGCGGCGTGGATATCGTGGTCCGAGATGTTCATGCAGTGGCAGACGATCATGGCCGCTTCCTTCTGGACGGGCGGTAGCCCGGGGCGCCCGCGACGCCCCGGCGGGGTGGCGTTACTGGAAGACCGCGTCCGGGTCGTCGAGGCTGTCGGAGCCTTCGAAGCCGATCCGGTCGAGGCCAAGCGCGGTCACCGCCCGCTCGATACCAGAGGTTTGTTGCACCAATGCGTCGACCGCCGCCATGATCAGCGCCTCGCCGCCTGCGTTGCCGCGCGCCAGCATCTGGTCGTAGCTGAAGCCCGCCTCGGCGGCGGCCTTGATCTGGCCCAGCTCCACCATGGTCTGGTTGATGTCGGCGCGCAGGGCCGCGTCCACATCCGCGTCGAGCCGCCGCCACCAGCGAGGACAGGCTTTCACCGCTCACCACCGACCCGTCGATGCGGACGTATTCCCCGAAGTAGACGTTGCGGATGCCCATGCCGTCATAGAAATGCGAGTTGTGGGTGTTGTCCGAGAAGCAGTCGTGCTCTTCCTCGGGGTCGTTCAGCATGACGCCCAGCTTCATGCGCTCGCCCGCCTGCTCGCCGTAGGACAGGCTGCCCATGCCGGTCAGCATCGCCACGATGCCCGCGTCTTCGTCGCCGGTCACGGTGGCGCGCGCCTCGCCGCCCTCGGCCCATTGCGCGGCCATGTATTCCAGATCGGACACCAGCAGGTCCGTCGCGGCCTTCAGGTATTGGCCACGGCGGTCGCAATTGCCGCCGGTGCAGGCCTCGCCCGTCGCGTAGTCGGTCCAGGGACGCTCACCCGCGCCGTGATCGGTGCCGTTCAGGTCCTGCCCCCAGAGCAGGAATTCCACCGCGTGATAGCCGGTGGCAACGTTGGATTCGACCGCATCGGCCTCTTGCAGGGTCTCTTCCAGAAGCGCCGGGGTGATCTCTGTCGCGTCGACCTCTTCGCCCGACAGGGTGAAGGTCGGGTTGGCCACCACGTTCAGCGCCGCATAGGCGTTTTTATCCGTGGCCCCGCCGTAGGATGCATCGACATAGTCGATCAGGCCCTCGTCCAGCGGCCATGCGTTCACCTTGCCTTCCCAGTCGTCGACGATGGCATTGCCGAAGCGGAAGACCTCGGTCTGCTGGTAGGGCACGCGGGCTTCCAGCCATGCGGTGCGGGCGGCGGTCAGCGTCGCCTCGGACGGATTGGCGATCAGCGCCGCGACGGCGGCCTGAAGATCCTGCGCCTTGCTCAGGCTGTCCTCGTATCCGGCCTGCGCGATATCGGCGTAGGTGTCCAGCACGGCGGCCTTGTCCGCCATCGCGGGCAGGGCGGCGGTCAGTGCCAGAGCCATGGCTGTCGCTGTCGTCTTCATGGGGTCTGTTCCCTTCGTCAGTCAGTCAGTCAGTTGTGGATCAATGCAGGCGCCCGCGATGGACGTCGGCCCGGTGGGCCGCCATCACGCGGCGGTTCATCTGGTTCAGCCACAGCCCGAAGGCCTGCGCGGCCCCGGCCAGCGCCGGGGCAAGGTCGGCCCGGACCATCAGCGTGGCCATCAGGGTGGCATCCTCCATCGCGCCTTCCGCCGCACATCCGACCATTTGCGCAAGGCAGGCCTCGTCGGCGCCGACGCATTGGCAGGCCAGCCCGTGGCAGGCCATCGGGCGGCGTCCGTGATCGACGAGGATCGTCACGAGGTCCGTCAGCGCCTCGGTCGCCCGGCTGCCGGCGGCATCCCCCAGCGCCTCGATCAGCCCGGACCGGGCGCGGTCGATCGCGCCATGCGACCCAAGGCAGAGGCGCAGGTAAAGGATCGCGCCGGATTCGACGGCGCCATATTGCGACAGGCGCCCGACCGGAGAGCCGCCGCGCGGCGGGTTGTGCAGGCTCATGACCGCGCCCCGTCGATCAGCCGGTCCAGAAGACCCGCCCCCGGCGGCGTCAGGCGCATCGCAAGGGCCCGCGCCTCTGCCGCGCAAAACGCAAGGTCGGCGGCGCGGCTCGGTCTCGCTGTCGCTGTCCCGATGCAGAGCCATGGCGGTCTCCAGAATCCCCGTTGCTTTGCGGGAAACCTGACCACTACAGTCGGGAATGTCAATTCCGATTATTTTAGTCGGATGAATGCGGGCAGGCCGGCGCCGGTGCGGTCAGTCGCGGAAATCGGTCTCGGAGAGGATGCGCTCGGGGTCCTCGGCGCAGGGCACCTGCCGCGCCCAGCGGCCATATCCGCCACTGGTCGCGCGGGCATGCAGCGTCTGCAGCGCGCCGATGGGGTCGCTGTCATGGTAATCGATGCGCAGGGTCAGGGGCGCATGGGCCGGGCTGAGGACCAGCAGCGCCGCAGAGAACAACCCCCGGCTGTCGCTGCCCGCCCGGTCGGCGGCGCGCAGCGCGGCGATCAGGCGCTCTGCCGGGGAACCGCCCGCGCCCTGGAAGGCTTCCGACAGGGCGTCGAGCACCTCCAGCCCGGCCAGCATATTGCCCGAGGCAATCCCGCCGGGAAAAGACCGTGCGCCCATCTGCGGGGTGTTCTCCTCGCCGGTGAAGGCCGCCGCCCGCCCCGTCGGATCAAGGGCCGCAAGCTGCCGCCAGGCGCGCCCCCTGTCCGCGCCGGTCACCTCGGCCACGGCGGTCGAGGCGCCTTGCCCCCGGCCATCCGGTCCAGCACATCCTCTCCCCAGAAGGTCGAGGGCGCGGCGCCTCGGCTTGCGCTCAGACCCGCGTCGAGCCGTCCCCGCAGCACCCAGCCCCCCACGCAAAGCGATCCGGTCGCGGCGGCGGCGCAAAGGGTTCCGGTGCCCGGATCCCGGGCAAGAAGCGAGAAGGTCATACAGGTCTCCTGAAAGCCACCCTGAAATTATCATGAAAAATTGACCGGTGCAAATTATCATGATAATTTCGAATCCATATAAAAACAGGGAGCCCTTCCATGACCATCCTCAGCCTGACGCGCCGGACGCTGCTTGCCGCCGCCACGTCGACACTGGCGCTTGGCTCGCTTGCCGCGCCCGCCCCGGCCCAGACCCCGCCCGGCGTGCTGATCGTCGGCCAGATCGCAGAGCCGAAATCTCTGGATCCAGCAGCCGTGACGGCGGTGAACGACTTCCGCATCCTCGTGAACCTTTACGAGGGTCTGGTGCGCTACAAGCCCGGCACGCTGGAGGTCGAACCGCAGCTGGCCACAGGATGGGAGGTCAGCGAGGACGGAACCGAATACACCTTCACCCTGCGCGAGGGCGTGACCTTCCACGACGGCACGCCCTTCAATGCCGAGGCGGTGAAGTTCAACTTCGACCGGATGCTGAACGAGGATCACCCCTTCCACAACACCGGCCCCTTCCCGCTGGCCTTCTTCTTCGGCTCGGTCGCATCCACCGAAGCGGTGGACGATCTGACGGTGAAATTCACCCTCTCCGAGCCCTACGCCCCCTTCCTGTCGAACCTCGCCTACCCGACCGGCCTGCTGGTCTCGCCCGCCGCTGTCGAGGCGGGCGGCGCCGACTTCGGGCGCGCGCCGGTTGGCACCGGGCCCTTCACATTCGCCGAGTGGCGCTCGAACGAAGCGGTGGTGATCGAGAAGAACCCCGATTACTGGGGCGAGACGGCGGGCACCGAGGCGGTGGTCTTCCGCCCGATCACCGACGCCAACACCCGCGTGGCAGAAATGCTGGCGGGCGGCATCGACATGATGGTCGAGGTGCCGCCGAACTCGCTGGGCCAGTTCGAGAGCGACCAGTACAAGGTGATCGAGCAGGCCGGACCGCATGTCTGGTTCCTGATCCTGAACGCCAAGGAAGGCCCCTTCTCCGACAAGCTGGTCCGTCAGGCCGCCAACTACGCGATCAACAAGGAAGCGCTGGTCAACGACGTGCTGGAAGGCACCGCCGAGGTCGCCGCGGGGCCGACGCCGCCCGCCTTCGCATGGGCCTATAACGACGCGCTGGAGCCCTACCCCTACGACCCGGAGAAGGCCGGGGAGCTGCTGGCCGAGGCCGGGGCCGAGGGTGCGGAACTGACCTTCTACGTGACCGAAGGCGGCTCCGGCATGCTGGACCCGATCCCCATGGGCACCGCCATCCGAGGCGGATCTGGAAGCGGTGGGCTTCGATGTCAGCATCGAGACCTACGAGTGGAACACCTTCCTCGGCGAGGTGAACCCGGGGTTGGAGGGCAAGGCGGACATGGCCGAGATGGCCTGGATGACCAACGACCCCGACACCCTGCCCTACCTTGCCCTGCGCACCGATGCATGGCCCGAGGCGGGGGCTTCAACTCGGGCTACTACTCGAACCCCGAGGTGGACGACCTGCTGGAACAGGCCCGCGTCTCGACCGACCAGGCGGAGCGCGCTGAGCTCTACAAGCAGATGCAGGAGATCGTGCAGGATGACGCGCCCTGGGTCTTCGTCGCGAACTGGAAGCAGAATGCGGTGACGAGCGCCCGGGTCGAGAACTTCTCGCTGGAGCCGTCCTTCCTGCTGATGCTCTCGGACGTGGTGAAGAACTGAGTTTCGGGCGCTGACGCGCCCGACCGCCGGGGGCTGCCACCCCGTCGCCATTGTCTCTCGGACCAATGGCGCGACAATGGCAACCCCCGCAGGTATTTTCGGACCAGAGAAGCAGGGGCGCCCGAATGGGCGGCTTGGTGGTCCTTCACCCCAGCCGGAGGTCCAGGCATGGGTTCCTATATCCTGAAAAGGCTGGTGTCGGCGGTGCCGGTGCTTCTGGGGATCACGGTGATCGTGTTCCTGATCATGGCGATGATCCCGGGCGACCCGGCGACGGCGATCCTTGGCTCCTACGCGACACCCGACAACGTCGAAAAGCTGAACCGGGATCTGGGCTTGGACAAACCCATGGTGCAGCGGTATTTCATCTGGCTTGGCAATATGCTGACCGGCGATTTCGGGCGATCCTTCAGCCTGAACCGCCCGGTGCTGGACGAGATCCTCGACCGGTTCAATGCGACGCTGGTGCTGGCGGGAACGAGCTTTGTGCTGTGTTCGGTGCTGGGCATCCTTGCCGGGGTGGTATCGGCCGCGCGGCAGTATGGCTGGGCCGACAAGGCGATCACCTTCACGGTGCTGATCGGAATTTCGGTCCCCTCCTTCTTCCTTGGCATGATGATGATCCTGCTCTTCGCGGTGAAGCTGCGCTGGCTGCCGGTGTCGGGCATGTACGCGATCTATGGCGGCGGCGACCTGCCGGACCTTCTGGCACATCTCGTGATGCCCGCGCTGGCGCTGGCCGCCGTGGCCACCGGCGTGATCGCGCGGCTGTCTCGCTCGGCCATGCTGGAGGTCTTGCGGCAGGACTTCATCCGCACCGCGCGGGCCAAGGGTGTGCCGGAGCGCCGGGTGCTTTACGGCCATGCCCTGCGCGCGGCGATGGTGAGCATCATCCCGGTGCTGGGCATTCAGGCGGGCTTTGTCCTGTCCGGCGCGGTCTACATCGAGATCGTCTTCCAGTGGCCCGGTGTCGGGCGGATGCTGGTCGATGCCATCCTCAAGCGCGACATCCTGCTGGTGCAGGGCGGCGTGGTCTTCGTGGCCGCCTGCTACGTGCTGTTCAATATCATGGTGGACGTGGCGCAAAGCCTCTTGGATCCGAGGATCAAGACATGAGCTTCGCGCGCCTCGTCTTCCGCAACCGTCTGGCCGCGCTTGGGGCCGTTGTCCTGGGGGTGATCCTGCTGCTGGTGCTGCTGGTGCCGGTGCTGCCGCTGCAGAACCCCGACACCACCGCCACCGCCGACAAGTTCCTGCGCCCCTTCTCCGAAGGTCACCTTCTGGGCACCGACCACCTTGGCCGCGACCTGCTGGCGCGCCTGCTGCATGGCACGCGCCTCAGCCTTGCCATCGGGGTCGCGGCGGCGGTGATCGCGGCCACCATCGGCTCGGCCATCGGGATCGTCGCAGGCTACTTCGGCGGGCGCGTGGACAACATCATCATGCGCGGCGTCGACATGCTGATGGCCTTTCCCTACATCCTGCTGGCGCTGGCCATCGTCGCGGCGCTTGGCCCCGGGCTGATGAACGCGCTGATCGCCGTGGCCGCCGTGAACATCCCCTTCTTCGCGCGCAATATCCGGGGGATGACCGTCAGCCTCGCCCGGCGCGAATTCATCGATGCGGCGCGTTTGGCGGGCCTCGGCCACACGCGGATCATCCTGACGGAACTGCTGCCCAACGTGCTGTCGACCATCGTCATCGCCATGTCCACGACCGTGGGCTGGATGATCCTCGAAACCGCTGGCCTGTCCTTCCTCGGCCTTGGCTCGCAGCCGCCGCAGGCCGATCTGGGCTCGATGCTGGGCGAGGCGCGGGCGGCGATGATCACCGCGCCGCATACCTCGATCGTGCCCGGCGTGATGATCTTCCTGATCGTCATGAGCATCAACCTCTTGGGCGACGGCATCCGCGACGCGCTGGACCCGCGCCTGCGTTCGGGCGCGCTGTCGCGCCCCCTGCCCCGCACGCGGGTCGCCCGTTCTGGCCCCGTGCCCGCCGCCGATGGCAAGGGGCTGCTGGCGCTGCAAGACCTGCAGACGCAGTTCCACGTCGGCCCCCGCGTCTACGAGGCGGTCGGCGGCGTCACCCTGCATGTCGAGAAGGGCGAATGCCTTGGCATCATCGGCGAAAGCGGATCGGGTAAGTCGGTCACGGCGCTGTCGGTCATGGGCCTTGTCGCCTCGCCCCCCGGCGTGATCACCGGCGGCGCGGTGCGCTACGACGGAGAGGACCTGCTGGACGCCCCCTTCCGCAAGCTGCGGCAGAAGCGCGGTCAGAACGTCGCCTATATCTTCCAGGACCCGCTGGCCACGCTGCACCCGCTCTACCGGATCGGCGACCAGCTGGCCGAGGCGATCCTCGTGCACCACGCCATTCCCAAGGCCGAGGCGATGGAGCGGGCACTTGGCCTCTTGAAGGACGTCCGCATCCCCAACCCGGAAAGCCGCCTGAGGGACTATCCGCACGAGATGTCGGGCGGCATGCGCCAGCGCGTCGGCATCGCCATGGCGCTGGCCAACGATCCCGACGTGATCATCGCCGACGAGCCGACGACGGCGCTGGACGTGACCGTGCAGGCGCAGATCCTCGCCCTGCTCGATGCGCTGCGGCGCGAACGCGGGCTGGCCATCGTCTTCATCACCCATGACTTCGGCGTGGTGGCGCAGCTCTGCGACCGGGTCGCGGTGATGTATGCGGGCAGGATCGTCGAGGAAGGCCCGACGCAGGCGGTGCTGGAGGCCGCAGCCCACCCCTACACACGCCGCCTGATCGCCTGCGTGCCGGAACTGGGCGGCGGCCAGCGCGCGCTGGAGGCCATCCCCGGCCTGCCGCCCTCGGTCGACGAGCTGCCGCCGGGCTGCGCCTTTGCGCCCCGCTGCCGCAAACGCACAGAGGCCTGCACCGAAAGCCCGATCCCGCTGGCGGGCACCACGCGCAGGGTCCGCTGCATCCACCCCGAGGAGGCCGTGACATGACCATCGCCCTGCAGGTCACCGACCTCTCCAAGACCTTCCCGCTGCGCACCGGTCTTTTCGGCAGCTCCCGCGCAGGGGTGCGCGCCGTCCGGCCCCTGTCTTTCAGCGTGGCCGAAGGCGAAACCCTCGGCATCGTCGGCGAGTCGGGGTGCGGCAAGTCCACGCTGGCGCGGATGCTGGTGGGCCTGCTGGAGCCTTCGACCGGCCATATCGAGATCGCCGGCAAGGCGCTGGACAACGCCGACCCCGCCGCCTTCGGACGCCTCATCCAGTATGTCTTTCAGGACCCGATCTCCTCGCTGAACCCGCGCAAGTCGATCCGCCAGATCATGGAGGTGCCGCTGAAACGCCTCCACGGCATGGACAAGGCGCAGCGCGAGGCCCGCATTGCCGAGATCTTCGACAGCGTGAACCTGCGCGAGACCTTTCTGGACCGCTATCCGCACGAGTTCTCGGGCGGGCAGGCGCAGCGCATCGGCATCGCCCGGGGGCTGGCCGCAAGCCCCCGCATCATGGTGCTGGACGAGCCGGTCTCGGCGCTGGATGTCTCGGTGCAGGCGCAGGTGCTGAACCTGCTCGCGGCGCTGCGCGAGGAATACACCCTGACCTACCTCTTCATCAGCCACGACCTCGCCGTGGTCGAGGCGGTCAGCGACCGGGTCATGGTGTTGTATTTCGGCGCGGTGGTCGAGATCGGCGATGCGAAACGCATTTTCAAGGCACCCCGCCACCCCTATACGAAACTTCTGGCGGCAAGCGCGCCGGTCGTGGGCCGCCCCCTGGCCCCGCCCGAGCAGAAGGGCACCGAACTGCCCGACCCGCTCAACCCGCCGGTGGGCTGCGCCTTTGCCGGGCGCTGCCCGAAAGCGACCGACCTCTGCCGCACCGAGGACCCGGCACTGAGAGACATGGGAGAGGACCACCTTGCCGCCTGCCACCACCCCGAAGAGGCGTGAACCGAAACGCAGCCGCCCGGCGCAGGTGGCCGAGGCGATCAAGTCCTGGGTGGTGGAACAGGGCCTGACGCCGGGCGACCGGCTGCCGGGCGAGGCCGAGCTGATGGACCGCTTCGGCATGGCCAAGGGCACCATCCGCGAGGCCATGCGCATCCTCGAGGCGCAGGGGCTGATCAAGACCCGCACCGGCCCCGGCGGCGGCAACTTCGTGCACGAGGTCAGCCGCGCCCGCGCCAAGGCGCTGCTGGGGAACTACTTCTACTTCAAGGACCTGACCATCGGCGACATCTACCGCCTGCGCCTCGCGCTGGAACCGGAACTTGCCGCCTCGCTGGCCGGAACGCTGGACGAGGACACGCTGGCCCGGCTCGAAGAGAACATCTCGGAATACGCCGAACCCTCGCAGACGCTCGAGGAAGAGGCCGCCCAGCACGTCGCCTCGCTGCGCTTCCACGCGCTGCTGGCGGAACAGTCCGACAACCCGCTCCTGGGCTTCATCATCGACTTCATGGTGAACCTGCTCTCGGACCTGACGGTCCACCGCCACCTCTACGAGCCGCCCAATGCCGAACTCTGGCGCCGCGGCACCGATTACCAGACCCGCCTCGTCATGGCGCTGCGCGCAGGCGACGCCGGCGCCGCCCGGGCGATCATGACCGCCCACATGGAAACCGCCTGGGGCCTGATGCGCGGACAGGAGGTCCGGATGATGCAGCGTTTCATCAAGGAGTAACCCTCGCAGCCCCGCCGGACAGGGCGCCCGCAGGCCTCCCAATCCACCGCATCGCCCCCCTCTCCGGGCCTCTTCTCCGCAAAGACGCACAGGCCTCGGCATGCCCTGCCCCCCGCAACCGCGGCCCAGGCGCGGGGGTCGCCGACCGCCCCACCCTTGCGTTTCTTCTTGGCCCAAATACCGAAATCCGGCAGCGGCCCCGGGCGCGACCCTGCGCCCGGAAACGCCCCCTCAGCCCCGGGCGAAGCGCTCCGGCGACAGCGCCGCCAGCGTGTCCGCATCCAGCGCGGGCCTCCCGCCTAGGCACAGCGCCGCCGTCAGCGCCGCCAGCGCGGGCGCGGTCTGCACCCCGTAGCCGCCCTGCCCCGCCAGCCAGAAGAACCCCGGCGCCAGCGGGTCCATGCCCACCACCGGCGTCTTGTCGGCCACGAAGCTCCTCAGCCCGGCCCAGGAATGCGAGGGCCGCACCAGCGGCACGTCGACCATCTGCGAAAACCGGTCCAGCCCCTCGGCCAGCACCATATCGTCGGGCCAGGCGTCGCCGGGCTCCACCGGGTCCTCGTCCGCCGGAGAGATCATCAGCCGCCCGCCGTCGGGCTTGGCGTACCAGGTGTCCGCCACCGACCCGAAGAGCGGCCAGCGCCCGACCTCCTCCGCCGGGTTCGGCACCGCCATCAGCACGGCGGAGCGCCGCTTCGGCACCAGCCCGACCGGCGGAAGACCGGCCAGCGCCGCCACCCGATCGGCCCAGGCGCCCGCCGCGTTGACCACGATATCGGCGGTCAGCACTTCGCCGCCCGCCTCGATGCGCCAGCCCGCGCCGTCGCGCGCCAGCGCCGTGACCGGCGCCCCGGTCATCAGCGTGCCGCCGCGCTGCCGCATCAGCCGCAGACAGCCCTGCAGCAGCCGGTCCACGTCGATGTCCTGCGCGTCGCGCTCCAGCACGACCGCCTCGATCCGCTCGACACGCAGGATCGGCACGATCTCGGCCGCCTCGCGCGCCGTCATCCGCTCCAACCCCGAGGACCCGGCGGCATAGTCCTCCAGCGCCGCCATCTCCTCGGGGCCCGCCAGCATCAGGGCGCCGCGCGGGCCCAGCACGCTCTCGCCCAGCAGCCCGCCTTCCAGCGCCGGTCCGGCGGTGGCGTTCAGCACCCGCAGCACCGCGTTGCCGTAGTTGCGAATGTACAGCGCCGCCGAGCGCCCGGTCGAATGATAGCCCGGCTGCGGCTCTGTCTCGAGCACGGTCACCTGCGCGTCAGAGGCCAGCGCCGCCCCGGCGCTGATCCCGGCGATGCCTCCGCCGATGACGACGATCCGCGGCCCGCTCATAGCCCGGCCTGCGCGCGGATTTCGGCAACCACCCGGTCGGCGCCCTCTCCGGCGCGCAGCGCGGTGAAGAGGAAGGGCCGCCCGTCGCGCACCCGCGTCGCGTCCCGCTCCATCACCTCGAGCGAGGCACCCACATGCGGCGCAAGGTCGGTCTTGTTGATGACAAGGATATCCGAGCGCCGGATCGCCGGTCCGCCCTTGCGCGGGATCTCTTCGCCCGCCGCCACGTCGATCACGTAGACCGTCAGGTCGGCCAGCTCGGGGCTGAAGGTGGCCGACAGGTTGTCGCCGCCCGACTCGATCAGCACGATCTCGACCTCGGGGTGGCGCCGGACCATCTCGGCCACGGCGGCAAGGTTGATCGAGGCATCCTCGCGGATCGCCGTATGCGGGCAGCCGCCGGTCTCGACGCCGATCACCCGGTCGGCGGGCAGGATCTGCATGCGCATCAGCGCCTCTGCGTCTTCCTGCGTGTAGATGTCGTTGGTGATCACCCCGATCGAAAACGCATCCTTCAGCCGCTCCGCCAGCCGGGCGGTAAGCGTCGTCTTTCCCGCGCCGACCGGTCCGCCGATACCGATCCGGAGCGGGCCGTTCATGCCTGTCATCTCTCGTTGTCCTTCCTTCCGGCCCGACCGCCGCCGGTGCCGAATTCTTCCAAAGAATTCGGGCCGTTTTCCGTCACGGAAAACGCCCCCGCCGCAGCCGCAGCCGTCACGACTGGAACAGGCGCGGCTCCTGAACCTCGTGCCGCATCGAGGCGATGTCCGAGGCAATGGCGTTCGACCACAGATCCCCGGCACCCTGCCCGCGCGCCTGCCGCGCCACCATCAGGCAGAGCGGCGCAAGACCGGCCAGCACCGCCTGCGCCCCGGTCTGGCCCAGCCCCATCAGGCGCTGCGCCGCCGACACAAGGTTGCCCGCGAAGGCCTGCAGGTACAAGGCCGTCACCGCCTCCGTGTCCAGCCCCTGCAGGCGCGCGGCCCGGCCCAAAGCCACCGGCAGCAGCAGCGGCGGCAGGTCGAGGGCCCAGACCTCTGCGGTCACCCGCGCGAAGGCCGCGCCCTGACGCTCGGCCTCGCGCAGCCGTTCCGCCGAAGGCTGCCATGCGCGGGCCAGAGCCTCAACCGTCGTGATGTCCCCGGCCTCGGCGGCCAGTCCGATCAGGATGGCATCCGTCCGCCCCGAGCCCTCTTCCAGAATATCCCGCAGCCAAGCCGCCAGCGAGGCGGCCTCTGTGACCCGGCCCTCTGCCACCGCCGCTTCCAGCCCGTGAGAGAAGGCAAAGGCCCCCACCGGGTAGGCCGGCGAAAGCCATTGCGTCAGCGTCAGCAGGCGGGCGTCAATGGGCATGGTCGGTATCGTGGCGATGCCGGTGCGCGGGGTCGTCGCCCTCCTCCGCATGGCCCTGGCCGTGCGGATGGTCATGGCTCTGCGCAGGCCCGTGACGATGCGCCTGCCCATGGGCGTGGCCGTGATCCTGCGCGGGCTTGTCCGACCCGTGGTCCTGCGCATGGGCCGTGTGCCCGTGTTCATGCGCATGGGTGCGTCCGTGACCATAGGCGCCGCCCTCGGGGGTGAAGGCGCGCATGGCCTCCGTGACATCGGCGCCGAGATGCTCCAGCATGTGGCGGATCACCGGGTCGCGCTGGATCAGCAGGCAGTCATCCAGCAGCTGGCAGGGCGTGTGCCGGTTGCCGATATGCCATGCCAGCCGCGCCAGCGGGCCACGCACCTCCAGCACCGGCTCTTCCGCCGCGCGCACCGCCACAAGGCCGCCCCCCGCCAGCTCCAGCGC
Source organism: Ponticoccus litoralis (assembly GCF_039769985.1). NCBI lineage: Bacteria > Pseudomonadati > Pseudomonadota > Alphaproteobacteria > Rhodobacterales > Roseobacteraceae > Ponticoccus > Ponticoccus litoralis. Next base: position 1,082,374 of record NZ_JBDNCH010000002.1, read on the forward strand.
GTCGCCCTCGTCCAGAGAGGTCGTCTGCGCCAGATCCACCACGAAGGACAGCCCCGCCTCTGTCACCAGCCGTTTGCGGCGCAGGAACCGCGCCTCGTAATCCAGCACGACGCTCTGCGCCGCGCCGCTCCATGATCCGGCGCGATGCAGGACCTGCGCCACCGGCAATCCGCTCATTCCACGGCCTCCACGCTGTTGTAATCGTAGGTATCCACGCCGCCGTCGTAGCGGCTTTCGACAAACAGGCTGAGCCCGAGGTCCGGCAGGTAGTGCAGGACATCCGTCAGCCCCTCGTCCGACCCGTATTCGACCTCGACCGGGATCATCCCGTAGCGGCACGCGCCGATCTGCGTCTCGGTCGCCGGGCCGAAACGGAACACCTGCCGCTCCTGCGAGAAACTGCCGTCGCCGCTGAAGATAACCGTGAAACTGGCCTGCCCCCCGGGCACGGGCAGCGGCATCTCGTCGGCGTTGATCTCGAAGGCATAGGCGCTGCGCCACGCGTCCCCCTCTTCGAGGCTGCGCGCTTCGAGCAGGTAGACCCCCTGCGCCAGCAGGCTTTGCGTCCGCTCGCCCGCCCCATTGGTGAAGATCGACGTCACGATGCCCGGGCCCTCGCCCCGGGTGAAGACCTCTGTGCTGTCGCCATCGACACCAAAGCGGATGCCGCGGTCGAGATCGGCCTGCGTCGGGCAGGCCTGCGCCGAGGCGGCGGTGCCGATCATCGCGGCCATCAGGATGAGCGGTCTCATGGCGGGGTCTCCCTGTTGTTCTTCACGAAAAGCTTAACCGCGGATCACGCGGGCTTCGATAGCCAATTGCCCGTGACGCCAGCCGATGCCCTGCCCGGACTTGCCCGGCGTCCTGCCCCCCCTGCACCCGGCCCGGGGCGCGGTGCACAGGAAAGCGCCCCCTGCGGCTGCCGATCCTTCGGGCGTCGGGCCGGATCACCCCGGTCGACGGCGCCGCATTCCGGCTGGTCATCCGGCACGCCTGCCCGGCGCCGGTTTTGCCAACCCGGCTGGCCGGTTCATCTGCGGCCTCCGCGCGGTCCTTCACCATGTGCGGCAAGCCCAAAGCCCCGCCTGCGGACCAGTGGAGGCCATCGCCATCATGCAGCCGTTCCGACATCGCTCAGAACAGGAAATACCGCTGCGCCATCGGCAGCTCTGTCGCCGGCTGGCAGGTCAGCAGCTCGCCGTCCGCGCGCACCTCGTAGGTCTCGGGGTCGACCTCGACCCGGGGCAGCGCGTCGTTCAGCCTCAGGTCCGCCTTGCCGATGCCACGGGTGTTGGTCACCGCAACCGTCTGCTTGGCGAGGCCAAGCCGCGCCCGCACCCCCTCGGCCTGCGCCGCCTCCGACACGAAGATCACCGCCGAGTTTTCGACAGATCGCCCGTAGGCGCCGAACATGGGCCGCGAATAGACCGGCTGCGGCGTCGGGATAGAGGCATTGGGGTCGCCCATCTGCGCGCAGGCGATGGTGCCGCCGATCAGCACCATCTCGGGCTTCACGCCGAAGAAGGCCGGGTTCCACAGCACCAGATCGGCGCGCTTGCCTTCCTCGATACTGCCGATCTCGTGGCCGATCCCGTGCGCGATGGCCGGGTTGATCGTGTATTTGGCGATGTAGCGGCGGACGCGGAAGTTGTCGTTGTCGCCCGTTTCCTCGGGCAGCCGCCCGCGCTGCTTCTTCATCTTGTCGGCGGTCTGCCAGGTGCGGATCAGCACCTCGCCGACCCGGCCCATGGCACTGGCTGTCAGAGGCGATGATCGAAAAGGCGCCCATGTCGTGCAGGATGTCCTCTGCGGCGATGGTCTCGCGCCGGATGCGGCTTTCGGCAAAGGCCACGTCCTCGGGGATCGACTTGTCGAGGTGGTGGCAGACCATGAGCATGTCGAGGTGTTCCTCGATGGTGTTCACGGTGAAGGGCCGGGTGGGGTTGGTCGAGGACGGCAGAACAAAGCTCTCGCCGCAGATCTTGATGATGTCGGGGGCGTGGCCGCCGCCCGCGCCCTCGGTGTGGAAGGCATGGATGGTGCGGCCTTTCATGGCCTTCACCGTGTTCTCGACAAAGCCGCTCTCGTTCAGCGTGTCGGTGTGGATCATCACCTGCACGTCCCGGGCATCCGCCACCGAGAGGCAGCAGTCGATGGCGCCGGGGGTGGTGCCCCAGTCCTCGTGCAGCTTCAGCGCGCAGGCCCCCGCCCGGATCTGCTCTTTCAGCGCGGCGGGCAGCGAGGCATTGCCCTTGCCCGCGAAGGCGAGGTTCATCGGGAAGGCATCGGCGGCCTGCAGCATGCGCCCGATGTGCCAGGGCCCCGGCGTGCAGGTCGTGGCCAGCGTGCCATGCGCGGGGCCGGTGCCGCCGCCCAGCATGGTGGTCACACCCGAGTGCAGCGCGTCCTCGATCTGCTGCGGGCAGATGTAGTGGATGTGGCTGTCCATGCCGCCCGCCGTCAGGATACGCCCCTCGCCCGCGATGCATTCGGTCCCCGGGCCGACGACGATGGTCACACCCGGCTGCGTGTCCGGGTTGCCCGCCTTGCCGATCCTGTGGATCCGCCCGTCCCGCAGGCCGACGTCGGCCTTGTAGACCCCGGTCCAGTCGACGATCAGCGCGTTGGTGATGACCGTGTCCACGGCGCCCTCGGCGCGGGTGGCCTGGCTCTGGCCCATGCCGTCGCGGATCACCTTGCCGCCGCCGAACTTCACCTCTTCACCGTAGCCGCCCGCCGCCTCGGCGGTCAGATCGCGCTCGACCTCGATGATCAGCTCCGTATCCGCCAGCCGCAGCCGGTCGCCGGTGGTGGGGCCGAACATCGCGGCATAATCGGAACGCTTGATCGTGGCTGGCATCGCAGGGGCCTTTCTATTGGGGCGCGTGGGGCGCGGGATCGCGGCGGGCAAGCCGATGGGCGTTGGAACGGGTGACGATGCGCAAGGGACGCAGGGCGGCGGCCAGCGCCGCCTCCGGCGCCGCGCCACGCCAGGCGGCGGAACAGGCCGCGCGCCCGGCCTCGGCAAAGGCGCCCTGCTTCTCGGCGACCATGCGCAACGGCTCGCTCTCGGACATGCGCCAGAGGCCGACCATGCCCAGCGAGCGCATCCAGATGACGGCGCCCGCCTCGACGGTCATCCAGGCAAGGTCGGTCGACAGCCGCATGACGGCAAAGGGGTCCCGGGTCTGTGTCTCGGTCATCGCAATCGGGTCCTCGGGAAAGACGGCCCCGCCGCACCGCGCGCCGGAACCGGAAGGGCCGGCAGGTCTAGAGCGCGCCCATGACCTGCTGGTTGAAGCCATGGATCCGGCGCGCGCCCGCCATCGGGATCAGCACCACCTCGCGCCGCTGGCCGGGTTCAAAGCGCACCGCCGTCCCGGCGGCGATGTCCAGCCGCATGCCCCGCGCCGCACCCCGGTCGAAATCCAGCGCCGGGTTGGCCTCGGCGAAATGGTAATGGCTGCCCACCTGCACCGGGCGGTCGCCGGTATTGGCGACCATCAGCGTCAGGGCGGCGCGGCCCTCGTTCAGCGTCAGAACCCCCGGGGCGGGCAGAAGCTCACCGGGGATCACCGGCCCGTCCTCGCCACAACCACCGCCACCACGACCAGCGCCGCCGCCGCCAGCAAGGTCAGCCACGATCCCGCACCATGCGGATGCAGATGCGCGCCCTCATGCGCCACCGCCGCCGAAGCCGCCATCGCCAGAGCCGCCGCGCTCAAACCCGTTCTCATCCTGTCACCCCTTTCGTGCTTCTTCTTGGTCCAAATACCTGCTCCGACGCCCGCAACAGGCGTCACCGGATCGGGTTGTGCACCGTCACCAGCTTGGTTCCGTCCGGAAAGGTCGCCTCGACCTGCACCTCGTGGATCATCTCGGCGATACCCGCCATGCACTGCTCCCGGTAGACGACCTCGGCCCCTGCCTGCATCAGGTCGGCCACCGACCGCCCGTCGCGCGCGCCCTCGACCACCGCGTCGGTGATCAGGGCGATCGCCTCGGGGTGGTTCAGCTTCACCCCGCGTTCCAGCCGCTTGCGGGCCACCACGGCGGCCATGGCCACCAGCAGCTTGTCTTTCTCGCGAGGGGTCAGGTTCATCTCGTCACAGTCTCCACGACGTCGGAAGCCGGTCCCGGCTGAGCCGGTCCGAGGATGGGCAGAAGGGTGCTGCGCAGCGCGTGGCCGTCCCCGGCCAGCAGGCGCACCACCAGAAGATCGGGCCCCGGCAGGCTGGCCCCGCCAGAAGCCGGCAGAAGCGCGCGCACCGGCGCCAGCTGCGCCCCGGCGTCGGGGGCCGCATAGACGACCTGCGCCATGGCCCCGGCGCCGCCACCCAGAGCGGGCCGCGCCATCTGCGCCGCCACGTCGCCGCGCAGGAACAGCCCGTCGGCATATAGCGGCAGCCCGGCCCGGAAAATCTCGATCCGGTCGCGGAACCGCACGTCACGCAGCACCTCGCCCATGGCGGCGCGGCCGAAGATCACCGGCTCCACCAGCAGGAACCGCGCGTCGGGCGCAAGCGCGACGCGCAGCCGCCGCTCCAGCCGCGCACCCTCGAAGAGGATCAGTTCCTGCGGCAGCCAGAGCATCTCGGCCCCCGCCTCGGCGGCCAGCACCGTCTCGACCCGCGCCACGCCAGAGGCGGCACGGTAGGCGCGCTCTGCCGCCTGCGTGGTCAGGCACAGCGAAGAGCCCGCCCCGGCCCGGGCCTCGACCGTCAGCCGGTCGCCGCCGGTCAGTCCGCCGGAGGTGTTGATGACGATGGCCTCGACACCCCGATCCGCCCGGCGCGGAAACAGCGCCTTCATCGCCCCCTGTGCGCGCAGGCGGTCGATGGCAGAGGTTTCGCCGCGCGCCTTGGTCGCGAGGCTCAGATGCCCCTCGGCCCGTGGCTGCACGGGCACCACCCGCCCTTCCGTCCCTGCCGGTTCTTCGCGCATGTGCCGCGTCACCGCCCGCGCCTCCTTTCGCAGTCCTGCCTCTTTCCTCCCCCTTCGGCCCGGCGACACCAATGATTCCCGGCTTCTCCGGCCCGATCGCCCGCAAGTTCGCACAACATTTCATCAGGCTTGCGCAAAGCGGCCCAATAAATAGGCCACGCACGCCGCGACCCCACCCGCGCAGGCCGGATCGTTGACCCATCGGCAACCGCGCCGCCTAGATCTGAGGGCCGCACGGGGGCCTGTCGATGCGATCGACGCCAGGCTGTCCGGGGCACATCAAGAAGCAATGCGGCCGCCGGTGATTGGACATCGTCGCGCGTATCGCATGGGACGCAACACCAAGGTTGCGGGACGATCCGGCGCGCGGCCCTTTTTGTGCGTCACGCATCAGACCCGCGGGGAGAGATCATGACACACTTCACCAAACTGCTGTCGGGCGCCGCTGTCGCCGCCCTGGTGGCCGGGGCCGCGCAGGCGCAGGACTGCGCGGACGGCCCGATCAAGGTCGGCGTGCTGCACTCGCTGTCGGGCACCATGGCCATTTCCGAAACCACCCTGAAGGACACGATGGAAATGCTGGTCGCCAGCCAGAACGAGGCCGGCGGCCTTCTGGGCTGCGATCTCGAGGCGGTTGTCGTCGACCCGGCCTCGGACTGGCCGCTCTTTGCCGAGAAGGCGCGCGAGTTGCTGACCGTGCACGAGGTCGACGTGATCTTCGGCAACTGGACCTCGGTGTCGCGCAAATCCGTGCTGCCGGTCATCGAGGAACTGAACGGGCTGCTGTTCTACCCGGTCCAGTACGAAGGCGAAGAATCCTCGAAGAACGTCTTCTACACCGGCGCCGCGCCGAACCAGCAGGCGATCCCGGCCACCGACTACTTCCTCGAAGAGCTCGGCGTCGAGAAGTTCGCCCTGCTCGGAACCGATTACGTCTACCCGCGCACCACCAACAACATTCTCGAAAGCTACCTTCAGGAGAAGGGCATCGCCGCAGAGGACATCTTCGTGAACTACACGCCCTTCGGCCATTCCGACTGGGCGACCATCGTCGCCGACGTCGTGGCCCTGGGTGAGGACGGCAAGCAGGTCGGCGTGATCTCGACCATCAACGGCGACGCCAACATCGGCTTTTACAAGGAGCTGGCGGCGGCGGGCATCTCCGCCGACGACATCCCGGTCGTGGCCTTCTCGGTCGGTGAGGAAGAGCTGTCGGGGCTCGACACCTCGAACCTCGTCGGCCACCTCGCCGCGTGGAACTACTTCATGTCCGCCGACACGCCCGAGAACGCCGCGTTCATCGAGAAGTGGCATGCCTTCATCGGCGACGAGGACCGCGTGACCAACGACCCGATGGAAGCCCATTACATCGGCTTCAACATGTGGGTGCAGGCGGTCGAGGCAGCGGGCACCACCGATGTCGACGCCGTGCGCGACGCGATGTACGGCCAGACCTTCCCGAACCTGACCGGCGGCACCGCCGAGATGCTGGTGAACCATCACCTGTCCAAGCCGGTGCTGATCGGCGAGATCCGCGCCGACGGCCAGTTCGACATCATCAGCCAGACCGACCCGGTCCCGGGCGACGCATGGACCGACTTCCTGCCGGAATCCGCCGTGCTGACCTCTGACTGGAAGGACCTCGACTGCGGTATGTACAACACCCAGACCTCGACCTGCGTCCAGATCAAGTCCAACTACTGATCCGGCACGACGCACCTGTGGCAGGGCGGGCCTCGCCCCGTCCTGCCCGCAGCGCCCGCCTTCCCCTTTCCTTCATCGACACGACAGGTCTGCCCATGCTCCGTGCCCTTCTCACGGCCCTTGCCTTGCTGTTGCTGCCACCTGCCGGCACCGCGCAGGAGGCCGGCCCGGACCTTCAGGCGGTCTTGCAAGAGCATCAGGCGCAGATCGCCCGGCCCTCGCGCACCAAGGTCGGCCCGGCCATCGAGGCGCTGCTGTCCTCCGGCCTGCCCGGCGTGCAGGGTTTCCTCGAGGCCTGGCAGGACAAGGGCCTCTATATCCGCGACGAGGACGGCCTGTTCTTCCGCATCGAACGCACCGGCGACACCGTCACCCTGCTGCATCCCGGCACGCTGGAGCCCGTCGAAGAAGGCGCCGATCCCGCGACCCTCTCCCAGATCCGCCCCAACGGCGGCGTCCGCCGCGTCATCGGCGAGGCTCTGGTGCAGTTCCAGCTGTCGGACCCCGACATCGACAGCCGCCGCGCCGCGCTGGACGCGATTTCACGCAATCTGGACCCCGCGCAGCTCGGCCCGCTGCGCAATTCCATCGCGGACGAAGAGGACCCGGCCCTGCGGCTGCGCAAGGAGCGGCTGGCAAACTACCTCATGGCCCGCTTCGGCGAAACGCCCGCAGAGCGCGTCACGGCCATCGAGGCGCTGTCGACCGACCTCAGCGTCGACGGGCGCGCGGTGCTGTCGCAGATCCTCTCGACCGATGTCGTGGTCGCGCAGGCCGCACCCGAGGGCGCCAACCTGGCCCGCGTGCTGGAACCGGGCAGCGACCTGCCCCGGGCCGAGGCCTACGCGCTGATCGCGCCAGAGGCAGACGCGCCGCCGGTGCTGTCGCCCGCCCGGATCCGCACCGCGCTGGAGGCCACCGTCGAGGGCGGCGTCATCGCGGGCCTGCCCATCGCCCGTCTGGACACGCAGGAGGCGCGGGCCGAGGCCTACGACCGCCTCGCCGCCGCGGGCACCCTGCCGCCCCGCGCCAGCGCGCAGACCATCGACGAGACGCTCGCCGCCTATACGATCTTCGAGGTCTACAAAGAGGACAACCCCGCCATCACCGAGGCCGCCCGCCGCACGCAGGGCGCGGTGCAGACCCGCGTGGGCCTCAGCCAGACCGCCGACCTCGCGTTAGACGCGGTGTCGCTGGCCTCGATCTACTTCCTCGCCGCCATCGGCCTTGCCATCACCTTCGGCGTCATGGGCGTCATCAACATGGCGCATGGCGAGTTCATCATGATGGGCGCCTATACCGGCTACGTGGTGCAGCTGTTCATCCCCGATTACACCCTGTCGCTGATGGTCGCCCTGCCGCTGGCCTTCGCCGTGACCTTCGGCGCCGGTGTGGCGATGGAGCGGCTGGTGATCCGCTGGCTCTACGACCGCCCTCTGGAAACGCTGCTGGCCACCTTTGGCGTGTCCATCGCCCTGCAACAGCTGGCCAAGAACATCTTCGGCACGCAGGCGCGTCCGCTGACTTCTCCGGCCTGGCTGGACGGCACCCTCGCCTTCAACGAGGTGATCTCGATCAGCTACATCCGCGTCGCGATCTTCGTGCTGGCGCTGCTGTTCCTCGGCCTGCTGCTCTTCATCCTCAAGAAGACCCGGCTGGGGCTGGAGGTGCGCGCGGTGACGCAGAACCCGCGCATGGCGGCCTCGATGGGCATCAACCCCGACAGGATCAAGATGCTGACCTTCGGCCTTGGATCCGGCATCGCCGGGATCGCGGGCGTCGCCATCGGACTTTACGCCAAGGTGACCTCGGAAATGGGGCAGGACTATATCGTGCAAAGCTTCATGACCGTGGTCGTGGGCGGCGTCGGCAACGTCTGGGGCACACTGGCGGGCGCCACGCTGATCGGCGTCCTGCAGAAGGGCATCGAATGGTTCAACCCGTCCAACACGCTGGCGGCGCAGACCTACATGATCCTCTTCATCATCCTTTTCATCCAGGTCCGGCCAAAGGGCATCATCGCCCTCAAGGGCCGCGCCGCGGGAGACTGAGACCATGCACGCCTTATTCTGCCGCGCCAGCGCGGGTATCGGCTTCGGGATTGCCTTCGGCGAAGGTATTTTCACCAAGAAGAAGACAGGCCGCCTCGCCCCGGTCGGCACTCCGCGCCCGGCTTCTTCTGTCCAAAAGTATCCCGGGGGTGAATTCGCGCATGCGAAGAGGGGGCAGAGCCCCCGGCCCGGCCCGACCCCAGGACCGACGGGAGACCGCTCATGAGACGCAGCTTCTTCGCCCGGAACCCCTCTGTCCTGTGGTTCATCGCCATCCTCGCGCTGTTTACCCTTGCGGTGACGCTGCTGGCAGAGGCGACGGGGACGGGCGCGATTTCCACCTCTTTCGTCAAGACGCTGGGCAAGACGCTGTGCCTGTGCCTGATCGCCATCGCCATGGACGTGGTCTGGGGCTACTGCGGCATCCTCAGCCTCGGCCACTTCGCCTTCTTCGGCATCGGCGGCTACGCGGTCGGCATGTGGCTGATGTATGCGCGGACCGAGACCATCGTGGCGCAAAGCCTGTCGAACCAGATCATTCCGCCGACCGCGCAGGAGGTCTCGGACGCCATTGCCAGCCAGATCTTCGGGGTGGTGGGCGCGTCCGAGTTTCCGCCGATCTGGGCCTTCGCCCACTCGCTGCCGCTGCAACTGCTGATGGTGGTGCTGGTGCCCGGCCTTCTGGCGCTGGTCTTCGGCTGGCTCGCCTTCCGCTCGCGCGTCACCGGCGTCTACCTGTCGATCCTCACGCAGGCGATGACGCTGGCCCTGTCGCTCTACCTGTTCCAGAACGACAGCGGGCTCAGGGGCAACAACGGCCTCTCCGGCCTGCAGAACATTCCCGGCGCCGAGGCTGTGCCGCAAGCGCTGATCTCGATCCGGTTCTTCTGGGCCTCGGCGCTGGCCCTGGCCCTGGGCTACGTGCTTTTCGCCTTCGTCACCTCGGGCAAAATGGGCAGCGTGATCCGCGCCATCCGCGACAACGAGACCCGCGTGCGCTTTCTGGGGTACGACGTCGAGGCCTACAAGCTCTTCGTCTTCACCCTGACGGCGGTCGTCTCGGGCATCGCGGGCGCGCTCTACTACCCGCAGGCGGGCATCATCAACCCGGCGGAAATCGCGCCCATCGCCTCGATCTACCTTGCGGTCTGGGTCGCCATCGGCGGGCGCGGGCGGCTTTATGGGGCGGTGCTGGGCACGGTCTTCGTGACCCTGCTCAGCAGCTGGTTCACCGGCGGCGGCGCGCCCGACATCACTCTCGGGTCCTACACCCTCCAGTGGACCGACTGGTGGCTGGTGCTGCTGGGCCTCAGCTTCGTCGCGGTCACATTGTTCGCCCCCAAGGGCATCGGGGGCCTCGTCGACCTGATCACCGATCGCCGCGCCCATGCCCGCCACGGCGCGGAGGCAGGCCCCGACGCCGGCGCCCCGCGCGAAGAGGAGAGCCGCACATGAGCGCCGCGACCACGCCGCAAAAGCCCCCGAGACGCGCAGGCGGAAACCGACCCTGCTGGAAATGTCCGGCGTCTCGGTTTCCTTCGACGGGTTCAAGGCGATCAACAACCTGTCCTTCCAGATTGCAGAGCCCGAGATGCGCGCCATCATCGGCCCCAATGGCGCGGGCAAGACCACCTTCATGGACATCATCACCGGCAAGACCGGGCCCGACGCGGGCCGCGTGCTCTGGGGCGACGACGGCATCTCGCTGCTGGGCCTCTCGGAAAGCCGCATCGCGCGCGCAGGCATCGGGCGCAAGTTCCAGAAGCCCACCGTCTTCGAGGCCCAGACCGTACGCGAGAACCTCGCCATGGCGCTGAAGAACCCCCGCGGCCCCTTCGACGTGCTCTTCCACAGGAAGACCCGGCAGGGCGCCGAGAAGATCGAGGCCCTCGCCGCGCAGATCGGCCTTCTGGGTGAACTGCCCCGCATCGCGGGCGAACTCAGCCACGGCCAGAAGCAATGGCTGGAAATCGGCATGCTGCTGGCGCAGGAACCGCGCCTGCTGCTGGTCGACGAGCCCGCCGCCGGGATGACCCCCGCAGAGCGCGAGAAGACCACGGAGATGCTGGTCGAGGCCGCCAAGACCCGCGCCGTCGTCGTGGTCGAGCATGACATGGAATTCGTCCGCCGCCTGGACTGCCGGGTCACCGTGCTGAACGAGGGCTCCGTCCTCGCCGAAGGCTCCATCGACCACGTGACCTCGGACCCGCAGGTCATCGAAGTCTACCTCGGGAGATAAGGCGATGCCCCTGTGTTTCTTCTTGGTCCAAATACCGAAATGCCCGGCCTGCCCCAACCCTCAACGGCGCAGAGGAACCCGCCCATGCTGAGCCTGTCCAACCTGTCGCTGCACTATGGCCACAGCCAGATCCTGCACGACATCTCGATGGAGGCGCGGCCCGGCGCCGTGACCTGCCTGATGGGCACCAACGGGGTGGGCAAGACCTCCCTGCTCAAGGCGATCTCGGGCACGCATCCGCGCTCTGGCGGCGCCATGGTGCTCGACGGTCGGGACATCGCGCCGAACACCCCGGCCCATGCCCGGGCCCGTGCCGGGATCGGCTACGTGCCGCAGGGCCGCGACATCTTTCCGCTGATGACCGTGCGCGAGAACCTGATGACCGGCTTCGCCTGCATCCCCAAAAGCGAATGGACGATCCCGGAGGAGGTCTTCACCCTCTTCCCGATCCTCAGGGACTTCCTCAACCGGCGCGGCGGCGACCTGTCCGGCGGGCAGCAGCAGCAGCTGGCCATCGCGCGGGCCATGATCGCCCAGCCGAAACTGCTGCTGCTGGACGAGCCGACAGAGGGCATACAGCCCAATATCATCAAGCAGATCGGCGAGGTCATCAGATACCTGCGGTCCCGGGGCGACATGGCGATCATCCTCGTGGAACAGTTCTTCGATTTCGCCTTCGAGCTGGGCGACCATTTCGTGGCGCTGGAACGCGGGCGCGTCATCCATGACGCCCCCCGCGCCGACACGCCCCGGGAGCTGCTGCTCGGGAAGGTCTCTGTCTGAGCCTTTCCCGGCACGCGCCGCCGCCGTGACCCTGTGCCTTGTCTGACAGGCCGGGCGGCAGCAGCCGCGCCGGGTCTCCCGAGGCGGCTGCTGCCCGCGATTTGTGACAAATGCCCGGCATAAATCGCCGCCGCCCTCCGCAGAGGTCACCGGTTTCTTTACTCTTTCACCGCAGCATCACCGGGCGGAACCAAGGGCAAAGCGGGACCCGAACATGTCGGACGAACTCAGCAGGAAACTGCACAGCTATCAACTGGACGGCGCCAATACAGAGCTTCTCAAACAGGCCGGCGCCATCCTCATCCCGGAACTCGACGGGGTGCTCGACGCCTTTTACAAGCGGGCCACGGCGGTGCCGGAACTCGCCGCCTTCTTCGACGGCCCCGGGCGGATGGATTTCGCCCGCAGCGCGCAGAAGACCCATTGGAAGCGCATCCTGACCGCCAGTTTCGACGAGGAATATCTTGCCTCGGTAGAGCGGATCGGTCGGGTCCACGCCCGCATTGCCCTGCCGATCGAGGCCTATATGTCGGCCTATTCTCTGGCGGCCTCCGACCTCAGCACGCTGTTCCTGAAGAAAAGCCGTCGCGGGTTTCTGCCCTCTGACATGGACCGCGTGCGCGATCAGGTCTGCACGCTGAACCGGGCCTTCTCGATGGATATCGAGCGGGTCGTCGACACGACCTTCCGCGTGCAGGCTGAAGAGCAGACCCGCGCCTTCGACCACATCAACCGCGCCATCGACCGGCTTGCGGAGGGCGACCTGACCCATGTCATCCCCGCCCCCGACGACAGCGACTTTCCCGCCTCGTTCGAGCCGGTGCGCCGCAAGCTGAACGGCGCCACCGGGAAGCTGGGCGCGCTGCTGGCCACGGTCACCGGAACCATGGAGCAGCTGCTGGGCATCATCGCGGAAGTCGGCGGTGCCACCGACAACCTGTCCAGCCGCACCGCCAGTCAGGCCGCCTCGCTGGAGGAAACCGCCGCCGCGGTGCAGGAGCTGACCGGGAACGTCGAACAGTCCTCGGCCAATACCGGGCGGGCGCGGGACGTGGCCTCTGACGCGGCGCGCACCGCCGAGGCCGGGGCCGGCACGGTGGCCGAGGCCTCGGATGCCATGGGGCGCATCCAGACCTCGTCGCAGAAGATCACGCAGATCATCGGCATGATCGACGACATCGCCTTCCAGACCAACCTGCTGGCGCTGAACGCCGGCGTCGAGGCGGCGCGCGCCGGAGCCGCCGGGCGCGGCTTCGCGGTGGTCGCCGAAGAGGTGCGCCAGCTTGCGGGCAATGCCTCGGACGCCGCGCGCCAGATCAAGGAGCTCGTCAACGCAAGCTCGGGCGAGGTCTCCAGCGGTGTCGACCTGATCCACCATGCCGCCGAGACGCTGCGCGCCATCGTGGCGAATTTCGATCAGGTCGCGGATCTCTCGACAGAGATCGCGGCGGCCAGCCACGAACAGTCCACCGCCCTCTCCGAAGTGAACTCCGCCATTGCGCAGATGGACATCGTCACCCAGCAGAACGCCGCCATGGTCGAGCAAACCACCGCCGCGACCGACCGCATGAACCAGGAGGCACGGGGGCTGATGACGCAGCTTGGCAGCCTCAGGGTGCCGCAGGCCGATCCTGCCCCTGCCCCGGCCAAAGGCGCTGACCTCGACGGGCCCGGCGCTGCGGACGGGGGCGCGGGTGACGGCGCCGCACGGGTCGCCTGAATCCGGTCGGCGTCAGGGCATCCAGCCGCGGTAAAGCGGGTGGTCTTCGCCCAGCGGCAGCGCCTCCGGCTGGCCCGCGCGGGCCGAGGCATAGACCGCCGTCACGAACTCGATGGACCGGCGCCCGTCCAGCGCCGTGACCTCATCCCCGGGCCTGCCGTCCAGCGCCTCTGAAACCGCGGTCAGGAACCCCTCGAAGCCGGTCGGCACTGCCCCGACCCCGGCCAGAACCGCGTCCACCTCGGCCTGTGCCACCGGCGCGCGGGCGGTAAAGCTCCAGGGGCTGGCGGCGGGCGCATAGGGCGCCAACCCGCTTTCGGCGGTGAAGCCCCGGAACACCAGCCGCATCCGCGTCATGTCCTGCGCCGCCCCCAGCGTGACCGAAGAGGTCAGCACCGCGCCGCTTTCCATGCGGATCGCCAGCGCGGCGCAGTCCTCGACCTCGATCTCGTTCACGCGCGTCGCCAGTTCCGCATGCACCCGTGCGACGGGGCCAAGGAAGGCGGGCAGGAAGTCGTGGATGTGGATGGCATGACCAAGGATACAGCCGCCGCGCTCTCCGGCCCAAGTGCCGCGCCAGTCCACCGCGTAATAGGCGGCGTCGCGGTTCCAATGCGTCTCTATCGTGCCGGCAAACAGCGGCCCGGCCAGGCCCGCCTCGATCAGCGCCCGCATCTGCGCGGTGCCGACGCCGTAGCGGTACTGGAACACCGGGAAAAGTTGGCCGCCCTGCGCAAGCCTGTCCAGCAGCGCATCGGCCTCGGCCAGCGAGGCCACCAGCGGCTTTTCGCAGATCACCGCCTTGCCCGCCTCCAGCGCCGCCATGACGGCCTCGAAATGCAGGTGCGGCGGCAGGCAGATGTCGATCAGGTCGATGTCCGGATCGGCCAGCACCGTGGCCATGTCCCCGGTCACCGGAATGCCCCGAGCAATGCTTTCGGCGCGGGCCCTGTCCCGGTCGCAGATCGCCCTGACCTCGAACCGCCCGGGCAGGGTGCGGTAGGCGGCAAGGTGTTCGCGCCCGATTCCGGCGCCGACGATGGCGACCCTATGCATCGCCCTCGGCCTTCATCTGAGCGCGGATCGCCAGTTCCATCGTCAGGAAGCTATGCGCCTGCCTGCCCGCCGTCTCTGTCCGGTCCTGAACATCCGCCGTCAGCCGCGCGAAATAGAGCAGCGCCACATCCCGGCAGTCGATATGCAGGTTCTCGGTCCCGTTCACGAGGTACAGGTTGTCGGTCCGGTGCGGCTGCCCGATCTCGGTGTACTTGCGGCACTCGATGCTGCCCTCGGTGCCGAGGATGAAGAGCCGCCCGTCGCCCCATGTCGGCAGCCCGTCGGGCGTGAACCAGTCCAGCCGCACATAGCCATGGCCCCGGTTGCCCACCAGCGTCGCCTCGCCGAAGTCCTGAAAGCCCGGGTATTCGGGATGAGTGGTGTTCTCGACCAGCGCATGGGCAATCGTGGCCTCGGTCGAGCCGGTGTAATGCAGCACCTGGTCGATCTGGTGAGAGCCGATATCGCAGAGGATGCCGCCGTAGCGTTCGCGCCGGAAGTACCAGTCGGGCCGGGTCTTCAGGTTCTGCTTGTGCGGCGCCAGCGTGACCACCTGCACGACGCGGCCCACCACGCCCTCGGCCACCAGCTCTGACGCCTTCGCCGCCGCGCGCACCTGAAAGCGTTCCGAGAAGTTCACCGACCAGATGCGGCCCGTGCGTGCCACGCAGTCGCGGATCGCCTGCAACTGCTCCAGCGTGGTGCAGCCGGGCTTGTCGACCATGACGTCCTTGCCCGCCTCCATCGCCTCGATGGCCAGCGCCGCGCGGTCCTCCGGCACGGCGGCGATCAGGATCATGTCCACGTCGGACTCCAGCACCGCGCGGCGGTCCGCGACCCCGGTCACCCCGGGATGCGTCGCGTTGAATTTTGCCTCGGTGACGGCGGGGCCGTCGGTCCAGTACTGCGCGCAGGTCGCGCCCTCGGCCATCATCCCCGCCAGCATCCCGAAGATATGGCCGTGGTCGATCCCGAGGATGCCCAGTTTCAATGCCATGGCTCAGACCTCGTCCAAGGCAACGGTGCGCCCCTCGGCCCCCGCCCGTTCCAGTGCCGCGATCAGCCGGTGCACCTCCAGCGCCGCGCGGCCCGACACCAAGGGCGGGCGGCCCTCTGTCAAAGCGGCGGCGAAATCCTCGATCACCCAGCGGTGCCAGTCACTGGTAAAGGCCATGGGGTCCGCCCCCGAGCCCGAGCTCGAGGTCGCCGCCTGCCCGACCGTCTCGGTGGTGCCGTCGTGGCGGTGGATCTCGAGCATACCGGCCTCAAGCCGGGCGGAGCCCCGGCGCAATGCAGGGTGATCGTCTCGCCCCGGCCCGGGAAGCTGGCGGTGGTGGCAAAGAGGCTGCCCAGGGCGCCACCCGCAAAGCGCAGCCCGGCGGTGACGAAATCCTCGGACTCCATGGCGTGCTGCGCGGTGGTCGCGGTCATGGCGCTGACCTCTGCCACCGGCCCGGTGAGCGAGAGCATCAGGTCCATGGTGTGGATCGCCTGAGAGATCATGACCCCGCCGCCGTCACGCGCGTAGGTGCCCCGGCCCGGTTCGTCGTAGTAGGCCTGCGGGCGCCACCACGGGATATTGGCCTCGACCATGTGCAACGGGCCAAGCGCGTCGAGCCGCGCGCGCAGGTCGGCCACCACGGGCCGCGCGCGGTGCTGCAACACGATGCCCAGCGGCACGCCGCCGTCCTCGCAAAGCGTCACCAGCCCGGTCGCCGCCGCCAGCGTGCGCTCGACGGGCTTTTCCATGAGGATCGGCTTGCCCGCCGCCACCAGCGCCCGGACGATGGTCTCGCGCGCGTTGGGCGGCGTGGTCACGATGACGAAATCCACGTCAGAGGCGGCGATCTCCTCGACGCATGTTGCCTCTCGCGCGCCGAGGTCTGGGAAGGCGTTCAGGAAGGTGCGGCGGCTGTCGGCGGAGCGGGCGTGGACCAGCGAGAGGTCGATGCCTTTGCTGTTCCGAATGGCATCGGCATAGGTCTTCGAGACCATGCCCAGCCCGATCAGGGCGCATTTCATGGCGTCATCTCCATCGCTGTGTCGTCGGGGCCGAAGAGGTGCAGGGCGTCCGGCGGAAAGCGGACGCCGAGGATCTGACCGCGCCTCAGCGGGATCTGTTGGGCATGCTGCACGGTCAGGCGTTCGCCGCCCGGAAAGGCGCAGTAGATGTAGGTCACGGCGCCCAGCTGCTCGTAGTTCTCGACCGTCACGGTCATGTCCCCCTCGCCGTCGAGAGAGACCGCGACCCGCTCTGGCCGGATGCCGAAGGTCACCTGCACGGGCCGGGGCGCGGGTGTGACAGGCACCTGCCGCACCAGCCCGCAGTCCAGCGTCAGGCTGGTGCCGTCGAGCATGCCGGAAAGGAAGTTCATCTGCGGCGCCCCGAGGAAGCCCGCGACGAAGCGGTTGGCCGGGTGGTTGTAGAGGTCCAGCGGCCTGCCCACCTGCTCGACCCGTCCGGCCCGCAGGACCACGATCCGGTCGGCCATGGTCATGGCCTCGATCTGGTCGTGGGTGACGTAGATCATCGTGTTGCCCAACTTGGCGTGCAACTCGCTGATCTCGACCCGCATCTGAAGCCGCAGTTCCGCGTCGAGGTTCGACAGCGGCTCGTCGAAGAGGAAGATCACCGGCTCGCGCACGATAGCCCGCCCGATGGCGACGCGCTGGCGCTGGCCGCCCGACAGCTGGCCGGGGCGGCGCTTCAGCAGTTGGTCGATCTGCAACAGCCTTGCCGCGTCCTCGACACGCCTGTCGATCTCGGCGCGCGGCATGCGGATGTTTTCCAGCCCGAAGGACAGGTTCTGCCGGACGGTCATATGCGGATAAAGCGCGTAGCTCTGGAAGACCATCGACAGCCCGCGCTCGGACGCGGGCACACCGTTCACCCGCCTGCCCTGCAGCAGGATGTCCCCCGAAGTCGGATCGTCCAGCCCCGCGATCAGGCGCAACAGCGTGGACTTGCCGCAGCCCGAGGGGCCGACGAAGACGACGAACTCGCCGTCCTCCATATGCAGGTCGATGCCGTGGATCACGTCGACATCGCCAAAGCTCTTGCGGATGTCGCGAAGTTCCAGCGCGTGGGTCATTTCAGTCCAGTCGTGGCGATCCCGGTGGTGATGAAGCGCTGGAGCCAGACGAAGACGAGGGTGATCGGGATCAGCGTCACCACGGTCATCGCAAGGATGTAGTGGAAGTCGGAGTTGAACTCTCCGGCGAACTGGGTGAGCCCCAGTTGCAGCGTGTGTTTCGTGGGGTCAGAGATCAGCACAATCAGCGGCCAGAGGAAGTCGTTCCAGCGCCAGATGACGCTGAGGATGGCCAGCACAGACAGCGCGGGTAGCGACAGCGGCATGACGATGCGCCAGAAGATCAGCCATTCGCTGGCGGCATCCATGCGCGCCGCCTCCAGCAACTCGTCGGGGATGGTCAGCATGTATTGGCGCAAGAGGAAGACGCCGGTGGGCGTGGCGGCGGCGGGGATGATGACGCCCCAGAGGCTGCCGAAGATGCCGAAGGACCAGACCACGAAAAACAGCGAGACGAGGATGATCGAAGGCGGGATCAGCAGGGTCGCGACGATGAGGATGGTAAAGGTCAGTCGCCCGCGAAAGCGGTGTTTCGACAGGGCAAAGGCGGCCATGGCATTGATCAGCAGCGTGATCAGCGTGGCGGCGACGGTGACGAAGACCGAATTCCAGAGGTAGGTGAAGAAGTCGAAGGTGGTCTGGCCGTTCCGCTTCAGGATCGGGTCCAGGTAGTTCTCCGTCGCGATGCGGATTTCCTCGTGCGGGCGCAGCTGGTCGCGCGGAACTTCGAGCACGGTGTCGGGATCGTCCAGCGGCGAGACCTCGGTGATCCTGCGCGTCGGCCCGGCCTTGAAGACCAGCCGCTCCTGCCCCTCCTCGGTCAGCACCCAGAGCGGTTTCTCCCCCGCGCCCTCGATCTCTGCGGTGACCTGGCTCAGCGGCAGCAGGCGGGTGTCGAAGCTGTCGACGGCGGTCTCGGACTTGATCGAAGAGAACAGCGTCCAGAGCACCGGCACGAGGATCATCAGCACCCCCAGCACCAGGTAGCCATAGGCAAGGACATCCTGCAGGCCGAAGCGCTGCGCGGTCTCGCGGTTGCCCGCGGTCCGGGTGAGGAAGCGCGCGACGCTCATGCCGGGCACCCCGAAGCCGTTTCGAAACGGCTTTCAAGCGGCGTCAACGCCGCTTTCGAAAGGCGCTTCGAAGCGCCTTCTACGCGTCCTGCCATCATAGCTCGGATTGCCTTCTGGTCAGCCACAACTGGGCGAAGGTGAAGACCGCGATCACCAGCGCCATGAGGATCGAGCCCGCCGCCGCCTGCCCGTAGTCGGGATTGTTCGAAGAAAAGGCCGTCTCGTAGATGTTCTGCACCACCATGAAGGTCTCGCGCCCCGGGCCGCCGCCGGTCAGCAGGTAGACCTCGTCGAAGATCTGGAAGCTGCGGATCAGGCTGAGCACGATCACCACGGTCAGCGTCGGCATGACCAGCGGCAGGGTGATCCGCCAGAAGGCGCGCCAGGATGTCGTGGCGTCCATGCGCGCGGCCTCGTACAGATCGCGGGGGATGGCCTGCAGCCCGGCCAGCAGGATCAGCATGTAGAACCCCATGTGCGACCAGCAGAAGACGAAGACCAGCCAGAAGAACGGCCAGCCGGTGTTGGGCGTGACCAGCCAGTTGGTCGGGCGGTAGCGGCCGAAGTCGAAGACCGCGTCGAACTGGATCGCCAGCAGCATGGCCGCCGCCAGCACCGCCGCCAGCGTCAGCGCCGCGCGCGCGGCGCGGTCGCCCGCCACGCAGCAGAGCAGCCCGGCGGCCAGCGCCGCGCCCGCCAGCGTCGAGCCCGGCAGGCCCAGCAGGCTCAGCGGCTGCGCCCGGGCCGCCAGCAGCACGAAGAGCCCCGCGAAGACCGCCGTCCATGCCAGCGACGGCCCCTGCCCCGCGCGCAGGGCGCGTTCGGTGACCACCATCAGCAGGATGCCCATGAGCACCGTCATCACGATATCGAACCCGGCCAGTCCCGCCAGCGCCGTAAGGCCGCCCTGCGCCTCGCCCACCACCGCGTTCAGCGCGCCTTTGCGGTGCAGGACCCAGTTCCAGATGTTGGCGATCACCACCGGCGACAGCATCACCGGGTAGAAGAACATCGCCCGCCAGAAGCCGCGCCCCTTTATGTCGCGGTTCACCACCAGCGCCGTGACCATGGCCGTCGCGACCATGACCGGCACCTGCACCACGACAAACAGCAGCGTGTTCCACATCCCCGTCCAGAAGTTATAGCCCGCATTCGTGCAGGTCTTGGGGATCAGCAGGTTGTCGCAGTCGAAGAGTTCCGCGAATTTCTGCAGGCCCACGAAGGGCCGGTCGAAGAGCGCGATGGACGAGCCCCCGGTCATCGAGACGTAGAGGTTCAGCAGCATCGGCAGGAAGGTGAAGAAGCCGAAGATCAGCAGGTTCGGCAGAAGCAGCGCATAGGGCACCCCACCCCGGCCAAAGACCCGCTGCGCGAGGTCGACCGGGACGCCCAGCAGGTCCATGGCGAATTGCGGCGTCTGTCGCAGCCCGTAGCGGCGGCGCGACAGCAACCACAGCGACCCGCCCAACAGCCAGACCGCCCCCAACACCGCCAACAAAAGACCGGCCAAGCGGGCCCTCCCCCTGTGCCGGCAGGCCGGAGAAACCGGCCCGCCGCCTCACGCCTCAGCGCGCGTTGGTTTCCAGCTCTTCGCCGATCTTGTCCATCGCCTCGTCCAGCGTCAGCTCTCCGTTCATCGCGGCAGAGAGGTACTGGACCGTGGCGTTGTACATGACAAAGCCGAACTTGTCGCCCTGCAGGTCATAGGCCTGCGGGGTCTGTTCGGCTGCCGCCGCCGCCATCTCGGTGAAGCGCGCCAGGGCCTTGGCCACCGCATCGGAGGCGCCCGCCGACTGGTAATCCAGCCCCTCGGCCTGCAGGCCCGCGTGGGCGGGAATGGCGAAGGTGCGGGTGTACCACTCGCGCGCCTGCTCTTCTTCGGCCATCCATGCGACGAACTGCGCCGCCGCCTCTTCCTGCGCGGCATCGCCCGACTTGAAGGCGACGAAACCCTGCCCGCCCGGCATCACGCCGCAGCCCTCGGGACCGCAGGGCACCGGCACCACGGCCCAGTCGAAGGCATCGCCCACGTTGTCGTGCACATTCGCGGTGTTCCACGAGCCGGACATGTAGAAGGGCACTTCCTGGTTGAAGAACAGCTCGTTTCCGTTGGTGTATTTGGCGCCCGAGGCGGCGGGCCAGATATCGGGCGGCATCAGGCCGCTTTCGTGCCAGTCGAGCATCATCTGCGCGAAGGTGCGGAACCCCTCGTCGACCACGAGATGCCCCTGATCGTCGTAATAGGCCGCCCCGTAGGACATGGCGGGGCCCGCCATGCGGTGGCCCGAGCGGTCCATGACCATCCCGGCATAGCTGCCGGTCGCATCCATCACCGCCTGCGCCGCCTCGGCCCAGTCCTCCCAGGTCGCGCCCGGTTCCGGCAGATCGACGCCCGCCTCTTCGAACATCGTGAGGTTCACGTAGGGCCCCGTGACCGTCATCTCGGTGTGAAAGCCGTAGATGCCGCCCTCGGTGCCCGCGCGATACCACGGCAGGACGGCGCCATAGGCCTCTTCCCATGCGGCGGCATCGACATGGGGCGTGAGGTCGACGTAATAGGGCTGCAAACCGCCGAGGTTGGTGACAAAGGACAGGTCCGGACCGGTCCCGGCCTCCAGCTGGATCGGCAGCTGTTCGCGGATGACGTTGTAGCCCACCGCGTTCAGCGTGATCGCCACCTCGGGGTTCTGTTCCTGGTAGCGGTCGGCGAACTCCTGAACGATGGCGGCCTTGCCGTCGACGTCCGAGATCATCAGGTCGATCTCCACTGCCCAGCCCGCCGAAGCCGACAGCAGGGCAAGCGTCGAAACCGACGCGGCCACGCCCGCGCGCATGAAAGTCATTGGTATCTCCTCCCGGTTGGTCGTGCCGCCCCAGCGGCCGGTCTTGGGGAGAGTGTGGAAAAGCTTTGGCCGGGGGTCAACCGTCATGACCACCCGCCCCGCCCAAGTGATTGACGATTGATCCATCCGCCAAGGGGGCCGGTCCGGGGCAACTGCGGTCAGCCTCTTCACGCCATGCCGGCGGCGGGCAAGTCGGGGCCGCCGCGTGAAACCGGCGTTTGTCCCGCTCGGACAGGGAGCGCGCGCGCTGCCCCCATCTGCTGGATCGGCCCCTGCGGCGGGGCGCCGACGGGCTCAGGCCAGCCCGGCCCGGGCCTCCCAGTCGCAGCCGTGTTCCACCACCTCGCCGTCCCATGCGAAGGGCACCTGATGGATGACCACATCCTCGCCGCGGAACAGCACGACGCGGTAGGACGGCTCCAGCGCGGCGGACAGGCTGACATCCGCATTGGCCAGCGTCGGGATGGTCTGGTGCACCGTCGAGGGCACGCCCGAGAAGGGAATGCCCGCCAGTGTCCCGCACAGCGGTTCGTGCACGTGGCCGAAGAAGATATGCGCGATGCGGTCGCGGTGCGCCTTCAGGATCGCGCGCAGCGGGGCCTGATCCTCGTCCACCACCGACAGCAGGTCCGTGGCCGGATCGCCAAGATGCAGCGGGTTGTGGTGGAAGAACAGGAAGGCGCGCTCTGCCCCCTCAAGCTGGGCCGCCAGCCAGCTGCGCCGCTTGTCGCAGAAATGCCCGCGATGGGTTTGCGCGCGGGTCGTGTCGCAATAGACAAAGCGGCCCTCGGGCAGGTCCTCGGCGTGGTTGACGAAGCCATGCGCATCGACCGGATGGCTGGGAAAGGCGGCAAGGAAGCCGGGCCGGCAATCGTGGTTGCCGATCATCAGCCGAACCGGCATCGGCAGAACCTGCAGAGCCTGCCGCAGGGCGACATAGGCCTCGGGATCGGCGCGGTCGGTCAGGTCGCCGGTGATCACCAGCCGCTGCGCGTCGCGATGATGCTCGGCGATATGGCCGAAGGCGCGGGCAAGCCGGGCATGCGGGTCGATCCCCTCGATCAGGCGACCGGGCACGCCAAGATGGATGTCCGACATATGGATGAACTTCACGTCCGCGTCCCTTTCATGCGACTCTGCCGCAGCCTAGACGGATTTTGTCACGGGGATACGACAGCGCAACAATTCCCGCCCACCTGCGGGCGGCAAATTGACAAGCCGCGCGCGGGCGGCAACTCTGGCGCCGTCACTCCTCCGAAAGGCCCCCGTCATGCTTCGCCTCGCAACCGCCGCCAGCCTACTTGCGCTTGCCTCCGCCGCCACTGCCCAGGACTGTGCCGCGGGCAAGACCCTGACAGAAGGCACGCTGACCATCGCCACCGGCAACCCGGCCTATTTTCCCTGGGTGATCGACGACAACCCGGAATCGGGCGAAGGCTTCGAGGCCGCCGTGGCCTATGCGCTGGCGGCAGAGATGGGCTTTGACGCCGAGGCGGTGACCTGGGTCCGGTCCTCCTTCGATCAGGCGATCCAGCCCGGCGCGAAGGATTTCGACCTGAACATGCAGCAGTTTTCCATCACCCCCGAGCGCGAGCAGATCGTGGATTTCTCGGCACCCTATTACACCTCGGCCATGGCGGTGCTGACGACGCAGCGCGTGGTGGAGGCGGGCGCGACACCGGCGCTCGACAGCCTGAAGGGGCTGGTCTGGGGCGCCGATGCCAACACCACCGCCGTGCCGATGCTGACCGACCTGATCGGGCCCGAGACGCAACCGATGCTGTATAACGACAATGTCGACGTGACGGCGGCCATGCAGGCGGGCCAGATCGACGCCGCGCTGTTCGACCTGCCGACGGCGCTGTACCTTGCTGCTGTGGCGGTCCCGGACGGGGTGCTGCTGGGCCAGTTCCCGCCCGAGCGGACCGAGAACCCGGACCAGTTCGGCATCCTGATGGAAGACGGCAGCCCGCTGAAGGACTGCGTCGATTCTGCGCTGACGGCCCTGAAGGACAGCGGCAGGCTGGCAGAGCTAGAGGCCCAGTGGTTGCAGGAAACCACCGGCGTACCGGTGATCGAGTAACCGCGCAGGCATGACCACCCGCAGACAGATCTACGAGGCCCGGCAGCGCCGCCGGGCCAACCTGATCGCCGCCGGATCGACGGCGGCGGTTGTCATCGCGCTTTACGTGCTGATCCCGCTGGCGCCCGGCTGGGCCGCGGTCAAGCGTGTGTTCTTCAACGCAGAGGTCTTCGCCAAGACCTTTCCGGGGCTGCTGAACGCCTTCCTTCTGGATATCGCAATCTTCCTCTGGTGCGCGCCGCTGATCGCCGCGCTGGGGCTGGCCGTGGCCATCGCCCGCGACCTGCGCAACCCGGCGCTGACGCCGCTCAGGCTGGCGGCGGTGGCCTTTACCGACATCTTCCGGGGCCTGCCGGTGATCCTTGTGATCTACCTGATCGGCTTCGGCATCCCGGGTCTCGGCCTGCCGCGCCCATGGAATTCGCCCTACCTCTGGGGGTCTCTGGCGCTGATCCTCGTCTATTCCGCCTATGTGGCAGAGGTCCTGCGTTCGGGCATCGAGTCGATCCACGCCTCGCAACGCTCCGCCGCGCTGTCGCTGGGTCTGTCACCCTCGGACAGCATGCGCTTCGTGATCCTGCCGCAGGCGATCCGCCGCGTCGTGCCCGCAAACATGAACCTCTTCATCGCCCTGCAGAAGGACGTGGCGCTTCTGTCCTTCATCGGCCCGGTCGAGATCTTCCGGCAGGCCGGTGTCTACAAGTCGCTGATGGCGAACTTCACGCCCTATGTCGGCGCCGCGCTGATCTTCCTTGCGCTGACCATCCCCGCGACGCGCTACGCCGACCACCTGATGGCGCGGCAGAACCGGCGCACCGCCTGATGCTGGTGCTGCGCGACATCCGCAAGAGCTTTGGCGGCACCTCCGTCTTGCAGGGCATCGACCTGACCGTGGGAGCCGGGCAGATGGTCTGCCTGATCGGCGCCTCTGGGTCCGGCAAGTCGACGCTTCTGCGCTGCATGAACCTGCTGGAGCCCATCGACGACGGGCAAATCCTGCTGGACGGCACGGATATCTCCGAGCCGGGACTGAACCCGCAGCCGGTCCGCCAGCAGATCGGCATGGTCTTTCAAAGCTACAACCTGTTTCCGCACATGACCGCGCTGGACAACGCGCTGCTGGCGCCGCGCCGGATCAAGCGCCTGTCCAAGGCCGCCCTGCTGCCCCCGGTCGAGGCGCTCTTTGCGCGGTTCGGGCTGCGCGACCGGATGCATCACTACCCCGACCAGCTGTCGGGCGGGCAGCAGCAGCGCGTCGCCATCGTGCGGGCGCTGGCGATGCAACCGCGCCTGATGCTCTTCGACGAGATCACCTCGGCGCTCGACCCCGAACTGGTGGGCGAAGTGCTGGACGTGCTGCGCCAGTTGCGCGCCGAGGGCATGACCATGGTCCTTGCCACGCATGAAATGGGCTTTGCCCGCGATCTGGCGGATACGGTGTGTTTCCTCGATCAGGGGCGCATTCTGGAACAGGGGCCGCCGGACAGGCTTTTTGGCGCCCCGCAGCAGGAGCGGACACGCGCGTTCCTCTCTCGCGTGCTGTAAGGCCATCCAGACACCGCAAGGGTTGCGCAGACCCGCCCCTTCGGGGTCGGGTATTCCTTGGTCCGGTATTCCCACGTTGACTCAAAACCGTCCGCCGGGGAACATGAAAGCATCTTAATGACAATGCTTTTTTCCGAAAGGGACTTCCGATGCGCGCGCTGGCGGCACTGGCAATTCTGGCAACCTCGATCGGCCTGCCCGACCCCGGGCACGCGCAGGATTTCGTGGGCTTCGACCGGGCGAGCTTTGGCCGGGTGGTGCTGAACCGCACGGAATCCGCCGGGATCGACGATATCGAGTTCGAGCTCTCGGTCGGCGATTACAACAACGAGCCGATCCAGACCTATTCGCCCACCAGCATCTTCCGCAAGATGGGCCTGTCGGTCGGGCGGCTGGACATCCTGACCGACAACGGCGTCTTTCCCTGCACCGCCTTCATCGTCGATGAAAAGCACCTGCTGACCAACCATCACTGCGTGCCCGGCATTCTGGACAACGAACGGGCCAAGGCCACGCGCATCGACTCGGTCATGTTCGTGGCGGGTTACGTTCAGCAGGGCGTCGAGGAAGGCACCCAGCGCTACACCGTGATCCCGACGCCGGTCGAGACCTCGAAGGACCTGGATTACTCGGTGCTCGAGGTCATCGGCGACCCTAGCGCGGACTTCGGGCACCTGCGGCTGGCCTCTGCCCAGCACCACGACAACGACCCCTACCTTGTGATCGGCCACCCGATGGGCGAGGCGCAGCGGATCAGCCGAGAGAAGTGCCGCGCCAATGCGCCCGCGATCTCGAACCAGCGGCTGCTGCACACCTGCGACACGCTGCCGGGCAACTCCGGCTCTCCGGTGATCGACGCGGGGCTTCAGATGGTCGTGGGGCTGCACCACGCCGGGTCCAAGAAGGACTCCGTCAACTTCGCCATCCCGATGACCGCGATCCTCGAACAGTCGCAGGTGCTGAAGGCGGCGCTGACGGACGCGCCTGTCGAGGGGCCCGTCGAGGACCCCGGCCCCGACACCGCGCCCGACCCGGTCGACACGGCCGATCCCGTGGATCCGGTCGATCCCATCGACACCACCGACCCGGTGATCGAGGCGGCCCGGCTGTGCGATGCGCTCTACAACGAGGCCAAGGCCTTCGGCCAATGCTTCGCCTACGAGGCCTATCTGGAAACCTGCGCCCAGCACAGCTATGCCATCTTCGCCCGATCCTACGTGACGGCGGAATGCTCGGACCCTGCCGATGACCCCATCGCCCCGCCCCCGGGCAACGATCCGGTCGTGGACCATGGCCCCCTGCGCCCGTGGTGCAACGCCTCGGTGCTGAACACCGCCGAGCGCACGATCTGCGGCGATGCCTACCTTGCCGGTCTGGACGAAAAGCTTGAGCGCGCCTACGGCAGCCAGTCCGGAGTCAGCACCGCGTCGCAGCAAAACGCCTGGCGGACCGGCACGCGCGACGCCTGCGGGTCGAACGCCTCCTGCCTGAGCCGCGCCATGATCGACCGCATCGCCTATCTGGAAACACCCCCCGCGCCCCGGCCCGACAGCGGCAAAGGCTACCGCATCGTCCGGGGCAACCACGCGCTGACCAATGGCGAGTGCTACATCGTCACCGCCTCGCGCCCCTCGGTCGAGGCCGCCATCGCCTTTGCGCAAGAGTGGTTCCCGAACCGCCACGGCATCCGCATCTTCGGCTCTGACAACGGCTATTACGGCGTGATCATCGGCACGACGCCGCGCGGCTCTGCCGAGGCGCGGATCGCCAGCCTTGTCAGCGGGCGACAGGTGCCGGCGGACAGCTATTGCTCGACCGGCAGCCGCTACGTGCTGGAAGTGCTGCGCGGCGGCAGCGCGCCTGCGCCGGGCAGCTACACCATGTATGTCGACAACAATGCCTCGGGCGGGCTGAACGTGCGGCGCGGGCCGGGCACCAACTACGGCGACTTCACCGAGATCGCGCCGGGCACGCAGGTGACCGTGCTGCGCGATCAGGGCGACTGGTCGAACATCCGCATGCCCGACGGCCAGACCGGCTGGGTCTACCGCCCGCTGCTGACCAGCGCGACGCCGCATGTCCGCCAGTGCACGGCCCGGGTGGTGAACCTGCAGCCCTATTCCAACGCCTCGCGCGCCAACGGGCAGGGCTTTCTGAACATCCGCGCCGACGACAGCCCCCGCTCGCGCATCCTGTCAGAGGCCTACCTTGGCGACCAGCTGAAGGTGCTGGCGCAAAAGGGCAGCTGGGCCCGGGTCCGCTGCATCACGGGCCTATGCAATTCTCCCTACCGGGGCACCGGCGGTGCCACGGGTTGGGCCTCGAAGACATACCTGTCGATCAGGTGCCAATAACCCGGCGGCACGGACACCGCCCGAACAGGACATCATTTGCAGAGGAAACGCGTTATGACCCCAAGTGATCTGATCAAGGTGAGCGCCCTGGCCCTTGCGGCCACGCTGGCCGGGCCCGCCATGGCCCAGGACGAAGCCGCCGGGGGCATGCCCCTGCCCGCCGATGCCACTGCCGAGGAAAGCGCCGCCTACGCGGTCCTCGACAAGTATTGCGCCGAGTGCCACCAGGAGGGCCGGCTGGAAGACGGGCTGACCACGCCCAAATCCGGCTTCGGCCACGTTCTGGACATGCGCCGCCTGGCCAACGACCCGAAGTTCGTGGTCGCGGGCGACAGCGCGAAGTCAAAGCTCTACAACGTCATCGCGGGCGGCGCGCCGGCCATGCCCGACAACTGCTGGGACCCCTCCTGCACCCCCTCTGCAGAGGAACTGGCGGCGCTGGACACATGGATCGTCAAGCTGGGCGAGACCGCGCCCGAGCCGCGCGAGTTCATCCCGCTGTCGGACCTCTTCGCCATGGCCCATGCGGACCTGCAACAGCAGCCCACGAACCGCCGCGACCGCATCCGCTACTTCTCGATGCGGGAACTGTGGAACGACAGCGAGGTCACCGACGCCAACTACGAGGCCTACCTCGCCGCGACGGTCAAGCTGATGAACGCGCTCAGCTTCAACCCCAATGTCTACAAGTACGAAAAGGTCGACGAGCACGGCGTGCTGCTGCGCGTCTTCCTGCCCGACCTCGACTGGTCGCACGACCGCTGGAGCCTGCTGGAGGCCGAGTATCCCTACGCCATGGAAAGCGACACCGACCCCTATCTCGGGCCGCTTCAGCACCTGTCGGGCACCGTGGTGCCGGTCATCCGGGCCGACTGGTTCACCGCCACCGCCTCTGTCTCGCCGCTTTACTACGACATGCTGGGGCTGGCGGATACGGTGCAGGGGCTGGAACGCCAACTTGGCCTCGACATGAACCGCAACATCCTGAACGAACAGGTGGTGCGCGCCGGGTTCCGGGACTCGGGCGTCTCGACCCACAACCGCCTGATCGAGCGGCACGCGCTGGGAACCGGGTTCTTCTGGACCTCCTACGACTTCGCCGGATCGAAGGGGCGGCAGAGCTTCTTCGAATATCCGCTTGGGCCGACCTCGGCCTATGGCGACGAGCTTGCCTTTCACCATGACGGCGGCGAGTCGATCTTCACCCTGCCGAACGGCTTCCACGCCTATTACCTGAACACCGCCGACGGCGCGCGGCTGAACGTCGGCCCCACCGCCATCGTGCGCGACACCGACTATCCCGACGGCACCGGCGAGGTGGTCAACGGCATCTCCTGCATCTCGTGCCACATCAAGGGCATGCGCTTCAACGACGACTCGGTGCGCGAGGTCGCGATGAACAACCTGTCGCTGCCGCCCTCGGCGCGACAGACCATCGACGCGATCTACCCGGGCAAAGATGTGGTGAACGGCTTCTTCGAGAAGGACATGAATGCCTTCTTCGAGACGCTCACCCTTGCGGGCATCGACCCCGACACCAAGGCCGCCGGGCTGGAACCGGTGCGCGGGCTCTTCGTCTACCACGTCGACTACTTCATCGACTTCGAGCAGGCCGCCAATGAACTGGGCCTGACCGAAGAGGACCTGCGCGGGCGCATGGCCTTTGCGGGCCACGAGAACGCCAGCCTGCTGACCCGGCTGGACATCTCGCCCATCGCGCGGGACGAATGGAACGCGGCCTACCCGGTGCTGCTGGAGAAGCTGACCGACTACCGCCCGCTGAAGACCGACTACAGGGTGACGACGGCGCTGCCGCATTCGGTCAAGCAGGTCGTGAAGGGCACCGCCCACGAACCGCCTGCGGATGTCTACGACACCCCCGCCCCGGCCAAGACCCACGCCGCGCCCACCACCCATGCCGATCTGGCCAGGACACCGGCCGAGAACGACTACGTGCCCACGCAGCACTCGGTCCCGGCGCAAAGCCACCTGACGGTCTATACCGACAAACCGGCCTACAAGGTGGGTGAGGGCATGCAGATCTTCGTCGAGCCGCGCCACGATTGCCGCCTGACGCTGATCTCGATCGACGACGACCACGACAGCTGCGTGCTCTATCCCTTCCCGGGACTGGACGACGTGGTGATCAGGGGCGGCACGCAGTATGTCTTCCCGCCGCAGGGGTCGCTGCGCACCTCCGAGCCGGGGCTGGAAACGATCCTCGCGATCTGCAACGGCGGCCAGAAGGCCATCGACACCGTGACCCGCGACACCACGCAGGTCTCCTGCGCGGCGGATCACAAGCCGATCTCGAAGGACCACTACGAGACGGTGGTGAACGAGACGCTGGTGCTGGACCTGAACGGCGGCGCGCCGGACAGGAAGACCACCCTGTCGGGCGCCGATTACCGCGCCGTCAGCGACCACAATCCCGACGTGACGAAGGCCCAGATCTCGGTCGTCGTCCACAACGAACAGTATTGAGAAAGGAGAGAGCGATGCGACTGACCGCACCCCTTGCCCTCGCTCTCTGCCTCGGCCTGCCCCATGCAGGCCTTGCGCAGGGCGAGATCTTCATCCCCGGGGCCGACGACACCCCCGCGGTGCAGCGCGCACCGCAGCCCGCCAACCGGCTGGCCGGGTGTCTGCTCAACCCCAACGCCGGCACCTGCGGCGGCGTCACCGTCGACCCGGACGGGCTGGCGCTGGAAAGCGCGGTGCCGGGGGCCTCCGACGTGCAGTTCGAGACGCTTGTGCTGGACCTCGACACCAAGACGGTGACCGTCGCCAAGACGCCGCCCCCCGCGCCGCCGCGATACGACGACCCGCAGCCCGCCCGACATGGCACGGTGGCCTATCCCTCGGTGGCCGTGACCATCGAGTTCGACTACGACAGCGACCGGGTGCGCCACGACCAGCGCGGCAAGATCGACCAGCTGGTGGCGGCGCTGCGCGATCCGGCGCTGGCGGGCACCGCCTATGCGGTGATCGGCCATACCGACGCCATCGGGTCGGATATCTACAATTGCGACCTGTCCGTGCGCCGCGCCGCGTCCGTGACGCGGATGCTTCAGACCAGCGCCGTCACCCTGCCGCTCTACCCGGTGGGCTTCGGCGAACAGGTCCTGAAACCCGGATACGACCCCCGCGCGCCGCAACACCGCCGCGTAACCTTCCTGCGCATGCCCGACAGCCCGGGCGCGGTGCAGCAGACCGTCAGCGCCCTCTGCCCCTGACCCGGCCCGCCCCCGCCCTCGGGCAGGGGTCCGCCCCGTCCTTCTCTGGTCTGCAAATACCGCGGGTGGGGTTCGGGGAGGGCAGCGCCCTCCCCGGGGCCTGCGTGGCCTGAACGCAAATCGACCCTCTGCGCCGCAAGGCGCGCCGTCGGATCAGGCGCCCGGATTCCCGCCCCGCCGGGCAGAATCGCCAGTCGGGTGACGGCCCGAAGATCCCGCCCCACCGCGGTCCATCCGGGAAACGACCCGAAGACCTCCGGCTGCGATCCGACACGGGCGCGGCCCTCGGCGCATTCTTTTCGCCTAAAGGTTGCGCCCCATCCGCTCAGACATGCATAGGTTTAAAAGACCGGCGGTTTTAGGCCGCCTGCGACTCTTGGCGGCGCCTCGGATAGGCCGATTTTCTTGACAAGACGGGAGCCTCACATTCATCCCTGAGGTTGATAAATTTTCAAACGTTGACAAAGCAACCACTTGATTGGCACCCTCAGTACGGAGACAAGATGAAAGACAACATCGGGACACCACGTCCGCCCGATACCCCCATCGGACAGTTTTTGACGTATCGATTGGCCAGGGTACAGGCCAAACTGAATGCACAGGCCAACCGCCTCGTGAAGGACTGCGCAGGACTGACGCTGACCCAGTGGCGGCTTATCGCCCTGATCGGCGCCACCGACCGCAGCACGGCGGCCCAGTTGTCGCGCTACGCCGCGATGGACAAGGGGCTGATCAGCCGCAACCTCAAGGCGCTTGGCGAAGAGAACCTCGTGCGGATCATCCGCGACACCGAGGACAATCGCCTGCAGCACCTTGAACTGACCGCAGAGGGCCGCGCCCTGTTCGACAGCACCCTGCCCCGCATGCAGGCGCGCCAGAACGCATTGCGCGACCGGCTCGACGAGGAAGAAGTCAGGGCTTTCCTCGCAACCCTCGACAAGCTGGAACAGGCCGCAGAGGATCCCGGCCTCGGTTGAGCGCGGGCCGCCGCCCCTTTCCCCGACGGCGGCGGCGTGGCACAAGGGCCTTCTCGCAACACCGGGTTCCGCATGTCCCTGCAAAGCATACTCGACGTCCGCCACCCCTTCTTCCTGCCGCTCTGGCGGCGGGTTGCCCTGGTTGCCCTCTGCGGCGGCTGGGCCCTGATGGAGCTGGCTCTGGGCAATCCGCTCTGGGCGCTGGTCTTTGCCGCGATCGGGGGCTGGTGCGGCTACCAGTTCTTCGCCATCTTCGACCCGAAGGACTACCAGCCGCGCGACGGTAGCGACTGAACCCTCCCGGATGCGCCCGCCCCCGTGGCCGCGCCTGTCCCGGCACGCGCTGCGGTTCGGCCCGCGCCCCCGGGGAACCGGGCCAAAGGGACGATCTGCGCGGCCCCGTGGAAACGGAACGCCGCCTTGCCACCGCAAACACCTGCCTGCGCGCCCCCGGACGGGCGCCTCTGCCGGGATCACGCAGCGGGCCTCCTGGCACCGCGCCCCGTCGCGGCGGGCAGCGCCACCAGAGGGCGCGACGCCGCCCCCGCAAGGCTCCTGCTCAGGGCAGAACCTTGCCCGGGTTGAGGATGCCTTTCGGATCGAGCGCCGTCTTCACCGCGCGCATCACCTCCAGCGCCACCGGATCGCGGTGCCGGGCCATCGAGGCCTTCTTGTGCAGCCCGATGCCATGTTCGGCGGAAAAGCTGCCACCCGGGGCCCGCACCACCTCTTCGACCGCCTCGATCAGCGCCCCGCCCTCCGCCGCCCCAGAGGGCCAGAGCGTATAGTGGACATTGCCGTCGCCCAGATGCGCGACCACCATCTCCTGCACATCCGGGTCGAGCGCGCGGCAGCGCGCGCCCGCCTCCGTCAGGAAGGTCTCGACCGCGTCCAGCGGCACGGCGACGTCATTGACCAGCGCGCCGCCCCGCGACAGCGAGACCTCGACCGCCGCCTCGCGGCGCGCCCACATCTCGGCCCGCTGCGCCTCGGAATGCGCCACCACCGCATCCAGCACCAGCCCCTGTTCCAGCAGCTCGACCAGCGTTTCCTCGGAGGGCAGCAACCACCGGGACAAGGCCGTCCTCGCCCGGGGTGCTGTCGCGCGGTGACGTGACGCCAAGCTCCAGCAGGATGTTCACCGCCTGCGGGCTGTCGAAGGGCGCGCGCGCCTCCGGGTGCAGGGCAAGATAGGTGTCCATATAGGCGGCGGGCATGTATTCGAAGGCCTCCACCGCGCCGCCCGTCACGTCCTGCAGGCGGTTGAGCAGCACCAGCGCCTCGCTTACCGAGCGCGCGGCCACCATTGCGGTGGCATGGGCACGGGGCTGACGCACCAGCTTCAGCACCGCCCGGGTGATCACCGCCAGCGTGCCTTCCGATCCGATCAGCAGGTGGCGCAGGTCGTAGCCCGCGTTGTTCTTGTGCAGCGCCGTCATCAGGTCCAGCACGCGCCCCTCCGCCGTCACCGCTTCGAGCCCCAGCACCAGATCGCGCGTATTGCCGTAGCGCAGCACGTTGGAGCCGCCCGCATTGGTCGCCAGAAGGCCGCCGACCCGGGCCGAGCCACGGGCGCCGAAGGTTATCGGGAAACTCAGGCCCTGCGCCTCTGCCGCCTCGTGCAGCGCGGACAGGACCACCCCCGCGCCAACCACCGCGACGCGCGCCTCGGGGCGGATCTCTTCGATGGCGTTCAGCCGCTCCAGCGACAGCATCACCGCGCCGTCGCCATGGGTGCCGCCCGCCAGCCCGGTATGGCCCGAGACCGGCACAACGGGCACCGCCGCCGAATGGGCGATGCGCATCACGGCACAGACCTCCTCGGTCGATCCGGGCCGGACAACGCAAAGCGGCGTCCAGCGGTAGCGTCCGGTCCAATCCCCGGACCAGGCCGCCATGTCACCCCCGGTCAGCACCCGGTCCTCGCCAAGCGCCCCGCGCAGGGACTGGATCACACTCATTCCGGCACCCGGAAGGTCAGAGAGGCCCAAAGACTTTCCCAGGCCGGATCGTTCGGGCCGGCAACCTCCAGCTCGCGCATCACGACGCTGTCGACGAGGTAGACATGCCCCGGCGCCACCTCGATCACCGCGCGGCCCCCGGCGTCGGTCCGGTAGGTCGCGACGGAAACCGCGCCGCCGGGATCGCGGGCAAAGACCGTGACCTGCGTGTCCGCCCGGGGCGCGCCGCGGTACAGCACACGAACCGGCAGGCCTCCGGACAGGTCGTCGGTGTAGGGATTGGCCTGCGCCACGATCTCTGTCAGCAGCCCCGCCTCGCGGTCGGCGCCCTGCCCGTCGCCCACCGCGATCAGGCTCTTGGCGTGGCGCGAATAGCGCTCCCGCAGGCTGTCGCGCGGCAGGCCGCGTGCGTCATGGCGTGCCGCCACCCAGGAAAGATCCTTGTCCGCAAGGAAGCTCTCGAACTTGTCCCAGCTGTTGTAGGTCAGCTTGTAGTCGCGGGTGACATGCACCACCACGGCCAGTGCCGCTGCCCTCGACCGCCATGGACAGGGCCGGCCTGTCGCCGGGGCGGCCCTCGACCGGATGCGCGGCGCCCCCCAGCAGCACGTCGAAGCGCGTGAAATTCGGCGGCACGTAGCCGTAGCGCGCGCCCTCCAGGCTCTCGCCGACCAGCAGATCGGCGACCAGCGGCGCCCCGGGCGCGACCGCGAAGGCCTGCGGTTCGATCCAGAACTCATGCGCCGCCAAGGGCCCCGGCGCCGCCAGAGCCGCCAGCACGAATGCCAATCCCGAAAGTCTCAAGCACAGTCCTCCCGACGCCCTCACCGGTACAGCATAGCCCAGCCGCGCCCGCAGGCCAGCATTCACGCGCTGCGCTGCAACCGCCCTTCGAGATCCGTGGCAAGCCCCGCGATCCGGTGACGAAAGCGCTTGTCGATGCCGCCCTTGGCCAACTTCAGCGATTGCACCAGCAGCCGCGCCGACAGGGTCTTCGGCTTCAGCTCTGCGGCCATGTTGATCCGGGTGCGCGCCCGCGCCAGCGCGATCAGGTCGATCCCGGTGTCGATCTCCAGCCCGCCAGAGACGGTGTGGAAGGCGATCCGCTCGGATGGGGCGTATTCGGTCAGAACGATCTCTGCGGTGCGCGTCTTGCCCCGGAACTGGAAGGTCACGTGCCAGCCCATGCCGGGCGCGGGGGCGCTATGATCGCCGGTGCGCCGCACCTCGATGCCGCGCCGCATCGCCTGCCGTTCCAGCGTCTCGAAATCGGCAAGCTCGGCGAACACGCGGTCGAGCGGGGCCTCAATGTCTTCGGTTGCGGTCAGTTGCATCGGGTCTCTGCCTGTTCCTGCCTGATTTGCCTCGACCGCCCCGGGGCGATCCCGGCGGAAGCTACAGGAAAGCCCCTGCCGATCCTAGCGCCGCCGGTCGCGCAGAGCGGCAATGATGCGCCCGCGACACCGTCGCGGGCCGCGCGCCGTCAGTCCAGCCGGTCCGCCAGCCAGTTGCGCAGCATGAACTGCGCGATGGCCCCCCGGCGGGCGGGCATCAGCGCCGGGTTCAGGCCCGCGTAGGCCTCGGCCACCTCTTCGCGGGTGAACCAGCGCGCGTCCTCCAGCTCCATCGGGTCGACGGTGACGGTCTCTGCCAGCGCCTCGCCATGGCAGCCCATCATCAGCGAGGAGGGGAAGGCCCAGGGCTGGCTGGCCAGGTAGCGCACCGGGCCGACCGGCACGCCCGCCTCTTCCATGACCTCGCGGCGCACGGCGGCCTCCATGGTCTCGCCCGGCTCGACGAAGCCCGCGAGGCAGGAATACATGCCCTCGGGCCAGCCCGGAGAGCGGCCCAGAAGCGCGCGGTTGCCCCGCGTGATCAGCATGATCACAACCGGGTCGGTGCGCGGGAAGTGATGCGCCCCGCAGGCCGGGCAGATGCGCTGCCAGCCCGCCTGATGGATCTCGGAGGCGGCGCCGCAGCGCGCGCAGAACCCGTGGCTGGCGTGCCACGATTGCATCGCCTTGGCGGTCGCCGCCAGTTCCGCATCGCGGGCGGAGAGCCGCGTCATCACGCGCCGTAGCTCGGCAAAGCGGCCCTCCGGGCAGCCGGGGTGGACCTGCTCTGTCGCGTCGCTGAAGCCTGCCTCCGGCATCTCGCCGGTCTCGGGCGCCCATGCAGAGAGGTCATGGGCAAAGACCGCCGCACCGTCCTCGCGGCCCAGCAGGATCGGCGCGGCGCGGGCCTCGGACAGGATCGGATGGGTCAGCGGCAGGCGCAGCAGGGCCAGCGGGTCCTCGCCCGCGATCAGCGGCTTGCCCCGCCACAGCACGATCACCCGCGCCCGGGGGTCCTGCAGGGCGGCGGCCAGCGCCGGGATATCGCCCCGGATCTCTGCCGCGCGGTCCAGCGCAGACCCGCCGAACGTCACCTCTTCCGCATGTTTCATGGCCCCTCCCCTGCCCGGAGCCTCAGCAATGCCCCGCCCGCCGGGGCGATGCAATCAACTCGTGGGTTGCGAGACCCGCTCCGGTGCTATGCTGTCCCGGCGCAGGGGCCGAGTCGTGTCGCTGTCATGCTACCGTCGCCGAACAAGTCCATGCTGCGCCAAGCACTCGAACCGACAGGGGAACCCCATGCCACAGAAGACACGCCAAGGCCTTTCGCGCCGCCAGTTCCTGACCACCACCGCCGCCGGGGCGGCCCTGATCGCGCTGCACCCCTATTCGGCCCGCGCCGCCGCCAATCAGGCGCATCTGCGCATCCTCGAAACGACGGACCTGCACGTGCATGTCTACCCCTATGACTACTACGCCGACAAACCCGTCGACACCGTGGGCCTGTCGCGCACCGCCTCGATCATCGACGCGATCCGCGCCGAGGCGACCAACACGCTGACCGTGGACAACGGCGACTTCCTGCAGGGCAATCCGATGGGCGATTACATCGCCTACGAGCGCGGCATGAAAGAGGGGGACATGCACCCGGTCATCACCGCGATGAACACCGTGGGCTTCGACGTGGCCACCATCGGCAACCACGAGTTCAACTACGGCCTCGACTTCCTGATGAAGGCGGCGGCGGGCGCCGACTTCCCGCTGGTGCTGGCAAACGTGGCCAAGTCCGAGGGCGCCGACCCGACGAAGGACGAGACGCTGTTCAAGCCCTACGTGATCCTCGACCGCCAGCTGACCGACGGCGCCGGAGAGACCCACCCCATCCGCATCGGCGTGATCGGCTTCACCCCGCCGCAGGTGATGAACTGGGACCGCAAGCACCTCGAGGGCAACGTGACCGCGCGCGACATCGTCGCAACCGCCAAGGCCTATGTGCCGCAGATGCGCGAAGAGGGCGCCGAGATCATCATCGCGCTGTCGCATTCCGGCATCGGCGCCGCCGAGGCCAGCGACGGGATGGAGAACGCCTCGACCGCGCTGGCCGGGGTCGAGGGCATCGATGCGCTGGCCACCGGGCACAGCCACCTCGTCTTCCCCTCGCCCGCCTACGCGGATGTCGCGGGCGTCGACCTGGCGGCGGGCACGCTGCAGGGCAAGCCCGCCGTGATGGGCGGCTTCTGGGGGTCGCACATGGGGCTGATCGACCTGCTGCTGGAA
Organism: Ponticoccus litoralis; assembly: GCF_039769985.1. NCBI lineage: Bacteria > Pseudomonadati > Pseudomonadota > Alphaproteobacteria > Rhodobacterales > Roseobacteraceae > Ponticoccus > Ponticoccus litoralis. The sequence continues at coordinate 1,119,646 of NZ_JBDNCH010000002.1, forward strand.
CGCGACGGCAATACCTGGCGCGTGGTCAGCGCCACCAGCGAGGCGCGCCCGATCTACGAGCGCGGCGAGGATCGCTCCATCACCGCACTGGTCGAGGACGACGCAGAGGTGCTGGCCTCGGTCGAGGACATCCACCAGCAGACGCTGGACTACGTGCGCCGCGCCGTCGGCGAGACCGCGGCCCCGCTGCACAGCTACTTCGCGCTGGTGGCCGACGACCCCTCGGTGCAGATCGTGTCGCAGGCGCAGAAGTGGTACATCGAAGAGATGCTGGCCGGGACCGAATACGCGGGCCTGCCGGTGCTGTCCGCCGCCGCCCCCTTCAAGGCCGGCGGCCGCGGCGGGCCGGACTATTACACCGACGTGGCGCCCGGCCCGGTGGCGATCAAGAACGTCGCCGACCTGTACCTGTATCCCAACACGGTGCGCGCGGTAAAGGTGACGGGCGCGCAGGTCAAGGACTGGCTGGAACGCTCGGCGGGCATGTTCAACCAGGTCGACCCGGGCGCCTCTGACGCGCCCCTGCTGAACCCGGACTTCCCCTCCTACAACTTCGACGTGATCGACGGGGTGACCTACCAGATCGACCTCTCGCAGCCGTCGAAATACGGGCCCAAGGGCGAAGAGATGAACCCCGAGGCCAATCGCATCGTCAACCTGCAATTCGAAGGCGCGCCGATCGACCCGGGGCAGGAGTTCGTCATCGCCACCAACAACTACCGCGCCTCGGGCGGCGGCAGCTTCCCCGGCGCGGGAGGCGACACGATCATCTTCGAGGCCCCCGACACCAACCGCGACGTCATCGTGCGCTTCATTGTCGATCAGGGCACGATCAACCCCGCGGCGGATGCCAACTGGTCCTTCGCCCCGATGGACAAGGACACCACGGTGCTCTTCGAGACCGGCCCCAGCGCGCGCAACCATGCGACTCGATGTGAAGGCGGTCCGGATCGAGGAGGCCGGCGAGGGGGAGAACGGCTTCGCGCTCTTCCGCATGACGCTCTGACGGTCTGACGGTCCGGGGGGTGGAGCGGCGGCGCATGGCGCCCCGGCCTCACCGCCGGACCCGGTTTCACGGACGGGATCGAGGGGCCAGCCCCTCGCGCTCCCCGGGATATTTCCGGACAGAAGAAACAAGGAGCGCGCGCCTGTTTCTTCTGTCTACAAATATCCATTCCGACGCGGCCGCGCAGCGCAGGGCCCGGACCGGCATTGCACCGGCTCGGGGTCGGCGGGCGGGCGCCTTTGCGCGAAGCGCAAACAGAGCCGCCCCGCCGACAGGCTAGATGCGCGCCTGGTAGAGCTTCACCGCCAGCCCGCCGAAGGCCACCGGCGGCCCGGCCTCCAGCGCCAGCCCGGTGGCCTTGGCCAGCCCGCCGTCGCTGGTGACCATGCCCAGCCGCCAGCCCGCGAAATCCTCGCGCAGCCGCGCGCCAAGCGCGCCGTAGAGCGCGAAGAGCAGCTTGCGGTCGCCGATCCGCGCGCCGTAGGGCGGGTTCACGATCACCAGCCCCGGCGGCCCGTCGGGCCGTTTCAGGTCGCTGACGGCGTGGCGGTCGAAGGCGCAGATCTCTGCCACTCCGGCCCGCGTGGCATTGGCAAGGCTCGCCCGGATCGCCCCGTCGTCGCGGTCCGATCCGCGAAAGACAAGCGTCGTCTCCCGCCGCGGCAACCCGGCCTTCTCCGCCGCCCATTCTGCGGCATCGAAGCCTGCCAGCGTCTCGAAGGCAAAGCCACGCCCGCGCCCCGGCGCCAGCCCCGCGGCCATCTCTGCCGCCTCGATCACGAAGGTGCCCGAGCCGCACATCGGGTCCACCACCGGCTCTGTCCCGCTGTAGCCGCACTGGCGCAGGAACAGCGCGGCAAGGGTCTCGCGCATGGGCGCCTTGCCGACCGCCTCCTTGAAGCCGCGCCGGTGCAGCGGCTCACCCGAGGTATCGACCGAGATGGTCACGAGGTCGTCCTCGATCCGCACCATGACGCGCAGCGGCGCCTCTGCCTCGATGGGGGCGCCCAGCGTCTCGGTGATCGCCCGTTCGACCCGCTGGCGGGCTGCGCGGTCGTGGTAGATCCCGGAGTTCCGGCAGGTCACGTCGACCCGGACCGGCACATCCGGGCGCAGCACCCCGGCCCGGGGGAACTTGCGCGCCCGCTTGTCCAGCTGCGCAAGGTGAAAGGCGCGGAATTCACCGACCCGCGCCAGCACCCGCCCGGCGCCGCGCAGCACCAGGTTGGCGCGCCGCACCTCCGGCCAGCCGCCCATGACGGTCACACCGCCGGGCACCGCCTGCGGCTCGGCAAAGCCCGCCTCGGCCACCTCTTCCAGCAGCACCGGCTCCAGCCCCGGGGGGCGCTCAGGAATATCTCGAAACGCGTGTCCATCCGCAGCCCTTAGCGCACCTGCCCCCATTGCAAAAGCCGCTCGTCTGTCCTACATGCCCTCTTGAGAGGTTGTGCGGGCAAGCGCCTCGCCAACCCGGTCAGGTCCGGAAGGAAGCAGCCGTAACGAGCCCCGCTTGGGTCGTTGCAATCTCTCACCCAGCGATTTGTGCCTTGCACAAGTCGCAAAGCGACAGGCGCTTTCCGCAGGAAAGCTGCCTAAAGCGGCCAGCCCTTTCCTGTTCATCGCAGCGCGCTTGCCGGCGGGCCGCGCTGTGAATCGCCCCCTCACTCACGGCTTCTTGCCGCTGCCCGGCCCGGCGCGCCGCGCCTCGTCCGGGTGCCTGCGGAACTCCACCGCCTCGCGCGGGGCCGCCAGAGCCCAGTCCCGCTGCGGGCCCGGAACCACCGCCCCCGGATGCACCGACACAAGCCGCACCTCGGCCTCGTCCGGCGCCTCTCCGGCCTCGATCATCAGCCGCAAGACCAGCATCCCGGCGCGCCCGGCGCCCGCACGGCTGTAGACAACCACGCGCCCGCCCCCCGCCAGCGCGCGCCGCAGGGCCGCGCTGGCCTCGGTCCAGGCGGACAGGGTCTCGGCGGAAGGCGCCTCTGCGGCCATCACGGGCACATGCAGCCAGCGCGTGCCCTTGTCCTGCACCGCCTGCGGCAGGCTGCGCGCGCCGACCTCTTCCATCTCGGCCTGGGTGGCGAGACAGACCACGAAAGCGGGCCGCAGGCTGGTGACATGCTCCAGATCGCCCCGGAAATCCCCCGCGGCGCCCGGCAGCGGCGACAGGGCCACGATCCCGCCGCCCACCGGCAGCACATGCAGCACCGCCGCGCCCCTCTGTTCCGCTTCCGCCATGCAGTCCCTTTCGGCCATTCAACACGAATCGCCCGATGATACACACTTGCGCGGCAGCGCCCAGAGAGCGCCTGACGCCTGGCAGCGGGGCGGCGCCCGCGCGCCTCAGACCACCTGCCCGGGCCGCGCCTCGGCCCAGTCTTCAAGGAAGTCCCGCAGGGGTTCGGGGGCCAGCGCGATCTCGCGCCGGGGCAGCGCCACGCCCTGCCGCAGGGCCAGTTCGAGGCACCCGAGGTAATCCCCCGCCGCCCGGTCGGGATTGTTCGCGGCCCCGTGCAGGATCGTCCCCAACAGGGTGCCGCCATGGCCGTTCACATGGCTCAGGTCGGGCCGCAGGGTCAGCAGCCACTTCAGAACCTCGGCCTTCCCGGCCCAGCCCGCCACATGGGTCGGCGTGACCTGCTCGTGCGGATCGGGCCTGTCGTAGGGAACGCCAAGGTCGACAAGCCGCTTCATCTGCGCCAGCCGCCCCGGCAGATGCACCAGCTCGCGCATCAGGTCGGCGTAGGCCGGGGCCAGCCGCGCCGGGTCGATATAGGCGCCCGGAGAGTCCTGCCCCTCTGCCGCCCGGGCCATCAGCGCCTCTTCGCGGGTCAGCTCGGTGCTGCCGCCCGCATCCGCGATCGCCTCTGCCACCGCCGTCGAGCCGAAGACCCGCGCAAGCGCATAGGCTGTGACGCCCGCGTGCCGCCGGTCGGGATCGGCGCCCGCCGTCAGCACCAGCTCTGCCATGCGCCGGTCGCACCCCCGCCGCGCCGCCTGATGCAGCGCAGGCACCACCACCGGTGCCTCGCCCGCCACCGTCGCATCGTTGAAGTCATCGGCCTGCGCGCCATGGGCCAGCAGAAGCGCCACCGCCTCGTGATCGTTGAAATCCATCGCCCGCAGCAGCGCATTGGTCCCGCGCGGGTCGGCGCCTGCCTCCAGCAGCATGCGCAGCCCCTCGCGGTGGCCCAGTTCCGTGGCGTGATACAGCGACTCGCCGTCGTTCGGATCGGCGCCGTGATCCAGCAGCCAGCGCGCCAGAACCATGTTGCCCGCATGCCCCACGGCGCCGTAAAGCGCCGACAGAAGATGCCGCTCGCCCGGGGTCATGGCAAAGCCGTCGTCCACATCCGCGCCATGCGCCAGCAGCAGTTCCGCCACCGCCAGCATGTCCGCCGCCACGCCGGGCCGCCCCTGAAACCATCGCGAGAAGGCAAGGTGCAGGATGGGGCGCCGTCCGCCCGCCTCTGTCACCGCAAGCGCCGGGTTCCGTGCAAGGGCCGCCGCAACGGCCTCTCGCCGGTAGAGCGCGCATTCCAGACCGAACATCCCGTCCGCCAGATCCGGCCACTGCAACAGCAACTCTTTCACCAGCGCGTTGCGGTCGTGAAAAAGCGCGATCTTCAGCCGTTGCAGCGCGGTGGCCCGGTCAAGGCCCATGGTCTCGGCCCGCCAGTTTCAGCCGGGGCCAGCTGGCAAAGCCGTTTTCCTGCGCGATCACATGCAGAAAATCCGCGCGAACAAGATCCTGCCCGCCGCGCGGCGGATGCTCTTTCAGCCGTATCACGGCCTGAGGGTCGCGCGCGATCCACGCGCGCTGCAACAGCTTCGCCTCACGGCGCAGGGATTCGAGAGAAAGTTCGGGCATGAGGGTTCCTCCGTCAACGCCCGTGATCCGCCTGTCGGGCAAGAGAGAACCGAAGAATGCTGTCGGTCGTCCTTGGGCAGGTGCATCACGCTTTCCGCGGATCAGGAGGCCCCCTGCGATGGCCCTTGCCGCCAAAGACCACGAATCGCGCCCGCAGCGCAAGCCCCGCGCGCGCCTGCCGGTGCCACGCAGGCTCCGCCCGCCAGAGGCAAGACAGAACCACAGCCCCCTGCCCTTCTTTGATTTGGAGGATACCGTGGAGCGCGCGCGATGGGGCGAAGCCGAAGCTGCGCAGCGCCGCCTCACACACGCGCGAGGCGTGCGGCCTACAGGGTATCGGTCCCGAAGGTATCGCAGGCCTGCGGATCGCCGCTGTCGAAGCCCGTCGCGAACCAGCGCTGCCGCTGTTCCGAGGTGCCATGGGTGAAGGTATGCGGCTGCGGCACCCGCCCGGCGCGCCGTTGCAGCGTGTCGTCGCCGATCTGCCGGGCCGCGTTCAGCGCCTCGTCAAGGTCGCCCTTTTCCATCAGGCCCTGCACCTTGCTGGCCCAGACGCCCGACAGGCAATCGGCCTGCAACTCCAGCCGCACCGTCAGCGCATTGGCCTCGCGCTGGCCCGCCCGCTGGCGCAGGGCGTTGACCTCGCCGAGGATGCCCAGCTCGTTCTGGACATGGTGGGCGACCTCGTGGGCGATTACGTAGGCGGCGGCGAAATCGCCCCCGGCGCCAAGCTGCGACCGCATGGTGGCGAAGAATTCCGTATCCAGATATGCCTTTTCGTCCGCCGGGCAGTAGAACGGCCCGGTGGCGCCCGAGGCGCCGCCGCAGGGGCTGGAGGTCACGCCCGAGAACAACACCAGCGTGGGCGGATCGTAGGGACCGCCGAAACTGTCGGGGAAGACGTCCGACCAGACCTCTTCGGTGGTGGCCAGCACGCGGGCGCTGAACTCTCCGGCCTGCTTCTCGGCCTCCGTCAGTTCGCGCGGGGCGCCTTGCGACTGGGGCGCGCCGCCGTTCAGCAGCGGTGTCACGTCGATGCCGGTGAAATAGCCGATGGCCAGCACCAGCAGCACCCCGCCGATGCCCAGACCTCCCACGGCAGCGCCGCCGCCCCCGCGTCCGCGCCGATCCTCGACGTTCCGGCTGCCCCGGATGTTCCTCAACCGCATCGCCTGCCCTCCATGCCGCGCATGATGCCCCAACGTCACACTCCCGCGAGCGGTTCCCGGCCCGCCCGGCCTTGCCCGGCAACGGCGGGGCCGTCACGCCCTTCGGCTTGCACCCGATGCCATGCAGCCGATACCCTGCGCCTGCCCGACCGAGGACAGCCCATGACCGACTCGCCCGCCTATCAGGTGCTTGCCCGCAAGTACCGCCCGGAAACCTTCGCCGACCTCGTCGGGCAGGATGCCATGGTGCGCACCCTGCGCAACGCCTTCAAGGCCGACCGCATCGCGCAGGCCTTCATCATGACCGGCATCCGGGGCACCGGCAAGACGACGACCGCCCGGATCATCGCCAAGGGCATGAACTGCATCGGCCCGGACGGCAACGGCGGCCCGACAACCGAACCCTGCGGCCAGTGCGAGCACTGCACGGCCATCATGGAGGGCCGCCACGTCGACGTGATGGAGATGGACGCCGCCAGCCGCACCGGCATCGGCGACATCCGCGAGATCATCGAAAGCGTGCACTACCGGGCCGCCTCGGCGCGCTACAAGATCTACATCATCGACGAGGTGCACATGCTGTCGACGCAGGCCTTCAACGGCCTGCTCAAGACGCTGGAAGAGCCGCCCGCCCACGTCAAATTCATCTTCGCCACGACGGAAATCCGCAAGGTGCCGGTGACGGTCCTGTCGCGCTGCCAGCGCTTCGACCTGCGCCGGATCGAACCCGAGGTGATGATCGGTCTCTTGCGCAAGATCGCGGGCGCCGAAGGGGCAGAGATCACCGACGAGGCGCTGGCGCTGATCACCCGCGCCGCCGAAGGCTCGGCCCGCGACGCGACCTCGCTTCTGGATCAGGCGATTTCCCACGGCGCTGGCGAAACCGGCGCCGATCAGGTGCGCGCCATGCTGGGCCTCGCTGATCGGGGCCGGGTCATGGACCTGTTCGAGCGCATCATGCGCGGCGATGCGGCGGGCGCCCTGACCGAGCTCTCGGCGCAGTATTCCGACGGCGCCGACCCGCTGGCGGTGCTTCGCGACCTTGCCGAGTTGACCCATTGGGTGAGCGTGGTGAAGATCACCCCGGACGCCGCCGAGGACCCGACGATCTCGCCGGACGAACGCGCGCGCGGGCTGGCCTTTGCAGATGGGCTCGGGATGCGGCCCCTCAGCCGGGCCTGGCAGATGCTGCTGAAGGCCATCGAAGAGGTCGCGAACGCGCCCTCGGCCATGATGGCCGCCGAGATGGCTGTGATCCGGCTGACCCATGTGGCGGAACTGCCCTCGCCCGAGGAACTGCTGCGCCGGTTGCAGGACAGCCCGCCCCCGCCCGCTCCCGGCCCCGGCGGAGGCGGCGGCGGCATGGCCCATGGCCACGGCGGCGAGGTGCAGGCGCAGGGCGTGCCCCAGCCCACGCATCCCGGCCCGCGCGGTCCGTCCGCGTCATATGGCAATACCGTGGTGGCGCTGGCCGCCGATCAGGCGCTGGCGCGCTATCCGACCTTCGAGCATGTGCTGGACCTGATCCGCGCCAACCGCGACGTGCAGCTTCTGGTCGAGGTCGAAAGCGGCTTGCGCCTTGCCGCCTACCAGCCCGACCGGATCGAGTTCACCCCGACCGAAACCGCGCCCGCCGATCTCGCCCAGCGTCTCGGCACCGCCCTGCAACGCTGGACCGGCAACCGCTGGGGCGTCTCGGTGGTCAACGGCTGCGAGGCGCAGACGGTCTTCGAGCGGCGCGACGCCGCGCGGCTGGCAATCGAGGAAGAGGCCCGCCAGCACCCGCTTGTGCAGGCCGCGCTGATGGCCTTCCCCAAGGCGCGGATCAAGGCGGTGAAGACTGCCGAAGAGGCGCAGGTCGAGGCGGAACTGGACGCCCTGCCCGAGGTCGAGGACGAATGGGATCCCTTCGAGGAAGAGTGACCCTTCTGCGGACGGCTGCCGTCGCGGGAATGATGATGAGACACGGAAAGACCATGACAAAGCCCCCCTTCTGGCTGCGGCCATGCTGGCTGCAAGCGCCCTGCCCCTTCTTGCCGAACAGTTCTGCGAGCTGGACGAATCCGTCCGGTTTGCCTGCACTTTCGATGGCGGTGCCAAGGCGGTAGAGGTCTGCGATGCCTTCTGGCTGGACGGCGATCAGGCACAGTACGGCTTCTTCCGGCCCGGGCAGCCTCCGGAACTGGCGATCACGCAGGATCTGGCGTCGCTTTACTATACCCCCTGGAACGGCATGGGCGGCGAGCCGTGGTCCAGCGTCACCTTCAACGCGCCGGGCGGCGACTATCGTTACGACGTCTGGTCCTCGGGCGAGACGGGCGGGATCACCGTGATGAAGGGCGCGACCGAAGTCGCCACGCTGACCTGCGATCCCGGCAGCGTCTCGCATGACCTCGACGCCCTGATCGAACGTATCGAAACCGCGCAGATTTCGCCATGAGGTCCGGGCGGGCAATGGCCCTGGCAGCCCGCCCCTTGCCCCTCTCGTCAGCCCTGCGATAAACCCGCAACTTCAGCCCTAGCGGAGAATACCAATGCTCAAAGGTCTCGGCGGCCTTGGCGACATGGCCAAGATGATGAAACAGGCGCAGCAGATGCAGGCCAAGATGGCCGAGCTTCAGGAAAGCCTGAACACGATCACCGTCACCGGCGAAAGCGGCGCGGGACTGGTCAAGGCGACGGCCACCGCCAAGGGTGAGCTGACCGCGCTGGACATCTCTCCGACGATCTTCGACCCGAACGAGAAAGAGGTGGTCGAGGACCTGATCCCGGCCGCCATCAAGGACGCGCAGAGCCGCGCCTCGGAGCGGTCCGAGCAGGAAATGCGCAAGCTGACCGAAGCGATGGGCCTGCCCGCGGACATGAAGCTGCCGTTCTGACCCTTGTGCGGGCGGCCCTTGGGTCGCCGCGCCCTGCCCGGGCCACCGGCCTTGGGGACGCGGCACCGGCGGCCCCGCTGCGGTTCTGGCGCCGCCCGCTGTGAAAAGCGATACAGCATCGTGCGAAAAGGCCCTAGAGTGGCGGCAACAGGCCCCGCAAGCGGGTCGTTGAGCAGGAAACCCGCGCCATGTCCCTTGCCCGCTTCCCCCTGAAAGCCCTTGCCGTCGGCCTTGCCGCGCTGGCAGGCGGGCCCGCGCTGGCGCAGGACTGGGCCACGCGCGACGTCTGCGACGTGCCGCAGGTCGCGCTCTACGAGGATACGCTGGACGCGCCGCTGGCAGAGCTGGAACGGCAGGCCGCGGAGATCCCCAACGGCCTTGGCCGGTTCTGGCGGATCACCGCACCGGGCGGCGCCGTCTCGCATCTGTGGGGCACCTTCCACAGCACCCAGCGCGAGGTTCTGGACCTGCCGGACATGGTGCTGGCCGAGATCGCGCGCGCGAAGACCGTCGCGCTGGAGATCGACCCGGTCTATCCCAGCCGTGCCGCCTATTACGCCGATGTCACCCACCAGGGCCGCTACATCGCCGACGGCCAGCCCTCGGCCTACAACACGCTTTCGCTCGATCCGCGTGTCGACGGCTGGATCCGCGACCGGCTGGACGGCATCGGCTGGGGGCGCGAGGCGACCGACTACCTGACCCTCGGCGCGCTGATGGAGGTGCTGCTCTGGTCGCCCTGCGAGGATTTCGCCTCGGGCACCTATCCGACGCAGGACACGCTGATCCAGACGCTGGGCCACATCAAGGGCGCGCGGATCCTCGGGCTGGAACCGGCGCAGCGCATCCGCCAGAAGCTGGACGGCACCGGCGGGCGGTCGATGGGTGCGGCGATGCTGACGATCTACGGCAGCTATCTGGCCCCGGTCGAGGACTGGAAGGGCCGCGCCACCGGCTTTGCCCTGTATCTTCAGGGCCGTTCCGCCATTGCCATGATGCAGGACCGCGCGCGGATAGAGACCCTCTTCGGCGAGGCCGGGCTGGAACAGCTCGACGCGCTCGACAGCTGGCTTCTGGACGAGCGCAACCATGACTTTGTCGAGGCGGCGGCACCCGCCCTCGACGCAGGCGGGGCCTTTGTCGCCGTGGGCAGCTTTCACCTGCCGGGAGAGGCGGGCATGGTGGCGCTGTTGCGCGACCGGGGCTACCGGGTCGAGCGGGTCGCCGTCCCCGGAGAGGTCCAGACCCCGTGAGCCGCCCCAACGATCCCATCGACGCGCTGATCGCGCTGATGGCGCGGCTGCCCGGCCTTGGTCCGCGCTCGGCGCGGCGCGCGGTGCTGCACCTGATCCGCAAGCGCGCCGCCCTGCTGCGCCCCCTTGCCGAGGCCATGATGGCGGTGGCCGACAGCGCCCGCGAATGCCTGAACTGCGGCAATGTCGGCACCGAGGACATCTGCGAGATCTGCCGGTCCGAGGCGCGCGGCAACGGGCTGATCTGCGTGGTCGAGGATGTCTCGGACCTTTGGGCGATGGAGCGGGCGAATGTCTTTACCGGGCGCTACCACGTGCTGGGCGGGACGCTCTCGGCGCTGGACGGCGTCGGGCCGGACCAGCTGCGCATCCCGCAACTGCTGACCCGGCTGGAGGCGGAGAACGTGACCGAGGTCATCCTTGCCCTGAACGCCACCGTCGACGGGCAAACCACGGCGCATTACATCGCCGACCGGCTGGAGGGGCGCGTGGCGCTGTCCTCGCTGGCGCAGGGCGTGCCCATCGGCGGCGAACTCGACTACCTCGACGACGGCACCATCACGGCGGCGCTGAACGCGCGCAAACGGTTCTGACGCCCGGCAGGACTGCCCCTGCCCCTGCCCTGAAAGGGTGCGAACGGACGCCGGGACGGACAGAACCCGCCACGCCGCCGGCGGTCTCGGCACCGCCCCCCATGCCGGATCACGCAGGCCACCCCCGGGACGGCGCAGGGACCGTCGCCGCATGGTCCGGGGCGGTGGCCGCGACAGGTCCGGTGCGAAACGCAAGACGCCCCGGCGGATCTCTCCACCGGGGCGCCATACTGGGGTCGGTCCGGGCCTGATCAGCCGCGCGGATCGTCGTCCTCTTCGTCGTCGTCGTCGCTGCTGTCCGGCAGGTTGAAGAAGCTGTCGGCATCCGAATAATCGGCGTCGCTCTTCTTGTCCTCGTCCTCGTCATCCTCGCGCGGATCGGACAGCGAGAAGGTCTCCAGCCCCTCGATGGCGGTGGGCAGGCGCGGTTCGTTTCCGTCCATGTCGAGGCTCTGCTCGGTCGAGACCAGCTTGCGGCGCTCGTCGTCGGTCATGACGCTGGCGACGGCCTTCGCGGCCTTGGCAACGGCGGCATCCAGTTCGGTCTGCTTGCACAGGCCAAGGGCGACGGGGTCGATGGGCTGCATGTTCTGGATGTTCCAGTGCGTGCGCTCGCGGATCGACTGGATCGTCGGCTTGGTGGTGCCCACCAGCTTCGAGATCTGGCCGTCGGTCAGCTCGGGGTGGAACTTCACCAGCCAGAGGATCGCGTTCGGGCGGTCCTGCCGCTTGGACAGCGGGGTGTAGCGCGGGCCACGGCGCTTGTCCTCGTCCCGGGCGGCGGGATTGAACTTGACCTTCATCTTGTACAGCGGATCCTTCTCCGCCTTGTCGATCTCTTCCTGCACAAGCTGGTTGTTGGCGACCGGGTCAAAGCCCTTCACCCCGGTGGCCACGTCGCCATCGGCGATGCCCTGGATCTCGAGCTCGTGGAAACCGGTGAAATCGGCGATCTGCTTGAACGACAGCGTCGTGTTGTCCACCAGCCAGACGGCGGTCGCCTTGGGATGCAGCAGCTTGGACATCTTTCTCTTCTCCTTCTCGGTCTGGCGAACGGCAAATCTTCCGCGTACCCCGGGCCGGTGAGGGCCGCGGGAGGCCCCGGATGATCTCCGGGACGGGTTGCCGTTGTCGGGAAACTTGGCCGCTATATAGTGACGCCGAACCCAAAAAGGAAGAGAAAATGCGCCTCGCGACCCTTGCCGCCGCCCTGCTGACCGCCCTGCCCGCGCAGGCCTTTGCCGATGGCGAGAAGGCGGGCGCATTCGATTACTACGTCATGGCGCTGTCGTGGTCGCCGAACTGGTGCGCGCTGGAGGGGGACGCCCGCGAGGCCGAGCAATGCGACACCGACGCGGGCTGGGTGCTGCACGGGCTCTGGCCGCAGTACCATCGCGGCTGGCCCTCTTACTGCCCGACGGTGGAACGCGCGCCTTCGCGGCAGATGACCGGCGCGATGGCGGACATCATGGGCTCGGGCGGGCTGGCGTGGCACCAGTGGAAGAAACACGGCGTCTGTTCGGGGCTTTCGGCGCGGGCCTATTACGACCTGTCGCGGCAGGCCTATGGCTCGATCACCCGGCCCGAGGTCTTCCGCAGCCTCGACAAGGCGGTGAAACTGCCCGCGGCGGTGGTGGAAGAGGCCTTTCTGAAGGCCAACCCGGGGCTGAAGGCCGATATGCTGACCATCACCTGCCGCGACGGCATGATCCATGAGGCGCGGGTCTGCCTGTCGCGCGACCTGATCCCGGTGCCCTGCGGGCGCGACACGATCCGCGATTGCACGATGACCGACGCGCTGTTCACGCCGCTGCGCTAGGCGCGGCCCCAGAGACCCGGCAGCGCGACCAGCCCGCCGCACCTCCCCCTGCGAAACCCGCAGGGCAGCAAGAGCGCGCGCCTCCCTGCTCTGCCGGAATAGCGCGGGCGGGACGGCCGGGGCGGGCGCGTCAGGACGGCGCAGAGACTGGCCTGCGAGGCAGGCCCGGGCCCTGCCGCATACCGTGACAGAGCCCCTCGACGGCGCGACGGGGGCACCGGGCCTGCGGGTGCCGGGCGCCCGGGGGCATCGCAGACCACCATGCCGCAAGGTCAGGCAAAACTTTTGCACCACGCGGTGAAACCGTTTTCGCGGCCTCTTCGTGTCTTCCGTTGCATCGAGGGGCGCGACGCCCCCGCAACCGACAGAGAGGCTTACAATGACCAAGCGTTTCCTGACCGCCACCGCCCTTGCAACCCTGTCCGCTTCGCCGCTTCTGGCGATGGGCCATGCCGGGAACATGGGCTACGCTCTGGCCGATGACGGCGCCACGCTGGTGGTGATGGCCGACATCGCGGCCCCCGGCGAGGCACAGACCTACCCGCTGGACTCCGCCCTCGACGCCATCGCCTTCCGCCCGGTGACCGGCGCGCTTCTGGGCTTCGCCGACGGCATGATCTACACCCTCGACCCGATGTCGGGCGAGATGACCGACCTTGGCGCGGCCTTCGCCGAGGATGCCACGATCGGCGCCGACGCCATGGTCGCCTTCGACTTCAACAATGCCATCGACGCCGTGCGCGCCGTGTCCTCGACCGGGGACAACCTCGTCTACTTCCCCGAGGGCTTCGGCGACGGCGACGAGAAGGCCGGCAAGGTCATGCGCTTCACCGACCTCGCCTATGCCGAGGGTGACGCCAACGCAGGTGCGACGCCGATGATCTTCGCCAACGCCTATACCAACGCCATCAACGGCGCGGTCGCGGGCAGCACCTTCCAATACGCGCTGGACGCGGGCACCGACTCGCTGGTGAGCCTCGCCAACAACGCGGGCACGCTGGAAACCATCGGCAAGGTCACCGTCGAGGGCGAAGAGGTCGACCTCTCCGGCATGGGCGGCTTCGACATCCTGTCGCCCGCCGAGGACGAGAACCAGGCCTATGCGATCCTGCAGATGGAAGGCGCCGAAAGCGCGGGCCTCTACATGATCGACCTTGAAACCGGCGCCGCGACGATGCTGGCCGACCTCGGCATGGGCGGCATCTCGGGCTTCGCTGTCTCTTCGGGCATGTAAGCCCGCACGAGGTAGGGGCGCGGGGTCGCCATTCATTCCCTAAACCGGGATCCTGCGCCTCTTCCGCCCCGCCTCACTCAGGCGGGGCGATTATCGTTCCGGCCCCAGCCGTCAGAAGCGATAGCCGAAGCGTGCGATATCCTCGGCGCAGAGATCCGCCACGATGGCCCGCGTCGCATCGTCGTAGTAGCCGCGCCAACCCGCCGCCCGGTCAGAGCGGTTCCGGTGTCCGATCCCGGGCGTGAAGCCCAGATGGTCCACCAGCGGGGCCCAGTCCTCGGTAAGGTGTTCCAGCCGCAGGAACAGCCCCTTTCCCGCCCCGAAGCATCGCGCATGTAACGCCCGTAGGGCCATGCGCGCAGGCTCTCTTGCGTGTGGGCGTGGCGCAGGAACGCCGCGAAATCCACCGCCTTGGCGATCCGCACCGCCGCGTGGTCGAAACTCTGCCCACGCAGCCAGTGGTAATAGCTGACTACCCGGTCCCGGGGGTTCCGCACGAGGCAAAAGCACAGCATCCGGTCCAGGTCCGCCGCCGTCACGACCCCGTCGATATCCGCCAGCGTCGAATGCTTCCACAGCCGCCCCGCCGCCTGCCCGCGCAGCTTCGCCACCCGCCCCCGGCGCCGTTGCGCCTTTTCGGTATCGCCGATCGGGATGTCGTCGCGATGCGCCCGCGCCTCCAGCGCGGCGGCCATCGAGGTGCCGCCGGTCTTGGGAATGTGAACAAAGACATAGCCGCGCCCGGGCGAGATGATCATGCGCGCCTCCGACGCCCCTTTTCACCCCGCCCAAGCTTGTCCATTATCGCGCCGACCACAAGGCAGGAGGGTATGCGATGGGTTGGCTGAAGGACGAAACCGGGCTGGAGAAGACAGCCGCCAACCACGTACCGCTGACGCCGCTGTCCTTCCTGACCCGCGCGGCGCAGGTCTGGCCGGATCACCCCGCGGTGGTCTACGGTCCGCACCGCAAGACCTATGCGCAGTATATCGAGCGCGCCACCCGCCTTGCCTCGGCTCTGGCGGAGATGGGGGTGCGGCCCGGCGACGTGGTGGCCACGATCCTGCCGAATATCCCCGCGCAGGCAGAGGCGCATTTCGGCGTGCCCGCCTGCGGCGCGGTGCTGAACGCCATCAACACCCGGCTCGACCCCGATACGGTGGCCTATATCCTCGACCACGGCGAGGCGAAGGTGGTGCTCTGCGACTCGCAGTTCGTGGCCGTTCTGGCCGAGGCCATGGACCGCATGGAGGGCACGCCCCCGCAGGTGATCGAGGTGCCCGACGATTTCGCGGGCGTGCACCGGCACTCGGATTATCCGCAATACGAGGACGTGCTGGCGGGCGCCGATCCGGGTTTCGGCTGGGTGCTGCCCGAAGACGAGTGGGAGAGCATCGCGCTCAACTACACCTCTGGGACCACGGGGCGGCCCAAGGGCGTGGTCTACCACCATCGCGGCGCCTATCTGAACGCCATGGGGCAGGTGCTGTCGTGGCGCATGACCCTGCATCCCAAGTACCTGACCATCGTGCCGCTGTTCCACTGCAACGGCTGGTGCCACACGTGGATGATGCCCGCGCTCGGGGGCACCGTGGTCTGCTGCCGCGACATCACCGCCAAGGCGATCTTCGACGCCATCGCCGACGAGGGCGTGACGCATTTCGGCGGCGCCCCCATCGTGCTGAACATGCTGGTGAACGCGCCCGAGGACCAGCGCCGCCCCTTCTCGCACAGCGTCAGCGTCTTCACCGCGGGCGCGCCCCCGGCCCCCGCGACGCTGGCCAAGATCGAGCCCATGGGCTTCGACGTGACGCAGGTCTACGGCCTGACAGAGGTCTACGGCCCCGCCACGGAATGCACATGGCAGGCCCAGTGGGAGCCGTTGCAGGGGGCCGAGCGCGCCGCCGTCAAGGCCCGTCAGGGGGTCGCCATGCCCTTCATGGAAGGCCTCGCCGTGCATGACGAGGCGGGCCAGCCGATCCCCATGGACGGCCAGACCAAAGGCGAGATCATGTTCCGCGGCAACGGCGTCATGAAGGGCTACCTGAAGAACCCCAAGGCCACGCAAGAGGCTTTTGCGGGCGGCTGGTTCCATTCCGGCGACATCGCCGTGCAGCACCCCGACAGCTACGTGCAGATCGCCGACCGCGCCAAGGACATCATCATCTCGGGCGGCGAGAACATTTCGTCCGTCGAGGTCGAAGGCTGCCTGATGGGGCATGACGCGGTGCTGCTTTGTGCCGTGGTGGCCAAGCCCGACGAGAAATGGGGAGAGGTGCCCTGCGCCTTCGTCGAGCTGAAGGACGGGCACGACGTGTCCGAGGCGGACCTGATCGCCTACACGCGTGAGCGGCTGGCGGGCTTCAAGTGCCCCAAGGTGGTGGTCTTCCAGGAGTTGCCCAAGACCTCGACCGGCAAGATCCAGAAGTTCGAACTGCGCGGGCAGGCGAAATCCCTGTGATGCGCCTGTTCCCTGCCCTGATGCTGGCCGCCGCCTCGCTCGCGGCCCCCGTCACCGCCGCCGTGACCCTGTCCGAAGAGCCCGGGCCCATGGGCTGCACCGCGACCCTCTCGGGCCCGCTGACCCCGGAGAGCGCGCAGGCCTTCGCCGCCTTTACCGCCGAGCAGGGCTGGCAGGCCGAGGTCTACGGCACCCGCAGGCTCTGCCTCGACAGTCCCGGCGGCGACTATGGCGCGGCGCTGGAGATCGCGCGGCAGGTGGCAGGCCTTGGCATGGGCACCGCCGTCGGGCCGGGCGCCACCTGCGACAGCGCCTGCGCGCTGATCTTCATGGCCGGGCAGCGGCAGGGCGAAGAAGACCTGCCCCTCACCGACCGGCAGCTGCACCCGCGCGGGCGGCTGGGCTTTGACGCGCCGGCGCTGGTCACCGAAGACCGCAGCCATTCCCGCGCCGAGATCGACGCCGCCTATGGGGTGGCGCTGCGCAGCCTGCGCGACCTGCTGGCGCTGCGCGACGATATCGGCATGACCTTCGCGGAAAGCCTGCTGCTGGAGATGCTGGCCACGCCCCCCGGAGAGATGCGCCGGATCGCCACCGTCGGCGATGCTGCGCGCTGGCGCATGCCCGTGACGCCCACCGCCGCCCCCGACGCGCCGCGCGAGGCGCTGGTGGAACAGGCCTGCGCCAATGCCCAGAGCGCGCGGTACGGGACGCCGGTCGCCGCCGGGATCAGCGACGCGCTGTCCCTGATCGACACCGCGATCGAGACGCCCGACGGCGGCGTCCGCGTCACCACCCTGCCCGCCTTCCTGGGCGATGGCGCCTATGCATGCACGGTCACGCTGTTCCCCGAGCCACAGCCCGGCGGCGCCATCGGCGAGGTCTCCTTCGGCAGCGGCGGCTTCACCGAGGCGCTGGCGACGCTCTACCCCTACATGATGCACCCACCGGACACCGTCCTGACCGATCTGCCGGTGGCGGGCCCGGACCCGGTGGCGGCGCTGAAGCCGGTCCTTCTGGCCTCGGACGCCCGGCCCTTTGCGCCCGCCGCCGGGGATTCCTGCTGGATCGCCGGACCCGAAGTCGCGGTCAGCGAGGTCAGCGAATACGTCAACCTGCGCGGCGGCACCGGCTTTGGCGCCGAGATCCTGCGCGAGGTGCCTCTGGGCGAGGCCTTGACGCTGATCGGCAACCCGGTGGTCGCCGGGCGGCAGGACGAGCGGCAAAGCTGCGCGGCGGCCTGCCGCGGCATGGCCGCCGACCCGGAGGATCCCGGCCCTGCCGGTGCGGTCCGTGGCTGCATCGCCCGCAACGCCGTCTGGTACAGGGTGCGCGACGCCGAGGGCACCGAGGGCTTCATCAGCCGCAAGTTCCTGCGGGCGCGGTAGGGCGGCAAATTCCGTGCACGGAATTTTCAAGGCTCTTGCAAGAGCCTTGGTCGCCCCGCCGGACCGGCCACGCCGCGTTGCCGCACCCTGCCCGGCCCGACGCCATCCCCGCGATGCGCCCCCGGCGTCCCGCCCCCGCAGGCTGTCGCGTCGCGCTCACCTGCGCCATCCCCGGACAACGCGCCCGGCCCGCGCGCGTGCCAGATTGCCCGCCCCCGGCAGCATGATAGCGTCGCCCGAGACCTGAGGCAGAGCAGCCCCGCACGATGACAGCACTGAAAGAGTTCGACCGGCTGGAGGCCACTGGCCTCTGGCGCCCCGCGCCCGACGTTCAACGGCGCGAGGTTGTGGTCTCTCTGGGCGACGCCACCCTGACCATGTCCGACATCCAGAACCGCCCGCTGGCGCATTGGTCGCTGGGGGCGGTGATCCGGGCCAACGGCTCTGCCGTTCCGGCGATCTACCACCCCGACGGCGACCCCGGCGAAACGCTGGAGCTGGGCGAGGGCGAGCGCGACATGATCGCCGGGATCGACAAGCTGCTGCGCGCCATCGACCGCAAGCGCCCGCACCCGGGAAAGCTGCGCTTCCTGCTCAGCGGAACGATTTTCGCAATCCTGCTGGGGCTTGCGGTCTTCTGGCTGCCGGGCGCGCTGGAACGCTACACCGTGCAGGTCGTGCCCATGGTCAAGCGCGCCGAAATCGGCGAGCGCCTGCTGACCCAGATCGCCCGCGTGACCGGCCAGCCCTGCATGACCCCGGATGCCCGCCAGCCCCTGCGCCGCCTCGCGCGGCGTGTCCTGGGGGATACCGGCAGCGTCGTCATCGTGCCCGCCGGGGCCCGCCGGTCGGCCCACCTGCCCGGGCGGATCATCCTGCTGCACCGCAATGTGCTGGAGGATCACGAGGATCCGGACGTCGCGGCGGGGTTCATCCTGACGGAAGCCCTCCGGGCCCGGCAAAGCGACCCGCTTGCGGATGTGCTGGACCACGCCGGGCTCTGGGCCAGCCTGCGCCTGCTGACCACCGGCAACCTACCGGATGCGGCGCTTGACGCCTATGCAGAGCACCTGCTGACCAGCCGCCCCGTCGATCCGCCGATGGAGCCGCTGGCTGGCCGCCTTCTCCGAGGCCGAGCTGCGGTCCAGCCCCTATGCCTATGCGCGTGACATCACCGGCGAGTCCGTCCTGACCCTGATCGAGGCCGATCCCCGCGCGGCGCAGGGCAGCCGCCTTGTGCTGACCGATGCCGACTGGGTCCGCCTGCAGGGGATCTGCGGGTCCTGAGGTCCGAAGGGCGCGGGCATAGCGGGGCCAAGGGACCGGCCCCCGGCGCGGCGACGGCACCCGAAACACCTGCCCATCGCCGGATGCGGCCCGCTGGTACAAGGCTCGGCCCGCGGGTGTCGCGCAGGGCAACCATGGCACCGACGGTGGCCTGCGAAACCGCCGCTTTGACGCGACCAAGAGCCCCTGCCCCGATCCCTGGTTACCGCTGAAGGCACCGCGCCCGTGACGTATCCTGTCACAAGCAAAAGGGGCGACGGATCGCCCCGTCGCCCCTTGCCTGGAAACCTGTACGGCGGTCAGCGCAGGTAGGCCTGCGTGTAGCCGGTGCGCCTGACGGCACTCAGCGCATCGTTCAGGGCGGCGCCCGATGCGAAGGGACCGACCCGGACCGAGCGCATCACCTGCCCGCCCTGCGTCAGCCTTGCCATCTTCACCGGCAGCCCTGCCGCGGTCAGGCGGGCCGCGGCCTCCTGCGCGCCAGAGGCCGAGGTGAAGGCGCCGATCTCGACCCAGCGGTCCGAGGCGGTCGCCACCGGCGCCGCGCCACGCGTGGACATGACCGGGCTGCGATAGGCCTCGCCCTGCGCATGGTACGAAACCGTGGAGCGGTGACCGTATTGCCCCGAGGTCGCGGGATAGCTGCTGTCCTGCACACGATAGGCCAGGATCGGGTCGCGATGCTCGTAGCCGCCGACCCGCTTGATCAGGCGGCGCGGCACGGTGTGGGTCCACAGCTTCTGCGTCGCGTCGTAGCCGTCCAGCGTCATATAGGCCCGGTAGGGGTTCAGGCGGCCGTCCTCCCACGCGGGGCGATACCCGGCGGGCACGACGTTGTCGGACACATCGCGGCTTTCATAGACGTGGCGCGGCACGATGCGGGTATCGCCCGGCAGGTCGCGAAGGCTGCTGTCGTCCCAGCTGCCGCGATTGTAATGCACGGTCTTGCCGGGGGCCGGAGCCTCGCCGCGCCGGATGGTGGTGACATGCGGGGTCGCCTGCGGCCCGCAGCGCAGCGCCACCCTGCGCCCGTCGACGACGCGCGTGGTCTGACCATTCTGGCAGGCGATCTGGGCCGGGACCTTCACGGTCGTGCCGACGCGGTAGGTCTTCAGCGAACCGGGCTGCGCCGTTGCGGCGGGCACGCGGCGCACCACGCGCGGCGGCTCTGCGGCGACTGGCTTGGAGGCCGGGACACGCACCACCTGCTGCGGAGCGGGAGCGGGCTGCGGCGCGGGCTGGCGGACCACCCGCGTTGTCGTCGCGACGCGCGCCGGGGCGGGCGCGACACGCACCGGCGCCGTGGCAGGCGCGGCGCGGGCGGGTGCCGGGGCGGCCACGCGGGCCGGGGCCGTTGCGCGCGCCGTGGGCGCCGGGGCCGCCGGGGTGGCAGCGGGCGGCGTCGTCACGGTGATCTGCACGGGCCGTTCCTGCGGCGCCGGGGCCGCCGCCGTCCGCGTCGCGCCGCCGAAGCTGGTCGGTGTCTGGCCGCAGATATGTTTGCGCTGGCGGGTGACGCGCGGAACCCATGTCACGTTTCCGTCGAACCCGGCCCGAACGAAAACGCAGCCCCGGGCATCCGCGAACTGCGTGCCCTTGAACCCTGCGGGCGGAAAGTTTGCCGGGGTGGCGTCCATCCCCTGTGCCGTGGCAGCGCCGGCAGACAGCGCGAAAAACGACACAACCAATGCGGTCAACTTCATAGAACTCAATTTCATGTCTGCCCCCACAGATATTGCGAAAGCATGCCCGAATGACGCCGGTCTTGTAAAGCCTTGAGAAGCCTTGCAGGCTCGGCGTTTCAGCCGGGCTGACAATCGCCGCGCCGCGCCCGCATCGTGGAATTAATCCCCAAGGCGGGAATGACCGATCTGGCGCCCCGCCTGCAGGAAATCCCCTATTTGGTGCCGAACATCCGGTCTCCGGCATCGCCCAGACCGGGCACGATATAGCCCTTTTCATCAAGGCGCTCGTCCAGTGCGGCGGTCACGATGGGGACATCCGGGTGCCGTTCGCGCATTTTCGCCACCCCTTCGGGCGTCGCGAGAAGGCAGAGGAATCGGATATTGGTGGCCCCCGCCTCTTTCACCAGATCGATGGCCGCGGCAGAGGAGTTGCCGGTCGCCAGCATCGGGTCGACGACGATGGTCAGCCGCTCCCCCATCGCTTCGGGCAGCTTGTTGTAATACTGCACGGGCTTCAGCGTTTCCTCGTCGCGGTACAGCCCGATAAAGCCGACACGCGCCGCCGGGATCAGCTCCAGTATGCCGTCCATCAGCCCGTTGCCCGCCCGCAGGATCGAGACCAGGGCCAGCTTCTTGCCCTCGATGGTCGGCGCCTCCATCGGGCAGATCGGGGTTTCGATGGTCTTCACCCCCATCTCCAGATCGCGGGTGACCTCGTAGGCCAAGAGCAGGCTGATCTCGCGCAGGAGCATCCGGAAAGACGCGGTCGAGGTGGTCTTTTCGCGCATGATCGTCAGCTTGTGCTGCACCAGCGGGTGGCGGACGACGGTCAGGTGTTCAGTCATGGCGCGGGCTCCAGTTTCTTCTTGATCGCCTCTTTCGTGGCCGCGTCGCAGAAGGCGGCATCGAGGGCGGTGCGGTTCAGGTCCTGAAAGATGTCTGCCCCCCAGCGGAATGTCTTGGCAAGCCTTTCGTACTCCTTCCGCAGGGTCGTGTGGAAGAAGGGCGGGTCGTCGGTCGACACGGTGACCTTCACGCCGCGCGCGCGCAGCTGCTGGATCGGGTGCTTGTCGAGCGAGGGGTAGACGCCGAGGAAGACGTTGGAGCCGGGGCAGACCTCCAGCGTGATCTCGCGCTCGGCGAGGATGTCGCAGAGGCGCGGGTCCTCGATGGCGCGGACGCCGTGGCCGATGCGCTCCATCCCGCGCAGGTCGGTCACGGCGTTCTCCACCTCGCGCGGGCCGCGCCATTCGCCTGCATGGGTGGTCAGCCGCAGCCCGGCCTCGGCGGCCATGTCGAAGCTGTAGGCGAAATCGCCCTGCTCGCCCATGTTCTCGTCGCCGCCCATGCCGAAGCCGGTGATCCAGTCGCCGGCGGTCTCGGCGGCGCAGCGCGCGGCGGCCTTGGCCTTGTCGGGGCCGAAGTGGCGGATGCAGGTGACGATGCCGCGCAGGGTGACGCCGTAGGTCTTCTCGCCCGCCTCCGCCGCCTCGCGGATGGCGTGCAGGTATTCCTTCCAGGCGCCCACATCGCCGCCGCCGCAGAAATCGGGGCTGACGAAGGTTTCGGAATAGACGACGCCGTCCTTGGCGCTTTCCTCCATCAGGGCTGTGCAAAGCCGGGCGAAATCCTCGGGGCCTTTCAGCACGCTGGTCGCCGCCTCGTAGACGGACAGGAAATGCACGAAGTCGCGGTACGCGTAAGAGCCGTCGGCGCGGAAGATCTTCGACAGGTCGGTCTTCTTCTCCTGCGCCAGCCCCCGGATGAAGGCAGGCGGCGCGGCGCCTTCGAAATGCAGGTGCAGCTCGACCTTGGGCAGATCGAGGATGCGGGCCATGTGCTCTTCGTCGATGGGGGCGTCGGGATCGTAGTCGTAATCGTTCACAGGAAGGAACCTCCGGGGCCCTGCGCGGGCAGGTTGAGATGCACCGCCACGCTGGCGGCCACGTCGGCAAAAGCCACCTGCCCCAGCGGCCCGCTGCCCGCACCATGCAGCAGCACCGGCACGCGCTCGCGCGTGTGGTCGGTGCCCGTCCATGTGGGGTCGTTGCCGTGGTCGGCGGTGATCAGAAGCAAGTCGCCGTCGCGCAGCTTCGGCAGCACGCGGGCCAGCGCGGCGTCGAACCATTCCAGCGCGCGGGCATAGCCCGAGACATCGCGGCGGTGACCGTAAAGGCTGTCGAACTCGACGAAATTGGCGAAGGTCAGGCTGCCCTCTTCGGCCTCGTCGATCAGGTCCGACAGGTGGCCCATCAGGGTCGCGTCACCGCCCTTGCGCACCGTGTCGATGCCGGTCATCGAGAAGATGTCCCCGATCTTGCCGACACCATAGACCCGCCGACCGGCATCCTGCGCCCAGTTGGTCAGGATCGGCTTGGGCGGCTTGATCGCATAATCGCGCCGGTTGGTGGTGCGCTGGAAGGCGCCTTCCCGCCCGACAAAGGGCCGCGCGATCACGCGACCGACCTTCATGGCGTGCAGCGTCGGCGCCAGCGTTTCACACAGCTGCAAGAGGCGGTCGAGGCCGAAGTGCTCTTCATGCGCGGCGATCTGGAAGACGCTGTCGGCAGAGGTGTAGCAGATGGGCCAGCCGGTGCGGATATGCTCGGCCCCGAAGCGGTCCAGCATCACGGTGCCCGAGCCGTGGCAATTGGCCAGCGTGCCCTCCGTGCCCGCAATCCGGCAGGTCTTCGCGATGAGATCCGGCGGAAAGGCGGGCGTCCGGTCCGGGAAATAGGTCCACTCCCACGGCACCGGCAGGCCCGCCAGTTCCCAATGGCCCGAGGGCGTGTCCTTGCCCTTCGAGACCTCGGTCGCCGCGCCCCAGCGGCCCCGGGCGGGCGTTTCGGGCATGGCCGCACCGGTGGCCAGCGCATGGGCATGGAACAGCCCCAGCGCGGCCAGCGTCGGAACCTGCAAAGGCCCGCTGCGCCCCTCTTCGGCGCGCCCCGCGGCGCAGGCCGCAGCGATATGGCCCAGCGTGTCGGCCCCGGTGTCCGGCACCCCGTCATTGAAGAAGGCCCCTGCATCGGGCGCCCCGCCGATGCCGACGGAATCCATCACGACAAGAAAGGCCCGGGTCATGTCACGCGCTCCAGCACCAGCGGTCCTTCGGTCGGGGCCTCGCCCAGCGTCACCGCCGCGCGCACCGCGCGGGCCGCCGCCTCGGCCTGTTCCTCGCGTGCGGCGTGGATGCGGGCCAGCGGCTGGCCTTTCCGGACCCGCTCGCCCAGCCGCACGACCTGATCCAGACCCACCGCAGGGTCCACCCGGTCGCTTTCGACCCGGCGCCCGCCGCCAAGGTCGACAACCGCCAGCCCCAGCGCCTCGCCGTCGATGGCCGAGACCACGCCGTCCGCCTGCGCCGCGACCTCCTGGATCACCGGCGCCTCGGGCAGGAAGCGCTGCCAGTTCTCGACGAAATGCAACGGCCCGCCAAGGCCGTAGACCATCCGCCCGAAACGCTCTGCCGCCGCGCCCGAGGAGACCGCCGCGCGCAGGCGGTCCTCTCCGTCGGGGATGCCGACAGAGGCCAGCACCTCGGCCCCCAGCGCGACGCTGAGGTCCAGCAGCGGGCCGGGCGTGCCGGTCAGCACCTGCACCACCGCGTCCACCTCCAGCGCATTGCCCAGTGCGGGCGCAAGCGGCTGGCTCATGTCGGTGATCAGCGCCGTCGTCGGGCAGCCC
Source organism: Ponticoccus litoralis (assembly GCF_039769985.1). Taxonomy (NCBI): domain Bacteria; kingdom Pseudomonadati; phylum Pseudomonadota; class Alphaproteobacteria; order Rhodobacterales; family Roseobacteraceae; genus Ponticoccus; species Ponticoccus litoralis. The sequence goes on from NZ_JBDNCH010000002.1 coordinate 1,143,981, forward strand.
GCCGCGCTGGCCGTGTCCACCAGCGCCCGCGCCAGCGCCCGCGCCTCTTCCGCCGTCTTCATGAAGGCGCCAGAGCCGACCTTGACGTCCAGCACCAGCGCCTGAAGCCCCGCCGCCAGCTTCTTCGACAGGATCGAGGCGCAGATCAGGTCGAGGCTTTCGACCGTCGCCGTCACGTCGCGCACCGCGTACAGCCGCTTGTCCGCAGGCGCCGTATGGGCCGAGGCGCTGACGATGGCACAGCCCGCGTCGGCCACCACCTGACGGAACCGCGCCTCGTCGGGCGAGACGTCGTAACCGGCGATGGCCTCCAGCTTGTCCAGCGTCCCGCCAGTGTGCCCCAGCCCCCGCCCCGAGATCATCGGCACGTAGACCCCGCAGGCCGCCAGCGCCGGGGCCAGAACCAGCGACACGCAGTCGCCCACGCCGCCGGTGGAATGCTTGTCGACCACCGGCGCGTCGAGATCCCAGTCCAGCACCTCGCCCGAATCGCGCATCGCCAGGGTCAGGGCAACGCGCCCCTCTTCGCTGAGCCCGCGCAGGCAGATCCCCATGGCAAAGGCCCCGGCCTGCGCCGCGCTGACGCTGTGATCGGCAAGACCGCGCGCGAACCAGCGCAGCGCCTCGGCAGTGGGCTCTTCTCCGCGGCGCAGGCTGGCGATGACGCTGCGCGCATCCATCATGCGCGGTCCATATGTCCGCTGTCGAAGGCGCCGGGCAGAAGGTCGCCGACGGTCAGGCGCAGGGTCGCACCATCCGTGGTCGCCATGGTCACCGGCACGTCGGCCCCGGCGAATTCCTTCAGCTTCTGCCGGCACCCGCCGCAGGGCGGCACCGGGTCGGGGCTGTCGGCGATCACGTAGACCTCGGCAATCGCCGTCTCGCCCGCCGCGACCATGGCGGCGATGGCACCGGCCTCGGCGCAGGTGCCTTCCGGGTAGGCGACATTCTCGACGTTGCAGCCCGCGTAGACCGCGCCCGAGCGGCTGCGCAGCGCGGCGCCGACCTTGAAGCGGGAATAGGGGGCATAGGCGTTTTCGCGCACGACGCGGGCGGCATCGGCAAGCGACGGATCGGACATCGGGGCCTCCTGTAACAGAAGCGCATTGTTCCGACGGCAGGCGGCGATTGCAAGGGGAACCCGGCGTTCGGTTCCGGCGTTCCCCCGTCATAAACGGTGGAGACCCCATAACCATGACCCAGACCTCCCTTGTCGACGGCGCCGCCGAGACACCCGCCGATCCCCATGCCCCCATGACCGACTATCAGGCCGCCGTGCTGCTACAGCTGTGCGAAGATACCGGCGAGGATTACGACGACGCGCTGACCAGCCGTCAGGCCGACCGCCGGATCGATACGCTGCGCGGGATGGCAGAGTGATCGCCTGACGCCCCCTGCGGCCCGGCACACCGGGAAACAATCATCACAGGCAGCGTGGCCGCAAGCGGCACCGCTGCCTTTTTGCTGGCTTGTTATTGGCTTGCGACCCCGGGCTTCTGCGTGGTCCGCGCGAACGCAGCCGCCGGACAAGGTGCCGCGGGGCCTTCCCGACCCTGACCGGACGCCACCCCGGGCCGCGCCCGCGCCGGACACCCTGCAAACCTGCACCACACGACCCGGCGCAAAGCCCGGCAAGACCGGTTGTCCCGGCGCCACTGCCATCCGCCGCCACAGCCTTGCCAGCAAGGGCGCCAAACCGCCTGCGACCGCTGCACCGCAGCGTGTTCGCGCGTTTACAAGCCAGCCCCGAACCTGCTAGGCGCAGCGCATGACCGAACGGCAGACTCAATTTAGTTTACCGTTAAACCATGCCTCGGAGGAGGGCCCAGCGCATGTCCGATACGTCCAACGATAGCCTGCGTCAGGCGGCGCTGGCTTACCACGAATTTCCAAGGCCCGGTAAGCTGGAGGTCCGCGCGACCAAGCCGCTTGCCAATGGCCGGGATCTCAGCCGCGCCTATTCGCCGGGGGTGGCCGAGGCCTGCCTCGAGATCAAGGCCGACGAGACCACCGCCGCCCGCTATACCGCGCGCGGCAACCTTGTTGCGGTCGTCTCGAACGGCACCGCCGTGCTGGGACTGGGCAATATCGGCGCGCTGGCCTCGAAGCCGGTGATGGAGGGCAAGGCCGTGCTCTTCAAGAAGTTCGCCAATATCGACTGCTTCGACATCGAGGTGAACGAAAGCGACCCCGAGAAGCTGGCCGACATCGTCTGCGCGCTGGAGCCGACCTTCGGCGCCATCAACCTCGAGGACATCAAGGCGCCCGACTGCTTCATCGTCGAAAAGATCTGCCGCGAGCGGATGAACATCCCGGTCTTCCACGACGACCAGCACGGCACCGCCATCGTCGTCGGCGCCGCCGCGACCAATGCGCTGCATGTCGCGGGCAAGCGCTTCGACCAGATCAAGGTCGTCTCGACCGGCGGCGGCGCGGCGGGGATCGCCTGCCTGAACATGCTGGTGAAGCTGGGCGTGAAGCGCGAGAACATCTGGCTGTGTGACATTCACGGGCTGGTCTACGAGGGCCGGGCCGAGGACATGAACCCGCAGAAGGCCGCCTTTGCGCAGGCCTCGGACAAGCGCACGCTCTCCGAGGTGATCGAGGGCGCGGACCTCTTCCTTGGCCTCTCCGGCCCCGGCGTGTTGAAGCCCGAACACGTGGCGCAGATGGCAAGCCGCCCGATCATCTTCGCACTGGCCAACCCGACGCCCGAGATCATGCCCGACCTCGCCCGGCAAGCCGCCCCCGACGCGATCATCGCCACCGGGCGCTCGGATTTCCCGAACCAGGTCAACAACGTGCTCTGCTTCCCCTTCATCTTCCGGGGCGCGCTGGACGTGGGCGCGACAGAGATCAACGACGCCATGCAGATCGGCTGCGTCGAGGGCATCGCGGCGCTGGCCCGCGCGACCACCAGCGCCGAGGCCGCCGCCGCCTATCGCGGCGAGCAGCTGACATTCGGCGCCGACTACCTGATCCCGAAACCCTTCGACCCGCGCCTGTCCGGCGTCGTCTCGACCGCCGTGGCCAAGGCCGCGATGGAGTCGGGCGTCGCCGTGCGCCCGCTTGCCGATATCGCCGCATACAAGCAGAAGCTGGACGCCTCGGTCTACAAGTCCGCGCTGCTGATGCGCCCGGTCTTCCAGTGCCGCCGCGACCGCCAGCCGCCGCATCGTTTTTGCCGAGGGCGAGGACGAGCGCGTGCTGCGCGCCGCGCAGGCGATCCTGGAAGAGACCACGGAGACCCCGATCCTGATCGACCGCCCCGAGGTGATCGAGACCCGCTGCGAGCGCATGGGCCTGGAAATCCGCCCCGAACGCGACTTCAACATCGTCAACCCCGAGAACGATCCGCGCTACCGCGACTACTGGGAAACCTACCACGCCATCATGGCCCGGCGCGGCGTGACACCCGACATCGCGCGCGCCATCATGCGCACCAATTCCACCGCCATCGGCGCGGTCATGGTGCAGCGCGAAGAGGCCGACAGCCTGATCTGCGGCACCTTCGGCGAATACCTCTGGCATCTGAACTACGTCCGGCAGGTGCTGGGCGACCGCAAGCTGCATCCGGTCGGCGCGCTCTCGCTGATGATCCTCGAAAGCGGGCCGCTGTTTGTCGCGGACAGCCACGTGCACCTGGACCCCTCGCCGCGCGAGCTTGCGGATATCGCCATCGGTGCCGCGCGCCACGTCCGCCGCTTCGGGCTGGAACCGAACATCGCCTTCTGTTCCAAGTCGCAGTTCGGCAACCTGACCGAAGGCACCGGCCTGCGGCTGCGCGAAGCCATGGAGATCCTCGACAACGAGGGCCACGACTTCTGCTACGAAGGCGAGATGAACGTGGACGCGGCGCTGGACCCCGACCTGCGGGCCCGGCTGCTTCCGGGCAACCGGATGGCGGGCGCCGCCAACGTGCTGATCTTCGGACATGCGGACGCGGCCTCTGCCGTCCGCAATATCCTGAAGACAAAGGCGGACGGGCTGGAGGTCGGGCCGATCCTGATGGGCATGGGCAACCGGGCGCATATCGTGTCGCCCTCGATCACCGCGCGCGGGCTGCTGAACATGGCGGCCATCGCGGGCACCCCGGTGGCCCACTACAGCTAGGCGGCCTCCGCGTCCCCGGCTGTGCCGCCTTCACGGCCTGCGCCCGACCCCGGCGCGCAGGCCGCGCCGGGCGGTGTGTCGTCATGGCAAGCAGGCGGTGCAAGGCAAAACGCGACCCGCCCCCTTCCGGGCGGGTTTGCCCCGTCACTCGGCGGAACGTTCGGTCAGCGCATCCGGTCCGACCGTGTAGTGGCGCGTGCAGCTGCCGCCGCTGCGCCCGCAGGCGGCCCCCTGAAAGGTAATCTCGACGACGCCCGGCTCTGCCGAGCGGTAGCTCTGGATCGTGTCGAGGAAGACCCGGCGGTAACGCCCGTCCTCCTGCGCCAGCCAGAACGAGTTCTGGCATCCCGCGTCGCTGCACACGAGGCTCGTGGCGGTCGAGCATTCCGCAAGGCTGTGGTCGACCACCAGATCCATGGCCCCCTTGCCGTCAAGATCGACCTCGCTGAGGAAGCCCTCCATCACCGCAATCGTGCCGTCGAGCGTCCGGCAGGCCTCTGCCAGTTCACCCAGCACGACGCTGCCCGGATCGACCTGTGTCCGCCGCTCGACCTCGCGGGCGGCGAAGTCGGGCAAGGGACACAGGGCCTCGACCTCGCTGATCGCCTTGCGCGACCCCGACAGGCCGAACCGGTACAGTTCCGGCGCCTCTTCGGGGCCGAACCACATGCGCATGTCCGCGCGCATCCCGGCCTTCAGCCGTTCCAGCCCGTCGACATGGGTTTCCTCCAGCGGGGCACGGAAGGACTCCATCCCGACCGACTCGAACTCCAGCGTGCCGACAAGGGACGAGCCGACCACCATCAGGGCATCCACCGACTCCGCGACGACAAGATCCGCGATGCCCTCGGTGCGCATGCCCCAGGACAGCGGTTGCTCGGTCGAGCAGGACAGTTCCAGTGCAGACGGAGGCATCGCCGCCCTCGGTGCAGGCCCGGGCGGCGTGGCGCCCGGTCGCCGGGTCGCTTTCCACCACCCAGGACGCCTGCGCTTGGGCCGTACCCGCCAAGAGCAAGGCCCAGATCAGCATCCCCAATTTCCGCATCGGTGCGTCTTTCCGGCTGTTTCCCTGCCCGTAATTCAGCGCAGCAGCCCCCGGAGTGCAAGCACCGGGGCGTTCACGGCTTCGGCATGTTGCGGCGGTGCCAAGGCCTGCGGCCCCCGACAGCACCTTGCGCACCCGATGCGCCGCCGCCCCAACGCAAGAGGGCCCAGGCCACAGGCGAGACCTGCGAATCCACGCGCTTCGCGAAACCCCGCGCGAGACTTTGCAAACCCTGGATAACTTTGCGCCGAAATGCCGAAATTCAGGGGCTTTGCAAAAATTTGCAGGCGCGGAACCGCGTGAATCCGCAAATTCCTGCGGTAATCTGTCCTGACCAGCGCCAACAGTCTTGCCGGAAAACCGTGGCGCGGCCTAAGCCATTCCGCAAGTGTGAGAGGAGGCTTGCATGCCAAGGGATCGACGGGAGGACACCATGGGATACGACGCGGTTTACGACAGCTGGAAAACGGACCCGGAGGCGTTCTGGATGTCCGCCGCAGGGGACATCGACTGGAAAGTGAAGCCCTCGAAGGCCTTGTTCGACAAGGGTGATCACCTCTACGAGTGGTTTGCCGACGGCAAGACCAACACCTGCTGGAACGCCGTCGACCGCCATGTCGAGAACGGGCGGGGCGAGCAGACGGCGATCATCTACGACAGCCCGATCACCCACACCAAGCGCGAGATTTCCTACGTCGAGTTGCGCAACCGCGTGGCCATGCTGGCCGGTGCGCTGCGTGCCAAGGGCGTGGAAAAGGGCGACCGCGTCATCATCTACATGCCGATGATCCCCGAGGCGCTGGAGGCCATGCTGGCCTGCGCACGGCTTGGCGCCATCCACTCGGTCGTCTTCGGCGGCTTCGCCGCGCATGAACTGGCGGTCAGGATCGACGACGCGCAGCCCAAGGCGATCATCGCCGCGAGTTGCGGGATGGAGCCGGGGCGCGTCGTCCACTACAAGCCCCTGCTGGATGCCGCTATCGATCAGGCGACCCACAAGCCCGACTTCTGCGTGATCTTCCAGCGCGAGCAGGAGGTCGCCGCCCTTGTCGAAGGCCGCGACGTGAACTGGCACGGCTTCCAGTATGGCGTGAAACCCGCCGACTGCGTGCCGGTCGAAGGCAACCACCCGGCCTATATCCTCTATACCTCGGGCACCACCGGCCAGCCCAAGGGCGTCGTGCGCCACACCGGCGGCCACCTCGTGGCGCTGAACTGGACGATGAAGAACCTCTACAACGTCGAGCCCGGAGAGGTCTTCTGGGCCGCCTCGGACGTGGGCTGGGTCGTGGGCCACAGCTACATCTGCTACGCGCCGCTGATCCACGGCAACACCACCGTGATCTTCGAGGGCAAGCCGGTGGGCACCCCCGACGCGGGCACCTTCTGGCGGGTGATTTCCGAGCACAAGGTCAAGAGCTTCTTCACCGCGCCCACCGCCTTCCGCGCGGTCAAGCGCGAGGATCCCAAGGGCGAGTTCGTCAAGAAATACGACCTGAGCGGGCTGCGCGCCGTCTACCTGGCGGGCGAACGCGCCGATCCGGCGACCATCGAGTGGGCGCAGGAGCAGCTGAAGGTGCCGGTCATCGACCACTGGTGGCAGACCGAAACCGGCTGGTGCATCGCGGGCAACCCCCTGGGCATCGAGGAACTGCCGACGAAACTCGGCTCTCCGGCCAAGCCCATGCCGGGCTACGACATCCAGATCCTCGACGAGGCCGGGCAGCCGATGCCCACCGGCGAGTTGGGCGCCATCGCGGTCAAGCTGCCCCTGCCCCCGGGCACCCTGCCGACGCTCTGGAACGCCGAGCCACGCTTTCGCAAGGCCTACCTCGACCACTTCCCCGGCTATTACGAGACCGGCGACGCGGGGATGATCGACGAGGACGGCTATGTCTACATCATGGCCCGCACCGATGACGTCATCAACGTGGCGGGGCACCGGCTGTCGACCGGCGGCATGGAAGAGGTCCTGGCCAGCCACCCCGACGTCGCCGAATGCGCGGTGATCGGCGTGACGGACCCGCTGAAGGGACAGTTGCCGCTGGGCTTCCTGTGCCTGTCGTCCGGCGTGAACCGCCCGCACGAGGAAATCGTCAAGGAATGCGTGACGCTGGTGCGCGACCAGATCGGCCCGGTCGCGGCCTTCAAGCTGGCCTGCGTGGTGGATCGCCTGCCCAAGACCCGCTCTGGCAAGATCCTGCGCGCGACCATGGTCAAGATCGCCGACAACGAGGCCTTCAAGACCCCCGCGACCATCGACGACCCGGCGATCCTCGACGAGATCCGCGTGGCCCTTCAGGGGCTGGGCTACGCCGGATAACAGACTGCGGCGGGGCATTGTCCCCGCCGCCCTTGTCCCTGCGCGGTCGGTTACCCCCTACTGCGCCCTGCCCCCCGCCAGCACCAGCAGCAGCGATCCCGTGACCGCCGCGCCAGCCGAGGCCAGCAGCACCGCCAGCTTCACGCTTTCCAGCTCTGCCCCGGAAAAGGCGGCGGAAGAGATGAAGATCGACATGGTAAAACCCACGCCCGCGAGGAATCCCGCCCCGATCATCTGCATCCACGAGATTTCCGACGACAGCCGCGCGATGCCCAGTTTCGTCGCGATGAAGACGATGCCGACGATCCCCAGCGGCTTGCCGATCAGCAGGCCCAGCATCACCCCAAGGCTTTCCGGCGCCAGCGGCGAGAACGACGAGCCGATGACAAGAATGCCGGTGTTGAAGAAGGCAAACAGCGGCAGGATCAGGAAGTTCGACCAGCTTTCCAGCGCCTGCTGCAGGTGAAAGCCCGGTTCGCGCAGGCGGCTCACGGCGTTCTGCAACCGCCGCACGGCGCGGTCCCCGACCTGCGTCGCGTCGGGCTCTCCGTCCACGATGGCCGCCGCCTGCGCCGCCACCGCCTTGGCATCGGCGGGACGCCGCGAGGGGATCGCAGCCGCCGTCAGCACGCCCGCAAGGGTCGCATGCAGCCCGGCCTCGTGCACGTAGTACCACAGCGCCACGCCCAGCAGCAGGTAGGGCATCCGGCTGTAGACCCGCCCCACGGCCAGCCCCAGCATCAGCGCAAAGACCGCCATGGCCAGCACGAAGGCCTCCATGTGGAAGCCTTCGCCGTAGAAGATCGCGATCACGAGTATCGCGCCAAGGTCGTCGGCAATGGCCAGCGCCGAGACGAAGACCTTCAGCGAGGTCGGCACCCGGTCGCCCAGCAGTGCCATGATGCCCAGCGTAAAGGCGATGTCCGTGGCCATGGGCACCCCCCAGCCATGCGCCGTGTCGGTGCCGGCGTTAAACGCCATGTAGACCAGCGCGGGCACCACCATGCCCCCCAGCGCGCCCAGCACCGGCAGGATGGCCCGGTCGCGCGTCGACAGCTCGCCAAAGACGATCTCGCGCTTGATCTCGATCCCCACCAGCAGGAAGAACAGCGCCATCAACCCGTCGTTGATCCAGTACTCCAGCGAAAGCGAGAACTCGGCGCCGCCGAAACTCAACCCGAAAGCGGTCTCGCGGAAGCCTTCGTACCAGTCATGTCCACCAAGGTTGGCCACGAGAAGCGCCGCCAGCGTGGCGAGGATCAGCACCAGCCCGGCAGAGGCCGCCCAGTGGAAGAAATCCTCGCTGGCCAGCGCGATGCGCACCCCCAGAGGTTTCTCGATGGCCTCGATCAGCGATTGCTCGTCCCAGCCGCCCTCGTAATACCGCCCGTCGATGAAGATCATCGGCATGTGCAGGCCGCGGGCCTCGCCAAGGGCCGCCTGATCGGCGGCGAGCTTCTCCCGCGCCGCCTCGCTGTCCAGATCCGCGCGGAACCGCGCCATGTCCAGCCCCAGCCTCTGCGCGATCCGCATCACCCGCATCGGCGTATAGGTCGGCGGCGCGCGGAAGAGCGCCTCGTGCATGTCCCAGAACCGGCCCTGCCGCCCGGCGGCAAAGGCAGCCCGCGCCGCCAGTTCCGAGCCGCTGCTGTCGTCGTCGGGCAGGATGAAACGCAGCGCGACAGAGGCGTTCTGCCCGCCGAAACGCTCTGGCGAACGGCGGATGATGTCGCGCATCCGCCGCGTGTGGGGGCAGGCGTAATCGACGTACCAGACGATCTGCACCCGGCCCTCCGCCCCGCCCGGGATTATGTCGGTGTCACGGTCGAAGCCGCGGGCGAGTGTGTGGCTCATGTCGTCTCTTTCCTGTCCCGGCGCCCCGTACCCGGCCTGTCGGGGCAAGATGGCCGCCGGGGCCTCCCGGACAACCCCTCAAATTCGCACAGGGCGGTCTGCGATCCGCCACATTGGGACGCCTGTCCGCAGGAAACAGCGCCGCCCGGCGGGGCTTACGTGAACTGTTCGCGGATCAGACGCTCTTCCAGCCCGTGACCGGGATCGAAGAGCACCCGATGCGCCACCCGCGGCTCCGACCGGATGTGGACCTGCACGACATTGCGCACGGAATTGCCATCGGCCTCGGCCATGACCGGTACCGCTTGTCGCCCTGCAGCACCTCAAAGGTCACCTCGGCGGTCTTCGGCAGGATCGCCCCGCGCCAGCGCCGGGGCCGGAAGGCCGCCACCGCCGTCAGCGCCAGCGCATCCGCGCCGATCGGCAGGATCGGTCCATGGGCCGAGTAGTTGTAGGCCGTCGACCCGGCGGGCGTCGCCAGCAGCGCGCCGTCGCAGGCCAGCTCCGCCATGCGCACCTTGCCGTCGACGCTGATCCTCAGCCGTGCCGCCTGCGGCCCGGAGCGCAGCAGCGAGACCTCGTTGATCGCAAGCGCCCGGTGCTCGGACCCGTCCACGCAAAGCGCCCGCATCGCCAGCGGGTTGATCACCGCCTCTTCCGCCGATTGCAGCCGCTCGGGCAGCCCGTGCTCGGAGTACTCGTTCATCAAAAAGCCCACGGTGCCGCGGTTCATGCCGTAGACCGGCGCCGGGTTGTCCTCGGTCCGGTGCAGCGTCTGCAACATGAAGCCGTCGCCACCCAGGGCCACGATCACATCGGCGCCGTCCTCGGCGTGGTCGCCGTAGCGCCGGGTCAGCCCTTCCAGCGCCGCCTGCGCGATGGGCGCGGGCGAGGCGCAAAAGGCGATGCGAAGAGACATGCGGGGGTTTCCTGTGCCGGTCGTTTTGCGCGGATGGAAGCACAGCCGCTGCGCGAGGGCCAGAGAGGACGCAGGATTATTGCACAGTGTCGCTTTGACGACTTTGCGCCGTCCGATCTTTCCTATACCCCACTGGGCATCTCGAATCCGCAGGAGCAGGCCCATGAACGCACCGCACCGTGACGATGGTTTCTTCACCGAAGCCCTGTCCGACCGTGACCCCGAACTCTTTGCCGCGATCACCGGCGAGCTTGGCCGCCAGCGCGACGAGATCGAGCTGATCGCCTCCGAGAACATCGTCAGCCGGGCGGTGCTGCAGGCGCAGGGCTCGGTCATGACCAACAAATATGCCGAAGGCTACCCGGGCCGCCGCTACTACGGCGGTTGCGACTTCGTCGATGTGGCCGAGAACCTCGCCATCGACCGCGCCAAGGCGCTGTTCGGCTGCGAATACGCCAACGTGCAGCCGAACTCGGGCTCGCAGGCCAACCAGGGGGTGTTCCAGGCGCTGATCAAGCCCGGCGACACCATCCTCGGCATGAGCCTCGACGCCGGTGGCCACCTGACCCACGGCGCCGGGCCGAACCAGTCCGGCAAGTGGTTCAACGCCGTGCAATACGGCGTGCGCAAGCAGGACAACCTGCTGGATTACGACCAGGTCGCCGAGCTGGCAAAAGAACACCAGCCCAAGCTGATCGTGGCCGGCGGTTCCGCCATCCCGCGCCAGATCGATTTTGCCCGCATGCGCGAGATCGCCGACAGCGTCGGCGCCTACCTGCATGTCGACATGGCCCATTTCGCCGGTCTGGTGGCGGCGGGCGAGCACCCCTCGCCCTTCCCGCATGCGCATGTGGCGACCACCACGACTCACAAGACCCTGCGCGGTCCGCGTGGCGGCATGATCCTGACAAATGATGAAGAGATCGCCAAGAAGATCAACTCGGCGATCTTCCCCGGCATTCAGGGCGGCCCGCTGATGCATGTGATCGCGGCCAAGGCCGTGGCCTTCGGCGAGGCGCTGCGCCCCGAGTTCAAGACCTACCAGCAGAACGTGATCCGCAACGCGCAGGCGCTGTCGGACCAGCTGATCAAGGGCGGGCTGGACACCGTGACCCATGGCACCGACACCCATGTGGTGCTGGTGGACCTGCGCCCCAAGGGCGTGAAGGGCAACGAGACCGAGAAGGCCCCGGGCCGCGCGCATATCACCTGCAACAAGAACGGCGTGCCCTTCGACCCCGAGAAGCCGACGGTGACTTCCGGTATCCGCCTGGGCTCTCCCGCCGGGACGACACGCGGTTTCGGCGAGGCCGAGTTCCGCCAGATCGCCGACTGGATCGTCGAGGTCGTGGACGGGCTGAAGGCCAATGGCGCCGAAGGCAATGCCGCGGTCGAGGCCAAGGTGAAGGGTGAGGTCGCAGCCCTGTGCCAGCGCTTCCCGGTGTACCCGGGGCTGTAAGGGCCCTTCCGCGTGATGCGGAGCGCAAATTCCATGGATGGAATTTGCGCAAGATCGTCGACGATCTTGCCACCGCCAGCGCAGCGCCCTGATCCGGAGAAACCATGAAAGGCGGGGCCGCAGCCCCGCCTTTTTCCTTGTCCGGCATCGGGATGGGCCGGGCGCTGCCCGGTCCTCAGCCCTCTTCGCGCAGCGCGTCTTCCAGCAGCTTTTCGTTGCGGGCGTCTTCGATGCGGCGCAGGCGGTCCTCGGACGAGCGGTGGTCGAAGCGGTATTTCACCACGTTCACCAGCGACAGGCTCAGCAGCACGATCCCCATGCCCCAGAAGCCCTTGGTCGCCAGCGGCACTTCGGTCGAAAGCCAGAGCGAGCCCGCCAGCAGGGCCAGGGCCAGCGCGACACCGGCGAAGTTGAGGACGAGGATGAGGCCGTTTTCGTTGCGGTCGAGGTTCATGGGTCTTTCCTTTCAGGGGTTTGCGTTCAGCAGAATGAGGGGTGTCAGTCGGTGGTGCGCAGACGGCTCAGGACGTCTGCCGCGGTGGATTTCGTGGCCCGGCCAAAGCCCGCATCGGCCATGCGGTCGGCCATGTCGGTCTGGTCGAGGCCCGCGTCGATCTCTTTCAGGATCTGGCCCTGCTCGAAGGGATCGTCACGGTTCAGCACCCGCTGGATCAGCGCCTCGGCCTCTTCGAAGGCGGTTTCCTTGGCCACATGAGCGCCAAGGCGCTTCTGGATGTCGGCCTCGCGCTTGGCGGCGCGGGCGGCGATGGCGCCCTGTTTCAGGTCGGTCAGGCGGCGGTTCGCGGTCTCGACCGACTGGCGCAGTTGCAGGATGCGCGTTTCCAGCCGCTGCACCGTGCCGCGCCGGAGGGTCAGTTCGTTTTCCATCGTGGCGATGGCCTGAGCGGCCTCCTGAGCCAGATCCTCGCGGTCTGCGGCCAGCGCCTCTCTGGCGCGCCCTGTCAGATCCGCGGCGCGCTCTTCCAGCGCCGCCACCTGCCGGGTCTCGGCCCGTTCACGCTGGATCAGCGAGGCCAGCGAATATTTGGCCGCCTTCAGGCTGGCCGTGGCCTCGCGGATCTTCTGGTCGATCAGTTCGATGCAATAGCGGTCACGCAGGTTCTCTTCGGCCCGGGCATTGGCACCGTCGAAGAGGGTCTTCAGGGTTCCGAACATCGTCGCTTTCCTTTCGTGAACATCGTTCATGAAATTGGTATAGCGATTCCCTGAACGCCGTTCAAGACATTTTTTGAACGGCGTTCATTTTTCTGTGGAATGCCCCACCCGGGACAGGATCTGCGCGATCATTTCCTCGATCTGCGGCAGCGGCACGGCAGAGATGCGCTGCTCCAGCCCCAGCAGCACGATGCCGTGCACCGAAGAGAATAGGCCCCGCGTCATCAGGTCCAGCGCGCGGGCGTCCATCTCGGGGAACACCTCGGCCAGCGGTTCGGCGATGTGGGAAAAGAGGTTCCCCAGCGCATCCATGTACCACTGCGGCACGGGGCCCTCCGCCGACATCTGCACATCGAAGAGCGCCCGCCAGAGCATCGGCTGGTCTGCCGCGAAATGCAGGTAGGCATGCGACATGGTGATCAGCCGCTGGACCGGATCGCCCTGCTGGTCCCGGACCGAGGCCGCGACGGCGGCGCCAAGGCGGCGGAACGTGCGCCCGTTGACTTCCAGCACCAGCGCGTCGAGATCGGCGAAATGCGTGTAGATCGCCCCCGTGGCGCATCCCGCCTGCTTCGCCAGTTCCCGCGCCCGCAGCGAGGACAGCCCCTCGGCGGCGATCTGCTCTTCTGCCAGGTCGATGAGTTTCGCCCTCAGCGCCGCCTTGCGCTCTGCCACCTTGCCCGCCATGACGCCCCTCTTTTTGAACACTGTTCACGCCCTAGCACGGCGGCGGCGCGGGCCGCAAGGAAGGCCCTTCGCGAAAGCTGCCCTGAGTGTCCCCCCGCCCCGGGCGGCAGCGTTCCGGTGCGCCCGGTGGCCCGCCACCCGGGTCACCCTGCAAGCGGGATCGCCCGCCCCGCTGCCCCGCCCGGGGTCAGGAAACCCGCACTGGACGACAGTGGCCCGACGGGTCATTGCGCTGTCATGACACGGACCCGCCTTATCGAACGCGCCCTCGGCGACTGGATGCGCGCCCGCCTGCCCCACGGGCTGGTGGAATTCACGATGTTCCTGCTGAAGCAGGCCTGGGCCGCGCTGTTCGGCTTTCTGCTGCTGGCGGGGCTGTTTGTCTCGGACCGGCTTTGGCCCGACGACTGGGCCTTTGCGCGCTATGACGCGCTGTTCGTCTATGCCCTCTCGCTACAGGCGGCCTTCCTGCTGTTGCGGCTGGAAACCCTTCAGGAAGCGCGGGTGATCCTGCTGTTCCACCTGACCGGCACGGCGATGGAGCTGTTCAAGGTCAATGCGGGCAGCTGGGCCTACCCGGAACCGGCGCTGCTGAAGCTTTGGGGCGTGCCGCTGTTCTCGGGCTTCATGTATGCCGCCGTGGGCAGCTACATGGCACGGGTGATCCGCCTCTTCGACATGCGCTTTGCCCCTTTCCCGCCCTTCGCGGCCTCTCTGGCGCTGGCGGTGGCGATCTACGTCAATTTCTTCGCGCATCACTACATCTGGGACGCACGCTACGTGCTGATGGCGCTGACGGTGATCCTTTATGCGCGCACCCGCGTCTGGTTCACCATCGCCGAGCACGCCTACTGGATGCCGCTGCCGCTGGCGGCCTTCCTGTCGTCGGTGGCGCTCTGGGTGGCCGAGAATGTCGGCACCAATTCCAACACATGGCTTTACGCCGGGCAGACGACGCTCGACCTCGTGAGCCTTGCGAAGATGGGGTCGTGGTACCTGCTCTTGTACGTCAGCTTCACCACCGTGCTGCTGGTGCTGCGCGACGCGACGTCCCGCGCGCCGCTGGAGGCGGCTATCCCAGCAGAACCAGCAACACGATAGAGACGGTCAGCACGGCGATGCCCGCCACCTCGCGGGTCGAGACCTTTTCGCGGAAGAACAGCACCGAGGCAGCCAGAGAGAGGATCAGCTCGATCTGCCCCAGCGCGTAGACATAGGCTGCGGTCTGCAGCGTGAAGGCGGTGAACCAGCTGAGCGAGCCCGCCATCGAGGCAAGACCCAGCCAGAGCGCGGTCCGGCGCGCGGCCCAGACGGCGGTGATCTGGCCGGGCTCGCGCAGCCTGAGCCAGAGCGCCATGCCCAGCGTCTGAAGGGTGGTCACGCAGGCCAGCGTCAGCCCGGCGCGCATCAGCGGGTCGCCGGTTTCGACCGACAGCGTGGCGGCGCGGTAGCCGACGCCGGAGATCGCGAAGAAGAAGCCCGAGGCAAGGCCCAAGAGCAGCGCCCGGCTTTTCAGACCCTCGGCCAGCCGCGTGGCGCTGCCGGGGGTACGCGACAGCAGCAGAACGCCCGCAAGCCCCAGCCCGATGGCGGCCCAGCCGCCCGGCGAAACACGCTCTCCGAGCACCGCGAGGCCCAGCAGCGCGGTCTGGATGACCTCGGTCTTCTTGAAGGTGATGCCGACGGCGAAGTTGCGCTCGCGGAAGGTGAGCACGACAAGGATCGTGGCGAGGATCTGCCCCAGCCCGCCCGCCACGGCCCAGCCCCAGAAGCCCGGCGCCAGCGTCGGCAGCGGCCCGGGCGTGGCGCGGGCATAGAGCGCCAGCGCCGGGACGGCTGCGGGCGCCGCATAAGCGAAACGGGCAAAGGTGCTGCCGGTGGCCGTCAGCGCCCCGCCCGCCAGCACCTTGTGCAGCATGAAGCGCAGGGTCTGGAAGGTGGCGGCGGAGAGGGTGGCGATGATCCAGAGGTCCATGGCGATTGGTCATACGCCGATGGGCGGCGGGGGCCAGTGCGAAAACGCCAGGATCGGCGTTCGGGGGCGGCTGTTGCTCTTGGGTATTTGGACCAAGAAGAAGCCCCGGGGATGCGCAGTTCCGGGACGTGGGATGCCCCGTGGCGGCGCGGGCTTTCCCGCGAGCCGGGTCGGACAGGGCCCGAGGTTGGGGCTGCTGCTTTCCGGGTCGTGGCAGGGGGCGGTCAGGGGCGGTTGCGACAAGGGCGGCCCGACCGCCTCTCATGCCTCGGCGCGGCCTGCCGCGCGGTGGTCAGCACCGGGACCGGCATGCCCGGCGTCCGGTCAGCCTGGCAGCTCGCCGGCAGGCACGGGAGGGGCCGTCGAGGCCGCGCAGTCTGACGGCGCTGGCTCAGGCATCGCGGCCCCATGGAATCGCCGCCCAGAGGCGTTCGTAGAGCGCGTACATGGCCGGGCCGATCAGCGCGTTGATCGCCGCCATGCCGCCGCCCGAGGCGAGCGAGCCGGTGAAGGCAAAGCCGACGAGGCCCATGGTCACGAGGCCGATCAGGGTCCAGAGCAGGGATTTCACGAGGGTTCTTCGGGGGCTGTCCAAGGCGGCTGTCCATGTCGTTTCGGTTTGGCCGCAGACTGTCCCGGCCCGCGCTGTTGCGCCATTGCGGTTCTGGTTCACAAAATCCGGCATTTGTGATAATTATCACGACATGCCGCAAATTCTTGACAAACGTCGTCGCGCCGCGTTGTTGCGCGCCCGCCTTTCCGAGGCCATGGCCCGCGCCGGGTCGAACCAGACCGCGCTGGCGCGGGCCGTGGGGGTGGACCGCTCGACCGTCTCGCAGCTGCTGAAGGACGAAGGGGCGCGGCTGCCCAATGCGCATCTGGTGGGGGCCTGCGCGCAGGCCGCGGGTGTGTCCAGCGACTGGCTGCTGGGCCTGTCGGAACGGCCCGAAAGCGCCGCCGACCTGCTGGCGACCTCGACGACGCTGACCCGCGCGCCGCGCGCGCTGGTCGACGAGACGATCTTTCGCTGGCACCAGGAGGCCGAGGGCTACAAGATCCGCCACGTGCCCACGACCCTGCCGGACATTTTGAAGACCCGCGCGGTGCTGGAATGGGAATACGGCCCGCATCTGGGGCGCACCGCCGAACAGGCGATCAACGCCTCGGCGGACCGGCTGGACTGGCTGCGGGTGTCGCGGTCGGATTTCGAGATCGCCGTGCCGCTGCATGAACTGGACAGCTTTGCCGCGGGCGAGGGCTATTATCGCGGCGTTCCGCAGCCGGTGAGGCTGGAGCAGCTGGACCGGATGATCGCCCTTGTCGAGGGGCTCTATCCGCGGCTTCGGGTCTATCTCTTCGACGCGCGGCGGCTGTTCTCGGCGCCGGTCACGGTCATGGGGCCGCGGATGGCGGTGCTTTACGTCGGGCAGAGCTACCTTGCCTTTCGCGACACCGAGCGGGTGACCGCCTTCACCGCGCATTTCGACCACCTCGTGAAAGAGGCCGCCGTGTCCTCGCGCGCCCTGCCGCAGTATCTGCACCGGCTGCGCGGGACGGTGGCGCAGGGGTGATCCCCCCGCGCCGCCTTGGCGTCAGTAGGGCATGGGGTGGGCCTTGTAGGCCGCATCCAGCGCCGCCAGAAGATCCTCGGTGAGGGTCACCTCCACGGCGCCCAGCAGGTGGTCCAGCTGCGCCAGCGTGGTCGCGCCGAAGATCGACGAGGCGACGAAGCTGCGCCGCGCCGACCAGGCCAGCGCCATATGCACCGGGTCGAGGCCGAAGTCCCGCGCGACCTTCAGGTAGGCCTCGACCGCGGGCAGGACACGCGGGCTGCGACGCCCGCCCATCTGCGCGTTGAGCGCCATGCGCGAACCCTCGGGCACGGCGCCGCCACTGGTACTTGCCGGTCAGGAAGCCCGCGCCCAGCGGCGAATAGGGCAAGAGGCCCACCTCTTCCTGGTACAGGGTCTCGGCGAGGTCGGTATCCGCGAGGCGGCAGAGCAGCGAATATTCGTTCTGCACCGAGGCGACCCGCGGCCCGCCGCCGCGCTGCGCCGCCTCGATCCACTGCCCGGTGCCCCGAGGCGGATTCGTTCGACAGGCCGAAGGCGCGGATGGTGCCGCGCTCGACCTCGGCCTGAAGCGCGCCGAGGCAGTCCTCGATATCGGCGAGGATCGCGGCGCGGTCCATGAGCGCGGCGGCGGGGTCGTAGCCCCAGTTCTTGCGGAAGTGAAAGCTGCCCCGGTTGGGCCAGTGGAACTGGTAGAGGTCGATGTGGTCGGTCTTCAGCCGCTTCAGCGAGGCCTCGATGGTGGGGCGGATGGTCTGCGCCGAGATCGGCGCGCCGTCGCGGACCACGGCGCTGCCCTCGCCGGTGTGCTTGGTGGCCAGCACCCAGTCGTTGCGCCGCCCGGTCCTTGCGAACCAGTCGCCGAGGATCTCTTCGGAGCGGCCCACGGTTTCGGCCCGCACCGGGTTCACCGGGTACATTTCGGCGCAGTCCATGAAGGTGATCCCGGCATCGAGCGCGCGGTCGATCTGGGCATGGGCCTCTTCCGGCGGGGTCTGGTTGCCGTAGGTCATCGTGCCGAGGCAAAGCTCGGACACCATCAGGCCGGAGCGGCCCAGCGGTTTCATCTGCATGTCTGTCTCCTGTGGTCGGGGCGGAGCATAGCGGGCGCGAAGGCGATGCCAAGAGCATGCGGTTTCGGCCCACCCGGGCCACCGGTAGGGGCCCTGCCGCCGTGATGATCCGCGCCCTGCCAGGCCGGGCACGACGGGGGCTCTGCCCCCGGACCCCCGGGATATTTCGGGACAGAAGAAGGGCGGGCCGGTGAGAGAGGCGCCGGTGGGTCGCGGCCTTCCGCCACCGGGCGAGACCCTCGGCGCGCCGCATGGCGGGAATTCTTGAGAACGAAAAGGGAACATTGTAGATTTGAGGAATGAGCGATTCCGCCGTCCTTCTGTCCCGTCGCCCCCATGCGCCGCCGCCCAGGCTGGTGCTGTGGGAGGAGGTCGTGCTGCCGCTGTCGCGCGCGCACGAGATCTGCGGGCAGGCGCGGCGCAGGCTGGCGCTGATGCTGGCGGCACGGGCCGGGGCGCCGGTTCTGTGGATCGCGGGCGCCCCCTCGGGGGCGCGGCTGAACCCCTGCGGCATGCAGCCGATCCTGCCGCCGCAGGACGTGATCCACGTCGCGGCCCCGCGCGCCATCGACCGGCTTTGGGCGATGGAGGAGGCGCTGCGCAGTGGCGCCGTGCCGGTGGTGGTGGCCGAACTGCCGGAGCCTCCGGGCCTGACACCGGTGCGGCGCCTGCATCTGGCCGCCGAGGCCGGCAGCGCTGCCGGGCGCTGCCGCCCGATGGGGCTGTTGCTGACGCCCGGGGCAGGCGGCGCGCCGGGCGTCGAGACGCGCTGGCGGATGGAGCCACGGCACGGACCCGCCGGAGAGGCCTGGCGGCTGGAGCGGCTGCGGGCGCGGATGCTGCCGCCGAAGACCTGGCGGCTGGCGGGCGGGGCGCTGGCCCCCGGACCTGAGCGGACAGCCCCCGGCGGGCCCGGGACGGCGCCCGCCGCCCCCCCTTCTGCACCGGCAGGCCCCGGGGCTTGCGCCATCCCGCCCGCAAGCGGCGCGCCGGGCGCTGAGGGTTGGGGGGCGCCGCGCATGCGGGAGGCGGGCGCCCTGCCCGGGGGTCCAGTCCGCATCCCGCCCCGCTTCCGGCCCAAAGGCCCCGGCCCCTGCCGGGAGGCCGCCCCGGGCGGGTCCGGAGCGGACGCCCGGGCGGACACCGGGACGGCGGGTGCAAAAATCCGCAGGGTGTCCGACGAGAGGCGCCAGTCAGCTTGACCTGCGGCGCGGATTTTGTCATTCTCCGGGCACGCATAAATCCGCAACACCCCGCCAGGGGTCTTGCCTTTGCGCCGTTCACCGAATATCTGGAAACCTCACGCGGGTTCGATTGATTCGAAGCCGCTTTCGTGTTTTGCATGATCGGGGGTCGCGCGCAGAGAGAATTAACCATCCGCCCAGCCCCGAAACATCGGAAAATTTTCTGAAAAATCATCGGGATGCGCGGAATGGACCGGCATTCATCGGCCTTCCCCGGCTTGGCAAGCCTCCCCCATCGGGCGGGAGTCTTTCCAAGGCAGGGACCCTTGATCGAGTGGTCTGCGGTGGGACGCGGACCGAGAATGGATCAACGGACCCCACGCCGTCACTGACGAGGCGCACCGTAGCCCGACGGCGCGTTTCTCGGACGAGATATCGAAAGGTGACATCTGTCATGGCGCAAAGCTTCCTTGGCCAGAAACGTCTTCGCCGTTACTACGGCAAGATCCGCGAAGTCCTTGAAATGCCGAACCTCATCGAGGTTCAGAAATCCAGCTACAAGCTGTTCCTCGCCTCCGGCGACCAGCCCAAGCCGATGGACGGCGAAGGCATCAAGGGGGTTTTCCAGTCGGTCTTCCCGATCAAGGATTTCAACGAGACCGCCATCCTGGAATTCGTCGACTACGAGCTGGAGAAGCCGAAGTACGACGTCGAGGAATGCATGCAGCGCGACATGACCTACAGCGCGCCGCTGAAGGTCACCCTGCGCCTGATCGTCTTCGATATCGACGAGGACACCGGCGCGAAGTCGGTCAAGGACATCAAGGAACAGGACGTCTTCATGGGCGACATGCCCCTGATGACCCCGAACGGGACGTTCATCGTGAACGGCACCGAGCGCGTGATCGTGTCCCAGATGCACCGTTCGCCCGGTGTGTTCTTCGACCATGACAAGGGCAAGACGCACAGCTCGGGCAAGCTGCTCTTCGCCTGCCGCATCATCCCCTATCGCGGCTCGTGGCTGGACTTCGAATTCGACGCCAAGGACATCGTCTTCGCACGCATCGACCGCCGCCGGAAACTGCCGGTGACGACGCTGCTCTACGCTCTTGGTCTCGACCAGGAAGCGATCATGGACGCCTATTACAACACGGTGAACTTCGAGTATCGCCGTGGCGAGGGCTGGGTCACGAAATTCTTCCCGGACCGCGTGCGCGGCACCCGTCCGACCTTCGACCTCGTGGACGCGGATTCGGGCGAGATCATCGCCGAGGCCACCAAGAAGGTGACGCCGCGCGCGGTGAAGAAGCTGATCGACGAAGGCACGGTGAAGAACCTGCTGGTGCCCTTCGAGCACATCGTCGGCAAGTATGTCGCCAAGGACATCATCAACGAAGAGACCGGCGCCATCTACGTCGAGGCCGGTGACGAGCTCACCTGGACCGTCGACAAGGACGGCGAAGTGACCGGCGGCACGCTCAAGGACCTGATCGATGCCGGCGTGACCGAGATCCCGGTTCTGGACATCGACAACGTCACCGTCGGTCCGTACATGCGCAACACCATGGCGCAGGACAAGAACATGGACCGCAACTCGGCGCTCATGGACATCTACCGTGTCATGCGCCCGGGTGAGCCGCCCACCGTCGAGGCCGCCTCTTCGCTCTTCGACACGCTGTTCTTCGACAGCGAGCGCTACGACCTGTCGGTACCGTGGGCCGCGTGAAGATGAACATGCGTCTGGCGCTTGAAAAGCCCGACACCCAGCGCACGCTGGACCGCGAGGACATCGTCGCCTGCATCAAGGCGCTGGTGGACCTGCGCGACGGGCGCGGCGAGATCGACGACATCGACCACCTCGGCAACCGCCGCGTGCGGTCGGTCGGCGAACTGATGGAAAACCAGTACCGCGTCGGCCTGCTGCGGATGGAGCGCGCCATCAAGGAGCGCATGTCCTCGGTCGAGATCGACACGGTCATGCCGCAGGACCTGATCAACGCGAAACCGGCGGCGGCGGCGGTCCGCGAATTCTTCGGCTCGTCGCAGCTGTCGCAGTTCATGGACCAGACCAACCCGCTGTCGGAAGTGACGCACAAGCGGCGCCTCTCGGCGCTTGGGCCGGGCGGTCTGACGCGCGAGCGCGCGGGCTTCGAGGTCCGCGACGTTCACCCGACCCACTATGGCCGGATGTGCCCGATTGAAACGCCGGAAGGCCCGAACATCGGTCTGATCAACTCGCTGGCCACCTTTGCCCGCGTGAACAAATACGGCTTCATCGAGACCCCCTACCGCGTCGTCAAGGACGCCAAGGTCACCGACGAAGTGCACTACATGTCCGCGACCGAGGAAATGCGTCACACCGTGGCGCAGGCCAACGCCTCGCTGGACGAAAACGGCGTGTTCAACAACGAGCTGGTCAGCACGCGCCAGTCCGGTGACTACACCCTCGCCCCGCGCGAAAACGTCGACCTGATCGACGTCTCGCCGAAGCAGCTGGTGTCGGTCGCGGCCTCGCTGATCCCCTTCCTTGAAAACGACGACGCCAACCGCGCCCTGATGGGTTCGAACATGCAACGTCAGGCGGTTCCGACGCTGCGCGCCGAGGCGCCGCTGGTCGGCACCGGCATCGAGGAAGTCGTGGCCCGCGACTCCGGCGCGGCCGTCATGGCCAAGCGCGCCGGCATCATCGACCAGGTCGATGCGCAGCGGATCGTGATCCGGGCAACCGAGGATCTGGAGCTGGGCGACGCGGGTGTCGACATCTACCGCATGCGCAAGTTCCAGCGTTCGAACCAGAACACCTGCATCAACCAGAAGCCTCTGGTGAAGGTGGGTCAGACGGTGCGCAAGAACGAGGTCATCGCGGATGGCCCGTCCACCGACATGGGGGAACTGGCGCTCGGCAAGAACGTCATCGTCGCCTTCATGCCGTGGAACGGCTACAACTACGAAGACTCGATCCTGATCTCGGAGCGCATCGCGCGGGACGACGTGTTCACCTCTGTCCACATCGAGGAATTCGAAGTGGCGGCGCGTGACACCAAGCTCGGGCCGGAAGAGATCACCCGCGACATCCCCAACGTCGGCGAGGAAGCCCTGCGCAACCTCGACGAAGCGGGTATCGTCTACATCGGGGCGGACGTCGAACCCGGCGATATCCTCGTCGGCAAGATCACCCCGAAGGGCGAAAGCCCGATGACGCCGGAAGAGAAGCTTCTGCGCGCCATCTTCGGCGAAAAGGCATCGGACGTGCGCGACACCTCGCTGCGGGTGAAGCCGGGCGACTACGGCACTGTCGTGGAGGTCCGCGTCTTCAACCGTCACGGCGTCGAAAAGGACGAGCGGGCGCTTCAGATCGAGCGTGAA
The DNA here is from genome assembly GCF_039769985.1 of Ponticoccus litoralis. Classification (NCBI taxonomy): domain Bacteria; kingdom Pseudomonadati; phylum Pseudomonadota; class Alphaproteobacteria; order Rhodobacterales; family Roseobacteraceae; genus Ponticoccus; species Ponticoccus litoralis. The sequence continues at coordinate 1,166,726 of NZ_JBDNCH010000002.1, forward strand.
GAGATCGAACAGCTGGCCCGGGACCGGGACGACGAGCTGGCGATCCTCGACCGCAACATCTACGCCCGTCTCAAGACGATGATCCTTGGCAAGACCGCCGTGAAGGGCCCGAAGGGCGTCAAGGCGAACTCCGAGGTGACCGAGGACCTGCTGGAAACGCTGACGCGTGGCCAGTGGTGGCAGCTTGCCCTCGCCGAGGAGCAGGACGCCAAGCACGTCGAGGCCCTGCACGAGCAGTACGAGATCCAGAAGCGCGCGCTTGACGCCCGTTTCGAGGACAAGGTCGAGAAGGTGCGTCGCGGCGACGACCTGCCGCCGGGCGTGATGAAGATGGTCAAGGTCTTCATCGCGGTGAAGCGCAAGCTTCAGCCGGGCGACAAGATGGCCGGTACCGTCACGGCAACAAGGGTGTCGTGTCGCGCGTCGTTCCGATGGAGGACATGCCCTTCCTCGCGGACGGCACGCCGGTCGACTTCTGCCTCAACCCGCTGGGCGTGCCTTCGCGCATGAACGTCGGTCAGATCCTCGAAACCCACATGGGCTGGGCCGCACGCGCGCTTGGCATCAGGGTGGACGAGGCCCTGCAGGAATACCGCCGCTCGGGTGACATGACCCCGGTGCGCGAGGCCCTGCGGATCGCCTATGGCGACGAGGTCTACGAAGAAGGCCTTGCCACGATGGACGAGACCGACCTGCTGGAAGCGGCGGGCAACGTCCGGAGCGGCGTGCCGATCGCGACCCCGGTCTTCGACGGTGCCAAAGAGGCGGACGTGAACGACGCGCTGACCCGCGCGGGCTTTGACGAGAGCGGCCAGTCGGTGCTCTTCGACGGGCGCTCGGGTGAGCAGTTCGCCCGGAAGGTGACGGTGGGTGTCAAATACCTGCTGAAGCTGCACCACCTCGTCGACGACAAGATCCACGCGCGTTCGACGGGCCCCTACTCGCTCGTCACCCAGCAGCCGCTGGGCGGCAAGGCGCAGTTCGGCGGTCAGCGCTTCGGGGAGATGGAGGTCTGGGCCACTGGAAGCCTATGGCGCCGCCTATACCCTGCAGGAGATGCTGACGGTGAAGTCGGACGACGTGGCGGGCCGGACCAAGGTCTACGAGTCGATCGTCAAGGGCGAGGACAACTTCGAGGCCGGCGTGCCGGAATCGTTCAACGTTCTCGTCAAGGAAGTGCGCGGCCTCGGCCTCAACATGGAACTCCTGGATGCGGAGGAAGACGAGTAAGCGCAGAGTTTTCGACGAAAACTCTGCTTGCCGAGGACCTTTCGGCTAGAAAGGTCCTGGCGGCTCCTCTCCCCCGCTTCCCTCACATTCACGAGGAACAAGATGAACCAGGAACTGACCAACAACCCGTTCAACCCGCTGGCCCCGCAGAAGGTCTTCGACGAGATCAAGGTCTCGCTGGCCTCGCCCGAGCGGATCCTCTCGTGGTCCTTCGGCGAGATCAAGAAGCCGGAAACCATCAACTACCGCACGTTCAAGCCCGAGCGTGACGGCCTGTTCTGCGCGCGCATCTTCGGCCCGATCAAGGACTACGAGTGCCTCTGCGGCAAGTACAAGCGCATGAAGTACCGCGGCGTCGTCTGCGAGAAATGCGGCGTCGAAGTCACCCTTCAGAAAGTGCGCCGCGAGCGCATGGGCCACATCGAGCTGGCCGCTCCCTGCGCCCATATCTGGTTCCTCAAGTCGCTGCCCTCGCGCATCGGCCTGATGCTGGACATGACCCTGCGTGACCTCGAGCGCGTGCTCTACTTCGAGAACTACGTCGTCATCGAGCCGGGTCTGACCGACCTGACCTACGGCCAGATGCTGACCGAGGAAGAATACAACGACGCGCAGGACCAGTACGGCGCAGACGCCTTTGCGGCCAATATCGGCGCCGAGGCGATCCGCGAGATGCTGGCCGCCATCGACCTCGAGTCCGAGGCCGAGAACCTGCGCGCCGACCTCAAGGAAGCCACCGGCGAGTTGAAGCCCAAGAAGATCATCAAGCGCCTGAAGGTGGTTGAAAGCTTCCTGGAATCCGGCAACCGCCCCGAGTGGATGGTCCTGACCGTGATCCCGGTCATTCCGCCGGAACTGCGCCCGCTGGTGCCGCTGGACGGTGGCCGCTTCGCGACCTCCGACCTGAACGACCTGTACCGCCGCGTGATCAACCGGAACAACCGCCTCAAGCGGCTGATCGAACTGCGCGCGCCGGACATCATCGTCCGCAACGAAAAGCGGATGCTGCAGGAATCGGTCGACGCCCTCTTTGACAACGGCCGTCGCGAGCCGCGTCATCACCGGCGCCAACAAGCGTCCACTGAAGTCGCTGTCCGACATGCTGAAAGGCAAGCAGGGCCGCTTCCGTCAGAACCTTCTGGGCAAGCGCGTCGACTTCTCGGGCCGTTCGGTCATCGTGACCGGCCCGGAACTCAAGCTGCACCAGTGCGGCTTGCCCAAGAAGATGGCGCTCGAACTCTTCAAGCCCTTCATCTACTCGCGGCTCGAGGCCAAGGGCCTCAGCAGCACCGTGAAGCAGGCGAAGAAGCTGGTCGAGAAAGAGCGTCCCGAGGTTTGGGACATCCTCGACGAGGTCATCCGTGAGCACCCGGTCCTTCTGAACCGCGCGCCCACGCTGCACCGTCTGGGCATCCAGGCGTTCGAGCCCCAACTGATCGAAGGCAAGGCGATCCAGCTTCACCCGCTGGTCTGCTCGGCCTTCAACGCCGACTTCGACGGCGACCAGATGGCCGTGCACGTCCCGCTGTCGCTTGAGGCACAGCTGGAAGCGCGCGTCCTGATGATGTCGACGAACAACGTCCTGTCGCCCGCCAACGGCGCGCCGATCATCGTTCCCTCGCAGGATATGATTCTGGGCCTCTACTACGTCACCATCATGCGCGAAGGCATGAAGGGTGAGGGCATGCTCTTCTCCTCGATCGAGGAAGTCGAGCACGCGCTCAACGCCGGAGAGGTCCACCTGCACGCCAAGATCCGAGGCGCGGGTGAAGCAGATCGACGAAGAGGGCAACGAGGTCTGGCAGCGGTTCGAGACCACCCCCGGACGGGTCCGTCTGGGCGCTCTGCTGCCGCTGAACGCCAAGGCGCCCTTCGACCTGGTCAACCAGCTTCTGCGGAAGAAGGACGTGCAGCGCGTCATCGACACCGTCTACCGCTACTGCGGCCAGAAAGAGTCGGTGATCTTCTGCGACCAGATCATGTCCATGGGCTTCAAGGAGGCCTTCAAGGCCGGTATCTCCTTCGGCAAGGCCGACATGGTGATCCCGGACAACAAGTGGGACATCGTCGAAGAGACCCGCGATCAGGTGAAGGACTTCGAACAGCAGTACATGGACGGCCTGATCACCCAGGGCGAAAAGTACAACAAGGTCGTGGACGCCTGGTCGAAGTGTAACGACAAGGTCACCGAGGCCATGATGTCGACCATCTCGGCGGAACGCCGGGACGAGGCCGGTGCCGTGATGGAACCGAACTCGGTCTACATGATGGCGCACTCCGGTGCCCGTGGCTCGGTCACGCAGATGAAGCAGCTGGGCGGGATGCGCGGCCTGATGGCGAAGCCGAACGGCGACATCATCGAGACGCCGATCATCTCGAACTTCAAGGAAGGTCTGACCGTTCTTGAATACTTCAACTCGACCCACGGCGCCCGGAAGGGTCTGTCCGATACGGCTCTGAAGACGGCGAACTCGGGTTACCTGACCCGCCGTCTGGTGGACGTGGCGCAGGACTGCATCATTCGCATGATCGACTGCGGCACCGACATGGCGATCACCGCCGAGGCTGCCGTCAACGACGGCGAAGTGGTGGCGACGCTGGGCGAGCGCGTTCTGGGCCGCGTCGCGGCAGAGGACCTTGTGCACCCGATCTCGGGCGACATGCTGGTCCGCCAGGGCGAGCTGATCGACGAGCGCATGGCCGATGCCATCGAGGACTCGGGGCTGCAGACGGCGCGCATCCGCTCGCCGCTGACCTGCGAGGCCGAAGAGGGCGTCTGCGCCACCTGCTACGGGCGTGACCTTGCCCGCGGTACCCGCGTGAACACCGGCGAAGCCGTCGGCATCATCGCGGCGCAGTCCATCGGTGAACCGGGCACGCAGCTGACCATGCGGACCTTCCACATGGGCGGCGTTGCGCAGGGCTCCTCGCGCTCGTTCCTCGAAGCCTCGCAGAACGGCAAGATCCAGTTCGCCAACCCCGGCGTGATCACCAATGCCGCGGGCGAACTGATCGTGATGAACCGCAACATGCAGGTGCTCATCGTCAACGATCAGGGCGAAGAGATCGCGTCGCACAAGATGGGCTACGGCTCGAAGCTGTTCGTCACCGACGGGCAGGACATCAAGCGCGGCGACAAGCTGTTCGAGTGGGACCCCTACACCCTGCCGATCATCGCCGAGAAGGACGGTGTCGCGAAGCACGTCGACCTCGTGACGGGCATTGCCGTCCGCGACGAGACCGACGATGCCACCGGCATGACCCAGAAGATCGTGATCGACTGGCGGGCGGCGCCCAAGGGCAACGAGCTCAAGCCCGAGATCATCCTGATGGATGCCGACGGCGAGCCGGTGCGCAACGACGCGGGCAACCCGATCACCTACCCGATGTCCGTGGACGCCATCCTGTCCTGTGAAGACGGGCAGGAGGTCAAGGCCGGTGACGTCGTCGCGCGTATCCCGCGCGAAGGCGCGAAGACGAAGGACATCACCGGTGGTCTGCCGCGTGTGGCCGAACTCTTCGAGGCGCGTCGTCCCAAGGACCACGCGATCATCGCCGAAATCGACGGCTATGTGCGCTTCGGGAAGGACTACAAGAACAAGCGCCGCATCTCTATCGAGCCGACCGACGACAGCCTCGAGCCGCGCGAGTACATGATCCCGAAGGGCAAGCACATCCCGGTGGTCGAAGGCGACTTCGTCCAGAAGGGTGACTACATCATGGACGGCAACCCGGCGCCGCACGACATCCTCTCGATCATGGGGATCGAGGCGCTGGCGAACTACATGATCGACGAGGTGCAGGACGTCTATCGCCTTCAGGGCGTGAAGATCAACGACAAGCACATCGAGGTCATCGTTCGTCAGATGCTTCAGAAGTGGGAGATCCTCGACTCGGGTGACACCACGCTTCTGAAGGGCGAGCACGTCGACAAGATGGAGTTCGACGAAGCCAACGCGAAGGCCGAGAAGAAGGGCGAGCCGTCCGGCATCGGGCGAACCGATCCTGCTGGGCATCACCAAGGCCTCGCTGCAGACCCGGTCGTTCATCTCTGCCGCCTCCTTCGAGGAGACCACGCGCGTGCTGACCGAAGCCTCGGTTCAGGGCAAGAAGGACACGCTGATCGGTCTCAAGGAGAACGTGATCGTGGGCCGTCTGATCCCCGCCGGCACCGGTGGCGCGACGCAGAAGGTGCGCAAGATCGCGCAGGATCGCGACAACGTCGTGATCGAGGCGCGCCGGGAAGAAGCCGAAGCCGCCGCAGCCACTGGCTGCGCCGGTGATGGAAGACGACGCGGTCGGTGGCGACGAGTTCGACACGCTGATCGTGGATACCCCCGAGAGCCGCGAATAAGCGGCTCCCGGGCCTTCCCGGGACAACCGACACAAACGAACGCCCCCGCGAGTGATCGCGGGGGCGTTTTCGTTACCGGGGTCGGATGACGCTCAGAGCGGGTCGATGTCGCTGACGCCGATGGTCCCCTCGCCTTCCATGCAGATGGACATCTCGACAAGGCTGCCGTGCACCCGCACGCGCTGCCCCGGCTCCCATTTCCGGTCCCCCATCGACAGGGCGAAGGCCGTGCCGGACTCGGTCACGATCAGGGGGCATTCGGTGCCCTGTTGCAGGGTCCCCTCGATATCCAGCAAGCCATCGGGATCGGGCTGGTCGCCCATCGCCCAGAGCATCATGGGCATGGCGGAGAGGATCGCTGCTGCCGTCGTTCGCTTCATCATACACGGTCTCCTTCGGTTCTCGTCTTGCAGGGGTAACGCCGGCCCGGCGCGGTTGTTGCGCGATAACAGAAGAAGACGGGGAGCACGCCCCCGAAAGACCTGCCACCAAGCAGAAAGGGCGCCCCTTGGGGCGCCCTTTCGTATCTTCACCGAGTGGCTCTCGTGACCTTCGGCCAGGGCCGAAGGCACTGTCGCCACCATCACAGCAAAGCTGTGATTACTCGACGATCTTCGACACGACGCCCGAACCGACGGTGCGGCCACCTTCGCGGATGGCGAAGCGCAGGCCGTCTTCCATCGCGATGGGGGCGATCAGCTCGACGTTGAACTTCAGGTTGTCGCCCGGCATCACCATCTCGGTGCCCTCGGGCAGCTCGACCGTGCCGGTCACGTCGGTGGTGCGGAAGTAGAACTGCGGACGGTAGTTCTTGAAGAACGGCGTGTGACGGCCACCTTCTTCCTTGGTCAGGATGTAGACCTCGCACTCGAACTTCGTGTGCGGCTTCACCGAACCCGGCTTGCACAGAACCTGGCCACGCTCGACGCCCTCACGGTCGACACCGCGCAGCAGCGCGCCGATGTTGTCGCCCGCTTCACCGCGGTCCAGCAGCTTGCGGAACATCTCGACGCCGGTGCAGGTGGTCTTCGAGGTGTCGCGGATGCCCACGATCTCGATTTCGTCGCCCACGTTGATCACGCCACGCTCGACACGACCGGTCACAACCGTACCGCGGCCCGAGATCGAGAAGACGTCTTCGATCGGCATCAGGAAGGGTTGGTCGATCGCGCGTGCCGGCTGCGGGATGTACTCGTCCACGGCCGCCATCAGTTCGCGGATCTTGTTCTCGCCGATTTCCGGGTCACGGCCTTCCATCGCCGCCAGAGCGGAGCCCGCGATGATCGGAATGTCGTCGCCCGGGAAGTCGTAGGCGGAGAGCAGTTCGCGGATTTCCATCTCGACGAGCTCGAGCAGCTCTTCGTCGTCGACCTGGTCAACCTTGTTCATGAACACGACCATGGCGGGGATACCCACCTGGCGGCCCAGCAGGATGTGCTCGCGGGTCTGCGGCATCGGGCCGTCGGCTGCGTTCACCACCAGGATCGCGCCGTCCATCTGGGCGGCACCGGTGATCATGTTCTTCACGTAGTCGGCGTGGCCGGGGCAGTCGACGTGCGCGTAGTGACGGTTCTCGGTCTCGTACTCGACGTGTGCGGTCGAGATCGTGATACCGCGGGCCTTCTCTTCGGGCGCGCCGTCGATCTGGTCGTAGGCGCGGAAGTCACCGAAGTACTTGGTGATCGCCGCCGTCAGCGTCGTCTTGCCGTGGTCGACGTGACCGATCGTGCCGATGTTGCAGTGCGGCTTGCCGCGTTCAAACTTTGCCTTTGCCATCTCTCAGACGCCTCGCGATTGACTGGGCCATAGCCTCGGCCCACGGTTTTCATCGCGGGCCGTTTAGAGAGTCGGAGCGGAAAAATCAAGCGCTTGATGCAGGCGGGGCAAAGGCCGCCTGCCCCTGCGCTCACTCTGCGACGACCGCCTCGGGCACGGCCTTTGCCGACATCGAGGGCTCTGGCGCGGGCTCCGGCAGCCCGCCGAACCAGCCTTCCGTCGCCTGCTGCTCGCGCAGCCGGCGCTCGACCTCCAGCGCGCCGGTCTCTGCCAGCCGCTGCATCTGCTCTTCGCGGGTCAGTTGCAGGCGCGATTCGAAGACCTGGATGACGTTCACCACGTAGGGTTCGGCGTTCATCTTGGCCCGGGCGCTGGCCTGCCCCTCGGGGGCGTTGCGGGCGGCCTCGTCGTCCCAGACCGTCACCAGAAGCTGCAGCGCGGACTTGCCCGGCACCACCGGCGGCGGCAGCGAGTAGGCCTCTACCTTGATGCCAAGATGGTAGAACTTGTCGCCCTCGAAGCGGCGAAAGCGCTCTTCGAAGGCGCTGTCGACGGTCGCGACCCACTCTTCGGGCGTGGCCGAGCGCGACACCAGCAGCTGCTGGGGCGCCGGCGCCACGACCTCGGCATGGCCCAGCTTGAAGGTGCCAAGCGGCTCTGTCGGACCGGCAAGGTCCTTGGTGGCATCTGTGCAGGCCGCAAGGCCAAGGGCCAGCGACAGGATGGCGGCAATACGGATCATCTCGGTCCCCCCGGGGTCTCGAACGGGGGCCGGGATACCCCGGCACCGGGTGCGGCGCAATCGCACAAGGGCTTTGCCCCCGGTCCCCGCGCGCCTATCTTCTCAAACGTTGCAAGGGAGCCACCCGATGACCGTCCCCAGCCCGCCGGTCCATGACCGCACCCCCGTCCGGGTGCCGCTGAACACGCGGCCCTCGGGTGTCTGGGGCAGCCTTCAGGCCACGCGCCGCAACGTGCTGTCGATCATCCCCGAGATCGCGACCCGCCAGCCCATGCTGTCCGGCAAGACCGGAACGCGCTGGCACATGGTCATGGATCCGGCGGCGATCCGGCGGATGCTGCTGGAGAACCTCGACAATTATCCCAAGTCGCGGGTCACCAAGAACCTGCTGCGCCCGGCCATCGGCGAGTCGCTGTTCATCGCCGAGGGCGCGCATTGGCGCTGGCAGAGGCGTGCCGCCGCGCCGGTGTTCTCGCATCGCAACGTGATGAACCTCGCGCCGGTCATGTCGCGCGCCGCCGAACGCGCGGTCGCGCGGATCGCGGGGGCCGGGCCACGGGCGGTGGATCTCCTCGAAGAGATGGTGACAACGACCTTCGACGTGATCTCCGACGTGACCTTTTCCGGCGACCGCGCCTTTGACCGCGACGGCGTGCACAAGGCGATAGACGGCTACATCAGCGAGGCCGGCAAGATCTCCATCCTTGACCTGCTGGGGGTGCCCGACTGGGTGCCCCGGCCCATGCGCATGCTGTCGGTGGGCGGCGTGGCACAGATGAAGCGCGTCGCCGACAAGGCGGTCGAGGCCCGCGCCGACCGCGGTCCCGAGGGGGTGCCCGACCTGCTCGACCTGCTGCTTGCGGGCGAGGACCCGGAAACGCAGCGGCGGATGTCGGTGCCGGAGTTGCGCGACAACCTGCTGACCTTCATCGTCGCGGGCCACGAGACGACGGCGCTGACGCTGGCCTGGTCGCTCTATCTGCTGGCCTTCGACCGGGAGGCGCAGGAGCAGGCGCGCGAAGAGGTCCTCTCGGTCGTCTCGGACGGGGTGGCCGAGGGCGAGGACGTGGAGCGCCTGCCCTTCGTGCGCCACGTGGCGGACGAGGCGCTGCGGCTTTACCCGCCCGCCGGGATGGTCTCGCGCACGGCACAGGCGGCGGACAGGCTGGGCGGGCGCGAGATCCGCAGGGGCGATACGGTGATCATCCCGATCTACGCGCTGCACCGCCATCACATGCTGTGGGAGGCGCCCGATGCCTTCCGCCCCGAGCGCTGGGAGGGGGAAACCCGAGCGCTACGCCTACCTGCCCTTCGGCGACGGCCCCCGCATCTGCATCGGCGCCAGCTTCGCCCTGCAGGAGGCGGTGATCATTCTCGCGACGCTTCTGGCCAACTTCCGCTTCCGCGCCGTGCCGGGCCGCAACCCGTCCCCGGTGATGATCCTCACCCTGCGCCCCGAGGGCGGCGTCTGGCTGGAAGCCGATCCTCTGTGAGCCTGAAGGCCCTTCGAAGGGCCTTTCTGAACGCTCTGCGCAGAGCGTTCCCGAAGCGGCTTCGAAGCCGGTTCACAAAGCCGCTTCAAAGCGGCTTCCCGCCCCAGAAATGGGGCCCTCCCGGTCGCCAGCCCCTCCCCGGACGGTCTGCCGCGCTACGCGCGGTTCGCTCCCGCCCTCACCGGCCGGGGCTCCGCCCTCCCGGTCGCCAGCCCCTCCCCGGACGGTCTGCCGCGCTATGCGCGGTTCGCTCCCGCCCGCCGGGCCGGGGCTCCGCCCGCCCGGTCTCCAGACCGTCCCCCGGACGGTCTGCCGCGCTATGCGCGGTTCGCTCCCGGGACCCACAAGACGTCGGCCTTGCCGTTGTCGTTGGCCACACGGGCCGCGACGAAGAACCAGTCCGACAGGCGGTTGAGGTATTTCACCGCCGCCGGGTTGACGCTTTCTTCCGCCGACAGCGCCACCGCAAGCCGTTCGGCCCGGCGCGCCACCGTGCGGCCCATGTGAAGATGCGCCGACAGCGCCGAGCCGCCCGGCAGGATGAAGCTGCGCAGCGGTTCCAGCCCCGCGTTCATGTCGTCGATTTCGTTTTCCAGCCGGACCACCTGCGCGTCGGTGACCCGCAGCGGCGGGTACTCCGCCGTGGCGTCCTTTTCCATCTCGGGGCGGCAGAGGTCGGCGCCGAGGTCGAACAGGTCGTTCTGGATGCGCGACAGCATGGCGTCCACATCGCCCCCGGCGGACAGCCGCGCCACCCCCAGAACCGCGTTCAGCTCGTCGACCGTGCCATAGGCCTCCACCCGGCCCGCGAACTTCGGCACCCGCGTGCCATTGCCCAGGGCGGTGTCGCCCTTGTCACCCGTGCGCGTGTAGATCTTGTTGAGCACAACCATGGATCAGCCTCCCCGGCGAATGAAAACGAACAGCAGGATCAGGCAGACCGCCGCGAACTGCGCGATGATCCGCCAGCGCATCGCCTTGTTGGCGTATTTGCGGTTGAACGCCCCGCCCTTGGCGAAACTGCCAATGCCGAAGAGCAGGATCGCCACGACACCCAGCATGGCGAGCGCGACGACGATGAAGAGCGGGTCCTGTAACATGGGGGTCTCCAGTGCTTTGCCTGCCACATAGCGGAGACGCGGGCAAAAGCGAACCGCGCTTGGCGTCGCAGGCTCAGCCCTTGGCGATCAGCCAGTCGAGCCCCCGGGTCGGCAGCAGCCGCCGCGCCGCCCCCATCAGGTGCGTCGCCCGGGTGACGTAGTAGCGGGGTCGCGGGGTCGGGCTGTCCAGCGCCCGCAGCAGCTTCGCCGTCACCGCAGAGGGCGGCAGTTCGAAAAGGTCCGGGCCGCCACGGCTTTCGTAGAGACGCTTCAGCAGGGTTGCCTCGTATTGCGCGCGGCGCGGCGAGGCGCGCCAGTCCACCCAGCGCTCGAAATGCGGGATAGAGTTCTCCCGGATCTTCGTGGTCACCGGCCCGGTATTCAGCGTGACCACATGGATCGGCGTGTCGCGCATCTCGATCCGCAGCGTGTCGGTCAGCCCCTCCACCGCGAACTTCGAGGCATTGTAGGCCGCGCGCCAGGGCATCACCACCAGCCCCAGCACCGACGAGTGGTTCACGATCCGCCCGTGGCCCTGCGCCCGCATCACCGGGATCACCCGGCGCGTCAGCGTGTGCCAGCCAAAGACATTGGCCTCGAAGATCGCGCGCAGGGCGTCGGTGGGCAGGTCCTCCAGCGCGCCCGGGGTCGCATGGGCGCCGTTGTTGAACAGCGCATCCAGTCGCCCGCCCGTGTGCTCCAGCACCTCGGAAAGGCCCGCGCCGATGCTGGCCTCATCGGTGTAGTCGATGCGCGGGCTGATGAAGCCCTCGGCCCGGAACCGCGCGCAGTCGGCCTCTTGCCGGCAGGCGGCAAAGACCTGCCAGCCGCGCCCGGCCGAGGTATGGGCGGCGTCGAAGCCGATGCCCGAGGAACAGCCGGTGATGAGGATGGAACGCGTCGTCATGCCCCTCCCATAGGCGCGCAGCGCGGCGAAGGAAAGCCGCCGCCACGTGCCTGCCAGGCGCCTGCCCGGGCCATGCGCCCCCGACCGACAGACCCCGCCCCCGGGGCGCAGACCGCCATGCCGCGTCGCAAGACAGCCGGGCGCGCCACACCGGGCCTGTCCCCGCCGCCCCGCGCCGCCCGCCGACACCTCCCGGCACAGGCCTCCACACCCCGCCCGGCGAATCCCGTTGACGCATTGCGGCGTTGCGACTACCCAAGTCGGGACCGGTCCCGGCGGGGGTCATCCGCGCCGGGGGAAAGAGGGAATGCCGTGCGGCCCATCCGGGCCAAACCGGCAGCTGCCCCCGCAACTGTAAGCGGCGAGCCGGGCCAAGACGCCACTGGAGCAATCCGGGAAGGCAGGCCCAAGGTGACGACCCGCAAGCCAGGAGACCTGCCGGTCGGGCGCCCCTTCGGACGGGGCGCTGCCACCGGACGCCGGGGTGCGCGTCTGGCCTGGATCGGTGCCGGGCGCCCTCGCCCTTTCCTTCCGGGTCACGGCCCTCTCTGGCGTTCAAAAGCCATGCGCCGGGTGAGGCGCCGGGAGAGACCGACCCGATGAAATCCCTTATGCTGGCCGCTGCGGCCGCCCTTCTTCCCGTTGCCGCGCAGGCGCATTTCCTGCTGCAATACACCACCGACACCATGATCGACCGCCCCGGAGACGTGCCGGTCAAGCTGATCTTCTGGCACCCGATGACCGTGGGCCACGTCATGGCGCTGGACAAGCCGCAGGAATTCTACGCCATCCACAACGGCGAGAAGATCGACCTGATGGATACGCTGACGCCCTCGACCTTCAACGGCGGCGAGAACGAGAACCCGGCCTTCATCGGCGCGGTGCCGGTGAAACGCTCGGGCGACTACGTGCTGGTGACGGTGCCGCAGCCCTACTACGAGGAAACCGAGGATCTCTACATCCAGCAGATCACCAAGGCCTACCTGAACCGCAACGAGCTGCCCACCGACTGGGACCAGCCGCAGGGCCTGAAGACAGAGATCCTGCCGCTGAACAAACCCTACAACGTCATCACCGGCTCGACCTTCACCGGGCAGGTGCTGTCCGAGGGCGAACCCGTCGCGGGCGCCGAGATCGAGATCGAGTACATGGCCGCCGAACCCTCGTTCGAGACCAATGCCGCCAGCGATCCGCAGGCCAAACCCATGCCCGGCGGGGCCGTCGTCGCGATCAGCGATGCCAATGGCTATTTCACCTTCGGCGTGCCCAAGGCCGGCTACTGGGGCTTTGCCGCGCTTGGCAGCGGACCGGACACCGAACACGAGGGCAAGGAACTCAGCCAGGATGCGGTGATCTGGATCCGCGCCCGGGACATGGAATAACGCCATGCATATCGTGGACGGAGCCCTTGCCAACCCGGTCGTGATCGGCGGCGCCGTTCTGGCGGCCGGGGGCGTGGCCATGGGCCTGCGCGCGCTGACGCTGGAGCGCATTCCGGCAGCGGGCGTGCTGTCGGCCAGCTTCTTCGTGGCCTCGCTGATCCACGTGCCGATCGGGCCCTCCTCCGTCCACCTGATCCTGAACGGCCTGGCCGGGCTGGTGCTTGGCTGGGCCGCCTTTCCGGCGCTTTTTGTCGGGCTGTTGTTGCAGGCGGTCTTCTTCGGCTTCGGCGGGCTGACGGTGCTTGGCGTGAACGCGCTGAACATCGCGCTGCCCGCTGTGCTGGCCGGTCTGCTGTTCGGCCCGATGATCCGGCGCGGCAGCCCGCTGTCGGCGGCACTCTGGGCCGGGATCGGCGGCGCTTTCGCCATCGCCGCGACAACCACGATGGTCGCGGCCTCGCTGGCGCTTTCGGGCGATGCCTTCATCGCCGCCGCGCATCTGGTCTTCGTGGCGCATATCCCGGTCATGGTGGTCGAGGGCTTCCTGACCGCCTTCGCGGTGCTGCTGGCGCGCCGGGTGAAACCGGAACTCTTCACCACCTTCGCGGAGACCCGGACATGAGACGCCTTGCCCTGACCCTTGCGCTCTGCGCCCTGCCCCTGCCCGCGCTGGCCCATAAGGTCATCGCCTCGGTCTTTCCCTCGGGCGATGCCATCGAGGGAGAGATCGGCTTTTCCAACGGCACCATGGCCGTCGGCGAGACCGTCACGGTCTTCGGCCCGGACGGCGCGGAACTGGGAACCGCGGTGACGGATGCGGACGGCTTCTTCGTCTTCACGCCCGCACAGCCCGTGGCCCACAGGTTCCACGCCAATCTCGGCGCCGGTCACGTCGCAGACGTGACCATGCCCGCCGAAGAGGTGGCGGCGATCCTCGGACAAGAGCCGCTGAGCCCCCGGACCCCGGAGGCGGCGGCAGAGACCCCGGCGCCCGGCGCCACGCTGAGCGACCAGCAGCGCGCCACCCTCGCCGGGATCGTGCGCGACGAGATGCGCCCCCTGCGCCGCGAGATCGCCGCCTACCGCGAGAAGAACGACCTTCAGTCGATCCTTGGCGGCATGGGCTATATCGCGGGCCTCTTCGGCCTTGGGTTCTACCTTGCCGCGCGGCGCAAGCTGAAGGAGGCCGCATGAGCCACAGCTTTTCGCAGGCTGCCGCTCCGCTGGACCCGACCATCCCGCCCGGCGGCTTTCCCGCCGTGCTCGAACGGCTGGACCCCCGGATGCGGATCGCCGTGGCCTGCCTCTTTGCGGTGGTCACGGTGGCCCTGTCGGGCCTGCCCGCCCTGACGGCGGCGCTGGCCTGCGCGCTGCTTCTGCTGCTCATGGCGCGGCTGCCGGTCCGGCGCACGCTGAAGCGGGTGGCGATGATGGACAGCTTCATCTTCTTCATGCTGGCGCTTCTGCCCTTCACCGTGCCGGGCGACGCGATCTTCACGCTTTGGGGCTTTCCGGCCACATGGCAGGGCCTCGCCCGCGCGGTGGAGATCGGCCTGACCGCGAATGCCGTGGTGCTGGTGCTGCTGGTGCTGGTCGGCACGCTGGAGCCGGTGACCCTGGGCCATGCGCTTTACCGGATGAAGGTGCCCGAGACGCTGGTGCACCTGATGATGTTCAATATCCGCTACGTCGAGGTGCTGCGGGCGGAATACCTGCGGCTGCGCGCCGCCATGAAGGTGCGCGGCTTTCGCCCCGGCACCAACTGGCACAGCTACCGCAGCTACGGCTATCTTGTCGGCATGATGCTGGTGCGCGCCATCGACCGCTCGGAACGGGTGCTTGCGGCGATGAAGTGCCGGGGCTTCACCGGGCGCATGATGCTGCTGCAGGACTTCCGGCTGGGCGCCGCCGACTGGCGCTTTGCCGCCCTCGCGGGCCTTGCCTGTGCGGCGCTTCTGGGACTGGACATGACATGGCGCTGATCGCCCTCGACGACATCCGTTTCGGCTATCCCGGCCAGCCGCCGATCCTCGACGGCGCCAGCCTTGCGCTGGCCGAAGGGCAACGGCTTTCCCCTGGTCGGCGCGAATGGCGCGGGCAAATCGACGCTGCTGCTGATCGCGCTCGGGCTGCAACGCCCGAATGCCGGGACGGTCACGGCCTTCGGTCTGCCCCGCCGCGCCGAGGCCGACTTCCACGAGGTCCGCCGCCGCGTCGGGCTGGTGTTTCAGGACGCCGACGACCAGCTCTTCTGCCCCACGGTGGCCGAGGACGTGGCTTTCGGCCCGCTGAACCTCGGCAAGAGCCGCGACGAGGCGCTGGCCCTGGTCGACCGCGTGCTGGACGACCTCGACCTGCGCCACCTGCGCGACCGGGTGACCTACAAGCTGTCGGGCGGCGAGAAACGCCTAGTGACGCTGGCCACGGTGCTGGCGATGGAGCCCGAAGCGCTGCTGCTGGACGAGCCGACCAATGCGCTGGACCAGAAGAACGAGGCCCGGCTGGTGGAGATCCTGCAGGCCCTGCCGCAGGCGATCCTGCTGGTCAGCCACGACCCGGCCTTCCGGCAACGGATCGCGCCCGACGCCCTGCGGCTGGAGGCGGGCCGGATCGTGCCCGGATAGGCCGGGCAAGGCAGTGGCGCCGGGTTGCAGCCCGGGATGGCCACGGCACGCGCGGGCCGTGACCCCGAGGCACCGCAGGAGGGGGTCTTATCCCATCTCCCGCCGCAGCAGGTAGGTGTCCATGATCCAGCCATGCCGCGCGCGCGCCTCGGCCCGCGCGCGGACAATGCGTGGCCCGGCATCGGCCAGCGGGCCGCTTTCCAGAACCTGCTCCGCCATGCCAAGGAAACCGCCCCACCAGATCGTCAGCCCCGAGGGTTCCAGCGCCTGAAAGCTGCATTCGCCGTCCAGCATCACCACCACCGTCTCGGCGCCGTCCGGCCAGCCATGGTCGCGCAGCCGCCGCCCGGTGGTGACCGTCACCGCCCCGTTCACCGTATTGAAGGGGATCGCATGGGCCGCGGTCAGCGCCTGCAGGGCCGTCACCCCCGGCACCACCCGCACGGCGGGCGCAGGCACCAGCCGCTCCGCAATCCGCAGCGTCGAATCATAAAGCCCCGGATCACCCCAGACCAGCAGGGCCACCGGCCCCTCGGGCGCACCCTCCAGCGCCGCGATCCAGCGCCGCGCGATCTCGTCATGCCATGCGGCAACGCGGTCCTGATAGGGCAGCGCCGGGTCGCGTTCCGGCATGTCGAAGGGCAGCACCCGCG
The DNA here is from genome assembly GCF_039769985.1 of Ponticoccus litoralis. Classification (NCBI taxonomy): domain Bacteria; kingdom Pseudomonadati; phylum Pseudomonadota; class Alphaproteobacteria; order Rhodobacterales; family Roseobacteraceae; genus Ponticoccus; species Ponticoccus litoralis. The sequence continues at coordinate 1,182,987 of NZ_JBDNCH010000002.1, forward strand.
CCTCGGCCCCCGCCGCCCGCAGGATCGCCAGCCGCAGCGTGGCAAGGTCATCCTTCGCGGCCCCCTTGCGGGGGATCAGCACCACCGCCGCCTCGCGCAACAGCCGCATCCCCTCCAGCGTCACATGCTCGGGATTGCCGGTGCCGATGCCGATCAGCCAGAGATCCCTCACGCCGCACCCTCGTCGAAGCCCACGCCCATCTCGGCCAGCGGCCCGTAGAGGATCAGCGCCGGGCGCGTGCCGGTCTCTCCGGCCAGCCGCTCGGCCAGCCCGGCCACGGTCGCGCGTGTCAGCACCTGTTCCGGCGTCCAGACCGCCTCGGCAAGGATCGCCGGGGTCGTGCCGGGCAGCCCCTCTGCCATCAGCGCGGCGGCCAGCGCCGGGAAGGTGCGCTTGCCCATGAAGACCACGGTGCAGGCCAGCGGGTCCGCCAGCGCCTTCAGGTCGATATCCTCGGGCAGCGCGCCCGAGGCATCGTGGCCGGTGACGAATTGCACCCGCCGCGCCGTCAGCCGCCGGGTCAGCGGAATGCCGCAGGCCGCCGCCGCCCCCACGGCAGAGGGCACGCCGGGGATGATCTCGTAGGGGATGCCCGCCGCGCGCAGGGCGACCAGTTCCTCCTCCAGCCGCCCGAAGAGGCCGCTGTCGCCGGATTTCAGCCGCACGATCCGCCCGCCCTCGCTGGCGTAATCCACCAAGAGGCGGCTGACGTGATCCTGCTTGGGCGAGGGCCGCCCGGCCCGCTTGCCCACGCCGACCAGATCGGCACCGGGCCGCGCATGCGACAGGATCGGCCCCGAGGACAGGTCGTCGAAGAGCACCGCATCGGCCCGCTTCAGCCGGTCCACGGCCTTCAGCGTCAGAAGCTCCGGGTCGCCCGGCCCCGAGCCGACGAAGCTGACGAAGCCGGTCATGAGGCCTCTCCGGCGATGAGATGGAAGAAGGTGCCGGTGACGCCGCCGCGCACCGATCCGGTCTCGGGCACAGGGGTGCCATCCGCATCCGCCACGGCGGCCAGCGGCGCATCGGGCTGTTCGAGGATGGTCGAGTAGTGGAACTCGTGTCCCCGCAGCGCCGCGCCCACCGCGAAGCCCGGCATCGGCGCCGTCAGGACCGCGCGCCGGTAGCCCAGATGGAACTTGCGTTTCTCGTAGGAGGTCACAAGCCCCAGCAGCCCCAGCATCCGGTGCCGCAGGCCCTCCTTGTCGATCAGCGCCTCACCCAGCGCCATGTAGCCGCCGCATTCGCCATGCACGGGCCGCGTCTGCGCATGGGCCAGCATGCCCGCCCGGAAGGTCTCCGCCGCCGCCAGCCGCCCGGCATGCAGCTCGGGATAGCCGCCGGGCAGCCAGACCAGGTCGGCGCGTGCATCGGGCGCCTCGTCGGCCAGCGGCGAGAAGGGCAGGATCTCGGCCCCCGCCTGCCGCCAACCTTCCAGAAGATGCGGGTAGGTGAAGGAAAAGGCGGCGTCCTGCGCCAGCGCGATGCGCTGCGCAGGCGGGCGCGGCAGAGCCCCCGAAACGGCCCCCGCACCAGCAGCCGCCGCCCGGATCGCCTCCAGGTCCACATGCTCGCGCAGGAAGGCGGCATAGCCCGCAATCGCCGCCTCCAGGTCGGGATGCTCCACCGCCTGGATCAGCCCCAGGTGCCGCTCCGGCAGGGTCAGATCGCCGCGCCGCGGCAGCACGCCCAGCACCGGCAGGCCCGCCCGCTCCATGCCCAGACGCGTCAGACGCTCGTGGCGCGGCGAGGCCACGCGGTTCAGGATCACCCCGGCAAAGGGCAGCTCGGGCATATAGCTGCGAAACCCCAGCGCCGTGGCCGCCGCCGACTGCGCCTGCCCGCCCACATCCAGCACCAGCACCACCGGCCAGCCCATGCGCCGCGCGGTCTCGGCGCTGGATCCGTAGCCGACGCACCCCCGCGTCGCCACGCCGTCGAACAGCCCCATGGACCCTTCACCGACGCAGAGGTCCGCCCCCGCCGCCTGCCCCGCCACGGCCGCCAGCAAGCCCTCGCCCATGGCCCAGGTATCAAGGTTGAACGACGCCCGCCCCGAGGCCGCCCGGTGAAAGGCCGGGTCGATGTAATCCGGCCCCGACTTGAAGGGCTGCACCGCCAGCCCGTCCTCGGCAAAGGCCCTGAGAAGCCCCAGCATCACCGTGGTCTTGCCCGTCCCCGAGGACGGGGCCGAGACCATCACACCCGGCGCAAAACTCATCGCGACGCCCCTGTTTCTTCTGTCTGGAAATATCCCGGGGGGAATTGGCCGCAGGCCAAGGGGAGCCGCGCCCCCATGTCCCGCATCGCCACCTCAGCCACCGCGCCGTCAGGCATCCCCGCGCCGGTCACGCCCGCGTCAGTCATCGCCATGGCGCCACTCCGACCGGGGGCTCTCCGCCGTCTGCGGACGATAGCGCCGGTCGTAATCCGCCGCATAGAGACGGCTCTCGGCAAAGCCCTCCGCCGCCAGCGCCGGCCCCACGAGGATCAGCGCCGTGCGCGAGATGCCCGCGTCGATATCCGCCTCCAGCCGCACCAGCGTGGTGCGGATCACCCGTTCGTCCGGCCAGGACGCGCGGTAGACCACCGCCACCGGGCAGTCGGCCCCGTAATGCGGCACCAGTTCCGCGACCACCTTCGGCAGGTTCCCCACCGACAGGTGCAGCGCCAGCGTCGCGCCGGTGCGGCCAAAATTCTCCAGCGTCTCGCCCGCGGGCATGGCCGAGGCGCGGCCCTGCGTGCGCGTCAGAACCACCGACTGGCCCAGCCCCGGCAGGGTCAGCTCCTGCCCCAGCGCGGCGGCGGCGGCGGAAAACGACGGCACGCCCGGCGTCACCGTGTAGGGGATGCCAAGGGCCTGCAGGCGCCGCACCTGCTCGCCCATGGCCGACCAGACCGACAGGTCGCCGGAATGCAGCCGCGCCACGTCCTGCCCGGCCTCATGCGCCTCGGCCATGCGCGCGACAATCGCGTCCAGATCCATCGGCGCGGTATTCACCACCTCGGCGCCCTCGGGGCAGTGCCCCAGCACCGCTTCGGGCACCAGAGACCCGGCGTAAAGGCAGACCGGGCAGGCGGCGATCAGGTCGCGCCCGCGCAGGGTCAGCAGGTCGGGCGCACCCGGTCCGGCACCGATGAAATGGACTGTCACAGGCTCTCTCCTCTTCCCGGCCCCTCGGCCAATGCGCAGGTCGCGCTCCGGTCGCTGGAGACCACGCGCGGCGCCATCAGCCGCCCGCCTTCTCCGGCGGCGTAAAGCGCGGCGGCCTCGGCCACGCTGCCCACGCCCCGCTCTTTCAGGCTGGCGCGGGACTGGGTCTCGACCGCCTGCGCCTGCAGCGCCGCCTGCGGGACGGCCACCACCGGCAGGCCCACCCTTTCGGCAAGCGCGACGAAGGCCGTTGCAACGGCCTTGTCCCCCGCCGTGGCGATCTTCTGCGCACGCAACCCGCCCGCCAGTTCCAGCGCCTCCATCAGGGCCTCTTCCGAGACCTCTGAACGAAATCCGAACCCCGCGATGATCATGTCGTCACACTCCATTGAACCACGGGGTATGACGCCTTCCAACCGCGCCGTGTTCCCAGCGCGCCCGCCTCGGCCAGTTCGATGCGCAGAAGCGTGCCGCCCAGCCGCGCCTGCCATGCGGCCAGCAGCGCCTCGGATTCCAGCGTCACGGCATTCACCACCAGCCGCACACCGGGCATCGCGGCCAGCTGCTCCAGAAGGGCCTCGGACAGCCCGCCGCCGACGAAGACCGCATCCGGGCGCGGCAGGTCGCCCAAAGCCTCTGGCGCGCGGCCCTCGACCACCTGCAAACGGTCGACACCCAGCGCGGCGGCATTGGCGCGGATGCGGGCGGCGCGTTCGGGGCGCATCTCGACGGCCACGGCCTGCGTGGCGGGGTGCGACAGCAGCCACTCGATCCCGATCGAGCCCGAACCGCCGCCGATGTCCCACAACATCTCGCCCGCCCCGGGCGCCAGCGCCGAAAGCGTCAGCGCCCGCACGGGTCGTTTCGTCAGCGCCCCGTCGCTGTCGAAGACAGCATCCGCCTGCCCCGAGGCGCGGTGCAGCGCCGCGCCTTCGCCCGCAACCTCCAGCGCGACACAGACCGGGTGGCCGAAGCCCTCAAGCGGGTCTTCCGCCCGCGCCCGCGTCATCCGTTCGCGCGGGCCGCCAAGCGCCTCCATCACCGTCAGGGCCGAGGCGCCGAAGCCCAGGCCGGTCAGGTAGGCGCCAAGCTCCGCCACCGCCGCACCGTCGCGCAGCAGCGCGATCACCCGCTGGCCCCGCGCCAGATGCGGTCGCAGCCGCGTCAGAGGCGCCGCATGCAGGCCAAGGCAGAGCGTGCCCTCCAGCCCCCAGCCCATCCGCGCCGCCGCCAGCGAGAAGGTCGAGACCCCCGGCAGCGCCCGCCACTCATGGGCCTCGAACTCCCGCGCGATCACCGAGCCCGCGCCGAACCAGAAGGGGTCGCCCGAGGCCAGCACCGCAACGCGCCGCCCCGCCAGCCCGCGCAGCAGCGCCAGCCCCTCCGAGAAGGGCACCGGCCAGACGATCCGCTCGGCGCCGCTGTCTGGCACCAGCGACAGGTGCCGCGCCGGCCCCATGACCACCTCGGCATCGGCCAGCGCGGCATGGCTTGCGGGCGACAGGCCTTCCGGTCCATCTTCGCCCAGCCCGATCACGGTCAGCCACGGAGCCTTGCCCATGTCACCCAACCTCCTGATCCTCGGCGGCACCACAGAGGCGCGCCGCCCGGCGGATGCCGTGGCGGCTGCGGGCCACCAGGGCATCGTGTCCTATGCCGGACGGGTCGAACGCCCCTATCCCACCGCCCTGCCGCACCGCATCGGCGGCTTCGGCGGCACCGAGGGCCTTGCCACCTACCTGCGCACGCAGGAAATCACCCATGTCATCGACGCCACGCATCCCTTTGCCGCGCAGATGAGCGCCCATGCGGTCGAGGCCGCGCAGCGCACCGGCGTGCCGCTGGCCGCCCTCACGCGCCCGGCCCGGCAGCCCGGTGCGGGCGACAACTGGCAGGCCGTCGCGGACATTCCCGCCGCCGTCGCCGCCCTGAACGGCCCGCCGCGCCGGGTCATGCTGGCCGTGGGCCGGATGCATCTGGAGGACTTCACCCCGAACCCGCAGCATTTCTATCTCTTGCGCCTCGTCGATCCGCCCGAGGCCGCGCTGCCCTTCCCGGACTGCGCCGTCGAGGTCTCGCGCGGGCCCTTCACCGAAGCGGGTGACCGCGCCCTGATGCAGCGCCACGGCATCGACCTTGTGGTGTCCAAGAACGCGGGCGGCAGCGGCGCGCGGGCCAAGCTGGACGCGGCGCGGGCCACGGGCCTGCCGGTGGTGATGATCGACCGCCCCGCCCTGCCGCCACGGACCGAGCTGCACGAGACCGCAGCGGTTCTGGACTGGATCGCTCATGCCGGGGTGAACCTCGGCGTGTAGACGAAGGGCGCGCCGTCACGCGGGATCACCCGCGTGCGCGAAGACCCCACCAGCACGACAGTCCGCATGTCCGCCATATCCGGCGTGGCGTCCTTCAGGGCGACCACGCGGATCGCTTCCTCGGCGGTAGAGACGGCGCGGGCGAAGATCACCACCCTCTCCGGCTCGCAGGTCTCGTGCAGGACCGCCAGCGTGCGCACGAAACCCTCGGGCCGCGAGGCCGAGCGCGGGTTGTAGAAGCCCATGGCGAAATCGCCCTCAGCCGCCAGCCGCAGGCGTTTCTCGATCAGCGCCCAGGGCTTGAGGTTGTCGGACAGGTTGATCGCGCAGAAGTCGTGGCCCAGCGGCGCCCCCGCCCGCGCCGCCGCCGCCAGCATCGCGGTGATGCCGGGCAGCACGCGGATATCCAGCGCGGCAAAGGCGGGTTCGGCCTCGACCGCCTCGAAGACCGCCGCGGCCATGGCAAAGACGCCGGGATCACCGGACGAGACCACGACCACGCTCTTGCCGCCCTGCGCCATCTCCAGCGCGTGGCGGGCGCGGTCCAGTTCCACGCGGTTGTCACTTTCGTGAAGGGTCAGGCCGGGGCGCGGGGTCACGCGGCGGACGTAGGGGATGTAGCCGACGATATCGGTGGCCTGCGCCAGCGCGTCGGAAACCTCGGGCGTCACCAGCGCCTCGGCCCCGGGACCAAGGCCCGCGATCACCACCCAGCCGGTCATGGCCGCAGTCCTTCGGTCGCGGCACAGGACGAACGCTCCGCAGCCTTCACCGCCAGCGCGCGGGCCGAGACAGAAAGGCCCCGCGCCGCCCGGCTGTCCGCCGCGCGGCGCGGCCTGTGCAAGCAAGCTGCCGCTGGCTGGCGCCTATGCAGGAGAGGGCTCATGGCCGCCGCCCCTGCCCGTGCACGATCACGATGGAGAAATAGGGCGACACCCGGTCAGAGGCCTGCGCCAGCGGCATAACGGTCTGGCCCTCCATGCTGGCGTATTCCACCAGCCAGGCCCGGTCCATCTTGCCCGCCGCCGTCAGGGCCTCGCGGATCTTGGGCAGGTTGCGCCCGATCTTCATGACCACCAGCGCGTCGGAGTCCAGCGCGCCGCGCGTCAGTTCCGCAAGGGGCAGCGTGCCCATCAGCACCGACAGGATGTCGTCGCCCCATGTCACCGGCATCCCCGTCGCGGTCCATGCCGCCGACATGCCGGTGATCGCGGGCACGACACGCACGTCGGTGTCATCCTTGAGCCGCTCGTAGAGGTGCATGAAGGAACCGTAGAAGAACGGGTCGCCCTCGCAGAGCACCACCACCTCTTCGCCCTGCGCGGCCAGCGCCCGAAGATGCGCCACGCAGTCGGCGTAGAAAGCCGAGAGGATTTCGTTGTAGCGCGGATCGGACAGCGGGATTTCCGTCGTCACCGGGTATTCCATGGCGAACTCGACCGCCTCGGGATGCAACATCCCCTCGACGATGCCGCGCGCGCGGCCAGCGCGTCCCGCCTTGCGGAAGAAGGCCACGTGGCGGGCGTTGCGGACCAGCCGGTCGGCGCGCACGCTCATCAGCTCGGGATCGCCGGGGCCAAGGCCGACGCCGTGGATCACGCCGCTCATTCCGCGCGGCTCGCGATGGCGTTGATCGCGGCGACGGTGATGGCAGAGCCACCCAGCCGCCCCCGCACGATCAGCGAGGGGACCGGCAGCGCCTCCCACAGGGCGTCCTTGGATTCGCGCGCGCCGACGAAGCCGACCGGGCAGCCGATGATCGCCGCCGGGCGCGGGCAGTCCGGGTCTTCCAGCATCTCCAGCAGGTGAAACAGCGCGGTTGGCGCATTGCCGATGGCCACCAGCGCGCCCTCCAGCCGGGGCCGCCACAATTCCAGCGCGGCGGCAGAGCGGGTGGTGCCCAGAGAGGCCGCAAGATCCGGCACGGAAGGATCGCGCAGCGTGCAGATCACGTCGTTGTCGGCGGGCAGACGTTTGCGCGTCACCCCTTCCGAGACCATGTAGGCGTCGCAGAAGATCGGCGCCCCGGCTTCCAGCGCGGCGCGGGCGGCCCCCACCATCCCGTCAGAGACCGCGACATCGCGTTCCAGCCCGACCAGACCGGCGGCGTGGATCATCCGCACCACCACCTGCTCGGCATCCGGGGCAAAGCGCGCGAGTTCAGCCTCTCGCCGGATGGTGGCAAAGGACTCGGCGTAGATCGCGGCGCCGTCTTTCTCGTATTCGTAGGGCATTCAGAGGGTCCGGAGGTCGAGGGTGTCAGTGTCAAGGCCACGGTGCGCAGGGTCATCCCACGGGGCGCCGCCCCGAACAAGATCGAATGCACCGTCGCGGCCCGTCAGGGTCAGCGGCGCGGGGCCGGGCAAGGCGCAGCCCTTGGCACAGCCAGAGACATGCAGCGGCAGCGGGGTGACGGCGGCCAGGCGCCGGGCGAGCGGGCGGGTTTCGACGCTGGCCTGCGGGCAGAAGGGCGCCCCGGGGCAGGCGGTGACCCGCAAAAGCGGATCGGCGGGGTCGGTGATCAGGTCGGGGTGCGCCGGGGCCTGCGCCAGCCCGGGGACGAAGAGCATGCGGAAGGGTGTCACGCGGATCGGCTGGCCTGCGTCCAGCGCCCCGGCCAGTGCACGCAGGCTGTCGGTCGAGAACTGCCCGAAGGCGGCGGCGATGCACAGGCCCTCATGCAGCGCACCCGGGTGCGGCGCGGAAGGCGCCTGAACCGGGGCAACCGCTCCGGCCAGATCGGCGGGCAAGGGGTGCGCCGCGACATGCCGCGCCATGCGCCCGCGCCCGTCCGCGCCGATGCCGCCCGAGGCGATAAACCACCGCGTCAGCGCCAGCGCCGTGCCAAGCGCCGCGTCCATGTCGGCCACGGCGCGCCCCGTCGCACAGCCGTCGGCGCGCAGGATCAGCCCCTCGGCCGCGCGTTCGATCCGGATGTCGCCGCTGACATCGGCCAGCCGCCCCGCCCCGGCATCTATGACGAAGCCGAACTTGCCGGGCAGCGCGGCGAACTCCGCGCCCTGCAGCGCCTCGGACAGGGCCATGGCCAGCCCCGCCTGCGCCGGATCGCTGCGGAAGGGGTCCAGCACGATATTGCGATGCGCCTCGGCCTCGGGCGTCTCGTCCAGCAGAGCCAGCGTCGACAGGCCCTCGATCACCGCCGGATGCGCCGCCTCGTCGATGCCGCGCAGTTGCAGGTTCGCCCGGCTGGTGACGTCAATCACGCCCGACCCGTGGCGCTCTGCAAGATCCGCCAGACCCAGCGCCTGCGCCCGGTCGATCTGCCCCAGCCAGGGCCGCACCCGCACCACCAGCCCGTCGCCCGAGCGCATGGGCCGCCACGCGCCGGGGCACCAGCCCTTGATCTCGGGCGCGCTCATGGCGTCACCGGGTTCGTACCGCGCGCTTCGCGACAAGACCGGCTATATCGACGCGCGCTCATTCCGCCGCCTCCAGCGCCGCGCGGATGGCGTTGCGCCGGGTCTGCCACAGGCCCGCCGCGTGCAGGGCGGCAAAGCGATCCTTCATCGCCTGCAGCGCCTCGGGATTGGCCTCTGCCATGAAGGCGCTCAGGTCGTCGTCGCCCAGCGTCGCCTCGTAATAAAGGTCAAAGAGATGCGCGGGCACCACCCCCGCAAGCTGAGCGAAAGCGGCCATGTTCTCCAGCGTCGCGGCGATCTCGGCGGCGCCGCGAAAGCCGTGACGGCGCATGCCCGCCAGCCAGCCCGGATGCGCCGCCCGGGCCTGCACGACGCGGGCGATTTCCTCGGACAGGGCGCGCGCGCGGGGCCGCGTCGGGTCGGTATTGTCCAGATGCCAAAGCCGCGCGCTGCCGCCGGTCACCATCTGCGCGGCGGCAAAGCCCGCCTCGTGGCTGGCGTAGTCCTCGGACAGCAGAAGGTCGGTCTCGGGCAGGTCCTGCGCATGGACAAAGGCCTCGGCCCCACGCACTCGCGCCCGCAGGCCTTCGGGATCGCGCACCGGGTCCGCGCCGTCCAGCGCCCAGGACGAGGCCGCAAGCCGGGCCTCGCCCGCCGCCTGCCGCGCCTCTGCGGTATAGCTGTCGAGCTGCGCGCCCATGGACACGCCATATTGCCCCGGCGCCGGGCCGAAGACGCGCGCGCCCTGCTGCGCCACATAGGGGTTCCAGTCTGCCGCCTCGTCACGCTCGGACAGCACCCGGACCGCCTGCCCGAAAAGCGCGGAGAGCCCCGGAAAGACGTCGCGGAACAGCCCCGAGACCCGCAGCGTCACGTCCACCCGGGGCCGGTCCAGCTCGGCGATGGGCAGCACTTCAAGGCCCGAAACCCGCTCGGCGCCCTTGTCCCAGACCGGGCGCACGCCCATCAGGTGCAGCGCCATGGCGAAGTCCTCTCCGGCGGTGCGCATCGTCGCCGACCCCCATAGATCGACCACAAGGGACCGGGGCCAGTCGCCCTCGTCCTGCAGGTGGCGGCGCACCAGTTCCTCGCCCAGCCGCACACCCTGCGCATAGGCGCTGCGCGTCGGCACGGCGCGCGGATCGACGGCAAAGAGGTTCCGGCCCGTGGGCAGCACGTCGGACCGCCCGCGATAGGGCGACCCCGCCGGCCCCGGCTCGATCCGGCGACCCTGCAGCGCATCCGGCAGCGCGCGCCTCTCGGCCTCGGCAGAAGCACCGGCATCGAAGGCGCCCTGCCCCTCGGACATCCGCCCCCAGACATGCAGCCCGTCGCCGAAGACGCTGTCCTTCACGTCGCAGACAAAGCGGTCGATCCGCGTGATCGCCTCGGCCAGAGAGGTGGCGGCGTCGAGCCCCAGATCCCCCTCGACCCCCAGCGCCTGCGCCTCGTCTCGGATGTCCTGCTGCAGCCGGTCGCGCCGCCGCGGGTCCAGCCCGTCGGCGTTGGAGAACTCGTCGAGCAGGCTTTCCAGACGCGCCAGCCGGTCCGGCGTGCCCGAGGTCTTCAGCGGCGGCGGCACATGGCCCAGCGTCACCGCGCCGATGCGGCGCTTGGCCTGCGCGGCCTCGCCGGGATCGTTGACGATGAAGGGGTACAGTACCGGCAGGGCGCCGGTCAGCGCCTCGGGCCAGCAGGTGTCGGACAGGGCGACGGATTTGCCCGGCAGCCACTCCAGCGTGCCATGTGCGCCGATATGCACCAGCGCATCCGCATGCCGCTGAAGCCAGAGGTAGAAGGCGACGTAGCCGTGGCGCGGCACGCGCGACAGGTCGTGGTAATCGTCGTCCCGGCTCGCGGCCTCGCCGCGCTCGGGCTGCAGCGCGACCAGCGCAGTGCCCAGCCGCAGCACCGGCAGGGTGATCCCCTCGGGCGTCGCGGCGGTATCGGCCTCGGGCGCGCCCCATGCGGCCTGCAGATCCGCGCGCAGCGTCTCGGGCAGCGTGTCCAGCGCCGCCGCGTAATCCGCCCAGGGCCAGACCAGCCGGGCCGCGGCCAATGTTGCCTCGTCCAGCCCGGTTTCGACCGCATGGCCCGCGGCCCGCAGATCCTCCAGCATTGCCCGGGCCGAGGCCACGGCATCCAGACCCACCGCATGGGCCATCTGCCAGTCGCGCCCCGGGTAGGTCGACAGAACCAGCGCCACCCGCCGCGCGTCGGCCGGGACAGCGGCCAGCCGCCGCCACCCCGCCACCCGGTCACAGAAGGCCGCGACACGGCCCGCATGCACCCTGTGCACAACACGCGAGAACTGCAGGTCCGGGTCGCGCTCGCCCGCTTCCTTGAAGGACAGGACGCCGCCGAAGATCCGCCCGTCCACCTCGGGCAGCACCACGTGCATGGCCAGATCCGCCGGGGACAAGCCGCGCTCCGCCGCGTCCCGGGCCTCGCGGTCCGAGGTCGCCAGCGCCGCACTGGAACACCGGCACGCCGCCAGCGTCCAGCGGCGAGGCCCCGCCGCCCGAACGCCCGGAAAAGGCGGTCAGGTTCACGATCACCTCCGGCGCCAGCGCCGCCACCTGCCGCCGCAGCCAGCCCGTGGCCTCCGGCGCCTTCAGCGAGGGCACGAAGAGCGCCGCCACCTCGAAGCCCCGCGCCCGCAGGCCCTCCATCACCGCCTCGACCGGCTCCAGGTCCGCCGCCACCGAGGTAAGACCGGTAGAAGACCACCACCGCCCCGGGTTTCTTCTTGGTCAAAATACCGTCGGGGGGCTCGGCCTGTCCGAGCGGGGGGCAGACAGCCCCTCCGGCAATCGCCCCGAAGGCCACCGCCGGACAGCAGACGCCCTCCTCGGGCGTCCATGCGCCGACCTGCGGCAGGCCCTTGGCGCCTCGCACCGGTCCGGCATAAAGCCCCGAGGCCAGCGCCATCTGCGCCAGCGCCGCCTGCGCCGCCACCGCGCCGCCGCTGTCGCAGAGATGCTGCAACCGGCGCAGCGTGGAGACCGGCAGGGTCGAGACCGCGTCCAGCCGCGCATCCACCCGCCCGTCGGCGGGCAGCACCGCCAGCGCGATGCCCTTCTCGCGGCACAGCGCCTCGACCTGTTGCAACCCATAGGCCCAGTAGGGCACGCCGCCGATCAGCCGGATCAGCACACCCTTCGCCCCCGCCAAGGTCTGCTCGACATAGGTGTCGACCGACAGCGGGTGCTTCAGCGCCGCAAGGTTCGCCAGCCGCAGCGCGGGCATCCGCTTCGCGCCGCCGCCGCGATGCCAGCCCGCCGCAAAGGCCCCAAGGTCCGAGTCCGAGAAGGACAGCACCACCAGATCGCCCGGGTCCTGCGCAAGGTCCCGAGGGGTGTCGGCCTCGTCCAGCCCGTGGCTTTCGCGAAAGATGACATGCATGGGCGTGCGGCGGGCCCAAGGCCCGCCCTACATCAGGCGGCGACCGGCGCCGCGCCAAGGATCGCGCGGATCGCCTCGGGCTTCACGTCGTCATGTTCGGCGATGACCACCACCTTCGAGACCCGCGCCTCACCGGGCTTCCACGGGCGGTCGTACTGGTGGCGCACCCGCGCGCCCACCGCCTGTACCAGAAGGCGCATCGGCTTGCCCTTGACGCTGGCATAGCCCTTGACCCGCAGGATGTTCAGCTCGTTCGCCAGCCGCTCGATGGCGGTGACCAGCTGCTCGGGGCTGTCGAGTTCCGGCAGCTCCACCACGATCGACTCGAAATCGTCATGCTCGTGGTCGTCGTGGCCGTCATGATGCGAGGGGCGCGCGTCCATGTCGTCCTCGGCGGCGGCCTCCAGCCCGAGGATGACGCGCGGGTCGACCACACCCTCGGCAACCTCGACCACCGGCAGCACGCGCGGCGCCTCGGCGGCGATGATCGCCTTGGCCCCGGCCACACCCTCGGGACCGGCAAGGTCGGGCTTGGTCAGCAGGATGATGTCGGCGCAGCTGATCTGGTCCTCGAAGACCTCCGACAGCGGTGTTTCGTGATCGAGGCTGTCGTCGGCCAGCCGCTGCGCGTCCACCCGCGCCACGTCGGGGGCGAAGCGGCCCGAGGCCACGGCCTCGGCATCGGCCAGCGCGATCACGCCGTCGACGGTGATCTTCGAGCGGATATCGGGCCAGTCGAAGGCCTTCAGCAGCGGCTTGGGCAGGGCGAGGCCCGAGGTCTCGATCAGGATGTGATCGGGGCGCGGCTCCAGCGCCATCAGCGCCTCGATGGTGGGGATGAAATCGTCGGCCACGGTGCAGCAGATGCAGCCGTTGGCCAGTTCCATGATGTTCTCGGCGGGGCAGTCGGGGATGGCGCAGCCCTTCAGGATCTCGCCATCCACGCCGACATCGCCGAATTCGTTGACGACGACCGCGAGGCGCTTGCCGCCCGGGTTCTGCATCAGGTGGCGGACCAGCGTCGTCTTGCCGGAGCCGAGGAAGCCCGTGATCACGGTGACGGGCAGTTTCGAAAGATCGGTCATTCGGCAGGCTCCTGCGTTTGCGGGGTCAGGGGTGGGATGCGCGCGATGCAGTTGCGCTTGAAGTGCTCGGGACGCTGGCGCCACGGGATCAGCCCGTCCGCCGTCTGGTGATAAAGCGACGCGCCTTCCAGCAGCATGTCGGAATGCGACGCCTCGTCGACATTGCCGAACACATAGGTCCAGCGGTCGCCGCCCCGCAGCGCGACGGTGCAGCCGAGATCGCAGTTCTGCAGGCACTCGACGGCGGTGACGCGCACGCCTTCGGGCGCGTCCCGCGCGGTGATCTCGTCGTACAGACGCTGTCCGGGGCGGCGGTCGTCGGCGGGGACGTCCATGCCCTTGCGGCATTTCACGCAGACAAGCAGTTCGGTCGGGGCAGTGGGCGCGGTCATCGTCTCTCCTGTCCGGGGGGATGACGGGCGCGGCCCTTCGACAGGGACCAATCCCGACACCGGCACACCCCGTCCGGTCTCAAAAGCTCTTCTCGCTGGCAGGTCTCCCGGCTTGCGGATCTCGGGCCTTGCGGCCCAGCGGTCCCCGACCTTCCCGGCGCGATGCCAGTGGCGATGGGGCCCTTTCCGGTTCACGGTCGCGGGGGCGGCTGCGCCTGACCCCGCACGGGGCTGCACATTCCCTTTTCACCTGTTTACACAGGCACCAGCAGGGTGCGAGATGCGCCCATTCGCCCCGAGTTGTCAAGGAGAAGCGCCATGTCCGACACGGTCACCCCCGAAGAGCAGGCCCGCCACGCCGAGAAGATGAAGAAGATCAAGGCGGCGCGCGATCGGATGATGGCAGGCAAGACCGGCGAGAAGGGGCTGATCATGGTCCACACCGGGCCGGGCAAGGGCAAGTCCTCCTCGGGATTCGGCATGGTGATGCGCTGCATCGCCCATGGCATGCCCTGCGCGGTGGTGCAGTTCATCAAGGGCAACTGGATCACCGGCGAGGCCGAGATGATCCGCGAACGCTTTGCCGAGGAATGTCGGTTCTTCGTCTCGGGCGAGGGCTTTACTTGGGAAACCCAGGACAAGGCCCGCGACATCGCCGCCGCTCAGGCCGGGTGGAAGATCGCGAAGGAACAGATCCTCGACCCCGAGATCCGCTTCGTGCTGCTGGACGAGATCAACATCGCGCTGCGCTACGATTACCTCGACATCGACGAGGTGGTCGATTTCCTGCTGCACCAGAAGCCCGAGATGACCCATGTCTGCCTGACCGGCCGCAACGCCAAGCCCGAGCTGATCGAAGCCGCCGACCTGGTGACCGAGATGACGCTGGTCAAGCACCCCTTCCGCGACGGGATCAAGGCGCAGAAGGGGGTGGAGTTCTAGGCTCCCACCGTTCCTAGTGCGGCGTTTCGCGGGCCGGGCAAGGCCAAGCGGGTCGTCGCCCCCTTGGATCGTTTCGCACCAAGGCGCGCAGCGACCGTGCCGCGCGATCCGGCGACCTTGCTCCCGGGTCGGCTCTCCCGGCGGCGCTGCCCAAACGATCCGATGGCCATGCCGGAGCGTTGTCTCTGCCGACAGCCCCGTCCGCCCGTCATCTCTCCCGACGGCCCTGCCCCTGCGTTGCCTCCCCTGCGCGTCTTCCCGTCCGGCGGCGCTGCGCTTGCGTCGCCCCGTCCGGCGGCGGCTGGACGCTGGAGGCAGTCCCGCCGCCCGCCGCGCCCCCGGCCCCATGCCGGGATGCGGTGAAGGGCCCGGGATGCGCGGCGGTCAGATGTCCTTCATCAGCCTCAGCGCATCGTAGATCGCCGCGTGGGTGTTGCGGGCGCTCACCGCGTCACCGATGCGGTAGAGCGCGAAACCCCCGTCCGGGTTGCGCGTCAGCTCCTGCGGCTGGCCGTCGATCAGCGCGTCGTAATCCACCGCGCCGCCGTTCGAGGACAGCGGCTTCAGCTCGAAATACAGCTCGTCCATCGGCAGGGTGCCGTAGTTCACCACCACCTGATCGTAGGTCTTTTCGGTCTTCAGGGCGCTGTAATCGGTGCCGATCACGGCCTTCAGCCGGTTGCCGTCGCGGGTCACGTCCTTGAGGCGGCGGGTCACGGTGAAGGTCACGTCCTTGTCCTGCAACGCGCGCATGTAGGGCACGAGGTTCATCGCCATGATGTCGGGCGCGAAGGTCCGGTCGGGGGTCATGATCTCGACCGTGCTGCCCGCATTGGCGGCAACCTCGGCGGCCATGACACCGGGATGATCGCCGCTTTCGTCGTAGATCAGGATGTTCTGGCCGGGCTTCACGTCGCCCGCGATGATGTCCCAGGCGGTGACGACCAGATCCTGCTCCTTGCCGCTTTCGAAAAGTTCGGTGTTGGGCAGGCCGCCGGTGGCCACGATCACCACGTCGGGGTTCAGGGCAGTGACGTCTTCGGCCTCGGCCCATGTGTTGAAGCGGAATTCCACGTCGCGCGCCGCGCATTGCGCCATGCGCCAGTCGATGATGCTGATCATCTCGCGGCGGCGCGGGTTCAGCGCGGTCAGGCGCACCTGTCCGCCCGGGTCGGGCTGCGCCTCCAGCACCGTCACGGCATGGCCGCGCTCGGCGGCGACGCGCGCCGCCTCGAGCCCGGCGGGACCGGCGCCGACGATCACCACCCGCTTGCGGGTCGACGCCGGTTCGATGGTATGCGGCATGGTCAGTTCGCGGCCCGTGGCGGCGTTGTGGATGCACAAGGCATCGCCCGCCTGATAGATCCGGTCGAGGCAGTAGGTGGCGCCGACGCAGGGGCGGATATCGTCCTCGCGCCCCTCCACGATCTTCTTGACGATATGCGGGTCGGCCATGTGGGCGCGGGTCATGCCCACCATGTCCAGAAGCCCCGCCGCAACCGCATGGCGCGCCGTCGCCACATCGGGGATCTTGGCGGCGTGGAAGGTGGGCATGCCGGTGGCCTGCTTGACCCGACCGGCGAAATCCAGATGCGGGGCGTTCTTCATGCCCTGGATCGGGATCAGGTCGGTCATCGCCGGGTCGCTGTGGATCCGGCCCCGCACCACGTTGAGGAAATCGACCATGCCCGAGGCGGCAAGCCGCCCGGAAATCTCGATGCCGTCCTCTTCGGTGATGCCGCCCGCCTCGGCCTCGTCCGCCGTGTAGCGCAGCCCCACGATGAAGTCGTCGCCCACCCGCTTGCGGATGCCACCCAGCACATCCATCAGCAATTGCATCCGCGTGTCCAGCGTCTGGCCGCCGTAGGGGCCATCGAGGTCATTGGTCAGCGGCGACCAGAACTGGTCCAGCAGGTGGCCGTAGACCTGCAACTCGATCCCGTCCATGCCGCCTGCCTTCATGCGCTCGGTCGCATCGGCGAAATCGGTGATGATGCGCTCGATGTCCCAGTCCTCGGCCCGCTTGGGAAAGGCCCGGTGGGCCGGTTCGCGGTGCTTGGAGGACGACACCGAGGGCAGCCAGGCCCCCTTGTTCCACGCCGTGCGGCGGCCAAGATGCGTCAGCTGGATCATCACCGCGCAGCCGTGGTCGTGGCAGGCATCGGTCAGCTGGCGGATCCACGGCACCACCTCGTCGCGATAGGCGAGGATATTGTTGAAGACCGGCGGGCTGTCCTTGGACACCGCCGCAGACCCCGCCGTCATCGCCAGCGCCACGCCCGCCTTCGCCCGTTCGGCGTGATAGGCGGCATAACGCTCCTTGGGCATGCCGTCCTCGGGGTAGGCCGGTTCATGGCTGGTGGTCATGATCCGGTTGCGCAGGGTCAGGTGCTTGAGCTGGTAGGGCTGAAGAAGCGGATCGCTGGACATGGCTGTGCCTTCTTGCTGAATGGCGGCACTTTTCGGGAAATGTTCACTTGTGTCAACAAAAAGATCACTAGTGTTTATTTCCTTGTACAGACGCGGTCCCGGGGATAATCATCGCGGCCATGACGACACAGGCAGAGCCCCCCCACCCCGAGGAAAAGACCAGCGGCTGGCGCGGCTCGCGCGAGGTCTGGTTGCAGGCCGCGCAGGCGGCGCTGATCGCCTCGGGGGTCGATGCGGTGAAAATCCAGCCGCTGGCCAATGGCTTGCAGCTGTCGCGCACCAGCTTTTACTGGTTCTTCAAGGATCGAAAGGCCCTCTTGGATGCGCTGCTGGAGGAATGGGACGCCAAGAACACCGGCGCCTTCGTCGAGGCCAGCGCCGCCTATGCGGAGACGATCTCCGAGGCGATCCTGAACCTGATCGCCGTGTTCCTGGACGAGACGGCTTTCGAGCCGCAGCTGGACTTTGCGATCCGGGGCTGGGCGCATAAGTCCGAGGTCGCAGCGGCGCAGATCCATGCCGCCGACGAGGTCCGCATCGACGCGATCCGGGCGATGTTCGCGCGGTTCGGCTTTGCCGCAGACGAGGCAGAGGTGCGCGCCCGCACCGTCTACCTGACCCAGATCGGCTATATCTCGATGCAGGTTTCGGAAAGCCTTGCCACCCGGATGCAGCGCACGCCCGGCTACGTGAAGACCTTCTGCGGCACCGCCCCGACCGCCAGCGAACTGGCCCGCTTCCACGCCCGGCTGAGGTTCGACCCGGCGGCGCCCTGACTGCGGCGGGCCATGGGCGCGCAAAGCCTGCGGCCATGGCGCGGACGGATCAGCGGGGCCTCTGGAAAGGCTTCACGGCCCGACGGCCTGACCAGGCCACCAGAGCGGGACGCCACCCTCGGGCAGCTTGGCGCGGACAGGATGCCAGCAGGCCCGGCAGGCGCGCCCCGGCAGGCGGTTTCCGCCGCGACGCGTGTTGTTCCTCCGCCGCCCTGCCGATGAACCTCCTGCCCCCCTTGCCGCAGGTTCCGCAGGGCCCGGAATGACCGCCCCGTCGAAAACCGGGCACCGCTGCGCATCCTTGTGGCCGATGTCCTTCAACAGGCTGCCGTCCCGCGTTATAGATACGACGCACGCCGCCAGCTTCGAAGGATCCGCCCCATGCCCAAACGCCTTCTGACCGAATTCGGCATGGGCACCTCGCTCCGCCGGCAGGACTATACGCAGGCCGCCTGCCGGGGCGTCGAGAACGCGCTCTGGCACAATTCGATCAACCTCGCCGAGCTGTTCGGCAAGGAGAAGGCGGATATGCACATCACCGTCGACGTGGGCGTGCAGCAGCCCGAGCGTGTCGACGTGGCGAAGGTCGCGGCGGTCTTTCCCTACGGCACCGTCTCGGTCACCGTGACGAAGGGCGGGCTGGACGTGCCGCGCCCCGATGGCGACGGGCTGCCGACCGTCATGGCGAATGTCGCGATCTCGGTCGCGCTGGAGGGCATCTGATGCAACGCTTCATCATCGAGATGGGCATGGGCAACGACCTGCACGGCATGGACTATACCAAGGCGGTCGTACCGCGCGATCGAGGATGCGCTGCGGCACTCGTCGATCCCGCTCTTCGGCGCGCTGGGGCTGGACCATGCCGAGATGCGCGTGCAGGTCACCGTCGCCGTGCAGGAACCCGAGCGTGTCGACTGCGCCGCCCTGACCGCCCGCCTGCCGCGCGGCAAGGCCGAGGTCCGCGCGGTGCACGGCGGGCTGAACGTGACCAATCCCGACAGCAAAGAGGTCACGGTCATCGCGCAGGCCGCCGTCGAGGCCTTCCTGCCCAAGCAGGTCTGAGCCGTGATGCCCGCACTGATCGTCTGGGATTTCGACGGCGTCCTGAACGCCAACCTGCGCGGCGGGCGGACCTTCTGGGCCGACAACATGAAGGCCGATCTGGGCATCGACCCGCGCGGCTTCAGCCACGAGATGTTCACGGCGGGCGACTTTCGCGACATCCTGCGCGGACGGCGGGATCTCCTGCTGCATGTCTCGGACTGGCTGGCGCGCCACGGGCATGACCTCAGCGGCGAGGATTTCCTTGCCTACTGGTTCGAAAAGGACGCCCATCCCGACGCCGAGGTGCTGGGCTGGCTGAAGGCGCATCCGGCGCGCCATGTCATCGGCACCAACAACGAACACCGGCGCTGCTGCTACATCGAGGAGCAGATGGGCTATGCGGCCCATGTGGACCATGTCTTTTCTTCGGGCCGGATGGGGGCGGCAAAGCCCGACCCCGGCTTCTTTGCACAGATCGAGCACTGGGCCGGTCTGGCGCCCGCGCGCATCCTGCTGGTCGACGATGTCGCCGCCAATATCGCCGCCGCCACGGCCCGGGGCTGGCAGGGGTTCCATTTCACCGACACGACCCGCAAGGCGCTGCCCGAAAGGCTGGGGCTATGAGCGCCCCGGCCCGCGTCACCCGCTACCGGATCACCGCGCGCCGCGATGTGCCCGCGCCGCGCCTCAGCCTCGCGCTTGTCGCCGACCTGCACGCCTGCCGCCCCTTCATGGACCTGCCGCGCATCCGGGCGCTGGTGGCGCAGACCAATGCGCTGGGGGCCGACATGATCCTGCTTCTGGGCGACTACGTGGGCCATGTCTATGGCGGCCGCAGCCTGCCGCCGGAACCGGTGACCGAGGCACTGGCGCAGCTGAGCGCACCGCTGGGGGTCTTCGCCGTCTTCGGCAACCACGACTGGAAGGACGACCGGCAGGCCCGGGCCACCGGCGACCCGACCATATGGCACCGGGCCTTTGCCGCGCACGGCCTGCCCTGCCTGAACAACGACGCGCTGACCATCGAGGCACCCGGCGGCGCCTTCACGCTGGCCGGGCTCGATTCGCAGCGCGCCTTCCGCAGCTTCTGGCACCGCGACGCGCCGGGGGCGGACCGGCTGGACCAGGTGCTGCCCAAGCTGGACCCGGCCCGCTTCACCCTGCTGATGGCGCATGAGCCGGACATCTTCCCCGAACTGCCCGGCCATATCGACCTGACGGTTTCCGGCCATACCCACGGCGGCCAGATCCTGCCCTTCGGCCAGCCGCTTGTGGTGCCCTCCCGCTTCGGCACGCGCTATGCCTACGGCCATACCGAGGAAGAGGGGCGGCAACTGGTGGTCTCGGGCGGGCTGGGCTGTTCTGGGCCGCCGTTCCGCTACCGCAGGCCGCCGGAACTGGTGCTGCTGGAGATCGCATGACCGCGCTGATGATTCAGGGCACCGGGTCGAACGTCGGCAAGTCGATGCTGGTCGCCGGGCTGTGCCGGGCCGCCCGCCGGCGCGGGCTGTCGGTCGCGCCCTTCAAGCCGCAGAACATGTCGAACAACGCCGCCGTGACCGCGGATGGCGGAGAGATCGGGCGCGCGCAGGCGCTGCAGGCGCTGGCCTGCGGGCTGGCGCCGCATACGGACATGAACCCGGTGCTCTTGAAGCCGGAAACCGATGTCGGCGCGCAGGTCGTGGTGCAGGGGCGGCGCATCGCCACCGTGAAGGCGCGCGACTATGCCCGGCTGAAGCCCGACCTTCTGGCTTCCGTGCTAAAGAGCTTTCGCAGGCTCAGCGCCGCGCATGACCTCGTGATCGTCGAGGGCGCGGGCAGCCCGGCAGAGGTCAACCTGCGCGCGGGCGACATCGCCAACATGGGCTTTGCGCAGGCGGCGGATGTGCCGGTGATCCTCTGCGGCGACATCGACCGGGGCGGGGTGATCGCGCAGATCGTCGGCACGCAGGCGGTCATGGACGCGGCGGACAGCGCCCGCGTGGCGGGGTTCCTGATCAACAAGTTCCGGGGCGACCCCTCGCTCTTCGACGACGGCTATGCGCTGATCGAGCAGCGCACCGGCTGGCGCGGCTACGGCGTCGCGCCGTGGTTCCCGCAGGCGTGGAAGCTGCCCGCCGAGGACGCGCTGGACATCGGCGCACCGGTGCGGGCCGGGGGACTGCACGTGGTCTGCCTGCGGCTCTCGCGGATCGCCAATTTCGACGACATGGACCCGCTGGCGCAGGAGGATGGCCTGCGCCTGACCATGCTGCCGCCCGGAGAGGCCCTGCCCGGCGACACCGACGTGGTGATCCTGCCCGGCAGCAAGTCCACACGCGGCGACCTCGCCTTCCTGCGCGCGCAGGGCTGGGACGTGGATATCGCGGCGCATGTCAGGCGCGGCGGCCATGTGCTGGGCATCTGCGGCGGCTTCCAGATGCTCGGGCAGTGGATCGACGACCCCGAGGGCATCGAAGGCCCCGCCGGGCGCGATGAGGGCCTTGGCCTCTTGCGCGTCGGCACGGTGATGACCGGCGACAAGCGCCTGACAGAGGTGCGGGCCGTGCACGCGGCCTCTGGCACCGGGTTCGACGGCTACGAGATCCACATCGGGCGCAGCGAGGGGGCGGACCGCGCGCGGCCCTTCGCGCTGGTCGACGGCGCCCCCGAGGGCGCGGTCAGCGCCGATGGCCGGGTGGCAGGCAGCTACCTGCACGGCATGTTCCGCGACGACGGCTTTCGCGCGGCATGGCTGGCGGGCTTCGGGGTGCAGGCCTCGGGGCGCTACGGCGAAACGGTCGAGGCGACGCTGGACGCGCTGGCCGACCACATGGAACAGCATCTGGACGTGGCGGGCCTGCTGGCGGCGGCGCGCTAACCCATCGCCCGCGTCAGCCAGCGCCACTCGGCCTCTGTTCCGGGCAGGCCGAGACGCAGCCAACGGTCAGAATAGGGAAAGCGGCGGGTCCAGACACGCGCCTGCGCCAGCCGGTCCTGCGCTTTGGCGGCGTCTGGCGTCGCGTAGGTGCGAAACAGCGTCGTGCCGCCCACCAGCGACCAGCCCGCCTGCCCGGCCAGCCGGTCCATGCGCTCGGCATCCTGCGCCAGCCGCGCAACGGTGGCCGCCTGCCAGACGGTGTCCGCATAGGCGGCCTGCCCCGCCGCAAGCGCCGGGCCGCAAACCGCCCATGGCCCGGCCATGCGGCGCATGTCGTCGACGAGGGGGCCGTGGGACAGCGCAAAGCCCAGCCGCAGCCCGGCGAGACCGTAGAACTTGCCGAAACTGCGCAGCACCACCGCCCGGGCGCGCTCTGGCAGGCGCCCCCAGTGCGGCAGGACCGAGAGAGCTGGCGTGGCGTCGGCAAAGCTTTCGTCCACCACCAGAAGCCCGACGCGCCCGGCCACTGCAAGCAGTGCATCGGGATCGTGCCGCTGACCGTCCGGGTTGTTGGGATTGACCACGACCGCGACGCCGCAATCATCTAGTGCGTCCAACGTCGCGACCTCCTCGACCGTCCAACCCATGGCGCGCAGGGCGGCGGCATGTTCGTTGTAGGTCGGCCCCAGCACCCGGGCCAGCCCCGGCGCCCGCAGGCGCGGGACCAGCTGGATCGCCGCGGAAGCCCCCGCCAGAGCCAGGCACTCACAGCCCTGCGGGGCGCCAAAGGCCGCGCGCGCGGCCTTTTCCACCGCCGCGATGTCGCGCCCCAGCGGCAGGGCGGTCAGGGCCTCTGCCGCAAGATCGGGCATCGGATAGGGCAGGCGGTTGATGCCGGTGGACAGGTCCAGCCAGTCGCCGCCGCCGTAAACCGCGCGCGCGCGGTCGAGATCGCCTCCGTGATCGCGCATCACCCCTCCGTCACACCATCCAGAGCAGCGCCAGCAGCCCGGCCCCCAGCACCATCGTCCGCCGGTAGAGCGCCAGCCCGCGCCGCAGGTCCTGCGGCTCCGGGTCCGGGGCCGCGGCGTTCACATATGGCTCATCGGCGACGGTATTGCCATAGACGCGCGGACCGGACAGCCGCCGGTGCAGCGCCCCGGCCATCGCCGCCTCGGGCCAGCCCGCGTTGGGCGAGCGGTGCTGCCGCGCATCGCGGCGCATGACGGCAATGGCCCGGCCCGGCCGCCCCGAGGCCAGCGCGAAGAGCAGCCCGGTCAGCCGCGCAGGCAGAAGGTTCACCAGATCGTCCAGCCGCGCGGCGGCCTTGCCGAAGTTCTCGTAGCGCTCGGACCTGTGGCCGATCATCGAGATCCATCGTATTGATCGCCTTGTAGACGGCCAGCCCCGGCAGCCCCGCCACCACCCCCCAGAACAGCGGCGCCACGATCCCGTCCGAGGTGTTCTCGGCCGGGCTTTCCAGCGCCGCGCGGGCGACACCCCGGGTGTCCAGCCGCGCCGGGTCGCGCCCGACGATCATCGCCACGGCCCGACGCGCCCCGGCGAGATCTCCGGCAGCGAGGGGGCGGGCAACAGCCCCGACATGCTGGTCCATCGACCGCACCGCCAGCAAGGGCCAGGCCGCCAGCGCACCCACCAGCAGGCCCGCCCAGCCCCCGGGCAGGGCCGCCTGCACCCAGAGCGCGGGCACCATCACCGCCGCGCAGACCAGCGCCACGGTCAGCGCCCCCATGGCGCGGCGGCGCCCCGGCGCGCTCCCGTTCAGTCGCGCCTCGAGCATCGAGATCAGCGCGCCGATCCAGACCACCGGGTGGCCGATGCGCCGGTACAGCCGGTCGGGCCAGCCCACCGCCGCGTCCAGCGCCATGGCCAGCAGCATCATCCCCGCGACGCTCATCCCCGGCCCCCGGTCGTGAAGTGGCACAGGCCCGTCAGGCCGGCCTCTGCCATAGGCTCGAACAGGCCCTCCGGCACCGCCCCGGGGGCGAAAATCAACGCCCGGGCAGAGCCTGTGTGCGCGCGGGCGTGGCCCGGGGCGCCCGGGGCTGCGGCAAGCGCCTCTGTCGGGTCGTCCGAGGGGCCGCGCAGGGCGGTGCAGCGCCGCGCGGACTCTGATGCGATCCCTGCGGCCTCGGCCAGCCCCGGCGCACCGCGCCACGCGGCAACCAGATCGGCGACATCCGGAAAGGCCAGGTCCGCCGGATCGGTGCGCAGCGGCGGGCCGAAGAAGCCGCCCACCACCTCGGCGCGGGGCGGCGGCGCCACATTCTCCAGCACCCGCGCCTGACGCGGCGCCCAGAGCACCGCGTCAGGCGCGGGCAACATCAGCGGATCGGTGGCGCCCTCGACCGCAAGGCAGGCCTCTGCGAGCCCCTCGGGCACGCCCGCCTCCCGGGCGATGGCCACCAGCGCCGCCGTCGACATGCCCGCGCCGCCGCCGACCGGGAAGGAGGCGCGCAGGTCCCATGCCCCCTCGGCATCGCGACCGATCCGCTGTAGCAGCGCGCGGACCAGCGCCTCCGGCAATACGGGATCGCCGGTCAGGGCAAGGGCGCCGCCGCGCGCTCTCGGGTCACGCGCACGCCCCGGTCCGGGCAGGCCAGCGTCACCAGCGCCAGCGGCCCCTCCGGACCGAGGCGGCCTTGCAGCCACTCGCCGAAATGTCCGGCAACAAAACTCATCCCCCGCCCGGTTGGTCTGGACGATCGACCAGCCCCCGGCGTGGCGGCGCAGGCGGGTCAGGGACAGCGGCGCAACCTCGAAGGTCAGGCCCGCGGCGATGTCGCCCAGCGCATGGCCCAGCGCGGCGCGCACGGTGCCCGCATGGGCGACGACCGCAACCGGCCCCTCTGGCAGGTCCGCCAGCGCGGGCAGCACCCGAGCGGCCATCTGCACAAAGCTCTCGCCACCCGGATAGGCCTGTCGCGCCAGTGTCTCGCGCGACATCGGGCCAAGATCCGGCAGGCTGTCGACGGGCCTGCCGTCCATGGTGCCGAAGTCCTGCTCCCACAGGCGCGGATCAGGGATCGGGGCCAGCCCGGGCCAAAGCGCGCGTGCCGTCTGCACGCAGCGCAGGGCGGGCGAAACACGGATCTGGCGCACCTCCGCCAGAAGGCTGCGCAGCGCGGTAGTTCCGGCCTCTGGCAGGCATGCGGGCACGTCGGTCCGCCCGCACAGGCGCCCGCCATGGTCGGCGGGGGCGTGGCGGATCAGCAAAAGCTCGTTCGTCGCAAACAGGGCCATGCGGTCTTTCCAATCGCGTCGGAACCTGCTTTTTCACGATCCCATGACAAAGTCGATCCTCATCACCGGCGGCGCCCGGTCCGGCAAGAGCACTCTGGCGGAACGCATGGTCGAGGGTTTCGGCCTGCCCGCCACCTATATCGCCACGGCGCAGGCCTTCGATGCCGAGATGGAACAGCGGATCGCGGACCATCAGGCGCGGCGCGGCGCGGGCTGGCACACGGTGGCCGAACCGCTCGACCTGCCCGGCGCGCTGGAGGCCGCCGACCCCGCGCGCCCGGTGCTGATCGACTGCCTGACGCTCTGGCTGACCAACCTGTTGCTGGCAGAGCGCGACTGGCGCGCCCCCGCCGAGGCGCTGGCCGGGTCGCTGGCGCGCGACAGGGCGCCGGTGGTGATCGTCACCAATGAGGTCGGCGCCGGTATCGTGCCGGAAAACGCCCTTGCACGGGCCTTTCGCGATGCCGCGGGAAGCCTGAACCAGACCATCGCGCAGGCCTGTGACGAGCTTTGGCTCTCTGTCGCGGGCCATCCTTTGCAAATCAAGTGAACACGGTGACTTGCCCATGACTGCCCTGCCCCTCAAGCGCCTCGACGACGTGGCGGCGCTGGACCTTCCCGGCTTCGACACCGAGGCGGCCCGCGCCGCCGAGGCGCGCCAGATGACCCTGACGAAGCCGCCCGCCTCGCTGGGCCGCCTCGAAGACCTCGCGGCCTTCATGGCAGGCTGGCGCGGCGTGGCACAGCCGCGGATCGACAAGGCACAGGCGCTGGTCTTCGCGGGCAACCACGGCATCTGCGCGCGCGGCGTGAACCCCTTCCCGCAAGAGGTGACGGCGCAGATGGTCGCCAATTTCAAGGCCGGCGGCGCGGCGATCAACCAGCTGTGCCGGGTCGCCGGCGCGGATCTGGAGGTGGTCGCGCTGGAGCTCGACCTGCCCACGGCGGATTTCACCGCAGGCCCCGCCATGACCGAGGCCGAGACGCTGGAGGCCATGGCCACGGGCGCGGCGGCGGTCGACACCGGCGCCGACATCCTGCTGCTGGGCGAGATGGGCATCGGCAACTCCACCGTCGCGGCGGCGCTGGCTCTGGGCGCTTTCGGCGGCAATGCGCAGGGCTGGGTCGGGCGCGGCACCGGGTCGGACGCCGATGGCATGTCCCTGAAGGCGCGGGTGATCGCCGAAGGCGTGGCGCTGCATGACGGCCTGTCCGCCATGGGCAAGCTGGCGGCGCTGGGTGGCCGCGAACAGGCGGCGATCTGCGGCGCGGTGCTGGCGGCGCGGATGGCCCGCATTCCGGTGATGCTGGACGGCTTCATCTGCTCGGCCTCGGTGGCGCCGCTCTTCGCGGCCCGGCCCGAGGCGCTGGACCACTGCCTGATCGCGCATCGCAGCGCCGAGCCGGGGCACCGGCAACTGGCCGAGAAGATGGGCAAGGCGCCGCTTCTCGACCTTGGGATGGCCCTGGGCGAAGGCTCCGGCGCGGCGTTGGCGCTGACGGTCCTGCGCGGCGCGCTGGCCTGCCACAACGGCATGGCCACCTTCGCCGAGGCCGGAGTGGCGGGCGCGTGATCCGGCGCCGCCTGTCAGAAATACAGGTGGCGGTGATGCTGATGTCCCGCCTCCCGGCGGGGCAACTGGGTGACGGGTTTCCCTCGATGAATGCCGCGCGATGGGCCTTTCCGCTGGTCGGCCTGCCGGTGGGCCTGCTGGTCTGGGCGGTGCTTGCGGCCCTGCCCGATGGCCCGGTGGGAGCGGCGCTGGCCCTTGGCGCGGCGGCGCTGGTCACCGGCGGGCTGCACCACGACGGGCTGGCGGATTTCGCCGACGGCATGGGCGGGCAGAACCGGGAGCGACGGCTGGAGATCATGCGCGACAGCCGGGTCGGCAGCTATGGCGTGATCGTCCTGATCTTCACGGTGCTTCTGGGCGGGCTGGCGCTGGCCGAGCTGGGCGCCGACCTCTGGGCGATCCTCTTCGTCAGCCTTCTCAGCCGCCTGCTGATGGTCTGTACGCTGGACCTCCTGCCCCCGGCCCGGACCGAGGGATTGGGGCAACAGGCCTCTGGCACGACCTCCCGCATGGCATGGCTGCCCGGCGCGGCGCTGGCGCTGGCCTGCGGCGCGCTGTCCGGCAGCGCTGCGGTCTGGGGCGCCGGGGCCGTCATGCTGGGCACCGCCGCGCTGGTCGGATGGCAGGCCCGGCGCCGGTTGGGCGGGCAGACCGGCGATGTGCTGGGGGCGGTGCAGCTGGCCTCGGAGACCGCGGGCTGGGTCGCGCTGGCGGCGCTGCTGGGCGCGGGCTGACAGTCCGAACACCTTCGTAGCCGGGCGCGCACGGGGGCAGCCCGGACAAAAGGACCTTGCCCATCGATGGCCCCCTTTCCCCAAGCTCCACAAAAGCACGGCCCCCACCCGGCCAGCCGGGAACGCGACCGGTGCGGTGGGGAAAGCGCTTCGCCGCCACGCTGATCCCCCTCGCCCGCGATCCCAAAAGCGCTTTCGGCGCCCCCGCGGCCACGGGCGCGCCGGGTGCGATGGGGGAGAAGCGATTTGGACCCGGGGCGGTCCCGGTCGACACACAGCCCGGAAAATCGCTTCCCCGCGCCCGGCCTAGAAGGCCTGCGCCGCCTCGACCGCGCGCTTCCAGCCGGCGTATTTCGCGTCGCGACTTTCCGCCTCCATCGCCGGGACAAAGCTGCGGTCCAGATCCCAGGTTTCCGAGAAACCGGCCATGTCGGGATAAAGCCCCGCCCGCTGGCCCGCCAGCCGGGCGGCCCCCATGGCGGTGGTCTCCAGCACCGTGGGCCGGTCGACGCCCGCGCCGATGATGTCCGCCAGGAACTGCATCGCGTAGTCCGAGGCGCTCATGCCGCCATCCACGCGCAAGACCGACTCGGCCTCGGCTTTCCAGTCGGCGCGCATCGCGTCCAGCAGGTCCCGGGTCTGGTAGCCCACCGATTCCAGCGCCGCGCGGGCGAATTCCTCGGGGCCCGAGTTGCGGGTCAGCCCGAAGATGGCGCCCCGGCAATCGGCGTTCCAGTAGGGCGCGCCAAGGCCGGTGAAGGCGGGCACCAGCACCACCTGCTGGGCATCGTCGGCGGCCTCGGCCAGCGGCTGCGTCTCCTTGGCGTCGCGGATGATCTTCAGCCCGTCCCGCAGCCATTGCACCACGGCACCGGCGATGAAGATCGAACCTTCGAGCGCATAGGTCGGCTTGCCGTCCATCTGGTAGGCGATGGTCGTCAGCAGGCGGTTCTGCGAGACCACCGGTTCCGCCCCGGTGTTCATCAGCGCGAAGCACCCAGTGCCATAGGTCGATTTCAGCATGCCCGGCTGGAAACAGGCCTGCCCGATGGTGGCCGCCTGCTGGTCGCCCGCAACGCCGAGGATCGGGATCTCTTCGCCGAAGAGGTCGGCGCGGGCCATGCCGAAGTCGGCGGCGCAATCCTTGACCTCGGGCAGCAGCGATTGCGGGATCCGCAGCATCTCGCACATCTCGTCGGACCATGCGCCGCGCCGGATGTCGTACAGCATCGTGCGCGCCGCATTGGTGGCGTCGGTGACATGTTCGGCGCCGCCGGTCAGGTGCCAGATCAGCCATGTGTCCACGGTGCCGAAGGCCAGCTCTCCGGCCTCGGCCCGGGCGCGCGCGCCCTCGACGTTGTCCAGCAGCCGGGCCAGCTTGGTCCCCGAGAAATAGGGATCGAGCAGCAGGCCGGTGGCCTGTGTCACCGCCGCCTCGAGGCCCTGTTTCTTGAGATCGGCGCAGAAGGCAGAGGTGCGGCGATCCTGCCAGACGATGGCATTGTGCAGGGGCTTGCCGGTCTTGCGGTCCCACAGCAGCGTCGTCTCGCGCTGGTTGGTGATGCCGATCCCGGCGATGTCGCCTGCGCGCACGCCGGCCTTTTCCATCACGCCGCGGCAGGTGGCGGCAACCGTGGTCCAGAGGTCCGAGGCCTCGTGTTCCACCCAGCCGCTGTCGGGGTAGTGCTGGGCGAACTCTTCCTGTGCGACGACCGCGACTTTCATGGCCTCGTCGAAGAGAATGGCGCGACTGGAAGTCGTGCCCTGGTCGATCGCCAGGATATAGGGCATGGGGTCTCCTCCCGGTTGCGGGGTCTTGCCGCCCCGACGCGGATCACACAGTGGCCCGGAATGCGCCGAAAGGTCAAACGGATGCGCGGGCGGCGGCCTCGGAATTCTCTGGCCTTGCGGCGCACCGCCGTGTGAAGGTGACGGCGCAGCCGCTGGGGGCGCAGCGCGATCGCGAGGGGAAGCGTGGCCAAGATCCTGATCCTTGAAGACGATACGGTTTTTGCCGGCCTTGTGCGGCGCGATCTCGAAGCCTTCGGCCACGCGGTCTCGCTGGCCGCCACCGGGCACGAGGCGCTGGAGCTGGTGATCGCCGAGGCCTTCGATGCCGCCATCGTCGACGTCTACATCAAGGTCGACGGGCGCCTGACCTCGGACGGCGGGGTCCTGTTCATCTCGCGGTTGCGGACGCTTCTGGCGGAAACCCGCCACGCCACGCGCACGGATATCCCGGTGCTGGCCATCTCCGGCGCGGCGCGGGCCGGCATGCCCTACGACATTCTGGGCACCACCCGGAAGCTGGGCGCGGACGATGTGCTGCCCAAGCCCTTCGCGCCCCAGGTCCTGCGCGAGAAGCTGGACGCGCTGCTGTCCGGCCAGGGCGGGGATGGCGGGGCGCCGTGATCGCGCTCTTTCGGCCCCTTGCTTTCGCACTGACCCTGCTTGGCGCGGCGGGGATGGCCACGGCGCAGGACGCGGCGCCGCTGGTCTCGGGCTGGACGCCGACGCCGGGGTTCTTCACGCCGGTCGAAGGGGATGGCCCGCCGTCGGGGTTCTTCGGCGATATCGGGCAGGAGATCGCCGCGCGCAGCGGGATCGACATCGCCTTCCGCAAGCTGCCGGACGTCATCTCGATCATCGAACAACAGGCCAGCGGCGAGGCGCAGATCCTGCCCGGCGCCGCCCGGATCCCGGCCCCGGCGGACAGCAACGTCTTCTCGGCGCCGCTGGCGGAAAGCGAGGTGCATCTGTTTGTCCGCGCCGACGCCCCGCCCGAACGCACCCGCGACAGCTTTGACGGCCTCAGCCTTGGCGTGGTGGACCGCACCGCGGGCGCCGACATGGCGCAGGGCATCGGCACGGATAACACCGTCATCGCCTATCCCGACTTCGGCGCCGCGCTGGGGGCGCTGCTGTTCGGTCAGATCGACGGGCTTGTGGCGGTCTATCCCGGTGTGATGGGCGTGTTGCGCGCCAACGGGCTGGAAGCCGAGGTGCGCCGCCTTGGCCCTGCCCTTGCAACGACCCGCCACGTGGTCGCCCTGCACGACTCCCGCGCCGATCTCATGCCGCGCGTGCAAGAGGCGCTGGACGCGATGGAGGCGGACGGCACGCTGGCGGGGCTGCGCCGGAAGTGGGCCATGGACGTGCCCGCGCCGCCGCCGCAGGTCTACGTGGTCGGGGTGCCGGACTTTCCGCCCTACCAGATGCAGGCGGAGAACGGGCGCTTCACCGGCTTCGGCGTCGAGGTGCTGCGCGATCTGGCGGATCGCGCCGGGATGCCGCTGCGCTTCGTCCCGATCACCAACGAGCAATTTGCCGAAGGGCCGCGCAGCGGGCAGATCGACCTGATCTCTCTGGTCGGCTTCAGCGACGACCGGCGCAACCGGATGGATTTCACGCTGCCGCTCGATCTGTACCGCTTTCTCGGTCTTCGAGCGGCGCGGCGGGCCCCGCGTCCTTGCCGAGGGCGAAAAGGCCACGCTCGAGGCTCTGGACGGGCTGCGTGTCGGCATCGAGGGCTCGACCGTGGTGCGCGCGCTGATCCCCGAGGCGGCGGGGCTGGATCTTGTGACGTTCGACGGTCAGGAGGCCCTGTTTGGCGCGCTTGTCGACAACCAGATCGACGTCGCGCTGTACCTGACGACGACCGGCACGCGCGCGCTGAGCGATCTTGGCCTTGACGGCCGGATCACCCTGCGCCAGCCGCCGCTGCTGACCTCGGAAGGCGGCATCGCGCTGCGCTTCGGCCTTGCCGGCACACGCGAACGGCTGAATGCGGTGATCCCCGGCTACCTCAGTTCGCCGCGCTACGAGGCCCTGCGCCGGGAATGGTACGGCGCGCCGCAGTTCTGGACGCCCGAGCGCATCCGCACGTACCGGATATGCCATCGCCGCGCTCGCCGTTCTGTCGGCCCTGTCCATCGCCCTGGTCAGCCTGCGCGGACGGCGGCAGGCCGAGGCGCTGAACCGGCAGATCGCCATGGCCCATACCCGCATGGGCGCGATCCTCGACGCCACGCGCGGCGCCGTGCTGGGGCTGGCGCGCGGCGGCGAGATCCTTGTGGCCAACCCCAGCGCGCAGGAGATGCTGGCCCTTGGTCCGGGCGACCTGCCGAAACCCTGGCCCGACGCGGTGACCTTTCTGGACCGCGAGGACCTTGCGCCGCTGGAAGCCTCGCACGATCCCATGCAGCGCGCCCTGGCCGGACAGATCCTGAAGGGCGAAGTGGCGCTGCTGCAGGTGCCGGGGGCGCGGTCGAAGCGCTATGTCCGCGTCTCCAGCGCGCCGGTGGGGGCGGGCGATCCCGGGGGCCTGCATTCGGTGCTGATCCTCGACGACGTGTCCGAGCAGGAGGCCAACCGCCAGCAACTGGAGCGCGCCACGCGGCTGGACGCGCTGGGGCAGCTGACCGGCGGCGTCGCGCATGACTTCAACAACCTGCTGGCAACGATCGAATACGCGGTACAGCTTGCCGCGCCCGAGGCCTCGCCGCGCGCGCAGGGCTTTCTGGATACCGCGCTGCAGACGATCCACCGCGGCGCGGCGCTGACCAAGCGGCTTCTGGCCTTTGCCAAGCAGCAGCCGGGGCTTGCGCGGTCCTACCCCGTCGAAACCGTGCTGCAGGACTTCGAGGCGCTGTCGCGGCCCTCGATCGAGAAGAGCATCGCGCTGGAGTTCACGGTCGACGAGCCGGACCTTTACGTGCACTGCGATGCGCTGCAACTGGGCAACGCGCTGCTGAACCTCGTGCTGAACAGCCGCGACGCGATCCTGCGCAGCGGCACCGGCGACCGGATCACCGTTCTGGCCCGCGCCGCGCTGCACAGCAAGGCCGCGCCGCTGGCGCCTGTGGAATCCGCCCGCGTCGTCACCACCGAGGGGCTGAAGGCCGAGGGCGCGGTCACCGAGACCGGCAAGGTCTATCGCTACGTCGAGTTCTCGGTCAGCGACAACGGGCCCGGCATGACCGACGAGGTCAAGCGGCGCGCCGTCGACCCCTTCTTCACCACGCGCGAAAGCAACTCTGGCACCGGGCTGGGCCTGTCCATGGTCTACGGCTTCGTGCAGCAGTCGAACGGGGAACTGCGGATCTATTCCGAGGTCGACAAGGGCACCAGCGTGCGCATCCTTCTGCCGCGTGGCACGGCAGAGGGCGGCGGGCGCGAGAAGCCGGTGCCGATGGACGACCCCGAAGAGGGGCGCGGCGAAACCCTGCTGGTCGTCGAGGACGACGAGGGCCTGCTGCGGATGATCCGCGACATGCTGGAACAGATGAACTACCGGGTGATCTCTGCCGCCTCGGGCAACGAGGCCATCGCGATCATTGACGAAGGCGTGCCCTTCGACCTGATGCTGAGCGACGTGGTCATGCCCGGCCGCATCGGCGGCTTCGAACTGGCCCGGCACCTGCGCGACAGCCGCCCAGACATGCCCATCGTCTACATGTCGGGCTACACCGGCATCGCGCGCTCGGAAATGGGCGAGGTTCCCGCCCCGCTGGTGCAGAAGCCCTGCCCGCGCCGGGTTCTGGCCGAAGTCCTGCGCCGCCAGCTGGACAGCGCCGGGACGCAATAGCCGAACGGCCCCACCCGCCTGCGGGACAGCGGGCCGCATGGCACAGGCCGCCCCCGAGGCACCGGAGTTTTCTCCGCAGCGGTCCCGACGCACGGGACAGCGCGCGGGACGCGACCGGCCCCGCCCCGCCGGATCAGGGCGCGCGTTGCAGGGTAATCGTCAGCCCCTGAAGGATCTTTTCCTTGATGAAATAGGGCGTGATCCGCATCTCTGTCTTCTCGCCCTTCAACTGGAAGACCTCGCTGCGGCTTTTCTGCCGCGTCAGCACATCGTGGCAGATGTCCACCAGCGCCGGGAAGGGCGTTTCGGGCAGGAAGACCTGGCTGATGTGGCCCAGATGCGCGCCGCGCTCTGTCAGGGAAAACAGTTCGATGGCGTTCTGCGAGGCGCTCTTGATGTTGAGCGAGGTGTCCAGCACCAGAAGCGGCAGCGGCAGCGCCACCTGGATCGCGTTCTTCTCGGCCACCAGACGGTTCAGCTCGTCCGAGTTGATCAGCAGCTCCTCGTTGACGGTGATCAGTTCCTCGTTGGTGGACTGCAACTCCTCGTTCGAGGTCTCCAGTTCCTCATTCGTGGACTGAAGCTCTTCGTTGGTGGACTGCAGCTCCTCGTTGGTGGATTGCAGTTCCTCGTTCGAGGTCTGCAACTCCTCCATGGTGATCTGAAGCGCCTCGCGCGAGATCCGCCAGCTCGTTCTCGACATGGGTGAGGTAGCTCGACGCCTCCTCGCTGCCCCGGTCCAGTTCGGTGCTGCCGTCGACCATCGTCGTGTCGATGGACAGAAGCGCCAGCCGCCCGTGGTTGCCCGGGTCGATGTTCAGCGGATAGGCCCGCAGCCGCACCCGGTTGAAATCCGGCCCCTTGACGTCGCGCCACAGCCCGTCGCGCGGGCGCCCGTGCTTCAGGCACAGCGGGATCAGGCTGCTGGCATCGGCGGCCAGTTCCGCCTTCAGCACCATGGTGTTCAGCCGCCCCCTCAGGTCGTCGGTAACCCGCGTGAAGGGGCTGATGTCGCCGAAGATGCGGATGATGTCCTTGTGCACGTTCACCAGCACCCCCTGAGGCGCCACGGATTCCGCCAGCGCCTTGAAGGTATCCGTCTCCAGCACGTCGCTGCCGGCCCGCGCCTTGTCCGGGCGCTGGCGCACGCCGTCGGTGATCTTGGAATTGCCGAAGCGCACCAGCGCCTTGTGGTCGAAGGTCGTGTCCAGCCGCTTGCGGAACAGCCGGGCGCCGTCGCGGACGCGGTGGAAATAGGGCTCCATCGCGCCGATGCTTTCCGAGGCGCCAAGGAACAGGATCCCGCCCGGCCTCAGCGCATACAGCAGGCGCGACATGACCTTTTCCTGCAGGGGCGTGTCGAAGTAGATCATCGTGTTGCGGAAGCTCACGAGATCGATGTCGCTGAACGGCGGGTCCTGAAAGACGTTGTGGCGCGAGAACAGCACCTGATTGCGGATCTCGGGTTTCACCCGCAGCACATCGTCCGACAGGGTGAAATACTTCTGCTGCACCGCATCCGGGATGCCCGAAGAGGCCGCCGCCGGATAGGCCCCGTTGCGCCCGCGGGTCAGGGCGGAATCGTCAAGATCGGTGGCGAAGATCTGCACCGCCCGGTCGCGCGGCATGCCCCGCCGGTCCATCAGGTCGTTCAGCATGAAGGCAATGGAATAGGCTTCCTCGCCGGTGGCGCAGCCCGGCACCCAGATGCGGAACGGGCGGTCCTTGACGCCCTCCACGTAGTCCGCCAGCTCTGCCTCCAGCGCGTCGAACTGTTCGGGGTCGCGGTAGAACCGGGTGACCGAGATCAGCAGGTCGCGATAGAGCGCGTCCAGTTCCTCGGGGTTGTCGCGGCAGAACTCGACGTAGCGGGCGTATTCCTCGAACCCCAGCGCGATCAGGCGGCGCTGGATGCGGCGGCTGACGGTGTTTTCCTTGTAGTGGCGGAAATTGACCTTGGTCCGGGCCTGAAGCTGGTGGAACAGGTCGTCGTATTCCGTCGGCTGTTCGAGGATCGCCTGCAGGGCCGTGAAATCACGCGGGCGCGACAGGATATTGGACAGCTGCTCGCCCATCTGGCGCGGCGACAGCACAAGATCGACGCAGCCGGTTTCCACCGCCGAGGCGGGCATGGTGTCGTATTTCGAGGATTCCAGATCCTGCGCGATGGTGATGCCGCCGACCTCGCGGATCGCCTGCACGCCATAGCTGCCGTCGCTGCCGGTGCCCGACAGGACGATGCCCATGCTGCGCTCTCCATAGGTTTCGGCAATCGAGGTGAACAGCCGGTCGGTACCGAGGGCTTGGGCTCTGCCGGGCGGCCAGAGGGCTGCTTGACCACCACCCGGTCGCCTTCGACCACCAGATCGGTCTTGGGCACCGGCACGTAGATCGTGTTCGCAACCAGCACTTCCTCGCGTTCCACCGCCTTCACGGCCAGCCGCGTCTCATGCGACAGAAGCGTCGGCAGCACGCTGGCGTGATGCGGCGACATATGCTGCGCCAGCACGTAGACACAGGGCAGGTCGTTCGGCAGATGCCGCGCAAGCAGCGACACCGCCTCCAGCCCCCGGTACCGAGGCGGCAATCCCCACCACGGTCATTTCGCCCTCTACCCGGGTATCCGGAGTATCGGCTTGCTCGGCATCCGTCGCGGTCATCCACCCTCACACGCATTGGCTGCGATCTTAAGACATTCTTCACCAATATCGTTTACAGACAATTAACGACTGATGGAACGGTTGCCTGCGGTGCGCAGGGTCCTTCCCTTCTGGCAACAGGCATCGCACCCCGGGGGGCTTCGCGGCTCTGACCGGCGCCCTCCAGGCGCGGGCACCTGCCGGCGGGTGGGCTGCGCCGCAATCCCTGCGGCTTCGGGTGTTTTTCCGGGCACCTCTTGACATGTCACCGCGTTCGGGCTGCTCTCGGCGGCGCCCGGGCGGCGCTTTTCTTCCGCCCCGGCGCCTTACCGGACGCGACAGGAGGACGCCCCACCATGGATTTGCCCGTCAACCGCTTCAAGGCCGCCCTGAAGGAGGGTCGCCGCCAGATCGGTGTCTGGAACACCATCCCAGACCCCTCGGTCGTGGAACTGCTGGCGGGCTGCGGCTACGACTGGCTCTTGATCGACACCGAACATTCCCCGGCAACCGACGTGATGACCCTGCCGCTGATGCAGGCGGCGGCCCCCTACCCGGTCACGCAGATCCTGCGCCCCGGCTGGAACGATCCGGTCGAGATCAAGCGCCTGCTCGACAGCGGCGCCCAGACGGTGCTCGTGCCCTACGTGCAGACCGCCGAAGAGGCCGCGAAGGCCGTGGCGGCCTGCCATTACCCGCCCAAGGGGATGCGCGGCGTCTCGGGCCTGACCCGGGCCAGCCGCTACGGCGCCATCGCCGATTACGGCCCCCGCGCCGGAGAAGAGATCTGCGTGCTGGTTCAGGTCGAAACCGTTGCGGCGCTGGACCAGATCGAGGAGATCGCGGCGGTCGACGGTGTCGACGGCATCTTTGTCGGACCCGCCGACCTTGCGGCCTCCATGGACCTGATGGGCCAGACCGCGCACCCGAAGGTGCTCGAGGCCGTCACCGGCGCGATCCGCCGCATCCGCGCCGCGGGCAAACCCGCGGGCGTGCTCTCGGCCAGCGACGCCTTCCTGCGCCCCTGCGAAGAGGCCGGCGCGGTCTTCATCGCGGTGGACATCGACGTGGCCATGCTGCGCCGCGCCGCCGTCGCCCGGCGCGAGGACTGGCGCGACTGAGCCTGCCGCCGGGGCGCCGCGCCGCAGGTCGCACGCGCCCCGCGGACGCTCCGCCCCCACAGGGCAAGACCAGGCAGACACACGCCCTTCCTTGAGCATCTGCCCCCCTTTGCGCATCGCCCCCTTCTTTGGTCCGAAAATACCTCGGAGAGCGCGAGAGGCAGCGCCTCTCGCACCTTCGAAGAAGGTCCCCATGCGCCGAGGGCGACCTCAGCCCATCCGCTCGGAGACCAGCGCCTCCAGCTTCTTGTGATCGGCGTCGAAGTTGCGGATGCCCTCCGCCAGCTTCTCGGTCGCCATGGCGTCGGCGTTCATCTCCCAGCGGAAGGTCGCCTCGTCCATCTCGACCTTCGGCGCCCCGCTTGCCTTCTCCGGCGACAGCACGCGCGGCAGGTCGCCCGTGTCCTTCGCCAGCTCGTCCAGCAGCTTCGGCGAGATCGTCAGGTTGTCGCAGCCCGCCAGCGCCTTGATCTGGTCGATATTGCGGAAAGAGGCCCCCATGACCACCGTCCCGATACCGTTCGACTTGTAGTAGTCGTAGATCCGGCGCACCGACTTCACGCCCGGATCCTCGTCCGGCGCATAGCTGTCGACACCTTCGGCCTTCTTGTACCAGTCGGTGATCCGGCCCACGAAGGGCGAGATCAGGTAGGCGCCCGCATCGGCACAGGCCACCGCCTGCGCCATGCTGAAAAGCAGCGTCAGGTTGCAGTCGATGCCGTCCTTCTGCAGGATCTCGGCGGCGCGGATGCCCTCCAGGTCGAGGCGAGCTTGATCAGGATGCGGTCCTTCTCGATGCCGCGCGCCTTGTAATCGGCAATGATGGCCCGGGCACGGGCGACAGAGGCCTCGGTGTCGAAGGACAGCCGCGCGTCCACCTCGGTGGAGACGCGTCCCGGCACCAGCGTCGTCAGCTCGGCGCCCACGGCGACGGTCAGGGTATCCACTACCTCGGCGGCGGATTTGCCCGCCTTGCGGCCCGCCTCGATCTCGCGCGCGATCAGCGCCTCCGAGGCCGGATCCTTGATGGCGTTCAGCACCAGCGAGGGGTTGGTGGTGCAGTCCACGGGCTGCCGGGTCTTCACCGCCGCCACCTCTCCGGTGTCGGCAACGACGGTGGTCATCTGGCGCAACTGATCGAGAACATTGGTCATGGCAACAGTCCTTCGCTGGGGCATGGGTCTTCGGGGAATCTGGCCCTTGCCTGACAGGAAAGCGCCGATTGGTCAATGTCATGCTGTTAGCGATAACTTTCCCCAGCGTCAGCCGCTCGCAGGCCGCGCATAGACTGATCAGTGACTATAGCCATAACTTATGAGCGGCGGATGGTTTTCTAATTGAACCGCCGCCCGCCACCATGAGACATATAGCCCAGACTTACCGAGGAGCTCCCCCATGTCCGCACCCAAGACGGCGCTTGTCCTGTCCGCCCATGCCGCCGATTTCGTCTGGCGCTGCGGGGGCGCCATCGCGCTGCACGCCGAAATGGGCTACGAGGTCACCGTGGCCTGCATGTCCTTCGGCGAACGCGGCGAAAGCGCCCGGCTGTGGAAAGAGGGCAAGACGCTGGACGAGGTCAAGGCGATCCGCCGGGCCGAGGCCGAGGCCGCCGCAGAGGCGCTTGGCGTGCACCGGCTGGAATGCTTCGACCTTGGCGACTACCCGCTGGAACTGGACCGCGACGACAAGGGCAGACTGGTCGACCTGATCCGGCAGGTGCAGCCCGCCTTCATGCTCAGCCATTCGAAATACGACCCCTACAACACCGACCACATGTACATGACGCAGGTGGCTTTGGAATGCCGGATGATCGCGCAGGCCTGGGGCCATAACCCGGGCGAGACGGTGCTGGGCGCGCCGCAGCTCTATCTGTTCGAGCCGCACCAGACCGAGCAGATGGGCTGGAAGCCCGACACCTTCCTCGACATCACGCCGGTCTGGGAGAAGAAGCGCGCGGCGATGGAGGCGATGAACGGGCAGGTCCACCTGTGGGACTACTATACCCGCGTGGCCCAGCAGCGCGCCAACCACTTCAAGCGCAACTCGGGCGGCATGTCCGGCGGACGCGATTGCAAATATGCCGAGGGCTTCGAGTCCGTCTTCCCGCGCACCGTCGACGCCTTGTAAGCCGCAAGGGCCTTCGAAGGCCCTTGCAAGCGGTTTCCAAACCGCTTGCCCCCGCCAGCCACAGCGCGAAGGAACCGCCATGCATATCGTCAGACAGACCATCGACCGCGCCGACCCCGCCGTCATCGAGGCCCTCGGCCGCGCCGGGGTGGCCACGGTCCACGAGGCGCAGGGCCGCATCGGCTGCCTCGCCAGCCATATGCGCCCGATCTACGCGGGCGCGCAGGTGGCGGGCTCCGCCGTCACGATCTCGGCGCCCCCGGGCGACAACTGGATGGTCCACGTCGCCATCGAGCAGCTGCAAGAGGGCGACATCCTCGTGCTGGCCCCCACCTCGCCCTGCGACAACGGCTATTTCGGCGACCTGCTGGCCACCTCGGCCATGGCGCGCGGCTGCCGGGGTCTGGTGATTGACGCGGGCGTGCGCGACGTGCGCGACCTGACAGCCATGGGCTTTCCCGTCTGGTCCGGGGCCGTCAGCGCACAGGGCACCGTCAAGGAGACACCCGGCTCGGTCAACGTGCCGGTGGTCTGCGGCGGTCAGGCGATCGAGGCGGGCGACGTGATCGTCGCCGATGACGACGGGGTCTGCGTGGTCCGCCGCTCCGATGCCGCCGAGGTACTGAGGAAGGCCGAGGCCCGCCTTGCCGCCGAGGACGCCAAGCGCGCGCGGCTGGCCGCCGGAGAGCTGGGCCTCGACATCTACGACATGCGCGGACGGCTGGCCTCGAAGGGCCTGAAATACGTCTGAACCGGAGGGTGACATGAGCGACGAGGGCATTCCCTGCCTCTGGATGCGCGGCGGCACCTCGAAGGGGGCCTGCTTCCTCGCCTCCGACCTGCCCGCCGATCCCGCCGCGCGGGACGCGCTGCTGCTGGAGATCATGGGCTCGCCCGATCCGACGCAGATCGACGGCATCGGCGGGGCCGATCCGCTGACCTCGAAGGTCGCGGTGCTGTCGCCCTCGACCCGGGCGGATGCGGATGTCGATTACCTCTTCCTGCAGGTCTTCGTCGATCAGGCGCTGGTCAGCGACAGGCAGGGCTGCGGCAATATCCTCGCCTGCGTCGGCCCGGCGGCGATCGAGCGCGGGCTGGTGGCGCCCTCGGGTGAAGAAACCCCCGTGCGCATCCACATGCGCAACACCGGCGAGGTCGCGGTCGCGCGCATCGCCACCCCCGGCGGGCGGGTGTCCTACCGGGGCGCGGCGCGCATCGACGGCGTGCCGGGCCACCATGCGCCGGTGCCGCTGATGTTCCAGAACATCGCCGGGTCGATGAGCGGCGCGCTCTTGCCCACCGGCAAGCCCGTGGACGTGATCGACGGCGTCGCCTGCACCCTGATCGACAACGGCATGCCCTGCGTGATCCTGAAGGCAGAGGACTTCGGCATCGACGGCAGCGAAAGCCGCGAGGCGCTGGAGGCCAACGAGGCCCTGCGCGCCCGGGTCGAGGCGATCCGCCTTCAGGCCGGGCCCCTGATGAACCTCGGCGACGTGGCCGACAGCACGGTGCCGAAAATGACGCTGGTCTCTGCCCCCCGCGCGGGCGGCGTGATCGGCACGCGCAGCTTCATCCCGCACCGCTGCCACGCGACCATCGGCGTCTTTGCCGCCGTCTCGGTGGCGACGGCCTGCACGCTGCCCGGCTCTCCGGCGGCGGCGGTCTGCGTGCTGCCCGAGGGTGAGAGCTTTGCCGTGGAACACCCGACCGGCGCCGCCGAGGTGCTGCTGGAGCGGGACGCAACCGGCGCCGTCACCCGCGCGGGCACCCTGCGCACCGCG
Source organism: Ponticoccus litoralis (assembly GCF_039769985.1). Lineage (NCBI taxonomy): Bacteria > Pseudomonadati > Pseudomonadota > Alphaproteobacteria > Rhodobacterales > Roseobacteraceae > Ponticoccus > Ponticoccus litoralis. Next base: position 1,223,601 of record NZ_JBDNCH010000002.1, read on the forward strand.
CGCAAGCTGTTCGACGGGCGCGTCTTTCCGCGCTGAACGGGCCGGGGCCGCAAGCGGCCTCGCAGAACGCCCTGCGCGAGACGGCATCCGCTCTGCCGATGCGCTTGGACGCGCCTGCCCCGCTGCCGCCCCCTGCCCCGTCAGCCCGTCAGCGGTCAGCCTTCCCGCGGGACCGTCAGCGCCCGGACCACAGGTCCGTCACGCCGGCATAGATCAGCCGCGCCGAGAGCAGCAGAAGCACCGTGTCCAGCGCGTAGCGGAAGCGCCTGTCGTCGATGCGGTGCAAGAGTTGCAGGCCCACGGTGGTCCCGGCAAAGCCCGCCAGCATCATCGCGACGATAAAGGGCCACCATTCGGCAAAGGCAAAGCCCAGCAGGCCGAAGGTCACGCTTTTCACCCCGTGCTGCACGGTCATCAGCATGGCATGGGTGGCGACATGGGCGTGGCGCGGCAGCTCTTGCGACTTGGTGTAGGTGGCCACGAACAGCCCCGTCGCGCCGAAGAACATGGTCAGGAAGCTCGATACCGCGCCCACGAGCAGCGGCCAGTCGCGCACCCCGCGCGGCGGCCTGCCCAGCACCGACCACATGACAAAGGCGCCGATGCCGATCTGCACCCATGCGGCGGGCAGGTTCACCACCACCGCGCCGCCCGCAAGCGCGCCCACCAGAGAGCCCAGCGTGAACATCGGCAGGGCGGGCCAGAAGATGTAGCGGAAGGTCATCGCCGCCCGCCCGAGGTTCGACGCCACCTGGATCACCCCATGCGTGGGGATCAGCGCAGAGACCGGCACCAGCGTCGCCATGACCGCCAGAAGCAGGCCGCCGCCGCCGATGCCGAAGGCCACGGTGATCAGCGACCCGAGGAAGCTGGTGGAGATCAGCGCGAGGAAGACGAGATCCGTCATGCCCTCGGGCAGCAGCAGGTCCGGTATGGCGATCAACGGTTTGCCTCCCTCGGGGCTTGGGATAGGGTCCGCGCGCAATAAGCGAAAGGGCCCTGTCGATGCGGGTGGATTATCTGGGGCTCGAAGCCTTCGTGGCGATTGCCGACTACGGGTCGTTCCAGCGCGCGGCAGAGGCGCTGCACCTCAGTCAGGCGGCGCTGAGCCACCGTCTGCGCAAGATCGAGGACGACCTCGGCAATGTCCTGCTGACCCGGTCGAGCCGCGAGGTGTCCCTGACCGCGCTGGGTCAGGGCCTGCTGCCCGAGGCCCGGCGCCTCTTGAAGGAATTGCAGGACACCTATGAAAGCGTGCGCGCGGGGGCCCAGCGGCAGGCCAAGCGGCTGTCCTTTGCCTGCCTGCCCTCGATCGCCAACACCATCCTGCCCGCCGTGCTCTCCGACCTGATGGCGGAACGCCCCGACATGGGCTTCCACATCCTCGACATCCCGGTCACGCGCATCGCCGAGACGGTGCGCAGCGGCAAGGCGGAATTCGGCATCACCATCGTCTCGGCGGAACTGTCGGACCTGCGCCTTCGGCCTCTGTTCGTCGAGGACTACGTGCTTTTCGTGCGCCGCGACCACCCGCTGGCGCAGAAGGGGAGCGTGGCGCTGACCGACCTGCTGGGCGTGCCCATGGCGCGGATCTTCTCGCAGTCGCGCAACCGGCAATTGCTGGACGTGGCGATGGGCGAGATGAAGGACAAGATCCGCTGGCACTTCGAGGTGCAGAACGCGATCATGGCGATGCGGCTGGTGAATGCGGGCGCGGCGCTGACGATCCTGCCGCGCTCCTCGATCACCATGGCCCCGGCGGACCTTGTGGCCGTGCCCTTCGAGGGCATCCGGCTGGACCGCACCATCGGCATCGTCTCGCGCCGGGCGGTGCCGCTGTCGACCAATGCGACAGAGACCCTTGCCCGGATCGAGGCGGAGCTTCTGAACCGCTTCGCCGATCATCTGGAATTCAACACCGAGCCCCAGTCCAGACCCCGGGGTTGATCATGTGGATCGGCGTCCCGTCGGCATAGGCATTGATCTGGTCGTAGATGTCGGCGAATTGCAGGTCCAGCTCGTCCTCGGTGACGTAGCCGATATGCGGCGTGCCGATCACCGCGGGGTGGTTGACCAGCGGATCGGCGGCATCGGTCAGCGGTTCCCTGTCGAAGACGTCCAGCGCAAGGCGCCCGGGGCGGCCCGCCGCCAGCGCCTGTTCCAGCGCGCCCTTGGCCACGAGGCCGGAGCGCGCGGTGTTCACGAAGCTGGCCGAGGGCTTCATGGCCAGCAGGTCTTCGGCGGTGACGATGCCGCGCGTCTCGGGCTTCAGCCGGACGTGGACAGAGACGAAATCCGCCTCTGCAAAGAAGGCGTGGCGGCTGTCGGCGACGGTCTCTCCGTCCGCCTTGGCGCGGGCCCGGCCCGCCTCGGAGGCCCACCAGACCACCCGCATCCCGAAGGCGCGCGCGTAGCCCGCGACCTGCACTGGCGATGCGCCCGTAGCCGTAAAGGCCCAGTGTCCGCCCCGCCAGCGTCTGGCCGACGCCCATCTGCCAGCGCCCGGCCTGCAAAGAGGCCATCTGCTGCGGGATCTGCCGCGCCGAGGACAGGATCAGCGCGAAGGTCAGTTCCGCCGCCGCGATGGAGGGCGTGTCGGAGTGCATGTTGGAACACAGCAGCACGCCGTTCGCGGTGCAGGCGGGCACGTCCACATGCGGGTAGACGCTGCGCTGGGAAATCAGGCGCAGGTTCGGCAGCCGCTCCAGCAGGGGCGCGGTGATCGCCGTGCGCTCGCGGAACAGCACAAGGCAGTCGGCGGGGGCAAGGCGCTCTGCCAGCGTATCGACGTCTTCGCTGTGGTCGGTCCAGACGGTGACGTCATGGCCCTTCAGCAGGTCAAAGCTGGGCAGGGTCCGAAGGGTGTCGAACCAGTCGTCGAGGATATGGATCTTCATAGCAGCTCCGTGATGTCTACGGGATGTTCGGTGCCGATGTGGCCGCCCGGATGGGCGCGGCGCACAACCGGGTTGGCGACCTTGTCGGAGATCGGGAAATCCCAGACCGCAAGGCCGCCCCTGTAGCCCGCCACGAGATCGGGCAGCGCAGAAAGGTCGTCGACGCGCGCGCCTTCTCCGCCAAAACCCCGGGCGATGGCGCCAAGGTCGACATGGCCGAAGACAGCGCCCTCGGTCGACAGGCCCTCGTCGCGCAGCTTGTGGATTTCAGAGCCATAGGCGCCGTCGTTCAGCACGCAGACCACGATGTTCAGCCCGTGGCGGCGCATGGTTTCCAGCTCTTGCACATGCATCAGCAGGCTGCCGTCTCCGTCCAGCAGCACCACCGTCTCGCCCGGGCGCGCGGCGGCGACGCCCATGGCGTAGGAGGTGCCGTTGCCGATGGCGCCGAACTCGCGGATCGTCAGGAATTTCTCGAAGGGGCGGCGCATATGGGCGAAGTAGAAGGAGCAATGCCCGGAGGAATTGACCATCTGCCAGTCGCCGGGCAGCGCCGCGTCCAGCGCGCTGACGACGTCGCGCGGGTCGAGAAGCCCCGCCTCGGGCGGGAAGCTACAGGTGTCAGAGGGCGCCCCGGCGATGCGGCGCGCCATGGCCTCGGTGCGCCAGCCGGCTTGCGGCGGCAGGCGGTCGAGCAGCGCCTCGACGCTCAGCTTCGCATCGCCGCGCAGGTGGTCGGTGGCCACGGCAAGGCCCTGGTTCATGGCACGCATGGCGGTGTCGATCTGCAACACGCGCGCTTTGGGGAACAGCTTGCCCTTGTCCATGTTGTGCTGCGTCAGGCTGCAACCGACGGCGATCAGCAGGTCGGATTCGGCGAAACAGGCGCGGGCGAAGGTGCTGCTGAAGCCGCCGCAGACACCCATGTCGAAGACATCGCCGTGAAAGATCCCGCGCGCGGGAAGCGAGGTCGTGACCACCGCGCCGATGTGCTCTGCCAGCGCACGGCAGGCCCCGGCGGCGCCAGAGGCCTCGGCCCCCAGACCGCCCAGCACGACGATGCGCCGGGCGCCCGCGATCAGGTCGCAGGCCACGGCCACGTCGGCGGGGTGCGGCGGCATCGGCGCGGGGCGCGGCGCCAGATCGCGCGAGGGCACCGGCTGTTTCAGCGTTTCGGGCGCGATCTGGCCCTGAAGGTCGAAGGGCACGCCAACCACCACCGGGCGCCGGGTCTCGCGCGCCTCGACAAAGGCATCGCGGATGGCGGCGGGCATCCGGGCCACATGGTGCAGGCTGTGGTAGCTGGCGCCGGTTGCCTCGACAAAGGGCGCCTGATCGATGGCCTGATTGTACCAGGCGGCCCCCAGCGGCGCCTCTCCGGCGAAGATCACCAGCGGGATGCCAGCGCGCACGGCGGCGGGCAGCGCGGTCAGCACCTGCGTCAGCCCCGGCCCGCAGGTCACGGTGGCCACCCCGATCCGGCCGGACTTGCGCGCATAGGCGGTGGCCGCCGCGACGGCGCAATGTTCGTGCCGGACGTAGACCATCGACGTCCCCAGCCCCGCCAGCGCCGTGGCCCAGTTCATATTGGCATCGCCAAGAAGGGCAAAGCAGGTCTCGACCTGCTCATTCGCGACAGTCTCTGCAAGGTGTTCGAATACATGTCTGGACACGGGCATCTCCTCTCTCGTCGCGCCCCCGTCAGCGGAACGCTCGCGACACGCCCGACCGCCCCTGCGGGCCGCCGCCTCCGGCGTGTCGCCATCTGTATCCCCGAGTATACAATTACGCAGGGCAAGAGAAAGCCCGCCGAAGCGGGCTTTGCATCATTCTGCGGCGAAAACCCGGGTCGGCACCATGACCTCGCCCCGGGCAATCAGGCGCGCGGTGCGCTCCAGCCCGGCGGATTTGATCTGCGGGCCCTCGGGGGTGGCGTCGAAGTCGATCAGCACGTCCAGCAGCCCGGCGGGATGTTCGACCTGCACCAGAAGCGGCGCATCGCCATCCACGCCCTGCGCAAGGCCGTCGGCGACGGTGCCCGGGGTGATCGCGCAGGCGGCGATGCACTGGCCGCCGGTCACCGCCATCGAGGGGTGGCAGGCCCAGGGCATGAAGTAGCGCGAGCCGATGGTGCCGCCCTGCGAAGGCTTGGCAAGGATCGCGATCTTCGGCGTCACGGACTTGGACACGTCGCCAAGGCCCATCAGTTCGCCCGCCTTCAGGCGGATCGCCTCGGCGCGCTCGAAGAAGGCGGTATTGGCGTCGAGCTCGGCGGCGGTCTCGGTGGCGGTCAGGCCGAAATCCTCGGCCCGGGCCATCATCACCGGCATGGCGACATCCATGCAGGTGACCTCGACCCCGTCGATCACGTCGATCTTGTTGCCGGTCGGGAACAGGGCGCCTGTGACCGAGCCCACGGTGCCCATGAAGGCCAGCCGCACCGGCGCCGCGGTGCCGGGCACACCGGCGATGGCGGTCTCACCCTCGTAGCTGACGGCGCCCTCGGGGGTCTGGATCACCGCCTCGATCACCGCGCCGGTGTTGACCGCGTGGATGCGCACGATGGTTTCCGGCCCGGTGATCGGCACGAGGCCCATCTCGAGCGCGGCGGGGCCGACACCGCACAGGATGTTGCCGCAGGTCGGCTTGAAGTCGACCTCTTCCTTCTCCACCGCGACCTGCGCGAAGAAATAGTCGACGTCGCAGTCGTCACGCTCGGACTTGGACAGCATGGCGACCTTGGTGGTCACCGCATTGCCGCCGCCGATGCCGTCGATGTTCAGCGGGTGGCCCGCGCCGACGGCGGCAATCAGCACCCGGGCAAGGTGGTCGCGGTCCTGCGGCAGGTCCTCGCGGCGGAAGTAGGGCCCGCGCGACGTGCCGCCGCGCAGGAACAGGTAGGGAATGCCGGTCTGGGACATGGTTATGGGAAACCTCAGGTAAAGGGCCAGGGCAGGTCGATCAGCGTCTGCAGGTAGCCCGGCGGGAAGTCACGCCCGAGGATGGCCGCAAGACCCATGATGAAGGCCAGCCCGATTGCGGTGGAGAGGATGGTGGTCTTCCAGCCAAACCGACCGCGGCTGCGGAAGAAGGCGACAAGGAAGAGCACCAGCGCGATGATGTAGCCGAAGACAAAGGTCATCACGACCAGAGAGGCGAACCAGGCCAGCGTCGTCCACAGCCCGTGCGGCGCCTCGCCGTCCTCGCCCTTTTCAAGGTCGATGAAGACGTCGTCGGTGGCCGGTTTCACCGCCATGCGGATCAGCAGCACCACCGCGCCGAGAAGGGTCACGAGGCCCACGGTCAGCGGGAAGATCTTGTCCTGCAGGCGGCCCACACCCCAGGCGTCGAAGATCGACACCACGAGGTACAGCGTGATCGCGCCAAGGAAGATCGCCGGCGCGGTCTTGGACACGGCGGGCGCGTCCATGTTCTCGCGGATGTTCTTCGAGGCGCGGATGCCGACGACCACCGAGATGACGGTCAGGATCAGCAGGCCGATGGTGATGGGCGACAGGATGTAATCCCAGCCCGCCTCTGCCGAGCGCCGGAAGCGCGCCCCGGCGATCTGCACCGCCTGGTTGACGAAGATCTCCGTCTGCGTCGACAGCACGAAGCCGATCAGGAAGGCGGGCCGCGAGTAGTCGAAGCGGCGCAGCAGGATGCCGAAGATGCCGATGGCCACCAGCGCCGCGAGGTCCAGCGCCGACTGGCGCGACTGGAAGGCCGCGAAGCCGATCAGCATGAACAGGAACGGCGCGAGGATGGTGAAGCGGATCGTCGTCAGCTTTGCGATCTGGTTCGACAGCAGGATGCAGAGACCCGCGCCGAAGATGTTGGCCAGCGCCAGCGACCAGACGATGGTATAGGTGATGTCGAGGTTGTTGCGGACCATCTGCGGGCCGGGCGTCATGTTCAGCAGCGCGAGGCCGCCGAGGAAGATCGCCATGGACCCCGAGCCGGGGATGCCGAAGATCAGCGTCGGCACGAGGCCCCCGCCTTCCTTGGCGTTGTTGGAGGATTCCGGCGCGATGACGCCGCGGATGTCACCCTTGCCGAACATCGACCGGTCCTTGGCGGTCTGCACGGCGGAGCCATAGGCCAGCCAGTCCACGACCGACCCGCCGAGGCCCGGGATGATGCCGACGACCACGCCGATCACGGCGCAGCGCAGCGACAGCCACTTGTTGCGCCACCAGTCGCTGACGCCCTGCGACCAGCCGTCGCCCAGCGAACCGCCCTCTGCAATCGGGCGGTCCCGACGCAGCAGCGAGGTGATTTCCGGGATCGCGTAGATGCCGAGGCCCACGATGACCAGTTGCAGCCCGTCCACGAGATACGGCAGCTCATAGCTCGACATGCGCAGCGACCCGCCCGCCGGGGCAGAGCCGACGGTGCCGACCATCACGCCAAGCCCGGCGGCGACGACACCCTTCAGCGGCACCCGGCCCGCAAGGATCGCCACGACCGACAGGCCCAGCACGGTGATCATCAGCATCTCGGGCAGGCCGAAGGCAAGGATCAGCGGGCGCGCGGCCAGAATGATGAAGGTCAGGATGAAGGCGCCGAAGAGGCCACCGAACAGCGACGAGGTGAAGGCCGCCGAAAGCGCCCGCGCCGCGTGGCCTTGTTTCGCCAGCGGAAAGCCGTCCAGCACGGTGGCCTGGCTGGCGGAAGAGCCGGGAATGCCCAGCAGCACCGAGGAGAAGGTGTCCGAGGTCGGGATGACCGCGATCAGGCCGACCATCAGGGCAAGACCCGCGACCGGGTCCATGCCGTACATGAAGGGCAGGACAAGGGCGAGCCCGGCGATGCCGCCAAGCCCGGGAAGAACGCCGATGGAGAGACCGAGAAGCACGCCTCCGAGAAGGTACATGATCTGGGCTGGCTGGAAGATGAGGGCAAAGGCCTCTCCCAGCTCGGGCAGGGCTTGCGCGAACATGGCTGTCTCCGTTCGGCTGGAATTGGGAAAATCCCGTCCGGCACGCGGGCCGGACGGGACGAGGTGTCCCGGAGGACGGGGTTACTGGACGGAGATGCCGTAGTCTTCCATCAGCCAGTCAAGCACGTACTGCTTGGCCTCGTCAGAGATCGAGGTCGCCTGACGCGTCGCTTCGACAGCGGCGGCACCGGTCATCTGCGGGTAGACGCCCAGCGTGGTCTCTGCCTCTTCGGCGAAGCCCTCTGCGCTGACCACCGCCTTGGCGGCGGCGACATAGGCGTCATAGACCTCTTGGCTGGCCGACTGCGGCAGGAAGATCGTCTTCTGGTTGGCGAAGCCCGCCACGAAGAAGGCCTTCCACGCATCCCATGCCACACCCGAGGTTTCGCAGCCCTCGGTGGCCTCGCAGACCTCCTTGAAGGTCGGCATGTCCGGGAAGGTCGGGTCGCGCACGATCACACCTTCCTCGTCCAGCGCACCCCAGGTGAAGATCGGCACCGCAAGGCCGTCATCCACCAGCGGCTGCACGTTGGCGAGATAGGCCGAGGAGGTCTGATAGTCGATATTGGCTTCGCCGCGCTCGAACATCAGGCGGCCGTCGCCGCGCCCCTCGACGCCGAAGACCGGATCGACCTGCATGCCAAGCATCTTGAACGCCAGCAGCGGAACCAGGTCCAGCGTCGTCGCGCCCTGCGAGCCATAGAGGTAGAAGGGATCCTTCAGGTCGTCCATGTCGCCGTCGAACTTCTCGCCCAGATCCGGCGGCAGGTAGACCACGCCACCGGTGGCCGAGGCCACGACCGGCTGCCATTCCTCGTACTTGTAGCGAACCCGCGGGTCGCCCAGCAGGTAGGGGAACTTGGTGGAACCGGAATCGCCGAAGAGCAGCAGGCCGTCACCTTCATCCTGCTGGCTCTGGAACCAGTTGGCACCCTCGGTCGAACCGGCGCCGGGACGGTAGCGCACCACCATGGTCGGGCTGCCGGGCAGCGCCGCCGCCAGCTTGGGCGCGTAGAAGTTCGCCCATTTCGCCGAACCGCCGGATTCCGAGAAGGGGATCACGTATTCGATGGTCTTGCCTTCGTAGGATTGCGCATGCACCGCCGACGCGGACGCGACCGCACCTGCCGCAAAGGCCGCGGTCGACAGAATCGAAGAAAGTTTCATGGATGTCCTCCCGTTGTTCATCCGCCCGGAACGTCGGTCAACTGTACAGCGAACCGACACAACCGGGCTGCCTGTTGAAAATGTCACCCGGCGCCAAGTTAATCAAACTCATTTATGGAATGGTCTGATGCAGAATATTCATTCTACCCTGGCGTGTCGCCGCCCCTTCCACGCACCTTGAAGAACGCCGCGAAGATCGGTGCGCCAAGAATGACGAGCACGATCCGCGTCAGGTGATGGACCACGATAAAGCCGAGGTCGGCGCCCGCCACGATGGCCAGCACGGTCATTTCGGCCTGCCCGCCCGGCGCGAAGGACAAAAAGCCCTCGACCGGATTGGCGAAACCAAGCACGACCACGATCTCTGTCACCATGACGGTGAGCACGGCAAGGATGCCGACGAAGGCGATGCCCGCCAGCACGTCCTTGCGGATCTCGAGCAGCGTCACGCCGACGTAGCCCACGCCGATCCCGATGCCGATGAAGTACTGCGCGGCGACGATGGCCTCGCGCGGGGGGCGGTGTTCGATCACGCCCGACAGCGACAGCACCGCCGTCACGATCATCGGCCCGAGGATGCTGGCCCCGAAGAGGCCGATGCGCTCCCCGCCCTTCCAGCCGATCAGCGCCGCCGCCACCATGACCGCCAGCTCGACGACGGGAAGATCCGCCGCCGGGGCGCCGATGGGCTGGATCAGCGAGCCGGTCGAATAGCTGTGTCAGCACGATGGGCGCGATGGTGACGATGATCAGCACCCGCGTCGCATGGATCAGCGACAGCGCCCGCACGTCCGCCCCGGCCTCTTGCCCGAAGACAACCATGTCCTGCAGCCCGCCGGGCATCGCGGCATAGTAAGAGGTCGGCAGGTCGAAGCCGCAGATGCGGTGGAAGTAGGGCACCCCGACAAGCCCGATCACCGCGACATAGAGCGGCACGAACATCACCGATGCCATCATGTTCGGGATCTGGTGGACCACCTCCGGGGTGATCGAGGCCCCCACCGCGACGCCGAGGATCGTCCGCGCGCCCTTGGAGATCGGCCCCACCCCTTTCAGCGGCGCGCCCAGCAGCGCCGCCAGCAGGCAGGCCGTCATCGGACCGAAGAGAAAGGGCAGCGGCAAGGACAGCGACCAGAAAAACAGCGTTCCGGCACCGGCAATGGCCAGCGTCCCAAGCCAATGGGCCATCGGGGTAAAGCGGGGGGAAGGTGTGTCTTGACGCATTTGTATCCAAGTGTATTCTATCGGATGCAGAAAGGGAACAGGAATCTTGCGGCACCGCCGCCCCTGCCCCGTCACGACGGACCACAGCCGCCACGAGGCGGCAAGGACGAAGGGGCCAGCCGCGGAACCCCGCAAAGGCCAGCACCCGGAGGAATGGAATGAACGCTACACAGGCAGCCGCGCGCGCGTGGGATGTCGTCATTGCAGGGGGCGGCAATGCCGCGCTCTGCGCCGCCATCGAAGCCGCCGAGACGGGGGCCAGCGTGCTGATCCTCGAAGGCGCGCCCAAGGTATATCGGGGCGGCAACTCTCGCCACACCCGCAACTTTCGCTGCATGCACCACGGCGCGCTCGGCCCGCTGGTGGAAACCTACGACGAAGAAGAGTTCTACGACGACCTCCTGCGCGTCACCAAGGGAGAGACCGACGAGGGCCTTGCCCGCATGGCGATCCGCTACTCGCAGGACTGCCTGCCCTGGATGCAGGACCACGGCGTGCGCTTCCAGAAATCGCTGTCGGGCACGCTGTCGCTGGACCGGACCAATGCCTTCTTCCTCGGCGGCGGCAAGGCGCTGGTGAATGCCTACTACCTGACCGCGCAGGACCTGGGCGTGCAGGTGCTCTATGAGGCGCAGGTGAAACACATCGGCATCGAGGGCCGCGCGGCGACCCATGTCGAGGTCGAGGCCGAGGGCGCCCTGCACAGCATCAAGGCGCGCGCGGTGGTGCTGGCCTCCGGCGGCTTCCAGTCGGACATCGACTGGCTGGCCCGCGCCTGGGGCGAAGCGGCGCGCAACTTCCTGATCCGCGGCACGCCCTACAACCGCGGCGTCGTGCTGAAGGACATGATCGATCAGGGCGCGCAATCCGTGGGCGACCCGACGCAATGCCACGCCGTCGCCATCGACGGTCGCGCGCCGAAATACGACGGCGGCATCGCCACGCGGCTGGACTGCGTGCCCTTCTCGGTCGTGGTGAACAAGAACGGCGAACGCTTCTACGACGAGGGCGAGGACGTCTGGCCCAAGCGCTACGCGATCTGGGGGCGGCTGGTGGCCGCGCAGCCCGATCAGGTGGCCTATTCGATCATCGACAGCCGGTCGATCGACCTCTTCATGCCCTCGGTCTACCCGCCCTTCTCCGCCGATACGCTGGAGGGGCTGGCGCAGAAGCTGGACCTGCCGGTGGACCGGCTGACAGCCACCGTCGAGGCCTTCAACGCCGGTTGCCGCGAAGGGGCCTTCCACCCGCAGCAACTGGACGGGCTGGCGACCGAGGGGGTCGAGCCGCCCAAGACCAACTGGGCGCGCGCCATCGCGGAACCGCCCTTCTACGCCTATTCCCTGCGCCCCGGCGTGACCTTCACCTACCTCGGCCTGAAGGTCGATCAGCGGGCGCGGGTCTCGGGGCCCGAGGGGCAATATGACAACATCTGGAGCGCGGGCGAGATGATGGCCGGTTCGATCCTGGGCCAGGGCTACCTGGCCGGATTCGGCATGACCATCGGCACCGTCTTCGACCGCATCGCTGGACAGGAGGCTGCCAAACATGTCGCTTGACGTGACCCTGCAAACCGACCCCGGGCTGATCTCGGACGATCCGATCACCGAGGCCCGCCGCCAGGTCGAGATCTGCAACGCCTGCCGCTACTGCGAGGGCTTCTGTTCGGTCTTTCCCGCCATCACCCGCGAGAAGGTCTTTGCCGACGGGGACATCACCCAGCTGGCCAACCTCTGCCACAACTGCCGGGGCTGCTACTACGCCTGCCAGTACACCGAACCCAACGAATGGGCGCTGAACCTGCCGCGCGCGCTGGCCGATGCCCGCGTCGACAGCTGGGAGCGGCTGGCCCGGCCCGGCGGGCTGGCACGGCTGTTCCAGCGCAGCGGCACGGCGGTGGCGGGCGCGCTGGCGGTGGGCTTTGCGCTGATGATCCTCGCGGTCACCGCCCTGCCCGGCAGTGGCGAAGGCTTCTACGCCTACCTCTCGCACAACGCCATGGTGGCGATCTTCCTGCCCGCCTTCCTGTTCCCGCTTCTGTCGATCGCCGTCTCGATCCGGCGCTACTGGCGCGAAGTCGGCGGCGGGCGCGTCACATGGGGCATGATCCGCGAGGCGGGCGCCTCGGCGGCGCGGATGAAGAACCTCGACGGCGGACAGGGACAGGGCTGCAACTTCGAGAAGGAAGACCGCTTCTCGAACGGGCGCCGCCATGTGCATCAGGCGATCATGTACGGGTTCCTGCTGTGCTTCGCCTCGACCTCGACCGCGACCATCATGCACTACGCCTTCGGGATGCAGGCGCCCTATGGCTTCTTCTCGCTGCCGAAGCTGCTGGGCGTGTCCGGCGGGCTGCTTCTGGTCGTGGGCTGCATCGGCATGGTGATGCTGAAGCGCAAGGCCGATCCGAACCTTGGCGCCCCCGCACGCGAAAGCGGCGCCGCCGCCTTCATCTGGCTGCTGGGCTTCGTCGGGCTGACCGGGCTGGTGCTTTACGCCGTGCGCGGCACCGGGCTGACCGGGCCGCTTCTGGCGGTGCATCTGGGCGCGGTGCTGGCCTTCTTCCTGCTGACGCCGTTTTCGAAGATGGCGCACGGCTTCTACCGCTTCACCGCGCTGGTGAAGGACGCGGGCGACAGGGGGGTCAAATGACCACGATCCTGACACTGGACGGCGACGGCATCGGCCCGGAAATCACGGCAGCCACCCGCGCCGTGATGGAGGCCGCCGACAGGCGGTTCGCCCTCGGCCTGCACATCGAGCGCGCCGAGATCGGCTTTGCCGCGCTGAAGGCTTCGGGGACGACCATCCCCGAGGCGGTGATCGAGGCGGCGCTGGCGGCGGATGGCGTGGTGCTGGGGCCGGTCTCGCACAACGATTACCCGCCGGTGGCCGAAGGCGGGCTGAACCCCTCGGGCGTGCTGCGCAAGCGGCTGGACCTCTTCGCCAACATCCGCCCCGCCAAGACGCCCCCGGGCGCCTCTGGCGCAACCGGCCAGCCGGTCGATCTGGTGACGGTGCGCGAGAACACCGAGGGCTTCTACGCCGACCGCAACATGGCCGAGGGCTCGGGCGAGCTCTTGCCCGACGCGGACATGGCGCTGGCGGTGCGCAAGGTCACCCGCCGCGCCTCGCGCCGGATCGCCGAGGCCGCCTTTGCGCTGGCCCTGACGCGCGAGGCGCGCCACGTCACGGCGGTGCACAAGGCCAATGTGCTGCGGGTCTCGGACGGGCTGTTCCTGGAAGAGGTGCGGGCGGTGGCGGCGCTGCACCCCGGCGTGGCTTATGACGAGGTGCTGGTGGACGCGATGGCCGCGCATCTGGTGCGCAACGCCGGGCGCTACGACGTGATCTGCACGACCAATATGTATGGCGACATCCTGTCCGACCTCGCGGCGGAGCTGGCGGGCGGGCTGGGCCTCGCGGCCTCGCTGAACGCGGGCGAGACGCATGCCATGGCACAGGCGCAGCACGGTTCGGCCCCCGACATCGCGGGCACCGGGCGGGCCAATCCGGCCTCTCTGGTGGGCTCGGTCGCGATGCTCTTCGACTGGCTGGCGGGGCGCAAGGACACTGCCGCCTTCAGCGAGGCCGCGCAGGCGATCCGCGCGGGGCTGGACGCGGCGCTTGCCAGCCCGGACACCTGCACCCCGGATCAGGGCGAGCCGCGCCGACACCGCCGCCATGGGCGCGGCAATCGCACGGCATGTGACCGGCTGATGCAAAAGGAAAGGCCCTGTGAAGGGCCTTTCGAAACGCTCTTCGAAGAGCGTTGGAAGCCGCTTCGAAGCGGCTTCCCCCTCACCCCGGCGCAGCGCCGCGATCTCGCCGACGGCGGCTTCCAGATCGCCTTCGGGGATGTCGTCCGCCGAAAGGTTGCCCATCAGCGACTGCACCCGCGCCACCTCTGCCGCCAGCGCGCCGTTCAGGCCGAGGTCGGTCAGGGTGGCGGCGCTTTCCTCCATCTCTGCCGCGCGGCGCTTGCCGTGGCGCAGCGTGCGCTCGAAATTGTACGAGACATTGTTGGGCCAATCGAGCCCCGGGAAGCTGCCCGAGAGCGAGGTCAGCACCCGCTCGAAGCAGCCCGAGGCCTTGGCGGCCAGCATCGCCTCGACGGTGATCGCCTCCAGCCCCTTCACAAAGAGCGAGCGCACCATCTTGATCGCCGTCGCCGCGCCCGGCGCATCCTCGACCACCTCACCCTTGAAGCCCGCCTCGAAGAACTCCGCCCCCGGGGTGCTGGCCTCGTGCCCGGCCAGCAGCACCGGCGTCGCGTGGCCGCGCGGGTGGACGGGCGCCATCACCGCCATGTCGATGTAGCGCGCCCCGGCCTCCTCGACCTCTGCCGCCGTGGTGCGCTTGCGGTTCGGCGAAACAGAGTTGATGTCGATGTAGACCTGCCCCTGCACCAGGTGCGGCAGCACCGAGCGCGCGGCGTTCAGGCTTTGGTCGGCGGTGACGGCGGCGATCACCCAGCGCGCGCCCTCGATGGCCTCGGCGGGGCTCGCGGCGGCGCGGATGCCACGCGCGGTCATGGCCTCTTTCATCTCGGTGCTGTCGATCAGGTCGTAGGCGGCGATGCTGTGACCGGCGGGCAGCAGCGTGTCGGCAAAGGCGCGACCGGCCTCGCCGAAGCCGATGAAGGCGATGTTCATGGTCTGGGTCTCCTGTAGGCGGGCGGTCCTTGCGCCGCCCGGTGGTCTAGGGGGTCAGACCGCCGGACAGGTCGGCGGTCTTGAGGATCACGGATTTCAGCAGATGCACGGCGGGCGGCAGATAGGCGTCGCGCCGGGTCATCAGGGCAAAGTTGCGCGGCATGGTGACCTGCGGGCAGGGCAGCTCCACCAGCGCGCGCCGCATGTAGCGAGCGCAGAAGGTCAGAAGCTGCATCTCTTCGACCATCCGGTGCAGCATGATCATGGAATCGGATTCGATCAGCGGGGTCGGCGCCGGGAAGCCATGCGTGGTAAAGGCGGCGTCCAGCCAGGCCCGCAACGAAAGCGACTGCGACTGCAGCGCCCAGCGGGCCTCGGCCAGGTCCTCTATCCGCAGCGTCCCGCGCTGCAGCAGCGGGTGGCGCGGGCTGGTGGCAAGGATGACCTCGTCGCGCAGCACCACCTGGGTGTCGAACTCGGTCTCGTCCTCGCCGTGGCAGGGCGAGACGATGATGTCCAACTCGTCGCGCCGCAGCTTGTCCTTCAGCGCGTCGGCCATGCCGATGGACAGCTCGAAGCGCACACCCGGCGCCTGTTCGTTCAAAACCCGGAAGGCGGCGGGCAGCAGGTTCTCGACCGAGGTGGTGCCGCCGCCGATCCGCACCACGCCCGCCAGCCCCTGCGCATGGCCGCGCAACTCGCGCTCGATATCGCTGACGGTCAGGCGCAGGCGGCGCGCGCGTTCCAGCAGCACCTCGCCCAGCGGGGTGATCGCCTTGCCCCGCCCCTCGCGCAGGAAAAGCGGGCCGCCCAGATCCTGCTCCAGCCGCCGCACCGCCTTGGTCAGCGCCTGCTTGGTCAGGCCCAGCCGGTCCGCCGCCTCTTCGTAGGTGGCGGTGGTCGCGATGGTCTCGAAATAACTCAGGTCGCGCAGATCCATGCCCCTGTCCCTTTTTCCTAGCCCCGAGGAAGGCCCGGTCAAGAACGGCGCTGCAGGTGGCGGCAACGGCCCGCAGGGACGCCTGCCGACCGCCACGAATGGCGCGGATGTGCTGCGTACATGGGCTTGTCCTCCCGAAACGACCGCTGGAACGGGCCAGCTGGGCCATGCCTATACAGCGCACCCCCTGAAGTGTGAACTGCAGTTGAACATTTTTCGATTACTGTAAACCGCAGGTCGCCCATCGGTGCGCGGCAGGCAACGGATGCCGCCGCTGGCAGGCGATTACACGCCGCAAGACGTCCCGCCGCCCGGGTCACGGGGCAGAAACGCCCCGAACAGCCCCGCCAAAGCCGTCCTTGCCACGCCACAGCCCCCTTCTCACCCTGACCGTTTCCGCCGCTCCGCGCGCCTGTCGAAAAAATTTTACAATTCCGTCTCTGGGGGCCTTGCGGACCCCGGAGGAATACAATAGTTCACCCAAACATTGGCGCGGGGTGGAGCAGCCCGGTAGCTCGTCAGGCTCATAACCTGAAGGTCGTAGGTTCAAATCCTACCCCCGCAACCAAAAAACAAGGGCCCCGAGGCGATAGCGCCTGGGGCCCTTTTTTCGCCTCAACGCCACCTTACCATTTCAACCGACTCGCGGGCGGGCCGCATGGATTGCCGCCCGCCGCCTGGGGCGCCTAAGCCACCCGAAGGTCTCGGCGCATCGCTGGCACCGCTTCGCGAGCGCAGAGCAGGCAGCGCACAGGCCGGGCGATCCCCGCGGCGGAGATGACGCACGACCCGGGGCTGGTGGCGGCAGGCACCACGGCCCGAGGTCCGCGCCGCCGCCCTGCCCGGCCATCGGAAAGCGTAGGACGGGACGGCGCCGCACCGGCTCGCCCCTGTCACGGGTATCGGCACCGGCACAGGCGCAACCACCCCGGCGGTTCGCGGCGGCGCGCGGACGCCCGCCCTGCGCGCCGTTGGCCGAGCCTTGACACCACCCCTGCACGCGCGAAGCATCGCCCCGGGGCAAAGCGCCCTGCCCTCAGGAAAAGGCCCGGATCGCGGCAGCAAGGCGCGCGTCGTCGCGCGCGGCCTGTTCCAGCGGGATCCCCGCAACCGCAGCCTCCCGGGCGGCGCGCAGCGCGTGCACCCCGGCGGCGACCCCGTCGGGATGCGCCACGACGCCCCCGCCCGCGCAGAAGATCAGGTCGGTCGAGCCGATGGCGCGGCAGGTCGCGTCCGCCTGAAGCACGGTCTGCCCCGAGGAGAAGACCGGCATGACGGTGCGGGGGTGGTCGGGATGCAGCGGCGTCAGGCAGGCGCGGGCCGAGGCGACAGAGCTTTCGTCCGGCTCCCAGAACTTGTTGGCAATGCCGTTGACATGCATGTGGTCGACCCCTGCCACGCGCCAGAGCGTCGCCCATGCCGGGTAGGACCAGCCGCTGTCCGAGGGGCGGCCCAGCATGCCCCAGCCGTTGCGGTGGGCATGGATCGGCAGGCTGCAATGGCGCCGGAGCGCCGTCAGCCCCGCCAGCCCGACCGAGTTCAGGCTGGCCATGACACAGGTGCCGCCGCGCGCGGCCACGATGTCGTGGCGGCGCTTCATCTCGTCCACCTCGCCGGTGATATTGACCGCATACATGACCTTGCGGCCCAGCCGGTCGGCATGGCGGTCGATGACCTCCATCACCTTCGCGAAACGGCCCTCGAAGGGGCAGAAGGGGCCGTCCGCCTGCAGCTCGTCGTCCTTGATGAAATCGATGCCGCCGGCGCAGAGCGCATCGACCAGCGTGGCGGTGCCCTCGGGCGTCAGCCCGACCGAGGGCTTGACGATGGTGCCGATCAGCGGGCCATCCGCGACCCCGGTCAGGCGGCGCGTGCCAAGGGTTCCGAAACCCGGGCCGGGGTAGGCCTTCAGGAAGGCCTCGGGCAGGTCCAGCGCGGTGATCTTCAGCCCGGCCACCTGCTTCAGCTCGGAAAGGTTGCCCGCCACCGTCGCCACGAGGTTCGGAAGCGAGGGGCCGATGTTTTCCAGCGGCCAGGAAATCCGCATCCTCCAAGAGGTCACCGGCCCGTCGCCCGCGCTGCCGGTCTGCACCGGCGTGCCCGGATCCTCGACCTGCTCCAGCAGCTCGACCCGGGCGGCGGACCGCTCTTTCAGCGCCGCGTCCTCGCCGGGGATGGCGACGAAGGTGCCCGAGGATTGCTCGCCGTGCCGCGATCTCGGCGGTGCGGGCGGCGTCGCCCCGGGTGCGCAGGATGTAGTCGGCGGAAAAGCGGTCGGACATGGGGGCCTCAGCGCAGCAGCAATTGCGGGACGATCAGGGAGATCTGCGGCACGAAGGCCACGATCAGCACCGCCACCAGCAGGATGGCGAAGAAGGGCCAGATGGCGCGCAGGTAGTGCCGCAGAGAGATCTTCGCGATCGACATGACGATGAACATGTTCATCCCCACGGGCGGCGTGACAAGCCCCAGCATCAGCACCAGCACCATGACGGTGCCCATGTGGACCGGGTCGAAGCCGGCGCTGAGGCCGATGGGCACCAGCAGGGGCGCCACAAGGATCAGCGCCGCGTTGCTTTCCAGAAAGCAGCCGATCACCAGCAGGAAGCCGATCATGACCAGCATCAGCAGCGCGGGCGTCTCTGCCAGCCCGGACAGGCTGGCGGCCAGCGATTGCGGCACGCCCAGCCAGGTCAGCAGCCAGGACACGGCGGCGGCGCCCGCGATGATAAGGAAGATCGCGCCCACGGTCATGGCGCTTTGCCACAGCACGGTGCAGAGGCCGCGCAGCGACAGCTCGCGATACCAGAAGCAGGCGATCAGGATGGCATAGGCGGCGGCCACGGCGCTGGCCTCGGTCGGCGTAAAGACCCCCATCAGGATGCCCCCGACAAGCAGCACCGGCGCAAAGAGCGCGGGGGCGGAGCGCGCGAAGGTCACCAGCAGGTGCCGGACCGTGGCGCGCGAGCCGGGTCGGCAGGTTGTCCCGGCGCCCGATGTAGGCGACCAGCAGGCACATGGCAGCGGTCATCAACAGGCCCGGCAGCAGCCCCGCCACCAGCAGTTGCGAGATCGAGGTATTGGTGATGGCGCCGACGATCACCAGCGGGATGCTCGGCGGCACGATGGGGCCGACCGTGGCAGAGGCGGCGGTGACGGCGGCGGCAAAGCCCGGGTCGTAGCCCTCTTTCTTCATCACCTCGATTTCCACCTGCCCAAGGCCCGAGGCATCGGCCACGGCAGAGCCGGACATGCCCGACATCAGCAGGCTGGCGACGATGTTCACCTGTGCCAGACCGCCGCGAAAATGGCCGACCAGCGCATTGGCGAAGTCGAAGATGCGGTTGGTGATGCCGCCGGTGTTCATCACCTGCCCGACCAGCACGAAGAAGGGCACCGCCATCAGCGGAAAGCTGTCCATGGCACCGAACATCTTCTGCGGGATCACCAGCATCGGCGTGCGGATGGTCGGATCGGCAAAGAGGAAGACCATCGGGATGGCGACCAGCGCCAGCGCCACGGGGATGCCGAGCACAAGCAGAAGGAAACCTGTGACGGAAGACAGGGCAACGGGCATGGGGAAACCTCAGTGTGCGGCGGGCTCGGCGGGCGCGGGCTCTTCGGGAACGAAGAGACCCAGAAGCTGGCCGAGGATCATCAGGGCAAAGCCGGTGGGCAGGGCGGCATAGATCCAGGACATCGACAGGCCAAGGCCCGGCGTGCGCTGGCGGATGGCACGCTCTGCCGGGTCCCAGCCGTGCCAGAACAGGACAGAAAGGATCGCGCAGGCGATCACCGTGCCGATCAGGCGCAGCGGCAGGCGCAGGCGCGGCGGCAGCATCTCTGCCCCGATCAGCGCCAGGTGCTGGCCCTTGCGCGCACAGAGCGCCGAGGCCAGCATGGCCAGCCAGACCATGGTGTAGCGCGCCAGCTCCTCGGACCACGACAGCGGCGCCGAGAAGGCGTAGCGCATCAGGACCTGTCCGAGGATCGCCACCAGCATGACGGCGAACAGCAGCCCACAGAGCGTGGCAAGGCCGCGCACGAAGAAGGCATCGAGAAAGCGGAGGATGGACATGGAACGGCCCCTTGCGGAAGCGGCGGCCCGAAGCCGCCGCCTGCGTTGTCAGTAGTCCTGACCCGCCTCGACGATGCGGGTGTACAGGTCGGTGAAGCCCTCGACGTCCGAGAACTGCTGGTAGACCTCCGCCGTCGCGGCGCGCCATGCCGCAAGGTCGGGCCGGGTCACGGTCATCTTCTCGCCGGCCTTGGCCATGCCCTCCTGAACCGAGGCCTCGACAAGCTCGTCGTTGTAGGCGGCAGCCTGTTCGGCGGCCTCGGTGAAGATCGCGCGGTCGCCCTCGGGGATGCTGTCCCATGCGCTTTCGGCGGCAAGCAGGAACATGAAGCCGTACAGGTGCTTGGTGTCGGCAAGGTAGTCGACGGCCTCGTCGATGCCGGTGGAGGTGATCAGCCCGATCGGGTTTTCCTGACCGTCGATGGTGCCCAGCTGCAGCGCCGGAACCACCTCGGGGAAGGCCATGGGCGTCGGCTGCGCCCCCAGCGCCTTCCACAGGGCGATGCGGGCGGGCATTTCCGGCACGCGGACCTTCATGCCCGCGATGTCACCCAGCTCGTTGACCTCGGCGTTGGTGGTCAGCAGCCGGGGCGAGCGCATCAGCGTCGCGATCTTGCGGGCGCCGAGGTTCTGGCTGAGCCGGTCCGAAATGTCGTCACCGATGGGGCCGTTCATGACCGCGCGCACGTGGTCGTTGTTCTTGAACAGCAGATCCCATTCCACGATCATCAGGGCCGGGTCGAAGTTCTGCACGATGCCGCCGAGGATGGCGAAGTCCGAGGTGCCGAACTGAAGCCCCTCCGCGATTTCGCGCTCGCCGCCCGCCTGGCCGGAATGCAGCACGTCGACGCGGTATTCCCCTTCGCTCTGCTCGGCCACGATCTCGGCGAAGCGCAGGGCCGCGTCGACCTCGGGTGTCCCCGGAGAGCCGACAGCCCCCAACTTGAACACGGTTTCGGCGGAAACCGGGATCGCCAGCGCCCCCAACAGGGTGGCGGCGAGGAAGGCATTGCGAAGTGTCATGGTCTCTTTCTCCTCCATGGTTGCGGATACGAACCTCCAAATCCGCATCGCTTGACATTTCACTGACATTTCATAAAACCGGAGTCAAGGCGGTTGATGACGCGGCCCGGCGCCCGGGCCCTGCTCGCCAAGGGATTTCGGAGGAGAAGCAAGATGCTGAACAACAAGATAGCCACGGTCACCGGCGCGGGGCGCGGCATGGGCGAGGCCATCGCGCGGACGCTGTCCGCCAAGGGGGCGGCGGTGGTCGTGTCCGATATCGACGGCGCCGCGGCAGAGACCGTCGCGACCTCGATCTGCGACGGTGGCGGCAAGGCGGTCGGCCTCCGCATCGACGTCTCCTCCGAGGACGACGCGGCCCGGCTGGCCGAGACCGCGGTGCAGGAATTCGGCGGGCTGGACATCCTCGTGAACAATGCCGGGATCTCGACCACGAAGCTGTTCCCGGAAACCACGAAGCAGGACATGGAGCGCATCATCGGCGTCAACCTGATCGGCGCCTTCCTCTGCGCGCAGGCGGCGGTGCGGCACATGCTGCCGAACGGGTCGGGGCGGATCATCAATATCGCGTCCCTGTCCGGCCAGCGCGGCGGCATCGGACGCTCGGCCTATGGGTCGTCCAAGGCCGGGCTGGAACTGCTGACCAAGGTCATGTCGGTGGAACTGGCCGCCAAGGGCGTGCTTGTGAACAACGTGGCGCCGGGCGCCATCGCCACGCAGATGGCGGTGGAACAGCATGACACCAAGACCCGCGAGGCCTATCACTACCTGATCCCGCAGCGCCGCTACGGCACCCCCGAAGAGGTCGCCTTCATGGTGGCCTTCCTGGCCTCGGACGAGGCCTCGCATGTCAGCGGGACCACGGTGAACGTCGACGGCGGCTTCCTTTCCGCCGGCCTGATGTTCGAGCGCGAGGGCGTCGAGGCGGCCCCCACGCCCCGGGCATGACGTCACGGCGGCGTGACCTTTCGGACCCAGACACCCCCGGTCCTGCCCGCCGCCTCTTGATCCCGAGGGCAGGCCCGGCGCAGGCTGGGCCACCCCGCCCGACCGGGCAGAAGACCGAGGAACCATGACAGATCCGGCGCGCAAACCGCTGAAGAAAGACCAGGCCTACCAGACGATCCGCCAGCTGCTGCTGGATGCGGACGATCCGGAGGTGATCTACTCCGAACGCTTCCTTGCCGCAGAGCTGGACATGGGGCTGGCGCCGGTGCGCTCGGCGGTCGAGCGGCTGCGGTCCGAGGGCATCGTCGAGATGATCCCGAAATCCGGCGTGCGCATCCCGCAGATCACCTATCGCGAGGTGATGGACTTCTTCGAGGTGCGGATGCTGCTGGAGCCCTTCATCGCCGGCCGTCTTGCCGGACAGGTGCGGCCGGTGCAGGCCCAGGCGCTCAAGACCCTGATCGCCGACCAGCGCCGCGCGGCGACGACCGGCGACACGCTGGAGTATCACCGCCTCGACCTGGCCTTTCACAGCACGCTGGCCGAGATGTACGGTAACCGCGAGATGGTCCACGCGCTGGCGCAGATGCGGGACAAGATGTACCGCCTGTCCAAGTATATCCACCGCACCCACCCGGACCGGCTGGCCACCAACGTCGAACAGCACGAGAAGGTGGTTCTGGCGATCCTCGACGGGTCCTGCGCAGAGGCGCGGCAGGCGATGGAAACCCACCTGCAATGGGGTCGGGACGTCAACATCGCCCCCGCCGACCGGCGCCAGCCTCCGGCGGGGCGCGGTTCGGGCGCGGCAAAGTGCAAGTGCGGGAACCGCCCGGTGCGGATTGTCCCGCCGGATGTCGCGGAAGGCCTGCGCCAGCCTCTTGCCGCCATGCAGCCCACGGCCTTCACCCTGAACAAAGGCCCTGCGCAGGCGCTTGGGCACTGGTGCCCCGGCGTGAAAACTGCGGCGGCACCGGGCCTTGCCGCTTGAGAAACACCCGGCACTTGCCTAGCCTCACGCTATCATTTGCAGGAGCTCGCATTGCTTTTCTCCATCTCACGAACAAGGGCCGCTGTCCGGCACCTGAAGTATGCCCTCTGGATTTCCGGCACGGTCGCGGCGCAGGCCGCCGTGGCCCAGAGCATTTCGCTTGAAGATTTCGAGGCGCAGGTCAACCAGCGCGCCGGCACGCTCTCTGGCTACGAGTCCTATCTGACAAACCCCGACCCCAAGCGCGCCATGGCGGCCCTGCAGATCATGCTGGAATCCGGCGACCCGACGCTGGTTCAGATGGCCCTGTCCGTCGGCATCTACAGTGCGGACGCCAATCTTCGGCAGACTGCGCTCAAGGCATTCCTTGCAGGAACGCCGTCTCTGGATCTCTTTTTCGATGGATCCGAGACCGTCAAAGACGATCAGATCGAGACCTACAACGCCCTGATGCGCGGCTATCGCGGGTCGGTCGGCGCGAAGAACCGCGCAAGCCTGAGCCTGAAGATCGGCGCGTGGAACGACGAAAAGGGCTGCTATCTGAACCTCGATGCGCCCGATTTTTGCCTGCTCCGGGTCAATGCGACGACGGTCAGCCTTCAGCTCGTCAGCTCGGACAACAACACGCCGCGCCAATGGGTCGTGCTCGAACTTGGGGATGACGGCGCGCTTGGCGGGACCATGACAGCACGCTACGGTACCGGGAAGACCTTGGCCCGCTGGCCTTGACGATGCGGCTGAGCGAGTGAGGCCATGACCATGAAAGCAATTCTTGCCGGACTTCTGATTGCCTCCGGGACACTGGCGGGCGCGCAGTCCCTGTCGGTGGCCGAGATCACCAGCCAGATCGACGCGGAAATGTCCGGGCTCGACGAATATGCCGCGCTTCTGAATGACCCCGACCCGCGCCGCGCGCTCAAGGCGATGGAGATCATGCTGGGCTCGGGCGACCCGGAGCTGGAACGGCTGGCGCTGGATTTCGGGATTTACAGCACCGATGCCCGGGTGAGGCGGACAGCCTTTGAAACATGGATCAAGACCGAGCCAACCCTCGTGTTCCGCTTCATGGCCGGGAAGGACCGCGCCGAAGAGGTCGCGCGCTACATCGGGAATTTCAAAGGCACGATGAACGCTGAGGGCATCGGAACAACAAGCTACGTGGTCGGGGCCTTCGACGCTGACCGCAACTGCTACATCTGGAAGTCCTATTCCAACTGCGCGGTTTCAGTCTCGGACGATGCCATCATCCTCAATTTCGACAACAACTGGAGCGAGCTGACCATTTCGGACGATGCGAAGCTGGTTGGCGTTGTTCAGCTCAATCGCAATATTGCACCGGTTCCGGTCGAAATCCCGATATCGCGCTGATCCTATTTTACGGTCACACTGTCCAGGCGCACGGGGCCCGCAGTCCAGGCGCTGGCGATGGTGATGCGCAGGCGGCGTGCCGAGGTGCCAAGCCGGGGTCCGGTGTCCAGCACGCCATCCAGCGGCATCTCGCCCGACCAGAAGGTCCGCCAGCGTCCGCCCTCGGGACTGGCGTTGACCTGTATCAGAACCCGGCGCGGCACGGCCTGCCCCTCTTCGACCCCGGCCAACAGCTCCAGCTGCGACAGCGCCTCTGCATCCCGCAGCAGCAGATCGATGACCGCGGGGCCCTTCGGTTCGAACACATAGGCCGCCTCGGGCAGCAGGATGTTTTCGGCCATGTGGCCGGGGCCGATGGCCACGGCGCTTGCCGAAACGAGGTCCGAGGGCCAGCCCCGACCGCGCGGTCGCCGCCTCGGGTGACGCAGCCGGCGCCGTGGTGGCGGCGGCGAAGACCGCCTGCGTCGACAGCAGCCGCGACAGGTTCATGTGGATTTCCTCGACGCGCATGAAGCGCAACGTGTCGCCCCCCGTCGTATCGATAGCCATGCCCACGGGCACCCCGTCGACCAGCAGAAAGCCCCCGCTCATGCCCTGTCTGGCTGTTGCGGCCCCGGCAGAGGCAAACCGCGCCTCGATGTCCAGGTAGCCGATCCGGGTGATATCCATCGGCAGCCGCTCGACCCGGCCATCCGTGCCGACCAGCACCAAGGCCCCCGACGTCTTGTGGGCCACCGCTCCGCGCGGCCCCGCAAGATCGCCCAGCTGCGTCTCGCAAAGACCTCCGCCGCGACTGAGAATGCCAAGGGCAAGGTCCACTCCGGGCCAGAACGGCGTGCGAATGCTGGCCCGGGCCGAGCGCCCCTTCTCTGCGATCACCTGGGCGCGGAATTCGCCCCGTGCGACATGGCTGGGCAAAACAACATAGCAGGTGCCCGCATGCGCAAACAGGAAACCCTGCCCGGTCTCGCCCGACCGCAGGGCAACCGGCTGCGCCGAGACACCGCTTCCCATCGCGAAAAGACATGATATCATCAAAAACATACTGGAAAGCGCATGTTTCAGGCGATTGGGCATGGGGAGATTTCGATGCGGCATGGGGCACTCCTGAGCATCGCGATAGTTGCGGCTCTCGGGGCACCGTGCAAGGCTGAAACCGTCGTTTTGAAGGACTGGCAGGAAACCCTGCGAGAGGCCGCAACCGTGTCCGGCGTCGTCGTTGTCGGTGCCCTGCTGCTTCCCGAAAGCACGGATCCGGAGCCCCGGCTTGCCGTCGCCCTGGACCCGGCCTGGTCGGGGCGGACCCTGTGCGTGGAAGTCATCAGCGCAGACGGCCTGTACCAGTCGCGCAGGCTTTACGACCTTGCCGACGTGCCCGGGGGGCTGACCGGCCTGCCCTACCCGACCGATTACCCCGACCGCCTGCGCGAAGCCGCAGAGGGCGAGATCTCGGTCCGGGGGCGGCTGGACAGTTGCGAGGCGAATACCGGCCTGGTGCCGGTGGCCTGGCGCCCGGTCGAGGATCAGAGGCCCACTTCGGTCGCGCTGCAGATCAACGCGTTCAGGGCGGACACCGTGCATATCTTCGTCGGTGACGATCCGATGGCCGCCGCGATTGCCTGCGACCCGGTCGCGGCAGAGGTGCGCACCGCCTTCGACACGATCTGCCGCTTTGCACTGCCGGACCCCGCGCCGGGCACACTGAGCATTGAAATCCTCCGCGTTTCGGACGGCGTGGCAGCCCCTCCGGAATTCGTCGACCTGATCCTGGTGGAATAACCATGCGATGGCTTGACGCTGTCGCAGCGAGCCTGATCCTGTCGATCCTCGCCGCCCTGCTCTGGCTCAATCAGGGGGTCTCGCGCACCTACATCCTTTCCGCGCAAACCCTTGGCGCCGACATCACCTTCGATGGCCGCAACTCCTGGTTCCTGGGCGCCGCTACGCTTTGCACGCCGCGCCAGACCGCCCTGCGGCGGTCGCCCGATCCGGCCACAGCGGCACAATGCGATGGCCGGATCTACGAGGAGAGCGAAGAAACCTCGCTGACCCTGGAATGGCAGGGCGGCAACCAGATTTCCCTGCGCCATGACGGCAGCCGGGTCCTGCTGGTCATCCGGGAAGCGCAGGGCCAATACCCCAAGGGCACGATTCTTGTTCTTCCGGCGACGTCCCTCGCCGGTCTCGGCGCAATGACCTTTGCCGGAACCATGCAGATCGGCGAAGCCATGGCGCCGGGGGCGCGTGGTCTCTTGCTGGAGGGGGACTACACGGTCAGGGAAAGCAACCGCCTGTCCGCATGGTTCGGGCGCCGGTCCGATGTCGTCCGCAGCGGCGCGCTGACCTACGGCGATACCGCCACGATCGTCTCGGACAATCGCGATATGCAAGCAGCGCAGGGTTTCGGGCAGGTGGTCCTGATCGACGGAGATCGGTTTCAGGCGGTTTTCCGCAGCGCAGAGGACGGGGCCGCGATCCGCATCGACGCCCTTGGCGTCAGCGAGGCGATTATCAAACCGGACGTCATCGACACCCTGCTGGCCAGCCCCTACCTCATCGTCATCGGGGGTATCCTGGGCGTTTTGGCCAACCTCATTTCGCTGAGCTTCCAGTTCATCGACCGGGCCCGGAAAGATCGCGGCGGCAGCCCCTGATCCCGGCCCGCCAGTGCCGCACCGATTCTTCTATAGACAGGCAGGCCGGTCGAGCGAGCCCCTCGTCTTCCGACCCGGCGCGGCAGCGGCTTGCCCTCTGCCCGGCGCGCTCATGCGCCGGACCGCAGGGGACGACCGTTCCGCCCCCGCCCCACGTGTCGACGATTCCCACTCCACCAGGGAAGCCCTGACCAAGCGCCCGCCGCCCGCTTCGGCGCAGGAGGCAGCCGCACCGGCGCAAACCTCTGGATTGCCTCGGGTTTTCCCGACCCCTCCAAGTTCGGACGGATCGAGACGCTCGGACGGATGCTTGCGCATCCGTCCGTGTATTCGAGCGATTTCAGGTGTACAGTGGTGAGCCGTGCAGGATTCGAACCTGCGACCCACTGATTAAAAGTCAGTTGCTCTACCAACTGAGCTAACGGCCCACTGTGGCGGCCTGACTATGAGGATGGCCCGGTATGGTCAACCCATAAAATCACGTTTTTTGCCACCTTTCTGCAAGGCGGGTGCCGCGACACTGGAAAGCCGCCCGCTTCGCACGTATATCCGCGCCATGAAACACTCTGCCCCCTCCCTGCCGTTCATGAAAATGCACGGCCTCGGCAATGACTTCGTCGTGATCGATTCCCGTGCGCGGGAGGCGGGTCTGACCCCTGCGCGCATCACGGCCATTGCCGACCGGCACCGGGGTGTGGGCTTCGACCAGCTGGCGGTGATCTCGGGCGCGGGCAATGCGCCGCACCTGACCTTCTACAACGCCGACGGCTCGACCTCGGCGGCCTGCGGCAATGCCACGCGCTGCATCGCCCGCTACCTGATGGACGAGAGCGGCGCCACGGCGCTGGAGCTGACGACCGACCGGGGCACCCTGTCGGCGCGGGATGCGGGCGACGGGCTGACCTCGGTCAACATGGGGCCGCCGCAGGTCAACTGGCAGGAGATCCCGCTGGCCGAAGCCATGGACACGCTGGAGCTGCCCATCGAGGGCGCGCCGGTGGCGACCGGCATGGGCAACCCGCATTGCACCTTCTTCGTCGAGGATGCCGAGGCGATCCCGCTGGAGCAGTTCGGCCCGCGCTACGAGCACCATCCGCTCTACCCTCAGCGCACCAATGTGCAGGTGGCCAGCGTCATCGGCCCCGACCACATCCGCATGCGCGTGTGGGAGCGCGGCGTGGGCGTGACACTGGCCTCGGGCTCTTCCTCCTGCGCGACCGCCGTGGCGGCGGCGCGGCGCGGGCTGACCGGGCGCTCGGTGCGGATCGACCTCGACGGCGGCAGCCTGAAGGTGGACTGGCGCGAGGACGGCGTCTGGATGACCGGCGGCACGGCCCATGTCTTCGACGGCGCCTTCACCGCCGCATGGCTGGAGCAGAACCCGTGAGCGCGCCGAAATTCACCACGCTGGGCTGCCGCCTGAACGCCTACGAGACCGAGGCGATGAAGGCGCTGGCCGAAGAGGCGGGCGTCGACAACGCCGTGATCGTGAACACCTGCGCGGTGACCAACGAGGCGGTGGCCAAGGCCCGCAAGGAAATCCGCCGGTTGCGGCGCGAGAACCCCGAGGCCCGTGTCATCGTCACCGGCTGCGCCGCGCAGATCGACCCGGACAGCTTTGCCGCCATGGCAGAGGTCGACCACGTCATCGGCAATACCGAGAAGATGGCGCCCGGGACCTGGGCGGGGCTGGGCCGCGATTTCATCGGCGAGACCGAGCGCGTGATGGTCAACGACATCATGTCGGTGACGGAAACCGCCGGGCACCTCATCGACGGCTTCGGCTCGCGCTCGCGCGCCTATGTGCAGGTGCAGAACGGCTGCGACCACCGCTGTACCTTCTGCATCATCCCCTATGGGCGCGGCAATTCGCGGTCCGTCCCCGCCGGGGTCGTGGTCGATCAGGTCAAGCGGCTGGTGCAGCAGGGCTATAACGAGGTGGTGCTGACCGGGGTCGACCTGACCTCTGGGGGGCCGACCTGCCGGGCACGCCACGGCTGGGCGACCTGGTGATGCGGCTTCTGCGGCTGACCGATGTGCCGCGCCTGCGGATCAGCTCGATCGATTCGATCGAGGCGGACGAGAACCTGATGCTGGCCATCGCGACGGAACCGCGCCTGATGCCGCATCTGCACCTGTCGCTGCAACATGGCGACGACCTGATCCTGAAG
The DNA here is from genome assembly GCF_039769985.1 of Ponticoccus litoralis. Classification (NCBI taxonomy): domain Bacteria; kingdom Pseudomonadati; phylum Pseudomonadota; class Alphaproteobacteria; order Rhodobacterales; family Roseobacteraceae; genus Ponticoccus; species Ponticoccus litoralis. The sequence goes on from NZ_JBDNCH010000002.1 coordinate 1,252,659, forward strand.
CGTATGAAACGCCGCCACCTGCGCGACGACGCGATCCGCTTTACCGAAGAGGCGCGGCGCCTGCGCCCCGAGATCACCTTCGGCGCCGATATCATCGCGGGCTTCCCGACCGAGACAGAGGCGCATTTCGAGAACTCGCTGAAGCTGGTCGAAGACTGCGACCTGACCTGGCTGCACGTCTTCCCCTATTCGGCCCGCCCCGGCACCCCCGCCGCACGCATCCCCTCGCGGGTGGATGGCAGCGTGATCAAGGAACGCGCCGCCCGCCTGCGTGCCGCAGGCGATCGCGCCGTGACCCGCCACCTGGCCCAGCAGCAGGGACGCGCGCACCGCGTCCTGACAGAGGCGCCGGACATGGGCCGGACCGAGCAGTTCACCGAGGTGCGCTTTGCCGCACCGCAGCCCGTGGGCCAGATCGTTCCGGTGACGATCACCGGCACCTCGGGCACCCAGCTGACCGCCTGAGCGATGCATCCGAACCCGACCTTCCGAAAGGCCGACAGCGCCCTCGCCACTGGAGATCGCGCGAGAGCGGGCCTTCGGCATGCTCTGCGTCTCTGCCGAGCCGGTGCCGCTTCTGGCGCATGTGCCCTTCCTGCTGTCGGAGGATGGCGCCGGGGTCGACCTGCATCTCGTGCGCTCCAACCCGATCTGCCGGGCGACCGGCCCGGCGCGGCTGGTGGTGACCGGGCCGGACGGCTACGTCTCGCCCGACTGGTACGGGATCGCGGACCAGGTGCCGACGTGGAACTATACCGCCGTGCACCTGTCCGGCCGGCTGGAGGCGCTGCCTGCCGATCGGCTGCCGGAGATGCTGGCGCGGCAGTCGGCCTTCTTCGAAGCGCGCCTGCTGCCCAAGCCGCCATGGACCATGGACAAGATGAGCGCCGAGGTCACCGCGCGGTTCCTGCGCATGATCCTGCCCTTCCGGCTGCATGTCGAGGATGTGCAAAGCACCGTGAAGCTGGGCCAGAACAAGGACGCGGCGGTGCGCCTTGCCGCGGCTCGACCGGCTGGAAACGGGGTTCGGTTCGGACCTGGGGGCGCTGGCGGCACTGATGAAAGAGCCCCCGGCCTGACCGGCGCCCGGCCTGCAGCCGGGGTGGGTGCGGCAGCGGCGCCAAGAGGTATTTGGACCAAGAAGAAGCACAAGGCGCGCGCCCTGCCGATGCCAGGCGCGGGATGCTGCGGGACGGCGGGCGGCGCCACTTTCGCGCGGCCAAACGGCCTTGATGGGCCGGGCCATGGCGGGACGGTTTGCGCTTGTGACCAGAATCGGTCATGACGTGCCGATGAAACTCCAGCAGCGCGCGCTTTTCGTTCACCTTTTCACCGCCACCGGCGCCGTCTTTGCCATGCTTGCCATGCTGGCGGCGGTGCAGGCGCAGTGGCCGGTCATGTTCCTGTGGCTGGTGGTGGCCTTCGTGGTCGACGGGATCGACGGGCCTCTGGCCCGGAAATACGACGTGAAGTCCAACGCCCCCCGGTTCGACGGGGTCCTGCTGGACCTGATCATCGACTACCTGACCTATGTCTTCATCCCGGCCTTCGCCCTGTTCCAGAGCGGCCTTCTGCCCGGCTGGACCGGCTGGTTCGCGATCATCGTGATCACCTTCGCCAGCGCGATGTATTTCGCCGACAACCGGATGAAAACCACCGACAACTCGTTCCAGGGCTTCCCGGGCTGCTGGAACATGCTGGTGCTGGTGCTCTTCGCTATCAAGCCGGGTTTCTGGGTAATCCTGCTGCTGGTCACCGTGCTGGCCGTGGCCATGTTCCTGCCGCTGAAATTCATCCACCCGGTGCGCACCGAACGCTGGCGGGCGCTGTCACTGCCGATTGCCCTGGCCTGGACCTTCTTTGCCGGATGGGCGGCACTGGGTGGATTTCCATCCCCAGAGCTGGGCGCACTGGGGGCTGGTGGCGACCTCGGTCTACCTGATCTTCGCCGGCATCGCGCAGCAGGTCATCCCGCCGCGCCGGTCCTGAGCCGCGCCGCCCCGGGGGCGGCGCGCGGCCTGTCAGCCGTTCAGCTTGGCCTCGAGCGCGGCGAGCCGCGCCTTCAGCGCCTCGTTCTCTTCGCGGGCCTTCTGGGCCATGCCGCGCACCGCGTCGAATTCCTCGCGGGTCACAAAGTCGCGATCGGCCAGCCAGCGGTCGATCATCGAACTCATGGCGGTCTCGGCCTCTTGCCGGGCGCCCTGCGCCACGCCCATCGCGTTGGTCATAAGCTGCGAGATGTCGTCGAACACCTTGTTGCGGGTCTGCATGGGTCACTCCCCCGTTTCATTCCCCCCTATATGGGCTGCGCGGGCCTTCCGCTCAAGGTTGACTTCGCCCCGAAACACGAGGCAACAGGACGCATGATCGCCGCCATCCCCTTCCCCGACCTTTCCTCCGAGATCTTCTCGATCAGCCTCTTCGGGCTGGAGTTCGCGCTGCGCTGGTACGCCTTGGCCTATATCGCGGGCATCGTGCTGGGCTGGTGGCTGGCGGTGCGCTGCCTGCGGCGGCCCGCGCTCTGGCACGCGGAGACGCCGCCGATGACACCCAAGCAGGCCGAAGACCTGCTGACCCGGGTGATCCTCGGCATCATCGCGGGCGGGCGGCTTGGCTTCGTGCTGTTCTACATGCCCGGCTACTACCTGGCGAACCCGCTGGAGATCCCGATGATCTGGACCGGCGGCATGTCCTTCCATGGCGGGCTTCTGGGTGTGGTCGTCGCCGTGGCGGTGTTCTGCTGGCGCAACGGCATCGCGCCCGCGCCCACCGCCGACATGATGGCGCTTGCGACCCCGCCCGGCCTGCTGCTGGGGCGGCTGGCCAACTTCGTCAACGCCGAGCTTTGGGGCCGCCCGTCGGACCTGCCCCGGGCGGTGATCTTTCCCGGCCAGCGCGCGCAGGACTGCGGCCAGCCCGCCGGTGAACTTTGCGCGCGGCACCCCTCGCAGCTGTACGAGGCCGGGCTGGAAGGGCTGGTGCTGGGACTGGCGATCTGGATCCTCGTGCGGCGCGGCTGGCTGAAGACGCCGGGCGCCGTGGCGGGCGTGTTCTTCGCCGGCTACGGGCTGGCGCGCTTCTTCGTGGAGTTCTTCCGCCAGCCGGACGCGCAGTTCCAGACGCCGGGCAACCCGCTGGGCCTTGCGCTGCATGTGAACGGCTACGGGCTGACCATGGGGCAGGTTCTGACGCTGCCGATGATTCTCGGCGGTCTCGCCCTCGTGCTCTGGGCGCGCCGGAGGATGGCGACGCCGGTCGCCCCATGACACCCTGGGCGTGCTGCTGTCCCGGCAGATCGCGGCGACCGGGCCAATGACGCTGGCCGACTACATGGCCGCCTGCCTGCTGCACCCCGAACACGGCTATTACGCCACCCGCGACCCGCTTGGCGCCGCCGGGGATTTCACCACCGCGCCCGAGATCAGCCAGATGTTCGGCGAGATGCTGGGCCTCTGCCTTGCGCAGGCCTGGATGGATCAGGGCGCCCCCGCCGCCTTCGTGCTGGCCGAGCTGGGCCCCGGGCGCGGCACGCTGATGACCGACGTCCTACGGGCCACCGCCCGCGTCCCCGGCTTTCACGACGCGCTTCGGCTGCATCTGGTCGAGGCCTCGCCGCCGCTGCGCGCCGAACAGGCCGCGCGCCTGCAGGGCCGGGCGCCCACCTGGCACGAGACCGCAGAAAGCCTGCCCGAGGGGCCGCTTTACCTGCTCGCGAACGAGTTCTTCGACGCGCTGCCGATCCGGCAGTTCCTCCGCAGCGACGGCGGCTGGCGCGAACGCATGGTCGGCCTGACGGACGACGCGCCGGTCTCGGGGCTGGCCGCTGCCACACCGGTCGCCGCGCTGGATCACCGGCTGGCGGATACCACCGCCGGGCATCTGGTGGAAACCTGCGCCCCCGCCGCCGCGCTGGCGCAGGAGATCGGCGCCCGGATCGCCCGGCACGGCGGCGCCGCGCTGGTGATCGACTATGGCGGCTGGCGCTCTTTCGGCGACACCTTTCAGGCCCTGAAGGACCACCGGCCCGCCGATCCCTTCGCCGCCCCCGGCGCCGCCGACCTGACCGCCCATGTGGATTTCGAGGCGCTGGCCCGGGCCGCCGCGCCGGCCCGGACCTCGCAGATGACGCCGCAGGGCGTCTTTCTGGAACGGCTCGGGATCACCGCGCGGGCCGAGGCACTGGCGCAGGGGCTCAGCGGCTCCGCGCTGCACAGCCATGTCGCCGCACATCGCCGGTTGACGCACCCCGATGAAATGGGGTCACTGTTCAAGGTAATGGCCCTGTTTCCCGACGGGGCTCCACCGCCACCCGGACTGGAGCCGCGCGTATCGCACGATGACCCTTGAGATCCTTTCCCACAGCGCCCTGCTGCCGTTCCGACATGGGTTCTTCACCCGGCGCGGGGGGCCTCTTCGGGCATCTTCGCGGGGCTGAACTGCGGGCCGGGCTCGTCCGATCAGGCCGAGATCGTCAGCATCAACCGCACCCGCGTGGCCGAGGCCATGGGCGTCGCCCCGGGCGCGCTGAACTCTGTCCACCGAGGTGCATTCGGCGGATGTGGTGACCCTGACGGAACCGCTCTCCGGCAAGCCCAAGGCCGATGCCATGGTGACCGCGACGCCGGGTCTGGCGCTGGCGGTGCTGACGGCGGATTGCCAGCCGGTGCTTTTCGCCGATGCCCGGGCGCAGGTGATCGGCGCCGCCCATGCGGGCTGGCGCGGGGCGCGGGACGGCGTGCTGGAGGCGACGGTCGAGGCGATGGTCGCGCTTGGCGCCACGCGCGGATCGATTCGCGCCGTCATCGGCCCCTCCATCAGTCAGCGGGCCTATGAGGTCGGCCCCGAGTTCCTCGAGGATTTCATGGCCGAGGACCCGGACAACAGCCGCTTCTTCGCCGGGGGCGCGGGCGATCGGGTGCACTTCGACCTGCCCGCCTACGGGCTGGCAAAACTGCGCGCCGCCGGGGTCGAGGCGGAATGGACGCGCCACTGCACCTATGCGGACGAGGGTCGCTTCTATTCCTACCGGCGCAGCACCCACCGCAAAGAGGCGGATTACGGGCGGCTGATCTCTGCCATCCGGATCTGACCGCCCACCCCGCCACCGCGCCGGAAACAATTCTGCGGCCCGCCCCAGATTATCCGCCTTCGGTCACAAGTCTGCCCCATTTTCCCGGCAAACTGGCGCCTGCCCCGACCAGAGCGCACGGCGCCCCGGGACCAATCAGAGCAGAGGACAGCAGGCCGCCATGAAAACCCGTTTCATCAAGTCCATCGTGGAAACGGCCCGGACCACCCGCGCCCCCCTTCCCCGGGATCGCGGCACGCCGCGCAGCGCGATGATCACGCGCCGCAAGGACCGCCCCCAGCCGCAGCGCCAGCGCGCCTGAACCGCCGCCGATTCGGCGCGGCCCAGAGACGGCGCCGCCCAATTGAGGCAGCGTCGTCCACCACCACAGAACAATCAGACCACGAAGCCGGGATTTACCCCGGCTTTTGCCGTTTCGGGGCCGGGATTTTGACGGCGACCGGTCAAACGAGCTTTATGGCGGTCGATAAAAACAAATCTGCTCACTTGTCCTTCTGGCGTTGTTGGTGGGGGCCAACACGGATGTGACCAACCTTTTCGGGGTGTTCACATGTCCTCTATCCGCCACGGCCTTGCAGGAACCGGCTCTCTTTCCACGCCCGTCGCCCCGGCGCGGGTGCCGTCTCCTGCCCGGCCCCCGGCCCGCGCCGTCTCTTTCATGCGCCGGTTCGAGGTTGCGGCGCTGCTGCCCGATCTCTCTGTCACCACCAAGCAGGTCATCGCCCCGGCGACGCCGCTGTTCGAAGGCTGTGCCAGCGCCTTTGCGCGCGGCACCCTGATCGAGACCCTGCACGGTGCCGTCGCCATCGAGGACCTGGTGCCCGGCGACTACATCCAGACCGCCTCTGGCACCGAGCCGGTGACATGGATCGGATCGACAACCTATGTGCCGGGCCACGCGGTCGAGGCCACCACGCTGACCCATATGACCCGGATCACCGCCGAGGCCTTCGGCCTTGGGCATCCGCCGGTGGATACGCTTGTCGGTCCCGCCGCGCGCATGATCGTGCGCCACCCCCGGCTGCGGTCTCTGCTGGGGGAAGAGGCGGTGCTGGCACCGGTCTCCGACTACGTGGACGGCGACCGTTACCTGCAGGTGGCCCCTGCCGGAACCGTGCAACTGTACCACCTGATGGTGCCCCGGCACACGATCATCACCGTCGGCGGCATCGAGATGGAGACCTATCACCCCGGCAAGGCCATCGGGCAGGGGCTGGGACAGAACCTGCGCGCGCTCTACCTGTCGATGTTCCCGAACATCTCCGGTCTCGAGGATTTCGGCCAGACCACGCTGACGCGCACCGCGCGCGAGGTGATCGACAGCCTGCTCGACGCCTGAGGCCGGGGGAGGACGGCGGGGGCGCCCCTCGCCTCGCGCGCCCCCCGCGCGGCACGATCACGCCAGCCGTTCAATCGGCGCGGGCCCGGTCGGGGCGGTATCGGAACGCGGGGCGGGGCACGCAACAGGGCACCTGCAAGACAGAGGCCGGGGCAGACCGATTGCCCACGCACCCCAGACCCCGCCCGCGCGGAGATGCCGGGCCTAGTGCAGTGACCGCAGCATCGACGTGTTGCCCTGAATGACAGAGTTGAGCTCTACCACCCGGGCAAGACGCTGTTCGATTTCGTTCTGACAGGCATCAAGCTGCTCCACGATCCCGACCAGGGCAGCCCCCGACTCCGACAGCGCGGCGCTTTCGATCTTGCACATCATCCGGGTCGAGCTGAGGCCGGTCACATAGCGTTTCATGTCCAGCACCGACCGGGCGAAATGCTTTGCCTCTGCCTCGACGGCGGTGAGCGAGGCAGCGGTCTGGTCCATGAAGTGCCTGCGGTGGACTTCGACCTCCTCCACCTCGCGCGCGGGGACCACCGTTGTCGGGTAGGCCTCGGGGAAGTTGCGGATCTCCTTGCCGAAAACCCCGATCATCTCTTCCTCGATCGCCGAGGCGAAGCCGAGGAACTGCCCGGTGAAGATCGCGTCGCGGATGCGGGCAAAGACGCAGGCCTCGCCATCGACGAAGGTCTTCACCCGAGGTCGCCATCTCTTCCAGCATCTGGCTGTAGTTCACGGAGATCGCGCTGATCGGACCGCCCGCGCTTTCCAGCCGCGAGGCGATGATGCGCATGTTCATCGGCACCGTGCGGATCGCCCGGAACGCCTCTGTCATTTCAGAGGTTTCGACCTGCACCTGCGCAATGGCCTTGGCCATGTCCGAGGAACCGCTTCTGAAACGGATCCAGCGGCTGGCCAAGCTGCCGGGCCCGCGCCTCGAACTCTGTCGCAAGCGCGTGGCTCTGGAAGGTCTCGTAATTGGCGTAGCCCGCCGCGCGGATGTCGGCCAGCAGGGCCTCGGCGCTGTCGGCGGGGGACAGGGCGCCGCCTGCCTCGCGCGCCAGCGCGGCCTGATAGATGTCGCGCACGGAGTCGAATAGCGGCGACGACGGTTTCAGCCGGGTCGAGATGAACCCGCCCTCCGCCGGAGAGACCGGGGCGAAGACCCAGTAGTACCGCCCGGTCTTGCAGCGGTTCTTGACGTAGGCCCCGGTCGGCTTGCCCGCCCTGATCCGGTCCCACAGCAGGTGAAACACGGCCTTGGGCATGTCGGGATGGCGGATGATCTTGTGCGGCGCGCCGATCAGCTCCCCCCATTCGAAGCCCGCGACACGCTGGAACACCGTGTTGCCGGCCCTGATCACCCCCCGGTCGTCGGTGCGCGAATAGAACAGTTCCGACAGGTGGAACTGCGCCTCGGACGCGGCATAGGCGCTGTCAGCTTCGATTCGCGGCCTGTGTTCGGTCATGGATGGTCCTCGGGTCAGCCTCTGCGAGGACTTTCGGCCCGAAGCCTTGTAAAACCGTGAACACCCGCGGCAACAGCGCAAATTGTCGGGAAAAACCCCGTTCAGGCAGAGCGGTTCAGCCGATCCTCAAGCACGTCGAAGGGCACGCCGGGGTTGTCCTTGGCCACCCGGATCACGAGGCTGGTCTTCACGCTGGCCACGTTGGGCGCGGTCAGAAGCTGCCCGGTCAGGAAGCTCTGGAAGGTCGACAGGTCCGGCGCCACGCATTTCAGGATGAAATCCACCTCGCCGTTCAGCATGTGGCACTCGCGCACCAGCGACCAGTCGACACAGCGCCGTTCGAAGGCGCTCAGGTCCGCCTCGGCCTGGCTTTGCAGGCCGACCATGACAAAGACCTGCACCTCGAACCCCAGTTCGCGGATGTCGACGTCGGCGTGGTAGCCCTTGATGAAGCCCTGTTCCTCCAGCACCCGCACGCGGCGCAGGCAGGGCGGCGCGGAAATGCCGACGCGGCGGGCCAGCTCCACGTTGGTCATCCGGTACGTCGGTCTGAAGCTCTGCAAGGATCTTGCGGTCAATCGGATCGAGCCTGTGCGACGGCATATGTCCCCCCGGGTGTGATTTCGCGAATGTTATAGCAGCGCGGGCGCCACGCGCAATTATGTTTCACGCAACGGCAAGATTCTTTCTCCCCTTCGCGCAAGTCCTGCAACGACCGCATGGCCGCCCGGCGCCCTCTTTCACAGGCGGCGCCGCGCGGCTATATCACCGCCAAAGCGCAGGTTGGAAGGAAAGATCATGCCCGAGACACGGCACACCAAGGTTCTGATCATCGGCTCTGGCCCCGCGGGCTACACCGCCGGGGTCTATGCCTCGCGCGCCATGCTGGAGCCGATCCTCGTGCAGGGGCTGGAGCCCGGCGGCCAGCTGACCACCACCACCGAGGTCGAGAACTGGCCCGGCCACACCGAGATCCAGGGCCCCGACCTGATGGTCCAGATGGAGGCGCACGCCCGCGCCATGGGCACCGAGATCATCGGCGACATCATCCAGAAGATCGACTTCGACGTGCGGCCCTTCGTGGCGCATGGCGACTCTGGCACGACCTACACCGCCGATTCCATCATCCTCGCCACCGGCGCCCGGGCCAAATGGCTGGGCCTGCCCTCGGAAGAGGCCTACAAGGGCTTCGGCGTCTCGGCCTGCGCGACCTGCGACGGCTTCTTCTATCGCGGCAAGGAAATCGTGGTGATCGGCGGCGGCAACACCGCTGTCGAAGAGGCGCTGTTCCTGACCAATTTCGCCAGCAAGGTGACGCTGATCCACCGCCGCGACGAGCTGCGGGCCGAGAAGATCCTTCAGGACCGCCTGATGAAACACCCCAAGATCGAGCCGCTGTGGTTCCACCAGCTGGAAGAGGTCGTCGGCGAGGACAACCCCAAGGGCGTAACCGGCGTGAAGGTGAAGAACGTCAAGACCGGCGAGCTGTCCCAGATCCCCTGCGCCGGTGTCTTCGTCGCCATCGGCCACGCGCCCGCCAACGAACTGGTGAAGGACGTTCTGGAAACCCACATGGGCGGCTACGTCGTCACCAAGCCCGATTCGACCGAGACCTCGATCCCCGGCATCTTCGCCGCGGGCGACCTGACCGACCACAAGTACCGGCAGGCGGTGACCTCTGCGGGCATGGGCTGCATGGCGGCGCTGGAAGCGGAACGCTGGCTGGCGGAACAGGACCTCGACAGCGGCAAGGACGAGACGCAGCCGCTGGGATACGGCGCCCCCGTCGCCGCCGGTCACTGAGATGGCGCACGATTTCGACGCGCAGCGCGCCGAGACGCAAAGGGCCTACCGCGAAATGCGCGACGAGGGCGACCTGCCCGAGGTCGCGGACGTGGATTACTTCCTTGTCCCCGAGGCCGACGGCGCCGACTGGCGTCCACTGGCCGAGGCGCTTTCGGTGGAGGGCTTCGACTGCGAATGGATCGAGCCCGACGCCGAAGACGACGCGGATGGGCCCTACCTCGTCGCCACCCTGCCCGACCAGCTGATCTCGGCAGAGGGCATCTGGATCGGCGAAGAGATCGCCGCGCGCTGCGCCCTTGACCACGGTTTTGCACCCGACGGCTGGGGCCTGCTCAGCGACTGAGCCCCGAAGCGGGCAAAAAGAACCGCGTTCCGGCCCATGGCGCCGGAAGCCCAAACCATTCCACACCACCGCACGGGGGCCGGGCCGCTTTTCGCGCCCGGCCCTTTTCCGTGGACAGAACGCCCGGCAAAAGGGCACCATCGGGGCCTTTTCTTCTGTCGGCGGGACAAAAGGGCTTTGCTGCGCCTGCAAAGAGTGACATATGTTCATCCGTGAACACAGATTGAGTCACCGGAATGTCCGACCCCGCCCCCCTGCCCGCACGCGCCGAGGACGCGCAGCTCTTCGAGCTGCTGCGCCAGCTTGCGCATGCGCCAGAGGCCAGCCAGCGCGCCACCGCCGAGGCGCTTGGCGTCTCTCTGGGGCGCCTGAACGCGCAACTGCGGGCCGCCGCAGAGGCCGGGCTGGTCACGGTGAGCAGGCGACAGGGCCCGGATCGCCGCCAGCGCTTTGCCTACGCGCTGACCGATCACGGCCACGCCGCCAAGGAGCGCCTCGTGCGGGCCTTCCTGTCCCGGAAATTCGCCGAATACGCCGCCCTTCATGCAGAGCTGACCGGCTCTGTCACCGATCTCATGCCTTTGAAATACAGGAGTAGCCTGATGCAATCCAACCTCGCCCCGATCCCGGAGCTGTATGTTTCCTACGACAGCGCCCAGAAGCTGAAGGTCGAAGCCGCCGAGCTGACCTCGCTGGACCTGACCCCGCGCCAGATCTGCGACCTCGAACTGCTGATGAACGGCGGCTTCAACCCGCTGAAGGGCTTCCTGAGCGAAGAAGACTACAACGGCGTCGTCGACAACATGCGCCTGTCCGACGGCACGCTCTGGCCGATGCCGATCACGCTGGATGTCAGCGAGAAGTTCGCCGAAAGCATCGCGGTCGGGCAGGACATCGCCCTGCGCGACCAGGAGGGCGTGATCCTCGCCACCATGACCGTCACCGACAAGTGGGAGCCGAACAAGGCACATGAGGCCGAGAAGGTCTTCGGCGCCGACGACCTCGCGCACCCGGCGGTGAACTACCTGCACAACCAGGCCGGCAAGATCTACCTCGGCGGCCCGGTGACCGGCATCCAGCAGCCCGTGCACTACGACTTCCGCGCCCGCCGCGACACGCCGAACGAACTGCGCGCCCACTTCCGCAAGCTGGGCTGGCGCAAGGTCGTGGCCTTCCAGACCCGCAACCCGCTGCACCGCGCACACCAGGAACTGACCTTCCGCGCCGCCAAGGAAGCGCAGGCCAACCTGCTGATCCACCCGGTCGTCGGCATGACCAAGCCGGGCGACGTCGATCACTTCACCCGCGTGCGCTGCTACGAGGCGGTGCTGGACAAGTACCCCTCGGCCACCACCTCGATGAGCCTGCTGAACCTTGCCATGCGCATGGCCGGCCCGCGCGAGGCGGTCTGGCACGGGATCATCCGCAAGAACCACGGCTGCACCCACATGATCGTCGACCGCGACCACGCGGGCCCCGGCAAGAACTCTGCCGGAGAGGACTTCTACGGCCCCTATGACGCGCAGGACCTGTTCCGCGAGCATCAGGCCGAGATCGGCATCGAAATGGTCGACTTCAAGCACATGGTCTACGTGCAGGAGCGCGCCCAGTACGAGCCCGCCGACGAGATCGCGGACAAGGACGACGTCACGATCCTGAACATCTCGGGCACCGAGCTGCGCCGCCGTCTGGCCGAAGGGCTGGAGATCCCCGAGTGGTTCTCGTTCCCCGAGGTGGTCGCCGAACTGCGCAAGACCAAGCCGCCGCGCTCCAAGCAGGGCTTCACGGTCTTCTTCACCGGCCTCTCGGGGTCGGGCAAGTCGACCATCGCCAACGCGCTGATGGTCAAGCTGATGGAGATGGGCGGACGCCCGGTGACGCTGCTGGACGGCGACATCGTCCGCAAGAACCTGTCGTCCGAGCTGGGCTTTTCCAAGGAGCACCGCGACCTGAACATCCGCCGCATCGGCTATGTCGCCTCCGAGATCACCAAGAACGGCGGCATCGCGATCTGCGCGCCCATCGCGCCCTATACCGCGACCCGCCGCGCCGTGCGCGAGGACATCGAGCAGTTCGGCGCCTTCCTGGAGATCCACGTCGCGACCTCGCTGGAGGAATGTGAGCGCCGCGACCGCAAGGGGCTCTACAAGCTGGCGCGCGAAGGCAAGATCAAGGAGTTCACCGGCATCTCGGACCCCTACGAAGAGCCCAAGAACCCCGAGCTGCGCGTCGAGACCGAGAATGTCGACGTCGACAACTGCGCACATCAGGTGATCCTGAAGCTGGAAAGCATGGGCCTGATCGCCGGCTGACACGGGCGTTTCAAGTGACGGACAGGGCCGGGAGGGATCTTCCCGGCCCTTTTTCGTTCAGCATTTCTTCAGGTTTGCCGCCTATGCCAATCCCGAGGGGCGGCACATGGCAGACACGCAAACATGGGGCTGGTTGCAGCCCGGCAGGCTGCCGGGGTTCAGCCTGCTGAAGCAGGACAATCTGGGATCCGGGCTGAATGGCACCGCCATCACGACGGATGCCTATACCGAATATGCCCTGCGCGACCTCGACGGTGACGGGATCGTCCATGACAGCGACCTCGACGACTGGTCCCACCCCGCCCGGGGGAGGGGATCGTCATCGACGGAACCCTCTCGAAGGCCCATGAATTCGCGGTCTACGAGAACTCTACCATTGCCGCGAACGGGGTCACGGAAACCCTGCGCCTTGTGGTCACGGTCACCGCCACCGGCAGCTGGGCCGTGCGCATTCACGATGCGGACATCCAGCCGGGCTGGTCCCCCGCAGACATCACCGGCGCGCGCCTCGGCAGCTTCTTTCCCACCGAATACAGCGGCGCCCACCTGACCTCCATGGACGGGATGCTCTGCTTTGCCGCAGAAACGCCGATCCTGACGCCCGGCGGGTGGCGACGGGCGGACCGGCTGCGGGGCGGCGACCCCGTGATGGCGGCAGGGCGCCGGTTCGAGCCACTGACATGGACCGCGCGCATGACCGGCCCCGCGCTGGACGAGGCCTCGGCGCCGATCGTGCTGGATGCAGGGGTGCTGGGCCTGACGGTGCCGATCCGGCTCTCGCCGCAGCATCGGGTCATGATCGCCAGCCCCGAGGCCAGCCTTGTCTTCGGGTCACGCCGGGTACTGGTGGCCGCCCGGCACCTGCTTGGCCTGCCCGGGGTTTCCCGCCAGCCGCTGGACCGCATCACCTATGTTCACCTGAAGACGCGCCGCCACTCTGTGCTGCGCACCCCGGGGCTGTGGTGCGAGAGCTTCCTTCCCGGCCCGATGGGCAAGGCGTCTATGCCGCCCTCCGCATGGCGCGGCCTGATGGCTGCCACGCGCTCGGCGCCAAGGGAAAAATCCTTCTGCCGCAGCCTGACCGCGACAGAAGCCAATGTCTTGTTGTCAAGGATGGGCCTGCTGCCCGGATCGCGCAGACAGCGCGGAAAGACACCCTCTCCGCGCCGCGATCCTAGTGCACCGTCACCGGCGCAAAATCGTTCTGTCGCGCCAGCACGAAGGCCAGCGAGCGGTCCTTGACCAGCGCCAGACGTTCGCCGTCAGAGCGGTGCACCGCATAAAGCGTGTCGCGCGGGCCGATCTGGGAGCGCACGTCTTCCGGCAGGTCCTGCGCCTTCACGGCGCGGACATAGACCACCTGGCCCTGCTCGAACTGTCCGAAATCATACTTGGTATGCATGGCATCACCCCTTCTTGATCTTGATCGTCTGAACCACCGTCTCCGGTCGGCTCATGGTCAAATCCACGTGCAGCAACCCGTTTTCCAGGGCCGCCTCTCCGACTTCAACGCCGTCGGCCAGCACAAAGCTCCGCTGGAATTGCCGCGCCGCGATGCCGCGGTGCAGGAAAACCCGCTCGGCGCCGTCATCGCGCTGGCGTCCGCGGATCACCAGCTGACGGTCTTCCACGGTGATCGAGAGATCGCCCTCGGAGAAACCGGCAACGGCCAGCGTGATGCGATAGGATTGCTCGGAGGTCTGCTCGATATTGAACGGCGGATAGCCTTCGCTCGACTTGGCGGTTCGTTCCAGCAGGCGCTCGAGCTGTTCGAAGCCGAGCATATGGGGATAGGATCCCAGGGTCAGTTTGGTCATCGACACGTCCTTCAACAAGCGACCGTCTTGCCCGGGCCCCGTGCGGCGACCCGGACACCTGAAATATGGGAGCGCGACGAAGCCCGTGCAAGAGCCTTTGCGCGAAGCATCGGATTTGGCTATCCTGTAGCTCGCCACTCCTTGCCATGGAAACCAGCATGAACGCGCCCTCGGATATCTCCATGAAAACCGACGAGGTTCTCCGGGTCGAGCTTGAGGTCTTCAAGCGCGAACACCGCGATCTCGACGAGGCCATCCGCGCCATGCAGGGCACCGGCACGGCGGATCAGATCACGCTTCAGCGCCTGAAGAAGAAGAAGCTGGCGCTGAAGGACCGCATCGCGCTGATCGAGGACCGGCTGCTGCCCGACATCATCGCCTGAGGCCCCGTTGCGCTTGGGCGCAGAGCCCCTATAAACAAAGGCCTTGAAACAGCCGGGGGACGCGATGACGGTCAGGACGGGCATCATCATGGGCAGTCAGTCAGACTGGCCCACCATGAAGGAAGCGGCAGAGGTTCTGGACGAGCTGGGCGTGCCCTACGAGGCAAAGATCGTCTCGGCCCACCGCACGCCGGACCGGCTGTGGGACTACGGCAAGACCGCCGTGGACCGGGGCCTTCAGGTCATCATCGCGGGCGCCGGAGGGGCGGCGCACCTGCCGGGCATGATGGCGTCGAAGACCCGCGTGCCGGTGATCGGCGTGCCGGTCCAGACCAAGGCCCTGAGCGGCGTCGACAGTCTGTATTCCATCCTTCAGATGCCGCGCGGCTTTCCCGTCGCCACCATGGCCATCGGCGCGGCGGGCGCGAAGAACGCGGGCCTCATGGCCGCCGGAATCCTCGCCCTGAACGACCCGGCGCTGGCGCAGCGGCTGGACGACTGGCGCGCCGCGCTTTCCGCCTCCATCCCCGACGCCCCGACCGACTGAGGCCTTCCAATGACCACTCCCCTGCCCACCGGCGCCGTGATCGGCATCCTTGGCGGCGGCCAGCTTGCCCGCATGTTGTCCGTGGCCGCCAGCCGCCTCGGCTTTCGCACCCATGTCTTCGAGCCCGGCGCCAACCCGCCCGCCGGCCATGTCGCCGACCGCGTGACAACCGCGCCCTATGAGAACGAGGCCGCCCTGCGCGCCTTTGCCGAAACCGTGGACGTGATCACCTACGAGTTCGAGAACATCCCGACCTCGGCGCTGGACGTGCTCGAGGCGCTGCGCCCGATCCATCCCAACCGCGAGGCGCTGCGGATCAGCCAGGACCGGCTGACCGAAAAGACCTTCCTCACGGATCAGGGGCTGACCGTGGCGCCCTTCGCCGACATCCCCGACGCCGCGGCGCTGGAGACCGCGCTGGAAACCATCGGCACACCCTCGATCCTGAAGACCCGCCGCTTCGGCTATGACGGCAAGGGGCAGGCGCGGCTGAAGGCGCCCTCGGACGCCGCCGGGGCGCTGGAGGCCCTGGCCGGTGCCCCCGCCGTTCTGGAAGGCTTCGTCGACTTCTCCTGCGAGATCAGCGTGATCGCGGCCCGCGGCACCTCGGGTGAGGTCGCGGCTTTCGATCCGGGCCAGAACGTCCACCGCGAGGGCATCCTGCGCACCACCACGGTGCCCGCCAAGGTGCCGCAGCGGCTGCTGACCGACGCGGTTCTGGCCGCCGCCAAGGTGCTGAACGCGCTGGATTACGTGGGCGTTCTGGGGGTCGAGTTCTTCGTCACGCCGCAGGGGCTGATCGTGAACGAGATCGCGCCGCGCGTCCACAACTCGGGCCACTGGACGCAGAACGGCTGCGCCGTCGACCAGTTCGAACAGCATATCCGCGCGGTGGCGGGCTGGCCCTGGGCGACGGCAAGCGCCACGCCGACGTGGTGATGGAGAACCTGATCGGCGACGACATGGACCGCCTGCCCGAGCTGGCCAAGACCCCGGATTGCGCGCTGCACCTTTATGGCAAGGCCGATGTCCGACCCGGCCGCAAGATGGGTCACGTCAACCGCATCACGCGCGGCTGACGGCGGAGGGGGCCGGGGAGATCCCTCCCCCGGGGCCTGCGTGGCCTGAACGCAGACCACCCTGCGCGCAGGGCGCCCCGGCAGGGAGGGTCAGAAGAACCGTTCCGCCACCGCGCCGCTCATCCAGGCCACCTGCCCGCCCGCGAAACTCGCCACGATGCGGCGCGTCTCACGCTCCACCACCACGAGATCCGCGCGCAGCCCGCTGTCCAGCCGTCCCCGGTCGGTCAGGCCCAGCAGGCGCGCCGGACCGTCAGAGACCAGCGCCCAGGCATCCGCCGCGTCCAGCACCCCCAGTTCGACACAGCGCCAGGCCGCCCGCGCGGGCGAGGGGTAGTGGTAGTCCGAGGCCAGCGCGTCGCACAGCCCCGCCTCGACCAGCGACAGGGCAGAGACATTGCCCGCGTGGCTGGCCCCGCGCACCACATTGGGGGCGCCAAGGATCACCGGCTCGCCCGCCGCCTTCGCGGCCTCGGCGGCCTCGAGGGTCTCGGGGAACTCCGAGATCGTCACACCGCGCGCCCGCCAGTCGGCGCGCATGGCGCCGTCGCGGTCGTCGTGGCTGCCCATGCGCACATCCCGCGCCGCCAGCGCCGCGCAGACCGCATCCAGCGCCCCCGGAACCCCTGCGCCCTCGGCATGCAGGCGCTGCATCAGGGCCAGATGCGCCTCGGGGCTGCGACCGGATTTCAGCGCCTGCCCGGTCAGGCGCCGGGGTGTCCGCCCCTCGGCGAGGCGGGCGTGCGGCAGGTGATCGTTGAACACGACATAGCCGATGCCGAACCGCTCCACCGCCGCCAGGGCCTGCGGGAAACTCTCGACGAAGTAGCTTTCCAGGCGCAGTTGCAGGCGCAGGTCGATGGGCACCGAGGGGGCCACCGCATCCACGGCGGCAAAGACCTCTGCCGCGAAGTCGGGGCCGCGCATGCCGCCCTCCCAGGACCAGAACTGCGCCAGCACGGCGGTGGTGATCCCGCTGACCGCCAGCTCCGCCGCGCAGGCGACCATGCCGCTGTCCCGCTCGCGCAGCGCGCCCCGGCGCGGCGCCATGTGGCGCTCGAACCCGTCGCCATGCGGGTCCACGATACCGGGCAACACGTCGTAGCCCGACAGATCGACGCGGCGGCCAACCGGGTCGGCCTGCAGCTGCCCCCCGGCCATGGCCAGCGCGCCGGAGTCCCAGCCGCCCGGGCGCAGCACCCGCGCCCCCGTGATCGTCAGTTCCAGCATGCGCCGAAGACCTCTGTGGTTGCGCAGAGGGGCATAGCCCCGCACCGCGCCGCCGAAAAGCCCGGAATGGCGCGATGCCCGGCGGCGGGCCACCCTGCCCCCGCCCCCGGCCCTGCCTCGAAGGCCGGGCAGCCTTCCCGGGACAGGGCCCGGGCGGCTCAATCCCAGACGAGGGGCATCAACACGTCTTCCAGCGCCTGCGCCGCCTCGAGATGCGCCGCCGGGCCCAGCAGTTCCGCCGCCGCGCAGGCCTCGAAATCGCTGAAGACCATGCCCCGCGTGCCCTCTGCCACCGCCCGGTCCGACGCCACCACCTCGACCACCGCCTGCACCCGGGGGCGCAGCGTCTCGATCATGTCGCGCGTCACGAAAAGCGGATCGCGCGCCGCCGGGCCGGTGATCCCTGCCGGAACCGCATGATCGGCAAACCAGAACAGCACGACCCGACCGCGGATCTGCGTCAGCACATGTTTCATCCGGGCAATCCAGGCCATGCGCAATTCGTCGGTCACCGCCGCGAAACGCCCTGCCGAGATCGCCTGCAACCGGCCAAGCATGTGCCGGACGAAGTGGAACTCGGTGAAATCCACCTCGGGGTAGAGTGCCCCGAGGCGGTCCGAGGCCCGCAGGAAGCGGTCGTTCCGCCGGGGATGCACGGCATAGAAGCGGTTGGACAGAGTCTGCGCGCCCATGACCTGAACGACCTTGACGCGGGCCCCGGCCACAAGATCCATGACAGCCGGATCGTTGAGATACAGGTCGACCCCGGCGTTCACCACGCCGAAGTTCACGCAGGAAACCGACAGCCGGTCCTCCAGCAGCGCCGGAAACGGCTGTTCCACGAAGTACGCGTAGGTTTCCGTCGCGCCGAGGAAGGCCACGTAGGCACCGTCCAGCAGCCTGCGCGGCCCCCGGAACAGGATCCGCGACGTGCCGTAGCGGCACGGATGATATTCAAGGGCGCCCTGGCCCCCATCCTGTACGGACATTGCGTCCACCCCCTTTTCACCCGAGGGGGAGAATCACAAAATCCCCTTGCCAAATCGCTAATGCGACAATGCCTGTCGAACTGTTCCGGCCTGCCCTTGCGAATGCCCGGACAGCGGCCCTATGTTGTGCCCCGGACGGGCAGAAGGGAACGGACATGGAAATCAAGTCGGTCGGCGTCGTGGGCGCCGGGCAGATGGGCAACGGCATTGCCCACGTCATGGCTCTGGCCGGGTACGACGTCCGCCTCAATGACATCAGCCAGGAGGCGCTGGACAAGGCCTCTGCCCTGATCCGCAAGAACATGGACCGGCAGGTCAGCCGCGAGGCGATCACCGCCGAGGAGCGCGACGCGGCGCTCGACCGCATCCGGACGACGCTGGAACTGTCGCAGGTCGCCAAGACCGACCTGGTGATCGAGGCCGCGACCGAGCGCGAGGAGGTCAAGCACAAGATCTTCGAGGCACTGGTGCCGGAACTGGCCGAGAACACGATCCTGACCTCGAACACCTCGTCGATCTCGATCACCCGGCTGGCCAGCCGGACCGACCGGCCCGAGCGCTTCATGGGCTTCCATTTCATGAACCCGGTGCCGCTGATGCAGCTGGTGGAACTGATCCGCGGCATCGCCACGGACCAGGAGACCTACGAGGCCTGCCTGAACGTCGTCGAGACCCTTGGCAAGACCGCCGCCAGCGCCGAGGATTTCCCCGCCTTCATCGTCAACCGCATCCTGATCCCGATGATCAACGAAGCCTGCTACACGCTGTACGAAGGCGTCGGCAACGTGCGGTCGATCGACATGGCGATGAAACTGGGCGCCAACCATCCCATGGGGCCGCTGGAACTGGCGGATTTCATCGGGCTGGACACCTGCCTTGCGATCATGAACGTGCTGCACGACGGGCTGGCGGACACCAAGTACCGCCCCTGCCCGCTGCTGACGAAATACGTCGAGGCGGGCTGGCTGGGCCGCAAGACCAAGCGCGGTTTCTACGACTATCGCGGCGACAGCCCGGTGCCGACGCGCTGAGATCTGGCGGGAGCGTCGATGCGCCCCCGAAACGCGCCCCATGGCGTGGTTTCGGCCTGACGGTCTCGCGGTCTTGGGGCTCTGCCCCAAACCCCGAGGGTATTTGGACCAAGAAGAAACAGGGGCGCCGGCGCGGGTGGCGGCGCCGGTTCAGTCTTCGCGCAGCGACAGCACCCGATCGCGCAGCCATTGCACGAAATCGCGGGTGCCGCCGGTGAAGGCCCTGACCTCTGCCGGGGAGATCGGCTGGCCCACGACCGGCTTCTGGTCCCTGCCGCAGGCGTGCACGACCTCGTGGATCAGCAGCCCCTGCCGGATCGTCGGAGAAACCTTGTTGGCGATCTGGTAGGCGCGCGAGTTCTGGCCCGGGAAGAAGACCGGCACAACGGTCGCCCCCGAGCGCTGGATCATCCGCGCCGTGAAGGGGTTCCAGCCGGCCTCGACCGCCGGGCCGAACCATGTTTCGGACGAGGCGACCACCCCCGATGGGAAGAGCACGATCACGCCGCCGCCGGCGAGGTGATCCATGGCGCGGGCGCGCATGTCCAGGCTTTGTTCCTTGGCGTTCTCTTCGTGCGGGAAGGGCACCGGGATCATGAAGGGCTCGATCTCCTTGACGCCGGTCAGCAGCGACCGGGTCAGGATCTTGTAGTCCTCGCGCACGCGACCGATCAGATCGGCGAGCACCATGCCGTCCACCAGCCCGTGCGGGTGGTTGGCCACGACGATCACCGGCCCCGTCTTCGGGATGCGGGCAATCTGGTCCGCCGGGGTGTTCAGCCCGATCCGCATGATGCTCAGCGCCTGCCGCCAGAAGGCCTGACCCTCGAGCCGGGCCGATGCGTTCGAACCGGCGCACCATGCGCAGCAAGGGGATCTTGCCCGTCGCCCATTCCATCGCGCGGATGGTATTGGCCTTCCACGGATTGGTGAAGGTATTGGCGTAGCTGATCTTGCGCTTGTCGTAGGGCGCGGGGGCCGCCGGTCTGCGCGCACTGGGCCTTGCGGCCCGTTGCACGGGTGCTGTCGACCATGCGTCTCTCTGCGATCCCGTGCAAAGGCTGGCCCATCCGCATCCGTCAGCCGGGCCTAGCGATCCTCTCCGAAGCGGTTGGCCACAAGCGCCTCGACCGCATCCGCCAGTGCCTCGGCATCCGGTCCCGAGGTCTGGACCTCAATAGTGGTTCCTTTGGCGGCTGCCAACATCAAAAGCCCCATAATGCTGTCGCCACTGGCGGACATTCCGTCGCGACAGACTTCTGCCGTCGCGTCAAATGCCTCTACCACTTCGACCAGCCGGGCCGAGGCGCGGGCATGCAGGCCCTTCTCATTGACGATCTTCATGTCGCGGCGCAGGGGTGAGGTCATGGCGAAGGCCTTCCTTGGGTCTTTGGCGGGGCGCAGGCCCCGATGTCAGGAGGGATGCGCCGGGACGTTCTGCGCGTCAATATACTTCCGCCCCGCCTCGAGCGCCGCGCGCACGGCCTCGCCCACCGACAGGTGGCGGCTTTTGGCCAGCTTGATCAGCATCGGCAGGTTCGCGCCGTAGAGGATGCGGCGGTCGGCGTGGCGGCAGGCGTCCAGCGACAGGTTGGACGGAGAGCCGCCGAACATGTCGGTCACGATGACGACCCCCTGCCCCTGGTCCACGGCATTGGCGGCGGCGCCGATCTCTGCCTTCTTGCCGTCGCGGTCGCAGTCGGCCTCGATGGCGATGGCGGTCATGCCCTTCTGTTCGCCCACCACATGCTGCACTGCAGCCAGGTATTCCCTGGCCAGGCCACCATGCGCGACGATAACGATCCCGATCACTCGGATGCCTTTCCGGTATGGCTGGCCGGCCCTGCCGCGGGTTGCCCGCGGCGCTCCAGCTCGCGGTGCCGAATAGACACCCGCCAGCCTTCCTGTGCAAGAGCATCGGCCGGGTTTTCTGCAAGTGCAACAGAGCGGTGCTTGCCGCCGGTACAGCCGAAGCCGATGGCGAAATGCGCCTTGCCCTCTTCGACGCAGGCCGGCAGCACCAGAAGCGACAGATCGCGGACCTTGTCGAGAAACGGGCTGTAGCGCGGATCGGCGGCGACGTATTGCGCCACCTCCGGTTCGAGCCCGGTATGGGGCCGCAGCTCTGGCACCCAATGCGGGTTCGACAGGAAGCGGCAGTCGAAGACCATGTCGAGGCCCTGCGGCAGCCCGCGCTTGTAGGAAAAGCTCTGCACGGACACGGCCATGCCCTGCGCGCCGGCGCGGGCGAACCAACCCTCCATCTCGGCCTTGAAGTCGTGGATCGACAGTTCCGAGGTGTCGATCAGGATGTCGGCGCGCCCGCGCAGGTCTTCCAGGATTGCCTTCTCGCGCAGGATGCCGTCTGTCGGCGTCTCGTCCGGGGCCAGCGGGTGGCGGCGGCGGGTCTCGCTGTAGCGCCGCGCCAGCACCTCTGTGCTGCAATCGAGGTAGAGCAGATCGACGGAACGCGCGGCATCCCCGGCCAGAACCCTGCGCAGCTCCAGCAACCCCTCGGTGCTGAAGTCGCGGTTGCGCACATCGATGCCCAGGGCCATCGGGCGCAGCTGCGCGCCGTCGCCCTCGATCAGGCGCGGGATAAGGCTGAGGGGAATATTGTCGATTGCCTCGAACCCCTGATCCTCCAGCACGTTGATGGCGGACGAGCGTCCGGCCCCCGAAGGGCCGGTGACAAGCACGATGCGGCTGGTATTGGCGATGGTCTGGTCCATGTTCACAGTCTCCGACCCTGGCAAAGATATTGCACCAGGGCTGCGGACAAATAGGGGGACGCGGGATTGTGAAGCAACGGGAATTCGACCCCCAGCAGGCGCCTTGTCCGGAAAGGCGGCAAACGTTCGGTTTCCGGGGTGTCGAGATCGAGGATCGCGGCCAGGGCCGTGTCGCCCGCAGGGGTCGCGTTCAGCAGGCCGATGCCGCGCGCCTCTATCATGCCGCGAATCGCCTCGGGGGCGGTCAGGCGGACCGTGTCGCCCTGCCGCGTGGCAATCACCCGGTCGTCGGCGATCAGCGCCGCACCGCGCGCCATCAGCTCGAGCGCCAGCCCCGACTTGCCAGAGCCGCTGGCCCCGCAGATCAGCAGGCCGCGCCCGCGCAGCGCGACCGCAGAGGCATGCAGAACCTCCGACACCGGGATCAGACCGGCAGGCCCACCACGAAGCGGGCGCCAAGAGGTTCAGAGGTCACGTCCGCTTCGGTCGGGCGGATGTTCTCGGCCCAGATCACGCCGCCATGCGCCTCGACGATCTGCTTGGAGATCGCCAGGCCGAGGCCCGAGTTGTTGCCGAAATCCTGTTGGGGGCGCGAGGTGTAGAAGCGCTTGAAGATCTTGCCCAGCGATTCCTCGGGGATGCCGGGGCCGGTATCCTCGACCACCACCAGCACGCGGTTGTCGCGCTTGCGCACCCAGACCCGGATCGCGTCGCCGTCCTCGCAGAAGGAAATGGCGTTGGAGATCAGGTTGACGAAGACCTGCGCCAGCCGCGGCTCCAGCCCGTTGATGGTGATCGGGCGCTTGGGCAGGTCCGAGATGAACTCGATCCCCTTGGAACGGGCGTCCTGCCCGAGGAATTCCCCGAGGTTGCCCA
Source organism: Ponticoccus litoralis (assembly GCF_039769985.1). NCBI lineage: Bacteria > Pseudomonadati > Pseudomonadota > Alphaproteobacteria > Rhodobacterales > Roseobacteraceae > Ponticoccus > Ponticoccus litoralis. The sequence continues at coordinate 1,275,698 of NZ_JBDNCH010000002.1, forward strand.
GCATGTCCAGCAGGTCGAATTCCTGCTCGTCTTCCTTCACAAGCTCGGAATCCAGCCGCGAGGCGTTGGAGATGTCGCTGACCAGCCGGTCGAGGCGGCGCACGTCATGCTCGATCACGTCCAGCAGCTTGTTGCGATGCTCTTCCTTCTTGACGATGCGCAGGCTGCCGATGGCAGAGCGCAGCGAGGCAAGCGGGTTCTTGATCTCATGCGCCACGTCGGCGGCGAACTGTTCGTTGCTGTCGATCCGGTCGTAAAGCGCGCCGACCATGCCGCGCAGGGCGCCGGACAGGCGGCCGATCTCGTCGGGGCGCGCGGTCAGGTCGGGGATGCGGATGCGGCCCACGCCCTTGTGCTTGCGGTTGCGGTCGCGACCGATTTCGGCGGCGTCGGCAAGGTCCGAGATCGGGTTGGCGATGGTCGAGGCCAGCACGAGGCTGAGACCGATGGACACCAGCGTCGCGATCACGAACATCTGCAACACGCGCTCACGCTCTGCGCTGACGGCGGCGTCGATCTCGCGCGCCGGAGAGACCAGCGCCACGGTGCCGAGGATCACGTCGCCCTGCCGGATCGGGCTGAACGCGTGGAACAGGGTTTCGCCCTCCGGCCCGGTGCCGGTCTCGACCCGGGTCTCGGCGGGATCGCCCGCTTCGATCAGGCGGCGCAGCCTGTCTTCGAGCACCAGCTCGGGCTCGGCGGCGTAATAGGTGAAAAGGCCGGCCACGCCCTGCCAGACGGTGTCGAGGAAATCCGTGATCAGGGTGGGCTTGGTGTCCCCCGGCGCGGCGGGGATCGCGGGTGCCAGAGCGCCCGTGGCCTCGCCCACGAGAAAACCTGCACTGTCGTAGACCAGCAGCTGTGCGCCCTGGCGCAGCTCGATCCCCGCGACGGTCGCGGCGATATCCGGCCCCCCGACGCGGCCCGGGCCGCTGTCCGGCGCAGCCTCCAGCCCGGCCTCGAAGACGTCGGCGATCAGCTCCACCTGCGCCTGCAACCCGTTGATGCGCTGCACAGCAAGCGTGTCGCGTGACGAGTTCAGCCAAAGCACCCCGGCCACCAGAACGTTCAGGGCGATCAGGTTGAAGGTGATGATCTTGCGCGTCAGCGGAGAGCGGTTGAGCGTCGACAGGCCGCCGCGCCGCGCGCGGCTGTCGCGCAGCTCTTGTTCCACCGTGCTGTCCGGGGCAACCCAATCGTCGCCCAGAACAACATCGGCATCGCGGCGATCCACCTCGCCTTGGTTCGGGACCCGCTCGGCCAGGGCCATGACCTACTCTTCGTTGTAGCGGTAGCCGATGCCGTACAATGTCTCGATCGCCGAGAAATCGGTATCGACGCTGCGCATCTTCTTGCGCAGACGCTTGATGTGACTGTCGATGGTGCGGTCGTCGACGTAGACCTGATCGTCATAGGCCACGTCCATCAGCTGATCGCGCGACTTGACGAAGCCGGGACGCTGGGCCAGCGCCTGCAACAGCAGGAATTCGGTGACGGTCAGCGACACGTCCTTGCCCTTCCACGATACCGCGTGGCGCAGCGGGTCCATGGTCAGAGAGCCGCGGGTCATCAGCTTGGTCTCTTCGGTGTCGCCCACGACCTCGCCGGCCACGGCCTCTTGCCGGCGCAGCAGGGCGCGGATGCGTTCCACCAGAAGGCGCTGGCTGAAGGGCTTCTTGACGTAGTCGTCGGCACCCATGCGCAGGCCCAGAACCTCGTCGATCTCGTCGTCCTTGGAGGTCAGGAAGATCACCGGCATCTTGGATTTCTGGCGCACGCGCTGCAGCAGGTCCATGCCGTCCATGCGCGGCATCTTGATGTCGAAGACGGCCATGTCGGGCATCTTCTTGTTGAACGCTTCAAGCGCCGCCTGTCCGTCATTGTAGGTCTCGACCTCAAACCCTTCTGCCTCAAGAGTCATCGACACCGATGTCAGGATGTTCCTGTCATCGTCCACAAGGGCGATCTTAGACATTCTACTTGTCCTTATACTGCTCTGGTTGCCTTATTTTTTCCGAACTATCGGCGATTTCCCGCTTTCCGACAATGTAAAAGTGCGAGATCGGGCCAGCCCGCGCCCCTCATCGGACCCGAATTTCGCAAAGGAATGGCTAAAAAGCCTCACCTGTTTCCGATGCATTGCAGCGGCTGCCCATTGGTTCCGCTAACGGCATTTTGGTTGCGCTAAACCCTGCCTGATAACGCTAACCGCGCGATTGCGTCCTGTTCCATTCCAAAACCCCCGTGTTAAAGCATCCGCCATCGGCGCGGCTCTGCGCCGCAGTTTTATTACGCGTGATCACGCGTGCGACAGGAGCAAGACAGATGGCATCTGGACGGGTCAACCCGAACTTCCGGCTTGAGGATCAGGGGATCGAGGGGCTGGGCAATGTCTACTACAACCTCATGGAGCCCGCGCTGATCGAAGCCGCCCTGAAGCGCGGCGAAGGCACGCTGGGCAAAGGCGGCGCCTTCCTCGTCACCACCGGCAAATACACCGGTACCGTTCGCCGCAGGACAAATTCGTGGTCCGCACGCCTTCGGTCGAGGACACCATCTGGTGGGAAAACAACCAGCCGATGGACCCGGACGCCTTCGACCGGCTTTACGACGACATGATCGCGCACATGAAGGGCAAGGACCTTTACGTGCAGGACCTCACCGGCGGCGCCGATCCGCAGAACGCCATCGACGTGCGCGTGGTGACGGAACTGGCCTGGCACAACCTCTTCATCCGCCACATGCTGCGCCGCCCCGACCGCGAGGATCTGGACAGCTTCACCGCCGATTACACGATCATCAACTGCCCCTCCTTCAAGGCCGACCCGGAAAAGCACGGCTGCCGGTCCGAAACGGTGATCGCGCTGAACTTCGACCGAAAGCTGATCCTGATCGGCAACACCGAATACGCGGGCGAGAACAAGAAGGGCGTGTTCACGCTGCTGAACTACATCCTGCCGGGCAAGGGCATCATGGCGATGCACTGCTCTGCCAACCACGCCCCCGGCAACCCGGTCGACACCGCGGTGTTCTTCGGCCTGTCCGGCACCGGCAAGACCACGCTTTCGGCTGACCCCGACCGGGTGCTGATCGGCGATGACGAGCACGGCTGGTCGGATCGCGGCACCTTCAACTTCGAGGGCGGCTGCTACGCCAAGACCATCAACCTCAGCCGCGAGGCAGAGCCCGAGATCTACGCCACCACCGAGAAATTCGGCACGGTGATCGAGAACATGGTCTTCGACCCCGAAACCTTCGATCTGGATTTCGAGGACGACAGCCTGACCGCGAACATGCGCTGCGCCTACCCGCTGCACTACATCTCGAACGCCTCGAAGACGGCGCTTGGCGGGCACCCCAAGAACATCATCATGCTGACCTGCGACGCCTTCGGCGTCCTGCCCTCGATCGCGCGGCTGACCCCGGCGCAGGCGATGTACCACTTCCTGTCGGGCTTCACGGCCAAGGTGGCCGGGACCGAGCGTGGCGTGACCGAGCCGCAGCCGACCTTCTCGACCTGCTTCGGCGCGCCCTTCATGCCGCGCCGCCCCGAAGCCTACGGCAAGCTGCTGCAGGAAAAGATCGCCAAGCACGGCGCGACCTGCTGGCTGGTCAACACCGGCTGGACCGGCGGCGCCTACGGCACCGGCTCGCGCATGCCGATCAAGGCGACCCGCGCCCTGCTGCACGCGGCCCTGAACGGCTCTCTGGCGGATGCAGAGTTCCGCAAGGACGCGAACTTCGGCTTCGAAGTCCCGGTTTCGGTCGAGGGCGTGCCGGAACTGCTGCTGGACCCGCGCAAGACATGGGACGACAAGGCCGCCTATGACGCGCAGGCCGAAAAGCTGGTGGGCATGTTTGCCGAGAACTTCGCCCAGTACGTGCCCTACATCGACGACGACGTGAAGGCCGCCGCCATCGGCTGAGCCCGCAGGCATCGCTGACGACCCTGACGCCCTCGCCATCGCGGGGGCGTCTTCACATGCGGCAGCGGGATCGGCGGCCCGCCGCTCTCACGCCGCCGTGCGTTCCCGGGCGGACCGCCGCGTGATAGCCTGCACCGGACCCGCGACCGATCCGGAGACATGCATGATCCGCACCGCCACGCTTGCCCTGCTGCTGTCCGCCAGCGCCCTTGCCGCCGAGACGGCCACCGGCGCCTTCTCCAACACTCCGGTCGAGCTGCTGGGCTTCGGCGTGATCTGTGAGGTCGAACTGCAGGGCCAGCGCGAGGCGCCGGACACGCTGTCCGGCATCCTCAATATCGTCGATCAGGACCGCGAGATCGACGTGACCACGCCCCGCGTCCCCGCCGACCTCGGGCTCAGCTTCGGGGTCCGGGCGGGTCTCTTGCCCGGCACGGCGGTCCCGGGAATGGTCGATATCGTGGTGACCCACCCGCCCATGGGCGACAGCGGCATCACCGTCGAGCGCTGGCAGGCGGTGATGAGCGGCGGGGAAACCACGATCAACCTATTCACCTTCGAGCACGCCTTCGAGATGGTCGAGGGGCCCCGGCTCTTCCAGATCGTCAAGGACGGCGAGGTGCTGCTTCAGCAACCCTTCGAGGTCACCCCCTCGGGCAGCGTGCCGCCGGTCCAGAAGGCCTGCTTCGGCGCGCGGCTGATGTCCTGACGACCGGGGCGCGGCCTGCAGGCTTTCGGGTTGCGCCCGAGGCCCCGTGACACGGCGGCCCGGCAAGGCCGGCGGTGCGGCAAGCCCGTCGCGCCCCATGCGAAGCGGTCTAGAACTTCACCTCGACCCCGGGCAGCTTCAGCGTCTTCAGAAGGTCCCGCAATTCCTGCCGCGCCGCGACGTTCGAGATGTTCAGCTGCCGCACGCCGATGTCCTTGAGGTCCAGCAGGGTCAGCCCGCGCGGGAACAGCTCGCGGAAGACCACGCGCTCGGAAAAGCCCGGCGCGATGCGGAACCCGATCCGCTTGGACAGGGCCGCGATGGCGCGTTCGATCTTCATCTTGTTGACCATCTGCTGCACGCCCAGACGGTTGCGCAGCACGACCCAGTCGATTGCCGGAAGCCCGGCCTGCGCGCGCTGCTGGCGGGCCGCCCAGACCATTTCCGAATAGACCGAGGGACCGATGATCCGGTCGCCGTCGCTGTCGATATGCGCCAGCAGGTCGAAATCCACGAAACTGTCGTTCAGCGGCGTCACCAGCGTATCCGCCAGCGAATGCGCCACCTCTGCCAGCCGGGTATGAGAGCCGGGGCAATCGATGATGATGAAATCCGAGACCGGCTTCAGCGCCGCCACGGCCTGCGTCAGGCGGTGGGCCACGGGATCCTCGCCGGGCGGCAGGCTGGCCTCGTCGATCTCGGGCAGGTCCATGTAGCTGGGCGTGGGCAGGTCGACCCCGACCTCATCCAGATGCTTGCGCCGGTTTTCAAGATAGCGGGCAAGGCTCTTCTGGCGCAGGTCAAGATCGATGGCGCCGACGCGGTGCCCCAGCCGGGCCAGCGCCGTTGCGATATGCATCGAGACGGTGGATTTGCCCGCGCCGCCCTTCTCGTTCCCGATGACGATGATATGTGCCATGTCGCCCCTGCCTCTGCCCCGTCTGTGCGGTGGCTGCTGCCGTGCAACATGATCCTGCGACCGGCGTCAAGAGGCGCCGTGACTGTCGGGCAGGACGGAAGCAATACCGCCCTGCCCCTTTGGGATTCGGCCTTTCCTAGCCCAGCACCTCGGCAACCGCCGCCGCCGTCTTGGTGGCGATCTCGTCGGCCTCTTCGCGGGTCAGGCAGAAGGGCGGCGCAAAGCCGAGGATATCGCCCTGCGGCATCGCCCGCGCGATCACGCCCCGGTCGAGAAGCGCCGCCGCGATGCGCGCGCCGACCTTCTCGGAGGCGTCGAAGAACACGCGGTCCTCGCGCTCCTGCACCAGTTCGACGGCACAGAGCAGGCCCTCGCCGCGCACCTCGCCGACGTTGCGGTGTGCCCCCAGCGCGTCGGTCAGCGCGGCCTTGAAATAGGCCCCGGTTTCGCCCGCGTTCTGCACGAGGTTCAGCTCGTCGATGAGCCGCAGGTTCGCGACACCCGCCGCCGCGCCGATGGGGTGGGCCGAGTAGGTCCAGCCATGGCCGATGGGGCCGTTTTCATCGGTGCCCTGCTCCAGAACCTTCCACATCTTGTCCGACACGATGGTCCCCGACAGCGGCGCATAGGCCGAGGTCAGACCCTTTGCGATGGTGATCAGGTCCGGCTTCAGCCCGTAGTGGGTCGAGCCCATCATGGTGCCCAGCCGCCCGAAGCCCGTCACCACCTCGTCGGCGATCAGCAGGATGTCGTGCTTGGCCAGCACCTCCTGAATGGCGGCCCAATAGCCCGCGGGCGGCGGAACGAGGCCCCCGGTGCCCAGCGCGGGCTCGCCGATGAAGGCGGCGATGGTGTCGGCGCCCTCGCGCTCGATCAGCGCCTCAAGCTCGGCCACGCAATGCGCGACGAAATCGGCCTCGGACATCGCCAGATCGGGGCGGCGGTAGTAATAGGGCGCCTCGGTGTGGATCACCTGCGCCAGCGGCAGGTCGAACTTCTTGTGGAACAGCTCCAGCCCGGTCAGCGAGCCGGTCATCAGGCCCGAACCGTGGTAGCCGCGCCAGCGCGAGATGATCTTCTTCTTCTGCGGCAGCCCGCGGATGTTGTTGTAGTACCAGACCAGCTTGATGTTGGTCTCGTTCGCGTCCGACCCCGACAGGCCGAAGTAGACCTTCGACATGTGGTCCGGCGCGCGGTCCAGCACCATCTTGGCCAGCGTGATCGAGGCTTCGGTGCCGTGGCCCACGTAAGCGTGGTAATAGGCCAGCTCGCGCGCCTGCGCGGCGATGGCCTCGGCGATCTCGGGGCGGCCATAGCCCACGTTCACGCAGTAGAGACCGGCGAAGGCATCCAGCAGGCGGGTGCCGTCACGGTCCTCGATATGGCAGCCCTGCCCGCCCTTGATGATGCGGCTGGGCGCCTCGCCCCGGGCGAATTGCGCAAGGTGGGTGGAGGGGTGGAAGAAGTTCTCGCGGTCCCACTGGTCGAGTTGGTCGTCGTTTCTAAGCATATGTAGTCTCCTTTCAGCCCCAGTCGCGGCAGACGTATTTGATATCGGTGAAGGCCTCGAGCCCCTGACGGGCGCCTTCGCGGCCCAGCCCCGACTGCTTGACCCCGCCAAAGGGGATCGGTGCGCCGGTGACCTTGGTGCGGTTGACCGCGACCATGCCGAACTGCAACGCGCGGGTCATGCGGTAGATCCGGCGCGGGTCCTGGCTGTGGACATAGGCCACAAGGCCGTATTCGGTGGCATTGGCCCGCGCGATGACCTCTTCCTCGGTGTCGAAGGGGGTCAGCGGGGCGACGGGGCCGAAGTTTTCCTCGGACATGATCGCGGCCTCGTCGGGCACATCGGCCAGCACCGTCGGGCGGAAGAACAGCGGGCCGAGGCCCTCATCCACCGTGCCGCCGGTCAGCAGCTTCGCGCCCTTGGCGACGGCATCCGCGACCTGTTCGACCTGCTTGGCCACGGCGCGCTCGTGGATCAGCGGGCCGATGTCGGGGTCGTTCTCGCCCACCCCCATGCTCAGCGCCTCGACGGCGCGGGTGAACTTCTCGCAGAAGGCGTCGTAGACCTCGCGGTGGATGTAGAAGCGGTTCGCGCCAAGGCAGTCCTGCCCCGAGGTGGCGAACTTGGCCTTCACCGCTTCGCTCACAGCGCGGTCCAGATCCGCAGAAGGGAAGACGATGAAGGGCGCGTGGCCGCCAAGCTCCAGCACCAGCCGCTTCACGGTGTCGGCGGACTGGCGATAGAGCAGCCGCCCGACCTCGGTCGAGCCGGTGAAGGACAGGGCGCGCACGCGGGCATCCGCCGTCCATTCGCCCACGATGGTCGCGGCATCGCCGATGACGGTGGACATCACGCCCTCGGGGAAGCCCGCGCGATGGGCCAGCACCGACAACGCCAGCGCCGAGAGCGGCGTCTCTACCGAGGGGTGGATGACCACGGAACAGCCCGCCGCCAGCGCGGCGGCGGCCTTGCGGGTGATCATGGCGCAGGGGAAATTCCACGGCGTGATCAGCGCGGCCACGCCCACCGGTTCGCGCCACAGCTCCATTTCCGCATCGGCAAGATGCGAGGTCACGCCCTCGATGTTCGGGCGCAGCGCCTCTTCGGCGTAGAACTGTACGAAGCTGGCAGCATAATCGATCTCTCCGCGCGCCTCGCCGATTGGCTTGCCCTGCTCGGCCACCATGATCCGGGCGAGGTCTTCCTTGGCCTCGACGATCAGCGCGTGCCAGCGGTGCAGGATGGCCGCGCGGTGCTGCGGCAGCGTCACCGACCACCCGGCAAAGGCCTTGTGCGCGGCCTCCACGGCCTCTCGCGCGCCGGTGGCATCGCTCATGGCGACCTGCGCCACCACGTCGCCGGTGGCGGGGTTGCGCACCGCAAGCCGCCCGTGTCCGGGAAAGTCGCCCGCGTGCTGCACAAGCGCCGCATCGGCGATCCAGTGGCTTTGGTCCGTTCGACATGTCACTCATGGCAAATCTCCTTCTTCGAAGGATGGTTCGCACGGGCAGGGCAGAGGCTTTGCCTGTTTGCAGGTCACGCGGCAGAGGATTCCTCTGTTCCGGCCATCCAAGGCAGAGAAACTGCCTGCCGGACCGCGCAGGCAGGGCGAGCGCTGCGCCCGGCGCGATCAGAGGCATGACCTACGATCAGCGTGCACCCGGTGCGACCAGAAGAACGGTCTTCGCCCCGAACGCGCCCTGCCCGACCCAAAGGGCGGCCTGCGCCCCGATTTCACCCTGAGCGACCCAAAGGGCGGCCCGACCGGAATACACCCGGCACGGCAAGAGAACCGACCCCGCAACCAGACCGCACCCCGGTCTTTTTCTGCCCAAATACGCCGGAGGCATCCCAGCGCGCAAACCGGCGCGCCGCCGCGAGCCTGCCCGCCTAGCCCAGAAGCCCCAAGGCGGGCGGCAGATCCTTCACCGGCTTGGTGACGATATAGCTGTAATAGCGCCGCACCCCGGCGCGGCTTTCCAGAAGGCCGTCCATAAGCGCCTGAAAAGAGGCCACATCTTCGGTGACCACCTGCATCAGGTAGTCGTAGCCGCCGCCGATGGCCCAGCAGCCGGTCACCGCCTGCATCCGCGCCACCGTGCGCTCGAACAGCTGGAAGCTCTCGGCCCTGTGGCTTTCCAGTTCCACGGTGACGAAGACCTGCACATGCGGCCCCAGCGCCTCGAGGTCGATCTCGGCCCGGTAGCCGCGGATCAGCCCGGCCTTTTCCAGCCGCTTCATCCGTTCCCAGCAGGGCGTCGGCGACAGGTTCACCCGCGCCGCCAGTTCGGTCTTGGCGATGCGGCCCTCGCGGCAAAGCGTGGCAAGAATGGCGATGTCCCGGTCGTCTAGGCGGTTGTCCATGCGGACTTGTTCCGTCCCGGCACCGCCTTGTCAATCGGCAGGGGGTTGCCCCAACGCACCGGTGTTGGCAGGCTCTGGCCATCGCCCCTGCCGGCAAACCCCGAAAGGTCCCCATGAACAAGCTGCAACGCACGCCCGAACGCTACACCACGGAAGAATACCAGGAACGGCTGGTCCATATCCGCGCCCGGATGGAGCGCGAGGGCTACGACATGCTCATCCTGTCGGACCCGTCGAACATGTCCCGGGTCTCGGGCTATGGCGGCTGGTCCTTCTACGTGCATCAATGCGTGATCATCGGCCCCACCGGCAATCCGATCTGGTTCGGGCGCGGGCAGGATGCGCAGGGCGCCTATCGCACCGTCTGGGTCGGGCGCGACAATGTCATCGGCTACCCCGACCACTACGTGCAGTCGACCGAGATCCACCCGATGGAGTATCTCTGCGACAGGCTCACCGACATGGGCTGGAACAAGGGCACCATCGGCGTCGAGATGGACAACTACTGGTATTCGGCCCGCGCGCATGAACGGCTGACCCACGGGCTGCCGGACGCCAAGTTCAAGGATGCCACCGGCTTCATCAACTGGCAACGCGCGGTGAAATCCGAGAAGGAACTGGAATACATGCGGCAGGCCGCCCGCATCGTGGAACGCATGCACCGCCGCATCGCGCGCGAGGTCGATGTGGGCGTGCGCAAGTGCGATCTGGTGGCCGAGATCTACGACGCCGGGCTGCGCTATGACGAGTGGTACGAACACGGCGGCGACTACCCCGCCATCGTGCCGCTGCTGCCCTCGGGCCCCGATGCCGCCGCGCCGCACCTGACCTGGGACGACCTGCCGATGAAGGCAAACGAGGGCACCTTCTTCGAGATCGCGGGCTGCTACCAGCGCTACCACGTGCCGCTGTCGCGGACGATCTTCCTTGGCAAGCCGCCGCAAGAGATCCTCGACGCGGAAGAGGCGGTTCTGGAAGGCATGGACGCGGGGCTGGAGGCCGCGCGCGCGGGCAATACCTGCCACGACATCGCCGACGCCTTCTTCAAGTCGCTGGAAAAGCGCAACATCGTCAAGGACAACCGCTGCGGCTATTCCATCGGCCTCAGCTACCCGCCCGACTGGGGCGAGCGCACCATGTCGCTGCGCCGGGGCGACCGGACCGTTCTGAAACCGGGCATGACCTTCCACTTCATGACCGGCCTCTGGATGGAGACATGGGGCTACGAGACGACCGAAAGCATCGCCATCACCGACGGCGAGCCGGAGGTCTTCTGCGACCTGCCCCGCAAGATGCTGGTGAAGGGCTAGGCGCGGCAACGACCGGCCTCCCGGCGCCGTGACCCACAAAAGGGGCCGTCGCGACATCGCGGCGGCCCGAAATGTTTCGGGGTCGCGGGGACGGTCGTCTCGCAGCATCGCGGCAGCCCGTATCCTCCGCGCCTCGTGGCAGGTCGTCGTCTCTCTGAGAAAAGGCGGCGACCGTCGTCGCCCGGCCTTGTTACAGCCCGCGGTCTCCGGGCGCCGCTTCAACAGGCGCCTGTCCCGTACAGCCCCGCGCCGTGCCCCCCGCCATTGCAGCGGCCCGCGTCTTTGCTTACCCCTTGGGCAAACCGGATGGAGGCGTCATGAAAGACGGAGAGATCGCGCAGCGCGGATTGGTGCTGCTGGGCTGCGGCAAGATGGGATCGGCCATGCTGGAAGGCTGGCTTGGGCGCGGGCTGCCGCCTGCATCGGTCTGGGTGCAGGATCCGAAGCCTTCGGACTGGGTCACGGCGCAGGGCGTTCACGTCAACGAAGATTTGCCCGCCGATCCGGCCATCGTACTGATCGCGGTCAAGCCGCAGATGATGGCCGAGGCGCTGCCGGTGCTGGCCTCCATGGGTGGCGGTGAGACGCTGTTTGTCTCGGTCGCCGCCGGGGTCACCATGGCCTCTTACGAGGCGGCGCTGGGGGCGAAGGCGCCCATCGTGCGCGCCATGCCCAACACCCCCGCCGCCATCGGGCGCGGCATCACTGCGGTGATCGGCAACGCGCAGGCGACAGTGGCGCATCTCGACATGGCCGAAAGCCTGCTGAGCGCCGTCGGAGAGGTCGTGCGGCTGGAATCCGAAGACCAGATGGACGCGGTGACCGGGGTCAGCGGCTCTGGCCCGGCCTATGTCTTCCACATGATCGAATGCCTCGCCGCCGCCGCTGAGGCCGAGGGCCTCGCGCCCGACCTCGCGCTGTCGCTGGCCCGCGCCACCGTCGCGGGGGCCGGGGCGCTGGCGCAGGAGACCGGCGAGGACCCGGCGCAGTTGCGGCGCAACGTGACCTCTCCGAACGGGACCACGCAGGCGGGACTGGAGGTGCTGATGGATGCGGACAAGGGCCTGCCGCCCCTGATGCGCGCCACCGTGCGCGCCGCCGCCGCCCGGTCAAAGGTGCTTGCCGATGGCTGAGATCACATTCGACGACTTCCTGAAGGTCGACATCCGCGTCGGCACGGTCGTGCAGGCCGAACCCTTTCCCGAGGCGCGCAAGCCCGCCATCAAGCTTTGGGTCGACTACGGCGAAGAGATCGGCGTCAAGAAAAGCTCGGCCCAGATCACCCTGCATTACGCACCCGAAGAGCTGGTCGGAAAACAGGTCATGGGCGTGGTGAACTTTCCGCCCCGCCAGATCGGCCCCTTCATGTCCGAGGCGCTGGTGCTGGGGCTCTACGACGACGCCGAGGCGGTCGTGCTGCTGACCCCCGACAAGCCCGTCCCCAACGGATCGAGGATGCTGTGACCCCCGCCCCGGTCCCCCGCCCCAAGCCTTTGGCGCGGGACCGGACCCTTCCCAACTCCGGGGCCGCCGTCCCGGCAAGCCCCGGCCCGACCGCCCCCAGAGAGACGAGAGCGCTTTGCCCAAGGTTCTGATTGCCCGAAACCTGCCCGACGCCGTGGTCGCAGAGGCCCGCGCGCTCTTCGACGTCACATACCGCGACCGCCCCGACCCGATGACCCGGGCCGAGATGGAGGCCTCTCTGCGCGATTACGACGGCGTGCTGCCGACGCTGGGCGACCTCTACGATGCACAGGTCTTCGCCGCCGTGCCGGACCCGCGCTGCAAGCTGCTGGCCAACTTCGGCGTGGGCTTCAACCACATCGACGTAGAGGCCGCCAAGGCCGCAGGCATCGCCGTCACCAACACCCCCGGCGCCGTCACCGACGCCACCGCTGACACCGCCCTGACGCTGCTGCTGATGTCGGCGCGCCGCGCCGCCGAGGGCGAGCGGCTGGTCCGCACCGGTGCACTGGGAAGGCTGGCACCCGGTGCAGATGCTGGGCCATCACGTCACCGGCAAGCGGTTGGGCGTGCTGGGCATGGGGCGGATCGGGCAGGCCATCGCGCGGCGCTGCCACTTTGGCTTTGGCATGAGCGTGGCCTATGCCTCGCGCTCGGAGAAAGAGCTGGGGTTCCCCGCGACCCGCTGCGACAGCCCGGAGGCCCTGGCCGCCCAGGTCGACTTCCTCGTCGTCGCCCTACCCGGCGGCGCCGCGACCCGGCACACGGTGAATGCCAGCGTGCTGAAGGCGATGCCCGCGCATGCGCATCTGGTCAATATCGCCCGGGGTGACGTGGTGGACGAAACGGCGCTGATCGAGGCTCTGGAAGCCCGCAGCATCGGCGGCGCCGGGCTGGACGTCTACGAGAACGAGCCGCAGGTGCCGGAGCGGCTGAAGGCGCTCGATACGGTCACCCTGCTGCCGCACCTCGGTACGGCGACGCTGGAAGTGCGCGAGGGCATGGGGCGGCTGGCCGTCGCCAACCTGCGCGCCTTCTTCGCCGGAGAGCCGCTGCCGAACCCGGTCTAGGAACGGCCCGGCCAGGAAAACGTGGCGCGGTTGGCGGGATCCCTCTGCGCCCACCGCTGCTGGCTGTGCAGGGTGACGGCCACGAGGCCTTTCCGGCGTGATGCAGCCACAGGCGCGGCACGCAACCCGCGCGCCGAAACCTCCCGCAAGGCCCGGTTCAGTAACTTTCCGGCGCCTGCGGGTCGGGCAGGATCCCCTTGCTGGGGGGTGGATTGAACGCCGGATCGCGGGTCTTGATCCGGCGCGAGATCAGCTTGGCCAGCGGCCATGCCGCCACCACGCCAATGACCACCGCCACGGCGATCGCCTGCCAGGAATAGTACCCCATGGCGAGGAAGGCGACGATCAGCGACCCGGTCACGACCGTATGGGTCAGCAGGCTGATATAATGCGAAAGTCTGTCCATCTGGATGCTCCCTTCCGAAGGGGAAACCCCGCAGGGACCGCCACGGTTCCGTCACGCTGCGCTTGACCTCCGCGCCCGACTGCGGTTCCGTCACCGCACAGAAGGAGCCGCGCATGTACCAGCCCGCCATCTCGGGACACGGGGTCTTTACCCCCGCCCAGAGCATTTCCAACGACGAACTGGTCGAGGCCTTCAACGCCTATGCCGAAGGCTGGAACGCCCGCAACGCAGAGAAAATCGCCGCCGGAGAGGTCGAGGCCAAGACGCCGTCCAGCGCCGATTTCATCTTCAGCGCCAGCGGGATCGAGCGGCGGTTCGTCATGGACAAATCCGGCGTGCTGGATCCCGACCGCATGTATCCCGCCCTGCCCGCAAGGCCCGACGATCAGCCCGGCATCATGGCCGAGATGGCGCAGGAGGCCTGCACCGGGGCTCTGGAGATGGCGGGCCGCACCGGCGCCGACATCGACCTGATCATCTGCGCCGCCTCGAACCACGAACGCGCCTACCCGGCGGTGGCCATCGAGATCCAGCAGCTGCTGGGCGCGCAGGGCTTTGCCTTCGACATGAACGTGGCCTGTTCCTCGGCCACCTTCGGCATTCAGGCGGCGGGCGACATGATCCGCGCGGGCAGCGCCCGGCGGGCGCTGGTGGTCTGCCCCGAGATCTGCTCGGCCCATCTGGAATGGCGCGACCGCGACTGCCACTTCATCTTCGGCGACGTCTGCACCGCGCTGGTTCTGGAACGCGCCGAAGAGGCGCAGGGCGCGCGCTGGGACGTGGTCTCGACCCGCTGCGCGACGCAGTTCTCCAACAATATCCGCAACAACGACGGCTTTCTGCGGCGCACCCGCGACCAGATGGAGGACCGGCGGGACATGCAGTTCATGCAGAACGGTACCGCAAGGTCTTCAAGGAGGTGCTGCCCATGGTCTCGGCCCATATCCTCGGGCACCTCGGCGAGGAAGGCTGGCAGGCCGATGACCTGAAACGGCTCTGGCTGCATCAGGCGAACAAGACGATGAACGACTTCATCGGCAAGAAGGTCCTGGGCCGCGAGCCGGAGGCGGGCGAGCAGCCGAATATCCTGCAGGACTACGCCAATACCTCTTCGAGTCGGGTCGATCATCGCCTTCTCACAGAACTCAGCGGACCTCGCACCGGGCGACCGGGGGTGATCTGCTCTTTCGGGGCCGGGTATTCTGTCGGCTCGGTGCTGGTGCAACGCGCCTGAGGCCTCCCTTGCCCCAGCCCCCTGCCGGGCGGTGCGCGGGCGGCAGGGTTTGCCTGCCCCGTTGCCTGCCCCGTGCAAGGGTGTTCAGCGCATCAGGCCTCGCGCATGCCGCAGGACCGCGACGAGGAACAGCGCCATGGACAGAAGCGCCAGAACCGAGCCGCCCTTGGCCAGCGCCTCGCCCGTGCCCCTCAGCGCCATGACGATGCCCGGGACCAGCACGATCACCGCCGCCAGCGTCAGCGCGTAATGCACCATCGCCAGCCGCGACGCGGCGGCCAGCGGGTTCAGCGCGTAGTAGCCGCCAAAGACCGCCATGGCGACGAAGCCGATCAGGTTGAGGTGGCCATGGGCGGGCGACAGCGCATGGTCCTGCGAAGCCGACATCTGGATACCCCAGGCCATGCCGATCAGGGCAAACAGGGCCGCCGTGGCGAAAAAGAGCGTGGGAATGCGGGTCATGCGGAACTCCTTGCACCATGGGCCGGGCGCCTGCCGCCCTGCCCCTGCGTCAAGCCTAGCCGCAAAAGGCCTTCCGCCGCAAAGGTTTCACTGATCCGGCAGCCCTGGGCGCTGGGAAATTTCATGCATGAAATTTGCAAGCGTTTTCGAAAACGCTTCCCGCCTGCCGCTAGCGAAGCCGCGCCTTCATCGCCGCTTCGGGGAAGCAGGTGGCGCGCTGGCCCGTGGCCTCCTGCCAGCGCCCGATCGAGCGGCGGGTCTTGAACCCCGGCAGCCCGTCGGCCCCGCCCACGTCGTGCCCCATGCCTTCCAGCGCGCGCTGCATCACCGCCACGTCCGACCGGTAGAGCCCGCCGACCTGCCCCCAGCGTGCGGTGAAATCACCCATGCCGTACTGGATCCGGTCGCCCACGTGGCCCACGAAAAGCGCGTAGAGGTCGGACATGTTGTAGTCCTTCAGCACGTAGAAGTTCGGCGTCACGATGAAGGCGGGGCCCGACCGGCCCGCAGGCATCAAGAGAAAGCCCTGCTGCCGCGCCTCTGCCTCGGGGAAGGCTTTGCCGCCGACCCGCGTGATCCCCATGGCGGCCCAGTCGCGGATGCGCCGGCCCTGGTCCGGCCCTTCCAGCGTGCAGGACACGCCCTCGGGCACCTGTACCTCGAAGCCCCAGTCCCGGCCCTTCTGCCAGCCGTGTTTCGCGAGGTAATTGGCAATCGAGGCGATGGTATCCGCCTCGGAGCGCCAGATGTCGGCGTGGCCGTCCCCGGTCCCGTCGGCGGCGTATTTCAGAAAGCTGGTGGGCATGAACTGCGGCTGTCCCAGCGCCCCCGCCCAGCTGGATTTCATCGCCCCCGAGGGCGCGTGGCCGGCCTCGGCGATCTGCAGGGCGGCGACCAGTTCCTCGGTGAAATACCCGGCGCGGGTGGACATGAAGCCCTTGGTGCCCAGTACCCGGAAGACGTCGTGGGTGATCGCGACCCGCCCATAGCCGGACTCGCGGCCCCAGATGCCCAGAACAATCCGGCCCGGAACGCCCGTGCGCGCCTCTGCCCGCGCAAGCGCCTGCGCATGGGCGCGCGCCATCTGGCGCCCGACCGCCGTTGCGCCCTCGACCGAGCCCCGGTTGAAATACTTGCCCGGGTTGCCGAATTCGGCCTGCCGCTGGCGTTTCGGCGTCTGCACCGGGGTGCCCGGCGGCACCAGGTCGGGCAGGTCCCAATCCAGCGAGACGCCCTGAAACGCCCGGTCGAAGGTCGCCCGGCTGACCCCCTTGCGGCTGGCTTGCGGCCAGACGGTCTGTTCCAGCCAGCCCCGGAACTGCCGTTCCACGCCCGCGCGATCCTGCGCCGGGGCCTGCACCGCCCAGCCCAGAACCAGCATCACCGCCACACACATCGCCCTGACACGCATCCGCTCACCCCTGCCTTTGCCCGGAACCTAGCGCGTTTCGGCCCTCAGATGAATCGGTTATTGGCGCCCTCCGCGCCGGGCCCGAGGGCATGAGCCGATCCCCGCCAGCCTCCGGCCCGGCGGGCCGGGCACGCCGACACCGGCCAGCGCGGCGCGGATCGCAGGGGCGTCAGGCCGCAGGATCGCCCATCGCCTGCCGCCAATGGCGGCGGCAGAGGCTGACATAGGTCTCGTTGCCGCCGATCTGCACCTGCGCCCCGTCGCGCAGCGCCTGCCCGTCCGGCCCCTGCCGCACCACCATCGTCGCCTTGCGGCCGCAGTGGCAGATGGTGCGCACCTCGCGCATCACATCGGCCAGCGCCAGAAGCGCGGCAGAGCCGGGAAACAGCGCGCCGCGGAAATCCACGCGCAGCCCGTAGGCCATGACCGGCAGCTTCAGATCGTCCACCACCCGCGCCAGTTGCCAGACCTGCTCGCGGGTCAGGAACTGCGCCTCGTCGATGAAGACGCAGGCCACCGGCCCCTCGGCCAGCCGCGCCGCGATCAGCGCCTGAAGGTCGGTTTCCGCATCGAAGGTGCGCGCGGGCTGCGACAGCCCGATCCGAGAGCCGATCATCCCGGGCCCGGCACGGCTGTCCAGCGCGGCGGTCAGCAGCAACGTCTGCATCCCGCGTTCGTTGTAGTTGTGCGCGGCCTGCAACAGCAGCGTCGACTTGCCCGCGTTCATGGTCGAATAATGGAAATGCAGCTTGGCCATGGGCGAACCCTTTGCCCGAAGACCGCCGCCCTCGCAACCGGGCAGGGGCGCGCCCGGGACAAGGCCGGACAGACACCACGAAGACGACCCGCCTGCCGCGCCCCCCACGGCGCTTTCCGGGCGGCGATGCCGCGGCAGAACGCACCGGCAGGGGCGCATGCGGAACACAGGGCAAAAACAGGCCGGGCACCGCCTGTCGCGCGGCGCGCGGCGGGACAGAACCCGGCCAATCCGGACCCAAACGGCCCGGCACTGGTACGGCCCGGCACAGCCCGGACTGGATTTAAGCATGACATTTCTGACAGGTTTGGCTAATGGGAAAGCGATTTGCAGGTTCCCCTCCCGTTCCGGAGCCGGGCCGGATGGAGAAGCGATGGCGATTGTCGGACGATACCTGAAGAAGCACACAGAGGCGCTGGTCAAGGACGTCGGCATCGAAGCCGCCTGCGCGCTGACCGGCAAATCGAAGGCGACGCTGGGGCGCTACTACTCCGACTACGACGAACACGCCGAGCGCTTCATGCCCGTGGATGCTGTGGCGGCGCTGGAAGAGGCCGCAACCTTTCCGCATGTCACCGCGGCGCTGGCCGAGCTGAAAGGCATCTCGCTGGAGTTCACCGAGACGCGGTCCAACGACCGCAGCACGGGCGGGGTGAATTCCGACGTGATCGCCCTGTCGCAGCGCTTCGGCATGCTGATGGCCGAGTATCACCAGTCTATTGCCGATGGCGTGATTTCCGCGACCGAGGCAAAGCGCCTGCTGAAAGAGACGCTGGCGCTGCAGAAGGTGCTGATCGACATGAAGCTGCACCTCGAAGATGAAGGCGCCTGAAGGCAACCAGCCGCAGGGCGCTGCCCCGCGCGGCGCCTTCGGGGCCGAGAGCTTCTTTCCGCCCCGCATGCAGAAGTTCCTGCGGCGGCTGGAGCAGACCACCCACTCCGACGAGGTCTGGGCGCTTCTGAAGGCCCTCGGGCAGGACGTCGGACTGCCCTGCATCGACTTCATCGCGGCGACGGATTACGGCGACTGGCGGCGCACCATGTTCGTGCGCACCTCTTACGACGCAAGCTGGCTGCACGATGCCAACACCGACCCGGACCTGTACCGCTGGTCCTATTTCCGCAGCCATGGCATCGCCTGCCTGACACCCATCGTCGTCGGGCTGGAGTTCCTGCGCGAGTACCGCACGCTGCCCGATGGCCGCATCAAGGTCCTGCGAGAGGCGGCGCGGCGGGGCATGCGCGCCGGGATCTCGATCCCGCTGCGACAGCACGCCCCGCGGCAGGCGGCGATGATGAGCTTTCTCGGCGATCATGATCGCGGCGCCCTGCTGGACATCCTCGCCGCCGAGGGCTGGACCCTGACCCATTGCGCGCAGGCGGCACACCAGCGCTACCTGCTGCACTTCACGCAGGAATACGTGGAACGCAACCGCATCACCGACAAGCAGCTGGAGCTGATGGAGCTGATCGGGCGCGGCTATCTCGACAAGCACATCGCCGACCACCTGGAGATTTCCGTCTCGGCGGTGCGCCAAAGACTGAACGCGCTGATGCAGAAGACCGGCACGACGAACCGGGTAGAGCTTGCGGCGCTGGCCATGTCGATCGGAATGCTGCCCGACCCGCTCTACAGCCCCGGCAGCGCCCCCGCCGTTCTGGTCCAATCCGGCGACAGCGAGGACATCCGGACGCAGGAATACGGGCCGGAACCCTGACGGCGGGACGGGTCGCGGAACCGGGCCAATCGGCGGTCGTACCGTGCGGATTGCCTTGGCCCTCGCCGCCGGTGCTTGGGGCCCCATCTGCGCGGTCATGCGGAGGAAGCGGACGTCACCGTAGATGTTTATGAAAAACTACAGTGCGGCAATTCTGATTCAGGGTGAGCGTTAATCCGAGTGCCGTTCATCGATCCTAAGTCTTAAAACCTTGCGACTCTGTCCGAAAATACCTCAAGAACTATGATAAGTAATTCCTCGGCTCTATGGGAGTGAGCGATCAGGTCCGCTGAGCCCAGATCAGGTTCGTCACCGTGCGCAACTTGATGTCGCCATTTTACGAGCTCATGGACTATAAAATTTTGATGTTGAAGAAGGCGGCCCTCATCGACATCCAACGCGCTTAGGCAGTTTCGAAGTCTCTTGAAATCTAGGTTCGACGCCGCTTTGAGAATTGAGTGATCGCTTGTGATCTTCGTGTGATCACTCAGCGCGAAGACCTGCCGTGCAAAATCTGGACGTGCATCTATCCGAAAGTTCCGATCTCTCAAGGACATAAGATGCGGTTCGATTTCGCAAGCCAGAAGGGCTGGATTTATTTGAGAAATATTCTTCCCAGCGCTATTGACTGCCTTAATATAAAGATCAACGCAGTAATTGAAAAACCCCTCCCAATGGGCGTAACACATAACGATGAGGGATTGCGCTGCAACCTCCTTTAAAGGCTCCGTGGCACCGATAAATAGAGCGCGAGAGTTTGAAAGGCTCCTTGCACGCCTTGCTCGCTCATTAGAAGCTATGGTTTCAAAGCTGAACATCCTTCACTCGGGAGCGAACCAATGATCTCCAAGAGGTACCGTCTGCCGTATTCGATCTGAAGCAGACATCCCAGATGACGTGTAGACTTTCATTTCCTCAGAACTCCAGAAGTCATCAATCCGCTTAGAAACGAATTCGTCTGGATTAGAAAGCTGAACAATCTTTCGGTAATTTCTGCAGACGCCAACTATAATCGTTTCCAAACCTTGAAGCGTGAAAACCTTACGCCGCCCCTGCCTGGGTAGCAGGGCGTCATCTCCTGCAGCATATACCATTCTTATACTGCCAAAGTATCTCTCTTTGAGTTCTTCCAGGTCTGCTTCGTCAATGATTTCCAACACAGACCTATCGAGAAACTCATTGAGGTCATCTCTGGGACGGAGGTCTTTGTACGTATGGCACACAATTCTTGTTGCGAATTCAACGTCTCTCTGCTTTTTCACATCGTCTGGCGATAGCTTGCAGAGCTCCTGCATCTCGTTAAAAGACGCAAAACTCGTCAGTACCTCTGCGAATTCTGGCGATTTCATCACTACCAGGCACGTGCGTATCTCTTGGTCATTCGCAGCCGATCCACCCCGATTCAATCTTTGAAAAAGATCAAACTTCGTCTCATTGCTACTCGGCTGTTTTAGCACCTCGACGTTTATCCGGCAGCGTTTCAAAAATAACTGCTGCGCACTATCGAGTTCGATTTGCTCATCAAAAGGAACACCTTCAATTAGAGCGCTTTTCTGCCAGACAACGTTATTCAAATCAGGGAGATATTCGGTTGCGCTCAAGATAGAAGGCGGCTGAAGGTCGTCAGTTCCTGCCGCCTTCAGCTTCCCAAAAAACTTTATGATCGTGGATGACCGCTGCAGCCCATCGATCAGCTCCCACGTGCCATCGATATTTTCGTAGACAAACACAGGCGGCAGCGGGACTCCTATCAGAAGCGATTCAATGAGGTTGGATTGCTGTTCAGGGCCCCACCGGAAGGTCCTCTGGAAGGCTGGGTTGATGTTGATCTCCCCAGACTCGTACATGCCGATAAACTCGTTGATCGAGAACGAGAGAGTGTCCGTGTTGACCGTACGCTTGGCGCTGTTTACTTGATCCTGAAGGCTCATCATCAATCCTCAGTTTTCCTTTTGACACTGATAGTTCGCCTAGCGCTCCGGCTCAAGGAATGTTCAACCGCCAGCTGTGCAAGGTATCGGAGCCATGGATGGTGATTTTGAAGCCATGTTGGACTTTTTGACGTTTCAAGGCGGGTAGTCGACTTCTGGGCTGGACCGGTCATCCGCTGCGCTTGACACGAATGTCGGCTCTGGGCCGTGTCGCGACAGGCCCACGCATATTGCACCCGCGTCGCATTCTGCACTCATCACGGTTGCTCGGATCTCGATGCGACCGGTCGCCGCGTCTGCCGTAACCGTCGGATTCCTTCACCCCGATTTCAGCCGCGCCGCTGGCCCCTCAGGGGCGCCCGCCTTTTCAGGTCCACCCGCTAGACCAGCCGTCCCCAGAGGTCGTATTCGCCGGCCTCGTCCACCTCGACGCGGACGATCTGGCCCGGGGCCAGCGCCCCTGCGCCTTCGTCGATGAAGAGGTTGCCGTCGATTTCGGGCGCGTCGGCCTTGGTGCGGCAGGTGGCGATGCCGTCCTCGTCGACCTCGTCGACGATCACCTCGATCTCTTGTCCGACCTTAGCCGCCAGCTTGGCCTCGGAGATCGCCTGCGCCTTCTCCATGAAGCGGGCCCAGCGTTCGGCCTTGACCTCTTCAGGGACGTGATCGGGCAGCGCGTTCGAGCGAGCGCCGGCGACGTTCTCGTACTGGAAGCAGCCGACGCGATCCAGTTGCGCCTCGTCCATCCAGTCGAGCAGGTGCCGGAACTCGGCCTCGGTCTCTCCGGGGTAGCCGACGATGAAGGTCGAGCGCAGGGTGATATCCGGGCAGGCGGCGCGCCAGGCGGCGATCTCGTCCAGCGTGCGCTCGGCGGCGGCGGGGCGGGCCATGCGGCGCAGCGTGTCCGGGTGGCTGTGCTGGAAGGGGATGTCGAGGTAAGGCAGGAGGCCGTTTTCGGCGCGCTGCGCCATCAGCGGGATCATCTCGCGGACATGCGGATAGGGGTAGATGTAATGCATCCGCACCCAGACGCCGAGCGCCCCCAGCGCCTTCGACAGGCCCAGGATCGGGAACTTCTCGTCGCGGTCCTTCCAGTCGGTGCCATAGGCCGAGGTGTCCTGGCTGATCACCAGCAGCTCCTTCACCCCGGCCTCGACCAGCTTTTCGGCCTCGCGCATGACGGCGCGCTGCGGGCGGCTGACGAGGCGGCCGCGCATGTCGGGGATGATGCAGAACTTGCAGCTGTGGTTACAGCCCTCGGCGATCTTGAGGTAGCTGTAGTGGCGCGGGGTCAGGCTGACGCCGCTGGCGGGCAGCAGGTCGATGAAGGGATCGGGGCTGGGCGGCACGGCGGCGTGGACCGCGTCCAGTACCTGTTCGTACTGGTGCGGGCCGGTGACCGCCAGAACCTTGGGATGCGCGCCGGTGATATACTCGGGCTCGGCGCCTAGGCAGCCGGTGACGATCACCCGCCCGTTCTCGGCCAGCGCCTCGCCGATGGCACCGAGGCTTTCGGCCTTGGCGCTGTCGAGGAAACCGCAGGTGTTCACGATCACCGCATCGGCGCCCGCGTAATCGCCCGAGATGCCGTAGCCCTCGGCCCGCAGGCGCGTCAGGATGCGCTCGCTGTCGACCAGCGCCTTGGGGCAGCCGAGAGAGACCATGCCGATGGTCGGCTGGCCGTCGCGGACGGTGTCGGAAATGCGGGCGCGGGCCAGGTCGGGGCGAAGATCGGGCGGATTCTGCATGGGCGGCATATACGCGCGGATCGGGCGCACGGGAAGGGGGTTCCGTCGCAGCCACGGGGTTTCGCCTGCCCCGCGGCAGGCGACCGGGCGGGGGCGCTGCCCCCCGGCCTGCGGCCTCCCCCGAGGTATTTGGAAGACCAAAGAAGAAGGAGGAGCGCAGCGGCGGACGCCCGGCCATGAGGCCCGCGTCCGGGTCGCGGCCTCAGCGGCGGCGGTCGCGGCGCGAGGACATCGGCTGGAAGGCCACGCCCACATGCGCCTCGCAGTAGGGCTTGCCCTGCTGAACCGGCAGGCCGCAGAACCAGAAGTCGTCGGTCGCCGGATCGCCCACGGGCCATTTGCAGGTGCGCTCGGTCAGTTCCATCAGGGTCAGGCGCTTGGCCTTCTTCTCGATCTCGCTGACCTTGGCCAGCGCCTCGGGGCTGATCTCGTTGGTCGAGGGCTGCGGCGGCAGGGGCTGGCCCGCCGGGATGATCTGCTTGCGCGCCGGGGTCGGCGCGGGCGCGGCCGCCACGGGTTCCGGAGCGGGTGCGGGTTCCGGTTCCGGCTGCGGGGCCGGTGCCGGGCGGGCCGCCTTGGCCGCCGGGGCGGGCTTGGCGGCCGGTTCCGGCTTGGGCGCGGGCTTTGCCTCGGCCACCGGGGCGCCGCCGGCGCGGTTCGACAGGCCCAGGCGGTGGACCTTGCCGATCACCGCGTTGCGCGTCACGCCGCCCAGTTCCTTGGCGATCTGACTTGCGGACTGCCCTTCCGTCCACATCTTCTTGAGCAGTTCTACGCGTTCATCGGTCCAGGACATGCGGCTTTCCCACTGAAAAAAGCGGCCACGGATGTCGGGGCCGCCGGAAATTTGCTTGGTGCCCCCTATTCTAATCATCACAGGGCGAGATACAAGGCGCCCGACACCGGACAGGAGGACACATGCACAGCCCCACCCAATACGCCCAGGGCGATCGCCGCTTCTGACCGGATCAACTGGCTTGGCCTCCAGACCCTGGCCCGCCGCGAAATCCTGCGATTCCTGAACGTCTGGACCCAGACGCTGGCCGCGCCGCTGGTGACCGGCGGGCTGTTCCCGGTCATCTTCTCGATCGCCATCGGCCCGCAGCGCGGCGAGGTCATGGGCGTGCCCTTCACCACCTTCATCGCGCCGGGCATCCTGATGATGACGGTGATCCAGAACGCCTTTGCCAATACCTCGAGCTCGCTGGTGATCTCGAAGGTGCAGGGCAATATCGTCGACACGCTGATGCCGCCGCTTTCCGCCGGAGAGCTGGTGCTGGGCTATCTGGCGGGCGGCATCGCGCGCGGGGCCATCGTGGCGCTTTGCCTTGCGCTGGCCTTGTGGCTGGCGCTGGGGATCGTGCCGGCGCATCCCCTTGCGGCGCTGGCCTTCGTGCTCTTGGGCGCGGCCTTCCTGTCGGCGCTGGGTCTGCTGGCGGGGATCTATGCCAACAAGTTCGACCAGATGGCGGCGATCACCAACTTCATCGTCACGCCGCTGGCCTTCCTGTCGGGCACCTTCTACTCGGTCGAATCGCTGCCGCCGGGCCTCTACCAGGTGACCCATCTGAACCCGGTCTTCTACCTGATCGACGGCGCGCGCTGGGGCATGATCGGCGTCTCGGACAGCCATCCGGCCCTGGGATTCGCCGTGGCCTTTTCCGCAACGCTGGCGGTCTGCCTGCTGGCCTGGGCGATGTTCCGCAGGGGCTACCGGCTGAAGGCCTGACCGGGCGAGATCCGGGCCGCAGGCGGGCACCGCGACGCTTTGGCGCGCGGCGCCCGCCTGCCCCCCGGCGCCGGATCGATTTCCCTGTGTTGCCGCCCCACGCCCCGCTCTGTCGCCCCCTGCCGAGCCAAGGCCAGCACCCGGGCCCCGGTGAATGGCCCCGCCCGGAACGCAGGAATGCGGAAACGCCGCACCGCGGGGGTTTCAAATTCATTTTGATGAATATATAGGGTGGGACAATGGCCGCACGGCGGCCCCCTTACAGGATCTTCCGGAATGTCCCCTGCCCGTCCCGCCACCCGTCGGCTGACCCGATACCTTCCGATTCTCGGCTGGGCGCGCCACTACGACCGCAGCACCGCCGCCTCGGACCTCGTGGCCGCCGTGATCGTCACGATCATGCTGATCCCGCAATCGCTGGCCTATGCGCTGCTGGCCGGGCTGCCCGCGCAGATGGGCCTTTATGCCTCGATCCTGCCGCTGGTGGCCTACGCGATCTTCGGCACCTCGCGCACGCTGGCCGTCGGGCCCGTGGCGGTGATCTCGCTGATGACCGCCGCGGCGGTGGCCAACCTTGGCCTGACGGACCCGGCGGCGATCGCCCTGGCAGCCGGAACGCTGGCCTTTCTCTCGGGCCTGATGCTGACCGCGCTCGGCCTTCTGCGGCTGGGCTTTCTGGCGAATTTTCTGTCCCACCCGGTGATCGCGGGCTTCATCACCGCCTCGGGTGTGCTGATCGCCGCCTCGCAGCTGAAACATATCCTTGGGGTCGAGGCAGAGGGCCATACGCTGATCGGCCTGATCGGGTCCTTGCTGGCCCAGATCGGGCAGACAAATATCCTGACGCTGGTGATCGGCAGCCTTGCCACCGCCTTCCTGTTCTGGGTCCGCAAGGGGCTGAAGCCACGCCTGCTGGCGGCGGGCCTGCCGCCGCGCCTTGCCGACATCGGCGCCAAGGCCGGTCCGGTGGCCGCCGTCTTCGTGACGACGCTGCTGACATGGGCGCTGGACCTGTCGGGCTGGGGCGGCGTGAAGGTCGTGGGCGCGGTGCCCATGGGCCTGCCGCCGCTGACCCTGCCCTCTTTGATCCGACGCTCTGGAGCCAGCTGTTCCTGTCGGCGCTGCTGATCTCGATCATCGGCTTCGTCGAATCCGTTTCCGTGGCGCAGACGCTGGCCGCGAAACGGCGCCAGCGCATCTCGCCGGACCAGGAGCTGATCGGGCTGGGCACCTCGAACCTGGCCGCATCGCTGTCGGGGGGCTTTCCGGTGACGGGCGGTTTTTCGCGCTCTGTGGTGAACTTCGATGCCGGGGCCGAGACGCCCGCGGCGGGCGCCTATACCGCCGTCGGCATCCTCGTCGCGACGCTGGTTCTGACGCCGCTGCTGTATTTCCTGCCCAAGGCAACGCTGGCCGCGACGATCATCGTCGCCGTCCTCAGCCTTGTCGATTTCTCGATCCTCGGGCGCGCGTGGCGCTACTCTCGGGTGGACTTCGCGGCGGTCTTCGCCACCATCGCGCTGACGCTGGGTTTCGGGGTCGAGGCCGGGGTCTCTGCCGGGGTGCTGATCTCGATCCTGCTGCATCTCTACAAGACCTCGCGGCCGCATGTGGCCGAGGTCGGACTGGTGCCCGGCACCCAGCATTTCCGCAATATCCTGCGCCACCGGGTGCTGACCCGCGCGGATATCGTGACGCTGCGCGTGGACGAAAGCCTGTACTTCGCCAACGCCCGCTTTCTCGAGGACTACGTGCTGGACCGCATCGCCCGCGACCCGGCGCCGAAACACGTCGTGCTGATGTTCGCGGCGGTGAACGAGGTCGACATGAGCGCGCTGGAAACGCTGGAAGAGCTGAACCGGCGGCTGGCCGAAGCCGGCATCACCCTGCACCTGTCAGAGGTCAAGGGGCCGGTCATGGACCGCCTCAAGCGCTCGCATTTCCTCGGATGACCTGTCGGGGCAGGTCTTTCTGGCGCAATACGATGCATGGGCCGCGCTGACGGCGGCAGAGGCCGGGCAGGCGCAGGCGGGCTAAAGCCGCGCGCGCCCCCGGGCGGTCAGGGCAAAGATGCCGTCGCCGTCGAAGACCACCGGCACCAGCTCGCGCCCGTAACCCGCGCCGGTATCGAGGTTGAGCCGGTTGAGGTGCAATTCCGGCCAGTCCACCGGCGTATGCCCGTGCACGATCAGGGCGCCGTGATCGCGGGTGTCGCGGTGGAACTCATGCCGGATCCACAAGAGGTCGTCCTCTTGCTGGTAGCCCATCGGCAGGCCCGGGCGGATGCCCGCATGCACGAAAATCTGCGGCCCCCGGTCCAGCCAGAGCGGCAGGTCGCGAAGGAAGGCCCTGTGGCTTTCGGGCACCGCCGTGCGCGCCGCCGCGATGAGATCGGGCAGGATGTCGCCCGGCACGCCCTCGACGCCGAAGCGGGCGGCGGTCGCGTCGTCGATGCCGAAGGCCCCCGCGAGGTCGAAATAGGATTGCAGCGTCGCTGCCCCGCCGAGGTTCGGATGCAGGTAGAGCTTGCCCGACTTGATCTGCGCGTCGGACAGGATGCCCTCGGTCAGGAAGCGCTCGAACATGCGGTCGTGGTTGCCCTTGACGAAGGACCAGTCGCGGCCCCCGGCCAGACCGGCCAGGAAGGTCTCGATCACCGCGCGGCTGTCGGGGCCCCGGTCGACGAAATCCCCCAGGAAGACCACCGGCGCATCCGTGCCCCCGTCCCGGGCAATCCGGTCGAGCGCCTGTTCCAGCTGGCCAAGCTGTCCGTGAATGTCGCCGACGGCGTAAAGCGGCATGGGGGCGTCCTTTCCCGGGGCGCACTCAACCGGCAACGGCAGCGGGATACAAGGCGAAAGGCTGGCCTGCGCCGATGGGGCCGCTATGCTGCGCCCGAAGCCGACTGAGGAGACCCTTGATGCCGAAACCCGACCTGCCGATGGAAGGAAGCTGCCGTTGTGGCGCGACCCGCATCCGCATCACCGCGCCGCCCCTGATGACCGCCGCCTGCCACTGCCGGGGCTGCCAGAAGATGGCGGCGAGCGCCTTTTCCCTGACCGCCATGGTCCCGACCGAGGGCTTCGAGGTCATCGCCGGAGAACCCGTGCGGGGCGGCGCGGCAGGCGACCAGCTGAGCCACATGTGCTGCCCGGACTGCATGACCTGGATGTTCACGCGGATCACCGGGCTGGACATGTTCCTGAACGTCCGGCCCACGATGCTGGACGACCCCTCGTGGTTCACCCCCTTCATAGAGACGATGACGGCGGAGAAGCTGCCCCGGGCACAAACACCCGCGCGGCACAGCTTCGAGGGGTTTCCCCCGATGGAGGCCCTGGAGACGCTCATGGCAGAATTTGCCGCCGAAGCCTGAAAGGGCCTGGCAAGACCGCCGGTCGCGGATTGCGACGGGGGTGGACAAGGCGGGGGCAGAGGGGGCTCTGCCCCCGTCCCTGCGGGCCTCCCCCGAGGGTATTTACAGGACCAAAGAAGCCGGGCGGGAGTCCTGCCCTTCTCTGGTCTTCCAAATACCTTCCCCGGTTGCGGGCTGCGCAGGTCCCGCGGAGGGCGCCCGGCGGGCGCCCCTTGCATGGGTCAGCGGACGTCGAATTCCAGCGTCTTGACCTGCTGGAACAGGCCCGTGGCCTTGAGCGCCTCGACGGCATCGGCGGGCGCCGGTTCGTCGATGTAGAGCAGCGCGATGGCCTCGGCCTTGGCGCTGCGGCGGCCAAGGGTGAAGTTCGCGATGTTCACGCCATGGGTCCCCATGGTCTGCCCGAGGGCGCCGATGATGCCGGGGACGTCCTCGTTGGTGGTGTAGATCATGTGGCGGTCGACCTCGGCGTCGATGTTGATGCCCTTGATCTGGATGAAGCGCGGCTTGCCGTCGCTGAAGACGGTGCCCGCGATCGACCGCTCGCGCTTTTCGGTGGTTACGGTGACCTTGATGTAGCCTTCGAAGATGCCCGACTGCGCCTGGTTGGTGGTGGCGATCTGGATGCCGCGTTCCTTGGCGATCAGCGGCGCCGAGACCATGTTCACGTCCGGGTTTACCGAGGTCATGATGCCCGCGATCAGCGAACAGTTCAGCGCCTCGAGGTTCATCTCGGCGGCGTAGCCGTCATAGAGGATGTTGATCGCCTTGATCGGTTCATCGGTCATCTGGCCGATGAAGTTGCCGAGGTGCCCGGCAAGGTCGATCCACGGCCCCATGACCTTCGCCTCTTCGGCGGTGACCGAGGGCATGTTCAGCGCGTTCTGCACGGCACCGGTCAGCAGGTAGTCGGCCATCTGCTCGGCCACCTGCAGGGCGACATTCTCCTGCGCCTCGGTGGTCGAGGCGCCGAGGTGCGGCGTGCAGACCACGTTGGGCAGGTTGAACAGCACGTTTTCCTTCGCCGGCTCCTCGGCGAAGACGTCGAAGGCGGCGCCGGCGACATGGCCAGACTTCAGCAGCTCGGCCAGCGCCTCTTCGTCCACCAGTCCGCCGCGGGCGCAGTTGATGATGCGCACGCCCTTCTTCGTCTTAGCGAGGTTCTCCTTCGACAGGATATTGCGGGTCTGATCGGTCAGCGGCACGTGCAGGGTGATGAAATCGGCGCGCTTGAGCAGCGTGTCGAGGTCGACCTTCTCGACCTGCATCCGCTCGGCCTTCTCGTCCGAGAGGAAGGGATCGTAGGCCACGACCTTCATCTTGAGGCCCCGGGCCCGGTCGCAGACGATGCCGCCGATATTGCCCGCGCCGATCACGCCCAGCGTCTTGCCGGTCAGCTCGACACCCATGAACTTGGACTTCTCCCACTTGCCCGCATGGGTCGAGGCAGAGGCCTCGGGGATCTGGCGGGCGACGGCGAACATCATCGCGATGGCGTGTTCGGCGGTGGTGATCATGTTGCCGAAGGGCGTGTTCATGACGATCACGCCTTTCTTCGAGGCCGCTTCCTTGTCGACGTTGTCGGTGCCGATGCCGGCGCGGCCCACGACCTTCAGCTTGTCCGCATGTTCCAGCAGCGAGGGGGTGACCTTGGTGGCCGAGCGGATGGCGAGGCCGTCGTACTGGCCGATGATCTCGGCCAGCTTGTCCTTGTCCTTGCCCAGTTCGGGCATGAAATCGACGTCGATGCCGCGATCGCGGAAGATCTGCACGGCGGCGTCGGAGAGCTTGTCGGAGATGAGTACCTTGGGAGCCATGGGTCGGGTCCTTTACGGAAGATATGGGGGGAGAGGCCGGATCCTTTCAAAGGATCCGGCACGATTTCTTTGCAAGAAATCGAGGTCGCGCGGGTTACGCCTGTTCCTCGATACAGGCCTCGAAGGCCCAGGTCAGCCAGGGTGTCAGGGCCTCGACATCCGAGGATTCGACCGTGGCGCCGCACCAGATGCGCAGGCCCGCCGGGGCGTCGCGGTAGGCACCCACGTCCAGCGCCACGTTGTGGTCCGCAAGCTTCTTCGCAACCGCCTTGGCGAAAGCCGCGCCGTCCTTGATGCGCTCGTCGGTGAACTTCAGGCAGACCGAGGTGTTCGAGCGCGTCGCCGGGTCGGTGGCGAGGTTGGCGATCCAGTCGTTGCGGTCGCAGAAGTCCCAGAGCACGCGGGCATTGGTGTCGGCCCGGTTCATCAGCTTCGGCAGGCCGCCGATCTCGCGGGCCCAGTCCAGCGCGACGAGGTAATCCTCGACCGCCAGCATCGACGGCGTGTTGATGGTCTCGCCGACGAAGATGCCCTCGATCAGCTTGCCGCCCTTGGTCATGCGGAAGATCTTCGGCAGCGGCCATGCGGGCGTGTAGCTTTCCAGCCGCGCGACGGCGCGGGGGCTGAGGACGATCATGCCATGTGCGGCCTCGCCGCCCATGACCTTCTGCCAGGAGAAGGTGGTCACATCCAGCTTGTCCCGGGGCAGGTCCTGCGCGAAGGCGGCGCTGGTGGCGTCGCAGATGGTCAGGCCCTGACGCGCTGCCGGGATGGCCTCGCCGTTCGGCAGGCGCACGCCCGAGGTGGTGCCGTTCCATGTGAAGACGACGTCGGTGTCGAAGTCGATCTCGGCGAAGTCGACGATCTCGCCGTAGTCGGCGGTCTTGACCTCTGCGTCGATCTTGAGCTGCTTGACCACATCGGTGACCCAGCCCGCGCCGAAGCTTTCCCAGGCCACCATGGTGGCCTTGCGTTCGCCCAGCAGCGACCACATGGCCATTTCCACGGCGCCGGTGTCGGATGCGGGCACGATGCCGATGCGGTAGTCGGCGGGGATGTTCAGGATCTCGCGGGTGCCCTCGATGGCGGCCTTGAGCTTGTCCTTGCCCACGGCGGCACGGTGCGACCGGCCCAGCGCGGCGTCAGACAGCTTGTCGAGCGAGAATGTGGGGATCTTGGCACAGGGGCCGGAGGAAAAACGCGGGTTTGCCGGCCGGTGAGCCGGGTGTTTCGTCGTCATATCTGCTAACCTTCCAGATAGATGCCTCTCGTTGGGGAGAGGTGTCCCAAGTGCGCAAATACGGCAGGGCGCGCGTTCCGGCAAGTCGGATTCGCGGGTGGATCGGTCGGAAACGGCGTTTTGTCGGGACGCCCTGGCGCCGATCGGAAACCTGCATGCCCCGTTGGGATGGCGCGGCGCGGAACGGGAGCCCCGCCGACCGGGCGCCCCGGGGCTGGCCGGGTTCGGGGTATTTGGACCAAGAAGAAGACAGGGGCGCGCGTGCGGTCACGGGACGGTGGGCGGGGCGATGTCCGAAGGACGAGCGGCGGCCCGCCGGGCTCAGGTCTTCGGGCGGTTGTCGAGGATGCGCACCGCCTTGCCCTGGCTGCGCTGGACGCCGCCCGGGTCGGCGACAGAGACGCGCACCGTCACGCCGACCACCTGCTTGATCCGCGTGGACAGGTCCCGCGCGGCGGCTTCTCGGGCGGCGGCGGTTTCGGGCAGGCATTCGCAGAGCACCGTCATCTCGTCCCTGTGGCCCACGCGGTTCAGTTCCAGCTGGAAATGCGGCGCCAGGGCCGCGACCGTCATCAGTTGTTCCTCGATCTGGGTCGGGAAGACATTCACCCCGCGCAGGATGATCATATCGTCGGACCGGCCCGTGACCTTTTCCATCCGGCGCATCGACCGCGCCGTGCCGGGCAAGAGCCGCGTCAGGTCGCGGGTGCGGTAGCGGACGATCGGGAAGGCCTCTTTCGTCAGCGAGGTAAAAACCAGCTCGCCCAGTTCGCCATCCGGCAGCACCGCGCCCGTTTCCGGGTCGATGACCTCGGGGTAGAAGTGGTCTTCCCAGATGTGCAGCCCGTCCTTGGTCTCGACGCATTCATTGGCGACGCCCGGCCCCATGACCTCGGAGAGGCCGTAGATGTCCACGGCGTGCATGTCGAAGGCCTCTTCGATCTCGCGCCGCATGGCATTGGTCCGAGGGCTCGGCGCCGAAGATGCCCACCTGCAGCGGCGACCTGCGCGGGTCCAGCCCCTGCGCCGCGTATTCGTCGATGATCGACAGCGCGTAGGAGGGCGTGACGGTGATGCCCTTGGCGCCGAAGTCCTCGATCAGCCGCACCTGCCGCTGGGTCATCCCGCCGGAGATCGGCACGGTCGACAGCCCCAGCCTGTCGGCGCCCAGGTGGATGCCCAGCCCGCCGGTGAACAGCCCGTACCCATAGGCGTTGTGCAGGATATCACCGGGGCGCATCCCGCTTGCCCGCAAGGACCGCGCCACCACGGTGGCCCAGGTGTCGAGGTCGCGTTCGGTATAGCCGACCACGGTCGGCTGCCCGGTGGTGCCCGAGGAGGCATGGATGCGTTTCACCTGTTCGCGCGGCACGGCGAACATGCCGAAGGGGTAGTTGGCGCGCAGGTCCGACTTCACCGTGAAGGGAAATTTCGCAAGGTCTTCGAGGCTGCGCAGGTCGTCCGGATGCACGCCCGCCGCGTCGAAGCTGGCCCTGTAGTGCGGCACGTTCTCGTAGGCGTGGCGCAGCGACCATGTCATGCGGTCCAGTTGCAGGGCCGCGATCTGGTCGCGCGAGGCGATCTCGATGGGGTCGAGGCTGTCGCGCTCCGGTGTCAGATCCTTCATGGCGTCCTCCCTGCCCTCCCTCAAAACGCGCTCAGAGGCGTTCCATGACCAGCGCGATCCCCTGCCCCACGCCGATACACATGGTGCAAAGCGCGTAACGCCCGCCCCCGGCCAGCGAATGCGCCGCCGTCAGGGCGAGGCGGGCGCCGGACATGCCCAGCGGGTGACCCAGCGCGATGGCGCCGCCATTGGGGTTCACGTGACCCGCGTCGTCCGGAAGGCCGAGGTGGCGCGTCACGGCAAGAGCCTGCGCCGCGAAGGCCTCGTTCAGCTCGATCACGTCCATCTCGGCGATGCCCAGCCCAAGGCGGGCCAGCAGCTTGTCCGTCGCGGGCGCGGGACCGAAGCCCATGATGCGCGGCGCCACCCCTGCCGTCGCGGCCCCGATCAGCCGCGCCATGGGGGTCAGCCCGTGCTTTTCCGCCGCTTGCGGAGAGGCGACGATCAGCGCGCAGGCCCCGTCGTTGACGCCCGAGGCATTGCCCGCCGTCACGCTGCCGCCCTCGCGGAAGGGTGTCGGCAGGCTGGCGAGCCTGTCGAGGGTCGTGGCGCGCGGGTGTTCGTCGGTGTCGACCACCCGCGCATCCCCCCTGCGCTGCGGGATCGTGACCGGGGTGATTTCCCGCGCCATACGCCCCGAGGCGATGGCGGCGGCGGCGCGTTCCTGCGAGCGCAGCGCAAAGGCATCCTGATCGGCGCGGGAAATGCCGAAGTCGGCGGCGAGGTTCTCGGCGGTCTCGGGCATCGAATCGACGCCGAACTGCGCCTTCATCTGCCGGTTGACGAAGCGCCAGCCGATGGTGGTGTCGAAGACCTCGTTGGCGCGGGTGAAGGCCTGCGTCGCCTTGGGCATGACGAAGGGCGCGCGCGACATGGATTCGACGCCGCCCGCCACGATCACCTCGGCCTCGCCGCATTTCACCTGCCGCATGGCCATGGCCAGCGCGTCGAGGCCGGAGCCGCAAAGCCGGTTCACCGTGACGCCCGGCACCTCTTCGCCCAGCCCGGCCAGCAGCGCCGACATGCGGGCGACGTTGCGGTTGTCCTCGCCCGCCTGGTTGGCGCATCCCATGATGACCTCGTCGACCTTCAGGCCTGCGGGGACCACGGCGCGCATCACGCCCGCCAGCAGGTCATCGGGGCGGACGCCGGAAAGCGCGCCGCCGTAGCGCCCGATGGGGGTGCGGGTGCCCGCACAAAGCCATGCCTCACGCATCGCCGGTCTCCTCTTCGTCGAAATGCCGGCCCGTCACCTGCCGCGAGAGGCCCCGCATCAGGGCCACGGTGCGCCCGTCCTCGCCGGTCACGCGCACGTCGTAGATGCCCGAACGCCCCTGCCGCGCCTGCTCTTCGCAGGTGGCGGTCAGGCGCTCGCCGTCCCGGCCCGGGGACAGGAAGGTGATCTGGTTCTCCTGCGCCACCGTCAGGGCGTTGTAGCTGTTGCAGGCAAAGGCGAAGGCGCTGTCGGCGAGGGTGAAGATGAAGCCGCCGTGACAGATGCCATGCCCGTTCAGGTGGTGGGGCCGGACCGTCATCGTCAGCGTGGCGCGACCGGGCGCGATGGCCTCGATCACCATGCCCATGCCCCGGCTTGCGACGTCCTGCGCCCACATCGCCCGGGCCGAGCGGCTTGCGCGCTCTTCCGGTGTCATGCCCTATCCTCCCTGCCCGTGACGATGCCTAAAACCGACCGGTCGGTCAAGGAATAACAGAGGGCAGGCTTGCGCCGCAGCGGAAAGCGCGTCTAATCAGGGGTATGGACCGCTTGTCGCCCCTGATCGAAAGCCTGAACGCGGATGGTCGCCCGCGGGTCTGGTCCATCGTGATCACGATTTTCGGGGACTGCGTGCAGCATCGCGGCGGGCATGTGGCAACGCAGCGGCTGAGCCGCCTGCTGGGGCGCATCGGCATCGAGACCGGCGCCCTGCGGACCGCGCTCTCGCGGCTGTCCTCGGACGGCTGGGTGCAGAGCACGCGCAGCGGGCGCACCAGCAGCTACAGCCTGACCCCGCGCGGGCTGGAAGACTTCGGCCCCGCCACCGCGCGGATCTATGCCGCGCCCGGGGGCCGGGCCGGGGAATGGGTCTTCGACACCCGCGAGCCGCCGCGCGGGCTGCGCGTGGCCGGCGGATGGCTGCGGTACGGGGCCGGTGGCCAACACCGCGCAGGGGTTTCGGCTGACCGGCCGGCTGGCGCCCGAAAGCGCGCGAGAGATCTGGCAGGCACTGGAGCCGGGGCACCGCGCGGCGCTGGAACGCCTGGGCAAGGACCTGACGGCGCTGCAGGGGTTTGCAGGCCCCCCGCTGGACTGCGCTGCGGCCCGTGTCCTGCTGATCCACCGGTGGCGGCGGCTGATCCTGCTCTGGCCCGAGGTGCCGCCCGGCGTGCTGCCCGAGGATATCCCGGCGGGCGATCTGCACAGCGCCGTCGCCGCTGCCTATGCCCGCCTGACCCCCGATGCCGAGGCCTGGCTGGACAGCGGCGACGCCGATATGCCCGCCCTGCCCGCCCCGGCCCCCGGGTCTCGCACCCGGTTCGCCTGACCTCTTGATTTGCCTCTGAAAGAGCGCAACTCTGGTGGCATGAACAGCCTGACGCCCTTCCCCGGTCGCGGCGCGCCCCCAGACGAGGTGGTCGCCTTTCAGCGCAACGAGCTCAACGTGATCCTGTCGCTGTACGGGCGCATGGTGGCCGCCGGAGAGTGGCGCGACTACGGCATCTCGTCGCTGCGCGAGGTTGCGGTCTTCTCGGTCTTCCGGCGGACCGCCGAGACGCCGCTTTACCGGATCGAGAAACGGCCCAAGCTGCGCGGGCGGCAGGGGCAATATGCGGTTTTCGGCATGGACGGGCAGGCGCTGAAACGCGGGTCCGACCTGCGCACGGTCCTTCGGGTGCTGGAGCGCAAGCTGATCCGCGCGGTGGAGTAGCCGGAAACTTTCAAAGTTTCCGGATCGGAATTTTTGGAAAATTCCGGGCGCGGGCCGCGGGCGGGCGCCTTTGCGTCTTTGGTCCCGGGGCTGGCCCGCCGGGCACCCGGTGCCCGGGAGAGGCGCTTATTGCGCCAGCATCGCGCAGAGCAGTTCGAACATCACCGACACGCCGAGGAAGGCAGTGCCGCCGCTGGCGTCGAAGGGCGGCGAGACCTCGACCAGGTCCGCGCCGACGATATCCAGCCCCGCCAGTTCGCGGCAGACCTGCAGCGCCTGAAAGCTGTTCGGTCCGCCGACCTCGGGTGTGCCGGTGCCGGGCGCGAAGGCCGGGTCGACGAAGTCGATGTCGTAACTGACATAGCAGGGCCGGGTGCCCACGACCTCTCGGGCCTCCTGCATGACCTCGGGGATGCCGCGCTCGAAAAGCTCTTCGATGGTCACGATCCGGATGCCGTTGGCCCCGGCGAAGTCGCGGTCCTCGGTGTCGTACATGGTGCCGCGGATGCCGATCTGGATCACCCGCTTCGGATCCAGAAACCCCTCTTCCACCGCGCGGCGGAAGGGGGTGCCATGGGTGTAGAGCGTGCCGCCGAAGTAGGATTTGAAGAGGTCCGTATGGCTGTCGAAGTGGATCATGCCAAGCGGGCCCGGTTTGGCCAGCGCGCGCAGGACCGGGAGCGAGGTCAGGTGGTCGCCACCCGCCGTCAGCGGACGGATGCCCTTGGCCACCAGCCCGTCGTAGAAGGCGGTGATGCGGGTCATCGTGTCGGCGATATCCGCCGGGTTCGGGCCGACATCGCCGAGGTCGGCACAATGCGCCGCCTCGAAGGGGCGCATTCCGGTGGTCGCGTGCTGGGCGCGGATCATGGTCGAGGCATCGCGCAGCTGCCGCGGCCCATGGCGCGGACCGGGGCGGTTCGTCGTCCCGCTGTCCCAGGGCACGCCGACGAGGCCGATCTCGACCTCCGCGAAGCGCGGGTGATCCGGCGTGACCTGCGGCAGGCGCATAAAGGTCGGCACCCCGGCGAAGCGCGGCAGGTCGAAGCCCGAAACCGGGTGGAAGAAAGGATCGGAGGGCATGGCGGCTCCTTGCTGGCTCTGGGCGGAGCGTGGCAGGTCGCGGGCGGCGGCTCAAGGGCGCGGTTGAAGCTCGACGTCCGGGTCGTCGCGCGGCGGGCGGCGTCGGAGGGGGCTCTGCCCCCGCCCCTGCGGGGCGCCCCCGCGGTATTTGCGGGACCAGAGAAGCGGGGGGAGGATGGAGAGACAGGCGCGGCCTGGCCGGGGCGATGGACCGGAGGCGGCCTGCGGCCCGTGCCACGCAGACGGCGCGGCGTGGCGGGCGGTCGGCCCGCCTGCGGAGGGCTGCGGTCTCTGCGGGGGGCAGGCAGGCATCTGTGGCAGGTGACCTAGCCCTTGCCGCTCAGGTCAGGCGGGCGTGGCGGGTGACGGGGCCGTCGCCCTGTGCGGCGATGCGCCGGAGGGCTTCCGCGATTGGCTCGGAGGCCACGGCCATGTGGAAGGCATTGGCGTGCAGGAGGGTGTCGCGATCCGCGACCCAGGCGACGTGGCCTTTCCAGAACATCAGGTCGCCGCGTTGCGGCGGCGTGCCGGGAGGCAGGGTGTCGCCCAGCCCCTTCTCCTGCAGGTCGCTGTCGCCGGGGCACGGGATGCCGCAGGCCGGGAGCGCGGCCTGAACCAGCCCCGAGCAGTCGATGCCGAAGGCCGAGTTGCCGCCCCAGAGGTAGGGTGTATGGATCAGGCGTTCCGCGACCCGGACCGGCTCTGTCTCGGGGCTGTCCAGCGGCGCCAGATGGCCGGAGGGCACGAAGAGATCGCGCGGAGCCGCGCCGCGCGACCACGCGATCCGGGACCAGCCCTCCGCCGTCTCCAGAACCGGCAGCCGCATACCGAGCGACAGCGGCGTGACGCTGCCGAATGCCTTGAGACCGGGCGTCGACTTGCCGTAGCTGCGGGCGACCTTGACGCGGTGCGTGGGCGCCTCGGGCGGCGCACCGGTCAGGTCGGCGGCGGCGATCCAGCCGCAGTAGCCGTCCTTCTCGGCGTAGCCGAAGACCATCTGGTCGCGTGCCTCCAGCGTCAGAAAGGTCTCGCCCCTCAGAAGCTGGCGCTCGCGCGGGCCATCGGGCGCGGCGCGCAGGTCGGAGAGGGGTGCCACCACGCGATGCGC
This sequence comes from Ponticoccus litoralis, assembly GCF_039769985.1. NCBI lineage: Bacteria > Pseudomonadati > Pseudomonadota > Alphaproteobacteria > Rhodobacterales > Roseobacteraceae > Ponticoccus > Ponticoccus litoralis. The sequence goes on from NZ_JBDNCH010000002.1 coordinate 1,313,544, forward strand.
TTCCGGCTTTGCGAAGCGCTCCGCCGCGACGGTGCCTTTCAGATGCAGCGCCGCGACGCGCCCGTTGAACGGCGTCAGGCGGCGGTCCGTCACAGGCCCAGAACCTCTGGCAGCGCCGCGAGGATGGCGCGCGGGCCCTGCATCAGGCCGCCCTTGGCGCGGCCCGGGGCGGCCGTGGGTTGCCGAGGAATAGATGTCGAAATGGGCGTAGCGCGCCGCCTGCCCGGTGAAGCGCCGCAGGAAGAGCGCGGCGGTGATCGAGCCGCCGAAGCCGCCGGAGGGTGCGTTGTCGAGGTCGGCGATGCCGGGTTCGATCATCGCCTCGTAGGGTTCGTGAAAAGGCATGCGCCAGACCGGGTCCGCCTGCGGCCCCGAGGCGGCGGTCAGCGCGGCGTTGAAGTCTTCGGCGTCGGTGTAGAAGGGCGCGAGGTCCGGGCCGACGGCGACACGCGCCGCGCCGGTCAGCGTGGCCATCGAGATCATCAGCTCGGGCGCCTCTTCGTCGCCCAGGGCCAGCGCATCGGCCAGAACCAGCCGACCCTCGGCATCGGTGTTGTTGATCTCGACCGTCAGCCCCTTGCGCGAGGTCAGGATGTCGCCGGGGCGGAAGCTGTTGCCCGCGACGCTGTTTTCCACCGCCGGGATCAGCAGGCGCAGGCGCACCTTCAGCCCCAGCGCCATGATCGCCCGGGCGAGGCCGATGGTATTGGCGGCGCCGCCCATGTCCTTCTTCATCAGCCCCATGGACGACCCCGGCTTCAGGTTCAGCCCGCCGGTGTCGAAGCACACGCCCTTGCCGACCAGCGTCAGGCGCGGGCCTTCGTCGCCCCAGCGCAGGTCGATCAGGCGCGGCGCCTGCGCAGCGGCGCGGCCCACCGCGTGGATCATCGGGAAACCGCTTTCCAGCGCCGCGCCCGTGGTCACCTCGATGGCGGCGTCGAACTCGGACGCGAGGGCGCGCACCGCCTGTTCCAGCGCTTCGGGGCCCATGTCGGCGGCGGGGGTGTTGACCAGATCGCGGGTCAGGCATTCGCTGGCCGCCAGCACTTCGAGCCGGGCGGCATCCACGCCCTCGGGGGCGACGAGCTGCTGTTCCTGCGGCGCATTCGCGCGGTAGCGGTCGAAGCGGTAGGACGAGAGCAGCCAGCCCAGCGCCTCTGTCGGCGCGGCGCTGTCAGGCAGGCCCGCAAGCCGGTAGGACCCCGGCGCCAGAGACGGAATGGCCCCGGCCAGAGGGAAGCGCAGCCGCGCGCGGGCCGAGGCGGTGCCGTAGCCCGCAACCGCGCCCGCGGGCCTGCCACCCGCGCCCGGCAGCATCAGCGCCTGCCCCGGGGCGCCCTTGAAGCCGCTTGCCTCGACCCGGGCGCGGGCCTGCGCGTCCTGCCCGTCAAGCCAGCCGGACAGGGCGTCGGCCTCGATCACATGCAGGGTCAGGGTTGCGGCATCGGGTTCGGCGAAACGGGGGGTCATGGCGGCTCCTGTCTGGTTGGCGCGCAGCCTATCCCCGCCGCCGACAGCCGCAAGGGGTCACAGAGAAAAGGCGCTGATGTCCCAGAGTTCGGTCAATGAGCGTTCGCCGGTGCGGGCCAGCCGCGCCAGTGGTCGCCGCCTCTGCCACGCGGTCGCCGTATACGATGCAGGCCATGACGTCATGCGCGACCCGACTGAGCGTGGACAGGCCGATCTGGTCGGCGATGGCTGCCAGCGCCTTCAGGCCCTTGTGCATATCCTCGCGCGGGCCGGCGTCGGCCTGCTGCTCAATGATGCAGAGCCGCAGGGCCAGTTCCTCCATCGCGCGGCAGACCACGTCCTCGGCGGCATTCGGGCCAAGATCGCAGCACAGCGTTTCGATCTGCGCAGTATTCATGGCCGGTCTTTCGACCGGCGCGATGAAGGTTACCTCTGTCACAACGCACCCCATTCATGGCCCCCACGGCAGGCGCACCTTGCAGGGGCGGCCTTGTCAAAAGGTTAGCCGCCAAGATGGTTTTCGCTCGAATTTCCCGCGAATCCTGCGTAATTCAAGGCGAACATGACATGACTGGAGCAAGCCATGGAGTTCGTCCGCCCCCTGCCCACCTTCCTCGTCCAGCGTTTTCAGGGCTGGAAAGCAACGGCCTACGCCGAGAACAGCGCCTGGTATCGGCGCCTCGCGACCGAAGGGCAGCGGCCCCGCGCCATGATCATCGCCTGTTGCGATTCGCGGGTTCACGTCACGTCGATCTTCGGCGCCGATCAGGGCGAATTCTTCATCCACCGCAATATCGCGAACCTCGTGCCGCCCTATGAGCCCGACGGCAACCAGCACGGCACCTCGGCGGCGGTGGAATACGCGGTCACCGCGCTGAAGGTCGCGCATATCGTGGTGGTCGGCCATTCGCGCTGCGGCGGTGTGCAGGGCTGTCTGGACATGTGCGAAGGCCGCGCGCCCGAGCTGGAGGACCAGACCTCTTTCGTCGGGCGCTGGATGGATATCCTGCGGCCCGGCTACGAGGCGATCAAGGACGCCGAGAACAAGCCCGAAGCCTTCGAGAAGGAAGCCATCCGCACCTCGCTACGCAACCTGATGACCTTCCCCTTCGTCGAAAAGGCCGTGGCCGCGCGGCAGCTGTCGCTGCACGGTGTCTGGAACGAGATCGCCGAGGGCGGGCTGGAACATCTGGACCCCGCCACCGACGAATTCGCCGCGATCTGACGGGATTGGCCTTCGCGCCCCGGGCCGACGGCGCGGGGCGCGGGTCGGCGCGGGCACTTCTGTCGCGCGCCCGGGTCAGGCCTGCCAGAGCCTGCCCGAGTGTCCGTCGCGATGCGCACGCACGCAGGGCCGCCCAATGCGCCCTGCAATCCGCGCCATGGGCACACCGATGTCGCTGCCGGTGCACAGCGCCTCACCGAGATCGTTGAGGATCACCAGATGGCCCTCGCGGAAGCACAGGTCATAGCCCTTTTCGCCAAGCGCCTCGGCAAGGCTTGCCCAATCGGGCGCGGTTTCGAGGATGGGGGCAAGGAAAAGCCGCAACAGCGCGTTGGTTTCACAATCCAGCGGGGCCGGTAGGCCACCCAAAGACTGAAGGACGGTCCGGTCGAGCCTGAATTCGGTCTGATGGCGCATGATAGGCTCCTTGCCTGCTTTCCTGCTGCCCCTGAACCGAGGGTCGCAACAGATTGCGGCAAAAATTGGACAGGCCATGGCCCGGACGGCGACAGTCGCCCCGCATTTTCACGATTGTGGCAAGGATGCCTTAACCATCCGCGCAAAGGCCGGAGCACCTGAGCGAAACGCTGTCCACGTCATCTGGCGCCGGGTCGCTTCGACCGCCGCCATGCCGGGCAAAGCGGCAAGGCCGTTTCTGGCTGTTGGGCTTGGTTCCCGGGGTCGATCCGCACAACACCTCAGTGCGGTTCGGGCAAGGGCTGCGCGCGGTTCGACCGCGCCGGGCGCAGGCGCCCGGAGCCGCGGCATGCCGGATTGTGTGAGAGAGTAGGAGAGAGATCCGGCACGCCGTGGCGCTGCGTCATCGCGACCGGGGCGCTGCAAACCGCGCTCTGGCCTGACACCATTCCTAGCAGGGCTTGCGGGCAATTGCGACAAGTTTCGGGCATAGTTGGGGCACCCCAAGGCACAGGGCGCCCTATCCGAAAGAGGTATCCGCCCACCGCCTCCCGGCCCCGAAACGCAAACCGAGTCGGTTCGGGGATCCGAACCGGCCGGTCGCAACAGGCTGGAAGAGCCGTCAGCCCTTTTTCAGGCAGCGCTGGCCCAGAACCTCGGCGATCTGCACCGCGTTCAGCGCGGCGCCCTTGCGCAGGTTGTCCGACACGCACCAGAGGTTCAGGCCGTTGTCGATCGTCGCGTCCTGCCGGATCCGGCTGATGAAGGTCGCGAAATCGCCCACGCATTCCTTGGGCGTGACGTAGCCGCCGTCCTCGCGCTTGTCGATCACCATGAGGCCCGGCGCCTCGCGCAGGATGTCGCGCGCCTCGTCCTCGTCGAGGAACTCCTCGAACTCGATGTTGATCGCCTCGGAGTGGCCGACGAAGACCGGCACGCGCACGCAGGTCGCGGTCAGCTTGATCGACGGGTCGATGATCTTCTTCGTCTCCGCGACCATCTTCCACTCTTCCTTGGTCGAGCCGTCCTCCATGAAGACGTCGATGTGCGGGATCACGTTGAAGGCGATGTCCTTCGGGTAGACCTTGCGCTGGTAGTCGTCGGTCGGGTTGTAATGCGCCTTGGTCTGGTCCCAGAGCTCGTCGATGGCTTCTTTGCCCGAGCCCGAGACCGACTGGTAGGTCGACACCACGACGCGCTTGATCTTGGCGCGGTCATGCAGCGGCTTCAGCGCCACCACCATCTGCGCGGTCGAGCAGTTGGGGTTCGCGATGATGTTCTTCTTGGTGTAGCCGTCGACGGCCTCGGCGTTCACTTCCGGCACCACCAGCGGCACGTCCGGGTCGTAGCGGTAGAGCGACGAGTTGTCGATCACCACGCAGCCGGCCTTTGCCGCCTTGGGCGCGAATTCCTTCGTCGGACCGGAGCCCACGGCAAAGAGCGCGATATCCCAGCCGGTGAAGTCGAAAGTGGCAAGGTCCTGGGTCTTCAGAGTCTTGTCGCCAAAGCTGACCTCTGTCCCCAGCGACCGGCGGGATGCCAGCACGGCGATCTCGTCGACGGGAAACCCCCGCTCGGCAAGGATGTTCAGCATTTCGCGGCCCACGTTGCCCGTGGCGCCCGCAACGACAATACGGTAGCCCATACGGCCCTCCTATCGGTTTCGGTGCCCGCGGACAGGGGTCCGCGCGGCTGGCGCGGTGCATACCGCAGCCACGGTACGGGTGAAAGGGCGATTCGCTGCCCGTGGCGTGCAGGAAATTGGCCTGCGCGGGAAACTCTGGCCTCTCCTGAGGCAAATTCCGAGTCCACCGGCGGCTTTTGCGCCGATTCTCGCAAGCGCAGAAATTCCAGACTTGCCGGATTTGTGTACGATACACTAGAAGTCGAAGGAGTTTGGCAGTTTTTTGGCGCCAACAAACCTGCAGCGGACGGTCAAGATCCGCAAAGCCGGTCGCGGCACGCATCCGGGTCCAAGAACGAATACAGATCTGGTGGAACGGGCAGAGGGACTCAATACGGATGCTTTATAACGTCGTGATTGGTATGAGCCGGGCTCAGAAACAAGCGGTTTTCGTGCTTGTCGACGCGATCGTTATCCCCCTGTGCCTGTTCGCCGCGCTTGTCCTTGCGGTAGATGCCACCGCCAATCTCGAAACGCTTCGGGCCGTGCTTCCGCTTGCCGCGATCCTGAGCATTGCCGGGACCGTCTTCGGGTGGCGGATCGGCCTGACCCGCTGCCGGCTGAACGACTACGAGCTGCGCGGCGTGATCCGCACGGCGACCTATTCCGCCACGCTCGGCCTGCTGGGCGCCTCCATCGATCAGCTTACGCTGGGGCTGTTGCCTGCCAGTGTCTTCGTGATCTTCTCGCTTCTGCTGCTGGTTGTCTCGGCCAGCTGGCGGGTGCTTCTGCGTCAGGCAACCGTACAGATCTACCGCAGCCGGCGGGACGTGTCGCGTGTCCTGATCTACGGCGCCGGCCAGACCGGCCAGCAGCTTGTCGCGGCGCTGCGCACCGACGACGCCGTGCAGCCCGTCGCCTTCATCGACGACAACCCGACCCTGCAAAGCCTGATGATCGCCAACCTGCGGGTCTATTCGCCCTCGGCCATCAAGTCCCTGGTCGACAAGAAGGACATCGACCGCGTGGTGCTGGCGATGCCCTCGCTCAGCGCCCCCAAGATCGCCCGTATCGCCCACCGCCTGCGCCACATCGGCTGCGAGGTCCACGCCGTGCCCTCCTTCGCGGCGCTGGTGGGCGAAGCCGAACTGCGTCAGAAGGTGACCCCGGTCTCGCTGCACGATCTTCTGGGCCGCAACCGGCTGGAAAAGGAATTGCCCGGTGTCAGCCACGCCTATACCGGCCGCCGCATCCTGGTGACCGGCGCGGGCGGGTCGATCGGGTCGGAACTCTGCCGCCAGCTGCTGGACTGCAAACCCGACTGCCTCGTGCTGGTCGATCACTCGGAACATGCGCTCTACAGCATCGACAAGGAACTGCGCGAGCTGGGCGACGGGCTGACCGTGGTGCCGGTTCTGGGCTCGGTCCTCGACGAGCCCCTGATGTGCGAGACCATGGCCCGGCACCGGGTCGAGGTGGTCCTGCACGCCGCAGCCTACAAGCACCTGCCGATGGTCGAGCAAAGCCAGAACGTCATCAGCGGCCTGCGCAACAATGTCCTTGGCACGAAGGTCATGGCGGATGCCGCGCGCACCAGCGGCGTCGAGCGGTTCATCCTCGTCTCGACGGACAAGGCCGTGCGGTCGACAAACGTCATGGGCGCCTCGAAGCGGCTGGCCGAACTCAGCGTGCAGGATCTTGCCGCGCGCAGCCCCGGCACCCGCTTTTCCATGGTGCGCTTCGGCAACGTGCTGGGCTCTTCCGGCTCTGTCATCCCGCTGTTCCAGGAGCAGATCCTGAACGGCGGCCCGGTCACGCTGACCGATCCGAACGTGACGCGCTATTTCATGACCATTTCCGAAGCCGCCCGGCTGGTGCTGCTGGCCGGATCCTTCGCGCGCGGCGGCGATGTCTTCGTGCTGGACATGGGCGACCCGGTGCCGATCAAGAAACTGGCGCGCCAGATGATCGAGGGCGCGGGCTACGAGGTCCGCGACCGCGACAACCCCGAGGGCGACATCGAAATCCGCATCACCGGCCTGCGCCCGGGCGAGAAACTGCACGAGGAACTGCTGATCTCGGCGGATATGCTGACGACGCCGCACCCCAAGATCCTGCGCGCGCAGGAAAGCTTCCTGTCCGAATTCGAGGTCGCCACGGCCCTGAAGGACCTGCGCCAAGCCATCGATGCGCGCGACGAGGCCGCCGCGCGCTCTGTCATCGCCCGCTGGGTGGAACCGGCGGCGGCGGTTGCCCCTGTCGAGGCGAAGAAGGTCGCCGAAGAGGCCCTCTAGACCCGACGCGGCCTTCGGACAGGCCGCGTCCCCACCGAAAGCGCCATCGGCAAGGCAAGGCCGAAGACGAAGGCGGAGCGCGGCCCCGGGGCGGCGCGGCACAAGGGTCTGCCCCCGCGCTCAGGCCCCTTCCCCCTGCATTGCCCAGTGAAGACGGAGTTACCGGTCCGGGATATCGCCGCGACGCGGCTGCGGCTCCCATGCCTCGATGATCTCCAGCGCCTCTTCGGCGGTCTCGACAAGCTGGAACAGGCCAAGGTCCTGCTGGGAAATCGTTCCGGCCTCGGCCAGCGCCTGCCAGTTGACGATGCTTTCCCAGAAGTCCCGGCCAAAGAGCAGGAAGGGCACCGGGCGCATGCGGTCGGTCTGGATCAGGGTCAGGGCCTCGAACAGCTCGTCCAGCGTTCCGAAGCCGCCCGGAAAGACGCAGACGGCGCGGGCGCGCATCAGGAAATGCATCTTGCGAATGGCAAAGTAATGGAAGTTGAAGGCGAGATGCGGCGTCACGTAGGGGTTCGGCGCCTGCTCGTGCGGCAGCACGATGTTCAGCCCGATGGAGACGCCGCCCTCGTCCGCGGCGCCGCGGTTGCCCGCCTCCATCACGCCGGGGCCGCCGCCGGTGACGATCACCCAGTCGCGGTTCTCCGCCGCGATGGACTTGCGCGTGATCAGCCGGGCAAAGCTGCGGGCCTCGTCGTAGAAGCGCGTCAGCTCTGCCAGCGTCTCGGTGCGCGCGGTGTCCTTCTTCGCCGGTTCCGGGATGCGCGCGCCGCCGAACAGGACCACCGTGCCCTCGATGCCGTGTTCGTCCATCAGCATCTCGTACTTCAGCAGCTCCAGCTGCAGGCGCACGGGCCGCAACTCGTCCCGGCAAAGAAAATCCTCGTCCGCGAAGGCGAGGCGATAGCTGGGAGAGCGTGACTGCGGCGTGTCCGGGATATGCTTTGCCGTTGCGCGGTCGAGATGCGCGTCGCGCAGCGGATTGCGGCGGTCTTCGGTCATGCGGGCGCTCCTTGTTGGCCTTGGTCCACAGGTATAGCGTGGCGCTTCGGATGACCAGAAGGAGAGCAGGCATGGACTGGCAGAGCGCGATCGAGGCGGCAGCGGGGCGCATTTCGGGGCATGTCGTGCGCACCCCGGTGATGGAGAGCGCGGCCCTGTGGGAACGCCCGGTGGCGCTGAAGCTGGAGCAGATGCAGCACACCGGCAGCTTCAAGGCGCGCGGGGCCTTCAACACGCTGCTGGCGGCGGAGGTGCCCGAGGGCGGGGTCGTCGCCGCCTCGGGCGGCAATCACGGCGCGGCCGTGGCCTTTGCGGCGGCACGGCTGGGCATCCCGGCGCAGATCTTCGTGCCCGAGATCGCCGGTCCCTCGAAGATCGCCCTGATCAAGCGCACCGGCGCCGGGCTGACGGTGGTGCCGGGAGAATACGCCGACGCGATGGCCATGGCGCAACGCTGGGAAACAGAGCGCGGCGCCATGCAGGTCCATGCCTACGACGCGCCGGGAACGGTGGCCGGACAGGGCACCTGCCTGCGCGAATGGGAGGAGCAGGGGCTGGAGGCCGACACGGTGCTGATCGCCGTCGGCGGCGGCGGGCTGATCGGCGGGTCGCTGGCGTGGAACGACGGGCGGCGCAAGATCGTCGCGGTCGAGCCGATCGGCTGCAACACGCTGGCCTCGGCGCTGAAGAACGGCGGGCCGGTGGACATCGGCGTCTCGGGCGTGGCGGCCAATGCGCTGGGGGCGCGGCGGATCGGGTCGATCTGCTACGACCTGGTGCGCCGGGACGGCACGCCGGTGCTGGAGGTGCCCGACGGCGCCATCCTTGCGGCGCAGACGGCGCTTTGGCAGGCGCACCGCATCCTGGTCGAACCGGCTGGCGCCTGCGCCCTGGCCGCGCTGCGCTGGGGCATCTACCAGCCCGAGCCGGACGAGCGTGTGGCGGTTCTGGTCTGCGGCGGCAACGTCGCGCCCGACCCGCTGGCCTAGGGGCGACCGGTGGGGGCGGTTGCCTCCGGCGGAGGTATTTGGACCAAGAAGAAACCCTGGGCGCGCGCGTGTCGGGGAGGATGGCGCCTGCGGCGACGCGGGATGCCTCCGGCGGGGATAATTCCGGACAGAAGAAGGGGCGGGCGGGCGTGGTCTTTCGGCTCTGTGGCATCCCTGCCGGAGTCTGCGGGGCCACGAGGGCGGGGCGCGCGGCATTGCCGGTATCGCCCGCGCCCGCTATAGGGCGTTGAAACCTGATCCGGACCGGGAGGGACAGATGTCCAACGCTCAGCTTGAAACCGCCATCGAAGCCGCCCGGGAGGCGCGCGACACCATCACCCCCGCCACCACGGGCGAGGCGCGCGACGCCATCGAAGAGACGCTGAACGCGCTGGACAGCGGCAAGCTGCGCGTGGCCGAAAAGCAGGCAAACGGCGACTGGCACGTCAACCAGTGGGCCAAGAAGGCGGTGCTTCTGGGCTTCCGGATCAAGGACATGGAAGAGCAGTCCGGCGGGCCGCAGGGCTCTGGCTGGTGGGACAAGGTCGACAGCAAGTTCAAGGGCTGGGGCGCGGAGGACTGGAAAACCGCCGGGTTCCGCGCGGTGCCGAACTGCGTCGTGCGGCGCTCGGCCTATATCGCGCCGGGTGCGGTGCTGATGCCCTCTTTCGTGAACCTCGGCGCCTATGTCGGCGAGGGCACCATGGTCGACACCTGGGCCACGGTCGGGTCCTGCGCGCAGATCGGCAAGGGCGTGCACCTCTCCGGCGGCGTCGGCATCGGCGGCGTGCTGGAGCCGATGCAGGCCGGTCCGACGATCATCGAGGACAACTGCTTCATCGGCGCGCGGTCCGAGGTGGTCGAGGGCTGCATCGTGCGCGAGGGCTCGGTGCTGGGCATGGGCGTCTACATCGGCAAGTCCACCAAGATCGTCGACCGCGAGACCGGCGAGGTCACCTATGGCGAGGTGCCGCCCTATTCGGTGGTCGTCTCCGGTTCCATGCCGACCAAGAACAACCTGAACCTCTACTGCGCGGTGATCGTCAAGCGCGTGGACGAGAAGACGCGCTCGAAGACCGGCATCAACGAGCTGCTGCGCGACTGACCGGCAATCCGCAGGGGCGGGGTGGGGGCTGTCCCCCGGCCCGGTCCTGCACCCGCCGGGCGCGGCGGCCTGTCCCGCCCGGCCCTGTGCGCCGCCCCCTGCGCGCGCAGGCCCGCGAGGGTCTTGGGGGCGGCCTTTCCGGCCCCATCTTCGGCGCCCGCCCGCAGGCCCTAAGGACCGGGACAGCCCTGCCGGGACCCCTTCCCCAAACCTTTCGGGAACCAGACCCCCGCTTCCGCGTTGCAGCTGTGATAGCGCAACACCTTCAGGGGGATATTTCATGGGTCTCGGATTTATCGGATCGATCATTGTCGGCGGGCTGGCGGGCTGGATCGCCAGCATGATCATGAAGGCCGACACCGGCCTGTTTCTCAACATCCTGCTCGGGATCATCGGCGCGGTTGTGCTGAACCTCATCCTGTCGCTGATCGGCATCTACGCCGCCGACGCATGGATCCCGCAGCTGATCGTCGGCATCATCGGGGCCAGCCTGCTGATCTGGGGCTACCGCAAGATCGGCTGACCGGTTGAGCCACGCATCCGAAGGGTCCGCGGCATGATCGCGGACCTGACGACCCCCGCCCTTTTCATCCTTTTCATCGTCACCGCCGCCATCGTCGTCGCGGCCTCGATCCGGGCCACCGGCCTTGCGGACGTCATTGCCGACCGCACCCGCATGGGAGAGGCCATGGCGGGCGGGATCGTGCTGGGCGCCGCCACCTCTTTGTCCGGCATTGTCGTGTCGGTGACCGCCGCCTCTCAGGGCGATGCGAGTTTCGCCGTCTCGAATGCCGTCGGCGGCATCGCGGCGCAGACCCTGTTCCTTGCGCTGGCCGACCTGTTCTATCGCGGGCCGAACCTTGAGCATGCGGCGGCGGAGCCCGCGAACCTGTTCCAGACGGTGCTGCTGATCGGCTTTCTCAGCCTGCCCGTGGCCGCCATGGCCGGGCCGGATGTCTCGGCACTGGGGGTGCATCCGGTGTCGGTGGTGCTGGCCGTGGCCTATGTCGGCGGCGTGCGGCTGACGGCCTGGATGCGGGACCAGCCGATGTGGCGCCCGGTCAAGACCTCGGACACCCGAGCCGACGAACCCGAGGACGAGGACGAGGCCGGCAGGCCCGGCACCGGCAGGCCGCCGCATTCGCCGGTCTGGTCGCGATCATGGGAGCGGCGGGCTGGGTGATCAGCCAGATCGGCACCACCGTGATCGGCCGGTTCGGGTTGTCCTCCAGCATGGTCGGCGCCCTGGGCACGGCGGTGGTGACCTCGCTGCCGGAACTGGTGACGACGCTGACCGCGGTCCGGCGGGGCGCGCTGCAACTGGCGGTTGGCGGGATCATCGGCGGCAATACCTTCGACACGCTCTTCCTGGTGTTCTCGGACGTGGCTTACCGCGACGGGTCGATCTATCACGCCGCCGGAAGGGAAGACCTGTTCTGGCTTGCCACCGGGCTGGTGATGACGGTGATCCTGCTGGCGGGGCTGATCCTGCGCCAGCGCGAGGGGCCGGCGCGGATCGGCGTGGAATCGGTGCTGATGATGGTGGTCTACGCCATCGCCGTGACGGTGGAGATCACCTTTCGCGGGGCGTGACGGCCTGGTGGGGGCGCCGGAGCCGCGCCAACCGCTGACAGGACCGGGCGCTGCCGGACGCGCCTGTCCCCGGCTCCCTGCGCCGCCACCGGGCGCCAAGGCTGTCTTGCATGGCGCGGCTCCGGGACGCCCCACCCTGCGCCAAGGCAACAAACCGGGACACCGGGGGGCATGACGCCCCTGCCCCGGCAACCTCGCGGCAAGCCGGATGCCGCTGTCGCGCTTGACAAGCGGAGCCGCGCGGCGCACTCCCGCGGCATGACAAAGGAAAAGCGCATCCAGCAGGTCTTTACCCTGCTTGTCGAGGTCGGTCGCAAGGCCGGGGACGGTCTGCCGGACAAGGCGACCGGCGCGGCGCTGATGTGCTACGCCTCGGGCGTGGACGAGGCCGAGGCCGTGCGCGAGACCGTCGCGATCCTGAAACAGGCGGATATGGCGCCGCTGGACGTGACCGGCTACGGCACGCCCGAGGAACGCGAGGCCGCCGGGCAGGAGATCGAGGACGACGAGCGCGAACTGATGGCGCGCGCGCTGGCCGAGAACGCGGTGATCGTGGCGCAGGTCTCTCCGTTCTTCGACTGACGGGAAGGGCCACGCGCCCCGGGCATCCGTCAAAGGCCGGTCAGGCGGCGCGCGCCTCGGCAAGGGTGATCGCCTCGAAGGGCCGCAGGATCTTCAGCCCCGCGCGGGCATGTTCAGGGATCAGCCCCGGCGGCACATCCGCAAGAAGCGTCCTTTGCAGGAATTCCCGGCGGCGGCGCAGGCGCCCGACATAAAGCGTTTCCAGTTCCGCCTCGGCGGAGATCACCGGCTCGTGCCCCGGCAGCAGAAGCTGGTGGTAGCGGACGAGGTCATGACCTTCCTCGTAGACGGCGGCAAAGCCGTTCACCAGCGCCAGCGCCGGGATCAGCACCGCCTGCCGCCCGAAGATGTATTCGACCTCCGACCCGCCGATCACCATGCGCTGGTAGGGTGCGACCACCAGATCGCGCGTCAGGCCGAAATAGGGCGCCCGCAGCCGCACCGGCCGGAACGAGCCAAGCGCGGGCATCCGCCGGGTCACCCGCGCCAGAACCGGCACCACGCCTGCATTGCGGGTGGTCACCGTATCGCCCAGACGCAGGTCGCCGGCGCGGCGGTAGCCCTGCGGGGTCAGCACCGGCACCTGCGCCACGAGCCCCGGCATCGGGCCGACCGGCTCCACCGCCTCCGAAACGGCGTGGAAGATCACGTCCGGGTCCCGCGTCACCAGCTGCGGGCGGTGGCACAGGGTAAAGACATCCTCCATCAGGAAGGGCGGCGGCGGCGGCGTCTCGGTCGTGTCGACGGTGTCGGTGCCCGGCTGCTCGACCGTCAGCCAGCCGCGCCGCGCCTCGCTGTCCCATGAAAAGGTCACGCGCAGCAGGTCGACGCGGCTGTCGTTGCGGCGTTCGAGCACGGTGTGGAAGACCTCGCCACCCTGATCCAGCACGAGAATGATGCCGCCCCCGGCATGGCCTGCACAGAGATGGTGCCGGGCCGGGGATGTTCGCGGCGGTAATAGAGCAGCGTCTGCGGGCGCTCCTCTGGCGGGACGCGGGTCTCGATCATGATCGAGCCGCGCGGCATCAGGACATGCCGCTCTGGCGCGGTGGCCGCGACGCGGCGGGGGCAGGTCCAGGCGCGGCCCTGTCCACAAAGCCCGATCCAGCTCATCGCGGTAGGATCCCGGCGCGGGGGGAATGCGGGGTCATGGCCTGTCGTCCTGCTCTGCGGGCCGGTCGGTGCCGGGCCTCGTCGTCTGTTTTGCCCAGCCTAGCACGCCCCGCCCCCGCCCCGCCATGGCGCGGCGCGCCCTGCCCTTCCGCCGCGCCCGCTGGTGCAGTTGCGCCACATTTGCCAAGACCGCGGGCAGCGGGTAGCCAAGGGGTGACCCGCCGAAGGAGCCCCCATGACCGATCCCGTCGCCCTGACCGCCCGCCTTGTGCGCTGCCCCTCTGTCACGCCCGAGGAAGGCGGCGCGCTGGTTGCCCTGCAAGAGCTGCTGGAGGGGGCGGGCTTTGCCTGCACGCGGGTCGACCGCAACGGCACGCCGAACCTCTTCGCGCGCTGGGGCCAGAAGGGCCACGTCCGGACCTTCGGCTTCAACGGGCATACCGACGTGGTGCCGATCGAGCCGCCGCGAGGACTGGACGCAGGACCCCTTCGGCGCCGAGATCGTGGACGGCTTCCTCTATGGGCGCGGGTCGACGGACATGAAGTCCGGCGTGGCCGCCTTTGCCGCCGCCGCCGTGGATTTCGTGACGCAGACGCCGCCCGACGGCGCGGTGATCCTTGCCATCACCGGCGACGAAGAGGGCGATGCCAACGACGGCACCACCGCCCTGCTGGACTGGATGTCGCATGAGCAGGAGCGCATGGCCGTCTGCCTTGTCGGAGAGCCGACCAGCCCCGACCACATGGGCCAGATGATGAAGATCGGGCGGCGCGGGTCGATGTCGGCCTGGTTCGAGGTGGAAGGCGTGCAGGGCCATTCCGCCTATCCGCACCGCGCGGTGAACCCGCTGTCGGCCATGGCCCGGCTGATGGACCGGCTGGCCTCGCACAAGCTGGACGAGGGCACCGAGCATTTCGACCCCTCGACGCTGGCGGTGGTGACCATCGACACCGGCAACCCGGCGACCAACGTGATCCCCGGCAAGGTCACGAGCTGCGTCAACATCCGCTTCAACGACACGCATACCGGCGCCGCGCTGTCCGAGTGGCTGCGCACAGAGGCGGCGGCGGTGGATCAGGCCTTCGGCACGCGCACCGGCCTGCGGATCAGCATCTCGGGCGAAAGCTTTCTGACGCCCCCGGGGCCGCTGTCGGATCTGGTGGCCCGCGCCGTCGAGGCCGAGACCGGCGTCACGCCGGAGCTGTCCACCACGGGCGGCACCTCGGACGCGCGCTTCGTCAAGGATCACTGCCCGGTGGTGGAATTCGGCCTCGTGGGCAAGACCATGCACGCGGTGGACGAACGGGTCGAGGTCGCCCAGATCGGCCAGCTGAAGGCGATCTACAGCCGCATCCTGACCGAGTATTTCGCGTGACCGTGACGGTCCGGGCCACGGAGGACCTTGCGGCCTGCCACGCGCTGCGCCGGGCGGTCTTCATCGACGAACAGGGCATCCCCGAGACCGAGGAATGGGACGACCTCGACGCCACCGCCCTGCACCTGCTGGCTCTGGACGGTGGCACGCCGGTGGGCACCGCGCGGCTGCTGGTCGCGAAGGGCACGGGCCGGATCGGGCGCATCTGCGTCCTGCCCTCGCACCGGGGCACCGGGCTTGGCGCGGCGCTGGTGCGCGAAGGCATCGCGCGGCTGACTGCCGATCCCCGTGTCCGGGGCATTGCGCTCAGCGCCCAGGAGTACGCCATCCCCTTCTACGAGCGGCTGGGCTTCGTGCCGCGCGGGGACAGCTACGACGACGCCGGCATCCCACATCGCCACATGGTTCTGGAATGCGCGGCACCCTGATCGTCATGGTCAAGGAGCCGCGCCCGGGCCGGGTCAAGACCCGGCTGGCGCGGGATATCGGCGTGATCTCCGCCGCCTGGTGGTTCCGCCACCGGGTCCGGCGGCTGTTGCGCGACATCCGCGACCCGCGCTGGCGCGTGGTGCTGGCGGTGGCCCCCGACCGCGCCGTCGCGACACGCGCCCTGCCCGCCCTGCCGCGCATCGCGCAGGGCACCGGCACGCTGGGGGACCGCATGGCGCGCGCCCTGCGCGCCGCCGGGCCCGGCCCGGTCTGCCTGATCGGCGCCGATATTCCCGGCATCAGCCGCGCCGCGCTCTGGCGGGGCTTCCGCGCCCTGGGCGACCACGATGTGGTCTTCGGCCCCGCGACGGATGGCGGCTACTGGCTGGTCGGGGTGCGGGGCGGCGCCCGCCTGCCCGCGACCCTCTTCGACAACGTGCGCTGGTCCACGCCCCATGCGCTGGCCGACAGCATCGCCTCTGTCCCCGGCGCCCGCATCGCCCTTGTCGACGAACTGGCCGACGTGGACGAGGCTGCCGATCTTCCGGGCAGCGCGTCCCTGCCCTAGCGATCCCCGGCGCGAGGCATCTTCGCATTGTCACGCGCCCGTGCTACCTGAGGGCCATGACAAAGCTGCCCACCAAGCCGGAAATCCTCGACTGGATCGCCGCGAACCCAACGCTGACCTCGAAGCGCGACATCGCCAAGGCCTTTGGCATCAAGGGCGCGGATCGCATCGACCTCAAGCGCCTGCTGAAGGAGCTGGAGGCCGAGGGCCATCTGGAGAAGCGCAAGAAGACCTACCGCGACCCGGACCGGCTGCCGCCGGTCAGCGTCCTGCAGGTCAAGGCGCCCGACGACAACGGCGATCTCTATGCGCAGCCGCTGGAGTGGCACGGCGAAGGGGTAGAGCCGGTGGTGCTGATCGTGCCGCGCGCCAGCGACCCCGCGCTGGGGGAAGGCGACCGCATCCTTGCCCGCCTTCAGGTGGTCCACGAAGAGGACCACAATTACGAGGCCCGGCTGATCCGCCGCATCGGCGCCAGCCCGCGCAAGATCGTCGGCATCTTCCGCAAGAGCGCCGAGGGCGGGCAGATCATGCCCATCGACAAGGGCAGCGACAAGGAATGGACCGTCGGCCCCGACGCCGCCCTTGGCGCAAAGGACGGCGAACTGGTCGAGGCGGAACAGGCCGGACCGGGCGGGCGCATGGGCCTGCCGCGGGCGCGCATCACCCTGCGGTTGGGCGACCCGTCAGAGCCGCGCGCGGTCTCGCTGATCGCGATCCACCAGCACGGCATCCCCGACGACTTCCCCGCCGACGTGCTGGAAGAGGCCGACAGCATGAAGCCCGCCGGGCTGAGCGGTCGCACGGATCTGCGCGACATGCCGCTGGTGACGATCGACCCCTCGGACGCGCGCGACCACGACGACGCGGTCTTTGCAGAGGCCGACGACGACCCGAAGAACCCGGGCGGCTGGCGCCTGTGGGTGGCCATCGCGGATGTGGCGCATTACGTGACGCCGGGGTCCGGGATCGACCGCGAGGCGCGAAAGCGCGGCAATTCCAGCTACTTCCCCGACCGCGTCGTGCCGATGCTGCCGGACCGGCTGTCGGGCGACCTGTGTTCGCTGCACGAAGGCGTGCCGCGCGCCTGCATCGCGGTCTGCATGACCGTGGACCGCGACGGCAACAAGCTGCGGCAGAAATTCCTGCGCGGGCTGATGCGCTCGCCCGCCTCGCTGACCTACCAGCAGGTTCAGGCGGCCATCGATGGCCAGCCAGACGAAGCCACCGGCCCGCTTCTGGAGCCGGTCCTGAAGCCGCTCTACGCGGGCTATGCCGCGCTGAAGGCCGCCCGCGAAAGGCGCCAGCCGCTCGATCTGGACCTGCCCGAACGCCGGGTCCAGCTGGGCGAGGACGGCAAGGTGACCTCGGTCGATTTCGTCGACCGGCTGGAGGCGCACAGGCTGATCGAGGAATACATGGTGCTGGCCAATGTCGCCGCCGCCGAGACCCTGATCGCCAAGAAGACCCCGCTTTTGTTCCGCGTCCACGAGGAACCGCCGCAGGACAAGCTGGAATCCTTGCGCGACACGGCGCAGGCCGCCGGGCTGACGCTGGCCAAGGGGCAGGTGCTGAAGACCGAACACCTCAACCGGCTGCTGCATCAGGCGGCGGGCACCGACGAGGCCGAGCTGATCAACCTGTCGACCCTGCGCAGCATGACGCAGGCCTATTACACGCCGAAGAACTTCGGCCATTTCGGGCTGGCGCTGCAGAACTATGCGCATTTCACCTCTCCGATCCGGCGCTATTCCGACCTGATCGTGCACCGCGCGCTGATCACCGCGCATGGCTGGGGCGACGACGGGCTGACGGCGGAAGAGATCGACGGGCTGGAAAAGACCGGGCAGCACATCAGCGACACGGAACGCCGCTCGATGATGGCCGAGCGCGACACCACCGACCGCTACCTTGCCGCCTACCTGTCGGACCGGCTGGGCGCCGAGTTCACCGGCCGCGTGTCGGGCATCGCCAAGTTCGGCCTCTTCGTGAAGCTGGACGAGACCGGGGCCGACGGGCTGGTGCCGATCTCGACGCTGGGCAACGAGTATTTCCACTTCGACCGCGAGAGCGGCACGCTGATGGGCGCCGACAGCGGGCGCGAGATCGGGCTGGGCATGCGCGCGCGCGTCAAGCTGGTCGAGGCGGCGCCGGTCACCGGCGGCATCGCCTTCGAGCTGCTGGAGCTTGACGGCGAGGAATACGAAAGCGGGCGCGGCGGCGGGTCGTTCCGGCGCGGGCGCCCCCGGGGCGGCGGCGCGGGCCGGTCGCGCGGCGGGGCCTCGCCCAAGCGCAAGCTGGCCAAGGCCAAGACCAAGGACGCCAAGACCAAGCGCAAGGTCAGCCGTCAGCGCCGCGCCAAGACCTGAGGGCGCCGGGGGCGGGCCAGCCGGTCGCACCCCCTCTTGCCAGTTTCTGGCAAGAGGGTAGAGGATACCGCAGCCATGTCCCGCACCCACCGCCTTTTCCAGCTGATGACCGCCCTGCGCTGCCTGCCCGCGCCGGTGACGGGGCAGCAGCTTGCCCGGGAAACCGGCGTGTCCACCCGCACACTGTACCGCGACATCGACACGCTGCGCAGCCTTGGCGCCGTCATCGACGGCGAGCCGGGCTTTGGCTACCGGCTGATCGAAAGCGCCCATCTGCCGCCTCTGGGCTTCGACGACGACGAGTTGGAGGCGCTGATCGTCGGGCTGCGCGAGGTCACGGCGGTGGGCGATCCGGCACTGGCGCAGGCCGCCGGAACGGCGCTGGCCAAGCTGCGCGCCCGCCTGCCCGAGGCGCAGGCGCACCGGCTGCGCCACGCGGTGCTGACGGCGCATCGGTTCAACCTGCCGCCCGCGCCGACCATCGACGCCAAGGCGCTGCGCAAGGCCTGCTGGGAAGAGGAGCAGGTGGTCTTCGACTACGCCGACAAGGCAGGCGCGGCGACCCGGCGCGAGGTCATGCCGCTGTCCATCGTCTTCTTCGAGCAAAGCCACTGCCTGATGGCATGGTGCCTGCTGCGGCAGGACTTTCGCATGTTCAGACTGGACCGCATGACCGGGCTGGAGCGGTCGGGCCGGTCCTTCCGGCCACGGCGCGTGTCGCTGTTGCGGGACTACATGGCGCGGATGCAGGGCGACTGCGGGCCAGACATCCGGACCTGACGTCCGGGTGTGATCAGAACTGGCCGCCCTCTGCGCAGGGGCCACCGGCAAAGCAGGCATGCACCGCGTCCAGCAGCGCGGGCGCGGGATCGCGATACAGCCACTGCCCGCAGGGCTCTACCTGCACGATGCGCTTGCCATCCTCGTGCCGGAGGAAGGCCGGTATCGGCCACCGCTCTGCGCCCCGCCGCACCATGACAGGTAGCAGGAGACGCGCAGCGTGACATTGCCCTGAAACGGCTGGACAAAGCCCTCGGGGCCAAGGAAGCGGCCCACCATCTGCGCGCGCAGCTCTGTCGGGGCCTTCGGCTCTGCCTGCTGGTCCAGCGGCACCACGGGCAGGCGGCTTTCGTCGAAATCAAGACGTCCGACCACGGCGCTCCAGCGGTCCTCGCTTGCGTGGGCTTCCTTGAAGTCGCGGATCGGATCGGGGGCGATGCAGGACAGGGCCTGCGCCTGAGAGCCCAGCGTGAGCGTCAGCAGAAGCGCCAGCGCGCGTTTCACAGGTGGTCCCGGAAGGCGTCGATCACCTGCTCGTAGACCGCGCGCTTGAAGGGCACGATCTGCGACAGCACTCGATCGGCGGACAGCCAGCGCCATTCGGTGAATTCCTGATGATCGTCCGCGTCCAGACGGATCTGGTCGTCGCTGCCGTGGAAGCGCAGCAGGAACCACTTCTGTTCCTGCCCCCTGAAACGGCCCTTCCAGATGCGTGGCACGATGTCATGCGGCAGGTCGTAGGCGATCCAACCCTCGGTCTCGGCCTCGACGGTCACGAGGTCCGGCGTCACGCCGGTTTCCTCGGTCAGTTCGCGCAGGGCGGCGGCACGCGGGTCCTCACCCTTGTCGATGCCGCCCTGGGGCATCTGCCGGGCGGGCGGCTCGTGCGGCTGCCGGTCGGCGCGCTGGCCGACAAAGGCCTCGCCCGCGGCGTTCACCAGCATGACGCCGACGTTGCGGCGATAGGGCAGTTTCGCGATGTCGTCGGGGGTCATGGGCGCGGGCCTCTGCCTGTCTTGCACGGGGACGGCGGGCCGCTGCCCGCCCTGTGGGCCGCCGGCATGGGCCGGCGCCGGACAGGGGCGGACCAGGGCCCGCCCCGACCGATCAGTTCTTCGGACCGAGGGCCGAGAGGCCCTTGAGGATGTCGATGGCATAGGCCAGCTGGTAATCCTCTTCGCGCAGCGCCGCAGCCTGCTCGGCCTTTTCGCGGTCGGCCTCGATCTGCTTGATCTCGTCCTCGGTCAGCGAGTCGTTGTCCAGAGAGCCGCGCAGGTCCGCCTCGGAGCGCGAGAACAGGCCGGTGTCCTCCTCTTCCTCCTCTGCATTCCGGTCACGGCGCGGCTGCGCCACGACGATGTCGGGCGACACGCCAAGCGCCTGGATCGAGCGGCCCGAGGGCGTGTAGTAGCGCGCCGTGGTCAGGCGCATGGCCCCGTCCCCGCGCAGCGGCATGACGGTCTGGACCGACCCCTTGCCGAAGCTCTTGGTGCCCACGACGATGGCGCGGCGGTGGTCCTGAAGCGCACCGGCGACGATTTCCGACGCCGAGGCAGAGCCGCCGTTGATCAGCACCACGATGGGCTTGCCCTCGACCAGATCGCCCGGCACCAGCGTTTCCGAGTTGTAGCGGTCGCCGTCCGCCGGGTCGCGGCCCCGGGTCGACACGATTTCGCCCGCCTCCAGGAAGGCATCGGAGACCATGATCGCCTGGTTCAGCAACCCGCCCGGGTTGTTGCGCAGATCCAGCACGACGCCGTTGACGTTCTCCAGGCCGCCCAGTGCCTCGATCTGTTCCTCCAGCCCGTCGCGCATGTTGGGATAGGTCTGTTCGTTGAAGGTGGTGACCCGCAGGACCACGGTGTCGCCCTCTGTCCGGGTGCGCACGGCGGTCAGCTTGATGGTGTCGCGGATGATCGAGACGTCGAAGGGCTCGTCCTCGCCTTCGCGCACGACGGTGATGACGATCTCGGAACCGACCGGCCCGCGCATCATGTCGACCGCCTGATCGAGCGTCAGGCCCAGCACGCTTTCGCCGTCGACATGGGTGATGAAATCGCCCGACTCGATGCCCGCATCCTCTGCCGGGGTGCCGTCGATCGGAGAGACGACCTTGACGAACCCCTCTTCCTGCGTGACCTCGATGCCAAGGCCGCCGAATTCGCCGCGCGTCTGGACGCGCATGTCGGCGGCGTCATCGGGGGGCAGATAGCTGGAATGCGGGTCGAGAGAGGTGAGCATGCCGTTGATGGCGGCCTCGATCAGGTCCGAGTCGTCGACCTCTTCGACATATTGCGCCCGGATCCGTTCGAAGATGTCGCCGAACAGGTCAAGCTGTTCGTAGACACTGGGCGCGCGGGACGTCTCCTGCGCCAGCAGCGGTCCGACGAATTGCGTGGTCGCGACGACAGAGGCCACTGCCCCGCCCGCCGCTGCCATCAGAAATTTCTTCATACTCGAGTCATCCCTTGTCGGTTGCGAACCACCTCAGCGGATCGTCGGGCACGTCGCCCTCTCTGACCTCTATATAGAGCGTTTCCGAACGCCCGGCGCCAGCCCCCTCACCCGAAGGTGACAGGACATCCGCCGCTTCTCCACCCATCAGGCCGATGGGGCTGCCCGCGGGCAGAACCTGCCCGGCTTCTCCATAGATCACATCGAGACCGGCGAAGACAAACAGAAGATCGGCCTGCGGTTCGAGGATCATCACCAGCCCGTAGTCCAGCAGCGGCCCGGCATAGCGCACGGTCGCGGCGGTGGGCGTGGTGACCAGCGCGCCGGGGCGGGTGGCGATGACCACGCCGGGGCGGCTGACCCCGGCGGCGTCGCGGTCGCCCGCCTGCCGCAGGACGGTGCCGCGCACCGGCAGCGGGATCGTGCCCCGCAACCCCTCGATGGCATCGGTCGGCGCGGCGCCCTCGCCCTCGGCGATCTGGCTGAGGCCCGAAGCGAAGCCCTGAAGCGTTTCCGTGGAGGAGATCAGGATGGCGGTCTTGATCGGGTCTTCGGAGAAGCGTTTCGGAAGATCCACGCGGTCGGCGATGGCCTGCGACAGTTCTGTACGCGCCTGCTGCACGCCCGACAGGCCCTCTTCCAGCGTTTCGGCGGCATTCTCCTGAAGCGCGCGCAGGGCCGAGACCTCTTCGAGGTCGGCCCGCAGCTCGGCGGCCCGCCCCGCCAGCGCCGGGGTCACCGCGGCCACCAGCATGCCCGCGCGCGCGCTGCCCAGCGGCCCCTGCGGATGCAGCAGCGTCTGCGGCGCGGCGCGACCGCCGACCGAGGACAACACCCCCAGCAGCTGCGCCACCTCTGCCTCTTGCGAGGCCAGCTTGCGGCTGAGTTCGGTCTCGCGCACCGCCGCCGCGCGCAGGCCCTCGCGCATCGCGGCCAGCCCGTCCTCGTAGGCGCGGATCGTGTCGGTCAGCGCCGCGACCCGGTCATTGCCCGAGTCGGCGGACTGCAGCAGGACCGAGGCCGCCTCGAGCGCCTCGGCGGCCTTTTGCGCGGCATCGCCGGCGGTCTGCGCCTGCACCTGCGCGGCCCCGGCGGCCAGCGCAAGGATCAGCGCAAGGCGCTTCATGCGATCAGGCTTTCGCCCGTCATCTCTTCGGGCTGGTCCAGCTCCATCAGCTGCAGAAGCGTCGGCGCCACATCCGCCAGCCGCCCGTCGCGCAGGCGCGCGCCTTCGGGGCCGCCATACAGGATCACCGGCACGAGGTTCGTGGTATGGGCCGTATGCGGGCCGCCGGTTTCCGGGTCCACCATGGTCTCGCAATTGCCGTGGTCTGCGATCACCAGCAGCGCGCCGCCGGTCTTTTCCAGCGTGGCAACCACCTGCGCCAGCCCGGCATCCACCGCCTCGCAGGCCTTGATGGCGGCCTCCAGATCGCCGGTATGGCCGACCATGTCGGGGTTGGCGTAGTTCACCACGATCAGATCGTAGCCATGCTCGATCGCCTCGACGAACTTGCCGGTCACCTCGCCCGCGCTCATCTCGGGCTGCATGTCGTAGGTTGCCACCTTGGGCGACTTGGGCATGAAACGGTCCTCATGCGGCTCGGGCAGTTCCTTGCCGCCGTTGAGGAAGAAGGTCACATGCGGATACTTCTCTGTCTCGGCAAGGCGGAACTGGGTCTTGCCCGCCTTTGCGACCCATTCGCCCAGCGTGTTGACGATCTTCCGCTTGGGATAGGCCGTGGTCATGTAGCCGTTATGCGCGTCGGAATATTCGACCATGCCCAGCAGCGCCGAAAGCGCGGGCTTGTCGCGTTCGAACCCGTCGAAATCGGGCGCCCCGATGGCGGCGAGGATCTCGCGCGCGCGGTCGGCGCGGAAGTTGACGAAGAACAGCCCGTCGCCCTTGGCGAAGCCGCCATAGCCGCCGACGGTGAAGGGTTCGACGAATTCGTCGGTCTTGCCCGCCTCGTAAGAGGCCTCGATCCCCGCGACAGCCGCGTCCCGGTCGGGCGCCCTGCCCTCGCAGACGGCGCGCCAGGCCTTTTCGACCCGCTCCCATCGCGTGTCCCGGTCCATGGCGAAATAGCGCCCCGACACGGTGGCCACAAAGGCGCCCTCGGGCAGGGCCTTTTCAAAGGCTGCGACCTGCGCGGCGGCGCTTTGCGGCGCGACGTCGCGGCCGTCGGTGATGACATGGACGGCAACGCGCAGCCCCTGTCCGGTCAGCACCTTGACCGCCGCCAGCATGTGATCGGTATGGGCATGCACGCCCCCGTCCGAGGTCAGCCCCATGACATGGGCGGTGCCGCCCGCTTCCTTCACCTCGGCCGCGAAGCCGAGGATCGCCTCGTTCTCGAAAAAGCTGCCGTCCTCGATGGCAAGGTCGATCTGGCCGAGGTCCATGGCCACGACGCGCCCGGCGCCGATATTGGTATGCCCGACCTCGGAGTTGCCCATCTGCCCGGTCGGCAGGCCGACATCCGGGCCATGGGTGATCAGGGTGGCATGCGGGCAGGTCTGCATCAGCCGGTCGATGGTCGGCGTCTTCGCCAGCACCGGTGCGTTGTTCGCCGGGTCCTCGCGCAGGCCCCAGCCGTCGAGAATGGTCAGGATGACGGGTTTCAAGTGCGGCTCTCCGTGCTGTCTGGCCCGGGGTTTAGCAGGCGCGCGCCGGGATGTGGAGAGCCTGCAACAGCGCAGCACGGGGGCACGCCCCGCAGGGTTTTCCGGATCTTCGCATGGGCTATGGTTAAAGGCAGCCACCCCGGGCGCCCCGCCCGGCGCCCGGGAGTCTGCCCCATGCGTACCGCTGCCCTCACCGCCCTTGCGCTTGCCCTGCCGCTGGCCGCGCAGGCCGAACAGCTGACCTTCGAGATCGGCGCAGGCGTCGGCGCCGCGCCCGCCTACGAGGGCTCGGACGACTACAAGGCCGGGCCAAGCCTGTCGGGCAGCGTCAGCCGTCTGGATTTCCTGTTCTTCAACATCGACCGCGGCGACGGTCTGGGCTTCGGCTTCGGCCCGTCCTTCCGCCTGCTGTCAGAGCGCACCGAGAACGACTACTCCCGCCTTGCCGGGATCGACGATGTCGACACGGCGCTGGAACTGGGGCTGAAGCTGTCCTACCGCTGGCAACAGGCCGAGATCTTCGGCGCGCTGCGGAAGGGCGTCACGGGACACGACGGGCTGGTTCTGGACCTTGGCGGCGACGCGATCCTTGCCGCCGCCCCGCGCACCGAGGTCCGCGTCGGCCCGCGCCTGAGCTTTGCCAACGACGCCTATGCCGACACCTATTTCGACGTCCCCACCGGGGCCGCGCTGGCGGCATATGACGCCGACGCCGGGCTTTACGCTTACGGGCTGGAGATGTCGGTCCGCCACGATTTCAACGAAAGCTGGGCGGTGCAGGGCACTGTGGGCTGGACCCACCTGACCGGCTCCATGGCGGATTCTCCTGTGGTGCAGGAACGCGACTCCGACCGCGTCAGCGTGCAGGTGATCCGGACCTTCGACTGGCGCTGGTGAGAACACTCCGGCGGTCCGGTTCAATTTAGTGTTGCGAGGTTCACCCTGCCGTTGTTCATTTGACCCAACGGAAGAGGAGGAAAACCGCTTTGATGGATTGGTTGAAGGCAGCCGCGGTCGGGGCTGCCACAGGTGGCGCGGTTCTCATATCCTATGCCACCTATCAGCAGCAGTCGGACTCGGGTGTCGCCGCCTACGCTGAACGCATCCGTGCAAACGAGATGAGCATTCAGAACAGCACAACCAAGCTGGAGGATGCGGCGACCGACTTGAAGACCCTGACCCAACGACTGGAAAGTGTCGCGAGCATCACCCAGAATGCCGTGGTTCGCGCGGAACTGGATGAAATCGCTGACCGGCTGAAGGCACTGGAGAACCGCCCGTCAAGCGGTGGCTCTGCCTCCGCGGAGCAGGTCGCGGAAATCCTTGCGCGCGACTACGCGGATGTCCTGCGCGGGCCACGTGGAGAGCGCGGACCGGCAGGGCCACAAGGCGCAGAGGGGCCCGCAGGGGCTGCCGGAACGAGCGGCGGAACCGGCGATCCGACCCGCCCGATCCAGATCTCCGCGAATTTCGAAAGCGATTTTCCGGCGCAGTATTGGGGCGGCTCGAAAACCGAGTTGCTGGGCTGCAAGAACGGCGGTGGAAAGATCCAGTGCTCGTTTATACTGACACCGGATGAAGACCTGACGTTCTCCAACCATGCGGAGTACAACAGGATCGCATTGGCAGATGGGTCTTTCGCGACAGCTTCCAGAATCACATTGGCGGGTGACAGTTCAGACAACTGGGTCAAGGTGCCCCTGATCGCCGGCATCCCGTCACGATATGACGTTGTCTTCAGTGTTACCGACAACGCTGAAGGTGTGCTTCTGCTCGAACTCGGTGGCAGCAGCAAGATCAGCTGGCGCAACGTCCCCTATTCCTGACCGACAAAGCGAAGGGCGGCACCGATAGACCGGGCCGCCCTTGTTGCATTTACAATGTCGGGTCGTCGCCCGCCTGATGCTGGACGGACGCGCCGCCCGACTGTCCTCAGCCCTGAAGCGACTTCACCACCAGCTCGCCCTCGTCCCGCGACTTGATCGCCTGTGCGGCGGCATGGGCGCCGGCGGCGGTCGTGAAGTAGGGGATCTTGTCGTACAGCGCGACAGAGCGGATCTCGCGGCTGTCCTCGACGGCGGCGGCGCCCTCGGTGGTGTTCAGCACCAGCTGGATGCCGCCGTCCTTCATCAGGTCGACGATGTTCGGACGGCCCTCGTAGACCTTCTTGACCGTCTCGCAGGCGATGTCGTGGTCCTTGAGGAAACCCGCGGTGCCGCTGGTGGCGACCGGGGTGAAACCCAGATCCGACAGGATCTGCGCGGCCTCGACCATCTGCGGCGTCTTGTCGTCGTCCTTGATCGAGAAGAAGACCGCGCCTTCGGTCGGCAGGTGGGTGCCCGCGCCCAGCTGCGCCTTGAGGAAGGCGCGCGGGAAGGACTTGTCCCAGCCCATGACCTCGCCGGTCGAGCGCATTTCCGGCCCGAGGATCGTGTCCACGCCGGGGAAGCGGGCGAAGGGCAGCACGGCCTCTTTCACGCTGAACCACGGCATGTTCGGATCGGCCAGCGTCATCTGGTCGGCGATGGGCAGGTCGGTGTCATAGTCGATATCCGCCTCGTGGGGCGGACGCTTCGGGAAGGCGGACAGCTTTTCGCCCGCCATCAGCCGCGCGGCAATCGAGGCGATGGCACTGTCGGTCGCCTTGGCCACGAAGGGCACGGTGCGCGAGGCGCGGGGGTTGACCTCGATCAGGTAGATCTCTTCGCCCTTGATCGCGAACTGCACGTTCATCAGGCCGACCACGTTCAGCGCCTTGGCCAGCGCGCGGGTCTGGCGCTCGATCTCGGCCAGCGTGTCCTTGGACAGCGAATAGGGCGGCAGAGAACAGGCGCTGTCGCCCGAGTGCACACCCGCCTCTTCGATGTGCTGCATGATGCCCGCCACATGCACGTCGGTGCCGTCGCAAAGCGCGTCGACGTCCAGTTCGGTGGCGCCCGAGAGGTAGCTGTCGAGCAGGACCGGGCTGTCGCCCGACACCACCACGGCATCGCGGATGTAGCGCTTCAGCCCCTCCATGTCGCGCACGATTTCCATGGCGCGGCCACCCAGCACGTAGGAGGGGCGGATCACCAGCGGGAAGCCGATCTTCTCGGCGATGGCAAAGGCTTCCTCATCGGTCGAGGCGATGCCGTTGTTCGGCTGCTTCAGACCCAGATCGTTCACCAGGTTCAGGAAGCGGTCGCGGTCTTCGGCAAGATCGATGCTGTCGGGCGTGGTGCCGAGGATCGGGATGCCCGCCTCTTCCAGCGCATTGGCCAGCTTCAGCGGCGTCTGGCCGCCGAACTGGACGATGACGCCGTGCAGCGTGCCGTTCTGCTGCTCGACGCGCAGGATCTCCATCACGTGCTCGAAGGTCAGCGGTTCGAAATACAGCCGGTCCGAGGTGTCGTAGTCCGTCGACACGGTTTCCGGGTTGCAGTTGATCATGATGGTCTCGTAGCCCTGCGCGGTCAGCGCAAAGCAGGCGTGACAGCAGCAGTAGTCGAACTCGATGCCCTGCCCGATCCGGTTGGGGCCGCCGCCCAGGATCACCACCTTCTTCTGGTCGCTGGGGCGCGCCTCGCATTCGACCTCGCCCATCATGGGCATCTCGTAGGTCGAATACATGTAGGGGGTCTGGGCCTCGAATTCCGCCGCGCAGGTGTCGATGCGCTTGAAGACGGCGGTGACACCGGCCTCGTGGCGGGCCGCGCGCACGGCGCTTTCGGACTGGCCGGTCAGCGTGGCAAGGCGGGCGTCGGTAAAGCCCAGCATCTTCAGCTCGCGCAGGCCCTCGGCATCCGCGGGCAGACCCTGCGCGCGGACCTGTTCCTCGGCGTCGACGATCTCGCGGATGCGGGCGAGGAACCACGGGTCGAACATGGTGGTGCCGTGGATCTCGTCGTCGGTCAGACCGTGGCGCATGGCCTGTGCGATGGTGCGCATCCGGTCCGGCGTCGCTTCGGAGATAGCCTTGATCACGGCGGCCTTGTCCGAGGCGGCATTGCCGGTCAGGCCGGGGATCTCGACCTCGTCAAAGCCGGTCAGGCCGGATTCCATGGACGCGAGCGCCTTTTGCAGCGACTCGTGGATGGTGCGGCCGATGGCCATGGCCTCGCCGACCGACTTCATCGCGGTGGTCAGATGCGGCTGCGAGCCGGGGAATTTCTCGAAGGCGAACTTCGGGATCTTCGTGACGACATAGTCGATGGTCGGCTCGAAGGAGGCGGGCGTGACCTTGGTGATGTCGTTGTCCAGCTCGTCCAGCGTGTAGCCCACGGCCAGCTTGGCGGCGATCTTGGCGATGGGGAAGCCGGTGGCCTTCGACGCCAGCGCCGAAGAGCGCGACACGCGCGGGTTCATCTCGATCACGACCATGCGGTACGTTTTCCGGGTTCACCGCCCATTGCACGTTGGAGCCGCCGGTTTCCACGCCGATCTCGCGCAGCACGGCAATCGAGCCGTTGCGCATGATCTGGTATTCCTTGTCGGTCAGCGTCAGCGCCGGGGCCACGGTGATCGAGATCGCCGGTGTGCACGCCCATCGGGTCGACGTTCTCGATGGCGCAGACGATGATCGCGTTGTCCGCCTTGTCGCGGACGACCTCCATCTCGAACTCCTTCCAGCCCAGAAGCGATTCATCGACGAGGATCTGGCCCACCGGAGAGGCGTCCATGCCCGAGCGGCAATAGTGGACATAATCCTCGCGGTTGTAGGCCACGCCGCCGCCGGTGCCGCCAAGGGTAAAGGCGGGGCGGATGATCGCGGGCAGGCCGATGTGCTCCAGCGTTTCCGGGGCCAGCTTCACGCCCTCTTCGAGGTCGCGCTTGCCGTTCTCTTTCTTCGGCGCGGTGATGATCTCGGCCTTGGGGTTCTCCAGCCCGATGCGGTCCATCGCCTCGCGGAACAGCTTGCGGTCCTCGGCCATCTCGATGGCCTCGCGCTTGGCGCCGATCATCTCGACGCCGAATTTCTCCAGCACGCCCATCTCTTCGAGCGCCAGAGAGGTGTTCAGGCCGGTCTGGCCGCCCATCGTCGGCAGCAGCGCGTCGGGGCGTTCCTTCTCGATGATCTTGGCGACCACTTCCGGGGTGATCGGCTCGATATAGGTGGCATCGGCCAGCCCCGGGTCGGTCATGATCGTCGCCGGGTTGGAGTTCACCAGAATGACCCGGTAACCTTCTTCGCGCAGGGCCTTGCAGGCCTGTGCGCCGGAATAATCGAACTCGCAGGCCTGACCGATGACGATGGGACCTGCGCCGATGATCATGATGGATTTGATATCGGTACGTTTGGGCATGGGGTGACCTCGTCTGACGGCGCGTTTCGGGCAGGGGGCAGCAGGGCCGCGACAGCCCGGCCCGCAAATTGTTGCGGGTTATAGACATGCACCCTGCCGGTGCAAGCCCTCGTCCCGGCCCTGACACGGGAATTTCACGGAAACCGGGTCGATATCTGCGGGACCGGGCCAGGGCACGAGGCCGCCCCTGACCGAAAACCGGCCCGAAACGGTCGCGGCGCGGCTGCGCTTCCTTGCGGTGGGGATCGGGGTCTGTTTCTATCCGGGCAATGGGGTGCGGCCGTTCCAAGCCCCGGCGCCGAGGCGAAAACCGGGCCGTCGCAGGCTGCGAATCGCCGGAAACGGGGCGTCCGGAGCAGGCTGCAAACGGCCCGTCCGGGCACGCACAGCTTGACTTTGCCGCCGCGCCTTGGTTGACCGGCCCGGAATTCTCTCGGGGACACTGATATGCACGCTTACCGCAGCCACACCTGCGCCGCACTGACCAAGTCGAATGTGGGCGAGACCGTCCGCCTTGCAGGATGGGTGCATCGCATCCGCGACCACGGGGGCATCCTTTTCGTCGATCTGCGCGACCACTACGGCACGACGCAGGTGCTGTGCGACCCCGACAGCCCGGTCTTCGCCCAGATGGAGAAGGTCCGCTCGGAGTGGTGTATCCGCATCGACGGCACCGTGAAGGCGCGCGACGCCGATCTGGTGAACCCCAAGCTACCCACCGGCGAGGTCGAGGTCTTCGTCCGCGACATCGAAGTGCTGGGCGAGGCGCAGGAACTGCCGCTGATCGTCTTCGGCGATCAGGAATACCCGGAAGAGACGCGCCTGAAGTACCGCTTCCTCGACCTGCGCCGCGAGGCGATGCAGAAGAACATGACCCTGCGCTCGGACGTTGTGTCCTCGATCCGCAAGCGCATGTGGGACAAGGGCTTCCGAGAGTTCCAGACGCCGATCATCACGGCCTCTTCCCCCGAGGGCGCGCGCGACTTCCTCGTGCCGTCGCGTCTGCACCCGGGCAAGTTCTACGCGCTGCCGCAGGCGCCGCAGCAGTTCAAGCAGCTGATCATGGTTTCGGGCTTCGACAAGTATTTCCAGATTGCGCCCTGCTTCCGCGACGAAGACCCGCGTGCCGACCGCTCGCCCACCGACTTCTATCAGCTCGACCTCGAGATGTCGTTCGTTGAGCAGCAGGACGTCTTTGACACCGTCTCCCCGGTGATCGCGGGCGTCTTCGAGGAATTTGGCGGCGGGGCGAAGGTCGATGACCCGGCGTCCTGGCCGCAGATCCCCTACAAGGAAGCGGCGCTGAAATACGGCACCGACAAGCCCGACCTGCGCAACCCGATCGAGATGCAGGACGTGTCCGAGCACTTCCGCGGTTCCGGCTTCGCGATCTTCGCCAAGCTGCTGGAGCAGGACGGCACGCAGATCCGCGCCATTCCCGCGCCCACCGGCGGCAGCCGCAAGTTCTGCGACCGGATGAACGCCTTCGCGCAGAAAGAGGGCCTGCCGGGGATGGGCTATATCTTCTGGCGCGATCAGGGCGAGGGCATGGAAGCCGCCGGTCCGCTGGCCAAGAACATCGGCCCCGAGCGCACCGAGGCGATCCGCCAACAGCTGGGCCTTGGCGTCGGCGACGCGGCCTTCTTCCTTGGCGGCAAGCCCGCGGCCTTCGAGCGCGTGGCCGGCAAGGCCCGCGACGTGATCGGCGAGGAACTGGGCCTGACCGAGAAGGACCGCTTTGCCTTTGCCTGGATCGTCGACTTCCCGATCTACGAGCGCGACGAGGAAACCGGCGCCATCGACTTCGAGCACAACCCCTTCTCGATGCCGCAGGGCGGCATGGAGGCGCTGAACGGCGACCCGATGGCGGTGCGCGGCTACCAGTACGACCTTGCCTGCAACGGCTACGAACTGGTCAGCGGCGCGATCCGGAACCACAAGCCCGACGTCATGCTGAAGGCCTTCGAAATCGCGGGCTACGGCGCCGACGAGGTGAAGAACCGCTTTGGCGCGCTCTTCAACGCCTTCCACTACGGCGCCCCGCCGCACGGCGGCTGTGCTGCGGGCATCGACCGGATCGTCATGCTGCTGGCGGGCACCTCGAACATCCGCGAGGTCATCATGTTCCCGATGAACCAGCGCGCCGAAGACCTGATGATGCAGGCGCCCTCCGCCCCCAGCAGCGACCAGCTGATGGAGCTGTCGCTGCGCGTCATTCCGCAGGACTGAGGCGATGGACGAATCGCGGCCCGTCACCGACCCGGAAGACGGCTCGGTCCTTGCGATCCGCACCATCGCCATGCCCGCCGACACGAACCCGTCGGGCGATATCTTCGGCGGCTGGCTGATGAGCCAGATGGACCTCGCGGCGGGCAACGTCGCGGGGCGCGTGTCGCGCGGGCGCGCGGCCACCGTCGCGGTCGAGGGCATGAAATTCCACCAGCCGGTCAAGGTCGGGGACGAGGTGACGATCTTCGCGCGGCTGGTCTCGCGCGGGCGGACCTCGATGCGGATCGCGGTCGAGGCCCACGCGCGGCGGCGCTTTGCCGAGGATGCCGTGGTGGTGACGGCGGCGGATTTCTACTTTGTCGCGCTGGACGACCACGGCAGCAAGCGCGCCCTGCCCGAGGCCTGAATGTCCGCGCTCTACGACGCCTCTGTGCCGGTCTTCCTGCACTACCTCGACCGGTCGCGCCTGATCCTGGACCGCACCGGGGGCCGGGCCGAGTTTCTGGAGGCGCGGCTGGCGCCCGACATGTTCAGCGCCGCGCAGCAGTTCGCCAGTGCGGCGGGCTTTGCCCTGAGGGGTAGTTTTCCCTTGATCGGTCTGCCCGTGCCCGGGTTCCCCTCTGCCGCCATGGACCTGGATGGGCTGATGGCGCGGATCGGCTTTGCCGAAACGCGTCTGCGCGGGCTGGACCGGGCGGATTTCGAGGGCTGCGAGGACAGAACGGTGAGCCATATCGCGGGCTTCGCCGACCTGAACCAGAGCGCGTCGGACTACCTGCACCGCTTCGCGGCGCCGAATTTCTTCTTCCACATGTCCATGGGCTTTGCGGTGCTCAGGCAGGCCGGGCTGGAGATCGGCAAGGCCGATTTCGACGGTCAGCACGACTACCCGCCGGGGTTCCGGTTCTAGGGCATCGGTTCCGTCACCCGGGTCGGAAGGGTCCTGCCGCTCTTCGTTCGATTTGCCCGCAGCGCGTCGACAGCCGGCGCCCGCTCCCTCACCGCGCCTCGGCGATGACAGTGACCGGGACCGGCCCGGGGGCCGGGGCGATCATGTCCGGCGCGATGGTTCCCGGCCCAAGCATCAGCACGGCGCCCAGCATGAAGGCCGCGGTGCAGGACACGATGACCAGGCGCCCGGCCTCGAAACGGTTCTGCGCCACCGCGTCGCCATACCTGTGACGCAGGATCCGCCGCATCATGTGCTTGATCACCACCAGTGGCAGCAAGAGTGAAACCGTCGTTACCGCCATCAACAAGGCTGCGTCTGTTCCCATTGTCCCAAGCTCCATCCATGGCCACGCTCAACGTAAGGCTGTGTTTGGATTGTGGCAGCCACGGGTCGGCAATCGGTTTTTTTAACGAAATGTTAAGTCCTGCCGCGCACAATCCCTGGTTGTGACGCGGATTGGTGACGGCAGAAAATGGGGCCGAGGCATCCGCCCCGACCCCGCCCTGTCTTGTCAGGGTTTTCCAATGCTTCAGTCTTCCAGCGCGTCGGCCTTTTTCTCCTCGATCAGACCGGCCTCTTTCCGCTTCCGTTCAAGGAAGCGCTCGCCGTAGCCCTCAAGCTCTGCGCTGTCGATTATCTCCTTGGCACGGCTGAAAACTTCGTCCTCTTCCTCTTCGATGTGATGCGCGTAGTCGTGCTGGAGGGTCTTGAACCTGTTGAGCCAGCCCGAGGACGCCATATCCATTTCGTTCAGCTCTTCCATGAGATCGTCGAGCTGCTGATGCTCGTGCACGGAATGGCGCGCGGCGTCCTGACCCCAGGTCTTGGAAATCAACTTCGAGTAGAAGGTCTCTTCCTCTGCCGCAGCATGGCTTTTCACGTCATGGTAGAATTCATCCCAGGCGGCCTTACGCTCTTCCGATGCGCCGGAGGTATCGGCGATCCGTTCCATGAGGGCGCGGTGACGGTCGTGGTCGGATTTGATGGCGCTGTAGATATCGGGCATGGCTTTCCCCTGTGCGAGACAGAATGGCTGTTCGCCCGAAAACGCGCGGACGCGCCGCCGGTTCCGCGCCGCCTGCAATTCGACAGCCCGACGCCCCCTGAAGCCATGACGGTTCGGAGGGCGGCGGGGCGCGCGGAGCGATGGCCCACCCGCGCGGCCCTGTGGCGGGGGCCGGTCCCACCCGGCCCGGGCCGTTCAGATCGCGATGCGGGCGGACAGCCTGTCCTGCACCAGCCCCGCCACCCGGGCGAGGGTCGATTGCACCGGCGTGCCGCGCGCCCGCGCATCGGCCAGATCCTCGAGCCGCGCGTTGCAGCACCGTGTCCCCGGCACTGCCCGCGACACCGCGCAGGAACTGCGTGACATAGGCCAGCATGCGTTCGTCGTCGCGATCGTCGAGCACATCGGCGGCATGGGCCAGATCGTCGCGATAGGCCAGCGGGTCCGGGTGGATCGGATCGTCCGACACCAGGCGCGGGCCGTTGGGCTGCCGCTCTGGCGGGAGGGCGGAGAGGATCGCGGTCTGGAAGGCGAGGACCGAATGGACTGGCTTGGCCGAGGAAACCGTCCGCGCCCGCGGCCAGCGCCACCTCTTCGCCGAAACTGTCGCCCGAGGTTCCCAGGATCACGTCGACACGCGGCACGGTCACCGCCAGTTCCGAGATCAGTTCCGCGCCGGACCCGTCGGGCAGGCCCAGATCGACGACGACCGCGCTGGGGCGGTAGACCTGAAGATGGCGGCGCGCCGATTTCAGGCAGTCCGCCCGGCGGATGCGCGCGCCCGAGCGCAGGCACAGAAGCCGCATGGCATCGCAGGAAAACCGGCTGTCCTCGACCACGAGGATCGTCAGCCCCAGCAGGGGGCGGGTGGCGGTCGGGCGCAGCTGCGCGGCAAGCAGTGAGTGGTCGTCCATGGTCATCCCCTCTGGTGCGATGGCGGTCTTCCGCCAGAGTGACCGCTTGTGGTGAACAAGCGGTTAAAGGCCGCACCCGCTTGTTCCGGGGCACCGCGGACGCCATAACCCATGGCAGCCAGAGCCCGAGCCCAAGGAGACCCCGATGATCGAGCCGCCTCAACCACGTCGCCATTGCCGTTCCCGACCTGGACGCCGCCGCCGAGCAGTACCGCTCTGCTCTTGGCGCATCGGTCGGTGCCCCGCAGGACGAACCCGATCACGGCGTCACCGTGATCTTCATCGAGCTGCCCAACACCAAGATCGAACTGCTGTATCCGCTGGGCGAGAACTCTCCGATCCAGGGTTTTCTGGACAAGAACCCCTCGGGCGGCATCCATCACGTCTGCTACGAGGTCGACGACATTCTCGCCGCCCGCGACCACCTGAAGGCGACCGGTGCGCGCGTGCTGGGGACCGGAGAGCCGAAGATCGGCGCCCATGGCAAGCCGGTGCTGTTCCTGCACCCCAAGGATTTCAACGGCTGCCTCGTGGAACTGGAGCAGGTCTGATGGGTCTTACATCCGGCATCGTGCTGTTCGCGGTCATCTGGTTCATGACCTTCCTCGTGGTGATCCCGATTCGCCTGAAAACGCAGGGCGACCTCGGCGAGATCGTGCCCGGCACCCATGCCGGCAGCCCCGAGGTTCACAACCTCAGGCGCAAGGCCTGGATCACGACGCTGGTCTCTGCCGTCTTGTGGGCGATCATCGCCGGAACCATCCTGTCGGGCGCCATCACCGTGCGCGATATCGACGGATGGATGTTCAACCGGATGGAGCCGCGGTCCGAGTGACCGGCACCGGGTTCGGGGGCCGGGCGCCAAGGGGCTCTGCCCCCCGGCCTTCGGCCTCCCCCGGGATATTTCGGGACAGAAGAAGCGTCAGCCCCTGCGCGGGTCGTAAAGCCTGTGGAAGACATGGGTGAAGGTGGCCGCGCCCAGCACCGGGACAATCAGGTTCACCAGCGGGACGGTCAGGGGGACGGCCATCAGCACGCCCCCGGCCCAGATCGTCAGCAGGTGACGGCGGCGCAGGCGGTAGGCCTCTGTCCGGCTAGACCCGGCGCATGGCGGCGAGGGTGAAGTATTCGCGGCCCAGCAGGAAGCCGTTCAGCGCCCAGAAGATGAAGGGCGCGAGAGGCGCGAAGATCAGGTAGAGCACCAGCGCCACCATATTCGCCAGCACCAGCGTGCCGAGGAACCCCAGCGAGTCGCGCAACCCATCCGCAAACGAGACCGGTGCGGCGGGACCGAGGTGCGGATAATGCGCGTCCTCGACCGCCTGTGCCACGTCATCGAGGAAGAGCGAGGTGATCGCCGAGGCGACCGGCACCATCAGGAAGACCGAGAGCAGCAGCATGACCGGCAGCGCGGCGAGGCTGGCGGCATTGTCGAGCCATGTCAGCGTGCCGACCCATGGCAGGGTGATCGAATCGCCGACCAGCCAGCCCGCCGCCCACATCACCAGCCAGATGACGGCAACCAGCAGCGCCACGGTCAGGCCGATGCCGCGCAGGAGCACGCCCTGAAAGCGGCGGTCGCCCATCTGGCCGATGGCGCGAAAGGCTGCGTCGAGGATCATGCCTCGACCCAGGTGGTCTTGGCCGAGAGATCGGGGCGCGGGCGGTCCGGCGGGGTGCTTTTCTCCGTCCCGATGTGGAGGAAGCCCGCGATGCGTTCCTGCGGGGCGAGGTCCAGCGCCTCGGTGCGGAAGCTGGCATCGTGGCTGGCCCAGCCCGAGAGCCAGTTCGCCCCCCAGCCCGCCGCAAGCGCCGCGTTCAGCAGCGCGAGGCAGACGGCGCCCGCCGAATAGGTCTGTTCGATGGCGGGCACCTTCTCGGAGTCCACCGGCGATTCGATCACCGCCACGCAGAGCGGGCTGTCGGCAAAGGCCGAACGCGCCTTGGCCACGGCATCCGCATCCTTGCCCAGCCGCGCACCGCAGGCCTCGACCGCCCCGGCGATGCGGTGCAGCGCGGCGCCTTCGAGAACGATGAAGCGCCGGGGCTCCAGCTTGCCGTGGTCGGGGCTGCGCGCGGCGGCGGTCAGCAGGGTCAGCAGCGCCGCGCGGTCGGGCGCCGGCCGGGCCAGCGTCTTGGCGGGGCGCGAGCGGCGGGACAGCAGGAAGTCGAGGGCGGCCTGGTTCAGTGCGGGCATGGGGTCTCCGGCGTTGTTCGGTCCTTATGTCAGACCTTGCGGGCCGGGATTCAACCGCGATCTTGTGCGCGGCCCGGCAGGCTGGTAGCCGCGAGCCATGGCAGAGCCGCTTCCAGACCTCTCGGACCTTGCGGTGCCGGGCACCCGCCTGGCGGTGCGCGTCACGCCCCGGGCCGCGCGCAACCGCATCGCGCGGGAGGGTGACACCGTGAAGGTCTGGGTGACGACGGTGCCGGAGGACGGCAAGGCCACTGCCGCGGTCCAGAAGCTGCTGGCCAAGGCCACTGGGCATCCCGAAATCCCGGCTGAGCCTCGATTCCGGGGCCACCGCGCGGGACAAGGTTTTCCGGATCGAAGACTGAGGCCCGGTCGTGGCGCGGCAGCTGGCAGGCCGGTCTAGGCCTTGCGGCGGTAGACCCCCTCGGGCAGGTTCACGGCGGTCACGAGATCGCCCATCTGGGACAGCGACAGGGTGATCCGCTGCAGCGTATCGCTGCGTGGATCGTATTGTTCGACCGTGACGCAATCCTCGAAGCTCGAGATCACCACGTCCTCCTGAAGATGCCGCGCGCCCTCGTCGACAAGCGTGACCACGGTGGCGTCGAAATCGTGCTCGATGCTGAACATGTCGGTCCTTTCCCGGTCCTATCTCGGGGCCGCTGCCGCGGCCCGGCACCAGCGTCCGGGCGCGGGGGCCCTGCCCCGGAGCCTAGCCCAGTTTCCCCGCGATTTGAATCGAAAGACGCGTCCCCTGGCCGCGGCAAACGCCTGTTGCGGTCGGGCGGGTGCGGATGAAGCGCAAAAGGCCGCAGGGCCGCCGAAACGGTCGGCGCAACACCGCCTCGTGACCTCTGCGGACTGGCACAACGATGCCGGGCGCCCTATCCTTCGCCGACACCACTCCGGAACCCGCCCCATCATGCTTCGCCTCTTTCCCTTCGTCCTCGTGCTTCTGTCGGCCTGCGCGCCTGTCATGCTGCCGGACCCCGCCCCCTCGGAGGCGCCCGGCCTCGGGATCTCTGCCGGGGCCCGAGGCCAAGGCCAACCGGATGGCGCGGCAGTTCGTCGAAGTGGTGGCCACCGTCGAGCCGGTGGCCGAAGAGGAATGCCGCGCCCGCACCAGCGGCATGAACTGCAATTTCCAGATCGTGGTGGACGACCGGCCCGGGCAGGCGCCCAATGCCTTCCAGACCGAAGACCGCTTCGACCGCCCGATCCTTGCCTTCAACCTGGGCCTGATCAACTCTGTCCGCAATGCCGACGAACTGGCCTTCATCATGAGCCACGAGGCCGCGCACCACGTCATGAACCACCTCGCCAAGACGCGGGAAAGCGCCACCTACGGCGCGGTGATCTTCGCGGGCATTGCCGCCATCGGGGGCGCCGAGGCCGAGGCCGTGCGCAGCGCCGAACAGCTGGGCGCGGCGGTGGGCGCGCGCGCCTACTCGAAGGAATTCGAGCTGGAGGCCGACCAGCTGGGCACCATCATCGCCCTGCAGGCCGGCTACGACCCGGTGCGCGGCGCGGCCTTCTTCACGCGCATCCCCGACCCGGGCAACCGCTTCTCGGGCTCTCACCCCCAACGCCGCACGCGTCGACATCGTGCGCCGGACGGCGGCTCGGATGACCGGCGGCTCCTGAGGCGCTTGACCTGAGTCAAGGCACAGGCGCCGATTCTGCCCGCAGTCTGTTCCAAGGTTAGCCCGAGGGAGAGACTGCCATGCAAAGCCCGTCCACGCTGAAGCGCCACGCCGCCCTGGTCGATGACATGGCCAGCCTGCAGGGGCTGGACCTCGAAGAACAGATGCTGCGCGGCACCCTGTCGTTCAGCGCGCTGGAGGACGCCGTGCTGCGCTGCACCGGCTGCACCGCGCCGGACCGCTGCGCACAGTGGCAGGCCGCGCATCAGGGCACCCGGGCGGCTCCGCCGGACTACTGCCGCAACGCCCCGCTCTTCGCCAGTCTTCAGGCCGACAAGCCCTGACCGGCGCGTTCAGGGCGATGCGCCCGGGCCGAACAGCGCATGTGAATGCCTGACGCGGACCGGGCGCGGCACTCTCCGCCCCTCGGGCGGGAAGAGCGTCCCGGCCCCACTTAATCCGCGCGCAGGTTCCGCGCCGATTCCTTGATCGCGTCGTATTGGCCCGAGGGCCGGAAGCGCCACAGGTACTCGGGCAGCACCGCCTCCGGGGCCGTCGGCTGGATGCCCAGATCGGCAAATCCCTTCGCCCCTGCGGCAACCACGTTGTCATGTCGCAGCGTGCGCACCTGGTCACGGGTGACCTGCGCAGGAACAAGGCCAAGTGTCGCCGTCTGCACAAGATCCATGACCCAGCTCATGGGCGCCGCCAGCCAGAACGGGATGTTCACGATGGCACGACGCCGACGGATCACCCCCAGCATCCCCCGCATCAACTCGCGGAAGCTGTGCACATCCGGGCCGCCAAGCTCGTAGACACCCGGCGCGGCGGCCCCCGTGACCCCCATGACTGCGGCACGGGCCACGTCGTCGACATAGACGGTCTGGAACCGCGTGTCGCCGCCGACCACCGGCAGCACCGGAGACAGCCGCGTCATGCCCGCGAAGCGGTTGAAGAAGGCGTCCTCGGGGCCGAAGATCACCGAGGGGCGCAGGATCACCGCCTCCGGCATATGGGCCAGAACCGCCGCCTCTCCGCGTCCCTTGCTTTGCGCATAAAGGCTGTCGCTTTCGGCATCCGCGCCGATGGCCGAAAGGTGGACCATGCGAGCGACGCCCAGCTCTGCCGCGACCCGGGCGATTCGACCCGCCCCTTCGGCCTGCACGGCGTCGAAGTTGTTCTTGCCGGATTTGTCGAAGGTGCCGACGCAATTCACAACCGCGTCCGCGCCCTTCAGCACCGCGCGCACGCTGTCGTCGTCGCGGATATTGGCAAAGACCGGCTCGACCTGGCCGACAACACCGTAGGGTCGGACAAAGATCGCCTCGTTCGGGCGGCGGCAGGCGACGCGCACGCGCCAACCCTCCTGCGCCATGCGCCGGGCAATGTAGCGACCGACGAAGCCCGATCCTCCGAAGATGGTGACGAGTTTGGACATGCGCTGCCTTTTCTCCACGAGGTATGGTCCCGGGATACAGGCCCGGGGCATCTCCGGCAAGGCGCCCGATTGCCGCGTGAAAAACTTTGCGGAAGGGCGTTGACACCCCCGCGGACAACCCGTAAATGCATGCCTCACCAACCCGTGCCCAGATGGCGGAATTGGTAGACGCGCTGGCTTCAGGTGCCAGTGGCCGCAAGGCCGTGGAGGTTCGAGTCCTCTTCTGGGCACCATTATCCCCTTTAAAAATCATCCGTCGGATCATTGGGTTATGCAGTCTCTGGACCAGCGCCTGACCCTCGGCATGGGCCATGCCGATAGCGGCCCCTCACCACATCCCAGACGCGGGCGACACTGGCTTTGAGGACAGACCTCGGGGGTGCCTGCCCCTCTCCCTCGCCCGATCCCGGCGCGGCAAGCCGCTGGCCATCCTGCCCCGCCAGAGGATCCGTGCAGCCCTGCTTCGCAGGCCGTGGAACAGTCCGGTTCGGCCTGCCGATGTGGCCGCGACTTGCGTCACCTGTGTCGGCGGATGACAGCCATGCTGGCAGCCGGATACCGGCCCGACGCATGGACACCCGGCGCCCCAGAACGGCACCTCAGCGCCGCCATGGCCTCTGCCCTGACCTCCCCGGCTGCGTCGCAGAGATGCCCTCCCTGCGGCCCGAAAAGCGCAGCGGGGCAACCAGTCCGACCGCCACG
Source organism: Ponticoccus litoralis (assembly GCF_039769985.1). Classification (NCBI taxonomy): domain Bacteria; kingdom Pseudomonadati; phylum Pseudomonadota; class Alphaproteobacteria; order Rhodobacterales; family Roseobacteraceae; genus Ponticoccus; species Ponticoccus litoralis. Next base: position 1,353,922 of record NZ_JBDNCH010000002.1, read on the forward strand.
ATCACGGCGACCAAACGGCCATATCCCACGGTCGGCCTCAAGCCGCCGAGCGAGACACGAGGCGCCCCTGTCGCCGTTTTTCCGGCGCACCTGAGGCTCTCCCGAAAGGCCGCCTCCCCAGGCGATCGATATCGAGCGCGCTGCACGGGGAATCGTCGGTCCTGATACAGTCTGGTCGGCGCCAGCGGGTCATGGCGCAGGGGCAGCACCCGCCCTCAAGGGACGTCCGGCTGCAGCCCCGATCCCGTCCCGGCAGCCCCCAGGGCTTCGCGGGTTGCCATAGACCTTCCTGGCCGGACCTGTCCGGTGCATGTCCCGGGCGTTCATTTTCCACGCTGTGGCTGACGGCGTGGGGGCACGCGTTGAGGGCGGGTTGCCCTGGCCTGGCAGTTTTTTTTCGGGAATTTTTTGGATTTTGGATGCAAGAACGCCCCGGCTGATGGGATCAGTCGGGGCGTTCTGGTGTTTTTTGTATAGAGAGATTTGGTTTTTACTAGGTTTGGCGGCGACCTACTCTCCCACGTCTTGAGACGCAGTACCATCGGCGCGGAGGCACTTAACGGTACCGGGTTCGGAATGGATCCGGGTGTTTTGCTCTCGCTATGACCACCAAACCAAGGAAAAACCAAAATGCTGCGCATTTTGCTTTTGCTTGGTTTGGTGAGCGGGTGACAGGGTATCTTGCACAGCAAGACGGCCCGAGAACCCGCACCCTAGCAAGCTGGGCGCTGATACGCAGCACAATCAACATCGTCGTCCAGGTCATGTACACGTTCTGTGTATGCTTGTTTTCCGTAACAGGTTTGATGCGCTACCGCTTTGCTACTTGAGCGCGGAGGCGTATCCAACCTTGCTGTTACTGGATCAAATCAAGCCTATCGGACCATTAGTACCGGTCAACTGAATGCATTGCTGCACTTACATCTCCGGCCTATCGACGTGGTGGTCTTCCACGGTCCTCAGGGATACCTTGTTTTGAGGGGGCTTCCCGCTTAGATGCCTTCAGCGGTTATCCTGTCCGTTCATAGCTACCCAGCACTGCCGTTGGCACGACAACTGGTCCACCAGTGGAACGTTCACCCCGGTCCTCTCGTACTAGGGGCAACTCCTCTCAAGTATCCTACACCCACGGCAGATAGGGACCGAACTGTCTCACGACGTTCTAAACCCAGCTCACGTACCTCTTTAAACGGCGAACAGCCGTACCCTTGGGACCTGCTCCAGCCCCAGGATGAGATGAGCCGACATCGAGGTGCCAAACACTGCCGTCGATATGGACTCTTGGGCAGTATCAGCCTGTTATCCCCGGCGTACCTTTTATCCGTTGAGCGATGGCCCTCCCACTTGGGACCACCGGATCACTATGGCCGACTTTCGTCTCTGCTCGACTTGTCAGTCTTGCAGTCAGGCTGGCTTCTGCCATTGCACTCAACGAGCGATTTCCGACCGCTCTGAGCCAACCTTCGCGCGCCTCCGTTACGCTTTAGGAGGCGACCGCCCCAGTCAAACTACCCACCACGCAGGGTCCCGGATCCGGATGACGGACCGCGGTTAGACATCAAGCAGAACAAGGGTGGTATCTCAAGGATGACTCCACCGCGACTGGCGTCACGGTTTCAAAGTCTACCACCTATCCTGCACATGTTGTGCCTGATGCCAGTGCGAAGCTGTAGTGAAGGTGCACGGGGTCTTTCCGTCTAACCGCGGGAAGCCTGCATCTTGACAGGCAATTCAATTTCGCTGAGTCGATGTTGGAGACAGCGGGGAAGTCGTTACGCCATTCGTGCAGGTCGGAACTTACCCGACAAGGAATTTCGCTACCTTAGGACCGTTATAGTTACGGTACGCCGTTTACCTGGGCTTCAATTCAGAGCTTGCACCCCTCCTTTTAACCTTCAGGCACCGGGCAGGCGTCAGACCCTATACGTCGTCTTGCGACTTCGCAGAGCCCTGTGTTTTTAATAAACAGTCGCCACCCCCTGGTTTGTGCCCCCGGCACTCTTGTACCGGGCCTCCTTCTCGCGAACTTACGGAGGTATTTTGCCGAGTTCCTTCAACATCGTTCTCTCAAGCGCCTTGGTATTCTCTACCAGTCCACCTGTGTCGGTTTGGGGTACGGTCTTACAGTGGGGCTATTTCCAGGGACCGTCTTGAACATGCACCAATCCGATAAGGTACATGCGTCGCCACGATCCGTCACCACCACACGGCCCAGGAATATTAACCTGGTTCCCATCGACTACGCCTTTCGGCCTCGCCTTAGGGGCCGGCTTACCCTGCTCAGATTAGCTTTAAGCAGGAACCCTTGGACTTTCGGCGAGAGTGTCTCTCACACTCTTTGTCGCTACTCATGTCATCATTCTCGCTAGTGATCTCTCCACCGGATGGCTCACGCCCCGGCTTCACAGAAAGCACATGATCTTGCGCTACCGCCTAGCGGCTACTTGAGCGCGGTTTCCCGCGATCAACCAACCTAAGCGATAGTAAAGATCAGTGCTATGTCACACTACGCTCCGCTACCATGCCTTACGGCATCCTAAGCTTCGGCTCATGGCTTGAGCCCCGTTACATCTTCGCCGCAGGACAACTTGATTAGACCAGTGAGCTGTTACGCTATCTTTAAAGGATGGCTGCTTCTAAGCCAACCTCCTGGTTGTTTTGGTCGTCCCACCTGCTTTCCCACTTAGCCATGAATTGGGGGCCTTAGCTGTAGGTCAGGGTTGTTTCCCTCTCCACTACGGACGTTAGCATCCGCAGTGTGTCTGCCATCTAGTACTCCCGGGTATTCGGAGTTTGGTTAGGATCAGTAAGCCTGTGGGGCCCCATTACCCATCCAGTGCTCTACCCCCCGGGGTATTCGGATGACGCTCTACCTAAATAGATTTCGCGGAGAACCAGCTATCTCCGAGTTTGATTGGCCTTTCACCCCTAGGCACAACTCATCCCGACCTTTTTCAACAGGTGTGGGTTCGGACCTCCAGTTAGTGTTACCTAACCTTCATCCTGGTCATGCCTAGATCACTCGGTTTCGGGTCTGATCCATCTAACTCATCGCCCTATTAAGACTCGCTTTCGCTGCGCCTACACCTATCGGCTTAAGCTTGCTAGATAGACCAAGTCGATGACCCATTATACAAAAGGTACGCCGTCACTTCACAAGGAAGCTCCGACTGATTGTAGGCGTTCGGTTTCAGGTACTGTTTCACTCCCCTCGTCGGGGTGCTTTTCACCTTTCCCTCACGGTACTGGTTCACTATCGGTCAGCAAGGAGTACTTAGCCTTCGAAGGTGGTCCTCCGATCTTCAGACAGGATTTCACGTGTCCCGCCCTACTTAATACGTCCCATCGAGCTTCTCATACGGGGCTGTCACCCGCTATGGCTAACCTTTCCAGGTTATTCTGATCACTCTCAAGGCTCGGCTGGTCCCCGTTCGCTCGCCGCTACTAGGGGAGTATCAATTGATGTCCTTTCCTCCGGGTACTTAGATGTTTCAGTTCCCCGGGTTTGCTCTTCAAACCCTATGTATTCAGGTAAGAAGTACCTGGTTCAGCAAGATATAAGCTACCGAAGTAATTATATCGAACTGTCAGGTGGGTTGCCCCATTCGGAGATTCATGGATCAAAGCCTATTCTCGGCTCCCCATGACTTATCGCAGAGTATCACGTCCTTCATCGCCTCTTGCTGCCAAGGCATTCACCAAACGCCCTTCTCGCGCTTGATTTGATCCAGTAAGAGCAAGGTTTTAGATGGTCCCGAAGGACCAAATGGAGGATCGCTTTAGGATCGTTCCTCCGCCCCGCTGGTTCACAGGGCCTTGCGTTGAGCGACACGGTCGGCAGACCGCCCCGCTCTCTTACCGGACAAAGCATACTTTCCCGCCCTCGCCTTCCGGCGAGGACTGTCACCTGGTTAAGGTGACTTTGGTTAGTGTACTTGACTTGGACAACGATTGCTCTTTTCAGAAGGGATATCCCGCGACGGTACGGCTAGACCACCTTGGAACCTTCACCGTGGTCCTTTCCGCGTCACGCCTTGCGGCGATCCCCGGTCAGGGGTGAACCAACTGAGATTGCCGAACACTTACGGCAATCAAGCAACGTTGATTGTTTCTCTCTATACGATGTCATTGAGTTTGTCCCAGCGCCTTGCGGCTGCTTGAGGACGAAGTCTCGTCCGATTGGACGGGGAAGCATTCGCAAATGCTTGCCGATCTAATCGGAGAACTATGCTGGTCCGGTTTTCGCTGAATGGTGCCCTCTCGTGAGCTTTGCTTCGCAAAGCCACTGTCGGGACCACTTTCCTGCGGAAAGTGGTGGGTCGAGGAGGACTTGAACCTCCGACCTCACGCTTATCAGGCGTGCGCTCTAACCACCTGAGCTACCGACCCATTCTTTCGGGCCCTGCTTGATGGTGGAGCCTAGGAGGATCGAACTCCTGACCTCCTGAATGCAAATCAGGCGCTCTCCCAGCTGAGCTAAGGCCCCGTGCTTTGGAACCCCACACGGCGATCCGTGCGGAACCTAGCGTTCTGAAGAGATATGAGGACGGCGATGGCCCGGTGTGATCGGCTTTGATTGCCGATCTTCTGCTAAGTGCATCATGATCAAGGCGAACCTTGATGCTAGAAGCATCCTTAGAAAGGAGGTGATCCAGCCGCAGGTTCCCCTACGGCTACCTTGTTACGACTTCACCCCAGTCGCTGATCCTACCGTGGTCCGCTGCCTCCCGAAGGTTAGCGCACGGTACCGTCAGGTAGAACCAACTCCCATGGTGTGACGGGCGGTGTGTACAAGGCCCGGGAACGTATTCACCGCGTCATGCTGTTACGCGATTACTAGCGATTCCGACTTCATGCCGTCGAGTTGCAGACGACAATCCGAACTGAGATATCTTTTGGGGATTAACCCATTGTAGATACCATTGTAGCACGTGTGTAGCCCAACCCGTAAGGGCCATGAGGACTTGACGTCATCCACACCTTCCTCCCGCTTATCACGGGCAGTTTCTCCAGAGTGCCCAGCCGAACTGCTGGCAACTGAAGATGTGGGTTGCGCTCGTTGCCGGACTTAACCGAACATCTCACGACACGAGCTGACGACAGCCATGCAGCACCTGTCACTGCGTCCCCGAAGGGAACCATCCATCTCTGGATGTAGCACAGGATGTCAAGGGTTGGTAAGGTTCTGCGCGTTGCTTCGAATTAAACCACATGCTCCACCGCTTGTGCGGGCCCCCGTCAATTCCTTTGAGTTTTAATCTTGCGACCGTACTCCCCAGGCGGAATGCTTAATCCGTTAGGTGTGTCACCGAATTGCATGCAACCCGACGACTGGCATTCATCGTTTACGGTGTGGACTACCAGGGTATCTAATCCTGTTTGCTCCCCACACTTTCGCACCTCAGCGTCAGTATCGAGCCAGTGAGCCGCCTTCGCCACTGGTGTTCCTCCGAATATCTACGAATTTCACCTCTACACTCGGAATTCCACTCACCTCTCTCGAACTCAAGACCAACAGTTTTGGAGGCAGTTCCGGGGTTGAGCCCCGGGATTTCACCCCCAACTTGCTGGTCCGCCTACGTGCGCTTTACGCCCAGTAATTCCGAACAACGCTAACCCCCTCCGTATTACCGCGGCTGCTGGCACGGAGTTAGCCGGGGTTTCTTTACCAGATACTGTCATTATCATCTCTGGCGAAAGTGCTTTACGACCCTAAGGCCTTCATCACACACGCGGCATGGCTAGATCAGGCTTGCGCCCATTGTCTAAGATTCCTCACTGCTGCCTCCCGTAGGAGTCTGGGCCGTGTCTCAGTCCCAGTGTGGCTGATCATCCTCTAAAACCAGCTATAGATCGTAGGCTTGGTAGGCCATTACCCCACCAACTACCTAATCTAACGCGGGCTAATCCTTCTCCGATAAATCTTTCCCCCGAAGGGCGTATGCGGTATTACCCTCAGTTTCCCGAGACTATTCCGCAGAGAAGGGCATATTCCCACGTGTTACTCACCCGTCCGCCGCTCACCCGAAGGCGCGCTCGACTTGCATGTGTTAGGCCTGCCGCCAGCGTTCGTTCTGAGCCAGGATCAAACTCTCAAGTTGAAAGCATCTTGCGATGCTATCCTTGACGTTCGAACCTCTGCACATCTCCAATACTCACCGGTGCTTTGGGGGCATCCGGCTATATCCACCCGGCTAAGGAAGGATACGTATTGGAAGTCATCTGTTTGATTGTGCTTCAGGTTTCATCAGAAACCGAAAGCCGCTCAAACAGTGAAGCTGACACCACATCATCGGTCGAAGCCTAGTGGCGCGACATACAGACAGTTGATCCATCGATTTGAACCAAAGCCGCCCGCATATCTCTTCAGATATTAGCGATGTCAAATAGCGTAGAAACAAATACCGAACCGGTGCGCCCTAACTTCTTCGGCGCGCCCGCCCGTCATGCCTCTGATTTCTGCCGCCGCGCTTCCCTTTCCGAACCCCTCGTTGGCGTCCCGTCCGTTCCGTCTGGCGTCCCGTCGTGCGCCTCAGCGCCGCCGGTGAAGGGGGTTCTACGGTTAGTTCCCCAGACCCGCAAGCGCTTTCTTCACGGAATGTCAGATTTTCTTCACGAAACCACTTATCAGACTGTTACAAAAGGATTTATTTCTTCATTTCTCCACCCCACGACGCCCGAATTCCCGCTTTCCCCCCGCAAAACCCCGGCCCCCGCACGCCCGCCAGACACCCCCGTACCGCTTATCCACAGGCTTACCCCCAAAGCCCCCCGATTCCACCGAGTCCAAACAACCCTTGAGCGTGAAGCACCGGCGACTCGCGGACAGAAAGAAGCCCCGCGAGCAACTCGCGGGACCTCTTCGGCCTTCAGCTCGGGGCGGCCTGCCGGTTCGGCTGGCCCCTGGGGATCGTCCGAAGCGCCAGGAGGACCAGAACAAGCCCCATGTACAGGAGCGGCTCCAGCTGGAAGCCCTTCGTCAGCATCACGAAGTGCAGCGCCCCCAGCAGTGCCACGACATAGGTCAGCCGGTGCAGCCTGCGCCAGCGCGGACCAAGGGCGCGGACCGCGCGGTTGTTCGAGGTCGCCGCCAGCGGGATCATCAGAGCGAAGCCCGCCATGCCCACGGTAATATAGGGGCGCTTTACGATGTCGGCCCAGATCTGCCCCAGAAGCTGGACGTCGAGCAGCAGCCAGACCAGCAGATGTGCCGTGACATAAAAGAAGGCCATCAGGCCGATCGCGCGCCGGAACTTAAGCAGGTTCACCCCGGCGAAGCGCCGCAGCGGCGTCACGCAGAGGCCCGCAATCAGCAGCTTCAGCGCCAGCGCGCCATATTCATGTTCAAGTGCCTCGATCGGGTCCACCCCCAGCCCGCCGGTCAGCCCCAGCCAGAACAGCCAGGGCGCCGGCAGCGCGAGCGCAAGGTAGACCATCCAGACCGGCACGTGGCGCGCCGCGCGGTTGATGGCATCGACCGGCATCAGAACTGCGCCTTCAGGTCCATGCCGTCATAGAGGGCCGCGACCTCTTCCTCGTAGCCGTTGAACATCAGCGTCGGCTTGCGCTTGGCAAAGAGGCCACCGCCAATGGTGCGCTCGGTCGCCTGCGACCAGCGGGGATGATCCACGCTCGGGTTCACGTTCGAGTAGAAGCCGTATTCGCGGGGCGCGGCCTTGTTCCACGCGGTGGGCGGCTGCTTGTCGGTCAGGGTGATGCGCACAACGGACTTGATCGACTTGAAGCCGTATTTCCACGGCACCACCAGCCGCAGCGGCGCGCCGTTCTGGTTGGGCAGCGGTTTGCCGTAGATCCCCGTCGCCATGATGGTCAGCGGATTCAGCGCCTCGTCCAGCCGCAGTCCCTCGACATAGGGCCAGTCCAGCACGGGGCGGCGCAGGCCCGGCATCTCTTCGGGGCGGTAGACCGTTTCAAAGGCGACGTAGCGCGCGCCGGACTGCACGCCCGCAAGATCCAGCAGGTCCGCCAGTTCAAAGCCGTTCCACGGCACCACCATCGACCAGGCCTCGACACAGCGGAAGCGGTACAGGCGGTCCTCGATGGTCATCTGGCTGAGGATGTCCTCGAGCGCGTAGTCGCCGGGCCGGTCCACCATGCCGTCGATCGTCACCGACCACGGTTCGGTCGTCAGCCTGTGGGCATTGGCCGAGGGATCGCCCTTGCCGGTGCCGAACTCGTAATAATTGCAGTAGCTGCTGATCTCTTCGAAGCTGTTGGGCTTCAGCGCCCCCTCTTCCTGCGCCATGGCCGGGGCGCCAAGGGCCATCGCGCCCCCCGCCATTCCCATCCCGGCCAGGATCTGGCGGCGGTTCAGGAAGGCCGCCTCGGGCGTCACATCCTGCATCGTCAGCCGGTTTGTCCAGCGGTTGGCCATCGTGTTCCTCCTGTGTCTGGCGTTTCCGGATAGATAGCCGCCCTGCCCTTTCGGACAAAGAAACGCCTTGTCACGTTGGCGCGCGGGCGCTGTAACAAAACGCGTCAGCCGTCGCCGCGCAGCATTCTTTCCTTGTCGGGGGTCTTGCGCTTGATCGAGGGGTTGATCTCGTTCAGCTGGACAGAGCGCCCGTCGTCCATCACCACGCGCACGTGCCGCCGTCGCATCATGCGCGGTTCGGCCACGCCGACGGAATGGGCGATCGTCTCGACCTCGTTGATGATCGAGCGGGCGTAATTCGCGACCTTGTCCTCTTTGCGCTCGACCACCAGCCCCTTCTGCAGGTCCCTGTTGTGGGTGGTGATGCCGGTCGGGCAGGTGTTCCTGTTGCATTTCATCGCCTGAATGCAGCCCAGAGAGAACATGAAGCCCCGCGCCGAGGTCACGAAGTCCGCGCCGCAGCAGATGGCCCGGGCCACATCGCCCGGCGTCACCATCTTGCCGCTGGCGACGATGCGGATGCGCTCATGCAGGTCGAAGCGGTCGCGTATGTCGACCATGCGGATCAGCGCCTCGCGCAGGGGCATGCCGACGAGGTCGATCAGCGGCATGGGCGCGGCGCCGGTGCCGCCTTCGCCGCCGTCGATGGTGATGAAGTCGGGCGCGCTGCGCGGACCGCGCTCCTGGATCAGCTCGAAGAACTCCACCCGGGGATCGGCAGAGCCGAGGCAGGTCTTGATGCCCACCGGCTTGCCGGTCACCTCGCGGATGTGGTGAATCAGGTCCAGCAGGTCCGCGAAGGTATCCACCTCTGTGTGCCGGTTCGGGGAAATCGCGTCCTGCCCGACGCGGATGCCCCGGATCTCGGCGATCTCCTTCGAGACCTTCGACCCGGGCAGGATGCCGCCCTTGCCCGGCTTTGCCCCCTGGCTCAGCTTGATCTCGAACATCTTCACCTGCGGTCGGGCCGCCACCGCGCGCAGCTTGTCGTCCGACAGGATGCCGTCCTCGTCCCGCACCCCGAACTTGGCCGTGCCGATCTGGAAGACCACGTCGCAGCCGCCTTCCAGGTGGAAGGGCGACAGGCCGCCTTCGCCGGTGTTCATCCAGATGCCCGCCTTCTTCGCGCCACGCGACAGCGCCCGGACCGCGGGTTCCGACAGGGCGCCGTAGGACATGCCCGAGATGTTGAAGATCGACGGCGCCTTGAAGGGTTCCCGCGCGAAGGGGCCGATGGTCATCGGCGCGGTCGCCGCATACTGATCGTCGAGCGGCGGAAAGACCGCGTTCACGAAGATCGGCGTGCCCGGCACCTGGATATTGCGGGTCGAGCCGAAGGCCACGGTGTTCCCCGCCCCCTTGCTGGAGGAATAGACCCAGTTCCGCTGCGCCCGGTTGAAGGGCATCTCTTCGCGGTCCATGGCAAAGAAATACTGCCGGAAGAACTCTCCCAGCTCCGTGAACAGGCCGCGAAAACGCCCGATGACCGGGTAGTTTCGACGGATCGCATCCTCGGTCTGGGTCCGGTCCACAATGAAGAAGATCACCGCCACGGCGACCGCCAGCGCGATCAGAAGAACGAAGAGCAATGCGAGGTATTCCAGCGCCGTTCCGGCAAGTCCCATATTCTACGCTCCGAATGTGTTGATTTGTCTCACCACCCGGGCCGTTTACTTCCCCTTTTGTAACGGCAGGATGTGCAAGCGGATGCTGGTGCGCATCCTTTGCGAAAGGAAAGACAAATGAAACCGTTTCTTTGCATGACCGCGGCGCTGGCCTGTCTGGCCCTGCCCGCAACCGCGCAGGAGCTGGTCACCTATGAAACCGACCAAAGCTTCGACGACGTGGTCTTCGGGCTGGAAAGCGCGATTCTCGACGCCGGTCTGGTGATCGACCACACCAGCCACGTCGGCGAGATGCTCGAGCGCACCCGCGCCGACGTCGGTTCCGACGTGGTGCTCTTCGACCAGGCGGATGTGTTCAGCTTCTGCTCGGCGGTGGTGTCGCGGCAGGTGATGGAGGCGGATCCGATGAACATCGCCTACTGCCCCTACGACATCTTCGTCATGACCCGGCCCGACACAGAGGGCACCACCATCGGCTTCCGCAGCTATCCCGAAGGCCCGATGCAGGCAGTGCAAGAGATGCTGGACGGCATCGCCCGCAGTGCCATCGGCGAAGACTGATACCCGGATCGGGCGATTTCCGATCACGGGACGCGCGCGGCGGTTCACGAAAACCTGAGTGGACGAGCCGCGAAGGCGCGGGCTTAGGCGGGGCGGTTGCCCCGTCAACGGCACCCCACGAAATCGTAAGCCTGATCTGGCCGCGTTTCTCCTCCGTAGCCTTCGCGATGAGACGGTTGTCGCATCGTGATGCACACAACAGGAGAGACACCCATGTTTCGCAAGACCTTCTTCGCCGCCACCGCAGCCGCTGCCCTCTTCGGGTCCACCGCCTATGCCGCCGGCCACTCTATGAACATCGTCGACACCGCCAAAGAGGCCGGTACCTTCGAAACCCTGCTGGCCGCCGCACAGGCTGCCGGTCTGGCCGAAACGCTGTCGGGCGACGGCCCGTTCACCGTCTTCGCACCCACCGACGAGGCCTTCGCCGCCCTGCCCGAGGGCACCGTGGAGTCGCTGCTTCTGCCCGAAAACAAGGACCAGCTGACGGCGATCCTGACCTACCACGTCATTCCGGGCAAGGTGATGTCCTCGGACCTGTCGGACGACATGGCGGCCACCACCGTGCAGGGCTCTGACGTGATGATCGACCTCGACAACGGCGTGATGGTGCAGGACGCGACCGTGACCAGCGCCGATATCGAGGCGTCGAACGGCGTGATCCATGTGATCGACAAGGTGATCATGCCCGAGATGTGATCCGGCACTCCCGGGCCGGACGCAAAAAAGGCCCGGTCTCCGCAGGGAGGCCGGGCCATTCTTCATGGGCTGGACGCGGGCCCGGCCCACCGTCTGGCGAGCAGGCCCGGGGTGCGAAAAGGCGGGGTCTCCCCCGCCTTCCCGATGCGCATCAGGTCTTTCAGTGGACCACCGCGTCCTCCGGCTTGGGCCGACTGGTCGCGCCGACCCGGTCGCCGATCAGCAGCCCGTCCGATCCGGCGGACACCGTGATCGTCTGGCCGTCCGCCACGTCGCCGGCCAGCAGCATCTCTGCCAGCGGGTCCTGCAAGGCGCGCTGGATCACGCGCTTCAGCGGGCGGGCACCGAACACCGGGTCGTAGCCCTCGTCGGCCAGCCATTTCTTCGCGTCGTCGTCCAGCTCCAGCCGGATCTTGCGGGCGGCCAGCCGCTTCAGCAGGCGGGCGAGCTGGATGTCCACGATCCCCGACATATCCTCGCGCTTGAGGCGGTCGAAGATAATGGTCTCGTCCAGACGGTTCAGGAACTCGGGGCGGAAGTGCGCCCTTACCGCGTCCATCACGTCGCGCTTGGCCTGCGCACCGTCCGCACCGTCCGGCAACTGGCTCAGCGCCTGCGACCCAAGGTTCGAGGTCAGCACGATCAGCGTCTGCTTGAAGTCGACCGTGCGCCCCTGACCGTCGGTCAGGACACCGTCGTCCAGCACCTGAAGCAGGACGTTGAAGACGTCCGGGTGCGCCTTCTCGACCTCGTCGAACAGCACGACCTGATAGGGACGTCTGCGGACCGCCTCGGTCAGGACACCGCCCTCGTCATAGCCGACATAGCCCGGAGGCGCGCCGATCAGGCGGGCCACCGCGTGCTTCTCCATGAACTCCGACATGTCGATACGCACCATGGCGCTGTCGTCGTCGAAGAGGAACTCGGCCACGGCCTTGGTCAGCTCGGTCTTGCCCACGCCGGTCGGCCCGAGGAAGAGGAACGAGCCCAGCGGGCGGTTCTCGTCGTTCAGGCCCGCACGCGCCCGGCGCACGGCATTGGCCACGGCGGTCACCGCCTGGTTCTGGCCGACAACCCGGCGATGCAGGTTGGCCTCCATACCCAGCAGCTTCTCGCGCTCGCCTTCCAGCATCTTGCCCGCCGGAATGCCGGTCCAGCGCTCCACGACGGACGCGATCTGGTCCGGGCGCACGGCTTCCTCGACCATCAGGTCGTCCTCGGCGCTTTCGGCCTCGGACAGGTGCCGCTCCAGCGCGGGGATGATGCCGTAGGACAGTTCCCCGGCGCGGGCGAGATTGCCCTCGCGCTTGGCCTGCTCCAGCTCGGCGCGGGCGCGGTCCAGCTTTTCCTTCAGGTCGCGGGCCGAGGCCAGCTTGTCACGCTCCGCCTGCCAGGCCGCCGTCATCTCGGCGGACCGCTCCTGCAGGTCGGCAAGATCCTTTTCCAGCTTGGCCAGCCGGTCCTTGGAGGCCTGATCGTCCTCCAGCCGCAGGGCCTCGACCTCGATCTGCTTTTGCAGGATGTCACGGTCGAGCGCGTCAAGTTCCTCGGGCTTGCTGTCGACCTCCATCCGCAGACGGCTGGCGGCCTCGTCCATCAGGTCGATGGCCTTGTCCGGCAGGAAGCGGTCGGTGATGTAGCGGTGCGAGAGCGTCGCCGCCGCCACCAGCGCAGAGTCAGAGATCCGCACGCCGTGGTGCAGCTCGTACTTCTCCTTGATGCCGCGCAGGATGGAAATCGTGTCCTCGACCGTCGGCTCCTGCACCATCACGGGCTGGAAACGCCGGGCAAGGGCCGCGTCCTTTTCCACATGCTTGCGGTATTCGTCCAGCGTGGTGGCGCCGACACAATGAAGCTCACCGCGTGCCAGCGCCGGTTTCAGCAGGTTCGACGCATCCATGGCGCCGTCCGCCTTGCCTGCGCCAACCAGCGTGTGCATCTCGTCGATGAAGAGGATGATCTCTCCCGCGGCGGCCTCGACCTCTTTCAGGATGGACTTCAGCCGCTCTTCGAACTCGCCGCGATACTTCGCACCGGCGATCAGTGCGCCCATGTCGAGCGCCATCAGCCGCTTGTTGCGCAGGCTCTCGGGCACGTCGCCGTTGACGATGCGCAGGGCAAGACCCTCGGCAATCGCCGTTTTACCGACGCCGGGTTCACCGATCAGCACGGGGTTGTTCTTGGTCCGGCGCGACAGCACCTGCATGGCCCGGCGGATTTCCTCGTCGCGGTAGATGATCGGGTCGATGCGACCCTCTTCGGCGCGGGCGGTCAGGTCCGTGGCATACTTCTTCAGCGCGTCATAGCCGTCTTCGGCATTGGCGCTGTCAGCCGTGCGGCCCTTGCGGATATCGTTGATCGCCTCGTTCAGGCCCTGCGGCGTGACCCTGCCCGCCTCCAGCGCCTCTTTCGCGGGGCTTTTCACCATGGCCAGCGCCATCAGCATCCGCTCGACGGGAACAAAGCTGTCGCCCGCCTTGGTGGCAATCTTCTCGGCCTCGTCCAGCACCTTGCCGGTGGCACTGTCCAGATACACCTGACCGGCATCGCCCGAGACCTTGGGGATGCGCGCCAGTTTCGTATCCAGCACCTGCACGACACGCTTCGCGTCACCGCCCGAGGCGGCGATCAGGTTGGACGCAAGCCCCTGCTCGTCGTCCATCAGCGCTTTCAGCAGGTGTTCGGGCGCCAGCTTCTGGTGGCTTTCGCGCATCGCAATCGTCTGGGCGGCCTGAATGAACCCGCGCGCGCGCTCTGTGAACTTCTCCAAGTTCATAATCTCTCTCCTTTATCAAGCGCCCCTGCCTTTGCTGCGCCCACCCTTGCGGCACGCAGCCCCACGGGGCCTCGGGTTTGAATTTGGCGGGCGGCGACGCCGGTTTCAAGCCCCCTGCGTTGCATTATTGCAACGGCGCCCATCCACCGAATGTTAAGCCGATGCAGGGCAGTCTGCGCACCGGAGGGAGGCCCGATGTATATCACAGGGATCGAGATCGAGGGCTTTGGCCCGCCGGGTGCCGACGGGCAGCGGCACGGCTCTGTCACGCTGGAGGCGGACGGCAGCCGGGTGCAGATCCCGCTGTCGCTGCCCGCCGGCCATGGCGCAATCGGGGCGCGCCAGCGGATGCTGCTGCTGGCGCAGGCGCTTTACCGCACCCGCCGCCTGCCGGAATTCCGCGACCGGGGCAGCCTGCGCTTCGCGCCGGGCCTCTTGCCGGACCGCCTGCGCCGCCTCTCCGCTTGACCTCTGCCGGGCTTCTCCGCATGGAAGGGCAACCCCAGCAAGGAGCCCGCGCCATGACCACCCCCGCCGACGACCGCCTGATCGTAGCCCTCGACGTGCCGAACGTGATTGCCGGGCTGGACCTCGTGCAGACGCTGGGCGACTCGGTCTCCTTCTACAAGATCGGGCTGGGGATGCTGACCGGCGGCGGGCTGGCGCTGGCCAACGAACTGAAGGCAGAGCACGGCAAGCGCATCTTCCTCGACATGAAGTTCTTCGACATCGGCGCCACGGTCGAGGCGGCGGTGCGCGGCATCGCGCAGTTCGACCTCGATTTCCTGACGGTGCACGGCGACCCCCATGTGGTCCGCGCCGCGAAACAGGGCGCGGCGGGCAGCGACCTGAAGATCCTCGCCGTGACCATCCTGACCTCGCTGGACCGCGACGACCTCGACGACTCGATGATCCGCGGCGGCACGATCCCCGACCTTGTGACCGAACGCGCGGGCCGCGCCTTTGACGCGGGCGCCGATGGCGTCATCGCCTCGCCCAACGAGGCGGCGCTGATCCGCGCGCTGCCGGAAGCCGCCGGGCGCCTGATCGTCACGCCGGGCGTCCGCCCCACCGGCGCCGACAAGGGTGACCAGAAGCGGATCGCCACACCGGCGCAGGCGGTCCGCGACGGTGTCGATCACATCGTTGTGGGGCGCCCCGTGCACAAGGCCGCCGACCCCCGCAAGGCGGCGCTGGACATCGTGGCAGAGATGGCCTCGCCGCAGGCCCGGACCCCCAACACCTAGCTGCCGGATTTCGTTTGACACCAGATCTTCGATCACGGGGACTTGAGCGCACTAGATAAGCTGCTTTCTGCCGGTTCCAAACAAGGTCATGAATTCCGGTATGGAACTTATCCACAGGCCTGGACGTATATATGCAACACCATCTTCGACCCCACCGGGTCCGAGCAGAGGAGACTGGTCATGCATAACGGTTCGCCCCGGATCGACGAGATCCGCTACAACGCCGCCGAGGAATGCTTTGAGGCCCTCGTCACGCTGAACACCATCGACGGCGCGATGCGGATCGCAAGCGCCTACCCCGCCCCTGTGACGGCAGAGTTCGAAGAGGTCTCGAACGGCCTGCTTCGCAACGCCCTGCGCAACCGGACCGCGCCCGAGGCACTGCGCTCGCGGGCGCCAAGTACACCACCGCGCCGCCACCTTCCCCATTGCATGCCCTTCGCGGCATAACATCTGCCTCGGCTCATATCTGCCTGTATGAGCCTGCACCCGGCCCCCTCTTCGTCCCCTTGGGGTGTCGGGACTTCGCCGGGGTTCGTCCAGTGTTCTGGCGGCCCCGGCTTTTTCTTGGCCGCGGTCAGGGCCTTCAGCCCACCCGCTACGTCCCGCGACGCCGGTAGGCCGACAGGATCGCGCTGAAATGCGGGATCGCATCGGGCGCCGCGCAATAGGCTTCCGGCGCCATCTCGCACCAGCCCGCGCCCTCTCCGCCGAAACGCACCTCGCGCAGCCCCTCGACCGGAAGATGGGCCGCGAAGAACCAGCTTGGTCCCCGCGCGCCTGCATGGACCGCCGCGAAGACAAGGTCGCGCGGTCGCAGGAGAGTGCCAAGCTCCTCGGCGGTTTCGCGGATCGCGCAGGTTTCCGGGCTTTCGCCCGCCTCGCGCCCGCCGCCGGGAAAGTCGAGGCATCCGGGCCGGGGAATGCCGGGGCTGTGGTCGCGCCGCAGGATCGCCATGCTGCCCCCGAAGAACAGCATCACCTTGGCTCCGGCGAAATCACGCCGCGCGGCGCCTGTGGCCTGCGTCGCTGCGCTGCTGTAGATTGAGGTCATGCCCGCCCTCTGCCGCGATTGTCTTGCCCGGTTCGAAACCGGTTCCCGCTGCCCCCAGTGTGGCAGACCGAGGATCGTGGCGCATCCCGAATTGAACAGTCTTTCGATTGCCCACATGGATTGCGACGCTTTTTATGCAAGCGTCGAAAAACGCGACAACCCCGAACTGCGCGACAAGCCGGTGATCATCGGCGGCGGACGCCGGGGCGTCGTGTCCACCGCCTGCTACGTGGCGCGGGTGCGCGGCGTGCGCTCGGCCATGCCGATGTTCAAGGCGCTGCAACTTTGCCCGGACGCCGTGGTGGTCAAGCCGCGCGGCGCGGTCTACGCCGAGGTCAGCCGCCAGATCCGGGCCATGATGGAGGACCTGACCCCCGCCATCGAGCCGCTGTCGCTGGACGAGGCCTTCCTCGACCTGACCGGCACCGAACGCCTGCACGGGGCGCCGCCCGCCGTGGTGCTGGCCGGGCTGGTAAAGCGGATGCGCGACGAATTGGGGCTGACCGGTTCCATCGGTCTGTCGCACAACAAGTTTCTCGCCAAGATCGCGTCCGACCTCGACAAGCCGCACGGCTTCGCGGTGATCGGGCAGGCCGAGACGCAGGCCTTCCTGCGCCCGAAACCGATCCGCCTGATCTGGGGCGTGGGCGAGGTCAGCCAGCAGGCGCTGGACAAGGCCGGCATCCGCACCTTCGAGGACCTGCTGCGGTGGGAAAAGACCGACCTGATCCACCGTTTCGGCGGCATGGGAGAGCGGCTGTGGCACCTTGCGCGCGGCGAGGACCGGCGCCGGGTCAGCCGCAATGCGCCGGTAAAGTCGATCTCGAAGGAAACGACCTTCAACGAGGACACCGCCGATCCCGAGATTCTGGACGGGCATATCTGGCGGCTGTCGGAACAGGTGGCGGACCGGGCCAAGGCCAAGGGGCTGGCCGGGCGCACCGTCACGCTGAAGCTGAAGCGCGCCGACTTCCGCACCCTGACACGGCGGCAGTCGCTGCCGGACTGCACCCAGACGGCGGACCGGCTGTACCGCGTGGCGCGCGGCCTGTTCGAGCAGGTGGCGGATCAGGGGCCGTTCCGGCTGGTGGGCACGGGACTGTCCGAACTGGTGCCCGACGACCGCGCCGATCTGGTCGACGACCTGCTCGACCCGCAGGCCCGGGCGCGGCGGCAGGCGGAAAAGGCGACCGATGCGATCCGCGCGCGCTTCGGCGAGAACGCGATCCTCAAGGGCCGCGCCCTGCGATAGGGCGGCGCGCGCCGGGCATCCGACGCCGGTCAGGCGCCCCGGGTCATCAGCGCGTCTTCCTCATCGGTCGGGTCGAACCCCAGCGCCTCCATCCCCGCCTCGAGGTGGTCGGCAAGATGGGGCGTGCCGATCAGGTAATCCGCCGTGGGGGTCGTGGCCTCTGCGATGGCGGTGTCATAGGCCTCGTCCCATTCCTCGGCCTCGAAGGCGCCGCGACCGATCCACATGATCGCGGTCAGGGCCGCCTGCTCTTCCTCGTCCATGCGGTCGACAAGCGCCCGCAATTCGCCCTCGGCCCGGTTCAACTCGCGGGCCATGACGATAACGGCGGCCACCTTGCTTGTGCTGATCTTTTCCATGTCGCGCCTCCTTGCGTGCCACCAAGCACTATAGCACAGGGGCGCGGGCGCATTGATCTTAAGCAAACAGCCGGTAGTACAGCGCGTCCGGCAGGAACTGCGCGGCCCGGAACAGCAACCCGAAGCCATGGGGAAAGGCCCGCTGAAAGCCGCCTTTCTCCATATGTTTCAGGACGATGTCGGCGGCCTTCTCCGGCTCCATGATGAAGGGCATCCTGAAGTCGTTCTTGTCGGTCAGCCGCGTCCTGATGAAGCCGGGGTTCAACAGCTGCACCCGCACGCCCGAGCCGCGGGTATCGGCATGCAGCGACTCGGCCAGCGCCATGACCCCCGCCTTCGAGGCGGTATAGGGCGCCGATCGCGGCAGCCCCCGGTAGCCGGTCAACGACCCGGTGAGAACGATATGCCCCCGGTCGCGCTGCACGAAATGCGGGATCACGGCGCCCATCAGGTTCATCGCCCCGACAAAGTTCACCTCGGCCATGGTGGTCGCCTGCGTCGCATCCCAGTCTTTCGCGCCGAAGGGCCAGTAGACCCCGGCCAGCTGCACAACGCCGTCGATCTCGCCCATGTCGCGGTAGGCCGCCTGAAGGCTTCCGGGATCGGTGACATCCACCGGCAAAGCCTCGGCCTTGCCGGGCAGGGACCGGGCCAGGCTGTGCAACTTGTCGCCGGAGCGTGCCGACAGCACCAGGGCGCAGCCCGCCGCGCTGAGCCTGCGGGCCAGCGCCTCGCCCAGACCGTCGCTGGCGCCGACCAGCCAGTAGCGTTTTCCGGTCCAGTCCATCACAGGGCCTCCTTGCGTCGCATGGTGGCCACCAGTTCGGCCACCTTGAAACCGAACTTCCGAAACTGGCTGCGGTTCACGATGGTCCCGCCGGGCGTCAGATACATCCAGTCGGTCGTGTCCAGCACATGCCCGCCGGCGTCTGCTTCCAGCCGGATGCGATAGCGCAGCAGAACCGCCGGGCCGCTTTGCCAGCCCTGCCCCTCGCCGGGGATGTCGTCGGCGCGGGCGGTGATGCGCCCGTCGCTGCCAAGGGTCAGGCGCCACTCGCGGTGCTGGACCTTGCCGGAGTCGTAGCGGAAGACCTCTGTCATCACCCCGGCGTTGCCCTGCCAGCGGACGTCGAAATCGCCGGTGAAGCGCGACATCACGCGGCCCATGGGCCCGTAGATCACCCCGTCGCAGACCAGCGGGCCGTTCAGGTGTCGGCGCAGGTCGAAGGCCTCTCCGCCCGCCTGCTCATAGTCGGCGGGGCGCTGCGCCCTGAAGGTCGCGAAGCGCCGCACCATCCAGACCGCCAGCAGTGCCAGCCCGGCGCCAAGCACCACGGACAGCAGGGACATCACGAGACCTCCTTCAACGGGCGCGGGCCGCCGCTGACCTCTTGGTCGGGCGCCGTCGGGCGGGTGCGGTAAGAGGCGCCCTTCCACCAGAGCTTCAGCGCCTGCCAGTGGATCAGCGCCAGAACCCGCCGCGCGCCAAGGGGGCGCCGCAGGGCGGACCACAGGATGCCCCGGGCCGTCAGCGGCACCAGCGGGCCGACAAGCGTGGCGATCACGCCGCCCCGGTCATGGGTATAGTCGATGCGGATGCCGATGTGATCGGGCCGGATGTCGAACTGGAACACATAGCCCCCGGCGATCGGCTGGAAGGGCGAGACATGCAGGATCTTCTGCGCCTCGATACGGTCCTCTGGCCGGATCGCGCGACCGCCGGGCGCGGTGCAGAGGTAGGACTGCCGGTCGCCAAAGGTATTCGTCACCTCGGCGATCACCGCCCGCAGCGCCGCGCCGTCATAGGCCAGCCAGAAGGAAACCGGGTTGAAGACATGGCCCAGCAGCCGGGGCTGCGCCAGCAGCATCAGCCGCTCTGCCCGCAGCCCATGCGCCGCCAGCACCGCGCGGGCCCATGGCGCGCCACGGCCCTTGCGGGGCGGCCCGCCGTGATCGCGGTCCTGCACCGACATCATTCCGGCGCGGTTGCGCGCAAACAGGCGCGGCGCGGCGACAGGGGCCTCGGCATCGAGCAGCACGTAGTCGATGGAATAGCGAAAGCCGTTCTCGACCGCCCCCTTTCGTCCATGGAAGGTGTGCCCCCGAAGCAGCTTGACCCCTGTCATGCCGCCTCCATCGCGCCGGTGCGGGCGCGGATCATCTCGGCCACCGCGATGCCGCTGGCCAGCCCGTCCTCGTGGAAGCCGTTGCGCATCCACGCGCCGCAGAACCGGGTATTGCCGGTGCCGTTGAAGCCCGCCACCTCGCGTTGCGCGTCGAGCGCGTTCAGGTCGTAGACCGGATGATGCAGCGTCACCTCGTCGTGGATCAGTTCTTCGCGGATCGGGCGCGTCGAGTTCAGCGTCACGAACAGCGGGTCGTCCTTCGGAATCGGCTGAAGGCAGTTCATCCAGTAGGTCAGGTCGATCTGGTTCATCTCCTTGCGGTCGGTTTCGGTGTAGTTCCACGCCGACCAGCAGACCGGGCGGCGCGGCATCAGCGAGGTGTCGGCGTGCAGCACGACCCGGTTCGGCTGGTAGGCGAACTTCGACAGCGCCGCGCGCTCGTGCTGGCGGGCATCGGAGAGCAGCCGCAGGCTGACATCCGTATGGGTCGCAAGTACCACCTCGTCGAACCGCTCCCACTGGCCCCCGCGCATGCGGATCTCGACCCCGCCCGCATCCAGCCGCCGCACACCCTGAACGGGCGAGCCGGTGCGCAGCGCGACCCCGCGCGCCGTCAGGGCGGCCTCCAGCCGTCGCACATATTCGACCGAGCCGCCCCTGACCGTGTACCACTGGTGCTGACCGCTGTGGCTGAGCAGGGCGTGGTTCTCGAAGAAGCGCACCAGCGCATGGGCCGGGAAATCCAGCACCTTCTCGGTGGGCGTCGACCAGATCGCCCCCGACAGCGGCAGCAGGTAGTAATCGCGGAACCAGTCCCCGGTGCCCATGCCGCGCAGGAAGTCCCCAAGCGGCTGCTGCGGGTCGTTCGCGGCATCGAGCGCGCGCGCGTTGAAGCGCAGGATATCCCGGATCATCCGCAGAAAGCGCGGGTTGAAGGCGTTCCTGCGCTGCGCAAAGACCGCCCGGATATCGCGCAACCCGTATTCCATCGCACCGCCGCGCAGGCTGGCGGAAAAGGTCATGTCGGATTTCACCACCGGCACGTCCAGATCCGCGAAAAGCCGCGTCAGATGCGGATAGTTGGGGCGGTTGAAGACGATGAAACCGGTGTCCACGGGTTGATCGCCATTGCGGCCCGCCAGCCGCGTGCGGGCATGGCCGCCCAGGTCGGGCTCCGCCTCGATCAGGGTGACCTGGTGGTCTTGCCCAAGGCTGTAGGCGGCGCCCATCCCGGAAATGCCGCCGCCGATAACGGCGATGCGGCGCGGGCCGGGAGGGGTGGCTTCGAATGGCATGGTCACGTCCTTGTCGTTCCGGTCTTTCAAGGCATTACGCGCCGCGACGCGGATCGGATGAGTTTTGCTTTGGCGGCAGCGGCAGGCCCGGATCCACAGCGCCGCGACGCGCCCGGCTGACAGGGTCCGGCCCGCATGACCGCGCCCACCAAGGGACACATGCCCCCGACCACCACGACGCCTGCCGCAACAGGTCACAGGATTTTTGATCCACCCCTGCCGCCGCTGCGTATTCAGGCTATGTTTGTCCAGACCGATGCATATCCTGCCCGCGACTCTTCGCCCGTTGCGACACCCGTCGCGGTGCCCCAGATCAGGGTCAGACAGGCAGACCGAAGGACAGACGTGACCCCCAAGGCGCCCGCCCCTCCCCCAGACAACGCGGAATGGATCGACGCCGTCGCGCGCATCCGGGACCACGCCGACGAAGAGGCTTTCGTGGCGCTGTTCCGGCACTTTGCCCCGCGCATCAAGGGCTTCCTGATGAAGTCGGGCGCCGATGAAACCACCGCCGAGGAATGTGTGCAGGACGTCATGGCGACGGTCTGGCGCAAAGCAGGGCAGTTCGATCCGGCCCGGGCCTCGGTGGCGACATGGGTCTTCACCATCGCCCGCAACCGCCGCATCGACATCCTGCGGCGGCAAAGGCGCCCCGAACCGGAGGATCTGGGCTGGGGCCCCGAGGCCGAGCCGGATCAGGAGACCGCGCTGGGTCTGCAAGAGGACACCCGGACCCTTGGAAAAGCCATCGCCGCGCTGCCGGACAAACAGCGCGACCTGATCGAGAAGGCCTATTTCGGCGAACTCTCGCACAGCGAAATCGCGGATGTGACCGGCCTGCCGCTGGGGACGATCAAGTCCCGTATCCGGCTGGCTCTGGACCGCCTGCGGCACGCCATGGACAGGACGTGAAAGCCATGAAGACAAAGATCACCCACCACCTGACCGAAGAGCTGATCCTGGGGTATTCCGCCGGCACCCTGCCCGAGGCGGTCAACCTGATCGTGGCCACGCATATCTCGCTCTGCGATCACTGCCGCGCCGCCTACGAGGCCTGCGATGCCGTCGGCGGCGCGCTGATGGACAGGGTCGAGGGCGTGGATGTGCCCGAGAGCTGCCTTGCCGGCACCATGGCCGCGATCCGCGGCGCCCGCCCCGAGCCCCGCCCCGCCCCGGCGCCCCGCAGTACGCTGCCCGCGCCCCTGCAGGGCTACCTCTCCGGCGGCATCGACGGCGTGCGCTGGCGGTCGGTCGGCATGGGGGTGCGGCAGGCGGTTCTGCCGACCTCGACCGAGGCCACCGCGCGGCTGCTGTATATCCCCGCCGGAACCGCGGTCCCGGACCACGGCCACCGCGGGCTGGAACTGACGCTGGTGCTGCAGGGCGCCTTCGAGGACGAGGAAGGCCGCTTTGCCCGGGGCGATATCGAGATCGCCGATGCCGATCTGGATCATATGCCGGTGGCCGATGTGTCCGAGGATTGCATCTGCCTTGCGGTGACCGACGCACCGCTGCGGTTCAAGGGATGGCTGCCAAGGCTTGCGCAGCCCTTTCTGGGCATCTGACCGGCGACCGCCCGCCCCGATTGCCGGAACCAGACCACGTCGCAGGCCGATCCGCCCCCCTGGGAAAGCAAAAACGCGCGGTCCCGTCACGGGGCCGCGCGCCTGATCTGCACCATATGGGCCGGTCAGTGCTTTTTCTTCTTGGGCGGCATCAGGTCGGTGATCGTGCCCTCGAACATCTCGGCCGCGAAATTCACCGTCTCCGACAGGGTCGGGTGCGGGTGGATCGTGTGGCCAAGGTCGGTGGCATCGGCCCCCATCTCGATGGCCAGCGCCGCCTCGGCGATCAGGTCGCCGGCGTTCACGCCGACGATGCAGGCGCCGATCACGCGGTCATTCTCGGGATCGAAAAGCAGCTTGGTCACGCCCTCCGAACGGCCCAGCGACAGCGCGCGACCCGAGGCAGCCCGGGGGAAGACGCCCTTTTCGTATGTCACGCCCTGCTTCTTGGCCTCAGTTTCCGTCAGCCCGCACCACGCGACCTCGGGGTCGGTATAGGCGACCGAGGGGATCAGCTTGGCATCGAAGAAGCGCTTTTCGCCGCTGGCGACCTCTGCCGCGACCTTGCCCTCGTGCACCGCCTTATGCGCCAGCATCGGCTGGCCCACGACGTCGCCGATGGCGAAGATATGGCCCACGCCGGTCTTCATCTGGCGATCCACGGCGATGAAGCCGCGATCGTCCACCGCCACACCGGCCTTCTCGGCGTCGATCAGCTTGCCGTTGGGCTTGCGGCCCACCGCGACCAGCACCTTGTCGAAGGTGTCCGAGAATTTCTCACCCTTGTCATCCTCGAAGGTGACTTTCAGACCGTCGTCCTGCGCCTCGACGGCGGTGACCTTGGTCTTCAGGAAGATGTTCTCGTAGCGGTCCTTGATGCGGGTCATCAGTGGCTTGACGATATCCTTGTCGGCGCCGGGGATGATCTGGTCCATCAATTCGACCACGGTGATCTTGCTGCCAAGCGCATCGTAGACACAGGCCATTTCCAGCCCGATGATGCCGCCGCCCAGCACCAGCATACGGCCCGGAATGTCGGCCAGTTCCAGCGCGCCGGTGCTGTCGATCACCCGCGGGTCGTCATGCGGGATGAAGGGCAGGTCCACGGGTTCGGACCCGGCGGCGATGATGCACTGGTCGAAGCTGACGGTCCCGGAGCCGTCGTCGCCCGTGACCTCGATCATGTTCGGGCCGGTGAACTTGCCGACGCCCTGCACGGTGGTCACCTTGCGGCCCTTGGCAAGCCCTTCCAGACCGCCGGTCAGCTTGCCGACCACGTCGTCCTTGAAGGCGCGGATCTCGTCGAGGTCGATCTTCGGCTTGCCGAAGGTCACGCCATGGGCGCTCATTTCCTCGGCCTCGGTGATCACCTTGGCGACATGCAGCAGCGCCTTGGACGGGATACAGCCCACGTTCAGGCAGACACCGCCCAGCGAGGGGTAGCGCTCGATCAGCACCACCTTCTTGCCAAGGTCGGCGGCGCGGAAGGCCGCCGTGTAGCCGCCGGGGCCAGAGCCCAGCACGACCACCTCGGCATGGATGTCGCCCTGACCGGAGGCCGTGCCGGTCGCCGCGACGGATTTCGGCGCGTCCGAGGCCGGGGCCTCTTTCGGCGCCTCCTTGGCGGCCCCGTCCGAGTCACCGGCATCGGCGCCTTCCAGCACCATGATGACAGAGCCTTCGGACACCTTGTCGCCTTCGCTCACCTTGATTTCCACGACCTTGCCCGCCGCGGGCGAGGGCACTTCCATCGTGGCCTTGTCGCTCTCCAGTTCGAGGAGCGCGTCCTCTTCCTTCACCTCGTCGCCGACGGCAACGAGCACGGTGACGACGGGAACATCCTTGAAATCACCGATATCGGGTACTTTGACTTCCATATTCCTCACCTCACCACATCAGCTTGCGCATGTCGCCGAGCAGCGTCTTGAGCGTCACGACGAAGCGTGCGGCCAGGGCGCCGTCCACGGCACGGTGGTCGTAGGACAGGGACAGCGGCTGCATCAGGCGCGGCACGAACTCCTCGCCGTTCCAGACCGGCTGCATCTTCGACCGGGTCAGGCCAAGGATCGCCACCTCGGGCGCGTTCACGATTGGCGTGAAGGACGTGCCGCCGATGCCGCCCAGAGACGAGATCGTGAAGGTTGCGCCCTGCATGTCCTTGGACTTCAGCTCGCCCTCGCGGGCGGCCTTGGACAGGGTCATCAGCTCTTTCGAGATATCGACCAGCCCCTTGCGGTCGGCGTCCTTGATCACCGGGACCATCAGGCCGTTCGGCGTGTCCGCCGCGAAACCGATGTTGTAGAAGTCCTTCTTGATCAGCTTGTCGCCGTCGGGATGGATGGACGAGTTGAACTCCCAATGCTGTTTCAGCGCCGAGACGCTGGCCTTGATGACGAAGGACAGCAGGGTCACGCGATAGCCGTCTTCCTTGGCCATCGTGTCCATTTCCTTGCGGTACTTGTCGAGGTCGGTGATGTCGGCCTCGTCGTTATGCGTCACATGCGGGATGTTCAGCCACGACCGGTGCAGCGCGGGGCCCGAGATCTTCTTGATCCGGGACATCTCGACCTCTTCCACCGGGCCGAACTTCGAGAAGTCCACAGCGGGGATCGGCGGGATGCCCATGCCGCCCTGCGCGGGCGCGCCTGCGGCAGCCGGAGCGGCGGATTTCAGTGCCTTCTCGACATCCTCGCGCAGGATGCGGCCCTTGCGTCCCGAGCCGTTGACGCGGTTCAGGTCGACCTCGACCCGGCGGGCAAAGGCCCGGACCGACGGCGAGGCATGGACCTTGGAGAACCCCGCATCGGTGACCGGCGCGGCAGAGCTTTCCTGCTTGGCGGGCTTGGGCTCTTCCTTCGGCGCCTCGGCCTTGGGTTCCTCTTTCTTCTGTTCCTTCGCGGCGCCCGCGCCGTCGCCCTCGACAATCAGGATGACCGAGCCTTCGGAGACCTTGTCACCCTCGGCGACCCTGATTTCCTTCACGACACCGGCGGCGGAGGAGGGAACCTCCATCGTGGCCTTGTCGCTCTCCAGTTCGACGATCGGGTCTTCTTCGGCAATCGTGTCACCGACGCTGACCAGAACGGTCACCACCGGAACCTCGTTGAAATCGCCGATATCGGGGACTTTGACTTCTGTGCTCATGTATTCTTCCTCCAGTCCCGATCAGCTCAGCCGCGGGTTCGGCTTGCCGCCGTCGATGTCGTATTTCTTCAGGGCCGCCTGCAGGTCCTTCTCGGAGACGGCGCCCTCGCGGAACAGGTCGACCATGGCCGCCGCCGCGATGTGGTTTGCGTCCACCTCGAAGAAGCGGCGCAGGTTCACGCGGCTGTCAGAGCGGCTCGAAACCGTCCGTGCCCAGCACCGTGAAGCGTTGCTTGACCGCGCCGCGCACCTGCTCGGCGTAGTTCTTCATGTAGTCGGTGGCGACGATGATCGGCCCGGACACATTGGTCAGGGTCTGGGTGATGTAGGGCACCCGCTCTTCGGCGAAGGGATTGAGGCGGTTGTGCCGTTCGCAATCCTGGTAGTCGCGCGCCAACTCGTTGAACGAGGTCGCCGACCAGATGTCCGAGGTGACGCCGAAGTCTTCCTTCAGCATCTCGGCCGCCTGCAGCGCCTGAACGAGGATCGTGCCCGAGCCCATCAGGTTGACGTGCTTCTTGCCCGGCTTCGCCACCTTGGACATGCGGTAGAGGCCCTTCAGGATCCCCTCTTCGGCGCCCATCGGCATTTCCGGGTGGTGATAGTTCTCGTTCATCAGGGTCAGGTAGAAGAAGACGTCCTCCTGATCCTGATACATCCGCTTCATGCCGTTCTGCACGATCACCGCGACCTCGTAGCTGAAGGTCGGGTCATAGGTGATGCAGTTCGGGATGGTGCTGGCAAGGATGTGGCTGTGGCCGTCCTCGTGCTGCAGGCCCTCGCCGTTCAGCGTGGTCCGCCCCGCCGTGCCGCCCAGCATGAAGCCGCGCGCGCGGCTGTCGCCTGCGGCCCAGGCCAGGTCGCCGATCCGCTGGAAGCCGAACATCGAGTAGTAGATGTAGAAGGGGATCATCGGCACGCCGTGGTTGGAATACGCGGTTGCCGCCGCGATCCAGTCGGCCATGGCGCCGGCCTCGTTGATGCCTTCCTGAAGCACCTGCCCGTCCGCCGATTCCTTGTAGTAGGACATCTGCTCGCGGTCCTCGGGGGTATAAAGCTGCCCCTTCGGATTGTAGATGCCGACAGAGCGGAACAGCCCCTCCATCCCGAAGGTGCGGCTTTCGTCCGGCACGATCGGCACAACGTTCTTGCCGATCTTCTTGTCGCGCAGCAGCGTCGTCAGGATGCGCACGAAGGCCATGGTGGTCGAGAATTCCCGCTCACCCGAGGACTGAAGCTCTTTCTTGAAGGTCTCCAGCGGCGGGATCTCCAGCTTCGGCGATTCCGTTTCCCGCTTGGGGAAGGCGCCGCCCAGCTCCTTGCGCCGCTCGGCCATATAGGCCTTTTGCGCGTTGTTCAGCGTGACGAAGGGGATGTCCTTTTCCAGTTCCTCGTCGGTGACGGGGATCTTGAAGCGGTCGCGCATCGCCTTCAGCTGGTCCAGCTGCATCTTCTTCTGCTGGTGGGTGGTGTTCTGCCCCTCACCGGCGGTGCCCATGCCGTAGCCCTTGACGGTCTTGACCAGAAGGACGGTGGGCTGACCCTTGGCCTTGGTGGCGCGCAGGAAGGCGTTGTAGACCTTCTTCGGGTCGTGACCGCCCCGGCGCAGCGCCCAGATCTGGTCGTCGGTCCAGTCCTTCACCAGCTCGGCGGTCTCGGGGTACTTGCCGAAGAAATGCTTGCGGATATAGGCGCCGTCCTTCGACTTGAAGGTCTGGTAGTCGCCGTCGATGGTTTCATCCATCAGCTGGCGCAGCTTGCCGCTGGTGTCCTGCTCCAGCAGTTCATCCCAGCCCCGGCCCCACAGCAGCTTGATCACGTCCCAGCCGGAACCGCGGAAGTTGCCTTCGAGCTCCTGCACGATCTTCGAGTTGCCGCGCACCGGGCCGTCGAGGCGTTGCAGGTTGCAGTTGACCACGAAGATCAGGTTGTCGAGACCCTCGCGGGCCGCAAGGTGGATGGCGCCAAGGCTTTCGGGCTCGTCCATCTCGCCGTCGCCGAGGAAGGCCCAGACCTTGCGGTCCTGCTTTTCGATCAGGCCCCGGTTCTCGAGGTACTTCATGAACCGCGCCTGATAGATCGCCATCAGCGGGCCAAGGCCCATCGAGACGGTCGGGAACTGCCAGTAATCCGGCATCAGCCAGGGGTGCGGGTAAGAGGACAGCCCCTCGCCCGCGACCTCGGAGCGGAAGTTCAGCATCTGCTCTTCGGTCAGGCGGCCTTCCATGAAGGACCGGGCGTAGATGCCGGGGATCACGTGGCCACTGGAAGAACACCAGGTCGCCGCCGTGGATCGCCGACTTGGACCGCCAGAAATGGTTGAGACCGATGTCGTACAGCGCGGCGGACGAGGCGAAAGAGGCGATGTGGCCGCCGTATTCGCTGCTTTCCTTGTTGCGCTTGACCACCGTGGCCATGGCGTTCCAGCGGTTGATGGTGCGGATGCGCCATTCCATCTCGGTGTCGCCGGGGACCTCGACCTCGTCATCGGGCGAGATCGTGTTCTGGTAGGGCGTGGTGGCCGAGAAGGGCAGCATCGCGCCCGCCGCGCGCGCCTGTTGCACCGCCTTGTCCAGCAGGAAATGCGCCCGGTCCGGACCGTCGCGCATGATGACGTCCTCGATGGCCTCCTGCCATTCCTGGCTTTCGGTCGGGTCGATGTCCTGAGGGGTGTCTTTCATGTGTCCTCTTCCCTTTCGCGCATTCTGCGCAATTTATGGTTTAGCCTTAAACCATACTTTTTGTGGAATCGGGAGGAGTCAGCTGACCAGCGCGCCTCCCCAGACCGATCATTGCTGGATCCTGTCCTAGCAGCCAGCCTGTCGCAGCGGCAGCCGGTGTCGCGCATAGCCTCCATGCGTCAGACGCATGGCAATAGTTCAACCTTAAACATTACCACCTCCCAATGGCATCCCACGCAAGATTGTTTCGCTCTTGCCGTGGCTACAGCCGCCAATCCCGTCGGGAAACCCCTCGGGATTCGAACAGCTTGCCACGATCCGGCTGCGTGATTCTGTCTGTCATGGTAGCAGAGACTGGCGCGCTGTCTCCCCCCGGGTCGCGCGGGCTACTCTCCGGGCGCCGTCGCGGGCAAGACGCTCCGCGTCTCGGGCGCCAGATCCTCGAAGTCGAAGTTGTCCAGCCGCCGCGCCCGCTTTCCCGCCTTGTCGGCGCTGATGCGGATTTCCTCCAGATCGCGCGAAGCCTGCCCGAAATGCCGGTCGAGGTTGCCGACGCGGGTCGAAAGCCGGTCCACGTCCTCGGACAGCAGGTGCAGCTCCTTGCGGATCGCACCCGCCTGCTCGTGCATCCGCGCGTCCTTGAGGATCGCGCGCATGGTGTTCAGCGTCGCCATGCAGGTTGTCGGCGAGACGATCCAGACCCGCAGGTTGAACCCCTCGCGCACGACTTCGGGGAAATGCGCGTGCAGTTCCGCATAGACCGCCTCGGAGGGCAGGAACATCAGCGCGCCGTCCGCCGTCTCGCCCTCGATGATGTAGCGTTCGGCGATGTCGCGCAGATGCTTGCGCACCGCCAGCCGGAACCCCTGCGCCGCGCGCTGGCGGCGCTCGTCGCTGTCGGCCCTGCGCAGCGCCTCATAGCCTTCCAGCGGGAACTTGGCGTCGATGGCGATGGGGCCCGGGGGCTGCGGCAGGTGAATAAGGCAATCCGCCCGCCGCCCGTTCGACAGCGTGCCCTGCAGCGTATAGCTGTCCGAGGGCAGCGCCTTGGCGACGATGTCGTTCAGCTGGATTTCACCGAAGGCGCCCCGCGTCTGCTTGTTCGACAGGATGTCCTGAAGCGACAGCACGTCGCCCGACAGCTTGGTGATATTGGCCTGCGCCTTGTCGATCACCTGCAACCGCTCGCGCAGCTCGCCCAGCGAATGGGCGGTGCGCCGGGATGTGCCGTGCAGGCTCTCAGCCATGCGCTCCTGCACCTCGGCAAGGCGCTGCTCCATCAGTTGCAGCATGGCGGTCTGGCTGCTGGCCTGCCCCTCGGAGACATGGTGTAACCCGCCCGCCAACCGCTCTTGCCCGTCGGACAGCCGTTGCACCCGATGCGCCATGGTGCCGGTCTGCTGCGTCAACGCCTCGATCATCCGGGCAGAGCGCGACGCCGCCCGCGCTGCGCGCCAAAGCAGGAACAGGACAAGCAGGGCGAGGCCAAGCGCCGCCAGCGTCAGGGGATCTTCCAGAGAAACCTCGAAGGTGCCCAGCCGGATCATGTGCGCCCGAACAGCCGCTCGATATCCGCCAGCTTCAGTTCCACGTAGGTCGGACGCCCGTGGTTGCACTGGCCGGAATGCGGCGTCGCCTCCATCTCGCGCAGAAGCGCGTTCATCTCTTCGGCGCGCATCCGGCGGCCCGAGCGGATCGAGCCATGGCAGGCGACGCGGCTGAGGATCGCCTCCAGCCGCTCCTGCACCAGCGCCGTTTCCCCTGTGTCGTCAAGCTCGTCGAGGATGTCGCGGATCAGCGCCTGCGCATTGACCTCGCCCAGGATCGCGGGCGTTTCGCGCACTGCCACCGCCCCCGCGCCGAAGGGTTCCAGCGTGAAGCCCATGCGCCCCAGATCCTCGGCCACGGCCAGCAGGCGGCCCGCGTCGTCGGATGACAGTTCCACGATCTCGGGGATCAGCAGGGCCTGCGCGGCGACACCGTTCTCGGCCATCTGGCGCTTCAGCTTCTCGTAGACCAGCCGTTCATGCGCGGCGTGCTGATCGACGATCACCATGCCGTCGGCGGTCTGGGCGATGATGTAATTCTCATGCACCTGCCCGCGCGCGGTCCCCAGCGGCAGCGCGGTGGGCGGGGCCTCTTCCGGCTCTGGCTCGACCACGCGGGCGGACCAGTCGGCCTGCATCTCGGCAAAGCCGGGGGCCTGCGCGGCAAAGGCCGCCTCTCGCGCGGCGGCAGAGGGCGGCACGGGCGGCGACCAGCGGCCCGGCGCGGGGCGGTCCATCTGGTAGACGCGCGGCTCTGCCGGGGCCTCGGGGCGCATGGCGCCCAGCGTCGCGCCTGCCACGGTGGTCGAGGCGCGGTGCCCGGCCTCTGCCAGCGCGTGCCGCAGGCCGGAGACGATCAACCCGCGCACAACGCCCGGCTCGCGAAAGCGGACCTCGGACTTGGCCGGATGCACGTTGACGTCGACCCGGTGCGGCTCGCAATCCACGAAAAGCGCCACGGCGGGGTGGCGGTCGCGCGACAGGAAGTCCTGATAGGCGCCGCGCAGCGCGCCGATCAGCATCTTGTCCCGCACCGGGCGCCCGTTGACGAAGAGATACTGCGCCACCGCCGATCCGCGCGAATAGGTCGGCAGCGCCGCGTAGCCGGTCAGCCGCACGGCTTCGCGCTCCGCGTCGATGGGCAGGGCGTTTTCCGTGAACTCGGTGCCCATGATTCGCGACAGCCGCCCGCGCAGAGCGTCGAAAAGGTCGCCGGTTTCGGGATCGACCCGGAAGGTCACGCGATCCGCCCCGCCAGAGACGTCTTTCAGGGTGAAGCCGACCGAGGGCTCTGCCATGGCCAGCCGCTTCACGATGTCGGAAATCGCCTGCATCTCGGCCCGGTCGCTGCGCAGGAATTTCAGCCGCGCGGGGGTGGCAAAGAACAGGTCGCGCAGCGTGACGACCGTGCCGCCGTTCAGGGCGCAGGGCTTCACCGCACCCGGATGCCCGCCCTCGACGGACAGGGACGCGGCCTCGTGCCCCTCGGCGCGGCTTTGCAGCGTCAGCCGGCCCACGGCCCCCAGCGAGGGCAGCGCCTCACCCCGGAAACCGAAGCTGTGGATGTTCAGCAGGTCCGACCCGTCGATCTTCGAGGTCGCATGGCGCGACAGCGCCAGCGGCAGGTCCTGTCCGGTCATCCCGCAGCCGTCATCGGTGACCCGGATCAGGGTCTTGCCGCCGTCCGCGATCTCTATGGTGATGCGCCGGGCCCCGGCGTCGATGGCGTTCTCGACCAGCTCCTTGACGGCAGAGGCGGGCCGTTCCACAACCTCGCCCGCCGCGATCCGGTTGATCGCCGCCTCGTCCAACTGCCGGATCTCCGGGCGCATATTGGGGCTATGGTTATTCATTCCACAAGACCTAGCAGGGGCCTCTTGATTCTGGAACGGGTCGCGTCACGGAATGTTTCGGTGCAATCCGCAGCCTGACGCAAGATTTGAACAAAAGTCTTATACCCTCGGACACTTTCCTGCGTTAATAATTCTGTTAGCGCATAACAAAGGAGGGAACGATGCTGGTTCCGCGCATAACCTACGAGTGCATTTCCGCCATGTATGGCGAGGATTTCGCAAAGACCTGGTTCCGGTACGGTATCCGCGGTACGCCACCGCGCCTGAGCCGAACAGACCCGCCGCGCCCCGGAAGCGGGACGCGGTCGGCCACAGCTGAGCAACGGCGCGCGCCGCCGAGCGACAAACCGGAATTTCGCATTGCAGGGAACCAAAATCCCTGCTTCACATTCAATACAGAGAATGCGAAACGGACCGGAGTACGTCATGTTCACCCGCACCAGCGCCGCGACCGGCGCAGGATCTCCTGAAGTCACCGGGTTCTACGACAAGGACACCGGGTCCATCATGTATGTCGCCGCCGACCCGAAGACCGGCAAGGCAGCGCTGATCGACACGGTGCTCGACTTCGACCCGCAAAGCGCCCGCACCCGCACCGACAGCGCCGAAGAGGTGCTGGCCTTCGTGCGCGACCGGGGGCTGACGGTGGCCCGGGTGCTCGACACGCACCCCCATGCCGATCACATGATGGCCTCGCACTGGCTGAAACGGCAGACCGGCGCCCCCAATGGCATCGGCGAGAAAACCCGCGAGATCGCCGGGCTGTGGCGTGGCATCTACAACCTGCCCAAGGCCTTCGACGTCGAGGCGGATTTCGACCGCCTGTTCGCGGACGGCGAGACCTTCATGCTGGGCGAGATCGAGGTCCGCGTGATGCTGTCGCCGGGCCATACGCTGGGATCGGTGACCTATGTCATGGGCGACGCGGCCTTCGTGCACGACACCTTCATGCATGTGGACAGCGGCACCACGCGGGCGGATTTTCCCGGCGGCTCGTCCTCCGAGCTGTACGATTCGCTCATGGCGATTCTCGCTCTGCCCGACGATACGCGCCTCTTCGTCGGCCACGATTACCCGCCCGTCGGCGACCGCAGCGATCCGGCGTGGGAAGCCACGGTGGCCGAACACCGCACCCACAACAAGCACCTCGGCGGCGGCATCTCGCGCGCCGACTACTGTGCCCTGCGCGACAAACGGGACGCCACGCTGACCCTGCCCGACCGGATGCTGCACGCGCTTCAGGTCAACCTGAGGGCCGGACAGCTGCCGCCGCCGGAAGACGACGGCACCAGTTACTTCAAGATCCCCGCGAACAGCTTCTGAAGGAGACAGCCATGAAGACCGAAGAAGTCGGACAATCCATCCTCGAAACCTGGACCGTCGACGAGGTGGCCCAGGCCTTCGCCGAGGGCGAGATCGTCGTCATCGACGTCCGCACCCCGCAGGAATACATGTTCGAACATATCGAGGGCGCCCTGCTGATGCCCATGGCCTTCTTCAAGGCCGACGCCCTGCCCGGCCAGTCCGAGAAGCGCATCGTCTTCCACTGCGGCTCTGGCGTGCGGTCGGAAAAGGTCGCCCGCGCGGCCATCGAGGCGGGCATGGCCCGCGTCGCGCATCTGGAGGGCGGCTTTGGCGCGTGGAAGGGCGCGAAACAGCCCTATATCGGCACCAACATGGCCACCGGCGCCCCGCACCGGGTGACCTGAGACCCGGGGCCTTGCTATTGCAGGGCGAAGCCTTCCGGAAGGAAGCGCACCATGGCGTCGGGTCCTTTCGGCCCGACGCTGTACAGTGCCGGGCGGGCAGACAGGTAGGCGCGCCATGTCCGTTCCGGCATCTGGCTGACCCGCGCCCCGAATTCCCTGCTCATCTGCACGCCGAAGTCTGCCATACGCATGCCCTGCCCGCCCCGGCTGTTACGCTGGATCAGGGCTCGGGCGTTGCGGTCCACCTCGGTGATCGCGTCCGCGCCGGCCTTCGTCGTCAAGAGCGGCGGGAGGACTGCGAAGGTGCTGCAGGCCCTGCGGAAGCCCATCGGCGCTTTTGTCTGGCCGATACCGTGGACGCTGTGACCGTGATACCGCAGCCGCTGCGCGAGGTGTACGAAGTCCCCGTCCGAACTGGCGATCACGAACCCCTCGATGCCGCAGGAAAGCGCCAGTTCCAACGCATCGAGCCCAAGCAGCAGGTCGCTGGCATTCTTGCCGGTGCCCGCGTGTACCGCGCGATAGCCGGGGGCCGACAGCCAGTCAGAAGGTCGTGCCGCGTTCAGATAAACCTGCGCAACGTCGATCCGTCCATGCACAGTTGCCAGTTTCAATATGTGGTCGGCATAGTCGGCAGACAGGTTGTCCCCGTCTACCAGTACCGCAATCCGAGTCATCCAATCCGTCCCGATCCATTCAAGACAGCGCTCCCGGAAGGACCGGAGGCGCCGCGTGTTTCAACCCTGACAGGCAATCGCGCCGAAATTGCGGCGCCGTCTTCAGGCGGGTTCGAACAGGCCTTCCGCCTTCACCGCGGCATAGCCCTCGTCGAGGCTCTGCCAGGCGCGCTCGATCAGCGTGTCGATTTCCTCGCGCGAGATCACCAGCGGCGGAGAGATGATCATCCGGTCGCCCACATGGCGCATGATCAGGTTGTTGGCGAAGCAGCGCTCGCGCACCTTGAAGCCGACCGTCCCGGCCTCGGCCTTGAAGGGCGCGCGGGTTTCCTTCTGCGGGGTCAGGGCGATGGACCCCATCATGCCAACGATCTTCGCCTCGCCCACCATCGGGTGATCGGTCAGCGATTCGAAGCGTTCGCGCAGGTAGACGCCGGTGTCGTCGCGGACCTTCTCCACCAGCCCTTCCTCCTCGATGATGCGCAGGTTTTCCAGCGCGACCGCGCAGGCGACCGGGTGGCCCGAGTAGGTATAGCCGTGGTTGAACTCGGTGTTGCCGATGACGCTGGCCACCTCGTCCGAGACGATCGAGCCGCCGATGGGGATGTAGCCCGACGACAGGCCCTTGGCGACGGTCATGATGTCGGGACGGATGCCCATGGTCTGCGAGCCGAACCATTCGCCGGTCCGGCCAAAGCCGCAGATCACCTCGTCGGCGATCAGCAGGATGCCGTATTTGTCGACGATCTTCTGCACCTCGGGCCAGTAGGTTTCCGGCGGGACGATGACGCCGCCCGCGCCCTGCACCGGTTCCGCGATGAAGGCCGCGACGCGGTCGGGCCCGATTTCCAGGATCGCCGCCTCCAGCGCCCGCGCGCGTTCAAGGCCAAAGGCCTCTGGGGTGCTGTAGCCGCCTTCGGACCACCAGTTCGGCTGGTCGATGTGGTGGACGCCGGGGATCGGCAGGCCGCCCTGCATGTGGATGCCCTTCATCCCGCCAAGGCTGCCCGAGCCGACCGAAGACCCGTGATAGGCATTCCAGCGCGAGATGATCACGTCGCGCTGCGGCTGCCCCTTCTCGGCCCAGTAGGTGCGCACCATCCGCAGGTTGGTGTCGTTCGCCTCGGACCCCGAACCGGCGAAGAAGACGTGGTTCAGGTCGCCCGGCGCCAGTTCCGCCAGCTTGGCGGCAAGGTTCAGGGCGGGGACATGGGTGGTCTGGAAGAAGGTGTTGTAGAAGGGCAGTTCCTGCATCTGCCTCGCCGCCACCTCGGCCAGTTCCTTGCGGCCATAGCCCACGTTCACACACCACAGCCCCGCCATGGCGTCGAGGATGCGGTTGCCATCGCTGTCGGTCAGCCAGCAGCCCTCGGCCCGGGTGATCACCCGGGCGCCCTTGGCGCCCAGCTCCTGCCCGTGGGTGAAGGGATGCATATGGTGCGCCGCATCCAGCGCCTGAAGCTCTGCGGTCGGGGAATTGGCGGTCAAAAGGGTCATCGGGCACTCCTTTGCGGGTTTGGCGCGCAGAATATGATCAAATTCCGCACTGTCAATCGAATCACCGTTTTCGGCGCTTCGCCAAGGCCCGGTTTCGCCGCCCTGCCCCGCAGGCTGCCGCAAGGGGGATCGCCGGGGCGGGCGGGCCGAATGTCCGCAGGACAGAGGGACGCCGCCCCGGGGTCAGAGCGCCGCCGCGATCAGGTCCATCCCCTGCCGCACATCCCCCTCCAGCGCCGCCGCCGCGGCCCCGGCATCCCGCGCCGCCAGCGCCGCGATCAGATCCTTGTGCATGTCCCGCAACTGCCGCGTCCCGAACTGCCCGCAGACCGTCCGCAACGAGGGCCCGAACCGCAGCCACAGCGTTTCGATCATCGCCGTCAGGATCGGCGCCCCGACCGCCGCGTTCATGCGGGCGTGAAAGGCGTGGTTCTCGCGCAGGTAGGCCTCGATGTCGCCCCGCGCGATGGCGGAGTCGAGCCGCGCGTCGATCGCGGTCAGCGCCGCGACATCCCCCGGCCCGGCCCGCAGCGCCGCCCGCGCGGCGACCCGCGGCTCCAGCGCCAGCCGCGCCTCGGTCAGCTCCTCGACCGCGGCGCGGTCCAGCACCGGCACCGCGATGCGGCGGTTGCCCAACGCCCGCAGCGCGCCCTCGGCGGTCAATCGGCGCAGCGCCTCGCGCACCGGGGTCATGCCCGCGCCGGTGCGTTCCACCAGGCCCTGGATGGTCACCGCCTCGCCGGGCATGAGCGCCCCGAACAGGATCATCTCGCGCAGGTCGCGATAGACCCGCTCATGCGCCGGGGGGCCTGCCCGCCCCGCTGTCTCTGTCGCTTTTTCCGCCATCTGCCTCTCGCTTCAGCGCCCCTGCGCGCCGCGCTCTTGCGCCGGTTCGTCACCCGTGGAAACATCGCCGAAGTTGCCAGCTTACGCAACTTATGATCAAATCCGGGGACGGGGCGCCAAAGACCCCGCC
Source organism: Ponticoccus litoralis (assembly GCF_039769985.1). NCBI lineage: Bacteria > Pseudomonadati > Pseudomonadota > Alphaproteobacteria > Rhodobacterales > Roseobacteraceae > Ponticoccus > Ponticoccus litoralis. The sequence continues at coordinate 1,390,960 of NZ_JBDNCH010000002.1, forward strand.
ACCAACGGGAGAACGCAATGACCAAGACCCTGACGACGGCAACTGCCGCCCTCGCCCTGCTGGCCTCTGTGGCCGGGGCAGAGGAAGTGCGTGTCTACAACTGGTCCGACTACATCGACGAAGACCTGCTGACCAAGTTCGAGGAAGAGACCGGGATCGACCTGATCTACGACGTCTTCGATTCGAACGAGGTGCTGGAAACGAAGATGCTCGCCGGCGGCTCCGGCTACGACGTGGTGGTCCCCACCGGCACCTTCCTGCAACGCCAGATCACCCTGGGCGCCTTCCAGCCGCTGGATATGGAAAAGCTGCCGAACGCGGGCAACATGTGGGACGTGATCTCCAAGCGGACGGCGACCTACGATCCCGGCAACGAATATTCCATCAACTACATGTGGGGCACCACCGGCCTTGGGGTGAACCTGGCCAAGGTGCAGGACGTGCTGGGCGAGGATGCGCCCATCGACAGCCTGGCGCTGATCTTCGACCCGGCGAATGCGGAAAAGCTGGCCGCCTGCGGCATCCACATGCTGGACGCGCCGACAGAGATCATCCCGGCGGCCCTGACCTACGCGGGCGCCGATCCGGACGGCAAGGACGAAGAGGCGCTGGCCAAGGCCGAAGAGGTGCTGATGGCGATCCGCCCCCATGTCCAGAAGTTCCACTCGTCCGAATACATCAACGCTCTGGCCAACGGCGACATCTGCGTGGCCTTCGGCTGGTCCGGTGACATCCTGCAGGCCCGCGACCGCGCCGCCGAGGCCGGCAACGGCGTCGAGATCGCCTATAACGCACCGGTCGAAGGCGCGCTGATGTGGTTCGACCAGATGGCCATCCCGGTCGACGCGCCGAACCCGGACGCCGCGCATACCTTCCTGAACTTCATCATGGACCCCGAGAACATGGCCGCGGCGTCGAACTACGTCTACTACGCCAACGGCAACAAGGCCTCGCAGGACTTCCTGGTCGAGGACGTGATCGGCGACACCGCGATCTACCCCAACGAGGCGGCGCTCGAGACGCTTTACACCGTCACGCCCTTCCCGCCGCGCGAGCAGCGCAACCTGACGCGCCTCTGGACCAGGATCAAGTCCGGCACCTGACGCCCCTTCCCGGCCCGTGCGCCCCACGGCGCGCGGGTCCTTCCTTCCAGCGAAAGACCCCATGGCCGACACCGTCTTTGCCCCCTGGACCGACCCGGATGCCAAGCCGCTGATCCAGTTCCGGAATGTCACCAAGCGCTTCGGCGACTTCACCGCAATCGACAACCTCACGCAGGACATCTACGAACGCGAATTCTTCGCCCTGCTCGGCCCCTCGGGCTGCGGCAAGACGACGATGATGCGGATGCTCGCGGGCTTCGAGGAACCGACAGAGGGCCAGATCCTGCTGAACGGGCAGGACATCGGCCACGTCCCGCCGAACCGGCGCGCGGTGAACATGATGTTCCAGAGCTACGCGCTGTTCCCGCATCTGTCGGTCTACGACAATATCGCCTTTGGCCTGCGCCGCGAGGGCAAGGACAAAGAGACGATCGACGCCCGCGTGACAGAAATGCTGCGCCTGACCCGGCTGGACCGCTTCGCCAAGCGCAAACCGCACCAGATCTCGGGCGGCCAGCGGCAGCGCGTGGCGCTGGCGCGCTCGCTCGCCAAGGCGCCGAAGCTGCTGCTTCTGGATGAACCCCTGGGCGCGCTCGACAAGAAGCTGCGCGAAGAGACCCAGTTCGAGCTGATGGACATCCAGGAAAAGACCGGCACGACCTTCATCATCGTGACCCACGATCAGGAAGAGGCGATGACCGTCGCCTCCCGCGTGGCCGTCATGGACGAGGGGCGCATCGTGCAGGTCGCCACCCCCGCCGAGATCTACGAGGCACCCACTTCCGTCTACGTGGCGGATTTCATCGGCGACGTGAACCTGATCCGCGGCACCGCGAAGGCCCGCCCAACGGCCCCCGCACCCGCCGCCCCTCCGCCGGACCCCGAGCCCCCGGCCGCCACGGCGCCCGCGCCGCAGCCCGACACACCCCGCGCCCAGCCCAATGCCATGGGCGCATGGCTGCACGATACGTTGCTGCAGCCGATCCTCGGCAAGCGCGAGGCCACTGGCCGACCAACCCCGCCAGCTTCCGCCGCCCAGCGCCGAGGAAAGCGCCGAGGCCGCGCCGCCCGCCACCGACCCCGGCATCGCCGCCGGCGGGATAGAGATCCACTGGGCCGAGGGCCAGCCGCCGCTGATCTCCACCAATGGCGACCCCGCGCTGGACGGCAAGCCGGTCGTGCTGGCGCTGCGCCCGGAAAAGCTGACCATCGCACGGGAGCGCCCCGACCGCGCCAACACGCTGGAAGGCAAGGTCATCGACATCGGCTACCTCGGCAATGTCTCGACCTACCATGTCGAGATCGCGGGCGGCACGATGGTCAAGGCGCAGATGGTCAATGCCACGCGCATCGCACGGCGCCACATCACCTGGGAAGACCGGGTCTGGGTCGGCTTCACCGCCACCGCCGGCGTGGTCCTGGAAGAGTGAGGCCACAGTGATGCGCCGCCTCACCCTCATCGCCCTGCCCTATCTCTGGCTGCTGGCGCTCTTCCTCGTGCCCTTCCTGATCGTGCTGAAGATCTCGCTGTCGGACGTGGCCCTGGCGCGCCCGCCCTACATGCCGCAACTCGACCTTTCCGCCGGGTGGCAGGGCATCGCAACCTTCTTTGCCGGGCTCGACTTCGAGAACTTCACCTTCCTCGCCACCGATGACCTCTACTGGAAGGCCTATCTTTCCTCGCTCAAGATCGCGCTGATCTCGACGCTGCTGACCCTCGCGGTGGGCTACCCCATGGCCTACGGCATGGCCCGCGCGGCGCCGGAATGGCGCCCGACACTCCTGATGCTGGTGATCCTGCCGTTCTGGACCTCCTTCCTGATCCGCGTCTATTCGTGGATGGGGATCCTCTCGACCGACGGCACGCTGAACCAGCTGCTGCTGGGCCTCGGGATCATCGACGCACCGCTGACCATCCTGAACACCAATACCGCCGTCTACATCGGCATCGTCTACACCTACCTGCCCTTCATGATCCTGCCGATCTACGCGGCGCTGGAAAAGCTCGACTCCAGCCTGCTCGAGGCCGCCGAAGATCTCGGCTGCTCGCGCCTCGCCGCCTTCTGGCTGGTGACCGTGCCGCTGTCGCGGGGCGGCATCATCGCGGGCTGCTTCCTCGTCTTCATCCCGGCGCTCGGCGAATTCGTCATCCCCTCGCTTCTGGGCGGCTCCGACACGCTGATGATCGGCAAGGTCCTCTGGGAGGAGTTCTTCTCCAACCGCGACTGGCCCGTCGCCAGCGCCGTGGCGGTGATCCTGCTGCTGATCCTGATCGTCCCGATCGTCCTGTTCCAGCGCTCCGAGGAAAAGGCCCGGGAGGCCGACCAATGATCCCGCGTTTCTTCTGTCCCGAAATATCCCGGGGGAGCCCGCAGGGCGGGCGCAGAGCCCCCTGCGACGGAGGCCGCGCATGAGACGCTTTTCGTGGTTCAACACAACCTCGCTGACGCTGGGCTTCGCCTTCCTCTACCTGCCCATGGTGCTGCTGGTCGTCTATTCCTTCAACGCCTCCCGCCTTGTCACCGTCTGGGCGGGCTTCTCGACCAAGTGGTACGGGGAACTCCTGCGCAACGAGGAATTCCTCGACGCGGCACTGGGTCACCCTGCGCGTCGCCTTCTTTTCCTCGACGCTGGCCACGGTGCTGGGCACCATGGCGGCCTATGTGCTGATCCGCGCGGGCCGTTTCCCGGGGCGCACGCTGTTTTCCGGCATGATCTACGCCCCGCTCGTCATGCCCGAGGTCATCACCGGCCTGTCGCTGCTGCTTCTGTTCATCGGCATCGGGCTGGATCGCGGCGTGCTGACGGTCGTGCTTGCCCATACCACCTTCGCCATGTGCTACGTCTCGGTGGTGGTCTCCTCGCGGCTTGCCAGCTTCGACATGTCGCTGGAAGAGGCTGCGCTGGATCTTGGCGCCTCGCCCTTCGACAGTTTCCGCCTCGTGACCCTGCCGATCATCGCCCCCGCGGTGATCTCGGGCTGGCTGCTGGCCTTCACGCTGTCGCTCGATGACCTCGTGATCGCCTCCTTCACCACCGGCCCCGGCGCCACGACCCTGCCGATCAAGGTCTTCTCCGCCGTCCGCCTTGGGGTCAGCCCCGAGATCAACGCGCTGTCGACCATCATGATCGGTATCGTCACGGTCGGCGTGATCACCGCCTCGCTGATTTCCAAGCGCAGCGCCGTCCAGCGCGCGCGCGAGGAACAGGCCGCCGTCCGGACCAGCTGACATGCGGCGCCTCTACGAACCGGCGGCCTACGGGCCGCAGGGCGCCTGCTACTGGGCCGGCACCCTGCCCGCCGCCGACTGGGGCCGCCCCGAGGGCGATGCCGGCACCGAGGTCGCGGTGATCGGCGGCGGCTTCACCGGCCTCTCCGCCGCGCTGCATCTGGCCGAAGCCGGCACCGCCGTGACGGTGCTGGAGGCCGAACATCCCGGCTACGGCGCCTCGGGCCGCAATGGCGGCTTCTGCTGCCTCGGCGGCGCCAAGGCCTCGCCCGCCACCATCGAGCGCCGCTTCGGGTCCGGCGCCGCGCAGGCCTGGGCCGGGACCGAGAAGGCCGCCGTCGCCCGCGCCCGCGCCCTGATCGACCGCTTCGGGATCGACGCCGATACCCATTCGGACGGGGAAGTCCTGCTGGCCCACAAGCCCCGCGCCTTTGCGGCCCTGCGGGCAGAGATGCCGGATCTGGCAAGGGCCTATGGCGTCACGCCCCTGTTGATCCCGCCCGAGGCCCTTGCGGACCACGGGCTGGGCGGCACCGGCACGGCGCCCTGCACCTGCCGCTCGGCTTTGCCCTGAACCCGCGCAAGTATCACGCCGGGCTGGCGGTGGCGGCCCGCGCCGCCGGGGCCGGGCTGCACTCGGACAGCCCGGTGACGGCCCTCACGCCGCAAGGCGGGCGCTGGCACCTGACCACGCCCACGGGGCGCATAACCGCCCGGCGGGTGATCCTTGCCACCAACGGCTATTCCTCCGAGGACCTGCCGGACTGGCTGGCCGGGCGCTACCTGCCCGCGCAGTCCAGCGTCATCGTCACCCGCCCGCTGACCGACGGCGAGCGCGCCGCGCAGGGCTGGACAAGCGACCGCATGGCTTACGATTCACGCGTCCTGCTGCACTACTTCCGCATGCTGCCCGAGGGCCGCTTTCTCTTTGGCATGCGCGGCGGGCTGCGGGCCACCCGGCGCGAGCGCGCCAGCCTCAGCCGCCGCATCCGCCAGCATTTTCACCGCCTGTTTCCCGCCTGGCGCGACGTGGAGATCACCCATGAATGGGACGGGCTGGTCTGCCTGATGCGCAGCCTGACCCCCTTCGTCGGTGCCGTGCCCGAGGCCCCCGGCCTGTTTGCCGCCATGGGCTTTCACGGCAATGGGGTTGCCATGGGCACCCATGCGGGCGCCAGCGTCGCCGCCATGGTCCGGGGCGAGCCCCCGGCAGACTGCCCCACCTTCCTCAGCCAGCCGCCCGGGCGCTTCCCGCTGGGCCGCTTCCGCCGCTCGCTGCTGCGACCGGCCTATGTCGCGGCGGAGGCGCTGGACCTCTAGGCCCCGCCCCGCTGCCCCCTTTGAAACAAGGAAACCCCGCCACGCCCCCGGCGGTCGCGGACCGGTCGTGTCGCGCATCTGTCACACCAACCGCCGTTGCGGGACCGGCCCGCCGCAGTCGGCTTCCCGTCAGGCCCCGGGGCTTGGGGGGCAGCCCCACTGCGGCCCACCAAGCCCGGGCGCCTCAGCCATGCGGCGTCATGTTGGAACGCGCCTGCCCGCGCCGCAGGCCCAGCTGGCGTTCGCGCCAGATGATCAGGCCGCCCGCCGCGACCACGATCGAAGAGCCCAGGATCACCATGGGCGTCGGCACCTCGGCGAAGAAGACCCAGCCGAAGACGATGGCGAAGAGGATCGAGGCATAGTCGAAGGGCGCCACCACCGATGCCCCGGCAAAGCGGTAGGCCGAGGTCAGGAAGATCTGCGCCACCCCGCCAATCAGCCCCGAGGCCACCAGCATGGCCAGTGCCCATGGCGCCGGCCAGACCCAGCCGAAGGGCAGCGTGAGCAGCGAGAACAGCGTCGCCGTCAGCGAGAAATAGAAGACGATGGCAGAGGTTTCCTCGACCTGGATCATGCGCCGGATCTGCACCTGCACCAGCGCCCGCAGGGCCGCCGAGGCCAGCACCAGCATCACGCCGAACAGCGCCGCCCCTTCGAGGCTGTCCAGCGACAGGCGCGGCCACAGCACCACCATGACGCCGACAAGCCCCAGCAGCACGCAGGCGGTGCGGAACAGGCGCAGGCGCTCGCCCAGCAGCACCGCGGCGGCGAAGACCGTCAGCATCGGCGCGGCAAAGCCGATGGCCGTGACCTCGGGCAGGGGCAGCAGGCCAAGGGCGGCGAAGTTGCAGCCCATGGCCGAGACCCCCAGCAGCCCGCGCCAGCTGTGGCCGCCCCAGGACTTTGCCTTCAGCCCGGTGCTGAGGTCGCCGCGCATCCACAGCCATCCAACGATCACCGGCATCGCGAAGAAGCTGCGGAAAAACACCGCTTCGCCGGTTGGCACCACATCGGCGGTCGCCTTGATCAGCGAGGCCATGATGGTGAACAGCACAACCGAGGTCAGTTTCAGCGCGATCGCGCGCGTCGGATTCATGGCGGCTCCTGCGGTGACTGGGCGCAGACTACGCCGCGGGGCGCCGGGGTCAATGGGGCGGGATGGGGGCGGCGCCGTACCGGGTGGCGCCGGGGCTGTCCCTGCGGCTTGCGAAACAGGGCATCGGCCTAGCGGCACGGATCGGGGGTCTGCGCAATCGGACCAGCGGGGCGCCCGACCATTCGCCCTGTCCCGGCATCGCGCCGACAGGGGCGCATGGCTGCGCGGTCACGCGGCCCCGGCGGCCCGTCCGGCGCGGTCCCGACCGGCCCGCCTGCCGCGTCTCAGGTGGTTTCCGGGCAATGCCGCCGGAACGCGCGCTTGAGCATGTCCAGCTCTGCCCGCAGCAGGTCCACTTCGGCGCGGATGTCATCGGCCAGCGCCTCTCCGGCGATCAGGGTGAAGCTGTCCAGCACCCCCTGCCCGGGCGTCGGTGATCAGGAAGGTCTGCACCCCGTCCCCCACCGCCTGCACCGGTACCGGCACCTCGACCGCCCAGCGACCGGCGCTTGTGGTTTCGGTCACCGTGACGCCGCCGACGGGCTTGTCGTGCAGGGTCACCGCGATCTCGGGGGCGGGGGCGCCATCCTCCGAGGCCACCAGCAGCCCCTCCCACACGCCTTCCGGGAAACGTGTCTTGGTCAGTGTATAGGCGCTCATCTGGTCCCTCTCACAAGGCGGCCCGCTTGCGGCGGCTGAAGGTCAGGTCGCGCAGGATCACCTGGTTCATCTCCGGCCCCTCGAAGATCAGGTCGAGCCACAGGCGCTCGACCCGCTTTTCGTTCAGCCGGGTGTAGGCGAGGTCGAATTCCACCTCGACCGACTCGGCGCCCAGCGGCAGCTCGCGCACGATCTGTTCGGTATTGGGGCCATGCTTGATATTGAGCCGCGCGAAGATCTCCAGCGGCTTTTCCATTTCGACGATGGTCCGCACCCGGATCAGGTGGTCGCGCTTCAGCCCGTGGCCGACGTGCTCCGGCAGGTCGACGGCCAGCGACAGGTAGGACCCGTCGAAGCGGAAGACGTCCAGCCGCAACCCGTAGGCGGCAAGGTCCGCCTCGCGCTGGTTGCGGATCTGGCGCAGGGTCATTTCAGAGTGCTGGCAATCGTGGAACAGGGTCGCCTCGCGGCCCAGCGAACTGTTCGACGGCACCGAAGAGATGCCGCCCACCGGCAGCGGCCCGCACCACAGTTCCGGGCGCCAGGCCCAGTCCGAATCCGGCGGGCTGGGAAAGGCCTGATTGCCGATCAGCGGCAGCGCCAGCCGTTCCTCCGCGACATGGATCAGGGCGTCGAGCTGGCTGCGCAGGCGGCGGGCGCGGGCGCGCTGGCGCCGCAGGACGGGCAGGTCGGCCTCGCGCGCCTCGCGCGCGGCGCGGGTCCAGCGCCTGAGGCCCGTGGCAAAGACCGCCCGGTCGATCCATCCCTGCTGCTTCGTCATCGCCCCGCGCGTCCGTTTCCCGGCAAGCCGTCATTTGTTTCCATATCGGAAACCACTAAAGCAAATGCCCGGCACCGTCGACAAGTGCAAGGCGCCGGGACGGGCCGGATATAGCAACCGGGTCTTTCCGCGCCGTGAAGGGCTCACCGCTGCGTCAATCCGGCGAAGAGGCCGCGTTTCCTGCGCTGAGGCGCTGTCGCCCCGGGTGCTGCCCCGGGTGCTGCCTTGGGGGCCGCCCCGGGCGCTGCCTTGGGCGTCGCGGGTTTCGCCACCTCTGCAGCCATCCGGGCCTTCAGCCGCATCAGCAGCTCCGCCCCCTCCGGTCCCGCCATGGGGTTGCCCGCAGGCGCGTAAAGCGCCGCCCCGACAAGCCGGTCGTCCAGCACGAAGACGGTGCGCCAGTGCTTCGGGTCGCCGCCGGGCAGGATCGCCGCGCCGCCCTGCCCGAGATGGGCAATGACCGCATCCGGCGTCCGGCTGCCGGACAGCAGCGGCGCCCGGCGGGCCTTGGCCAGCAGCTCCGGCGAGGGCAGGTCCTCCGCCGTGCCGCGCGATCCGGCGGCGACGGTAATCAGCACCGGCTCGACATAGCCGCCCACCTGTCCGCCGGTCAGGATGCGGCAAGAGGCGATGGCGGCAAAGCCCCGCTGCGCGCCGCCCCTGCGGGACTTGGGATCGATACAGTAGCCCTCGGGCGGGACCACGGGCACGTCGCCCCCGGCCAATGTCAGCCGCAGCAGCGGTTTCGCCGCTTTCGGCGCCGCGGCCCCGTCGACGGCACCGGACAGCAGGCCCTTGCCGCCCGCCCCTGTCGGGGCCGCACCGGGGACCGGCGCGCATCCCGCAAGCCACAACAGGCCAAGAACAAGAAGGCAGCGGCCAGGCCTCATGCGGCTGGCCCCTGCGCGGCGGGTCTGGACAGGGTCAACGGCTCCTCCCGAACCGGATGATAAGACCTTTGAACCATTACCCAGTCCCGCCGCACCGGGCAAGCGCCGCAGCCCCGCGCGGTCGTGGGGCTGGCCGCACATCCCCGCAAGGTGTCCCGCGATGTCCCTATCCGCTGCCGATCAACGCGCCCGCCGCAAAGACCAGCGCGCCGCCCAGAACGACCTGGAAGGTGGCCCGCCAGAACGGCGTTTCCATAAAGCGGTTCTGGATCCGGGCAATCGCCCAAAGCTCTATGAAGACGACGATCAGCGCCACCGTGGTGGCTGTCCAGAAATGCGGGATCAGGTAGGGCAGCGCATGGCCCAGCCCGCCCACCGCCGTCATCACCCCCGAGGCGATGCCGCGCTTGACCGGCGAGCCGCGACCCGACAGCGCCCCGTCGTCCGAGGCCGCTTCGGTGAAGCCCATCGAGATGCCCGCGCCGACAGAGGCGGCCAGCCCCACCAGGAAGGTGGTCCAGGTGTCCTGCGTGGCAAAGGCCGTCGCGAAGATCGGCGCCAGCGTCGAGACGGAACCGTCCATCAGCCCCGCCAGCCCCGGCTGGACCCATGTCAGCACGAACTGCCGCTTCTCGGCCCGGCCCTCGGCCTCTCGCGCGTCGGGGCCGAGGTGCTCGACCGCCAGCCGCTCTGCCGTGTGCCCGTGGCCCGCTTCTGCCGCGGCGAGATCGCCCAGCAGCTTGCGCGTGCCCGCATCGCTCACCCGCTTCGCCGCCTCGCGGTAATAGCGTTCGGCGTCCTGCTCCATAGCCTGCGCCTCTTCGCGAATGCGCTCCAGCGAGAGGTTTTCCACCAGCCAGACCGGGCGCCGCGCGTAATAGCCCGCCACATGTTCGCGACGGATCAGCGGGATCACCTCGCCGAAGCGCTTCTGGTGCAGGGCGATCAGCTGGCCGCGATGGCCGTCCTCTTCGGCGGCCATGCCGTCGAAGACCCGCGCGGTGTCGGGGTAGTCGTCGCGCAGGCGCGCGGCATAGCTGCGATAGATGCGCGCGTCGTCCTCTTCCGAGGAAATGGCGAGCGCGAGGATTTCCTGCTCGGAAAGGTCGTCGATGCGGCGGCGATAGATCGAAAACATGGCTGGGGCCTCGGATTAGAATGATTCTAATCTACTGAGAGAGGCGGGAACTGCAAGCCCGGATATCCGACCTTTGCCGCAATGCGGCAATCCGTCAGCCCCCTTGCATTCTGAACTGATCGGTTTAGATAACTGGACAGAACGGTTCAGTTTATATTGGAGACAGACAATGACCCGTATCCTTACCGCCGCCGCCCTTGCGCTTGCCCTTCCGCTTGCCGCGACCGCCAGCCCGATCAACCTGCCCGAACTGACCTTTCCGGAACCGGTGGCACATCCGGACGTTTCGACCCAGGGCTGCACAACGACCGACACCGCGCTTTGCCGGTAAGGGGCTCCTTGCCCGGTCTGAACTGAACGGTTTATAGTCGGTCCGGTCAAAGGAGGGTCTGCATGACCGCAGAGGCTGTCGTCCGCAAAGGGCGCAAGTTCGAGCAGGTACTGGACGGCGCGCGTGAGGTCTTCATGCGCGACGGCTTTGAAGGTGCCAGCGTCGACGACATCGCGCGCGAGGCTGGCGTATCCAAGGCCACCCTTTACAGCTATTTCCCGGACAAGCGGCTGCTGTTCATGGAAGTCGCCTCCAGCCAGTGCTGCCGTCAGGCGGACGAGGCGATGCTGTCCATCGACCTCAGCCGCCCCCCGCGCGAGGTGCTGCCCAAGGCCGCGCATCACTTCCTGTCGTTCATCTATTCCGAGATGGGCCAGCGGATCTTCCGCATCTGCGTGGCAGAGGCCGACCGTTTCCCCGAGCTGGGCCGCCAGTTCTACCAGAGCGGGCCGCAGCTGATGCACGGCGCGCTCGTCGGCTATCTGGAGGCCGCGGTGCAGCGCGGCGAGGTCAGGATCGACGACCTCGAGCTGGCCGCCGACCAGTTCGCCGAGCTGTGCAAGGCGGATATCTGGATCAAGCTGCTGTTCGGCGTGCGCGACATGCCGTCGAAGCCGGAAATCGCCCGGATTGTGGATGGCGCCGTCGACACCTTCATGGCACGGTACGGCGCGTGAACCCGGTGCCCTGCGCGCCGTGACAACCAATCCAGTCAGCGCGGCCCGGAACGCCGCGCCCGGAGGACCGATGCAGACCATATCCGAAAACGCGTGCTTTGGCGGGGTCCGGGGCGTCTATTCCCATGCCTCGAAGGCCACCGGGGGCGAGATGACCTTCGGGCTGTTCCTGCCGGAAGAGGCGCGCCATGTGCCCGTGCCGGTGCTGTGGTATCTTTCGGGCCTGACCTGCACCCATGAGAACGCCATGACCAAGGCCGGCGCGCAGGCCTGGGCGGCGGATTATGGCATCGCGCTGGTCTTCCCCGACACCTCGCCGCGCGGCGAAGGCGTGGCCAACGACGATGCCTATGACCTTGGGCAGGGCGCGGGCTTCTACGTCAACGCCACGCAGGACCCTTGGAAGCCGCATTTCCGCATGTGGGACTACGTCGCCGAAGAGCTGCCCGCGCTGCTGGGTGAACAGTTTGCCGTCGACCTCGACCGGCAGGCGATCAGCGGCCACTCGATGGGCGGCCACGGGGCATTGACCCTTGCCATGTCGCTGCCCGGCCGCTTTGCCAGCGTCTCGGCCTTCGCGCCGATCGCCAACCCGACCGCCAGCGACTGGGGCCGCAAGCAGTTCGCGGCCTACCTTGGCGCCGACGAGACGACATGGCGGGCGCATGATTCCTCGCTGCTGATGGCGGAAAAGGGCTTCGACGGCCCGGTCCTGATCGATCAGGGGACAGAGGACCAGTTCCTCGACCTTCTGAAACCCGAGACCCTGGCAGAGGCCATGGTGCAGCGGCGGCAGGACGGCGCCTTCCGCATGCAGAAGGGCTATGACCATTCGTATTTCTTCATCTCGACCTTCATGGAAGAGCACGTCGCCTTCCATGCCGAGGCTCTGCTGGGCTGAGCCATGGTGGTCTATGTCGACGCCGATGCCTGCCCGGTGAAGGAAGAGGCCGAACGGGTCGCGACCCGCCACAAGACGCCGCTGAAGCTGGTGTCGAACGGCGGGCTGCGCCCCTCGCGCAATCCGCTGGTCGAAACGGTGATCGTGCCCGACGGGCCGGACGTGGCCGATATGTGGATCGCCGACCGCGCCAAGACCGGCGACGTAGTGGTGACCTCTGACATGCCGCTGGCGGCGAAATGCGTCGCGGCGGGTGCGCAGGTGCTGCGGCACGACGGATCGGTGCTGGACGCGCGCAACATCGGCCAGCAGCTGGCCATGCGCGACCTGATGGCCGACCTGCGCGCCGCCGACCCGTTCCGGCAGGGCGGCGGCAAGGGCTTCACCAAGGCCGACCGCAGCCGCTTTCTGAACGCGCTGGAAAACGCCGTGCGACAGGCGGCAAAGGCGGCGCAATGACCCCGGGCCCGGTCCGGCTGTCGCGCGCCCCCTGCGCCGCGCGCGGGCCGGTCGACGCGCTGCCCGACCTTGGCACCGGCACACGGGACAGCGCCCCGCCCTGCCCGTCCGCAATCGCCCGGGCCTTCCCCACCGGGCACGGGCGCGCGGCCAAGGCCACCCCGGCGGCCCCTGCCCCTGCGCCGCAGGCAACCGGCCTGCCGGGCAACGTCCTGTTCTGCGCCGGGGACACCGGGGCACGCGGCAGGCAAAACCCCCTGTCTACCGGACCCGGGCGCCGGGCCGCATGGCCGACGGGCGGCAGACTTCTGACGGAAAGCGAGACCACATGACCACGATCATCTCCTTCGACGAAGGCGAACAGCGGCTCGACTGGCTGGCCCTGACCGATGCCCCGGCAGAGGGCCACCGGCGCCCCCGGGCAGAGATCGCCGACGTCTTTCTCTATCGCGGCAAGGACACGCTGCTGAACCGCTCGGCCTGGATCGACGGGCTGGGGCTGGCGGTGAAGGCCGCGACGGTCTTTCCCGGCAACCCCGCAGAGGGCAAGCCGATGGTCGGCGGGGCGGTGAACCTTTTCGACGATACGGACGGGGCGCTTGTGGCGGTGGTCGATTTCCACCTGGTCACCAAGTGGAAGACCGCCGGGGACAGCCTGCTGGCGGCGCGCCGACTGGCCCGGCCCGACAGCCGCGAGATCCTGATCGTCGGCGCGGGCACCGTCGGCGCCTCGCTGATCGCCGCCTATGGCGCGGCCTTCCCGCAGGCGCGCTTTACCGTCTGGAACCGCACGCCGGACAAGGCCCGCGCCTTTGCCGAAAACCACGGCATCGCATGGGCCGAAGACCTCGAAGAGGCTGTGGCCGGGGCCGACATCATCGGCTCTGCCACCATGTCCACGGACCCCGTGCTGAAGGGGGACTGGCTGCAACCGGGCCAGCACGTCGACCTGATCGGCGCCTACCGCCCCGACATGCGCGAGGCCGACGATACCGCCCTGCAGCGCGCCACGCTTTACGTCGACAGCCTTGCCACCACGGTGGACCATATCGGCGAGCTGAAGATCCCGCTGGCCTCGGGCGCCATCACCCGCGACGCGATCCGCGCGGATTTCTACGACCTCGACCGCTTCGAACGGCAAAGCGACGACGAGATCACGCTGTGCAAGAACGGCGGCGGCGCGCATCTGGACCTGATGACCGCCCGCCATATCCTCGACACATGGCGGGCAGGCTGACCGCGGGGCAGGGCCGGCCTTCGCCGCGCAACCGCAGGGCCCGAGCCGCGACAGCCAGCCCCTCCGATCCCGGCCTGCCCGGGCTGACAGCCGCCGCGCCCGACCGCGCCGGGCTATCGCGTCGCGGCCCGGACCGGGTCACAACCGGGCTCAGGCGGGCTGCACCGCCGAGGCCGGGCGGTTTTCGCGCACCGGCAGGTGCACGATGGCGCTGAAGGCACCGACGCCCACGCCGATCCACCAGACCATCGTGTAATCGCCGTGAATATCGTAGAAGCGCCCGCCCAGCCAGACGCCGAGGAAGCCGCCGATCTGGTGGCTGAGGAAGACGATCCCGTAAAGCGTGCCCATGTAACGCAGGCCGTAAAGATGCGCGACAAGGCCCGAGGTCAGCGGCACCGTCGCCAGCCAGAGCGCCCCCATCACCGCCGAGAAGACCAGCACCGAGGTTGGCGTGATCGGCAGCATGATGAAGGCCGCCGCCACGAGGGTGCGCAGGGTGTAGATGCCCGCCAGCAGGTATTTCTTGGTGTAACGCTTGCCCAGCCAGCCCGCCAGCAGCGTGCCCATGATGTTGAACAGCCCGATCAGCGAGATCGACACCGCCCCCAGGGCCGAGGTCGTGGTGATCCCCAGCCCGTGCAGCATACCGCCCGGCAGGATCGGGCCGCACATCTCTGTCACGAAGGCCGGGAAATGCGCGGTGAAGAAGGCCAGCTGATAGCCGCAGGAGAAGAAGCCGAGGAAGATCAGCGTAAACGACGGGTCGCGCGCCGCCCGGCCGAGGATCGTGCCCATGCCTTCCTGCAGCTCTGCCTTGCTGGCGGCCTCGGGCGACTTCATCAGCGGCAGGGTCGCCAGCATGGCGACCAGCGCGGCGGCGAAGACCACGAAGACCCCCTGCCACGGCATGACGGCCAGAAGCGCCTCTGCCACCGGCGCGCCAAAGACCTGCCCCGCCGATCCGGCGGCGGTGGCGATGGCCAGGCTCATGGACCGGTTCTCGTCCGAGGAGGCGCGGCCCACGACCGCCAGGATCACGCCGAACCCGGTGCCCGCGATGCCGAAGCCCACCAGCACCTCCCAGTGCCTGCATGGCGAAGGGCGTCTCGGACATCGCTGACAGCAGCAAGCCCGCCACGTAGAAGGCGGTGCCCAGCACGATGGCCTTGCGGTCGCCGACCTTCTCGGCCACCGCGCCGAACAGCGGCTGCCCGATGCCCCAGGCCAGGTTCTGGATCGCGATGGCAAGGCTGAACTCGGCCCGCGCCCAGCCGAATTCCTCGGCGATCGGGATCTGGAAGACGCCAAAGCTGGCCCGCACCGCGAAAGACACGAGGATGATAAAGCAGCCGACCAGCAGGACGGGGGTGATAAGGGGGGCTTGGCGATCCATGGCGGGGCCTTTCAGGTCTGCATATCTGACCTTTTTTCACCCGTTTCGCCCCGACGTCAAATGCGAAAGCATGATGCGGGCATTCAACGGCCCTGATGACCGGCCCCTCTACACAAGCCGCCCCGCCCGCGCTAAAGCCGGATCATGACAACGCTGACAGAGCTTTACGAGGCCCGCGTCGCCGAGGGCCGCCTGAAACCCGACGAGGCGCAGCGCGCCGTCCTGCCCGCGCTCGAACGCATCCGCGCCGCGCTGGCAGAGCCGGTGAAGCGCGGCTTCTTCCGCCGCGCGCCCGAACCGCCCAAGGGGCTGTACCTTTGGGGCGGCGTCGGGCGCGGCAAGTCGATGCTGATGGATCTTTTCGTCGAAAGCCTGACCGTGCCCGCCCGACGGGTCCACTTTCACGCCTTCATGCAAGAGGTGCAGACGCGCATCCACGAGCTGCGCAAAGAAGGCGTCGAGGATCCGATCAAGCCGGTCGCGAAAGAGATCAGCGACTCTGTCCGCCTGCTGGCCTACGACGAGATGCAGATCACCGATATCACCGATGCGATGATCGTGGGGCGCCTGTTCGAGCGGCTCTTCGATGCGGGCGTGGTGGTGGTCACGACCTCGAACCGGGTGCCGGACGATCTGTACAAGGACGGGCTGAACCGCCAGCTCTTCCTGCCTTTCATCGCCCTCCTGAAAGAGCGGATGGAAGTGCGGGAACTGGCCTCTGACAAGGATCACAGGCAGGATCGCCTGTCCGGCGCGCAGGTCTATTTTGCCCCCGCCGACAGCGCCGCGCGGGCCGGGATCGACGCGCTCTGGTCGGAACTGACCCCGGGTCAGGAAGAGACCCTGACCCTGCACGTCAAGGGCCGCGAGATCGAATTGCCGCGCTATTACAACGGCGTCGCGCGGGCGAGCTTCTTCACGCTCTGCGGCAAGGCGCTGGGGCCTGCGGATTACCTGAAGCTGGCCGAGAGTGTGCGCGTGCTGATCCTCGAAGACATCCCGCGCCTGTCGCGGCAGAACTTCAACGAGGCCCGGCGCTTCGTGACGCTGATCGACGCCCTCTATGAGGCCCGCGTGCGCCTGATCGCCTCGGCGGCGGCGGAACCGGAATACCTGTACGTCGAGGGGTCGGGCAGCTTCGAGTTCGAACGCACCGCCTCGCGCCTGCGCGAGATGCAGGCCGCCGATTGGGGCACCTGAGGACCGGGCAAAAAAGAGGGCCACGAAGGGCCCTCAGGTCTGCTCTGTTATGGTCGTCTTCTGCCTGCTTGATAATTCTGGTCAATCCGGTGTGGGCAGGGCCATGTCGGCCTGCCTTTGCAAGGGGTCGGCAAGGGTCATCGGCGCGGCGGTCGGCAGAGCGGGGGCAAGACCAGGCGGCAGCGACGCAGCCCGGCTGACCGCCTCGTCCGGCGTCTGTTCCGAGGCCTCGCCCACGGTCCAGAGAAGCACGTAGGTCACGCTGAGGAAACCGATGCCAAGAGCAACCATGCGGATCATGTCAGACCCCGAGACTCTTCCACCGGCACGCAGGCTTTCACCCACGCCCCATCACGCGCATTCATTGGCAGTCCCCCAGTCGCCGCGGCTGATGATTGGCAGTCCCACCGCAAGCTGCATCATTTATAGGTGACTCCATGGCCTCACGTCAATATCTTGGGCCGCTGTCAAGGTGTGGTGGCGCATTTTTTCGGCTAACCTACGGATAGAGAGTCATTTTTTCGGCAGAGCCCGCCGCGTCCTGCGGCGCAGACGGCCGGAGCGGACCGGCAAGGCGCCGTTCGCGACAAGACGCGGTCCGGCATATTGGCCTTCTCGCAGAGCATCCCGGCGATGGAAACGAGGCTGTCGCGCTGTTGCACCGAACCGATACCCGGTGCAGCAGCGCGGCAGGATGGAAAGCCCCGGACAGGCCTAGAGCGCGTCGCGCAGCACGTATCCGGCAAGGTAGAGCGAGCCGCAGATCAGCACCCGCGCCTCGGGCGTCGCGTCGGTGATGGCGGTCAGGGCCGCCGCCACCGAGGGCGCGGTCCGGGTGTGGTGGCCGCAATCCGCCGCCAGCTTCGCCGTCTCTTCGCCGGACAGGGTATTGGTCTCTCCGGGGATCGAAACCCCGGTCAGAGAGGTCGCCTGACCGGCAAGGGGCCGCAGGAAGCCGCGCGCGTCCTTGGTGTTGAGCATGCCGCAGATCAGGTGTGTCGGGCGCTCCGGCATCTGCGCCAGCAGCGCAGCCAGCGCCTCGCCCGCGGCGGGGTTGTGACCGCCGTCCAGCCAAAGTTCGGCCCGCGGTGCCAGCCCCACCAACGGCCCGGCCAACAGGCGCTCCATCCGGGCGGGCCAGTCGACGCGGGTCATGGCGGCCTCGAAGGCATCCTCGCCCATGCCCAGATGACGCAGGACCGCCAGCGCGGCCCCCGCATTCTGCACCTGATGCGCCCCCCGCAGGGCGGGCAGCGGCAGGTCCAGCAGGCCGGTCTCGTCCTGATAGACAAGGCGGCCATTCTCTTCCCAGACGTGCCAGTGCTGGCCATGCGCCAGAAGCGGTGCGCCAAGCTGGGCGGCGCGCGCCTCGATCGCCTCCATCGCCGGATCCGGCTGCGGGCCGACGACGCAGGGCACGCCGCGCTTCAGGATGCCCGCCTTCTCGGTCGCGATCTTGGTCAGCGTGTCGCCCAGAAAGGCTTCGTGGTCCATGGAAATGGGGGTTATGACCGTCATCGCGGGGCGGTCGACGACATTGGTCGCGTCCAGCCGCCCGCCAAGGCCGGTTTCCAGCAGGGTAAAGTCCGCCGGGGTCCGCGCCATGGCCAGAAGCGCCGCGCAGGTGGTGATCTCGAAATAGGTGATCGGCGTGCTGCCGTTCGCCTCGTAGCATTCGTCGAGCACGGCGCTCAGGTCATCCTCGGTGATCAGCTGACCGGCCAGCCGGATGCGCTCGTGGAACCGGGCGAGGTGCGGCGAGGTATAGGCGTGCACACGCTTGCCCGCGCCTTCCAGACCGGCGCGGATCATCGCCTGGGTCGAGCCCTTGCCGTTGGTTCCGGCCAGATGGATCACCGGCGGCAGGCGCCGTTCGGGATGATCCAGCGCCTCCAGCAGACGCCAGACCCGGTCCAGCACAAGGTCGATGATCTTGGGATGAAGGTCCATCATCCGTTGCAGGATGACATCGGACTTCGCATTCGGCGTCATGGGCGTACCCCGGGAAAAAAGGACGAAACGACAACGCGGGGCGGCAATGGCCTAGCCCTGCTTCGCATCCGTGGCAGGGGCGGCGGGCGACGAGGCGGCCTCGTCCTCCGGTCCCGGCGGCGGCAGGTCGCCCCATGTCGGAGGCGCCATCTTCATCAGCATCCGGCACATCACGATCAGCTCTTCGCGCATCTTGCGGCGGTCGGTGACCCGGTCGAGCATGCCGTGTTCCAGCAGGTACTCCGCGCGCTGGAAGCCCTCGGGCAGCTTCTCGCGGATCGTCTGTTCGATCACGCGCGGCCCGGCAAAGCAGATCAGCGCATTGGGTTCGGAAATCTGGATGTCGCCCAGCATCGCGTAAGAGGCGGTGACCCCGCCGGTCGTCGGATGGGTCAGCACGACGATATAGGGCAGGCCCCGTTCCTTGAGCATCTGCACCGCCACGGTCGAGCGCGGCATCTGCATCAGGCTGAGAATGCCCTCTTGCATGCGCGCGCCCCCGGCGGCGGAAAACAGGATCAGCGGGCGCCCCAGCCGCACTGCCTCTTCGGCGGCGGCGACGATGGCATTGCCCACGTACATGCCCATGGAGCCGGCCATGAAGCTGAAATCCTGCGCGGCGCAGACCACGGGCGTGCGCCCGATCTCGCCGGTCGCGACAAGCATCGCCTCTCGCTCTCCGGTTGCCTTCTGGGCGGCCTTCAGGCGGTCGGGATAACGCTTCTGGTCGCGGAAATGCAGCGGGTCGACCGTCGGCTCGGGCACCGCGACCTCGGAGAAGACGCCGCCGTCGAACAGCGCGAAGAAGCGGTCGCGCGGCGTGATGTGCATGTGGTGCCCGCAATTGGTGCAGACGTTCAGATTGTCGCTGATCTCGCGGTGGAACAGCATGGTGCCGCAGCCGTCGCACTTGGACCACAGGTTCTCGGGCACCTCGCGGCGCGAGAAGATCGAGTTGATCCGCGGTCGGACGTAGTTGGTAATCCAGTTCATGACAGCCTCGGCTTCGCTCTTGGGCGTGACTTATGCCGGGCTGCGTCGAATTGCAATCTTGCCCGCCCATCGGGCCGCGTTCTTCTTTGGGGGCCCGGACGCACGGAGCCGCCGATGCCGGTTTCTCCGCCACGCCCCGGGCCCGTTGCCCCGGCGTGGCGCCGCCCGATCCCGGCCCACCCCGCGCCAGCGGCCCGCCCCGTGCCGGGGGCGCCCGTCAGAGCCGCAGCGCGAGGCGCGCGGCCAGCCAGCTGAGGCCGATCAGGACAAGATCGGCGGGCAGAAGCGCCGCCAGCGCCGTCTCGTCCCCGACGCCGAAGGGGTACAACCGAAGCGCCAGCCCCGACATGTCGCCCGACAGCGCCACGACCGCCACGGCCATGGTGTTGTTGACCATGTGCAGGGCAATCGCCGGACCCAGCGACCCCGCCCGCGCGGTCAGATCGGCGGCGGCAAGCCCGAAGACAAAGGACCACAGCGCGATCGTCGCGGCATTGCCGCCGTAGTGCCCCGGCGCGTAATGCCCCAGCGCAAAGAGAGCCGAGGGGACGACCAGCCAGACCACAGGCGTTCTCAGCCGCGCGCCCAGTTGCGATTGCAGGTAGCCGCGGAAGAACAGCTCTTCCGAGCCGGTCTGCACCAGCAGCGCCAGCAGGGTCAGCGGCAGCAGCGCCAGCCAGAGACCGGGGTCCAGCCCCGGCTCGCTGGCGGCGCGCAGGGGCCAGGGCGGCAGCAGCGCCACGGCGGCATTCAGCGCCACCAGCGCCAGCGCCACGCGCAGTGCCTGCGCCCGGAACAGCGGCCACGGCCCCAGCAGGCTTTGCAGCCCGCGCCAGTGCATGGTCTCTGCCACCACCAGCGTCGCCAGCCCCAGTGCCCCGGTCAGCCCCAGCAGGGCCAGCATGCCCAGCGGATCCTCCGCATGGGTCAGCGCGTCCAGAAAGGCCGCCGCCGCGCGCGGCGGCGCCAGCCCCTCGACCAGCGCCACCACGCCGCGCGACAGCCCCAGCGTCACCGCGAGAACGACCACCAGCCCCAGCGCCAGCCGCCACAGGGCCGCCGAGGGCCGTGCCGGCTCTGTCAGCAGGGCGAAACGGCTATAGCGCAAGGCGGGCGCCTGCATGATCGGGGGCGCGTCCGGGCCACGGCGCGCTGATGGTCGGTGAACCCCGGTCGCCGGTCCTGTGCATTGCCGCCCTGCCCCCTTTCGCTTGCCCGAAGACTCTCTGCCCGCGCCGGTTCTGTCAACCGCCGCCCAAGGGGCCGGGTTCAGCGCACATCCGCCGACGGGACACGCGGCGCTTGGCAAGGCCCGCATGGATCCGCATTGTTTTCGCAGGTGGGCTTCCGGATTGGGGTCGGCGGCCAAAAATGCATAAAACAGACTTCACACTCGCGGAACTGCCCGGCGCCCTGCGCCGGGTCTTTCTGATGTGGCAGGCCTCGGATCGCGGCGACGGGGTCCGGCTGAGGGATATCGACCTCGCGGAACTGACCAGCGATCTGGACGTCATCGTCCTGACAGAGATCCATCGCGACGCCGTGACAGGCGCGGTCGACTTCGAGCCGGTCTTTCTGGGGAAGTCGGTCCGCGACCGGATCGCGCAACCGATGATCGGCCAGCGCCTGTCGACCCTGCCGGGCAAGGGCCCCGGTTCAGGGATCTGGGCGGCCTACGAGGCCCTCGGCCATGGGCCAAGGCCCGCTGCTGGCCCGGCTGCCCTATGACGGCCCCGCCGCCGGGATCACCGAAACGGTCGAAGTCCTGCTGCCGCTGCGCCCCGACGAGGGAGCGGGTCGCGCGCCGCTCTACGCGCTGGCCGGTGTCCGGTATCTCGGCGCGGAAGACGCCCGTGTCGCCGAACCCGCCACAGTGGGCGCCGCATCGCGCCGGGTGTCTTGACGCAGTAAGGCCCCGTGCTAAGCACTTTGCATGTTCGACGTCTTCCTCAAGACCCTGCCGTTCTTTGCCCTGATCGGGGTCGGCTACGGCGCCGCGAAGTCCCGCTTCTTCCCGCCCGAGGCGACGGCGCACCTGACGAAGTTCGTCTTCTACTTCGCGCTGTCGGCCATGCTGCTGCGTTTCTCGGCCAACCTGTCGTTCTCCGACATCTTCGAGCCACGGCTTGCCGCCGGTTATCTCTGGGGCACCGCCGTGACCTATGGCATCGCCATGGCGGTGGCCTTCCTGCGCCGCACCGACGCCTCGACCGCCGCGATCGAGGCGCAATGCGCGGCCATCGGCAACACCGGCTTCCTCGGGGTGCCGATGCTTGCCCTGTTGCTGGGGCAAGAGGCCATCGGGCCGATCATCCTGATCCTGTCGATTGACCTCGTGGTGTTCTCGTCCCTGCTGACCATCATCGTGGTCGGCGCCCGGGGCGGTCAGGTCGGGCTGCGCCTGCTGCGCACCGTGGGGCTGGGCCTTCTGGCCAATCCGATGATCGTGGCCATCGCCTTCGGCCTGGGCATCTCGGCCTCCGGCCTGCCGGTGCCCGAGGTCGCCAATGCCTTCCTCGAAACGCTTGGCAATGCGGCGACGCCCGGCGCGCTTTTCGCCATCGGCGCCTCGCTGGCGACGAAATCGGCGGAACGGCTGGAGATCGCGGCCTGGCTGTCCTTTGCCAAGCTGATCCTGCACCCGGCCTTCGTCGCGGCGGGGGTCTATCTCTTCTTCCCGGTCGACGCCTACCGCGCCTCTGTCGCGGTCTCGGCCGCCGCGCTGCCCGTCGCGGGCAATGTCTTCATCCTGGCCCAACACTACGGCGTGGCGCCGCAGCGGGTGTCGGCCTCTATCCTGATCTCGACGACCTTCAGCATCCTGACGGTCAGCGCCGTGATCGCCACCGTGGCGACCAACTGACCACGCAGGCGGGCGTTCGATCCCGGTCAGAGGCGCCCCGCCTCAGCTGCGCCCCTCGCGCAGCCAGGCCGCGACGATCAGGCCAGAGCCCAGCAGCAAGACCAGCCAGGCGGGCAGCAGCGGCGTCTGGCGGACATCCAGCGTTTCATAGGCCTCGCGCGGGGTCACGCCGATCCAGCCACGCCCCGCCGCCGGACGGCCCGCGCGGACCTCGCGCACAGAGGGCAGGCCTTCTTCCAGCCGCAGCACGCCGCCGCGCGTGCTGTCGATCAGCGGGGTCAGGGCGGCACCGCTGGCGATGGTCTGCACGAACTCGCGCGGGGCGGCGGGGCCAAGCCCGATGACGGCGGACAGGTCGCCCTCTTCCAGCCTGTAAAGGCCGATGTCCGGCCCCTCGAAGACCGCCTCGAAGCGGCCCGGGGTTTCCTCGGTCAGCGGGATCACCGTTTCCTGCCCGTCCGGGCCTATGACGGTGACGCTGTCCACATCCTCGTCCAGCGAGCGGCGGATGATGCGCATGGTCTGGCCGGTGGCTTCGGCCCAAAGCGCCTCTTCCTCAAGCTCGGGTTCCTTCATCATCCAGTGCGCCAGCCGCCGCAGCAGTTCCAGCTGCGGGCCGCCGCCCTCGAAGCCCCGGTTCCACAGCCAGGCCTGATCCGAGGCCAGAAGCGCCACGCGCCCCGCGCCCACCCGGTCGAGGATCAACAGCGGCTGGTCGGAGATCCCCGACATCACCACGTCGCCCTCGGTCGGCGTCACCTCGACCTGCCGCAGCCAGCGCCCCCATGTCTCGGATCCCGACAGGCCCGCCGTGACCGGGTGGCGCGCGCCAAGGTCGGTCACGACCGGGCGATAACTCTCGTCCAGCACGCGGGCGGTGGGCTCGGCGGGCAGGATCTCGGCCAGCGGAGAGCGGTAGATCGAATCCGCCGAGGCAAAGTCCGGCCCGGCGGCGACCAGCACCGCGCCGCCGTTCTCGACGTAGTTGCGCACGTTATCCAGATAGATCGACGGCAGGATGCCGCGCCGCTTGTAGCGGTCGAAGATGATCAGGTCGAAGTCGTCGATCTTTTCAAGGAACAGCTCGCGCGTCGGGAAGGCGATCAGCGAGAGTTCATTGACCGGCACGCCGTCCTGCTTTTCCGGCGGGCGCAGGATGGTGAAATGCACGAGGTCGACACTGCTGTCCGACTTCAGCAGGTTGCGCCAGGTCCGCCCGCCCGCGTGCGGCTCGCCGGAAACCAGCAGCACGCGCAGCCGGTCGCGCACCCCGTTGATCTGTACCAGCGCGGTGTTGTTGCGGTCGGTCAGCTCGCCCTCGGCCTCGGGCACGGTGAACTGGATCACGTTCATGCCGCCATGGGGCAGCGTGATCGGCAGCGAGAGATCCTCGCCCACCGGCACCCGGTAGGTTTCCGGCTCGGACCCGTCGACCGAGATTTCGATGTCGGTCAGGGCATCCCCCGGCGCCGCGCCGTCGTCGTCGATGCGCAGGGTCAGCTCGACCTCTTCGCCGAGGATGGCGAAGGCGGGCGCATTGCGCACGATCAGGCGGCGGTCCCAGTCGTCCTCCTGCCCGGTCATCAGCAGGTGCAGCGGCGCGGGCAGGTCGGGCGCGCGTTCCAGATCGTGCAGGCGCCCGTCCGACAGCAGCACGATGCCCGAGATGCGCCCACGCGGCTCCTCTGCGATGGCCTCTGACAGCGCCGTCATCAGCTGCGTGCCGGCGTCGCCCTCGCCATCCGGCACGGGGATGCGCCGGACCTCTGTGTTGTCGCGCGCCAGCAACGTCGCCTCCAGCCGGTCGGCGGCCTCTGCCGTCACCCCGGCCCGTTCGGCAAGGTTCTGCGAGGCGGTTTCGTCCACCAGCATCAGCACGATATTGGTCAGCGGCGCGCGGTCCTCGACCTGATACGAAGGCTGCGCCAGCGCGCCCACCAGCACCAGCGCGGTCAGCGCGCGGAAAGCCCAGCCGGACAGCCCGCGCCACAGTGCC
The DNA here is from genome assembly GCF_039769985.1 of Ponticoccus litoralis. Lineage (NCBI taxonomy): Bacteria > Pseudomonadati > Pseudomonadota > Alphaproteobacteria > Rhodobacterales > Roseobacteraceae > Ponticoccus > Ponticoccus litoralis. Next base: position 1,415,226 of record NZ_JBDNCH010000002.1, read on the forward strand.
AGTGCGGCGCCGCCGAGGGCCAGCGCGCCCAGCACGGCGATCACCGCCCGTGGCAGAAGCGGGTCGAAAACGAAGGATCCGGTCATTGGCCAAGCCTGTCCAGCAATGCAGGCACATGGACCTGATCGCTTTTGTAATTGCCCGTCAGGACGTGCATCACGAGGTTCACGCCAAAGCGGTAGGCAATCTCGCGCTGCCGCTCGCCGGTGAAGCCGGACCCCAAACGCACCATCGGGTTGCCACTGGCGTCCATGGCCCATGCGGCGGCCCAGTCATTGCCGCCGATCACCACGGGCGTGACGTTGTCGTTGAGGTCGCGGAAGGGCATCCCCTCGATCAGTTCCGCGTCGGGCGGCGCCGCCTCGACCCAGACATCGCGGCCCGTCCAGCGCCCGGGGAAGTCCTGCAACAGGTAGAAGGTCCGCGTCAGCACGTGATCGGCGGGCAGGGGTTCCAGCGGCGGGATGTCCAGCGGGCGGGCGAGCTGTTGCAGCTTGCGGCCCTCCGGGGTGCCGCTGCCGAAGCCCGCCACATCCGCGTCGCGGGTGTCGAACAGGATCATCCCGCCCGAGCGCAGGTAGGTGTTCAGCTTGGCATAGGCCGCCGCCGAGGGCGTCGGCTGGTCCGGCGTGATGGGCCAGTAGAGCAGCGGGTAGAAGGCCAGCTCGTCGCGCTCCAGATCGACACCCATGGGTTCCGCCGGTTCGACCGAGGTGCGGAAGTACAGCGTGTCCGACAGGCCCTGAAGCCCCGCATGCGCAACCTCGTCGATGCGATCGTCGCCGGTCAAGACATGCGCCAGCACCACCTCCGAGGTCGCCCGTATGGCGCGCTCGATGTCGGTGTCCGGTTCGGCGGTCTCGGGTTGCGCGGGGTCTTCGACCGGCACCGCGTTCTGCGCCATGCCCTCGCGCGGGACCAGCGCCAGCGCCGCCAGCAGGACAGAGGCCGAAACCGCCCCGCGCAGCCGCCCCGACAGCGCCAGAGAGGCCACGACATCCACCACCAGCAGCGCAATCGCCAGCCCCAGCAGCAGGCCCGCCAGCGGGCGCTCGCGCGGCTGGCTGAGACCCTCGACGGCGATCCGGTCGGGCCAGACCATCGGCTTCAGCGCGGTATCGGCGGTGACGACATTGCGGGCAAGGCTGCGGTCCTCGCCCTGATAGAGACCGGGGCGCAGCTCCGGGCCAAGCGCGGCCTCGACCAGTGCGGGGCCTTCGACCCCGGGCAGGGTCTCGCCGTCGCGGGCATTGCCGAAGGCGTCCAGCACCATGACCGGCTGCCAGACGGTGCCTTCCATGTCCTCGACCTCGGGCTGGGCGGTGGCGGAAGAGACCGCCAGCCGTTCCAGCATCTGCACGAAGAGACCCGACAACGGCAGGGTCGACCATTCGGCGTTGGCGGTGACGTGAAACAGCACGACCTGCCCCTGCCCGATCTCCTTGCGCGTCACCAGCGGCGTGCCGTCGGTCAGTTGCGCCACCACGCGGTCGGCGAGCGTCGGGTCGGGCTGGGCCATGACCTGGCTGTTGATGGTCACGTCCTCCGGCACCGGCAGGCCGAAGAAGGGACTGTCCTCGGTGAAGGGCGCCAGCGCCTTGGGCTCGCCCCAGGACATGGCGCCGCCCACGGTGCGGCCCCCGGCGCGCAGGCGCACCGGCATCAGCGGATCCTCGGCGTCGCGGCTGACATCGGACGCGGCAAGGCGCGGCCCGGCGAAGCGCAGCAGCATGCCGCCCTTCTCGACCCACTCCAGCACCGCCTCTTCCTCTGCCCCCGACAGGGTCGCCACGTCGGCCAGCACGATCACGTCGGGGTTGGCGGGCAGCAGGTCGGTCAGCGCACCGTCCAGCAGGTCGGCGGTGGGTTGCAGCGCCTTTTCGAGGTAATGCAGCGGCGAGAGCAGCTCCAGCCCCTCGCGGTCCTCGCGGCCCGCGATCAGCGCGACCTCGCGGCGGCGCAGGCTGTCGTCGGGCAGGGTCACGGCACCCGCGCTGCGGATGCCCTCGATCTCGAAGCGGTCGACCCGGGCGCGCAGTTCGGCAGGCAGCGAAAGCTCCACCTCTGCCGTCAGGGCACCGGCCTCGAAGCTGACGGGCTGGCGCAGCAGCACCGCCTGATTGCCCGCCGGGTCGCGGTACCGCGCCCGGCCAGTGTGACCTCTGCCGCGCCCTCGGCGCGCAGGCGGCGCAGGGCGAAGTGCAGGTTGCCATCCTCGACCCGCGCCGGTTCCAAAGCGTACAGCGTGCGCGGCGCCTCGAAGACGGTGACGGTGCCCCGGCCTTCCAGAGAGGCAAGGAAATCGGCGCGGCTGTCGCGGGTCAGCGCGTCGGACATCCAGTAGCTGTCAAAGCGCCCCTCGGGCAGCATCTCCGTGGCTCGGCTCAGGCTGTCGTTGCCCGGCTCCCACGGCTCCGGCGACACGCCGGTCAGGCGGCTGCGCACCACGTCGGCGGCAAGAAACTGCACCGGCTCGGGGTTGGTCAGACGCATCAGGGCCACCGGGCGCCCGTCGCGCCCGGCCTCGGCCAGAAGCCCGTCCAGCGCCACCATGCGCGCGCGCCAGTCGGCGGCAGAGGCCCAGCTTGCGTCCATGACGACCAAAAGCGGGCCGTCGCCCTCGGCGCCCTCGCCCCGGTCGGGGTTCAGCACCGGACCGGCCATGCCGATGATGACAGCCGCCACCGCCAGCATCCTGAGCAAAAGCAGCCACCAGGGCGTGCGGTCGGTGACCTGTTCCTGATCCTTCAGGCCCAGCAGAAGCACGACGCCCGGAAACAGGCGGCGGATCGGCGCGGGCGGCACGGCGCGCAGGATCACCCAGAGGATGGGAAGCGCCAGAAGCCCCAGCAGAAGCCGGGGCGTGGTAAAGCCGAGAAGGCCGAAGAGTGTCATCCGTTGCTCCCGTCCAGGGCGCGATAGACCCAGAGCAGCGCGGATTGCGCCGTCTGGTCAGTGTGATGCGTAAAATGTTGCCAGCCGGTCAACCGACATATGGCGTCCAGCCGCGCCTTCCGCTCGGCCAGCCTGTGCAGGTAGGTCCTGCGCAGGTCGCCCGCCTTCAAGGTCTCGTGCCGCAGGCTCTTGTTCACGCTTTCGAAAATGGTGCGCCCGTCGAAGGGGAAGGCCTCTTCGCTGGGGTCGAGCACCTGCAACAGCACACCGCGCACGCCGCGGTCGGCGGCCTTGGTCAGCGCCGCCTCGACCGGCGCGGGGTCCGAGAGGAAGTCCGAAACGAAGAGCGCCTTGGCATGAGGCAGCATGCCGCGCGCCTCGGGTTCGGCATAGTCGTCCTCGCCGTCCTCCGACAGCAGTTCCGCCAGCCGCAGGGTCTGCTGGTCGCCACGCCGGGGCGGCAGCTTCCACCCCGTCAGGCCGACGCGCTCGCCGCCCCGCACCAGCAGGATCGCGGCGGCCAGCGCCACCAGACGTGCCCGGTCGGCCTTGGTCGGCAACTTCTTGGACGAGGAAAACCGCATCGAGGCGCCGGGATCGACCCAGACCTGCACGGACTGGGCAATCTGCCATTCGCGCTCGCGCACGAATTGCTCGTCCCCGCGGGCCGAGCGGCGCCAGTCGATCTGCCGGTAGCTGTCGCCCACGGTCAGCGGGCGGTACTGCCAGAAGTCGTCGCCCAGACCGGCGCGACGGCGCCCGTGTTCGCCCAGAAGGACGGTCCCGGCCAGTTGCTCGGCCCGCGCCAGAAGGGCGGGAAAGCGCCCGGCCTCTTCCTGCGCGCGGGTGCGCAGATGGGCGACGGTGGCTGTCACGCGGCTGCCTCGGCGGGGGCCATCTGCGCGGCGGTCTCGTCGATCAGGCGGCCAAGGTCCTCACCCCGGGCGCGCGCCGAGAAGGTCAGCGCCATACGGTGCACCAGCACCGGCTTGGCCATGTCCAGAACGTCGGCGGGCGAAGGCGCAAGACGGCCCTCCAGCAGCGCCTTGGCGCGCACGGTCAGCATCAAGGCCTGCGCGGCGCGCGGGCCGGGGCCCAGTGCCACCGGGTCCTTGACCCGCTCGGTCGCCGAGGGATCGTCGGGCCGGAAGGCGCGCACCAGATCGAGGATCATCTCGACCACCGCCTCGCCCACCGGCATCCGCCGCAAGAGGCGCTGCGCGGCGATCAGCTCTTCGCCGGTGAAGACCTGATGCGACTGCGCCTCTTCGGTGCCGGTGGTGGCCATCAGGATATCGCGTTCGGTCTTGCGGTCGGGATAGGCCACGTCGATCTGCACGAGGAACCGGTCAAGCTGCGCCTCGGGCAGCGGGTAGGTGCCTTCCTGCTCGATGGGGTTCTGCGTGGCCAGCACGTGGAAGGGCGCGTCCAGCGCGCGGGTCTCGCCCGCGACGGTGACAACCTTCTCCTGCATCGCCTGAAGCAAAGCCGACTGCGTCCGGGGCGAGGCGCGGTTGATTTCGTCCGCCATCAGCAGCTGGCAGAAGATCGGGCCTTCGATGAACTTGAAGGCCCGGCTGCCGTCGGCGCCGGTTTCCAGCACCTCGGAGCCGAGGATATCGGCGGGCATCAGGTCGGGCGTGAACTGGATGCGGTTGCCGTTCAGCCCCATGACCGTGGACAGGGTTTCCACCAGGCGGGTCTTGCCCAGACCCGGCAGGCCGATCAGCAGCGCATGGCCGCCGCAGAGCATCGCCGCCAGCGTCAGGTCGACGACACGCTCTTGCCCGATGAAGCGCGCCTGGATCGACTGCCCGGCCAGCGCCAGCTTGTCTTCCAGCGCTTCGATCTCTGCGACCAGATTTTCGGCCTCGGCCATGTTAACTCTCCACTTCCGGGCTAGTATGCTGTTGATGCGAGTGTATCGCGCGGTTCGGAAATGGCAAAAGCAATGCGTTCACAAAATGGCGTGCCGCCCTCGGCGGAGGGCATCGCAGAGGCAGCCCGCAAGGCCGGTGGCAAAGGTCCGCCGCCGGTCCACAAATGGAACCCGCCCTTCTGCGGAGACCTCGATATGCGCATCGCGCGCGACGGGACGTGGTTCTACCTTGGCACGCCGATCGGGCGCATGGGGCTGGTCAAGCTGTTCTCGTCGATCCTGCGCAGGGACGGCGAGGATTACTTTCTGGTCACGCCTGTCGAAAAAGTGGGCATCACGGTAGAAGACGCCCCCTTCGTGGCGGTCGATTTCGAGGCCGAGGGCGCGGGGCCGGACCAGGTGCTGACCTTCCGCACCCATGTGGACGACCACGCCGTGGCCGGGCCCGATCACCCCATCCGCGTCGAGCGCGACCCCGAGACCGGAGAGCCCGCGCCCTATGTGCTGGTGCGCGCCAACCTCGAGGCACTGATCGACCGCAAGAGCTTTTACCGGCTGGTGGATCTGGGCACGCACCATGACGGCTGGTTCGGGCTGTGGTCCTCGGGCCGCTTCTTTCCGCTCATCCCGTCAGAGGACCTGCCGGACTGACGGCGCCGGGGGCGCCGTTTTCTTGCAAAGAAAACGGATCGAATTCTTTGCAAGAATTCGCCACCGCATAAATAGACGCCGCTCCCGAGGGAACGGCGCCTGACCTGCTGAAAAGGGACTTGGGTGAAATTCAGAGCGTGAAGGACCAGAAGAAGGTCTCGCCCGAGCTGTCGTCGACGCCGTCGTTGTCGGTCGAGACCCAGACGGTGCCGTCCTCGAAGATCGCCAGACCCTCGACCTTGTCGACCACGTAGCCGCCCTGCGCCTTGAGGTCGGGGATCAGGTCGCGGACCTCTTCCTTCGACACCACCGGCAGGTCGCCGCCCAGCGGGGCCGGAACCATCTCGGCGGCCGGGATGCGGTAGACCTTCTTGGTCACCGCCGCGTCGCCGATCTGGTTGTCGCGCTCGACCACGTAGAACCAGTCGCCATGCGCCACGATCTCGGACAGTCCGACCCAGCCGGTTTCCGGCTCGGCCTTCTTGTAGTGGACCGCGCCCCATTCGCCGCTTTCGAGGTCATAGGAGACCAGCTTCACGCGGCCCTTCGGATCGTCGCCCCACTCGCGCTGCACGGCCATCCAGAGGGTGCCGTCCTTCAGGGTGATGCCCTCGAAGCCAAAGCGCGTCTCGACCGCCATCAATTCGGCGGGCAGGCCGATTTCCGCGTCGATCACCCCCTCCGCGGTGACGTGGTAGAGCGCATGCGGGATCACCCGATCGGTGCGGCCTTCGGAAGCGACCCAGAAGCCGCCCTCGCCGTCCAGCGTGATGCCCTCAAGGTCCAGCTTCTGCGCCGCGTCGCCATTGGCGCGGGTGATCCGCAGGGCCTTGGTGATGCGTGCCGGGCTCCGCGTGGTGTCGATGGTGAAGATCGTCGGCTGGTAGCCGTAGAAGCTGTCGTTCACCGCGTAGACAAGGCCATTCTCGCCCGCCACCATGCCGGAAATCGCGCCCCAGCCGATCAGTTCATCCGCGCCTTCCGAGGTCAGCTGCGGATATTGCGCCGCGCCTTCCGCGTAGTCGAACAGCATGACATGCGCACGCACGCCGCCCTCGGGGCCGAGGTCGGTCTCATTGGCCGAGACCAGCAGGTTGCGCGCGGGGATGGCGACATAGCCCTCCGGCCCGATGCCCGAGGGCAGGATCTGCTTCAGCACCGGCGCCGACAGGTCCGTGACGTCGTAGACGCCGACCGCCGACCCGCGCTCGGACCCGACGAAGACATAGGGCGTGCCGTCGAATTCCGCGAACTCGATCGATTCGGGCTCCACGCCCTTGGCGTCGGATCGCTTGTCCGGGTAGTGGCCGATCCGCACCAGCGCATGTTCGAAGGACGCGCCGCTTTCATAGACGACCGTGCCGTCCTTGTTGAAGATCGTCCAGCCGCGAGAGCCGCCGTCCATGTCGCCCTCGTTGGCGGTGGCGAAATGGTCGGCGTCGATCCATTTGACCGCGTCGGGCTCGCGCTTGCGGGCGGGCTGGCTGTCGGTGAAGATCAGCGCGCCGCGCTCGTCCCCGGTGTCGATGCCCTCAAGGTCCACCGCCCCGGCAGAGAAGTGGTTCAGCAGGGTGCCGTCAGAGGCGATCACCGCGAGGTGGTTGTTTTCCTGAAGCGTCACGACGATCTCGCCCGCCGCGTTGACGTCCACGAACTCGGGCTCGGGGTCCTCGGGGGAAACCTCGGCCAGCCCGGTCAGGTCGACCTTGATCAGCCCGTCGCAATCGGGCGTGCCGCCCTCGACGGGGACGATCACCACGTAACCGGCGGGCATCTGCCCGGTGCGACCGTCGCCCAGATCCTCGTCGCGCTCGTTCTCGATGGCGACGGTGACAAAGCTGCCGTCCTCGGCCATGGCCACGCTGTCGGGCTGGCCGCCAAGGTCGCAGGAATAGGCCTCGACGCCCGCCTGCAGGTCGAAGACCGCAAGGCGGCCCGAGGGATCGGTGTAGCTTTCCGAGGTGTTCACACCCACGAAGGCCGCGGTGCCCTTGACGGCGACCGAGGTCGGCTCTCCGTCCAGCGCGAGGTTGCCCAGCGGCTGCGGGTTCGCCGGGTCGGTGATGTCGATGCGGCCCAGCACGCCCAGCGGGCTGTCGGTGTAGACCAGCGTCATGCCGTCTTCGGTCGCGGCGATGATCTCTGCCGAGGTTTCGCGCGCGGTATCCTCGCCCTCCGCCATGTTCATGGGCGTCGCAAAAGAGGCGATGCGATTGAAGGTCATGTCCGCCGAAGCGGCCCCGGCGGCAAGCGCCAGCACACTGGTCAGACAAAGCGTGCGGATCGGCATGGGAATCCCCTGTTCTTCTGGTTCCATGCCTCTTTCCGGCGCCAGGGTAACGGGGCGATGACGGTTTGGTGACGCTCCGGCGAAGACGCGCGCCCCCTTGTGGCGGCAGGGGAAAGCCCTAAGCAGGGTGGGAAAGGAGCCCCGCCCTGATCCCGCCCCGCCTTGCCCCCGTCGTCTTCGGCCTGCTGCTGTCGGGCTTCATGTCGCTGATCGTGTCGGGCGTCGCCACGCTGCGGGCCCTGGGTGTGGTCCCGGACTTCTTCGGCCTGTGGATGAGCGCATGGGTCTCGAGCTGGCTGATCGCCTTCCCCTCGGTGCTGGTCATTGCCCCCGTCGTCCGGCGGCTGGTGGCGCGTTACACGCGCCGCTGACCGGCCCGATGACGGTCAACGCCCCGCTTCGCGACGGGACGGCCCGGACGGATCAATCGCCCAGCTTGGCGTGAACCTCGGCAAGGTCGATCTCGCCCACCGGCATCTTGTTGGCGGGGTTCTCGAAATCGTAGCGGAACAGCTCGAAGTCGCGTTTGAAGATCTCGTAGACCAGATGCATCGAGAGGTCGTCGAAGTAATCCTCGACCGGGTGCAGGCGCTTGGGCCCGTGGCCTTCGGACTCGTTGAAGCGCGGGATCTGCGTCAGGTCGACCGGGTGGCGGGTCTGGACCTTGTCCAGCACCCCCTGCATCCCGGCGTTGAAATCCTCGGTCCAGAAGATCTGGTCGTAGCGCCCGCCGTTCACGATGAAGGTCGAGACATGGCCCGACATGGCGGACCAATGAATGTCCGGCTCCATCGGGCGGCGCCAGCGGATGGTGTCGCGCACGAACAGCAGGAAACGCCGGAAGGACCGGATCTGGTCGAACTCCTGCTGGCCGTCGTCGCCGCCGACCTCGATCCCGTATTTCTGGATCAGCAGGGGCACGAGGTTGCCGCGATAGCGTTTGCCGTTGCGCTGGATGCCGCAGATCTTGTCGAAGAAGCTGGACAGGATGCGCGTGTAGGGGTTGCGCACACAGGTGAAGGCATAGGACGAGCGCGTCTTGACGTTGGCCTTGATGGCGGGCTGGCTGTCCTCGCGCGCCCATTTGTGCAGGCCCTCGGTGGCGTCGTGAATGTCGCCGTCGTAGAACCGCCCGTGGTCGGAATAGAACATGATCTGGCCAATGGTCGAACAGGCGCATTTCGGGACGACCCGATACACCATGCTCTCGCTTTCGGTCATCCATGTGCCGGGAAAGCCCATGCCTGCTGCCTCCGCTGACATCCGTTATGGTCTTCTTGACGCCTGACCTGCTACTTGACGTCTGACCTGCTACAAAAAACCAAACAAAGCCGGTTTATTCAACGCCCCGCAGGCTTTATCAACAGAAACAATCGGGCAACTCCAGGGCAACCGTTCGCTGCATGGCAAAAATCGCCTTCATCCTTCTGTGTCACAAGGACCCGGATGCGATCATCCGTCAGGCCAACAGCCTGACGGCGGCGGGGGACTACATGGCGATCCATTTCGACGCCCGGTCCCCGGCGGCGCATTACACGCGCCTGCGCGCCGCCCTGAAGGACAACCCGAACGTCACCTTCGCGAAGAAACGGGTCAGGTGCGGCTGGGGGGAATGGAGCCTTGTGCGCGCCACGCTGGGCACGGTGGAGGCCGCGGCGGAGGCCTTTCCGCGCGCGACGCATTTCTACATGCTGTCCGGCGATTGCATGGCGATCAAATCGGCGGAATACGCGCATGAATTCCTCGACCGGCGCGACTGCGACTATATCGAAAGCTGCGACTACTTCGAAAGCGACTGGATCAAGACCGGCTGGAAGGAAGAGCGGCTGATCTACCGCCACTGGTTCAACGAACGCACGCAAAAGCGGCGCTTCTACGCGCTGTACCGGATGCAGAAGCGGCTGGGCCTGACGCGGGCGATCCCCGAAGACATCGAGGTGATGATCGGCAGCCAGTGGTGGTGCCTGCGTCGCCGCACCATCGAGGCGATCCTTGCCTTCGCGAGAAAGCGGCGCGACGTGATGCGCTTCTTCGCGACCACGTGGATCCCGGACGAGACCTTCTTTCAGACGCTGGTCCGCCACCTGATCCCCGAGCACGAGATCGAAAGCCGCACACTGACCTTCCTGATGTTCACCGACTACGGCATGCCGGTGACCCTCTACAACGACCACTACGACCTGCTCCTGTCGCAGGACGCGCTCTTCGCGCGGAAGATCTCTCCCGAGGCGACGGAACTGCGGCGGCGCCTTGGCGTGCTCTATGCCTCGGAAGGGGCACGGTTCCAGATTTCCAACGAAGGGCGGTCGCTGTTCAGGTTCCTGACCGAGAAGGGCCGGGGCGGTCGCCGCTTCGCGCCGCGGTTCTGGGAAACCGAAAGCTCTCTGGGCCGCGAACGCGAGTTGCTGATCATCGTCTGCAAGAAGTGGCATGTGGCCAAGCGGCTGGTGGAGCGCATCCGCCAGGTGACGAACATTCCCTGCATCGAATACCTCTTCAACGAGGAAAGCTGCGCGCTGCCGGACCTTGGCGGCATCCAGTCGACCATGGGCAAGCGCCACCGCCACCGGCGGGCGCTGATGCGGATGCTCTATGACTACTACGAGACCGAGCGCCTGATCGTCTGCATGGACCCCGCCAACCTCGACCTGATCGAGGACTTCGGACGGGATCGCGCGCTGACGCGCATCCTCGAGGTCGAATGCCAGTTCTCGGACGCCTACCTGATCGGCCATGCCAAGCGGGTGGGCCTGGCTGGCGACCGGACGCCCTTCGAGACCATCGAACGCCTGCTGCCGACGGTGCGCAACGACATGACGCATGAAAGCGACCGCATCCGGGATGCCCAGTTCGAGAACTACCAGCGCCTGCGCGAGATCGATCCGACCGAGGTCAACGCCCGCACGCTGGAGCGTTTCCTGTCGGTGCCGGGCGCGACAGCGCAGGAGATCGCCGGGGCGGAGCACCTCTTCGCGGACTGAGGCCGGTTGCATGTGGCGGGGATTTCGGCCTTGATGCGGCCCGCACGGCGCCCTGACATTCCCGAGGACCCCATGGCCTACAGCTACGACGACCAGAACATATTCGCGAAGATCCTGCGCGGAGAGATCCCGAACCAGACGGTGAAGGAGACCGACCACAGCCTCGCGTTCCGCGACATCTACCCGCAGGCGCCGCTGCACGTCCCGGTGATCCCGAAGGGCGCCTACGTCAGCTTCGACCATTTCGCGCAGGACGCCTCGGACGCCGAGATCCTCGACTATATCCGCCTTGTCGGCGAGGTCTGCCGCATGGAAGGCGTCGAGGAAGACGGCTGGCGGCTGATCTCCAACGCGGGCCGCAACGGCGTGCAGGAGGTTCCGCACCTGCACGTACACATCCTCGGCGGTCGCGTCCTCGACCGGATGCTCCAGAAACAGGACTGATCCAAATGGGCGCGCTGCCGCGCGCGCATGCTGTCTCGGCTTCGGCCTGCGGCCTGCGCCTCGGGCCGGCGCCTGTGGAACCCACGTCCGCCACTTGCACGATGCACGCGCGGTACCCTTGCTTTCAGGTATTTGGGCCAAGAAGAAAAACCAGGGCTTCTTCTTGGTCCAAATACCCTCCGCCGGAGGCATCCGACGGAAAAGCCGGGCGGGAGGTCAGCCGGTGGAGCGCGTCAGTTCCGAGGAAGACATCTTCGAGGTCGGCCTGTTCTGTCCGCACGTCGCGGATGCGGATGTTCGCGCGATGCACGGCGTTCAGCACGTCCTCGGCGCTGGTCCGTTCGGCATGGTAGCTGAGCGCGAGGCTGCCGTCGTCCCGGCGGCGGGTTTCGACACCGGGCGTTTCAGGCAGGGTTTCGGGCTGCGTTTCCGGCACGATGACCATGGTACGGCGGTCGATCTGCCCCAGCAGGTTAACGGTCGAGATCGCGCGCCACCAGAGCGCCGTGGTTGATGATGGCGATCTCGTCGCACATCTCTTCGGCCTCTTCGAGGTAGTGTGTCGTCAGGATGATGGTCATGCCGCGTTCGCGGTTCAGCCGTCGGACGTTGCGCCAGAGCATCTGCCGCAGCTCGATATCCACACCCGCCGTGGGCTCGTCCAGCACCAGCACCTGCGGCGAATGGACCAGCGCCTTGGCCAGCAATAGGCGGCGGCGCATCCCGCCCGACAGCGTGCGTGCATAGGCTTCGGCCTTGTCGGTCAGGCCGACCATCTCGAGGATTTCGTCCGAGCGGCGTTCGGATTTCGGAACGCCGTAGAGACCCGCCTGCACTTCCAGCGCGCCGCGGGGCGTAAAGAAGGGGTCGAGGTTCAGTTCCTGCGGCATCACGCCGATGGCGGCGCGGCTCTGGCGCGGGTTCACGTCCTGATCCCAGCCCCAGATCGTCACCCTGCCGGCGGTCTTGGTCACCAGCCCGGCGAGAATGTTGATCATCGTGGATTTCCCGGCACCGTTCGGCCCCAGCAGGCCAAAGACGGACCCCGCCGGGACCGAGAGGTCCACCCCCCGCAGCGCCTGTTTTCCACCCTCGTAGGTCTTGGCCAGCCCTTCGATCCGGATTGCGTCCTGTGTCAACGCTTGCTCCACCCTGTTGCATCGGTCATACCCGCATCTAGAGCGGCAGGGCCCGGACGGGAACCCGAAACCTTGTAAACCTCCGGGAAAGGGCTTGCCGGTAGACTGGAATCGCGGGGCCTTCGCCGCTTCGCAGGGAAGGGGAAGGCCCATGACAACGCAAGCGCCGGAAACCGTGGTGGTCAAGGCCCATCGCATTGCCTGCGACGGCGGCGGGGCCGCCACGGGGCATCCGCGGGTCTGGCTGCAGATCCCGCTGGAGACCGGCTTTGTCGAATGTCCCTATTGCGATGCCAGATACGTTCACGCCGATTTCGCGGACAAGGCCTAGGCCGTGATCCCCGCCCCGGCATATCCCCCGCAGACCGGCCCCGCCCCGGCGGTGACGCGGACGGGGGTCCCCGGGGCGCGGCAATGATCCCCCTCCCCGGCGCGGGCTGCCGCCGGTGGCCTGCGACCGGCGTGTCTACAGCCGGGCCGAACGGGCCAGCGACATGATCGTGCATCTTGCCGCCATCGTGCTGGCCCTGGCCGCGGTGCCGGTGCTGATCACGCTGACGGTGATCTGGCGCGGCGATGCCGCCGGGATCGTCGGCGTGTCCGTCTACGGCGGCACGCTTCTGCTGATGCTGACCGCCTCGCTGCTCTACAACCACCTGCCCGCGCCGCATTGGACCGGCTTCCTGCGGCGGTTGGACATGTCGGCGATCCATCTCAAGATCGCGGGCACCTACACACCCTTCGCGCTGCTTTCCGGGTCCGGGCTGGGCCTGCTGACCGCAATCTGGAGCGCGGCGGCCGGGGCCACGCTTGTCACCATGATCCGCAGGCATCTGCCCGCCGGTGCCGCCGTTCTGATGTGCCTGTGTTCCGGCTGGGTTGTCGTGGTCGGCGGGCGCGACCTGCTGGGCAGCCTGCCGCTTTCGGCCACGGTTCTGATGCTGCTGGGCGGCCTGCTCTATTCCGTCGGAACGCCCTTCCTGCTGGCCTCGCGCCTGCGGTTTCACAACACCATCTGGCACGTGATGGTGGTCGCGGCCTCGATCGTCTTCTTCGTCGCCGTCTTCCTTGTGGCCGCCGCGCCGCCCGAGCTGATCGACCTCGACCGGGGCTGACAAAAGCAGCCGCCTGACCACCGCCCGCCGGTTGCCGGGGCGGCAGGCAAAAGGACAACTGGCAGGCAGGCCCGGATCGTGGCAAACCCCATGCGGAACAGGACGCGGAGGCGAAGACCATGGCAGGAAATTTCGGCAAGGGGTGCCATTTGCACCTGATCGACGGGTCGGCCTATATTTTCCGGGCCTTCCACGCGCTGCCGCCGCTGACGCGCAAGTCCGACGGGCTGCCCATCGGTGCGGTCTCGGGCTTTTGCAACATGCTGCACCGCTACGTCGAGGGCAACACCGGCCCCGACGCGCCGACTCATGTCGCCGTTGTCTTCGACAAGGGCAGCCACACCTTCCGCAACGATCTCTATGACCAGTACAAGGCCAACCGCGAGGCCATGCCCGAGGATCTGCGCCCGCAGATCCCGCTGACCCGCGAGGCGACCGAGGCCTTCAACATCGCCTGCAAGGAGATCGAGGGGTTCGAGGCCGACGACATCATGGCGACGCTGGCCTGCCGGGCGCGCGAGGCCGGAGGACGGGTGACGATCCTGTCGTCGGACAAGGACCTGATGCAGCTTGTGGGCGAGGGGGTCGAGATGCTCGACCCGATGAAGAACAAGGTCATCGACCGCGACGGCGTGCTGGAGAAGTTCGGCGTCGGGCCGGAACGCGTGGTGGACGTGCAGGCGCTGGCGGGCGACAGCGTCGACAACGTGCCCGGCGCGCCGGGGATCGGGATCAAGACGGCGGCGCTGCTGATCAACGAATTCGGCTCGCTCGAGGATCTGCTGGACCGCGCCGAAGAGATCAAGCAGCCCAAGCGCCGCCAGACCCTGATCGAAAAGCGCGACCAGATCGAGCTGTCGAAACGCCTCGTGCAGCTGGATTGCGACATGGAGCTGCCCTTCACGCTGGACGATCTGGAGGTGAAAGAGCCGGACCCCGAGGTGCTGCTGGGCTTTCTGACCAAGATGGAATTCCGCAGCCTGACCAAGCGGATCGCCGACAATGCCGGGGTCGAGGCGCCTGCGATTCCCGAACCCGCCACCGCCGCCGATGCGCCCGAGGCCGCGCCGGACTGGCCCGCCATCGACGCCGCCTCCTATGAATGCGTCTCGGACATGGAGGCGCTTCACCGCTGGATCGCACGGGCCACCGACCTTGGCACCGTGGCCGTCGACACCGAGACGACCGGCCTGAACGAGATGCTCTGCGACCTCGTCGGCGTCAGCCTTGCGGTCGCGCCCGGAGAGGCCTGCTATATCCCCCTCGCCCATCTGGCCGAGGACAGCGGAGAGGGGCTCTTTGCCTCGGACGCCGTGGCCGAGGGGCAGCTTCCGATGGATCAGGCGCTGGCCGCGCTGAAGCCGCTGCTGGAAGACGCGGCTGTGATGAAGATCGGCCAGAACATGAAATACGACGCCAAGGTGCTGTCGCGCTACGGCATCGAGATCGCACCCATCGACGACACCATGCTGATGTCCTACGCGCTGCACGGCGGCGAGCATCAGCACGGCATGGACACGCTGGCGGAACGCTATCTTTCGCACACGCCGATCCCGATCAAGGAGCTGCTGGGCACCGGCAAGAGCCAGATCACCTTCGACCGGGTGCCGCTGGACAAGGCCACCGGCTATGCCGCCGAGGATGCGGACGTCACCCTGCGCCTTGCGCTGACCTTCAAGCCGCAGTTGCACCGGGCGCGTGTGACGCGGGTCTACGAGACGCTCGAACGCCCTCTGGTGCCGGTGCTGAAGACGATGGAGATGGCGGGCATCGCGGTCGACCGGGGCACGCTGTCGCGCATGTCCGGCAAGTTCGCGCAGAAGATGGCCGAACTGGAAGCAGAAATCCACGAGCTGGCGGGCGAGAAGTTCAACGTCGGCTCCCCGGCGCAGCTGGGCGACATCCTGTTCGAGAAGATGAGCCTGCCGGGCGGCAAGCGCGGCAAGACCGGCAAGTATTCCACCCCCGCCGACGTGCTCGAAGACCTCGCGACCGAACACGACCTGCCGGGCCGCGTGCTGGACTGGCGGCAGCTGTCCAAGCTGAAATCGACCTACACGGATGCCCTGCAAGAGCACATCAACCCCGACACCGGGCGGGTGCATACGTCTTATGTGCAGACCGGGGCGAACACCGGGCGTCTCGCCTCTGCCGATCCGAACCTGCAAAACATCCCGGTCCGGTCCGAGGAAGGCCGCCGCATCCGCGAGGCCTTTGTCGCGCCCGAGGGCAAGGTGCTGGTCAGCCTCGACTATAGCCAGATCGAGCTGCGCATCCTCGCCCATATGGCCGGGATCGACGCGCTGAAAGAGGCCTTCCGGCAAGGGCAGGACATCCACGCCATGACCGCCTCGGAAATGTTCAACGTGCCGATGGATCAGATGACGCCGGAGGTGCGGCGGCAGGCCAAGGCGATCAACTTCGGCGTGATCTACGGCATCTCGGGCTTCGGCCTTGCCCGCAACCTGCGCATCCCGCGGGCCGAGGCGCAGGGCTTCATCGACCGCTACTTCGAGCGCTTCCCCGGCATCAAGCAGTACATGGACGACACCGTGGCCTTCGCGCAGGAGCACAAGCGCGTCGAGACGCTGTTCGGGCGGGTCATCCACACGCCCGAGATCGGCGCCAAGGGGCCGCGCGCCGGGTTCGCCAAGCGCGCCGCGATCAACGCGCCTATTCAGGGCACGGCGGCGGATATCATCCGCCGCGCCATGGTGCGGATGCCCGAGGCAATCGAGGGCCTGCCCGCGAAGATGCTGTTGCAGGTCCACGACGAACTGCTGTTCGAGGTCGAGGCGGGCGCGGTGGACGACCTGATTGGCGCGGCCCGGTCGGTCATGGAGGGCGCGGCGGAACCGGTGGTGAAGCTGGACGTGCCGCTTGTGGTCGACGCCGGACAGGGCGCGAACTGGGCCGAGGCACATTGAGCGTTCCCTCGGGGGCCGGGCCACAGCCAGGCCTGCGGGATCAGCCAATCGGCCCGGCAAGGCACAGGCTGGCGCATCTCTGCGGCCTGTCGCTCGGCCCCGCCTGCTGAAATCCGGGCGCGCCTGAAAAAACTGGTCGGGTATCCAAGGATTGCACCCCGGCGCGCGTCCAAGTGACAAGATGCGGATGGATGTCAGTGACGAAACCCTTGCCCGCGCGGCGGCGGACGGCGACCGGCAGGCCTTTGCCCTGCTGGTCGAGCGGCTCTATGACCGTGTCTATGCCTATGCGGTGAAGCTGACCGGCAGCCGGACAGAGGCCGAGGATCTGGCGCAGGACATCTGCGCCGCCCTGCCCGCCAAGCTGCGCGGCTTCCGGGGCGAGGCGACGCTGACCACATGGCTTTACCGGATCACGGTGAACGCGGCGCGGGACCGGTTTCGCCGCCGCGCCACCCATGCCGGGGCCGCCGAGGGCTGGGGCGACTGGGAACTGGACCGCCGCGCCGCAGAGGCCGAGACGGCAGAGCGGCTGGACTGGCTGACAGAGGCGATGCGCGGCCTCTCGGTCGAGATGCGCGAGACGCTGGCGCTGGTCTTGGACGGCGTGACCCACGCCGAGGCCGCGCAGGTGCTGGAGGTCTCGGAAGGCACGGTCAGCTGGCGCGTCTCGGAATGCCGCAAGCGGCTGAAGGCGATGAAGGAGGCAGAAGAATGAGCGGTGACGAGTTCGACGACCTGAAGCGTGCCTTCGACGCGGCCCTGCCGCCGCCGGACCCCGAGGCGCGCAAGCGCGCCCTGACGCTGGCGATGAAAAATTTCGACGATGTCCAAGGATCGACCGATCCGGCGCGTCTGACCTCTGAGCCTGCCCGGAGGGGCGGCCTTTCCAGAGGAGTACGCAAGATGATCGCAGGGATTTCAAGCAAGGGTTTTCTGACCGCCACGACCGCGCTGGCCGCTGTCGCCATGGTCGCCGTCATTCCCGTGTTGCAGGAACAGCCGCCAAGCCTGCGCAGCCGCGAGGCCGCGCCCGAGCCGGTCGTGTCGACCGAAGAGGCAGAGCCGCCGCTGGTGGAACCCGCGCCCGTCGAAGAGGTCGAGGCCGCGCCCCCCATGGCCGACATGGCGGCGGAGCCGATGCCAGAGACCTTCGCCGCGCCCAGTGCGGCTCGTTCAGAACCGCGCCATGGGCGGCGCCGCCAAGATGGCGCCCGGCGTCGTCAGCCCCGCCCCCATGCCCGCGCCGTCCTTCGACGCGCCGGTCGCCGGTCTGCCCGACACCGAGGCCTTCCCCGAAGCCGAGGAGAACAGCGTCAAGGTCACGGCGGAAGAGCCGGTCTCAACCTTCTCGGTCGACGTGGACACGGCCTCTTGGTCGATCGTGCGCAACTCTCTGACGAACGGGATGCTGCCGCCGAAGGACGCGGTGCGGATCGAGGAGATGGTGAACTACTTCCCCTACGATTACCCCGCGCCCGGGGGCGATGCACCCTTCGCCGCCGCCATCGGTGTCTCGGACACGCCATGGCGCGCGGGCACGCAGGTCGTGCATATCGGCTTGCAAGGCGCGCTGCCCGCAGAACGCCCCGCGATGAACCTTGTCTTCCTGATCGACACTTCCGGATCGATGGACCAGCCCGACAAGTTGCCGCTGCTGAAACAGAGCTTTCGCCTGATGCTGGGCCAGCTTGGCCCCGAGGACAGCGTTTCCATCGTGACCTATGCGGGCAGTGCGGGCCGCGTGCTGGACCCGACTCCGGCGACAGAGCGCGGGACCATCCTCGCCGCGCTCGACCGTCTTCAGGCCGGGGGCGGCACCGCCGGTCAGGCGGGTCTGCAGCAGGCCTATGCCACCGCCGCCGAGATGACCGAGGACGGAGAGGTCAGTCGCGTGATCCTTGCCACCGACGGCGATTTCAACATCGGCATCAGCGATCCCGAGGCCCTGAAAGACTACATCGCCGCCCGGCGCGAGGATGGCACCTACCTGTCGGTGCTGGGCTTCGGGCGCGGCAATCTGGACGATGCGACCATGCAGGCGCTGGCGCAGACCGGGAACGGCATGGCGTCCTACATCGACACGCTGGCCGAGGCGCAGAAGGTGCTGGTGGACCAGTTGACCGGCGCGCTGGTACCCATCGCCGACGACGTGAAGATCCAGGTGGAATGGAACCCCGCCGCCGTGTCCGAATACCGGCTGATCGGCTATGAAACGCGCGCCTTGCGGCGCGAGGATTTCAACAACGACAAGGTCGATGCCGGAGAGATCGGCGCGGGCCATCAGGTCACCGCGATCTACGAGATCACGCCCGCCGGATCCGACGCGCGGATGACCGACCCGCTGCGCTACGGCGCGGCGCAGCCTGTGGCGGGCGACGCCTCCGAACTGGGCTTCCTGAAGCTGCGCTACAAGGCGCCGGGCGAAGAGGTGAGCCAGTTGATCGAGGTGCCGGTCATGGCCGATGCCGCCCCCTGCCGGACGCGCAATGGGCCACGGCCATCGCGGGCTTCGGCCAGATCCTGCGCGGCTCGGACATGGTCGGTGACTGGAGCATCGGCGACGCCATGGCGCTGGCCCAAGGCGCCCGGGGCGAAGACCCCTACGGCTACCGGCAGGAGGCGATCACCCTGATGCGGCTGGCCGAGAGCCTGAGCCAGTAAGGCGCCGCCCTGCCCCGTCCCGGGGCTTATGTGTTCGGGACGGGCACGATCAACCACCCTGCGCGGAACCAAGGCGAAGCCGCCGCGCCATCATGCCAGAGGCATGTCTCCGACATGACGGGCCGTCCCCTTGGCCCGGCGATTTGGCTGATGAAGGCGCAACCTGACTTTGGCCGTACGGACTTTGCCGGGATAAACTGCCTTCCTGAAAGGTAGGATCGCCGCGCCACGGCCCGTCGATGGCGCGGCTCATCGCTTGGGGTGACAGTTTTTTGATCCGAGTACCCCGATGTTGGCCCCGGTCGCGGTTCACTTCTTCGGCGGAAACACCGGCATGCCGTCCGTCGTCTCCAGCAGGATCGCGCGCGATTCGGCGGTGAACTCGCGGCGCAGCACCACGCCCAGCGTGAACAGGGTCGCCACGAACAGCGGCACCGCCCCCGCCAGCCAGGCGGCACTCGCGATGCCGAAATAGACCGACCGCAGGCCGCGATTGTAGCCGCGCCCCGCCGTGACGTTGATCTCTCCGGCCTTTTGGGCGCGCGGCAGGGCCACCGGGTCCTCGGGGTCGTTGGGCACCGCCGCCATCAGGATCGAGCAATAGCCGAACAGCCGGTGCGACCAGACGAACTTCAGGAAGGCGTTCACGGCGAAGCCCAGCATGACGAAGATCTTGATCTCCCAGACGATCACCGGGTCCGTCGCCTGCGTCAGGTCCTGTGCCACGCCGCGCAACCGCTCGGCATTGCCCAGCAGGGCAAAGCCCCCGCCGATGGCGATCATGCTGCCCGAGGCGAAGAAGGCCGTGCTTTGCCGCAGGCTGTTGACGATCTGGCTGTCGAAGATGCGCGGGTCGCGGTGCAGGAAGGCCACCATCCAGACCCGTCGATACTGCGCCATGATCTTCGAGGTCGAGGGGCGCGCGGCGGGCGGATGCTCGATGATCCAACTCGACCCGAGCCACGCCAGCAGCAGCAGCGCAAGCGCCGCGTAGTCCAGGACGGTGAAGGCGTTGAGATAGCGCGCGTCCATCAGGAACGGCTGGGCGACAACGGCCCAGAGCACGGCGATGACGATGAAGACCGAGACCTCGTTGAAGATGCGCAGGAACATGTCGCTTTCGCGGAACTCTCCGGCCTGCGCGCGGCGCACCAGCTTGCCGGTCCAGAGGTAATGTGCCGCCAGCACCAGCACCAGCGTCGCCTTCAGGTGCAGCCACGCGGGCCAGCCCAGCCATGTGCCGTACCAGAGGCCGGTGACGATGGCGACCACCCCCAGCCCGAAGGAAAAGCGGTAAAGCCGGAAGGTCAGGTCGCCCAGCGGGCCGTTCTCGCCCAGCCGCGCGTGTTCGCGCTTCCAGTAGATCAGCGCGCGCGGCACCGCGAAGATGGAGGTCATCCACCCCATGACGCAGAGAATATGTATGATCTTGACCCAGTGCCATGGGCGCAGATGACCCACCAAGGCGGCAAAGCGCAAGATGCCGCAGCATTGGCTCTCGTCAAAAGACTATTTTGGTTATATGAGTTTACCAATTGCCCGGATTTCCGGCAGAGAGGGAGGCCCGACCATGCAGATGCCCGAACCGAATGCCCGCGTTCTGGATGCCAAGGCGCGCATTGCGGACCGCCTTTCTGCGGTACTGCCCGCCGATGCGCTGATCACCGACGAGGCCGAGACCCGGGCCTATGAATGCGACGCGCTGACCGCCTATCGCTGCCCGCCGCTGGCCGTGGTGCTGCCCGCCACCACCGAAGAGGTCGCGGCGGTGCTGAAGGTCTGCTTCGAGGAGGGCGTGCCGGTGGTGCCGCGCGGCGCCGGGACCTCGCTTGCGGGCGGGTCGCTGCCCACGGCGGACAGCGTCATCCTCGGCGTGGCGCGCATGAACGCGGTGCTGGAAACCGACTACGACAGCCGCTTCATCCGCGTCCAGACCGGGCGCACGAACCTGTCGGTCACCGGCGCGGTGGAAGAGAACGATTTCTTCTACGCCCCCGACCCCTCGTCGCAGCTGGCCTGCGCCATCGCGGGCAATATCGCGATGAACTCGGGCGGGGCGCATTGCCTGAAGTACGGCGTGACCACCAACAACCTGCTGGGCGTGACCATGGTGCTGATGGACGGCACCGTGGTCGAACTGGGCGGCGCACATCTGGACGCGGGCGGGCTGGACCTGCTGGGCGTCGTCTGCGGCAGCGAAGGCCAGCTGGGCGTCGTGACGGAGGCGACCCTGCGCATCCTGCCCAAGCCCGAGGGCGCGCGGCCCGTGCTGATCGGCTATGCCTCGAACGAGGTGGCCGGCGCCTGCGTGTCGGACATCATCAAGGCCGGCGTGCTGCCGGTGGCGATCGAATTCATGGACGCCCCCTGCATCCGCGCCACCGAGGATTTCGCCAAGGCGGGCTATCCCGATTGCGAGGCGCTACTGATCGTCGAGGTCGAGGGCTCGGAGGCCGAGATCGCCGAGCAGCTGGAAAAGATCTGCGAGATCGCCCGTCGCCACGACCCTGTCGAACTGCGCGAGGCCAAATCGGCGGACGAGGCGGCGCGGATCTGGCTGGGCCGCAAGTCGGCCTTCGGCGCCATGGGCAATATCAACGACTACATGTGCCTCGACGGCACGATCCCGGTCAACGAACTGCCCTACGTGCTGCGCCGCATCGGCGAGATGTCGAAGGACTTCGGCCTCGACGTCGCCAATGTCTTTCACGCGGGCGACGGCAACATGCACCCGCTGATCCTGTTCAACGCCAACCAGCCCGGCCAGCTGGAACTGTGCGAGCAATTCGGCGCCGAGATCCTGAAGCTCTGCGTCGAGGTCGGCGGCTGCCTGACCGGAGAGCATGGCGTGGGCATCGAGAAGCGCGACCTGATGAGCCACCAATACGCGCCCGAGGATCTGGAAGCGCAGATGGCGGTGAAGGACGTCTTCGACCCCTCGTGGCTGCTGAACCCGGCGAAGGTCTTTCCGCTGGAGGCCAGCGCGTCGCGCCGGGCGGCGGGATGAGGGGGCCCTGCCCCCGCCCTTCGGGCCCCCGAGGGTATTTGGACCAAGAAGAAACACGAGGGCAGCATGAGACCGGAAAGCGAGGCGGATCTAGCCGAGGCGGTGGCGGGCGCGCAGGGGCCGCTGGCCATTCGCGGCGGCGGCACGCGCGGCGGCGCGGTGCCGGGCGAGGTACTGGAGACCGGTGGCCTGTCGGGCATCACGCTTTACGAGCCGGGCGCCCTGACGCTGGTGGCGCGGGCGGGCACGCCGCTGGCCGAGATCGAGGCGGCGCTCTCCGCCGAAGGCCAGCGGCTGGCCTTCGAGCCGATGGATCACCGCGTGCTGCTGGGCGGCACCGGCGCGCCGACGGTCGGCGGGGTGGTGGCGGCGAATGTCAGCGGACCGCGCCGGATACAGGCGGGCGCGGCGCGGGATTTCTGCCTTGGGGTGCGTTTCGTCGACGGGCGCGGCATCGTGGTCAAGAACGGCGGACGGGTGATGAAGAACGTCACCGGCTACGACCTGGTCAAGCTGATGGCCGGATCCCGGGGCACGCTGGGCGTGCTGTCCGAGGTCAGCCTGAAGGTGCTGCCCGCGCCCGAGGCCGCGGCTTCGCTGGCGGTTCCGGTGGCGACACCGGCGGAGGCGGTGGCGGTGATGTCGGCGGCGCTTGGCTCTCCCTTCGACGTGAACGGGGCGGCCTACCGGCCCGAGGCCGGGTGCGTGGTGCTGCGGATCGAGGGTTTCGACGGCTCTGTCGGTTACCGGGCCGAGCGGCTGGCGGCGCTTTTCGCCGGGCGCGGCGCAGAGATCGACCGCGCAGATGTGGGTGAGACATGGCGCGCATTGCGCGACGTGGCGGCGCTGAAGGACCATCCGCTGGTCTGGAAGCTGTCCATGGCGCCCCGCGACATGGTGCCGGCCCTGCTGGAGCCCGCCGCGCGGGAGATGGGCTTCGACTACCAGCTCGACTGGGGCGGCGGGCTGTGCTGGCTGGGCATGACGGTGGCGCAGCTGGATGCTTGCGCCGCGCACTTCGGCACCGGCGATCCCCGGGCGACCGCCGTGGCGGTGCATCGCGGCCTTCAGGAGAGGATGGTCGCCCCGGATGCCGCGACCCGCCTGCGCGGGCATGCGA
Organism: Ponticoccus litoralis; assembly: GCF_039769985.1. Lineage (NCBI taxonomy): Bacteria > Pseudomonadati > Pseudomonadota > Alphaproteobacteria > Rhodobacterales > Roseobacteraceae > Ponticoccus > Ponticoccus litoralis. The sequence goes on from NZ_JBDNCH010000002.1 coordinate 1,438,338, forward strand.
CGCTGGTGAAGGCGCCCGAGCCGGTCGCCACGCAGGTCCCCCGCTTCCAGCCGGAGCCCGCGGCCCTTGCCGCCCTGACGGCGGCGCTGCGGCAGCGGTTCGACCCGCGCGGCATCCTCAACCCCGGCCTGATGGCATGAGACCGGCATGAGCGCGCCGCTTCTGATCTCCTTCCTGGTCAGCTTCATCGGCGGTCCGCTGCTGTGCTCGGCCCTGCTGGCCCTGCCCCGCAGCCTGTTTGTGCTGCTTGTGCTGGCCGGGGCGGTCGTGGTCTCGATGACGCTGGCGCTGCGGTTCCGGGGCGGGCGCCCGGTGCTGTCGCTGGGCCTGATCTGGCTGGGCTGGGTCCTGGCGGTGGCCATGGTCGCCCTGGCCGTGATGCGCCGCGCGCCGCAGACCCGCCGCTGGGTGACGGTGATCGCCCTCCTTGCAACGACCCTGCCGTGGTTCGGCCTCGCCACGGCGCGACTGATGGTGTGACATGCAGACGACGTTTACCCCCGAGCAGCTAACCGATCCCGGCACCGCGCGCGCCAACCAGATCCTGCGGACCTGCGTGCATTGCGGGTTCTGTACCGCCACCTGCCCGACCTACCAGGTGCTGGGCGACGAGCTGGACAGCCCGCGCGACCGCATCTACCTGATCAAGGACATGCTGGAAAACGAGCGGGTGCCGGACGAAAAGACGGTCAAGCACATCGACCGCTGCCTGTCCTGCCTTGCCTGCATGACGACCTGCCCCTCGGGCGTGCATTATATGCATCTGGTCGATCACGCCCGCGAGTATATCGAGACGCACTATGACCGGCCATGGAGCGACCGCGCCCTGCGCTGGCTGCTGGCGCGCATCCTGCCCTATCCGGGGCGCTTCCGGCTGGCCCTGCTGGGGGCGAAGATCGGGCGCCCCTTCGCCCGCTTCCTGCCCGACCCGCGCCTGCGCGCCATGCTGGCCATGGCGCCGAAGCGGATCCCCCGGTCTCGCGCAACGACGACCCGCAGAGCTTTGCCCCCAAGGGCGCGCGCCGGATGCGCGTCGCGCTGATGACCGGCTGCGCGCAGAAGGCGCTGAACACCGACATCAACGACGCCACCATCCGCCTGCTGACCCGGCTGGGCTGCGAGGTGGTGGTGGCCCGGGGCGCGGGCTGCTGCGGGGCGCTGACACATCACATGGGCAAGACTGCCGAAAGCCACGGCACCGCGGCGCAGAACATCCGCGCCTGGGTGGCTGAGATGGACGGCGCAGGCCTTGATGCCATCGTCATCAACACCTCGGGCTGCGGCACCACCGTGAAGGACTACGGCCATATGTTCCGCAACTCGGACATGGCCGGGGACGCGGCGCGGGTCGCGGGCATCGCGCGGGACGTCAGCGAGGTTCTGGCGCAGCTGATGCCAGAGGCGCCGCTGCGCGCGGCCACCCCTGCCCGGACCGAGATCGCGGGCACCGAGGCGGCGCCGGGCGCGCGCCCCGACGGCGGGCCGATCCGGGTGGCCTATCACGCCGCCTGTTCGCTGCAGCACGGGCAGAAGATCAAGGACCACCCCAAGGCGCTGCTGAAGGCCGCCGGGTTCGAGGTGGTGGAACCGGCGGATTCGCATCTGTGCTGCGGCTCTGCGGGCACCTACAACCTGATGCAGCCGGAGATTTCCGGCCAGCTGAAGGACCGCAAGGTCCGGACGCTGGAGGCCAAGGCGCCCGATGTCATCGCGGCGGGCAATATCGGCTGCATGATGCAGATCGGCTCTGGCACCGGAATCCCCGTCGTTCACAGCGTCGAGTTGCTGGACTGGGCAAGTGGCGGGCCGAAGCCGCGCGCGCTGGGGGACCGGGGATGACAGTACGGCGCCGGCCTGCGGTTTCGGGATGAAGGGGACGCGTTCATGGCCCAAGGGGGCCGCGCGCGATCCCGCTGACGTGGCGTCCCCGGGCGGCGTTTGCCGCATTTTCGCCCAAGACTGCGCCTAGAGCCCTTGGCAGATGCGCGGGATGCCAATGAACCGATTACTCCTTTCCGTCCTTTTGCTGCTCTGGGGTGGCATGGCCCCGGCAGAGGGCCTGTTGTCGATGGGCTCGCGGCAGGACGGACGGCAATGGGAAGCCGTCGGGCGGCTGGAACTCGCGGGCAAGGCCTTCTGCACCGGCGCCCTGATCGCGCCGGATATCGTCGTGACCGCCGCGCATTGCCTCTTTGACGCCGAAACCGGCGCGCGGGTGCCGGAGGACCAGATCCAGTTTCTGGCGGGATGGCGCAACGGACGGGCCGCCGCCTACCGTCGCGTGCGCCGCGCGGTCGCCCACCCGGACTATGCCTACGACGCCCCCTCGGACGCGCGGCGCGTCGGCCGCGACCTTGCCCTGATCCGCCTGCAACACCCGATCCGCAACACCACCGTCACCCCCTTCGACACCGGCCCCCGGCCCGGCACCGGCGACCGCGTCGGCGTCGTCTCTTACGCCCATGACCGCTCTGAGGCGCCCTCGCTCCAAGAGCTGTGCGACGTGATCTCGCTGCAGGACGCGATCCTGATCCTGTCCTGCACCGTGGACTTCGGCGCCTCCGGCTCTCCGGTGTTCCGCTTCGGAGAGGACGGTCTGGCGCGCATCGTGTCGGTCGTCTCGGCCAAGGCCGAAGCCAACGGCGCGCCGGTCTCGCTGGCGCTGGACCTTGCCGAACCGCTGGCCGGGCTGCGCGCCGAACTGGAGGCGCAGGCGGACAGCGGGGCGGGGCTGGAACCGATGCAGGCGGGCACCCGCCGCGACACGGGCGCCCGCTTCATCCGGCCCTGACGCGCCGAAATCTTGCAAAGATTTCGGTCCGTTTTCTTTGCAAGAAAACGCGCGGCAGGCGCACTTGAAACCGCCGGAACACTTCCCAAATCAAGGAGACCGGGATGCCTGCGACAGGGTCCCGCACACCCCAAGACGCCTGTCCCCCATGGGAAGGCGCCGCACTTGAACAGGATCGCTCAACGGAGGATTCCATGCGACATTTCGATTTTGCACCGCTCTACCGCTCGACCGTCGGGTTCGACCAGATCGCCCAGATGATGGATCGCGTTCTGGCCAGCGACACCACGCAGGCGGGCTATCCCCCCTACAACATCGAGAAGACGGCGGATGACGCCTACCGCATCTCGATCGCCGTGGCCGGCTTCGCCGAAAGCGACCTGTCGGTCGAGGTGAAGGAGCAGGCGCTGGTCGTCTCGGCCCGCAAGGCCGAAGAGGACGAAGGCCGCAGCTTCCTGCACCGCGGCATTGCCACCCGCGCCTTCGAGCGCCGCTTCCATCTGGCCGACCATGTCCGCGTCTCGGGCGCCCTGCATGAAAACGGCATGCTGCACATCGACCTGCAACGCGAGATCCCCGAGGCGCTGAAGCCGCGCCGGATCGAGATCGCCCGCCCGCAGTCGGTGGCCGTCCAGAAAGACGTGGTGGACGCCGAAACGGTCAACTGACCCCTCGCGCCGCGCACAGACCGGGCCCCGGCAACCGCCGGGGCCTTTTGCTGTCAGCGCGGCGCCTGCACCCGCCCGTGGCCGATGTCCACGCGGGAGGCCGCCGGGCCCAGCCCGCTGCGCGTGGCGCCGCCGATCAGCCGGGCCGCAAGGCTGAGGGCGGTCACGGCCTCTTTGCCCTCGTGCAGCCGCTGCACCCAAAGCGCCGCGATCCCCGCCACATGGGCCATCGCCATCGAGGTGCCGTTCAGCACCCGCGTCCCGCCCCCCATCGCGGCAGAGACCACCCCCTCTCCGGGGGCGCAGAGCGCCGCCCCGAGGTTCGAGAAGGGCGCCGGGGTCAGGGCGCCCTCCTCCCGTCCCAGCGCCGCAACCGACAGCACCCCGCGCGCCGCCGCCGGGGCCGCCGGGCCGGTCTCGAAGCCCTCCGAGATCACCCGAAGGCTGTCGTTGCCCACGGCGCCAAGGATCAGCGTGCCCGAGTCCCCGCCGAGCATGTCGAGGATCATCTCGAAGACCCGCAGGTTGCCGCGATAGGCATGCACCGCAGAGGCGGTGGCAAGGCTTTGCGGATAGCCTTCCTCGATCAGGGCCATGACATGGGCGACGGTGTCGAAACACAGCGAGAAGCCCAGCACATCGGCCTTTTCCTGCAGGGCCCAGAGCACCGCGTTCAGGAAATCGTCGGAGCGCCCCAGACCGTTGTCCGAAAGGGCCTTGCCGACCAGCAGTTCCGTGACCCCCCGGGCCACGCCGATGCGGACCCCGCCAAGGTCGCGACCCAGGATCGTGGCCGCCACATGGGTGCCATGGCCATTGGCATCCTCCAGCCCCGTCCCGGCGAAGTCCCGGCCCGTCACCGTGACCCCGTGAAAGGCCGGGTGCGCGGCATCCAGCCCGGTATCCAGCAGCGCCACCCGCGCACCCTGCCCGCAGAGCGGCGTGCAATCGGCCCCGATGGCGCGCAGGCCCCAGCCGGCCTCGGCGGAATCGTCGCGCAGCCCGTCCAGCGGCGCCGGGCTGATCAACCGGGTCGGCATGGCGGGGCTGGCGGTCAGCACGGCCTCGTCGCGCATGGCCGCGCGCAGATCGCCGGGCGACAGGTCCGCAACCTCGATGAAGGGCTCGGCGGGCCGGGCCGGGTTGCGCGGCTCGATCCGTGGCCCAAGCGACACGGAGGGGCGGCGCCAGTTGCCGCTTCGGTCCCTGAGCAAGATATAGGTCGTCATGAAATCCCCAAACCCGAAACCCGACCGCGCCGGTCAGGGTTTCAGGCTACAGGGCCGCCGGAAATGCAAAAGGGGTGCTACGTGAAAAAGGCGTGAAATCCGCCCGCCGCCCCCGGGGCCCGACCGGCAGAGCCGGCGTGGCTCCGCTCAGATCAGGCCCTTTTGGCGGAAGAGCGCCTGAAGGTTCGCCTCGGGGCGCGGCCCCATGTGGCCGATGACCTCGCCCGCCGCGACCGTGCCCATGGCCCCGGCCCGGCCCATGTCGCAGCCGGTGACCAGCCCGTAGAGGAACCCGGCGGCGAACTGGTCGCCCGCCCCGGTGGCATCAACCGGCACGACCTTCTTCACCGGCACGTCGGTGCGCGTGCCCTCGTGCAGGATCGTCACCCCGTCCCCCGACCGCGTGCAGACCACCAGCGGGCAGATCGCACCCACCGCGGCAAGGTCCGCCTCCAGGTCGTCGTTCTGGTAGAGCGAGCGGATCTCGGCCTCGTTGCCGATCACGAAGTCCATCTCGTCCTCGATGAGCGTCAGGAAGTCGGTGCGATGCCGCTCGACGCAGAAGGGGTCGGAAATCGCGATCCCGGCCTTGCCGCCCGCCGCCCGGCAGGCCCGCGCCGCCTTCAGGAAGGCCTCTTTGCCCTTGGGCTTGTCGAAGAGGTAGCCTTCCAGAAAGACCACCTCTGCCTCGCCCGCCACCGCTTCGGCGACGTCATCGGGGCCAAGCTCGGCCGAGATGCCCAGGTAGGTGTTCATCGACCGCTCGCCGTCCGGCGAGACGAAGATCATCGACCGCGAGGTCGGCAGCTCGCCACCCGGCACCGGCGGGTTCACGAAATCGGTGCCGTCCTTCGCCATGGCCTCGGCGTAGAAACGGCCCAGCGTATCGTCGTGCACGCGCCCGATGAAGGCGGTCCGCAGGCCAAGGTTGCCGATCCCGGCCAGGGTATTCGCGACCGAACCTCCGGGCGCCTGCACGCGGCTCTCCATCGCGCCATACAGCGTCTCGGCGCGCTCGCGCTCCACCAGCTGCATGATGCCCTTGGTGACGCCCATATGTTCGAGAAAGCTGTCGTCGGCGCGGGTCAGAACGTCGACGACGGCGTTGCCGATGCCGACAACCTGGTACTTCTTCATTGGGTCTTCTCCTCGAAGGGGCAGAGGTCGCGAGATCAGGCAGGCCCCGCATTTGGGCTTGCGCGCGACACAGATGTAACGGTACGTGCAGGATCATCCAGTGATGGGCATGCTGCTGGAAATCGACCGGGATGTGATCCTCGATGGCGCGCTCGACGGCGACCACGTCCTTGCCGGGGCAGATGCCGGTGCGGTTGCCGAGGCGGAAGATATGCGTGTCCACCGCCTGCGCCGGATAGTGCCACCACATGTTCAGCACCACGTTGGCGGTCTTGCGCCCGACACCGGGCAGGCTTTCCAGCGCGGCCCGCGAACAGGGCACCACGCCACCGTACTCCTCGACAAGGATGCGGCTCAGCTTGATGACGTTCTTCGCCTTGTTGCGAAACAGGCCGATGGTCTTGATATGCTCGATGACCCCCTCTTCGCCAAGCGCCAGCATCTTGTCCGGGGTATCGGCGATCTCGAAAAGCCGCGCCGTGGCCCGGTTCACCCCGGCATCCGTGGCCTGCGCCGAAAGCGCCACCGCCACGACCAGCGTATAGGCGTTGACGTGGTTCAATTCACCCTTCGGCTCCGGCTCGGCATCGCGGAAGCGCGTGAAGATCTCTCGCAGAGTGTGATAATCGAGCTGTTTCGCCATGCCGCCCCTCATGCCAATTGCCGCAGCGCGCCGCAAGGCAAAGCCGCGCGCCCATGGCAACCCAGATCGCCGCAGGGCCACACCGCCCGGCGCCTCCCCTGCAAAAAAGCGCAAAACGGACCGACAGCCGCCCCGGGGCCGCCCCCCTGCTTCTTCTTGGCCCAAATACCTCTGGCCCGGGCGGCGCTTGCGCAACATCCGGGTCGCGGCAGAGCCTGCGCCGGGCTATCCTGACGCCATCCGCGACGGAGAGAGACGATGCCCGGGGACGAAACCGACAGCTATCACTACAAGGTCATGGGCCGCGCCATCGAGGCGGTCGACCGCCTTGGCCCGCAGGCCTCGCTGGATCAGATCGCGGCAGAGATGGGCATGAGCGCGGCGCATTTCCAGCGCCTCTTCAGCGCCTGGGCCGGGGTCTCTCCGAAACGATACCGCCAGTACCTTACCCCGGGCCACGCCAAGTGCCTGCTGGCGGATCGCTTCACCACGCTGGACACGGCGCTGGCCACCGGCCTGTCGGGCAGCGGGCGCCTGCACGACCTCTTCCTGCGCTGGGAGGCCATGAGCCCCGGCGACTTCGCCCGCGCCGGCGAGGGGCTGGTGATCTACTGGGGCTGGTTCGAAAGCCCCTTCGGCCCGGCGCTGGTGATGGGTACCGAGAAGGGCCTCTGCGGCATCGCCTTCGCCGCCGAAACCTCCGAGGCGGCGGCCATGGACGATCTCGTCTCGCGCTGGCCCAAGGCCCTTTATACCGAGGATCCGATGCGTCTGCGCCCCCGGGTCCGAAGGGCCTTCGGCGTCGCGCAGGACGGGCCGGTGCCGCTTTACCTGATCGGGGCGCCGTTCCAGATCAAGGTCTGGGAGGCGCTGATGCGGATCCCTTCGGGCCATGTCACCACCTACTCGGAAATCGCCCAGGCGGTGGGCCATCCCAAGGCGGTGCGGGCGGTCGGCACGGCGGTCGTGCCGCAACCCGATCAGCTACCTGATCCCCTGTCACCGCGCGCTGCGCAAATCCGGCGGGCTGGGCGGCTACCACTGGGGCCTTCCGGTCAAGCGCGCCATCCTGGCGTGGGAATCCGCCCGGCTGGAGGCCTGAGACCCCTTGTTTTCGGGCACTATTCCGCCGATTGGCGCCGGTTTTCCGATTTTCCCGGTGACAGCTGTCGCAGCCCCTCTACATAGGGTTTACGTATGAGCAAATGTCCGCCAAGCGGGCATGCTATCCCAACGCGGAAGAGGCACAGTAGACCCATGATCCGAGCTCGCAAACCTATCCTGATCACCGCCGGCCTGGCGCTGGCCCTGGCCGGCTGTACCGATGGCAGCGGCATGTTCCAGAACGACCCGAACCAGAAGGCCAAGCAGGGCGCCCTGCTGGGGGCCGCCGCCGGTGCCCTCGCGGGCCGCGCCGCGGGTGGCAGCGATGTCGGCGAACGCAACCGCGCCACTGTCGCGGGCGCCCTCGTCGGCGCAGCCGCCGGTGCCGCCATCGGCAACCAGCTGGACAAGCAGGCCGCCGAGCTGCGCCAGCAGCTGGGGTCCGAGGTCGACATCCGCAACACCGGCGACCGCCTGATCGTCACCATGCCGCAGGACATCCTCTTTGCCACCGACAGCGCAACCCTGCGCCCGACGCTGGTCTCCGACCTGCGCGACGTCGGCCAGAGCCTGCTGGCCTACCCCAACACCACCGCGCAGGTCATCGGCCACACCGACTCTGACGGCGAGGCATCCTACAACCTGAACCTGTCGCAGCGCCGCGCCCAGTCGGTCGCCAACGTGCTGGTCTCCGAGGGTGTGCCGTCCTCGCGTCTCAGCGTCATCGACCGTGGCGAGGATCAGCCCATCGCGTCGAACCTGACCTCTGCCGGCAAGGCGCAGAACCGCCGGGTCGAAATCGTGATCCTGCCGAACGCCTGATCCAGGCGTCGCTTCGGACAAACAGAAACGCCGCGGCCCAGGCCGCGGCGTTTTTTTGTGCGAGAATTGGTGCGGGCTGGCCCTGTGTCGGCCCGCGCGTCGCTGCGCGCGCGGCCCCCGGCGGTCGACCGGTCAGCAGCCGGTGCCGCGCAGCACCACCTGTACGGTGCGAAGCATCACGCCGATATCCGTGCGCAGCGAAAGCTCCCACAGGTAGGCCGTGTCATAGCGGGCGCGCTCGGTGAAAGAGCTCTCGTGCCGCACCGAGATCTGCCAGAAACCGGTCAGACCGGGGCGCAGTGCGTAATAGGCCATGCCGGGGTACATGCCGGTCTGGCAGGGCAGCATGGGGCGCGGTCCGACAAGGCTCATGTCGCCGATCAGGACGTTCCACAGCTGCGGCAGCTCGTCCAGCGAGGACTTGCGGATGATCCGGCCAATCCATGTGATCCGGGGATCGTTGCGCAGCTTTTGCGAATGCGCCCATTCGGCCCGGGCCGCCGGGTCGTCCTGCAGGTGCTTGGCCAGCAGGGCATCGGCATCGGGCACCATCGAGCGCAGCTTGAGCATGCGGAAGGTCCGACCGTCCCGGTCGACGCGAAGTTGCGTGTAGAACGGCGATTTCCCGTCCAGCGCCACCAGCAGGGCACAGAACAGCACCACGATCAGGGCGGGCACGGCGGTGAGGAGCACCAGAACGATGTCCAGGACGCGCTTCAGGCCATGGCGGTAAAGCTGGCCGTGCGAGGCAGCGGTCAGGCTGGTGTGGGCACGGGCGTGTCCCTCGGCTGCCGTGGGCATCGGCTGGCGCATGAATAATGACAAATTGACCTCCCTCGAGCCAATCAAAGACGAGAGCCACCAGAGCCGCGTTCAGCGGGTCACGGACAAGGCACGCCGCAACGGCGTATTCTGCGGCCCTGCGGCCACAGCCTGTCCGGACGTCGCCAGCTGACGCTGCGCGCACGGCACACTCCCAATTCACCTATTGCACCAACCCCCTAGCGCAGCAGCCCGGCAAATTGAGACCAAATCCTGTCAAATTCGCCGTACCTTGCTGTTATGAATGGACCTTTGCCTTCCGTCAACCGAGCTTACGTAATACACTTTTGGGTTGAATTGCGGTCTCGGCCATTCGGATTAAAGAGAAGTTTTTCGCTCTTTTGCGCACCTCAAAACGACCCGCAAAATTGCGATTGAAGCCTCTGATGCCAGCGCATGACGGGACACGCCCGGGCGGGGGCGGAGGAAACAGTTCGGTCGCCGCCGTCCAGCCCTGCCGACGGGTTTGTCCGGAATTCCCGGTTTTTTGACGGTTCGGTCAAAGTTCTTCACAATCCCTGCGGTAGTGCCCGCTATCGTCGCGGATATTTCTCCCTCTGGCGGGAAACAATGCGCTTGCCCTCTTGCCGCGCAGGATTGCCCCCGGGCCTGCAGCCCGGCCCAAGACACCGCCGCGACGGCGGCCCGGCGCAAAACACCCTAGAGGTGAGTAACTTTCCTCACGAAATGTTACAAACCCGGCTTTGGCGTGATCGGGGCGCCCAAACCTTGCCCGGGCATCGCCATAAATCCGCCCGATTCCGATTCGCGGAAGCGCCGCCTTGCCATCGGATCGCCCCATTTTACCCCTGCACCGGGGCGGGGCAGAGTTGAAAGACCCGCGCCCCGGCGATATGTCCAGCATCAAAGCCGAGAACTTCCGAAGGTCAGCCGTGACGAACTTCCTGCACCGGGGCGACCTGCCCGACGACCTCGACCTTGGGCCGGTTGTCGCCATAGACTGCGAGACCATGGGGCTGCACCCCCATCGCGACCGGCTGTGCGTCGTGCAGCTGTCAGCCGGGGACGGGCATGCCCATCTTGTACAGGTCGCGAAGGACCAGACCGACGCCCCGAACCTGTCCCGCCTGCTGGAAGACCCGGAGGTTCTGAAGCTGTTCCACTATGGCCGCTTCGACATCGCCGCCATGTACAACACCTTCGGCGCCCTTGCCGCGCCTGTCTGGTGCACCAAGATCGCCAGCCGTCTGGTGCGGACCTATACCGACCGGCACGGGCTGAAGGCGCTGACGCAGGAACTGCTGGGCGTCGACATCTCGAAGCAGCAGCAGTCCAGCGACTGGGGCGCGGAAACCCTGACCGATGCGCAGATGGCCTATGCCGCCTCGGATGTGCTGTACCTGCATCGCCTGCGCGACGCCCTGACCGCCATGCTGGACCGCGAAGAGCGCCGCGACCTGGCCGAGGCCTGCTTCGACTTCCTTCCGGCGCGCGCGGTGCTGGACCTCGAAGGCTGGCCGGACACGGATATCTTCGCCCATGCCTGAGGCGCGCTGATCCATGGCCCGGGCCCCGGGCCTTTACTCGCGGGTGATCGCCTGGGCGAAGATCGTCCTGCCGCTGGTCGCGCTTGCGCTTCTGTCGACGATCTTCCTGCTGTCGGATCGCCGCGAACCGATGGAGACCGTGCCCTTCGTCGAGGCCCTGCAGGACGGCGAGACCACGCGCGAGGGAGTGTCCGCGCCCTATTACTCCGGCAAGACCCAGCGCGGCGACTTCCTGACCATGACCGCCACCCGTGTCCGCCCGCAGAGCGACGGGCGCGTCGTGGCCGACGATCTTGCCGCCGCCGTGCGCCTGACAGACGGCAGCGAGATCCTTCTCGATGCGCTCAGCGCCACCCTGACCGACAGCACAGAGACGGCCCTTCTGGAAGGCGGCGTGCGGATACGCAGCTCGACCGGCTACACGCTGGACACCGATGCCATGACGACGGTTCTGGACCGCATAGAGGCGGAAACCCTTGGCCCGGTCAGCGGCGCGGGCCCGCTTGGCACGCTAGAGGCGGGACGGATGCGGATAGAGGCCTCTGGCACGGGCGGCGATGTGCAATTGCTGTTCACCGAAGGCGTAAAGCTGGTATATCAGCCGCCAAAAGAAGGAAGTTCTGCCGAATGATGCGCCTTGTCCTTGCTGCCGCCCTTGCCGCGCTTCCGCTGTCTGCCATGGCCCAGCAGGGGGCACAGGTGCAGTTCGGCGGGATGCAGCAGGACACCCGCGCCCCGGTCGAGGTCACCGCGGACCATCTGCAGGTGAACCAGTCCGACGGCACCGCCCTTTATACCGGCAACGTGATCATCGCACAGGGCGAGATGCGCCTGTCGGCCCCGCGCGTTCTGGTGGTCTATGCCGAAGCGGCGGGCCGGATCGAGCGGCTGGAGGCCACCGGCGGCGTCGTCATGGTCAGCGGCTCCGAGGCAGCAGAGGCCGAGCGCGCCGATTACAACATCGAGGCCGGGCAGGTCGTCATGTCCGGCAACGTGCTGCTGACGCAGGGGCCGAACGCGCTGACCTCGGAACGGATGACCGTCAACCTCGAAGACGGCACCGCGCGGATGTCGGGCCGGGTGAAGACGGTGCTTCAGCAGCAGGACGATGCGCAGACCGGCGGAGGGCAGTAGTTGGCCAGACCCGAGTTGACGGTGACCGAGGGCGACAGCGGCCTTCGCGTGTCCCACCTGCGCAAGAGCTACCGCAAGCGCGTCGTGATCCGCGACGTGACCATGCGGCTGGATCGCGGCGAAGTGGTGGCGCTGCTCGGGCCCAACGGCTCGGGCAAGACAACCTCGTTCTACGCCATTGCCGGGCTGGTGAATCCCGACGCCGGGCAGGTCCTGATCGACGGGCGCGACGCGACCTACCTGCCGATGTACCGCCGCGCGCGGCTGGGCATCGGCTATCTGCCGCAGGAAATGTCGATCTTCCGCGGCCTCTCGGTCGAGGACAATATCGGCGCCGTTCTGGACATATCCGTCCGCGACAACCAGCAGAAGCGCGAGCGGCTGGAGGAACTGCTGGGCGAGTTCTCTATCGAGCACCTGCGCCGCGCCCCGGCGCTGGCCCTGTCGGGCGGCGAGCGGCGCCGGGTCGAGATCGCCCGCTGCCTTGCCGCCGACCCCAAGTACCTGCTGCTGGACGAACCCTTCGCCGGGGTCGACCCGATCAGCGTCGGCGACATCCGCCACCTCGTGGCCGATCTCAAGACGCGCGGCATCGGCGTGCTGATCACCGACCACAACGTGCGGGAAACGCTGGAGATCGTCGACCGCGCCTATATCCTGCACGACGGCACCGTGCTGATGTCCGGCACCCCGGAAGAGGTGGTCCAGAACGAAAACGTCCGCCGCGTCTACCTTGGCGACAATTTTCGCTTCGGTTGAGTCAGATCAACGACGGTCCGTCCCCGCTTACGTGACAGTCGCATGACGGTTTCGATTGACAGCAGGGGGGCTTTCCAACTCAAATGAGGTTATGGTGCATCCAGACGCTGACAGGCTGAACGGCATGACCCTCGATCCCGAGGCCGGATCGCCCCGATCCGCGTCCATGCACCTTCCCTAGAGTCCGATATGAAGCGATCCCACCGGGGCCTCCCCCGGGGTCATTCCGCTATCGGACCATGACGTAAAGGAAACACCATGCGTTACCAGATCACCGGAAAGCAGATCGACGTCGGCGAAGCGCTGCAGACCCACGTCACAAACGAGCTGGGCTCGATGCTGGAGAAGTATTCCCAGCGCCCCACCGATGCGAACGTGATCTTTTCAAAGGCCGCGCACGAATATGTCTGCGAAGTCATCGTGCATCTGTCGAGCGGCCTGAACGCCGCGGCGAAGGGCCATGCCCCCGAAATCTATGCCGCATTCGAGTCCTGCACCGAAAAGATGGACAAGCAGCTGCGCCGCTACAAGCGCCGCCTGAAGGACCATCACAAGGACAGGACCGGTCCTGTTGAACATTTCGGCGCGTCCTCGTATATCCTCGCCGGAGAACTGGATCTCGGTCGAAACCGAGCCGGACTCGCTGCAGCCGATGATTGTGGCAGAGATGGAGACGAAGATTCCCTCGCTGTCAGTCGGCGAAGCAGTGATGCAGATGGAACTTGCAGGCGCGCCCGTCCTGGTGTTCCGGAACGAGAAGAAGGAAAGCGTGAACGTCGTGTACCGTCGCGACGATGGCAATATCGGCTGGATCGACCCGTAAAACCGGGGGCGGTCTCACGCTACGGGCAAGTCTTAACAGCATGACAGGCACGGCATGAAGTTTACCAACCTTCTGAAGAGCGACGCCATCAAGGTTGTCCAATCAACCTCGAGCAAGAAACGCCTGCTCCACGATGTCGCCGAACTTGCAGAAAGTGCCTACGGGCTCGACAGCCAGGCCACGATAGAGGCCCTGCTCGAGCGTGAATCGCTTGGGCCGACCGGCGTGGGGCACGGCGTTGCCCTGCCCCACGCCCGCCTGCAGGGGCTGGAAAAGGTCGCCGGGGTGTTCATCCTCCTGGATCGCCCCGTCGATTTCACCTCTGTCGACCGGCAGCCGGTCGATTTGGTCTTCGGGCTGTTCGCGCCCGAGGATGCGGGTGTCGAGCACCTGAAGGCGCTGGCGCTGGTCTCGCGCTCGCTGCGCGATCCGGCACTCTGTGCCAAGCTGCGGGCGAACCCGGACCCGGCGACGCTTTACACCATCCTGACAGAAGCCGAGGCCGTGAAGGCCGCCTGAGGCCCGTCCTCCGGCGCCTGCCCCGCGGCATCCGCCAAATCTCACCACAGGACGCGCCGGCCCCCGGGCCGGCGGTTGCGTTTGCTGCACCGGGGCCGGTGGGTGGGCGCCTTTGCGCGCCAGCGCAAACAGTGCCGCCCGCCGGGGCCGCGCCTAGGTCCAGTCGTCTCAGGACCAGTCGTCGAAGCCGAACATGTCGTAGTCGCGCTGGTAGGCTTCGCGCGCCAGCGCCTCGATCCGGTCGTCGTAGATCTGCGCCAGCGCAAAGGGCGCGCGGGTGGCAACCGGCTGCGGATCGGGCGGCGCCTCGTGCCCCGCCTGCATCGCCAGCGCGGGCAGGTACATGGCCATCTCGTCCTCGCGCACGACCATGTCCGGCAGCGTGTGGTCGGCCATGCCCTGAATGCATTGCGCCTGCGACGCCCAGTGCCCGTCCACCCGCACCGCCGTCTGCCCGGACAGGTTCGCCTTCACGAAGGTCAGCCAGGCGGTAAAGGCCTCGCGGTGGGCATCGACGTCATAATCCGCCCCCGGCTCGCCCTCGGGGATCGGCAGGGCATGGGCGCGGCGCAGGGTCTTGCGGATGCCCTTGAAGCTGCCCTTTTCGGTGGTCAGGATCTTCGCGCAAAACGCCTCGTGCGCGCGGGCCAGCGGGTGCCGGATCACGGTAAAGCTGCGGTGGCCGGGTCGTTCGCGCTTCCAGGTCCGCAGCGTGCCCTGCGTGAAATCGGACGAAAGATCCTTTTCCGCCACGCCGTCCAGCGCGGCCAGCCAGCCCAGCACCGCCGCCTCCGGCCCGGACCGCACGGGCATGTACAAAAGCGGCGTCTTCGCCCCGGCAAAATAGGTCGGCACCGCCGCGCCGCGCCGCGGCTCGAAATTCGGCGTGCGGCTCAGGTTGAAGCGATCGAGCCGCGCCGGGGAGGCCGCCATGGCCTCGAAGTTTTCGACCTTCTCGGCCACCGGCTGCGGGTTCTGCCGCTTCAGCGCGGTGTTCAGGCTGTCCAGCCGCGCCGGGCACCCCAGCCAGGCCGCCAGCCCGTTCATCACCGCAACGTCCTGCAGATCCTCGTAGGCCACGTAGAAGGCGGTCTGCGCCGTCCGTTGCAGCGTGTTCATGATCTGCACCTGAAAGGCCTGAAGCGCGTCCAGATGCGCCTCGAACTCGGGCCCGTCGAAGACCGCCCGCCCGGCCTTGCGTTTCTTGACGTTGGTCAGCTTCCACTGCCCCGTCGCCTGCGCGATCTTCCACGAGATGTAGCTGTCCACCGGGTTGCGCGTCAGCACCACCTTGCCGACCTTCGGATCGGTCAGCAGCGCGTCCAGAACGCGGGGGTCGTGGTCGTGGAAATAGCGAAAGCCCGCCATGTCAGGCGCCGCCCGCACCGCGTCCAGCAGGCGATGCGGTTTGGCATCCCGCTCTTCCTGCGAGATGCCCAGAACGTCCTCGGCATTGGGATAGCCGATGAAATGCGGGTTGAAGACCTCGCCGAGGCAGGAAATCCCGTCGAAGGCATTCAGGTTGGCTTCGAGGAAATTCGAACCGGTGCGCATTTCTGCAAACACCACGAAGCAGTCGAAACGGGTCATGGGGCTACTTCTTGATCAGGTAGGGCTTGCGCCGCGGCGCATCCGGGTTGCGCGCGACGATATCGACCGGGAAATCGCCCATCAGGTAGGGATGCATTCCCTGGTTCTTCAGATTTTGCAGGAATTGCCCGAAGCCGGCGAGCGGCTCCAGCCGTGGCGCCTCGGCCAGACGCCGCAGGCCTTTCTGGCCGATCTCGTCGATGATGACCTGCAGGGGCTCCATCGGGGCCTCGATAAACTCGGCCATGGACCAGATGCGGATGCGCGCCTTGACGTCCGGGCTGCGCAGCGTGTCCAGCATGCCGCTTTCGATCTTCTGCAACGCGGCGGCCTTGGCGCGGATATCGGCGAAATTGGCGTTGGACTTGAACAGCGGCACCGCCCAGTGCGCCCGAGATCACGCTGATCTGCGCGTTGGGATCGCGCGACAGGCTCCAGAGGATGTCGATATTGTCCTGCGGGCCAAGCTGGAAACACTGCCGCTCGCCGCGCGTGTTCCACAAGAGGTTGGTCAGGAAGGCCTTGCTGTTGTTGTCGCGCAGCCCGGCATTGTCCGACAGCGCGCCATTCACCACCGTCTGCCCGCCCGCGAACTCGGCCCGGCGTTTCGCGAAGAGGTGCCCGTGCACCTGCGCCCCGGTGGCCCGGGCCAGCCATGTCTCGAAATCCTCGAAAAGCTCTGAGAACCCCTGAAAGACCGAATACTTGCCCGCCGTCACGCCGTTTTCCCAGCCGATGTTGGGGTAACGCGATTGCATGTACAGGCCCGACCGCCCGCGCGTCCGCCGCTCCACCGCCTTGGCGAAGATGCGGTCGATCTTGCCCGGATTCGGTTCCTGCCGGGACGTGGCGCGGTTGGGATCGGTCAGGAAGGCGTCGTAGAGCCGCCCCGCATGCGGCCAGATCTTGCGCGCGACAAAGCAGTCCGAGCGGCGCAGCAATTGCAGGTGATCGTCGTAGAAGATGTGCGGTTTGCCACTGGAAGTCGAACTTCGACAGGGTCAGAGAGCGGCTTTCGATATTCGTGGAGTAAAGCCGCGCAAGGCTCTGGAAATAGCTCTCGTCGGGGATCCAGACGCGACGGAAATAGGCGTCGTACTTGCGGCGTTCGGGGTCTTGCAGGATCGCCGACAGGGTCTGGCGCGTCAGGCACCACCACTGGCTGCCCATATGCGGCACGATCCCGTTCGGCAGGCTGCGGCGATAGCCGACGCGGCGCTGAAGCTCGACAAAGGCGTCGAAGAGGTAGCGGTTGCGGCGCCACGAAAAGGGGAAATGCAGGGTGAAGCGTTCCTCGTCCAGCCCGCCCACCGTCCAGGGTACATCCGCCGTCGTCGCGCTTTCGATGAAATCGGTGCGCGGGCGGTCGGCGAGGTAGTCGATCAGTTCCTCGACCGGGCGCAGCGGCAGGCAGGACCCCGAGGCAAGGTAGACGTGGCGCACCTCCGCGAAGCGGGTCAGCATCAGTTCGCTGGCGTCCTGGCTGGCGGCGACCAGCCCCCAAGTGCCCCATTCGCAGCGGTGGCGTTTCGAGAACAGCACCGTTTCAAGATCGGACAGCGTCTGAACGAAGCGGTCGTAACGGTCCGTCTTCACCGCCTTGTCGACGTGGATCACCACCGGGCACCCGGCGGCGGCCCAGTGCCGGGCCACCTGCTCGGCCCGGTCGAAGGCCGTATGCACCAGCATGACGACGCCGACGGTCATGCCCAGTTGCCCTTGGACATCAGGCCGAGGATCTCGAGCTGGCGCCAGTTGATGTATTTCTCGGACCACTTGCACCAGAGGTCGGGGTTGTCCTTCACCCCCTCGGCATAGGCGATGTATTCGCGGCTGGCGCCGTAATGCTGCCCGCGCTCCAGCTCTTCGGCGGCCTTGTCGGCGAAGGTCGACAGGAACTTGGTGTGCAGCAGGATGCCGCTGGCCTTCTCGCCCCCCCATTCGTCGTAGACGAGGTTCAGCCCACGCGGCAGCAGGTTGTGGGTCGAGGACACGTAGGCATAACGCCGGTTCCATTTCACCAGCGGCACCTTGTTCAGCGCCGGGGCCAGTTCGGGTGTGTCGGCAAAGAACATCCGCGCCCGCGGTCCGCCCTGAATCCAGAGATTGCCGAAGTTCCAGTTCTTCGAGATCGCGTAATTGCCCGCGTCGAACCAGTTGGCGATCTCCGGGGGATCCTGCCCGGCGCTGTAGGGTTGCAGGTCCATCCGCCCCTTCGGGTACATGTCCAGCAGCATGGCCGAGAAGGACTTGATCGAGGAGGCATCCAGCCAGTCGGTCAGCGCGCGCAGGGGCCGCGTGTCGCAGAACGGGTAGAGGAACAGCTCATCGGGGTCGACGGTCAGGGCCCAGTGGCCATGGCCGTATTTGAACAAGAGCCAGTTCATCCAGTCCACGCCGAAGCGCGAGCGCTTGTAGCTGGCGGTCGTCGTCCAGACCGAACAGTCGGGCTGGCTGGCGAGGTAGTCGAGCGACCCGTCTGTGGAGTCGTTGTCCACGAAGAGGAAGTGATTCACCCCCATCTCGCGGTAATAGCGCAGGAACCACGGCAGGCGCACACCTTCATTGCGCTGGGTCGAGAAGACCAGCAGGTCCGAGGGCCGGATATCGGCGGTGCG
This sequence comes from Ponticoccus litoralis, assembly GCF_039769985.1. NCBI lineage: Bacteria > Pseudomonadati > Pseudomonadota > Alphaproteobacteria > Rhodobacterales > Roseobacteraceae > Ponticoccus > Ponticoccus litoralis. The sequence goes on from NZ_JBDNCH010000002.1 coordinate 1,456,505, forward strand.
ATTGGCGACGGGACGCAGCTCGCGGCGCTTGCGGAAGGCGCGGATCAGCCAGCGTTTTCGCTGCACCCGCAGTTTGTATGACCGCCATGCGCCCAAGAGCCGATCTTCCCCAACGGTACCGGTGGTCCGACCTGCCAAAGGCGCAGCTATCAGGTCAGGGTTAAGGCCTTGTTGAAATGCGTCTCCCATGTGGGAGGGTCGAAAGTCGGGGCTGCCCGCCCCTGGCCGTCTCGGTCTGCCCGATGGTGCGCTGCCATCTCAATTATCTTGTTGCGCCAAAGATAGCGGTCGGAAGCATCGGCGTAAACGGGAATGTTTCCCAAGACTTCCCGGTAAATCGGAAGATCGTTGCACAGGACCGGAACACCCAGCAGTGCCGCCTCGACCGGGGGCAGGCCATAGCCTTCGGCGAGGCTGGGAAACAGCATGCCCGCGCTGCCGCGCAAAAGGCCCGCGATCTGCGCGTCGCTCAGGCCGGGCAGTTCGTGCACCCGGTCGGGCCGCGCATCGAGGCGGGCAAAGACCGCGTGGTTCTCCCACCCGCGAGAGCCGCAGATCAGCAGGTCGGCCTCGGGGATCTCGGGCCAGAGGTCCAGCAGCAGGGCGTGGTTCTTGCGCGGCTCTATGGTGCCGACCGTCACGAAATAGGGGCGGCGCCACGCCCCCCGGGCGGCGCTCCGGGCGGGGTCGGGTCGACGCCCAGCGGCGCGACGATGGCCTCTGGCATCCGGTCGCCAAGATGGCGCGCGGTATCGGCCAGGGTCTGCTGCGAGTTGCAGATCACCACATCGGCCACGCGCCCCACGCGGGACAGGAAGGCGGCGAAGCGATCCACCGTGCCGGGGCGCTGGAACTGCGGATGGTCCAGCGGGATCGTGTCATGCACCAGCACCGCGATCCGGGCGCCCTGCGCCTTCAGCGCCGCCGCGACGGCCTCGGTCAGGTTGGTATGGCCAAGGTTGATGTAATGCGCCCCGCGCGGCAGGTGGCGGCGCAGCATGCGGCCCAGCAGCGGTTTTATGCAGCGGGCGATACACAGGCGCCGCACGTCGGCCTCGGCCCGGGCGCGCATCGGGTCGATGTCGCGCACGAGGCGCGACAACCGGTCCGCCGGCCCCCATGTACCCTGCGCCACCCGGTCGCGCAGGGCGGCGCAGCCCGCCGCGTCCAGCAGCGCATAGCCCAGCGAGGTGCGCACCAGCCCGTAGAAGGGCCCCAGCCCGCAAAGATGCCGAAGCCGGGCGTATTCCACCCGGTCGACACCGGTCAGCGGCCGTCCGGCGCGGCTGACCAGCCGTGTCAGATCCAGCAGGCGAAGGGGGTCAGGCTGCGTATCGGCCATTCTTGTGCCATCGGCAGGTGTCCGCGATCAGGGCAAGCGACCCGCAGAGGCCATTGCGCCCGCAGGGTCCGGGCCCGGCCATGGCCTTTGCGGCCCGGCTGCGGGCAGCAAGGCGCAGGACCGCCTCGGGCCGCCACAGCCGCAAGCCCGCGTCCCGCCGGGGGCGACCGGTCAGGTCGCCCTCGGCCGAAGGGGCCGACGGTCACGGCGCCGTCCAGCCCGTCGGCAGACTGTTAAAGACCACCGGCGCGAAACCCGCGGTCTTCAAGGCCTTGCAGGCGGGGCTGTCGATCTCGCCAGCCCCGCCCGTTGCCAGAACGGGTGCCACCCCGGCGCCTTACTCGGCAGCCTTGCGCGAGGTCATGACCTCTTGCAGGTAGGCCTCCAGATCGCCGCGCAGGTCGTCCCGCGCCAGGCCGAAGGCAACGGTGGCCTGAAGGAAACCCGCCTTGGAGCCGCAATCGAAACGCTGGCCACGGAAGCGGTAGCCATAGACGCCGTCGCCGTCGATTTCCTCGGCAATGGCATCGGTCAGCTGGATCTCGCCGCCCGCGCCGGTCTTCATCTTATTGAGATGCTTGAAGACATTGGGCGACAGCACGTAACGCCCGATGACCGCAAGGTTGGACGGCGCCTCTTCGGCCTTGGGCTTTTCGACCATGCCCTTGACCCTGACCATGGCGCCCATGTCCTCTGCCACGTCGAGCACGCCGTAGGCGCTGGCCTTCTCCTGCGGCACTTCCATCGCCGCGACCATGCTGCCGCCGGTTTCCTCGTAGGCCTCGATCATCTGCTGAAGGCAGGGTTTCTCGGCGGCGATCACGTCGTCGGGCAGCACCACGGCAAAGGGTTCGTTGTGCACCAGACGGCGCGCGCACCAGATCGCGTGCCCCAGACCCAGCGCCTTGGCCTGACGGATATAGGCGATCTCGCCCGAATCCATATTGGTGGTCTTGAGAACCTCCAGAAGCTCTGTCTTGTCCTTCTTGCGCAGCTCCTGCTCCAGATGCGGCGCGTGGTCGAAGTAGTCCTCCAGCGCCGACTTGCCGCGCGCGGTGACGAAGATGAATTCCTTGATGCCCGCAGCGCGGCATTCGTCGATCGCGTATTGCACCAGCGGCCGGTCGACCAGAGTCATGATCTCCTTCGGGACCGACTTGGTCGCCGGAAGGAACCGGGTGCCGAGGCCCGCGACAGGGAAAATTGCCTTGGTGACCTTCTTGCGCATGCGAATGCTCCTTTCATGCCAGAACGGCTGGCCATATCGTTTCGAGGCGTTATACACGGTTCGGATTAATACTGCGCCTGCGAAAGGCGAAATCCTCATTTTTTTACGGAATACCGCCTATGGCGGGCAGATCATACCCCCGGGCCCCGGCCCCGGCTTCGGGTGTCAGCCCCGCACCGCCGCGATCCGCGCCAGCTCTGCCGCGACACGACGCCGGAACCGCCGGGGCCGCACCAGCGGACCGCTTCGCAGGCTTCGCCCGAACAGGCCGCCGCGATGCTCCCAGACGCCAGTCTCCGTCAGGGAAACGCGGTGGTAAAGCGCCGTTGGCGACAGCAGGAACAGCGTGGCGACCTGCCCCCGGGCAACGGCCTCTGCCGCGCGCCGTCTCAGGGTGCGGGCCTGCCACGGCCTGCCTGTAAAACAGGCCCTCTGCGCGCCCTCCGTCGAAGGATAGGGGAGAAACGGGGCCTGTGCGCAGGGAATTGCCTGCGGGCGGGCGACATCCCGCCGAAGCCCCTCTGCCCCGCCCCGGTCGAGGCTGCGCATCAGGCGCAGCAGGCCCGGCGGGTCCAGCGGACCGCGCTGCATGTAGCCCAGCAGGCGCCTGCGCTGCGCTGCCCGGAACGCCCGCCGGGCTTCGTCCTGCTGCGACGGCGGGCAATGTTTGCGCAGGAACACCCGCTGCGAGGCACCGATCTGGAACAGGTCGCGCGGGGTCCGGTCCGGCGCGCGGCGGCTGCTTTCGGCAAAGCCGTGGTGAACCTGCGCCAGCGGCACAAGGGCGGTCGCCAGCCCCGCACCGGCCAGCCGCATGTTGAGATCCGTTTCGTCGAGGTAGAAGTGGAAAGCCGGGTCGAAGCCCCCCAGCGCCGCCAGCACGGCGCGGCGCAGGGCCATGTTCGTGCCCTCGGTCTTGATCGCCCGGTCGCCGGTCGGCTGAAGCACGCGCGGCGCCTCGCCCGGCAGCTCCATGTCCTGCGCCACGCCCAGCCGGTCGACGCTGCGCGCCCGCCACTGGAAGGAAATGCCGTTGCGCCCCAGCACGTAGCCCCCGGCGGCGGCGATGTCTCCCGCGAAGGGCGCGCAGAGGTGCCGCAGCCAAAGCGGTTCCGGCACCGCGTCGTCGTCGATGAAGGCCACGACCTCGCCCGCCGCCACCCGAAGCCCCGCGTTGCGCGCGGCAGAGATATTGGGTGCGTCGAAGGCGACCAGCTTCAGGTGTTCCGCATCGGGCCGCGCGCGGGCCGCCGCGATCCCGGCGGGGCAGCCCACGACGATCACCTCGAAATCCGGGTAGTCCAGCTGTGCGATCCCGGTCAGGCAGCGTTTCAGCGCCGCCGGTCTGTCGCGGCTGACGATGACGACGCTGACGCTGACCGGACCGGTCACCGCATCAGCCCTGCTTCAGCTCGACCCCCGGCGCGTAGGCGATGAAGAAGGGGTTGGCGAAACCCTCCTTGCCATAGGCCAGCGGCGTGTGATCGTCGAAGCGCACCACGCGCCCGCCCGCGCCGTTCAGCACCGCGTGACCGGCGGCGGTGTCCCATTCCATGGTCCGCCCGAGGCGCGGGTAGATATCCGCCTCGCCGGTGGCAACAAGGCAGAACTTCAGCGAGGAACCGGCGCTCTTGGCGTCCGCGACCTCGTAGAGGTTGATGTAGTCGTCGGTCGCCTGATCGCGGTGCGACTTCGAGGCCACCACCAGAAGCGCGGCGTTGTCGGGCTCGGACACCCTGATCCGCTTGGTCTCGCCCGGCGCGGCCTTGTCGAAGGGACCGATTTCCTCGACCGAGTTGCCGACGCTGTCGGTGTAGAACATCCGCCCGCGCGCCGGGGCATAGACGACGCCGCGCGTCGGCACGCCATCCTCGACCAGCGCGATATTGACGGTGAAATCGCCGCGCCGCTTCACGAATTCCTTGGTGCCGTCCAGCGGATCGACGATCAGAAAGGTCATCGCGTCCAGATCGTGGCTGTCGGCCTGCTCTTCGGTGACCAGAGGCATGTCGGGAAAGGCCGCGCGCAGACCGGCCGAAATCAGCGCGTCCGCCGCCTCGTCCGCCTCTGTCACCGGGCTGTCGTCGGACTTCGACTTCACCTCGAAATCGTCTGCCTCGTAGATCGCCATGATCTTGTCGCCCGCCTCCAGCGCCAGCCGGCGCAGCACGATGGTCAGTTCGGAATAATTCACCGCAAAGCTCCCCCGCGCGACCACGCGGATTCATTGATTTGAAAACCCATTCCGCTTATGGTTCGGATCAATCAGAACGGCAAGCGCCGCACCGCCCGAGGCAGGGACGACGGATCCCGGCGGCATCCACGAGCAGACCGGAGACCCGCGACCCATGTTCGAGACCGCCAAACCCCGCTCGCGGCTGGAATCCGCCGTCTACATCGCCGAACTGATCTACCACAATTCCGTGCGCGCGGTGCGCAAGACGCACAACAACGCCTTCATGGCGATCTTCATGAACATGCTGCAGACGATCATCTTCGTGCTGGCCTTCTACTTCATGTTCCTGATCCTCGGGATGCGCGGATCGGCCCTGCGCGGCGATTTCCTCGTCTACATCATGACCGGCGTCTTCCTTTACATGACGCATACCAAGACGCTGGGCGCGGTCGCCGGGTCGGAAGGGCCGGCCAGCCCGATGATGCAGCACGCGCCGATGAACACGATGATCGCAATCATCTCGGCCATGCTGTCGTCGCTGTATATCCAGGTGCTGTCGCTGATGGCGATCCTGTTCATCTACGATGTCGCCTTCAACCCCTTCGTCCTGCAGGAGATCCACGACCCGATCGGTTGCCTGGCGATGCTGCTGCTGTCGTGGTTTTCCGGCGCGGCGATCGGCATGGTGGTGCTGGCGATCAAGCCCTGGTTCCCGACGCCGGTCAGCATCCTGACGACGATCTACCAGCGCGCCAACATGATCGCCTCGGGCAAGATGTTCGTGGCCAATACACTGCCCACCTACATGCTGGTGATGTTCGACTGGAACCCGCTGTTCCACACCATCGACCAGTCCCGCGGGTACGCTTTCGTCGATTACAACCCCCGGAATTCCAACTGGGAATATGCCTTTTACCTGTCTATCGTTCTGCTCATGATCGGCCTGATGGGCGAATTCTACACCCGCAAACACGCCTCTGCCTCGTGGAACGCGCGCCGCTAGACGGCGGGCCTGTCCGGGGGCCCGGCGCCTGCGAAAGGACAGGACATGTTTTCACGGATCGCATTCTTCACGCTGCTCGCCGGGGCGGCCGCCGCACAGGACTATCCCCGCCTGCACGACGTGTCCGGTGTTGCCTCTGACGACACGCTGAACCTGCGCGAGGCGCCTTCGGCCAAGGCCCCCGTGGTGGGAGAACTGGCCCACGATGCCCGCGCCATCGAGGTGATGCGCGTCGAGAACGGCTGGGGGCTCGTCAACATCGAAGAGCGCGCTGGCTGGGCGTCCATACGCTACCTCGCCCCGCGCGCCGACGGCGACCTGCCGAACGCGCAGGCGCTGACCTGTTTCGGCACCGAACCGTTCTGGAGCCTGCACATACGCCCCGGCCAGACGGCGCAGTATCGCTCTCCCGAGGTCATGGACGGAGAGACCTACGGCGTCGGCCCGCTGCAACGGCTGTGGTCGCCGACGCTGAAATACACGCTGCGCGGCGAGGGCGGCGAAGGCTCCCTCGATGCGATGATCATGCCCGCCTATTGCGACGACGGCATGTCCGACCGCGAGTACGGCTTTGACGTGACCCTGTTCCTGTCGCGCGAGGACCGGGTGTATTCCGGGTGCTGCACGCTGGACGAGTGAGCGCCGACGCGGGTCAGGACGAGTGCCATCACGCCTGCGAAAGAAGGATATGCACCTCTGTCACCAACGCACGCCAAGCCGTGCAGCGTCGGGCCGTGGTCCGGCGATCCTCCGCGTCAGGAAAGCAGTTTATCCCTGCAAAGGCCGTAAGCCCTCAATCAGGTCGCGCTGGCGGCAGCCAAATCGCCGGGCCGTCGCACCAGAGGTGCGCCGCTTGATCGGCCCGTTATGAAGGAGGCCTGCCTCTGGCATGATGCGCGGCGGCTTCGCCTTGATTCCGCGCTGGGTGGTCAACAGCTCGGAACGGCGCGAGGAACGATTCGCAGGAGCGTCGGACTTTCTGGATGTCTGAATTTCGGCACGGCGGCACGAGACACCGCGCACAAGGCTATCGCAAGGGGCGCCCCGCCCTGAGACGCGAGGCGACAGCACGGGAGAGCCGAAGGCCCTCATGCCGCTGCCGTCACCACCCGCAGGGTCAGGTTGATCCGCCCGCCGTCCCGCAGCAATGTCGAAGAGCCGAAGCGGATCCGGTCCACCCCGTGATGCGCCAGCCGCGCCGCGCCGCCCATCACCACCACGTCGCCGGACTTCAGCCAGACCGACTCGGTCTTGCCGCCCCGTTCGACGTTGCCCATGCGGAACAGCCCGTCATCGCCCAAAGAGACCGAGACCACCGGGCAGGAAAAGTCGCCCTCGTCCTTGTCCTGATGCAGGCCCATCCGGGCGCCCTCGCCGTACCAGTTGATCAGGCAGCACTCGGGCAGGCGCGCGCAGCCGGACACATCCCGCCAGATCGCCAGCACCGCTTCGGGGATCGGCGGCCAGCCCATGCCCTGGGGATGCCGTGGCTCGTAGCGATAGCCTTTGCGGTCGGTCACCCAGCCGTAATCGCCGCAGGCGCCCATGCGCACCGACATCGGCTTGCCCCGGGGCGTGACCGGCTGCACCAGCGGGGCCTGCATCAACACCGCGCGCAGATGCTCGACCAGCTGCTCCTGCGCGGCGCGGTCCAGCCAGCCGGGGTAGACCCGGAACCCCTTCACATCAAGGAAATCGCCCATGCGCCCCTTGTCGGTCAAATCCGGGCCGAGTCCAAGAATTTCCCGTCAAATGCACCTCTCGGAACGCTTGCAGGCCCCTTTTGCCCTCCTTATATACCGTCCGAACGCGCTGGCCGGGCCATTCCGCCAGCGACATCGAATGCGGGGCGGGATGCCGTAACGGGTCTCGGCCTCGTGACATCGCCTGAAGCAAAAAGGGATCGAACTCATGGGTAAAGTGATCGGTATCGACCTCGGGACAACCAACTCCTGCGTGGCCATCATGGATGGTTCTCAGGCCCGGGTGATCGAAAATGCTGAAGGGGCGCGTACCACGCCCTCTATCGTCGGCTTCACCGACGACGAACGTCTGGTTGGCCAGCCTGCAAAGCGTCAGGCCGTGACCAACCCCGAAAACACCGTCTTTGCCGTCAAGCGCCTGATCGGCCGTCGCACCACCGACCCCGAGGTGACGAAGGATCAGGACATCGTGCCGTACAAGATCGTCGACGGCGGCAACGGCGACGCTTGGGTGGAAATCCGCGGCGAGAAGTACTCGCCCTCGCAGATCTCTGCCTACACGCTGCAGAAGATGAAAGAGACCGCCGAGAGCTACCTTGGCGAGGAAGTCACGCAGGCGGTCATCACCGTGCCCGCGTACTTCAACGACGCCCAGCGTCAGGCCACCAAGGACGCCGGCAAGATCGCGGGCCTCGAAGTCCTGCGCATCATCAACGAGCCGACCGCGGCTGCGCTGGCCTATGGTCTCGACAAGAAGGACAGCAAGACCATCGCCGTCTATGACCTTGGCGGCGGCACCTTCGACGTGACCATCCCGGAAATCGACGACGGTCTCTTCGAGGTCAAATCGACCAACGGCGACACCTTCCTCGGTGGCGAAGACTTCGACATGCGGATCGTCAACTACCTGGCGTCCGAGTTCAAGAAAGAGCACCAGGTCGACCTGACCAAGGACAAGATGGCCCTTCAGCGCCTGAAAGAGGCGGCGGAGAAGGCCAAGATCGAACTGTCCTCGGCCACCCAGACCGAGATCAACCAGCCGTTCATCTCGATGGGCGCCGGCGGCACCCCGCTGCACCTTGTGATGAAGCTGACCCGCGCCAAGCTGGAAAGCCTCGTCGGTGACCTGGTCAAGAACTCGATCAAGCCCTGCCGGGCGGCCCTGAAGGATGCCGGCCTGACCACCTCCGACATCGACGAGATCGTCCTGGTCGGCGGTCAGACACGGATGCCGAAGGTCATCGAAGAGGTCACCAAGTTCTTCGGGAAAGAGCCCCACAAGGGTGTGAACCCCGACGAGGTCGTCGCCATGGGCGCCGCCATTCAGGCCGGTGTTCTGCAGGGTGACGTCAAGGACGTGGTCCTGCTGGACGTGACCCCGCTGTCGCTGGGCATCGAGACGCTGGGCGGTGTCTTCACCCGCCTGATCGACCGGAACACCACGATCCCGACGAAGAAGTCCCAGGTCTTCTCGACCGCCGAGGACAACCAGTCGGCTGTGACGATCCGCGTCTTCCGGGGTGAGCGCGAGATGGCTGCCGACAACAAGATGCTCGGCCAGTTCAACCTCGAGGACATCCCGCCGGCCCCGCGCGGCATGCCGCAGATCGAAGTGACCTTCGACATCGACGCCAATGGCATCGTGTCGGTTGGTGCCAAGGACAAGGGCACCAACAAGGAGCAGAAGATCACGATCCAGGCGTCGGGCGGTCTGTCGGACGACGACATCGAGCGCATGGTCAAGGAGGCCGAGGACAACGCCGAGGCCGACAAGGGCCGCCGCGAGCTGGTCGAGGCCCGCAACCAGGCGGAAAGCCTGATCCACTCGACCGAGAAGTCGGTGGAAGATCACGGCGACAAGGTCGACCCCTCGACCGTCGAAGCGATCGAGCTGGCCGTGGCCGCGCTGAAGGACGATCTGGAAAAGGACGACATCTCGGCGGACAAGCTGAAGTCGGGCATCCAGAACGTGACCGAGGCCGCGATGCGTCTGGGCGAAGCGATCTACAAGGCACAGGCCGAGTCCGGTGACGACGCCGAGCCCGCCGCTGCCGACACCTCTTCTGGCCCCGCCGACGACGACAGCATCGTCGACGCGGACTTCGAGGATCTCGACGACAACAAGCGGGCCTGAGGCTTCGCTGTCGGAACCAATCAGGGGCCGGTCCGGACACCGGGCCGGCCCTTAGACGTTCCCGCATAAGGAGGACGGCTAATGTCCAAGCGCGATTACTACGATGTTCTCGGCGCGACCAAGGGGGCCTCTGCAGACGAGTTGAAGAAGGCCTATCGCAAGAAGGCCAAGGAACTTCACCCCGACCGCAACGCCGACAATCCCGAGGCCGAGTCGCAGTTCAAGGAAGTCAACGAGGCCTACGAGGTTCTGAAGGACGCCGACAAGAAGGCGGCCTACGACCGCTATGGTCATGCGGCCTTCGAGGGCGGCATGGGCGGCGGGCCGCGCCCCGGCGGCGGGATGCACGGCAATGCCGACTTCGCCAGCGCCTTCAGCGATGTCTTCGACGACCTGTTCGGCGATTTCATGGGGGCCAGCGTGGCGGGCGCCAGCGCGCGGCGCGTGGCGATGACCTGCGCTACAACCTGCGCGTGACGCTGGAAGAGGCCTTTAACGGCATCCAGAAGACGATCAACGTGCCGACCTCGGTGCAATGCGGGTCGTGCAGCGGCTCCGGGGCTGAAGGCGGCGCCGAGCCGGTGCAATGTCCGACCTGTTCGGGCATGGGCAAGGTCCGCGCCACGCAGGGCTTCTTTACCGTCGAGCGCACCTGCCCGACCTGTTCGGGCCTTGGCCAGATCATCAAGAACCCCTGTCGCACCTGTTCCGGTTCCGGTACGTGTGCAGCGGGATCGGGCGCTCTCGGTGAACATCCCCGCCGGGGTCGAGACCGGCACCCGCATCCGCCTTGGCGGAGAGGGCGAGGCCGGGATGCGCGGCGGCCCTCCGGGCGACCTCTACATCTTCGTCGAGGTCACGCCGCACAAGATCTTCGAGCGCGAAGGCCGCGAGCTGCATTGCCGCGTGCCCGTGTCCATGACCGTGGCGGCGCTGGGGGGCGACATCGAGGTGCCGACCATCGACGGCGGGCGGTCGCGGGTGAAGATCCCCTCGGGCAGCCAATCCGGGCGGCAGATGCGCCTGCGCGGCAAGGGAATGCCGGGTCTGCGGCAGCCGGGGCATGGCGACATGTTCATCGAGCTTGCGGTCGAGACCCCGGTGAACCTGACCTCGCGCCAGAAAGAGCTTCTGAAAGAGTTCGAGTCGCTGGCCGAGGACAACAACCCTGAATCCACCAGTTTCTTCAAGTCGGTGAAGAACTTCTGGGATTCCATGAAGGGCTGAGAAGACCCGTCCGGGCGCCGTCGCTGCGACGGCCCCGGACATCCCCACAGGACGCTGCGCCCTGTCGGAAGGGCGTCACATCCCCCTTGAGCGCGGGCGCGGCCAGCGCCTCTGCCGCGCGGGGGCCTGCCTTGGGCGCGGCTGAGGACCCGAAGGCCCGCATGGGCGGATGATTTTAACCCCGCGTTCACCTTCTTCGGCCCATGATGGCGCATGGCACGCATCCGGCATTTCTCCGACACCCAGCCCGCGCTTTTCGATGCGGACGAAGCGCCCGCCGCGCCCCCACGACCCGACGGCAGGACAACGCAGCCCTCGTATATCCGCGATCACCGCGCCCGGCTGCGGGACCGCTTTCTTGTCGGCGGCGCCGAGGCCCTGCCGGATTACGAACTGCTGGAGCTGCTCCTGTTCCGTGCCATTCCGCGACAGGATGTCAAACCCTTGGCCCGTCTGCTGCTCGACCGCTTCGGCGATTTCAACGGCGTCGTGTCTGCCCCCCTGCCCCGGCTCGAAGAGGTCAGCGGCGTGGGCCGCGCCGTCATCACGGAACTGAAGATCGTCCAGGCCGCCGCGCAGCGCCTCGCACAGGCGCGGGTGCTGAGAAAGCCGGTGGTCAGCTCATGGGACGCGCTGCTGGACTACTGCCAGACCTCCATGGCCCATGACGATATCGAACAGTTCCGCGTGCTCTTCCCGGACCGCAAGAACGTGCTGATCGCCGACGAGCCGCAGGCCCGCGGCACCGTGGACCATGTGCCCGTCTACCCGCGCGAGGTGTTGAAGCGCGCGCTTGAACTGAACGCGACGGCGCTGATCCTCGTGCACAACCACCCCTCGGGCGATCCGACCCCGAGCCAGGCGGATATCGAGATGACCACGCAGATCCAGCGCGCCGCCGACAGCCTGGGCATCGCGTTGCACGATCACCTCGTCATCGGCAAATCGCGCGAACTCAGCTTTCGCGCGGAAGGCCTGCTGTAGCGCGCCGGTTTCTTTCAAAGAAACCGGCCCGAATTCCGTGACGGAATTCGGCTCGCCCTCAGTCCACCCAGATCTCGACCCGACGATTGACCTGCCGCCCCCAGGCACTGTCGTCGCAGGCCATGGGCATGGCCTCGCCGAAGGCCATCACCGACAGCGTCACCCGCGACAGATCGGCGGTGTCGGCGGCCAGTTCCACCGCCTCGCGCACCGCCGTGGCCCGGCGCGTGGCGATGGTCAGGTTGCCCTCCGCCGGTCCGGCGCCGTCCGAGAACCCGACGAAATGCAGCGAGCGCCCGTCGAAGCGGCCCGCCTCCAGCGCGCTGGCCAGCTGCATCACGTTCGACCGCGACTGCGCGTCCAGCCGGGCCGACCCGGCCTCGAAGCGGAAGGACAGGCTGAGCCGCTGTTTGCGCAGCAGCGCCCGGGTCATCGCCTGCAGGTTCTCCAGCCCGCCGGCATCCCTCGCCACCAGCACCGCATTGGCGAAGCGGTCGCCCTGCAGGTCCATGGGCACCGCCTCGGGTTCCTGATCGACGAACCCGGCCCGCCGGATCACGATCTGCGCCGGGGTGCTGCGGGTATAGGTCAGGAAGTCGCGCCCCAGCGCCGGCAGCCGCCGCGCCGGAACGTAGAGGAACATCGGCGCGGTCAGCGGGTAATCCTCTGTCTTGATCGTCCGCCGCGCGGCGCGCAGCTGGAAGCCGCAGGGGCCGGTCAGGACCAGCGTCTTGGTCAGCCCGGTGTCCGAGAAGCTGCCCAGCCCAAGGCCGAAGGGGTCGTTGGCCACCGCCGCGACCAGCGCCCGGTTGCTGGCGTGCCGGACCACGCTGGCGCCCAGCTCGGCGCGGGCCGGGCGCAGCAGCCGGTCTTCCATCGCCTGAGACAGGCCCGATTGCGCGCCGCGCAGATGCACCGTGATGGGCGCATCGGGCCCGCCGAAGGCCGACCAGTTGTCGACCCGCCCGGTCAGAACGCGCACGATATCGGTGATCGACAGCGCCACCACCGGATTGCCCGCCTCGACAAGCGGCACCATCGCGTCCAGCGCAATCACCCGCGAACGGCGAGCATCGGCCATGTCGCCCAACCCGGCCTCGCGTGCCTGCCGCACCTCCTCCGGGCGGATCTCGCGCATGGCCATGACGATATCCGCCTCGTCCGCCAGCAGATCGGCAAAGCCCTCATCGGTGTTCGAGACGTGGAAATGGAACCGCCCCACGGGTTTGTCGCCGTCCCGCAGCACGTAGGTGAAGCGGGCCGGGTCTTCCTCCTCGGTCAGCCGTTCCGAGGTCAGGTTGTTGCGCAGGGCAAAGCCCTCGATCAGCGCGGGCATCAGCACACGCCCGATGGTCGCGGAGCCGGAAACAGAGATCTCGGCCACGAAGTCGATCAGCGAGGGGCAGCCGAAGCCGGTGCAGTTCACGCCGGACCCGTCGACGGTCAGTTCCCCGAATTCGGTCTCGACGCGGTAGAACTCTCCGTCGAAGCCCAGCAGTGTTCCGACGATCTCGATGGCCCCGTCGCGGGACCGCAGCGTCACGTCCTGCGCGGCGGCGCCCAAAGCCCCGACCGCAATGAAAAGTGCGGCGAAGATCGCCGCACGAAGATGCGCCATGGAAGCCCCGTCAGTCGCCTGTCACCGTCCGGCGATATTCAGGTCTTCGACGAGGTTTTTCAACACCAGAAAATCCCCAAGATCCTTGCATCCGGGCATGTCGAGCACGAGGTCCCGCACCCGCAGGCCCGCACCGTCGCGGATTTCCAGCGTCTGGGCCTCGACGGTCTGGCTGCAGTTCTGCGCGGTGACCTCGGCCTCGACCGTCATCGCCACGTCGCCGCCCTGACGCGCCGTGCCGCTGGGGAAGGAATAGACCTCGGCCACCAGTGCTTCTGGCGTGTCCATGCGGCCCAGCCGCACCAGAAAGCCGCCCTCACCACGGGCCGCCGCCGCCAGTTCGCCGGCACTGTCCGACCAGATGTGCCCGGGCTGGAAGTAGTCGGCCCCGAATTCGCGGGCGTGCAGTTGCAGGCCCGCCTCGCCCTTCCACTGGACCGCGACCCGGTCGTAGAAAGCCAGCGATGTGACGTCCGCGATGGCGGTGGCGCCCGCGCCCCCGGGGAAGCTGACCATGAAGCTGGCCCGCTGCGCGAAGGCCGGGACGGACAGCTTCAGCCGACCGTCCGACGGCAGGATCTCTGTGAACATCAGGCCCTGATGGTGCAGGGTCGCCCGTTCGCCCGCCTGGCAGGGCGCATCGAGGGTCAGGGTCACCATGGCCCCGGCCATGGGCTCTGCGGTCATGGCAATCTCGCAGGAAGGCCCGGCGGCGGGCTGGTCGGCGGGAATTTCCACCGCAAGGGGATCGTCCCCGGCGACGGGCATCGGACCGTCGACGGCGGCGAGGGTCACCGCCGCTTCGGGATCGGCGCGGGCAATGCCCTGTCCGGCGTCCATCGGCAGCAGCGGCATGACCCCGGCGGAAGAGGTCGGCGTGATCGCGGTCACCGTCAATGGCGCCGCCACGGTTTCCGTTGTCTGGCCGGGCAGGCCGTATTGCATGAGGTATCCGATGCCCAGGGCGCAGGCGAAGGTCGCACCGCCCATGATATAGCTTCTGATCCGCGACATGGCGGCCTCCTGATCCACAAGGTCAGGAAACACTCTGTTCCGCAAACAAGGCGCCGGTTTGTCCAACCGGCGGACTCATTTTGTCGATTGTCCGGCTCTCACGGTAAAAGAGCGCCCGAAGGCGCCCTTTCCAACCGTTTGAACCGTTTCAGCTCAGCTTGCCGTGGCAGTGCTTGAACTTCTGGCCCGATCCGCAGGGGCACAGGTCGTTGCGGCCCGGGTTGCCCCAGGTCGAGGGATCGTTCTCGTCGAAACCTTCGAGGGCCGCGCCTCCGGCCATTTCCATCGTCGCCGGGTTCGGTGCGACAGCGCCCGGGGCCGGTTCCGGCTGCTGGGCGGCCTGGGCGGCCTGCGCGGCGCGCTGCATCTCGGCCTGCTGCTGCGCCATCTGCTGGACCATCCTGCGCTGCTCTTCCTCGGTCATCGGGCGAACCTGCGACAGCTGCACCGTCACCTGTTCGCGCAGGCTTTCGAGCATGTTCTCGAACAGCTGGAAGGCTTCGTTCTTGTACTCATTCAGCGGATCGCGCTGCGCGTAGCCCCGGAAGCCCACGACAGAGCGCAGGTGTTCCAGCGTCAGAAGGTGCTCGCGCCACTTGGCGTCGATGCTTTGCAGCAGCACCTGCTTTTCGATCTGGCGCATGGTGTCCGGGCCGAAGGCTTCGGCCTTCTCGGCCATCATCTTGTCAGAGGCCTCTTCAAGCCGCTCGCGGATCACGTCCTGGTCGACGCCATCCTCTTCGGCCCAGCCGATCACCGGCACATCAAGGCTCAGCTTCTCGATGCAGGCGGCATAAAGACCCTGCATGTCCCACTGTTCGGCATAGGCCACGGGCGGGCAGTAGGTATCGACCAGTTCGTCGATGACCTCGTGGCGCATGTCGGTGACGATCTCGTTGAGATCCTGCGCCTCCATGATCTCGCGCCGCTGGGCAAAGATCACCTTGCGCTGGTCGTTCATCACGTCGTCGAACTTGAGCAGCTGCTTGCGGATGTCGAAGTTGCGCCCCTCGACCTTGGCCTGCGCGCGCTCCAGCGACTTGTTCACCCAGGGGTGGACGATGGCCTCGCCCTCTTTCATGCCCAGAGAGGACAGCACCTTGTCCAGACGTTCGCTGCCGAAGATCCGCATCAGGTCGTCTTCGAGCGACAGGAAGAAGGAGGACCGGCCCGGGTCGCCCTGACGGCCCGAACGGCCGCGCAGCTGGTTGTCGATGCGGCGGCTTTCGTGGCGCTCGGTCGCAAGCACGAAGAGGCCCCCGGCCTCTTTCACCGCCTGCTCGGCAGCGCCGTGTTCGGCCTCGATGCGCTCGCGGATCGCCTCGGGGTCGGCATCGGGCTCTGCCGCGATGGCCTCCATGATCTTGAACTCGACGTTGCCGCCCAGCTTGATGTCGGTGCCCCGGCCCGCCATGTTCGTGGCGATGGTGATCGCCCCCAGCTTGCCGGCGTCGGCGACGATCTGCGCCTCCTGCTCGTGCTGGCGCGCGTTCAGCACGTTGTGCTTCAGACCGGCCTCGGTCAGCAGGCGGCTGAGCATCTCGGACTTCTCGATGGAGGTCGTGCCCACCAGAACCGGCTGGCCCTTCTCATGCGCCTTGCGGATTTCCTCGACGATGGCGGCGTATTTCTCGGCGCCGGTGCGATAGACCGCATCGTCCTCGTCGATCCGCGCGATCGGCAGGTTGGTTGGCACCTCGACAACGCCAAGGCCGTAGATCTGCTGGAATTCCTCCGCCTCGGTCGAGGCGGTGCCGGTCATGCCAGACAGCTTTTCGTAGAGGCGGAAGTAGTTCTGGAAGGTGACAGAGGCCAGCGTCACGTTCTCGGGCTGGATGGTGCAGCCTTCCTTCGCCTCGATGGCCTGGTGCAGACCGTCCGACAGGCGGCGGCCCTGCATCATGCGCCCGGTGAATTCGTCGATCAGCATCACCTCGCCGTCGCGGACGATGTAATCCTTGTCCCGCAGGAACAGCTTGTGCGCCCGGATCGCCTGGTTGACGTGGTGCACGACGGTGGTGGACTCGGGATCATAGAGCGTCTGCCCCTCGGCCAGCAGGCCGCGCGCCTGAAGCTGCTCTTCGAGGTACTCGTTGCCCTCGTCGGTGAAGGTCACGTTGCGGGTCTTTTCGTCCAGGTCGTAGTGATCCTCCTGCAACTCGGGGATCAGCTTGTCGATGGCCTGATACAGTTCCGACCGGTCCTGCGCCGGGCCCGAGATGATCAGCGGCGTCCGCGCCTCGTCGATCAGGATCGAGTCCACCTCGTCGACGATGGCGAAGTAGTGGTCCTTCTGGTTGATCTGGGCGAGGTCCGACTTCATGTTGTCGCGCAGGTAGTCGAAGCCAAGCTCGTTGTTGGTCGCGTAGGTGATGTCGCAGGCATAGGCCTGCGCCTTCTCGTCCTCGGGCTGGCGCGGGTAGATCACGCCGCAGGTCAGGCCGAGCGCGCCGTAGACCTTGGTCATCCACTCCGCGTCGCGCTTGGCGAGATAGTCGTTGACGGTGACCACATGCACGCCGCGCCCGGTCAGCGCATTCAGGTAGGCCGGGAAGGTGGCGACCAGCGTCTTGCCCTCACCGGTCTTCATCTCCGAGATATTGCCCTGGTGCAGGAAGATCCCGCCCATCAGCTGCACGTCGAAGGCCCGCAGACCCAGCGCCCGCTTGGCGCCCTCGCGGCAGTTGGCAAAGGCCTCGGGCAGGAGGTTGTCGAGGCTCTCGCCCTCGGCAATCCGCTTCTTGAATTCCTCGGTCTTGGCGATCAGCCCGGCGTCGTCGAGCGTCTCGAACTCCGGCTCCAGCGCGTTGATCTTCTCGACCAGCGGCCGCGTCGCCTTGACCTTGCGGTCATTGGGCGTGCCAAAGATCTTGCGTGCGACTTTTCCGAACATTCGAACCCGATCCTATCCCGTCTTCGTGTGCGGCATCTGCTTGCCCGCCACGCCCATGAACCATATGACGGTGGAAACGACCGGCCTCGCAGAGCCATTGGGGCATGTAAGGGGCGGGCTGAAAAGTGTCAACGCCGCAGGGGGACGCGGCCAGTCTACAAAGGACGAAACGATGTCAGAAACACGCAAGATCCTCGCAGCCGCCGCCCCGGCGCTCTCCGCCGCGCTGCCCGCGCAGGCCCGAGGAAGAGCTGGCGGTCGACAGCGTGGTCGCCACGGTGAACGGGACCGACATCACGGTGGGCCACATGCTGATGGTCCGCGCCGGCCTGCCCGAGCAATACCAGCAGCTGCCCGACGCGGCGCTCTGGGACGGCATCCTGAACCAGATCATCCAGCAGGAAGTGCTGTCCCAGTCCGAGGGTCAGGCGGAAACCCTGCGCACCCGCATCGCGCTGGAGAACGAGGAACGCTCGCTGCGCGCCGCCGAGGCGATCACCAAGGTTGCAGAGGCCGCGGTGACCGACGAACTGATCCAGAAGGCCTATGAGGACGAATACGTCAACGGCGAGCTGGGCATGGAATACAACGCCTCGCACATCCTCGTCGAGACAGAGGAAGAGGCCACGGCCATCGCCGCCGAGGTCCGCGACGGCGCCGATTTCGCCGAAACCGCCAAGACCAAGTCGACCGGCCCCTCGGGCCCCAACGGCGGCTCGCTGGGCTGGTTCAGCGAGGGCATGATGGTCGCGCCCTTCCAGGAGGCCGTCGAGACGATGGAGCCGGGCGCGGTCTCCGACCCGGTGCAGACGCAGTTCGGCTGGCATGTGATCAAGCTGAACGAGACCCGCAACATGGAGGCCCCCGCCCTCGACGCGGTGCGCGGCGAGATCGCGCAGAAGCTTCAGGCCGAGGCCGTGCAGGCCCATATCGACGGGCTGGTCGAGGGCGCCGAGGTCGACAGCAAGGCTGCCGAGACCCTCGACACCTCGGTTCTTTCCAACTTCCAACTTCTGGATCAGTAACGATGCCGCCGCGCTCTCCTCTCGCTCCTGACAGCTTCCCCGCCCTGCCGGTCATCGGCGGGGTGCGCTTCGCCGCGGCCCAGGCCGGGGTGCGTTACAAGGGCCGTGTCGACGTCATGCTGGCGCTTCTGGACCCGGGCAGCGTGGTGACCGGCGTCTTCACGCGCTCGGCCACGCGCTCGGCCAATGTGCTCGACTGTCAGGCCAAGATCGGCCACGACAGCAAGGCGGGCGCGGCGATCATCGTGAACTCCGGCAATTCCAACGCCTTCACCGGCAAGGCCGGTGACGGCTCGGTCCGCGCGATCTGCGAGGCCGCGTCCGGCATCACCGGCCTTCCGGCCGAACGCATCTTCACCTCCTCGACCGGGGTGATCGGCGAACCACTGCCGCACGACCGCATCATCGCCAAGCTCGAAGAGCTGAACGAGGGGCTGACCGAGGACGCCATCGAGATGGCCGCCAAGGCGATCATGACCACCGACACCTTCCCCAAGGGCGCCACCGCGACCATCGAGGTCGAGGGCAAGCCGGTGAAGATCGCGGGCATCGCCAAGGGCTCGGGCATGATCGCGCCCGACATGGCCACCATGCTGGTCTATATCTTCACCGACGCGCAGATCTCCCGCGGCGCGCTGCAGGAGATCGTCAGCACCGTCAACGCCCGGACCTTCAACAATATCACCGTCGACAGCGACACCTCGACCTCGGACACTCTGCTGATGGCGGCCACCGGCGCCTCCGGCGTCGATGTCACCGGCAATGCCGCCTTTGCCGAAGCGGTCGAGACGGTCTTTCTCGACCTCGCGCATCAGGTGGTGCGCGACGGCGAGGGCGCGACCAAGTTCGTCACGGTCACCGTGACCGGCGCCGCCTCGGATGCCGATGCCAGGACCCACGCGCTGGCCATCGCCAACTCGCCGCTGGTCAAGACCGCCATCGCCGGGGAAGACCCGAACTGGGGCCGCATCGTCATGGCCGTGGGCAAATCCGGCGCCGCGGCGGATCGCGACACCCTCTCGATCCGCTTCGGAGACGTGCTTGTCGCGGACAAGGGCTGGCGCGCCCCCGACTACCGCGAGGAACAGGGCGCGGCGCTGATGAAAGAGCCAGAGATCGACATCACCGTCGATATCGGCCTGGGCCAGGGCAGCGCCACCGTCTGGACCTGCGACCTGACCCACGGCTACATCCAGATCAACGCGGACTATCGCTCCTGAGGCGCAAGCCCTGCGCTTCTTCTGTCCGGAAATATCCCGGGGTGCGGGGCAGCGCCCCGCTCCTCCCCTCGCCGCAGGTGCCAGACCCATGAAGATTGTCCTCGTTTCCGCCGTCGCCCTCATCGACCCCGATGGCCGGGTCCTTTTGGCGCAACGGCCGGAAGGGAAATCCATGGCCGGCCTCTGGGAGTTTCCCGGCGGCAAGGTAGAGCCCGGAGAGACGCCCGAAGCGGCGCTGATCCGCGAGCTGCACGAGGAACTGGGCATCGAGACATGGGAAAGCTGCCTTGCGCCGCTGACCTTCGCCTCGCATTCCTATCCCGATTTCCACCTGCTCATGCCGCTTTTCGCCTGCCGCAAATGGGGCGGGACACCGCAATCCCGAGAGGGACAGGCGCTGAAATGGGTGCGCGCCAATGCGCTGAAAGACTACCCCATGCCGCCCGCGGACATCCCGCTGATCCCGATTCTGCGGGACTGGCTCTGACCGGGCGCGCCTCGGGTCAAACCGCCTCACCTTCAGGTTTTGTCAATTTTTGTGCGGCAAGGGCCCGGTGAGGGGGCTCTCTGCCTGATCTTTCGGCATTTCCCGTCCGGGTTTCGATAGCAATAATCTTGCGCGTCAGGCATTCTATACGCAATGCACAATTGGGGAGGTAACGACATGCTGCGGACCATCACTCTGGGAAGCTGCGTCTCCGTTCAGGGGCTTCTTGAAAAGATCCTGCCGGACGGCCGTGTTTCCGTCCGCGTCGGCAATCGCATCTACACCGGGTTGCCGGTGGTGGGCAAAGCCTCGGCCTGAGCCGCGGCTCTGGCCCTGACGGAACCGGAACAAATGAAAAGGCCCCCGAATTTCGGGGGCCTTTTGCGCAATCCTATCGGCCTCTCCGGTACGGGCGGGGATCAGTCGAGCGACCGCTCGACCTCTTCCCGCTCGAAGATCTCGATGACGTCCGCCGGGCGGATGTCTTCGTAGTTCTCGAAGGCCATGCCGCATTCCTGACCCGAGATGACCTCTGCCACCTCGTCCTTGAAACGCTTCAGCGTCTTCAGCGTGCCCTCGTGGATCACCACGTTGTCGCGCAGCAGGCGCACTCCGGCAGAGCGGCGCGCCACGCCTTCGGTGACCAGACAGCCCGCGACCTTGCCGACGTTGGAGACCTTGAAGACCTCCTTGATCTCGGCGTAGCCGATGAACTTCTCGCGGATCTCGTTGGACAGCAGGCCAGAGGCCGCCGCCTTCACGTCGTCCACGAGGTCGTAGATCACGCTGTAGTAGCGGATCTCGACGCCCTTCTGGTTCGCGGCGTTCCGCGCCGGTGCATTGGCCCGGACGTTGAAGCCCAGGATCGGCGCGCCGGAGGCTTCGGCCAGACCCACGTCGGTCTCGGTGATCGCGCCGACACCATAGTGCAGCACGCGCACGCGGACCTCGTCGTTGCCGACCTTTTCCAGCGCCTGAACGATGGCCTCGGAAGAGCCCTGCACGTCGGCCTTCACCAGAACCGGCAGTTCCGACACGTCCTTGTCGTCCTTGGCCTTCTGCATCAGCTGCTCGAGGGTCGTCGCGGCACCGGCGGCGGCGCGCTTCTCCTTGGCGACGCTGGCGCGATACTCGGCGATCTCGCGGGCCTGCGCCTCGGTCTCGACGACGTTCAGGACGTCGCCGGCCTCGGGTGTGCCGTTGATGCCCAGCACCTCGACCGGAACCGACGGACCGGCTTCGGAGACGCGCTCACCCTTGTCGTTGATCAGCGCGCGGACCTTGCCGAACTGCTCACCCACGACGAAGATGTCGCCCTGCTTCAGCGTGCCGTTCTGCACCAGAACGGTGGCCACGGGGCCGCGACCCACGTCAAGCTGCGCCTCGATCACCGCGCCTTCGGCATTGCGGTTCGGGTTGGCCTTCAGTTCGAGAAGCTCGGCCTGAAGCGCGATGGCCTCCAGCAGCGAATCGAGGCCCTGGCCGGTGGTGGCCGAAACCTCCACGTCCTGCACCTCACCCGACATCTGCTCGACCACGACTTCGTGCTGCAGCAGGTCGGTGCGCACCTTGGTGGCATTGGCCGAGGGTTTGTCGATCTTGTTGATCGCCACGATCATCGGGACCTTGGCGGCCTTGGCGTGATTGATCGCCTCGACCGTCTGCGGCATCACCGCGTCGTCCGCCGCAACCACCAGCACGACGATATCCGTCACCTGGGCCCCGCGCGAACGCATCGAGGTAAAGGCCGCGTGGCCCGGCGTATCGAGGAAGGACAGGATCTGCCCGTCCTTCGTGGTCACCTGGTAGGCGCCGATATGCTGGGTGATGCCACCGGCCTCGCCCGAGGTCACGTTGGCGTTGCGAATCGCATCCAGAAGCGAGGTCTTGCCGTGGTCGACGTGACCCATGATCGTGATCACCGGCGGACGCGGCATCAGGTCTTCGGCCTTGTCGTCCTCGACCTTCAGCACATCCTCGACGTCGGCATCGGACACGCGCGTCACGCGGTGGCCGAATTCCTCGATGATCAGCTCGGCGGTGTCGGCGTCGATGCTCTGGTTCTGGGTCGCCATGATGCCGTTGTTCATCAGCGCCTTGACCACATCGGCCACGCGCTCGGCCATCCGGTTCGCCAGTTCGGCCACCGCGATCGCCTCGGGCAGCTGAACGTCGCGCACGATCTTCTCGCGCTGCTGGGATCCGCCCATCGCCTTCTGGCGCGCACGCTCCTGCTTGCGCTTCATCGCGGCCATGGATTTCTGGCGACCACCTTCGCCCGAGAGCGCCTGGTTCAGCGTCAGCTTGCCGGCCCGACGGCCACCGCCCTCGTCACTGCGTCCACGGCGACCGCCACGGTCGTCCTTGGTGTCCTGCGGTTCGGTGCGGCGCGGTGCGGGCTTGCCCTGCGTCTTGGCGCGCGGCGCCTCTTCTGCCGGGGCAGGCTGCGCAGCGGCGGCCTTGGCCGCCTCGGCGGCCTCGCGCGCCTTGCGCTCTTCTTCCTCGACCTTGCGCTTCAGGGCCTCTTCGGCCTCGCGCTGGTCGCGCTCTTTCTGTTCCTTCTCGGCGCGCAGGCGCTCACGCTCTTCGGCGCGGGCCTTTTCGTCGGCGGCGCGCTGCGCGGTTTCTTCCGCTTCGCGGGCCTTGGCGGCCTGCAACGCCTTCAGGCGGCGTTCCATCTCTGCATCGGAAATGCCCGCGGGACGCTTGCCAGAGCCGCCAATCGGCCCCTTGCCACCGCCCGCACCAGCCGCCGCGCCGGAACCCGGTTTGGGCACCACGACGCGCTTGCGCTTGGTCTCCACCACGACGTTCTTGGTCCGGCCATGGCTGAAGCTCTGCTTCACGCTGCCAGAGCGCGAACCGCCGCCACGAACACCCAATGTCTTTTTCCCGTCGTTATCGCTCATCAAGCTTCTTCATCCTTTCAGGCGGCCCCTGCCGCCAAGATCCGCAGTCGCCGCTGCGACGCGCATACCCTTCAGGCGTTGCGCATCCTCTACAATACGCGGCACCAGACCGCCAGAGCCAAGCGCGGCATGTATCACAGTTTGTCGACCGAAGGCCATTCCCAACTCGTCCGCCGTGAGCCAGCCGATATAGCGCCCCCCGTAGGGCGTGCTGAGTTTCGACTTGCCGCGACCCGATCCGTCTTCGGCCTGTATCAGTACCGTGGCCTCTTCCGCCTGAAGCCACGCCTTTACCTTTTCATACCCCGACACCGCCCCACCGGACTTGCGCGCCAGCGAAATCAGATCGATCACGCGCCGGGCGAGCATCTGCTCGACAAGATCGGCCAGCCCCTCCGGCACCTTGACCGGCTGCTTCATGGCCCGCGAGAACAGCCCCTTGGCGGCAGCCTTGTCCAGCGCCGCCCGGTCGGCAGACACATATACCCCCCGTCCGGGCAGTTTTCCAGCCAGATCCGGAACAATCTGCCCGTCGGGGCCAAGCACGAAGCGGACAAGACCGTTTTTCGGCTGCACCTCGCCGGTGGCGATGCACTTCCGCTCCGGTCCGTCCTCGCGCTGTTTTGCCTGGCTGCCTCGGGTCATGGATTGCCTCAGGCCTCCCGCTCTTCTTCGTCGGTGTCTTCGCCGTCTTCCGGCTCTTCACCCTCTTCGCCCTCTTCCAGCTCGGTCGGGTCGACCCAGCCCAGCAGCACGCGGGCGGTCATGACCATTTCCTGCGCATCTTCGAGGCTGACGCCGAATTTCTCCAGCAGACCATCGTCCTTGGTGCGCTGCCCGTCGACGGTCGTCCAGCCGCCGGCCAGCTCCCAGTCGGCGCAGGTGGCGAAGTCCTCCAGCGAGGTCACACCGTCCTCGGCCAGCACCTCGATCATCTGCGGGGTCAGGCCCTCGAAGCCGAACAGGCTGTCGTCGGCGCCCAGTTCCCGGGCGCGGGCCTCAGCCTTGCGGGCCTGTTCCTCGAGGAATTCGCGGGCGCGGGTCTGAAGCTCTTCGGCGGTGCTTTCGTCGACGCCGTCGATGACCAGAAGCTCGTCCATCTCGACATAGGCCACCTCTTCGAGGTTGGTGAAGCCTTCCGAGACCAGAAGCTGGGCGAAGAACTCGTCGAGGTCCAGCGTATCCATGAACAGCTTGGTGCGCTCTTCGAACTCGGCCTGACGGCGCTTCGATTCTTCCTCTTCGGTCATGATGTCGATGTCGAGACCGGTCAGCTGCGACGCCAGACGCACGTTCTGACCGCGACGACCGATGGCAAGCGACAGCTGCTCGTCCGGGACGACGACTTCGATGCGCTCGGCCTCTTCGTCGAGGACGACCTTGGACACCTCGGCGGGCTGAAGCGCGTTCACCAGGAAGGTCGGCACGTCCTCGTTCCACGGGATGATGTCGATCTTCTCGCCCTGAAGCTCGTTGACGACGGCCTGCACGCGGCTGCCGCGCATACCGACGCAGGCGCCGACCGGGTCGATGCCGCCGTCATAGGAGATCACTGCGATCTTCGCGCGCGAACCCGGGTCGCGGGCCACGGCCTTGATCTCGATGATGCCGTCGTAGATTTCCGGCACTTCCATCTTGAACAGCTCTGCCATGAACTCGGGCGCGGTGCGCGACAGGAAGATCTGCGGGCCGCGGGTCTCGCGGCGCACGTCCTTGATGTAGCAGCGGATGCGGTCGCCGGGGCGGTAGGCCTCGCGGTCGATCTTGTCGTTGCGGCGCAGGATCGCCTCGCCACGGCCCACGTCGACGATGACGTTGCCGTATTCCTCGCGCTTGACCAGGCCGTTGATGATGGTGCCCGCGCGGTCCTTGAACTCGTCGTACTGGCGGTCACGCTCGGCCTCGCGGACCTTCTGCAGGATCACCTGCTTGGCCGACTGCGCCGCGATCCGGCCCAGTTCCACCGGCGGAACCTCTTCGACGAAGGTGTCGCCCACCTGCGGGTCGGCCATGTACTGCTTGGCCTGCTGGACGGTCATCTCTGCCTGGTAGTTCTCCAGCTCCTCATCCTCGACCACGGTGCGCACGCGGGTAAAGGTGGCGCGGCTCGGTCTTGCGGTCGATGGACACGCGGATGTCCATTTCGCTGCCGTAGCGCGACTTGGCGGCCCGGGCGAGGCTTTCTTCCATCGCCTCGACCACGAGGCCGGGGTCGATCATCTTCTCGCGTGCGACCGCCTCGGCGGTCTGAAGCAGCTCGAGCTGGTTCGCAGAGGTGATTGCCATTATTCTTCCTCCTCGGGCCCCTCGGCCTCGATTTCGTCAAACCTTGTTTCGTCGATGGCGCCTTCGGACGCGCCGCCCGGCGCGGCCTTGCGGGCGCGCAGCATCTCGCGGATCAGCTCGTCGGTCATCACCAGCTTGGCGTCGGACAGCCAGTCGAACTGCAGGCCCACGGTGCCCTCGTCGAGATTGACCAGCACCTCGCCGTCCTCGACACCCGCCAGCACGCCGCGAAAGCGCTTGCGGCCGTCGATCATCTCGGTGGTTTCCAGCTTGGCCTCGTAGCCCTCGTAGGTCTCGAAATCCTTCAGCCGGGTCAGCGGCCGGTCGATGCCGGGGCTGGAGACTTCCAGCGTGTACTGGTCGGAAATCGGGTCCTCGACGTCCAGCACGGCAGAGACGGCGGTCGAGATCTCGGCGCATTGGTCGACTTCGATGCCGCCCTCGGGCCGCTCTGCCATGATCTGCAACAGGGGCGTGTTGCCGCCCTGCAGGCGGATGCGCACGACTTCGAAGCCCATGTCCTCGATCACCGGAGTGATGATCTCGGCCACGCGCTTGTCCATGCCGGTCTTGGCGATCAGGTCGGTCATTCGGGTCCTCCCAATGGGCGGAAAACAAAAAAGCGGGCCAGCGGCCCGCTCGAAAGTCTCGGTGGGCGCCGGGGGACCGACGCGCCGCTGTTGCAAGGGCATATAGGCCAGCCCCTCCCGCAACGCAAGCGGATTCGCCGATCAGCCGCCCGGGGCGGTGGAAAGGCCCTTCGAAGGGCCTTCCGAAAGCCGCTTCCAAGCGGCTTTCCCCGCTCAGGTCATGACGTCGGGTTCCGCCCGCCCGGTGATCGCGCGCAGCTGCGTCAGTTCCTCGACCGCCAATACGATCTCGGCCAGCGCCTGTTGCGTCTCGATCTCCAGATCGCCCTCGGCGGGCACGTAGCGTTCGAGGTAGACGCGGATCGTCGCGCCCTCCGTCCCGGTGCCCGACAGACGCATCACCGCGCGAGAGCCGCCCCGGAACATCACCCGCAGGCCCTGCTTCTCGCTGACCGACCCGTCCACCGGGTCGAGATAGGCAAACTGGTCGGCCTCCTCGACGGTCAGCCCGGCGACCCCGGTGCCCGGCAACCCGTCCAGCTTGGCCACCAGCCCCTCGACCACGGCATTGGCCTTCTCGGTCTCGACCGCCTCGTAGTCGTGGCGCGAGTAGTAGTTGCGACCGAAGGTCTGCCAGTGGTCGCGCAGGATGTCAGCCACCGACATCTTCCGCACCGCCAGCACGTTCAGCCACAGAAGCACCGCCCAAAGCCCGTCTTTCTCGCGCACGTGGTCGCTGCCCGTCCCGGCGCTTTCCTCGCCGCAGAGCGTCGCCTTGCCCGCGTCCAGCAGGTTGCCGAAGAACTTCCAGCCGGTGGGCGTCTCGTAGCAGCCGATGCCCAGCTTTTCCGCCACCCGGTCGGCGGCGCGCGAGGTCGGCATCGACCGCGCCACGCCCGCCAGCCCGCGCGCGTAGCCCGGCGCCAGATGCGCATTGGCCGCCAGCACCGCAAGGCTGTCCGAGGGCGTGACGTAGACACCCTTCCCAAGGATCATGTTGCGGTCGCCGTCGCCGTCCGAGGCGGCCGCGAAATCCGGACCATCCTCGGACATCACCAGATCGACCAGCGGCTTTGCCCAGATCGGGTTGGGGTCCGGGTGGCCCTTGCCGAAATCCACCTTGGGTGTGCCGTTCAGGACGGTGCCCTTCGGCGCGCCCAGCCGGTTCTCGAGGATCTCATGCGCATAGGGGCCGGTGACCGCGTGCATGGCGTCGAACTTCACCGCAAAGCCGCCCGCGAGCAGCGCCCGGATGGCGTCGAAGTCAAACAGCGTCTCCATCAGCGCGGCGTAGTCGGTGACCGGGTCCACCACCTCGACCACCATGTCGCCCGGGGCGACCTCTCCCAATGCGGACAGGTCCAGGTCGGGCGTTTCCAGCGTCACGTAGCGCGAGATCGTCTTGGTGTTCTCGAAGATCGCCCCGGTCACGCTTTCGGGGGCCGGACCGCCGTTGGCAGTGTTGTACTTCAGGCCGAAATCCTCGTCGATGCCGCCCGGGTTGTGGCTGGCCGACAGGATCAGCCCGCCGTTCGCCTCGCGTTGCCGGATCAGGTTCGACGCGGCGGGGGTGGACAGCAGCCCGCCCTGCCCCACGATGCAGCGCGCCGCGCCATTGGCGGCGGCCATGCGCAGGATCGTCTGGATCGCCTCGGCGTTGAAATAGCGCCCGTCGCCGCCGACGACGAAGGTCTTGCCCTCGCAGCCCTCGATGGCATCGAAGATCGACTGGACGAAGGCCTCGACATAGCCCTCCAGCATGAAGACCCCGGTCTTCTTGCGCAGGCCCGAGGTGCCGGGCTTCTGCCCGTCGAAAGGCGTGATCTCGCGGGTCACGGGGGTGGTCATGGTCGTCCTTCCTTGCAGGCGGGGCCTGTCTTCTGTCGTGTCCGGGCGGATGGATGGCCGCCCGTCAGGTCTTGCGTGTCATTCCGGCGGCGCGGTCCAGCGCCGTCACCGCGACGGGCAAACGCCGCCGCCAGTTGGGGTGTTCCGCGATGGTGCCGGGCAGGTTCTGCGCCTCGAGACAGCCGAAGGCATCGTCCAGCTGCACCGCCACCAGCGCCGCGCCCGACTGCGCCAGCTGCCCGTGCAGGTGATCGACGATCTCGGGCGGGCGCCGCGTCGGGCGGCAGGTGGCACATGGCCCGCAGAACATGGCGCTGGCGGGCGCGGATGTCATGGCGGGCCTGCGCCTCGGCGTCAGAGATCCAGCCCATCCGCCGCCACCACGCGATGTCCTGCCCGTACCAGAAGCCGGTGATGGTCGGCGTGTCATGCGTCCCGAAACAGGCCAGCGAAAAATCGCGCAGCCGGTCCACGGGGCGCAGGGTGCCATCGTCAAAGGTCTCGTATTGCCAGACCGCGTAGCTGTAGAGGCCGGCCTCGTTCAGCCTCTCGCGAAAGCCCTCGGGCACCAGACCCAGATCCTCGCCCACCACGACGCAGCCCGCCCGCCGCGCCTCGATGGCGATCACGGCGAGGAAGGCCTCGAGCGGCTGGCTGATGTAGCCGCCGGGGCTGCCGTCGTCGGGCTGCCAGAAGCTGCGGGTCAGGCCAAGCACGTGGTCGATGCGCAGGATGCCCGCGTGCCGCATCAGCTTGCGCAGCATGGCGCGCAGCGGCGCGTAGCGCGCGGCCTTCAGGCGGGCGGGGGCATGGGCGGCAAGGTCCCAGCTTTGGCCCTCGGGGTTCAGCATGTCGGGCGGCGCGCCGATGGTCACGCCCTTGGCGATGGTCTCGGCGTTCATCCAGACCTCGGCGCCGCCGGGGCGCGAGCCGACGGCAAGGTCGAGGTAGAGCCCATAGTCCATCCCCGCCGCCTTCGCCGCCCCCTGCGCCGCATCCAGCTGCACCTCGGCCCGCCATTGCAGCCACTGGTGGAAGCTGGTGTCGCCCGCCGCCTGCGTCGCTTCGGCGCCGGGGGTGCGCAATGCCGCGGGCCAGTGGCGGAAGTCGTCGCCCTGCCGCGCGCTGATCGCCTCGAACGTGGCGAAATCGACCAGCGCCCTGTCTGCCCCGACCCGGTAGCGGTCGAACCCCGCGTCACCGTCTGACGCAATGAAGGCCCGGAACTCGTCCTGCAAAGCGGCGCGATGGCGCTTGCGGAAGGCGGCGTAATCGACCAGCGGCGCCTCGGGCGTCGGCCCCAGCCCCGCCGCGAGGGCGATGTGATCGGTGCTGAAAAAACCGCGATGCGTGGGCGAATAGGGGCTGGTGATGTCCTCGGTCGCCCAGCCCAGCGCGTGCACGGGGTTCAGGCCGAGGAAATCCGCCCCGGTCCGGGCCAGCGCCGCCACCGCGCGGCCAAGATCGCGATAGCTGCCAAGGCCGCCGTTGTCTTCGGACCGCAGGCCGTAGAGCGCGCCGCAATAGCCCCAGCCGGGGCCATCGGCCACTTCGGTGGTCAACGGCGCATGGGCGGGACGGCAGAGGATGAAACACGCGGCCCCGCCCGCCTGCAGGGTGTAATAGCCCATCTCGAGCCCGGGCAGGTCGATGGTGCCATCGGCGCGGCCCCGCGCCACCTCGGCCCCCGCCTCGTCGGTCAGGCTGAACTCCGACGGCGTGGCCAGCGGCACCGACAGGGGCACACCCGCGCGGGCGATCACCTCGGCGGGAAGGGCGGCGGCGGCCTGCGCCTGCGTCTCTTTCAGGGCGGCGACCACGGCGGCGTCGGTCCCGGCCTCCACGCCCATGGCGCCCAGCAGCGCGCGCAGCGTCGGCGGGCTGGCATCCTTGCGCCGCCCTTGCAGGTCGTAGAACCCCGCATGCACGCCATATGCCTGCGCAAGGGCGCGCAGCGCCGCATCCGCGCCGGTCATGTCGCCGCCCCCTCCGGCACGAAGACCCCGAGCGCATGCGCCGACAGGCTGACCGAAGGCCCCTCGATGCGCAGCCGGGACTGGGCGCTGCGGCTGGTATCAAGCGCCATGCTCCACTGCCCCCGCTCCAGCGCGGGCAGGGTCACTTCCTGCGCCTCGGCGGTCGTGTTGAAGGCAAGGTAGACCTCGTCCGCCAGCGCATTGCCCGTGGCGCTTTCGCCAGAGCCGCGCAGGTGCAGGCAGAGGCAGCCCAACGCCGGGTCCGACCAGTCGGCGGGCCGGTGGGCAAAGTCGCGCCATTCCACGTCGCGCAGCCCGTCCGCCGTGCGCTCAGCCCCGTGCAGGAAGGTCGTCTGCCGCAGCACCGGGTGGGCGCGGCGCAGGGCAGCGCAGGCGGCGGTGAAACCGATCAGGTCTTCGTCCATCGCGGCCCAGTCGATCCATGTGGTCCGGTTGTCCTGACAATAGGCGTTGTTGTTGCCGTCCTGCGTGTTGCCGCCCTCGTCCCCGCACAGGATCATCGGCACCCCCTGCGAGACGAAAACCGTCGCCAGAAGGTTGCGCACCCGCTGTTGCCGCGCGGCGAGGATGGCGGGATCGTCGGTCCGCCCCTCCACCCCGAAATTCTCGGAGTAATTGGCGTGGTGGCCGTCGCGGTTGCCCTCGCCGTTGGCGTGGTTGTGGCGATCCTCGTAGGCGGCGCAATCGGCCAGCGTGTACCCGTCGTGCGAGGCGGCGTAATTGACCGAGGACCAGGCCCGCCGCCCGCGCTTGTCGAACAGTTCCGCCGTGCCCAGAAGCGCCGAGCCCAGATCCTGCGCCGCATGGCGGTCACGCCGCCAGAAGCGGCGCACGGTGTCGCGGTACTTGTCGTTCCACTCGGCGAACTCGGGCGGGAACTGGCCAAGCTGGTAGCCGCCCGGACCGATATCCCAGTGGCTCTGCGATCAGCTTCACCCCCGCCAGCACCGGGTCCTGCCTCAGCGCGTCGAGGAACCCGCCATTCCGGTCGAAGCCATGCGCCTCGCGCGCGACGGCGGTGGCAAGGTCGAAGCGGAAGCCGTCGACGCCCATGGCCTGCACCCAGAACCGCAGGCTGTCCATGACCAGCTGCAGCACCTGCGGATGCGCGGTGTTCAGCGTGTTGCCGGTGCCGGTGTCGTTGACGTAATAGCGCGGCTCTCCGGCGGCGAGGCGGTAGTAGCTGGCGTTGTCCAGCCCCCGGAAGGACAGGGTCGGGCCAAGGTGGTCGCCCTCGGCGGAGTGGTTGAAGACCACGTCCAGCAACACCTCGATCCCCGCCGCGTGGAAGCGGTCGACCATGCGGCGAAAGCCCGCCACGCCCTCGGGGCCGAAATAGCGCGGTTCGGGCGCGAAGAAGCCCACGGTGTTGTAGCCCCAGTAGTTGACAAGGCTGCGCGACAGAAGCGCGTCCTCGGACTTCAGCGCGTGGACTGGCAGCAGTTCCACCGCCGTCACGCCCAGCCGGGTCAGGTGGTCCAGCATCGCGTCCGAGGCCATGCCGTCATAGGTGCCGCGCATCGCCTTCGGGATATCGGGGTGGCGCATGGTGGCGCCCTTGACGTGGGCCTCGTAGATCAGCGTCTCGGACCAGTCGCGGCCCAGCCGGGTGGCGTCCATGGGAAAGGTCTCGGGGTCCGAGATCACCGACTTCGGCAGGTAGGGCGCACTGTCCTGCCCGTCGAAGGACATATCGGCCCCGGCATTGCCGACCTTGTAGCCGTAAAGCGCGCGGTGACGGATGAAGCCGCCCGCCATTTCGCGTGTGTAGGGGTCCAGCAGCAGCTTGTTCGGGTTGAAGCGATGCCCCCGGTCCGGCGTATAGGGCCCGTCGACGCGGTAGCCGTAAAGCGCCCCCGGCGCCAGCCCCGGCAGGTAGCCGTGCCATGTATCGCCGCTGCGTTCGGGCAGGGGGACACGCGCCGTCTCTGTCTCGCCGTCCGGGGTAAACAGGCAGAGGTCCACCCGCGAGGCATGCGCCGAGAAGACGGCGAAATTCGTGCCCTCTCCGTCGAAATGCGCGCCCATGCGGTGGGGCGTGCCGGGCCGGACCTCGGGGTTGACGCGGGTCTGCATGGTCATGCCTGCAGGGCCGCGTAGAGGTCGGCATAGGCGCGGGCCGAGGTTTCCCACCCGACGGGCTGGCGCATGGCGGCGCGCTGCATTCCCTGCCAGAGCTTGCGGTCGGCATAGGCCGCGCAGGTGCGGCTGATCCCGGCCTCGATCCCCTGCCGGCTGACGGTGTCCAGCACGAAGCCCGTGGCCACGCCCACCGCCAGAGCCGCCGCGTTGGCGTCGATCACCGTATCGGCAAGGCCCCCGGTGCGCGCCACCACCGGCAGGGTGCCGTAGCGCAGCCCGTAAAGCTGGGTCAGGCCGCAGGGTTCGAACCGCGAGGGGATCAGGATGGCGTCCGCCCCGCCCTGCAGAAGGTGCGAAAACGCCTCGTCATAGCCGATCTGCACCCCGACGCGGCCCGGGAACTGCCGGGCGGCACGGGTATAGGCCTCTTCCAGCGCGGGCTCGCCCGAGCCCAGCAGCGCCAGCTGCGCGCCCTCGGCCACCAGATGCGGGATCGCCTCGGCCAGCGTGTCGAGGCCCTTTTGTCCGGTCAGGCGGCTGATGACGCAGAAAAGCGGCCCCTCGCCCGGCTCCAGCCCCAGACGCGCGGCGATCGCGGCGCGGTTCTCGGCCTTACGGACCAGCGTCTTGGCGTCGAAGGTCCGGGCCAGCGCCGCGTCCGTTGCCGGATCCCACACGCCGGTGTCGATGCCGTTGAGGATGCCGGTCAGATCGGCGGCGCGGGCCTGCAACACGCCCTCCAGCCCCATGCCGAATTCGGGCGTCAGGATCTCGCGCGCGTAGGTGGGGCTGACGGTGGTCACCGCATCGGCATAGACCAGCCCGGCCTTCAGGAAGGACAGGTCGCCGTAGTATTCCAGACCCTCGGGATGGAACCAGTCGTCGCGCAGCCCAAGCTCGCCCAGCACCTGCGGGCCAAAGCGGCCCTGAAAGGCGATATTGTGGATCGTCAGCACCGACTTCGGCCCGGCGCGGCCCGCCTGCTTCAGGTACACCGGCACCAGCCCCGCCTGCCAGTCATGGGCGTGCAGCACCTCGGGCTTCCAGCCCGGCAGCCCGTCGAAGCAGATGCGCGCCGCCGCCTGCGCCAGCGCGCCGAAACGCAGGTGGTTGTCGGCCCAGTCGCGCCCGTCGGGGCCGGTGTAGGGATTGCCCGCGCGGTCATAAAGCTGCGGCGCATCCAGCAGCAGCAGCACCAGCCCCTGCGCCTGAACCTGCACCAGCCGCCCCGGCCCGCCGGGAAGGTCGTCGAACCGCGCGACCTCTTCGCCCTGCGGCAGCAGCGGGAACAGCGCCGGATAGGCGGGCAGCAACACCCGCGCGTCCAGGCCCAGGGGCGCCAGCGCCCCGGGCAGGGCGCCCACCACGTCCGCAAGCCCCCCGTCTTGACGAAAGGCGCGCATTCCGAGGTGACCATCAGGACGTTCATGCCGCGTTATCCCAGCTTGTCGATCATGCTTTGCGTGATCAGGCATATGCCGTTTTCGGTCCGGCGGAAACGCTTTGCATCCAGCGCGGGATCTTCGCCGACGATCAGCCCCGGCGGGATCTTCACGCCCCGGTCGATGATGGCGTTCTTGATGTAGGCGCGCCGCCCGACCTCGGCATGGGGCAGCGCCACGACCCCCTCCATCTGGGAAAAGGAATGCGTGCGCACCCCGGTGAACAGCAGGCAGCGATAGAGCGACGAGCCCGACACGATGCAGCCGCCCGAGACCATCGAGGACACCGCCTGCCCGCGTCGACCTTCCTCGTTGTGGATGAACTTCGCCGGGGCCGTCAGTTCCGAATAGGTCCAGATCGGCCAGTCGGTGGCGTAGATGTCCAGCTTGGGCTCGAAGTCGGTCAGGTCGATGTTGGCCTTCCAGTAGGCGTCGATGGTGCCGACGTCGCGCCAGTAGGGCTCTTTCTCCAGTCCCGTCATCACGCAGGAGCGCCCGAAAGGATGCGCATAGGCGCCGCCCTCGGCCACGATGGCGGGAATGATGTTCTTGCCGAAGTCATGCTCGGACTCCGGGTCCTCTGCATCCGCCTCGAGCAGGCCGTAGAGATACTCCGCCTCGAAGACGTAGATCCCCATGCTGGCCAAGGACCGCGTATCGTCGCCCGGCATGGTCGGCGGATCGGCGGGTTTTTCGACGAATTCCGAGGATCTTGTCGGTCGCGTCCACGCCCATCACGCCAAAGCCGGTGGCCTCTTCTTTCGGCACCTCGATGCAGCCCACCGTGACCTTGGCCCCGGTCGAGACATGCTGCTCGATCATGACGGAATAGTCCTGCTTGTAGATGTGATCGCCCGCGAGGATCAGGATGTATTTCGGCCCGTAGCCGCGAATGATCGACAGGTTCTGCGTGACCGCGTCCGCCGTACCCTTGTACCAGTTGGTCTCGTCGATCATCTGGCTAGCGGGCAGGATATCCAGCCCCTCGTTGCGCTCGGCCCGGAAGAAGGACCAGCCGCGTTGCAGGTGGCGGATCAGGCTGTGGGCCTTGTACTGCGTCGCCACGCCGATCCGGCGGATGCCGGAGTTCACCGCGTTCGACAGGGCAAAGTCGATGATCCGCGTCTTGCCGCCGAAATAGACCGCCGGTTTCGCGCGCACATCCGTCATCTCTTTCAGGCGGCTGCCGCGCCCGCCCGCAAGGACATAGGCCATGGTCTGCTGCGCCAGGCTGAATCTGTCGTGTTGCATTATTCCTCCCCTTATCCCTGTTCCGCCCTCACCCCTGCGACAGCTCGAAAAAGACCGTGGCAAGCGGGGGCACGGTAATCTCCAGCGAGTGGTCGCAGCCGTGCGCGGGCACCGGGTCGGATGCCCGCCCGCCGCCGTTGCCCTGATTGCTGCCGCCATATGCTTCGGCATCGGTGTTCAGCCTCTCGACCCAGTAGCCGGGGCGCGGCACGCCGATCCTGTAGCCGGTCCGTGTCACCGGCGTGAAATTCGCGATGACCAGCACCGGGGCGCTGCCCGTCGTCCCCTCGCGCAGCCAGACAAAGATCGAGATCGCTGGCATTGCCGCCGTCGATCCAGCGGAAGCCCTCGGGCCTGCTGTCCTTTTCATACAGCGCGGGCGTGGCGCGGTAGAGCGCGTTCAGGTCGCGCACGAGGCGTTGCATGCCCCTGTGGCTGCCATACTCCAGCAGGTGCCAGTCGAGGCTGCTTTCGTGGTTCCACTCCCGCGGCTGGGCGAATTCCCCGCCCATGAAAAGCAGCTTCTTGCCCGGATGCCCCCACATGAAGCCGAAATAGGCGCGCAGGTTGGCAAAGCGCTGCCAGTCGTCCCCCGGCATCCGCCCCAGCAGGCTGCCCTTGCCATGCACCACCTCGTCATGGCTGAGCGGCAGGACGAAGTTCTCGGAAAAGGCGTAGTGCAGCCCGAAGGTCATCTTGTCGTGGTGGTATTTGCGGTTGATCGGGTCCTCGGCCATGTAGCGCAGGGTGTCGTTCATCCACCCCATGTTCCACTTGAAGCCGAAGCCCAGCCCGCCGTGATCCGTGGGCGCAGAGACACCCGGAAAGGCGGTGCTTTCCTCAGCGATGGTCATGA
The DNA here is from genome assembly GCF_039769985.1 of Ponticoccus litoralis. NCBI lineage: Bacteria > Pseudomonadati > Pseudomonadota > Alphaproteobacteria > Rhodobacterales > Roseobacteraceae > Ponticoccus > Ponticoccus litoralis. Next base: position 1,491,820 of record NZ_JBDNCH010000002.1, read on the forward strand.
TATCGGGACAGGCCGCATAGACCTGTTCGTTCATCTGCCGCAGGAAACCGATCGCCTCTAAGTTCTCGCGCCCGCCGTGTTCGTTGGGCACCCATTCGCCCTCTTTCCGCGAGTAGTCGCGGTAGAGCATCGAGGCCACTGCATCCACCCGCAGCCCGTCGATATGGAACTCCTCGGCCCAGAACTTGGCGTTGGAAATCAGGAAGTTGCGCACTTCGGTCCGGTAGTAGTTGTAGACCAGCGTGTTCCAGTCCGGGTGGTAGCCCTCTTTCGGGTCGGCGTGTTCGTAAAGCGCGGTGCCGTCGAACTGGGCAAGGCCGTGGGCATCGGTCGGGAAATGCCCCGGCACCCAGTCGATGATCACCCCCAGCCCCGCCGCGTGGGCCGCGTCCACCATGGCGCGAAAATCATCCGGCGTGCCAAAGCGCGAGGTCGGCGCATAAAGGCCCACCGGCTGATAGCCCCACGAGCCGCCGAAGGGATATTCCGAGATCGGCGTCAGCTCGATGTGGGTAAAGCCCATCCCGGCGGCGTAGCCCACCAGTTGCTCGGCGTGCTCGCGGTAGGTCAGCGGGCGGTTGCCGTCCTCGGGCACCCGCCGCCAGCTTTCGAGGTGGACCTCGTAGACCGAGATCGGCTTGTCGATGCGATGCGCGTCGGCGCGCCGCCCCATCCAGTCGCCGTCCTGCCAGTCGTGGCCGTCCAGATCGCGCACCACCGATGCGGTCGCGGGCGGCAGTTCGGCGCCAAAGCCCACCGGGTCGGCCTTCAGCGGCAGGACCTCGCCCGAGGCACCGAGCAGTTCGTATTTGTAGACCGTGCCTTCGCCCAGATCCGGAAGGAAGATCTCGTGCACGCCGGTCTGGCCGCGCCGCCGCATGACGTGCCGCCGCCCGTCCCAGCCGTTGAAATCCCCCACGACCGAGACCCGCCGCGCATTCGGCGCCCAGACAGCGAAATGCACGCCGCTGACGCCTTCGTGTGTGCGCACATGCGCACCCAAGGCGTCCCAGAGGCGGCCATGGGTGCCCTCGCCCAGCAGGTATTCATCGACCTCGCCCAGCACGGGGCCATAGCCGTAGGGATCGCGCTCTTCCCATGTGTCCGCCCCCCGGGTGAAGCGCAGCCGGTAGGGAAAGCGGGTCTTGCGGCGCGGGATCACTCCGGCGAACAGGCCCTCGGACAGCGGCTCCAGCACCGCCACCTGCTTGCCCTTGGCGTCCAGCACCTCTGCCCCTTCGGCACCGGGGCGAAAGACGCGGGCGACCAGCCTGCCGTCGGGCAGGCCGTGCAACCCCAGAACCGCGAAGGGGTCGCCATGGCGGCCCGACGTGATCTCGTCGGCGGTTCCGGGGTCGATGAGTGTCATCCGGTCTTCTCCAGTGTCGTGGCATCCGCCGGGCCGACATCCCAGATGTCGCGGGCGTAGCCCTGTATCGTGCGGTCGGACGAGAACCAGCCCATGCCCGCGGTGTTGGCCAGCGCCATGGCGGCCCATGCGTCGCGATGGCCAAAGGCCTCATCCGCTCGGCGCTGGGTGTCATAGTAATTGTCGAAGTCCTGCGAGACGCAGAAATAATCGTGATCCCAGAGGTTTCCGACAAAACCGTGGTAGCGCGACGTGTCCCCGGGCGAGAACCGCCCCTCGGCGATCTGCTGCAGCACGCGCTGCATCCGGGGGCTTTGCTCGATGGTGGCGCGGGCGAAACCGGGCCGCTTGCGGGCCTCCATGATCTCTTGCGCGGTCAGGCCGAAGAGAAAGAAGTTCTCGGCCCCCACATGCTCGCGGATCTCGACATTGGCACCATCCAGCGTGCCGATGGTCAGCGCCCCGTTGAGCGCGAACTTCATGTTGCCGGTGCCCGAGGCCTCCTTGCCCGCCGTGGAGATCTGTTCCGACAGGTCGGCGGCGGGGATCAGCATCTCTGCCATGGTGACGTTGTAGTTGGGCGGGTAGACGATCTGCAGCAGGTCCTTGGTCGCCGGATCGCTGTTGATGACGGTGGCGACGTCATTGATCAGGTGGATGATCTCTTTCGCGACGTGATAGCCGGGCGCGGCCTTGCCGCCGAAGATCTTGACGCGCGGCTGCCAGCCCGCGCCGGGGTTGGCCCTCATCTCGTTCCACAGCGCGATGGTTTCGAGGATGTTCATGTGCTGGCGCTTGTATTCATGGATGCGCTTGATCTGCACGTCGAACATGGCGTCGGGGTCGATGCTCTGCCCCAGCGTCTGCCGCACCCAGTTCGACAGGCGTTCCTTGTTGTGGCGCTTGGCGGCCATGAAGTCCGACAGGAAGGCCGCGTCGCCGGTCTTGTCCTTCAGCGCCTTCAACTGCTCCAGATCCGCGACCCAGCCGTCGCCGATGGCACCCGTGATCAGGCCCGACAGCGCCGGGTTGCAGGTGTGCAGCCAGCGGCGCGGGGTGATGCCGTTGGTCTGGTTGATGATCCGGGTCGGGTGGATGCGGTGCAGGTCGGAAAACAGCGTCTGCTTGACCAGATCGGTGTGCAGCGCCGAGACCCCGTTGACCTTATGCGCCATGATGAAGGCCAGCTCCCCCATCTGCACGTTGCCATGGTCAAGGATGCGCGGGCTGCCCGCGAATTCCGCCTGATGGCTCGCCTCGATCTCTCGGATGATCTCCAGATGCCGGGGCAGGACGCGACCGAACAGCCACTCGGGCCAGCGTTCCAGCGCCTCGGGCAAAAGCGTGTGGTTGGTATAGCCAAGGCAGCGGCGGGCGAGGTCGATGGCCTCTCCCATGCCCAGCCCGTGCACGTCGACCAGCAGGCGCACCAGTTCCGGCCCGGCGATGGCGGGGTGGGTGTCGTTCAGCTGGATCGCGGCGGCCTCGTCCAGCCTGCGAATGTCGTCATGGGTGACGAGAAAGCGCCGGATCAGGTCCTGGATCGAGGCGGCGGTGAAGAAATACTCCTGCTTCAGCCGCAACTCCTTGCCGGTCTCGGTGGTGTCGTCGGGGTAGAGCACGCGGCAGATGGTGCGGGCCAGCGCCTCTGACCGGGAAGCGGACAGGTAGTCGCCCCGGTTGAAGCTGGCGAGGTCGAAGACCTTGACCGGCTGCGCCGACCACAGCCGCAGCGTATTGCCCCAGCGCCCCCGCCAGCCGATCACCGGCGTGTCATGGGCGGTGGCAAAGACTGTCTCATGCGGGTGCCAGTGGGCGCGGCTAGTCGTGGTGTTCGACGTGGCCGCCGAAGGTGATGGAATACTGCACCTCGGGGCGCTCGAACTCCCAGGCGTGTTTCTGGCTCAGCCAGGTCTCGGGCTTCTCGATCTGCTGGCCGTCGACGAAATCCTGCTCGAAGAGCCCGTGCTCGTAGCGGATGCCGTAGCCCATCGCCGGGATGCCCAGCGTCGCGAGGCTGTCCATGAAGCAGGCGGCCAGCCGCCCCAACCCGCCGTTGCCAAGCGCGGCGTCGGGCTCGTCCCGGACCAGCGTGTCGAAATCCTGCCCAAGCTCGGCCAGCGCCGCGCGCGCCTCTTCGGTGGCGCCGAGGTTGGCGGCCATGTCCTCGACCAGACGCCCGATCAGGAATTCCATCGACAGGTAGTAGACCCGCTTCGCCCTGCGGGCGTAGGTCGTCTGGGTCGAGGGAATCCAGTGATCGACGGCCCGGTCGCGCAGCGCGTGGGACAGCGCCATGCGCCAGTCGTAGACGGAAGAGTGGCTGGCGTCCTTGCCAAGACCATAGCGAAGATGGGCGAGGATGGCATCTTTCATGACAGGCGTCCCGTAGCTTGCGATCTCCCCACATCAGCACCGGGGCACGGACCGCACAAGTCCGCCCCGCTCACCCGGCAACGCCAACATGGCCATGTTGCGCATTTGGCAAGCCTGCGCGGGGGCCAGCCCCTGCATCCCCCGAGGATCTGCCCGGAGAAGCAGCAGGATGGAAAAGGCCCGCGCCCCGACAGGGAAGGCGGGCCTGCGGGTCACGCCGCCTTGGGCGTCAGTTGCTGTTCCTCGACCGGGGGCGGTTCCTGCGCGCCGGTCATGATCGCCACGGCATCCGACATGGTGATCTTCTTCGGGTCGACCACCGCGTGGCGCTTGCCCAGCCGGTGGATGTGCACACGGTCGGCCACCTCGAAGACATGCGGCATGTTGTGGCTGATCAGGATGATCGGGATGCCCTTGGCGCGCACGTCCTGGATCAGCTCCAGCACGCGGCGGCTTTCCTTGACCCCCAGCGCGGCGGTCGGCTCGTCCATGATGATGAACTTCTTGGCAAAGGCCGCGGCGCGGGCCACGGCGACGCCCTGCCGCTGCCCGCCCGAAAGCGTCTCGACCGCCTGATTGATCGACTGCACCGTCATCAGACCCAGTTCGGTCAGCTTGTCGCGGGCGAATTTCTCCATCGCCTTCTTGTCGAGCTGCCGGAAGACCGAGCCCATGATGCCGGGTTTGCGCAGCTCTCGGCCCGCGAACATGTTGTCCGCGATGGACAGCGCGGGCGACAGCGCCAGTTGCTGGTAGACGATCTCGATCCCCATCTCGCGGGCCTGCAACGGCGAGGAGAAATGCACCGGCTTGCCCTCGATCCGGATCTCGCCCTCGTCGGGCTGGACGGCGCCGCAGATCGCCTTGACGATCGACGACTTGCCGGCCCCGTTGTCGCCGATCACCGCCAGCACCTCGCCGGGGTAGAGATCGAAGTCCGAGTGGTCGATGGCGGTGACATGGCCGTATCGCTTGACGATGCCACGGCCCTGAACGACGGGTTGAACGCTCATGCCGATGCCTTTCTGATCCAAAGCGGCTGTGCCGCGGTCCACTGGAGGCCGGGCGCGATCCCGACGGGCGGCCGAGATGCGGGCCGGGTCATGCGGAGGCCTTCCGGATCCACTGGTCCACCGCGACGGCGGCGATGATCAGCACCCCGATCAGCAGGTAGGTCCACTGCGCATCCGCCCCTAGAAGGCGCAGGCCCAGCGTGAAAACCCCCACGATCAGCGCCCCGAAGAGCGAACCCAGCACGGCACCGCGCCCGCCGAACAGAGAAATCCCCCCGATCACCACGGCGGTGATGCTTTCGATATTGGCCAGCTGGCCCGAGGTCGGCGACACCGACCCGATCCGCCCCACAAGGGCCCATCCGGCAAAGGCGCAGATCAGCCCCGAGGCCATGTAGACGGAAATCAGCACCTTGTCGGTCTCGATCCCCGACAGCTCTGCCGCCTCCTTGTCATCGCCGATGGCGTAGACGTGGCGGCCCCAGGCGGTCTGTTTCAGCACGTAGGCAAGGAAGAGAAACAGCACGACCATGAAGATGGCGCCATAGGTCAGCCGCGCGCCGCCGATGGCGATCACCGTGCCGAAGAACTGGAACAGCGGCGCCTCGGCCTCGATCTCCTGCGCGCGGATCGTCTCGTTCGCGGAATAAAGGAAGTTGGTCGCCAGCACGATCTGCCACATGCCCAGCGTCACGATGAAGGGCGGCAGCTTGACCTTGGCCACGAGGACGCCGTTGATGAAGCCCATCAGCGTCCCGCAGGCCAGCCCGCAGAGCACCGCGACAGAGGGCGGCAGCCCGTAGCGGAAGGTGAACTGCCCCATCACGACAGAGGACAGCACCATGATCGCGCCCACCGACAGGTCGATGCCCGCGGTCAGGATCACCAGCGACTGCGCCGCCGCGACGATGCCGACGATCTGCACCTGTTGCAGGATCAGCGTCAGCGCGAAGGGAGAGAAGAATTTCGACCCCAGCAGCAGGCCGAAGGTGACGATCGACAGGACGAGAACGATCAGCGGCACCAGCGCGGGGTTCGTGTGCAGCGCGTGCTGGACGGAATAGAGCAGCCCCTTGCGCCTTTCGAACTCGGCCACGCCGGAGGTGGCGCCGGACAACGACGATTCGTAGTCCTGCCCCTTCGAGGCAGTCTCTGACATGGGTTCCTCCCCCTGTGTCTGGGTCCGTCTTGATGCACGATCCCGGTTCAGCCTAACGCAGGGGAACCGGTCGCGTCCACGGCGAAGGGGCGGGCCCGCCGCCCCCTCGCGCCTGTCAGTGCGCGATCAGCCCCAGCAGAGGTCGGTGCCCTCGGCGACAGAGATCGACTCGACGCCCTCGACGGGCTGGTCGGTGACCAGGGCCACGCCGGTGTCGAAGAAGTCCTTGCCCTCGGTCGGTTCCGGCTTGGTGCCGTCCTCGGCCCATTTGGCAATCGCCTCGATGCCCAGCGAGGCCATCTTCAGCGGGTACTGCTGCGAGGTCGCGCCGATCACGCCGTCAGCGACGTTCTGGATGCCGGGGCAGCCGCCGTCGACCGAAACGATCAGAACGTCGTTCTCACGCCCGATGGCCTTCAGCGCCTCGTAGGCACCGGCGGCGGCAGGCTCGTTGATGGTATAGACGACGTTGATCATCGGGTCGGAGGCCAGCAGGCTTTCCATGGCGCGGCGGCCGCCCTCTTCGTTGCCCTGCGTGACGTCATTGCCGACGATGCGCGGATCTTCCTCGTCGCCCCACTTGTTGGGGTCCATGACGTCGATGCCGAAGCCGGTCAGGAAGCCCTGATCGCGCAGCACGCCCACGGTGGGCTGCGACACGGCGAGGTCCAGCATGGCGATCTTGGCGTCGGCGGCGGCGTCGCCCAGCTTGGCGGCGGCCCATTTGCCGATCAGCTCACCGGCAAGGAAGTTGTCGGTGGCAAAGGTCGCATCGGCGGCGTCGATGGGGTTCAGCGGCGTGTCGAGCGCGATCACCACAAGGCCCGCCTCGCGCGCCTGCTGCACGGCGGGCACGATGCTCGAGGTGTCGGAGGCGGCGATCAGGATGCCTTTGGCGCCATCGGCAATGCAGGTCTCGATGGCCTGAACCTGCGTTTCGTGGTCGCCGTCGACCTTGCCCGCGAAGGACTTCAGGTCGATGCCCAGCTCTTCGGCCTTGGCGGTCGCGCCTTCCTTCATCTTGACAAAGAAGGGGTTGGTGTCGGTCTTGGTGATCAGGCAGGCACCGACCGAGTGGCTGGCAGCCTGCGCGCCCGACGCCAGCGCCGCGGCGGTCAGGGCGATTGCCGTACCGGCAAGGAATGTCTTCATCGTATCCTCCCAAAAAACATAAGCTCTGCGGCCTGTGACATGACGCCACGGATTCCTCCCGCTATAATCAGGAAACAGATTCGCCCGCTTTCTGTCAATATTAAATAAATCAATCACATTTATTATTGACACTGCGCCTGTCTTGCTGACAGCCTTCTTCGCGTTTCAATCCTGTGGAAAAGCCCGATACCGCCATGCAAAGCCCTGATAAAAAGACCAAATCAGAGGCACAGACCGCGGCCACCCTTTTTGCCCGCGGGTCGAACCAATCCGGAGTGCGCGCGCACAACGAGCGGCTTGTGCTGACGCTGATCCGGCAGGTCGGGGCCCTGCCCAAGGCAGAGATCGCCCGGATGACCGGACTGTCGGCGCAGACGGTGTCGGTGATCATGCGCGCGCTCGAGGCCGAGGGCCTGCTGAAAAAGGGCGAGCCGCTGCGCGGAAAGGTCGGCCAGCCCTCGGTGCCCATGAGCCTTGTCGCCGAGGGCGCCTATTTCCTTGGCCTCAAGGTCGGGCGGCGCAGCCTTGAACTTGTGCTGACCGATTTTCGCGGCACGGTCGTCGGGCGGCAGGCGCAGGCGCATCGCTTCCCCTCGCCCGATGCGGTGGTCCGCTTCGCGACCGGGGCGATGGAAACGCTGCTGGCGGACCTGCCGCAGGACCGGCGCACGCGGGTCGCGGGGCTGGGGATCGCGATCCCCTTCCGCCTGCACGACTGGCCGGACCTGCTTGCGCTGGAGCCGGGCGCCATGGACGCCTGGCGCGACCGCGACATTGCCGCCGAGATCGCCGCGCAGTGCAGCTTTCCCGTCTTCCTGCGCAACGATGCCTCTGCCGCCTGCGGGGCCGAACTGGTCTTCGGGGATCAGAACAGGCCGCGCGATTTCCTGTATTTCTTCATGGGCTTCTTCGTCGGCGGCGGGCTGGTTCTGGACAATACGCTGTACACCGGGCGGACCGGGAACGCCGCCGCGCTGGGGTCGATCCCCATCGGGATCGAGGGCACGACGGTCCGGCAACTGGTCGATGTGGCCTCGCTGGTTTCGCTGGAAAAGGCGCTGAAGGAGGCCGGCCATCCCTCCGAGGCGATATGGGCCGGCTGCACCGTCTGGGATATCCCCGAGCCGGTCCTTGACGCATGGCTGAGGCAGGCGGCAGAGGGGCTGGCCTATGCCATCTTCTCCTCGGCCTGCCTGATCGACTTCGAAAGCGCGATGATCGACGGCTGGATGCCGTGGCCGGTGCGCGCCCGGCTGGTGGACTACACAGCCGAGCAGCTGACCCGGATCAGCATCGCCGGGATCGACATACCCGAGGTGCGCGCCGGCACCATCGGCCCGGACGCCCGCGCCCTTGGCGCCGCAAGCCTGCCGCTGTCGGAACGCTTCCTCGTGGATCGCAACGCCTTTCTGAAAGGCTGAGCGCGCCGGGGACGTTCGGATATCGTCCCCGTCTGCTGCCCGGGCGCGGCAAGATACCAACCCGCACCGCCGGACGCAGAGGCCGCAACCCTGCCCCTGCGCCCCTGAACCTCCCGGACAACCCGCACCGCCCGAAGCATCCCCCGAACCTTTCGGGCACCCCATTCCGCAGCGTGTCGCCGCCAAGGCCCGGCGTCCCGCCTCAGCCCCAGGTCGCAAGGGCTGCCGCAAGCTCTGGATGGTCCTGCGCCTGCGCCGCCAAAGAGCGCCCCGCCGCCGCCGCATCCCAGGCCTGCCGGATCGCGCGCACGCCGCCCGCCGCGCCGCCGGGGTGCCCGTGGATGCCGCCGCCGCCAAGGTACATCAGGTCAAGCGTGCCGCCGGTGCGGTTGTAGGTATCCACCGCCTGCCCGCCCCACTGGCCGGAACAGACCACCGGCAGCGCGCAATCCTCGGGCGCGAAGATCGGCGTCGTCACCGCCTCGAAGCTGCGCAGAAAGCTCTCGTCCGGCTCCCAGTACTTGGCCCGGATGCCGTTGATCTGGAACTGGTCGACCCCCAGCAGGCGCCAGATCTTCTGGTAGGCGCGGAACTCCATCCCCATGGCGGGATGCCGCGTCAGCACGTCCCAGCCGTTGCGATGCGCGTGCAGGCACAGCCGCGAGCGCCTGCGCAGGTAGGTCATGCCGCCGAAGCCAATGGCGTTGATGTTCACCACCGCCGCGTTGCCGCCGTGCTCCAGCACCAGGTCGTGGTTCGCCATCATCTCTTCGGGATCGGCGGAAGAGATGCCCCAGGCGTACATCACCCGCTTGCCGGTCTTCTGCTCGTGGTCGCGGATCACCGGCATGATCGCCTTCAGCCGGTCCTCCAGCAGCGAGTAGCCGGGGCTCATCAGCTTTTCGTCGTCCTTGATGAAATCGACACCGGCCTCGCAGAGCTCTTTACCACCGCCGCCGTTTCCCCGGGCAGCAGCCCCAGCGACGGCTTGATGATAGAGGCGATCATGACGCCTTCGTCCACGCCCATCAGGCGGCGCGAGCCCGCGACGCCGAACTGCGGACCGGGGTGGCAGGACCATTCGTCCGGCAGGTCGATGTCCATCACCCGGGCGCCGGTCAGCCCGCGCACCGACCAGGCGCCATGCACGCAGATCGTCATCAGCGCCGCCACATCGGTGCCCACGGCCTCCAGCGGGAAGGAAATCTTCACGTCGGCGCGGTGGAACGGGCCGGGCCGGTCGTCCGGCAGGCCCGACCGCTCTGCATCCGCCAGCATGGTCACCTGCTCGACCCGGGCGGCGCAGCGCGCGCGCACCGCATCGGTCTCGCCGGGCAGCGCCGTGAAGGTGCCGGTCGACTGGTCCGAGGCGACCTTGACCGCCGTGGCCTCGATGTCGCCGGGCGTTTCCAGCCGGTAGGTGACGGTGATCCTGCTCTCGGTCATGGCAACCCCTCCGAACGCCGCGTTCACGGATCAGTAATACTCATCATACCTGTTGGCAACCACCGCCGCATGAGGCATGGTCGCGCTGCCATTCAAGGGAGGGTCACCATGAAAGTCGCGCTGATCGGATGCGGGTTCTTTGCCATCAACCAGCTGCATGGCTGGCAGGATGCCACGGGGGCCGAGGTGGTGGCGGTCTGCGATCGCGACCCCGAGCGGCTGCGCTTGGTGCAGGAGCAGTTCGGCGTGACCCGCACCTATACCGACGCGCGCGCGATGTTCGCCGAGGGCGGCTTTGACACCGTCGACATCGCCACCACGGTCCAGTCGCACCGCCCGCTGGTCGAGCTGGCCGCCCGCCACGGCGTGCACGTGATCTGCCAGAAGCCCTTCGCCCAGACCATGCAGGACGCCCGCGCCATGGTCAGCGCCGTCGAGGCCAGCGGCAAGGTGCTGATGGTGCACGAAAACTTCCGCTGGCAAAGCGCCCTGCGCGCGGCCATCGACGCCCTGCGCGGCGGCGCCATCGGCACCCCCTTCTTTGGCCGCGTGTCCTTCCGGTCGGGCTATGACGTGTTCAGCGGCCAGCCTTACCTGGCAGAGGGCGAACGCTTCATCATCGAGGATCTGGGCATCCATATCCTCGACGTTGCCCGCGCGCTGTTCGGCGACGTGCGCCGCCTGACCGCGACCACAAGGCGCATCAATCCCGGCATCGAAGGCGAGGATGTCGCCACCATGCTGCTGGAACACAAGGACGGCGTGACCTGCGTCGTCGACTGCTCTTATGCCACGAAGCGCGCGCCCGAGACCTTTCCCGAAAGCCTGCTGGAAATCGACGGCACCGGCGGCACCCTGCGGCTCGACGCGGGGTACAGGCTGACGATCCAGACGCCCGGGGGGCCGAGACGCGCGATGTCAGCCCGCCGGTTCTGCCCTCGGGCCGCGCGGCCCTGGCACAACATCCAGGAAAGCGTGGCGCTGATCCAGCAGCACTTCGTCGACAGCCTCGCGGCAGGCAGGCAGCCCGAAACCTCGGGCGCCGACAACGTCCTGACGCTGGCGCTGGTCGAGGCGGCCTATCTGTCCGCGGTACCGAACACCGCACCGTCGAACTGTCGGAAATCTGACGGCTTTCCCGCCCCGAAGCCTTGCGCCATCATGCGCGAAACGAAGGAGAGGCCATGACAAGCGAACCCGAGAAGATTACCCGGCGCAAGCTGTCGGACGAGGTGCTCGACCGCCTGCGCAAGATGATCATCGCGGGAGAGTTGCGGCCCGGCGACACCATGCCGTCGGAACGGGCGCTGATGGCGCGCTTCGGTGTCGGGCGTCCCGCCGTGCGCGAGGCCCTGCAGACGCTGCACAACAGCGGGCTGATCACCATCAGCCATGGTGAACGGTCGCGGGTGAACGAGATCGACGCCGAAACGGTCTTCACCCAGTCCGACGACATCATCCGGCTGGTGCTGGCCATGGAACCCGCCAACGTCGACCACCTGCGCGAGGCGCGGCGGATGTTCGAGCTGGGCATGGTCCGGCTGGCCGCCGAGCGGCGCACCGAGGACGACCTCTTCGACCTCGAGGACACCATCGTCCGGCAGCGCGCCTACCTGTCGCAGGACATGCAGCACTTCATCGCCGCCGACATGGCCTTCCATTCCAAGATTGCGCAGATCGCGGGCAATCCGATCATCCACGCGGTGTCTCGCGCCATGGTCGGCTGGCTTTTCGCCTTCCATCAGGGGATGCTGCACTGGTCCGGCAACGAAGAGGTCACGCTGGCCGAACACCAGCGTATCCTGGACCGCCTGCGCGCGCGGGATGCCGAGGGCGCCGTGGCCGAGATGGCCACGCATCTCGACCGCTCCAGCGAGGCCTTTTCCCTGCACCGTGAGGGCGAGGGCGGAAAGGCCTGAAGCCGCGCCCCCGTTCCCTTCGGCCATGCCGGGACGGCGGCCGCGATCCAGACGCCACCGGCCCGGTGCGCCGGAACCGCCCCCGCACCACCTGCGCCGTCACCCGGTCCGGCGACAGCCCCCCGCAGCGGGCCGCAATCGCCGGGACGGGCGGGATCAGCCGCGCGGGCCGCCGCCGTCTCGGATCCAGCCAAAGAAGTCCTCGCTGCCCATCTGCCCGCCCTTCAGCGCGATCTGCAACCCGTCGTGGATGCCGCCGCCATGACCGACACAGAGCGGCGCGGCGGGGATCGTCGGGGCCAGCGCCTGAAGCGCCTCGATACCCAGCGCGCGCATCCCGTGCCCCGAGGTATCGCCGCCCGAGATCACCGCGCGGCGCAGCCCGGTTTCCCGCAGGATGCCGTCCAGGATGCGCCCCAGCGCCTTGCCGATCATCTCGTTGGCCTCGGGGCCGCTCATGGTTCCGCTTGTCAGCGCCGCGCGCACGGCGGCAACCGCCGGGTCGTCCGGGCCGGTGGCGGAACAGACCAGCGGGCTGGCCCGCGACGCGGCGCCCGCCTCGATGGCCCTGGCGATCTCGCTGTCCAGTTGCGCCGGGTCGCGGATGACGCTGGCCGCGTCGAAGCGGATCACCTCGAACCCGTTCGCCGCCGCCCAGCCGATCTGCCGCGCGGTCGAGGGCGAGACAGAGCCGGACACGACGGCGATGCGCTCGACTCGCCCCGCGCCGGTCAGGGGCTGTGGCGGCGGGATCAGCCCGGCCTTCTGCCAATGCCGGACCAGCGCGTATTCCACGCCCTGCGATCCCGCGACAAAGCCCATCTCTGCGCGGTTCTCCCACAGCAGGCGCCCGGCGGCCTGCTCTGTCACCGGGTCCATCGAGTCGATGGACACCATGCGCGCCCCCGCCCGCAACGCATGATCCAGCGCCGCCTGCGGATCGGACCAGAGCGCCTCCAGATCCACCAGCGCCGAGGGCAGGTCGGTCTGCGCGGCGAGATGCTTCAACAGGTCCGATTCATGCATCGGGGTGACCGGGTGGCGCGCCATGACCGGGTGACGGTCCAGCCGGAAGACGCCGTCGAAGGTGCCCGCGAAGAGATGCCCGAAGGCCTGATAGCGCCGGTTCTGCGGCGCGCCGGTCAGCACCGGGGCGGCGCGGCTGCCGGTCACCTCCAGCCCGATCTCGATGGCCTTGCCGATATTCCCCGATGTCGGCGCGGAATCGAAGGTCGAACAGACCTTGTAGTGCAAGAGCGGCGCGCCCAGCCCCTTCAGAAAGGTGAAGGGCCCCGGCAGGTTGGCCGCCATCCACTCTGGCCCCTCGGTCCGCGCGGTCGAGGCGATGCCCACCGCCTGCGCGCCTGCGAAGCGCGCCATCAGGGCGGGCGACGGGATGTCGGAAAACAGCACCGTGTCGATCCCGGCAAAGGCCAGCACCTCCATCACCGAGGTCGACCCGGTAAAGTCGTCCCCGAACCAGCTCAGCAGTCGCGCCACAGTCACCCCCGAATTCCTTGTTGACAGGTTAATCGCCCGCACATTATCTGATCATACCAGTTATTCAAGCCCGGTTAACGAGCCGTTGACCCGTGGGCTGTCCCGGGATGGAGGAAACATCATGACGAAACTTGCCCTGCTCGGCGCCGGCGGCAAGATGGGCGTGCGCCTGTCTCTGAACCTTGCCAAGACGGATTTCGAGGTTTCCCATGTCGAGGTCTCCGAGGCCGGTCGCGCGCGGCTGAAGGATGCGGTGGGCGTGGACTGCGTCGACCAGCAAGAGGCGCTCGACGGTGCCGAGGTGGTGGTGCTGGCGGTGCCGGATACGCTGATCGGCAAGGTCGCCTCGGGCATCGTGCCGGTGCTGAAGCCGGGCACCATGGTCGTGATCCTCGACGCCGCCGCGCCCTATGCGGGCCATCTGCCCGAGCGCGCGGACATCACCTATTTCGTCACCCACCCCTGCCACCCGGCGATCTACCACAACGAGCCGACCGAGGCCGCGCGCCTCGACCGCTTCGGCGGCGTGGCCCATCCGCAGGGCGTCGTGAACGCGCTGATGCAGGGCCCCGAGGAGCACTACGCCACTGGGCGACCGGGTGGCCAAGGCGATCTACGCACCCGTCCGCCAGACCTACCGCGTCACGGTCGAGCAACTGGCCTATCTTGAACCCGGCCTGTCGGAAACCGTCTGCGCCTCGCTTCTGGTGGTGATGAAACAGGCCATGGACGAATGCGTGAAGCAGGGCATTTCCGAGGAATGCGCCAAGGACTTCCTGCTGGGCCACATGAACATCCTCGGCGCGGTGATCTTCGGCGTTCAGGAAGGCCAGTTCTCGGACGCCTGCAACAAGGCCATCGAATTCGGCATCCCCGCGCTGATGAAGGACGACTGGAAACGCGTCTTCGATCAGCAGGAGATCATGGATTCGATCAAGCGGATCACCTGACCGCGTCAGCCCCCTGACGGCAGACTTCCGCGTTCTCAGAGTCCCTCTGGACAGGGCATCGTAAAAGTCCCGAACGCCCTGAAGGCCTGGCGGGGTACTGGCGATGCGATGAGAAGCGGCATCCCTTCAGCCCGACGCATCCCTGCGTCGGGCTTTTTCCTGTGCGGGGGCCTTTCCAAAACACGCACCGAGGCCCGGACTACCCTCGACTTTTAGCGCCGCCCCGTGGGGGCGGACCGGCGTGGCCCGACGATGCCGTCGGGCGGGCGTCGCGCAACAAAAGGGAAAGCTCGGGAGACTTCACCCGCGCCAGCGCGGTCGGCCTGCTCTTCCGAGGACAGCCACAGGGATCGCGCTCCCACGGGGCGCCGGGTCCGCTCAGGACGGCGGGGCGTTGTGGCGGCGTGTCAGGGTTTCCGTGCAGGCCGCGACCTCCTCGCCGCGCCGCGCCGCGTCCCAGCCCAGTGCCGCACCGGCGACCTCGGCGACCCGGGCGATCACGGCGCGCGAGGCCTGTCCGGTCACCCCCAGCGTGGTGCGGCGCAGGACGATGTCTTCCAGATGCACGACCTGCTCGACCCGGGCAATGTGGCGGATCTCGCCTTCCGAGGTATCCGTGCCCCCCAGCAGCACCGGGTCGGCGCCCTCTTCGGCGGCCACCGCGCGGGCCGTGGCCCCATAGCGGTCCAGCAGCAGGGCCACACGCCCGGGGTCCGCCCCGGTCGCCGCAGAGGCCTCGGCGATCCAGTCCCCGCGCGCTGCCGCGTCCGGCATGCCCTGCCCGCCGCCGATGCGCAGCGTATCCGTGCCCTGTCGGCGCGGATGGCCCAGCCGCTTCAGCACGCTGTCGGCCACCTCGGCAGAGAAGGCGCGGAAGGTCGTCCACTTGCCGCCGATCAGCGCGATCACCGGGAAGGGGCGGTCGCCCTCGGGCTCCGCCACCGGCGCCGAGTGGTCGCGGCTGATCAGCCCCGGCGCCACCCCTTCCGAGTTCGGCAGCGGCCGGATGCCCGCGTAGGCATAGACGATCTGACCCTCGTCGAAGCGCAGCCCCGGCAGCAGGTCGCGCAGGGCGCCGATGAAATAGGCCACCTCTTCGGGTGTGCAGACGGCCTGGTCGGGATCCTCGGCCGGGATGTCGGTGGACCCCACCAGCGCCCGCCCGTGATAGGGGAAGACCAGCAGGATGCGCCCGTCGTTGCCCTCGAAATAGATCATCCGGCCATCCAGCTGGCGCAGCAATTCGGGGTGATCCAGCAGGATATGCGACCCCTTTGTGCCGCCGATCTGCCGGGGCAGCGGCATGGCCAGCGCGCGGTTGACGCTGTCGATCCATGGCCCGGCGGCGTTGACCACCAGCCGCGCGGTCACCTCCCGCACCCCGTCGGGACCGTCCAGATGCAGCACCGCGCCGCTGCGCCCGGTCAGCGCCGTCCAGTTCAGCGCCTCGGAGCCCGGCGACAGCCGCGTCCCGTCCTGCACCAGTTCCAGCACCAGCCGCTCGGGCGCGGTCACGGTGGCATCGTGGTAGCGGCCCACGGCGGCAATGCGCGGCGTCAGGGCGGGCACTTCCTCCAGCGCGCGGGCGCGCGAGAACATCCGGTGGCGCGGCATGACCCGCGCCCGGCGCCCGTAGAAGTCGTACATCGCCAGCCCCATCTTCACCAGCAAAGCCCCCGGCTGCGCGGCGCGGTGGTCGACCCCAGCAGCGTGCGCAGCGCCGCCCCGATCCCCCGGTCCAAGAGAAGATCGGCAGCAGAGTCGGCAGCGGCTTCACCAGATGCGGCGCATTGCGCAACAGCAGGTTGCGCTCGTAGGTGGACTCGGCCACCAGCCGAAGCTCGCCGGTTTCGAGGTACTTCAGCCCGCCATGGATCAGCCGCGACGGCGCGGCGGAGGTGCCCGAGCCAAAGTCGCCCTTGTCCAGGATCAGGCAGCGCAGGCCCTGCGCGCAGAGGTCGCGGTACAGCCCCGCGCCGTTCACACCCGCGCCGATGATGACAACGTCGAAAGCCTCGCTCATGCCCCGCGCTCCATGGTTTCCAGCGCATTGAGCCGGTCGTAGGTGTGCGACAGGTCCGCGGCCACGGCACGGAAGACCTCGTAGCGGGCTTGGTAATGGGCGGCGCGCCCGGGGTCGGGCCGGTGGGTCACCGCATCCGACAGGTCGCGCGGATCGGCATCGAAGCGCGCGAAGGCGCCCACGGCGGCCCCGGCACAGAGCGCCGCGCCCCGGGCGGCGGCCTCGTCGGTATCCGTGACCGTCACCGGCATGTTCAGCACATCCGCAAACAGCCGCGCCACCAGCGGGTTGCGCGAGGCGCCGCCGGTCAGGCGGGCCACGTCCCCGCCGAAACCGTCGCGCAGCGCCTCGACGTGCTGGCGGTGGTTGAAGGCGATGCCTTCCAGCAGCGCCGCCAGCATGTCGCCGCGCCCGTGCCAGCCGCGCAGGCCAAGGAACCCGGCGCTGGGGGCCGCGCCCATGGGCGAGCCGAAGAGATAGGGGTGGTAGAGGATCGGCGAGGGCCGCGCGAGGGCGGCCTCGATTTCCGGCGTCAGGTCGGCATGGATCGCGGCGCCCTTGGCGGCGCGCTCTGACGCGCAGAGCGTATCGAGGAACCAGTCGTAATTGGTGGTCGAGGCGGGCGAGATGGACATGGAATTCCACTGCCCGGGCTGAATTGCGTTGCGGCAGAACCAGCGCGCGTCTGTTTTGGGGGCGTCCGAGACGGCCTCGTTGATCGAATAGGTGCCCGCGACGACGCCGATCACGCCGGACCTATGGGCACCGATGCCCAGCGTCGAGGCGGTGACGTCATGCAGCCCCGCCGCGACCGGCGTGCCCTGTGCCAGCCCGGTCAGCGCGGCGGCCTCGGGCGTCACCTGGCCCACAACCTCCGCCGAATGCGCGGCCTCTGGCAGGGCATGGCGCAGCGCGCCCAGCCCGTAGAGATCCAGCGCCGCTGCGGACCACTCCTGCGTCCTGACGTCGGTGAAAGAGGTGCTGGCCTCTGTCCGGTCGGTGCCGATGACGCCGCAGAGGCAATAGCGCAGCCAGTCCTTGCAGGCGAGGATATGGCTGATGCGGGCGAAACGCTCCGGCTCTTCCGCCATCATCCACGCCAGCAGCGCCGAGGGCGCCGAGACATGCGGCGCCTGCCCGGTCCGGGCCAGCGCGCGGTCGGGCAGGTCGGTGGCCGCCCAGCCCGCCACCACGGCCTCGGCCCGGCTGTCCAGAGAGAGGATGCCCTTGCCCAGCGGTGCCCCGGCCTTGTCCAGCAGGTAGATGCCGTCGCCATGGGCCGTGGCCGCGACGCAGAGGATGTCCCCGGGGGCGGTGCCGCTGACCTCAAGCGCCTCGCGCACCGCCTCTGCGGTCTGGCGCCAGAAGTCCTGCATGTCGCGTTCCACCCGGCGCGGCGCGGGCATGATCTGCGCAAGGTTCCGGCGCGCCACGCCGCGGGGGCGGCCCGCAAGGTCGAAGACCACCGCCTTGGTGACGGTCAGCCCGCTGTCGATGGCGAGAATGCGGCTCATGGGGATCTCCGGGAGAGGTTTGCCGGGACCCCGGGGAGGAGGGGTCAGGGTCCCGGCGCTACCGGGGCGCGCGCACCCCGATCTGTGTGAATCCGGTCGTTCACGCGGATTGACATATGTTAAATTTCGCCCCGCAAAGGGGGTGCGGCACGCAGTGCCGTGACGTCATGCCTTGTTGTATTTCGCGTCGACGTCGTTGATCGCCTGCACGTTGCCCGCCGAGCGGCCCTCGGGGTCGAAAGCGGTCGACAGGAAGGCCTCTGCGATGTCCTTCGCCAGCTCTGCCCCGATCACCCGCGCACCCATGGTGATGATCTGCGCATTGTTCGAGGTGGATGCCTTGGCGGCGGAATAGGTGTCGTGGCACTGCGCGGCGCGGATGCCGGGGATCTTGTTGGCCGACATGGCGACCCCGATGCCGGTGCCGCAGACAAGGATGGCGCGGTCGTATTCACCGGCCAGAACGGCGCTGGCCACGCGGTCCGAGAGGTTGGCGTAGAAGGCATCGGGGCCCGCATCGGTGCGCGAGATTTCCGACACCTCGTATTTGGCGCCAAGGTGGTCGGCGAGCGTCTTGGCCAGGCCTTCGCCTGCGCTGTCTCCGGCGATTGCGACTTTCATGGTGTTATCCTTTCAGGGTTGCGGCGCATTTGGCGAGGATGTCGAGGTAGCCCTCGACGCTCCAGGCGGAACGCCCGATGAACAGCCCGTCGATATGCGGGCATTGAATCAGCTCCTCGCAGTTGCCCGGGTTGACCGAGCCGCCGTAGAGGCAGGGGATGCGGCGGCCCAGAACCTCCTCGGCCACGGCGATGATCTCGGCCTGCCGCGCATCGGCATAATCCGAGGTGGCGGGGATGCCGTTTTCGCCGATGGCCCAGACGGGCTCATAGGCCAGCAGGATCTCGGCGCCCTTCTGACCGTCCGACAGCTTGCCCAGGGCGCCGCGCACCTGCTGGGCCAGCACCTCTTGCGCGCGACCGGATTCGCGCTCTTGCAGCGTCTCGCCGATGCAGATCAGCGGGATCAGCCCGTGGCGCACGGCGCTTTCGGTCTTCAGGCCCACCGTCTCGTCGGTCTCGCCGAAATGCTCGCGCCGTTCCGAATGGCCAAGCTCGACGATATCCAGCCCGCAATCGACCAGCATCGGGGCCGAGACCTCGCCCGTCCATGCGCCCGCATCAGCCCAGTGCATGTTCTGCGCGCCGACCTTGACCGAGGCGCCCGAAAGCATCGCGGCCACTTCGCGCACGGCGGTGAAGGGCGGGATCACGAAGCGCTGGATGCGCGGGTCGCGGGTGTCATCCGCCGCCGCCAGACCCTGTGCGAAGGCCTGCGCCTCGGCCAGCGTCTTGTTCATCTTCCAGCTTGTGCCGATCCAGAATTGGCTCATGCGGCTTGGTCCTTGTCTGCGAGGGTCAGGGTCAGCCCGGCCCGCGCCAGGGCGTCGAGGGTGTCGCGGGCGGGGGCGCGGTCGGTGATGATGTGGTCGAACTCGTCCAGCCCCGCCAGCCGGTGCAGCGCGGCATGGCCGAAGCGCGCGTGGTTCACCAGCAGGACGCGCGTCGCGGCGGCATCGATCATGGCG
This sequence comes from Ponticoccus litoralis, assembly GCF_039769985.1. Taxonomy (NCBI): domain Bacteria; kingdom Pseudomonadati; phylum Pseudomonadota; class Alphaproteobacteria; order Rhodobacterales; family Roseobacteraceae; genus Ponticoccus; species Ponticoccus litoralis. The sequence continues at coordinate 1,511,250 of NZ_JBDNCH010000002.1, forward strand.
CGCTTCACCCGCAGCACGTCGTCGTCCATGTGAAAGACCTCAAGGCCGGACACGGTCGGCGAAGAGATAAAGCAGATGTCGGCGCGCAGCCGGGCGATGGCATCCTCGGCCACCTTGCCGAGGTAGGCGTTGAACTTCGCCGAATAGGTGCCCCCCAGCGCGATCAGCGTGATCCCCGCCTCGCCGCGCAGCGCGTCCAGCACGGCGGCGTTGTTGGTGATCACCGTCAGCGGGCGCCGCGCCACGCACATGCGCCCGAGGATCGCGGCCATGGAGCCGTCGTTGATCATCACCGTCATGCCGGGTTCGATCAGCGCCAGCGCGGCCTCGGCCATGGCGGTCTTGGCGGGCTCGCCCTGCCGCTCGCGCAGGCGGAAGTCGCTTTCGAAACGGGTGCCCGAGGCGATGGTCGCCCCGCCCCGGATCTTGCGCAGAAGCCCCCGCCCTCCAGCTCGTCGAGGTCGCGGTGAATGGTCATGCGGGACACGGCGAAGCGGTCGGCGAGGGCGTCAAGCTCCACCTCTCCGTCAGAGACCAGCAGGTCCATGATCGCCTGTTGTCGGTCGTCGCGTTTCACCGGGGATCCTCCTTGAGCGCTAACATTGCAGATCACAAAGGTAACGTCAATTATGTGATCTTGTGATTTTTTGTTGTGATGCACGGAGGCGCGCGTTATCGCTGCCTCAAACACGGAGGACACCCATGGATACGCCACTGGCTTGCGCGGAGGACGCGCCGATCACGGCCCCGGTTCTGGCCCAGCACCTGCAACAGCAGGGGACCGAACGCGAGCTGGCGCGCCTGATCGAGGCGATTGCCGAGGGCAGCGTCGCGGTGGCCCTGCGGCTGGCACAGGGGCGCCTGACCGGCGACCCGACCGCCGTGGTGGGCGTCAACGACTCGGGTGACAAGCAGAAGGCGCTGGACATGGCGGCGCATGACCACTTCCTTGCGCTGTTCCGGGGCCTGTCCGTGCGCAACGTGCTGTCGGAAGAGGCCGACGCGGTCGAGACCCTGAACCCCGAGGGCCAATACGACATCGCCATGGACCCGATCGACGGCTCGGGCAGCATCGGCATCGGGGCGCCCCTTGGCGCGCTGTTCGCGATCTTCCCGGCGGGCGAGACCTTCCTGCGCAGGGGCCGCGAGATGGTGGCCGCCTGCTACGTGTCCTTCGGGCACAGCGTCGATTTCGGGTTCTCGACGGGCCGGGGCGTGGCGATTGCCGCGCTCGACCCGGTCAGCGGCATGTACCACGTCGACGCGCCCGATGTGCGGGTGAAGCCCGAGACCGCGACCGTGGCCTTCAACGCCTCGAACCACCGCCGCTGGCCCGGGCCGCTGCGCGGCTACATCGACGGGCTGATCGCGGGCAAGGACGGGCCGCGCGGCAAGGATTTCAACATGCGCTGGATCGCGGCGGCGGTGGGCGACCTGCACCGCATCCTGCGGCAGGGCGGCGTCTTCATGTACCCCGCCGACACGCGCCCCGCCTATACAGAAGGCTTCCTGCGCCTCGCCTACGAGGCCTTCCCCATCGCCTATCTGATCGAGCAGGCGGGCGGCATCGCCTCGGACGGCGCTGGCCCGATCCTCGACCGCGTGCCGGAGCACCTGCACGACCGCACCCCGCTTTATTTCGGCAGCAGCGGCGAGATGACCGCCCTGCTCGACACCCTCAACCGCTAGGAGGCCCCATGGCCCGCATCACCCTTCGCCAGCTTCTGGATCACGCCGCAGAGAACGGCTATGCCGTGCCCGCCTTCAACATGTCGAACATGGAGCAGGGTCTGGCCATCATGGCCGCCGCCGACCGCACCGGCGCGCCGGTGATCCTGCAGGCCAGCCGCGGCGCGCGCGCCTATGCCAACGACGTGGTGCTGGCCAAGCTGATCGACGCGCTGGTCGAGATCTACCCGCATATCCCCGTCTGCATGCACCTCGACCACGGCAACAACCTTGCGACCTGCGTGACGGCGATCCAGCACGGCTTTACCTCTGTGATGATGGACGGCTCGCTGAAGGAAGACGGCAGCACCCCCGCCGACTACGCCTACAACGTCGCGGTGACCAAGGCGGTTGTGGACATGGCCCATGCGGCTGGCGTCTCGGTCGAGGGGGAGCTGGGCGTTCTGGGCTCGCTCGAGACCGGCATGGGCGACCAGGAGGACGGCCATGGCGCGACGGAAAAGCTGTCGCACGACCAGCTTCTGACCGACCCCGAAGAGGCAGAGCGTTTCGTGGCCGAAACCGGCGTTGACGCGCTGGCGGTGGCCATGGGCACCTCGCACGGGGCGTATAAATTCTCTCGCCAGCCGGATGGCGACGTGCTGGCGATGGAGGTGATCGAGGCGATCCACAAGCGGCTGCCCAACACGCACCTCGTCATGCATGGCTCGTCCTCGGTGCCGGAAGAGCTGCGGCTGCTGATCAACGAATTCGGCGGCGACATCAAACCGACATGGGGTGTGCCGCTGGAGGAGATCCGGCGCGGCATCCAGCACGGCGTGCGCAAGGTGAACATCGACACCGACCTGCGGCTGGCCGCGACCTCGGCGATCCGCAAGACGCTGGTCTCGGCCCCCGCCGAGTTCGACCCGCGCAAGTACCTGAAGCCCGCGATGGACGCGATGGCGGCCCAGTGCATCGAGAAGTTCGAGGCCTTCGGCACCGCCGGTCAGGCCGAGAAGATCCGCGTGCGCTCTCTGGCCACCATGGCCGCCGCCTACTGACCCCACAGGCGCGCCGCCGACCGAGGCGGCGCGCTTTCTTGCTTGCCGAAGAGTGCGTCCTCCTTGCCGGACGATGCACCTTCAACGCCGGGGAATGCCTCCACAACACCGCAGAGCGCACCCGCGATGCAAGAGAAGGCACGCTCGATAGCGGAATGTCTGTGCTCGATGGTGGAGGCTGCGCCCCCAACGCCAAAGGGTGCGTGCCTGATGAGGGAGAGTGCGCGCTTGGTGGCAAGGGCTGCATCCGCGTTGCCAGGGGATGCCCCCTTCATGCGCGCCGGACAGGGCGCACCAAGGCCTTGGCGCCTGCGGCAGGGTCGGCGCTTGACCGGCCCCTGCGCCCCCGCCCCTGCGATCAGTCCAGCAGCGCCCGCGCGGTCTTTTCGTCGGTGATCAGCCCGGAGAGCCTCCGGCTGTTCAGCACCGCGCGCAGCGGCTCGACCTTCTCCGGCCCACCGGCCAGCGCCACGATCCGGTCCTCGCGCCGTTCGCGCAGCGACACCGCCACGGTGCGCGCCGTCAGCGGCGTGGCGATATAGCCGCCATCGCGGTCGAAGAAATGGCCCAGCATCTCGCCCACGCCCCCGGTCGAGGAAATCGCCTCGATCTCCGACGGCTCGATCAGGCCAGAGACCACAAGCTGCGCCTGCTTGTCCGCCGATCCCACGCCCACCAGCTTCAGCGGCGCGCTTTCGGCCAGCTGCATGACCTCGGACACGCCGCGCTGGGACAAGAGCACCTCGCGGTCCTCGCAGGAATTGGCGAAGAAGGGCACCGGCATCACGTAGGCCCGCGCGCCGGTGCGCTCCGCCAGCAGGTGCATCACGTCATGCGGGTTGGCGGCGAAGTTCCGCGTCAGCCCGCCCAGCAGCGAGACGAAGCGCTGATCCGGCAGCGCCATGCGCGGCATCGCCTGCACGACGGCGGAGAGGCTGCGCCCGTGGCTGATGCCGATGGTGGTCTCTTCGCCGCTTTCCAGCCAGCGTTTCAGCCATGTCGCGCCGGTCAGACCCAGCGCGCGCAGCGGCATGCCCTCTTCTTCCAGATCCGGGGCGACTTCGCAGGTGTCCAGCCCGTAGCGCGCGCAAAGCGCCTGCTCCAGCTCGATGCACTCGACGATATCGCCCTCGATGGAAACCTTGACCGCCCCCTCGGCAACCGCGCGCTGGATCAGCCTGTGCGCCTTGACCGAGGGCACGCCCAGCCGCTTGGCGACCTCGGCCTGCCGCAGGCCGCCGACGTAGTGAAGCCATGCGGCACGGATCGCCAGAGACCGCTCGCCATCCACGACGGCTCTGTCCTTTGCCATATGCCTTCCTCCCCTCGGCGGGCGGTCACGCCGCCTTGCCGTCTTTTATTACGCTCTCTGGCTTATCGTCCATTGCCAAGGCTCAGACCTTCAGATCATCCGCGCCGCTGTCGATATGCGGCGCCCAGAAGGCCACGCTTTCAGCGATCTGTTCGATCACCTGCCGGTCATTGGGCTCACGCTCCTTGAAGCTGAGTTCGAGACAGATCTCGTTGTCCACCGCCCCGCCCTCGGCAAAGGCCTTCAGCAGCGGTTCCGGCTGGATCGCGCCCTTTTCGTTGAACTGCTTGGTAAAGGGCCGGTGGCCGGACTTGTCCATCATCGACTGCTTGATGTGGATGATCGGGCTGACCTTGGGCACCGCCCGCGCCCAGGCATAGGGGTCGGTGTCGTCGGGGTTGGGGCTGGTCACGTCGCCGTGGTCGATATCGGCCATCATCCACATCGGCACGGCCATGTCGGCAGCGGTCAGGCGGTCCTGCAGCTTCATGCATTCCGCGATCGTTTCGCCGAACTCTCGGCCCACGCTCATCGGCTCCCAGTAGACGTACTGCAATCCGGCAGCCTTGGCGTGCTCGGCCACCTCGGCCCAGCAGTCGATGGCGATCTGGATCAGCTCTTCGCGGCGAGCCGGGTCGTCGTAGTCGCGGTAGGTGAAGATCGCGAACTGCGTGCCCACCGAGACGCCGCCAAGGTCGGCGGTGATGTCGGCGAAACTCTTGAACCAGTCGACGTAGTAGCGCCGCACGTCCGCGTCCGGGTGGCCGAAGTGGTTGAGCCGCCCGTAGGGCCCCGTCATGCCCGAGGTCACGCGGGCGCCGGTGCGCTGCAGGGCGCGGTCCATCTGGCGGGTCAGGCGGCGGATCACCGGCGCGGGCCACGAGGGGTTGATGAACTCATGCGTCAGCTGGATGTCGCGGATGCGGATGTCGCGGGCGATGGCGTCGATCAGGTCGTCGGGATCGGCGTAGCGGTTCACCAGCGGGTTGGTGTTGAGCGAAAGTGTCAGAGCCATCACGCCGCCTCCGCCCTTGTGTCGAACCAGTCGGTGAAGGCGCGCTGCTGGTCCTCGGTCAGGTGCAGCCGGTGCTTGGTGCGGCGCCAGAGGATATCCTCGGCGGTCTGCGCCCATTCGTAATCCACCAGATAGCGCACCTCGGCCTCGTAAAGCTGCCCGCCGAAGTGGCGGCCCAGCCCGTCCAAGGACCTCGCCTCGCCCGCGATCTGCCGCACGCGGCTGCCGTAGCAACGCCCGTAGTGGCGGCGCAATTCGCGCGGCATCCAGGGGTAGTCACGCTTCATCGTATTGCGGAACTGCTCGTAATCGGCGTTTTCGAGGTCGCCGCCCGGCAGCGGCGCATCCTCTGTCCAGTCCTTGCCCATCTGCGGGAAGAAGCGGTCCAGCTTGTGCATGCCCCGCTCTGCCAGCTCGCGGAAGGTGGTGATCTTGCCGCCGAAGATGTTCAGCAGCGGCGCGCCGCCGGTCTCGTCCACGTCGAAGACATAGTCCCGCGTCACCGCAGAGGGGTTGCCCTGCCCGTCGTCGAACAGCGGCCGCACGCCCGAGAAGGTGGTTTCCACGTCCTCGCGGGTCAGCTCTTCCTTGAAGTAGCGGTTCACGGCGTCCAGCAGGTACTGGATTTCGCTCTCGTCCGCCGTCACCTCCTCGGCGCGGCCCTCGTAGGCGATGTCGGTGGTGCCGATCAGCGCCTTGTCGCGCTCGTAGGGGTTGATGAAGATCACCCGCTTGTCGTGGTTCTGCACAAGATAGGCGTTCTCGCCCTTCCAGAACTTCGGCACGATGATGTGGCTGCCCTTGACCAGCCGCACATTGCGCGCGCTGTTCGACCCTGCGACGCGGGTCACCACATCCGTCACCCAGTGGACCGGCGGCATTGACCAGAACCTTGGCCTGGAACTCCTGCGTCTCGCCGGTGACAGAGTTGCACGTGGTGACGTGCCAGACACCACCCTCGCGCCGCGCCGAGATGCAGGGCGAGCGGGTCAGCACCGTGGCGCCGCGCTCTGCCGCATCGACGGCGTTCAGCACCACCAGCCGCGCATCGTCCACCCAGCAGTCGGAATACTCGAAGCCCCGGGTATACTGGTCCTTGATCGCCGCGCCCTCGGGATCGCGCCGCAGGTCCAGCGTGCGGGTGCCGGGCAGCTTCTTGCGCCCGCCGAGGTGGTCGTAAAGGAACAGCCCCAGCCGCACCAGCCAGGCGGGCCGGTCCTGCGGGCTGTGCGGCAGGACGAAGCGCATCGGCCAGATGATGTGCGGGGCGTTCTTCATCAGCACTTCGCGCTCGATCAGCGCCTCGCGGACCAGCCGGAACTCGTAGTATTCGAGGTAACGCAGCCCGCCGTGCACCAGCTTGCCCGACCGGGACGAGGTGCCCTCGGCCAGATCGTCCTTTTCGGCCAGCACGACCGACAGGCCCCGCCCCGCCGCGTCGCGCGCGATGCCCGCGCCGTTGATGCCGCCGCCGATGACGAAGAGATCGACCTTGGGGATATCCGTCATATGTGTGCTCCTTCCGTGCCGCGTGCGGCGGCGAGCCCGTCCCAGACGGGCGCCAGCGCGCTGCGCGATGCTGCGTATGAGGTGAAAAGTCGGTCGTAGAGGGGGACAAGCGCCGGGTCCGGCTGTTCCGGCTGGCCCAGCAGCGGCGTGACCCAGTCGGCGATGCAGGCATCCATGTCGCCATAGGCGCCGATGGCCACGGCGGCCATCATGGCGCAGCCCGCCGCACCCGCCTCTTCGCGGGCCGAGACGCGCACCGGCGTGTGCAGCGAGGCCGCCAGCACGCGGCGCAGCGCGGCAGAGCGGGCGGCGCCGCCGGTCAGGCGCAGTTCGGCGGGCATCTCTCCCATCGCGGCGTAGCAGTCGCGCGCCGCCATCCCCAGCCCCTCGATCACCGCGCGGATCACGTCGGCAAAGCGGTGACCGGCGTTCAGGCCCACAAGGCTGGCGCGGGCATCGGCGTTGACGAAGGGGCCGCGCTCTCCGGCCTCGGAGATATAGGGGTGATAGACCAGCGCGCCGGGCTTGGACTTCAGCATCCATGTGTCGATATGGGCGACGAGGTCGGCGTGCGACGGCTCTGGCCCGAATTCCGCCATCAGGTCGGCGGCGAGCGCCAGTGGCCCAGTCGATGTTGAGCGTGGCGGCCATGTTGGTCTGGACCTGCGTCACGAGGCCGGGGACCGGCAGGCAGATGACGTAGCCGGTGCCCTCGGCGTTCAGGTGGACCCCGTCCGAGGTCACGGCCCGCATGTGGACACCGGTGGAGCCCACGGTCGAACAGGCGGCGCCCGCATCGCCGGTGTGCACGCCCGCACCCAGCGCCGTCATGACCATGTCGACGTAACCCAGCGAGACGGGTGTGCCCGCACGCAGCCCGGTCAAAGCCGCGGCCTCGGCGCTGAGCGGATGCGTGACCTGCGTGCCGTCGAGGATCTCGGGCAGCAGGGCGCGGCGCGCGGTCAGGCCCAACGCCTCGATCACCGTGTCGTTGTACTGGCGGGTGCGGAAATCGCCGAAGGTGAAGGAGGCCTCGGAAGGGTCGGTCGCCCGCACCCCGGTCAGCCGCAGGTACAGCCAGTCCTTGCAGTGCAGCGCCACCTCTGCCGCGTCCAGAAGCGCCGGGCAGCTGCGGTGCATATGCGCCATCTGCGCGCCCTGCTGGCAGGTGTTCAGCCCGGTGCCCGTCGCCTCGAACCGGGCGCGGTTCATCGGGCCGGCTCGCCAGCGCCTTCACCGTCGGCGCGGCGCGCGCATCCAGCCAGAGCCACGCGTCGGTCACCGGCGCATCCTCGCGCCCCACCAGCCAGGTGCCGTCACCCTGCCCGGTCAGCGCCACGGCGGCGCAGCGGGCGGCGAGCTTCGGAACCTTCTCGCCAAGGCCGCGCAGCGCCTCGGCGCAATCGGCCCATGTGCGGGTCAGGGATTGCGTCGCGGCGCCGTCGCCGCCTGTCGTATAGGTGTTGCGCACGGCAGAGGCGGCGATCTGGCGACCGCCCAGCGTGAAGGCCACCGCCTTGATGACCGAGGTCCCCGCGTCGATGCCCACGATCAGGTCGGACGAATCGCTCATCCCCTGCCCTCTCGTGCAAATCCCACCATGTCCGGCACGGCTTTCCTCCCTCTAGTCATCTGGTCGCCGCCCCGCTGCGGGCGGTCACCGGGTCGGTTTCACCTATGCCCGCAAAGCAGGCATGACCCCCGTTTTCCCGCCCAAGGCTTAGCACGAAATTTTACCAGTGCATGAATTTTTTTGCAGACATAGTAATTTTTTTCAATTACGGTCCTGTCAATCCGCCGCACCCGGGGTGACCCGAACGGGGACCGACACCGGGAATTGAGGAGTTTCGGGGCTGGTGGAGAGGGAGGATTTCATGCGCGCACCCAAGAGGTTGCCGACTTCCCGTCCGACATGAACCAAGCCCCCGGGAACGGGGCGCACCCCGACACAGGGTTGAGGAGGCATCACGTCATGGCCATGACCGGCACCACGGCAGCACGCAGCAAGGTCTCGCGCCGCAGCCTGATCCTTGGCGGGGGCGCGGCCCTCGTTCTCGTCGCCATCGCGCTCGACACCACCGTGGTCCACGTCGGGTCGGAACAGGACCTGCGCCAGCAGGCCTTCGATCCCGACCGTTTCGGCGCGGCAGAATTCCCCCGCATCCGCGAGGCCATCGTGGAGCGCGCCGCAGAGGCGCCCGCGCTGGTGACCAAGCTGGCCGCCGACAAGGCGGGCGCGGTGGCGGATCACGGCATTCAGGCGGGCGCCTTCCCGGTGATGGCCGTGACCTTCACCGGCACCCTGGGCGAGGGCAAGTCCGGCATCTTCGCCGTGACCGTGCCCGACCTGCCGGACGGCCAGACCATCCGCGTGCAGACCGGCCCCGCCATCAACGGCACCGAGTTGCGCGACTTTCCCGGCGACATCGTCTTTGGCGCCTTTACCAACCAGATCGAGTTCCAGGACGCCGGTGCCGCTCTGAACCGGGCCATGTCCGCAGAGGTGCTGTCGGATCTCGACCGCGATACCCTGACCGGCAAGACCGTCACGGTCACCGGCGCCTTCACCATGATCAACCCGAAAAGCTGGCTGGTGACCCCCGTCCGCCTCGAGGTTGCGGAATGAAGACCCCGATCCACGACGAAACCCCCGAGGCCAGCCCCGACCGGGCCGAGGTCGTTCTGGCCGCCCGCAATGTCGCCAAGACCTTCGGGGCCGTGCAGGCCCTGAAGGGTGTCAACTTCGACGTGCATCGCGGGCAGGTCACCACGCTGTTCGGCGAGAACGGCGCGGGCAAATCGACCCTGATGAAGATCCTCTCGGGCGTGCACCTGCCCTCGTCCGGCGAGCTGATCCTCGACGGCAAGCCGGTCGAGATCAACTCGACCGTCGAGGCGCGCGAGCTGGGCATTTCGATCATCCACCAGGAGCTGTCGCTGGCGCCCAACATGTCGGTGCGCGACAATATCTTCATGGGCCGCGAGATCATGGGGCCGATGGGCGTGGACTACGCCGAAGAGGCCCGCCAGACCCGCGCGCTGATGGCGGAACTGGAAGAGGACATCGACCCGCTGACCCCGGTCGAGAACCTGCGCCTTGGCCAGCAGCAGATCGTGGAAATCGCCCGCGCCCTGTCGGTGAACTCGCGCATCCTGATCATGGACGAACCGACCTCGGCCCTGTCGGCGTCAGAGGTCGAGGTGCTGTTCAAGGTCATCCACGACCTCAAGGCGCGCGGCGTCAGCATCGTCTACATCTCGCACCACCTCGAAGAGGCGCTGACCATCACCGACCACGCGGTCGTGCTGCGCGACGGCGTCATGACCGCCTATGCCCCGCGCGCCGAGATCGATCTGGAATGGATCGTGCGCAACATGGTCGGCGAGAACTTCGACCTTGGTTCGCCCCCGCAATCGACCTTCGGCGCCCCGGCGCTGGAGCTGAAGGGCCTGTCCGTCGCCTCGCATTCCGGTGCGGGCCTTGCGGTCGACGCAATGGACCTGACCGTCCGCAAGGGCGAGATCGTCTGCATCTACGGCCTGATGGGCGCCGGGCGCACCGAGATGATGGAAACCGTCGCGGGCCGCCTGAAGCCGGTCGCGGGCGACGTGCTGCTGAGCGGACAGTCGGTCAGGGGCCTCGGCATCGCGCAGCGGATCGAGGCGGGCCTTGTGCTGGTTCCCGAGGACCGGCAGCGCGACGGGCTGGTGCAGACCATGACCGTGGGCCGCAACCTGTCGCTGTCCTCGATCGGGCGTTTCACCAAGGGGCTGTTCACCAACCTCAGGGCCGAGCGCAAGATCATCGACGGCGCGATCAAGGAGGTCACGGTCAAGACCGACGGCCCCGGCGCGCCCATCGGCTCGCTGTCGGGCGGCAACCAGCAGAAGGTCGTGATCGGCAAGATGCTGGTGACGCATCCCGACGTGATCCTGCTGGACGAACCGTCGCGCGGCATCGACATCGGCGCCAAGGCCGAGGTCTTCCGCATCCTCGCCGAACACGCGGCGCGCGGCATGGCGGTGGTCTACTCGACCTCGGAGGTGGGCGAATGCCTGTCCATCGCGCACCGGATCATCGTGATGCGCCGCGGCAAGATCGCCGCCGAATTCTCATCCGACACGACGAAAGAAGCGATCATGGCCGCCTCTGGCGAGAGCCTGGTCGCCTGACGGGAGGAACCCAAGAATGACGGACACAACGACTTCCGCCGCCGGGCAAAGCCCCGCGAAGAAATCCGGTTTCAACCTGATGCACCTGCTGCTCGAGGGCCGCGCCTTCTTTGCGCTGATCGCGATCATCGTCACCTTCTCGCTGCTGTCACCGAACTACGCGACCGTGTCGAACTTCCTGATCATGGCCAACCACGTGGCGATCTTCGGCCTTCTGGCCATCGGCATGCTGCTGGTGATCCTGAACGGCGGCATCGACCTGTCGGTGGGCTCTGTCCTCGGGCTGACGGGGGTCTTCGCGGGCTTCCTGATGCAGGGGGTCGAGCTGGAGGCCGCGGGCGTGATCCTCTACCCGCCGGTCTGGGCCGTCGTGGTGCTGACGCTGGCGCTGGGGGCCTTTGTGGGCTTCTGCAACGGCATCCTCGTGGCCTTCTTCAAGGTGCCCGCCTTCGTGGCCACCCTTGGCTCGCTCTACGTGGCGCGCGGCGTGGCGCTGCTGATGACCAACGGCCTGACCTTCAACAACCTGTCGGGCGACCCCTCCCTGGGCAATACCGGCTTCGACTGGCTGGGCTTCAACCGCATCGCGGGCGTGCCGGTAGGCGTGATCATCCTTGCGCTGGTCGCCGTGGCCGCCGGGCTTCTGCTGTCGCGCACCGCCTTCGGGCGCTGGCTCTATGCCTCGGGCGGGAACGAGCGCGCGGCGGAACTGTCCGGTGTGCCGGTCAAGCGGGTGCAGATCATCGTCTACATGCTGTCGGGCATGTGCGCCGCCATCGCGGGCCTCGTCCTGTCGTCGCAGCTGACCTCTGCCGGGCCGACCGCGGGCACCACCTACGAGCTGACCGCCATCGCCGCGGTCGTGGTGGGCGGGGCCAGCCTGATGGGCGGGCGCGGCACCGTGCGCGGCACGCTTCTGGGCGCCTTCGTCATCGGCTTTCTGTCCGACGGGCTCGTGATCATCGGCGTCTCGTCCTACTGGCAGACCGTCTTTACCGGCGCGGTCATCGTGCTGGCCGTGATGCTGAACTCGATCCAGTACGGCGGCAAGAAGAAGACCTGACCGCCCCCTTTCCTGCGCCGTCAGGGGAGAGGAGCCCCGGCGTGGATAAACCGCCGCAGAATCGGCACCAAGACCAACCAATGGGAGACCACCACATGATGACCTTCACCAAACGCGCCCTTCTGGCCGCTGCTGCCTCGCTGCCCCTGATGGCGGGATCGGCCCGGGCGCAGGACCAGGGCCTGATCTCGATCATCGTCACCGAACCGGCGAACCCCTACTGGTTCACCGAGGGCGAGGTCGCCAGTGACCACCGCCGAGGAACTGGGCTACGAGACCACCGTCGCCGCGCACAAGGGGGACACCAATACCGAGTCGAACCTGATCGACGCCGCCATCACCAACGGCGCCAAGGCCATCATCCTCGACCCGGCCAACGCGGACGGTTCCGTCGGCGTGGTGCGCAAGGCCACCGACGCGGGGATCCCGGTCTTCCTCGTGAACGCCGAGATCAACGAAAGCGGCATCGCCATCGCGCAGCTGGTGTCGAACAACGCGCAGGGCGCGGCCCTCGGTGCCGTCGCATGGCAGGAAATGGTCGGCGACGAGGCCAAATTCGTCGAGCTCTTCGGCAACCCGTCGGACAACAACGCCGCGACCCGCTCGAACGGCTACAACACCGTTCTGTCGCAGTACCCGACGCTGGAAAAGGTCGCGCAGGAAGTGGCCAACTGGGACCGCACCCAGTGGCTACAACAAGATGCAGTCGATCATTCAGGCCAACCCCGAAATCGACGCCGTGATCTCGGGCAACGACGAGATGGCGCTTGGGGCCATCGCCGCGCTGAAAGAGGCCGGCAAGCTCGAAGGCACCATCGTCGGCGGTTTCGACGGCTCGCCGGATGCGGTCGACGCCATCAAGGCCGGTGAACTGGCCTATACCGTGCTGCAGCCGGTCGCCGTCTTCGCCGAAGCGGCGGTGCGTCAGGCCGACTACTACATCAAGAACGGCGAGCCGATGGTGGCCGAGGAAAAGCAACTGTTCGACTGCGTCCTGATCACCGCCGACAACGTTGACAAGTACACCGCCCCCTTCGTTCTGTCCGAGTGACCCGGACAGCGTAACGAGTATCGCAGGCGTCCCTTCGGGGGCGCCTGTTGCGTTTCAGGCGCAGGGCATCCACCCCTGCATAATCCTGCAATATGGCGCATTTCTTCCAGCCTTGCGGGACAGCACGCCCCGCCACAGCTGGCATCGGGCATCGTGAACGGTCAAACTTCCTCTTGCGAAGGGCCATTCCTGCCCCGTACCCTAAGGGTCATTGCCGGGAGAGGTGACGGGAAATCATGCAGGATTTCGGAGAGGCATTTTCTCTGGCCCTCGGGCTGGTGGTCTCGCCTTCGGGCGACCTTGCCGAAATCGTCGCCCTGTCGCTGCGCGTCAGCCTGTCCGCCACCCTGATCGCCTGCCTGATCGGCCTGCCGCTGGGCGCGCTGCTGGCCATCGCGCGGTTTCGCGGGCGCGGCGCGGCGCTGGTGCTGCTGAACGCGCTGATGGGCCTGCCGCCGGTGGTCGTGGGCCTGATCGTCTACCTGCAATTGTCGCGCGCGGGGCCTTTGGGCTTTCTCGGGCTGCTCTACACGCCGACGGCGATGATCATCGCCCAGACGATCCTGATCACACCCATCGTCGCCGCCCTGTCGCGGCAGATCCTCGAAGACATGAACGCCGAATACGCCGAGCATTTCCGCTCGCTCTGCCTGTCGCGGCTGCAACGGGTGCAGGCGCTGCTCTGGGACGCGCGGACGGCGCTGGCGACCGTGGCGCTGGCGGGCTTCGACCGCGCGGTGGCAGAGGTCGGCGCGGTGATGATCGTCGGCGGCAACATCGACCACCTGACCCGCGTCATGACCACCGCCATCGCGCTGGAAACCTCGAAGGGCGAACTGGCGCTGGCCATGGCGCTGGGGATCATCCTCATGGCGCTGGCCCTTGGCGTGAACGCGCTGGTGCAGGGGCTGCGGATCTCCGCTGAAAGGCAGGAAGCCCATGCGTGATCTCTCGGCACCCGAGGCCCTGCTCGACACGTCGACCGACATGGCGCTGCGCCTCTCGGGCGTCCGGCTGATCCTTGGCGGGCGGGCGGTGCTGGACGGCGTCGACCTTGCCCTGCCCGGGCAGGGTGTGACCGCCGTCATGGGCCCGAACGGCGCCGGCAAAAGCCAGCTGCTGAAGCTGGCCCACGGGCTGACGGTGCCCACGGCGGGCACCGCAACATGGAACGGCCGACCCGCCGCGACGATGACGGCCTCGCAGGCGCTGGTGTTCCAGAAACCCGTTCTGCTGCGCCGCTCGGTCGCCGCCAATCTCGACTTCGTGCTGAAATCCCGCCGCAAGGACCGCACGCTGGCGCCGGGGTTGCTGGCCCATGTCGGCCTTGCCGACAAGGCCCGCCAGCCCGCCCGCGCCCTGTCCGGCGGCGAGGCGCAGCGCCTTGCCATGGCCCGCGCGCTGGCGCTGGACCCGAAGGTGCTGCTGCTGGACGAACCCACCGCCAGCCTCGACCCCGCCTCTGTCCTCGCGATCGAGCACATCACGCTGCAGGCCCGCGACCGGGGCGTGAAGGTGATCCTCGTGACGCATGACATCGGGCAGGCCCGGCGCCTGGCCGACGACGTGGTCTTCCTGAACCGGGGGCGCGTCACCGAACATTCCCCGGCAGAGACCTTCTTTGCCGCGCCCCGCAGCGCCGAGGCCGTGGATTTCCTGAACGGCAGGCTGATCGTCTGACCCCCGACCCACCCCGAAAGACCAATGAGGATACCATGACATTCAAGACCCTGACCGTTGCCGGCCTTCTGGCAGCGCTTCCCCTCTGCGCCGCCGCGCAGGAGGCGATCATCGTGCAGTCGACCACCTCGACCGCCAACTCCGGCCTCTACGACCACCTGCTGCCGATCTTCTCGGACAAGACCGGCATCACCGTGAACGTGGTCGCCGTGGGCACCGGTCAGGCGATCAGCAATGCCGCCAATTGCGACGGCGACGTGCTGCTGGTGCATGCCAAGGCCTCGGAAGAGAAATTCGTCGCCGAGGGCGGCGGCACCCTGCGCACCGACCTGATGTACAACGACTTCGTGCTGGTCGGCCCCGCCGATGATCCCGCCGGCATCGCCGGAACCTCGGACATCGAGGCGGCGCTTTCCGCCATCGCCGAGGCCGAGGCGCTCTTTGCCTCGCGCGGCGACGACAGCGGCACCCACAAGAAGGAGCGCGCGCTGTGGACGGCGGCAGAGGTCGACCCGGCCAGCGGCTCGGGCGAATGGTACCGCGAGACCGGCTCGGGCATGGGGGCGACGCTGAACGCGGGCATCGGCATGGGCGCCTATGTGCTGACCGACCGCGCGACCTGGATCAGCTTTGCCAACAAGCAGGACTACCAGATCGCGGTCGAGGGCGACAACGACCTCTTCAACCAGTACGGCGTGATCCCGGTGAACCCCGAGAAATGCCCCTCGGTCAATGTCGACGCGGCACAGGCCTTCACCGACTGGCTTCTGTCGGCAGAGGGACAAGAGGCCATCGGCGCCTACAAGGTCGACGGCCAGCAGCTGTTCTTCCCCAACGCGCCGAAACAGGGTAGCTGACAGGGGTAAGCCACAACACAGGCCCCCATGGCAGAACCCGAATACCTGACGGTCCCGGAACTGGCAGAGCTTCTGCGCATCAAGGAGCGCAAGGTCTACGACCTTGCCTCCAGCGGAGAGGTGCCCTGCACCCGCGCCACCGGCAAATTGCTGTTTCCCGCGCGCGGCGTGCGGGCCTGGCTGCTGAAACACAGCCAGGGCCACGTGCCCAAGGTGCCGCGCCCCGCCGTGGTGCTGGGCAGCCACGATCCGCTGCTGGACTGGGCGATCCGCGAATCGCGCTGCGGGCTGGCCAGCTACTTCGACGGCTCCACCGACGGGCTGGCCCGCTTCAACCGGCGCGAAGGCGTCGCGGCGGGCCTGCACCTTCAGGATCCCGAAGGCCGCGAATGGAACATCCCCAGCGTCGACCGCTACTCTGGCTCGACCAGAACGCCGTTCTGGTGCGCTTCGCC
Source organism: Ponticoccus litoralis (assembly GCF_039769985.1). Classification (NCBI taxonomy): domain Bacteria; kingdom Pseudomonadati; phylum Pseudomonadota; class Alphaproteobacteria; order Rhodobacterales; family Roseobacteraceae; genus Ponticoccus; species Ponticoccus litoralis. The sequence continues at coordinate 1,527,097 of NZ_JBDNCH010000002.1, forward strand.
ACGCGCGCGCGCGGTCTGGTGCTGGGTCAGAGCATCACCGGCATCACCGCGATGCCCGATCTGCGCGGGCGCCGCGTCGTGCCCCGCCAGCCGGATTCCGGCAGCGACGTGCTGTTCCGGCAACTGGCGGATCGCGCGGGCCTCGCCCTCTCGGACATGGTCCTGACCGACATCGCCCGCACCGAAACAGAGGCCGTGCAGGCAGTGGCCCGCGGCGAGGCCGACGCCACCCTTGGCCTGCACTCGGTCGCGCAGGACTTCGGCCTGCCCTTCGTGCCGCTCATCGACGAACGCTTCGACCTCCTGGTGAACCGCCGCGCATGGTTCGAAACGCCGATGCAGCGCCTGATGACCTTCTGCCAGTCAGAGGCCATGGCCACCCGGGCCGAACGCATGGGCGGCTACGATCTCACCGGCCTCGGCACCGTGCGCTGGAACGCCTGACCCCGCCGCCCCGGCCCCGGCCCCGGCTCCGGCTCCGGCACAGGACCCTGCTTCTTCTGTCCGCAAATATCCCGGGGTGAGGCGCGCAGCGACGAGGGGCAGCGCCCCTCTGCCGCGATCAGCCGCGCATTACCCCTCCCAGGCGGTCACGCGCCGGTCGATGGTCTTGCGGCTGACCCCCAGCCGCCGCGCGGCCTCGGCCCGGTTGCCCTCGCAAAGGTCCAGCACGTGCAGGATATGCCGCTGCATCACCTGTTCGAGGTTCTCGATGGCGCGCGCGCCGGTCACCCGCGTGTCACCGGCGAATTCCGCCGGGAAATCGCCAAGGATCACCGACCGCTCGACCAGGTTCTTCAGCTCGCGCACATTGCCGGGCCAGTCGTAGCGCCGCATCTTCAGCAGCGTCTCGCCGGACAGGTCCAGCGCCGGCAGGCCCAGCGTCGCGGAAAACTGCTGCATGAACAGCGCCGCCAGTTCGGTGATGTCCTCGGAACGGTCCTTCAGTGGCGGCATATGGATGCGCACCACGTTCATGCGGTGGTAAAGATCGGCGCGGAAGCGGCCCTGCCCGACCTCTTCTTCCAGCGCGGTATTGGTGGCGAAGAGAAAGCGCAGGTTCAGCGGAAACTCGCGTTCGGCGCCGATGGGCCGCACGCGCTGGTCTTCCAGCACCCGCAGAAGCGCCGCCTGCACCTGATCGGGCATCTGCGCGATCTCGTCCAGAAACAGCGTCCCGCCATCGGCCAGCAGGAACAGCCCCGGCTTCATCTCGTCGCCCGGCCCGTTCACGCCAAAGAGCTCCTGCGCGATATGATCGGGCGAGATCGCCGCGCAGTTCACCGCCACGAAGGGCCGACCGGCACGGTCCGACAACTGGTGCAGGTGCCGCGCCGCCAGTTCCTTGCCGGTGCCGCTGGCGCCGGTGAACAGAACCGGCGTCGGCAGCGGCGCCAGCTTCTTCAGCATGGTGCGCACCTCGGCCATCGGTTCCGACGTGCCAAGCAGCTTGCTGCCCTGCGCCTCGGCGTTCAGCTCGTGGCGCAGCAGCGTGTTGTCGCGGCGCAGGTACTTGCGGTCCAGCGTGCGCGCCACCGCGCCAAGGATCTGGTTCGCGCGGAAGGGCTTCAGCACGAAATCGCTGACCCCGGCGCGCAGCGCGGCAATCGCCGTTTCCAGGTCCGCATAGGCGGTGATCAGGATCGTATCCGCCAGAAAGCCCAGCTTGCGCTGCTCGGTCACCCATTCCAGGCCGGTCTTGCGCGGCATCACGTTGTCGAGGATCACCACGTCGAAATGGCTCTCGTCCAGCTTGGTCGAGGCCTCTTCGGCAGAGCCCGCAAGTTCGATGCGCTTCACCCGGGGCTGAAGCGTCTTGTACAGGAAATTGCGCATCCCCGGCTCGTCGTCGATCACCAGGATCGAGGCACCGGCGAGGTCGCTGCCGTAGTCCTTGCCGTCCATCAGTCCAGGCGGACGTTCTGGCCCGTGGCACGGTCGGCGGTGGAATAGTCCAGCTCGTTGGTCAGCGCCCAATGCGCGCCGTATCCGATGGCGGCGATTGCCACGAAACCAAGGATCATTGCCTTCATTCTTTTGTCTCCGTGCTGGCCGAACGCAGGAAGGCGATCAGGTCGGCGCGGTCCTGCGCGCCAGAGATCACCTGCATCGGCATCTTGGAACCCGGAATATAGTGATCCGGGCCCTCGTCAAACAATGCGTCGATCGTCTGGTCCGTCCAGACGATATCCGACCCGTCGAGGGTCGGGGAATAGATATAGCCCGGCACCGCCCCGGCGGCGCGGCCAAAGACCCCGTGCAGTGTCGGCCCGGCCTTGCGGCTGGGGCCGGGGGTCAGGGCGTGGCAGATCGAGCACTTACGCATGAACTGCCGCTCGCCGTTGGACATGGTCTCGGGGTCCTGAAGGAAGGACCGCTCTCCGGTGATGCCCGGGTCGAAGGCGTCGAGACTGGCGACCGGCCAGCCATAGGCCACGTCGTCGAGGCCGCCCGCCCAGATCGTCGCGCCATCGGGCGAGAAGGCCAGCGCCCAGACCGGCCCCTGCCGGGTGGCGCGGAAGTCGCGGGCGATGGTCCAGTCGGCGGTGTCCACGATCATGATGTAGCCCTGCCCGTCCCCCACGGCCAGACTGTGGGTCCCGGCGTCGTAGGCCATCGACAGGATCGGGCGGCGGTCGAGGGTGAAGTCCGCGATCTCTGCGCCGTCGTGGTCGATGACCCGCGTGCCGCCATCGACCGCGCCATAGGCGATCCAGTCCGGCGTCACGATGACCTCGTTGATGCCGAAGCCGTGGCTGATCACCGGCAGGGCCTGATCCGTTGCAAGATCGTAGCGCATCAGCTGGCCGGTAGAGGTTGCGGCGTATAGCGCGCCCTCCCCGAAGGCCACGGCGTTGACGCCGCCCGGCGCCTCCAGCCTGCGGCCCGCGCCCTCCAGCGGCCAGAGGCCCACGGTCCCGTCCCACGATCCGCTGGCCACCACGCCGTCGCGGACAGCCAGCGAGGTGACCTTGCCCAGATGGGTGCCCAGCACGCGCGGCGCCTCGCCCCACAGACGGACGGTGTAGTCGTCCCCGCCCGACAGCAGCAGGCCCCCGACCGCCAGAACCGTGTTCACGGCGGCCTCGTGCCCTTCCAGCCAGTCCGGCGCGCGCCCGGTCCACACCCCGACAGAGTTGTCGAAACTTGCGGTCGCGACCCGGCCCGCATCGTCCACGGCGATGCCCATGATCGGCCCGCCGTGGCCCTTCAGCGTCGTGAACTCCTGCGCCTGCGCGGCGGCCCCGGCAAGGGCCACCAGCAGCGCGCCCGCAAGCGCGCGCATCACTCCGCCGGGCTGTGGTGGGCGACGGGCTTGCCGCCCTCCTTCGCCTTGACCTTGGCGTACCAGATCGAGTGGTGCTGTTCGGCCCAGTTCTCGTCCACCTGACCGGAGCCCATGGCGTCGAAGGCGCCCTCCATCCCGACGGAGCCGATGTAGATATGGGCGAGGATGATCACCATGAACAGGAAGGCCACGATGCCGTGCCAGGCCTGCGCCAGTTGCATTTCCTCTTGCGGGGCAAGGTTGGTGGGCAGCGGCCCCATGCCGACCCAGCCGGGCAGGCCAAGCTCGTTGATGATGCTGAAGGTCTTGGCAAAGAGCGGCAGTTCGAAGGGGAAGAGCAGCGACAGCCCCGACAGCGAGATCGAGAAGCCGAAGACCACCACGGACCAGAAGATGATCTTCTGACCGGCGTTGAATTTCTTCGCGGGCGGGTGGTTCTTGCCGATGATGCCACCGGCCTGCTTGAACCAGATCAGGTCCAGCTTGTTCGGGATATTGTGCCAGACCCAGAGCACGAACATCAGGATGACGCCCAGCATGAAGGCCCAAGAGACATTGTTGTGGATCAGCTTGGACCAGACCAGCAGCGTCGCGTTCACCTCTTTGCCCAGAAGCGGCGCGATGAACATGCGCCCGAAGAGCGTGGCAAGCCCGGTCAGGCCCAGCAGGATGAAGGAACCCGCCGTCATCCAGTGGGTAAAGCGCTCGAACCCGGCGAAGCGCGTGACCGTGGTGCCGGTCGTGCCGCCCTCGATCCGCACGCGGCCACGCAGCAGGAAGAACAGGCCCAGCAGCCCGATGGTGCCCAGCAGCGCCCAGCCGCCCCAGATGGCCAGCGGGCCCTCGCGGAACTGCCACCAGGCCATGCCGCCGTCCTGCACCAGCACCTTGCCCACGTCGTTGCGGGTGGACGCGCGGACGTCCGGCATGGTGTCGTAGCGCAGCGCGCGCCAGAGGTCGGGGTCCGAGGCCCCGCCCAGCGTGCCAAGCTGCGGCACGCCCGCCTCTTCGCCGAAACCGGTGTTGGAAGAGCGGAAGCTGTCGTCGATCTGCTCGCCGCGCTGGCGGGCAAGGATGTCCTCCAGCGTCTGCGCGCCGCCGGTCGCCTCGCGCGCCTGCGCCAGTTCCGCCTCGCGGCTGGTCTCGATCCGTGGCGGTTGCAGGAAGAAGACCCCGGCGATCACCAGCCCGAGGGCCAGAAGCATGAAGAGGCCGAAGCCGCTGGACCGTTTTGACATCACTTACCCCGTCAGGAAATCTGCCCCCGCCGCCGCACGGCCAAGGGGGAAACGGCCCGCACCCTGCGGCGCGGACCGGATTAGGTTCAGGAAGGGCGGGTCGCGGACCCACCCTCGGCGGACGGCCTCAGCCGCCTTTCTGGTCGTAGGCGGTGCCCCAGCCCCATGCGCCCGAGCCGAAGCCACGGGCCACGACGCGCTCGCGGTAGATCCCCGAGACCACGTCGCCGTCCCCGGCCAGCAGGGCCTTGGTGGAACACATCTCGGCGCAGATGGGCAGCTTGCCCTCGGCGATCCGGTTGCGCCCGTACTTCGAGAACTCTGCATTCGAGTTGTTCTCTTCGGGGCCACCGGCGCAGAAGGTGCATTTGTCCATCTTGCCGCGCGACCCGAAGTTGCCGGCCTGCGGATACTGCGGCGCGCCGAAGGGGCACGCGTAGAAGCAGTAACCGCAGCCGATGCACAGGTCCTTGGAGTGCAGGACCACGCCTTCCTCGTTCTGGTAGAAGCAATCCACCGGGCAGACGGCCATGCAGGGCGCGTCCGAACAGTGCATGCAGGCCACCGAGATCGAGCGTTCGCCCGGCTTGCCGTCCTGGATCGTCACCACGCGGCGGCGGTTGATCCCCCAGGGCACCTCGTGCTCGTTCTTGCAGGCCGTGACACAGGCGTTGCATTCGATGCAGCGCTCGGCGTCACAGAGAAACTTCGCTCTTGCCATATCGTTCTCTCCTTATGCCGGCATGATCTTGCAGAGGGTGGCCTTGGTCTCCTGCATCTGGGTGACCGAGTCGTAGCCGTAGGTCTGCGCCGTGTTGGTGCTTTCGCCCAGGACATAGGGGTCGGCCCCGTCGGGGTATTTCGACCGCTGGTCCTCGCCACTGGAAATGGCCGCCGAAGTGGAAGGGCATGAAGGCCACGCCCTCGCCCACCCGTTCGGTCACCAGAGCCATGACCTTGACCTTGCCGCCTTCCGGGCCTTCGACCCAGACATCGGCCCCGTCACGCACACCAAGGTTGTTGGCGTCGCGCGGGTTGATCTCGACGAACATGTCCTGTTGCAGTTCCGCCAGCCAGGGGTTCGACCGGGTCTCGTCCCCGCCGCCCTCGTATTCCACGAGGCGCCCCGAGGTCAGGATGATCGGATAATCCTGGCTGAAGTCGTTCTTCTGGATCGACGCGTACATGGTCGGCACCCGCCAGAAGGACTTGTCCTCGTAGGTCGGGTAGTCGGCCACCAGATCGCGGCGGTTGGTGTACAGCGGCTCGCGGTGCAGCGGGATCGGGTCCGGGAAGGTCCAGACCACCGCACGCGCTTTGGCGTTGCCATAGGGCGCGCAGCCATGGGCGATGGCAACGCGCTGGATGCCGCCGGAAAGGTCGGTCTTCCAGTTTACGCCGCCGACAGCCGCAGCATAGTCGCTGGGGCGGTCACCCTGCTGCGAGGTCTCGCCGACCTCCGCCTGACCCTCGTCGGCCTCTTCCGGGGCCTCGTAGCCCGCGACACGCTCGATCACCGCGCGCTCTTCCGCGGTCAGGTCGCTGTCCCAGCCGAGGTCGATGAGCATCTGCATGGTGAACTCGGGGTAGCCGTCGGGGATTTCCGACCCGACCGGGGCCACGCCCTCGGCCAGCAGGTTGTCGCCCTCGTGCTCGACGCCGAAACGCGCCCGGAAGCCCATGCCGCCCTGCGCCACCGGCAGCGAGACGTCATAGAGGTTGGCCGACCCGGGGTGGTTCATCTCGGCTGTGCCCCATGCGGGCCACGGCATCCCGTAGAAGTCGCCGTCGCAGGGTCCACCCAGCGCCCGCAGCGTCGTGCGGTCAAAGGTGTGCTGGTTGGCCATATGCTTCTTCAGGCGCTCCGGGCTTTGCCCGGTGTAGCCGATCGTCCACATGCCCTTGTTGAACTCGCGGGTCAGATCCTCGACCACCGGCTCTCCGTCGACCACCTCGATGTTGCGGAACATGCGGTCCGCAAAGCCGAACTTGGTGGCGAACTTGTGCATGATCGTGTGATCCGGCAGCGATTCGAACAGCGGAGCGACCACCTGCTCGCGCCATTGCAGCGAGCGGTTGGACGCGGTGACCGAACCCCGGGTCTCGAACTGCGTCGCGGCGGGCAGCAGGTACACGCCGTCGGTGCGGTCGTGCAGCACCGCCGAGACGGTGGGATAGGGGTCCACCACGACCAGCAGGTCGAGCTTCTCCATCGCGCCCTTCATCTCGACCAGACGGGTCTGAGAGTTCGGCGCGTGGCCCCAGAACACCATCGCGCGGGTGTTGTCGGGCTGTTCGAGGTTCTCCTTGGCTTCGAGGACACCGTCGATCCACCGGCTGACGGGGATGCCGGTGATGTTCATCATCGCCTTGTCCTTGCCGTCCGCGCCTTTCATGGTCGCGAAGCGACCGGCGAGGTAATCGAAATCCTCTTCCCAGACGCGCGCCCAGTGCTGCCAGGACCCCTTGGACAGGCCGTAGTAGCCCGGCAGGGTATCGGCCAGAACGCCAAGGTCCGTGGCGCCCTGCACGTTGTCATGGCCGCGGAAGATGTTGGTGCCGCCGCCAGAGGTGCCCATGTTGCCCAGCGCAAGCTGCAGGATGCAGTAGGCGCGGGTGTTGTTGTTGCCGTTCGAGTGCTGGGTGCCGCCCATGCACCAGATCACGGTGCCGGGACGGTTGTTGGCCAGCGTCATGGCCACGCGCTTCAGCTGCGAGCCCGGGGTGCCGGTGACACGCTCGACCTCTTCGGGCGTCCACTTCTTCACCTCTTCGCGGATCTGGTCCATCCCCCAGACACGGGTGCGGATGAATTCCTTGTCCTCCCAGCCGTTGTCGAAGATGTGGTAGAGGATGCCCCAGACCAGCGCGACGTCCGAACCGGGACGGAAGCGGACGTATTCGTCCGCATGCGCGGCGGTGCGGGTGAAGCGCGGATCGCAGACGATCAGCGGGGCGTTGTTCTGCTCCTTGGCGCGCAGGACGTGCAAGAGCGAGACGGGGTGCGCCTCGGCCGGGTTGCCGCCGATGATGAAGATCGCCTTGGAGTTATGGATGTCGTTGTAGCTGTTGGTCATGGCGCCGTAGCCCCATGTGTTCGCAACGCCCGCAACGGTGGTCGAGTGGCAGATCCGCGCCTGGTGATCCACGTTGTTCGTGCCCCAGTAGGCGGCGAACTTGCGGAACAGGTAGGCCTGCTCGTTCGAATGCTTGGCAGAGCCCAGCCAGTAGACGGAATCCGGCCCGCTTTCCTCGCGGATCGACATCATCTGGTCGCCGATCTCGTTGATCGCCTCGTCCCACGAGATGCGGACCCATTCTCCGGCGACCTTCTTCATGGGATACTTCAGGCGGCGCTCGCCATGGGCGTGCTCACGCACCGAGGCGCCCTTGGCGCAGTGGGACCCCAGGTTGAAGGGGCTGTCCCAGCCGGGTTCCTGACCCGTCCAGACGCCATCCTGCACCTCTGCCATGACGGTACAGCCGACCGAGCAGTGTGTGCAGACGGATTTCTTCAGCTCCACGGCGCCGGTCGCGGCGGCGGTGGCGGCGCTGGCCTGCTGGACGGTTCCGCCCGTCGCGGCAATGGCGGCAAGGCCGCCGATGGCCAGACCGGACCCGCGCAGGAAGGCGCGGCGGTCGACCGAGGCATTTGCGGCCTCGGACAGGATCGAAGTCCGCTGGGGGCGTCTCGCTACCCCGTTGGTCTTTTTCCTAAGCATGTTTCTCTCTCCCTTGCTCGCGCGGACCCATGTCCTTGCTTGCTTGGTTGGGGCTCATGACCTTGGCAGTCGGGCGTCACGCAACCAGTCGCCTCGGTCGGTTCTTGTGCCGGGTCCGCCTTGGCGGGCCTTGCGGATGTATCGGGATCGTTGCGGACCCGGTCTTGCCCGGACGCGCAGCCTATCCGAAAACCGGTGCCCACTTTTCGGGCTGCACGCTTGGTGTCGCGCAGCTTGTCCGAAAACCGGTGCCCACTTTTCGGGCTGCACTCCCTCAGAACTTCGCGCTGGCGAAGTACGCGCGGGTGTGCGCGGTATCCTGCATCCGGTCGGACGACAGGTCGGGCTCGGCGGCCTGCGCCTCTTGCCCGGCGGTCGCCACGGCAACCGCTGCCGCGGGTGCCGCCGTTCCGGCCAGCTTGAGGAAATCACGGCGCGATGCGCCTTCTTCCTTCTTCATCAAGAGCCTCCTCTTCTTGGTGTTGCAGCGCCTTGGCGCCAGAAATGCCGGCAGTCCGACCGGCGGTTAAAAATCCCTATCCGCCCATGCGGAAGGCCTCTGCCTCGATCTCGACGAAGCAGCGACCGATGGTGCCCACGGGCGCGTAGAAGACAGAGTTCTTCGCGCCTTCGAGGTCGGCAAAGAAGTGCCCGGCCCAGGGCGCGATATGCTTGTTGAAGAAGTCGCGCTGCTTCCCCAGCGACGCGGGTGTGCCAAAGCGGCCCACGATCAGCGCGCCCATCATCTCCATCAGGCTGGCGATATTGTCCTCGGGTTCGAAGACGGTTTCGGCCCGCGCCAGCCCCTGTGCGCGCATGTCCTGCCGCAGCACCGCCAGCGGCTTCTCGTTCAGGAAACCGGTTAGGTAGAAGGACGCGTAGGGCAGAAGCTCGCCGCGCCCCAGCCCGATGAACAGCTCGTTGTACTCGGAGGCGACAGACCGCGGCTTCGTCACCTTCGCCATCTTGGCGAGCGTGGTGATCGCCTGCCCCGGGGGCCCGCGTCGCCCGAAAGGCTGGCGGTCTGGGCCAGCAGCATCTCGTCCGGCGGGCCCGACAGGATCAGGCCCAGAAAATTGTAGAGATCGGCGCGGAGGCGGTCTTCCTCGGCAATCTGGGGCGCGGTTGCGGCGGTCATGACGCTCCTTCCAGCGGGTCGAATGTGAAACGCATCCGGCGCGAGGCGACCGGGATCGGGTCGGCCTCCGGCGCCTCTGCGGCGGGGTCCGGCGCGGCGGCCACCTGCACGGCCTCCTGCGGGGCTTCGTCGCCTTCGGGCGCGGCCTCGGGGGCCTCGTCGACTTCCGGCTCGGGCGTGGCAACGGCGGGCTTGAGGTCGGCGAAGGTATCCACCAGCCCGCGCCCGACCTTGTAGAGCGTTTTGACCTCCTGCCCCTCGTAGGCGGCAGCGGTGAAATCGCCGTCGTAGTCGTTCAGCCCGTCCACGCAGGCCAGCACCGGGTTCGATTTCCACAGGGCGCGCAGCGCGCGGGTCTTCAGCCGCTGCGGCAGCGCGGCCTTAAGGAAGGCCTGCACCTGCTCGCCGCTGACGATATCCTCGGGCAGCGGCAGCCCGGCCTCGGCCAGCAACTCCTCGTCCGAGCGCTCGGCCAGTGCCTGCTCGGTGCGGGCCTGAACGGCGGCCTCCTGCTCGGCCTCTTCGGCCCGGGTTTCCTGCTGGACGGCGGCGCGGCGGCGGGACCAGAAATCGCTCATATCAGACGCCCCCGCTTCAGCGCCGGGGACGCGTAGACATCCGCCGCTTTGCCGACGCGCGGATCGCCGATGCCGTCCTGCGTGAGGTCGGTGCGCTTCTTGTCGCGCTTGCGTTTGACGAAGGTCTCTTCGCGGTAATGTTCCTCGACGAATTCCTGCACCCGGGCCACCAGCCCGGCGGGCATCGGCACCTTCTCGACCACCTCTTCGCCGCTGTCGGTGTAATCCTGCGCCTCGTAGGGCGAGGCCGTCACCAGCAGCACCTCGTAGGGAAAGTCCTGCCCATGCACCGCGCGCATGACCACGTAAAGACTGGGCACCGCGATCGACAGCCCGTGCAGATAGGCCTCTGCCTCGGCGCCATGCAGTTCCAGCACCGGGGTGGCGGCGTGGTATTCCACCGCCTCGCCCTCGCGCCGCATCTCTTTCCAGTCGGCGGGCGCGGCGCCCGGCAGGACGGCGGAACAGGTCCAGTGCCACTTTGCCCAACGCGTGACGCCGGGCGTGCGGCGCAGGACCACACCCACCGGCAGGGTACGATAGGCTTTCGGGTTGTGGTGGATCACGGGCTCCTCCTTGGCTCTACCCTTGCAAAATACGGGCCTTTTGCGAAAGCGGATTTGTACGCCATCGTATTCCATTCGCGCTTTGCGGTCATTTTGACCGGGCCTGAACCGGGCGCCGGGACAGCTTGGCCAATGTGTCCATCATGACTGTTTCGCTCAGGAAACGGGCAGAGTGTGTACGACCGAATCACCGAACCCAAAGCGGGGTGCGGGCAAGGCCGGGGGCGGGCCCAAGAGCGGGCGAAAGCGGTTGTGAGGCCACCCGAATCATGTGTAGCTAGCCGCCTATCCAGGCAGCGGGCACAGCCTTCGACGGCGCCCTCACCAAGAGGAGGATCCATGGTCAAGACGCTGATAACATGCGATTGTCTGGGCACGCAGACCATCGATGCAGAGGCCCTTTCACAGGCCACCGGCTGTGACGTGCGGCCCGCCTGTTCGGCCCTCTGCACCACCCAGATCGACCGCGCGGCAGAGGCCCTGACGCAGGGTGACACGATTTTCTGCTGCACCCAGGAGGCGGCGGTCTTCGAGGCCCTCGCCGAGGAACTGGCGGTCGCCCCGCCCCCCTGCTGGACCTGCGCGACCGCGCCGGGTGGAGCGACGATCCCGCCCCGAAACTGGCCAAAATGTCCGCGCTGACCGCCGAGGCCCTGCTGCCCGCCGCGCCGGAAAAGACCATGGACGTGATCTCGGACGGGCTGTGCCTGATCCTCGGCGCGCCCGAGGTGGCCCTGCCCGCCGCCGAGGCGCTGAAGGACCACCTTGGCGTCACGGTGCTGCTGCCCGAAGGCTCTGACATCCCCGACACCCGCGCCTATGACGTGCTGACCGGCCAGCTGCGCCGCGCCAAGGGCGCTCTGGGCCAATTCGAGGTGGTCATCGACGCCCTGCGCATGGTGGAACCCGGCGGGCGTGGCCCGCTGACCCTGACCGAGCCGCGCGACGGCGGGGTCTCGGAATGCGATATCCTGCTGGACCTGCGCGGCGCCGCGCCGCTGTTCCCGGCGCATGAAAAGCGCGAAGGCTACCTGCGCGCCGATCCCGGCCACGCGGCGGCGGTGTCGGCGGCGGTGCTGGCGGCCTCGCATCTGACCGGCACCTTCGAGAAGGTGCTGCACGTGCGGATGGAGCCGCTGCTTTGCGCCCATTCCCGTGCCGAACAGACCGGCTGCACGCGCTGCCTGGATCTGTGCCCAACCGGCGCGATCACCCCCGCCGGGGAGCATGTGACCGTCGATCCGATGATCTGCGCGGGCTGCGGCGCCTGTTCCGCCGTCTGCCCCTCGGGCGCGATCACCTACGACGCCCCGCCGGTCGACGAGATCATGCGCCGCGTGCAGACCCTTGCGCAGGCCTACCTCAAGGCGGGCGGCACGACCCCGCGCCTGCTGGCACATGACGCCCACGGGGCCGAGATGATCCGCCTTGCCGCGCGCCATGGTGCGGGCCTGCCCGCCGACGTGATCCCGCTGGAGCTGCCCAAGCTGGGCGCCTTCGGCCATGCCCAGATCGTCGCCGCGCTGGGGGCTGGGTTCGCCTCTGTCAGCCTGCTGCCCGGCCCCGGGTTCGAACGCGATGCCGTCGAGGCGCAGGTCGCGCTGGCCCGCGCCATCGGCGGTGACATGGCGGTGCAGCTGCTGGAACCCGCCGACCCCGACGCGATGACCGACGTCCTCTATGGCGAAGAAGCCCCGGCCGCGGTCGCGCAGCCGGTCCGCCCCATGGGCACGCAGCGCCAGATCACCCGCCTTGCGGCCCGCGCCCTGCACCCCGAGACCGAGGTACTGAACCTGCCCGCTGGCGCGCCCTACGGCGCGGTGCTGGTGGATCAGGAGTCGTGTACGCTCTGCCTGTCCTGCGTCTCGCTCTGCCCCTCGGGCGCGCTTGGCGACAACCCCGACCGGCCCGAGCTGCGCTTTCAGGAGGACGCCTGCCTGCAATGCGGCCTCTGCGCCAACATCTGCCCCGAGGATGCCATCACGCTGGAGCCGCGCCTCGACCTGACGCAGGCGGCGCTAAGCCAGCGCGTCCTGAAAGAGGAAGAACCCTTCCCCTGCATCGAATGCGGCGCGCTTTTCGGCGTGAAATCCACCATCGAGCGGATCACGGAAAAGCTGTCCTCGCATGCGATGTTCGCGGGCGACAAGCTGCGGATGATCCAGATGTGCGACGATTGCCGGGTGAACGCGCAGTTCCACGCCGAGGACAACCCCTTCGCGGGCAAGGAGCGTCCGCGCCCGCGCACCACCGACGACTACCTCAGCAAGCGGCGCGATCACTGATGCGCAAGCGGCGCCCCCGGTCTGCGGCCTGCATCGCGGCGACATAGGCCAGCACCGCGTCGACCTCGTCGAGCGTCAGCTCGATGGGCACGATGGGGCTGGGCCGCGCGATGTCGAAGGGCGGCGTGACCTCTTCGATCTGGGTGAAGGCCGGGTGCGGGTTCAGCGCGTAGAATCCGGCAAAGCGCGCCTCCCAGTCGGGCAGGCCGCGCAGGAGGGAAAAGCTGGGCGTCGAGCCGATGCCCATCACGCCGCCGCCCGGCTCGACCCTGTGGCAGCGGGTGCATTTCACCCGCGCAACGGTCAGCCCCAGCGCCGGGTCGCCATCCATCACCGGGACCGCGTCCTGAACCTCTGCCACCTCGGCGGCGGTGAAGAGCGGCGCGCCCTCGGGCGCGTAGGACAGCACCGTGGTCAGGCCGATCTCGCCGCCCAGCCAGTCGGCGAAGCGGTCGGTCCATTCGGTCTGATCGGTGACCTGCATGGCCCAGACCTGCCCGCCGCCCTGAAACAGCGGCACGCCTGTCGCACCCAGCACCACCTGCGCGGCCTCGGGCGTATCAACCAGATCCACGCGCACCTGCGTCTTCAGCTTGAAGCGGGGCAGCGCATAGTCCAGCAGGCCGGTGTCCACCAGCGCGGGCGGGGCGTAAAGCGCGACCGCCCGATCCTGTGCCGCGGCCTTGAAGGGCAGCACCGCAAGGACCAGTATCAGCAACCAGACACGCATGGCGCAGCCTAGGCCGCGCCAGAGCGATCCGTCAACGACCATGGGAGAGACGAGATGAGCGACGATTTCAACATGTCGATGCGCAAGTTCCTGAAGCAGGTGGGCGTCACCTCGCAGCAGGCCATCGAGGAAGCCATGCGCGAGCATGACACCGCCGGCAAGGCCTACAGGGTCAAGGCCGTCGTCACCATCGAGGAACTGGACCTGACCCACGAGGTCACCGGCGAGATCAAGGGACAATCCTGAGTGCCTGACCGCGACGAGGTTCTGACCCTTCTCAAGGGGATCAAGGGGCCGGGGGGCGAGGATATCGTCTCTTCCGGCGTCATGCGTGCATTGAACGTGGCAGAGGACGGGGCCGTGCGCTTCGTCATGGAGGTGCCGCCCAAGCAGGCCGCCCAGTGGCAGCCCGTGCAGGCCCAGGCCGAGACGGCGCTGAAGGCCGCCGGCGCGCCCAAGGTGATGATCGCGCTGACCGGGCATACCGAAAAGGCGCCGCCGCCGGACCTGAAACCGCAGCGCCGGGCAGAGCCTGCAGGCCCGCAGAAGATCCCCGGCGTGAACCACCTGATCGCGGTGGCCTCGGGCAAGGGCGGCGTGGGCAAATCCACCGTCTCGGCCAACCTCGCCTGTGCGCTGGCGGCGCAGGGGCGGCGCGTGGGGCTTCTGGACGCCGACGTCTACGGGCCCTCGCAGCCGCGCATGCTGGGCGTGTCCGGGCGGCCCGCCTCGCCCGACGGCAAGACCATCCTGCCGCTGCGCAACCATGGCGTCACGATGATGTCCATTGGCCTGATGACCAACGAGGACCAGGCCGTGGTCTGGCGCGGCCCGATGCTGATGGGCGCGCTGCAACAGATGATGATGCAGGTGCAATGGGGCGCGCTCGACGTGCTGATCGTGGACCTGCCGCCGGGCACCGGCGACGTGCAGATGACGCTGGCGCAGAAGGCGCAGGTCGATGGCGCGGTGATCGTCAGCACCCCGCAGGACGTGGCGCTTCTGGACGCGCGCAAGGGGCTGGACATGTTCAAGCAGCTGAAGGTGCCGATCCTCGGCATGATCGAGAACATGTCGACGCATATCTGTTCGAACTGCGGGCATGAGGAACATGTCTTCGGCCATGGCGGCGTCGCGGCAGAGGCGGCCAAGCTGGGCGTGCCCCTTCTGGCAGAGGTGCCGCTGGACCTGCAGATCCGGCTGGCCTCGGACGGCGGCGCACCCATCGTGGTCAGCCAGCCCGACAGCCCGCAGGCGCAGGCCTTCCACGCCATCGCCAAGGCGCTGGTGGATCAGGGCGTCGCATGACGGAGGCGCTGACCTTCCCCCCGGCCATGCATGGCGAGGCGGTCACCCGCGACCCGGCAGAGGCCGCCGTGCTGCGCGCCATTCAGGGCGTGGACGCGGGCCTCGTGACCTGGCGCGTGGCCGCCGACCGGGTGGGCGCGGCGCTGGTGCTGGCGCCCGAAGTGGCGCTGGCGCAGGCCATGGCCATGCTGCCGCTCTGCGGCGTCGGCTTCCAGAACGCATTGGGCGCGCTGGCCCCGCCAGAGGTCGCGGTGCATCTGGACTGGAACGGCGGCCTGCGCGTCAACGGCGCCGGTTGCGGGCGGATGCGGGTCTTTGCGGCGACGCAGGACCCTGCCCTGCAACCCGACTGGCTGGTGGTTTCCTTCGACCTCGACCTCTTGCCCACGCAGCAAGAGACCGGCCTGACCCCCGACCGTACCGCGCTTTTCGTCGAGGGCTGCGCCGATGTCGATCCGGCGCGGCTGGTCGAAAGCTGGGCGCGGCACACGCTGGCGTGGATTGCCCGCTGGGAAGACGAAGGCCCCCGCCCGCTGCACGCGGAATGGCGCGGGCTGGCGCATGGCATCGGTGACGAGGTCACGCAGGGCGGGGCCACCGGCACCTTCCTCGGCGTGGACGAGGACTTTGGCATGCTGCTGCGCGTCGGCAAGGACACGCAGGCCATCCCGCTTACGACGCTTCTGGAGGACACCCCGTGAAACTGGCAAGGGCCATCCATTTCGACGAAAGCGACCAGTTCGTCTTTGCCTCTCCGGCGCGGACCGGCGAGTGGTGCATCTCCGGCGGGTTTGAGTTCTCGGACTGGACCGAGGGCGACCTTGTCGGCAAGGCGCGGCAGGCCTTCGCCAACGGCTGGCTGGGGCTGGAAACCTTCGGGCGCGTGACCTTCGTCGCCGTGACGCAGGCGGAGGCCTCCGAGATCGAGGCGCTGGAAATCGCCCTGGCGCAGCATTTCGTCACCTACTACGGCGCGCCCTCGGTCGAGGCCGCCCGCCCGGTCGCCCGCGAAGAGATCTTCCACATGGGCGACCTCTGCGAGGATCACGACCCGAACACGCTGCTGACCGTGGTGCGCGAGCTCTCCGATGCCGGGGTCCGCGAGGCCTTCCGCGTGATCGAGGCGGATCAGGCGGACCTGTCGCAATTCGCCGTGCACGGCGATGCAGAGCCGCTGCACGCTCACGACCACGGGCACGACCACGGGCACGGCCATGGCGACGATCATGGCGACGGCCCGGGGCAGGGCCACGTCCACGGCCCGGGCTGCAAGCATTGAGCGCGGCCCGGTGACCGGCGCGGCGCGGCGCGGGCTGTTGCGGACCATTCGCGTCCGCCTGCTGTTCCTCGCGCTGGCGCCGCTGGTCATCCTGATGCCGCTGCTTCTGCTTCTGGGCATGACGCGCTGGACTTCGGATTACGACAAGGTCCTGATCGCAAACGTCGAATCCGATCTTCGGATCGCGGAACAATACCTGTCGCGGATCATGCGGACGACGGGCGACGAGCTGGCGGGCGTGGCCGAGTCGGTCGAGTTCGCCGCCGTGCTGGACGCCCCGCCCGAGACGCAGGCCTCTTTCTTCGCGGGCAAGCGGCAGGCGCTGGGGCTGGACTTCCTCACCTTCGTGCCCGAGGGCACCGAGGCGCGCTGGCCGGTGATCCGCAATGCGCTGGACGGTCAGGCCGCCACCGCCATCGACCTCTTCGGACCCGAGGTTCTGGCCAGTTTTCCCGGCGCGCTGGAGCAGCGGGCGAAGATCGACCTGATCCCCACCCGCGCCGCCGTGCCCACAGACCGCGCCGCCGAGGATCGCGGCATGGTCGTGCATTCCGCCGCCCCGGTGCGGCTGAACGGCAAGGCGGGCGCGCTGGTGGGCGGTATCCTTCTGAACCGCAACCTGACCTTCATCGATACGATCAACGCGCTGGTCTACCTGAACGCCATCACCGGAGGCGACCGGCAGGGCACCGCGACGCTGTTCCTCGACGATGTGCGCATTTCCACCAATGTCCGCCTCTTCGAGGACGTGCGCGCCCTTGGCACCCGCGTCAGCGCCGAGGTCCGCCACGCGGTGCTTGACGAAGGCCAGACCTGGCTCGACCGGGCCTTCGTGGTGAACGAGTGGTATATCTCGGGCTACCTGCCCCTGCGCGACAGCTTCGACCGGCCCGTGGGGATGCTCTATGTCGGTTTCCTCGAGGCGCCTTTCGCCGCCGCCAAGCGCAAGGCCTACCTGACCATGCTGGCCGCCTTCGCGGGCGTGCTGCTGCTGTCGGTGCCGCTGTTCCTGTGGCTGGCCAAGGGCGTCTTCGCGCCGCTGGAGCAGATGACCCAGACCATGCGCCGGGTGCGCGAGGGCAACCTGTCCGCGCGCAACGGCGTGCGGCGGTCCTCGGACGAGATCGGGCAGGTCGCGGGACATCTCGACGACCTGCTGGATCAGGTGCAGGACCGCGACGCCCGCCTGCGCGCCTGGGCCGAGGAACTGGAACAACGGGTCGAGGACCGCACCGCAGAGCTGCGCGAGGCCAATGCCAAGCTGGAAGACACATGGCGACAGCTGGTCATGAGCGAGAAACTGGCCTCGATCGGCGAGATCACGGCGGGGGTCGCGCATGAGATCAACAACCCCGTCGCCGTCATTCAGGGCAACCTCGACGTGTTACGCGAGACGCTGGGCGCGCGGTCGGCCCCCGTCGAGACTGAGATCGCGCTGATCGACGCGCAGGTCGGGCGGATCAACTCGATCGTCGGCAAGCTGCTGCAATTCGCGCGGCCCGACGACTATGCCGGAACCGATGAGGCGGTGGCGCTGGCGCCGGTGGTGCGCGACTGCCTCGTGCTGGTGGACCACGTGCTGTCGCGCGCCGATGTCCGGGTCAGGGCCGATCTTCATGAAGAAACCCCGCCCGTGCGCATCGGGCGCGGCGAGATACAGCAGGTGGTCATCAACCTTCTGGTGAACGCTGTGCACGCGATGGAGGTGGAGGGCACGATCTTCCTGACGCTGCGGCCAGAGACCCGGGACCGCGACGGCGCGCTGCTGATCGTCCGCGACACCGGCCCGGGCGTACCGGCGGCGCTGGTGGACACGGTCTTCGACCCCTTCTTCACCACCAAGCAGGCCGAGGGCACGGGGCTGGGCCTGTCGATCTCGCAGACGCTGGTGCAGCGCGCCGGGGGCCGCATCACCTACCGCAACCCGCCCGAGGGCGGCGCCGAGTTCTCTGTCTGGCTGCCCGCTGCCTGACGGCCCCCTGCGGGACCGGCTGCGCTGCGGAGCGGGCGCAATCCTGCGCGGCGCAGGTCGCGGAAACGGACGCGCCGTGGGTCCGGCTCTGCCTCTGACAGCGCGCGCCACAGGATAGGGTCGCTGCGGGGCCAGCGCCCGGACTTGCGGCGCACGAGCCGTCACAGCCCGGGGCGCTGCCTATCCGGCTGCCCTGCGTCGCCCGCGCCGCCCCAACCGGCTTCATCGCGCAAGCGGGATACTGGACAAAGGCCCACTGGCACGCCCCCGCAAGCCGTGGCATCAATCGGGCATGACACGCACCCTGACCCTGCTTCTCGCCCTGACCCTCGGTTCCGCCGCGACCGCCGAGCAGGTCACCGTCTTTGCCGCCGCAAGCCTGAAGACCGCGCTCGACGAGATCGCCACCGCCTACGAGGCGGCCAGCGGCGACACCGTGGTGCTGTCCTACGCCGGGTCCTCGGCGCTGGCCCGCCAGATCCAGCAGGGCGCGCCCGCGCAGGTCTTCGTCTCTGCCAACACCGCGTGGATGGACGTCCTGCAAGAGGACGGGCTGATCGCCGAAGACACCCGCGCGGACCTCTTGGCCAACCGGCTGGCTCTGGTGGCGCATGGGCCCTCCGCGCCGGTCGAGATCACGCCCGACCTCGATCTTGTCGGGATGCTGGGCGAGGGCCGCCTTGCCATGGCGCTGGTCGACGCGGTCCCGGCGGGCCTCTACGGCAAGCAGGCGCTCACGACCCTTGACCTCTGGGAGAGCGTCTCGGGCAACGTGGCCCAGACCGACAACGTGCGCGCCGCGCTGGCGCTGGTCTCGCTGGGAGAGGCGCCCTTCGGCGTGACCTACCGCACCGACGCGCTGGCCGATCCGGGGGTCAGCATCGCGGGCCTCTTCCCCGAAGACAGCCACGACCCGATCACCTACCCCATGGCCGCGCGGACCGGGCAGGAGGCCTTGGCACAGCCCTTCCTGACCTACCTCTCCAGCCCAGAGGCCGCAGAGACCTTCGAAACGCACGGCTTCGCCGTTCTGGGGGACTGATGGACTGGCTGACGCCGCAGGAATGGCAGGCGGTCGCCCTGTCCCTGCGCGTGTCCTTCTGGGCAATGCTGCTGTCTTTGCCCTTCGGCCTGTTCGTGGCCTACGCGCTGGCGCGCTGGCAGTTTCCCGGCAAGCAAGTCGTGAACGGGCTGGTGCACCTGCCGCTGATCCTGCCGCCCGTGGTCACCGGCTACCTGCTGCTGATCACCTTCGGGACGCGCGGGCCGGTGGGGTCGCTGTTGCAGGAGGTCGGGATCACCGTCGCCTTTCGCTGGACCGGCGCGGCGCTGGCCGCCGCGATTATGGCCTTTCCGCTGATGGTGCGTGCCATGCGCCTGTCGATCGAGGCGGTCGACCCGCGGCTTGAACAGGCCGCCGCCACGCTGGGCGCCTCGCGCGCCTGGGTCTTCGCCACCGTCACCCTGCCGCTGATCCTGCCCGGCATCCTGACCGGCGCCATCCTCGCCTTCGCCAAGGCCATGGGCGAGTTCGGGGCCACGATCACCTTCGTCTCGAACATCCCCGGGCAGACGCAGACCCTGCCCTCGGCCATCTACGCGCTGTTGCAGGTACCGGGGGGCGAGGGATCGGCGCTGCGGCTGGTCGTGGTCTCTGTCGTGGTGGCCATGGGCGCGCTGCTGCTGTCGGAATGGCTGTCGCGGCGCGTGGCCGCCCGGATCGCCGGCGCATGATAGAGGTCGCGCTCCGCCACGCCCTGCCGGGCTTCACGCTGGATGCGGCCTTCGAGGCGCCCGCCGGGGTGACGGTGCTGTTCGGGCGGTCCGGGTCGGGCAAGACAAGCGTCATCAACGCGGTCGCCGGGCTGATGCGGCCCGACGCGGGCCGCGTGGTCGTGGACGGGCGCGTGCTGGCCGACAGCACGCGCGGCATCTGGCTGCCGCCGCACCGCAGGCGCCTTGGCTACATCTTTCAGGAGGGGAGGCTGTTCCCGCATCTGACCGTGCGGCAGAACCTGCTTTACGGGCGCTGGTTCAACGGGCCGGGCGCAGACCTGACCCGCGTGGTCGAGATGCTGGGGCTGGGGGCGCTGCTGTCGCGCCGCCCCGCCGCGCTGTCGGGCGGCGAAAAGCAGCGGGTCGCCATCGGGCGGGCGCTTCTGGCGCGCCCCGGCCTGATCCTTGCGGACGAGCCGCTGGCGGCGCTGGACGAGGCCCGCAAGGCCGAGATCCTGCCCTATTTCGAGCGGCTCAGGGACGAGGCGCAGTGCCCGATCCTCTACGTCAGCCACTCGGCGGCAGAGGTGGCGCGGCTGGCGACCTCGGTCGTGGTGCTTCAGGCCGGGCGGGTGATCCGGCAGGGCAGCGCCGACGCGGTGCTGGCCGACCCCGCCGTGACGCCGACCGGGGTGCGCGCCGTGGGCGCCATCCTGACCGCGCGGGTGACACGGCAGCACGCCGACGGGCTGACCGAGCTGGACGCGGGCGGCGTGCCGCTGTTCCTGCCCGCCGTGGCGCAGCCCCCGGGGGCCGTGCTGCGGGTCCGCATCGCCGCGCAAGAGGTCATCCCGGCCCGCCACCGCCCCGAGGGGCTCTCGGCCCTGAACATCCTGCCCGGCACCGTCGACACGGTGCGCGAGGGCGACGGCCCGGGGGCCATGGTGTCGCTGGACACGCCCGCCGGACGGGTGCTGGCGCGGGTCACCCAGCGCTCGGCCCAGACGCTTGGCCTCGCCCCCGGCGTGACCTGCTACGCGGTCATCAAATCCGTCGCCATCGCGCGCGAGGACGTGGGCGGGGCCTAGAGCGGCACGCGCGTCCCTTCGACGGCAACCCGATGCCAATAGGCCTTGAACCACTCCCGCGCGCCGCTAGCTGGCTGGCGCATGGAAACGGCCCTGATCATCGGAGAAACGGGCGGCATCGGCGCCGCCATCGCAGAGACCCTGCGCGCCCGGGGCGTCGCGGTCACCGGCCTGTCGCGCAGCCGCGATCGTCTGGACATGACCGACGAGGCCAGCATCGAAAGGGCGCTCGGCGGACTGCAAGGCCCCTTCGACCTGATTTTCGTCGCCACCGGCGCGCTGGTGATCGACGGGGCCGAGCCGGAGAAGACCCTGTCGGCGCTGTCCTCCAAGGCTCTGGCGGATCAATTCGCCCTGAACGCCATCGGCCCGGTGCTGGCGCTGAAACACGCCCTGCCGCTCTTGCCCCGCGACCGGCCTGCGGTCTTCGCCGCCCTCTCGGCGCGGGTCGGATCCATCGGCGACAACCGCCTTGGCGGCTGGTACAGTTACCGGGCCGCCAAGGCCGGGCTGAACGCGCTGCTGCACGGCGCGGCCATCGAACTGGCGCGCTCTCACCGGCACCTCGCCTGCGTCTGCCTGCACCCGGGCACCGTGGCCACGGACTTCACCGCGAAATACGCCGGGCGCCATCCGACCGTGCCGCCGGACAAGGCCGCGGCCCGCCTTTTGGCGGTGATCGAGGGCCTGACCCCTGCCGATACGGGTCGCTTCTACGACTACGCCGGCAAGGAAATCCCATGGTGAGCCCGGGCCCTCGCTACATGTCCCCAACGCCGGAGCGCCGCCGATGACCCGCCTGATCCTGATCCTCGGCGACCAGCTGACCGAAGAGATCGCTGCGCTGAAACGGGCGGACAAGGACAGCGACGTGGTGGTCATGGCCGAGGTCGCCGAGGAAACCGACTACGTCCAGCACCACCCCAAGAAGATCGCCCTGATCTTCGCCGCCATGCGCAAGTTCGCCGCCCGCCTGCGCGAGGCCGGGTGGGATCTGCGCTACACGGAACTGGACGATACCGGCAATTCCGGCTCCATCGCGGGCGAGTTGCTGCGCCGCGCCGAGGAAACCGGCGCCTCCGAGGTGATCGCCACAGAACCCGGCGAATGGCGGCTGATCGAGGCGCTGAACGAGGCCCCCCTGCAGGTCACGCAGCTGGAGGACGACCGTTTCCTTGCCGCGCACAAGACCTTCGAGACCTGGGCCAAGGGCCGCAAGGCCCTGCGGATGGAGTATTTCTACCGCGAGATGCGGCGCGCCACGGGCTTTCTGATGGACGGCGACCAGCCCGAGGGCGGCGAATGGAACTACGACGCCGAGAACCGCAAGCCGCCGCCCGATGGCGTGGCCTTCTCCGGCCCGATGCAATTCACCCCCGACGCCGTCACCGAAGAGGTGCTGGCGCTGGTCGAGGCGCGCTTTGGCAAAAGCTTCGGCAGCCCGCGCCCGTTCAGCTTCGCCACCGAACCGGGGCAGGCGCGCCGGGCGCTGACGCATTTCATCACGCATGCCCTGCCCTCGTTCGGCGACTATCAGGACGCCATGCTGGACGGGAACCGCTTCCTGTATCACGCCGGGATCTCCGCCTATATGAACATCGGCCTTCTGAACCCCATGGAGGTCTGCCGCGCCGCCGAAGCGGCCTATCGCGAGGGTCACGCCCCCCTGAACGCGGTCGAGGGCTTCATCCGCCAGATCATCGGCTGGCGCGAATACGTGCGCGGGATCTACTTTCACGAAGGCCCCGACTATCCGCGCCGCAACGGGCTGAACCACCAGCGCGGGCTGCCCGCCCTCTACTGGGGGGCGCCGACCGACATGCGCTGCCTGTCCGTGGCGGTGGAGCAGACGCGCGACGAGGCCTATGCCCACCACATCCAGCGGCTGATGGTGACGGGGAACTTCGCGCTGCTGGCGGGGGTGAACCCGGCAGAGGTGCACGACTGGTACCTGCGGGTCTATATCGACGCCTTCGAATGGGTCGAGGCGCCGAACACCCTGGGCATGAGCCAGTTCGCCGACGGCGGTGTGATCGCGTCAAAGCCCTACATCTCGTCCGGCAACTACATCAACAAGATGTCGGACTACTGCAAACACTGCGCCTACGACGTGAAGGCGAAGACGGGCAAGGACGCCTGCCCCTTCAACCTGCTCTACTGGCACTTCCTCGACCGCCACCGCGAACGGTTCGAGGGGAACCCCCGCATGGGCAACATGTACCGCACATGGGACCGCAAGGACGCCGACCGCCGCGAGAGGGTGCTGACGGAGGCGGAGGCGTTTCTGGCGCGCTTGTCCAAGGGGGAGCGAGTGTGAGGGGGGCGGCGTCCGGTTGACAAATGCTGCGAGACGCGCGAACGACTGCTTCTGGGGCATCCCGTTCCTAAGATGCTCTCAGGGCGTCTCTTCAAGATGTGGTTAGGAAATTCATTGGCGTTTCAAGAGGAATGCGCGCCGCTGCGGGGTGAACTCGGCTCGCAGAAGCGGTAACCGACGCCCGGCTCATTCAGAATCAGCGTTGGATTGGAAGGGGCGTCCTCGAGTTTCTTGCGCAGCGATCTAACGGTGACTCGCAGATACTCGACGTTATCGGTATGGGCCGGGCCCCAGACCTCACGCAGCAGATGGGTGTGGGTCAACACCTTGCCCGGATGACCGGCCAGCTCTGCAAGCAGCGAAAACTCTTTCGGTGTCAGCTTCACCTCGGCGCCTGATTTCCGGACGCTGTGCGCATCGAGGTCGATCTCGACCGGGCCGGCCTTGACCCGCCGCGTGACACCGGCGCTGCGATCGGCGCGGCGCAGGCAGGAGCGGATGCGTGCCAAGAGTTCCTCGCTGTCGAAAGGCTTCGTGACGTAGTCGTCCGCCCCGAGATCGAGCGCCGCGACTTTCTCGCTCGAGCCCTCGCGGGCGGTGAGCACGATGATCGGCACACCCTTGTCGCGGAATGGGCCGATGAGTTCGAGGCCGTCTCGGTCCGGCAGGCCGAGATCGAGGAGCACGAGCCTCGGTCTGGACCGATGAAGCTCCGCAAGAGCCGTTGCGGCGGTCGCGGCTTCCTCGGCCGTATAGCCGCTTCGCTCGGTGGACACGCGCAGGAGACGCCGGATCGGCAGTTCGTCGTCTACGATCAGGATGTGGTCGCTCATGCAATGTCCTCCATCGAGACTTGGACGATTGCCTCGGGCGGGATTCGGATCGTGAACCGCGAACCGCCACGCTGCCGCCGCGCCGCCTCGACGCTGAACCCCATCGCTTGAGAGAACCCCTTGACGATGGCGAGGCCAAGCCCCGATCCGCCGGTCCTGTCGGAAGTCTCGCCGCGCGCGAAACGGTCGAAGATGCGCTGCTCGCTGCCCTGCGGGATGCCGGGGCCACGGTCGAGCACGTCGATCACCGGGCCGCGCCGTCCCATGCGCGCGACCACCTCGATCGGTTCTTCCTCGGGCGAATACTTCACCGCGTTGTTGATGAGGTTCAGGATCGCATGGTGCAGCAGCACGGCATCCGCACGGACGAGCGGCAAGTTCGGATCAATCGATGTCTGCACCTTGCGGCCCTCCAGCAGCGCGGCGAGGTCGGCAATGGCCGAGGTGATCGCGTCGGTCAGGTCAATGGGCTGAAGATCGGGCGTGACCGCCCCTTCCTCGATCCGGGTGAGGTCGAGCAGGTCCGACAGGAAGCGGTTCAGCCGACGCGCCTCGCTGCGCACCGTCTCGACGAGCTCGGCGTCCTCGCCGCTGGAGGACAAGGCCTCGACCGCGGCCGTTACGGTACCGTCAGTGGTGTCCTGAGATCGTGGCTAAGCGACGCGAGCAGTGCTGCGCGCAGGCTATCACGCTGGCGCACCACCTCCATTTCCCGCATGTCGGTCTCGAGCTTGAGCCGCTCATGGGCAAGCGCAGCTTGGTCGATCAGGCTCTCTGCAAGCGCCGCCCGCTTCGTCGGTACGGCGTCGCGGCCCGAGGGGCTGCGCAGCCCAAGGACCGCCAGAGTGCCGAGCGAGGTCTTAAGCGGGCGGAATTGCCAGTCGCTCGCGGTGAGCGTGTTGGTGCCACGCCCTGCGGCCTCCCCGTGCTCAAATGCCCACTCTGCAGCCGCCCTGTCTACAGAGCTGAGTTCGGGCTTCGTCTGGCCGGAGGCGGTGATCTTCACGCCATTTTCCGATCCATGCAGGATCGTCGTCTGGACGACGAGGATCGAGCGGACTTCATCGCAGACGATCTGCGCTGTCTCCGAGGTATCGGATGCGGCACCGAGCCGCGTCGCGAACCGGGCGAGCGAAGCGTTCTCGCGAGCACTCCGCATCGCAAGCCCCGCCGCCGCCCGCGCTTGCGCGGCAAGTTGCCCGGTTATGATGGCCACGATGACCAGCAGGATTGCTGTGATGACGTTGGCCGGGCCGTAGATGTTGAACGTATAGACGGGAGGCAGAAAGAAGAAGTTGTAGGCGATGCCGGCAGCGACGGCCGCCACGAGACCCGACCGGAAACCGAAGAGGCTCGCGCTCGCGATCACTGGAACGAGGTAGAGCATGTCGATCGGGCCGCGGCTCGATCCAGCCTTGGGCGAAGAACAGCACGAGGGTGGTGACGCCGACAGCTCCGAGGGCCACGCCATCACCGGTGAACGGCGCCGCGGGAAGATAGCGCCGCCAGTCACTGCCCCGGCGCTCCTCGGCCAACGGAACGACATGCACGGCGACGCCGCTGGTCCTGTCGATGAGGTCCTTCACGATCGAGCGCCGGAACGGCGGGAAGCCACGACCACCATGGCGCGAACTGCCGATGACCAGCTGCGTCGCCCGTGTCTCGCGACACTGCGCGAGGATTGCTTCCTGCACGGAAGTCGCGGGGACCGACTGCAGTGTGGCGTCGAGCGACGAGGCCAGCGCCAGGGTACGGGCGAGTTGTGTCTTCTCCGCATCGCTGAGCCGGGCGGCTGACGGAGTTTCGACATAAAGCGCGATCAACGGTGCTTTGAGGGCATCCGCGAGCCGCTTCGCCGCGCGCACGACCTGCTCGCCGCCGGCTGCCTCGGAGATCGCCACCAGAACCCGCTGCCCGCCGCCATAGCCTTCTCTGCCGGTGACGCTCTGGTGTTCCTTGATCCGGGCGTCGACGTATTGCGCCGCGTGGCGCAACGCGAGTTCGCGGAGTGCGAGCAGGTTGCCTTTGGAGAAGAAGTGGTCGAGCGCCTGACGGGCCTGGTCGGGAATGTAGACCTTACCCGCCTCAAGCCGGACGATTAGGTCCTCGGGCGGCAGGTCGATCAATTCGATCTCGGCGTTCTCGAAGACCTTGTCGGGCACCGTCTCGCGCACGCGGACATGGGTGAAGGAACCCACCACATCGTTCAGGCTCTCGACGTGCTGGATGTTCACGGTGGTCATCACGTCGATGCCCGCGGCGAGCAGCTCCTTGATGTCCTGCCAGCGCTTGGGATGACGGCTGCCCGGGGCATTGGTGTGGGCGAGTTCGTCGACCAGGACAATCTCAGGACGCCGCTCGAGTACCACGTCGATGTCCATTTCGGTGAGCGTCTGGCCTTTGTAGACCAACTCCTTGCGCGGGATGACCGGCAGGGGCGCCACGAGCGCTTCGGTCTCCTTGCGCCCATGGGTCTCGACGATGCCGATGACCACGTCCTTGCCCGCCGTGCGCTTCTCGGCACCTTCCAGCAGCATCTCGTAGGTTTTCCCGACGCCGGGTGCGGCGCCGAGAAAGATCTTCAGAGTGCCACGCCCCTCCCGTTCCGCTTCACGGAGCAATGCATCTGGGGAGGGGCGCGTTTCTTCAGTCATGGGAACACCTTATTCGGTCACCGCCGGGGCAGCCAGTTCCGCGTCGAGTGCGAGGTTGAGTTCCAGGACGTTGACGATGCGGCCTTCGGTGAAGAAGGCGCCGGGCGCGTAGGCCATGTCCCGGATGATGGAGGCAACGGCGCCGACCGCGCCCCCCGCGCCGTGGCGACCCGTTCGGCTTGGAACAGAGCGCCCTCAAGCGAGATGTGGGGGTCGAGTCCGGCACCGGACGCAGTGACGAGGTCGGCCGGGATCGGCCGCTCCTCGGTGGCGCCGCCATGGGCGGAGATCAGGGCCTCCGCCCGTTCGGTCAGCTCCGGGTTCGCCGGAGAGAGGTTCGAGCCACCGGCGCCAGCTGCGTCGTAGTCCACGGCCGAGGGACGGGGCCAGAAGTACTCCGGCGACGTGAACGCCTGAGCAATCAGGCGACTGCCGACGACCTCGCCTTCCGCGTTGGAGACGAGTGATCCGTTCGCGGTGGCCGGTGTCACGACTTGCGCGAACCCGAGGATGAGGGCGGTGTAACCTGCCACGCAGATGGCCATGGTCGCAGCTGCGACGCGCAGGCCGGAAATGAAGTCTGACATGAGCATGTCTCCTGTTTCAGCCGCTCAAGGCAGCGAGAAGTGTTCCGCGAGCGGACCGAGGGCCGCTGCCGGGAGGAAGGTGAGCGCGCCGCAGATGACGACGGTCAGCCCCAGCATGGTGCCGAAGGTGGCGTCCTCCACGCCGAGCGTGCCGGCGCTCTCGGTCGCGCGCCGCTTGGCCATGAGGCTGCCGACGATCGCGAAGGGCAGGATGATCGGCAGGTAGCGGCTAGAGCAGCATCACGATCCCCGTGGCGATGTTCCAGGGTCCGGTGCCGTCGCCCAGCCCCTCGAAGCCCGAGCCGTTGTTGGCCGCGGCGGACGTGAACTCATAGAGGATCTCCGAGAACCCGTGCGCGCCGGGATCCTGGACGGTCGCCTGACCGAGCGACGTCGCCGCGAACAGGGCCGTGCCGCCTAGAATCAGGACGGCGTGGGTGAAGAGCGCGAGGACGGCGAAACGCACCTCCTTGGCCTCGATCTTGTGGCCGAGATATTCAGGCGTTCGGCTAGACCATCATGCCTGCAACGAAGACCGCCACGACGATGTAGAGGAACATGTTGATCATGCCGACGCCGACGCCGCCGAAGGTGGCGTTGAGCCACATGCCCGCCATTGGCATCAGGCCGGTGAGCGGGTTGAGGCTGTCGTGCATCGCGCCAACCGAGCCGTTCGAGGTGGCGGTGGTCAGCACCGCCCAAAGCGGTCCACCCGTCGCGCCGAAGCGCAGCTCCTTGCCCTCGAGGTTGCCGGTCGCTTCCGACACAGGAAGCTCGGAGAAGGCCGGCGTCGGCGCGCTCTCGAAGGCGACGGAGCCCGTGATTTTCACCAGGATGAACACCGCCATGACCGAAAAGATCACGGTCGCGTGCCGCATCCGCCCGACGATGCGGTAGAACATCCAGACGCAGGACATCGGAATGATGATGAGGCAGAACATCGCCAGCGCGTTGGTCCAGAAGGTCGGGTTTTCCAGCGGATGCGTCGCGTTGGGGCCGAAGAAGCCGCCACCGTTAGTGCCAAGCTGTTTGATGGTCAGGAAGGCCGCGACCGGTCCGCGCGCGATGGTCTGCATCGCCCCTTCGACCGTCGTCGCTACAGCGGAACCCTGAAGTGTCATCGGCATGCCGCCGAGCACCATCAGGAGCGCGACCACCATCGCCACCGGAAGGAGCACAAGAAAGCTCGCTCGCTGAACGTCCACGAGGAAGTTGCCCAGTGCCGGCCGTCCTGCGATCCCGCGCGCCAGTGCCGCCAGTGCGGCGATGCCGGTCGCGGCCGAGACGAACTGCAGCCACATCAGGCCTGCCAACTGGCTGAGGTAGCTCATCGAGACCTCACCGGAATAGTGCTGCAGATTGGTGTTCGTGGTGAAGGACGCGGTACGTGTTGAAGACCAGCGTCGGGTCGAGCGCGCCCCGCTCGTCGGGATTGAGCGGCAGCCACTGCTGCAGCGCGAGGATTGCGAAGGTCACCGAGAACATGATGGCGTTGAAGACGAGCAGCGTGACCAGATAGCGCTTCCAGTCCTGGTCGGCGGATGCGCCGCCGATGGTCTGGAACAGTCCGGTCCAGCGATTGGCCTGCCCGGGCGCGGGGTCCATCGCCCATGTCATATAGGCGCCGAGCGGCAGAGACAGCAGCGCCGTGCCGCCGACGATGAAAAGAATGACAGATATGTGGTCCATGGGGTCAGTCCTTGAAAGCCCGTGTCACGGCGCCGATCAGGACGGCGAACACGAGGATCCCGAGTGCGTAGGTGAGAAAGATCATGTGAGTGTCTCCTGTCAGGCGAGGCCGAGGCCCGAGACGGCCATGTCGATCAGCTTGATCCCGACGAAGGGCACGATCAGGCCGCCCGCGCCGTAGATGCCGAGGTTCCGGATGAGCTGCCGCGCCGCGCTCTGCGGTCGGTAGGTCACGCCGCGCAGCGCCAGCGGCACGAGAAGCGGAATGATGATCGCGTTGAAGATCAGCGCCGACAGGATCGCGCTCTCGGGGCTGGCGAGCCCCATGACGTTGAGGGCCCCGAGGCCCGGGTAGAGCGCCACGAAGATCGCCGGAAGGATCGCGAAATACTTCGCCACGTCGTTCGAGATCGAGAACGTGGTGAGGGCGCCCCGCGTCATCAGGAGCTGCTTGCCAATGCCCACGATCTCGATGAGCTTCGTGGGGTTGTTGTCGAGGTCGACCATGTTGCCGGCCTCGCGCGCGGCCTGCGTGCCGGTGTTCATCGCGACGCCAACGTCGGACTGCGCCAGCGCGGGCGCGTCGTTCGTGCCGTCCCCGCACATGGCCACCAGCTTGCCGCCGGCCTGTTCCTTCCGGATCAGCGCCAGCTTGTCCTCGGGCGTCGCCTCGGCGAGGAAATCGTCCACCCCCGCCTCGGCTGCGATAGCCGCCGCGGTCAGGGGGTTGTCGCCGGTGATCATCACGGTGCGGATGCCCATGCGCCGCAGTTCGACAAAGCGCTCCTTGATCCCGGATTTGACGATGTCCTTGAGGTGGATCGCGCCCAGAAGGCGCGTTCCGTCTGCCACCGCGAGGGGCGTACCGCCCGCCCGCGCGATCCTGTCGGTCAGCGACTTCATCTCGCGCACCGCTGCGGGCTCGAAGGAATGCAGCTTCAGGACGGCCTCGACCGCGCCTTTGCGGATCTTGCGGGCGCCAATATCAAGGCCGCTCACCCGGGTCTGGGCCGTGAACCCGACCACTTCCGCGCCAGCAGGGGCCGCTCCGCCCTGTCCGGCAAGGTCGATGATCGAACGGCCCTCCGGCGTCTCATCGCCAAGAGACGAGAGCCGCGCCGCCTCGATGAGTTCGGCATCGCGAATGCCCGAGAGTGGCAGAAACTCGGAAGCCTGCCGGTCGCCAAGCGTGATCGTCCCGGTCTTGTCGAGAAGCAGCGTGTCGATGTCGCCTGCGGCCTCCACCGCGCGGCCCGACTTCGCGAGCACGTTGAAGCGGATCAGCCGGTCCATGCCCGCGATGCCGATGGCCGACAGCAGCGCCGAGATTGTCGTGGGGATCAGCGCCACGAAGAGCGCGATCAGAACAGGGACAGCGATCGATCCACCGGCATAGGCGGCGAACGCGGGCAGCGTGCCGACGGCGACGAGAAAGATCAGCGTGAGCCCGGTCAGCAGGACCGTGAGCGCGATCTCGTTCGGTGTCTTGGCCCGGCTTGCGCCCTCCACGAGCGCGATCATCCGATCAAGGAAGCCCGTACCCGGCTCGTACCGTCACCTTGACCTTGATCCAGTCGGATATGACACGCGTGCCCGCGGTCACGGCCGACCGGTCGCCGCCCGCTTCGCGGATCACCGGGGCGCTCTCGCCCGTGATCGCCGCCTCGTTCACGGAGGCTACGCCCTCGATCACCTCGCCATCGGCGGGGATCAGGTCGCCTGTCTCGACAAGCACGATGTCGTCCTTCCTCAACTCGCTTGCAGGGACTTTCTTTAAGCTGTCGCCCTTGACGCGCTTGCCTCTCAGTTCAGCCTTCGTAGACCGAAGTGCCGCCGCCTGCGCCTTGCCGCGCCCTTCGGCCAGCGCCTCGGCGAAGTTGCCGAAGAGGACCGTGAGCCAGAGCCAGAAGACGATCTGAATCTCGAAGAGGAAGGCGCCGCCGGTGACCGCAGTTCGCAGAAGCAGCACCGTAGCGAGGAGCGCGACGGTTGCTGTCGTGAACATCACCGGGTTGCGGACAAGCAGACGAGGATGAAGCTTCGCGAAGCTTTGCCGCAGCGCGGGGCCAACGAGTTCGACCGCGAAAATGGATTGTGTCGGTTGTCGTGCCATGATGCGCCCCTCAGAACCGCTCGGGCCGCATCAGCACGGCCAGAAGATACACAAGAAGCGCCACGGCGATGAGGCCGCCGAGGACGAGTTCGAAGCCCATTTGTTGGACCCTCCAGATACAGAATTTTCATCCTGTACTTGAGCCCGGAGCCCATAATGGCTCCATGCGGAAGTTACAGCCGCGACATAAGAAAGGCATAAAGACGGAGGGTGAGCCGGTCCGGTGCTCTCTCACCACCTCGCGCGACAAACAGCCCAATGCTCGCGTCAGGGGAACTAAAAAGCCCGGTCGCACTGATGCTGTACGGCGACCCGGGTCCCGTCAGATCTCGATAGCCTCGGCGATGACGAGTGCATCTTCAAGCTCAACGCCCAAAGTGCGCATTGTATCATCCATCTTGGTTTGACCCGACAAAAGCTGAACTGCACGCTGTTCTGACCATGGCAAAGCCAGCCGCGCCAAGAAAGAGGCCAGGCAGTCATTCGCGCGGTACGTGACGAATTCACACTTTGTCCCGCTCTGCGGACCTTCTGCAGCGCCAGGGCAATCGCACTACTATGCAGAAGCACAAGCGTGGCGCGCTCTGTGAGTTGAACAGAGTCGCAAAACCGCTACCCCCTCACTGATCCGCCGCACCCTCCGGTTCTTCCCCCTCCAGCGCCTCACCCTCGGCGCCCGGCGCGGGGGTCAGGACCGCGCTGTCAGAGGTCAGCGCGCCGCGCACCCAGTCTCCGCTCGCCTGCTCTCCGGTGGCGTAGCGCATGGTGCCCTCGCCCTGCCGCTTGCCGTTCACGAAGCTGCCCTCGTAGACGTCGCCGTTGGCGTAGGTGGCGATGCCCTCGCCATTGATCTCGCCCTTGTCCCAGTCACCCGTGTAGGTGAAGCCCGAGGCCATGAGGATCGTGCCCTTGCCGTGGCGCTGGCCCTCGCGGAACTGGCCCTGATAGACAGAGCCGTCGGGATAGGTGGCCTTGCCCTCGCCGTGGCGCTGGCCGTCGCGCCATGCGCCCTCGTAGCGGTAGCCGTCGGGGAAGGTCATCACACCCTGCCCGTGGTTGCGGGCATTCTCGAAGCCGCCCACGTAGACCAGCCCGTTGGGATAGGTCGCCGTGCCGCTGCCCTGAATCACGCCATCGACCCAGTCGCCGTCATAGGTGGCGCCGTCCGGGTAGGTGATCTTGCCCTTGCCATTGGCCAGGTCGCCGCTGAGTTCGCCCTGATAAACAGAGCCGTCGGGATAGGTGACCTTGCCCTGCCCCTCGATCTGGCCGGTGACCCAGGTGCCTTCGTACCTGTAGCCGTCCGCCCCGATGAAGGTGCCCTCGCCGTGGCGCTGGTCGTTGTTGAACTCGCCCTCGTAGACGTCGCCGTTCTCGTAGGTGACCTTGCCCTGCCCCTCGCGGCGGCTCGTCCACCAGCGCGCCCTCGTAGGTGTCGCCGTTGGTCTGCACCAGCTTGCCCGAGCCGTCGATCTGCCCGGCGCGCCAGGCGCCCTGATAGACCAGCCCGTCCGCCATGGTCAGCGTGCCGGTGCCGTCGCGCTTGCCGTCCGCGACGCGGCCCTCGTAGGCGGAACCGTCGGGGTAGGCGATCTTCGCCATGCCTTCCTTGACGCCGTTCACCCACTGGCCGTCGTAGACATAGCCGTTGGGCGCGGTCATCACGCCCTTGCCGTGGTGCAGCGCGTTGCGGAAAGAGCCCTCGTAGCGGACGCCGTTGGCATAGACCGCCACGCCCTGCCCGGTGATCTTGCCGTCCAGCCACGACCCTTCGTAGGTGCCGCCGTCGGCGAAGACGATCTTGCCGATGCCCTCGGGCTTGCCCTTGGCGAAGGCGCCCTCGTAGACCGACCCGTTGGGGAAACGCGCGACACCCTCGCCGCGGATCTCGCCCTCGACCCATTCGCCGGTGTATTCGTAGCCGTTGGGCAGCCGGTAGGTGCCGGTGCCATGCTGCAGCCCGTCCTGGAAGGTGCCCTCGTAGACGCCGCCGTCGTCATATTGCTTGGTCTGGACGCCCTCGTCCTGTGCAAGCGCGCCCGCGCTCAGCGAAACCGCCGCGATCAGGGTGAAAAGACTAAGAGTTTTCATACCTTGGCCGCGCGCCTCCCCGGGTTTTCAAGCCTTTGCGAACCGTAAAGGAGGCCATGGCAGGGGGCAATCTCTTTTGCCCCGGCGGGGGCGCGGTGGGCGGTCCGGCGCTACTCGCCCGAGGCGCCGCTCATCGACAGCGAGCCGCTGAACTCGGTCACGTCGGGCGCGATGCGCTCCGCGCCAGAGACCAGTTCGCCACGCTCCCAGCGGCCTTCCATCACGGTTCCGTCCTCCATCAGCAGGCGGCCCTGCCCGTGGCGCAGGTTGGCTTCCATCCGGCCCCGGTACAGGGCGCCCTGCGGGTAGTAGGCCCAGCCCTCGCCCTGACGGTCGTTGTTCTCGAAGGCGCCCATGTAGACATAGCCCGAGGGGTCGGTCAGGTAGCCCTGCCCGTGGATCACCCCGGCGCGGAATTCGCCGCGGTAGATCATGCCGTTCGGATAGGCCGCCTGGCCGTAGCCGTCGAAGGTATTGCCCTTGAAGCTGCCCGCGTAACTGGCGCCGTTTGGGTAGACGATGCGGCCCTGACCCTCCAGGGCGCCAGTGACGAAGGCGCCGGTGTAGATCGTGCCGTCCGCGTAGGTGATCGTGCCCGTGCCCTGGATCTGCCCGTCCGCGAAGCTGCCGGTGTAGACCAGACCGTCGGGCCTGCGCATTGTCCCCTGCCCGTGCGGCGCGCCCGCCCGCACCGCACCGTCGTAGGTCGTGCCGTCCGGATAGGTGATCGTCTCGGCCCGGACGGGCAGGGCCAGAAGCATCAGCAGGAAAACGAGGCGGAACATCGGGTCTTCTCCGGTCGCGGTTCTTCGGCATGGATCGTTGCGCAGACCGGGCAATCCCGCAAGGCGGGTTTCCCCCGCGCCTGCTTCTGCTATGTCGGACGGGATGCGGCAAGCCGGAGACGACAAGGCGATGAGTGACAGGTTCCGCCTGACATTGGCACAGCTGAACCCCACCGTGGGCGACCTGAAGGGCAACGCGGGCCTCGCGCTGGACGCGTGGCGGCAGGGCAAGGAGGCGGGGGCCGACATGGTCGCCCTGCCCGAGATGTTCATCACCGGCTACAACGCACAGGATCTGGTGATGAAGCCCGCCTTCCACACCGATGCCATTGCCCATATCGAGGCGCTGGCCAAGGACTGCGCGGACGGGCCGACGCTGGCCATCGGCGGCCCGTGGATCGAGGGCACGGAGCTGTTCAACGCCTACCACATCTGCACCGGCGGCAAGGTGGTCAGCCGCGTGCTGAAGCACCACCTGCCGAACGAGACCGTCTTCGACGAGGTGCGGATCTTCGACTCCGGCCCGCTGATGGGGCCCTATTCCGTCGGCAACACGCGCATCGGCTCGCCGGTCTGCGAGGATGCCTGGCACGAGGATGTGGCAGAAACGCTGGCCGAAACCGGCGCCGAGTTCCTGATCGTGCCCAACGGCTCGCCCTACTACCGCAACAAGTTCGAGACGCGGCTGAACCACATGGTGGCCCGCGTGGTCGAAACCGGGCTGCCGCTGGTCTACCTGAACATGGTCGGCGGACAGGACGATCAGGTCTTCGACGGCGGGTCCTTCGTGCTGAACCCCGGCGGCAGGCTGGCGGTACAGCTGCCGGTCTTCGACGCCTGCGTGGCGCATGTGGATTTCGAACGCGGCCCCGAGGGCTGGCGCGCGCTGGAAGGCCCGTTCCAGAAGCACCCGGACGCCTGGGAACAGGATTACCGCGTCATGGTCGAGGCGCTGCGCGACTACTGCCGCAAGACCGGCTTCGGCAAGGTGCTGCTGGGGCTGTCGGGCGGCGTGGACTCGGCGCTGGTGGCGGCCATCGCCGTCGACGCGCTGGGATCGGAAAACGTGCGCTGCGTGATGCTGCCGTCGGAATACACCTCGCAGCACTCGCTGGAGGACGCCGAGGCCTGCGCCAGAGCACTTGGCTGCCACTACGACTACGTCCCCATCGCCGAGGGCCGCGCCGCCATCACCACCACGCTGGAGCCGCTGTTCAAGGACCTGAAACCGGACCTGACAGAGGAAAACATCCAGTCCCGCCTGCGCGGGCTGCTGCTGATGGCGCTGTCCAACAAGTTCGGAGAGATGCTGCTGACCACCGGCAACAAGTCCGAGGTCGCGGTGGGCTATGCCACGATCTATGGCGACATGGCGGGCGGCTACAATCCGATCAAGGACCTCTACAAGACCCGCGTGTTCGAAACCTGCCGCTGGCGCAATGCCAACCACCGGGCGTGGATGATGGGACCTGAGGGCGAGGTCATCCCCGATCGCATCATCACCAAGCCCCCCAGCGCCGAGCTGCGCGAGGACCAGAAGGACAGCGACTCTCTGCCCGACTACCCGGTGCTGGACGGCATCCTCGAAATCCTCGTGGACCGCGACGGCTCCATCGAGGACTGCGTGGCGGCGGGCTATGCGCGCGAGGACGCCAAAAAGGTCGAGCACCTCGTTTACATCAGCGAATACAAGCGCTTCCAGTCGGCGCCCGGCGCACGGCTGACCAGGGGCGCCTTCTGGCTCGACCGGCGCTATCCCATCGTCAACCGCTGGCGCGATCCGGGCTGAAGGCTTGCGCCCGCGCCGTCAGGGCAAGGGGCCGGGGCTGGCCGACCGCCGCCAAGCACAGGGGCAAGGGCATAGGGATGGCCTGCGCGGGAACGGCTAAACCGGCCCGCGGACAAGGCCATTCACCCCGGTCAAAGCCTGTTTCACGCGGTCCCGGCGTCAGCCGCTACTCCCACCAGCGGTCGATTGTTGCGATATCGTCATCCGACCAGCCGAAATGATGGGCGAACTCGTGCACCGTCACATGGGCGATCAGGTCGGGCAGCGTGACGTCGCCCCGGTCCTCCCACTCCGCAAGAATCGGTTCGCGGAACAGCCAGACCGTGTCGGGCCATGGCGCGGGGTCGGCAAAGCTTTTCTCCGTCATCGGGATGCCGTCGTAGAGGCCGGTCAGGTCATAGCGATCGGTGATCCCCATCTCGCGCAGCATGTCCTCGGGCGGCCAGTCCTCGACCCGCAACAGCACCGAGGCGGCCATCCTGCGGAAGGCCTCGGGAAAACCTTGCGCCGTCGCCTCGGCGATGCGGTGGAAGGCCTCGGCGGATTGGTCGGCATCGGGGTCGGGGGTGTCGGCGCGCGCGTTCATGCCCCCGATATGGCCCATGGCAGGCCCCGCGAAAAGAGCCCTGCGCGCCGCACAGCCCCCCTGCGGAGGTTCGGACTGGAGGAACGCGACGGCGGCGCAAATGTTTACCCTATCGAACGCAACCACGGCCACCCAAGGGAAAGAGACCATGACCAAGATCGCCATCATCTTCTATTCCACCTACGGCACCAACCACGCCATCGCGCTGGAAGCCGCCAAGGCAGCCGAGGCCGCGGGCGCCGAGGTCCGCCTGCGCCGCGTCAGGGAAACCGCCCCCGCCGAGGTCGTCGCCGGGCAGGATGCCCGGAAAGCGCAGGCCGACAAGATGTCCGATATCCCCGAGGTCAGCGCCGATGACATGACATGGGCTGACGGCTACTTCTTCAGCGCGCCGACGCGCTACGGCGTGGTCGCCAGCCAGCTGCGCGCCTTCATCGACACGCTCGGCCCGCTGTGGATGGAGGGCAAGCTGGCCAACAAGACCGCCACCGCCACCACCAGCGCGCAGAATCTGCACGGCGGGCAGGAATCCACGCTGCTGAGCCTTTACACCACCTTCATGCACTGGGGCGCGATCCTGGTGGCGCCGGGCTACACCGACCAGTCGATCTTTGACGCGGGCGGCAACCCCTACGGCTATTCGGCGCAGGCCGGTCAGTTCGACGACAAGGGCAAGGCCGCGGTCGCGCATCAGGCCAGGCGCCTGGTCGAGATGACCGCCAAGCTGGTCTGAGCCACGCGGCAACCGGGTGCCAAGCCCCCGGGGGCCCGCCCGCGCGACACAAGTGAAGCGCGTCACGAGCCGTCACACCGGCGGCCCGACAGCGACGCAGCGGAAAGCGTCTGACGATGCGGTCCGCTCTCGGCCCGTCCCCGCCGTGACGGGAAGCCTTTGGCGATCCGGTTCTCCGCCGCCCGCTACAGCGGCAGGCGTTTCACGATCCGGTCCACCGGCGTCCCGTCCTTGCGGATGTGGTCGCCGGGGATCACCTGCCAGTCGGCAAAGCCCATGGCCGCGTAATAGGCCAGCCCGCCGGTGTTATCGGCGGTGATCTTCGCAAGGATCGCCTGCCCGCCCCGGCTTCGGCAATCCGCCAGCGTCTGTGCAAAGAGCGCGCGGCCCGCGCCCTTCACCGGGGCCTGCCGGTCGGTGAAGCTGCCGATGGAATACAGCCCCTCGCCCAGATCGAAACAGACCTGAAAGCCGACCACGCGCCCGCCGCAAAGGGCGACGTTCGCGACGGCTGGCTCCTCCAGCAGATGCGCGGCAAAGGCCGGTTCCGTGAAGGGGTCTTCGTAGGCGGTCGACCCACCCAGCGCGATGGTGTGGTTCACGATGTCGGTGCAGGCCGGAACGTCGCCCCGGCCCATGGCGCGCACGCTCAGCATTGCGCCAGAAGCGCCGCGTGGCGCGCGGTGAAATCGGCCTCGGTCTCGACCGGCGGGCGCAGGACGATCTGCAGGTCGGCGATCATGCCCTCGTCCGGCGCCCCGAAGAACTTGTTTGCCTCGGTCCGGGTAAAGCCCGCGATCTGCGTGGCCTCCATCCAGGCAGAGATATTGTCGGCCTTCTTGATCTGCCGTTTCAGCCGCGCGGGCGTCACCGCAGGCAGGCCAAAGCGGATGTGGATCACCGCCGACAGCCGCTTGTCCAGAACGCCGTAGTCCGGCCCGACCGCCGCCTTGACCGGGGAAATCATGTCCCCGATCACGTATTCGGGCGCATCGTGCAGCAGCGCGGTCAGCCGCTGCGCCGGGGTCGCGTTGGGCACCAGCCGCCCGAACAGCGTCTCGACCAGCAGCGAGTGCTCGGCCACGGAAAACGCGAAATCGCCTTTCGTCTGGCCGTTCCAGCGTGCCACGAAGGCAAGGCCGTGGGCGATGTCCTCGATCTCGACATCGACGGGGGTCGGGTCCAGCAGGTCAAGCCTGCGGTACGGACAGCATGCGCTGCCATGCGCGGGGGGGACGGGCCATCGTGTCCTCCTGTCAGGATGTGGGTAGATAGAAGGCGTTGCGCTCCATGCCGCCGGCGAAGGTATAGCCCGCGCCCGGCGCGTGTTCGGCAAGGAACTCGGCATACATCTTGCGCTGCCAGGGGCGCTCTGCCTCCAGCACGATCAGCGGGCGGTTCTCCGACAGGATGCGCGAGGCGCCCAGCAGGGCGGGCTTTTCGTGGCCTTCGACGTCAAGGTGCAGGACAGAGACGATGCGCCCCGGCGCCACCAGACTGTCCAGCGTCACCACCTCGACGGGCGTGGTCTCTCCGGCATCGGGATCCGCGACGATCTTTGCGCGGGCGGCGGAGGGGCTGCCGCCCTCTCGGGACAGTTGCAGGTTCAGCCGGTCGGGGCCTTCGCCCACGGCGACCGGGTGCAGGTCGACATTGGTCAGGCCGTTCAGGGCGATGGTCCGCTCGGCGGCGGCCCGCGACAGCGGGTTCGGCTCGAAGCTGACGACCCGGCAGCCCGGCGCCAGCGCCCGCGACAGGGCCGGGAAGAAATCGCCGATGAAGGCGCCGCCGGTCACGATGTCGCCGCCCCGGGCATGGCGGGCCATCAGCCGCAGGGTGGCGGGCTCGTAGACCGCGCCCTGCGACAGGATCTTCGGGATCTCGCGCTTGGCATAGGCCTCTGGCACG
Organism: Ponticoccus litoralis; assembly: GCF_039769985.1. Classification (NCBI taxonomy): domain Bacteria; kingdom Pseudomonadati; phylum Pseudomonadota; class Alphaproteobacteria; order Rhodobacterales; family Roseobacteraceae; genus Ponticoccus; species Ponticoccus litoralis. Next base: position 1,566,091 of record NZ_JBDNCH010000002.1, read on the forward strand.
CAATAAAAGCCGTGCTCGTTCACGCTGATCCGGTGCTCGAAGTCCATCGGTGTCTGCCCGCCCTGTTGCCCCCTCTGGATAGGCCATCGCCCTGCGGTGTCAATTGTCGCTCCGAAACGCCACGATTTGCCCGGAGAATATCCGCCGTTGCGCCAAAGCCGCACGTTGTGCCGGACCCGCCCGGATGATAAGCGCCCCCTCGTATGACCGGCGGGAGGGCCCGATCCGGTCGAGACGCCATTCGAGGAAAGACTCATGTCGCAGGATTACGTCGTCAAGGACATCGCGCTGGCCGGTTTCGACCGCAAGGAACTGGACATCGCCGAGACCGAGATGCCGGGCCTGATGGCCTGCCGCGCCGAATTCGGTGAAAGCAAGCCGCTGGCGGGCGCCCGCATCGTCGGCTCGCTGCACATGACGATCCAGACCGCCGTGCTGATCGAGACTCTGGTGGCCCTTGGCGCCGACGTCCGCTGGGCTTCGTGCAACATCTTCTCGACGCAGGACCACGCGGCGGCGGCCATCGCCGAGGCCGGTATCCCGGTCTTCGCGGTCAAGGGCCAGTCGCTGGAAGAGCACTGGGATTACCTCGACAAGTCGTTCATGTTCGCCGAGGGCGCCAACATGATCCTCGACGACGGCGGCGACGCCACACTTTACGTGCTGCTGGGCGCCCGCGCCGAGGCCGGTGAGGACATCATCCCGGTGCCGCAGTCCGAAGAGGAAGCGGTGATCAAGAAGCAGATCGCCAAGCGCATGAAGGAAAGCCCGGGCTGGTTCACCAAGACCCGTGACGCGATCCAGGGCGTGTCCGAGGAAACCACGACCGGCGTGCATCGCCTGTACGAGCTGCAAAAGCAGGGTCAGCTGCCCTTCCCGGCGATCAACGTGAACGACTCTGTCACCAAGTCGAAGTTCGACAACAAATACGGCTGCAAGGAATCGCTGGTCGACGGCATCCGCCGCGCCACCGACACCATGATGGCCGGCAAGGTCGCCGTGGTCTGCGGTTACGGCGACGTGGGCAAGGGCTCTGCCGCCTCGCTCGCCGGTGCCGGTGCCCGCGTGAAGGTGACCGAGGCCGACCCGATCTGCGCGCTGCAGGCGGCGATGGACGGCTTCGAGGTGGTGCTGCTGGAAGACGTGGTTGGCTCTGCCGACATCTTCATCACCACCACCGGCAACAAGGACGTGATCCGCATCGAGCACATGCGCGAGATGAAGGACATGGCCATCGTCGGCAACATTGGCCACTTCGACAACGAGATCCAGGTCGCGGCGCTGAAGAACCACAAGTGGACCAACATCAAGGACCAGGTGGACATGATCGAGATGCCCTCGGGCAGCCGCATCATCCTGCTGTCCGAAGGCCGTCTGCTGAACCTCGGCAACGCCACCGGCCACCCCTCCTTCGTGATGTCGGCCAGCTTCACCAACCAGGTGCTGGCGCAGATCGAGCTGTGGAAGAACGGCGACGACTACAAGCCGGGCGTCTACATCCTGCCCAAGCATCTGGACGAGAAGGTCGCGCGCCTGCACCTTGGCCGGATCGGCGTGAAGCTGACGACCCTGCTCGACCGAGCAGGCCGCCTATATCGGCGTCTCGCCCGAGGGTCCGTTCAAGCCGGAACACTACCGCTACTGACCGGCAAAAGCCGGTCACAGACCCATCTTACGGACAGGCCGGGCCGCTGCGCCCGGCCTTTTCGCATTCCGGCCCCGGGGATGACTTGCCCCCGCTGCCCCAGCCCCTAGTCTGCCCGCGCACAGCACAGGAGGCAGACATGCGGTTCATCGTCTACGGCGTGGGCGCCGTCGGGGGCGTCGTCGCGGCGGCGCTGGCACGGTCGGGGCAAGAGGTGCTGGGCATCGCCCGCGGCGCGCAGCTGGAGGCGATCCGCGCCCACGGCCTGCGCCTGAAGACACCCGAGATCGACGAGACCCACAGCCTCGACTGTGTCGGCGCGCCCGCCGAGATCGCCTTCGGCCCGGACGACGCCATCCTGATGTGCATGAAGACCCAGCACGCCGAGGCCGCGCTGGATGCGCTGGTGGCGGCGGGCGTCCGCGATCAGCCGGTCTTCTGCCTGCAGAACGGCGTCGAGAACGAACGCCGCGCCCTGCGCCGGTTCGCCAATGTCCACGGCGTCACCGTCCTGCTGCCCTCGACCTTTCTTGAACCGGGCAAGGTGGTCTGCCACGCCCGGCCCCGCTTTGGCATCTTCGACGTGGGCCGCTATCCCGGCGGCACCGATGCGGCGGACGCGGCCTTTTGCGCCGCCATGAACCGCGCCAATTTCGCCGCCTATCCGCAGCCCGAGGTCATGCAGTCCAAGTACGGCAAGCTTCTGATGAACCTCGGCAATATCGTGATGGCCAGCCTTGGCCCGGGGGCCGGGGACGGCGGGTTGCACGAAAGGCTGAAGACCGAGGCGCAGGCCGTGCTCACTGCCGCCGGGATTGCCGTGACGGACGTCGGGCGCGACGACCCCCGCCGCGCCGGGATCCTCGACGTCACCGATGTTCCCGGCGAAGCGCCGCTGGGCGGCTCGACCGCGCAAAGCCTGCAACGCGGCACCGGCTCGGTGGAAACGGATTTCCTCAACGGCGAGATCGTCCTGCTTGGGCGGCTGCACGGTATCCCCACCCCCGCCAACGCCGCCATGCTGGATCTGGCCGCCCGCATGCTGCGCGAGGATCTGCGGCCCGGCGCCCTGACCGCCGCCGACCTGCGGGCCCTGATCGGCTGACAACGGGGAAAGCGGCGCCAGCATTTTCCTTGCCACGAGGGTCGGAACCGCTAGGCTGCCCGCATCTGCCGCACTGGCAGCCACACAGCAAAAGGGGCGAAGCCCCGTCACGGACCGAGGGAGTCGGACAATGGGAAAACGGGACGAGTTGATCCAGAAATACGCCGAGGATCTGCGCGACAAGTGCGGAATGGAGCCGGACATGGATCTGCTGACGAAGGTCACGATCGGCTGCGGCCCGGCGATCTACAACGCGGATTCCTCGACCGTCGCCGCCAGCCAGCCCGGCGAGATCGAGACCGTGAAGGACAATTTCCTCGTCAAGAAGCTGGGCCTGTCCGACGGTCCCGAGCTGATGGAGGCGATCAACACGGTGATCGAAACCTACGGCCAGTCCGAGCGCAACAAGTACCGCGCCGTCGTCTACTACATGCTGACCAAGCATTTCGGCAAGGAAGCCGTCTACGGCTGACCAGTCCGGCAGCGGACGAAAAAGGCCCCCGCGCGGGGCCTTTTGCTTGTCCGGGGGCAGGTTTTGCCTTTGCGTCCGCCGCAGCCTTGCCGCCTGCCCTGCGCGGCCTGCGACCTTCAGGCCGAGGCTTGGGCCCGGGCCGCATCCGCAGCCGCGAAATGAGCCTTCTGCGCCTCCAATGCCGTCTTGAAGGCATCCCTTTCGGTCACGCGCCTCACGTAGGCCTCGGAGGCCGGGCGATGACCGAAGCCCCGCACCTTCTCGACGCGCAGGACGTCCGCCATCAACAGATCGGCAAGCGTGAAGCGGTCGGCGGCCAGCCACTGGCGCTGTTGCAGGACGTCTTCCAACTGGCCAAGGCGACTGCCAAGCCAGCCGGACAGGGGGTTTTCCCCGACACCGCTCATTTCCAGAAACCACCATGGCACCGAAACCATTTCGATCGAGTTGAGCGCGGCAAAGATCCATTGCCCTGTGTCCGATGCTTCGACCGGATCGGTCGGCATCAGCGTCTCGCTCTTCTGGCCGATATGCAGCAGACAGGCGCCGCTCTCGAAGACTTCCGGGTCCCCGTCCGACAGGAAGGGCACCTGACCGAAGGGCTGGCGATCCAGGTGATTTGTTTCGCGGTCCTCGAACGGCACGCTGCGCACCTCGTAGGGCAGACCGGCCTCTTCCGCGGCCCATCGCAACCGCAGGTCACGAACAAAGCCGCGCGGGCCTTCCGGCACCCAATCCAGCGTCCAGATGGTGAGTGGTGCGGACATCCAACAGCCTCCTGACAAACCTCGATTGGCGTCAGCCTAACACGCAATCAGGGGCCGGTCGCGGCTTGATGCGGCCAAAGCCCTCGGGCCCGCAAAGGGCCAGCACGGCGGACCCGTCGAAGCCCGCCGCCGGTTTTAGCGAATTTGTAAGGACTTGGCGTTTGCCACCCGGGGCACGCCCGCGATACAACCGACCCATCGGCCAGAAGGCCCGAACCGATTTTCCGTTTCACGTGTGGTGTATAGGGAGCACGTGGGTGGACAGGGGGGTCCGGGTGCGGTCGGACCCCCCTGTTTTATTGCTTTATTGCCGCGCCCCTAGAACAGGGTAAGCACGATCCCCATCAGCGTGCAGGCCAGCGTCGCATAGCCCGCATCGATCAGCGTCAGGCGGAAGGGCCGCATCGCATTGGCGTAGTTCAGCGCGATCCACGGCGCGATGAGGAACAGGCCGATCCCCAGCCCGGCCACCAGCCCCTTGGCGACCGTGTCGATCCCACCCAGCGCGAAGACGTGGCGCATCATTCCGGCCACCACCAGCTGCATGACGAAGGTCAGGGCCATGACCTTCGGGTCCATGCCGCCCTGCGGCCTGCCCTCGGCGTCCTCGGGAATGCCCGCCGCCGCCATCCATGGCTCGGCCAGCTTCATGTACCAGACGGCACCGGCCCCGAAGGCCACCACCGTCGCGAGTATGACGTTCAGAATGTCCAGCATCGACCTTCTCCCACGCACCGCCTGGCCCAGTAGACGCCGCGCCGGGCCTTCAGGCAAGGGCTCTCTGCACGGCTTTCCGGCGGATGGCGCAGCAGGGGGCGCCGGACCTCCTCTGGTGACGACCCGCCCCCGCGCGTTCCCCTGTAAGGCAGGGCAAGGCAGGTCCGCTATGCAAAGGCCACCGCCCACCCGGGCAGAGGCCTGCCCGATGTCCCGGCTTGGCGCCCCGACCCGACGGGCCCTAGGGGTCCAGCCCCGCCAGTTCGCAGACCACGCGCCATTCCTCGGCGGTGACCGGCTGCACCGAAAGGCGCGAGTTCTTCACCAGCACCATATCCGCCAGCCGGGGGTCGTCCTTGATCTCGTCCAGCGTGACCGGGCGTTTCGCCGCCTGCACCGCCTTGATGTCCACACATTCCCAGCGCGGATCGTCGGTCTTGCTGTCGGGGTGGGCCGCGGCGATGACCTCGACCGTTCCGACCACGGCCCGCTCTTTCTGCGAGTGGTAGAAGAAGCCGCGCTCGCCCACCTTCATCTCGCGCATGAAGTTGCGCGCCTGGTAGTTGCGGACGCCGTCCCACTCTTCGCCCGCGTCGCCCTCGGCGACCTGATCCTGCCAGGACCAGGTCGAGGGTTCCGACTTGAAGAGCCAGAAGCTCATCCGATCACCCTCTTCCATTCGGTCAGGGTGACGCTTTCGAACAGGCCCGCCTGCGCGTAGGGATCGTTGTCGGCCCAGTTGCGGGCCGCGTCCATGTCCGCGACGTCGAGGATCACGAGGCTGCCGCACATTTCCCCCGCCGCGTCCATCAGCGGCCCGGCCTGCGTCACCACGCCGGTGGCTTCGATGTAGTCCAGATGGGCCTGCCGGTTGTCCTTGCGGGTCTGCAGGGCACCGTCCTTGTCATGGGCGAACAGGGCGACGAGCATGTCTCATTCCTCCTTCAGCGGTCGTGTCAGCAATTGGTCCATGGCCTCGGGCACCGTCAAGCCGCCCTGCGTCAGCTGCGCGACGGCGCCGCAGATGGGCAGCGCTATGCCGTCGCGGCGGCCAAGGCTGTCGGCGGCCTGCGCGGTGGCGGCGCCTTCGACGGTGGTGGCGGGGTCGAAATCCTGCCCCCGGCCCAGTGCAAGGCCGAAACGGTAGTTCCGCGACAGGTCCGAGGTGCAGGTCAGCGTCAGGTCACCAAGCCCGGAGAGGCCCGCGAGGGTCTCGGGCTTCGCCCCCAGACGCGCGGCCAGCCGGGTCATCTCGGCGAAGCCGCGGGTCATCAGGGCGGCGCGGGCGCTGTCGCCAAGGCCCGCCCCGATGCAGGCGCCGCAGGCGATGGCGATGACGTTCTTCAGCGCGCCGCCCAGTTCCGCCCCGATCACGTCTCGCGAGCGGTAGAGCCGCAGCGCAGGCGTCGACAGCGCCGCCTGCAACGCCTTGCCCCGGTCCTCGTCGGCGCAGGCCAGCGTCAGGGCCGTGGGCAGGCCGCGCGCGATGTCGGCGGCAAAGCTCGGGCCGGTCAGGATGGCGGGCACCGCCTCGGGGGCGCGCTCTGCCGAGGATCGCGGCGGGGCCGGTCAGGCGGTGCAGGTCGATGCCCTTGCAGCAGGCCACCAGCGTCTTGCCGTCCAGCGCGCCGGGCAGGGCCTCCAGCACCCCCGCAAGGCTTTGCATCGGCAGCGCGAACAGCAGCGCGTCAGCCGCCAGCGCCTGTGCCACGTCACCGGTCAGGGTCACCGGGGCGGGCAGGGTCACGCCCTCCAGCTTGGGACAGCGGCGCCCCTGCCAGGCGTCCGCGTTACGCGCCCACAGCGTCACCGGCCCGTTGGCCGCAAGCGAGACCGCAAGGGCCGTGCCGAAGGCGCCCCCGCCGAGGATCGCGATCTTCATGCCTTTGCCCCCTTCTTGCCCGATCCCACCAGCGGCGCCGCGGTCCGGTCCAGCGGCCAGCGCGGGCGCGCGGCAAGGTCCATGTCGTGGGTCACGCCCGCCGCGAACAGTTCGCCGCCCGCATAGGCGATCATCGCCGCGTTGTCGGTGCACAGCGCCAGCGGCGGCGCGGTAAAGCGCAGGCCGGTCTCGGCGCAGAGGGCTTCAAGGGCACCGCGCAGGGCACGGTTGGCGGCGACGCCGCCGGCGACGGCAAGGGCGGGGGATGCGGGGGCTTCGTCCATGTAAAGAGAGATGGCGCGCCGCGCCTTTTCGGCCAGCACGTCGCGCACCGCCGCCTGAAACCCGGCGCACAGGTCGGCGCGGTCCTGCCGCGTCAGCCCGCCCTGCGCCGCCACGATCTGGTCGCGCTGGCGCAGAAGCGCGGTCTTCAGCCCGGAAAAGGACAGGTCGCAGCCGGGCCGGTCCAGCAGCGGGCGCGGAAAGCGAAAGCGCCTCTCGTCGCCCTTCAGCGCCTCGGCCTCGACCGAGGGGCCGCCGGGCTGCGGCAGGCCCAAGAGGCGGGCGGTCTTGTCGAAGGCCTCGCCCGGCGCGTCGTCGATGGTGCCGCCGAGGCGGCTGAAATCCTGCGGGCCGCGCACGGTCAGGAACTGGCAATGCCCGCCCGAGACCAGCAGCATCAGGTAGGGAAAGGCCAGCCCGTCGGTCAGGCGCGGCGTCAGCGCGTGGCCCGCAAGGTGGTTCACCCCCACCAGCGGCTTGCCCAGCCCCGCCGCCAGCCCCTTGGCCAGCATCACGCCCGACAGCACGCCGCCGATCAGCCCCGGCCCCGCCGTCACCGCGATGGCATCCACCGCGCGCAGCGTCACGCCCGCCTCGGCCAGCGCCTCTTCGACACAGAGATCCAGCCGTTCCGCATGGGCGCGGGCGGCGATTTCTGGGACGACGCCGCCATAGGCCGCGTGCAGGGCGCCCTGCCCCTTCACGACCGAGGCCAGCACGTCGCGCCCGCGCGTGAGCGCGGCGGCGCTGTCGTCGCAGCTGCTTTCCAGTCCGAGGATGAGGGGATCGGTCATGCGGCCTTCCATTGCCTTGCCTGCCGTCAGCGAGTACCACCGCCGGTGCTGTCCCACAATCCCGGGAGCCCCCGCTTGACCCTGCCCGTCCTCCTGCTGACCCGCCCCGAGGCGCAGTCCCGTGCCTTTGCCGCCACGCTGGCGGATGCCGGGCCCTTCCGCCTTGTGATCTCGCCGCTGATCGGCATCGCGCCCACCGGCGCGCTGCCCGACATGGACGGCTTCAGGGGGCTGATCTTCACCTCTGTCAACGGCGTCGCCGCCTATCGCGCCCTTGGCGGCCCGCCCCTGCCTGCCTTCGCCGTGGGCGAGGCCACGGCAGAGGCCGCCCGCGCGGCCGGGATGACGGCCCTTGCCGCCGACGGTTTTGCAGAGACGCTGATCGCCATCCTGAAAGAGCGCCGCCCGCCCGGCCCGCTTCTGCATATCCGGGGCCGACACGCGCGCGGCGACGTCGCGCCGCGCCTGACCGCCGCCGGGCTGCCCGTGGCGACGGCCATTCTCTACGAACAGCCCGCCCTGCCACCGACGCCAGAGGCCCGCGCCGCCCTGTCCGGACCCGAGACCATCGTCGCTCCGGTCTTTTCTCCGCGCACGGGCGCATTATTCTCCGAACTGGAGGTTCAGGCGCCGCTTCTTGTCGCGGCGATGAGCGAAGCGGTGGCCAAGGCGCTTGCGCCACTGCATAAACAGGACCTGAAGATCGCATCGCGGCCCGACTCGGCCAGCATGCGGGAACTGGTCGCGGACCTGCTTCGCCGGGCACGCGCGGGGGAGCATTGATCCGGCAGCACAGGCCGGGCGGGAAAGGATAGACGAACGTGGCACGATCGACACGGGGCAAGGGCGGCACCGGCAGCAGCACCCGCCGGAGCACGGCTTCAACACGGCGCACGACGCCGAAGAAGAGCAACGCGGCGGCAGGCGACGACACCGTGACCTCTGTCCCGGATACCGTTGACGGCGCCGACACCCCCGCCGCAGAGACCGCGACCACGGTCGAGGACACCCTTGGCGCCGAGGCGCCCGATACGCTCGGGGCCACCGAAACCGCCGACACCGTCGAAAGCGCTGACGCCACGGATACCGTCGCGGCCACCGCAGAGCCCGCCGATACCCTTGGCGGCGACGCGGCCTCTGCCGACACGACCGCGGACAATGTCGCCGCCGACGTCTCTGACGGCCTCGCGGGGGACGATACGGGCCACGCCGGTGCCGCAGAGGCGGACAGCGCCGCAGCGGAGGCCGGCGATACCGTGACAGGCGCCGACACGCTGGCCGCCGAGGACACCACCACGGTCGAGGACACCTATGGCGTCGGACGCGACACCGTCGCGGGTTCTGACAGCCTCGGCGGTGCCGACACCGCCCCCGAGGAACCCGTCAGCGGCGCCGAGGACGACACGCTCGACCCGCCCCGCAGCGCGACCGGACCAGAGGGGGAACCCCCGTCACCGTCCTCGGCCGGGGACGACACCCAGGCCGCCGCGTCGCCGGAGCCCCAGATCGTCGAGAAGACGGTGGTGGAACGCAGGGGCGGCTTTGTCCCGATGCTGCTGGGTGGCGTGATCGCCGCCGGGATCGGCTTTGCGGCGGGCGGCTTCGTGGGCTTCGGTGCCGACGAGGAAGAAGACCCCTTCGTGGCCGAAACCCGGTCCGCGCTTCAGGCGCAGGGCGACCGGATTGCCACGCTGGACGCCAGCCTGTCCGACCTTTCCAGCCGCCTGAGTGCGACCGAGGGTGCCCTGGGCGATCTCGACACCGCCGCGCTGGCGACCGCGATCACCGGCCTTCAGGACAGTGTTGCCAGCGGCGAAACCGGCCTTGCCGACCTTGGCACGGCGCTGACCGCGCTGGACGAACGCCTGACCGCGCTGGAAAAGGCGCCGGTGGCGGACACGGTCTCGCCCGAGGCGATTGCCGCCTACGAGCGCGAGCTTGAAAACCTGCGCAGCGAGATCGCCCAGCAAAGCGCCGCCATCGCCGCCGAACGCGAAGAGATCGAGGCACTGGCCCAAGAGGCGCTGGAGGCCGAGGCGCAGGCCGACGCCAAGGCGGTGCTGGCCGAAAGCCGCGCCGCGCTGGCGGAACTGACCGCGCGGGCGCAGGACGGCAGGCCCTTCACCGACCCGCTGGCGGTGCTTCAGGAAAACGCCGTCGCGGTGCCCGACGCGCTGGTGGCCAGCGCCGAAACCGGCGTGCCCACCGTGACCGCGCTGGCCGAAAGCTTCCCCGAACCGGCCCGCGCGGCGCTGCGCGCGGCCCGGGCCGCCGACACGGAGGCAGGCGGCGGCATCGGCGGCTTCCTGCAAAGCCAGCTTGGCGCCCGCTCTGTCATCCCGCGCGAGGGCGACGACCCCGACGCGGTGCTGAGCCGGGCAGAGGCGGCGGTCAAGGCGGGCGACATCGCCACGGCCCTGACCGAACTGGAGGCCCTGCCGCCCGAGGCACAGGCCGAACTTGCCGGCTGGACCGAACAGGCCACCCTGCGCCGCGACGCGCTGGATGCCGCTTCGGCGCTCGGCAAGGATTTGGATAACGAACAAGGGTCTGAATAATATGCTTTGGTCACTCACAAAGATCGTCGTGTTCGTCGCCCTCGTGGGCGCGTTGACCCTTGGCGCAGGCTACCTGATGGAAAGCTCTGGCGGGTTGCAGATCACCGTGGCGGGGATGGAATTCACCCTTGGCCCGCTGCAATCCGTGATCGCCGCGATCCTTCTGGTCGTCGCCGTCTGGCTGGTCTTCAAGCTGTTCGGCCTGCTGATCGCCGTGCTGAAGTTCATCAACGGGGACGAAACCTCGCTGTCGCGCTACTTCGACCGCAACCGCGAGAAGAAGGGCTATCAGGCGCTGTCCGAGGGGCTTATGGCGCTGGCCTCGGGCGAGGGGCGGCTGGCCATCGCCAAGGCGCAACGGGCCGAGAAATACCTGCAAAAGCCCGAGCTGACCGATCTGGTGGCGGCGCAGGCCGCCGAGATGGCGGGCGACCATCGCAAGGCCGAAGAGACCTACAAGCGCCTTCTGAAGAACGAGAACACCCGCTTTGTCGGCGTGCGCGGGATCATGAAGCAGAAGCTGGCGGCGGGCGACACCGACACCGCCCTGCAACTGGCGGAACGGGCCTTCGCGCTGAAACCCAAGCACACCGAGGTGCAGGACACGCTGCTACAGCTTCAGGCGCAAAAGCACGACTGGGCCGGGGCCCGCAAGACGTTGACCGCGAAGCTGAAGCACGGCTCGCTGCCGCGTGACGTCTACAAGCGCCGCGATGCGGTTCTGGCCCTGTCCGCCGCGACAGAGATCGACGACGCCGAGGCCAGCGGCAAGGCCGCCGAGCAGGCGATCGAGGCCAACCGCAACTCGCCCGACCTGATCCCCGCCGCCGCCATGGCCGCCGAGGGCTACATCGCGCAGGACCGCAAGCGCAACGCCGTGCGGGTCATCAAGAAGGCGTGGGAAAGCCATCCGCACCCGGATCTGGCCGCCGCCTTCGCCGCCATCGAGCCGAACGAGACACCGGACGAGCGCGTGAAGCGCTTTGCGCATCTCACCCGGATCAACCCCGAGCACCGCGAGACGAAGCTGCTGCGGGCGGAACTGAACCTCGCCGCAGAGCACTTCCCCGAGGCGCGGCGCGCCCTTGGCGATCTGGCCCAGACCGACCCGGACGCCCGCGTTCTGGCGATCATGGCCGCCATCGAGAAGGGCGAGGGCGCGTCCGACGCGGTGGTGCGTGGCTGGCTGGCCAAGGCGCTGACCGCGCCGCGCGGGCCGCAGTGGGTCTGCGACAACTGCAACACGATCCACGCGGAATGGACGCCGATCTGCACAAACTGCCAGGCCTTCGACACGCTGTCGTGGAAGACCCCGCCGCAGGCCGAGGTGGTGCTGCCCGCAGGCGCCAACATGCTGCCGCTGCTGGTCGGCTCCGGCGCCGACGAAACAGCCCCCGTGCCGGTCGAAGAGAACGAGGTGCCCGGCGTGATCGAGGTCGAGACCGCCGATCCCGGCGCGGACACCGTGGCGGCCCCGGCAGCCCCGGTGGCCGAGGATGCCGAGATCGTCGAGGACGAACCGCAGGCGCGGACGGCGGCAAAATAGCCCTTCCCCTTGGTCGGGCGGCCTGCTAAGAGGCCGCCCACCAGTGCCGCTGTAGCTCAGCTGGTAGAGCACGTCATTCGTAATGATGGGGTCGGGGGTTCGAGTCCCTTCAGCGGCACCACTTCCCAAAAGCAATCGCGAACGGCCCTGGCCCGACACGCCAAACGCCCGTCACCCCGGTCATGCGCCCCGCTTCGGGCGCCCTGTCCAGTTGCGTCAGCCAGGCCCCCGGACAATCGCGCGCGGCACGGGGCCCTTGCTGTCCTCCACCATAGGAACTCGCAGCCTCTCCGCAGCGCCGTACCTGCTGGTCATCACGCTGATGCCTCTCCGCAGCACCGGACCGCTTGCCGATCATGCTGACAGCGCCCCGGGGGCGGAGTCTGCGGTTGCCTCTGCGGCAGAAGGTCGGTGAAATCAGCGCCCTGTTGCCCGGGTCGCAGGCGGCTTCGGCGCCGACGCGCCTTGCGCCGGGCAGAGCCTTGCGGGCGGCCCGCGATGGCGGCGATGCCTGCCCGCCACCTATCCCCCAGGAAGGACGGGGCCATTCGGGACCGGCGAAACGCCTGCCCGAAGGCTCAAGGCGCATGCGGCGTTGCATCTTGCCGCGACAGCTGCGCGTAGCGGCACGGGTCAGGCCGCGCCGCATGCTGTCCTGCCCGCCGGAAGACCCCGGCGGGCAGGACAAAGGGTTCAGGTCACGACCCGCCGTCTGCCTCTTCCGAGAAGGTGGCGAGATAGGCGATCACGTTCGCGCGTTCCTCTTCCTTGCGCAGACCGGCAAAGGCCATCTTGGTGCCCTTGGCATAGTCGCGCGGCTTTTCGAGGAAGGCGGCAAGCTCTTCTTCGGTCCAGGTCTTGCCCTCGGCGCCCATGTCGGCCAGCACGCTGGAGTAGCTGAACCCCTCGACGCTGGCGATGGTGCTGCCGATGATGCCGTTCAGCGCCGGGCCGACCTTGTTCTTGGCGTCCTCGCCCACCGCGTGGCAGGCCTGACACTTGCGGAACACCCGCTCGCCCTTCTCGGCATCCCCTTCCTGCGCGGCCACTGCGAGCGGCAGCAGGGTCACGAGGCTGGCGGCGATTGCTTGCTTGATCATGTTCTGTTTCCTGATTTCCGGTTTTGCTCAGTAGAGCCGCTCAGCGTGCCAGGCAACGTGATCCCCCGCGAAGGAGTTCACGAAGAAGTACGAATGATCATAGCCTTTCTGCATCCGAAACGTCCCGGGCTGGCGGCGGCGGGTCATCATCCCCGCGAGGGCTTCGGGCTTCAACAGATCAAGGAACTGATCCGCCCCACCCTGGTCGACGAGAATATCGCCTTGCCAGCCTTTGTCCTCTAGTAACAACGTCGCATCATGGTCCGCCCAGCTGGCCTCGTCGTCGCCCAGATAGGCGGAAAGCTGCTTGCGACCCCAGTCGGATTGCGTCGGATTGGCAATCGGCGCGAAGGCCGAGAGAGACTGGAACCGGTCCGGGTTGCGCATCGCGATGGTCAGCGCCCCGTGCCCGCCCATGGAATGGCCGGTGATTCCGTGACGGTCCTGCACCGCGAAGTTGCCCGACACGAGGTCGCGCAGTTCGGTCAGCACGTAGTCGTACATGCGGAAATGCGGCTTCCACGGGTCGCGGGTGGCGTTCACGTAGAACCCCGCCCCCTGCCCCAGATCATAGGCCGCATCGTCGGCCACCCCCTCGCCGCGCGGCGAGGTATCGGGATAGACCACGGCCAGCCCGTGCATCGCGGCATGTTCCTGCAGGCCCGCCTTGGTCATCGCATTCTCATGCGTGCAGGTCAGGCCCGACAGGTACCACAGCACCGGCACCGGCGCTTCGGCCGCCTGCGGCGGCAGGTAGACCGCGAAGGTCATATCGCAGCCACAGGCGTCAGAGGCGTGCTTGTATACACCTTGCACGCCGTCAAAGCTCCGGTTCTCGGAAATCGTCTCCATTGCGGCCTCAGAATTCCACGACGGCGCGGATCGACTTGCCTTCGTGCATCAGCTCGAAGCCGTGGTTGATCTCGTCCAGCGTCAGCTTGTGCGTGATCATCGGGTCGATCTCGATCTTGCCGTCCATGTACCAGTCGACGAACTTCGGCACATCGGTGCGGCCCTTGGCGCCACCGAAGGCGGTGCCCTTCCAGACCCGGCCGGTGACCAGCTGGAACGGGCGGGTGCTGATCTCGGCGCCCGCCGGGGCCACGCCGATGATGACCGAGACACCCCAGCCACGGTGCGAGCATTCCAGCGCGTCGCGCATCACCTTGACGTTGCCGGTCGCATCGAACGAGTAGTCGACGCCGCCGATCTGGTCGTTGCCGCGCTTGGTCAGGTTGACGATCTCCTGCACCGTGTTCTCGACCTTCGAGGGGTTGACGAAATGCGTCATGCCGAACTTCTTCGCCATCTCCGCCTTGTCGTCGTTCAGGTCGACGCCGATGATCATGTCGCAGCCCGCCATGCGCAGGCCCCGGATCACGTTCAGGCCGATGCCGCCCAGACCGAAGACCGCGGCGGTGGAACCGATCTCGACGCCGGCGGTGTTGATCACCGCACCGATGCCGGTGGTGACGCCGCAGCCGATGTAGCAGATCTTGTCGAAGGGCGCGTCCTCACGCACCTTGGCCAGCGCGATTTCCGGCATCACGGTGTGGTTCGCGAAGGTCGAGCAGCCCATGTAGTGATGGATCGGCGTGCCATCCAGCATCTTGAAGCGGGTGGTGCCGTCCGGCATCAGGCCCTTGCCCTGCGTGTTGCGGATCGCGGTGCAGAGGTTGGTCTTGCCGGACAGGCAGGACGCGCACTCGCGGCACTCGGGCGTATACAGCGGGATGACGTGGTCGCCCGGCTTCAGCGTGGTCACGCCCTCGCCCACTTCCAGAACGATACCGGCGCCTTCGTGGCCGAGGATCGCGGGGAAGATGCCTTCGGGGTCGTCACCCGAGCGGGTGAATTCGTCGGTGTGGCACAGCCCGGTTGCCTTGATCTCGACAAGGACCTCTCCGGCCTTGGGGCCTTCCAGCTCGACTTCCATGATTTCAAGGGGTTTGCCGGCCTCGAGGGCCACGGCGGCGCGTGTTCTCATCGTCTGTATCCTCTTATCGTGCCCACGGTTTCAGGGGCAGGCACATCCTTGATAGCCACTATGGAAGGCCAGGGTATACCGAACAATGCAGACTATAGTTTGCATGACGCGGCCGGGGGCGGGACCGGGGGGCCACCGGCATGGTTTCCCGGGAAAGGGGCTGGCCCGGAAGATCCGCTAGAGGCCTGTTTTCACTGAATTTCCGGGTGCTGCGCCGGTCACGACGGCCAATTGCCCCGCCCCTATCGATGGGCCCGCTGCGATTGCATCCATTGCCCGGGACCGCGCCTGCCGCGCAGACCGGCGCGGCCCGCGCCCGCCGCAGGTCACCCGCATTTTTTCCGACACCACCCAGAGGCATGCGCCGCCATCCCTCCGCCTCCGCTGCGGCGCGTGGACAGCCCCGTCGTCCGCGCAACCAGCGGCCACCGGCATTGCCTTGCCGCAAGCCGTCGTCAGCCAAGGCTGGGCGGCTGGCGCCCGCCGTCCCCCCGGCATTGCCGTCAGCGGCGGCGGCGCGCTGCGCGTGTTCGCGGATCTTCCATTCGATCAGCGGGCGCAGCCGTGACACCTGCACCGGCTTGGTCATCACCGCAAAGCCCATCTCTTCCCCGGCCTGCCGCAGGCTTTCGCGCCGGTCGGCGGTGATCATGATGGCGGGCACCTCGACGCCGGTTTCGGCCCGGATCGCGCGGATCGCGGCGATGCCGGTGTCCTGATCGTCCAGCTGGTAGTCGACCAGAAGGATGTCCGGCGCCATGCCGATATCGCGCACATGCTGCAGGGCCTCGGCGGTGGACCCGGCGGGCAGGACGCTGGCGCCCCATGTCTCCAGCGTCTGGGTGGTGGCAAAGAGCACGTTGGCGTCGTTCTCGACGACCAGCGCGATGCGGTCCATCGGCACGTCGCCGATCACCGCCGGGCCGGGCTGCGGCTCGGGGATCAGGTCGGCGCCGTCGACCGGGTCGAATTCGATGCAGAAGACCGACCCGACGCCGATCTCGGAATGCATCCAGAGCCGGTGCCCCAGATGGCGGCAGGTGCGTTCCACGATGGACAGGCCCAGCCCCACGCCCGACCCCGACGGCACGTTCCCGGCGCGGGCGAATTCCTCGAAGATGCGGCCCTGGTCCTCTTCGCCGATGCCGATGCCGGTATCCCAGACCTGAAGCTCTATCTTGTCGCCGCGCCTGCGGCAGCCCATCAGCACGCGCCCGCCGGGTTGCGAGTACTGGATCGCGTTCACCACGAGGTTCTGCACCGAGCGCAGCAGGTAGGTCGGGTCAGAGCGCACATGCACCGGGCAGGACACCATGCGCAGATCGACCCCGCGCTGTTCGGCCAGCGGCATCTGGTCCTCGAAGACGCCCTGCATGATCGACCCGAGGCTCAGCACCGTCGGATGCACCGTGTCCTGATCGCTGCTGTCCAGCCGCGAGATGTCCAGAAGCGCGTGCAGCAGTTGCTCTATCGAGGAAAACGCCCCCTTCAGCCGGTCGATCATCGGCGCGTGGACCGTATCCACCGCGTTCTGCTTCAGCGTGGCGATCAGCAGCTTGGCCGCGTTGATCGGCTGCAAAAGGTCGTGTGAGGCCGCCGCCAGAAAGCGCGTCTTCGAGCGCACCGCCGCCTCGGCGCGTTCCTTGGCCAGCCGCAGTTCCTCTTCGACACGGGCCTTTTCCTCGTATTGCTGGGTCAGGCGCTCGTTGGTGCGGGTCAGTTCCGCCGTGCGTTCCGTCACGCGGTTTTCCAGCGTCTCGGTGGCGCGGTTTTCCAGCGTCACGTCCTTCAGTTCCACGATGAAGCCGCCGTCGGGCAGAAGGTTGGCCTGCAGGTCGAAGACCTGCCCGGTGCGGCTGCGCACCTGCCGCCGCACCCGGCCCTTCCGCATCAGCCGCTGGCGCCAGACGTCCACCTGCAACAGCGCGCGTTCCGCGATGTAACCCCGGCTGGACAGCAGGTGCAGCAGCCGCGTCAGGGTCATGCCCTTTTGCAGCGCCGTGTAGGGCAGCCCCGACAATTGCCGGAACTGCTGGTTGTGCATGACCACCTCACCCTCTGCCGAGAAGGTGCAGATGCCCGATGTCATGTTCTCGAAGACCGCCTGCAAATAATCGGCCTGCCTGTCGATCAGGTGCTCTTTCTCGCTGCGGTTCTGCCGCACGATAGAGGTGATCTCGGTCAGCAGCAGGATCATGTTCTCGGACGAGGTGCGCTGCACCGAAAGCTGATACCAGCGGTCGCCGGTCAGCTCGATCACCAGCGAACCGGAGGGGGCGGCCATGGCGGTAGACCCGATCTGCCGGTCGGTGGAGACCAGGTGCCGGCTGTCGCCCATCAGCGCGAAATAGCCCTGCAGCGACAGCCCCGGCGTCAGGCGCGGGGATATGTCGGGCAGGATGTTGCGGAACAGGTCGTTGCAGACGTCCAGCCGCCCCTCGGTGAAGAGCGCAAAGCCCTCGCCCATGGCAGACAGCGCCTCGTCGAGGTTCTTGCGCGTGCGCTCGCGTTCGACCCGGACGCTTTCCAGTTCGGTCGTGGCGCGTTCCAGATCGCGGTTCTTGGCGGCGACCTGCGCCTGCAACTCGATGGCCGACTGGAAGGCGCTGTAGGCGGTCTGGCCGATGTCGTTCTGCCGGGTGGCGCGGCGCACCAGCGCGTTGATGATCTTGTTCTGCCGCTCCAGCCGGGTTTCCAGCGCTTCATCGGGGTCGAT
The DNA here is from genome assembly GCF_039769985.1 of Ponticoccus litoralis. Taxonomy (NCBI): domain Bacteria; kingdom Pseudomonadati; phylum Pseudomonadota; class Alphaproteobacteria; order Rhodobacterales; family Roseobacteraceae; genus Ponticoccus; species Ponticoccus litoralis. The sequence goes on from NZ_JBDNCH010000002.1 coordinate 1,583,662, forward strand.
CAGGTTCATCAATGCAGGCGACCTCCTCCGGATCGAAGAAGGCGATGCCGACGAAGGTCTGGTTCATGTGCAGCCCGCGGTGCTGTTCGCCGTAGGTGTTGAAGCCGAAGACGCTGTGCCGCCGGAAGATGTCCGAGACCTGCGCGCCCAGCTGCTTCTGCTCAATCTCCAGCTTTCGCAGCACGCAGTCGAAGGCGAGGATGAAGTCGGGCGGCGCCCCTGCGGGCGTGCGCAGGTCCAGCTCTGCCTCCAGCGTCGGCAGGATCTCCTTGCCGCGCCCCAGCGTCATGATCAGCCCGTCGTCGATGGCGGCAAGAAAGGACATGGCCTGCGCCTCGTGGATGCCCGCGACGGCGCGGATGTAGTGGTTGTTCCTGTGGCAGACCAGCATCGGGTTCTCGGCGAAGACCTGCGGCGACAGGTCCTCGACCGCGCAGCCGATCAGCCGGGCGTATTCCTGCGCGGCGGGGGCGCCGTTGATTTCCAGCACCAGCCGTTCCTCGGTCAGCGCCTGCGTGATCACCAGTTCGCGCCCGGCGGGCAGGAAATGGTCGAAGCTGAGGCCCTGGTACTGCAGGTTGGTTTCCACCAGCAGCAGCAGGGCAGCGTTGTCGTGACAGGCGCCGTCATGCAGGATCATCGTGCGGTCGAAGGACAACCCGTCCCCGGCGGAACCACCGAAGACCGGGATGCCCTCCAGCACCGATTCCAGCACCGAGGCCAGCAGGTCCTCTTGCTTGGACAACCCGTCGGCAAAGACCAGCGCCAGCCGGTTCCAGCCCGCGGTATGGGTGAACTTGGCATTCCGCTTGCCGACCGTTTCGACGATCGAGGCGATGGACAGCGGCTTCAGCGGCGTGAACAGCGCCGAGGAACAGCGGAAATTCTCGCGCCTGAAGGCGATCAGCAGCAGGGCGTCGTTCTGATAGCCCTCGGCGGTGATCTGGCCCGCCGTGGTGCAGCCGAAGACCGGCACCCCCGGCAGGTGGGCGTTCAGCGCCTCGGCGACGCTTTCGCAGTCCAGCGCCGCGGGCAGGAAGGCCAGCACGAAACAGGTATCGGGCAGGCTGATCCTGCCCGCCGCTTCCGCCACGGCGGTGCGCGGGTCGTCCGAATGGGAATGCGAGACCGTCACGTAGGACGGCCCCTCGCGGGGGAAATCATCGTCACGCATGGCAGTCCCGTGGTGTCAGTGGCACAGGAAGTTGCGGGTCTCGGGCTCTTCTTCCGTGGCGATGGCGCTGGCGCGCGCCGCCTCGACCATCAGCGCCGCCTGCGTGCGGTTGCGCACGCCAAGACGCCGCAGCAGGGCGGTGATATGGGCCTTTACCGTCGCCTCGGCCAGCTGCAGCTCGTAGGCGATCTGCTTGTTGGGCTTGCCGGCGCAGATCAGCTTCATGACTTTCTGCTGTTGCGGCGTCAGCGAGGCGAGGTTGCCTTGCAGGCCCTCTGGCAGGGGCTCTTCCCCTTCGCCTTCGTCGCGGTAGTCCTTGGGCACATGCTTGCGGCCCTTGGCGATCTCGCCCAGCACCGACTGAAGCTCTTCGACCGGGGTGTCCTTGGTCAGGAACCCCGCAGAGCCCTCCTGCATCAGCGCCGTGACCACGGCGCGCGAGGTCAGCGACGAGATCACCAGGATCGGCACGTCCGGCACCCTTGCCCGCAGGGTCACGAAGCCGGAAATGCCGTGCACGTCCGGCAGCTTCAGGTCGAACATCACCAGATCGGGGCGGAACCCTTCGTCCAGCGCCTTCAGCGCGGCGCCAAGCGACCCGGCCTTGCGGACGGTCACGCCGCGAAACACGCCTTCCAGTGCGGATGCAAGCGCGTCGATGAACAGCGGATGATCGTCCACGATAAGCACCGTGGAAACCGAAGGCCCCGAGTCGACCATCTTGAAGTGTTGCATGGCCAATCCTCCCCACCGGAAAGCTAGCCGAAATGCACCGTAATGCAACCATCTCGCGCGGGTTTGCAGAGGCCGGGCGGAACGCCTGTTTTCCGGGCCTGTCGGATGCGGATGCCTGATAGGGCAGCCTGCGGCCCCTATTCCGCCCGCTGCAGAAGACCCGGTCGGGACCGGGCGCGGCCCCGCAGGTCGGGCAGCACGGCGCCGGGGCGAATGCGGTCGGCACCGATCAGCGACAGGGCCGGGACACGCGGCGCGCCTCAGGCCTCCAGCGTGGCGGGCTGGCCCGACAGCACCAGCACGCGGTCGGCAAGGCGGTCGGCCTCGGCCCGCGAATGGGTGACGAACAGGGTCGCGGGCCGGGTTTCGGCGATCAGCGCCTCGGTCAGGCCGATCATCTGAGCAGCCCGTTCCGGGTCAAGCGAGACGAAGGGCTCGTCCATGATCAGGAAGGCCGGGCGCCCGGCAAAGGCCCGCGCCAGCGACAGCCGCCGCTGCTGGCCCAGCGACAACTGGCCGGGAAAGGCATCGCCCCTGCCCGCAAGGCCGACACGCTGCAGCGCGGCCCGGGCGGCGGGCTTGTCCAGCCCCGGCTGGGTCAAGAGCAGGTTGTCCAGCGCCGAGCGCCACGGCAGCAGGGTCGGCTCCTGAAAGACGATGGCCGTGGCGTCGGGGCGCGTCACCCGGCCCTGAAAATCGCTGTCGATCCCCGCCACGATCCGCAGCAGCGTCGACTTGCCGATCCCCGAGGCCCCGAGCAGCGCCACCGTCTCGCCCGGCGCGACGTCGAAGCGCACGCGGCCCAGCACCTGCGTGGCTCCGAAGCGTTTCGAGGTGACGTCGACCGCGATCACGCCTGCCTCCAGCGGCGCACGCGGCGCTCCCGTGGTTGCAGCACCAGCCACTCGACCACCAGCATGACGGCGATGAAGGACAGGGCGTAGACCAGCACCATGGCCACGTCGAAAAGCTGGAAATAGAGGTGGATCTGGAAACCGACGCCCGACGAGCGGCCAAGGAATTCGACCACCAGCACGATTTTCCAGATCACCGCGATCCCGGCCCGCGCCGCCCCGGTGATGAAGGGCGCCAGCTGCGGCAGGGTCACATGCCGCAGCCGCGACAGCGCCGACATCCGGTAGACCCGCGCCATGGCGTCGAGGTTGGGGTCCAGCGCCCGCGCGCCTTCGCGCACCACGGTCGCGACATTGGGGATCTTGTTCAGCGTCACGGCAAGGATGGCCGCCGTCTCGTTCAGCCCGATCCAGAGATAGCAGAGCACGATCAGCACCAGCGCGGGCAGGTTCAGGAAGACCACCAGCCACGGATCGAGCCAGCGATTCACCCGGTCCGACCGCCCCATGACCAGCCCCAGCGCGATGCCCAGCCCCATGGCCAGCGCTAAGGCCCAGGCCACCCGCCAGAGCGTCGCGCCAAGGTGGTAGGGCAATTCGCCGGAAGAGGTCTCGCGCAGGAAGGGCTGCACCAGCGCCCGTGGCTGCGGCAGGATCTGCGGGTCGGCGGTCAGCGCCGCCGCCACGATCCAGAGCACCAGCAGCCCGACAAGCGACAGGGCAGAGGTGGCCGCAGGGGGGCCGGTCATCGGGCGATCCTTCTGCCGTTATTCCACGTCGGCGAAGAGGCCGCCGGGGATCTCGGTGGCCGCGCCCACCAGCGCCTCGCCGCCCAACGCGTTCATCAGCGCCAGCATCTTGTTGGCGCCCTCGATGTCAACCGGCCCGCGCGCCGGGATGCCCGCGATCCAGTCGGCCTTCAGCGCCTCGAACTGCGCGTCGGTGTTCGCGTTCATCATCGGGCGGATCGCCTCCCATGCCGCATCGTCCTTGGCGAGCATGTCCTTGGCCGCGCGGCTGGCCTCGTAGAAGGCCTGCGCCAGACCGGAGGTCTCGTTCAGGAAGCCCTGCTTGAAGTAGTAGCCCAGAAGCGGCGTGTCGGTGTTCAGGCCCAGCGCGGTGGCCGCCTCTGCGACGGAGATCACCTCGACCATGCCCGACGCCTTCATCTTGGCGAGGAAGTGCCAGAAGTTGATGGCACCGTCCAGCTCGCCCGACAGGCCGGATTTGAAGATCAGCGGCGGCGCGCCGAAGACCTGTTCGGTCTCGGCGGCGAGGTCCATGCCGTACTCCTGCTGCGCATAGGCGCGCAGGATCAGCCACGACTTGTCCAGCGGGCCGCCCGCGATGCCCAGCTTGCCCCCGGCCAGATCCTGCAGCGTCTCGACGCCGCTGCCCGCCGGCGCCAGAAGGCCGCCCACGGCCCCGGAATAGGGGATGAAGGTGTAATCCTTGCCGCCCGCGGTCTGGCGCGCGACCCAGATCCAGTCGGCCACGGCCATGTCGGCCTCGCCGCCCTCGACGGCAACGCGGGTGGCGCCGTTGTCGGCATAGGGCTGCATCTCCAGCGTGAAGCCGTGTTTCTCGTCCAGCCCGTTCCGGATGATGGTTTCCAGCTCCCAGTTGACGGTGCCGATCTTCAGCGTCGCGGCGCGGACCACCGGCAGATCCTGCGCGGCGGCGGGCAGGGCCAGCGTCACCATCAGCGCGGCGGCCCCGAGGCGCTTGATGAAATCGGGCATCTCTGTCCTTCCCTTCGACAGCCGGACGCCCGCATTCCCCGGCCCCCGTATCACTTTGATCGCAGGCCCGGGCATGACGGCCCGGCCTTTTTGGTGCAGCCGGTCCGGTCACCTAGGCATCCGGCGTGGCGGCCCGCCTTGCAGCGGGTCTTGTCCGATAGGCCGAATGGCCCGGCATTCCTCCCGACGCCGTCCGGCGCGGCGCCGGTAACCAAAAACGTCGGCATCGCCATGCCGGAATCAAGGGCCTGCCGGCAGCCCCCTATCGCCGCCCTCTGCCCGGACCGGCGCGGCAGGGGCGATGACGGGACGGGCACGGTCAGCCGCAGGCACAAGACCCGGGCCGTCGCGTGCACGAAGCGCCGCCTGCGCCCGGCCTAGACCACGACCTCCATCGCGTCCTGCTGGCCGACGTCGAAGACGCGCTTGTAGCGCTCGATCTCTTCCACCGGGCCCATCGCCTTGTTCGGGTTGTCGGACAGCTTCACCGTCGGGCGGCCATCGGCGCTGACCGCCTTGCAGACAAGGCTGAAAGGCGCCAGCCGGTCGCCGGGGGTCAGGCCCCGGAAATCATTGGTCAAAAGCGTGCCCCAGCCGAAGGATATCCGCACCCGCCCGGCAAACTGGGCGTAAAGCTCAAGGATCTTCTCTTCGTCCAGACCGTCCGAGAAGATGATCAGCTTGTCGCGCGGATCCTCGCCGCGCTCCTGCCACCAGCGGATCGCCACCTCGGCCCCGGTCGCGGGATCACCCGAGTCGATGCGGATGCCGGTCCAGCCCGCCAGCCAGTCCGGCGCGCGCTTCAGGAAGCCCTCGGTGCCATAGGTGTCGGGCAGGATCATCCGCAGGTTGCCCTCGTGCTCTTCGTGCCAGTCGGCAAGCACATCGTAGGGCGCGCGGGCCAGCGCCGCGTCGCCATCGGCCAGCGCGGCATAGACCATGGGCAGCTCGTGCGCATTGGTGCCGATCGCCTCCAGATCGCGGTTCTTGGCGATCAGGCAGTTGGAGGTGCCGACGAACTCGGGGCCAAGCCCCTCCAGCATGGCCTGCACACACCAGTCCTGCCAGAGGAACGAGTGCCGCCGCCGGGTGCCGAAATCGGCGATGCGCAATTCGGGGACAGTGCGCAGGCGCTCGACCTTTTCCCACAGCTTGGTCATGGCGCGGGCGTAAAGCACCTGAAGCTCAAACCGCGCCATGTCGTGCAGGACGGCGCGCCCGCGCAGTTCCATCAGCACCGCAAGCGCCGGGATCTCCCACATCATGACCTCGGGCCAGTTGCCCTCGAAGGTCAGCTCGTACTGGTCGCCCACGCGCTCCAGATGGTAGGCGGGCAGGCGCAGCCCCTCGAACCACTCCATGAAGTCGGGGCGGAACATCTGGCGCTTGCCGTAAAAGGTGTTCCCGCGCAGCCAGGTGCTTTCGCCGCGCGAAAGCGACAGGGAGCGGATGTGGTCCAGCTGCTCGCGCAGCTCGCCCTCGTCGATCAGCTTGGCCAGCGGCACCGACTGCGTCCGGTTGATCAGCGAAAAGGTCACCTGCGTGTCGCGACGGTTGCGGAAGACCGACTGGCACATCAGAAGCTTGTAGAAATCGGTGTCGATCAGCGACCTGACGATCGGGTCGATCTTCCACTTGTGGTTCCAGACTCGCGTGGCGATGTCCATGGCACGTCCCCCTCATCCTGCCTTGGGGGTGATACGCCATTGCTTCCGGGAGGGAAAAGCGTTTTCTCCCCGTGCTCCGGGCGGACCGGTGCGGCCAGCAGACCCGCCCGGCGCGCAGCGCACCGTCGCGGCATGGTGCCTTGGCGCGGAACCCGGCGCTGACCGCCCGCGCCACAAGGACACAGGCCGGAACCCAACGGCGCATCGGGGCGCGCCGCGCCCCTGCCCGCCCGGACCGAACCGCAAAGCCCCTAGGTCAGGGTGACGCCCGCCTCCTGCATCGCGGCCAGCGAGGCGGCGAGCGATCCGTCGAGGTCGATGGCCCGGCACAGCTCGCGCCGCACCGTGACACCAAAGCCCAGCCGCGCCGCGTCGATGGCGCTGAAGCCCACGCAGAAATCCGTCGCCAGCCCGACCATGACAAGGCTCTCGATGCCGCGCGTGCGCAGGTAGCCTTCCAGCCCGGTGGGGGTCTGGCGGTCGTTCTCGAAGAAGGCGGAATAGCTGTCGATAGCGGGGCGAAAGCCCTTGCGGACGATCATGTCGGCGCGGTCCACCTCCAGCGCCATGTGGAACCCGGCGCCGGGGCTGCCCTGCACGCAGTGGTCCGGCCACAGGACCTGCGTACCATAGGGCATCTCGACCGTCTCGAAGGGGGCCTTGCCCGCGTGGTGCGACGCGAAAGAGGAATGCCCCGCCGGGTGCCAGTCCTGCGTCAGCACGACGGCCTCGAAATCCGCCATCAGGGCATTGATCGGCTGGACGATCTCGTCCCCGCCCGCGACCGCCAGCGCGCCGCCGGGGCAAAAGTCGTTCTGCACGTCGATGACGATCAGCGCCTGCATGGCAGTCCTCCGTTTGCTTGCGCCCACCCTAGGGGCGCCGAAAGGGAATTGCCATGGCCGCCGCGCCGGTCTATGCCCCGCCCCTTTCTCTCGGGAGGCATTGTGATGGCACGCATCGGACTGGACTTCGGCACCTCGAACACCGCCGCCGGGGTCATGGCGGGCGGACGCCCCTACGCGATCCCGCTGGAGCCGGGCGCCCAGACGCTGCCCACCGCCGTCTTCATCGACTACGCCGAGCGCCGCTATGTCTACGGCAGCGCCGCCGCCCGGGCCATGCGCGACGGGCAAGAGGGCCGCTTCATGCGCGCGCTGAAGTCGATCCCGGGCACCCCGCTGGCCCGCGAACCGCGCCGCCTGCTGAACGAGCGCGTGACGCTGATCGAGGTGATCGCGCGCTTCCTCACCGAGATCCGGCAAAGGGCCGAGGCGCATACCGGCATGCGCTTCGACACGGCGCTCTCGGGCCGCCCGGTGCGCTTCCACTCCGCCTCCGCAGAGCGGCACGCACAGGCGCTGGAGGACCTGCGCGAGGCCTACCTGATGGCGGGCTTCAAGGCCGTCGACTTCCTGCCCGAACCCGAGGCCGCCGCGCTGGCCGTCGACGGCGCGGGCCGCATGCTGATCGTCGACATCGGCGGCGGCACCTCGGACTTCACGCTGTGCGACCGCGTGGGCGACCGGACAGAGGTGCTGGCCAGCACCGGCCTGCGCCTCGGTGGCACCGACTTCGACAAGGCGCTGTCGCTGGCCCATGCCATGCCGCTTCTGGGCTACGAATCCGAGATCGGCGCCGAACTGGGCAGCCGCACCCACACCGCGCCCCGCGCGCTGTTCCAGGACCTCGCCTCGTGGGAGAAGATCCCCTTCGTCTACGAGGCCGCGCTCCTGCGCGAGGTGCAGCGCTGGGTCCGGCTGGCGCCCGATCCCGAACCCTTCGAACGGCTGGCCGAGGTGCTGGAAAGCCACCTTGGCCATGACATCGCCTATGCGGTCGAGGCCGGCAAGATCGAGGCCAACGGCGCGCCGCAGGGCCTGATCCGCCTGACAGAGGTCGAACGCGGCCTGTCCGTCCCGCTGACGCAGGACGCGCTGGCCGGGGCCACGCAGGGCTTTGCCGAGCAGATCGCGGCGACCGCGCTCGACTGCATCGCCGAGGCGGGCGTGGCGCCGGGCACCGTCACCCAATGCGTTTTCGTCGGCGGCTCCAGCCTGCTGGCGCCGGTCCGCGCCGCCATGGCCCGCGCCCTGCCCGACGCCCTGCCAGTGGACACAGAGGTCTTCACCGCCGTCGTGAACGGCCTTGCCATTGCGTCAGAAAGACCTGTTGAGACCGCGCGCGCCTAGGCCTATCGAAAACCCATGTTCACCGTCTGCGCCCTCTACCACTTCACCCGATTCGAGGATCCGGAGGCCCTGCGCCAGCCGCTGATCGACCTCTGCACGGCGGAACGCATCACCGGCACGCTGCTTCTGGCGGGCGAAGGCATCAACGGCACCGTCGCCGGGCCGCGCGCGGGCATCGACCGGCTCCTGGCGCAGATCCGCACCCTGCCCGGCTGCGCCGACCTCGAATGGAAACTCTCGACCGCCACGGACCGCCCCTTCGCCCGCCTCAAGGTGCGGCTGAAGCGCGAGATCGTGACCATGGGCCAGCCCGACGTCGATCCGACGGCACGCACCGGCCACTACGTCGAACCCGCCGACTGGAACGCGCTGATCCGCAGCCCCGACGTCGCCGTGATCGACACCCGCAACGATTACGAGGTCGCCATCGGCACCTTCGAAGGCGCCGTCGACCCGAAGACCGACAGCTTCCGCGACTTCCCCGCCTGGTGGGAGGCCAACAAGCACCGCTTCCACAACAAGCGCATCGCCATGTTCTGCACCGGCGGCATCCGCTGCGAGAAATCCACCAACTGGCTGATCGGACAGGGCGTCGAAGAGGTCTACCACCTCAAGGGCGGCATCCTGAAATACCTCGAAGAGGTGCCCGAGGCTGACAGCACATGGCAGGGCGACTGCTTCGTCTTCGACGGCCGCGTCTCGGTCGGCCACGGGCTTGTCGAAGGCCCGCACGACCTGTGCCACGCCTGCCGCCGCCCGATCCTGCCCGGGGACCGCGTCCGCCCGGAATACGAAGACGGCGTCTCCTGCCACCTCTGCGCCGGGGAAACCTCCGCCGAGGACAAGGCCCGCTTCCGCGAGCGGCAGAAACAGATCGCCCTCGCCCGCGCACGCGGCGAACGCCACCTGCATGCGGATGTCGAGGACGACTGAGACCCGGGCCTCCTCCTCGCGCCACGCCTTCGCAACGGTCCGCTCACCGCGCGGGCCGCGTCACAGCCCCCTTCCGGTTTCTTCTTGGCAAAAATACCCTCGGGGGCCGAAGGCGGGGGCAGCGCCCCCTCTTACGCCGCCACCATGCCCCGCGCCCGGCTGCCGCGCGTCAGGATCACCACCATGATCGCGATGTTCAGCCCGTTCCACACGATCCCGTTGATGAAGGCCCATTGGTAGCTGCCCGTCCAGTCGTAGATCGCGCCGGACATCCAGCCGCCCAGGGCCATGCCCACGATGGTCATCATCATCACGAAACCGACCCGCGCGCCGGCCTCCCGCGCGGGCAGGTACTCGCGCACGATCACCGCATAGCTCGGCACGATGCCGCCCTGGCTCAGGCCGAAGATCAGGCTGACCACATAGAGGCTCACCAGCCCCCCGGCGGGCAGGTAGAGGAACAGCGCAAGGCATTGCAGGGCAGAGCCGATCAGCAGCGTGCGCACGCCGCCAAGCCGGTCCGCCAGCACCCCCGAGACCAGCCGCGACACGACACCGCCCAGCAGCATCAGCGACAGCATCTCGGCGCCCACCGCCGCGCCAAAGCCCAGGTCGACGCAAAGCGCCACGATATGCACCTGCGGCATCGACATGGCGACGCAGCAGGCCACCCCGGCCAGCCCCAGCATCCATTGCAACTGGCGCGGGCTGAAGCCGGTGGCGCGGGCGCGGCTGAGCGAGGCCGCCTCGGCCTGTGCCAGCGCCTCTTCCGGCACCCGCCGCCGCAGCAGCTGCGCCAGCGGCAGCACGATCACCACGGTCAGCACCGCCAGGATCAGGTAGATCATGCGCCAGTCCGCATCGGCGGCCAGCCAGCCCAGCAGCACCGGCCAAAGCGCCCCCGACAGGTAGTTGCCCGAGGCCGCGATGCCCACGGCGATGCCGCGCCGCCGCTGGAACCACTGGCTGACATCCGCGATCAGCGGCCCGAAGCTTGCCGCCGTGCCGAAACCCACGACCAGCTGCACCAGCGCCAGCACCGCGATCGAGGGCGACAGCGCCGCCAGCCCGTAGCCCGCCGCGCTGAGCACCGCCGCCCCGCAAAGCGCGGCGGTCACGCCGTAGCGGTCGACCGCCCTAGCCGATGACCATATTGCCCAGCGCGAATCCCAACATGGTGGTGACATAGGGCAGCGAGGCCTCCGCCCGGCCAGAGCCGAACTCTGCCTGTACCTCCGGCATGATGACGATGATGGCCCACATTCCGACATTGCCCATGACCGCGATCAGCACGGTCATGCCAAGACGGAGCCAGCTGTACCGGCTGTCGAAGAGAGAATCGCTTTTCATGGCCGCAAGCTAGGCCCGGACGCGCCGCTCTGGTAGGTCGAATCCGACCGGAGGAGGAAAGACGATGTCCGATGCGATCAGGCGCCATGTCCTGCGCGATGGCCAGACCGAAGTGACGGTCCTGTCGCTGGGCTGCTGCGTGCAGGACTGGCAGGTCGCCGGACGGCGTGTCGTGCTGGGCTACGCCGACCCCGAGGATTACCGTGCGAACCCGAAATCCATGGGCATGACCGTGGGCCGCGTCGCCAACCGCATCTCTGGCGGGCGCTTCACATTGGACGACCGGACCTCGGATCTGCCGCGCAACAGCGGGCCGAACACGATCCACGGCGGCCCCGACGGTTTCGGCAAGCGTCTCTGGCGGATGCAGCCCGAGGGCGCGCGCGCCGTCACACTGCACCTGGCCTCGCCGCATCTGGATCAGGGCTTTCCCGGCGCGCTCGAGGTCTCTGTGCGCCTGACGCTGGACGGCGCCGCCCTCACCTGGGAGATGCTGGCCCGCCCGGATCGCCCGACGCCGGTGAACCTGTGCCAGCACCTCTATTTCAACCTCGCCTTACGGGGCGACATCCGCGACCACCGTTTCCACATCGCCGCAGAGCGCTATACCCCGACCGACGCCGCAACCCTGCCGACCGGAGAGATCCTGCCGGTCGCGGGCACGCGCTACGACTTCCGCGCACCGCAGCGGCTGGCCGAGATCGACCCCGGGCGGGCGGGCTACGACCTGAACTTCGCCCTCGACGGGGGCGCCGGTCCGGCGGCCACGGCGGAAAGCCCGGACGGCATGCGGCTGCGGCTGTGGACCGACCGGCCCGGGCTGCAATTCTACACCGGCGCCCATCTGACGCACCACGGCACGCCCCGGCCCGGTGTGGATCACGCCGCCTTCGGCGGCTTCTGCATGGAGGCGCAGGATTTCCCGGACGCGGTCAACCGGCCCGGTTTTCCCCCGACGCTCTGCACGCCCGACCACCCCTACCGGCAGCGCACCACCATCGAGATCGCGCCGACCTGATCCGGCGGGCAGAGGGCCCGCGCGGCGCGGCGGGCGTGCCTAGAAATAGCCCCGCACGAGGCTTCCGGCCAACAGCGCCCAGCCATCGGCGATCACGAAGAAGGCAAGTTTGAACGGCAGCGAAACGATGGCTGGCGGCACCATCATCATGCCCATCGACATCAGCACGGCGGCCACGACAAGGTCGATGATCAGGAAGGGCAGGAAGATCAGGAAGCCAACCTGAAAGGCCCGCGCGATTTCCGACAGCATAAAGCTGGGGACAAGGATCGACAGCGGCGCCCCGGGTTCCAACAGCCGTCCGGCGGCATCGGGCCTCAGATCCGCCATGGCCCGGAAGGTATCGGGATCGACCCGGCCCGCCATGAAGACGCGGAACGGCGCCAGCGTATTCTGCGCCGCCTCTTCGACCGCGATCTCTTCGTTCAAAAGCGGTTCTATGCCGGTCTCCCGTGCCTCGGTGACGACCGGCTCCATGACGAAATAGGTCAGGAACAGCGCAAGGCTGACGATCAGCATGTTGGGCGGCGATTGCTGAAGCCCCACCGCCTGCCGCAGGATCGCCAGAACCGTGACCATGAAGGGAAAGCAGGTCACCATGATCGCGATGCCGGGCGCCGTGCTCAGCAGCGTGATCAGGACGATCAGCTGAACCGAGGTCGCGGCGACAGAGCCGCCCTCGCCAAGGTCGATGGCGATCGACTGGGCCATGGCCGCATCGGGCAGCAGCAGAAGCCCCGCGGCGGCCAGCAGGGCGGCGGGCGGGCGGCGCATGGATCAGGCCGGGGTCTGCAGATCGACGACCTCGGTCAGGCGCACGGCAAGCTGGCCCGCGCCGTCGCCCTCCATCACCTCCAGCACGCCGATCCCGATCAGCTTGTCGCCGACAAAAAGCTCCACCGGGTCGTCGAGTTGCTTGTCGAGCGTCAGGACCGACCCCTCGTTCAGTTGCAGCAACTCGCGCACCAGCGGACGCGCCCGCCCGACAGAGACGGTGATCTCGATCGGGACATTGGTGAAGGGCGTGCTGGCCTCTTGCGAGCCGGCCTTGGGCGTTATCCATGGGCGATCTTCCTCTGATTGTCGTGGGTGAAGCCTTCGACCGCCTCGGTGACCGATGCGATCAACTCTCCAAGGTCGATCTGCCGCTCGGTCTCGCCAAAGCGGATATCGGCCTGGTCCTCGTTCAGCGTTGCGTCCGCCGCCAGCTTGATCGGAAAGCCGAAGTCCTGTTGCAGAAGGCCCTGCACCGCCTCGACCCGCGCGGGCGCAACGGCGATGACCACGTCAAGCGCGCCGATTTCCTGCGTCAGGGCATCCAGCTGGTCCGCGATATGCTGCGACAGCGTGGCCCGCGCGATCTGCGGCAGCACGGTTCCCGCCATCTCGTTGAGGATCGGGGCCACGGCGCTCATGACCTGGCTGTAGGCCTCGTGATAGGTGAAGGACAGATCCTGCAAATGCTGGCCGAAGGCGCTGGAAATCCGGGTCCGGTCATCGGACTGCGCCTTCACCGCGTCGTCCCACCCGGCCTTGTAGCCCTTTTCGAAGGCCTCCAGCTTTGCCCCCTCGATCTCGGCCTCGCCGATCCCGGGCGCCTCGGGTTCGACGGCGCCGCCTGACCCCGGGCTTCCGAAGTCCTCCAGCAGGCTGGCAAGCAGGCTCATGCCGCGTTCTCCCGGTCATCTTCGAGCCAGCTGCGCAGGATTTCGACGGTTTCCGATTTGCGTTCCTCGATGAGGCCGCGCAGGCGATCCACCGGGTCCTCCTCTGCCGGGGCATCGAAATCGACCATGCCCATGCCGCCGAAGTCCGGGCCGTCGCCCATCACCGGCAGGTCGCCCAGAGCGTCTACCGGGTCGATCTCGCCGTCGAGGGCCGCGCCGACCTCTTCTTCGGGCGCCGGAAGGGCCCCGGCCACGGCGGCCTCGCCGCGCGACAGGATCGGGCGCAGGACAAAAAGCCCGAGGATCAGCGCGACGATGGCCAGAACGCCCATCTGGATCAACCGCATGGTGTCGATGGCCCCGGCGAACAGGCCGGGCTCTGCCGGGCCGGTGCCCAGCCCCTCGGGCCGGTCGAAGGGCAGCGAGCGCAGGGTGATCCGGTCGCCGCGCGCCTCCTCGAAGCCGACCGCCGAGGCGACGAGCTCGCGCAGGGCCGAAAGCTCTTCTTCCGGCAGCGGCACGAAGGTCTGCGTGCCGTCGGCGCCGGTCTCATAGCTGCCGTTCACCAGCACCGCGACGGTCAGGCGCCGGATCGCGCCCGGCTGGCGCTTGATCTCGCGCGTGGTTTCGGACACCTCGTAGTTGATCCGCTCGCGCGTTTCGGCCTTCTGCGAGGACGAGCTTTCCGGCCCGCCCGCCGCGCCGTCGGGCAGGTTCGAGGCCACGGTGACATCGCCGCCGCCGGTGTTTTCCGCCCGGTCGGTCAGCTCCTCGGTATCGGTGGAAATGACCACACGGCTCTCGGGATCGAAGCTGCGCTCGCGAATCAGCTCGCTGTCGGTGACCTGGTCGACGCTGACCTCGACCACCGCGTTGCCGGTGCCGACCCGCGCCTCCATCAGGCGCTGGACACGGTCGCGCAGCTGCGCCGCCTTGTCCTCGGCGGTGATGCCGCCGCCGTTTTCGTCCTCGGCACCGATCAGCCCGCCCTTGCCGTCGATCACGGCCACGGCCTCTGGCGTCATGCCGGGCACGGCGGAGGCCACGAGGAACTTCAGCGCCCGCGCCTGCTGTACCGACAGGACGCCGCCGGTCGTGGTTACCGAGATCGAGGCAGAGGGCGTGATGTCGCGCTGGAAGGGATTCGCAGAGCTGTTGGCAATGTGGACCCGGGCGCTGGCGATCTGCGGGTTCGACACGATGGTGCGCGCCAGCTCGCCCTCTTTCGCGCGCCAGTAGGCGGCGTCGAACATCTGCGAGGTGGTGCCGAAGCCCGACAGCGTGTCGAGCAGTTCGTAGCCCTGCCCGTTGTTGGCGGGCAGCCCCTCGCTGGCGAGGGTCAGGCGCAGGGCATCGCGGTCCGAATCGGGGACGAAAATGGCCCCGCCGCGCACGTCATAGGCGATGCCGCGCGCCTCCAGCGCCTTCACCACCTCGCCCGCCGCCTCGTTTTCCAGCCCCGCGTAAAGCAGCGCGAAATTCGGCGCCGAGGCAAGCCGCGACAACCCCAGCACGGCAAGCACCATGGCAAGCGTGGCACCGACAACGACCATTCTTTGGCGCCCGCCCAGGGCATTCCAGCTTTTCAGGACCTGGCTCAAGATCGACCTCCGCTCCAAACGTTCTGTTCGGTTGGGGGAAGATTGACCGATCCGACTTAACAATCAGTTAGCCCCTTTCGGCCTATAAGCGGACAGCACCGGACAAGAGGTGAAGAATGTCTGACACCACCGTCGACGAAGTGGCGCTGGCAGCGAAGAAGCCCTCCAGGCTGCCGCTGATCATCGGGATTGTGCTGGCTTTGGCCGGCGGCGGCGGCGGGTTCCTTGCCGTGCAGTCCGGGATGATCGGCGGCGGTTCCGGCGCGCATACAGAAGAAGAGCACCTGGCCGGGGACGTCCCCGACACCGCGCCGCTGCCGCAGGTCGCCTTCGTCGAAGTGCCGCAGATCACCGTGTCGCTGGGGCCGCATTCGGATGTCGACCACCTGCGGTTCCGCGCAAGCCTTGAAGTGCCCGTCGCACATGAGGCCGAAGTGCAGGGCATTCTGCCGCGCGTGCAGGACGTGCTGAACAGCTACCTGCGCGCGCTGGAACCGGAAGACCTGCGGGCGCAGGGCGCGCTGGTGCGTCTGCGCGGGCAGATGCTGCGGCGGGTCAAGCTCGTCGCCGGAGAGGGACGGGTGCGCGACCTTCTCGTCCTCGAATTTGTCCTGAACTGAAAGGAACGGGAATGGAAATGATTGCGGATATCCTGCTGGTGGCGGGCGCGCTTGGGGCCGGCTTCTACTGCTTCATCCTTGCGCGGCGGCTGACCCGGTTCACCGACCTGGAAAACGGGGTCGGCGGGGCGGTGGCCGTCCTGTCCGCGCAGGTCGACGATCTGACGAAAACCCTGCACGCGGCGCAGGCCACGGCGGGCGATTCGTCGAGGTCTCTGCAGGACCTGACCGACCGGGCCGAGGATGTGGCGCGGCGGCTGGAGCTGCTGGTTGCCTCGATGCACGACCTGCCGCAGGCCAATGGCGCGGCCCCGGCAGAGGGCGCGGACCCGGTCTTTGTCCGCCACTCCCGCAACTGAGGGCGCCGTCATGACCCGGACACAGACCGCCCCGCCGCCCGGATCCGCCCCGAAGCCCCGGCGCCGCAAAGGGCGTGCGCGCGGCACGCTGGCCGCCGTCGGCAGCCTGCTTGTGGCCTCGGCCCTGCTGCGCACCGCCATCGGCGCCGGGGAGGCCCTCGCCGGGGAAGACCCGGCGCCGGGGCCCGGGATGCAGGCCGCGACCGCGCAGGACCCCGCGCCCATGGCACGGCAACACGCCGCGGCGGCCCCGCCAGGCGGCGCGCCGATACTGGCAGAGGCCGACCTCATGCCGCTCCTCGACTCGCTGAGGGCGCGAGAGGCGCGCATCCGCAAACGCGAAAGCGAGATCGACATCCGCATGCAGGCCCTTTCCGTCGCCGAGCAGGAAATCGACCGGAAGCTGGCGGCGCTAGAAGAGGCCGAGAAGGCCCTGCGCGCAACGCTCGCCCTCGCCCAGACCGCCGCAGAGGATGACCTGGCCCGCCTGACCGATGTCTATGCCAACATGAAGCCGAAGCAGGCCGCGGCGCTGTTCGAGCAGATGGACCCCGAGTTCGCGGCAGGCTTCCCGGGACGGATGAGGCCCAACGTGGCCGCCGCCATCATGGCGGGGATGAAGCCCGAAACCGCCTATCTCGTCAGCGTTATCGTCGCGGGGCGGAATGCCGAGGTGCCGAAGGAGTAGCCCTGTCCGGGACCGCGGCGCCGTCCCGCTTGCTTTGCGCCGCCTGTCGTGGCGCGGCGGGTGCATCCGCGCAACAGCCAGCCGAGACTCGCCGATGGCGGCGGGTCAATGCGGCCTTCGCACTGGTCAACCGGAAGGTCATGACATAGTCCTTTCCGTATATAAGCCCTGACGCTATCGTGAGATCGGGATTCCCGAACCCGGGATTGTCTTTCGACGTTACTCGTCCATGATACCTCTGCCTTCACTGCCAGAAAGAGTGCTGCCATGATCAATCGCCGTACCCTCCTCGCCGCCGCGGCAGCGACTGCCGCGATGCCCGCCCATGCCTTCGAGGTCGATCCGATCTTCCGGCCCCAGCGTGTGTCCATCAAGGGAGACGTTGCCCCGGGTCAGATCCTGATCCTGCCCGGCGCGCATTTCCTCTATTACATCGACCAGCCCGGGTCCGCGATGCGCTACGGCGTCGGCTTTGGCCGGGCCGGACAGGCGATCTCGGGCACCTATGTCATCGGCAGAAAGAAGGAATGGCCGACATGGCGCCCGACCAATGCCATGATCGAGCGTAATCCTGCGGCCTACGGGCGCTTCAAGGGCAATGACTATGTCCAGCCCGGCGGCCCGTCCAACCCGCTGGGCGCCCGCGCGCTGTACCTGTATCGGGACGGGCGTTACACCTTCGACGCCATCCACGGCACAACCGAGCCGCAGTCGATCGGGCGCTCTGTCTCGAACGGCTGTGTGCGGCTGGTCAACGACCATGTGCTGGACCTGTACCCGCGCGTGCCGGTGGGAACCAAAGTCACCGTTCTGTGACAGACCTGAACGGGCGCCGGGACTTCGATCTGATCGTTCGGGGTGCCGGCCCGGCAGGCGCCGCGACTCGCCATGACCGCGGCGAAACTCGGCCTGCGCGTGGCGCTTGTCGACCGCAAGCGCTTTCCCCGGGACAAACTCTGCGGTGGCGGGCTGACCGGGCGCGCCATGGCGCACCACCGGCGAATCTTCGGCGCCGACCACCCGGATGTCCCGATGGAGGTGCGCCGGGATTTCGCCTTTCATGCCTTCGGGCAGGATCTGGGCATGACGCGGGACGCCCCGCCGATCCATCTGGCCATGCGCCGCGAGCTGGATCGCCACCTTGTCGACCGGGCGCTGGCCGCCGGGGCGGTGGATGTCACCGGCCATGCGCTTGACCTCGACCCGGGCGATCCCGCAGGCCCGGCACTGTTCAACGAAACGATGCGGCTGACGGCGCCGCTGCTGATCGCGGCGGACGGCGTCAACAGCCCCACGGCCAATGCCCTGTTCGGGCGGGCCTTCGACCGCGACCGGATCGGCTTTGCGCTGGAGATCGAGCACCCCGGCGCCGACCCCGCGCGCCCCCTGCGAGATCGACTTCGGCGCGGCGGAATGGGGCTATGGCTGGCAGTTCCCGAAAACCACCGGAACCACCGTGGGCGTTGGCGGCATCATGGCCCGCAACCCCGACCTGAAACGCGCCATGAAGGCCTATATGGCGCGGCTCGACATCCCCGAAGGCGCCCGTGTGAAGGGCCAGTTCCTGCCCTTCGGCGGGTTCCGCAAACGGCCCGGGCAGGGGCGCGTGCTGCTGGCGGGGGATGCCGCCGGTCTGGTCGACCCGATCACCGGAGAGGGCATCGCCCATGCCCTTCACAGCGGCGAGCTTGCCGCGCAGGCCGCCGCCCAGGCGCTTGGCGCGGATCACCCCGAGGCGGCGCTGGGGCGCTACACCACCGCCCTTCGCCCGATTCACAACGGCCTGACCCTGGCCCGCCTTCTGCGCACAATCATGTTCCGCCACGCCCTCAGGCCCGCCTTCATCCGAAGCTTTCGCGAATCACGCAGGCTGCGCGAAGAATACCTGCGCCTGCTGGCCGGAGAGACCGATTACGCCCCCTTGATGCGTAAAACAGCCCGGAGAATGCCGGGATTCGCCGCCCGCGCCTTATTTGGTCGTTGACCTTTGGGAACCTTTTCCTCTTAAAGTTGTTTAGATGACATTAGGCTCTCGCAGCTGTAGTGTCATAGCAGGAGGTGGAAATGGCAGCAGTGGCATATGTCTTCGGCAGTGTGGTGGCTTTCATGGCCAGCCTGATCGCTTTTGCCTTCACCGACGCAAGCTTCGGCACCTCGGCCCTGATCTACCTCGGCGGCTCGGTCCTGCTTGGCACCCTGATCGTGGTGCTGGGCAAGCTGCGCGGCCTTTTCGGTGCACGCCACGAGCCCGAGGCCCAGACCTCATTCTGAGGCCTGGGCGATCAAAGCCTCGACCTGCGGCCCCGGGGTTTCCACGATCCGGGCAACGCCGTCCTCGTTCGGGTGAATGCCGTCGGCCTGCATGAAGGCATCGAGATCGGCGGGCGCGGCCCCGTCCTCCATCAGACCGTCAAAGAAATTCCCCGCCAGCAGCGTGCCGTAGGATTCGGCAAGCTCGGGATAGATCGCCTCGAACGCCGCCTTGTAGTCGGGGCCGTAGTTGCCCGGCGCCTGCATGCCGACCAGCAGGACCTCCAGTTCCCCGGCCTGCGCGACCTTCAGGATACCCTCGATATTCCCGCGCGCCACGGCAGGGTCGATCCCGCGCAGCAGGTCGTTGCCGCCCAGCGTCACGATCATCGCGTCGATCTCGGGCGTCAGCGACCATTCGACCCGCGCCAGCCCGCCTGCGGTCGTATCGCCGGACACCCCGCCGTTGACGATGCGGACATCATGCCCGCGCGCGGCCAGCCAGGCCCGCAGCTGCGGCACAAATCCCTCGCTTTCCAGCAGCCCGTAGCCCTGCGTCAGGCTGTCGCCCAGCGCAAGGATATGGACCTGCTCCGCCGTCGCGGGCTGTCCCCACGCAAGCGTGACCGCAAGCGCCGCCTTGCTGGCCAGCGCCCCGGCCCCATATCTGACCCGTAGCCTCATGACCGGACCCTTTCCATGACCAAACCCGTGCTTTCGCTTTCAGATGTGACTTTGCGCCTGAAGGGCAATGCCGGGATGCTCGATATCCTGCACGGTATCGACCTCGATGTCCAAAAGGGCGAGACGATTGGCCTGATCGGCCCGTCCGGGTCCGGCAAGTCCTCGCTTCTGATGGTCATGGGCGGGCTCGAGCGGGCCACCAGCGGGCAGGTTCTGGCGCTGGGTCAGGACCTGACCGCGATGAACGAGGACGCGCTGGCGCGGTTCCGGCGCGATCACATGGGGGTGGTCTTCCAGTCCTTCCACCTGATCCCGACGATGACCGCGCTGGAAAACGTCGCCACCCCGCTGGAACTTGCCGGCCATCGCGACGCCTTCGACCGGGCGCGCGCCATGCTGGAGGGCGTCGGGCTGGCGGCGCGGGCCGATCACTATCCCTCGCAGATGTCGGGGGGCGAACAGCAGCGCGTGGCGCTGGCCCGCGCGCTGGCGCCGGAACCGGATATCCTGCTGGCAGATGAGCCGACCGGCAATCTGGACGGGGCCAACGGCGCCGCGATCATGGATCTGCTGCTGGGCCTGTCGGACCATCACGGGGCGACGCTGGTTCTGGTGACCCACGCGCCGGAACTGGCCGAGCGCTGCGACCGCGTGGTGCGGCTGCGCGACGGGCGCATCGACGGCGAGGCGGCCCGGCAGGCGGCGGAATGAGCGCCCGCATCGCCGCCCGCTTCGCGGCCCGCGAGCTGCGCGGCGGCCTGCGCGGCTTCCGCATCTTCCTGGCCTGCCTTGCGCTGGGGGTGGCGGCCATCGCCGGTGTCGGCTCTGTCCGCTCTGCCATTCAGGCCGGGCTGGAGGATCAGGGCGCCATCCTGCTGGGCGGCGACGCGCAGGCCGAATTCACCTACCGCTTTGCCACCCCGGACGAACGCGCCTGGCTCGGGACCATCGCAACCGGCGTTTCCGAGGTGACGGATTTCCGCTCCATGGCGGTGGTCGACGGGCCCGGGGGCACGGAACGCGGGCTGACGCAGGTGAAATCCGTCGATGCGGCCTATCCGCTGCTTGGCGAGATGGTGCTGGACCCGCCGATGCCGCTGGCGCAGGCGCTTCAGGGGCAGGGCGGCGTCATGGCGCCGGTGCTGGCGGACCGGCTGGGCCTTGTGCCGGGCGACAGCTTTCGCCTTGGCAGTCAGACCTTCACCCTTTCCGCCGTGATCCGGACCGAACCGGACGACGCCGGGGACGGCTTTGGCCTTGGCCCGCGCACCATCGTGCGCACCGAGGCGCTGGAGGGCTCCGGCCTGCTGGAACCGGGATCGCTGTTCGAGACCGAGTACCGCATGACCCTGCCCCCCGGCACCGACCTCGATGCCCTGCGCGCAGAGGCGCTGGCGCGCTACGAGGACACCGGCCTGCGGTGGCGAGACGCCCGCAACGGCGCCCCCGGCATCGCGCGCTTTGTCGAGCGGCTGGGCAGCTTCCTCGTGCTGGTCGGCCTGTCGGGGCTGGCGGTTGGCGGCATCGGCGTGTCCTCTGCCGTGCGCGCCTATCTTGGCCGCAAGACCTCTGTCATCGCCACGCTCAGGACGCTCGGGGCCACGCGGCGGGTGATCTTCCTGACCTATTTCTTCCAGATCGGCGTGCTCAGCCTTCTGGGCATCGCCATCGGCCTTGCGCTTGGCGCGGCGATCCCGATCCTGCTGGGACCGGTGATGAACGCCGCCCTGCCGGCGCCCGCGATCTTTGCGCTGCATCCCGCGCCGCTGGCAGAGGCCGCGCTCTATGGCGTGCTGACCGCGCTGCTGTTCACGCTCTGGCCGCTGGCCCGCGCCGAAGAGGTGCGTGCCGCGACCCTGTTCCGCGACGCGCTGGACGGCGCGCGCACGCTTCCGGCGGCGCGCTACATCGCCGCCACGCTTGCGCTGGCGGGGCTGCTGGTGGGCACCGCCATGCTGTTTTCGGGCGACCCCGATCTGACGCTCTGGACCGCCGGGGGCATCCTCGGGGCGCTGGCCGTCCTGACGCTGGCCGCATGGGGCATCCGCCTTGCCGCGCGCCGCTCGGTCCGGGCGGCGCGCGGGCGGCCCGTCCTGCGTTGGGCGCTGGGGGCCATCGGCGGGCCGGGCGAAAGCGCCGGGTCTGTGGTGCTGTCGCTGGGGCTTGGCCTCTCGGTGCTGGCCGCCATCGGCCAGATCGACGGCAACCTGCGCGGCGCCATCGCCCGCGACCTGCCCGAGGTCGCGCCGTCCTATTTCTTCGTCGATATCCAGCGGGACCAGATGCCCGGCTTCATGCAGCGTCTGGACAGCGATCCCGCCGTCAGCCGAGTCGACAGCGCACCCATGCTGCGCGGCATCATCACCCGCATCAACGGGCAACCGGCGACAGAGGTGGCGGGCGAACACTGGGTTCTGCGCGGCGACCGGGGCGTGACCTATGCCGCGCAGCCCGACGCCCGCACCACCGTCACGCGCGGCGCATGGTGGCCCGAGGATTACGACGGCCCGCCGCAGATCAGCTTTGCCGCCGAAGAGGGCGCAGAGATGGGGCTGGATCTGGGCGACGAGATCACCGTCAATATCCTCGGGCGCGACATCACCGCGACGATCACCTCGTTCCGCGCCGTGGATTTCTCGACCGCCGGGATCGGCTTTGTCATGACGATGAACCCCGCCGCCTTGCAGGCCGCGCCGCATACCTTCATCTCGACCGTCTACGCCGGGCCCGAGGCCGAAGCGCAGATCCTGCGCGACCTGGCCAACCAGTACCCCAATATCACCGCGATCCGCGTGCGCGACGCCATCGACCGCGTGTCCGGCCTGCTGGAAGGCATCGCGGGCGCCGTGCGCTGGGGCGCGGCGGCGACCCTGCTGACCGGCTTTCTCGTGCTGATCGGGGCCGCCGCCGCAGGCGAGGGCGCGCGCACCTACGAAAGCGCCGTGCTGAAGACGCTGGGCGCCAGCCGCGCCCGCATCCTGCGCAGCTTTGCCCTGCGCTCCGGCCTGCTGGGCGCCGCCGCAGGTCTGGTCGCCCTGGGCGCGGGCATCGCCGGCGGCTGGGCCATTGCCACCTTCATCATGGAGACCGGGTTCGAAATCATGTGGCCCTCGGCCCTTGCCATCGTGACCGGGGGTGTGCTTGCCACGCTGGCCGCCGGTCTGCTGTTCGCCTGGCGCCCTCTGGCCGCCCGCCCTGCCCGCATCCTGCGCGCGCGGAGTAGCCTTGAACCCGCGGTCCCGGGCTGGCAAGCCTTGCCCGACCGCAGCAACATGGAAGTCCGATGTCCGATTCCCTGCCGATGCCCATCACCGCCCCCCTGACCCCGTCGCAACGGGCACAGGTCATCAACCTCGTGCGCCGTGCCGCCGTGGCCGAGATCCTGCCGCGCTTCCGCAACCTCGGCAGCCACCAGATCGACGAGAAGAGCGGCCCGCAGGACCTCGGTGACAGAGGCGGACAAGGCCGCCGAGGCGATGATCACGCGCGGGCTTCAGATCATGTTCCCGCATGCGCTGATCGTCGGAGAGGAACATGCCTCGGACAATCCCGAGATCATCGACAAGATCGCCGATGCCGAGTTCTGCATCTCGATCGACCCGGTGGACGGCACCTGGAACTACGCGCATGGGCTGGCGGTCTTCGGGGTCATGGTCTCGATCATGCGCTTCGGCCAGCCGGTCTTCGGGATGCTCTACGACCCGATCCTGAACGACTTCGTCATCGCCGATGCGGAACGCGGCGCCGAACTGGTCATGCCGCGCGGCGTGCGCCGCAAGCTGGCGACCTCGAAGGGCGGCCCGGTGGAAGAGCTGAAGGGCTTCATGCCGCTGAACCTCATTCCCGCCGACAAGCAGGCGGCCTTTGCCGCCTCGATGCCGCGCTTTGACCGTTCGGCCATGCTGCGCTGTGCCTGCCACGAGGCGCGGATGGTCGCGCAGGGCCAGATGGATTTCCTGCTTTATGCCAAGCTGACGCCACGGGACCAGCCCGCCGGGGTTGTGGCGATCCGTCAGGCGGGCGGGCATGTGGCGATGCTGGACGGCTCTGACTATCGTGGCGACGCCAAGACCGGCTACCTGCTGGCCGCCTGCAATGTCGAGACCTGGGGCCGCATCCGCGACGCCCGGGATTTCCTTGTCGATGCCGCGCCCGAGAACACCGCGCCGCCCGAGAAGAACAGCTTTCCCGGCGAGGCCGCCGTCGACAGCGACGCCTGAGCCGGCTTGCTAGGCCTGAGGGGCCCCCGGGCCCTTCGGGCGGGCGAACAGCGGTTTGCTCTGCCGGGCGACATGTTCCACGAAGAGCCGGATCTTGGGGTCCTGCAACTTCTTGTGCGGGTAGAGACAGCCGAAGATGGTCGCCAGCGGCGGGGTTTCAGGCAGCACCTCGACCAGCCGGCCAGAGGCCAGATGCGCCGCCACGTCGAAGCGCGGCTTGTTGGCAATGCCGCGCCCGGCCAGCGCCCAGTCGGTCAGCACATCGCCATCGTCGGCGTCGTAACGGCCCCGCACCTCCAGCTTCTGCGGCCCCGAGGGGCTGCGCAGCATCCAGAAATACTCGGGCGAGCGCGGGTAGCGCAGCAGCAGGCAGTTGTGATCGGGGGCCAGCAGATCCTCCGGCGCCTGCGGCGTGCCGCAACGCGCCAGATAGTCCGGCGCGGCGCAAAGCACCCGGTCGCAATCGGCGATCTTGCGCAGCTTCATGGTGGAATCGCCCGGCTCTCCGACGAAGAAGGCGATATCCAGCCCGTCCGCCAGCAGGTCCACCTTGCGGTCCGAAAGGCGCATCCGCACCTCGGTTTCCGGGTAGGCATCCGAGAAGGCCGGGACCAGCGGCGCCACGATCCGGCGCCCGACACCCAGCGGCGCCAGCACCCGGATCGCCCCGCGCGGCACCTGTGAAAAGCTGGCCACCCGCGCCTCGGCATGGTCGATCGCGGTCAGGACGGCCTTGGCCTCGTCGTAGAAGACGCTGCCCGCCTCGGTCGGCGTCATCGAGCGCGTGGTTCGGTTGAACAGCCGCACGCCAAGGTGTTTCTCCAGCTCTTTCAGGCGCTTGCTGGCCACCGCCGGGGTCAGGCGCAGGTCGCGCCCGCCCGAGGTGATGCTGCCAAGCTCCAGCACCCGGACAAAGACGCGCAGGCTTTCGATATAGGACATGACGGCCTCCCCCGACGCCGCTCAGACTGCCCGGCAGCCACGCCTTTTTCAACAGTTCGTTGAAAGTCTTTGCCGTTAAGGGTGATTTTTCGACTCAATCGCGGGGCCTATGCTTCCGCCGTCCCCTTGGCCCTTGCCCTTGGGGCAACGGGAGGACGACATGACAGACCGCGACCACATCCGCTTTCTTCTCAACGTGTCGCGAGATCGCCGTGCCCGAGGTCGGCGCCGACCAGACGCTGCTGGATTTCCTGCGGCTCGACCGGCGCCTGACCGGCACCAAGGAGGGCTGCGCCGAGGGCGACTGCGGCGCCTGCACCGTGCTGGTGGGTCGCCTGACCGCTGCCGGGCTGCGCTACGACCCGGTCAATGCCTGCATCCGCTTCCTTGCCTCTCTGGATGGCTGCCACGTCGTCACGGTCGAACACCTCAGCGGCCCGGACGGGCGCCTGCACCCGGTGCAACAGGCCATGATCGACCACCACGGCAGCCAGTGCGGCTTTTGCACGCCGGGCTTCGTCATGTCGTTGTATGCACTCTGGATGCAAACGCCGGAACCGACCGAGCAGCAGGTCGAGACGGCGCTTCAGGGCAACCTCTGCCGCTGCACCGGCTACGCACCGATCATCCGCGCCGCCGTCGCCGTCAGCCGCTACGGCACCCCCGCCTCGGACCACCTGACAACGGAACGCGAGACCATGACCGCCCGCCTGTCGGCGCTGCGCGACGGGCGCCGTGTGGTCACCGGGCCGGAAGACAACCGCGCGATCCTGCCCGCCGATGTGGACGACCTTGCCGCCTGCCTGCTGGAACACCCGAAGGCGACCATCGTCGCGGGCGCCACGGATGTGGGTCTGTGGGTGACGAAGTTCCTGCGCCCCATCGGCCCCGCCATCTTCACCGGGCATCTGGACGCCCTGAAAACCGTGGCGCACCAAGGCGATGACCTGCATATCGGCGCCGGTGCCAGCTATACCGAGTGCCAGTCCCTGCTGTCGCGCCACCTGCCCCACCTCTCCGGCTATTGGGACCGGATCGCGGGCTGGCAGGTGCGCAACATGGGCACCGTCGGCGGCAATATCGCCAATGGCTCGCCCATCGGGGACACGCCGCCGGTGCTGATCGCCCTTGGCGCCCAGATCACCCTGCGGCGCGGCGACACCCGCCGGACCCTGCCGCTGGAGGCCTTCTTCATCGACTACGGCAAGCAGGACCGCGCCGCCGGAGAGTTCGTCGAAAGCATCCGCATCCCGCTGCCCGGGCCGCAGACCCGCAACGCCGCCTACAAGCTGTCGAAGCGCCGCGACGAGGACATCTCTTCGGTCGCGGTACGGGCTCTCCGTCACGGTCGAGGATGGCCGCATCACCGCCGCCCGCCTTGCCTTCGGCGGCATGGCGGCGACGCCGAAACGCGCCGCGGGGGCCGAGGCCGCGCTGATCGGCCAGCCGTGGGGTCGCGACGCCTTCGAGACGGCGGCAGAGGCGCTGGCGCAGGACTTCACCCCGCTCAGCGACTGGCGCGCCTCGTCCGCCTACCGGACGCTGGCCGCGCAGAACCTGCTGCGCCGCTTTTTCCTTGAACAGGACGGCGCGGCCACGCCCGTCCAGCTGGAAACCGCCTGAGGGAGGCCGAGAGATGAAAGACCTGACAACCATCACCGGCGCCGCGCATACAGATCGCATACATGACAGCGCCGCCAAGCATGTCACCGGGCGCGCCGATTACACCGACGACATCGCCCTGCCCGAGGGCGCGCTGCACGCCTATCTTGGCGTCTCCGACGTGACCCATGCGCGGATAAACAGCCTCGACCTCAGCGCGGTCCGTGCCGCGCCGGGCGTCGTCGGCGTGCTGACCGCCACCGACATTCCCGGCGTGAACGACATCAGCCCGACCCATCAGAACGACGAGCCGGTCTTTCCGACCGACCTGATCCAGTTCCACGGCCAGCCCCTGTTCGCCGTCGTGGCAGAGAGCCGCGACATCGCCCGCCGCGCCGCCCTGCTGGCGAAGATCGACGCCACGCCGCTGCCCCACGCGCTGGACCCCATCGCCGCGCAAGAGGCGGGCTATCCGCATGTCACCGCGCCGCTGACGCTGCAACGGGGGGATCTCGACGCCGGCATGGCCGCTGCCCGGAACCACCTGAAGGGCCGCATGACGGTCGGCGGGCAGGATCACATGTACCTCGAAGGCCAGATCGCCTGTGCCATCCCCGGAGAAGACGACGACGTGATCGTCTATTCCTCGACCCAGCACCCCAGCGAGGCGCAACATATGGTGGCGCAAGTGCTGGGCGTGCCGTCGAATGCGGTGGTGGTCAACGTGCGGCGCATGGGCGGCGGGTTCGGAGGCAAGGAAAGCCAGATGAACCTCTTTGCCGCCGTCGCCGCGCTGGCCGCGAAGAAATGGGGACGGGCCGTCAAGATCCGCCCCGACCGCGATCAGGACATGACCGCGACCGGCAAGCGCCATGACTTCGTGATCGACTACGAGGTCGGCTTTGACGACGCAGGGAGGATCGAGGCGGTGGGCGGCACTTTCGCCGCGCGCTGCGGCTTTTCGGCGGACCTGTCGGGCCCGGTGACCGACCGTGCGCTGTTCCACGCGGACAACGCCTACTTCTACCCGCATGTGCGCCTGTCCAGCCGCCCGATGAAGACGAACACCGTCTCGAACACCGCCTTCCGGGGCTTCGGCGGGCCGCAGGGCGTCATCGCCGCAGAGCGGATCATCGAGGAAATCGCCTATGCCACCGGGCAGGACCCGCTGGACGTGCGCAAGGCGAACTTCTACGGCGGCGCCGGTCGCGACCTGACGCCCTACCACCAGGAGGTCACGGACAATATCCTCGACCGCCTCGTGACCGAGCTGGAAGAAAGCGCCGACTATCGCCAGCGCCGCGCCGATATCCTTGCATACAACCTGCATTCACCGGTTCTGAAGAAGGGCATCGCCCTGACGCCGGTGAAATTCGGCATCTCCTTCACCGCGACCTGGTACAATCAGGCGGGCGCCTTGGTGCATGTCTACAACGACGGCTCGATCCACCTGAACCACGGCGGCACCGAGATGGGGCAGGGCCTGAACACCAAGGTCGCGCAGGTCGTGGCAGAGGCCTTCGAGGTCGATTTCGAGCGCATCAAGATCACCAAGACCACAACCGAAAAAGTGCCCAACACCTCGGCCACCGCCGCCTCTTCGGGGACCGACCTGAACGGCATGGCGGCGCTGAACGCGGTCGAACAGATCAAGGCGCGGCTGGTGGATTTTGCCGCCGGGCATTGGCAGGTCGCGCCCGAGGCGGTGCGCTTCGAGGCCAATCAGGTCCATATCGGCACCGAGGTCCTGAGTTTCGACGCCTTCATCAAGCAGGCCTACCTGGCCCGCGTGCAGCTGTCGGCGGCGGGTTTCTACAAGACACCCGATATCCACTGGGACCGTGACAAGGGGCAGGGCCGCCCGTTCTACTACTTCGCCTATGGCGCCTCTTGTTCCGAGGTCACCATCGACACGCTGACCGGCGAATACCGGGTCGATCGGACGGATCTTCTGCATGACGTGGGCCGCTCGCTGAACCCGGTGCTGGATCGCGGGCAGGTCGAGGGCGCCTTTATCCAGGGCATGGGCTGGCTGACCACCGAAGAGCTTTGGTGGGACGATGCCGGGCGCCTGCGCACACATGCGCCCTCGACCTACAAGATCCCGCTGGCCTCGGACCGGCCGCGCGTCTTCAACGTGAACCTCGCCGACTGGTCCGAGAACCGCGAGCTGACGATCAAGCGGTCCAAGGCCGTGGGCGAGCCGCCCTTCATGCTGGGCATCTCGGTCTTCGAGGCGCTGTCGATGGCGGTGGCCTCTGTCGCGGATTACCGCGAATGCCCGCGCCTTGACGCGCCCGCCACGCCGGAACGCGTGCTGATGGCGGTGGACCGCCTGCGCCGGGGCGCCGCATGACGCTGGCCCGGTTCCTCGACACCCAGGCGGCGGTGGTCCGCGTGGCCCTGACGCGGGTGCGCGGGTCGTCCCCGCGCGAGGCGGGAACCGAGATGTTCGTGGCCGCCGAGGCCCTGCACGGCACCATCGGCGGCGGGCAGCTGGAACACCGCGCCATCGACGCCGCGCGCAGGATGCTGCGCGACGGCGTGCTGTCAGAGGTGCTGGACCTGCCGCTTGGCCCCGAGATCGGCCAATGCTGCGGCGGTCGGGTGGAGATGCGCCTGAGACGGATGCGCAGCTCTGACAAGCGCGCGGCGCTGGACCGGGCAGAGCAGGAGGCAGCGGCGCTGCCGCATGTATACATCCCGGGTGCAGGGCATGTCGGGCGCGCGCTGGCGGATCTGTTGCAGCATATGCCGGTGTGCTGCATCCTTGTCGACCAGCGCGCCGCCGAGATCGCGCAAAGCACCGCCCGCGTGGAAACCCGCGTCTCGGCCATCCCCGAGATCGACATCGCCCAGGCGCCCTCCGGCAGTGCCTTTGTCGTGCTGACCCATGACCACGGGCTCGACTTCCTGCTGACCTCCGCCGCGCTGGAACGCGGGGATGCCGCCTATGTCGGGATGATCGGCTCTGCCACCAAGCGGGTGAAGCTGCGCAACTGGATGCGCGACCATTGCGCAGAGGTGCCCTTTGACCGGCTGACCTGTCCCATCGGCGCGCAGGGCAGCGCCGACAAGCGCCCCGCCGTCATCGCCGCCTTCGTCGTGGCCGAGGTCATGGGGCAACTGACCGCCAGCACCGCGCGGGTGACGGCCACGGCCATCGCCACCCGGAACCATCAACCAGACCGGAAGGGAGCCCTGATCCGCTGACGGACAGGAGATCCGGTCACACATAAGGGGGAGACCGCCATGAGCGGCATAAAATACGAATACACCCTGTTCTCGAAAGGGGACGGCAGCGCCTTCTGGGCGCTCTTTACCGACAACCTCGTGAACCTGCTGATCCTCTCGGGGATCTGCCAGTTCGTCTTTGGCATGCCCGCAGAGATCGTCTTCGACCGCATCGTGCCGGGCGCCGCCATCGCGATCCTCGCGGGCGTCGCCGTCTATACGCTGATGGCCGGGCGCACCGCCGAGCGGCTGGGCCGCGACGTGACCGCCCTACCATACGGCATCTCGACGCCGGTGATGTTCGTCTACCTCTTCGGCGTGATCGGCCCGATCTACTGGGCCACGCAGGACCCGCTGCTGGCCTGGCAGGTGGGCATCGGCGCGGGCTTCATGGGCGGTATCGTCGCCGCCATGGGCGCCATTGTCGGCCCCTGGCTGAAGCGGATCACCCCGCGCGCGGGCATGCTGGGCACGCTTTGCGGCATCGCGCTGATGTTCATCGGGGCCGTGCCGCTGTCGCAGATCTTCGAGCAGCCGGTGATCGGTTTCACCGCCCTGCTGTTCATCCTCTGGGGGCTGATCGGGCGCTTTCGCCTGCCCGGCAACCTGCCCGCGGGCCTTGTCGCGATCCTTGCGGGCACGGTGATCGCCGTGGTTCTGGGCCAGTCCACCTTCGACACATCGGGCACGGGATTCTACCCGCCGGTGCCCTACCTGGGCGACCTGATCGTGGGCATCCAGTACCTCTTTGCCAACCCCGAGCTGTTCCTCGTGCTGGTGCCGGTGCAGATCTACAACTTCATCGAGACCATGAACAACGTCGAAAGCGCCGAGGCAGCGGGCGACAGCTACCCGGTGGGCCTGTGCCAGGTCACCGACGGCGCGGGCACCATGCTGGGCGCGGTCTTCGGCTCGCCCTTCCCGACGACGGTCTACATCGGCCACCCGGCCTACAAGCGGCTGGACGCGCGGGCGGGTTATGTCATCGGCGTGGCGCTGGTGATCGGCGCGGCGGCCTTCCTTGGCTTCCTGTCCTTCCTCGCCGGGCTGATCCCCGTCGCGGCGGCGGCGCCGGTGCTGGTCTTCGTCTCTGTCAGCCTGATCACCAACACGGCCTGGGCGGTGAAGCCCGCGCATATGGCCGCCGTCAGCTTTGCCATCCTGCCGCATGTCTCGTCGCTGCTGGTGACGAAATGGGGCTCTCTGTTGAACGCGCTGCGCGCCGAGGGGGTCGAAGGCCTGCCCGCGCTGGGTGACGAAGGGCTGACCGCCGCGCTGCTGATGGAGGGGGCGCATTACGACGGCCACCTCGCGCTCAGCCAGGGCGCGATCCTGACCGGCCTGATCTGGGGCGCCATCGTCGCCGACGTGATCGACGGGCGGTTCCGCGCGGCGGGCGGCTTTGCGCTGGCGGCGGCCTTCATGTCCTCGGTCGGCATCATCCACGCCGCCGCGCTTCAGGCACCGCAGTTCGACGGGATCACCGTGGGCTACCTGATCATCGGCGGCTTCCTCTGGCTGTACCCGCTGGTCGCCCCGAAGGAGGATCTGGAACAGCGGATCATCGTGCCGGACGAACCCGACATGCTGGACGAGACCCCGCCGCAGCGGGCCTGAGACCCCCGGGGCGGCCAGCGCGCCGCCCCTTCCCCGACAAGGACACAAAACATGACCCAGACGCTGCTGCGCGTGCCGCCTGCTGAGCTTTCACCGCGACCCGCAAGGCCCCGATGACACCGAGGCCTATAGCTACATCGAGGACGCTGGCCTGCTGATGCGGGACGGGCTGATCGCCGCCCGAGGCACCTTTGCCGAGGTCCGGGCGCAGGCGCCCCAAGCCCCGGTGACGGACCACCGCCCGCACCTGATGATGGCGGGCTTCATCGACACGCATATCCATTTTCCGCAGGTGCAGGTCATCTCCTCCTGGGGCGCACAGCTGCTGGACTGGCTGAACGGCTACACCTTTCCCGAGGAAACGCGCTTTGCCGATCCCGCCCATGCCGCGCGCATGGCGCAGGCCTTCCTCGACCTGCTGACAGCCCATGGCACGACCACCGCCGTCAGCTTCTGCTCTGTCCATGCCGCCAGCGCCGAGGCGCTCTTTGCCGAGGCCACGCGCCGCGACATGCGGATGCTGGCGGGCAAGGTGATGATGGACCGCAACGCCCCCGACGGGCTGCGCGATACGGCCCAAGGCGGCTATGACGACAGCAAGGCGCTGATCGTACCGCTGGCACGGCAAGGGGCGCAACGGCTATGTGA
Organism: Ponticoccus litoralis; assembly: GCF_039769985.1. NCBI lineage: Bacteria > Pseudomonadati > Pseudomonadota > Alphaproteobacteria > Rhodobacterales > Roseobacteraceae > Ponticoccus > Ponticoccus litoralis. The sequence goes on from NZ_JBDNCH010000002.1 coordinate 1,615,459, forward strand.
TCACGCCGCGCTTCGCCATCACCTCGACGCCGGAACAGCTGGCCATGGCGGGTGCGCTGGCCGCCGAGCACCCGGAGTGTCACGTCCAGACGCATCTGTCCGAGAACCGTGCCGAGATCGCCTATACCGCCGAACTCTACCCCGAGGCGCGCGATTACCTCGACGTCTACGAGGGCTTTGGCCTGCTGGGGCCGAAGACGCTGCTGGGTCATGCCATCCACCTGACCCCGCGCGAGATCGACGCGCTGGCAGAGACCGGGGCGCATCCGGTGTTTTGCCCGACCTCGAATCTGTTCCTTGGAAGCGGGCTGTTCGATGCGCCGGGCCTTGGCGCGCGCGGCATCACCAGCGGCATCGCCACCGATGTGGGTGCCGGGACCAGCTATTCCATGCTTCAGACCCTGAACGAGGGCTACAAGGTGCTGCAATTGCAGGGCCACGCGCTGCACCCGCTGAACGCCTTCCACTGGGCGACGCGCGGCAATGCCTGCGTGTTGGGGCTTCAGGATCGCATCGGCACGCTGGACGCGGGCACCGAGGCGGATGTCGTGGTGCTGGACAGCCGCGCGACCCCGGCCATGGCGCTGCGGTGCGAACGCGCCGCGACGCTGGCCGAGGAACTCTTTGTCCTGCAGGTGATGGGCGACGACCGGGCCATCGTCGAAACCTACGTTGCCGGGACGCCGCGCAAGGCTGCATCGCGCCCGCTTACGCAGCAAAGGGCCGCCGAACCGGCCTAGCACGCGGGCGATTGTCTTCCTTTCCTTGAAACGCCTTTCGGAATTTGGGCATGACCGGGGGCGGCCTGTCTGGTATGACCGCATCCAAAGCCATTGTGCACCGCGGCATACCATTCGCGCCGCCGCACAGACCCGCCAAGGAGATGCCCGTGCCCCAGACCCAAGACCGCGTGACCCGAGAAGGCCTGTCCGTCGCTTCCGAGCTTGCGGCGTTCCTTGAAACAGAGGTGCTGCCCGGCACCGGCGTCACGGCGGATGCCTTCTGGTCCGGGCTGTCGGGGCTGGCGCATGACTTCGGCCCGAAGAACCGGGCGCTGCTCGCCCGCCGCGAGGATCTGCAATCGCAGATCGACGCATGGCACCGCGAGCGCGCGGGCAAGGCGCATGACGGCGACGCCTACAAGGCCTTCCTCGAAGAGATCGGCTATATCGTCCCCGAGGGCGACGACTTCACCATCCAGACCGCCAATGTCGACCCCGAGATCGCCACGGTTCCCGGCCCGCAGCTTGTGGTGCCGGTGACCAATGGGCGCTTTGTCCTGAACGCCGCGAACGCGCGCTGGGGCAGCCTCTACGATGGCTTCTACGGCACCGATGCCATGGGCGGCCTGCCGCCCATGGGCGGCTTCGACGACGGGCGCGGCGCGCGGGTCGTGGCGCGGGCGGCGGTCTTCCTCGACCAGATCTTCCCGCTGACAGACACTTCGCACGTCCGCGCGCAGGCCTACAGCGTCAAGGACGGCGCGCTGTCGGTGGACGGCTCGGCGCTGAAGACGCCAGAGGCCTTCGTGGGCTACCGGGGCGAGGCCTCGGCGCCCTCGTCCGTGCTGCTGAAGAACAACGGGCTGCACGTCGAGCTGGTCTTCGACCGCAGCCACCCGATCGGCGCGCAGACGCCCTCGGGGCTGGCGGATGTGCTGCTGGAATCAGCCGTCTCGGCCATCGTCGACTGCGAGGATTCGGTGGCCTGCGTGGATGCCGCCGACAAGGTGCAAGCCTATCGCAACTGGCTGGGCCTGATGAAGGGCGACCTGTCCGAGACCTTCGAGAAGGGCGGCAAACCGGTGACCCGCAAGCTGAATGCCGACCGGACCTATTCCGGCGCGGAGGGTGAGGTCAGCCTGAAGGGCCGCGCGCTGCTGCTGGTGCGCAACGTCGGCCACCTGATGACCAACCCCGCGATCCTCGACCGCGACGGCAACGAGATCTTCGAGGGCCTGATGGACGCGATGGTCACCACGCTGATCGCCAAACACGACCTTGCCAAGACCGAGGGGCCGCGCAACTCGGTCACCGGCTCGGTCTACGTGGTGAAGCCCAAGATGCACGGCCCGGAAGAGGTGGCCTTTTCCGACGCGATCTTCACCCATGTGGAAGAGGCGCTTGGCCTGCCGCGCTACACGGTGAAGCTGGGCATCATGGACGAGGAACGCCGCACCTCGGTGAACCTCAAGGAATGCATCCGCGCCGCGCAGAACCGCGTGTGCTTCATCAACACCGGCTTCCTCGACCGGACCGGGGACGAGATCCACACCTCGATGGAGGCCGGGCCCTTCAGCCGCAAGGACTTCATCAAGCGCAAGGGCTGGATCACCGCCTACGAGAACCAGAACGTCGATATCGGTCTGGAATGCGGGCTGTCCGGCAAGGCGCAGATCGGCAAGGGCATGTGGGCGCAACCCGACAGCATGGCCGCGATGCTCGAAACCAAGATCGAGCACCCCGCGCGGGCGCCAACTGCGCATGGGTGCCCTCGCCCACGGCGGCGGTGCTGCATGCCACGCATTACCACAAGGTCGACGTGCTGGCGGTGCAGGCGCAGCTGGCCAAGGGCGGGCGCCGCGCCTACGTCGACGCGCTGCTGGATATCCCGCTGGCGGCCTACCGCAAGTGGACCCCCGCGCAGATCCGCCGCGAGGTCGAGAACAACGCGCAGGGCATCCTGGGCTACGTGGTGCGCTGGATCGATCAGGGCGTCGGCTGCTCCAAGGTGCCCGACATCAATGACGTGGGTCTCATGGAAGACCGCGCCACCTGCCGGATCTCGGCCCAGCACATCGCCAACTGGCTGCACCACGGTGTCGTGTCGCGGCAGGAGGTCTCCGAGATCATGCAGCAGATGGCCGAGGTGGTGGACCGCCAGAACGCGGGCGATCCGCTTTATCGCCCGATGGCGCCGGATTTCGACGGGATCGCCTATCAGGCCGCCTGCGATCTGGTCTTCGAGGGCCGCGAGCAACCCTCCGGCTACACCGAACCGGTCCTGCACCGGCGCCGCCTGCAGCTGAAGGCAGGCTGACGGATCGGGCGGGCCAAAGGGTCCGCCCTTTTTCTTTGTGTTTCGCCTGCCCTTCGTGCAGGCGACCGGTACGGGGCTTTGCCCCCGAACCCCCAAGGTACTTTTGGACCAAAGAAGTGGAGCGGCGCGCCTCATCTTCTCTGGTCCTCGAAATACCTCGGGGGTCCGGGGGCAGCGCCCCTCGGTCCCGAATGCGCCGCTTGCGGTGACTTTCAAATTTTCCGGAAAAGACCTGTCCGATCATTGCGGCTTTCATGGGAAATGAGCGCGGCGCATACTCGGTCGAACACGGCTTTGACGGAGACCCGAGATGTCGCCCAAGTATTACGCCCCGACCGGTGGCCTGCCCGGGCAGGACCAGCTTCTGACCGACCGCGCCATCTTTACAGAGGCCTATGCGGTGATCCCCAAGGGCACGATGCGCGACATCGTCACCAGCTTCCTGCCCGGCTGGACCGACACGCGGCTTTGGGTGATCGCCCGCCCGATGTCGGGCTTCGCCGAGACCTTCAGCCAGTACATCATGGAGGTCCAGCCCGGCGGCGGGTCCGACATGCCCGAGACCGAAGAGGGCGCGCAGGGCGTGCTCTTCGTGGTCGAGGGCGAGGCCACGCTGGACGTGAACGGCGAGACCCATGTGCTGACGCCCGGGGGCTATGCCTACCTGCCGCCCAGCGCCGACTGGCGGCTGCACAACCGCGGCTCGGACGTGCTGCGGTTCCACTGGGTGCGCAAGATCTGGGAACCGGCCCCGGGCCTTTCGGAGCCGGACGTGCTGATCCTGAACGAGGCCGACATCGCGCCGACGCCGATGCCCGACACCAAAGGCGCATGGGCCACGACGCGTTTCGCCGATCCCGCCGACCTGCGCCACGACATGCATGTGACCATCGTCACCCTGCAACCCGGCGGCGTGATCCCCTTTCTGGAAACCCATGTCATGGAGCACGGGCTTTACGTGCTCGAGGGCAAGGCGGTCTACAAGCTGAACAACGACTGGGTCGAGGTCGAGGCCGGCGATTTCATGTGGCTGCGCGCCTTCTGCCCGCAGGCCTGCTATGCGGGCGGCCCGGGGCCGTTCCGCTACCTGCTTTACAAGGACGTCAACCGCCACATGAGCCTGCGCCCCGGTGCCCCGGCGCAGCCGCGCGGGCAAAGGCTCAAGGCCGCGGAGTAACCTGCCCTCCGATGGCCTCTGTCAGGGTCCGGGCCGCCTCGATCACGGGGCGGCTCAATCTGTTCAGTTCGTCTTGTGTGACCCGGCTTGTCGGGCCCGACACCGAGATGCCCGCCAGCGCCTCGCCCGCCGCGTCGAAGACCGGGGCCGCGATGCAGCGCATCCCCGAGGTTGCGTTCCTCGTCGTCGATGGAGTAACCGCGCGCCCGGATGCGGGCGAGATCCTCCAGCAGTGCCGCGCGGTCGGTCACGGTATGGGGGGTAAAGGCCTCCAGCCCGCCGTCGAGCCGCCGCATCAGCCTGCCCTCGTCCATCTGCGCCAGAAGCGCCTTGCCGATCCCCGAGGCATGCATCGCCGAAAGCGTGCCGGGCGGAAAGAAGGCGCGGATATTGGCATGGGTCTCGACCTGGCTGAGGAACAGCACCTGCCCCTCCTTCTCGACGCCAAGGTTGGCGGTCTCGCCGGTCGCCTCCATCAGCCTGCGCATCACCGGGCGGGCGCGGTCGACAAGGCTGGTGCGCCGCAGGAAGCGCGCGCCGATGGTGAAGGCCCGCGCGCCGATGTGCCAAAGCTGTTCCTCGGCGTCGAATTCCACCAGCCCGCGCCCCTCCAGCGTGACCAGCACGCGGTAGACCGTCGAGGGCGACTGGTCCATCTCGTCCGAGATCGTGCTGAGCGCCATGCCCTGCCGCTCGCTGAGGAATTCGAAGACCTCCATGGCGCGATCCAGCGACTTGATGGTGTTCTGGGCGGTCTTGTCCGCCCAGTCGCGCGGGCGGCCCCGGGCCTTGCGGCTGCCGCGCGGGCCATTATCTTGCGAATCCATGAGATGCCTTTCGTTTTTCATGAAATGCACATTCACGATATGAAAAATGTAATGCTCTGTAAATAATCAACTTTCCCTGCACCCTTTCAAAATGAAAAACGCATTCAAAAAAGTATCCCAGCGCGGGGGCCACGCCTATGGTGCCCATCATGACGAAGGGAGACACGCCATGAGCTTTCAGAACCCGGTTTTCATTCCCGGCCCGACCAATATCCCCGAGCGGCTGCGCAAGGCCTGCGACATGCCGACGATCGACCACCGCTCGCCGCTGTTCGGTCAGATCCTGCACCCGGCGCGCGAGGGCGTGCGCAAGGTTCTGAAAAGCGAAAGCGCCGAGGTCTTCATCTTCCCCTCGACCGGCACCGGCGGTTGGGAAACCGCGCTGTCGAACTGCCTGTCGGCGGGCGACACCGTGCTGGCCGCGCGCAACGGCATGTTCAGCCATCGCTGGATCGACATGTGCCAACGCCACGGGCTGGACGTCGAGATCGTCGAAACCCCCCGGGGCCGGGGCCTGCCCGCCGACCGCTACGAGGAAATCCTGACCGCCGACACCGGCCACCGGATCAAGGCGGTTCTGGCCACGCATAACGAGACCGCGACCGGCGTGAAGTCCGACATCGCCGCCGTCCGCCGCGCGCTGGACGCCGCCGGTCACCCGGCGCTGCTGTTCGTGGATGGCGTCAGCTCCATCGCCTCGATGGACTTCCGCTTCGACGAATGGGGCGTGGACGTTGCCGTCACCGGTTCGCAGAAGGGCTTCATGCTGCCGCCGGGTCTGGCGATCACCGGCTTTTCGCCCAAGGCGATGGCGGCGACCAGGACCGCGACCCTGCCGCGCACCTTCTTCGACGTGGCGGACATGGCCAAGGGCTATGCCAACAACGCCTATCCCTACACCCCCGCCGTCGGCCTGCTGAACGGGCTGAACGAGGCCTGCGGGATGCTGCTGTCCGAGGGGCTGGACAACGTCTTTGCCCGCCACCACCGCATCGCGGAAGGCGTGCGCGCCGCCGTCAAGGCCTGGGGGCTGGAGCTTTGCGCCGCCTCGCCGGAGGTCTACTCGGACACCGTCAGCGCGATCCGCACGCCCGAGGGCTTTGACGCGACCCGGATTGTCGAGCATGCGGCAAGCGCCTATGGCGTCGCCTTCGGCACCGGGCTGGGCGAGGTCGCGGGCAAGGTCTTCCGCATCGGGCACCTTGGCTCGCTGACCGACGTGATGGCCCTGTCCGGCATCGCCACCGCAGAGATGGTCATGGCCGATCTGGGCCTGAACATCACGCTGGGGTCGGGCGTCGCGGCGGCGCAGGACTACTACCGCGCCAACCGCACCGCTTTGCAGGCCGCGGCATGAAGGATCACGCCATGATCATCCCCACCTACGAGGACATGCTGGCCGCGCATGAGCGCATCAAGCCGCATATCCGCCGGACAGAGGTGCGCACCTCGGCCTATCTGAACGAGCGGGCCGGTGCCGAGCTGTTCTTCAAGTGCGAGAACTTTCAGGAGCCGGGGGCCTTCAAGGTCCGCGGCGCCTGCAACGCGGTCTTCGGTCTGGACGACGCACAGGCGGCCAAGGGCGTGGCGACCCACAGCTCGGGCAACCATGCCTCTTGCCTCAGCTATGCGGCGATGCGGCGGGGCATCCCCTGCAACGTCGTGATGCCGCGCACCGCGCCGCAGGCCAAGAAGGACACGGTGCGCCGCTACGGCGGGCAGATCACCGAATGCGAGCCCTCGACCAGCAGTCGCGAGGCCACATTTGCCGAGGTTCAGGCCGCGACGGGGGGCGACTTCGTCCACCCCTACAACGACCCGCGCGTGATCGCCGGGCAGGGCACCTGTTCGAAGGAGTTCATGGAGCAGACCGACGGTCTCGACATGGTGGTGGCCCCCATCGGCGGCGGTGGCATGATCTCGGGCACCTGCCTGACGCTGTCGACGCTGGCGCCGGAATGCCAGGTGATCGCGGCAGAGCCGGAACAGGCGGATGACGCCTACCGCAGCTTCAAGGCCGGTCACATCATCGCCGACGACGCGCCCAAGACCATCGCGGACGGGCTGCTGGTGCCGCTGAAGGACCTGACCTGGCACTTCGTGTCGAACCACGTGACCGAGATCTACACCGCCTCGGAGACAGAGATCGTCGACGCGATGAAGCTGGTCTGGAAGCACCTGCGCGTGGTGATGGAGCCCTCTTCGGCGGTGCCCATGGCCTGCGTCCTGAAGAACCCCGAGGCCTTCCGCGGCAAGCGCGTGGGCCTCGTCCTCACCGGCGGCAACGTCGACCTCGACCGCCTGCCCTGGATGGTCTGAGCCACAGTGAAACGCCGCAGGTCGGGCCTCTGCCCGGCTGACCCCGAAAAGGAACACGAGATGAAAGACATGACCAACCTCGACGCTTACGAAGTCGGTTTCGACATCCCCGCCAAGCCCGGCATGGACGCCGCCGACATCCAGACCCCCGCGCTGGTCCTCGACCTCGACGCGCTGGAGCGCAACGTGAAGAAGATGGGCGATTACGCCAAGGCGCACGGGATGCGCCACCGCGCCCACGGCAAGATGCACAAATCCGTCGACGTGCTGAAGCTTCAGATGGAACTGGGCGGCGCGGCGGGCGTCTGCTGCCAGAAGGTGTCCGAGGCCGAGGTCTTCGTGCGCGGCGGCATCAAGGATGTGCTGGTCTCCAACCAGGTCCGCGACCCGGCCAAGATCGACCGTCTGGCCGGGCTGCCCAAGCACGGCGCGCAGATCACCGTCTGCGTCGATGACGTGGCCAACATCGCCGAACTCTCCGAGGCGGCGCAGAAGCACGGCACCGAGCTGGGCATCTTCGTCGAGATCGACTGCGGCGCGGGCCGCTGCGGCGTCACCACCACCGAGGCGGTGGTCGAGATCGTCAAGGCCGTCGAGGCCGCGCCCAACCTGACCTACAAGGGCATTCAGGCCTATCAGGGCGCCATGCAGCACATGGACAGCTACGCAGACCGCAAGGCCAAGATCGACGCCGCCGTGGCGCAGGTCGGCGACGCGGTCGCGGCGCTGAAGGCGCTGGGGATCGAGACCGGCCTCGTGTCCGGCGGCGGCACCGGCTCTTACTACTTCGAGTCGAACTCGGGCCTGTACAACGAGCTTCAGTGCGGCAGCTACGCCTTCATGGACGCGGATTACGACCGCATCCTCGACGAAGACGGCAAGCGCATCGACGCGGGCGAGTGGGAGAACGCGTTTTTCATCCTCACCTCCGTCATGTCCCACGCCAAGGCCGACAAGGCGATCTGCGACGCGGGCCTGAAGGCGCAGTCGGTGGACAGCGGGTTGCCCTTCATCTTCGGGCGCGACGACGTGGAATACATCAAGTGCTCGGACGAGCACGGCGTGATCAGCGACCCCAAGGGCGCGCTGAAGGTCGGCGACAAGCTTCGCCTCGTCCCCGGCCACTGCGACCCGACCGCCAACGTGCATGACTGGTACGTCGGCGTGCGGAACGGCAAGGTCGAAACCGTCTGGCCGGTCTCGGCCCGCGGCAAGGCCTACTGACCCTTCGTGACGGGCGGCTCCCGGTCCGCGATGGGCCGGGAATCCGCCTGTTCCCCATGCCCTCAGGGCGGTGGCGGACAGCTGCGCGAAAGGACCGTCGGAAAACCGGAACGGGCCCCTGTCTGAAAGGGAAAAGGGCAATGACCGATATCACGCAGGGCGCCGGTTCTGCCGCCGGTCCGGGGAGCCATAGGGCGCCGGATCCCGTGACCCCGGACAAGACAGGGGTCAGGCCCGGCAACCGCGCCGGGCTGCCTGTCGCTTCGGTTCGCCGTCCGGCGCTGGCCGCCCCGGTCCCTGCGCCGGTGATCGGCGGGCCGCGAACATGGCTCATCGCCACCGTCCGGGGCCTGCCTGAACGGCGGCGCATGGGCGGGCGGCCCGGTGCTGGGCGGCCTGCCTTGCAACCGCGCCACCGACGGCCGCGCGCCGTCGCAGCAAACGACACCGGGGCCGCGCCAAGCGGCGGCCCCGACCCCCAACGCAAAGGATACCCCCATGCTGATCGTGCCCGAACGCGAGATTGCCGACCTGATGACCCGCGAGGCGGCCTTTGCCGCCGTCGAGAGCGTCTTTGCCGCCATGGCCTCTGGCGACGCCTACAACTTCCCCGTGGTGCGCGAGGCGATCGGGCACGAGGATGCGCTTTACGGCTTCAAGGGCGGCTTTGACCGCGCGGGCCTGACGCTGGGCCTGAAGGCGGGCGGCTACTGGCCCCACAACCTTGAAAAGCGCAAGGAAATCAATCACCAGTCCACGGTCTTCCTGTTCGACCCGGATACCGGAAAGGCCCGCGCCATGGTCGGCGGCAACCTTCTGACCGCGCTCCGGACCGCCGCCGCCTCGTCGGTCTCGATCCGGCATCTGGCGCGCGAGGAGGCCAAGGTTCTGGGCATGATCGGCGCGGGCCATCAGGCGACCTTCCAGCTGCGCGCCGCGCTGGAGCAGCGCCCCTTCGAGAAGGTCGTGGCACTGGAACCTGCACCCCGAGATGCTGCCCAACCTCGAAAAGGTCGCGCAGGAGGCGGACGTGCCCTTCGAGGCGGTCGAGCTGCCCGGCATGGCGCAGGCGGATGTGATCATCACCATCACCTCGGCCTTTGCGCCCTCTCTGCTGGCCGAGCACGTCAGCCCCGGCACGCATATCGCCTGCATGGGCACCGACACCAAGGGCAAGCAAGAGGTCGAGGCCGCGCTGCTGACCCACGCCACCGTCTTCACCGACGAGGTCGCGCAGTCCGTCAGCATCGGCGAGGCGCAGCACGCGGTGGCCGACGGCACGCTGAAGCCCGGGGACATCGCCCAGCTTGGCGCGGTGATCAACGGCACCCATCCGGGGCGGCAATCGGCGGAAGAGATCACGCTGTTCGACGGCACCGGGGTCGGGCTTCAGGATCTTGCCGTCGCCGCCTCTGTCGTCGACCTTGCGGTGGAAAAGGGCGTTGCCATCGAGGTGGACTTCTAACCGCCACACAAGCCTGTCATGACTGCACGGGGGCCGCGGCGCATGAGTCGCGGTCCCTGTTCCGAGTGCCCTGATGTCGACCCTGCCCGCATGTTGCCCAAACCGGAAAGGCCCGCCATGACCCGCCCCGTCCGCGTCTTCCTCAATGGATTCGTGCCGCATTGGCCGCACCCTGTTCCGCCAGATCGCCCGGGGCGGAACTGACCTTGAGGTGGTCGGCATCAACGATATCGCCGCGCTGGACACCTGCGCCTACCTCTTGCGCTACGACAGCGTCTATGGCCCATTTCCGGCCCCCGTCACCCATGGCCCGGGCTGGCTGGAAACGCAGGGCACCCGCATCCCCTTCACGCAGGAGCGCGACCTGCGGGCGCTGGATCTGACCGGCGTCGACGTGGTGCTGGAATGCACCGGGCGCGCGCAAAGCCGCGAGATCGCGGAGGCCGGGTTGCAGGCGGGCGCCGGGGCGGTGCTGATCTCCGGCCCCTCGCCCGCCGCCGATGTGACCGTGGTGCTGGGCGCGAACGAGCAGGACCTGCGCGATGCGCGCATCGTGTCCAATGCATCCTGCACCACCAATGCCATCGCGCCGCTGCTGCGGGCGCTGGACCTTGGGCTGGGCATCGAGCGCGCCCATGTGACGACGATCCACTGCTACACCGGCAGCCAGCCGACGGTGGATGCACCCGGGCCGTCGCCCGAACGGTCACGCGCCGCAGCCGTGTCGATGATCCCCACCACCACCAGCGCCGCCGGGCAGGTGATCGGCGTGCTGCCCGACCTTCAGGGCCGCCTCAGCATCGCCGCCGTGCGGGTGCCCAGCATCTCGGTCTCGGCCATCGACGCGGTGATCCACACCTGCGAGGACATCGACGAACCGGCGACGGACTTCCTGCGCGAGGCCTTCGCGGGGTCGCCCCTGGTCGGGCTCTGCGACGATCCCTGCGTGTCCACCGACTTTCGCGCCCGGCCCGAATCGCTGGTGCTGGCCTTGCCGGAAACCATGGCGACCGGCGCCCGCCAGCTGCGCGTGCTGGGCTGGTACGACAACGAATGGGGATTTTCGGCCCGCATGGTCGAGATGGCCCGGCGCATGGCCGCCCGGGACAACCACCCGGCGTGACGGCCCCCGCCTGAACACGGGGACGGGCCGACCGGAAGGGGCCACCCCCGGCATCGGGCGATGCCGATCCGGCGCCTGACCTTCGGCGGTTCGACCCGCCGCCCCCCGCGCATCTGTCCAATGCATGCGCTGCCCTGCCGGACCGGCGCGGCCCCTTACCCGAAGACCACCCGGTCCGGCGCAGAGACCCTTGGCCCCGGGTGGCGGTGCAGCCCACCGGGGCAGGCGGTCGCCCTCACCCGAGCCGGGCCACCAGTTCCCTGTGCAGGGCGCTGTAGGCCTGGGCGGCGGCGCTGCGCGGGGCCGTTGCGGTCACCGGCGCGCGGTGCACCCCCATGCGCTCGATATCCGAGGAAAACGGAATCTGCGTCTTCAGGATGCGCTTCTTGTGGGCCTTGGACATCTCCGTGATCGTGTCGCCATGCAGGGATTTCACGCCCTGCACCATCGAGAAGAAGCCGTGCAGCTTCGACAGCGGCAGGTCGTGGTCGCGAAAGAAGGCCTCCAGCTGCTCGAAGGTGCGCTGTGAGAGGGTGGTCGGGATCACCGGCACCACGATGGCGTCCGAGGCGCGGAACACGTTCTCGGACAGGGTCGAGATATTGGGCGGGCAGTCCAGCAGGACCACGTCGTAATCGCCCTTCACCGCCTTCAGCGCCTTCTTCAGCCGCGAGCGCGTGTTGCGCATCCGGGCGAGGAAGACGTCGAAATCGCGGAAGGTCATATTGGCGGGCAGGATGTCGAGGTTCTCGTAGTCGCTGCCCCGGATCGCCTTGGTAAAGCGCTGCACATCCTCGAAGAAGCGGGCCTCGGTCAGCTTCTTCGAGGGTTTCACCCGGAAACAGAAGCCCGAGGCGCCCTGCGGGTCGAGATCGCACAGCAGGGTGCGCTGCCCGGCCAGCGCCAGCGCATGGGCCAGATTGACGGCGGTCGCGGTCTTACCGACGCCGCCCTTGTTGGAATAACATGACAGGATCAGCATCTTTTGTCTCCCTTCCGGGCCGCGTGGAACAGGGTTTCGAACTGCGCCTGCACCGCCGGGCTGTTGAACCGGGCAAAGCGGTCGGAGACGCGGGCGCGTTCCTCCAGTTGCTGGCGGTGCAGCACGGTGACCAGTGCGCCGACCGATTGCGCGACCCCCATGGCTTCGGGGGTCTCGGGGTCCAGCGACGCGACGAAGGCCCGAAGGCTGTCCTGCTGGACCGAGCAGTCATTGAATGCGCCCAGCGTCGCCTGCAGCTTCTTCAGCGCCTTGATCAGCGGCTTTAACTGCTCTGCGCCGTAAAGCGGGGTGAAGAACTCCATGAGGTAGCGCAGTTTCTTGCACTGGATGCGCAGCGCGTGAACATCGTCGTCGGGCGTCAGGTCGGTGATCCCGGCGGCGATGGTGCAGATCCTGCGGTAGCGTTTCCAGATTAGTCGGGCGGCGTAGTCCCCCACGGGCGTGCCCGCCTTCGGCCCCTTCTGCAGCGGCTTGCGCTTGCGGAACAGCTTTTCCAGGCGGGCGATTTCTGTCGCGTAGGCGCGGCTGCGCAGGTGCCGGCGCAGCCGCGCCAGCTCGCGCCTGCGCTCCGCGGCAAAGAGCTGGAACATCCGGTCCAGCCCGCCGTGCAGGTCCACGGGCACCTTGTCGTAGAAGGACTGCCGGTCCTGCAGGTAGACGTCCAGATCGCGCAGGCGGCCCGTCGCGGCCATCAGCGCCGCGAAGCGCGCCTTCAGGTGGGCGGTCTGGCCTTCGTCGTAGACGCCCTTGAACAGGCTCAGGACAGAGCGGATTTTGCGCAGGGCGATGCGGTAGTGCTTGAGGAACTCGGTGTCGATGTCCTCCAGCGCGCCCTGTTCGTTCCGGCGCGCCAGCGGCAGGTGCGCGGCGATGATATCGGTCGCGGTGTCGAAGGCACGGTCGGTGGGCGCGATCGTCACCTCGGGGCGCGAGACATATGCCACGGCCTCCGGCGCCAGCACCGGGCAAAGCGCCCCCGGCGCCGTGCCGCCAAGCGCCGCGATGCGGGCGCGCAGCCGGTCCAGCGCCTTGTCGTAGCCGCGCAACCCCGAAAGCGTCAGCAGGGTCAGCGCCCCGTCCCCGGTTTCCAGCGTCAGCAGACGCAGGCGGACATGGGTCTTGCCCTCGTCGTCGACAAAAGCCGCCGTGCCGCGCCATGCGGTGCCCCCGCACAGCGGTTGCAGGCTGCGGCGGATCGCCATGGCCTGAAGCGCGGCCCGCACCGGACCGTCCTGCAGGTCGGTGACAAAGCTGCCGCGCCGCGCCGGGGATTGCGTCAGCCACTGGCCGTCCGCGCAGAACAGGTGAAGCACCTCGGCGGTCTCGACCAGCGCGAGGTGGCGACGGGCCACCGCATGGTCGAAGGTGTCCAGCAGCGTGAACCCCTGCGGGTCATCGTCCTGCCGAAGCGGGCGCAGCTTGCCCAGCGGCTCTGACAGAAGCACGGCAACCGCCGCAGGCGGCAGGGTGTAAAGGGAGGAACCGGGGGGCATGGGGTCTCTTCTGCGGGAATCGCCTTGGCGTCGGCTTACTTGCGCGGCCTGTCGAGGTAGTCCTCGACCAGTTGCTCGATGATCTTCTGGACGCTGGTGTCCTGCTCGATGGCGCGGATCTTCAGGGCCTTGAGCGTCTTGGCCCGCAGCCGCAGCGAGGTGTTCTTGCGATCCCCGCCGTCATCCTTCTTGTTCTTCGCCATGCACTTATCCGACGTCGTTTCGATCTTGAAATAATGACGTCATTACATCACGCATCGAACCGGCCCGCAACCCGGCCCATGGCGCGCCCGGTCAGTTCAGCGAAACAAGCACGCGCGAGACCGTCTCGACGTCATAGATATCGCGGTACGGGGTCTTTCATCGGCAGGCGCAGGCAGGGGATGCCGTGGCGCCGGGTCACCGCGTCGCACTCGGCCTGCGGCACGGACAGGTCGCACAGGACATGGGTCAGCAGCCTGCCTGTCTCGACATCCGGCCCGGCGTCGCGCTGCAAGGGGGCAAGGATCGCCTGCACCTGATCCGCCAGCGTCAGGTCGCGGGCTTCGGGATCGGGGCCGAGGCTGGGCAGGTAGACCTTGGGCACCGGCTGCCGCGCCACGGCCCGCCCGACACCTGCGGGCAGCAGGTTGGCGATGACCGAGGAATAGAGGCTGCCGGGCGGGTAGCAGATCACCTCTGCCTGCTCGATCAGGCGGCGGTTGCGCTTCGGCAGGGCGACCTCGACCGGGGCGCCCGTCTTCGGATCCGCGAAGAGAAAGACACTGGCGATGGCCGCATCCAGCGGCGCGACCTCCTTGCCGGTCAGGGCGCGCTGGCCCAGCACGCGCCGCCCGTCCACCAGCGTCACGCCAAGGTGCAGGTTCTCGTCGACGATGGCGCGCACCGTGCCGCGCACGTCGACCATCTTGGACATCATGAACAGCACCGGCTCCAGAGCGCGCCCGTGGCCCAGATAGCCCCCGGCAAGGATCAGGTTGCCGATGCTGGCCCTGCAATAGTCGAACCCCTCCGGCACCGCCTCGGCGAAACAGTCAAGCTGGGTGCGGATCAGCTGGCGCATCGGGCGGGCAATGGCGGACATCAGCGGATGCTTGCCGCGCCTCAGCTCGTCGACCGTGTCGCGCAGGGCGCGGGGCGGCGCATCGCCCGGCAGCCGGTGGCTGAACAGCGCATAGACGTCGGGCTGGCCAAGCACGCTTTCATCCGCCAGCGCCATCAGCCGCGACCGCAGGTCGCCCACGGCGGGCATGTCGAAGGCCAGCCGCAGCTGCTGCGAACTGCCGCCGCTGTCGAAGGGCGTGATCAGGTGCATCGTGTTGTAGCTGTAGCGTTTCAGCCGCCGCGCGATGCCGTTCAGCGCGCTGCCGCCGCTGAAGAACAGGATGCGCGGCCCGAGATGCGGCGCGCTTTCGGCCCGCGCCACGCGCAGGTCGTCGGGCAGCAATCCCTGCCGCGTCAGGGTGATGGGGGTCGGTTTCATCGGTTTGCCTGACACTGGCCTCTTTGCATTCGCCGCCTGTTGGGCCATACGGCCCGGGAACACGCCGGGTTTCCTTACGACAGAAGCCCGGTCCTGTCACCCGCGCCTCAGGAGCCATGCCCGTGCCCCGATCCGCTGCCCTTCCCGATCCCATCACCGAGAACATGTCCCTTCTGCTGGCCGAGTTGGACGGGCAACTGTCGCGGCTGATCACCTATTTCGGCGCGCCGCAGGGGGCCGTGGCCGCGCAGCTCATGCAGCGCGCGGGCTATTCCAGCAATCTGGCCGGGCGGGTGCGCAAGGCCTGCCTTGCGGCGATGCTGCGCAAGAAGACGGACGAGGCACGGCGCCTGCGCCTTCAGGGCATCGAGACCGTGGCGCGCAACCTCGACCTGCTGTCGCGCCTCGGGCGGCGCGCGGTGGATCAGGCCGAACGCGCCCAGCGGGTGAAGCTGCTGCGCGCCGGGACCTTCGTGCCGCCGCTGACGCTGGTGCGCAAGACGGTGGCCCGCATACAGGACGCGCTGGACGGGCAGGACAGCAGGCTGGCGGTCAAGATCGGTCAGGCGCGGGGCGAGATCGCGCAGTTCCACGACCAGCTATTTCGCACCTACACCCGCGACATGGCCGAGACGAAGCACACCGAAGACCTTGCCTATGCGCTTCTGGCGCTGAACGAGGTCACCCGCATGGGCGAGGCGCTGGAGGCGATCTCGGAGGCGATCCTGTCGATCAATATCGGCCAGACCGTGCAGTTCGAGCGCTACTTTACCCTGCGCAGCGTGCTGGCGGGCGTGTCCCGCGACGAGGACATCAGCCTGAAGCCGCTGGCCGAGACCCGATCCGGCTCGGCGATTTCCGGGGTCGAGATGCGCGACCGCAAGGGGCGCTCTGTGGCGGCGGTCTTCAAGGACGGCGACAAGCGCAAGGTCAAGGAAGAGCGCGTCGGCGTGAAAAGCTGGAACTCGGTCTATCCCGGCCTCGCGCCCGAGATCCTGTCCTACGAGAAGAACGGCCAGTCCGCCGCGCTGCTGATCGAACACCTTGAGGGCGAAACCTTCGAGGATATCGTACTGGGCGGCAGCGATGCGGCCCTGGAGCGGGCACAGAAGGCGCTGCACAGGACCGTGCGCGACATCTGGCGCACCACCCTGACCCCGGAACCGGCGCATATGGGCGCGATGGACCAGCTGGCGAAGCGCATGAAGGACGTGACGCGGCTGCACCCCCGGCTGGTGCCCGGGCCGCAGTCGATCAACGGCGCCATGGTGCCGGGCCTTGCCACGCTGATCGAACGGGCAGCGGCGCGCGAGGCCGGGTTGCCCGCGCCCTTCTCTGTCTACATCCACGGGGATTTCAACCTCGACAACGTGATCTACGATCCGGTCGCCGGGAAGATCCGCTTCATCGACCTGCACCGCTCTCGCTACATGGATTACGTGCAGGACGTGTCGGTCTTCATGGTGTCGAACTACCGCCTTCAGGTGCTGGACGCCGCCACCCGGGCGCGGATCGCCGGTGTTGCCACCGCCATGCAGGAGATGGCCGCCAAGTTCGCGCGGCGGCAGAAGGACAGCACCTATTCTTACCGGCTGGCGCTGGGGCTGGCGCGCAGCTTTGCCAGTTCGACCCGTTTCGTCGTCGACGAGGACCACGCCCGGCGGATGCTGCTGCGTGCCCGCTACATTCTGGACATCGCGCTGGCCGTGCCCGAGGGGCGCGAAGCGCGGTTCAAGCTTCCCGTGAAGGACCTGTTTCATGACTAAACGCATCGGGGTCATCGGCACCCCCGGAAAATGGTCGACCGAGACCCTGGCCGATGCCTTTGCCGCCCGCACCGGCCACCGGCAGGTGATCGACATGGGCGCCGCCGTGCTGGACCTTGATGCCGGGCGGCTGACCTGTGACGGCGTGGACCTGTGCCAGCTGGACGGGCTGGTGCTGAAGAAGGTGGCCGAGACCTACAGCCCCGACGCGCTGGACCGGCTGGAGATGCTGCGCCTGGCCGAGGCCGCCGGGGTGCGGGTCTTTTCGCCCGCCGAAAACGTCATCCGGCTGATGGATCGCCTCGCCTGCACCGTGACCCTGCGCAACGCGGGCATCCCGATGCCGAAGACCATCGTCACCGAGGACGAAGGCGCAGCGCGTGACGCGCTGGAGCAGTTCGGCTCGGCGGTGTTCAAGCCGCTGTTTTCCACCAAGGCGCGCGGCATGGTGCTGCTGGAGGCCGAGGCCCCCGATGCCGGGGCGCAGATCGCCGCCTTCAAGGCGGCCAACCCGATGATGTATGTCCAGCAAAAGGCCGACCTGTCCGGCGAGGATCTGGGCATGGTCTTCCTGAATGGCGACTATGTCTGCACCTACGCGCGGGTCAGCCAGACCGGCGCGTGGAACACCACGATCCACTCGGGCGGCAAATACGCGCCCTTCGAGCCCTCTCCCGAGCTGATCGAGCTGGGCCGCCGCGCGCAGGCGCCCTTTGGCCTGACCTTCACCACCGTCGATATCGCGCTGACGCCCGAGGGCCCGATCGTCTTCGAGGTCTCGGCCTTCGGCGGCTATTCCGGCGCGCAGAAGGGCTGCGGCATCGACGCGGCGGCGCTGGTGGCCGATCACGTGCTGGCGGAGGTCTCGAAATGACCCTCTCCGATATCCTTGCGGCGCTTGACCTGAACGCCGCCGGCGCGGCGCCCTTCGGCCTGCGCGCCGGTCCCGTCTCGCTTGCGGTGCATGCGCCCGAGCCGCTGCGCAGCCGCCTGATCGCC
The DNA here is from genome assembly GCF_039769985.1 of Ponticoccus litoralis. Lineage (NCBI taxonomy): Bacteria > Pseudomonadati > Pseudomonadota > Alphaproteobacteria > Rhodobacterales > Roseobacteraceae > Ponticoccus > Ponticoccus litoralis. The sequence goes on from NZ_JBDNCH010000002.1 coordinate 1,633,377, forward strand.
TATTTCGGGGAAACCGTCTGCGATGCCGCGCCCGGCGCCGATCCCGTCCACCTGCTGAACGGCCAGAGCCTGCCACGCGACCCCGACTGGACCGACTGGCAGCGCGAAGGCGGCAAGAGCGGGCGCAAGGACGCGGTCTGCGACCTTGGCGGCGCCCCTCGGGGCGCGCGGCTGATCCGCAAGGTCCGCAGCGGCGTGACCTTCGTGCAGGCGCCGGGCCCGGCCATCGCGCTGGGACCGCTGGAGGATCACGAAAGCACCGTCATCAACTTCATCAACACCCAGATCCTGAACCGCTGCCTGCGCGAGGGCTGGCAGCTGGCCCATGCGGCGGCGGTGACGGATGGCACGCGCACACTGGCGATCTCGGGCCTGTCGGGGGGCGGCAAATCCACCTCGATCCTGCGGATGATGGACCTGCCCGGCACGCGGTTCCTGTCCAACGACCGGGTTCTGATCAGCGGCGGCGACCCGGCCCGCGCCCTTGGCATTCCCAAGCACCCGCGCATCAATCCCGGCACGATCCTCGGCAACCCGCGCCTGTCGGGACTGCTGTCCGAGACCCGCAAGGCCGCGCTTCGGGCCACGCCGCCCGCCGATCTCTGGGCGCTGGAAGAGAAATACGACCTCATCGTCCCCGAGGTCTACGGCCCGGGACGGATGCGGCTTGACGGGCCGCTGACCGATTTCTGGGTGCTGAACTGGTCGCATGACAGCGACCGCCCGACGCAGGTCACGCCGGTCACGCTTGGCCAGCGCCCCGACCTGCTGGGCGCGATCATGAAAAGCCCCGGCCCCTTCTACCAGCACGCCGATGGCCGGTTCGAGCCGAACGGCAACAGCCCCGACCCCGCGCCCTATGTCGCGGCGCTGTCGGGGGTGACGGTCTGCGAGGTCTCCGGGCGGATCGACTTCGACGCCATCGCGGCGGCTGGCAAGGCCCTGTTCGATGGCTAGAACCTACCACGCCTTCTTTCGCCACGGCGCCTATCACCAATGGGCGGGCGTGCCCTCGGCGCGCCAGCCCCGGGCACTGACCGAGGATGGCGCGGCGCAGGCGCGCGAGGGCGCCGCGCTGCTGGCCCGGATGCTGGCCGAGCACGGCCTCAGCCTCGCCCCCGTGGCCTTTTGCTCGCGGCAATTGCGGGCCCGGCAGACGGCGGACCTGCTGATCGGCGCCCTGCGCGCGCAGGGTCACGACATCGCGGACCTGCGCGAAACCTCGGCGCTGGCCGAACGCGGCCTTGGGTCCGCGGCGAACCTGACGGTGGCCCGGATCGAAGAGGCGCTGGCCGCCGATCCGCGCCACGCCCGCCCCCGCGGGGCTGGAAGTCGGACAGCGATTACTGCCTGCCGCTGGAAGGCGCCGAAAGCCTGATGATGGCCGGTGCCCGCGTAGCCACGCACCTTGAAACCTCTGGCCAGCCCGGGCGCGTGACGATCCACGTCGGCCACGGCGCCTCTTTCCGCCACGCCTGCCACCACCTCGGGCTGCTGTCGCGGGACGATATCGCGCGGTTTTCCATGTTTCACGCCCGCCCGTCACTGATCTGTCACGAAGCGGATGGTACATGGCGGCACCTAGCAGGGGCATGGAAAATCAGGGAACCGAAGTCCGAACCGAAGGATTGACCCTGTAGGCAAGACGGGGGCCGGCATGGACGATCTTCGAGACTTCTGCGCGACGGACACCCTGCTGCCCCCGATCCTCGACAGGGATGTCTGCACCGCCGACCTGCCGCGCCTGCTGGAACCCTGGAAGACGCCGCCGCCCGCCCGGTGGCCGACTGCCTGTCGCGCGCCCGGCGTCATGGCGGCTGGCACTGGCCCGAGCGTCCGGTGGTCTTTGTCTCCGACCCCCATGCCGATGCCGAGGGTTTCCTGCGCTCGCTGATTGCCGCCGGGGTGATCCATCGCACCCGGGGCCGGATCGGGCTGACCGCCTTTGGCCGCGCCGCGCAGATCGTGCTGGGCGGCGACGCGCTGGACAAGGGGCCCAGCAACCTTGCCCTGCTGGATGCCATCGCCGCGGTGCTGGACACCGGCGCCCGGCTGACGATCCTTGCGGGCAACCACGATCTGCGCATGCGCCTTGCCATCACGGCGGTGCGCGGCCCCCGCAGCGCGCTGACCGAGCATCTCTTCGTGCGCATGGGCCGCAAGATCCTGCCCGCGCTGCGCGAGGTTCTGGACCGCTTCGTCACGCCCGAAGACCTGGCCGCGCTGCCCTCCGAGGCGGCCTGCAAGGCCCGCCTGATGCCCGGGCCGGACTGGTCCGACCGCTTTGCCAGCGCCGCGCGCAAGGAACTGCCCCGCAGGGTCATCGCCAAGGAAATCCGCAAGCTGGAGGAAAAGCGCGCCAAGTTCGACGGCGACCGCGCGCGCATCGGGCTGACCCATCGCGAACTGCTGGCGGCGCTGCTGAAATGCCACGAGATCTTTCTGGAGCCCGGCGGCCACTACGCCTGGTTCTTCGACCGGATGCAGGTGGTCGCGCGGTCCGGCTCGCTGCTTTTCGTGCATGCCGGGCTGTGTGACGAGATGGCCGATGCGCTGGTCCGCGAGGGGGTCGACAGGGTCAATGCCGCCTATGCCCGCGCCGCCGAGGGTGCGACGCTTGGCTTTTACTTCGGGCCGCTGGCGAACCTCGTGCGGACCAAGTACCGCGCCTCGGATTGCGCCCTGACAGAAACCGGGGTCGAGACCCTGAACCGCGCCGGGCTGCACATGGTGGTGCAGGGCCATGTGAACAACCATGCGGGACAGCGGCTTCTGGCCAAGCAGGGCCTGCTGCACCTCGAAGGCGACATCACGCTGGACCGCGCCTCGCGCGCGCTGGAAGGGCTGGAGGGCATCGGCGCCGGCGCGACCTTGATCTTTCCGTCCGGGGATGTGATCGGTCTGAGCCGTGACCACCCGCGCGCCAAGCACTTCGCTCCCGAGCGTATGACCGCCCATTGACCCCTGCCCAAGGCCTGCAAGGACACCCTCATGAGCTCTGACAAGCGCTTTTCCCATGAATCGCTGCAGGATGCGAAGACCATCAAGACGCTGCTCAGCGCCCTGTCCAAGGGCTTCGGCAAGGGCGAGATGACGCTGAGCGACGACGACGATACCCTTGTGCTGCACACCGGTGAGCTGATGACGGTCCGGATCAAGGGAGAGCGGGCCGAAGGGCGGTGCTCTGTCGGGCTGCGGATCAGCTGGGCCGACCCCGAGGCGCCGGACCGGGGCGCCAGTGGGCGACCGAAGATCGAAAACGGATCGTGATCCCACACCACCGGCGGCCCCTGCGCCGGACGCGGTTCGGGGGCGACGTGGCGCCGGGCCATGCCCGCACCGGGGCCCCCGACCGGGCGGGCCCCTTGCATAGCTGACGGTCGAGGCGGATCTGTCCGAGACGCAGCGCCACCGGCAGGCCTGCAGGTCGTCTTGCGGGACGCGGAACGCGCCAACGCCTACCCGGGCCCTGAGCTCAAGGTGCCCTGCCGGTTGTCTTCGCGCGCTTCGGAAGCGCGCCTTCTCTGCGCGAGGCGCCTTGCCGGATGCCTGCGTTTGACGTCGTCGGCCTTCAGGCGACCGCCTTCCTGAACGTCAGGGTCACCTGCTCGCCGCCGGTGTCTCTTCGCCGGAAGTCCATCGCGCCGCCGAGTTGCTGCATGGCCGCCGTTGCAATGGCCAACCCCAGCCCGCTGCCCCCCTCCGGGGCATTGGCGCCCCGGAAAAAGCGTTCGGTGATGCGTGAGCGATCCTTTTCCGCGATGCCCGGACCCCGATCGAGAACCGCAACGCGGAGGAAATCCGCGGCCTCGGCGACGCGGATTTCCACCGTATCGCCGTCCGAACTTGCCCCGATGGCATTCTCGACCACGTTGCGCACCGCCAGCGTGCCCATCACCGGGTCGCCGGGAACCATCGGCAGGGCCTTGGGGAGGGTGCAGCGCAAATGCACCTGTTTCGCCTCGTGCCGTCCGTTCGAGAGAGGACAGGACTCCGGCCAGGACATCGCCGATATCGATGTCCCCGGCGCCACTGTGCGCCGCGCCGTCCACGGCGGCCAGCTCCAGCAGTTGACGCACCATGCGGTCGGTGCGGGCAACTCCTCTTCGATCTGCGCGAGGGCGTGACGCCGGGTATCCTCGTCCGGCGCCATGGCGGCCACCTGTGCCTGCGTCTTGATGGCGGAGAGGGGTGTCTTCAGCTCATGCGCGGCATAGGCCGAGAAGTTGCGCTCGCGGTCGCGGGCGGCGGCGACCCTCGCGAAAAGCGCGTCCAGAGCGGCCCCCATGGGGCGCAGCTCTGGCGGGAGCGGGCCGGCACGGACCGGTTCGAGGTTGTCCGCCGAACGCGCGGCCAGCGCATTCGCCATCCGGTAGAGCGGGGCAAGGCCCTGCCCCACGCTGAGCCAGATCAGCCCGGCCAGAACAGGCAGGATCGCCAGCGCGGGGATCAGCAGGCCGCGCGTCACGTCGGACACCAGCCTTTCGCGGACGGTGAGCCTATCCCCAACCATCACGCGAACGCCCAGATCCTCGTTCACCTCGGTGTAGACACGCCACCGTTCGCCATCGACGACATTCTCCGAATAGCCGGTCTCGGCCTCTGTCAGCCGCCCCTCGGGCGCGCTTCCCGAGGCGCCGACCATGGCGCCCTCCAGCGACCAGATCTGGCAGGACAATTGCCGCGAATACCCGGAACCGGTGCGACCGGGGGCGATGGCCAGCGTCCCGGCCGCGCCAGCCACTTCGACCCTGCCATCTGACAGCAGCGACGATACCATCTGCGCCGCTTCCGCCAGCCGGGCATCCAGCACGACCTCGACCTCTGTTCGGGTCGAATGCTGGATCCACAGGACGGCAGAGAACCAGATCGCCCCGGTCGCGACAAGCAGGATGAAAAACAGCCGCCCGCGAATAGAGCTCATGATCCGCCCCCCGACAGCCGGTAGCCGACACCGCGCACCGTTTCGATGTAGCGGGCCCCCAGCTTGGCGCGCAGCTTGTGCACATGGACCTCGACCGTGTTGCTTTCGACGCCGTCTTGCCAGCCGTAAAGCCGCTCTTCCAGCCGGTCCTTGGTGACGACGGCGCCGGGCCGTTCCAGAAGGGCCTGCATCAGCGCGAACTCCCGGCGCGAAAAATGCACGTCCTCATCCCGGATGCGTCCGGCCATGCGCGCCGGATCGAACTCCAGCCCGTTCCAGCTGATCGTGGGGCTGGCCTGACCCTGCGCGCGCCGGGTGATGGCCCGCAGCCGCGCCCCCAGTTCCCCAAGATCGAAGGGTTTCGCAAGGTAGTCGTCGGCGCCCGCGTCCAGCCCGGCGATCCGGTCGCCGACCTGATCCAGCGCCGTCAGCAGAAGGACCGGCAGGCGATCCCCCCGGGCACGCATCGCGGCCAGCAGATCGGCGCCGGAACCGTCGGGCAGCATCACGTCCAGCACGACCGCAGAGAAGCCCCCCTGCGCCCAGGCCTCGACCGCATCCGCACAGGTGCCCACCAGCTCGGGCAGGAAACCGTGCAGCCGCAGCCCGGCGCAAAGCCCGTCGGCCAGCGAAGCATCGTCTTCCACCACCAGTATCCGCATAGAAAGCTCCTTCCGTCCGCAGGCTCAATCGGCGGCGAACATTAAGGCAGTGTTAAGGTTGGCAACCGACTCGGCCCGCATGACAGCCACCATACTCACATCCCTTCACCCGATCCGTCCCCTGCTTGCCCTGCTGCAGGCACTTGCGCTGATGGCCGGATTGGCCGGAGCCGCCGCTGCTCAGGGCAGCCCCTTCGGATCGGACCAGCCCCTTGACCCGAGAGAGGCCTTTACCCTGTCCGTCGAGACCCTGCCGGACGGCGGTCGGGTGCTGCGCTGGGAGATCGCAGAAGGCTATTACCTATACCGGGATTACCTTTCGGTCGAGACGTCCCAAGGCGCGGCGGTCGCCTTCGACAGCGCGCCCGCCATCCAGAAGCAGGACCCCACCTTCGGGGCCGTCGGGGTCTACTACGACCAGACGGCGGTGCGGCTTCCGCCGGTGGCGGGCGCGCTGAGTGTCACCTACCAGGGCTGTCAGGAAGACGGGATCTGCTATCCGCCCGTCACCGACACCCTGCCCGCCGTCCCGGTCGCGACGGCACCGGTCGAAACGGCGCCCGCAAGCGCGGCCCCGGTCACATCCGCCCCGGCCTCCGGCCTGACGCTCGCCGAGGACGAGGGGCTGGTCGCCGACCTGATGAACCGGGGCGGAACGGCGCTGGTGCTGCTGGGCTTCTTCAGTTTCGGATTGCTGCTGGCCTTCACCCCCTGCGTCCTGCCGATGATCCCGGTTCTGGGCGGCTTGCTGGCCGGTCAGGGCACGGCCCTGACGATGCGGCGGGGGCTGGCCCTCAGCACCACCTACGTGCTTGCCATGTCCTCCGCCTTCGGCCTGCTGGGGATCGCCGCCGCATGGTCGGGCCGAAACCTGCAGATCGTGCTGCAATCGCCCCGGGCGGTCGGCGGCGTCGCCATCGTCTTCGCGGCGCTGGCGCTGGCAATGTTCGGCCTCTTCGAGCTGCGCCTCCCGCGGGCCTGGAACGACAGGGTCGCGGCGGCGGGCGCCGGGCGGCGCGGCACCTTTGGCGGCGCGGCGGCGCTTGGGTTCACCTCGGCGCTGATCATGGGGCCCTGTGTCACCGCGCCGCTGGCCGGTGCGCTGCTGTACATCGCGCAGACCGGCGACACCGCACTGGGCGCCGCCGCCCTCTTTTCGCTTGGCCTTGGCCGGGGCGTGCCGCTGCTGCTGCTCGGGGCCTTCGGATCGAAGGCGCTGCCGCGAGCGGGCCACTGGATGCAGGCGGTGAACCGGGTCTTCGGCTTCGTCTTCCTCGGCATGGCGGCCTGGCTTGCGGCGCGGGTCATCCCGCCTGCCGCGGGGCTGGCGGTATGGGCGGGCGTGCTGGTGCTGGCGGGCGTCTTTCTCGGCGGTCTGGACCGGATGGAAACCGGCGCCACACCCGCTGCGCGTCTGCGCAAGGCGACCGGCGCGATGGCGCTGCTTGCCGCTGCTCTCCTTGGGCTTGGTGCGGCCAGTGGCGGGAGCGATCCGTTGCGCCCGCTCGCCGGGCTGCGGGCATCCGCCGACGCGCCGACCTCGGCCCGGGCGATCGGCTTCACCACCGTGCGCTCGGTGCCCGAGCTGGAAGCCGCCCTCGCCGAGGCGCAGCAGCCTTCGATGATCTATTTCACCGCCGAGTGGTGCGTCAGCTGCCGCGCCATCGAGCGCCGCGTCTGGCCGGACGCCGGGGTTCAGGCGGCCCTGGCCGACCTGCGGGTCATCGCCGCCGACCTCACCGAATTCGACGCCGACAGCCAGGCGCTGCTGGAGCATCTGCGCTCTGTCGGGCCGCCGACGATGATCTTTCTTGATGCCATGGGTCGCGAGGCGCCCGGCACGCGGCTTGTCGGTGAGCCGGGGCCCGAGGATGTGATCACTGCGGCGCGGGCGGTCCAATGAACGCGGTTTCCCTTGGACCTCTGGTCTTTTCGCACGAGCGCCTGCACGTGGTGATCGCCATCGCGGCCTTTCTGGGGGCGGTCGAGCTGGCGGCCTGGTTCCGGGCGACACGCTCGCCCGACGTCCACCGGTGGTCCCTGATCGTCGTGGCCTGCTGGATCGTGGCCGCGCGGGCGGGTTTCGTGCTTGCCAACCTCGACAGCTTTGCCGCCGAGCCGCTCAGTGCCCTGGCGATCTGGCAGGGCGGTTTCGCGGCCTCCGGCGGCGCGGTCGGCCTCGGCCCTTGCCGCCCTGGCCATGCTGCTGCGGCGCCCCGGGGTGCTGCGCCCGCTGGCCTTCGCGGTGTTCGCCGGCGGTCTTGCATATACCGCAGCGGGCCAGGTCTTTCCGGTCGAGGCGCGCGGGCAGTTGCCGCAGATCGCCCTTCCGACACTCGACGGCGCGCCGGTGCCGCTTGCCGATGCCGGCGGACGCCCGGTGGTCGTGAACCTCTGGGCCACCTGGTGCCCGCCGTGCCGTCGCGAGATGCCGATGATGATGGATCTGGCCAGCAACCGCGACGACGTGGTGGTGCGCTTCGCCAATCAGGGCGAGCCGCGCGCAACCGTCCTGCGCTACCTCGACAGCCAGGACCTGGGCGGCGAGCGGGTGCTTCTGGATCCCGAACAGCGCCTGATGGAGACCTTCGGCCTTCTCGGGCTGCCCAGCACCCTGTTCTTCGACGCCGACGGTCGCCTCGTCGCCGTGCACACCGGAGAGATTTCCCGCGCCGCACTGGCCAATCGCATGAACGACCTGTCCCCGGAGGCCCCATGACATCCAGCCTGACCACCCTGACCGCCGTCGCCGGCCTTGTGCTGCTGGCGGCCTGCGCCTCCACCACGCCCGAGCCCGAGCCCGGTCCCCCGCCGCCAGACCCGATCTACGGCCCGGTAGAGGATGCCGGGCGGATCATTCCCGCCGTCCCCGAGGCGGCGCTGAGCCCGCGCAACCGGCGCCAGGAAGTGGCCTACCGGACCGACGAGGCGCCGGGCACCATTGTCGTCGATCCCCATGCACGGTTTCTGTACCTCGTGCTCGAGGATCAGCGGGCCCTGCGCTACGGTGTCGCCGTCGGCGAACAGGGCCGGGCCTTCTCGGGCGAGGCGGTGATCCCGTTCAAGCGCGAATGGCCCCGCTGGACCCCGACGCAGAACATGCTGCGCCGCGACCCCGAGCTTTACGGACCCGTGCGCAACGGCATGGAGGGCGGTCTCGACAACCCGCTCGGGGCGCGGGCGCTGTACCTCTTCAAGGGCGGGCGCGACACGCTTTACCGCATTCACGGCACAACCAACCCCTTCTCGATCGGCAAGGCCGTCTCTTCCGGCTGCATCCGCCTGTTCAACCAGGACATTCTGGACCTGCACGACCGTGTGCAGGCGGGCGCCCGGGTGGTGGTGCTGACCGAAGAGGAAAGCGGCAAGGGCGCCACGCCGCCGGGCCGCAATCCCGAAACCAATTGAAACGCCACAAGGAGACCCCCATGCCCAAATCCACGCGAAGGACTTTTGTAACCGGCGGCCTGATCGTCGCAGCGACCGGGGCCGGCCTGATGTCGATGCTGCGGTCGCCCGCCTCAGCCAAGGCGCTGACCGTCGAGGACGTGCTTTTCGATCCGGTGAACCCGGTGCTCGGCAACCCCGAGGGCGACGTCACCATCGTCGAATTCTTCGACTACCAGTGCCCCTACTGCAAGACCAACCACCCCCCGCTGACCGAGGTCGTGAAGGCCGACGGCAATATCCGCCTGGTGATGAAGGACTGGCCGATCTTCGGCGCGCCTTCGGTCCGCGCAAGTCAGCTGGTGCTGGGGGCCGCTTCGCTGGGCCGCTACGAGGACGCGAACACCGCGCTGATGGAAACCGAGGGACGGCTGGACAACCGGTCGATCGACCGGGCGCTTGGACGGGCCGGTTTCGATGTCGCGGCCCTGGACAAGGCCTATCGCGGCGACCGCGAAAAATGGGACGCGCTGCTGAGCCGCAACAGCGAGCAGGCCAGCCTGATCGGCCTGCGCGGAACGCCCGCCTTCATCGTCGGCGAAGCGCTTTATGCCGGTGCGATGGGCGCCAGCGAACTGCGGGACGCCGTGGCCACGGCCCGTGGCTGACCGCGTCCCCCCAGGACACCCCGGAAAAACGGAAGGAGAAAGCAGATGACAACCCCCTGACGCGCCGCGCCGCGATCCTGTCCGGCCTCGCCGGTCTTGCCGCCCCCACGGTGATCCAGGCCTCCGAGCCGGTGCGCCGCAACCTGTCCAGCTTTGTGGTGCAACGCTGGCAGGACCATTTCGATGACCTGGGTGTTGCCACCATCGTGGCCGATACCGCATCGCGGGCGCTGCACTACTGGAACGCCGACGGGTCGGACTACCGGGTCTATCCCACCTCGGTGCCGATCTCGGAAGATCTGACCAAGCGCGGCTATACCCGGATCGTGCGCAAGAAGGTCGGCCCCGACTGGACGCCGACGCCCAGCCAGGTGGAACGCTTCGGGTGGAAATACATGCCGCCGGGGCCCGACAACCCGCTTGGCACCCATGCGCTGTACCTGTCCCGGCCCGCCTACCTTCTCCACGGCACCCACGACACCCGCAAGATCGGTCGCCGGTCCTCTGACGGCTGCATCGGGCTTTACAACGACAAGATCGCCGAGCTTTTCGAGATCACCCCCGTCGGAACACAGGTCCGGATCATCTGACAGGGCGCGGACACGGGGTCTGGCCGGTGATCTGCCGGCCAGACCCGAAGCGAAGCCCCAAGGACATCGCGGGATGACTTTCTGACGTCCGGCGCCGCCCCGGCGGCCCCGTCAATGGCGGATTGTCGCGCTCTGCACGCCGCTGCCCACGGGCGGACCAGCCGGGGAACCCGCGGTCACCACATGACAGCGACGGAGGACGCGGGCAAAGCCGGATATCGGCACGCGCATCAAGCCGTCGCGCGCGCCGACAAGCCCCTCAGAAGTCGAGGTTTTCCACCGTCAGCGCGTTCTGCTGGATGAACTCGCGGCGCGGTTCGACCACATCGCCCATCAGCTTGGTGAACAGGTCGTCCGCCTCGGCCATATCGTCGATCGTCACCTGCAAAAGCGTCCGCGCGTCCGGGTCCAGCGTCGTTTCCCAAAGCTGTCCGGGGTTCATCTCTCCCAGACCCTTGTAGCGTTGCAGCGTCAGACCCTTTTCGCCCTCGTCGAGGATCGCCTTCAGCAGGCCCAGCGGGCCGTAGACGATCTGGCGGCGGTCCTTGCGTTCCAGCATGGCGGCGCGGTCGTAGATGGTCTGCAGGCTTTGCGTGAAGGAGCCCGTCTTGCGCGCCTCGCCAGAGCGCAGCATCGGGCCGTCCAGCGTGCGCACCTCTTCGACGCCGCGCAGAACCCGCGCCAGCCGGATACCCTTGTCCTGGGTGATGCGCCCGGCCCAGCCCTTTTCGTATTCCAGCGCGATCAGGTCCAGCCGCGCCGCGACCTTGTCGGCCACGCCCTGCAGGTCCGAATCCACCGCGCCGGGCACGAAGGCCCCGGCAATCGCCGACTGTTCAAGGATGTGGCGCGGGTAATGCGTCGGGAAGGCATCCAGCACCCGCTTGAGCTGCCGCGCCTCCTCGATCACCCGGACAAGATCCTGCCCGGCGATGACCTCTCCGTTGTCCAGCGTCAGCTGCGCGCCTTCGACGCCCTGCTGGATCAGGTAGTCCTCCAGCGCGGTCTGGTCCTTGACGTAGACCTCGGACTTGCCGCGCGCGACCTTGTACAGCGGCGGCTGCGCGATATAGAGATAGCCGCCTTCGATCAGTTCCGGCATCTGACGGTAGAAGAAGGTCAGCAGCAGCGTCCGGATGTGCGCCCCGTCGACGTCGGCGTCCGTCATGATGACGATCTTGTGGTAGCGCAGCTTCTCGATGTTGAACTCGTCGCGCCCGATCCCGGTGCCCAGAGCCATCACAAGGTTGCCGATCTCCTGGCTGCCGAGCATCCGGTCAAAGCGCGCCCGCTCGACGTTCAGGATCTTGCCCCGCAGCGGCAGGATCGCCTGCGTGCGCCGGTCGCGGCTCGGTCTGGGCAGAGCCGCCGGCGCTGTCACCCTCGACGAGGAAGACCTCTGTCTGGCTCGGATCCTTCGAGGAACAATCCTTCAGCTTGCCCGCGAGGAAGTTCACATCCATCGGGTTCTTGCGCCGCGTCAGCTCGCGCGCCTTGCGCGCCGCCTCGCGGGCCATGGCGGCCTCGATGATCTTGCCGACAATCTGCTTGGCCTCGTTGGGGTTCTCTTCGAACCACTCGCCCAGCTTCTCGTTCATCAGGCTTTCGACCGCCGGACGGACCTCGGACGAGACCAGCTTGTCCTTGGTCTGGCTGGAGAATTTCGGGTCCGGCACCTTGACCGACAGAACCGCCGTCAGCCCCTCGCGCGCGTCGTCGCCGGTAAAGGTCACCTTCTCGCGCTTGGCGATGCCGCTTTCGGTCGCGTATTTCTGCAACTGCCGCGTCAGCGCGCCGCGGAAGCCCGCCAAATGCGTGCCGCCGTCGCGCTGCGGGATGTTGTTGGTGAAGGGCAGCACGTTCTCGTGGTAGCTGTCGTTCCACCACATGGCGATCTCGACGCCGATGCCGTCGCGCTCGCCTTCCATGTAGACCGGGGCCGGCATGACCGGCTGCTTCGAGCGGTCGAGGTATTTGACGAACTCGCGCACGCCGCCCTCGTAGTGCAGCTCGATATGCAGCGGCTCTGCCGGGCGGTCGTCTTCGAGGATGATGCGCACGCCGGAGTTCAGGAAGGCCAGCTCGCGCAGGCGCTTTTCCAGCGTGTGGAAATCGTAGTCGAGATTGCTGAAGGTATCGGTCGAGGCAAGGAAGCGCACCTCGGTGCCCTTCTCGCCATTGGCATCGCCGACGACGCGCAGATGCTCTGTCGTCTCGCCATGCTCGAACTTGGCGTAATGTTCCTTGCCGTTGCGCCAGATGCGCAGTTCCAGCCAGACCGACAGGGCGTTCACCACGGAAACGCCGACCCCGTGCAGACCGCCCGAAACCTTGTAGCTGTTCTGGTCGAACTTCCCGCCCGCGTGCAGCTGGGTCATGATGACCTCGTACCGCGGAAACGCCCTCTTCGGCATGGATATCGGTGGGAATCCCGCGACCGTTGTCGCGCACCGACACGCTGGAATCCGCGTGAATCTTGACGTGGACGTAGTCGGCATGCCTGGCCAGCGCCTCGTCGATGCCGTTGTCCACGACCTCGTAGACCATGTGATGCAGGCCGGACCCGTCGTCGGTGTCACCGATGTACATGCCGGGGCGTTTGCGCACCGCCTCCAAGCCCTTGAGAACCTTGATTGAATCAGCGCCGTATTCCCGGGGCGCCGGTGCGGGTTCGGACATTGCCTGATCCTTTGTTCTTGTGCCGCAACTTATAGCGTCCGCGCCGGGGGTTGTCACGCAAAGGACACAAGATTTGGTGAGTATCCGCCGGGCCTTACCCCTCCGGATTACAGCGGGACGACAGCCGAGACACCCGCCTCGTCACGCACCTCGATCCGCTGCGCCCGCGCCCCCAGTTCCGCGAAAAGCTCCGGCCCGGTTCCGGTCATCCAGGCCTGCGCGCCAAGGGCAGAGATCTCGTCGTAAAGCGCCGCCCGGCGACCCGCGTCCAGATGCGCCGCGACCTCGTCCAGCAGCACCAGCGGCGGCGCGCCCTCGTCCTCGGCCAGCGCCCGGGCATTGGCAAGGATCAGCGAGATCAGCAGCGCCTTCTGCTCGCCGGTCGAACAGTCGGAGGCCGGCACCCCCTTGGCGGCGAAGACCCCCAGCATATCCGCACGGTGCGGCCCGACAAGGCTGCGCCCCGCCTGCAGGTCGCGACCCCGGCTCTCGGCCAGCGCACCGACCAGCGCGGCCTCGTCGGCGGGCATCTCTCCCTCGCCCTGCGTCAGGGTCAGCTCGGCCACGGGAAAGGCCGTCTGCGCGCCCTCCTGCGCCCGCGCCAGCCGCGCCAGCGTCCGCAGGCGGTTGGCGTGCAACACCGCGCCGCTGCGCCCCATCTGCGCCTCCAGCGCAAGATACCAATGCCCGTCGCGAACCTGATCCTTCAGCAGCCGGTTGCGCTCTCGCATGGATTTCTCGTAATCCAGCGCCGCCTGCGCGTGATCGGGAAAGAAGGACAGGGCCAGCCGGTCAAGGAAGCGGCGCCGCCCCTCGGCGCCCTCGATCCAGAGCCGGTCCATGGCCGGCACCAGCCAGACCGCCCGCGCGATCTTCCCCGTGGCCACCTGGCTGGCAGGCTTGTCGTCGATGCGCACCACCTGGGCGGCGCCGCCCTCGGACAGGAAATCCACCTCATGCGCGCCATCCGGCCCGTCCAACACGCCCGAGACCTTCCAGCCCAGGGCCTCGGGCCGCCGCGCCATGTCAGAGGCCGCCGCCCGCCGCAGCCCGCGACCGGGGGAAAACAGCGACACCGCCTCGATCAGGTTGGTCTTGCCCGCCCCGTTCGGCCCGAACAGGGCGACGGGCCGCGCGTCCACCTCCAGCGACACCTGCTTGTGCGACCGGAAATGCGACAGGCTCAGGCGCGACAGGTGCATCGGATCACCGCGCTTGCGCTTCTTCTTGGTACAAATACTCTCCGCCGGAGGCTTCTGCCGCCGATCACACGCGCATCGGCATGACGACGTAGACCGCGCTGGTGTCGGTCCCCTCGCGCATCAGCGTCGGGTCGCCGGAGGAATTGAACAGGAACACCGCATTCTCGCGATCCACCTGGCTTGCGATTTCCAGCAGGTACTTGGCGTTGAACCCGATTTCCAGCCGCTCGTCGCCATAGGCCACGGCCAGCTCTTCCTCGGCGGCGCCCTGGTCCGGCGCGTTCACCGACAGGATCAGCCGGTCTTCGTCCAGCTGCAGCTTCACCGCGCGCGAGCGTTCCGAGGACACCGTCGCCACGCGGTCCACCGCCTTGGCGAATTCGCTGGCGTCGACCTCCAGCTTGCGGGTGTTGCCCTGCGGGATGACGCGCGTGTAATCGGGGAAGGTGCCGTCGATGACCTTCGAGGTCAGCGTGATGTCCGGCGTGGCAAAGCGCACCTTGGTCTCGGAGACCGACACCGCGATTTCCATGTCGTCCTCGTCCAGCAGCTTGCGCAGCTCGCCCACGGTCTTGCGCGGCACGATGACGCCCGGCATCTCTGCCGCGCCCTCGGGCAGCGGCGCGTCGATGCGCGCCAGCCGGTGGCCGTCCGTTGCCACGCAGCGCAGCATCCGGCCATCCTCGCTGTCGGCCACATGCATGTAGACGCCATTCAGGTAATAGCGCGTTTCCTCGGTGGAAATCGCGAATTTCGACTTGTCGAAGAGACGGCGCAGCACCTGCGCCTTGGCCTTGAAATTGGTGCCGTATTCCGAGGTCGCCATGACCGGGAAGTCTTCTTTCGGCAGCGTCGCAAGGTTGAAGTTCGACCGCCCGGCCGAGACCGTCAGCCGCCCGGACCCGCCCTCTTCGGACAGGGTCACCAGCGCGCCGTCGGGCAGCTTGCGGACGATCTCGTGCAGGGTCACCGCGGAAACCGTCGTGCCGCCCGCGCGTTCGACCTGCGCCACGGCCTTGTCGAGCACCTCGATGTCCAGATCGGTGGCCCGGAAGGTGACTGCCTCGCCCTCGGCCTCGATCAGCACGTTTGCAAGGATCGGTATCGTGTTGCGCCGCTCCACGACCGATTGCGCCTGCGCCACGGCGCGCAGAAGCGCCGAACGTTCCATGCTGATCTTCATCGTCCCCAGCCCTCTTCGCGTGTCCCGGAGGCGCACCCTAGCTTGGGCCAGCGCTTGCTCCAAGGCCGTTTTGTCTGTTTTCGGATTGTTTTAAAAGGGCGTCAAGGCATCGGGGGGCACGCAGCCCCCCTTGTGGTAAGCAGGGCTCAGGCCTCGAGCGCGCGGCGCAGCATCTCGACATCCTCGTCGATCTGCCCGTCCTTCATCCGCAGTTCCTCGATCCGCTTCACCCCATGCATGACCGTGGTGTGATCGCGCCCGCCGAAACGGCGGTCGATTTCCGGCAACGAGCGGCTGGTCAGCTGCTTGCAGAGATACATCGCCACCTGCCGCGGTCGGGCAAAGTTGCGCACCCGCTTGGGCCCGATCATGTCGCTGAGGCGGATGTGGTAATGCTCGGCCACGCGGCGCTGGATTTCCTCGATGGAAATCTTGCGTTCCGAGGCGCGCAGCACGTCGGCAAGGCTGTCCTGCACCAGATCCATGTCGATCGGCTTGCCCACGAGGCTGGCAAAGGCGAACAGACGGGTCAGGGCGCCTTCCAGCACGCGGACGTTGGTGCTGATCCGGTGGGCCAGGAATTCCAGCACGCCGTCCTGGATGGTCAGGTTCGCGTGCATGCCCTTGTAGACCTCGACCTTGGACTGAAGGATGCCGAGGCGCAGCTCGTAGTCCGTCGGGTGCAGGTCGACCACCAGCCCGGATTGCAGGCGGCTTCGGATGCGGGTTTCCAGATCCTTGATCTCATCCGGGGCACGGTCCGCCGAGATGATGATCTGCTTGTTCTGGTCCACCAGCGCGTTGAAGGTGTGGAAGAATTCCTCCTGCGTGGAATCCTTGCCGGCGATGAACTGCACGTCGTCGACCATCAGCACGTCGACAGAGCGGAACAGCTCTTTGAAGTCCATCATCTTGCGCTCGCGCAGGGCCTGCACGAAGCGGTACATGAACTGTTCCGCCGAAAGGTAGAGCACGGTGAGGTGGGGATTGCGGGTCTTCAGCTCGTGCGCGATGGCGTGCATGAGGTGCGTCTTGCCGAGGCCGACGCCACCATAGAGGAAAAGCGGGTTGAAGGTGACGGGACCACCTTCCGCCACGCGCTTGGCGGCGGCATGTGCCAGCTCGTTCGGCTTGCCGACCACGAAGGTGTCAAAGCTGAACCGCGCATCCAGCGGCGCGCCGGGCAGCGCGTCCTTTGCGGGTGCTTCCTTGACGACCGTATCGGCGACAACGGCCTGTTCCGCCACCGGGGCGGTTTCGGCGCGCGGCGCCTCGGGGTGCTCTGCGCGGCCCACGGTGAAGGCCAGCCTGCGCACCTCGGCACTGACGAGCGAAATCTGGGCCAGCAGCATGTCCCCGTAGTTCGACTCTACGTAGCTTCCGAAAAAATTGGTCGGCGCCAGAAGGGTGAACTCGCCCTCGGAATCCACACCGCCATACAGCAGCGGCTCGATCCAGGTCTTGTAATTGTTCTGCCCGATGGTCGCGCGGATCTGCTCTTGAAGTGCGATCCACTTGTCTCGTGTCATTCTACTCTTCCTCGTGTTCCCGTCCCCGCCGGGCCCCTTCCCGGCGTGGTGCTGAACCTCGGGCAAATCCTTTCCACGCGCTTCCCGGAAGGGAATCGCTCGGGGCACAGGCCCCGCGGAAGGTCGGCTGGCACGATTCCGTTCCCGGAATACGGCTTGCCGACCGCAAGATCTAATTTGGACGCAGCAAGGGTTTCCCCTTTGGCCCGATACACCGCGCAGTGCGGCATGCCGGGCGACACCGCTCTATCCCCTAGCGGTGGTGGCAGCTTTGTCCCCCAAGGTCGTCCCGGCGTCTTGACGACTCCGTGACTCGCTTGGTGAAACTAGCAAGTCTCTCAGCAGAGCGGCAACTGAAACTCTTGCTTGACTCGGGAATAGTGAGGAAACGAATCTAAGGGTATGGCAAGGAATCCCCACAATGCGAAAAGGCACCGCATATAGCGATGCCTTTCACGAAAACCACTAGATATAGTGAGAGTTCAGCCTAGTGCCTTCACACGCGAAGACAGACGCGACAGCTTGCGCGACGCGGTATTCTTGTGGAAAACGCCCTTGGTAACGCCCCGCATCAGCTCGGGCTGAGCGGCTTTCAGAGCGGCCTGAGCGGCCTCTTTGTCACCCGAGGCAATGGCTTCTTCGACCTGGCGCAGGAAGGTGCGGATGCGCGAGCGGCGGGCTTTGTTGACAGCAAAGCGCGAGTCGTTCTGACGGGCGCGTTTCTTCGACTGGGGGTATTTGCCATGATGATCGATCCTGAGTCTTAAGCTTCTGTTAAAGGCGCAACGCCTGACACAAACCCGAACGTCATCCGGGACCGATTCTTGCCAGAGCGGGCATCACGCGCATGTATGACGGGCGTCTATACAGGCCCCGCTGGATTCGGGCAAGGCGATTATGCCCGAATCCGGTTCAGGGCCTCAGCGGTCGCGGAACTGCGCCGTGCGCTTTTCCATGAAAGCGGCCATGCCCTCGTTCTGATCCTCGGTTGCAAAGAGCGCGTGGAACAGGCGGCGCTCGTACAGCAGGCCTTCGGAGAGGGTCGTCTCATAGGCGCGGTTGACCGCTTCCTTGCAGGCGATGGCCGAGAGAATCGACTTTTCGGCGATCTTGTCGGCGGCGGCGCGCGCCTCTTCCATCAGCTGCTTGGCCGGCACGACGCGGCTGACCAGCCCGGCGCGCTCTGCCTCTTCGGCATCCATGAAGCGACCGGTCAGGTTCATGTCCATTGCCTTGGACTTGCCGATGTAACGGGTGAGTCGCTGCGTCCCGCCCAGCCCCGGCATCACGCCAAGGTTGATCTCGGGTTGGCCGAACTTGGCCGTGTCGGCGGCGATGATGAAGTCGCACATCATTGCCAGTTCGCAGCCGCCGCCCAGTGCATAGCCCGCGACCGCGGCGATGACCGGCTTGCGGGTCGAGGTGATCGCCGCGCCTTCCTTGCCGAAGAAGTCCGACAGGAACATGTCGACATAGGATTTTTCCGACATCTCCTTGATGTCCGCCCCGGCGGCAAAAGCCTTGGCCGAGCCGGTGATGATGATGCAGCGCACCTTCTCGTTGCCGTCCGCCTCTGCCAGCGCCTCGGAGAGCTCGCCCAGCAACTCGGAGTTGAGGGCGTTCAGCGCGTCGGGCCGGTTCAGCTTGATGGTGGCGACGTGGTCTTCTACTTCGACGATGATCGTCTCATAAGCCATGAGTTCTGGGCTCCGTCCGGTTCCGTCAGTCGCCCAGCCTTACCATCTTGGGCAGGTCGGTCAATTATCTTTGGCAGGCCGGGCAATAGAACGAAGACCGCCCCGACTGCACCAGACGGCGGATCTCCTGAGAGCATCCCGGCGTCCGGCAGGGCGCACCCTCGCGCCCGTAAACGTCGAAGCTGTGCTGGAAATATCCAAGCTCTCCATCGGCTTGCCGAAAATCCCGCAGACTGGAGCCGCCCGCCGCGATGGCATCGGTCAGCACCGCGCGGATCACCGGCACCAGTGCGGCCACGCGCCGCGCCGAAACGCGGCCCGCCTTGCGCGCGGGATGGATGCCGCAACGGAAGAGCGCCTCGCAGACGTAGATATTGCCCAGCCCCGCGACGATCTTCTGATCCAGAAGCGCCGATTTCATCGGCATGTTGCGCCCCTTCAGGGCCTCGACAAGGTGGGATTCGCTGAACTGGTTGCCCAGCGGCTCAGGCCCCAGAGAGGCCAGAAGCGGGTGGCCCTCTGCGCTGTCCGTGGGCAGCAGGTCCATCGCGCCGAAGCGGCGCGGGTCGTTGAAGGTCACCCGCGCGCCGTTGTCCATGTCGAACACCACGTGGTCGTGTTTCTCGGGCGCCGGGTGATCGTGCACGAAGAGGCCCAGCGGATCGCCCGACACCAGCATCCGCCCCGACATGCCAAGGTGGATCAGCAGCGATTCCCCCGTGGACAGGTCCGCGAGGATGTATTTCGACCGCCGCCGCAGCCGGTCGACCCGCGCGCCGGTCAGCCGCGCGGCCATGTCCGGCGGGAAGGGCCAGCGCAGATCGGGCCGGTTCACGGCGGCCCGCGCGATCGCCGCGCCCTCCATCACGGGGGCCAGACCGCGACGGACTGTCTCGACTTCGGGCAATTCGGGCATGGGACGGGTCCTGCTCATTGTAACGGCGCCGGGGCGACCTATAAGAAAGGCACGCAGAAAGAAACGGCAAGGCCCATGAGCGAAGAGACCGGAAAGACGACACATTTCGGATATGCCGAAGTTCCCGAATCGGAAAAGGCCGGACGGGTGCAGGGCGTTTTCAGCTCTGTCGCGACGAAATACGATGTCATGAACGACGCCATGTCCATGGGCATCCACCGGGTCTGGAAGGACGCGATGATGGATTGGCTGGCGCCCCGGCCCGGCCAGCGGCTGCTGGATGTGGCAGGCGGAACCGGCGACATCTCGTTCCGGTTCCTGAAGCGCGCGGGCCGCGGTCACGCCACGGTTCTGGACCTGACCGAACCGATGCTGGTCGAAGGCCGCAAGCGCGCCGAGGCCGAGGCGCTTGGCGACTCGCTGGACTGGGTGGTGGGCGATGCCATGGCCCTGCCCTTCGCCGACAACAGCTTTGACGTCTACACGGTGTCCTTCGGCATCCGCAATGTCACCCGCCCCGAGGTCGCCCTGGCCGAGGCATATCGCGTGCTGAAACCCGGCGGGCGCCTGATGGTGCTGGAATTCAGCCATATTCCCAACGACATGATGCAGAAGGCCTATGACCTCTATTCCTTCAACATCATCCCGCGCATGGGCCAGATGATCGCCGGCGACCGCGACTCGTACCAGTATCTGGTGGAATCGATCCGCCGCTTCCCGGATCAAGAGACCTTTCTGGGCATGGTGCGCGGCGCCGGGTTCGAGAACGCCAAGTACCGGAACCTGACCATGGGCGTGGCCTGCCTGCATTCCGGCTGGAAACTCTAGGTGCGCGGCCCCCACAATATCCTGCGTCTGATCCGCACCGGCGCCACGCTGGAGCGCACCGGCGCCATGGGTGTCGTGCTGGACGCCATGGAAGCACCGGCGCCGCTGCGGGTGGCCGCGCGCGTGCTGGGCTGGCCCTTCAAGTGGCTTGGCGAAAAGGGCGATCCGGCCCTGCCGCCCGCCGTCCGCGCCATTCAGGCGCTTGGCCCGGCCTACATCAAGTTCGGACAGATCCTGTCGACGCGCCCCGACGTGGTCGGCGACGACCTCGCCCGGCAATTGCGGGTGTTGCAGGACAAGCTGCCGCCCTTTTCCATCGACGAGGCCAAGCGGCAGGTCGCCGAGGAAATCGGCCAGCCCGTGTCCGAGGTGTTTTCCGAGTTCAGCCCCCCGTGGCCGCCGCCTCGATCGCGCAGGTCCACCGCGCGCGCCTGGCGGAGACCGGCGACGACGTGGCCGTGAAGGTCCTGCGCCCCGGCATCGAACGGGCCTTTCGGCGCGATATCGATGCCTTCTACTTCGCCGCCAACGTGATCGAGGCGCTTTCGCCGGCCTCGCGCCGCCTGCGTCCCCGCGACGTGATCGAGCATTTCGAGGGCGTGGTTCTGGGCGAGCTGGACCTGCGGCTGGAGGCGGCCTCTGCCAGCCAGTTCGCCGCGAACACCGCCGATGACGCGGGCTTTGACCTGCCGGTGGTGCGCTGGCCCTACTCTGGCCGCCGGGTCATGACGATGAGCTGGGTCGAGGGTGTGCCGCTGGGTGAAAATGCGGCACTGGATGCCGCCGGGCACGACCGCGCGGCCCTGTCGGAACGCGTGCTGCAACTGTTCCTGAACCACGCGCTGCGCGACGGTTTCTTTCACGCCGACATGCATCAGGGCAACCTGAAGGTGGCCCCGAACGGCGATATCGTCGCCTTCGATTTCGGGATCATGGGGCATATCGACGAATACACGCGCCGGGTCTACGCCGAGATCCTCTTCGGCTTCATCCGGCGCGACTACCAGCGCGTGGCAGAGGTCCATTTCGAGGCGGGTTATGTCCCCGCCGACCGCGACGTGGATGAATTCGCCCGCGCCCTGCGTGCCGTCGGAGAGCCGATCTTCGGCATGGATGCGACGCGGATCTCCATGGCGAAACTGCTGTCCTACCTGTTCGAGGTGACCGAACGCTTCGGGATGGAAACCCGGACCGAACTGATCCTGCTTCAGCGGACGATGGTCGTGGTCGAGGGTGTGGCGCGGTCGCTCGACCCGCGGATGAACATCTGGAACGTCGCGAAGCCGGTGGTCGAGGCCTATATCAAGCAGTCGATCGGGCCGCGGGCCGCGGCCTCGGACCTGTGGAAGACGGCGCTGGTGATGGCCCGCTTCGGGCCAAGGCTTCCCGGCCTCGTGGAAGCGGCCCTGATCCGGCAGGCCCAGCCGGAACCGGAACGCGCGCCCTCGCCGTGGCTGGCGCGGCTGTTGTGGGCCGGCGCCGGGCTTTGTGCCGGCCTTGGCCTTGGCGCGCTGTGGATGCTGGCCTGAACGGCGCCGCGCTTATAAATGAAAACGGCGGCCAGTGGCCGCCGTTTCCGAAGTCGCAATAGGCAAACGAATCAGTTGGTGCCGTCGGATGCCGCGATGGCAACGATGACAGCAATACCACCAAGGACCGCGAGCGCCGGAACGGCACTGACCTGGGTGGAAACGAAGGGGTCGTTCGCTTCCTGAGCGGCCACCGGGGCGGCTGCTGCAGCTGCGATCGCTGCGGCTGCAGCCACGATCGAGAGCTTTTTCATGGTTTTCTCCAAACTGTACAGTCCAGGGCGCCACGCGCCCCACGCACAAGACTGTATACTCAAAGCGAAATCCGTTCAAACGTGATCTTCTGCAACTGCAAGATCCACTTCGGCCAAGGATGCAGGCGCGTCAAATTCGCAACAATTGCCCAACGAACCGGCATATGGCGCCTGCGGGCCTCCCTGCAGGCTGCCGGTCGGCCCGCAGGCCCGTCCTTACGATGGGCTGTCCCGCAAGCCCATGACCGCGTCGCGCGAGATTTCCGTTCCATCGCTCAGGGTCAGCACGACCGACCCCGCGTCCGTACCACGGGCCTCGACAATGGGCCGGTAGGTTGCCGCTGCCCCGGTGCCGATCTCCATCTGGTCGCGGAAACTCGTGATGTGAAAACTGTACTGCCCAGTGGGCAACAGGCTGCCCGAGCCATCCACGCCCCCCCAAACGAGGTCTTTTTGCGTGACGTCGACAGAGAAGCTTTGCACCTCTTCGCCCTCGGCGTTGCGCACGATAAGCTTGGCGCTGTCAGCCTCTGGCGGATAGTCTGCCCGGATCGACACCGGCGCGCCGGTGAAGGCAACCGGTTCCTCGGACAGGGCTTCCATCCCGATCCAGCCGCTGACCGATTGCAAGGCATTTCCAGCGCCCGCCCCGCCGCCGAATTGAGCCGTGAGCTCCCGAAGCAGGTCATTGGTCAGAACCTGTTGCTCGACAGAGGAAAAGGTCGCCAGCTGCGTGGCGTAATCGGTTGAATCCACGGGATTCAGCGGATCCTGGTTCTGCATCTGGACCGTCAGCATCCTCAGGAAGGTCTCGAAATCGGAACTGATCTTCTTGGTATCGGAACCCGCCGCCTCATCATCCATGGCCACGGGCTTTGCCCCGGTCGCGCTTGTGGTCCTTGGGAACAGAGGCAGCGTGGTTGTCGCGTCGGTCATGGCTCAGATCCTGATGTCCAGCCCCGCGCTGGGGGCCTGCTGTTGCATAGTCCGGGCGACATCGGCTGCATCCTCCGGATGCGGGTCCCCGTCGGGCCCAAGGCGGGGCCCGGGCGTATCGCCGCGGCTGTCAGAGGCATCGCCACCAAAGCTGAAACGGGCGCCTTCATAGCCGGCCTCGGCAAAGTCACGGGCGAGCTGATCGAGATGACGGCGCATCAGGTCCAGCGTTTCCGGGCGATCTGCCGCCACCTGCACAAGCAAGCCGTTTTCGCCGGAATGGATCTGGAACCGGACCCGCCCAAGCTCTTCCGGATTCAGCTGGACTTCGATCTCGCCCGTCCGCCGCCCGTGGCAGTGCATCGGCAACCTGACGGAGAATGGCCGCAGGCTCGGAACGCAGCGGCCCGCCCGGCATCGAAACCGTCTGATGCGTGCCGCCGACGGTCCCGCGTGCCTCTGCCGGCCCCATGACGCCGGCATCCTCGGTCCGGCGCGGCTCGTCGAGGTCGGCCAGAAAGGGCGCCGCGTCAAAGGGCGTGCCACGACGCGACGCGTTGCTTTCGTTGACAGTGACAGGGGATGCCCCCTCCCGACCGTACCAGAGAATGGCCTCGCCCTCCGCGCCGGGCCGGTCAGAGACGGCTCCGCCCCCTCTGTGCCCATTGCCCGCGATTTCCCCGGGTCCGCCTCACCGCCGTCAGGTCCATGGCCAGGTGGAGGCATTGCCGCGAAAAGCTCCATGGTCGGCGTCCTTGGCGGCGGTGCAGATGCAAACTGCGGCGATCCGGTTGGCACAGGTCCATCGGGGCGGGGCCAGACCTTCGGGGCAGGCGCTTTGGCATCGGCCTCCGGGCCGTCACCAACGGGGGTCGCCGCGGGGGGCCTGCCCCCGCCCTCCGCCCAGGCCAGCGCGCCAGGATCCGTCCGCGTCTGGAAAGCCGGTAGACGGCCTGCGCCCTGCCGTTCCCTGTGCCCGGCGGAAGACACCCCACGCAGCGGCATCGGCGCGCTTTCCATCCCCGGCAATTGCGCGCCTTCCGGTCCGGCGCGCGGCAAGCCCACACCGCCAGCGGCCAATCCCGTCGGTCCCGGTCTTGCATCCCGCGCCGCATGCTCTGCCCTTGGGCCGGGACCGGTCTTGCCCAAGACGCCGAACGGCGCGGCGGCCCCCGGATCATGGGATCCGGTGTTCCGGCGAGCCTTGGGAAAGACCGTGATATCCTGCGGCGGCACCCTGCCGGCCACCGAAACCGGGCGTTCCCCGACCGCCATGACCGGATCGGAGACACCCGCAGCCACGGCGGCCACAGGGTCGCCTGCATCGCGGTCGCCGTCAGGATCGCTATCCGGCACAGGCTTTTCGACCCTATCCACCTGCTCCGCGCGTGTTCCGGGCTCTGGCGTTTCGGCGAGACTGCCCCCGTCCCGGTTTGCATCTCCCAGAACCGAGAAAACCTTGAAAAACGCCTCAGCCGGCGCGGGAACAGGCGCGCCCTTCGCCGTCATGTGCGCCGTTCCAAGGCCGAACAAAGCCGTCAACTGTGTGAACATCTGTGCCTCTGGAGTTCTTCCGACTTCGGCGAAGCTAAAGCGAACATCCTAACCAAATCTTTACGCGGACACTGGCAGGGTCGGGCCATCTGAGTCGAATTGGAGCGATCCGATGCAAATACCGAATGCCGCGATGGCGCCCTCGACCGACACGGACCGGGCCCTTCGGGAGGCCGCGATGGCGCTGGAGACCAACTTCCTTGCAGAGATGCTGAAGTCAGCCGGCGTCGGGAAGACGCCCGAAACCTTCGGAGGAGGCGCCGGCGAGGATCAGTTCGCCTCTTTTCTGCGCACCGAGCAGGCCCGCCAGATGAGCCGCCAGGGCGGCATCGGCCTGGCCGAAGCAATCTTCGAATCCCTCAAGGAGAGACGCCATGACTGACAGCGCGATGGACCGGCTGGCAGCTCTGCTTGACGCCGAACGCACGGCCCTGCTGGAAGGCGATTTCGACAGGATCGCCGACCTGATGAAAGAAAAAGCCACCCTGGTCGCCAATCTGGACGCCGGGCCCCTGAACGCCGAGACGGTTGCGCCCCTGCGTGACGGGCTGCGCCGGAACCAGGTGCTGTTCGACCACGCGCTGGCCGGGCTGAGAAACGTGGCCGCGCGGCTCGGAGACCTGAACCGCATCCGGAAATCCATGGACACCTACGATGCGCAGGGGCGCCGAAACACGATCGACGCCCCGTCCATACGCACATTGGAGCGGCGGGCATGACGATTTTCCTCAAATGCCTGAAATCGTGGAAGGAGCGTTTAGCACTTCGTTAGGAACTGGGGGCGACATTGGCCGCGCACCTCTAGGGGGGTGGCGCAGGCTGACAAAGGGTCGGGCTGCACAGGTCAGAAAGACGACAGAGATGCCGCGCAAGCGGCAAGTGCAACCGGCGCAAAGCGCCAAGAGAACAGCAAGGACACTCTCTATGTCTAGCATCCTGACGAACAACGGCGCCATGGTGGCGCTGCAGACCCTGAAATCCATCAACAACTCGCTGGCCGACACGCAGGCCGAAATCTCGACCGGCAAGCGCGTTTCCTCCGCCAAGGACAACTCTGCCGTCTGGGCGATCTCGAAAGTCATGGAGGCCGATGTCAAAGGCTTCAAGGGTATCACCGACAGCCTCAACCTGGGTCAGTCGACCGTCTCCGTGGCCCGCCAGGCCGCCGAGACCGTCACCGAACTGCTCACCGACATCAAGGGCAAGATCGTCGCCTCGCAAGAGGAAAACGTCGACCGGGGCAAGATCCAGGCAGACATCGACGCCCTGCGTGACCAGATCTCGGCAGTCGTGGGCGCAGCCCAGTTCAACGGTCTGAACCTGCTGCAGAACACCGAATCCGATGTGGGCTCGGGCGAAATCAACGTTCTGGCCTCGCTCGACCGTTCGGGCACCGGCGTCGCCGCTTCGGAGATCGCGGTCGGCAAGCAGGACCCGGGCACCGGCGCAGCAACAACCGCAACGGTGAACCTTGACGTCTCGATCAACACCACCGGCGTGGCGGCGGGCGCGACGGCGACATTTGCGACCTTCGATGGCGTCGGCGCAGGCAATGACCTTGTGGCCGGTGCCAACTTCAAGGTGACCGGCAGCGGCAACTTTGCCCTGGATTCCTCGGGTGATGCGCTCGACTTCTCGGAAGACGTCGAATACGTGGCGCGCGATGGCGATACCCCGGCAGATGTGACCTCGGCCATGGTCGAGCGGCTGAATTTCCAGGCCGCCAAGGACGGCCTGGACATCACCTTCTCGGTGAATGACACCAACGCCGGTCAGATCGACTTCACCAACAACTACGATGAAGCGATCTCTGACGACAACAGCGTGGTGGAACAGTCCGACATTTCCGACATGGCAACGCTGGAGGCCGAGGCCGACGGCACCATCGGCGGCGGTCTGGAACTGCTGTCCGAGTTCGACGTGACCACCGACGAAGGCACCGAAGCCGCCCTGGCCGGCATCGAAGGCCTGATCCAGACCTCGATCGACTCGGCCTCTGCCTTCGGTTCGGCCCAGTGGCCGCATCGAGACCCAGACCGAGTTCGTCTCTGGCCTGACCGACGCGCTGAGATCCGGCATCGGTACGCTGATCGATGCCGACATGGAAGAAGCCTCGGCCCGCCTGCAGGCCCTGCAGGTCCAGCAACAGCTGGGCGTTCAGGCGCTGTCGATCGCCAACCAGGCGCCGCAGCAGCTGCTGTCGCTGTTCCGTTGATCGATGGACGGCGGGGGCCGGTCCATTCGGTCCCCGCCTTTCTCGATTGCATCCCGATCCCTCATAGCCAGAAGGTTTTGACGTGAACGCCCAGACACTCGCGCAAGCCCGAAAGGGCTATGCCCAGCACGCCCGAACGACGCAGACACCGCGCGCCACGGAATACGAGCTGATCGCCCGCGTCACCCATCGCATCAAGGCCTCTGCCGAGGCCGGGCCGCGCGCCTATCCAAAGCTCGTGGCAGCCCTGTCCGACAATCACCGGCTCTGGACGGCGCTGGCCGTCGGCGTCGCGGACAAGGACAACGGCCTGCCCCAGGACCTGCGCGCGCAGGTCTTCTACCTTGCCGAATTCGTTCACCAGCACACCGCGCAGGTGCTCAACCGCAAAGCGCGCCTAGCGCCGCTCCTTGAAATCAACGCCGCGATCCTGCGGGGATTAAGCGGCCGGAGGCCGAAGTCATGAGTGGATTGGTCCTGAAACTCGGCCCGCGCGAACGTGTGCTGATCAACGGTGCCGTGATTGAAAACGGCGACAGGCGCAGCCGCCTATCCATCGTGACGCCCAACGCCAACGTCCTGCGCCTGCGGGACGCCATCCACCCAGAGGAAGCGCGAACGCCCGTCAGGCGCATCTGCTATGCCGCGCAGCTTATCCTGACCGGCGATGCAGAGCCCGGCGATGCCCGCGCCCAGCTGCTGCCGCGCATCGAGGAGTTGAGCCAGATCCTGCGCGATCCGGACAGCCGCCGCCTTCTGACACAGGCAACGGACTCCCTTCTGGAGGAGCAGTTCTACCAGTGCCTCAAGGCCCTGCGGGCCCTGATCCCCAGAGAGGACCGGCTTCTCGCCGCGAAACCGCTATGACCTATAGCCCGGTCGTCGTCGGCTCTGGTCTTGTTGCCCGGCAGTTTCTCAAGGCGACGCAGGACACCCAGCGCGCGGTTTTCGATGAATCGACGGTACTGAAACGGGATGCGGAGTACTTCAGGGAGAAGATCGGCACGATCAACAGCGCCGAGGATCTGGTCAACGACCGGCGTCTTCTTGGCGTCGCCCTCAGCGCCTTCGGCCTCGAAGACAAGATCGACGCCAAGTTCCTGATCCGGAAGGTTCTCGAAGAAGGGGCGGAGGGCGACGAGGCCCTGGCCAATCGCCTTGGCGACGGGCGCTATGTCGCGCTGGCGAGGGCCTTCACGTTCGAGAAGGTTCTGAACGCCAAAACGCAGGAACCGGGATTCGGCACCGACATGATCGCGCGATACCGCGAAAACGTCCTCGCCAATATGGAGGCCGGTCTCGCAGAAAGCGGCGATACCGATATCGCTTATGGCGCGTCGGTGCGGGAACAGGTGGCGGTGAACATCGAGACCGAAACCGCCTTCTTCAAGGAGAACATCGGCAAGGTGAGTTCAGCGCAGGGGCTGATCAACTCGCCCCGGCTTTACGCCTTCGCGATGATCACCTTCGACTTGCAGGACAAGTCGGGACGGACATCGCTGATCAAGCGCGTTCTCGAGCAGGGCGCACAAGAGCCACAGGCCCTGGCGAACATCCTCGGCGATCAACGCTATATCGACCTTGCCAAGGCCTTCGAATTCGACCGCGCGCCGGTCTCGCCCATGGCGGAAGCCGGATATGCGGACGAGATCGTCTCGGATTACTTCCTGCACGAGTTCGAAGTCGCGGTCGGGTCCGTCGATGAAAGCCTGCGCACCGCCCTGAATTTCGAACGCGCGATCCCCCAACTGGCGACCGGGGACAGTTCGGAGAATACGAAGTGGTTTCAGGTTCTTGGCACCACATCGCTGCGCAATGTGTTCGAAGCCGCCCTCGGGCTGCCAGCCGGGTTCAGCCAGATCGACATCGACCGTCAGGCCGAAACCCTGAAGGACAAGATGAGTGCACGCTTCGGTGTCGAATCCTTTTCCGAGATGTCGGACCCCAAGGTGATGGAGAAACTGATCCACAGCTACCTTCTTCAGGATCAGATCAAACAGGGCAGTTCCTTCGGGTCCGGGCAGACGGCCCTGACCCTGCTCCAAAGCATTCCGCGCCGATCGCTGCTTGGATGACCCCGGTGCTCAGGCCCGCGCCTGACCACGCTTCGCTGCGGGCATACCCACCCCGGCTCGGACCCCGGCGCGACGGCGCGGCGCCCTGCGCGCGGCGCAGGATCAGCTCGAGCTTCTGGAAAGCATGCTCCGGCCCATCGGGGGAGCGGGCGGCGAGAAAGCCGTCAAGATCCTCCCAGACCCGCACAGCCTGATCGAGGACCGCATCTTCACCTTCCTTGTAAAGCCCGGCCCGGATCATCGTTTCCGACCGCTCATAGGCCCCCAGAAGACGCCGGACGCTCTGGATCACCGCGTTTTCCTGCTCTGTCGCGGCCTCCGGCAGGCTACGGGACACGGAACGCAGAAGGTTCACCGCCGGGAAGCGACCGCGCTCCGCGATCAGCCGGTCAAGGACCACATGGCCGTCGAGAACGCCGCGCAGGATATCCGCCACAGGCTCATCCATGTCAGACCCCGCAACAAGCACGCTGAAAACAGCGGTGATATCGCCGCCTCCCGCCAGCCCCGGTCCGGCGCGTTCGGCCAGCCGCATGATCTGATGCGCGACAGAGGGGGGATGGCCGCGCAGCGCCGGCAGCTCTCCGGCAGCGATGGCGACCTCGCGATGCGCCTCTGCAAACCGGGTGATCGAATCGGCGAGATACAGCACGTGGCTTCCCTGATCCCGGAAGTGTTCCGCGATGGTCATGGCCGCCAGCGGGCAGCGGCGCCGCTCCAGCGGCGACCGGTCCGAGGTCGCGGCCACCACGACGCTGCGCGCCATGCCTTCCGGCCCCAGAACCGTGCGGACGAAATCCAGCACCTCGCGCCCGCGTTCCCCGACCAGCGCAAGGACGACGACATCCGCCTCGACCCCCCGGGCCAGATCCGCAAGAAGCCGCGATTTTCCGACGCCGGACCCGGCAAAGAGACCGATTCGCTGTCCCTGAACCAAGGGCAGAAGCGTGTCGAAAACCGCGAGTCCGGTGCCCAGCCGATCCCCCAGACGCCCGCGCGAGGCAGCGGGCGGCGGGCTGGCCCGGAACGGCCTGCGGACCGGGCCGGGCCCAAGCGGCGCCCCGTCGAGCGGTACCGCCCGTAGGCGTCGATCACCCGCCCGACCCAGCTGTCCGAGGGGGCCAGCGTCGGCGGACCCAGCACGGCAACCCGGTCGCCGCGCGACACGCCCTCGGCCATCTCGTCGGGCATCATGGCCACCAGATCGTCCTTGATACGCAGGACCTCACCGCCCAGCAGGTGGCCGGGATGCATCAGGCGCAGCCGGT
This sequence comes from Ponticoccus litoralis, assembly GCF_039769985.1. Lineage (NCBI taxonomy): Bacteria > Pseudomonadati > Pseudomonadota > Alphaproteobacteria > Rhodobacterales > Roseobacteraceae > Ponticoccus > Ponticoccus litoralis. The sequence continues at coordinate 1,663,473 of NZ_JBDNCH010000002.1, forward strand.
CGCCGATGCAGGCGGTCTCTGCCAGCCCGCGCACCCAGATCGTCGTCCCGTCAATCGCCTGGACCCTGCCGACGGCCCGCACCGGTTGGATATGCGCCAGCCGCGCCATCAGGCCGGTGATCTCTTCGTCCATCGTTCGCTCCGTTCATCTCCCACGAACCGTTTCTAAAGGAATCACCGTTAAACCTTGATTGAAGCCAATCGAGGGAGAAGCCCCGATGTTCCAGAACCTGGACGTCTTCAGAACGGCGATGGCCATGGCGCGGCATGCGGGGCTGCAACAGGCGGTCAGCGCCCAGAATATCGCGAATGCCGATACCCCCGGGTACCGCGCCCGCGACATTCCGGCCTTCGCCGCGACCCTGCGCGACGCCATGGGCAGCCAGCGCGCCACCCGGGCCAGCCACCTTCATGGGGGCAACAGCCGCGACATCGACATGACGGAACGGCGGGACGCGCTCGACCCCAACGGCAACACTGTCTCGCTCGAGGAAGAGATGGTGATGGCTGTCGGCGCCAAGCGTCAGCACGACCGCGCCCTCGCCATTTACAAAAGCAACCTGACCATGCTGCGCGCCGCCCTCGGGCGCCGCTGACCGGAGGACGATATGAGCGCCTTTTCCGATGCCCTGAGCGTCACAACCAGCGGACTCAAGGCCCAGGCCTCGCGCCTGCGGCTGTTGTCCGAGAACATCGCCAATGTCGACACGCCGGGATACCGGCGCAAGACCATGCCCTTCAGGACCGACACCGGCGCCAGCGGCATTTCCCGGGTCGAGATCGGGCGCGTCAACCTGGACAGGCGCGCGCTGGAGCAGATCCACGATCCCTCTCACCCGCTGGCGGATGAGACCGGGCGCTATGACGGCTCCAACGTCGACCTCATCATTGAAATCGCCGACGCGCGCGAAGCGCAGCGATCCTACGAGGCGAACCTCAAGATGTTCGACCAGACCCGGCAGATGTCCAGCGGGCTGATGGAGCTTCTGCGCCGATAACCCCCTGATTTCATATAGATAGGAGACCAGAATGGACGTCCGATCCCTGACCGCCGCGCAAAGCTATGCCTCTTCGCGCCCGGCCCTGCAGCCCGATCCGAAACAGGCCCGTCCGATCGAGCAGGACTTCGCCCGGGTCACGCAGGACTTCACCAACCAGCTGAATGCGGCAGAGCAGACCGCGCAGCAGGCGATGACCGGCGATGCCGATCCGCATGCGCTGGTCGAGGCGCTGGCCCAGTCCGAACTGGCGGTCGAGACCGTCGTCGCCCTGCGCGACAAGGTGGTCGAGGCCTATCAGGAAATCCTGCGGATGCCGGTCTGACCCATGCTGACAGAGACCATCTTCTTCGACACCCTGCGCGCCGGGCTGTGGATCGCGACCATCACCGCGGTGCCGATCCTCAGCGCCGCGCTGATCGCGGGCGTCGGCGTCGGGCTCTTTCAGGCCCTGACCTCGATCCAGGAAATGACGCTGACCTTCGTGCCCAAACTTCTGGCCATCGTCGCCGTCTTCTGGATGTCGATGGGCTTCATGACCAGCACGCTCGTCGAGTTTTTTCAGGGACATATCATCCCGATCATCATCGGAGGCTGAGATGGAAACCGCCGGCTATACCGCCCTGTCGCGCCAATCGGGCCTGATGCACGAGATGCAGGTCATCGCCAACAATATCGCCAATGCCAATACCACCGGATACCGGCAACAGGGCGTGATCTTCTCGGAATACGTGCAGGAGGGCGACGGACTGCCCGCCGTTGCCATGGCAAGCGCCCGGGTGCGCAACACCTCGTGGATGCAGGGTACGCTGGAGCAGACCGGCAGCGTCTTCGACCTCGCCATAGAGGGCGAGGGCTTCTTCCTTGTGCAGGCGCCCGGCGGCCAGCGGCTGACGCGCGCCGGTGCCTTTTCCCCCGCCGGGGACGGCACGCTGGTGACGCCCGACGGCTATCCGGTGCTGGACGGCGGCGGCGCGCCGATCTTCCTGCCGCCGAACGCGGCAGAGATGGCCATCGAGCCGCGACGGCACGATCAGCGCGGAGGGCCGCGCCGTCGGGCAGATCGGCGTGGTGCGCCCCCTCGACGTCAACCGCATGCTGCGCGAGGGCGGAACCCTGTTCGACAGCCAGGCCGGGACAGAGCCGGTCGAAAACCCGCGTGTCATGCAGGGCTTTGTCGAGGCGTCGAACGTCGATCCGATCCTTCAGGTCGCCCGCATGGTCGAGGTCCAGCGCGCCTACGAACTGGGCCAAAGCTTCATGGAACGGGAAGACGAACGGATCAGAAATGCCCTGAAGGCATTCGTGAAATAGGAGCAATCAGATGAAAGCCCTCCAGATCGCCGCCACCGGCATGAGCGCCCAGCAGATGCGCGTCGAAGTGATCTCGCACAACCTCTCGAACATGAACACGACGGGCTACAACGCCCGCCGGGCCGAGTTCGCGGACCTGCATTACCAGCAGGTTGCGCGGGCCGGGACGGTGAACGCCTCGGACGGCACGGTGCTGCCCACCGGCATCCAGCTTGGCCTTGGCGTCAGGCCCTCTGCCGTGTCGGTCCAGCTTGCGCAGGGGTCCCTTGTGAACGCCGGCGGCGACCTCGACCTTGCCATCGAGGGCAACGGCTATCTCGAGGTGACGCTGCCCTCGGGCCAGATCGCCTATACCCGCGACGGCGCCCTGAAACGCAACGGCGAGGGGTTGATCGTCACCTCGGAAGGGTTTCCCGTGGCCCCCGAAATCACCATCCCCTCGGATGCGCGGCGCGTCTCGATCAACGCCGAGGGCGAGGTCTACGCCTATTTCGCCGACTCCACCGAAGCGCAGCTGCTGGGCCAGTTCGCCATGACCGGCTTCACCAATGCCAAGGGCACTGGAGGCGATCGGCGCCAACCTGTTCCTCGAAACAGAGGCCTCGGGCCCCGCGATCCAGTCCACACCGGGGCAGGACGGGCTGGGCACCCTGCGGCAGGGCTATCTGGAGGATAGCTCGGTCGATGCGGTCAAGGAGATCACCGATCTGATCGAGGCCCAGCGCGGCTACGAGCTGAACTCCAAGGTGATCTCTGCCGCCGACCAGATGCTGGGCGCCACGGCGCAGGTGCGCTGATGAAACTGGCCGGGTTGCTTCTTCTGCTGGCCTCAGCCGCCGGGGCCGACACCATCGTCACCACCCAGACGATCCGGCCGCAGCAGATCATCACCGCCGACCTGGTGCGCCTGGACCCGGCCGAGATCGCAGGCGCCTATACGACCCTCGACGAGGTCGTCGGGCTGGAGGCGCGCGTCGCGATCTACCCGGGCCGCGCGGTCATGCGCGGGGCGCTGGGGGTGCCGGCGCTGATCGACCGCAACCAGATGGTCGAGCTGGTCTATGCCCACGCCGGCCTGCGCATCAAGGCCGAGGGCCGCGCGCTGGGGCGCGGCGCCGCCGGAGAGCGCATTCGCGTCATGAACATCGACTCGCGCGCCGTGCTGTTCGGAACCATTGCCCCGGACGGCACCGTCGTGGTGCAGAAGTGAGGAGAGCCATGTTTCGTATCGCCTGCCTGATCGGCCTTGCCCTGACACTGACCGCCTGCAGCCGCGTCAACCACATCGGCAAACCGCCGGATTTCACCCCCACCACCAGCAGCCCCGAACGGGTCGCCATGATCGCCGCGGGCGTGACCGATCAGGCCATGCCCGCCCGGGTGACCGATGGCGCCTCTCTGTGGAGCGGGGGGCAGACCTCTCTGCTGGGCGACCGCCGGGCGATGAAACGCGGGGACATCATGACCATCGTCATCGAGATCGACGAGGAGGCGCAGATTTCCAACAGCACCTCGCGGTCCCGGTCGGGCACCGAAAGCCTTGAGATCCCTCATTTCTTCGGCATTCCGCAGCGCATCAACCAGGGCATCACCGACGGCGCCAGCCTCGACAATGCGGTGTCCCCGGGATCGTCGAGCGATTCCAGCGGCGACGGCTCTGTGCGGCGCAGCGAAAGCCTGACCCTGCGCGTGGCGGCCACGGTGGTCGACGTTCTGCCGAACGGCGTGCTGGCCATCGAAGGCACGCAGGAGGTGCGCGTCAACTTCGAGATGCGGGAACTGCTCGTCTCGGGCTATGTCCGGCCCGAAGACATCTCGCGCCAGAACGAGATCACCTACGACAAGATCGCCTCTGCCCGGATTTCCTACGGCGGTCGCGGTCAGATTTCCGACATGCAGCAACCCCGGGTCGGCCAGCAGGTGCTGGACGCCGTCCTGCCCTTCTGAGGAGTGGCCATGATCAAGAAACTCCTGCCCATCCTGCTGGCCCTCATGGGGACCGGCGCGGGCGTCGGCGCCGGGCTCTTTCTGATGCCCACCGGCGAGGACCATGCCGATGCCACAGAGTGCCCTCCCCGACGGCACGGTCCGGCACGAGACCGTCGCGACCGCGCCCGACGACCCGGATCTGCCCGACGCCGCACGCGAATACGTGAAGCTGAGCAACCAGTTCGTCGTGCCGATCATGGGCAGCGAGCGGGTGCGGGCGCTTGTGGTCGCATCGCTGAGCGTCGAGGTCTCTATCGGCGCCACCGAAACGGTCTACCTGCGCGAACCGAAACTGCGGGATGTGTTCCTGCAGGTCATGTTCGATCACGCGAACATCGGCGGCTTCGAAGGCGCCTTCACCACCGGCGAGCGCATGAAGATCCTGCGCGGCGCGCTTCTGGACGCCGCCCGCTCTGTCCTTGGCAGCGACGTCAGCGATGTGCTGATCACCGAGATCGCCCGACAGGAAGCCTGACGCCCATCCCGGAAAGGCCCCGGTTCCGGGACCGACGACTTGTGTCAGGCCGGATCGCCTGAGCTGGACCGGCGCAGGATGCCAAGCGCATCCAGCCTGTCCGCATCCGTTTTCAACTGTTTTGCCCGCGCGGCGCGCTGCTGATCCTCGATCAGGGCGGCAGCCGCCTGCGCCCGCGAAAAAGCCCGGCGCGCGCGGGACAGGCTGTCGTCCTCGCGGGCCTGCGCCAGCGCCATGTGGCGCAAAAGCTCGGCCCGCTTCTGCACCAGCCAGCCCTGCCAGAGCGTATCCGCCCCGATCTGTTGCCGCGCGGTGACGGTTTCGCCATCCGCCAGCGCCGCTTCGCGCAGCGCATCCATCTGCGTCAGCGACAAATCGAGCGCCGCGACCTCCTGTCGGTGGCCCCGGACCTTCTTCAGCTCGGTCTCGAGCAGGATCTGGGTGATCGTCGCCAGCTGCGCATAATCCGTCATTTCCAGCCCCTCTGCCCGGCCTTGCGGCGCATCGCCTCTGCAAAACGGATCGCCGCCGCGACCGTACCGGTAGTGATCTATCGCGATCTGTTCGCCGATCCGGGTCGTGGCGAACAAAGCCCGGGCGGTCGGCGGGTCCGAATGGATCGGCACCTGCGCCGCCTGCGCGGCCTCGCGGATGCGGGCCGCCACCATGTCCTTGCCCTTGGCCACGCAGACCGGCGCCGACCCGGGCAACCGGTCCCATGTCAGCGCCACCGCGTAATGCGTCGGGTTCACGATGACCACATCGGCGCCGGGCACGTCCTGCATCATCCGGTTCAGCGCCAGTTCCTGCGCCTTCATCCGGCGCTGCGCCTTGACATGCGGATCGCCCTCGACCTCCTTCATCTCGTCGCGCAACTCCTTGAGGGTCATGCGGTTCTTCCGGTGGTGCTCGGCGCGCTGCCAGAACGCGTCGATGGCCCCGATGACCATGGCGATCAGCACGACGATGAAGAGGAACCGCATCATGAGGTCCAGCATCGTCAGCACGACCTGCGCCGGGGTGCCGCGCAAAGAGCCGGTGATCACGTCCAGCTGCCCGCGCAGGAAGAGCGCCAGCAGGATCGAATAGACCGTCAGCTTGACGAAGCTCTTGAAGAACTCGAACAGACCCCGGCGCCCGTATTTGTTCTTGGCGTTCTCGATCGGGTTCACCCGGCTGACCTTGAAGGCGAGTTTCGAGCCGGTGAAGACGACGCCCCGCATTGCGAGCAAGGTCAGCAGGACAAATCCTGCCGGAACCAGCAGGATCGGCATCACCGGTGTCAGCCCCGCCGCGATCAGCGACCCGGCGGGGGCTGTCGCGCCCTCGCGGAAGAAAAGCGCCTCAAGCCGGTCGGGCTGCTCGATCAGCGGCAGCAGGGCCTCGGCAAAGCCGCGCAGGCAATATCCGCCGACCGCCGTCGCGCACAGCAACAGCCCAAGGTAGGCCATCGCGGTCTGAAGATCCGCCGTGCGCGGGATCTCGCCCTTCTTGCGCGCCTCTTCCAGCTTGCGTTGCGAGGGTTCGTGGCTCTTTTCGGCGCCGTCGTCTTCACTTCCCGCCATGGCCGCTACCGGAACGGCGCGGTGATGAAGGCATCGAAGGCCTGCAACCAGACCGTCAACAGGACCGGCGCCGCCACCAGAAGCAGGGCGATGGACCCGAAGGTGATGACCGGGGCGCCGACAAAGGCCACCATGAGCTGCGGCATCGCCTTGTTGATGACCCCCAGCGTCAGGTTGTACAAGACCGACAGAATGACGAAGGGCGCCGCGAGGGTGAAACCAAGCGCAAAGCTCTGGCTGACCCTTTCGCGCCCGGCCTCTGCCGGGGCCGTGGCGCTGGGGAAGGACAGCGCCGGGATCAGCTCGTACGAGAGGATCAGGAAGGCCGCCGCCTTGACGTGGAACCCGCTCAGCATCAGCAGCGCCAGCGCCGCGGTCGTCAGGATGTGGCCCAGCGCGGGCAGCGGATCCAGGCCCCGGGCGCCCATGATCTGCGACAGCGAGGTCGATTGCGCCGCAATGGCGCCCGCCGTCTGCAGGGCCAGCACGAAGAGCCGCAGCATCAGGCCAAGGAAAAGACCCGCCACACTCTCTGTCAGAAGCGCGTGCACCGCCGCCCCCGGGCCGGGCTCTGGCAGGTCGATCTGTGGCAGGACAGCGGGCGCCACGGCGGCGGTCAGCATGAGGCCGATGACCAGCCGCAGGCGGACAGAGATCACCCGCTCTCCCAGACCCGGCAGCACGGCCATGGTGGCGCCGACGCGCAGGAAGACGATCAGCGCGCCCCAAAGCGAGCCGAAGACCGGCTCGATCAAGGGCAGCAGGTCGATCACGCGGCCACCACGCCAACAAGCGCCGGCCGCGCCTCCAGCCCGACCTCTTCGAAGGACATGACCGGGTTCGTCAGGCCCTTGGCGGTCATCACGGTCCGCAAAAAGCGCCGGCGCCGGGCAGAGGTGATCAGGGCGGCGGAAACGCCACGGTCCGCCGCCTCGGCGATCGTCGTGGCCAGCCCGCTGCACAGCGCCTCGAACCGGTCCGGCGGCAGGGCCACGTCCAGCGCGCCATGGCTGCCTTCGATCTGGTAGGACAGGAAGGTTTCTTCCCATTCCGGGGCAAGCTGGATCAGCGGGATGGTCCCGTCCTCGCGCCGCAAATTGGCCACCAACTGGAATCCCAGCCTTTGCCGAACATGTTCGCAGATCGGCTCTGGCTGGCTTTGCTGGCCGCGCATCTCGGCAATGGTTTCAAGGATCAGCGGCAGGTTCCGGATCGAGACCTGCTCGTCCAGCAAAAGCCTCAGGACCTGAAGCAGCGTATCCATCTGCACCTTTTCCGGGATCAGTTCGTCCAGCAGCTTGCGGTTCGCTTCGGCGCGATTCTGGTTGGTCAGCGAGACCATTTCGTCCAGCAGGCGCCGCAGCGCCTTCAGGGTCAGCAGGCGGCCAAAGTTGCGACGGATGATCTCCAGCAGATGGGTCGCCAGAACCTCGGTCGGGGTGACGATGGTCGCGCCGGTGATCGCGGCCTTTTCCTGATCCTCGGGGCGGATCCAGCGCGCCGGGGCGCCATAGACGGGTTCGGTCACATCCTTGCCGCCCGGCAGCGACGTGGAGGCCTCCGGCAAGAGCGCCAGAACCGAATCCGGGTTCAGGAGGCCGCGCGCCATTTCGACCCCGTGGATGCGGATGACATAGGTCCCCGTCGGCAGGGCGGGCGCGTCGGTCAGACGGATTTCGGGCAGGATCAGCCCGAAGTGCGAGGCGATATGTGTGCGCATGTTGGCAATCCGCACGTCGAGACCCGTGCCCGGATCCAGCGCCATGTTCACCAGGTCCGGGGCGAACTCGACATGGATGTCGTCGAGGTCGAGGACATCGCCCATGACCTGCCCGGCGGGGGCCAGCGGCTCTTCCTCTGCATCGTCGTGCCGCGGCGCCTCTGGCTTGCGCGTCGCCATGCGCCGGGCAAGAAACCCCAGCACCGCCGCACCGGCCATGAAGGGCAGGAAGGGCAGCCCGGGCACCAGCGCGAAAAGCGCCATGAGTACCCCGACGGCCAGCAGGGCGGAAGGGTGCTTGCCAAGCTGCGACACCACCGCCACGTCGGTTGCGCCGGTGGCACCGCCGCGCGCCAGAAGAAGACCGGCAGCGATGGAAATGATCACTGCGGGGATCTGTGACACCAGCCCGTCACCAACGGTCAGGATGGCGTAGGTTTCCAGCGCGCTGGACAGCGGCATGCCGTGAACGACCGACCCCATGATGACGCCCATCACGAGGTTCAGCGCCGTGATCAGCAGGCCCGCGACCGCGTCGCCCTTGACGAATTTCGAAGCGCCGTCGAGCGAGCCGAAGAAGGTTGTCTCCTGTTGTTCGGTCTCGCGGCGGCGCTTGGCCTCGGCGTGATCGATGGCGCCGGCGGACATATCCGCGTCGATGGCAAGCTGCTTGCCGGGCATCCCGTCCAGCGCGAAGCGGGCCGAGACCTCGGCCATTCGGGCCGATCCCTTGGTGATCACGGCGAAATTCACGATCATCAGAACGCCGAAGACCACGAGGCCCAGGAAAACGCTGCCGCCCATGACGAAGTTGGCAAAGCCCTCGGATAACCTCTCCGGCGGCATGCGTTCCGGTGTGCCCCTCGCCGATGATCAGCTTGGTCGAACTGACGTTCAGCGACAGGCGCAGCATCAGGGAGGTCAGGAGGATCGTCGGAAAGGCCGAGAAATCCAGAGGCCGCTCGATGAACAACGTGACCGTGAAGATCAGGATCGCCAGTCCGAAGGATGCGGCAAGGCCCACGTCCAGCACCCAGGACGGCATGGGCAGGATCATCATGACGATCACCGCCATGAGGGCCAGCGCCATGAGGATTGTCGGCTTGAAAAGCGTGTTGGCCTGCATCGCTACCGCCCCTCCCCGCCGGGATTGGCCGGAGAGACGCTTTGATCCCTAAGCCGGTAGCGGGCTTGCGGGCCCCTGATGTCGTTTCTTGCCATTTCTTGGCCTCTGGTACAGGTTCTGTGCCCCGTGTTTGGGTGGGTTATCCTTCGTTTCCGGTGAGTTTCGTCGCCTCCAGCAGGGCGCGGATCTTTTCCCTAGTATCGACGCTGGCCCGGGACAGCCCTTCCGCGGCAGCAAGGCTGGGGTTCGCGACATCGATGTCGTCGGGCGGGGACCGGATCAGCGCCGCGGCCTGTGCCAGAGCGTCCTCCGACCCGTCGGCGACAGATCCCCAGTCGCCCGAAAGCCAGGCCGCCTGACGGGCAAGCGCCTCTTCGCCCAGTTCCGAATACATGCGGCCCGCCAGTTCGTGATCACCCATGTGATCACGCAGCTCGGCCCGCAGCCGGGTCACCTCTTCGCCGGTCTGCCCGATCAGGATGATTTCGGCTTCCTCGTGCCGCCCGAGATCCAGCAAAGCCCCGGCCCGAAGGATCGCCGCCTCGGGGCCGACCAAACTGGCCGAGGGGATCATCGCAAGCTGGTTGAGCGCCGCATCCGGCAAGCCGGTTGCCGGGAACCGCTGCGCGATGGCCAGCACGGTCCGATCCCGCGCCGGGCGGAAACCCGTCTGAAGATCCCGCATCGCCAGTTTCAGAAAGGTCAGGTCATCCGCCCGCTCGACAACAGCCTCCACCGCCACATTCCGCATGGCACCCATGACATCCTCCGGAACATAGGTCCCGTCGGCATCCGAGATGCGGTCATGCGCAGCCTGAAAGGCATCGTTCAGCAACAAGGCGGTGACATGGGCCTTCCAGAATTCCGGCCCCTCCTCGCTGTTGCGGAACTCGACCGAGAAAGCATCCGCAAGCTCCACGAGGTATCCGGGCACGGGCTTGCCTGCGGTACGCGCCAGTTCGATGGAGGCAAGGACGGCCTCTGGTGATTCCGGTCCTGCCCCGGTGGCGAGACTCCGCAGAGGGGCCTCTGCCGCGCCGAGATTACCCTGATGCAGATCCAGTTGCGCCCGGCCAAGCGCGATGCTGTCGGTCTCCTCTCCCTTGGACCGCTGCAACCGGTTCAGGACGTCGCGCGCCGCGCCGGGATAGCCCGCCCCCGACAGTCGATTGGCCAGTACCGGCCCCAGATGTTCGCGCAGGTGGATCGGCAGGCTCTCATATCCCCGCAGGACAGCGGCGGTATCGACAAGATGGCTGCCCGGGTCCTCGGGCAGGGCAATGACGGCCCAAAGCGCCGCGTCGCCCGGGCAATTCGTCTGGCCGCCGAACAATCCCGTGGGATCTGATCGGTGATCCATCAGGTAGGACAGCGCCTTCAAGGCCTCGGTCCCGTCGTCCGCGGACAAGTTCAATGTCGCGCGCGCCTCTGCCCCGAAACCGAAATGCAGCAAGCTCTTGGCGTAGGACACAAGCGCCGCTTCATCGATCCGGTCGAATTCCCCGAAGACCAGGCCTCGGCGATGCGCCAGAACGGCGTTGATATCCCTTCCCGGCGCGACCCATTGAGCAACCCGGAGGGATTCGTCGGAAATGCAAGACAAGCCGCCCACCTGAATCCGTCGCCTGCCCGCTGCGGTGTGATCCACGTCGGACAGGCCTGCGGCCAACTGTTGCACGATATCTCCATCCGGGTCGGCATCGGCGGTGTCTTTGGCGTCGCGGCCAGCAGGTTGGTCGGCTGACGTCGCCGGGAAATGCGGCTTCGAAGCAACCGCTGCGGTCAGAATGCCCTCGGTTGCGGCGGCTGCGAGGTCGGCGGCAATCTGGTCGCCGATTGCCATAGCGTCGGACATGTCCCGAACCGGCTCACCGGTCGCGACAGCGTCTTGGTGCGAGGTCGGTGGCCTGCCCGCCGGAAGGCGCGGCAACAAGGGATCGGCGGTTCGGGCGGGGCCGATGCCGGGAATGCCATCGACCCGCACCCGCGAAAGATCGCCTGCCAGCCCGGCATCCGCCGGACCGGACAGCCCGGGCGCCCCGGCGGCAGGTTTGTCCGCAACATCTTCCGCCGGATCCGCTGCGCGAATGTCCAGGACCAGCATCCTGTCCCGCAGTACAAATGCCTCGACATCACAGGCACAGGCCAGCGCAAGGGTCACGCTGCTGCCACCCTCCGCCGCGTTGATGCTGGCAAGACGATCGCGATCGATCCGGTCGAAGACGCGCGACAGGTCAAATCCCAGCCCCTCTGCGTCAAGATCCAGCCTGACCCGCCGCTCTTCCGGCACCTGATCCAGTGTCCAGCCAAGGCCCGGCGGAACGTCGAAGACAAGCCGGGTGAACGCGCCATGTTCGCCGCTTCGGACAGCAACCGTTTGGGCAAGCAGATGGCCCGGCAGAAGCCACGCCAGAATGACCAGCGCAAGCCGCATCACGCGGCCTCCTGCTTGACCGATTTCAGCGCCTCCTCAAGATCCTCGAAGCTGGGCCGGAAGTGATTTGGCGTGTTCTGGCGCCCGACCTCGATACAGATGTTGGTGGCATGATTGTGGAGGTTGGCAATCAGCACTTCGCGGATCAGGTGGTAGAAGTGCATGTCCTCTTCCGCGACCGCCTTCACCTTGGCGGCGAAGGGGCCAACGAACCCGTAGGCCAGGAAAACGCCGAGGAAGGTGCCCACGAGCGCACCACCGATCATCTTGCCCAGCACCTCGGGCGGCTGGTCGATCGAGGCCATCGTCTTGATCACACCCAGAACGGCCGCGACGATGCCCAGCGCCGGCAGCGCATCCGCCATGGCCTGTAACGCGTGGGCGCTGTGACCGCCGTGGTGCGACATGGCGTCGAGCCGCTTGTCCAGCACCTCTTCGACCTGATGCGGATCGTCGTAGTTCATCGAGACAGAGCGCATGGTGTCGCAGATCAGCTCCATCGCGTATCTGTCCCCGGCGATCTTCGGGTACTTCCCGAAAATGCTGGAGTCCGCCGGAGCCTCGATATGCTCTTCGATGGCCACCGGGTTCTGACGGGCCAGACGGATCAGTTCGAACAGCAGGCACAGCAGATCCCGGTAGTCGTCGGGCTTCCACTTGGCCCCCCTGAAGACCTTGCCGATGTCCTTCAGCGCCTGTTTGACCGTGCCGCCATCATTGCTGATCAGAAAGGCACCGGCGGCGGCCCCCCCGATCATCATGAATTCGAAGGGCAGCGCCTTGAGGATGATCCCGAGCTTTCCGCCCGCTGCCATGTACCCACCAAAGACCATGGCGAAGATCACGACGATACCGATGATTCCGAGCATTCCCGGTCTCCTGAACTGGCCCTGCCCGACACTCGCAGGCAGTCGTTAAGAAAGCCTCTGCGGCGGCGTCACATCACGACAAAATCGGCGTGCAGGGCGCCCGCGGCCTTGATGCTTTTCAGGATGTCGATCATGTCGCGCGGGCTGACGCCCAGCGCGTTCAGGCCGGCGATCACCTCGGAGAGGTTCGTGCCGGTCGGAACCTCGGCAAGGCCGATGCCCGGCTCTTCCTCTATGGCGACTCCGGTGCGCGGCACGACAACCGTCTGCCCGTCGGAGAAGGGATTCGGCTGGATTGCAAGGGGCGCCTCCTCGATCCGCAGGGTCAGGTTGCCCTGCGACACGGCCACCCGCGATATGCGCACGTCAGAGCCCATCACGATGGTCCCCGACCGCTGGTCGACAACGACCCGGGCCCGGCGCTGCGGCTCTATCGCGAGATTCTCGATGGCGACGACGGCCCGCGCGGGCGAGTTCGCCCCGGTCTGCGACAGGTTCACAGAGACGGTTCCGGCATCCAGCATGGTCGCGGCACGGCGCCCGACCCTGCGGTTGATCACCTCCTCGATCCGCGCGGCGGTGGTGAAATCCGGCTCTCGCAGGGCCAGCCGCAGGGTCGAGAGCGCGGTGAAGTCGAAGTCGACCTCTCGCTCCACCCGCGCGCCCGAGGGAATGACCCCGGCGGTGGGCACACCCTGCACGACCCGCGCCGCATCGCCTTCGGCCTCGACCCCGCCGGCGATGACGGTGCCCTGCGCCACCGCATAGATCTGCCCGTCCGCGGCATTGAGGGGCGTCATGATCAGGGTGCCGCCCAACAGGCTGCTGGCATCGCCGATGGCCGAAACCGTGATGTCGATCTGGCTGCCGACGCGGGCGAAGGCAGGCAGGCGCCCGGTCACGATGACCGCCGCCACGTTGCGGGGCCGAAACTGCTCTCCGGTGACGTTCACGCCCAGCCGTTCGAGGATGTTGGACATGATTTCCTCGGTGAAGGGCGCGTTGCGCAGACCGTCCCCCGATCCGTTCAGACCCACGACGAGCCCATAGCCCACAAGGTCGTTCGCGCGCACGCCGTCGACCTCGACAAGGTCCTTGATGCGGACCGACTGGGCCTGGGCGGCGGATGTCAGGGCAAGCGTCAGGGCGATCAATGCGGCGATCAGGGGGCGCATCAGAGGAACTCCGCCAGCGAAAGGCGTTGGGACCGCGCGGTGATGGCGTAGAGGTTTTCCAGTTGCGACTGGATGTTTTCATAGCGCGCGGCGGTGTCATATTGGTCGGCCCCGACAAGATCGAGGCGCGCGGTGATGGTCGCAGCGCGTTCGTACCGAAATGCGGGTTGTCGTCTCTTCCAGCCGCGCCTCGAGCGCGCCCAGCCCGGCGCGCATCTCGACCACATCAGCCTGGGCCGACAGCAATTCGCGGCCTGCGCTGCTCAGCATCTCGATCTGAAGCGTCTGGTCCAAGGCCAGCAGGCCATCGGTCGACAATGCGGCCTTCAGCATCGGTTTCAGGACGGCGCGGAATGCCTCATCCGTCGCGCGGATGTCGACGGTTGCGGTTTCCGTCTCGCTCAACCGCAGCGGCGCAAGGCCGGTATCCGACCCCTGGTACGTCGTGACCTCGAAGCCGCCCCCGGCGCCAAAGAAACTGTCCAGCGCCGCATCGACCGAGGCCATGTCGGTCGCTCCGGCAAGGGCTGCCCGGACATCGGCGAGAAGCGTGTCGACAGCGGGCATGGGCGCGGTGTCCGTCGCCGTGCCGGAGAACAAGAAGCGCCCCGCCACGTTGCGGTTCAGGGCATTGAGCACCTGGTTCAGCGCCGTCGCCGCATCCTCGGACAGGGTGTTCAGAAGCGCGTCGTTCGGCGTCAGCTCGGCAGAGATCAGGGTCTGCGACAGGCCCTCGCTGCGGTCCTGCACCTCGTCCAGCGTGGCCTGCATCGTGCCCGTCAGGAAGGTGGCCGAGGCCGCGTTGACGCGGTAGGCCTCGAGCTTTTCCAAAGATCGGTCGATGGACAGAAGCGCCGATGTATCGCCCTTCAGATGCGCGGCACTGTCGCGGACGAAGCCGGTGGAGACCTCGACCGCAAGCCTGTCCATTTCGGCGCGCAGGCTGGCCTGGTTGGTGCGCAGAACCAGCGCGCGGGACATGTCTCCGACGGTTTGCATGGCGTTTCTCCCTTAGATGGACATCAACCGCTGCATCAGGTCGTCGACGGTCTGCATGACCTTGACGTTCGCGGCGTAAAGCTGCTCGATCTGCATGAGCCGCTGAAGTTCGGCATCGGTGTCGACCCCGTTCGCCAGCTCCAGCTCTTTCAGCCGGGTATTCTGGGCACTCAGGTAGGTCTTCTGCCCCTCCGCCCGGACACGGGCGGCGGCGGCATCCGAAGTGACATCCGCCACATGCGTCGCGAAGGATGCGCTGACACCGGGCAGCGCGGGCGAGGTTGGCACGGTCCCGGCCTCCAGCGCGGCGGTGATGCCCTGCAGCAGGCGCGCCTCGCCGACCGGGCCGGTGGTCACGGCACCAAGCCCGTCCCGCAGCTGCCAGGACCCGCCGCTGTCCGGCGCCACGAGGGTGTTGATCCGGATGCGCCCGGCGATGCCGGTCTCGTTCAGGGGGTCGAAGGCAAACCCGTCATCTGTGAACAGGCCGGGATCGGTGGCGGCCAGCGTGGCGTCCGGTCCGCCGGGGCCAAGCCGTTCGATCAGGTCGCGCGCAATGGCATCCAGTTGCGCCTGCCGGGCCGGTGCGGCCTCGTCCCGGATCTCGAACTGGGCGGCGAGGCTGCCACCTTTCAGGACACCATTGCCCGATGCCCTGGCGAACATGCCGTTGATCGTCAGACCGGACAGGTCGCCACCCGCCAGCGTAAAGACCGGATCCATGGCGTTGACGGGGGTGAATCCGATCTCGGACGGGCGCCCGTCCAGCAGGACCGCGCCGCCGGTGGTATACAGCGCAATATCGCCTGCGTCCTTCCGGACCACGCGCAGCGGCACGATCTCCGAGATGCTGTCGATCAGCCGGGCCTGTTCGTCCAGAAGCCCCGCCGGATCGGCATTCGCCGAAGAGACCCGTCTGAGGTCGTCGTTGATCCCGTCGAGCCGCAGAATGGTTTCGTTCAGCAACGTGACCTGCCGACCGATCTCTGTGTCGGCATCCAGGCGCGCCGCCTGAACATCGCGCGACAGCGCGTTCAGCTTGGTCGATACCGCATCCGCCGTCAGCGAGACCTGGTCCAGCCGTTGCGCGGAAGACGGGTCCGCCGCCGCCACCAGCAGCGCGTTTTCAAGCGCGGTGTAGCGCCCCACCAGGGACCCGGGCGACTCGCTGTCCCCCAATTCCGTTTCAAAGCGCGCGGCAAAATCGTAAAGCGCGCGGCCCAGCCCCATTTCCGCGTCCGAGTGGCGGCGATCCGCGATCAGGACCGGGTTCACGTTGCGCAAAACGCCATCGATCAGCACGCCGCCCCCGGTGCCGGACGCCCCGGACCGCAGCTCGAGTTCGCGCCGCCCATAGCTTTCGGTCGTGGCATTCGCGATGTTCGTGGACACCAGCGCGGCAGCCCTTGAATTCGCCTTGAGGCCACTGAACGCGCCGTACAGAGCCGTCGAAAGAGACATGAGCGTCCTCCTGTGTCAGGGGATCACGCGCCGGATCAGCGCTTGATATTGGTGGTTTCCTGCAGCATCTCGTCCACGGTCTGGATGACCTTGGCGTTGGAGGAATAGGCGCGCTGGGTCTGGATCATCGAGGTCAGCTCTTTCGCGACATCGGTGGTCGATTCCTCGCGGGCATAGGACTTGATGTCGCCGGTCGGTCCGTCACCGGCATCCCACAGGAAATAGGCGCCGCTTTGCTTGGACGGACGGAAGGTCTGGCTGTCCAGCGCGATCATGCCATTGGGGTTCGGCAGGTCGGCCAGCGGAACCTGGTACATCACGCGGCTGACCCCGGTGTCGTAACTGGCGCTGACATAGCCGTTCGCATCGACCTCGACCGAGGTCATATTGCCGACCGGAGAGCCGTTCTTGTTGATCGCTATGGGCGCGAAACTGTCGGAAAGCTGCGACAGGCCCGAGTTCGCACCGACGGCGCCGATGTCGAAATCGACCGGGCCACCCGCCACCGTGACCTCGGCCACGCCGGTCACCGGATCATAGGCGCCGCCCAGGACCGTGGTCACGCCAAGGATCTTGCCGCCACCGGCCCGGCTGTCGTCGAAACTGATGATGTATTCGCCGACTACCGCACCGGCAGAGGCCGAATCGGTGATCTGCATCGTCCATTCGTTGGACGCCCCGGCGCCGGGAATGGTCGGCGTGAAGGTCAGGCCCATGGATTGCGAAACGCCGAGGTTGTCGAAGTATTCCACCGACAGCGTGTAGGGATCGCCCGAGGCATCGAAGGCCGTGTCCGTCGCCGGAAGGTTCAGGCTGAGCGAGACCTCGGTGGTCGGGTCCGAGGTCAGGCTGAGGCTGAACCGAACCGGTTCAAGCCCGTCGACGGTGTCGCGCGGGAAGGGCGGAATGGAGCCGTCGACATCGGCGGGCCATCCCATCAGATAGTACCCCGAGGCATTGACCAGAAACCCTTCCTCGTTCAGCCGGAAGGACCCGGTCGAGGTCAGCAGAAGCTCGGGCTCGCCCGTCGCCTCGTATTGCGAGGCCGCGACGACCGGCAGCATGCCGCGGCCACGCACCGCAAGGTCGGTGGCATTGTTCGTCGAAACGATGGACCCTTTCTGGTCGATCAGGCGCAGGTTGTTGCTGGTCACGCCCCCGGCGGTGTAGCTTCGGCCGCTGTTGTCCATCACCAGCGCGTTGAACTCTGTCTCCGCCCGGCGATAGCCGTAGGTCGCCGAGTTCGCGATATTGTCGGAAATCGTTGCAAGGCGGCTGGCATTGGCATTCAGCCCCAGAACACCTGCATTCAATGACGAAGAGATAGTCATGGACACGCCTTTCTGCTGTCGCGTTTCATTCCGCATCCACAGATAGAGCCCCGGGTTTAACGCCCGGCTAACAGCTAAAATCCAAGCCAAACTCCGTCACTTCGTCCGAAGGAAGACCACTTCCAGCCGGTTGTTCCGGACATCCATGAGGTTTTCGTGCGCCGGTTCGCGATCCGCATGCGCGGTGACCCGGCGGATGCGGCCCTGCGCCAGCCCGTCGCGGGTCAGAAGCTCGCGGAACGCGGTCGCCCGCAGGCCCGAGACATCCCAGGACGGGTTCCGGGCCAGCACCACCGGATAGGCCGCGGTATGACCCTCTATCGCGATGGGGTTGGTGACCACGCCCGCCGCCCGCTTCAGGACGATCGCCAGATCCTCCAGCAGCCGGGTCGGCCTTGCCTCTTCGGTAAAAAGGCGCGCGGTCCGGGTCTCGAATAGCTCGATCACAAGCCCCTCGTCGGTCACCTCGGTGACGATGTGATCCAGCAGCGCATCGGCAACCGCGCTTTCGCCGCCACGGCCCATCAGCATGTCCTCGAGCACCTCGAACTGTTCCTGTTCGGGGTCTTTGCCATCCTCCGCCGCACCGGCATCTGCGGCCCCCTTTTCACGCCGCTCCACCGTCGGGCTGAGGCTGGTCGCCCCGGTGCCCATCCGTGGCAAGGTATTCTCGGCAAAGACGGATTCCCCACCCAAGGGACCGTCCCCCCCACCAGAGACCTTGGCCATGGCAATGGTCGGACTGAAGTAATCCGCAATCCCCTTGCGCTGCTTTTCCGTCGTCGCGTTCAAAAGCCACATCAACAGGAAGAAAGCCATCATCGCGGTCACGAAATCCGCATAGGCCACCTTCCAGGCGCCGCCGTGATGGCCGTCACCGGCGACCACCTTCCTGCGCTTGATGATGATGGGCGCAACAGTGTCGTCACGCATCTTTCCCACCTTCGTATCTCACCCGAAGGCAGGAGTAGCGGGCAGGCCTTTCCACCGGCTTAACGATTCAAAATGTTGCGTTAAAAGCCGCGGTGGCGGCGGCGTGCCGATTTTCCCACAATCGCCGGACGCCCAGAGCCGCCGAATGGACAGCCCCAGCGGAAACGGTTAGCAATGGCGAACGAACACGGGAAACGAGGGGAAGGGCATGCCGGGTTTTCGCCGGAAAACTGCAGGCGTCGTGTCGCGTCTTGCCATGCTGGCCGGTCTGTCCGTCCTGGCGGCGACACCAGCGGCGGTCGAAATCACGCGCGACCGCGCCAGTCTGAACCTCTACGGCAGCCCCGGTCTGATCGACATGCCCACCGCCGAGGTTCTGCCCGATGCAACCATCGCCGGCACCTTCGCCTATATGGGTGGCACCACGCGCACCACGCTGTATTTCCAGATCATGCCGCGTCTGTCCGGCAGCTTTCGATACAGCTCGATCCCGAACTTCGACACGCAGCTGTCGAATGAAACCCGCTACGACCGCAGCTTCGACCTGCGTTATCAGATCCTGACCGAGGGCCGGTATCGCCCCTCGCTTGTGCTGGGGCTTCAGGACTTCATCGGCACCGGGCTTTACAGCGGCGAGTACCTCGTGGCGACAAAGACCCTTGCGCCGGGGCTGAAGGTCACCGGCGGCCTCGGCTGGGGCCGTCTTGCCGGGACCAACAGGCTTGGCAACGGCTTCGGATCGCGGCCCGAGGAATTCCTCGCCGAGGGCGGCGTGCCCAGCTACGACCGCTTCTTCCGGGGCGATATCTCGGGCTTTGCCGGTCTGTCCTACGCGCCCAACGACCAGTGGAACTTCAAGGTCGAATATTCCTCTGACAGCTACGATCCCGAACAGGATCGCGGTGTCTACGACGCGAAAAGCGCGCTGAACTTCGGCCTCGACTACCGGTTCAGGAACGGCGCGCAGATGTCGCTGTATCACGTTCTGGGTTCCGAGGTCGGCGCCTCCTTCACCTTTGTCACGAACCCCAAGACGCAGGGCATCCCCGGCGGCATCGAGACCGCCGGCCTGCCGGTGCAGGTCCGCGCCCCCGGCGCGGCGCGCGATCTGGGCTGGACGACGGACCCCGGCACCTCGGCCAGTGCCCGCAAGTCGCTGGGCGAGCTGGCCGCCAAGGACGGCATCGTCGTCGAAAGCCTGCGGCTGGAGCAGGACCGCGCCACGGTCCGCATCCTGAACCCGCGCTTCGGCGCCCCCGCACAGGCCATCGGCAGGGTCGCCCGCGCGATGACGCGCTCGCTGCCCGCCTCGGTCGAGACCTTCGAGGTCATCCCCGTCGTCAACGGCATGCCGATGTCCGCCGTGGTCATGCGGCGTTCCGACCTCGAGGCGCTGGAACATGAGGCCGCTGCCGAGATGTTGGCCCGCACCAGCATCGTCGACGCCTACGGGCGCGCGCCCGCGCCCGACGCTGGCATCTATCCGAAATTCACCTGGTCCATTGCGCCCTACGGACAGCTTTCGGTCTTCGACCCCGACAACCCGGTCCGCATCGACGCGGGCATCCGCGCCGCCGGCAAGGTCGAGATCACGCCGAACGTCATCCTTTCCGGCTCTGTCACCAAGAAGCTGGCGGGCAACCTCGACGAGATCACCCGCGCAGACGAGATCAAGCTGCCGCGCGTGCGCACCGACCGCGCGCGGTACTCGAAAGAGGGCGACCCGGCGATCGAATACCTGACGCTGGCCATGTACGGGCGCCCGGCCAAGGACGTCTATTCGCGCCTGACGCTCGGCTACCTTGAACCCATGTACGGCGGCGCCTCTGCGGAAGTTCTGTGGAAGCCGGTCGGCAGCCGCTTCGCGCTTGGGGCAGAGGTCAACTATGTCCAGCGCCGCGCCTACGACCAGTTGTTCGAGTTCCAGTCGATGACCACCGTCGACCCCGAAACCGGGATCGAGCGCGACATCCCGAACGTGAACGGCCATGTCTCGGCCTATTACGCCTTCGGCAACGGCTTTCACGGGCAGATCGACGCGGGACGCTTCCTTGCGGGCGATTACGGCGCGACCGTCACCGTCGACCGCGAGTTCGCCAACGGATGGAAGGTCGGGGCCTACGCGACCTTCACCAACGCCTCTTTCGAGGACTTCGGCGAAGGCTCCTTCGACAAGGGTCTGCGGTTCACCATCCCGCTGGCCTCGTTCCTCGGCACACCCTCGCGCGACCGCAACGACATCGTGATCCAGTCGCTGACCCGCGACGGCGGCGCGCGGCTGGACGTGAACGGGCGCCTGTACGAGCAGGTGCGCGACTACCACCGCCCCGACGCGGCGAAATCCTGGGGAAGGTTCTGGCGATGACCGCAGCCAAGACGATGCGCACCGGCCTTGCCCTGCTGGCCGCAGGCCTGATCCTTGCTGGCTGCGGCAACGGGCCCGACGACCGCAGCCAGATCATCAAGCAGCTTCCGACGCTCTTTCAGAAGAAGCCGGCGCCGCAACCCCTGACCGGCCAGCAGGTCGCGCAGGCCCTGACGGCCACGCCCCGGCCCGTGCAGATGTTCGAGATCGAAAGCCGCAAGGGGCAGTTCCTGATGCAACAGATCGAGACCAACGGTCCCTACCGGACCTATGGTTCCTCGACGCGGCAGGTCGTGAACATGCGCGGCGGCATGATGACCTCGACCCGGGGCTTCGGCGGCGACCTGATGTCCTCCGAGGTCGGCGCGCTGCTGTCCCAGGTCTCGGCCCGCCGCGCCGGAACCGCGCGTTACGACCTGCGCTATCTGACGCCGGAAGACGTGACCGTGGTCGCCAGCTACCTGTGTCAGGTCACGCCGGGCGGGTCGCGGGCGGTGCAGGGCGGCCTTGTGCAGACCACCGGGACGGTTGTCACGGCAGAGTGCAACAGCACCGACCCCGTTCACAGCTTCACCAACACCTATGTCGTCGCCTCCGACGGCTATGTGCTGAGCGCGCGGCAATACATGGGTGGCTTCACCGGCTACATGGCGACGCAGGCGCTGCGCCGCTGAGGCGGTTACCTGTCGGATTTATCGGCAGGCACCGGGCGTCCTCGCGGGACCGCCCGCCAAGCGCGCCCGGTCACCTGTCCTTGCGTCCCCGCGTCTGCCGGTCATGCATGGATACCCGGCGAAAGACCGTCGCGAACATCAGCCGCATGTCCGTGCAGGGATTGCGCCGCCTGGCATAAAGCAGGTCCAGCCGGGCCTTGCGCGGAATGCAGCGGGCGCAATAGACCGCCTCTGTCTCTTCCGGCGTGGTCGTGCGGGCCAACAGCCGCTCTTCGGTCCGGTGAAAGACCATGGATGCCATCCCGGTGATGCCCGGCCTGTCCTTCAGCACTTCGGCATAGAGATCGGGATACATCTCGACATAGCGCCGCAGCGGCGCGCGGGGTCCGACAAAGCCAAGATCGCCGCGCAGCACGTTCCAAAGCTGCGGAAGCTCGTCCAGCCGCTTGGCGCGCAGCCACTTTCCGGTGGGCGTGATCCGCGCCGCCTTGTCCCCGCCAGAGACGCCGGAATCGGTCTCGACCACCGTCATGGTGCGGAACTTCCAAAGCTGGAAAGGCTTGCCCGGGGCGTGCATGCGTTCGGATTTATACAGGATCGGGCGCCCGTCCTCGCGCCAGACCCGAAACGCCACATAGACCAGAAGCGGTGCCAGAAGCACCGTCATTCCAATGGCATAGAGAACGTCGAGAAGCCGCAAAAGGCCCCTCTTCATGGCCACAGCCCGGCTTGCCGCGCGCCGTCGATCAGGTGCCGCGGCTGGGCGCTCTGCGGGCCAAGGGGCAGGACGGCGGCCAGCCTGTCGGTGTTCAGCCAGACCTCGGGGCAGGGCCGTCTCGGGCGCCTCTTGCCAGCGGATCGGAACGCCCGCCTCTGTCGCGATCGCATCCATCCCGGTCACCGCCGGGGCCGCCACGTTGTAGATCCGCGCCGGATCCGGTGCCTGCACAAGCGCCGCGATCACCCGTGCAAGATCGGCGGGGGCGATGTAGCTGCGGCGCGGGGCGGTGCCGTCCGGCAGGCGATGCAATGTCACGCTCTGGCCCGCCCGCATATTGCCGAAAAGCATGTCCGCCCCGGCGACATTGCCGATCCGCAGGATCACCGACCGCGGCCCGCCCTCGAAGGTCTTGTGCCAGTCGTCCACCGCATTCTCCATCCGCAGCTTGCTGGCACCGTAGGGCGCCTGCGGATCGGGGGCATCCTCTTCGCCCAGCGGTCCTTCGCCCCGGTACGTAGACGGCGGCGGAAGAGAAATGCAGCACACGCTCTGCCCCGACCTCGCGGGCAAGATCCAGCGCCGCGCGGGCCAGCGCGATATTGCCGTCCATGTCCTCCCGCGTGCCAGAGGTCACCCCCAGGCCGCGATCACCGCCCGCACAGGGCCGGTTGCGGGCAGGGGTCCGCCGGGAACCCAGACCGGGATATCGGAGGAATTTCGCCGACGCGCCAGACCGGCAACCGTCATCCCCCCGGCGGTGCAACGCGCCAGCAGGCCTGCAACGCACGCCCCAGCTTGCCTGTCGCGCCCAAAAGCAGCAGTGTCGGCTGCGTTCTGTCTGCCACGGTCCCGACCTCATTCCACTTCCCAACTCTTGCCAGAGTGTTTATCAGCGTAGACAACGACTAAAAAGACTGAAGCATACCGGACCCGGAGGGGCGGATTGGAACAAAGACGACGGACCGTACTGGCCCTTCTGGGCGCAGCCATCCTGTTGACCGCCTGCAGCCTGCCGCGCGGGGCCGCCTTGCAATCCGAAGTTGTAAATCAAAAGAACGCCGAGAGTCCCACCTTTCAGGTCGTTCCGGTGACGCGCGCGAATATTCCCGGTATCGAAAGCTGGCCCGCCACCGGATGGGACGGGGAATACCACTGGCCCGGCACCTCCGAGGGCAGCAGCTCTTCGGTGATCCGCACCGGCGACCGGCTGGACGTGACCATCTGGGACAGCTCGGAAAACTCGCTGATCACCAACCCCGGCCAGCGGTATACCGAGATCGCGGGCGTCGAGGTCGACGGCAACGGCTCCATCTTCCTGCCCTATGCCAACAAGGTCGGTGTCCGCGGGCTGACACCCGCAGGCGCGCGGGCGAAGATCCAGACCCGACTGGAACCCATCGTGCCCGCCGCGCAGGTGCAGGTCAGCCTTCAGCAGGGCCGCGATCACACCGTCGACGTGGTGGGCGGGGTGACAAAGCCCGGCGCCTACCCGATGCCCTCGCGCAACTACAAGATCCTCAACGTGCTGGCGGACGCGGGTGGCATCCCTCAGGGGCTGCGCAACCCGCAGGTGCGCCTGATCCGGGGCTCTTCGACCTATGAGATTTCGTCGGATGTGCTGTTCCGCGACGGGTCGCGCAACGCGCTTCTGCATCCGCGCGATACCGTGGTGATCGAGGAAGACGACCGCAGCTTTACCGCGCTGGGGGCCTCGGGGGTCGAGGATCTCGTGTACTTTCCCAAGGATCGCGTGACCGCGCTGGAAGCCGTCTCGCTGATGGGCGGCATCAACGACAGCCGTGCCGATCCCAAGGGCGTTCTGGTCCTGCGCGAATACGCGGCCCGACACATCCGTGCCGACGGGCGCGGCCCCGGGATGCAGCAGGTCGTCTTTACCTTCGACCTGACCAGCGCCGACGGCCTTTTTGCGGCGCGGCAGTTTCACGTCCAGCCCGGCGATACCGTGCTTGCCACCGAAAGCCCGGTGACGAACGCCCGGACGATCCTCGGGCTTATCGGCTCTGTCTTCGGGGTCAGCGCCCGTGCCGCCGCGGTGTCCAACTGACGGGGGCCGTGCCACGGCCCCTGCCCCGACGCCGCGTTGCCCTCTTCGGCGCCTGCCTGACCATGCCCGCCCACCGCCAGCCTTGAGGCCGCCGGTCTGCCACGCAGCTCCGCCATATCCGGGTTCCGCGTCATCGCGCGAAACCATCGCTGGCCTTCCGTCGATGTGCTGCCGAGTTTTCGCTCCGGCCCCGGCCAGCCCCTCTTCCTTTCGGTCTGCGGCGGGGAAATCCGCCGGACCGACGCGCTTGGCCATGGACGGTGGTGCGGGATCAACAGGCTGCGCCCCACCGCCTTGGCGGCAGCGATGCTAGGCCGCCTGCTTACCGCCGCCGCCTGAGATAGACGTAATAGGCGCCGCCGCCGCCGTGTTTGCGGTGCGCCTCCGTGACCTGAAGCACCGCCTGCGCAACCGGCGGCATCTTCAGCCACATCGGCACCTGCGTCTTCAGCACGCCGCGCCGCCGGGGCATCGGGTCATAGGGGTCTTCGCGCAGGCCCTTGCCGGTGATCACCAGCACCAGCCGCAAGCCCCGCGCCTGCGCCGTCAGGATGAACTGCGACAGCGCCGGGTGCGCCTGATCCAGCGTCATGCCGTGCAGGTCGATCCGGCCCTCGGGTTCCAGCCGCCCCCGCTTCATCCGCGTGAAGGCGCGGGCGTCCATTTTGACGCCCTCGGTCTTCATGCGGTCCGAGGTGGTCTTGTGGAAATCGTGGGTCTCGGTCCGGGGCGCGGTTTTCTGCCCCATCCGGAACGGCGGCAACGGCGGAGGCAAAGCGGCCGGTTCGGGGGACGAACCGACCGGTCTGGCGTCTTCGGATCCGGGGCCGGAGCCTTTGGCTTGGGCCGCCCCGGCAAGGCCTCTGTCTGCCGCGCCACCCGATGCCAGAGATCCAGCTCGTCCGTGCCGCAGTCGGCGGCGGCTCATTGCACCGCTTCCGGCAGCAGGGCATAGGCCCGTTGGATCGGCAGCAGCACCACCATGCGCCCGGGGTCCTTGACCTCTCCGGCCTCCGCCCCGGCCACCTCGCCGGTGCCAAAGAAGATATCCGCCCGCTGCGCGCCCTTGATGGCAGAGCCGGTGTCCTGCGCGATCATCAGCCGGTTCAGGGGGCTGTCGCCCTGCTTCTCGATCCAGACCGGGGCGCCCAGCGGCGTATAGGCAGGATCGACCGCGATCGACCGCATCGCGGTGATCGACCGGTTCATGGCCCCCGGGGGACCGCGATCCGCCGGAACCTCGCTAACCTCGCGAAAGAAGACATAAGAGGCGTTGTGGTACAGCAGTTCCTCTCCGATCAGCGGATTGCGCCGTACCCAGCTGCGGATCACCCGGGCGGAAACCTGATGCGCCTCGTAGATGCCGCGCCGCACCATTTCCTTGCCGATCGACCGATAGGGATGCCCGTTGAAACCGCCATAGCCGACGCGGATCGTGCGCCCGTCGGGAAAGCGCACGCGCCCGGACCCCTGGATTTGCAGGAAGAACAGCTCCACCGGGTCATCGACCCATGCGATTTCCAGCCCCCGGCCCTGCATCACGCCCGAGGTCAGGATCTCGCGCCGGGTGAACCAGGGCCGGGTCTCGGCGGCTTCTGGCGGCATGGCGTAGATCGGGTAACGGTAGGTTTCCGTCTCGTAGGGCGACCCGCGCAGTTCCGGCTCGAAGTAGCCGGTGAACAGCGCATCCGCGCCGTCGGTGATCATCACCGGACGGAACAGCAGTTCGAAGAACCCCTTCGCATCCCGCGTGTCCTCGGCGAAACCGCAAAGCGAGCGCCAGTCGGGATCGTCGAAGTCGCGGCAGGTGTTGCGAAACACCTCAAGCGCCGCAGCATGGTCATCCTCGGCCCATCCGGTCAGGTCCTCGAAATCGAGAACCGCGTAGACCGGCCCGCTCTCTGCATCAGAGCGGCCGGTCATGGCGGCAAGACCAAGGACAAGCGCAAGGATCAGTCGTGTCATTCGTCCGTGGCGACAAGCTGCCAGTTCGGATCAGAGGCGCCCATGGTGCGGGCATAGGTCCAGACGTCCTTCTGGCGCTTCACCGCCGTGGCAGAGCCTTCGACCACCTCGCCCTCGGCGTTCTTCACCACAGAGGTCAGTTCGGCCACGTAGCGCACGGTGATCTCGGCAAGGCCCGAAGTCTCGTCATAGCTGGCATCGGAAAGGGTCAGTTCCCGCACGCCGATGAAGGTCGCCTCGATGGTCAGCCCCTGCTCTTCCCGCTGGGCGACGACCTCTGCGAAGGTCTCGTAGACGTCTTCGGCCAGGAAGGGTTTCAAATCCTCCACCTTGCCGTTCTCGAAGCCCATCAGGATCATCTCGTAGGCGCCCCGCGCGCCCGAGAGGAATTCAGAGACCGAAAAGCTCGGCTCGACCTTCTTCATCGCGGCCAGCGCGTCGGCGGCATCGCTGCCTTCGGGGACATGGTCGACGATGTCGCGATCCGGTCCACCCTCGATCACTTCGAACCCGGCGCGGTTGCCGCGGGTTTCGGACGGGGCCGGCGCCGGGGGTTTCTCGAACCCCTCCCGCGTGCCGAGAACGCTGCGCAGGCGCAGTACGAGAAATATGGCAATTCCGGCGAGGACAAGCAGCTGGAGAATGGGGGAGTTCATCGTCACCTCTTGGCGGCGTACATGGAAACTTTGGTGTTGCCTTCCTATGTAGGTGAGGCACCGGGGCGAGTCCACCGGCGCCGCCCGACTTGGAGGACAGACACATGTGGCTTTTCGTAGCCTTCCTGATGGTTCCGCTGATCGAAATCGCCCTGTTCATTCAGGTCGGCGGTCTGATCGGCCTCTGGCCGACGCTGGGCGTGGTCATCGTGACCGCGATCCTCGGCACCTGGATGGTCCGGGCACAGGGCCGTCTGGCGATGAACGACCTGCGGCAAAGCTTCAACCGGCTGGAAGATCCCGGTGAGCCGCTGGCGCATGGCGCGATGATCCTCTTGTCGGGCGCGCTGCTGCTGACGCCGGGCTTTTTCACCGATACCGTGGGCTTTGCCCTGCTGATCCCGGCGGTGCGCGTCGCCATGTTCAAATGGCTGAAATCGCGGGTCACCGTGGCCTCGTTCCAGATGGGCGCGGATCCGCGCCACGACCCGCGTCACGGGCAGCACGACCCGCGCCACGATCCCCGGCCCGACGTGATCGAAGGCGAGTTCACCGAGGTCCGCCGCGAGAAGAAACCCAATCACCCCGGCTCTGGCTGGACCAGGCATTGAGCGCGCTGGCGCAGCCTGCTATGCGATGAGCCAAGTTGTACACGGGAGGCCAGAACAATGGCAGAAACGAACGGAGCGGACACGGCGCAGCAGCCGCAAGCGCCTAAGATGAACGTCCTCGCACAATTCATTCGCGATCTTTCCTTCGAGAATATTCTCTCGACCAAGGGTGTCAGCGGCGAGGTGACGCCCGACGTTCAGGTTCAGGTGAACCTCGACGCCAAGAAGCGCCCCACCGACAACCAGTACGAAGTCGTGATGAAGCTGAAGGTCGAGTCCAAGGCCAAGGACAGCGGCGCGCATCTCTTCGTGCTCGAGCTGGAATATGCCGGCGTCTTCCACATCGAGAACGTCCCGGAAGAGCAGCTGCACCCCTTCCTGCTGATCGAATGCCCGCGGATGCTGTTCCCCTTCGTGCGCCGCATCGTGTCCGACGTGTCGCGCGACGGTGGTTTCCCGCCGCTGAACCTGGAAACGATCGACTTCCTTGCGCTGTATCGCAACGAACTGCAGCGCCGTCAGGCCGCGCAGAAAAGCGAAACGCCGGTGGCGCAGGCCTAAATCAGGTCTTCGTCCAAAGGGCCTCGGGCCCAAGCTTGGCGACAAAGGCGGCGTGAGCCGCCTTTTCCGTTTCCGACAGGCGCGACGGCAGCGGCGTGGGCCGGGGTTTCGAGCCGCCAGTCGCTGTCGGACTCGCCGTTCGCGGATTTCGTCTGCACCGGCGTCAGCACAAGGTCGGGCTGCTTGCCGCCGATCAGTTCAAGGTAGACCTCGGCAAGGATCTCGCTGTCCAGAAGCGCGCCGTGCAGGGTCCGCGACGAGTTGTCGATGCCGAAGCGTCGGCACAGCGCATCCAGCGAGGCAGGCGAACCCGGAAACCGGCGCCGCGCGATGTCCAGCGTATCGATGGCGCAATCGGCGGCCAGCAGCGGACGCTTGGCCCACCGCAGTTCGGCGTTCAGGAATTTCACGTCGAAGGCGGCGTTGTGGATCACCAGCTTCGACTCGCCGATGAAGGCGCGGAACTCGTCGACGATCTTCGCGAAAACCGGCTTGTCGCGCAGGAAATCGTCACCCAGCCCATGCACCGCGAAGGCCTCTGCCGGCATGGCGCGTTCCGGGTTGATGTACTGGTGGTAAGTCTTGCCGGTCGGCATGTGGTTGTACAGCTCGACCGCGCCGATTTCGACGATGCGGTCGCCCTGCTCGGGCTCGAAGCCCGTGGTCTCGGTATCGAGAACGATCTCACGCATGATCTTTCCCCAGTCTGGCCCGGATGTCCCTCAGGACGTTCTGCACCTGTCGGCGCGCGGTCTCAAGCGTATCGGTCTCGATGACGTAGGTGGCGCGGCGGCATTTCTCGGCATTGGGCATCTGGCGCGACAGAATGGTCTCCAGATCCTCTGCCGTCATGGTCCCACGGGCCAGCACCCGCTCGCGCTGCACCTCTGGCGCGACGGTGACGCAGGCGGTCGAGTCCATCTCGGCATCGCCGCCGGTCTCGAACAGCAGCGGAATGTCGAAGACCGTCACCTCGCTGGTCGCGGCGGCGGCAAAGGTCTCGCGGTCCTGCCGGGCCAGCGGATGCACGATGGCCTCGATCCGCGCCAGCGCGGTCTTGTCCGACGCGATCACCGACCGCAGCCGGTCGCGCGACACCGCGCCCGCGTCAATCGCCTCGGGAAAGGCCCGGGCCAGCGGTTCGACCGCCGCCCCGCCCTTTGCATACAGGCGGTGTACAGCCGCATCCGCATCCCAGACGGCACAGCCCTCTGCCGCGAACATCTGCGCGGTTGTCGACTTGCCCATGCCGATAGAGCCGGTCAGGCCAAGGCGAAAGCTCATCCCGAGGATGGCCTTGCGCGTGGCCTCGTCGACCTCGGGACGGGTGCCGAACCAGCGCTCAAACCCGGGTACGGCCTGATGCAACAGCATGCCCAGTGCCATCGACGGTCCGGGCGCCCTGCTCTTTCGCCTCGCGCAGCAGCCGGGTTTCCAGCGGCGTGTAAACAAGGTCCGTGACCAGCATGCCCGGGCCGATGGCATCCAGCGGCACGCGAAGCTCGGGCTTGCCCGTCATGCCCAGAGAGGTGGTATTGACCACGGTGGCGCAGCCCTCGACGATATTGCCCGCCTGCACCCAGTCATAGACCTGCACCTTGTTGCCGAAATCCTCGCGCAGCTTCTCGGCGCGCGGACGGGTGCGGTTGGTCAGCCGGATCTCGGGCACGCCCACGTCGAGCAGCGAGGCAACGATAGCCCGCGCCGCGCCGCCTGCCCCGAAGACCGTTGCAGGCCCGGCCTCGGGCTGCCAGTCCGGCGCCGACTGGCGCAGGTTCTCGACAAAGCCGTAGCCATCGGTGTTGTCCGCATGAATCAACCCGTCCTTGCGGAAGATCAGCGTGTTCGCGGCGCCGATCAGCGTTGCGCGGTCGGACACCTGGTCGGCGATCTCCATCACCTTTTCCTTGTAGGGAATGGTGACGTTCAGCCCGACGAAACCCAGTTCGGGCAAAAGGCGCAGGGTCTCTTCCAGCCGCTCGGCGGGGACCTCCATCGGGATATAATGGCCCGGCATGCCGTATTTGCGCAGCCAGTGGCGAAACAGGCGCGGCGAACGGGAATGCGCGATCGGGGAACCGATGACGGCGGCCAGCGGGATACGGGAGAGGGTCATGCGGGTATGCTGCCTCGTATCGAGAGAAAATTCAGAAGTTCCAGAAGCGGAAGGCCGAGGATGGTGAAATGGTCGCCTTCGATGCGCGCGAACAGCCGGACACCTTCGGATTCGAGCTTGTAGCCCCCAACCGAGGCACCGACATCGGGCCAGTTCCGGTCCAGGTATTGGGTCAGGTAGTCGTCGGACACCGCACGCATGGTCAGGCGCGCAGTCCCGACATGGCGCCAGATTGCCCGGCCCTCGTGGTAAAGCACCGCGGCGGACAGCAGCCGATGGGTCTGCCCGCGCAGCATCTCGACCTGGGCGCGGGCCTCTTCGCAGCTTTCCGGCTTGGAAATCACCCGGCGGTCGAACTCCAGAACCTGATCGCAGCCAAGGACAAGCGCCTCGGGACACTTCCGGGCCACCTTCTGCGCCTTGGCCTCGGCCAGAGCGTCGGCAATGTCGCGAGGATTCGCGCCCTCATGCATCAGCGACGCCTTTATCGCCTCTTCATCGACCCGTGGCGATTCGATCTGAATGGTCAGACCGGCCTTTCGAAGCAGTTCCGCCCGCGTCGAAGAGCCGGAAGCGAGGACAAGGTCGAGATTCATGGGGACAACTTCGGGGACAGGTTTGTGTGGCACTGTGCGATGGTTCTGAGGAAAAACCCAAGCGGTTGCAAGGCTGGGGGCGGTTTCCGCGGTTTTCAGCCGGTTTCCCGAAGCTGTGGACCTGTGGGAGAGGATAACTCGCCAACCATGGAACATCGTCTCTGACGCCCTGTTGCGCCCAGGGTTATCCACAGGTCAATGATCCGGTGAATACCGATATAAGTCGCTGCCCTAAAATCAAAATTTTTTACATGTTCTTCCACGTCCAGAAATGTTGCACAAGGTTTTCCCCAGCCCTGTTCCCTGTGGGCGACTGCAAGGACATATCAAGGATCCACAGGAAATCGCCGCACAACACACTTCAAAATCCTTTCATCTTTTCTATTTATTCAGTGTTCCAAGGCTTCCGGCATTCAGCGTTGACTTGCATGGTCCCGGTGGTCTAGCACCCTTCCCAGCTTCGGTCCCGAAGCGGTCTTCCCCTATTCATAGAAAAGCAGAGCCTCCTGCCGGTTCTGACAGAGTGTCCCATGAGTGAAGAAAAGCTGAACCTCGCCGATCTGAAGGCGCAGTCTCCGAAGGATCTTCTGGCCATGGCCGAAGAACTGGAGATCGAGAACGCCTCGACCATGCGCAAGGGCGAGATGATGTTCCAGATCCTGCGCGAGCGGGCGGACGACGGCTGGCAGATCTTCGGCGACGGGGTGCTGGAGGTGCTACAGGACGGTTTTGGCTTCCTGCGCTCGCCCGAGGCCAACTACCTGCCGGGCCCGGACGATATCTATGTCTCGCCCGACATGATCCGGAAGCACTCTCTGCGGACCGGGGACAGCATAGAGGGCGAGATCCGCGCACCGGACAACGATGAGCGCTATTTCGCCCTGGTGGCCGTGTCGAAGATCAACTTCGAGGATCCCGAGCGCGCGCGCCACAAGATCGCCTTCGACAACCTGACGCCACTCTACCCCGACGAGCGCCTGAAGATGGAGATCGAGGATCCTACCATCAAGGACCGCTCTGCGCGGATCATCGACCTGGTCGCACCCATCGGCAAAGGCCAGCGCTCGCTGATCGTGGCGCCGCCGCGCACCGGTAAGACGGTGCTCTTGCAGAACATCGCCAACTCGATCGAGAAGAACCACCCCGAGTGCTACCTGATCGTCCTGCTGATCGACGAACGCCCGGAAGAAGTCACCGACATGCAGCGTTCGGTGAAGGGCGAGGTCGTGTCCTCGACCTTCGACGAACCGGCACAGAGGCACGTGGCCGTGTCCGAGATGGTCATCGAGAAGGCCAAGAGGCTTGTGGAACACAAGCGAGATGTAGTCATCCTTCTGGACTCCATCACAAGACTTGGTAGAGCCTTCAACACTGTGGTGCCCTCCTCCGGCAAAGTTCTGACCGGCGGTGTCGACGCGAATGCCCTGCAGCGGCCCAAGCGCTTCTTCGGCGCGGCGCGCAACATCGAGGAAGGCGGCTCGCTGACGATCATTGCGACGGCGCTGATCGACACGGGCTCGCGCATGGACGAGGTGATCTTCGAAGAATTCAAGGGCACCGGCAACTCCGAGATCGTGCTGGACCGGAAGGTGGCGGACAAGCGGGTCTTCCCGGCGCTGGACATCCTCAAGTCCGGCACCCGGAAAGAGGATCTTCTGGTCGACAAGACGGATCTGCAAAAGACCTTTGTCCTGCGTCGTATCCTGAACCCGATGGGCACGACGGACGCGGTCGAATTCCTGATCTCGAAGCTGAAGCAGACCAAGACGAATTCGGAATTCTTCGACTCCATGAACAGCTGAGGCTGCTATGGACACCATCTACGCGCTTGCAAGCGCACCGGGCCGGGCGGGCGTTTCCATCGTGCGCCTCTCTGGCCCGAATGCCTGGGCGGTCGTCGACGGGATGGCCGCGCCCCTGCCCCGACCGCGGCAGGCCGCTTTGCGTGTTCTTCGCGACCAGGACGGTGCCTTTCTGGATCAGGCACTTGTCCTGATTTTCGAAGAAGGCGGCAGCTTTACCGGCGAACCGGTTGCGGAATTTCACCTGCATGGCAGCATCGCGGTTCAGCGGGCTGTGCTGCGGGCGATCGGCGCCTTTCCGGGACTGCGCCTGGCGGAGCCCGGCGAGTTCACCCGCCGGGCGCTGGAAACCGGCAGCATGGATCTGACACAGGTCGAGGGTCTGTCCGACCTGATCGATGCCGAGACAGAGGTTCAAAGGCAGCAAGCCCTGAAAGTTCTGTCCGGCGATCTGGGTGCACGGGTGCATGACTGGAGGCGCAGCCTTGTGCGGGCGGCCTCGCTTCTCGAAGCGACCATCGACTTTGCCGACGAAGACGTGCCCGTGGATGTATCCGACGAGGTGCGCGATCTTGTGACCTCTGTCCTGAGAGAGGTGAAGACAGAGCTGGCCGGGTTGACCGTCGCCGAGCGAATTCGCACCGGTTTCGAGGTTGCCATCGTCGGCCCACCGAACGCCGGCAAGTCGACCTTGCTGAACCACCTTGCCGGGCGCGAGGCGGCCATCACCTCCGAGATTGCCGGGACGACTCGGGACGTGCTCGAAGTTCGGATGGATATCAACGGGTTGCCGGTTGTGGTTCTGGATACCGCCGGGCTGCGCGATACAACGGATACGGTAGAGGCCATCGGCGTGGCCCGCGCCCGGGCGCGGGCCGACGACGCGGACCTGAGGGTTCATCTGGTTCCGCCCGGCGAGGCACCCATGATCGCGGTCCGGCCCGGGGATCTGGTTTTGACCGCGAAACAGGACCACCCTGTCGACGGGATCAACGGCATCTCCGGCCAGACCGGGCATGGTGTCGAGGCCCTGCAACGGCATATTCAAGAGACACTTGCAGAACGTGTCCAGCGGGTCAGCCTTTCGTCGCGAGAACGCCACCGGATCATGCTGGAAGACGGCGGATCTCTTCTTGCCGACGCCTTGGACCTTTTGCAGGACGGTCCCGACCTGTATGATGTGGTCAGCGAGAACGTGCGAGTCGCGGCCCGTCGAATGGAGAGCCTTCTTGGCTACGTCGATGTGGAACACTTGCTGGACGAGATCTTCGCCAATTTTTGTGTCGGCAAGTAAGGAGTGTTTCACGTGAAACATTGCGACTTCGATGTGATCGTCGTGGGCGGCGGACATGCCGGAACAGAGGCGGCCGCCGCTGCCGCCCGCATGGGAGTACGGACCGCCTTGGTGACGCTCCGCGCCTCGGACCTTGGCGTGATGTCGTGTAATCCGGCGATTGGCGGGCTTGGCAAAGGCCACCTTGTTCGCGAGATCGACGCGCTGGACGGGATCATGGGGCGCGTGGCGGATGCGGTCGGGATCCAGTTCCGCCTCTTGAACCGCCGCAAGGGTCCAGCTGTGCAAGGTCCCCGCGCGCAAGCGGATCGTGCCCTTTACGCGCAGGCGATGCAGAAGACCCTCGCGGATATCGACGGATTGCAGGTGGTTGTCGGCGAGGTCATCGACTTCTCTCTGCAGGCCGACCGCGTCACCGGGATCGTCTTGGCGGATGGCACGACCCTCTCTTCCAGGACGGTTGTCTTGACCAGCGGCACCTTCCTGAATGGTGTCATCCACATCGGCGACCAGAAGACGCCGGGCGGTCGCATGGGCGACAAACCATCCAACCGTCTGGCGGATCGCATGCGCGCGCTTGATCTGCCCACCGGTCGTCTGAAAACGGGCACCCCGCCCCGCTTGGACGGCAAGACGATTGACTGGGACCGGCTGGACATGCAGCCCGGCGACGACGATCCCGTGATGTTCAGCTTTATGAACAGCCGTCCCGTCGCGCGTCAGGTGTCCTGCGGCATCACACATACGTCAGTTCAAACCCATGAAATCATTCGCGAAAATCTAAACCGCTCGGCCATGTACGGCGGGCATATCGACGGCGTCGGGCCGCGCTACTGCCCCTCGATCGAGGATAAAGTGGTACGCTTCGCGGAGAAGGATTCGCATCAGGTCTTCCTGGAACCCGAAAGCCTCTCCAATTCCACGATCTATCCCAACGGGATTTCCACCTCCCTGCCGCAAGAGGTTCAGGAAGCCTATGTTCGGACCATCGTCGGGCTGGAGCAGGCCGAGATCCTGCAGCCGGGCTATGCCATCGAATACGATTATGTCGACCCCAGAGCTTTGCAATCGACGCTCGCGCTGCGGGCCATGAAAGGCCTCTATCTCGCCGGCCAGATCAATGGTACGACCGGCTACGAAGAGGCTGCGGCCCAGGGATTGATCGCGGGTCTGAATGCCGCTTGTGAAAGCCTCGATCGACAACCGTTCGTGATGTGCCGGTCCGACGGCTATATCGGTGTCATGCTCGACGACCTTACGACCCGTGGTGTGACCGAACCCTACCGGATGTTCACCAGCCGCGCTGAATTCCGTCTGAGCCTGCGGGCAGACAATGCCGATCAGCGGCTGACGCCTCTTGGCGCGGAGCTGGGCTGTGTTTCCGAGACACGAAAGCAACATTTCAACGAAAAGATGGACCGGCTGGACCGCGGTACGTGAGGCCCTGCGCGCGCACAGTGTGTCTTCCTCCGAATTGCGCGCGCTTGGTGTTTCAGTCAACGCGGATGGGACAAGACGCACGGCCTATCAGGCCCTGTCCTTGAAGGACGTCGGTTTCGAGCAGATCAGAGGTCTCAGTGCGGCGTTTGCCGAGATTGACGAAGTGACGGGTGCGCAGATCGAGAAGGAAGCGCTTTACGCGAATTATATCGACCGCCAGTCGCGGGACGTGGAATCCCTGCGCCGCGACGAAAACCTTCGGATTCCTGCCGATTTTGACTACGATTCGCTGTCGAGTCTGTCGACAGAGCTGAAAGGAAAGCTGAAGGCCACCCGCCCCGAGTCTCTTGCCCAGGCGGCGCGGGTGGATGGCATGACGCCCGCGGCCCTGACCCTTGTGCTGGCGAAGCTTCGGCAGCGTGATCGGAGCAAGAGCGCGTGACTCCAGTTCTCGAAGAGGCGTTCCCCAATGTTTCACGTGAAACACGCGAACGCCTGGCCCTTTACGATTCGCTTCTGAAAAAGTGGAACCCGGTGATCAACCTGGTGTCCCCGAGCACGCTCACAGCAGCGGTTGACCGCCATTTTCGCGATTCAGCGCAGGTCTTTGCCCTCGCTGATCTGGATTGGCGCCGCTGGACAGACCTGGGGTCCGGGGGCGGCTTCCCGGGGCTGGTCGTTGCGATCCTTGCCGCAGGCGCCGGGCACCCGGGGCGCGTGACGCTTGTGGAATCCGATCAACGCAAGGCAACCTTCCTGAGAACCGTGGCTCGTGAAACCGGCGTGCCCGTCGAGGTTCAGGCCAGCCGGATCGAGGCCCTTCCGCCGCAGGCCAGCGATGTGATCTCTGCCCGGGCCCTGGCACCCCTGCCCGCTTTGTTCCGCCTTGCGCATCCGCACCTGGCCCGGAACGCGACGGCCCTGTTTCACAAGGGTGCGGGTTGGAAAAAGGAGCTGGATGACGCGCGCGCAGAATGGCGTTTTGATGCCAAATCGCATACAAGCGAGACAAGCCCCGAAGCCGTCGTTTTGGAAGTGAGAGAGCTTTCCCATGTCTGATCCCACCCGGCCCGCCGGTCCCAAAATCATCGCCATCGCGAACCAGAAAGGCGGCGTGGGCAAGACCACCACGACGATC
Organism: Ponticoccus litoralis; assembly: GCF_039769985.1. Classification (NCBI taxonomy): domain Bacteria; kingdom Pseudomonadati; phylum Pseudomonadota; class Alphaproteobacteria; order Rhodobacterales; family Roseobacteraceae; genus Ponticoccus; species Ponticoccus litoralis. Next base: position 1,699,866 of record NZ_JBDNCH010000002.1, read on the forward strand.
AATCTGGGCGCGGCCCTGTGCGAAATGGGGCACAGGGTGCTCGTCGTCGATCTGGATCCGCAGGGCAATGCCTCCACCGGGCTTGGTGTCGATGATCGCCCCTATACCACCTATGACCTGCTGCTCGACGATGTCGATCTGTCTCAGGTGATCCTGCCGACGGGGACGGAAAACCTGTCGCTCATTCCGGCGACCGTGGACCTCAGCTCTGCGGATATCGAGTTGTTTTCAAACGAAAAACGCAGCTTTCTGCTGCACGATTCCCTGCGTCAGAAAGGCATCGACGCGTTCCGGTTCGACGTCATCCTCATCGATTGCCCGCCCTCTCTCAACCTTCTGACGGTCAATGCGATGGTGGCCGCCCACTCTGTCCTGGTGCCCCTGCAAAGCGAATTCTTTGCCCTTGAAGGGCTGTCGCAACTGATGCTGACGATCCGCGAGGTGCGGCAAAGCGCCAACCCGGATCTGCGGATCGAAGGCGTGGTGATGACGATGTACGACGCCCGCAACAACCTGTCCCAGCAGGTCGAAGCCGATGCCCGGGCCAATCTTGGGGATCTCGTGTTCCGAACCGTGATCCCGCGCAATGTCCGGGTGTCCGAGGCGCCGTCCTACGCCCTGCCGGTGCTGGCCTATGACGGTTCGTCGAAGGGCGCAGCGGCCTATCGGGCGCTGGCGCAGGAATTGCTCGCAAAAAACGAAAAACGCGCGGCCTGAGTCGCGAAGGAGAGAACATGGCGGAACGCAAGGAACAACGTCGGGGATTGGGGCGCGGGCTGTCCGCACTGATGGCGGATGTCGCGCCGGTTGAGCAGGAAAGCCAGACTGATGCGCCCCGGCGGCCGGATCGTGTGCTTCCGGTAGAGCTGATCTCGCCGAACCCGGACCAGCCCCGGCGCACGTTCACGCAGTCGCAGCTGGATGATCTGGCCAATTCCATCCGGACCAAGGGCGTTATCCAGCCGCTGATCGTCCGCACCGATCCGGCCCAGCCCGACCGTTTCCAGATCGTTGCGGGGGAACGGCGCTGGCGCGCGGCCCAGATGGCGCAATTGCACGAGGTTCCCGTCCTCGTGCGCGATCTCGACGACACCGAAGTTCTTGAAATTGCGATCATCGAGAACATCCAGCGCGCCGATCTGAACCCGATCGAAGAGGCCGCCGGCTATCGGCAGCTGATGTTCAAATTCGGCCATACGCAGGAAAAGCTGGCGGAAGCCCTCGGCAAAAGCCGGAGCCATATTGCCAACCTCCTGCGCCTTTTGAACCTGCCGGAAACGGTGCAGGAAATGGTCACCGCCGGAGAGCTGAGTGCCGGCCACGCCCGTACGCTGGTCACCGCGCGCGACCCGGAAAGCCTGGCCCAGACCATCGTCAGCAAGGGCCTGTCGGTCCGCGAGGCAGAGCGTCTGGCAAAGGGCGGCGAGGCCCCGGCCCCGCGCCGGCAGCCCGATCCGGCCAGTTACAGCTTTGACAAGGACGCCGATACCAAGGCGCTGGAAGCCGATCTGTCGGCAGCCCTGGGCATGAAAGTGCAGATCGATCACAAGCCGGGGCAGGAAAAAGGGCGGGTGAGTATTGCCTACGACACGCTCGAGCAGCTCGATGTGCTGTGTAGCATTCTCAGCCGCCCGTCCTGAGGATCAGGGCAAAAGCTCGGAAATCACCGCATTCAGGACCATGCGCCCCTTTGGCGTGGTCCTGATCCCTGATCCGCCTGCGTCAGCAGGCCAAGATCGACCAGATCCTGCAGCTTGCCTTCAGGGGCCGCAGCGGGATCCAGTCTGCGCAAGCGTACCAAATCCAGTGGTTCAGAGATTCTAAGCCCCATCATAAGGTATTCTGCGGCCATATCCGCCGCGGATAGGGTTTCGCGGGACTCTTCCCCGCTTCCGGCCTCGGCGGCGGCGATCCAGCGGCCCGGCGCCATATGCGCGACGCGCCCCTGACGGAGGCCGCCAATGGACAGGCGCCCGTGCGCCCCGGGGCCAACGCCGACCCAGTCACCCTGCCGCCAGTAAATCAGGTTGTGCCGCGATTCAGCACCGGGCCTTGCGTGGTTCGAGACCTCGTAGGCGGCCATCCCGGCCTCGCCACACAGGTCCTGCGTCAGCTCGTACATGTCGGCGGCTAGATCGTCGCCGGGCAGGCCGCGCAGGCGCCCCACCTGCGCCCGGTCCCAGAAGGCGGTGCCGGGTTCGATGGTCAGCTGGTACAGCGACAGATGGTCGGCGGCCATTTCCAGCGCCTCGCGCAGCTCGCTTCGCCAGTCGTCCAGCCCCTGCCCCTGCCGTGCATAGATCAGGTCAAAGCTGACGCGGTCGAATTCCGCCCGGGCCACCTCCACCGCCTTGCGGGCCTCTGCGACGTCGTGCAGGCGGCCCAGCCGCCGCAGGTCGTCCTCGCGCAGCGACTGGACCCCAAGGGACACCCGGTTCACCCCGGCCTCGCGAAAGCCGCGGAACTTCGCCGCCTCGACCGACCGGGGGTTGGCCTCCAGCGTGATCTCGATGTCGTTGGAAAAGGTCCAGGCCGTGCGCGCCGCCTCGATCACGGCGGCCACGGTTTCCGGCGCCATCAGCGAGGGTGTCCCGCCGCCGAAGAAGATCGAGGTCAGCACCCGGCCCGGCGTTTCCTCTGCGGCGCGCCGGACTTCGGCGGCAAGGGCGCGGGCCCAGCGGGACTGGTCAATCTCGCGCGTGACATGCGAGTTGAAGTCGCAATAGGGGCATTTGGCCTCGCAAAAGGGCCAATGCACGTACAGGCCAAAGCCCCCGATTTGCCAGGTTTCAGGCAAAGCAGCCCGCCACGAATTTGCGGAAGGCATCGGCGCGATGGCTGATGCGGTTCTTTTCCCAGCGATCCATCTCGCCGAAGGTCACGTCGTAGCCCTGGGGCTGGAAGATCGGGTCGTAGCCGTGGCCCTGATCGCCGCGCATGGGCCAGACCACCTGCCCTTCCATCACGCCCGGAAAGACCTCGTCGTGGCCGTCGGGCCATGCCAGCACCAGCGTACAGCAAAACCGCGCCGTCCAGGGCTGCGGTGCGCCGCTTTGCACCAGCTTGTCGTGCGACTTGGTCATGGCCATCACGAAGTCCCGGCCATTGGGCGTTTCCGCCCAATCCGCCGTGTAGACGCCCGGTGCCTTGTCCAGCGCGTCGATCTCGATGCCGGAATCGTCCGACAGCGCGGGAAGGCCGGTGGCCCGGGCCGCCGCATGGGCCTTGGTCCGGGCGTTCTCGACAAAGGTGGTGCCGTCTTCGACCGGTTCGGGCAGGTTCATCTCTGCCGCGCCCACCACCGAAACCCCGTAGGGTTTCAGCAGGTCGGCGATCTCTTCCAGCTTGCCCTTGTTGTGGGTGGCGACCAGAAGCCGGTCGCCCTGAAACCGCCGTGTCATGCGGTCGCCGCCAGCTGTGCCTGAACCAGCTCCTGCACACCCTTCTCGGCCAGATCCATCAGCTGGCCCATCTGGTCGCGGCTGAAGACAGAGCCCTCGGCGCTCATCTGCACCTCGATCAGGGACCCGTCGCCGCGCAGGATGAAGTTGCCGTCGACGCCCGCCTCGCTGTCCTCGGGGTAGTCGAGGTCCAGCACCGGCTGCCCGGCATAGATGCCGCAGCTGACCGCCGCGACCGGCGAGATCAGCGGGTCGGTCACGATGTCACGCGCCTTCAGCAGCTTGTTCACCGCCAGCCGCAGGGCCACCCAGCCGCCGGTGATCGCGGCGCAGCGGGTGCCGCCATCGGCACTGGATCACGTCGCAGTCGACGGTGATCTGGCGTTCGCCAAGCGCGTTGCGGTCGACACCGGCGCGCAGCGCGCGGCCGATCAGGCGCTGGATCTCCACCGTGCGCCCGCCCTGCTTGCCCGATGCGGCCTCGCGCCGCATCCGCGACGAGGTCGAACGCGGCAGCATGCCGTATTCCGCCGTCACCCAGCCACTGGCCAGAGCCCTTGATAAACGGGGGAACCCGCTCTTCCAGAGAGGCGGTGCACAGCACATGGGTGTCGCCCATCTTGATCAGGCACGACCCTTCGGCGTGCTTGGTCACGTTGGTCTCGATTGAAACCGCGCGCATTTCGCTTAAATCTCGTCCTGACGGTACGCATGTCATGTCCTTCCTTGAGCTAACTCGGGATAATCCCGGCCCTGCCCCCGGTGCAACCCCGATTGACGCGGCCCATGACCCGTCTTTAATGACAGCAAGACGAGGCGAGCGATGAAAGAAAGAGCGGAAATCCTGTCCCAGATGAACGACCGTTCGCGCGAGGTGTTTCGCCGCGTGGTCGAGGGCTATCTGGAAAACGGCGAGCCGGTGGGCTCGCGGACCCTGACGCGCAGTCTGTCGGAAAAGGTCTCTGCCGCGACCATCCGCAATGTCATGCAGGACCTCGAATTCCTTGGCCTGCTCGACAGCCCGCATGTCTCTGCCGGGCGTGTGCCGACGCATCTGGGCCTGCGCATGTTCGTCGACAGCCTGCTGGAAGTGCGCGACCTCGATGACGAGGATCGGGTCAAGCTGGACGCCACCGCCGGGACCAATCTGGGCGACGTGGGCGGGCTGCTGGATCAGGTCGGCTCTGCCCTGTCGGGGGTCACGCAGGGCGCGTCGCTGGTGCTGACGCCGAAACACGAGGCGCCGCTGAAGCATATCGAGTTCGTCAGCCTTGCGCAGGACCGCGCGCTGGTGGTGATCGTCTTTGCCGACGGCCATGTGGAAAACCGCGTCTTCACGCCGCCGCCCGGGCAGACGCCGTCCTCGATGCGCGAGGCGGCGAATTTCGTGAACGCCCTGCTGGAGGGCCGGACCCTGTCGGACCTGCGCCGGGTCATGGCCTCCGAGATTGCCCGCCGCCGTCAGGAGCTGGACACGCTGGCCGCCGACCTGATCGACGCGGGCATCGCCGTCTGGGATCAGCCGGGCCACAGCACCGAACGGCTGATCGTGCGGGGCCGGGCAGATCTGCTGGGCGACGAATCCGCCGAGGAAGAGCTGGACCGCATCCGCAGCCTGTTTGACGACCTCGAGCGCAAGCGCGATATCGCCGAGTTCCCGGAACTGACCGACGAGGGCGAAGGGGTCCGCATTTTTATCGGGTCCGAGAACAAACTTTTCTCACTTTCGGGTTCCTCTTTGGTGGTCTCTCCATATATGAACGCGGACCGAAAGATCATCGGCGCGGTTGGGGTCATCGGACCCACGCGCCTCAACTACGGGCGCATCGTTCCCATCGTGGATTACACGGCCCAACTGGTCGGACGCCTGCTGTCCGGGCAGAGTCAGAGGTGAAGCATGGCAGACGCGAACAAAGACGATTTTCTGGATGACATCGACACGGCAGAGGCCGAGGAATCGGCGGGTCTGACGGAAGAGATCGACGAAGAGGCGCTGGAACTGGATACGCTCCGGGCCGAGCGCGACGATTACAAGGACCGCTTCATGCGGGCGCTGGCCGATGCCGAAAACGCGCGCAAGCGGGCCGACAAGGACCGCCGCGAGGCGCAGGCCTATGGCGGCAGCCGCATCGCGCGGGACCTGCTGCCGGTCTACGACAACCTCAACCGCGCGCTGGTGGCCGCGAAAGAGGATGAAAGCGGCGCCTCGGCGGCGCTGGTCGAGGGCGTGGAACTGACGCTGAAAGAGCTGCTGAAGGTCTTCGACCGCCACGGCGTCACCCGCATTGCCCCCGAGGTCGGCGACCGCTTCGACCCGAAAGAGCACGAGGCCATGTTCGAGGCCCCGGTGCCGGGCACCAAGGCGGGCGAGATCATTCAGGTCTCTGCCGAAGGCTTCCTGCTGTATGACCGCCTGCTGCGCCCCGCGCAGGTCGGCGTCAGCTCGATGCCCGCCAGCTAAGCCGGGCCAGATCGCACAGAACCGAAAGCCGGGCTGACGCCCGGCTTTTTCATTTCAGAAGACCCTTCAGCGCGTAAAGCGCGTCCATCGCCTCGCGCGGGGTCATCTCGTCCGGCTGCAACTGCGCCAGACGCTCTTCGACTTCGGATGTTTCACGGGAAACGCTCTTCGGCGCCTCGCGCTGCGACGCCGCGCTGAACAGCGGCAGCTCGTCGATCAGCGCCATGGGCGAGGCGCTGTCGCGTTCGCCCTTTTCCAGCGCCTCCAGCACGTCCCGCGCGCGCGCGATCACCGGCTTGGGCAGCCCCGCCAGCTGCGCCACCTGCACGCCGTAAGACCGGTCCGCCGCGCCCTCGCGCACCTCGTGCAGGAAGATCACCTCGCCCTCCCATTCCTTGACGGCGACGGTGGCGTTCTTCACGCCCTTCAGCCTGCCCGCCAGCACGGTCATCTCGTGGTAATGCGTCGCGAAGAGCCCGCGCACGCGGTTGACCTCGTGCAGATGTTCCAGCGTGGCCCAGGCGATCGACAGTCCGTCATAGGTCGCCGTGCCGCGCCCGATCTCGTCGAGGATCACCAGCGCCCGTGCATCGGCCTGATTGAGGATCGCCGCCGTTTCGACCATCTCGACCATGAAAGTCGAGCGCCCGCGCGCCAGATCGTCCGAGGCGCCGACGCGGCTGAAGATCTGACTGACGATGCCGATATGCGCGGCGCGCGCCGGGACAAAGGAGCCCATCTGCGCCAGCAGCGCGATCAGCGCGTTCTGCCGCAGGTAGGTCGACTTACCGGCCATGTTTGGGCCGGTCAGCAGGGTTACGGCGGCGGCCTCGCCCTCGGCGCTCAGCCCGCAATCATTGGCGATGAAGGGCGTGCCGCTGGCCTGAAGCGCGGCCTCGACCACCGGGTGGCGCCCGGCGTCGATGGCAAAGGCGCGGCTGTCGTCCACCTGCGGCGCGCACCAGTCACGCTGCCGCGCCAGTTCGGCCAGGCCCAGCGTCAGGTCGAATTCCGACAGCGCCAGCGCCAGTGTCGACAGCGCCGGTGCCTGTTCGAGGATCGCGGCCTTCAGCACCTCGTAGAGCCGCTTTTCGATCTCCAGCGCCTCGTTCCCGGCATTCAGGATCCGCGTTTCCAGATCCGACAGTTCCACCGTCGTGAACCGCACCTGGTTGGCGGTGGTCTGGCGGTGGATGAAGCGTTCGGACAGGGCGTGCATCTTCTCGGCATGGGTGGCTGTGACCTCGATGAAGTAGCCCAGCACGTTGTTGTGCTTGATCTTCAGCGAGCCAATGCCCGTCTCGGCGCTGTATTCACCTTGCATACGAGCGATGACACCCCTGCCCTCGTCCCGCAGCGTGCGCGCCTGATCCAGCGCCGCGTCGTAGCCCGGCGCGACAAAGCCGCCGTCGCGCACCATCAGGGGCGGCTCGGCGATCAGGGCGGCGTCCAGCAGGCCCAGTAGGTCGTCGAAACCGGCCAGTTCTGCCTTGCTGCGCTCCAGCAGCGGCGGCAGGCTTTCACCGGTCAGCCGGTCGGACAGCGCCTCTGCCTGCGCCAGCGCGTTGCGCACGGCGGCAAGGTCGCGCGGGCCGCCCCGGTCCAGCCCCAGCCGCGACAGCGCGCGGTCGACGTCGGGCACGCGTCGCAGCGCGTCGCGCAGCCCGTCAGAGCCGGAGGATTCCACGCCCCATTGCACCGCCTCCAGCCGCTCGCGGATGACGGCCAGCTCGCGCGAGGGCGAGGACACCCGCCGCTCCAGCAGGCGGGCGCCACCGGCGGTCACGGTGCGGTCGATCACCGACAGCAAAGACCCGGCCCGCCCGCCCTGAAGGCTGGAGGTCAGTTCCGAGGTTGCGCCGGGTCGCCGCGTCGATCTGCATCAGGCGCGAGACCGCTTCCGAACGCGGCGGCTGCAACAGCGGCAGCCGCCCCTTCTGCGTGATGTGCAGGTAATCCACCAGCGCACCCATGGCCGACAGATCGGCCCGCCCGAAATCGCCGAAGGCCGTCAGCTCCTGCACGCCGAACAGCCCGCAAAGCCGCCCTTCCGCCGCGCCGGAATCGAAAGAGGCGGCGCCCAGAACGGTGGCCTCCAGCCCCAGATCCTCCAGCACCTCGCGCAGCGCCTCTTCGATCTTCTCCGACAGCAGCAGTTCCGACGGCGCCAGCCGCGCCAGTTCCGCGCCGATGCGTGCGCGCGACAGCGGCATGACGTGGAAGGCCCCGGTCGAGATGTCGCACCAGGCCAGCGCGAAATCGTCGCGCACCGCGCCCAGGGCGGCAAGGTAGTTGTGCCGCCGCGCCTCCAGCAGCGAATCCTCGGTCAGCGTGCCGGGCGTCACCAGCCGCACCACGTCGCGCTTCACCACCGACTTCGAACCGCGTTTCTTCGCCTCTTCGGGGCTTTCCAGCTGCTCGCCCACGGCGACGCGAAAGCCCTTGCGGATCAGCGTCAGCAAGTACCCCTCTACCGCGTGCACCGGCACGCCGCACATGGGAATGTCGTCGCCGTCGTGCTTGCCGCGCTTGGTCAGCGCGATGTCCAGCGCTTCGGATGCGGCCACGGCGTCGTCGAAGAACATCTCGTAGAAATCGCCCATGCGGTAGAACAGCAGGGCGTCCGGATACTGTGCCTTGATCTCGAGATATTGCGCCATCATCGGCGTCACGGTTGTCATGCAGTCCCCCGTCGCGAATTGGCGCGACCCTACAAATGCGGCGCCCGGCCCGAAAGCCGAAAAACCCCTGCAACCCCGGATTCAGTTGTACCCGAAGACCCCTTGGGCTAAGGCAAAATCCGCCGCGACGAAGAGGAGAGAGCATGGCCAAGGTAAAGCTGACACGCGAAGAGGCGCTGGCCTTTCACCTTGAACCGACCCCGGGCAAGTGGGAGGTGCAGGCCACCGTTCCCATGACCACGCAACGGGATCTGAGCCTTGCCTATTCTCCCGGCGTCGCCGTCCCCTGCGAGGACATCGCCGAGAACCCGGAGCTGGCCTATGACTACACCAACAAGGGCAACCTCGTCGCCGTGATCTCGAACGGCACGGCGGTGCTGGGTCTTGGCAACCTCGGCGCGCTCGGCGGCAAGCCGGTGATGGAGGGCAAGGCGGTTCTGTTCAAGCGCTTCGCCGATGTGAACTCGATCGATATCGAGCTGGACACCGAGGACCCCGAGGAATTCATCAAGGCGGTCAAGCTGATGGGGCCGACCTTCGGCGGCATCAACCTTGAAGACATCAAGGCGCCGGAATGCTTCATCATCGAGCAGGCGCTCAAGGAGCAGATGGACATCCCCGTCTTCCACGACGACCAGCACGGCACGGCGGTGATCTGCGCGGCGGGGCTGATCAACGCGCTGCACCTGTCGGACAAGAAGATCGAGGACGTGAAGATCGTCCTGAACGGCGCCGGCGCGGCGGGGATCGCCTGCCCGGAACTGCTGAAGTCCATGGGTGCGCGGCACGAAAACTGCATCATGTGCGACACCAAGGGCGTGATCTACCAGGGCCGCACCGAGGGCATGAACCAGTGGAAATCGGCCCATGCGGTCGCCACCGATCTGCGCACGCTGGAAGAGGCGATGAAGGGCGCGGACGTCTTCCTTGGCGTCTCGGCCAAGGGCGCGGTCACGCAGGACATGGTGGCCAGCATGGCCGACAACCCGGTGATCTTCGCCATGGCCAACCCCGACCCGGAAATCACGCCCGAAGAGGCGCATGAGGTCCGCGTCGACGCCATCGTCGCCACCGGGCGCTCGGACTACCCGAACCAGGTCAACAACGTGCTGGGCTTCCCCTATCTCTTCCGGGGTGCGCTGGACATCCACGCCCGCGCCATCAACGACGAGATGAAGATCGCCTGCGCGCAGGCGCTGGCCGATCTGGCGCGCGAGGACGTACCGGACGAGGTGGCGCTGGCCTATGGCAAATCGCTGAGCTTCGGGCGCGATTACATCATCCCCACGCCCTTCGACCCGCGCCTGATCCACCGCATCCCGCCCGCCGTGGCGCGCGCGGGCATGGCGACCGGCGCCGCGCGCCGTCCCATCGTGGACATGGACAGCTATGAGCTGGGGCTGAAGTCGCGGATGGATCCGACCGCCTCGATCCTGCGGTCGATCAACAGTCGCGCCCGCGCCGCGCAGGCCCGGATAATCTTCGCCGAGGGCGACGACCCCCGCGTGCTGCGGGCGGCGGTGACCTACCAGCGGTCCGGTTTCGGCAAGGCGCTGGTCGTGGGCCGCGAAAGCGACGTGAAGGCCAAGCTGGAGGCCGCGGGCCTTGGCGATGCGGTGCGCGAGCTCGAGGTGGTGAACGCCGCCAATTCGCGCCACTTCGACACCTACAAGGACTTCCTTTACACCCGGCTGCAGCGCAAGGGCATGGACCGGCAGGACATCCACCGCCTTGCGGCGCGCGACCGCCATGTCTTCGCGGCGCTGATGCTGGCGCATGGCCATGGCGACGGGTTGATCACCGGCGCCACGCGCAAGTCGGCCCATGCGATGGAGCTGATCAACCACGTCTTCGACGCCGATGCGAAACACGGCGCGGCGGGGATCACGGCACTGCTGCACAAGGGGCGGATCGTGCTGATCGCCGATACGCTGGTGCATGAATGGCCGGACGAGAACGACCTTGCCAATATCGCGGAAAGCGCCGCGGGCGTGGCCCGGCACCTGGGGCTGGAGCCGCGCGTCGCCTTCGTGTCCTTCTCGACCTTCGGCTACCCGGTGTCCGAGCGGGCCGAGAAGATGCACCTCGCGCCCCGCGTGCTGGACCGGCGCGGCGTCTCCTTCGAATACGAGGGCGAGATGACCGTGGACGTGGCCCTGAACACCCGCGCGCAGGAAAGCTATCCCTTCCAGCGCCTGTCCGGCCCGGCGAACATCCTCGTGGTTCCGGCGCGGCACTCGGCCTCGATCTCGGTCAAGCTGATGCAGGAGATGGCGGGCGCCACGGTGATCGGGCCGATCCTTGCGGGCATCGACAAGTCGATCCAGATCTGTTCGACCAACTCGACCGCGAACGACATCCTGAACATGGCCGTTCTTGCCGCCTGCAAGGTCGGCTGAACTGTCGTAGGGTGGGTTTCCAACCCACCCGCCGCACAGGAGTATACGCCATGGCCATCTTCAATCTCGGGTCCATCAACGCGGATCTCGTCTACCGCGTGCCGCACCTGCCCGGCGCCGGGGAAACGCTGGCGGCGCGCTCTTTCAGCCGCGGCCTTGGCGGCAAGGGCGCCAACATGTCCGTGGCCGCGGCCCGGGCGGGCGCCCGCTGCCTGCATATCGGCGCGGTAGGGGCCGACGGACGCTGGGCGGTCGAGCGGCTGATGGAATACGGCGTCGACACCCGCCCCGTTGCCACGGTGGACGATGTCACCGGCAATGCGGTGATCGCCGTCGACGACGCGGGCGAGAACAATATCATCATCCTGCCCGGCGCCAATCGCGCCCTGACCGAGGACCACATCGCTCGCGCCCTGACAGAGGCGACAGAGGCCGACAGCTTCCTGTTCCAGAACGAGACCAACGCCCTGCGGATCGGCGCCGAACGCGCCTCGGCGCGGGGGATGCGCGTGGCCCATGCCGCCGCCCCCTTTGACGCGGCCTCGGTCCAGCAGGTGCTGCCGCTGCTCGACCTGCTGTTCCTGAACGAGGTCGAGGCCGCGCAGCTGGCCGAGGCCACGGGGACAGAAGCGGCCTCTCTGCCGGTGCGCGACATCATCGTGACGCTGGGATCGAAGGGCTGCCGCTGGCACAACACCGATAGCGGCGAGACCCGGAGCTTTCCGGCCTTCAAGGTGTCCCCGGTCGATACCACGGGCGCGGGCGACACCTTTACCGGCTATGTCATGGCCGGGCTGGATCGCGGCATGCCGATGGAACAGGCCATCCGACTGGCATCCAAGGCCGGGGCGCTGATGGTCACGCGCATGGGTGCGGCGGATGTGATCCCGGACCTCAAGGAGGTTCAGGCCTTCAACCCGCCCGCCTGAGGCCCCGAGGCCTCGGGCCGTGACGGGGGCGCTCTGCAGGCCGCGAACCTGCTGCCCGGGCGCCCTAGTTGATAAAGGGCGCGGCGCTGCCCCAAAGCGCCCTGATCCGCTGGTCCCGTCCGCAGCCGGTGCGATAGCGCTTGTAGGCATCGCTTTGCTTGATGATGCCGAAGCGGGTCACCACGGTATTGGTGCCCTTGTAGTAGTCCTGATGGTAGTCCTCGGCCTCGTAAAAGGGTGCCCTGTCCAGAACCGGGGTCACCACCTGCCTGCCAAGCGCCTTGCTGGCCGCGGCCTTGGCTGCCTGAGCGGCCTGCCGGTCGGCGCCATCGGCGAAGATCGCGGTCCGGTAGCTGTCGCCCCGGTCACAGAACTGCCCACCCGCGTCCAGCGGATCGACGGAGCGGAAGAACAGATCATACAGCTGCCGGGCAGAGACCTGCGCCGGATCGTAGTCGATGCGCACCGCCTCGTAATGGCCGGTGCCACCGCGCGTCACCTGCTTGTAGGTCGGATTGGCCAGCGACCCGCCCATGTAGCCGGACACGACCTCGGACACGCCTTTGACCTTCTCGAAATCCGCCTCGACACACCAGAAACAGCCGCCGGCGACGTAAAGCTCTGCCGCTTGTACGGCTTTGGGCTGGGCCGAGATCGCCAGCGCCGAAAGGCACAGGCCGGTCAGGCCCCGGATGATACGGGTTCGCATGAGAGTCCTCCTTTGCCCCGATGGTGTGATGCAGCGGGGCGGTTTGGCAACGGATGCAACGCCGTTTCACCGCAAGGTGACCGGGCTGTGAGGGGGGTAAGGCGCGTGAAGCGGCTGCTGTCAGGGGGACAGCGCCCGGGTGGTCACGGGGCAGCGGGCGCCGCCATACATCCGGTCGAGAACGGTGGAAAACGCCGCTGGCGCCTTCGGGACCGCCTCGAACAGGGTCATGCAGGAGCGGACTTTCAGCGCATCGACAGGGCCAAGGATGCGCTCGGGGTCGGTGCCGTCATGGGTCAGCAACAGCGCGGTACAATCCTGCAAGCGCGGGCCGAGGGTCGGATGGGAAAGATAGGCTGCGGCCTCGTCCAGACCGGCCAGCCCGAAATGCAGGGCGCGCGGGCTGCGGCCCAAAGCGCGCAATTGCGGGAAGACCCACCAGATCCAGTGCGAGGTCTTCTGTCCCGCGCGCAGCTCGCGCAGGACGTCGGTCCAGACGGCATCCTGCGCGCCGACGAATTCCTGAAACTCAGCCATGGCGACACTGTAGCATGGCGGCCAGCCCGGTGTCGCGCTGGCCGAAGTAACAGGCTGGGCGTCAGGAGCCCAACCGCCGCTTGCGCGCGGCCAGAAGGCGCAGGCGCAGGGCGTTCAGCTGGATGAAGCCCGCCGCGTCCTTCTGATCGTAGGCGCCGGCGTCGTCCTCGAAGGTCACATGCGCCTCGGAGTAGAGCGAGGCGTCGGACCAGCGGCCAACGCAGGTCACAGACCCCTTGTACAGCTTCAGCCGGACGGTGCCCGAGACCAGTTCCTGCGACTTGTCGATGGCGGCCTGCAGCATCTCGCGCTCGGGCGAGAACCAGAAGCCGTTGTAGATCAGTTCGGCATAGCGCGGCATCAGGCTGTCCTTCAGGTGGCCCGCGCCGCTGTCCAGCGTGATCTGCTCGATGCCGCGATGGGCCTCCAGCAGGACGGTGCCGCCGGGGGTCTCGTAGATGCCGCGGGACTTCATGCCGACGAAGCGGTTCTCGACGAAGTCGAGGCGAGCCGCAGCCGTGCTTGCCGCCCAGCTCGTTGAGCCCGGTGAGGATCGTGGCGGGCGACATGGCCTCGCCGTTGATCGCCACGGCGTCACCCTTTTCAAAGGTGATCTCGATGAATTCCGGCGTCTCGGGCGCGTCTTCGGGGGCGACGGTGCGCTGGAAGACATAGTCGGGCGCCATGACGGCGGGATCTTCCAGCACCTTGCCCTCGGAGGAGGTGTGCAGCAGGTTCGCGTCGACGCTGAACGGCGCCTCGCCGCGCTTGTCCTTGGCGATCGGGATCTGGTTCTGCTCGGCGAATTCCAGCAGCTTGGTGCGCGAGGACAGGTCCCATTCGCGCCACGGCGCGATGCATTTCACGTCGGGGTTCAGCGCGGCGGCGCTGAGTTCGAAACGCACCTGGTCGTTGCCCTTGCCGGTTGCGCCGTGCGCGATGGCATCAGCGCCGACTTCTTCGGCGATCTCGACCAGCCGCTTGGAAATCAGCGGGCGGGCAATCGAGGTGCCCAGCAGGTAAAGCCCTTCGTAGACCGCATTGGCGCGGAACATCGGGAAGACGAAATCGCGGACGAATTCCTCGCGCACGTCCTCGATGTAGATGTTCTCGGGCTTGATCCCCAGCAGCTCGGCCTTCTTGCGCGCCGGTTCCAGCTCTTCGCCCTGGCCGAGGTCGGCGGTGAAGGTCACCACCTCGCAGCCGTATTCGGTCTGAAGCCATTTCAGGATGATCGAGGTGTCGAGGCCACCGGAATAGGCCAGGACAACTTTCTTGGGCGCGCTCATGTCGGGGATCCTCTTTCTATACGGCGCGCGGATTACCGGGTTTTGAAGGGCTGGGCAAGGCTGGGCCGTTGACGCCCGCGCCCGACGTGGTAGCCATCCCCGGCACGGCAGGGAGGTCGAACATGCGCGGCTGGCATATCTTTACCCATTCAGCGGGGCTGGTTTTCCGCAACCTCGACGCGGCCTTCCGGATCTCTGCGGTGCCCTATTGCGCCCACATCGCGGCGCAGATCTTCTTGCTTCTGAACCCCGCGCTTCTGGCCACGACGGAGGTCGGGACGGATATCGACGCCACCATGGGTGGCGCCCTGCCCCAGGTCGACCCGCTGGCCTATGCCCTTTTCTTCTGCCTGCAATTCGCGGCTGCCATCGCCAGCCTGTGGATCGCGGTGAACTGGCACCGCTACGTGCTGCTGGAAGAGATCCCCGCCGGCCCGGTGCCGCCGTTCCGGGGCGACCTCGTGCTGGGGTACTTCGGGCGGTCGGTGCTGATCGCGCTCTTGCTGGTGATTGCGCTGTTCACGCTGGCCATTCCGGCGGGGCTGCTGATGACCTCGATGCCCGGCGCGACGCTGCCGCTGGTGCTGGCGACGGTGGCGGGTGTGCTTTACGTCTTTCTCAGGCTGGGCGTGATCCTGCCCGCCGGGACCCTGGGACGCAAGCTGACGCTGCACAACGCGTGGCAGGCGACCGGCGCCGAAAGCGGCGCGATCTTCGCGCTGGCGGTGATCTCGGTGCTGGGCATGACCCTTGTGATGATCCCCAATATCGTCGCGGGGGACAGCCTGTCCCTGCTGTCGACGGTCTACGGTCTTGCCGTGGGCTGGGTGGTGACCATGGTCGGTGCCTCGCTTCTGACCTCGCTCTACGGTATCTGCGTCGAAGGGCGCACGATCGCCTGAACAAAACCATGATCTGGGGAAGGCTTTTGCCATGACCGAATTTCAGTCCCGCGCCCGCGCCGCCGAAGAGGCGATGCGCGCGGCCTTCCCCGAAACCCTGCTGCTGCGCAACGACCACCTGTCGCAGCTTTACGGCGCCGACATCTGGCTGAAGCGCGAGGATCTGTCGCCGGTGCGCAGCTACAAGCTGCGTGGCGCCTTCAACGCCATGCGCAAGCAGACCGGAGAGGCGCTGTTCGTGGCCGCGAGCGCGGGCAACCACGCGCAGGGCGTGGCCTGGATGTGCCGCCAGTTCGACGTGAAGGGCGTGATCTTCATGCCGGTGACGACGCCGCAGCAGAAGATCCGGAAGACAGAGATGTTCGGCGGCGCCAATGTCGAGATCCGCCTGATCGGTGACTATTTCGACGACTGCCTGCATGCGGCGCAGGCCTTCGTGGCGGCAGAGGGCGGGCATTTCCTGTCGCCCTTCGACGACGACGACGTGATCGAGGGGCAGGCCTCTGTCGCGGTCGAGGTCGAGCGCCAGCTGGGCCGCCTGCCGGACCTGATGGTGGTGCCCGTGGGCGGCGGCGGGCTGGCCTCGGGGCTGTTTTCCTATTTCGGGACCTCTGTGCAGTACACCTTTGTGGAACCCTCGGCGGCGCCTGCCTGCGCGCGGCGCTGGAAGCCGGAGAGCCTGTCGCCCTGCCCCAGGTCAACACCTTTGCCGATGGCGCCGCCGTGGCGAAGATCGGCGAGAAGACCTTTGCCTGCCTGAGGGACGTCGGCGTCGCCAATACCCTGACGATCAACGAAGACCGGCTGTGCACGACGATGCTGGACATGCTGAACGTCGAGGGGATCGTTCTGGAACCGGCGGGGGCGCTGTCGGTGGATGCGCTGAAGGATCTCGGCTTGTCGATCCGGGGCCGGACGGTGGTCTGCATCACCTCTGGCGGCAACTTCGATTTCGAGCGGCTGCCCGAGGTGAAGGAGCGTGCGCAACGCTATTCCGGTGTGAAGAAATACTTCATCCTGCGCCTGCCCCAGCGGCCCGGCGCGCTGAGGGATTTCCTGAACTTCCTCGGACCGGAAGACGATATCGCCCGCTTCGAGTATCTGAAGAAGTCGGCTCGCAACTTCGGCTCTGTCCTGATCGGGATAGAGACGGCGCGACCGCAGAACTTTCAGACGCTTCTGGCGAAGCTGGATGCCCATGGCTTCACCTACCAGGACATCACCGAAAACGAGACGGTCGCGCAGTTCGTGATCTAGCGCGTTCCGGGTCTTGCCTGTCGTATCCCTGATACGACTGTGCCGCGAAGGGCGTGGGGGTTATGTCTGTCGCGGGTTTGCACCGGGGCGCCTCAGGCGGCCAGCTTGCCGGGAAGATCGCGTTCGAACACCCCCCGGGACTGGTTGTAGATCTCTTGCAGCTCGGCGGCGGTGACCGCTTGCGGGGCGTTCATGGCGGCGGCGGTTTCGCCCTTCTGGCAGGCCCGGGCCAGCGCGTCGAAGCCAAGGTTCAGCGCCGCGCCTTTCAGGAAATGCATGTGTTCCGCCAGCAGCACGGGGTTGTCACCGGCGGCTTCAAGCCCGGCCACCGCGGTGTCCACCTCCGTCAGGAACAGGTCGACGATTTCGCCGAAATCCTCGGCCCCGACCTCGTCCACAAGGGCTTCGACACGCGCCCAGTCAATCATGATGCACCTCCAACGTGTCGTCAGGCTGGGGGTAAAACATGAACAAATGGTTTCGACCGGGCGGCGGGCTTGGGCCGGGAAGGCAAAATTTTACGTTTCAGATACCGTTAAGATCTCTGCGTTAGGCACCTTGGCTGTATGCACTTTGTCCGGTGAGGGACGGTCTTGTCGAACTCGGAACGCCTCGAATGCCCATCGGGCCAGACCGGTGCAATCAGCCGCGTGCTGGTGGTCGACGACAGCAACCTGCAATTGCGCATCGTCTCTGCCATGCTGAAACGCTGGGGGTTCGAGGTCGATGTCGCCACATCCGGGCCAGAGGCTTTGCAGCTTTGCCTTCGCAGCCCGCCGGACCTTGTGCTTTCGGACTGGATGATGCCCGGCATGACCGGGCTGGAGTTCTGCCGCCGGTTCCGGGCCCTTGACCGGGACGGCTATGGCTACTTCATCCTTCTGACCTCCAAGAGCGACAAGGCCGACGTGGCGCAGGGGCTGGATGCCGGGGCCGACGATTTCCTGACCAAGCCGGTCAACGCCCACGAACTGCGGGCGCGCATCAAGGCCGGTGAGCGCATCGTTTCTATGGAACGGCAGCTGACCGAGACCAACCGGCAGGTGTCGGACGCGCTAAGGGAGCTGCGCGACATCCACGAGGCCATCGAGAACGACCTGCGGCAGGCGCGCACGATCCAGCAGTCGCTGGTGCCGGAGCGGGTGCGGATCTTCGGCAGCTCGCGGGTCAGCCTGCTGTTGCAGCCCTGCGGCCATGTCGGCGGCGATCTGGTCGGCATGTTCAGCCCCGGCCCGGATCAGCTGGGCCTCTACAGCATCGACGTTTCCGGGCACGGCATCACCTCTGCCATGGTGACGGCCCGGGTGGCCGGGTATCTGTCCAGCACCTTTCCGGAGCAGAACGTGGCGCTCGATCGGCAAAGCGACCGCCCTTTCGCGCTGCGCGAACCCGGGGACACCGCGCGGCGCCTGAACCAGCGTTTCGCCGCCGATCCCGGGGTCGAGGAATATCTGACCATGGCCTATGTCGCCGCCGACCTGTCGACCGGCGTGATGCGCCTGGTGCAGGCCGGGCATTCGCCGCCGATCCTGCTGCGCCGCGACGGGCCCGTGCAGTTCATCGGCGACGGCGGCCTGCCCATCGGCCTTGTGGATGACGTCACATACGACCAGCACAGTTTTCGGATGCAGCGGGGCGACCTGCTGCTGCTTTATTCCGACGGCTTCACCGAGGCGGTGACGAAAGACGGCAGCATGCTGGGCGAGGACGGGCTGGCACAGCTGTTGTGCGACAGCGCGCAGGCCGGGAAGGGGCCGGACCTGCTAAGCGACATGTTCTGGCGGCTGACCACCGAGATGGCCGACCCGGACCGGCTGGGCGACGATGTCTCTGCCGCGCTGCTGGAATACGACGTGCTGCGCTGACCCGGTCAAAGGCACAGGCGCCGCACGAAGTCGCGCTCGCCGGGGTTGCCCAGCATCTCGGCGGCCAGATCGGCGGGCATCCACAGCGCGGTATGGCCGGGCTCTGACGGGGCTTCGCGGCCAAGGACAGGCTCTGCGGCGTAAAGGATGCACATCTTCTCGGCCCAGATCTCGTATTCGGGCATGAAGGTGAACCGCCGGAAGGCCCCCAGCCGCCGGGGATTGGCGATGGTCCAGCCGGTCTCTTCGCGGATCT
The DNA here is from genome assembly GCF_039769985.1 of Ponticoccus litoralis. Classification (NCBI taxonomy): domain Bacteria; kingdom Pseudomonadati; phylum Pseudomonadota; class Alphaproteobacteria; order Rhodobacterales; family Roseobacteraceae; genus Ponticoccus; species Ponticoccus litoralis. The sequence goes on from NZ_JBDNCH010000002.1 coordinate 1,718,552, forward strand.
CGCGGTGCAGTGCCGCAAGGGGCTGTTCGCCCGGGTCGATGCCGCCGCCGGGCAGCTGGTATTCGGGATAGGGCTCTGACTGGTGGGTCAGCAGCAGCGCCCCGTCGCGCGGCAGGATCGCGTAGACTCCGGGCCGAAAGATGTATCTGCGGCCCGTTTCGGGGGCCTCTCCGTATCGCGGCGCCATGGGGACCCCTTTGCGTTTGCGTCAGCTTTCCCTATATGACCGCCTATTGCCACTCACCGGCAGACAAGGAAACCCCATGAGCTTCGGCACCAAACTCGCCTGGGACGATACCGTCCTTCCTTTCCAGCTTGACCGCTCCGACATGCGTGGACGCGTGGCGCGTCTGGATGGCGTGTTGTCCGGCGTCCTGAAGCAGCACAACTATCCCGCCCCGGTCGAGGCGCTGGTGGCCGAGATGGCCCTGCTGACCGCGCTGATCGGCCAGACGATCAAGCTGCGGTGGAAGCTGTCGCTGCAGGTCCAGACCAATGGCCCGGTGCGGATGATCGCCACCGATTATTACGGCCCCGAGGAAGAGGGCCAGCCGGCGCGCATCCGCGCCTATGCCAGCTTCGACGCGGACCGGATCACCGAGGCCGCGCCCTTCGATCAGCTTGGGCAGGGCTATTTCGCCATCCTGATCGATCAGGGCGAGGGGATGCAGCCCTATCAGGGTATCACCCCCGTCGCGGGTACGTCGCTGTCCGACTGCGCCGCCGCCTATTTCGCCCAGTCCGAGCAGCTGCCCACCACCTTCGCGCTGGCCTATGGCCGCTCGACAGAGCCGGGCGTGCCAGAGCACTGGCGCGCCGGTGGCATCATGCTGCAGCACATGCCCAAGGCCTCGCCCTTCGCCTCGGGCGAGGCGACCGGCGACGCGGGCCTGCTGGCGGCCGAGGACCTGGTCGAGGGCGACGAGAAAGAGAACTGGAACCGGGTCAACGCGCATGTCGCGACATTGGAAGAGCTGGAGCTGATCGGCCCCAGCGTGCCGCCGACCGACCTGCTGGTGCGCCTGTTTCACGAGGAACAGCCGCGGGTCTACGACAGCCAGACGATCCGCTTCGGCTGCACCTGTTCCGAGGATCGCGTGCGGCAGTCGCTGTCGATCTACTCGGCCCGGGACATCGAGAAGATGACCACCGACGAGGGTCTCGTGACCGCCGACTGCCAGTTCTGCGGCGCGCATTACGAACTGGACCCGGCATCGGTGGGGTTCGAAAGCGATGACAAGGCATGATCAGGAACGGGCGCTGCGCCGCGCGCTGACCCGCGCGGCGGGCGCCTCGTCCGACTTCGACCTGAACCGCGACGTTGCGCTGCCGCCGGACCGCAAGCTGCGGGCGGCGGGGGTGCTTGTCGCCTTTCAGGAGGGGGCTGAGGGCCTTGACCTGATCCTGACCAAGCGCTCGTCGCGGCTGAAGCACCACCCGGGCCAGATCGCCTTTCCCGGCGGCAAGGTCGATCCCGGCGATGCCGACGAGACCGCCGCCGCCCTGCGCGAGGCACAGGAAGAGGTCGGGCTGGACCCGGCGGCTGTCGAGGTGCTGGGCACCCTGCCCCCACATGAAACGGTCACCGGCTTCACCGTGACGCCGGTGCTGGCGATGGTCCGCGCGCCCTTCACCCCGGTGCCGGAACCGGGCGAGGTCGACGAGGTCTTCAGCGTGCCGCTGGCCCATGTCACCGACCCGGCGCGCTTTTCGGTGCAGTGGCGGCGCTGGCGCGGGCAGCGGCGGCTGTATTACACGGTGCCCTTTGGTCCCTATTACATCTGGGGCGCGACGGCGCGGATGCTGCGGGGGCTGGCGGAGCGGATGACATGACGCAGGTGACCGGCGACTGGCTGACCGCACCCGGCACGCAGGCGGTCATGGGCATGCTCGAAGACGCGGGCTATCAGGCCCATGCGGTCGGCGGCTGCGTGCGCAACGCGCTTCTGGGCGCGCCGGTGGCCGATGTGGACATCTCCACCGACGCCCGGCCCGAAACCGTCATCGCGCTGGCCGGGGCGGCGGGGCTGAAGCCCGTGCCCACCGGCATCGACCACGGCACCGTCACCGTCGTCGCCGGGGGCGAGCCCTTCGAGGTCACCACCTACCGCGCCGACGTGGAAACCGACGGGCGCCGCGCCGTGGTGCGCTTTGCCGACACGATGGCAGAGGACGCGGTGCGCCGCGACTTCACCATGAACGCGCTTTATGCCGACCGGCGCGGCACGGTGGTCGATCCGCTTGGCGGGCTGCCCGACCTCCGCGCGCGGCATCTGCGCTTCATTCAGGACGCCGCGCAGCGCATCCGCGAGGACTACCTGCGCACGCTGCGCTATTTCCGCTTTCACGCCTGGTACGGCGACCCGGCGCAGGGCATGGATGCCGAGGCGCTGGCCGCCATCGCCTACAACCTCGACGGTCTCGACCGGCTGTCCGCCGAGCGCGTGGGCGCCGAACTGCTGAAGCTGCTGGCGGCGCCCGATCCGGTGCAGGCCGTCGCGGTGATGGCGCAGACCGGCGTCCTGCCGCGCATCCTGCCCGGCGCCAGCCCGCGCGCGCTTGGGCCGCTGCTGATGGCCGAAGAGGCGCTGGGCCTCGCCCCTGATCCGCTGCGCCGCCTTGCCGCCACGGGCTTTGCCGATGGCGCCGCGCTGCGTCTGTCGAAACCGGACCAGAAGCGCCTGACGCTGCTGCGAGAGCTGACCGAAGGCACGGCGGGCCTGCCCGAAGTGGCCTGGCGCCATGGTGCGGAGACCGCCAGCGACACCGCCGCGCTGCGCGCCGCCATGCTGGAACAGCCGGTCGATCCCGCCGCCCTGCCCGACCTTGCCGCAGCGGCGCAGGCGCGCTTTCCGGTGACGGCGCAGGATCTCATGCCCGCGCTTTCGGGCAAGGCGCTGGGCGACCGGCTGCGGGCGCTGGAAGCGCAATGGATTGCCTCGGGTTTCGCGCTCGACCGTGAAGATTTGCTGACAGCGCCCCCTGAAGCGTGACAAACGCATCCTTTTCGGGTAAGAGGACTTCCGAACCCGACCGGAGGACACTTGATGGTGCATGACAGGATCCAGCCCAGCCTCGCCTGAGCCGCCTTGTTTTGCACGGGTGGCCCATGGCCCCCGCTTCCCATCTCGTGTTTCGCTTTTGCTTTTGCTCTGTGAGGAGCCTCCGGAATGTTCCGTTTCTTTGAAAATCTTGTCGATCCCTATGCCAAGTACCGGCAGACCGACACGCCGCCGCGCCGGCTGTTGCCCTTCATGCTGGACTATGCGCAGCCCTTTCGGGGGGTCTTTGTCTGGGCCACCCTGCTGTCCATCGTCGTCGCGGCGGTGGAAATCTGGCTGATCTGGGTCATGGGCTGGGTGGTCGACATCCTGTCGGGCGACCCGCAACAGGTCTGGCAGGATCACGGCTGGGCGCTGATCGGCATCGGCGCCTTCATCCTGGTCCTGCGGTCGCTGATCCAGGCGGCGGACGTGCTGCTTCTGAACAACACGATCCTGCCGAACTTCGGCACGCTGATCCGCTGGCGCGCGCATGGCCATGTGCTGCGCCAGTCGGTCGGCTGGTTCGAGAACGACTTTGCGGGCCGCATCGCCAACCGCATCATGCAGACGCCCCCCGCGGCGGGCGAAGCGGTGTTCCAGATCTTCGACGCGATCACCTTTTCCATCGCCTATGTGGTGGGCGCCATGGTGCTTCTGGGCGATGCCGACCCGCGCCTGATGATCCCCATGGCGCTGTGGCTGGTGCTCTACGGCGCGTTGATGCGCTGGACCGTCGTGCGCGTCGGCCCGGCCTCGAAAGCGGCCAGCGACGCGCGCAGCCTTGTGACGGGGCGCGTGGTGGACAGCTACACCAACATCCACTCGGTCAAGATGTTCGCCCACACCGGGTCGGAACTGGACTACGCGAAAGAGGCCATCGAGACCTCGCGCAAGACCTTCCAGGACGAGATGCGGATCTACACCATCATGGACGTCACCCTGATGGTGCTGAACGGCCTGCTGATCGTCGGTGTCGTCGGCTGGGCGCTGGCGCTGTGGATGCAGGGCGCGGCCTCGACCGGGGCCGTGGCGGCGGCGACCGCGCTGACGCTGCGGCTGAACGCCATGACCGGCTGGATCATGTGGGCGCTGACCTCGTTCTTCCGCCAGCTTGGCGTCGTGGCCGAGGGGATGGAAACGATTGCCCAGCCGATTGCGCTGACCGATTCCGGTGGCGCGCAGCCGCTGCGGCTGACCGACGGGCGGATCGAGATCAAGGGGCTGAGCCACCACTACGGGCGCGAGGCCGGCGGTCTGGACAACATCGACATCGTGATCGAACCGGGCGAGAAGGTCGGGCTGATCGGCCGCTCCGGCGCGGGCAAGTCGACGCTGGTGAAGCTGCTCTTGCGCTTCTACGACGCCGAGAAGGGCACGATCCGCATCGACGGGCAGGACATTTCCGAGGTCACGCAGGACAGCCTGCGGCTGGCCATCGGCATGGTGCAGCAGGACAGCAGCCTTCTGCACCGTTCGGTCCGGGACAATATCCTCTACGGGCGTCCCGATGCCTCGGAAGACGACATGATCCGCGCCGCCCGGCAGGCGCAGGCACATGACTTCATCCTCGACCTGACCGATCCCAAGGGGCGGCCCGGCTACGACGCCCATGTGGGCGAGCGCGGCGTCAAGCTGTCCGGCGGCCAGCGGCAGCGGGTGACGCTGGCGCGGGTGATCCTGAAGGACGCGCCGATCCTCCTGCTGGACGAGGCGACCAGCGCGCTGGACTCCGAGGTCGAGGCGGTGATCCAGGACACGCTTTACGGCATGATGGAGGGCAAGACCGTCATCGCGATTGCACACAGGTTGTCTACAATCGCGCAGATGGACCGCATCCTGGTGATGGACGCGGGCCGGATCGTCGAAGAGGGCACCCATGACGCGCTTTTGGCGCGGGGCGGGCTATATGCCGGGTTCTGGGCGCGCCAGTCCGGCGGGTTCATCGACGCGGATTCAGAGGCGGCAGAGTGATGCAGCAGTGGTTTCAAAGGTTTGTCCGCCGTGCGGGCGACATGATCGACGCCGAGGCCCCCGCCGAGGGGCCGCCGCCACGCAGGCTGCGCCCCTTCGTCTTCTGGGCGCTCAAGGGCGGCTGGACCGTGATCTGGCTGGGCGTGGCGATTTCCGTGCTTGCGGGCATCACCGAGGTCGCCTCGATGTGGCTCTTGGGCCTGGTCGTCGATGCGGTCGCGGCGCCCGCCAATGCGGTGGTCCCCGTGGGTTGGCTGATTGCCGCCGCCGTCGGGCTGCTGCTGGTGGCGCGCCCGCTGCTGTTCGGCGGGCTGGCCCTGACGCAGGCGGTCATGATCGGGCCGAACATCCTGAAGCTGGTGCTGGCGCGGCTGTATCGCTGGACCATCGACCAGCCGGTCAGCTTCTTCGACAACGACTTTGCCGGTCGCGTGGCGCAGAAGAAGATGCAGGCCGCGCGGTCCCTGACAGAGATCGTGGTCGAGACGGTGAACGCCGTGACCTTCGGGCTGGCGACCGTCATGGCCACCGCCGTCCTGCTGGGCGGTATCAGCGGCTGGCTGCTGGGGGTCCTGGCGCTGTGGCTGGTGGCCTATGCCGGGTTCCTGAAGCTGATGCTGCCGACGGTCCGCGCGCGCTCTGCCAAACGCGCCGAGGCGCAGGCCATGGTCACCGGGCAGGTCGTCGATACGATCAGCAATATCAAGACGGTCAAGCTGTTCGCGGGCGGCGCGCAAGAGGACCGGATGGCGCTGGGGGCGATGTCGGACCTGCGCGACAAGACGCTGCACTACGGCGAGGCGCAGACCGCTTTCCGCCTTGGGCTGATCTTCATCGCCGGGCTGCTGCCGATCCTCATGGTCGGCGCGGCCATCGCGCTGCGCGCCGGTGGCGTCAGCCCCGGTGACATCGCCGCGGTCGGCGCCGTGACGATCCGGCTGGCGCAGATGACTGGCTGGATCAGCTTCACCCTGATGGTGATCTATTCCCACCTCGGAGAAGTCGAGGACGGCATGAACACGCTGTCGGTGCCCCACACGCTGACCGATGCAAGTGACGCGGCAGAGCTGGTGGTTCCGGCGGCAGAGATCCGCTTTGACGATGTGACCTTCACCTATGGCGGCGAAAGCGGCGGGGTCGAGGGCATCGACCTGACCATCGCCCCGGGCGAAAAGCTGGCGATTGTCGGCGCTTCGGGGGCGGGCAAGTCGACGCTGCTGGCGCTTCTGCTGCGGCTCTACGACAGCGAGGGCGGCGTGGTGCGGATCGACGGGCAGGATGTCTCTGGTGTCACGCAGGAAAGCCTGCGCCGCAAGATCGGCATGGTCACGCAGGAAACCGCCATGTTCAACCGCTCGGCCATGGACAATATCCGCTATGGCCGCCCCGAGGCCTCTGACGCCGAGGTCATCGCCGCCGCCCGCGCCGCGGAGGCGCATGAGTTCATCGGCGCGCTGCGCGATCACCGGGGCCGTAAGGGCTATGCGGCGCATCTGGGCGAACGCGGCGTGAAACTGTCGGGCGGCCAGCGGCAGCGGATTGCGCTGGCCCGCGCGATCCTCAAGGACGCGCCGATCCTCGTCCTGGACGAGGCGACAAGCGCGCTGGATTCCGAGGTCGAGGCCGCAATCCAGGAGGCCCTGGGCCGGGTGATGCAGGGCAAGACGGTTCTGGCCATTGCACACAGGTTGTCCACAATCTCCAGCATGGACCGGATCATCGTTCTGGACGGGGGCCGCATCGTCGAGGAAGGCACCCACGACACGCTTCTGGAAAACGGCGGGCTTTACGCGCGCTACTGGGAACGGCAGTCCGGCGGTTTCCTTGGCAGCGACGGCCTGCCCGAGGCGGCGGAATGATCCACCGCCTGCTGTCCTTCGTCGATGCATTCGCCCCGGCAGAGGGCACCCCGCCCCGCGATGTCTGGCCCTTTTCCCGCTGGGCGCTGCAGGGCGCCTGGCCCGCGATCTGGACCGCCTGTTTCGTGACGCTGCTGACCGGAGTGGCGGAACTGGTCTCGGCCCGGTTCACCGGCTGGGTGGTGGATGCCGCCGCCGCCGAGGGCCCCGGCGCCTACTGGGGGCCCTACACGCTGCTGATCGGCTTCGGCCTGATGTTCTTCCTGCTGATCCGCCCGCTGATCGTGCTGGCCGATGCGGCGGTGTCCTCGGTCAGCCTTGGGCCGAACCTCTACCCCTTGGTGCTCAGCCGGGTGAACCGCTACACGCTGGGGCATTCGCTGTCCTATTTCGACAACGACTTCGCTGGGCGCATCAGCCAGAAGGCGACGCAGGTCGCGCGCGGGTTGAACGACCTCGTGAACGAGATGACCGACGTGCTGGTCTATGCCGTCGCCATGTTCCTCGGCACCTTCGTGCTGCTGGCGGGGATCGACCCGCGGCTGCTGCTGATCTTCACCGGCTGGTTCGTGGTCTACGCGCTGTTCCTGCGGCTGATGATCCCCGAGGATGCGGCGGCTGGCGCGCGAGCGCGCCGATGCCAATACGCTGGTCACCGGGCAGATCGTCGACACGCTGTCCAATATCGCGACGGTCAAGCTGTTCGCCCATGACCTGCGCGAGGACGAGGCGACGCGCGCCACGCTGGTGCGCTGGCGCGGCAAGGCGCGCGACTTCGGCGTGGTCTCGGCGCTGTTCCGGCTGGGGCTGATGACGCTGGGCGGGCTGCTGCCGCTGATGGCGATCCTGTCCTCGCTCTACCTCTTTTCCATCGGCTCGGCTTCTTCGGGCGATATTGCCATGACGGCGATGTTGACGACGCGGCTGGCGATGCTGACCAACCGGCTGGGCCGCGCGGCCATGTCGATCTTCACCAATATCGGTGTGGTGGCCGACGGCATCGGCACGCTGACCCCGCCGCATGCGATCACCGACCGCCCCGGCGCGCGGGACGAGGCCCGCCCCGGCCCGCTGCATTTCGATCACCTGACCTTCCGCTACGGCGGCAAACAGGCGGCGCTGAACGATTTCGAGCTGACCGTGCGGCAGGGCGAGAAGATCGCGCTGGTCGGGGCCTCGGGCGCGGGGAAATCCACGGTGATCGGGCTTCTGCTGCGGCTTTACGACGTCGAAGAGGGCCGCATCCTGCTGGGCGGCGACGACATCCGCGACCTGACTCAGGCGGCGCTGCGGCGGGCGGTCTCGGTGGTGCGGCAGGAAACCTCGATGTTCAACCGTTCGGCGCTGGAGAACATCCGCTACGGGCGCCCTGATGCCAGTGACGAAGAGGTTTTCGAGGCCGCCCGGCGTGCCTCGGCCCATGACTTCATCCTCGCCCTGCGCGATCATCGCGGGCGCGAGGGCTACGAGGCGCGGCTGGGCGAGCGCGGCGTCAAGCTGTCCGGCGGGCAGCGGCAGCGCATCGCGCTGGCCCGGGCGATCCTGAAGGATGCGCCGGTTCTGGTGCTGGACGAGGCGACAAGCGCGCTGGACTCCGAGGTCGAGGCAGAGATCCAGGAGGCGCTGGACGTGGTGATGCAGGGCAAGACCGTCATCGCCATTGCACACAGGTTGTCCACAATCGCCCGGATGGACCGGATCATCGTGATGGAACAGGGCCGCATCGTCGAACAGGGCACCCACGACGCCCTTCTGGCCAAGCGCGGCGTCTATGCCCGCTACTGGTCGCGACAGTCGGGCGGGTTCCTTGGGGCGCAGGACGCGGCGGAATGAAACGGGTGATGATCGTGGGCCAGCCCGGCGCGGGCAAGTCAACGCTGGCCCGGGCGCTGGGGCAGCGGACCGGTCTGCCGGTCGTGCATATCGACTGTATACACTGGCAGCCGGGCTGGGTGGAGCGGGACAGGGCCAGCAAGATCGCCCTGATGCGCGCCGAGGAAGAGCGCGACGCCTGGATCATCGAGGGCGGGCTGTCCGCCACCTGGGACACCCGGCTGGCGCGCGCCGATACAGTGATCGTCCCGGAGTTCCCGACCTGGTTGCGGCTTTGGCGGGTGGTCAAGCGGCGGATCGAATATGCGGGCGGGCAGACCCGGCCCGACCTGCCACCGGATTGCCCGGAACGCTTCGATGCCGCGTTCCTGCGCTGGATCTGGGACACGCGGCACAGCAACCGCCTGCGAAACCGCGCCCTGATCGCCCGGGCCGCGCCCAGGCGGACCTGCCTGCTGACCGGCCCCCGCGCCGTGCGGCGCTTTCTGCGGGATCTCGACAGCGGCGGTTTTGCGGGGCAATAGGGCCGCATGGAACAAGGCAGCCCCCACGCAACCCGTGTCACCATTGAACGTCTGGGCCACCGCGGCGACGGGATCGCGGCGGGGCCGGTCTATGTGCCGGGCGCCCTGCCCGGCGAAGTGGTCGAGGGTGCGGTGCAAAGCGGCGTGATCGCGGCACCGCGCATTGTCACGCCCTCGACCGACCGGGTCGCGGCGCCCTGCCGCCATGCCAAGGCCTGCGGCGGCTGCCAGTTGCAGCACGCCTCGGACGATTTCGTCGCCGGGTGGAAGGTGGACGTGATCCGCCGTGCCCTGAGCGCGCAGGGGCTGGAGACAGAGCTTCGCCCCATCGCGACCTCCCCAAGCCAGTCGCGCCGCCGCGCCGCCTTTTCCGCGCGGCGCACCAAGAAGGGCGCGCTGGCGGGCTTTCACCGCAAGGCGTCCGACGTGGTGGTCGCGGTGCCGGACTGCATCCTCGTGACCCCTGCCCTTGCCGCCGCCCTGCCCCTGGTCGAGGCGCTGGCGGTGCTGGGCGCCTCGCGCAAGGGCGAGCTGTCGGTGCTGGTGACGGACTGCGCCTCGGGGCTGGACGTGGCGGTGAGCGGCGGCAAGCCGCTGGACACGGCCCTGCGCGCCGATCTGGCGGCATTGGCACAGGATCACGGGCTGTCCCGCCTGACCTGGGACGACGAGACGCTGGCTTTCAAACCCGCTTTCCAGAGCTTCGACGGCATTGACGTTGTGCCGCCCCCGGGCGCCTTCTTGCAGGCCACCGAGGCCGGGGAACAGACCTTGCGCGCCGGGGTGAACGCGGCGCTCGAGAGTTGTACACATCTTGTCGACCTCTTCGCGGGCTGCGGCACCTTTGCCCTGCCGCTGGCAAAGCGCGCCCGGGTGCACGCGGTCGAGGGTGAGGCGGCGATGGTCCGGGCGCTGGATCAGGGCTGGCGGCAGGCGCAGGGTCTGCGCCATGTCACCCACGAGGCCCGCGACCTGTTCCGCAACCCGCTGCTGCCGGACGAGCTGAAACGCTTCGACGGGGTGGTGATCGACCCGCCCCGCGCCGGGGCCGAGGCGCAGATCGCCGAGATCGCCAGCGCCCGGGTGCCGAAGATCGCCCATGTCTCGTGCAACCCCGTGACCTTCGCCCGGGACTGCGCAACCCTTGTCGCGGCGGGCTATCGCCTTGACTGGGTGATGCCGGTTGACCAGTTCCGCTGGTCTACCCATGTGGAAGTCGTTTCCGCCCTTTCGCTTCAGGACTGACCATGACCCTTCGCCAACGGATCGGCGCTTTCGTCGATCGACCCGCCGTTCAGAACTTCATCATCGGCGTGATCGTCGTGAACGCCGTCCTGCTGGGGATGGAGACTTCGGACCACCTGATGGCGACAGCAGGCGGGCTGATCCGCACGCTGGATCTGGTCTGCCTTGGCATCTTCCTTGTCGAAATCGGGCTGAAGCTGGTGGCCCGCGGCCCGGCCTTCTTCCGCAACGGCTGGAACGTCTTCGACTTTGTCGTGGTGGGCATCGCGCTGGTCCCCTCGACCCGGGGGCTGTCGGTGCTGCGGGCGCTGCGCATCCTGCGGGTGCTGCGGGTGATTTCGGTCGCGCCGCGCCTGCGCCGCGTGGTCGAAGGCTTCATCACCGCCCTGCCCGGCATGGCCTCGGTCTTCCTGCTGATGGCGATCATCTTCTACATCGGCTCGGTGATCTCGACCAAGCTTTTCGGGGACGCCTTCCCCGACTGGTTCGGCAACCTGCCCCTGTCGGCCTATTCGCTGTTCCAGATCATGACGCTGGAATCCTGGTCCATGGGAATCGTGCGCCCGGTGATGGAGGTCTACCCCTATGCCTGGGCCTTCTTCGTGCCCTTCATCATGATCACGACCTTCGCGGTGGTGAACCTGCTGGTGGGCCTGATCGTGAACTCGATGCAGGACGCCCATGCCGAGGAAACCAACGCCGCGACCGGCAGCTATCGCGACGAGGTGCTGGCGCGCCTGGTGGCCATCGAAGAGCGCCTTGCGGCACAGTCTGGCGATAATGTGATGTTAACCAAGCCGCGCGAATAGTGTAGGATGCAAGAAAACAATCCATGGGGCAGTGGACATGCGGTTCATCAAGGTTTTCTTGATATTGGCGGTGATGCTTGGCGTCTCGGCCTGTAGCAGTAAATTCAAATCCTATCACGGGCCGGAGGTCACGCAGGTCGTCGTCAACAAGAGCGACCGCAAGATGTACCTCCTGCATCACAACAAGGTCCTGAAGGCCTACGACGTGGGCACTGGGCTTCGCGCCCGCCGGTCACAAGGCCTTCGAGGGCGACGGGCGCACGCCCGAAGGCGACTACACGATCGACCGCCGCAACCCGGACAGCAAGTTCTACCTGTCCATCGGGATCAACTACCCGAACGAAGAGGATGCGGCGCTGGCCAAGGCGCTGAACAAGCAGCCCGGCGGCGACATCTTCATTCACGGGCAGGGGCCGACCTACCCGCGTGGCGCGCCGCGCGACTGGACGGCGGGCTGCATCGCCATCACCGACAAGCAGATGCGCGACGTCTACGCCATGGTGAAGGACGGCACGCCGATCCGCATCAATCCCTAGCGCCATGGGGCCCGGCAGGGCGCCTTGCCTTGCGCCCCAGGTCGCAGACGAAAAAAGCCGCCCCTTGGGGCGGCTTTTCCATGTGCGGTGATGGCCTGCGGTGCTGGCGATCAGCCGAAGTTCGCGGCGACGGCGGCGGCCTGCGGGGTCACACCGGCGCCGGGCGCGGCGATGATCATCGTCCACCAGATCTTGCCGTTGTTCTCCTGGTGCCGGGAAAAGCCCAGCTCTTGCGCCGTCTTGTCGAGGATCACGTCGCGGGTGTGCGGCTCTTCCATCCAGGCGGCGAGGGTTTCCAGTTCCGTCTCGTAGGTCTCCGAGATGTTCTCGCCCACGAGGCGGCCGTTGTACCCGGCGCGGTTGATGCGGTCGATCGGCGACGACCCGTCAGAGCCGAAGTGCCAGGGCCGGTTCTGCATCGCCATGTCGCGGGCGTGGGTCGCGGCAGCGGCATTCAGCGAAGAGTTCAGGGTCAGCGCCGGGGCGCCCGCGCTTTGCCGCAGGGCGTTCACCGCGTCCAGCATCCGGTACTGGATGCGCCCGGTGTCGCCGGACCCGATACGGTAGACCTTGGGCAGGGGCTTGCCATCGGGGCCCAGCTGGGGCGGGCCGGAAGGCGTCGTCGTACAGGCGGCAAGGGCATAGGCAGAGGCTAGGGCGATGAAGGCGCGGCGTTTCATGATCAACTTTCGGCTATTTTCCGGGGTCAACTTCCGCCTTACCCAAGCAGCGTTGCCATTCAAACCCACATCGGCGTGAGCTTGCCCGATCAAGCGCCTTTGAATTGCGACTGAGGCATTCAGGCCATATTATCCCGGGGTCAAGTATGAATCCCCGAGAGGACACCGCCATGAAGGACGAGGCTCAGAAGGCTTTGGGTCGCCGCGCGTTTCTGGCCGGCACCGCTGCGATGATCGGCGCACCGGCGCTGGCCCAGGACATCAATACCGGCACCACAGAGATTGAACGCAATGTCACCGATGCCGTGCGCCGCAATATCTCCAGCTTCCGCACGCTGGACTGGCGGCCCTATTTCAACAACCTGAACAAGGGCGCGATCCTTGTCGATATCAGCTCTCGGGCGCTGCACTTCTGGCAGGAAAGCGGGCAGTATTACCTGTATCCGTCCTCGGTGCCGCTGACCGAGGATCTGACGCGCCGGGGCCGCACCTCGGTGACGCTGAAGGATCCCTCGCCGGACTGGCGCCCGACGCCCTCGATGAAAAAGCGCAACCCCGACTGGCCGGATTACGTCGCCCCGGGCCCGGACAACCCGCTGGGCACCCGCGCCCTGCACCTGAGCTGGACCTACTATCGCATCCACGGCACGCATGACACGCGCAAGATCGGACGCCGGTCGTCGAATGGCTGCATCGGCCTCTATAATGAGCATATCGAGCAGCTTTACGACATGGCGCGCGTCGGCACGCAGGTGTTGCTGATTTGACGACAGCATGGCGGACATGAATTTCCGGGGCTGATTCACCAATTGCAAAGCCCCGGAAATGCTGCTTAGAGAGAGATACGAGGTAAGTCTTGGGTGCCTGTCGTGTGGGCAATTGTGTCCCGCGCCAGGCGAATATCTGGAGGATATAATGAAGAAACTCGCTCTCGCCGCCGTGCTGACCGGTGCCGCTTCGACCGCAATGGCCGGCTCCTACGCAAAAGACGACGTGGTCATGGAACCCGTTGTCGTTGTGGAAGAAACCCAGCAGTCGTCTTCTTCAGTACGGGCTTCTGATCCCGCTGCTGCTGATCGCGATCGTGGCTGCTGCTGCTGCCGACTGATCGGTTCAGACAGTTCTGAAATGGAAAAGGCGGGGTGACGACCCCGCCTTTTTCTTTTGTCGGCCCCCGGCCCGGCGGCCCCTTGGCGGCCCGCTGTCCGCAGGCCGCGCGACCGGGTCAGACCCAGCCGCCAAGGTTCTCGTCGATCACCGCGCACAGCGCGTCGACATGCGCCGGGTCGTCGTTCAGGCAGGGAATATAGGTGAACGACTCACCGCCTGCGTGTTCAAAGCTTTCGCGGATCTCTTCGTTGATCTCTTCCAGCGTCTCGATGCAATCCGCCGAAAAGGCCGGCGCGATCACGGCGATCTTCTTCTTTCCCTGCTTCGCCAGCTCGGCCACATGCTCGACCGTGTAGGGCTTCAGCCATTCCTCGGGGCCAAAGACCGACTGGAAGGTCGTGGTGATCCGGCTTTCGTCCCAGCCCAGCCGCTCGCGCAGCAGGCGCGTCGTCTTCTGGCACTGGCAATGGTAGGGGTCGCCCTGCATCAGGTAGCGTTTCGGCATGCCGTGGTAGCTGACCACGAGGATGTCAGGTTCCTGCTCGGCCGCCGCATAGCCGCGCTCGACCGACTGGGCCAGCGCCTCGATGTACTGCGGGTGCTTGAAGTAGGGATCGACGACGCGGGCCGTGGGCTGCCATGTCTCGGCCATCAGCGCGCGGAAGAACTGGTCGTTCGCGGTGGCAGAGGTGGCGCCCGCGTAATGTGGATAAAGCGGGAAGAACAGGATCTTGTGGCAGCCCGCCTCGACCATCTCGCGCACCTTCGAGGTGGTCGAGGGGTTGCCGTAGCGCATGCAGAAATCGACCATGACGCGGTCGCCGTATTGCCCCTGCATCTTCGCCGCGATGGCCGCGGTCTGGTCGCGGGTGATGGTCATCAGCGGGCTTTCACCCTTGTCCTCGTTCCAGATCGAGCGATAGGCCGCGCCCGAGGTAAAGGGCCGTTTCGACAGGATGATCAGCTGTAGCAGCGGCTGCCACTTCCAGCGCGGATAGTCGATCACCCGGCGGTCCGAGAGGAACTCGTTCAGGTAGCGTCGCATCGACCAGTAGTCGTGCCCGTCCGGGGTGCCGAGGTTGGCCAGAAGCACGCCGACCTTGCCCGAGGTCACCTTCGGGTGGTCGGACGGCGCATGGGCGGGACGGGCGGCAGAGGGGGTGATGGCGTCCGGCAAAGGCGTGGCTCCTGTCTGTCTGATGTCGCGGGCAGAAGTATCGCACGCAGCCGATAGGTCAATCTTTCAACGGCTGCTCGGGCGTGCCCGGGGCGTCCGCCAAGCGGGCCGAGGCAGAGCCCGGGCGCAGCGGTTGCGGCTGGCTGGCGTCCGGGGCCCAGCCGGTCAGGGTGATGATCTCGAAGGTTGCGGGCACGCGCCCGTCCGGCAGGGCGAAGGCCTGCGCATAAAGCGCCGCGGCCCTTGGAAACAGGGCCCGGGGCGGGATTCGGCGGTGGCGGGCGGCCAGCGCGTTGCCTTCGCCCATCGCGCGCAGGTCGCGCATCAGGTGCAGGGCGCTTTCATAACTGGCGGTCAGGGTGGCGGCATCGGCCACCGGCAGGGCCAGCCCGGCGCGCTGCATCAGGGCGCCAAGGTCGCGGATTTCGGCCATCGGCGCGACCCGGGGGGACAATCCGCCGCAGACCTCGGTCTCGGCCTGCGACAGCGCGGCGCGCAATTCGTGCAGCGTGCGGCCCGCGAAGGTCAGGCCAAGGAACAGCCCGTCGGGCCGCAGCGCGCGGCGGCACTGGATCATCTGGCCCACCGGATCGTCGGCCCAATGCAGCGCCAGCGCGTGGATCACCAGATCGGCAGAGCCTTCGGCCAGGTCCAGCGTCTCGGCGTCCGGCACGATGCGCGCCGCAGGGAAGTGCGGCGCCCAGACCTGCGGCCAGGGTGTCACGATGACCACATCCGTAAAGGCCCTGTTAACCATGGCCAGCCGATCCTGAGCCTCGTCGCAGGCCGAGTCGTGCAGGAACAGGGCCGGGGCCTCGGCCGCCCGGGCGCGGTGCCGGGTCAGGGCGGGATGGTCTGTCAGTCGGGGAGTCGTGGACATATGCGGGCAGATAGGGCGATCCGCGCGGGCATGCAAACGTTGGTGCAGATGGTCTACCCGCCGCGCTGCCTGTCCTGTGGCGGGCTGGTGGACAGCGACTTCGGGCTGTGCGGCGCCTGCTGGCGGGACACGCCCTTCGTGGCGGGGCTGGCCTGCGACCTCTGCGGGGTGCCGTTGCCGGGGCTGTCGGACCGGGCAGAGCATTGCGACGACTGCCTGCGCATCGGCAGGCCCCGGGCGCAGGGGCGGGCGGCGCTGCTGTACCGGGGCATCGGGCGGCGGCTGGTGCTGGCGCTGAAGCACGGCGACCGCCACGATATCGCGCGCCCCGCCGCGCGGTGGATGGCACGGGCGGCGCGCGACCTGCACCGCGGCGACCTGCTGCTTTTACCGGTCCCGCTGCACCATCACCGCCATATCGCGCGGCGCTACAACCAGTCGGCGCTGCTGGCCGGGGCCATGGCCGAGGAAATGGGCATGGCCTTCTGCCCCGACGCGCTGGAACGCAAGCAGCCCACGCCAAGCCTTGACGGGCGCAGCCGCGACGAACGCTTCGCGGTGCTGGAGGGGGTGATCGGGGTCCGGCCCGCCCGCCGCGCCCTGCTGGCCGACCGCCCGGTGATGGTCATCGACGACGTCATGACCTCTGGCGCGACGCTGGCCGCCGCGACAGAGGCCTGCCATGCTGCGGGCGCAAAAGAAGTTTTCACCTGCGTTCTGGCGCGTGTTGCAAAAGAGCCTTAAGTCTGTCGGGACCACCACGATCCCGGAGAACCCGATGCAGGACGTCGAAATCTATACCTCGCCGCTGTGCGGCTTCTGCCACGCGGCGAAGCGGCTGTTGACCAAGAAGGGCGTCACCTTCACCGAGGTCGACGTGCTGCGCCACCCGGCCCGCAAGTCCGAGATGATGGACCGCGCGCATGGCCGGCACACGGTGCCGCAGATCTTCATCGGCGGCACCCATGTCGGCGGCTGCGACGAGCTTTACGAGCTTGAGCGCGCCGGCAAACTCGACCCGATGCTCGCAGGCTGATGCGCGCGGCGCTGTTGCAGCTGACGTCTTCGGACGATCCCGCCGCCAACCTTGTGACGGTGCGCGCCATGCTGCGCGAGGCGGCGGGGCAGGGGGCCGGTTTCGTGCTGACCCCCGAGGTGAGCAACTGCGTCTCCACGGACCGCGCGCGGCAGACCGCCGTGCTGCGCCCCGAGGCCGAGGATGCCTTCATCGCGGGTTGCCGGGAAGAGGCGGCGGCGCTGGGGATCTGGCTGCTGCTGGGCTCTGTCGCGGTGAAGTCCGACCCGCCCGAGCCGCGCTTTGCCAACCGCTCGCTGCTGATCGCGCCCGATGGCGGCATCGTCGCGCGCTACGACAAGATGCACATGTTCGACGTGCAGGTCAGCGAGACGGAAACCTACCGCGAATCGGCGGGGTTCGCGCCCGGCGACCGCGCGGTTCTGGCGCAGACACCCTTTGGCGCCGTGGGCCTGACGGTCTGCTACGACCTGCGCTTCGCCTACCTGTACCGCGCGCTGGCGCAGGCCGGGGCGGTCGTGCTGACCGTGCCCTCGGCCTTTTCGCCCGGCACCGGGCCGGACCACTGGCAGCCGCTGTTGCAGGCGCGCGCCATCGAAACGGGCTGCTACGTTCTGGCCCCCGCGCAGACCGGCAGCCATGCCGCGCAGGCGGGCAAGACGCGCCGTACCTACGGGCACAGCATGGCCATCGACCCCTGGGGCCGCGTCCTGCTGGATGCAGGGACCGAACCGGGGGTGTTCTGTGTCGAACTCGACCCCGGGGCGGTGACAGAGGCCCGGCGCCGCCTGCCTTCTCTGACTCATGACAGGGCCGTCAGGGGGCTGGCATGAGCGACACGAGCGGGCTGGCGATCTCGCTTTTTCAGAGCTTCTGACGGCGGATCAGCTGTTGCGGTCGCGCCTGACCCGGGTGCTGCCGAACCGGATGGAAATCTCGCATTTCTCGGTGCTGAACCAGCTTGCGCGCGGCGGCGAGAAGACCCCGGCGCAACTGGCGAAATCCTTCCACGTCACGCGCGGCGCCATGACCAACACCCTGTCGAAGCTGGAGATTGCCGGATACGTCCACATCCGCCCCGACTGGGACGATGCGCGGCGCAAGCTGGTGTCGATTTCCCCCGCCGGGCGGGCGGCGCGCGATGCGGCGCTGGCGGCGATCACGCCGCTGATCGACGAGATGCTGGGCGATCTGGGAGAGGCCAAGGTCAAGGCCGCCCTGCCGGTCCTGCGCGAGCTGCGGCTGCGGCTGGAGGCGTAGGTTCGTCCTACCGTCGATTGCTAGCGTCGGTCCGAGGGGTGGCGCATCGCGCCGCCCCGTGGGGGCGGACCGGCGCGGCCCGACGTTGCCGTCGGGCGAAACAATTCAGCAAAGGTGGGTCATTCAGGCGCCACTTGGCCCATGAGGCGCCAGCGCCGCCGTGACGTAGTTCACCGACAGGTCGCGGTCAGAGATCGACCATTTCCACGACACCGGGTTGAAGACATAGCCCTTGCGGTCGACCGGCGTCAGGCCCGCCCGTTCCATCAGGTCGTAAAGCTCGTCCGGGGTGATGAACTTGGACCACTCGTGCGTGCCCTTGGGCAGCCAGCGCATGACATATTCGGCGCCAAGGATGGCCACGGCAAAGCTTTTCGGATTGCGGTTGATCGTCGAACACAGGTGCAGCCCGCCCGGTTTCAGCAGCTGCCGGCAGGCGGTCAGATAGGCCAGCGGGTCGGCCACATGCTCGACCACCTCCATGTTCAGCACCACGTCAAAACGCTCGCCCGCCGCGGCCATGGCCTCGGCGGTGGTGTGGCGGTAGTCGATGGCCAGACCCGACTGGCGGGCATGCGCCTCGGCCACGGGGATGTTGCGTTCCGCCGCGTCGACGCCCACCACCTCGGCGCCCAGCCGCGCCATGGGTTCCGACAGAAGGCCGCCGCCGCAGCCGATATCCAGCACCCGCAGCCCGGCAAAGGGGCGGTCGGTGCCAAGGCTGCGGTCGAACTCTCCGGCGATCTGGGTGCAGATGTAATCCAGCCGCACCGGGTTCATCATGTGCAGCGGCCTGAACTTGCCATTGGGGTCCCACCACTCGGCGGCCATGGCCTCGAACTTGGCAATTTCACCGGCGTCCACCGTGACGGTCATGACATTCCCCATGGTCTTTTGGTCTTCGATGCCAATATAGGTGAGACATGGATAAAATCCCGGGCCAAAAGCGCGCAGTGCAGTACCTTTACCCGCCGATCGACCCCTTCGCCCAGCATAGGCTGGAGGTCTCGGGCGGGCACAGTCTTTATGTCGAGGAATGCGGCAATCCCGACGGGGTTCCGGTCATCGTCCTGCACGGCGGCCCGGGCGGCGGATGCAGCCCGGCGATGCGGCGCTACTTCGACCCGGAGGTCTACCGCGTGGTGCTGTTCGACCAGCGCGGCTGCGGGCGCTCGCGGCCCTTCGCCTCGGTCAGGGACAACACGACCTGGGATCTGGTCAGCGACATCGAGACCATCCGCGAGACGCTGGGCATCGACCGTTTCATCGTCTTCGGCGGCAGCTGGGGCGCGACACTGTCGCTGATCTACGCGATCACCCACCCCGAGCGCGCAAGGGCGCTGGTGCTGCGCGGCGTCTTCCTGATGACCGAGGCAGAGCTTGACTGGTTCTACGGCGGCGGCGCCGGGCAGTTCTGGCCCGAGACATGGGCGCGCTTCGTGGAGCTGATCCCCGAGGATGAGCGCGGCGACCTGATCGCCGCCTATCACAGGCGGCTGTTTTCCGGCGACATGCGGCTTGAAACGAAATACGCCCGCGCGTGGTCGTCGTGGGAAAACGCCCTGGCCTCGGTCTATTCGAACGGGCAGGGCGGCGAGGCGCCCGGCGACTACGCCCGCGCCTTCTCGCGGCTGGAGAACCATTATTTCACCAACCGCGGCTTTCTCGAACAGGACGGCTGGATCCTGAAAAACGCCCACCGGATCGCGGATATTCCCGGCGTGATCGTGCAGGGCCGCTACGACATGATCTGCCCGCCGCGCCGCGCGTGGGAGCTGTCGCGCGCATGGCCCGCCGGAGAGCTTCGGATGATCCGCAACGCCGGGCACGCGCTCAGCGAACCGGGTATCAGCGCAGAGCTTGTCCGCGTCATGGATGATCTTTCGACAGGCTAATTTTCAAGGCTTCGAAACAAAAGGTTTACTTGGAAGCGGTTTTTGTTAACTTGTCAGTCAACAAAAACCATACACCAACAGGTATCGTGAACCCGGTTCTCCGAATCATACTCCAGCGTCTTGCGCTGGGTGTCCTGACGCTGTTCATCGTCTCGATCGTCATTTTCACTGCGGTGAACATGTTGCCCGGCGACTTTGCCGAGGCCATCCTCGGGCAGGGCGCCACCCCCGAAGCCGTCGCCTCGATCCGCCGCGATCTGGGTCTGGATCAGAACCCGGTGCTTCGCTATTTCGACTGGCTTGGCGGTGTGCTGACCGGCGATCTTGGAAATTCCTTCGCACAGGCGAACTTTGCCAGTTTCGTGGGCGAAGGCAGCGGCAACAGCACCACCGTGGCGCAGCAGATCGCGCCGCGCTTTGCCAATACCATGTTCCTTGCGGGCGTCACGGCGGCCATCGCGGTGCCCTTCGCGGTCACGCTGGGGGTGCTGGCGGCGCTCTATCGCAACTCGGTCTTCGACAAGGCGGCCAACGTTGCGACGCTGACCTCGATCTCCAGCCCCGAGTTCTTTCTGGCCTACATCCTGATCCTCTTCCTCGCGGTGCTGAATCCGGTGCTGCCCTCGCTGTCGAACATCTACGAGGGGATTTCCTTCTCCGAGCGGCTGACCAAGACGCTGCTGCCGGCGCTGACGCTGACGTTGGTGGTCACCGCGCATATGATGCGGATGACGCGGGCGGCGATCATCAACCTGCTGGCCTCGCCCTATATCGAGATGGCGCGGCTGAAGGGGATGAAGCCGATGCGGGTGATCGTGCACCACGCGGTGCCGAACGCGCTGGCGCCGATCATCAACGTGATCGCGCTGAACCTCGCGTATCTGATCACCGGCGTCGTCGTGGTCGAGGTGGTCTTTGTCTACCCGGGCATCGGGCAGTTGTTCGTGGACAGCGTGAAGATCCGCGACATCCCGGTGGTGCAGGCCTGCTGCCTGATCTTCGCCGCCGCCTACATCCTGCTGAACCTGATCGCCGACATCCTGTCGATCCTGACCAACCCGCGCCTGAGGCATCCGAAATGAGCGGCTGGACCTTCTTTCTGACCGCCCTTGCGGGGGTCGCCGTGGCAGGCTGGCTGATCCGCTTCGCCGGGCAGCAGGCGACGGGCAACAAGCCCTATTTCCGTGATATGCCCTTTGCCGTGGCCTTCGGCTATGCGCTGGCGGCGGCCCTGATGCTGGGGGGCGTCTGGCTGTACCTGCAACCTGCGGTGACAGAGGCGGGCACGCCAAGCGCCTCTGTCCTCTACTTCCGCTGGGCGGTGCATGGCATCGCCGTGGGCGCCGCCGCGGCCTTCCTCTTTCGCCTGCTGGGGCGGTCGGTGGGCACCGGCGCGACCCGCAAGGCCTTTCGCGGCATGCCGCTGACGGCCAGCTTCGGGATCCTCGTCATCCTCGTCTACGCGGTGCTGGCGATCTTCGCCGGGCTGATCGCGCCGCACGGGCAGGAACAGGTCTTTGCGCAGGCCAACGTGGTGCCGGGCGGCAATCCGGCCACGGGCGGCAACCCGGATTTCCCGCTGGGCACCGACCAGATCGGCCAGGACATCCTGTCCCGCCTGATCTACGGCGCGCAGAATACCGTCGGCATCGCCTTTGCCACGACGGTGCTGGCCTTCGTCCTGGGCGGCTCTCTGGGGTTCCTTGCCGCGACGCTTCAGGGCTGGACCGACCAGATCCTGTCCCGCGCGGTCGACGTGCTGATGGCGATCCCCTCGCTGATCTTCTCGCTTCTGCTGATCACCGTGGCCTCGGCACTGGGTGTCCGGCGCGGGGCTGACCGTGGCCATGGTGGTGATCATCGCGGTGATCGATTCGACGCGGGTCTTCCGGCTGGCGCGGGCGGTGGGCATGAACATCGTGGTGATGGACTACATCGAGGCCGCCAAGCTGCGCGGCGAGGGGCTGGCCTACCTGATCTTCAAGGAGATCCTGCCCAACGCGACCGCGCCCCTGCTGGCGGAATTCGGGCTGCGCTTCTGCTTTGTCTTCCTGACCATCTCGGCGCTCAGCTTCCTCGGCCTCGGCATCCAGCCGCCGCTGGCGGACTGGGGGACCATGGTCAAGGATCTCGCGGCCTTCATCAACTACGCCGCCTTCGCGCCGCAGATTGCCGCCGCGCCGCTACTGGCCGCCGGGGCCATCGCGCTGCTGACCGTGGCGGTGAACTTCGTGGTGGACTGGATGCTGCACCGCTCGTCGGGGCTGAAGGAATGAGCGGGGGTCGCGCGATGCAAGAGCCCGCGCCATACCGGACCTGCGCCCCGACAGGGCATCCTGCCCACATTGGCTTTAGAGGGCAGCCCGCGACCGCGGGTGGGGGCCAAGCCCCCGCCCGGGGGGCGGTCGGGGGCTGCCCGGCGGTGCCGCCGGGCGGGCGCTTGACCTTCGACCGCTGCAAGACCGGAAATGGCGCAGGCGCCCCGGCTGCGTTTTAAGGCGGGCCCCTTCGACCGGCGGCACGGCTGGAGAAAGACCATGACCACACCCCTCCTGACCATGCGCAACGTGCAGATCGAGGGCCGCTCGGACGAGACATGGACCCCGATCATCAAGGGCGTGGACCTGACGCTGAACAAGGGCGAGGTGCTGGGCCTGATCGGTGAATCCGGCGCGGGCAAGTCGACGCTGGGCCTTGCCGCCATGGGTTTCACCCGCGACGGGGTGCGGATCTCGGGCGGGTCGGTGGACTTCGACGGCATCGACCTGCTTTCTGCCAGTGCCGATGACAAGCGCCGCCTGCTGGGCAAGCGCATCGCCTATGTCGCGCAATCCGCCGCCGCCAGCTTCAACCCCGCGCACCGGCTGATCGACCAGCACACCGAGGCGCCCGTGCAGCACGGGGTCGAGGGCCGCACCGCCTCTGCCGAGGACGGCATCGAGCTGTACCGCAAGCTGCGCCTGCCCAACCCGGACGAGATCGGCTTTCGCTATCCGCATCAGGTGTCCGGCGGGCAGTTGCAGCGCGCCATGACCGCCATGGCCATGTCCTGCCGCCCCGACCTGATCATCTTCGACGAACCCACCACCGCGCTGGACGTGACCACGCAGATCGAGGTTCTGGCCAGCATCCGCGACATCGTCGAGCAATTCGGCACGGCGGCGATCTACATCACCCACGACCTTGCGGTGGTGGCGCAGATGGCCGACCGCATCAAGGTGCTGCTGAAAGGCGACGAGGTCGAAGAGGCCGAGACGCGCAAGATGCTGTCCGACCCGCAGGAGGACTATACCAAAAGCCTCTGGGCGGTGCGCGAATTCCAGCGCCCGGCAAAGCCCGCCCCCGCATTGGACGCCACGCCGGTGATCTCTGTCCAGAACGTCACTGCCGCCTATGGCACCGTCGATGTGCTGCGCGGCGTCAGTTTCGACATCCACGCCGGGCGCACCGTTGCCGTCGTGGGCGAAAGCGGGTCCGGCAAATCGACCACGGCGCGCTGCATCACCGGCCTTCTGCCGCCGCGCATCGGCCAGATCGAGCTGGACGGCGTGCCGCTGCCCGCCGACTATCGCAAACGCACCAAAGAGCAGCTGCGGCAGGTCCAGATGATCTACCAGATGGCCGATACCGCGCTGAACCCGCGCAAGACCATCGGCGAGATCATCGACCGCCCGATCGAGTTCTACATGGGCCTCAGGGGGCGCGAGAAACGCGCCCGGGTCGAGCAGCTGATGGAAGAGATCGAGCTGCCCGCCGCGCAATACTTCCACCGCCTGCCGTCGGAACTGTCGGGCGGGCAGAAGCAGCGCGTCGGTATCGCCCGGGCGCTGGCCGCCGAACCCCGCTTCATCATCTGCGACGAGGTCACCAGCGCGCTCGACCAGCTTGTGGCCGAGGGCATCCTGCGTCTGCTGGCGCGGCTTCAGGACGAGCGTCACCTCAGTTACATGTTCATCACCCATGACCTTGCCACGGTGCGCAGCATTGCGGACGAGGTGGTGGTGATGAAGGACGGCGCAGTGGTGGAACAGGGCCCCAAGGCAGAGATGTTCCAGCCGCCGCATCACCCCTACACCGACCTGCTGCTGTCCTCGGTCCCCGAGATGGACCCGGACTGGCTGAACACGCTGCTTCGTGAACGCGGCGCGGAGAACCTCGGCGATGCCGCCGTTGATAAGATGGCCCGCGACCCTTAGAATTAAGGGCAAGATCGGGACACCGGGACAAAAACAGGGAGACCTCACGATGACACGCATTTCCAGACGCGGACTTCTGACCACCGGTGCCGCCGCCGGTGTGCTGGCGGCCTCCGGCCTGCCGTTGCGCGCTCAGGCCAAACGGGGCGGGCGCCTGCGCTGCGGCCTGAACGGGGCCAACTCTTCCGACTCTCGGGACGGGCGGACCCATTCCGACCTCTTCATGATCGCCTCGTCGCAGGGCGCGGTCTTCGACACGCTGACCGAGAACGCCGCCGACGGTTCGCTGAAGGGTGAACTGGCGGAAAGCTGGGATGCCTCGGCGGATGCCAAGACCTGGACCTTCACCCTGCGTCAGGGCGTGACCTTCCACAACGGCAAGAGCTTCGGCGCCGACGACGTGATCGAATCCCTGCAACTGCACATCGCAGAGGATTCCAAGTCCGCCGCCAAGCCCATCGTCAGCGCCATCACCGAAATGAAGAAGCTGGGCGAACATCAGGTCCAGTTCACGCTGGAGGCCGGCAACGCCGATTTCCCCTACCTGCTGTCCGACTATCACCTGCTGATGTATCCGGCGGGCCAGATCGAGGAAGCCATCGCCAAGGGCATCGGCACCGGCCTTTACCAGGTGCAGTCCTTCGAACCCGGCGCGCGCATGGTGGCGACCCGCTACCCGGATCACTACAAGGGCGACACCGCGGGCTTCTTCGACGAGATCGAGTATATCGCGATCAACGACAACACCGCCCGGATGAACGCGCTGATGACCGGGCAGGTGGACGCGATCAACCGCATCGACTTCAAGACAGAGGCCCTGCTGAAGGCAAACCCGATGATCCGCATCCACGAGGTGACGGGCAACCAGCAGTTCACCTTCCCGATGCTGACCGATATCGCGCCCTTCAACGATGTGAACGTGCGCCGCGCGCTGAAGCATTCGATCAACCGGCAAGAGATGGTCGACAAGATCCTGCTGGGCCACGGTCGCGTCGGCAACGACAGCCCCATCGGCCCGGCCAACCAGTACTTCAACGCCGAGATGGAGCAGACGACCTACGACCCCGACAAGGCGAAGTTCTACCTGAAAGAGGCCGGGATGACGTCGCTCGACATCGACCTTTCCGCCTCTTCGGCGGCCTTCGACGGCGCGGTGGATGCGGCGCAGCTGTATCAGGCCTCGGCCAAGGCGGCGGGCATCAATATCAACGTCGTGCAGGAACCGGCGGATGGCTACTGGTCCAACGTCTGGATCAAGAAGCCCTTCTGCGCCTGCTACTGGTCGGGCCGCGCCACCGAGGACTGGATGTTCTCCTCCGCCTACGAAGAAGGTGTGCCGTGGAACGACACCCAGTGGGGCCGCGAGGACAGCGAGAGGTTCCGAGGACCTGCTGTTGGAGGCGCGCGCCGAACTGGACAGCGCCAAGCGTCGCGAGATGTATTTCGAGATGCAGCAGATCCTGAACGCGGACGGCGGGCTGGTCCTGCCGATGTTCGCGAACTTCGTCGAGGCGATTTCCAACAAGATCGCCACGCCGGAAACCGTCGGCAACCTCTGGCAGATGGACAACGCTCGCATGGCGGAACGGTGGTGGATGGCCTAAGCGCCCACGACTGACCAAGGATTGCAACGCCCCGCCGATCTCCGGCGGGGCGTTTTGCTTTGGCCCGAGGGCGCCGCCGGTTGACGGGTCGTGGCCTGCCTGTGGCGCGGGATTGTTTCCAAAACCGGGGCGCGGGCCCACCACTCCTGAGCGAGATTCAACCAGAGGCTGCAAGATTGTCGCGGTGATTCGCGGAAATCGTGCGCAAAGGTGAATCTGCACACCTTCAGGTTGTCGAAATCGGGCGCCGACGGGTGCAATTAAGGCGAGATTGCGGCGCAATCCTTGTTTGCCGGATCCGGTCAGGGGGCGGGAATGGGGCAATTCTGTGTCGGCGCGGACCCGTTAAACGGGAGTGGAATAGCCTTCATCGGCACATGTCTGCCAGAAGCAGCTATTTTGCGGGGGGTAAGGCGTTGAAAACACGAAAGTGACGTAAGTTCAGGATACGTAAACGAATAGTTAACGCGACTGTTCTTTTCATCTTAAAGACGAGTAGATTCCGGCTTTCCATCCAGATTTCGCCTCAATTCCCCGGATAATCATTGTTGCGAGATGCAGGAGAAACGCATGTTAACAATCACCATAATGGGCGTGTTCGCCGCCGCCAGCATGGCCATCGTTGGCAGCGCGATCACCGAAGAAGCAGAGGAAGCCGCCGCCGAGGAACCGGTGGACGGGTCTTCGACAACCTTCGACCTCGACGTGGCCTCTGACCAACCGGGGTTCTTCGACCTCGAAGGCCGCGCCGACCCCGAAGAAGGCGGCCTGCTGCTGGAAGCCTACAAGAGCTATCAGATGGGCCTTGGCGAGGCCGAGCATCTTGCCGAGATCGACGACCGTCTGGCCGCGGAAGCCCTTGCGCAGGATGAGGACTTGGCAGAGGGGCAGGCCGCGCCGCGTGAGATCTGGGACGACCGGACCGCCGACCTCTATTCCAGCGCCCCGGACAGCTACGCCGAGATGCTGACGGGCGGCGACAGCGCCGAACTGCTGGACGATGACCGCCGCTTCATCGAGATGCTGGACCAGAGCGAACCGCTGGGGCCGGACAGTGTGCGCATCATCGCGGAGTTCGACGAGGCAGAGGACGTCATCCTCTATGTCACCGCCGACGGGACGGCCGATGGCCTGTCGGTCCACCACGTCGACCCCGAGAACGTCAATACCGACGTGCAGATCATGGATCGGGGCATCCATGTCATGACGGTCATCGCCGCCGGACTGAACTTCGGCCTGAGAAACATCATTCCGCTGCACGACGACGCGGCCTGATCCCCCAAGGCTCTTTTAAAAAGATCGCATTATCGGTTCAGGCGCCATTTCGGCGCCCGAACTGCTTTCAGGGGGCGGAACCGGGCCCTACAAGACGTAGCGGCTGAGGTCGGTCGACCGGGTCAGCTCGCCCAGGTGTTGCTCGACAAAGCCCGCATCGACGGTGACGCTTTGCCCGCCCTTGTCCGGCGCGTCAAAGCTGAGATCCTCGAAGACCCGCTCGATCACCGTGTACAGCCGCCGCGCGCCGATGTTCTCGACTGAGCCGTTCACCTCGGCGGCGATGCGCGCCAGCGCGGCGATGCCGTCGTCGGTGAAACTGACCGTGACCTCTTCGGTGGCCATCAGCGCGGTGTACTGGCGCGTCAGGGCGTTGTCGGTCTCGGTCAGGATGCGGACGAAATCCGCCTCTGTCAGGTCGCGCAGGGTGACGCGGATCGGCAGGCGGCCCTGAAGCTCGGGCAGCAGGTCCGAGGGCTTGGCGATGTGGAAGGCGCCCGAGGCGATGAAGAGGATATGATCGGTCTTCACCGCGCCATGCTTGGTCGACACGGTCGTGCCCTCGATCAGCGGCAGCAGGTCGCGCTGCACACCCTCGCGGCTGACATCGCCGCCACGCGCGTCGGAGCGGGCGCAAACCTTGTCGATCTCGTCGAGGAAGACGATGCCGTTCTGCTCGACCGCTTCCAGCGCGGCGGCCTTGACCACCTCGTCGTCCAGCAGCTTGTCGGCCTCCTGCTCGATCAGCACGTCGTAGCTTTCCGCCACACTCATGCGCTTCTTCACGGTGCGCTGGCCGAAGGCCTTCCCGAAGATATCGCCGAGGTTCATCATGCCCATCTGGCCGCCGGGCTGGCCGGGCAGGTCCATCATCGGCATGGGATTGGCGCTTTCGCTGACCTCGATCTCGATCTCGGTGTCGTCGAGTTCTCCGGCCTTCAGCTTCTTGCGGAACATCTCGCGCGTGCCTTCGCGGGCACCCTCGCCGGCAATGGCGGCAATCACGCGGTCCTCGGCGGCCTGATGGGCGCGGGCCTTCACGTCCTCGCGCATCCACTCGCGTGTCTGCACGATGGCGGTGTCGACAAGGTCACGGACGATCTGTTCCACGTCCCGGTAGACATAGCCGACCTCGGTGAACTTGGTCGCCTCGACCTTGATGAAGGGCGCACGCGCCAGTTTCGCCAGACGGCGGCTGATCTCGGTCTTGCCGACCCCGGTGGGGCCGATCATCAGGATGTTCTTGGGATAGACCTCGTCACGAAGGTCGTCGCCCAGCTGCTTGCGCCTCCAGCGGTTGCGCAGGGCCACGGCGACGGCGCGCTTGGCCTCGGCCTGCCCGATGATGAAACGGTCGAGTTCCGAGACGATTTCCCGGGGGGTGAGGTCTGTCATGAGGGTTGGTCCTGGTGCCAAAATTCTTCGAAGAATTTTGCCAAGAGTTTTGCAAAACTCTTAGCCGCCGATCGTTTCCACGGTCAGCTTTCCATTGGTGTAGACGCAGATGTCCGCCGCGATGGCCATGGCGTCGCGGGCCACGGTCTCGGCGTCCTTGTCGCTGTCCATCATTCCGCGCGCCGCGGCGAGGGCGAAGTTCCCGCCCGATCCGATGGCGGCGACGTCATGCTCGGGTTCCAGCACGTCGCCCGCGCCGGTGATGACCAGAAGATCCTTGCCGTCGGTGACGATCAGCATGGCCTCCAGCTTTTGCAGGTACTTGTCGGTGCGCCAGTCCTTGGCCAGCTCGACACAGGCGCGCTGAAGCTGGCCGGGGGTGGCCTCCAGCTTGGTCTCCAGCCGCTCCAGCAGGGTGAAGGCGTCGGCGGTCGAACCCGCAAACCCGCACACCACGTCGAAGCCGCCGGGCGAGAGGCGGCGCACCTTGCGCGCGGTGCCCTTGATCACGGTCTGGCCCAGGCTGACCTGTCCGTCGCCCGCGACGACAACCTTGCCGCCCTTGCGCACGCCGATGATCGTGGTGCCGTGCCAGCCGGGGAAATCGCTATCTTGCATCTGCATCCCTTCCTTTCAGACCTATATCTGTGCAATGGTTTGCCATTGCAACCGGGGTAGGCCAAGGCACTGATCTGAATGGAGATTCCAACCGATCACACGGTGTGGGAGCGGCTGGCCCGGGATGCGGGGCTTGATCCGGGGGGCTACGCTGTCACCCGCACATGGCGCAAGGACACCGCCACGCACCGGCATGTGGTGATGCGATACGAGGGGCCCGCGGGCGCGGTGATCCTCAAGCGCATCTTCCACCCGGTCGCAGAGAAACCCTTCGTCACGCTGGTGCAGGCGCAGGCCCGCGCGGTCGAAGCCATGGCGACCGGCGCCGAGGCTGTGCCCGCGCTGCTGGCCTTCGACACCGGCGCGCGCGCCGTGCTGATGCAGGCCGCGCCGGGGCGGACGGTCTATGACCTGCTCGACCATGGCGCCGAGGCGGCGGATGTCCTGCGCCGCGCCGGGCGCTGGCTGGCGGCCTTTCACCGCGCCAGCGGGACCGAGGCGCGGGTCTTTCAGCCACGCTTCATGCGCGACCATGTGGGGCATTTGATGCGCCAGCAGGAGGCCGGAGAGATCGCGCTGGCCCGCCCCGCTGAGTTCGCCCGCCACGGTGCGGCGGTGATCGCGCTGGCCGGGGCGCATGAGGGGCGGCAGACGGTATCCTCGGCCACCCATGGCGACATGCACCTGCGCAATATCCTGCTGGATAGCGCGCGCAGCTGGGGCATCGACTTCTCGGCCTTGCATTCCGCGCCGGTCGGCTTCGACATCGCGCGGCTGCTGCTGCATTACACCGGGGTCTTCGCGGATCTGGACGCGCTGCCGCCGGGGGCGGTGGTGCAGCCCGACCTGCTGGCCGCCTTCTTCGAGGGATACGATCTTGTCGGCCCCGAGGATCCTTCGGTGCAGTACCTGCTGCATGTGCGCCTCCTGATGGACTGGGCTGCGATCCCGGCGCGGCGCATGGCGCGCTCGGCGGGGCAGACGCGGCGCCTGCAGCGGCTGGGCAGGCTGGCGGAGCGGGTGTTTGGGGAGGGGTGACGCGAGGGGGTTGGCTTTTTTGTGGGCTGATCCAATCCGCAGGCGGTTGCCCAAGGACTTGTCGAGCCGCGATCGACCAAACGGCGCTTCTGCAACGAGCGATCGACTGCGATCGACCATCAGGCGCGGAATCAAGGCGAAGCCGCCGCGCCATCGACGGGCCGTCCCGGGGCCCGTCGATTTGGCAGATGGGCGCGCGACCTGAGTGAGGTCGTACGGACCTGGCCGGGATAAAGTGCCATCCTGAAACGGCGGATCGCCGGACCACGGCCCGCCGATGGCGCGGCTTCTGCCTGCCGGCCAACAAAAAGCCCCGGGCGATGCCGGGGCCTTTCATTATTAGTCAGGCGAAAGCTCAGATGCTTTCGGTGATCCAGCTTTGCAGCGCGGCCTTGGGGGCGGCACCGGCGCGGTTCGACACCGGCTGGCCGTCCTTGAAGATGAACAGCGCGGGGATGCCGCGCACGCCCATGGCGGCGGCGGTGTTGGGGTTGCTGTCGACGTCGATCTTCACGATCTTCACCTTGCCGTCCATCTCTTCGGACAGCTCTTCCAGGGCGGGGCCGATCTGCTTGCAGGGGCCGCACCACTCGGCCCAGAAGTCGACGACCACGGGCAGGTCGGAATTCCTCACTTCGCTCTCGAAGGTATCGTCGGTGACGGCAACGGTGGCCATGGGATCTCTCCTATCAGGTTGGGCGTTGGGCGGCGTGTCCGGAGGCGGAAGGTATGGACGCACCGGGTGAAGGTCAAGGCAGCGCGGCCCTTTGCAAGGCCGCCGTCACAAGATCGTGCGGCAGGGGCATGAGCTGCCCACTGCATGTCCACAGGATCGCCGTTTCGACGCGCCGGTCGGGGTACAGCTGCCCCAGCGCGGCGGCATAGGCACCCATCTGCCGCAGCAGGCCTTCCGGCGTATCCCCGGCGCTGTCCGGCGTCGTGCGGTTGGTCTTGAAGTCGACCGCCAGCACGCGGTCGGGCGCGACCACCAGCCGGTCGATGACACCATGCACGCGGCCCAGGGGGCCGAGGTCGGCGGTCACCGGCACCTCGGCCAGCGCGTCGGCGGCGAAGATCCCTGCCAGCGCGGGGGCGGAAAGCAGCGTCAGGGCCTCGTCGCACAGGGCGCGCAAGTCCTCTGCCGGGAAGGTCGCCGCGTGCTGGTCCGACAGCGACGACACCAGCGGCTCGGAGGCCGCACCGCGCGCCTCGGCCCCCAGCGGCGCGAGATGTTCGAGGAAAAGATGCACCAGCGTCCCGCGCAGCTTGGCGCGGTCCTCGGTATCGCCCGAGGCGCCGGGCAGGGCCTTGGCGCCGCCAAGGTCCGAGGGGCTGCGCGTGCCGACGCGCCTTTCCGGCGTGGGGGCCGGGGTCATCAGCTGCGGCGGCAGGGCGACGCTTTCGGGCGCGGGCCGGTCGTGGGTCACCAGCGGCAGGGCGGCGAAATCCGCCTCTCCCAGCCGCAAGCCGGTCTCGGTGCCGGTCTCTCCGAAGTCGAAGACCTGCTCGACCGCGCCCGAGGCCTGCATCCCGCGGCGCACCTTCTCGTGCCAGGACAGGCCCTCTTTGCCCAGTTCCCCGGCAGCGGCCACCACCAGCCATTTCTCGGCCCGGGTCAGGGCGACATAGAGCAGGCGGTCGCGCTCTTGCGCCTCTTTCAGCTTGGCGGCCTCGACGGCGGCGGTCTGGCGGGCAGGCTGCTCTTTCGCGCCGGCTTTCCACAGCGGGCCGTCCGCGTCGGTCAGGAAGGTGCCGCGCAGGGCGGTGTCGGGCTGGGCGCAGTCGGGCAGGATGACGATGGGCGCCTCCAGCCCCTTGGCGCCATGTACGGTCATGACGCGCAGCACCTCCCCGGCGCTGTCGGGCGCGCGCTTGATCTGCAGGTCGTCCGCCTGCGCCCATTCAAGGAAGCCGGTCAGCGAGGGCACGGCGCTTTGTTCATAGGCCAGCGCCTGTTGCAGCAGCGCGTTGACGCCGTCCTCGGCCTCTGGCCCCAGCCGCCCGATCAGCAGGCGCCGCCCCCTGTGGCGCGTCAGCAGACGTTCGATCAGGTCGTAGGGGCGCAGGAAGTCGGTCTGCCCCAGCATGTCGTCCAGCACCGCAAGCGTTTCGGGGTGGGCCTCGCGCCGCGCCCGCAGTGTTTCCCACAGATAGCCCTTGCGGCCATGCGAGAGCGTAAACAGCGCCTGCTCGGACCAGCCGAACAGGGGCGAGCGCAAGAGCGTGGCCAGCGACAGGTCGTCCTCGGGCGTGGCGAGAAAGCGCAAGAGCGCGATGATGTCGCGCACCGCCAGCTCCGCCATGACCTTCAGCCGGTCGGCGCCCGCGATGGGAATGCCCTCCTGCTTGCAGGCGCGAATGATCTCCTTGAAAAGCCGCGCGCGCGACCGCACGAGGATCAGGAAATCGCCCGCATGCACGGGCCGCGCCTGATATTCCCCGCTGTGGCCCCGTTCGACCGGCAGCGGCGTGCCCGCGTCGAGGGTGCGGCGGACGAACAGCGCCACCCGGCGGGCGAGGATCACCGTGGCATGGGTCTGGCCGACGCGGTCGACGGGTTCGAACCAGGGGCCGGGCTTTTCCTCCTTGATTGTCTCGACCACCGGCCACAAATCGACGCGGCCCGGCATCGCCGCCTTGAAGGCGCGGTGCTTCTGGTCGGCGGCAAAGCCCGAGGCCTCGGCGTCCATGAAGGTGTTGTCCACCAGCCGCAGGATCGGTTCCGCCGAGCGGAAGGAGAATTCCAGCGTCATCGGCACCAGCGGCGCATCGGTGCGGCGCAGGCGGTCGGCAAAATCCTCGCGCATGCGGTCGAATTCGGACGGGTCGGCGCCCTGAAAGCTGTAGATCGACTGTTTCTTGTCGCCGACGACGAAGATCGTGCGGCGGACCTCTGCCCGCGCACCCTCGCCCGAGGTGAACTCATGTGCCAGCCGCTCGATCACCTGCCATTGCACGGGGGACGTGTCCTGTGCCTCGTCCACAAGGATATGGTCGATGCCGCCGTCAAGCCGGTAAAGCACCCAGTCCGCGACCTTGGGATCGGACAGCAGGTCGCGGGCGCGGGTGATCAGGTCGTCGAAGTCGAGCCAGCCGCGCCGCTCCTTCTCGGCGGCATAGGCGGGCAGGAAGGCCTGCGCAAAGGCGTGCAGGGCGATGTCCCGCGTTGCACAGGCCAGCGCGCGTTCGGTCTCCAGTGCGCCTTCGACGCGGGCGGCCAGCTGGTCGAGCTTTTCGAACAGCGTGCCATGCGCGGTGCGCACGCCCTTGGTGCCCAGCGTCTTGCGGATCGTGCCCGCGTCGGTCAGCAGCGCGGACTTCAGCGCCGCGAAGCCCGCAAGGTCCGGCGCCGTGCAGGCGGCCAGCCCCTCGGCCAGCGTCTGGTCCGTCTTGCCGCCCGCCTTCAGCGGCTCTTGCAGGGCGGCGCAGAGATCGGTTTCGGACCCAAGGAAGACCTGCCCCAGCATCGCCGCGTGGTCCTGATCCGCGCCAAGCCCATAGGCGGCGCGGATGTCCCGCGGCGTGCGGGGCGTGGCGAAATCTTCTGCCATGCCCGCGATCTGCGCCAGCAGCTTGTGCGTGTCGTCGTCCATGCTGATGAACGGCGCGATGCCGTGCACCAGCCCGG
This sequence comes from Ponticoccus litoralis, assembly GCF_039769985.1. NCBI lineage: Bacteria > Pseudomonadati > Pseudomonadota > Alphaproteobacteria > Rhodobacterales > Roseobacteraceae > Ponticoccus > Ponticoccus litoralis. Next base: position 1,752,165 of record NZ_JBDNCH010000002.1, read on the forward strand.
CCTGCGGCCCGTCGGCCATGCGGTCCAGCAGCTCGGCGCGCATCAGCTGGGCGGCGCGGTCCTCCATCTCCTCGGAACTGCGGGCTGACGCCGGCCTCCAGCGGGAAGCGCCGCAACAGCGCCGCGCAGAACGAGTGAATCGTCTGGATGCGCAGCCCGCCCGGTGTCTCGATGGCGCGGGCAAACAGCGTCCGCGCCTGTTGCAGCGCCTCGGTGTCCAGCTGGTCGTCGGCCCCCAGGGCGCGCAATTCGTCCCGCAGCAGCGGCTCTGCCAGCATCGCCCAGCCGCCCAGCCGCCGGAACAGGCGGTTCTGCATCTCGGTCGCGGCGGCCTTGGTGTAGGTCAGGCAAAGGATGTGGCTGGGGTCGACGCCCTCCAGCAGCAGCCGCGCCACCCGGTCGGTCAGCACGCGGGTCTTGCCCGACCCGGCGTTGGCGGCCAGCCAGGTCGAATTGCCCGGTTCGGCGGCGTCCACCTGCCGCTGGGTGGCCTCGTCGCGGATCATTCCAGCACCTCGGTTTCGGGCAGGTCGGTCACGTCCCATTCGCCGAAGCGGGCAAGGTGGTCGTAGTCCGACACGTCATTGTCCTTCTGCAGGGCCCGGCGCGCCGAATAGCCCTTTTCGCGGTCCGCATAGGCGGTCAGCAGGGCGATGAACTCCTCCCAGACCTTTTCGGGCGGGGCCACGTCCAAGGGTGCGGGGACCTCTTTCGGGTCGCCCGGTTTCAGCGAGACGAAGACGGCGCCCGCCACGTCGCGCGGCGCAAGGCCGGGGAAGGCGCGGCGCTGCACCATCGCGGCCTCCAGCAGCAGTTGCTTGTCGAAATGTTCCTGTTCGGATTTCGAGGGCGCGGCGCCGGTCTTGTAGTCGTAGATCACCGCAAGGCCGCGGTCGTCGATGTCGATGCGGTCGGCCTTGCCGGTCAGGGTGACGCCCTGCGCCACGATCTCGCCGGTCTTCTCGAAATTCGCGACAGAGGGCGTGGCGCGGTCCTGCCGGGCGCGCTCTGTCGTGACGAACCACGCGGCCACCCGGGCGATGCGCGCCTGCCACAGCGCGCGGGTCGTCGGGAAGGGCACCTCGGCCAGCTTGTCGCGGGCGATCTGCGTCAGGGTCGCGGCATCGAGGCGGGCGGGGTCCTCCAGCGCGGCGGTCAGGAAGGTTTCGAGGATGTCGTGCAGCAGGATGCCGCGCAACAGCGCATCGGGCGCCTGCATCAGCGGGTCCATCGGCTTCAGCCCCAGCGTGCGGCGGGCATAGACCGCATAGGGGTCGCGGATCAGGCGCTTGATCTCGGTCACCGACAGCTTTTCCGGGCGCGCCTCCAGCGGCGGCGCGGGCGAGGGCCGGTGCGCGGGCGCGGCCGCAATCGGCGCCTCGGCGGCGCGGGCCAGCGCCAGCCAGTGCGCGCCGCGCGCCCGCATCGCGGCCAGCGCCTGCGGGCCGTTCCGTTGCGGCAGGCCGGTCATCAGGTTCACCAGACGGTTCACCCAGCGCGAGGGCACGGTTTCCGCGTCGTCGGATTTCAGCGATCGGGTCAGCCAGACCTCGGGCGCGGCGACCGCCTGCTGGAAGTCATGCGCCGAGAGGCCGATGCGCCGTTCCGGCAGCAACAGCCCCGCCTGCGCCCGCATCTGCCGGTTCAGCCAGGGGTCGGCGCCGGGGCTTTCGGGCCAGCTGCCCTCGTTCAGGCCCGCAAGGATCAAGAGGTCGGCGCCCATGACGCGCGCCTCGAGCGTGCCCCAGATCAGCACCAGCGGATGCGCGGCGTCGCGGTCGCGCACCTCGGCGCGGGACAGCACCGCGTCGAAGAGGTCGGCATAGTCGCGCGCGGTCAGGTCGGCGGCGCGATGCGCCTCGGCGCGCAGGGCCTCGACGGCGTCGCGCACGGTGCGGCCCGCGTTCTCGTCCCAGAGCGCCGAGGCATCCTCGCTGTCGGACCCCCGCGCAAGGCGTTCCGCCAGGGCGATGTGATCGGCCAGCCAGTCCGCCAGGGGCCGCTTGCCCGTCCGGTCCTGCCCGCACAGGCCGGTGACCCACGCGGTCCATGGGGCGACTTCGGTGCCCCAGTCCAGCAGCGCACCGGGGTCGGGGAAGGGCATGCCGGTGCGGCGAATGTGCAGTTCCAGCTCGCGGGTGTTGCGCAGATGCGGGCCGCGCCCGGCGCCGCGATGCACCAGCGGGTGCTTGAGCAGCGTCAGCAGGGCCTCGGCGGTCAGCGGTGCCTCGAACAGCCTTGCCACATGCCGCAACAGCCGCCCCGGGGGCGACAGCTGGGCGGGCGTTCCGGCGCTGTCGTCGGGCGTGATGTCCCAACGGTCCAGCGCCGAGGTGACCTGCCGCGTCAGCATCCGGTCCGGCGTGATCAGCGCGGCGGTCTGGCCGTCCAGCACCGCCTGCCGCAGGCGCAGCGCGATGGCCAGCGCCTCGTCGCGCGTGCTGGGCGCCTCGGTCAGGGTCACGCCCTCCATGGCTCCGGGCAGATCCGGCAGAGCCGGGCCTTCCGCCAGCCACTGGTGCGTGACCGGCGCGGGCCGCAGCGCCAGCGACACGGTGCGGTTGCGCGCGGGGGCGGGGGCCGCGTCCCCGGTCCAGGGCAGCACATCGCCGGGCGCCAGATCCAGCGCCTGCATCAGCTTGGCAAAGCGGAACTGCGGGTGGTCCTCTCCGGTCAGCGGCTCGTTCAGCCTGTCCCAGACCGCGCGCGGCTGGTCGAAGTCGAAGCCGGGCAGCAGCACCGCGCCCTGCGGCAGGCGGGCGACGGCGCACATCAGCTCGTGCGTGGTGCCGCGCGACCCGGTCGAGCCCGCGACCAGCACGGGATGCTGCGGCGGATCGGCCTGCCATGCGGCCAGCCGCATCCGCAGGGCAAGGCGGGCAAAGGCCTGCGCGTCGGGGGCGGTGTCGTCGCCAAAGTAGTCCTGCACGATATTGAGGAACTGAAGGCTGCGCTGCCAGTGGCCCGACTGGTCGGTGACGTCCAGCGCCGCGATCTTTTCCGGCGGGACATCCTCGCCCTGCATTTCCTCCATCAGGGTCGCAAGGCTGTCGGCAAGATCGAACAGCGCGGCGCGCGGCGCAAGGTCGGGCTGGGCGTCCAGCAGGCGGGATACCGGGTTGGTCAGCTCCAGCCGGCGCCGCAGCGGCGGCACGGGGTCCGGCAGCTCGGCGGCGCTGAGCGGATCGGCGAGGTCGGTCACAAGCCGCACGCGGGGCAGAAGCGCGGCGGGGCCGGCGTCGAAGACCTCGCGCAGGCGCCGCGCCATCCGGGTTGTGTTCACGTATAGCTCGACCCGGGCCATGGCGTCGGGTGGGCCCTGCACGCGGTCGCGCAGGCCCCGGACCAGCGCGCGGGGAAAGTCGACGCCGGGCGCGGTGCCGAAGAGACGGGGGCCGGGGGTGTCAAACATCGGCCAGCATCTCTTCTGCCAGCGTGATGCCCTCGGGGTGGCCCACATCGCACCAACGGCCCGGATAGGCGGTGCCGAAAAGCCTTCCTTCCTGTGCCATCTGGTTCCACAGGACATTGAGGGAAAAGGCTTTTTCCCCGATCCCGGCCAAGGCGTCGGTCTTGACGATCTGGGCGCCGGTATAGACGAAGTCGCCGCCGCGCATCAGGGCGCCGCCCGGCCCCAGCGCAAAGTCCCCGCCGCCGCTGCGCCCCACCGCGCGCGCCAGCGGGATGCACAGCAGCAGCGCGTCCATGCGATCCGGCTGCCATGCCGCGGCCAGCCGGTCCAGCGGGTTCGGGCCGCTCCAGACGGCATCGGTGTTCAGCGTGTATACAGGCTGTGTGCCAAGCAGGGGCAGCGCATGGCGCAGCCCCCCGCCGGTGTCGAGGATCTCCGGCGTCTCGACGGAGACGGCGATGTTGGTGTCCTTCAGATGCGCGATGACCTGTTCGGCGCGGTAATGGGCGTTCACGACGCGGGTCGGGACCCCTGCGGTCAGGGCAAGGGCATGGTCCAGCAGCGGACGGCCCGCGACCGCGATCAGCGGCTTGGGCCGCTCTGCGGTCAGGGCGCCCATGCGCGTGCCGAATCCGGCGGCGAAAAGCATCACGGCATCGGGCATCACGGTCTCAGGCTTTCCAGATGGGTTGCGGTCGGCGCCGGCAGGGCGGCGATCACCGGCCTCAGCGGCGCAAGCACCGGGTGCGACAGGTCGCGGGCCAGATGCCCCCAGACCCGCGGGATCAGGTCGATGTAATGCGGTTTGGCTCGTTCCCGGGCCAGCCGGGCAAAGATGCCGAGGATCCGCAGGTTGCGCTGGAACCCCAGAACCGCGAAGGCGGCGGCGAAGGTCTCGGGCGCCTCACCCGTTGCATGCAAGTAGTGTGCAATGCAGGCGGCGCGGGTTTCCCCGGCCACGTCGCGGCGGGCATCCTCCAGCAGAGAGACAAGGTCGTAGGCCCGGTGCCCGACCAGCGCATCCTCGGAAATCGAGCAGCCCCGCCGCCGCCGCGCCGGGCCGGTCCGGCAGGTGAAGGATGTTCTCTGCATGGTAGTCGCGCAGGATCATCACCTCGGCGGGCCGGGCGTATTGCTCCAGCAGGGGGTGCAGCGCCGCCTGTGCCTGCGCCAGCAGCTCCGGGGCCTTGGTGTAGTGCCGGAAGGCGAGGTCGATCATGCCGGTCAGGTGGTCCGGCGTGGCCATGGTCAGGCCGTCGGGCGGCGGCGCGCGGTGCAGCGTCACCAGCGCCTCAGTCGCCACAAGGTACAGCGCGCGCTCTGTCCGGGCGTCGGTGGCCAGCCGCGCCAGCAAGCCATCGCCAAGATCCTCGATCAGAAGAAGCCCCGCCGCGCCGTCTTCGGACAGGATGCGCGGTGCCGACAGGCCCAGCCCCGAAAGATGCCGCGCCAGCCGGGCGAAAAGCGCCACGTCGCCCTCGGGATCCTCCATCAGGATCGCCGTTTCGCCGTCGCGGACCAGCCGCGTGTAGCGCCGGGACGAGGCATCGCCCGCCAGCGGCACATGCCGGGCCCCGCCCCAGCCGCAATCGGTCAGAAAGCGCATGCCGCCCCCGTGTCCAGTGTGTCCCAGCGCGGCGCGGTCCAGCTGAGGGTCAGCGCCCGGGCGTCTTCTTCGGCGAGGGTCTCGAAGGACAGCGACAGCGCCTGCGGCGGGGTGAGATCGCCCAGCCGGTCGGGCCACTCCACGATGCAGATCGCGCTGTCGAAGGCCTCCGGCAGGCCCAGCTCCTCGATCTCGCCGGGGCCGGTCAGCCGGTAGAGGTCGGCGTGCCAGAGCTCTCCGGCGGTGGTGTCGTAGGTCTGGACCAGCGTGAAGGTCGGCGAGGGCACGTCCTCGGGCGGGTCTTGCAGCGCATGGATCAGCGCGCGCGCGAAATGCGTCTTCCCGGCGCCGATGCCCCCGGACAGCAGCAGCACGTCGCCCGCCGTCAGGGCCTGCCCGATGCGTCTGGCGACGGCGGCTGTTTCCTCGGGCGAGCGCAGCGTAAGGGTCCGGCGTCGGGGTGTCGTCATGGCGGCGAAAATACCCGGGCGTGCGGGCCGCGCAAGCCCGTTCGTCCGGTCAGCCGCCAGAGCTGCTCCGCAGCAGCGGCAGCGCCTCGGCGGGCCGGGCCGGATGGGTGAAACGGACCATCGTGGCCCCCGCCGCGACCGGTTCGACCGTGCAGACCAGCCGGTCGCCGTCCGTCAGGGTGATATCGCTGTCCCATGCGCTGCGGTCGCGCAGCACCAGCACGAACTCGCGGATCTCCTGCCAGATCGGGCTTGGCTGGCATTTTGCCTGCCAGTCCCGCGTCGCATCGACGATGGTGACCTCGGCAAAGGCGCTGTCGGGGTCGCATTTCCATTGCGCGCGGTAGGCCGCATTCGAGAAGGTCAGGACGCCCAGCCGCGAGAAGACCGCCACGCCTTCGGGAAAGCAGTCAAGCACCGATTGCGTCAGTTCCAGCTCTGACCGGAAGCGGCGGGTCAGCGAGATCTCGGCGCTGATGTCCTCGATCAGGAAGGCCACGGCGCCGTCGGGATGCGGGCGGCCGGTGATCTTGTAGGTCAGGCCCGACGGCAGGTTCCAGGTTTCGCAATAGCGGTCTTCGCGCGCGGCAGAGACCACGTCATACAGCTTGCCCCGCCAGCTGGTGTAATTCTTCGGCTCGGGCATCATGCGGCTTTCGCGCATGTGGTCGAAGAAGGACAGCAGGTTGGGCTTGGCCGACAGGAAATCCACCGGCAGATGCGTCAGGTCCAGCAGTGCCGGGTTGAACAGCACCAGCTGGCGGTCCCTGTCGAAGACGGCCAGCCCGATGGGCAGATGGGCGAAGGTCTTCGTCAGGGTCTGCACGAAGTTGCGCTGCGCCATCTCGGCGTTCACGAGGCTGTCGATGCTCTTGGCGTAATGCATCCAGCCGCAAGAAATCGACCGCGACGAGATTTCGAACCAGCTGACCTGCGTCCCGGCCTGCCTGCGCAGGCTGACGCGGGTGCTGCGGGCGGTGCCATGTTCTGGCAGCGGCAGTGCGAAGGGGCAGACCTCGGGGCGGTCGTGCCCGGCGTCACGGCACAGCTCTGCGTAGGCCTCGTTGTGCCAGATCACGGCGCCGTCCTCGTCCATCTCCCAGACCGGTTCCGGCGCGCGCAGCGCAATGTCGGACAGCCGGTCGAATTCCGGCAGCAGGGCGGCGGCGCGAAAGACGGCGGCGGCGCCGTCGGGCACGCAGGACAGCGTCAGCCGCAGCCCGTCGGCCAGCGGCTCTGCGGTCAGGGTGCATTCGTCCAGCAGGGCGCAGTGCCAGACCCGGTGGCTGTCCGGTGCCCGTGCGGGCAGGTCGGGAAAGCCGGCAGAGAAGGCCTCGCGCAGCGGCTCCCAGTCCAGCCCGGTCAATGCGGGACGGTCAAGCAGGGTGACGAGGTCCGGGCTGTGATCGACGACACGGCCATTGCGCATCAGCAGGACAGAGGTCAGCCGGCCCGCGTCGGGCGCCTGCCGCCCGCGCGTCTGCCTGCCGACCGCCAGCAACAGACCCAGTGCCAGAAGAACGGCAATGCCGACCCCGGCACCGATCGCCAGAAAGAGTATATCCTCCAAATCCCGGTTCCTTCCCCAACCGCCCCCGCCAACCTGTGTAGAATTCCTTGGTTAACAGGACGTTAAGGTCTCCCTGGTCGGACTATATCTCTATAAGGCGATTCTCTCCCATAGGTTTCCCGGGGGGATGGCTTTCCGCCACGACCTTCGACCGGGGCCAGGCGACCTCGACGATGGCGCCACGGCGCTCTCCGGCGTTGTGCATGGGCGAGAAGGGGTCGGACCCGTTGGCAAAGCCCAGTTCCGCGCCGCTGCGCTCCAGCAGGGTCTTGGCGATGAACAGGCCAAGGCCCATGCCCTCGTATTCGGGGCGCTGCCTGCGGTCGGCATCGGACCGACGGCGGCGCATGAAGGGATCGCCCATGCGGCCCAGCAGGTGGGGCGGGAAGCCGCGCCCGTCGTCGAGGATGCGGATCGAGACAAGGTCGTCGGTCCACATCGCTTCGATCCAGACGGTCGTGCGGGCAAAGTCCACCGCGTTCTGAACGAGGTTGCGCAGCCCGTGGATGATCTCGGGGCGGCGCAGGATCAGCGGCTGGTTGTAGCCGCCGCCCGGCCCGGGGCCGCTTTCGATGACGATCTCCTTGCCGCGGTCCTGATGCGGTTCCGCGGCCTCGCGGATGACCTCGATCAGCGGCGCCTGGCGCATGTGCAGGTCGTCTTTTCCGGCCCGGCCCATGCCGCGCAGGATGTCGCGGCAGCGGTCCGCCTGTTCGCGGATCAGCAGTGCGTCCTCGCGCTGGTCGCCCTCCAGCTCTTCTGCCAGTTCCGACGAGGTCAGCTTTATCGTCGCCAGCGGCGTGCCCAGTTCATGGGCCGCCGCCGCGACGACGCCGCCCAGGTCGTTCAGCTTCTGCGCGCGGGCCAGCGCCATCTGCGTCGCGGCCAGCGCATCGGACATGGAATGCATCTCGCGCGTGATCCGGCGCGAATAGACAGAGATGAAGACCACCGCGATGACGATGGCAACCCATTGCCCGTAAACGAAGATATCCGGTATTCGCAGGACAAAGCCCTCGTCCGTGCGCAGCGGCATATGGTATTCCACCATGGCCGAGACAAGGAACAGCGCGGTGGCGCCAAGGATCACCGTCGAGCGCAGCGACAGCACCGCCGCCGAGACGGTGACCGGCCCCAGAACCAGCAGCGAGAAGGGATTGTGCAGCCCGCCGGTCAGGAACAGCAGGAAACACAGCTGCAAGAGGTCGAACATCACCATCAGGAAGTTCTCGCCTTCGCTCAGGCGCTTGTTTTCCGGAAAGATGAAGATCGCGACGAGGTTGCCGACCACCGAGATCCCGACGGCCAGGTAGCACAGCCCCAGTTCCAGTTGCAGGTTGTAGAGCCGCTGCGCGATCACGATCGCGGATAATTGACCGATCACCGCGAACCAGCGCAGAAGGATCATGGTGCGCAGGCGAATCCAGTTGCTGCGCTGGCGCGCGCCCAGCAAACCCAGTTCGGTATCGGCCATCTGCGCCCTTTTGCCCCTCTTGCACCTGCGGCTTGGTCCTGTAACTCCCACTCTGTAACCGCTTGAGAGGCCCGAGTCATGCAGCGTCTTGCCGCAATCGCCGCTTCCGTCGCCGTTGTCGCCCTTGTGGGTGGCGGCTGGCTTTACACGATGCAGTCCTCGGGATCGGACGCCTTCGCCCAGTGCCGCAACGGCACCGCGGCGGGCGAGATCGGTGGCCCCTTCGAACTGCTGAACGCGCAGGGCGAGACGGTGACCGACACCGACGTCATCACGGAGCCGACGCTGGTCTACTTCGGCTATACCTTCTGCCCGGACATCTGCCCCTTCGACATGGCGCGCAATGCCGAGGCGGTGGATGTGCTGGCAGAGCGCGGCTACAGCGCGACGCCGGTCTTCATCAGCATCGACCCGGCCCGCGACACGCCCGAGGCGGTCGGTGACTTTGCCTCGAACCTGCATGACAAGGCGATCGGCCTGACCGGCTCGCCCGAGCAGGTGAAGGCCGCCGCCGCCGCCTATCGCACCTATTACAAGGCGCAGGACAGTGGCGACGAGTTCTATCTGGTCGACCACATGACCTTTACCTACCTCGTCCTGCCCGACGAGGGCTTTGTCGACTTCTTCCGGCGCGAGGCGACGCCGGAGCAGATGGCCGATACGGTTGCCTGCTACATTGACGCTTCCTGACAGGCACTTAGGTTGCGTTTGACCATAAGTTGAGGCGCGGGTAAGACTTTCTCCCAGGGCTGGGAAACGTTGGAGGACCATCAGTGGCGGATCGCGATCAGGACGACCTTGGCCCGGACAAGTCCCTTCTTCTTGTGGACGACGACGAGCCGTTCCTGAGACGCCTCGCCAAGGCGATGGAAAAGCGCGGCTTCGACGTCGAGATGGCGGGATCGGTTGCCGCCGGGACGGCCATCGCCACGGCCCGGCCCCCGGCCTATGCCGTGGTTGACCTTCGGCTGGAAGACGGCAACGGGCTGGACGTGGTCGAGGTGCTGCGCGAGAAACGGCCCGACAGCCGGATCGTCGTGCTGACCGGCTACGGCGCCATTGCCACCGCCGTCGCCGCGGTCAAGATCGGCGCTACCGACTACTTGTCGAAACCCGCCGATGCGACCGACATCACCAATGCGCTGCTGGCGCGCGGTGACGACCTCCCGCCGCCGCCGGAAAACCCCATGAGCGCCGACCGCGTGCGGTGGGAACACATCCAGCGCGTCTACGAGCTGTGCGACCGCAACGTGTCGGAAACCGCGCGGCGGCTGAACATGCACCGGCGCACGCTGCAACGTATCCTCGCCAAACGCTCGCCGCGCTGATCACCGCAGCGACAGGGCAAGGCGCGCGGTCCCAGCGCGGCCTTTCCATTCGAGGATAGCCTTCAGCGCCCGGCGCTGACGCCCTGTGCTCCGGGCGCCGTGCCGCCGATCGGGTCGCCGTGTCCCAAAGCCGGGTCAAATGCCGGTCAGCGGATAGCGGGCCCGCTCTTCGTGCCGGGCGCCGTCCGGGTGCAGGACCGAGGAAAACAGGCCGAAACTGTCGCAGGCAAAGGGCCCCAGCGCCCCGGGCGGGATCGCCGCAAGGCCCAGCGTGGCGGCCCGCTTGTCGCGCGTGCGCAGCAGGGTCACATGCGGACGGAAACGCCGCCGGGGCAGGGCCATGCCGATGCCGTGCAGGCGCGAGCGGATGCGGTCGTGCAGGTCCGTCAGCGCCGCGCCGCCCTCGGCCTGTACGGCGACCACGCGGTTCAGCCGACCCTCGAAGACCGCGCCGCCATGAAAATGCAGCGCGATGGCCGGGGCGCGGATGCTGCGCAGCGCGGCGTCGATTTCGGGCAGCGCCTCGGCGGGGGTCTCGCCAAGGAAAGCCAGCGTCAGGTGCAGCGTATCCAGATCCACGGCGCGGCCTTCCGGCATGCCGTCCTGAAGGTCCGACAGCAGGTCCAGCGCCTCTTCCGGCAGGCTCAGCGCAAGGAAAAGCCGCATCAGAGCCGGTCCAGCTCCGTCAGGTCCAGCATCCGGGCGTAGTCGTCGGGCAGGCACAGCTGCGTGCCCGCGCTTTGCACGGCGGCAGAGGCGGCGGCGGCCCCGCGCCGCAGCGCCTCGGGGGCACCGAGACCCTCGGCCAGCGTCATGACGAAGGCCCCGACAAAGCTGTCGCCCGCGCCGATGGCGCTGACCACGGTCTCGTTCTCCGCCGTCACGCGCCACAGCCCGTCGCCATCCGCCATGACCGACCCGTCCCTGCCGCGCGCGATGATGACGATCCGCGCCGCACCGCGCTGGCGCAGGGTCTCGGCAAAGCGGGCGCTGTCCTCGCGGGTCGCCAGCGGGTCACCCGCCAGCTCCATCGCCTCGTGGCTGTCCATGCGCAGCACATAGGGCGTGGGCTGCGGGCCGACCGCCTGCGCCGCCAGATGCGGGCCAGAGGTGTCGACGACCACGCGCCGCTGCCCCAGACGGTTGCAGGCGCGGGTGATCCAGCCCGGCTGTGCCCCCGGCGGCATGGACCCCGACAGGACGACAAAGGCATTCCCGGCGGCGCTGTCGTCAATCCGGTCGAGCACCGCGTCGAGGTCGGCGTCGCCCCATGTCGGGCCGGTCAGGACAAAGCGGTACTGTTCGCCGGTGCCCTCGTCGGTGACGGAAAAGCTGTGCCGGGTCTGGCCGGGCGCGGGCACCTCCAGCAGGTCGAGGCCCTGCGCCTGCAACAGTGCCCGCAGCGCCTCGCCGTTCGGGCCACCCAAAGCCACCAGTGCCCGGGCCTGCCCGCCAAGCTGGGTGATGGCGCGGGCCACGTTGACGCCACCGCCTCCGGGTTCCGCCGTTTCCGGCGCGCAGCGCAGCTTCGGCCCGGGCCGCACGAAGGGCGCCGAAGTCGCGAGGTCCAGCGCGGGGTTCAGGGTGACGGTGAGGATCTCTGTCATCGTGGTCTCCTTCGGGCGCAGGAAAGGCTATCCGCCCCGCCGGTGCAAACCGGAATCTGGACAAATCCCCGCCCATGTGAAAACACCGCCCCCTGTCAGGAGGCCCTTGTCATGACCGTCACCCGCTTTGCACCCTCGCCCACCGGTTACATCCACGTCGGTAACCTGCGGACCGCGCTGTTCAACCATCTGATCGCCCGCAAGACCGGCGGCACCTTCGTGCTGCGGATCGACGACACCGATCCCGAGCGCTCGAAAGAGGCCTATGTCGACGCGATCAAGCAGGATCTGGAATGGCTGGGCCTGACCTGGGACCGGGTCGAGCGGCAGTCGCAGCGGCTGGACCGTTACCACGAGGCCGCCGACCGGCTGCGCGAGATGGGCCGCTTCTACGAGGCCTGGGAAACGCCGACGGAACTGGACCTGAAGCGCAAGAAGCAGCTGAACATGGGCAAGCCGCCGGTCTATGACCGCGCCGCGCTGGCGCTGTCCGAGGACGAGAAGGCCAAGATGCGCGACGAGCGGGGGCCGGGTGTCTGGCGCTTCAAGCTGGATCAGGAGCGGATTGCCCAGGAAGACGGCATCCTCGGCGAGGTGTCGATCGACGCGGCCAGCCTGTCGGATCCGGTGCTGATCCGCGCCGACGGGCAGTTCCTGTATACGCTGGCCTCGGTCTGCGACGACATCGACATGGGCATCACCCATGTCGTGCGCGGCAACGACCACGTGACCAATACCGCGACGCAGATCCAGATGATCCGCGCGCTGGGCGGCGAGCCGCCCGCCTTCGCCCACCATTCGCTGCTGACCGGCGCGCAGGGCGAGTCGCTGTCCAAGCGCCTTGGCACCCTGTCGCTGCGCGACCTGCGCGAAAGCGGGATCGAACCCGAGGCGCTCTTGTCGCTGATGGCGCGGCTGGGGTCGAGCCAGCCGGTCGAGCTGCGGATGTCGCTGGACGAGATCGCCGAGGGCTTCGAGCTGTCGCAGTTCGGATCGGCGCCCACGAAGTTCGACGTGCAGGACCTGTACCCGCTGACCGCGCGCAAGCTGCACGGCCTGCCGCTGGAGGCGGTGGCCGAAGAGATCGCCGCGCTGGGTGTGCCCGAGGACAGGGCCGGGGCCTTCTGGTCGGTGGTGCGCGAGAACATCACCATCCGCAAGGACATGGCCGACTGGTGGATGCTGTTCCGCGACGGCGCCGCGCCGATGGTGGCCGAAGAGGACCGCGATTTCGTCGCCGAGGCGCTGGCGATGCTGGGCGAGCCGCCCTATGACGCCGCGACCTGGGGCACCTGGACCGCCGCGGTGAAAGAGGCGACGGGCCGCAAGGGCAAGGGGCTGTTCATGCCGCTGCGCAAGGCGGTCACCGAGCGCGCCAAGGGGCCCGAGATGGCGGATGTGATGCCGCTGTTGCAGAAGAAGCCGGGCTGAGGCGCGGCGGAAGGGGGCTCTGCCCCCGCGCGCTGCGCGCGCCCCCCGAGGGTATTTGGACCAAGAAGAAGCGCAGGGCTCACCCGGATGTGCGGGCCGGGGTGCCAAGCCGTGACAGGTGATGATCGACAATGGCGGTTTCCTCGGGCGTGAGGATCTGCGCGCGCGGGTAGAGCGGTGCGGCGCGGTCGTCGTGGATCGGGGCGTTCCAGCCGGTTGTGCTGTCGAAGAAATGCGCCACGCCCTCGGGGCCGAAATGGTGCAGGTAGCCACTGGATGACGACGTCGAGGTAGCTGAGCAGGATGCCGTTGCCGGGGCCGGGATCGGTGCTGCGGCCCTCGGCGATGGCGTAGAGCGCGATCTCGGTGGCCTCGCTGGCGTGGTCGATCTGGTCCGTGCCGTCGCGGCGCAGGTAGGCTTCCTCGCGCAGGTCGAGCGTGGCCCAACCCTCTGGCGGGACCGGGGCGATGAGCCCGTCGATGCGGGCGGAGGCATCGGGCACGGCGGTCAGGAAGCAGAGGTCGCGGTCGGGGACCGCGCGCCGTGCCCGGCGCCAGCCGCGGGCACTGGCCTTGTGGACCGGGGCGAAGCCATGAGTGGCGTGGTTCACGAGAGAGCCGTAGCCGAAGAAATAGGCGTGTTTCATGCCGCCACTAACCCTGTGCATTGATGCAAGTCAAATGCGGCTTTGCCGGGCTGGTGTAGGGTGCCTGCGCCATTTGTGTCCCGGAGGAGTCCTACGTGCGCGTCACCAAGAGAACCAATATCGCCATGCGTGTCCTGATGTTCTGCGCCGGGAATCCCGGGCGGCTGGTGACGAAACACGAGATCGCCGGGCGCTGCAATGCCTCGGAAAACCACCTGGCGCAGGTCATCAACCAATTGGCGCAACTGGGCTTCCTGAGCACGCAGCGCGGTCGCAACGGCGGGCTGACGCTGGCCCTGCTCGGCGGGGAGGTCGTCATCGGCGATGTGTTCCGGGCGCTCGAGGCGCCGGTGCCGCTGGCCGAGTGCTTTGCCGATGTGGACAACACCTGCCCGCTGACCCGGGCCTGCCGGTTGCGGGATGCGCTGGCGCAGGCGGCGCAGGCCTTCTACGCCACGCTCGACCCGATCACGCTGGAGGATCTGGTCTGCGACAATGCCGACCTGATGACCATTCTCGCCCCAAAGGGCCCGTGTCGTGCGAAAAGCGGCGCGGGTGTCCTTGTCAATGCCGGTGACCTGCACTAGCCTCTGGAACGATCACGACGGGAGAACCGGCCTTGCCGGTGCCGAAGGCGCAACCGCCCCGGAAACGCTCAGGCCCCATGGACCGTCGCGATTCACGAACTCTGGAGAGATCCCGGCAGGACCGGGGCGCCGAAGGGATAACGATCTCAGGCGAAGGGACAGAGGGGGCATGGACGGTCTGGGATGGTCCCGGGCCAGAGATGCCCCGTCGCGCTGCGCTCGGGGACCGGGAAGGCGCATGGCGGACGACGATCTGAAAACGACCGAACTGAACGGGCTGCATCACGCGCTTGGCGCGAAGATGGTGCCCTTTGCCGGCTACGAGATGCCGGTGCAGTACAAGCTTGGCGTGATGCAGGAGCATCTGCACACGCGCTCTGCCGCAGGGCTCTTCGATGTCAGCCACATGGGGCAGGTGATTCTGCGCGGCGAGGCTGTGGCCGCGGCGCTGGAGACGCTGGTGCCGGTGGATGTCGCGGGCATCGGCGCGGGGCGGCAGCGCTACGGCTTCTTCACCAACCGCGACGGCGGGATCGAGGACGACCTGATGATCGCCAACCGGGGCGACCACCTGTTCGTGGTGGTCAATGCCGCCCGCAAGGGGCCGGACCTGGAGCGGATGCGCGCCCATCTGGAGCCGCGTGGCGTGACGGTCGAGCTGGTCGAGGGCCGGTCGCTGCTGGCATTGCAGGGCCCGCAGGCCGAGGCGGTGCTGGCGGGGCTTGCGCCCGAGGTGGCGGAGATGGCCTTCATGGATGTGGCCACCGTGACGCTGAACGGGGCCGAGTGCTGGGTCTCGCGGTCGGGCTATACCGGCGAGGACGGCTTCGAGATCTCCGTGCCGGATGCGGCGGCGGAGGCGCTGGCGAAGACCCTGCTGGAGGACGCGCGGGTGGAGGCCATCGGCCTTGGCGCGCGCGACAGCCTGCGTCTGGAGGCGGGGCTGTGCCTTTACGGCCATGACATCGACGACAGGACAACCCCGGTCGAGGCGGGGCTGACCCGGGCGATCCAGAAGGTGCGCCGCATCGAGGGCGACCGCGCGGGCGGCTTTCCCGGCGAAGAGGTGATCCTTGGCCAGATGTCCGGCGGTGCGCCGCGCCGCCGTGTCGGGCTGAAGCCCGAGGGCCGGGCGCCGATGCGCGAGGGCACCGTGCTTTACGACAGCGCAGAGGGCGGGGTCGAGATCGACCGGGTGACCTCTGGCGGCTTCGGCCCCACCTCGGGTGGGCCGGTGGCCATGGGATACGTCCCGACCGCAAAGGCAGAGCCGGGCACCCGGCTTTACGGCGCGGTCCGGGGCAAGAGAATGCCGGTCGAGGTGGTGAAACTGCCCTTCGTCCCGGCGGGATTCAAACGGTGAACGACAGGAGACCGGTATGAAATTCACCGAAGAGCACGAATGGCTTGAAACCGAGGGCGACCTTGTCGTCGTGGGCATTACCGCACATGCGGCGGAGCAGCTGGGGGACGTCGTCTTTGTCGAACTGCCCGAGACCGGCACCGAGGTCAGCAAGGACGACGAGGTCGTGGTGATCGAGAGCGTCAAGGCGGCGTCCGACATCCTCGCGCCCATCGACGGCGAGATCGTCGAGGTCAACGAGGCCATCGTCGCGGATCCGGGCAAGGTCAACGAGGACCCCGAGGGCGACGCCTGGTTCTTCAAGATCCGGCCCGCCGATCCCGCGCAGATGGACGATTACATGGACGACGCGGCCTACAAGGCGTTCATCTCCTGACGACGCGGCTCGGGGCGACCCCGGCCCGGGGGCCTTTGCCGGGGCCCGCGCCCTGCCTTGCCGCTTGTGGCGGTTGAGAGGGCAGGAGCCTCCGGCGGAGGGTATTTTTGCCAAGAAGAAGCCGGGGGTTCGTCCCCCGGATGGAGAGGCTGTGCCATGACCTATGATCCCATCGACTATCTTCCCTATGATTTCGCCAACCGCCGCCATATCGGGCCTTCGCCCGAAGAGATGGCGCGCATGTTCGAGGTGCTGGGGGTCTCGGACCTCGACGCGCTGATCGAAGAGACCGTGCCGGCGGCGATCCGGCAGGCCGAGCCGCTGGATTTCGGCAAGCCGCTGTCCGAGCGGGAATTGCTGTACCGGATGAAGCAGGTGGCGGGCAAGAACACCGTGATGACCTCGCTGATCGGGCAGGGCTATCACGGCACGGTCACGCCGCCCGCGATCCTGCGCAATATCTTCGAGAATCCGGCCTGGTACACGGCCTATACACCCTACCAGCCCGAGATATCGCAGGGGCGGCTGGAGGCGCTGCTGAACTACCAGACCATGATCTGCGACCTGACCGGGCTGGAGGTGGCCAATGCCTCGCTGCTGGACGAGGCGACCGCCTGCGCCGAGGCGATGACCATGGCGGGGCGCGTGGCGAAGACGAAGGCGAAGGCCTTCTTCGTGGACGAGAACTGCCACCCGCAGAACATCGCCGTGATGAAGACGCGGGCCGAGCCCCTGGGCATCGAGGTGGTCGTGGGCGATCCCGAGGCGCTGGACGCCGCGTCGGTCTTTGGCGCGATCTTCCAGTATCCCGGCACCTTCGGCCATGTGCGCGACCTGACGGCGCAGATGGAGGCCCTGCACGCGGCGGGCGCGGTGGGCATCGTCTCTGCCGATCCGATGGCGTTGTGTCTGCTGAAGGAGCCTGCGGCCATGGGTGCCGACATTGCCGTGGGCTCGACCCAGCGCTTTGGCGTGCCGCTGGGCTATGGCGGCCCGCATGCCGCCTACATGGCCTGCCGCGAGGACTGCAAGCGCGCCATGCCGGGGCGGATCGTGGGTGTCTCGATCGACAGCCACGGCAACAAGGCCTACCGGCTGGCGCTGCAAACGCGCGAGCAGCACATCCGGCGCGAGAAGGCCACCTCGAACGTCTGCACCGCGCAGGCGCTGCTGGCGGTCATGGCGGGTTTCTACGCGGTCTTCCACGGGCCCAAGGGGCTGCGCGCCATTGCCCAGCGGATCCACCGCAAGACCGTGCGGCTGGCCAAGGGGCTGGAGGCGGCGGGCTTTGCCGTCGAGCCGAAGCAGTTCTTCGACACCATCACCGTGGATGTGGGCCTGTTGCAGCGCGGCGTCCTGCAGGCCGCCGTGCAGCAGGGGCTGAACCTGCGCCGTGTCGGCAAGACCCGGGTGGGCATCACGCTGGACGAGCGCACCCGCCCCGCCACCATCGAGGCGGTCTGGCGCGCCTTCGGCCTGGTCCGCAAGGATGAGGATTTCGACGCGGGCTATCGCCTGCCCGAAGGGCTGGTGCGGCAGACGGACTACCTGCAGCACGACGTCTTCCACATGAACCGGGCCGAGACCGAGATGATGCGCTACATGCGCCGTCTTGCGGACCGCGACCTTGCGCTGGACCGTGCCATGATCCCGCTGGGGTCCTGCACGATGAAGCTGAACTCTGCCGCCGAGATGATGCCGGTGTCCTGGGACGAGTTTTCCAAGATCCACCCCTATGCGCCCAAGGATCAGGCGGCGGGCTATGCCGAGATGATCCACGACCTCTCGGCCAAGCTGTGCACGATCACCGGCTACGACGCCTTTTCCATGCAGCCGAATTCCGGCGCGCAGGGGGAATACGCGGGCCTGCTGACGATCCGCGACTGGCAGGCGGCGCGCGGCGAGGGGCAGCGCAATGTCTGCCTGATCCCGACCAACGCCCATGGCACCAACCCGGCTTCGGCCCAGATGGTCGGCTGGAAGGTGGTGGCGGTGAAATGCGACGCGCAGGGCAGCATCGATCTGGATGACTTCCGCGCCAAGGCCGCGAAGCATTCGGACGCGCTGGCCGCCTGCATGATCACCTATCCCTCGACCCACGGGGTCTTCGAGGAGACGGTGAAGGAGGTCTGCGCGATCACCCACGAACACGGCGGGCAGGTCTATATCGACGGGGCGAACATGAACGCCATGGTCGGGCTGTCGCGGCCCGGCGATCTGGGCGGCGACGTCAGCCACCTGAACCTGCACAAGACCTTCTGCATTCCGCATGGCGGTGGCGGTCCCGGCATGGGCCCCATCGGCGTGAAGGAACACCTTGCCCCGCATCTGCCCGGCGACCCGCTGTCGGGCAAGGTCGGGCCGGTTTCGGCGTCGGCCTTCGGCTCGCCCTCGCTGCTGCCGATCTCCTGGGCCTATATCCTGATGATGGGCGGCGAGGGGCTGACGCAGGCGACCCGCGTGGCGATCCTGAACGCCAATTACATCGCCAAGCGGCTGGAGGGCGCCTATGACGTGCTTTACCGCGGCGGCAAGGGGCGCGTGGCGCATGAATGCATCCTCGACACCCGGCCCTTCGAGAAATCGGCGGGCGTCACGGTCGAGGACATCGCCAAGCGGCTGGTCGATTGCGGCTTCCATGCGCCGACGATGAGCTGGCCGGTGGCGGGCACGCTGATGGTCGAACCGACCGAGTCCGAGACCAAGGCCGAACTCGACCGCTTCTGCGATGCCATGCTGGCGATCCGCGAGGAGATCCGCGCCATCGAGGACGGCAAGATCGACGCCGAGAAGAACCCGCTGAAGCTGGCGCCGCACACGATGGAAGACCTCGTGAAGGAATGGGATCGGCCTTATTCGCGCGAGCAGGGCTGTTTCCCGCCGGGCGCCTTCCGGGTCGACAAGTACTGGCCGCCGGTGAACCGCGTCGACAACGTCTTTGGCGACCGGAACCTTGTCTGCACCTGTCCGCCGATGTCGGACTATGCCGAGGCAGCCGAGTAAACGCTGTGCGGGGCCGTGAAGGCCCCGCATTTCCCCGCCGACCCCGCTGCGGCGGCTGAAATCAGCGGTGGATCAAAGCAGCCTGTAGACGTCCCGCCGGGGCGCGGTCAGCTTTCGCCGACCGTGACCGAGCGATACCAGGTCACGATCTGCTGCCGCGCCTCGGGCGTCATCTGGATCGCGTTGGGCGGCGGCATGGCATGTGAGCGCCCCGCCTGCAGGTAGATCTGGTCCGCGTGGCGCGCCACGTCGGCCTCTGTTTCCAGCACCACGCCCTTGGGCGGCCAGTGCATCCCCTCCCACGAGGGCTCGCGTCCGTGGCACATGGAACAATTGCCGACCACGGTGAAATAGGCATCCTCGAAACTCTCGGCAGAGGCGAATTTCTCCTCGTAGGGGGTCAGGGCGCGGGCCTCGCTTTCCTCGTAGCTATCCATGCCGGACTGCGTCGACAGCCAGGCGATCAGCACCATGATCACCACCGTCACCGGCCAGGTCCAGTGCGGGCCCTTGCCGGTCTTGTGCATGGTGTTGAAGTAGTGCCGGATCGTGACCCCGGTCAGGAAGATCAGCGCCGCGATGATCCAGGCGTATTGCGTGCCGAAGGCCAGCGGGTAGTGGTTCGCCAGCATCAGGAAGACCACCGGCAGCGTCAGGTAGTTGTTGTGGGTCGAGCGCACCTTGGCGATCTTGCCGTATTTGGCATCCGGCGTGCGCCCGGCCTTCAGGTCGGCCACGACAATGCGCTGGTTCGGCATGATCTGGAAGAAGACGTTGCCGGTCATGATGGTCGCGGTGAAGGCGCCGAGGTGCAGCAGGGCCGCGCGCCCGGTGAAGATCTGGTGATAGCCCCAGGACATGACCACGAGGATCACAAACAGCAGCAGCATCAGCAGCGTCGGGGTGTCCGCCAGCTTGGACTTGCACATGGCGTCATAGGCCAGCCAGCCGATGGTCAGCGAACCGCCCGAAAGCAGGATGCCCTGCCACAGGGCCAGGTCGGCCTTGGTCGGGTCCAGCAGGAAAAGCTCTCCGCCGACCCAGTAGATGATCATCAGAAGCGCCGCGCCGGACAGCCATGTCGCGTAGCTTTGCCACTTGTGCCATGTCAGGTGCTCGGGCATCGACGCGGGCGCCACGAGGTACTTGACCGTGTGGTAGAAGCCGCCGCCGTGGACCTCCCATTCCTCGCCATAGGCGCCTTCGGGCAGGTCGCCGTTGGGTTTCAGCATCAGGTCGAGCGCGATGAAGTAGAAGGACGCGCCGATCCAGGCCATCGCGGTGATGACATGCAGCCAGCGGACGCTGAAGGCGATCCAGTCCCAGATGATGGCGAAGTCGTACATGGTGTCCTCCGGGGTCGATGAGTGTCGCGACAGTAGCGGAACGAAATTTTCTCTGCTATTTGCAGGAAAGACCAAGCAGCATCAAAAAAACCGAAGAATGCAGGGTCGGATTGTTCGGGTTCCCATGTCGGCTGTCTTCGTTTCGGTCGCGGGACCGTCTGTGCCGATCATGAAACCGGAACCAGAGCCATGTCCTACTTCGACAATATCCGCACTTTCGTCCGTGTCTACGAATTGGGCAGCATGTCGGCGGCGGGGCGCGATCTGCGCATTTCCTCGGCGGTGACCTCTTCGCGGATCTCTCAGCTGGAAGAGCATCTTGGCGTGCGGCTGTTCCAGCGCACCACCCGCAGCCTGACGCCGACGGAGCATGGCAAGAGCTTCTATCGCGGCGCGACAGAGATCCTGGAGGCGGTGGACAGCGCCGAGGCGCAGATCGTCAACGTGACCGAAAACCTGAAGGGCGCGCTCTACGTGGCGGCGCCGCTGGGCGTCGGGCGGCGGCTGATCGCACCGCAGGTGCCGGGGTTCCTGGCGGAATACCCCGAGGTTTCGGTGCGGCTGCGCCTGACCGACCGCAAGGTGGACCTGACGACCGAGGGGCTGGACCTTGCCTTCTTCCTTGGCCAGCCCGAGGACAGCAACCTGCGCATCCGCAAGATCGCCGACGTGCCCCGGGTTCTCTGTGCCTCGCCGGACTATATCACGCGGCGCGGGATGCCCGCCGATGGCGATGCGCTGCTGGCGGAGAAGCACGAGTGCATCAACCTGCGCTTCCCCGGCGCGGCAGAGTTCCAGTGGCGGCTGGAGACGCCGGAGGGGCCACGCCGTTTCGCCGTGGCGGGGCGCTATGAATCGGACGACGGGGACGTGCTGACCGACTGGGCGCTGGGGGGCCACGGCATTGTGCTGAAGCCGGTCTTCGAGGTGGCCGAGCATCTGAAATCCGGCGCGCTGGTGCCGGTGGCGGAAAAGACCCCGCCCGAGGCGATCCAGATGGCCTGCCTGTTCACCCACCGGCGGCGGCAGGATCCCAAGACCCGGATCTTCATGGAATACATGATCGACCGGATCGGCGCGGTCTTTCAGACGGCCGGGTAGGGCGGCCCGGGTTCTGGCCACCGGATAGGGCCGACCGGCGAAAGCGGTTGCGAAACTGGCAAAAAGCGCAGCCCGGACGGCGCTGACCGCTCAGCTGCCCCGGTAGGTGCTCATCCCGTAGGCCGACAGCAGCAGCGGCACATGGTAATGCGCTGCGGCATCCGCCATGCCGAACCGGATCGGCACCTCGTCGAGGAACAGCACATCGCCCTCGGCCTGACCCGTGGCGCGCAGGTAGTCGCCCGCGAAGAACACCAGCTCGTAGGTCCCGGTGGCAAAACGCTCCGCCGGCAGGATCGGCGCATCGGTCCGCCCGTCGTCATTCGTCACCGTCTCTGCCAGTTTCTCGCGCGTGTCGCCCGCGAGGCGATACAACACGATCCGGATGCCTTCCGCAGGGCAGCCGCGCGCCGTATCAAGGACGTGTGTCGTCAGATATCCGCTCATGTCTCGATCTCCTGCAAGGTTTGTCCCGTCATACCCGTCGCGCCGCCCCGGGCAAAGACGCCGTGGTTTGAGGCTCCTTCGCATATTTTTTGATAATGAGCGGCAATTTCTTGGATTATGACGTAAGGAAATCGGAGGTACAGACGTGCAGCGTTATCCCAGAGACATGGCGGGCTATGGCCCCCGCATCCCGCAGGCGAACTGGCCCGGCGGCGCGAAGATCGCCGTGCAGATCGTGCTGAACTACGAAGAGGGCGGTGAAAACAACATCCTGCACGGGGATGCCGCGTCCGAAGGGTTCCTGTCCGAGATCACCGGCGCCGCGCCCTGGCCGGGGCAGCGGCACTGGAACATGGAAACGATCTATGAATACGGCAGCCGCGCCGGGTTCTGGCGCGTGCATGACCTGCTGAAGGACACCCCCATCACCGTCTATGGTGTCGCCACCGCGCTGGCCCGCGCGCCCGAGCAGGTGAAGGCGATGAAGGATGCGGGCTGGGAGATCGCCAGCCACGGCCTGAAATGGGTCGAACACAAGGACATGCCCGCCGAAGAGGAACGCGCGCAGATCCGCGAGGCGATCCGCCTGCACACCGAGGTTACGGGCACGCCGCCGCGCGGCTGGTACACCGGGCGCTGTTCGATGAACACGATCCCGCTGGCGGCGGAAGAGGGCGAGCTTGCCTATATCGCCGACAGCTATTCCGACGACCTGCCTTACTGGACGCATGCGGGCGGCAAGGACCAGCTGATCGTGCCCTACACCATGGATTGCAACGACATGCGCTTCGCGATCCAGGCGGGCTACACGCAGGGTGCCGATTTCGAGGCCATGGTCCGCGATGCCTTCGACGTGCTTTATGCCGAGGGGCAGGCGGGCGCGCCCAAGATGATGTCGATCGGTCTGCACTGCCGCCTGATCGGGCGCCCCAGCCGCATGGCCGCGCTTCGCCGCGTCATGGAATACATGCAGGGCCACGAGGGCGTCTGGTTCGCCACGCGCGAACAAATTGCCGACCACTGGGCCGCCGAACATCCGGCGCCCACCGGCGTGACGCCCTCGCAGATGGACCGCGAGACCTTCGTGGCGCAGTTCGGTGGCATCTTCGAGCACAGCCCGTGGATCGCCGAGGGCGCGCATGCGCTGGAACTGGGCACCTATAGCGACAGCGCGGCGGGGGTGCACAATGCACTTGCCCGGGTCTTCCGTTCGGCCACGGAGGAGCAGCGGCTGGGCGTGCTGACTGCGCACCCGGACCTTGCGGGCAAACTTGCCGCCGCCGGGCGGCTGACCGCCGAATCCACCGCCGAACAGGCGGGCGCGGGGCTGGACATGCTGACCGACGCGGAACGCGAGACATTCCAGAAGCTCAACGCCGACTATGTCGAGCGCCACGGTTTCCCCTTCATCATCGCGGTGAAGGACAACACCAAGGCCTCGATCCTTGAGGCCTTCCACCGCCGCATCGGCAACGACCGCGCGACCGAATTCGCCGAGGCCTGCCGACAGGTCGAACGCATCGCCGAATTGCGCCTGATCGAGAAGCTGGGCGCATGAGTACAATCCGTATACAACCGCTGACGCCCGAGGCCTTCGCCCCTTTCGGCGAGATCCTCGACACCGCGGGCGCGCCCGACAAGCTGATCAATCAGGGCCTCTGCGGGCGCTACCACGACCGCGCCACGCTGGACTTCACCGAAGCGGGCCGGGCGGGCATCAGCCTGTTCAGGTCAGAGCTGTGCAGCCTGCCCGTCACGCTGAAGCTGATGGAGCGGCACCCGCTGGGGTCGCAGGCTTTCCTGCCGATGTCGATGGACGGCTTTCTGGTCGTCGTCGCGCCCGACGATGCCGGAAAACCGGGCACGCCGCTCGCCTTCCGCACCGCGCCCGGGCAGGGGATCAATTTCCATCGCAACACGTGGCACGGGGTTTTGACCCCGCTCTCCGGTTCCGGCCTCTTTGCCGTGGTCGACCGGATCGGCGGGGGGAGAACCTGCAGGAGCACCGCTTCGAGGACGCTTACATCGTAGAAGACTGAATGGGCAGCCGGAGGAGGAGCCGGCACCCACATCCAGAGGGAGACGACAAGAATGGCAGACACATCCATCGGAACACCCGAGCAGCTAAGGGATCCGAATTACACGCCGCCGATGATCAAGGCGGTGCCGCTGGGCATCCAGCACGTCCTGGCCATGTTCGTCTCGAACGTGACGCCCGCGATCATCGTCTGCGGGGCGGCGGGTTTCGGCTTTGGCTCGAACTCTCCCGACTTTCCGCAAATGATCTACATGATCCAGATGTCGATGTTCTTCGCGGGCATCGCCACGCTGTTCCAGACCATCGGCTTCGGCCCGGTCGGCGCGCGCCTGCCCATCGTGCAGGGCACCAGCTTTGCCTTTATCCCGATCATGATCCCGCTGGTCTCGGGCAAGGGGGTCGACGCCATCGCGGTGCTGATGGGCGGGGTCTTCGTGGGCGGGTTGTTCCACGCCGTCCTCGGCTTGTTCATCGGCAAGATCCGCTTTGCCCTGCCGCCGCTGGTGACCGGCCTGGTGGTGACGATGATCGGCCTCGCGCTGGTCAAGGTGGGTGTCCAATACGCCGCCGGGGGTGTGCCCGCCATCGGCACGCCGGAATACGGGTCGGGCCTGAACTGGTTCATGGCGGGCACGGTGATCGTCGTGACGCTGGGGCTGAAGTTCTACGCCCGCGGCATGCTGTCGGTCTCTGCGGTGCTCATCGGTCTGCTGGTCGGCTATGTGCTGGCCTTTGCGCTGGGGCAGGTGAACCTTGGCAACGTCGGTACTGCCGCGCCCTTCGCCCTGCCCAATCCGCTGCACTTCGGACTGGAGTTCTCGGTCGCCGCCGTTGTCGGTTTCTGCCTCATGAGCTTCGTCTCGGCGGTCGAAACCGTGGGGGATGTCAGCGGCATCACCAAGGGCGGCGCGGGCCGCGAGGCCACCGACCACGAGATCCGTGGCGCGACCTTCGCCGACGGCATCGGCACGGCGATCTCGGGTCTCTTCGGGGCGCTGCCCAACACCTCGTTCAGCCAGAACGTCGGCCTGATCGCCATGACCGGCGTCATGAGCCGCACGGTTGTCACCATCGGCGGCATCTTCCTGATCCTCTGCGGCCTGGTGCCCAAAATCGGCGCGATCATCTCTTCGGTGCCGATCGAGGTTCTGGGCGGCGGCGTGATCGTGATGTTCGGCATGGTGGTCGCGGCGGGCGTCTCGATGCTGTCGGACGTGCACTGGAACCGCCGCAACATGGTGATCTTCGCCATCGCCCTGTCGCTGGGTCTGGGCCTGCAACTGGAACCGGACGCGCTGCAATACCTGCCCGGCACGATTCAGGTTCTGGCGACAAGCGGCATCCTGCCCGCGGCGGTCATCGCCATCGTGCTGAACCTCGTCCTGCCGGAAGAGCTGGCGGACGAGGCCACCGAAGAGGTCTCGGGCGGCATGGCGGGCCACGGACAGGGCTCTTACGCCAAGGACGACCACGTCTGAGAGGCACACCCCCGGCGCCGGGGGCAACCCGCCTTGCTTCGGCCCCGCGTGATCGCGGGGCCTTTTTTGTGCCGCGCGTGACCTTGGCCCGGGTTCCGCGACCGGCTGCGCCGCCGCCCGCCCGGCCCGGCCCGCAGGCGCCTGTCGCTGGCCTCGGCAGGCAGGCGCTTGGGGCGCCGCGCAGAGTACCGCGCCATGGAAAAAGGCCGGGTGCATCGCTGCACCCGGCCTTTCGTGGTCTTGCCGGTGATGGCCGCTGCGGGACCTAGAGGAAGGTCAGGCCGACCGCGATGATGATGCCCGACAGGATCAGGTGCACGACGCAGAACCCCATGATGTCCTTGGCCCGCAGCCCGGCGATGCCGAGGATCGGCAGCGCCCAGAAGGGCTGCACCATGTTGGTCCAGGCGTCGCCCCAGGCCACGGCCATCGAGGTGCGCGCCAGATCGGCGCCAAGGGCCTCTGCCGCCGGAAGGATGACCGGCGCCTGAACCGCCCATTGCCCGCCGCCCGAGGGCACGAAGAAGTTCACGATCCCCGCCGAGAGGAAGGACCAGAAGGGCAGGGTGCTGGCCGAGGCAAGGCCGACCAGCCCTTCAGAGATGCTGGCGGCAAGGCCGGACTGGACCATGATTGCCATGATGCCCGCGTAGAAGGGGAACTGGATCACGATGCCCGCGCCGCCCTTCACCGCGTCGCCGAGCGCGTTCAGCAGGTTCTTCGGCGTGCCGTGCAGCAGGATCGCCAGCGTCAGGAACAGGAAGTTGATGACGTTCAGCGACAGCCCGCCGCCCGTGGCGAAATACTGGATCAGCCATGCCACACCGGCGGCGCCGACCAGAACCGACAGCGCAAGGCTGTTTTCCAGCCGGTCTGCCGGGGTGGGGCTGTCGGGCCGGGTGTAGGGGTCGTCGGTCAGCAATGCGGGGTCGACATAGACGGACTCTTTTTCAGAGGGCATCATCGCGCGGTTGACCAGCGGCACCGCGATGAACAGCGCCACCACGATACACAGGTTGTATACGCTGAAGATGGTCTCGGAGGTCGGCACGACGCCGGTGATTTCGGCGAAGGGATGGCCCTCGGTCGCGATCGACAGCGGAATGGACCCGGCCAGACCGCCGTGCCAGACGATGAACCCGGAATAGGCCGAGGCGACGAGCAGGCGGTAATCCACCTTGACGATGCGCGCGAGTTCCTTGGCGAAGAGCGCGCCGACCACAAGGCCGAAGCCCCAGTTGATCCACGACGCGGCAAGCGACACAAGGCTGACCAGCACGATGGCGCCCCCGGCGCTGCTGGCAAGGCCCGCCAGCGCCGCAAGGCCGCGCCGCACCAGCGGCGTCGAGGCCATCAGGTAGCCGGTCACCAGCACCAGAAGCATCTGCATCGAGAAGGTCAGCAGCGACCAGAAACCATCGCCCCAGAAGGTCACGATTTCCAGCGGACCCGCTTCCTGCGTCAGCGCCGCCGCGATCCCGGCGACAAGGGTCAGGATCAGCACGAAGACAAAGGGATCGGGGAGGTAGCGGTCAACGATGCGCACCATCGGGCGCGAGAGGAAGCCGAGCATGCTGTGCTCCTTGTTCTGGCATTCGGGAATTCTGTCGGTTCAATTGCCGCCTGTGACCTTGGGGAGGGCGCCGGTAGCGCGGCTATCCTGTATAGCCCGAAGACCGGATTTCAAGGGTGACCTATGCTTGGTGACCCGTGGTCAACGCCCTGCGGATTCGGCCCCTTTGTCACGGCTGCGCAGGCGGGTGCGGTCGACCCCGCGGGACTACCGGGTGGCGATCAGGGCGCGCCCCCGCGCGGGCAGGGGCCTGACCGGGACCGGGGGTCTTCCGGCGCCGCAGGCGCGCCGCCCGTGGTCCGGCCCGGACAGGAGCCAGCGGGGTCATATCTCGAACAGCATCAGTTCGAAGGTGACGCAGGCCGGGCCTTTGCCCCGCACCATGGCGCCCTGGAACTGCGCGTCGTCGGGATCGACGCAGTGCATGGGCAGATGTGTCTCCGCCCCGGTGGTGGCGCCGGGCAGGATCAGCACCTCGGAGATCGGCGAGGCCATGGGTGTGCCCTGATGGAAGACCGCGCCGATCAGGCTGCCGATGCCCAGCACCCGGGCGCGGGCGAAACCGGCAGCGGCGGCGATTTCCTCGACCGCCTCGGTGATGTCCTTGTGCGGCGCCAGCTTGGCCAGCACGGCATTGCCCGTGTCGCGGCCCCGCGTCGGGTGGAAGATCGGAAAGCGCGTTTCCTCGTTCATCGAGACGTCGAAGACCGCGCCGGTGATCATGTGCAGAGTCACGGTGGCCTCTTCGGCCAGCGTCACCTCGTCCGGCAGCAGGTGGCCGCACCATGCGGTGTCGCCATCCTGCCACACGGCGTGGCAATGCAGCCACCACGCGCCGTCGCGCCGCCCGACGATGGCGGTGCCGTCGGTGATCCCGGCCCGGTCGCCGCCGCGCGGCGGGCTGTACCATGCCGCGTGCAGCCCGTCCGAGGACGGGCCCGGCCCGACAAAGCGGTAGGGGCCGATCACCGGGCCCCCGACCTCGATCACACCCGACTCGGCGCCCGCCGCGTCCATGGCCTCGGCGACCGCCTGCATCAGCACCGCGCCCTTGGGCAGCGTCACCTGCAGCGTCTTCGCGGTGCCGCGCGCCATGGTCCAGGGCTGCGGCGCGGGGGTGCCGGGGTGGCGGATGATCTCGCGGCTGTCGAGGGTGACGTTCATGACACCGCCTCCGGTTCCGGCCAGAGACCGCGCGCTTCCAGTTCCTCGCGCACCAGCTTCTTGGTGATCTTGCCGTAGCCGGTCTTGGGCATCTCATCGAGGAAGACGTAGCGCTGCGGCAGCTTGTACTTGGCCAGCTTCGGTTCCAGCATGGCGGCCAGCTCCTCTGCCGTGACGCTCTGGCCCGGTTCGCAGGTGCAGACCGCCAGCCCGACCTCGCCCCAGCGCGGATGCGGCGCGCCGAGGATCGCGACCTCTGACAGCGCCGGATGGGTCAGCATGATCTCTTCGATCTCGCGCGGATAGACGTTCGACCCGCCCGAGATGTACATGTCCGAGCTTCGTACCGGTGATATACAGATACCGCTCTGCATCCATGTGGCCGAGGTCGCCGGTGCGGAACCAGCCGTCGCGGAAGGATTTCTCGTTCGCGCCGTCGTCCATGTAGTAGCCCGCCGCGACGGCGGGACCGGCGACGCAGATCTCTCCGGTCTCTCCGGGCGCGCATTCGCGACCATCGTCGTCCTGAATCGAGACATGCAGCCCGGTGCGCTCTATCCCGCAGGAACCGATGCGCGCCTCGGGCCCGTCCTCGATGTGGTGGTCGTGCGGCGGCAGCACGGTGATGCAGCCGGTCACTTCGCCAAGGCCGAAGTATTGCACCAGCACCTTGCCCAGCTTGCGCAGCGCGTGCTTCTGGTCCTCGCGGTACATCGGCGCGCCCGCGTAGATCACGTAGCGCAGGCTGGAATGGTCGTGTTCGTCGACCGAGGGATGTTCGGTCAGCATCTTCACGATGGTCGGCACGGTGAAGATATTGGTCACCTTGTAGCGTTCGACCAGTTCCCGTGCGGCGGCGACGTCGAAGCGCCCCGGCGGCACCAGCACCGAACAGACGCCGCCCGCGATCATCATCAGCTGGTGCATCCCGGCGCCGTGGCTGAGCGGCGCGACCACGAGGCTCATGTCCTCGGGTGTGGTGCCGGGCACGAGGTCCTGCAGGTGGTTCAGCGCGGTGAAGGTCAGCTGGCCATGGGTCAGCACCACCGCCTTGGGGCGCCCGGTCGAACCGGACGTGAAGAACAGCCAGCAGGGCGCGTCGCGGTCCACGGCGGCGTTGGGCATATGGGTGCCGAGGTGCCCGGCGATGACCGTATCATAGGGCGTGCCGAAGCCCTCGCCGATGCAGATGACCTCGGACAGCTTCGGCGCGACCTCGACGCAGGCGCTCGCATGGTCGGGAAAGGCGGCCTCGCAGACCATCAGAGAGACATCGGCCTTCTGCGCCAGATAGGCGACCTCGTCGGGGCGCTGGCGGAAGTTCGACGGCACCCAGACCACGCCCGCGCGCCAGCAGGCCAGCATGACCTCGGTGATCTGGTTGTTGTTGGCGCTTTGCACCATCACGCGGTCGCCCGGTTGCAGGCCGAAGTCCTGCACGAAGGCCGTGGCCAGCGCCGAGACACGGGCGTCGAGTTCGGCCCATGTGATCGTCAGGTCCTGCCAGATGATCGCCGGACGGTCGCCGAGACGGGCGGCGTTCTTGGTCAGGAAATGCGAAAGGTTGTGCGAGCGGGTCGACCAGGGAAGACGCGGATCGCGGTTCATTTCACGCGCTCCAGGATCGAGACGTAAGAGGCCACCGCCGCGCCGCCCATGTTGAAGACGCCCGCCATCCGCACGTCACCCAGCTGCATGTCACCGGCGGAGCCATCCAGCTGCATCGCCGCCATGACGTGCTGGCTGACGCCGGTGGCGCCGATGGGGTGGCCGCGCGATTTCAGCCCGCCCGAGGGGTTCACCGGCAGCTTGCCGTCGCGGGTGGTCACGCCCTCGCGGATGACCCGACCGCCCTGACCGCGCTCTGCCGTGCCCATGGCCTCGTATTCCAGCAGTTCGGCGATGGTGAAACAGTCATGCGTCTCGACCATGTTCAGGTCGTCCAGCGTCACGCCCGCCGTCTCCAGCGCCTGCGCCCATGCGCGGCGGGGACCGGCGAATTCGCAGGGGTCGCGGCGCGACAGCGCCAGCACGTCGTTGGCCTGCGCGCGCGCCTTGAAGGCGATGCCGCGGGCAAGATCCTTGGCCACGTCCGGATGCGCCACCACCAGAACCGCCGCGCCGTCCGACACCAGCGAGCAGTCGGTGCGCCGCAGCGGGCCCGCCACGCGGGGGTTCTTGTCGCTGACCGTGTTGCAGAATTCGGCGGTGAAGGGCTTTTGCATATGCGCGTAGGGGTTCAGCATCCCGTTGGCGTGGTTCTTGGCGGCGATCATCGCCAGTTCCATCGAATTGTCGCCGTAGCGCTGAAAATAGCCGTCGGCGATCTGGCCGAAGACACCGGCAAAGCCCGCGTCGCTGCTTTCCTCTTCGCCCCATGCGGCGGTCATCAGGATCTCGCCGATCTGCGCGCCGGGGGTGGCGGTCATCTTCTCGGCGCCCACCACCAGCGCCACCTTGCCGCGCCCGGCGGCGATGAAGTCGAGCGCCCCGTACAGCGCCGCCGACCCGGTGGCACAGGCGTTTTCCATGTGGACGGCGGGCACGCCTGCCAGTTCAGGCACCGCCATGCCGACCAGCGCGCCCTCGAAGGCCTGCTTGGAAAAGCCGTTGTTGTAGGTGCCGACGAAGATGCCGTCGACGTCCTGCGCGCCGATCCCGGCATGGGCCAGCGCGTCCGGCACCACCGATTGCATAAGCGCGACAAGGGTTTCCTCGGGCGCCTTGCCGAATTTCGAATGCGCCCAGCCGACGATCTGCGGTTGCTCTGTCATGGTCTTCCTCCCAAGGGGCGGGCCGTGCCCGTCATCTGATGTGTCAGTCTTTGTTCGATGCGTGTGACCTCGCGGCGCAGCAGCGCGGCCAGCGCCTCTTGCCGGTCGGGTTTCAGCCGTGCGTCGATGGCGGCGATGGAAACGGCGCCCAGCACCTCGCCGGGGCGGTCGTCGAAGCCCGGCGCGCGCACCGCCATGCCGATGGCCCATGAATTCGACAGGTAGAGGCCGGGGTTCAGGGCCCAGCCGCGCGCCTGCGCGTCGGCGATGCACCCCGCCACGACCCCGGGTGTGTAGCCGGGGTAGCCCTCGGCCAGCATGGGGGTGATGACCTCGAGCACCTCGGCGCGCTCGCAGTCGGGCAGGGCGGCAAGGATCGCCATGGCGCCCGCGCCGACGCCCAGCGGATGGCGGTCGCCGGTCTTCAGCGCCTGCGTGCGGATCGGGTAGCTGCCTTCCTCGCGGTGGGCGCAGACCGAATAGGTGCCCCGGCGCAGCGAGAGATAGGTGTTTTCCTCGCTCTCGTCCGCCAGCCGCACAAGGCTGTCCATCGCGACCTTCAGCACGTCCAGCCGCCGCCGCGCCATCACCCCCAGCAGGTAGCTTTCGGGCCCCAGCGCATAGGCGCGGCTGCCCGCGTCCTGCACGATCAGCCCCGAGCGCATCAGCGCCAGCATCAGGCGCCGCACGGTAGGGCGGCTGAGGCCCGTGGCCTCGGTCAGCCGCGCCATCGGCACCGGGGCGCCGCCGCCCTGACCCACCAGAGACAGCAGCGCAAGGGCGCGGTCGACGCTTTGCGCGCCGCCAGCCTCTTTGCCGGGGGTCTCATACATGTCCATCATGTGGATGGGTCTCTCCTCGCTCCGGCCAATCGTGCGCGATCATCCCAAGCTTGGCAAGAGGCCGGCACTTTTCTGTTTACACTCCCCCGCAGGCCCGCTTAGGCTGCCGGCCAACAGAAGACGTCCACCATATGGACGCGAAAACATAGTCTGGAGGAGACCCCATGAAGACCCTGACCTCTGCCGTGGCATTGTCCATGGCGCTGACCGGCGCGGCCCATGCGCAGGACCCGGTGATGCAGTCGATCTACCCGTCCTCGCTGCCGCTTCTGGGCAGCAGCGGTGTCACCCTGACCGAGCAGGTGTCCAAGCTGACCGGCGGCGAGCTGAACATCGAGTTCAACGAACCGGGCGCCATCGTCGGCGGCAACGAGATGTGGGACGCGATCTCCACCGGCGCGGTCGACGCGGGCTGGTATTCTCCGGGCTTCGCGCAGGGCATCATCCCCTCTACCGCGATCTTCACCGCCGTGCCCTTCGGCCCGGACGTGCGCGAATACACCGCCTGGTGGTATGAGGGCGGCGGCAAGGAACTGTGGGCCGAGATCACCGAGCCCTACAACATCCACACCGAGCTTTGCACCATCCTCGTCCCCGAGGCCTCGGGCTGGTTCGCCAACGAGATCAACAAGCCCGAAGACCTTCAGGGCGTGAAGATGCGGATCTTCGGCCTTGGCGCCAACGTCATGCAGAAGCTGGGCGTCGAAGCGCAGTCGATGCCGGTGGCCGATACGCTGACCGGCCTGCGTCTGGGCACCATCGACGCCGCCGAGGTCAGCTTCCCGCTGATCGACAAGTCCGTGTCGATGAACGACTACGCCGGCAACTACTATTTCCCCGGCTGGCACCAGCAGACCTCGCTGATCACCTTCATCATCAACCAGGACGTCTGGGACGGTCTGGACGAGCAGAAGCAGTTCGCGATCCAGACCGCCTGCGCGGCCAATGTCGCCCTGACCTCTGCCGAGGGCGAGGCCAAGCAGCTTGAGCCGCTGGCCCAGCTGGAAGAGGCGGGCGTCACGGTCCACCAGTGGAACGACGAGATGATGGACGCCTTCCGCGGCGCTTGGGACGAAGTCGTGGCCGAGCAGTCCGAAGCCGACGCCGACTTCAAGCGCGCGTGGGAAAGCCTGTCGCAGTTCCGCCAGGACTTCGCGAAGTGGGCCGACCTCGCCTACATCAAGTAACACTCCCGCCGGGCGGCTGATGTGCCGCCCGGCCCTTCCCCTACAGGTTTCCCATGGATTTGCTGACGTGGTCCGAACGGCTGGCGCTGCCCTGCCGGGCGGTGGCCAAACTCTGCGGCTGGCTGCTGCTGGTGCTGATGGCCGTCATCCTCTACGACGTGATCGGGCGGCGGTTCTTCTCCACCGGCTCGTTCAAGCTGCAGGAACTGGAATGGCATCTGCACGGCGCCATCGCGGTTCTGTGCTTCGGCTATGCCTACGTCGAGAACGCCCACGTCCGCATCGACCTGATCAGCCAGCACATGCGCCGCAACACCCGGCTGTGGTTCGAGATCGTGGCCATCGTGGCCTTCCTGATCCCCTTCATGGCCCTGCTGACATGGTACGGCTACGATTTCACCCTGCGCAGCTTCCAGCGCGGTGAGGGATCGCCGGGCGGGGTCGGCCTGCCGAACCGCTGGATCGTGAAATCCGCCATTCCCATTGGCGCCGTGCTGACCATCTTCGGCGGGCTTTCGGTGCTGTTCCGCTGCCTTGCCGCGCTGAAGAATCCCGACCTGGAGCCGCGGATATGATCGAGCTGGTTTCCGCCGCGCTGCCCGGCGCGATGTTCCTGTCGCTGGTGGTGGCGCTGTTCTCGGGCGCCCCCGTCGCGATCATGCTGATGGGCATCTCGCTGGTCTTCGGCCTGCTTGCGGTCTGGACCGGCGACATGCGGCTGGTTCACGCGACGCTGCTGCCGAACCGGATCTTTTCCGGCACCATCGAGAACGCGGTGCTGGTGGCCGCGCCGATGTTCATCTTCATGGGCCTGATCATGGAGAAGACGCGCATCGCCGAGGATCTTCTGCTGACGCTGCAACGGCTGATGCGCGTGGTGCCCGGCGGTCTGGCGCTGGCGGTGGTGCTGATGGGCACGATCCTTGCCGCCGCGACCGGCATCATCGGCGCCTCTGTCGTCATGCTGACCGCGCTGGCGATCCCCACGATGGTCGAGCGCGGCTATGACAAGGGCCTTGCCGCCGGGACCGTGGCCAGCGCCGGGACGCTGGGCATCCTGATCCCGCCCTCGGTCATGCTGGTCTTCATGGGCGATCTGCTGTCGATCTCGCTGGGCCGCCTGTTCGTCGCCGCGCTGATGCCCGGTCTGCTGCTGTCGGGCGCCTATGTGATCTACATCGTCCTGCGGTCTTTCCTGCAACCCTCGCTTGCGCCGCGCCAGCCCGCCTCGGACGAGGATCGCGCGGGGCTCTGGCTGGAATCGCTGAAATCGGTGCTGGCGCCGCTGGTGATGATCGTCGCCGTGCTGGGCTCGATCCTCGGCGGCATCGCCACGCCCACCGAGGCCTCGGGTGTGGGCGTCTGCGCGGCGCTGCTGCTGGGCGCGCTGCGCGACCGCCTGAACCGCGCCACCCTGTCGGACAGCATGGACGGCTCTATCCGGTCGCTGGGGATGCTGTTCTTCATCTTCGTCGGCGCCACCGCCTTCAGCTATATCTTCCGCAAGGTTGGCGGAGAGCACTTCATCGTCGAAAGCGCCAATGCGCTGCCCTTCGGTGACTGGGGCCTGCTGATGGCGATGATGGCGATGATCTTCCTCATGGGCTTCTTCTTCGACTGGATCGAGATCACGCTGATCATGCTGCCGATCTTCGCGCCCATCGTGCAGGTCATGGACTTGGGCGAGCACGTGGCGCGGGGCGACATGATCTACTGGTTCGCGATTCTCGTCTCGCTGAATTTGCAGACCTCGTTCCTGACGCCACCCTTCGGCTTTGCGCTGTTCTACCTGAAGGGCGCGGCGGGCAACCTGCTGTCGATGCGCGACATCTACCGGGGCATCATCCCCTTCGTGCTGATCCAGCTGGTGATCCTCGGCGTGGCCATCGCATGGCCGGAACTGGCGATGTGGCTGCCGAACAAGGTGTTCGACTGATGGGGCGGGTCGCGGGCAAATACGCCGTGGTGATCGGCGCGGGATCGGTTGGCGAAGGCTGGGGCAACGGCAAGGCGGCGGCGGTGCTTTATGCGCGCGAAGGGGCCACGGTGCTCTGTGTCGACCGAAACGCGGAGGCCGCCGAGACGACGGCGGCCCTGATCCGCGACGAAGGCGGCGCGGCAGAGGTCTTTGCCGGGGACATGACCGACCCCGGGGCCGCGCAGGGCATGGCAGAGGCGGCGCGCGCCATGGGCGGCCTCGACATCCTGCATTTCAACATCGGCATCAGCACGCCAGGCGGCGTCGAACAGACCGGTTTCGCGGACTGGCAGAAGGTCTTCGCGGTGAACCTCGACGCGGCCTTCCACTGCACGCAGGCGGCCCTGCCGCTGCTCGAGCAGGGTGGCGGCGCCATCGTCTATATCTCCAGCCTGGCGGGGGAATCGAACGGGCCGTATCGCTACGTCGGCTACGAGGCGTCGAAGGCGGCGCTGCAGCGGCTGTCGAAGTCGGTGGCCATCGAATACGCGCATCGCGGCGTGCGGGCCAACTGCGTGCTGCCGGGCATGATCGACACGCCGCACGCGGCCAGCTTCATCGGCCCGGGCACCGACCCCGAGGCGCTGGCCGAGGCGCGCGCCGCCAAGGTGCCGATGGGCCGTCAGGGCACGGCCTGGGACGTGGCAGAAGCGGCGCTGTTCCTTGCCTCGGACGCGGCGGGCTTCGTCACCGGGGTGGACCTGCGCGTCGACGGCGGGATGGGCACGCTCTTCGGTTCGGCAGGCGGGTAGGGCGCGCGGGCTTCCTGCCGGGACGCCGGCGCTGTCGCGCTGCCGTCGCCGCCGGGGGAAAGCCCTTTTCGGCCACGGGGATCAACCCGACCGCTGCGCTGTGAAGGGCTTTCCGCCCGCCCGCGACCGGCGCGAGACTGGCGGCGGGGCGGGTGATCGCGCCTGCCGCCATGCCGGGTGACCGGGCCGACAAGCCCGGCCCCTGCGGTCGGCGCCGCGAAACGGCCTTTGTTGCCGAAGGCCCGCAGCCTCCCCGCGCTGTCGCCCTGGGCGACGATCATCGGCCCCCGGTCGCCCGGCATCGGCGCGCGGATGGCCGGGCCCGGCGGGACGACGCTGGTCAGCGGCCTGCGGCGCCCGATCTGGCGGGGCCCGGGAAAGATCGCGGCCCCGGTCAGGCCGACACGGGCGGGAAAGGCCGCAAACCGGCTTTCATCGCAAGCGCCCCGGAAAACACGGCGCGGGCATCGCCGGACCGGCGCGGATTGACGCCCGTTTCCGGCTTTTCTTGGCCCGGCCCGGCAGGTATGCAACCCGGGTCAAGGAGAACGGCATGGCACAGATCGAACCCAAGCCCGGGATCATGGAAATTGCGCTCTACGAAGGCGGCAAGGCCACCGTCGAGGGCGTCAGCAACGTGGTCAAGCTCAGCTCGAACGAGAACCCCTACGGCCCCAGCCCGGCGGCGCAGGAGGCGGTTCGGCGGACCGTGCATGAGCTGCACCGCTATCCTTCGACCGATCATGCCGCGCTGCGGCAGGCGATTGCCGAGATGCACGGGCTGGATGCGGCGCGGATCATCTGCGGCGTCGGCTCGGACGAGGTCATCCATTTTCTCTGCCAGGCCTATGCCGGGCCGGGCACCGAGGTGATCCACACCGAACACGGTTTTGCCATGTACCGCATCAGCACGCTGGCGGCGGGCGGCACGCCGGTCGAGGTGCCCGAGCGTGAGCGGGTGACGGATGTGGATCCGATCCTGAATGCCTGCAACGAGAACACGCGGCTGGTCTTCATCGCCAACCCCAACAACCCGACCGGCACGATGATCGGTCTGGCCGAGATCGAGCGGCTGGCCGAGGGGCTGCCGCCGCAGTGCCTGCTGGTGCTCGACGGCGCCTATGCCGAATATGTCGAGGGCTACGACGGCGGCGCGCGGCTGGTCGAGATGCGCGACAACGTGGTGATGACGCGGACCTTCTCGAAGCTCTACGGGCTGGGCGGGCTGCGCGTCGGCTGGGGCTATGCGCCGAAGCACGTCATTGACGTGTTGAACCGGGTGCGCGGGCCGTTCAACCTGTCGAGCACCGCGCTGGCCGCCGCCGAGGCCGCCGTGCGCGACACCGCCTATGTCGAGAAGTGCCGCGACGACAACACCCGCCTGCGGGCCTGGCTGTCCGAGGCGCTGGCCGAGCACGGCGTGCCCTGCGACACCTCGACGGCGAATTTCGTGCTGGCCCGTTTCGGCAGCCGCGAAGAGGCCGAGGCCTGCGACGCCTACCTGCAGACGCAGGGGCTGATCGTGCGGCGCGTGGCGGGCTACAACCTGCCCAACTGCCTGCGGATCACCGTGGGGGACGAGGCCTCGTGCCGTCGCGTGGCCTATTGCGTGGGGCAGTTCAAGGCCGGCGCGCGATGAGCACGCCGGTCTACGAAAAGGTTGCGCTGCTGGGGCTGGGCCTGATCGCCGGGTCCATCGCCTGGGCCTGCCGCCGCGACGATGTGGCGGGCGAGATCCGCGGCTATGCGCGCTCTGCCGAAAGCCGGGACAAGACGCGCAAGCTGGGGTTCTGCGACGTGGTCTGCGACAGCGCGGTCGAGGCGGTGCAGGACGCCGACCTCGTGGTGCTGGCCGTGCCGGTGGGCGCGATGGGCCCGCTGGCCCGCGAGATCGCGCCGCACCTGAAGCCCGGCTGCACGGTGACCGACGTGGGGTCCGTCAAGCGCACGGTGATCGAAGAGGTCGCGCCGCACATCCCCGAGGGTGTCCATTTCGTACCCGCGCACCCCATGGCCGGGACAGAGCATTCCGGGCCGGACGCGGGCTTTGCCTCGCTCTATGACAACCGCTGGTGCCTGATCGTGCCGACCCCCGGCACGCCCGAGGCGGATGTCGCGCGGCTGGAGGCGTTCTGGCACCGGCTGGGCGCCAATACCGAGCGGATGGAGGCCGACCACCACGACCTCGTCTGCGCCGTGGTCAGCCATATCCCGCACCTCATCGCCTACACCATGGTGGGCGTGGCCGACGACCTGTCGAAGGTCTCCGAGAAAGAGGTCATCAAGTTCTCTGCCGCCGGGTTTCGCGACTTCACCCGCATCGCGGCGAGCGATCCGACCATGTGGCGCGATGTCTTCCTGACCAACAAGGAAGCCACCATCGAGATGCTGGGCCGCTTCACCGAAGAGCTTTTCGCCCTGCAACGCGCCATCCGGACGGGCGACGGTGAGCAGCTTCACGCCTATTTCACCCGCACCCGGGCCATCCGCCGTGGCATTCTGCAGGCCGGACAGGATACGGATAAACCGGACTTTGGCCGTGCGAAGGTAGACCCGTGAAACCGATTGCCCTGACCCTGATGCTTGCCCTGATGCTATCCGGCTGCGGGGGCGCGAAGGACCGGGCCAAGGAGGGGGTCGCGGGCATGAAGGCCCTCTTCGCCGCCGCCTTCGGCAAGGACGGCTCTGTCGAGGGCGGGGGGCTCTGTGGCGACCCGCTGCTGGTGGGCGAGGCCATCGGCGACATTCCCGGACCGGGCGGCTGCGGCGTCGAGAACGCGGTGCGGCTGCGGGCGGTGGGGCACATCGGCCTGAGCCAGTCGGCCACCATCGAATGCGGCACCGCCAAGGCGCTGAAGCAATGGTTGCAGGTGGCGGCGGTGCCGGCGGTGGGCGCCAAGGGCGGCGGCATCGGAGAGCTGCGGGTCGCGGCGCATTACGCCTGCCGGACGCGCAACCACAAGCGGGGCGCGCGCCTGTCCGAACATGCCAAGGGCCGGGCCATCGACATCTCTGCGATCCACCTGCGCGACGGCACGCAGGTCACGGTGCTGAACGACTGGCGCTCCAAGACCTACGGGCCGGACCTCAAGACCATGCACAGCCGGGCCTGCGGGATCTTCGGCACGGTGCTGGGGCCGGGATCCGACGGCCACCACGAAGACCACTTCCACTTCGACATCGCGCAACACGGAAACGGTGCCTATTGCCGGTGATCCGGCGGCGGGCTTTCGCAGGGGGTGATCTCGCCCCCCTGGCCGTGCGGCGGCTGCCAGCCACACGTGCATGCGCAACGGTCAGCGCCCTGGGGGCGGATTGTTTCCGGCCTGGGGCGCTATCGGCGGTTTGTGGCGAAACCCTGTTGCCCGCTGCCGTAATTCCGCCCAGTTTGCCCCTGTCGGTGGGGGCCGACGACCCGGAGCGACAAGACGACATGCGCACCCTGTTCCTGGCCCTTGCCTTGGCCATCCCGGCATCGCTGGCTTACACGATGAGCCCCTTTCGGGGGGATGCGTCAGCCGTGGAACAGCGTGTCGCTCCGGGTCCCGATTGCCATCCGCCCGCCACGGAAACCGATACCGGGGCCGCGCCCGAACCCGAGGTCGAACCCGCGCCGGTGATCTACCGCCCGGGCATGCTCAGACAGGTCTAAGACCGCTTCTGCCCTGCGGCCGGGTTTCACAGCGGCATGGCTCTGCGGGGACCAAAGGCCCGTCCCGCGTGGATCGTGATCTGGTCGAAGGCCCGCGAGCCGGGGGCCGCCCGGACCGCAAGGCCCGGGGGTTTGTTCACGATCCCGCGCCGGTCAGCGCCGTCAGCATCGCGCGGGCCTCGTCCGAGGCCCAGTCGGCCTCTCCGGTCAGGCGGGCGACTTCCTCGCCCTCGGGGTTCAGGATCAGCGTCACCGGCAGGCCCAACACGCCCATGGACCGCGCCAGCGCCGATTGCGGATCACGGTGCAGCGGCAGGTTGTCGACGCCGATTTCCTCGAAGAAGTCCTGCATCTTGGCGGGCGCGTTGCGCGAGGTGGCGATGGTCACGACCTCGAAGGTCTCGCTGCCCATGTCGGATTGCAGCGCCGAGAGCATCGGCATCTCTTTCTTGCAGGGCGCGCACCAGGTCGCCCAGAAGTTCACCACAACCCATTTGCCCTGCCAGTCGGCCAGCGTCAGCGGCTTCTCGTCGAAGGTGATGAAACCCGTATCCGAGGCCGGGTCGGGGTCGCTGTGCCAGACCAGCTTCTTCATGTCGCCCGTGGCAGAGGCCTTGGCGGCCTCGACATCGGCCAGCGCCGGGTTTGCAAGCGCCAGTGTGGCGGTATAGAGCAGCGCGTGAACCAGCTTATTCATTTGACCTCCGAAGGACAGGGCATGTCGAAGACCTCGAACCAGATGTGGGGCGGTCGCTTTGCCGCCGGACCGGACGCGATCATGGAGGCGATCAACGCCTCGATCGGGTTCGACAAGCGGCTCGCGGCGCAGGATATCGCCGGGTCGAGGGCCCATGCCGCCATGCTGGCTGCCACGGGCATCCTCAGTGATAGCGATGCCGAGGCGATCCGGAAAGGATTGCTCACGGTCTTGTCAGAAATCGAGGGCGGAACCTTCGAATTCTCGACCGCGCTGGAAGACATTCACATGAACGTCGAGGCGCGGCTGAAAGAGGTCATCGGCGAACCGGCGGGCCGCCTGCACACGGGCCGGTCGCGCAACGATCAGGTGGCGACCGATTTCCGCCTCTGGGTACGCGACCAGCTGGACGCCGCCGAGGCCGGGCTGGAGGCGCTGATGAAGGCGCTGCTGGCGCAGGCCGAGGCCGGGGCCGACTGGGTGATGCCGGGCTTCACGCATCTGCAGACCGCGCAGCCGGTGACATGGGGCCACCACATGATGGCCTATGTCGAGATGTTTTCGCGCGATCTGTCCCGGGTCCGCGATGCCCGCAAGCGGATGAACGAATCGCCGCTGGGCGCCGCCGCGCTGGCCGGCACCGGCTTTCCCATCGACCGCCAGATGACCGCCGAGGCACTGGGCTTCGCCGCGCCCATGGCGAACTCGCTCGACGCGGTGTCGGCGCGCGATTTCGCGCTGGAGTTCCTGTCGGTGGCCTCGATCAGCGCCATGCACCTGTCGCGCTTCGCCGAAGAGCTGGTGATCTGGTCCTCGGCGCAGTTCCGCTTTGTCACCCTGTCGGACCGCTTCTCGACCGGCTCGTCGATCATGCCGCAGAAGAAGAACCCCGACGCGGCAGAGCTGATCCGCGCCAAGATCGGACGGATCTTCGGGGCCAATGTGGCCTTGATGATGGTGATGAAGGGGCTGCCGCTGGCCTATTCCAAGGACATGCAGGAAGACAAGGAGCAGGTCTTCGACGCCGCTGACAACTGGATGCTGGCGCTGGCCGCGATGGAGGGCATGGTCCGCGACATGGCCGCCAATGTGCCCGCGCTGGAGGCCGCCGCCTCGGCGGGCTTCTCGACCGCGACCGACCTGGCGGATTGGCTGGTGCGCGAAACCGGGCTACCCTTCCGCGAGGCGCATCACGTCACCGGGACGCTTGTGGCCATGGCCGAAAGCCGCGGCTGCGACCTGCCGGACCTGACGCTTGCGGATATGCAGGGGGTGAACGGGGCGATCACCGAGGGCATCTTCGACGTGCTGGGGGTGCACAACTCGGTGGCCTCGCGGGTCAGCTACGGCGGCACGGCGCCCGCGCAGGTGCGCGCGCAGGTGGCGCGCTGGAAGGAGATTCTGCAATGAAACGGCTTGGACTGATCCTTGTCATGGTCACGCTTGCGGCCTGCGGCGCCGATGGCGAACCGGAGCGCCCCGGGACGGGCGAGAAGGCCGGTGTCACGGTGACCGGCACCGCCAAGGTCGGCATCGGCAGCCGCTGATGCTGCGGCATCTCTGGCTGGCGCTGGCGGTCTGGGGTGCGGTGCATCCGATGGCCTATTTCCTGCGCTGGCTGTCCGCCAACGGCTGGGACCTGCCGGGGTTGGTCGACGCGTGGTTCGTCACCGACGCCACGCGCGGGCTGACCTCGGATCTGACCATCGCCGCGGTGACCCTGACGCTGTGGGTGCTGGCCGAGGTCGCGGTGCGCCGCAACTGGGTGGCGCTGCTGGCGATCCCTGCGACCTTCTGCATCGGTGTCAGCTGCGGCTTGCCGCTGTACCTGTGGTTCCGGTCCCGGCCGGTCTGATCCCGTGTCAGCCCGCGCGAGATGAGGGGGGCTCTGCCCCCCGGCCTTCAGCCTCCCCCCCGCGGTATTTTCGGACCAGAGAAGGGCGACGCGCGCGAGAGTTTCCGGGCGATTTGTAACGCATGGCACGTCGAAGGCCTTGTTGCGGGGTGACCGCAAGCCCGCGAAATCGGGGGTTTTGCGGCCCGGGGCTTTGCGGTAGAGCGGCGCGTGTTTCCAGGAGGGCGCAATGGATCATTTCATCTACCGGGGCGGGCAGCTTTGGGCCGAGGACGTGCCGGTGGCCGAGATCGCCGAGCAGGTGGGGACCCCCTTTTACCTCTATTCCACCGCGACCCTCGTGCGGCATTTCCGGCTGTTCGATGAGGCGCTGGCCTGGGGGCCGCATCTGGTCTGCTATGCCATGAAGGCGGCTTCGAACCAGGCGATCCTGAAGACGCTGGCGGAGGAGGGCGCCGGGATGGACGTGGTCTCTGGCGGGGAATACGCCCGCGCCGTGGCGGCGGGCGTGCCGGGTGAGCGGATCGTGTTTTCCGGTGTCGGCAAGACCGAGGGAGAGATCCGCGCCGCCCTGCAGGGCGGCATCCGCCAGTTCAACGTCGAGAGCGAGCCGGAGATGCGGGCGATTTCGCGCATCGCCACGGCGCTGGGGGTCGAGGCGCCCATCGCGCTGCGGGTGAACCCGGATGTGGATGCCAAGACCCACGCCAAGATCGCCACCGGCAAGTCCGAGAACAAGTTCGGCATTCCCATCGCCAAGGCGCGGGCCGCCTATGCCGAGGCGGCCTCGCTGCCCGGGCTGAAGGTGGTGGGGATCGACGTGCATATCGGATCCCAGCTGACGCAGCTGGAGCCCTTCGAGCAGGCCTATCGCAAGGTCGCCGAGCTGACCGAGGTGCTGCGCGCCGATGGCCACGAGATCACGCGGCTGGATCTGGGCGGCGGGTTGGGCATTCCCTACACGCGGTCCAACGAGGCGCCGCCGCTGCCCACGGATTACGGTGCCATGGTGCAGCGCACCGTCGGCCACCTGGGCTGCGAGATTGAGATCGAGCCGGGGCGGCTGATCGTCGGCAACGCGGGCATTCTGGTGTCCCGCACGATCTACGTGAAAGAGGGCGAGGGGCGCAATTTCCTGATCCTCGACGCGGCGATGAACGACCTGCTGCGGCCCGCCATGTACGAGGCGCATCACGACATCGTGCCGGTGATCGAGGCGGCGCCGGGTGTCGAGATGGCGCCCTTCGACGTGGTCGGCCCGGTCTGCGAAAGCGGCGACACCTTTGCGAAGGGCCGCGACCTGCCGCCGGTCAAGGCCGGGGATCTCGTGGCGTTCCGCTCTGCCGGGGCCTATGGCGCGGTCATGGCGAGCGAGTACAACTCGCGTCCGCTGGTGCCCGAGGTGCTGGTTCGAGCCGATCAATTCTCGGTCATTCGCGCCCGGTACGACCTTTGACGAGATGATAAACCGCGATACGATCCCTGCATGGCTGTAGGGTATCCTCCTTGCAGGCATCCAGCTTGCGAGGAGCGACATGGCCCCTGACCGCGCCACGACCGACCGTCAGACCTCCGCACAGGGAATTTTCCGCACGCTTCGCTGGCCGCTGGCGCTGACGCGCGCCGGCATGGTGGCGGAGCGCGGAACCCGGGCCTTCTGGCCGCTGTGGTCCCCGGCATTCGTGGCGCTGGGTCTGCTGATGCTGGGGCTGCAGGATGAGGTCGCCGTGGAATGGGTCTGGGGCGCCGGGCTTGCGCTGCTGGCCGGGGCCGCTTGGGCGCTGTGGCGGGGGCTGCGGATGTTCCGCTGGCCCACCCGCGGCGAGGCGCTGGCGCGGCTTGACCGGACGATGCGCGGCAACCCCATTCAGGCGGCGCTGGACAGGCAGGCCATCGGCGCCGGGGACGCGGCCTCGCTGGCGGTCTGGCATGCGCATCAGTCCCGCATGCGCGACCGCCTGAAAGGGGCGCGCGCGGTCGAGCCGGACATGCGGGTCGCCGCGGTCGATCCCTTTGCGCTGCGCTACCCGGCGTTGCTGGTGCTGTCGGTGGCGATCCTCTTCGGGTCGCTGATGCGGGTGCAATCCGTGACCTCGATGGGCGCGGGCGGGCCGGATCTGGCGCAGGGCCCGGCCTGGGAAGGCTGGATGCAGCCGCCGTCCTACACGCGCCTGCCGACGGTCTACCTGAACGACATCACCGGCGTCCTGTCGGTGCCCGAGGGCGCCGAGATCACCCTGCGCATGTATGGCGAGGTGGGCGCCCTGTCGGTGGCCGAGGATGTGTCGGGCCGGGATCTGAGCGAGGCCGAGGCGCAGGACACGGCGCAGGATTTCGAGGTGCTGCGCTCTGGGCAGGTGGCCGTTGACGGCCCCGGCGGGCGGGTCTGGCAGATTGCCATGGTGCCCGACGAGGCACCCTCGGTGCGGCGCGAGGGCGAGATCGAGACCAGCTACGAGGGCGAGGCGCAGATACCCTTTGCCGGGACCGACGACCATGGCGTGGTTGCGGGCGTGGCGCGGATCGCGCTGGATCTGGAGGCGGTCGACCGGCGCTATGGCCGTGCCATCGACCCCGAAGCGCGCCCGGTGATCGAGGTGCCCCTGCCGATGCCGGTCACCGGCGCCCGGTCCGAATTCACCGAAACGCTGGTGGCCAATTTCTCGGAACATGCACTGGGCCAACCTGCCGGTGCG
The DNA here is from genome assembly GCF_039769985.1 of Ponticoccus litoralis. Taxonomy (NCBI): domain Bacteria; kingdom Pseudomonadati; phylum Pseudomonadota; class Alphaproteobacteria; order Rhodobacterales; family Roseobacteraceae; genus Ponticoccus; species Ponticoccus litoralis. The sequence goes on from NZ_JBDNCH010000002.1 coordinate 1,796,619, forward strand.
GCTGGAGCTTGGGGTCGAGGACGGGCGCGGCCAGCGCGGCCTGTCGGAACCGGAGTATCTGACGCTGCCCGGGCGGCGCTTCTTCGACCCGGTCGCGGCGGCGGTGATCGAGCAGCGGCAGGCGCTGTTGTGGAACCGCCTGAATGCGGAGGACATCGCGGTGACCCTGCGGGCGGTGCTGAACCGGCCCGACGAGCTGTTTCGCAAGGACATGATGGCGCTGCGGACGCGGCTGCTGATGGAGCGGATCGAGACGCTGGCGCCCTACGGCTTTACCGACGCCCAGCAGGAGGAGATCGCCCGGGCGCTCTGGGATCTGGCGCTGGAGATGGAAGAGGGCGACCTGGAGGACGCGCGCCAGCGCATGCAGCGCGCGCAGGAGCGGCTGGAAGAGGCGATGAAGAACGGCGCCTCGGAGCAGGAGATCGCCGAGCTGATGCAGGAGCTGCGCGAGGCGACACGCGACTACATGCGCCAGCTGGCGCAGGAACAGCAGCGCCAGCGGGAACAGAACCCCGAGATGCAGCAGGGCGGCAACCCGCAGGACATGGTGGAGATGTCGCAGGACGACATCCAGCGCATGATGGACCGCATCCAGGAGCTGATGGAAGAGGGCCGCATGGCCGAGGCCGCCGAGGCGATGCGCCAGCTGCAGGAGATGCTGGAGAACATGCAGATCACCCAGGGGCAGGGCCAGGGCGGGCAGTCGCCGGGCGAGCAGGCGATGGAGGGCCTGTCCGAGACGCTGCGCGACCAGCAGGAGCTGTCCGACGAGGCGTTCCGCGACCTGAACCAGGGCCAGCAGGGCGGGCGTCCGCCGGGTCAGCAACCGGGGCAAGAGCCCGGCCAGCAACCCGGTCAGGGGCAGGGTCGGGATCGCGCCGAAGGGCAGCCGGGTCAGGGCGGCGAGGGGTCGCTGGAGGACGGGCTTGCCCAGCGTCAGCAGGCGCTGCGGGATGAACTGAACCGCCAGCGCCGGAACCTGCCGGGGCAGGGCAGCGAAGCCGGAGAGCGCGCCGGGCAGGCGCTGGAGCGCGCTGAGGGAGCCATGGACGGGGCCGAACGGGCGCTGCGCGACGGCGACCTGGCCGAGGCCATCGACCGCCAGAGCCAGGCCATGGAGGCGCTGCGCGAGGGCATCCGCAGCCTTGGCGAGGCCATGGCCGAGCAGCAGCAGGAGCAGCAGGGCGGCGGCCAGCAGGGCTTTGCCGAGGGCGGCGACCCGCGCGAACAGCGCGATCCGCTGGGCCGCGATTCCGGCAACTCGGGGCGGGTCGGCACCGACGAAGGGCTGTTGCAGGGCGAGGACGTCTATCGCCGGGCCGAGGAGCTGCTGGGCGAATTGCGCCGTCGGTCGGGCGACGCGGACCGGTCGCAGGAGGAACGCGATTACCTGGAAAGGCTGCTGGACCGGTTCTGAGACGCGCCCGCGTCGCCGGGCCACCGCGCGGTGGCTTTGCGGGATTTCAATGTTCCCCCTCCCTACCGCCCTCTACCCTATGGTGAGTCGGTAAAGCATTCGTGGACGCCCGTTGTCCCGGAAGAGGGGGCTCTGCCCCCGCGCCTGCGGCGCTCCCCCGAGGGTATTTGGAAGACCAAAGAAGAGGGGGCGGCGCGGCCTTCGGCTGGACGCGGGCTGCTGCGGGGGTGGTCGCAGCGCAGTTGGTCCGAAGGCCCGGCAGGATCTTCGTGTCGCGGCAGGAGCGGCGGGAGGCCTCAGTCCACGCGCCGCACCAGAAGCTGGTTGCCGGAGGAGGATTTTCGGGTCTCGAAGACCTTCAACTCGCCCACGAGGTCGGAGAGCTTGCGCTTGCCGTAGGTGCGCGTGTCGAAATCCGGGTTTGCCGCCGTGATCACCTGGCCGATGTCGCCCAGGCGATACCAGTCGTCGTCCTGTTCGATTGCATCCATCGCCTTGAAGATGAGGTCGCGCACCTCGGTCAGGTCGTGCTTCTTCTTCGGCTTCGCCTCGGTGCCCTTTTCGGGTGCGCTGTCGAGGTTTTCCAGGAAGATGAACCGTTTGCAGGCCTTTCGGAAGGCATCCGGGGTCTTTTGCATGCCCATGCCGAAGACATCGAGACCCTGTTCGCGGATGCGGCTGGCCAGCCGGGTGAAGTCGGAATCCGACGAGACCAGCACGAAGCCGTCGAAGCGGTCGCGGTGCATCAGGTCCATCGCGTCGATCACCAGCGCGATGTCGCTGGCGTTCTTGCCGACGGTATTGGCGGGCGAGTGGTGCGGCACCAGACCGAATTCCGCCTGCACCTTGTTCCATCCCGACATCTGCTGGCTGGAAAAATCGCCGTAGCACCGGCGGACCGAGGCCTCGCCCAGTGTCGCGATCTCGTCGAAGATCGCCTTGGTGTAGCGCGGCGATGTATTGTCGGCGTCGATCAGGACCGCCAGGAGCTTGCTGTCTGCCATGTGGCCTCCGTTGTTGGTGCCTTCCTAACCCGGCGGGGCCGCGGATGCGAGGGCCGGGTTGGGAAACGACAAAGGCCGGGGACAATCCCCGGCCTCGCGTCGTTCAGGTTCCGGCGCCGATTACATCTCGGGCAGCACGGTGCAATCGACCACGCCATCGGTCAGGCTGGCATAGAGCGGTTCGAAGGTTTCCATCGAGCCGGTCACCTTCATCGAGCCGTCGGTGATCATGTCGCCGACCAGCGGGGTCACCAGCTTGTTGCCGCAGATCGACATGCTCATCTGGGCGCCCGGGTTGGCGGCCACGGCCTCGGTCAGCCACAGCGCCGCATCCGGTGTCAGGTCGACGCCGAGGGTCGGGCCTGCGGGGGTCGCCTCGAGCTCGCTGAGAAGAACCTCCTGGTTCGAAACCTCGCGCGACATCTCGCCGACGTTCAGGGTCAGGTAGGGCGCCTGCTGGGCGGCAGCGGCGGTTCCGAGGATCATGGCAGCGCCGACGATGGCGGTTTTGGTCAGGGTCATGGGGTCAGTCCTTTCGTCACAGGTTCTGCACGCCAACGCCCTGCCGGGGCTGAAAGTTCATTTGCGCGGTCACAGTTCCTTGAACATCACCAGAGCATCCACGCGGCCCTTGTCCGGATGCCGGAAGGCGCCGGGCAGGCGGTCGACGGTCTGGAACCCGGCGCGCTGCCATATCTCAATGGCCCGCGTGTTGGTGGCCACGACAAAGTTGTACTGCATGGCGGCGAAGCCCTGCCGCCGCGCCTCGTCCAGCGAGGCATCCAGCATCCGCCGCGCCACGCCGCGCCCGCGGGCCGCCCCGGTGGTGCAGTATCCGGCATTGCAGACGTGGCTGCCGTTGCCGGGCTGGTTGGGCCGCAGGTAGAAGCAGCCCAGCGGCTCCCCGGCCTCTTCGGCGATCCAGACCCGGGCGGTCTCGGGCCAGAAATAGGCCAGCCCGCCCGCGATCCCGCCGTCGGGGTCGGCGCAGAAATAGGCGCCGCTTTCCACCGTCGGGCGGATGATCTCCCAGACCAGCGCATCGTCGGCGCCGCGTGCCGCTTCTCTCAGGGTCAGGCTCATAGCTGGCCCTCCGTTTCGATGTTCATGACCTTGCCGCAGTGCTTGCAGTGCACCGCGTCGGCATCGTGCAGCACAAGCCCGCAGCGGGTGCAAGGCACGCGCAGTTTGTCGGGCCGGAAGAGCACGGTCACCAGCCGCAGGAACAGGGTGATCCCGAACAGCATCACCACAACCGAGATCATCCGCCCCAGCGTGCCCTGCAGGGTGATGTCGCCAAAGCCGGTGGTGGTCAGGGCCGTCACGGTGAAATAGAGCGCATCGGCAAAGTTGCGGATCTGCGGGTTGGTCAGGTGCTGGGTCGCGTAGACCAGCCCGGTCATGATGAAGATGAAGACCGACAGGTTCAGGACGGCAAGGATGATGTCCTCGTTGCGCCGGAAGTAGGGGAAATCCTGCCGCAGCCGTTCCGACAGTTGATAGGTATGCAGCAGGCGCAGCGTCCGCAGCACGCGCATGAAGCCCAGCCCCTCGCCCGCCAGCGGCGCAAGAAAGGACACGATGGCCACCATGTCCGCGACAGTGTTCAGCCGGGTCAGCAGCCGCCAGCGGTTGGTCGAGATCCAGATCCGCGCGGAGAAATCGGCGAGGATGACGATGCCGAAGAGCACGTCGATGGTTTCGACCACCGGCCCGTGGTTCGAGAAGGAGGTCAGGATCACATAGAGGATCGTGACCACGTCGAAGGCCAGAAGCGCATAGCGGAACCTGTGCGCCGCGTCGCTGTCTCCGGCATAAAGGCCCCTTATCCGGTTGCGCATCGCGTTATCCTGATGTCGTTTGGGCTGAAACTGGCAGAAACCGCCCCTGTCGCCAAGCTTTGGCTGGTATCCGGCCTGCCCCGGGCTATGTCCGCGCTGGACAGTGGGGCGCAGGGCCCCGGGCCGGTCGCATGCTTCCGCAGGCAGAACACCGGGGCGCCCCTGCCGGGCAGAACGACAAGACACGTGGTGACATGACGATATTCAGATTTTGGCTCCTGACGCTGGTGGCGCTTGTGACGCTGGCGCTGGGGTCCCTCTCGCCTTCCGGCGCCTTGGCTCAGGACGCAGAGGCGACGCCGCCGCCGCCCAGCAGCCTCGATCTGCTGCTGGACGTCATCGAGGATGACCAAAGCCGCGCCGCGCTGATCGAGGAGTTGCGCGCCGCGCAGCAGACGGCGGAGAAACCGGTTGGCGACGGGGTCGTGGATGCCCTTGCCGGAGAGCAGGCGCCGCCGCCCGAAGCGCTGTCCTTCAGCCGCCGCATTGCCCTGATCACGCAGGAGGTGGCGGAAAGCTCTGCCGCGCGTCTGGCCGCGCTCTGGGCGCAGCTGAACACCATCCCCGCTGTCTTCGACGGCTTCAGCGGCAACGAGGCCGGTGTGCTGGTCGAGGCGCTGCAACAGCTTGCGCTGATCATCGTCGTGACGGTGGCGGTCTATCTGGTGCTGCGGCGCATGGGCAAGGCGCTGTACCGGCGCATGGGGGCCAGCGCGGCGGAAAGCGGGGTGGTCCGGACGGTCATGCTGTTCCTTGCCTCGGGGCTGATCGACGCGCTGATCGTCGTCGTCGCCTGGGCCACCGGCTACCTGATCGCCACGCTGTTCCTGGGCAACTTCGGCGAGATCGGCATTCGCCAGACGCTGTATCTCAATGCCTTCCTGCTGGTCGAGATGGCCAAGGTCGTCATGCGCATGGCCCTGTCCCCCAGCGCCCGCGACCTGCGCCCGCTTCCGGTTTCGGACGAGGCGGCGGCCTATCTGGCAAGCCGGCTGAACTGGATCATCAGCCTTGTCGGCTATGGCCAGCTTCTGGTGGTGCCGATCCTCAATGCCAATGTCTCGCTGGCCGCCGGTCGCGCGCTCTCGGCGCTGGTGGCGCTGGTGGTCGTGGCGATTGCCATCTGGATGGTGCTGCGCAACCGCAGGCCGGTGGCCGAGTGGCTGCAGCGCGGCGCGCAGCCCGTCCACCACCACGCGGCAGAGCAGCACCTTGCCCAGACCGGAACCCCCGCGACGGTGACCGAGGACGGGATCGTGGTCGAGGAAGGCGCCGTCCTGACGGAACGGGCGGTTGCGGCGGATGGCTCTGTCCTGGCCGAGGGGCCGATGCCGGCAGAGCGCCGCCTTTCCACGGCGGAGGCGCCGGAGACCGAGGACACGCCAGAGGAGTTTCCGATGGCAGAGCCCGAAGCCGACGCCGAGCTGGACCAGCGGCGCGGGGGCGCGCTGGGTTTCCTGATGCGGCACTGGCACTGGCCGGTGCTACTGTATCTGGTGGTGATGCTGATGCTGGTGCTGGTGCAGCCCGCCGATGCCGCCTTCCGGTCGCTCATGAACTCGGGTCAGGTGCTGGTGGTCATCCTGCTGGGAATCACCCTGTCGGGTATCCTGACCCGCGCCATGGTCCGCGGCGTGCAACTGCCCGAGGCCGTGAACGCCCGCCTGCCGCTTCTGGAGCGGCGGCTGAACACCTTCGTGCCCAAGGCGCTTTTCGTGCTGCGGGCGCTGATCTTCGTCGGCGTGGTCGCCATTGCGCTGAACGCCATCAACCTGATCGACCTGCGGGCCTGGATGGCCAGCCAGATCGGGTTGCGCCTGACCGGCACGATCTTCTCGGTCGGCGCGGTGCTGCTGGTCGCCTTCATCATCTGGGTCGCCATGACGTCCTGGGTGGATTACCGCCTGAACCCCGAGTTCGGCACCGTCGCCACGGCCCGGGAAAAGACCCTGCTGACGCTGGCCCGCAACGCCTTCACCATCGCGCTTTTCGTGATCACGCTGATGTTCGTGCTGTCCGAGATCGGGCTGGACATCGCGCCGCTTCTGGCCTCTGCCGGGGTGCTGGGCCTTGCCATCGGTTTCGGCGCGCAGAAGCTGGTGCAGGACATCATCACCGGCATCTTCATCCAGTTCGAGAACGCGATGAACGTGGGTGACGTGGTGACGGCGGGCAGCACCACCGGCGTGGTGGAAAAGCTGACGATCCGCTCTGTCTCGCTGCGCGACGTCAGCGGGGCCTATCACCTGATCCCCTTCTCCTCGGTCGACATGGTGTCGAACTTCATGCGCGATTTCGGCTATTTCGTCTGCGACATGGGCGTGGCCTACCGCGAGAACATCGCGGATGTGAAACAGGCGATGCACGATGCCTTCGACATGCTGCGGGCCGACCCCGAGCAGGCCGCGAAGATCATGGACGAGCTGGAATGGTTCGGCGTGAATGCCTTCGGCGACAGCGCCGTCGTGGTGCGCGCCCGGATCAAGTGCGAGCCGGGCACGCAGTGGGGTGTGGGGCGCGCATACAACGGCTACCTCAAGCAGGTCTTCGACGAGCGCAACATCGAGATCCCCTTCCCGCATCAGACCATCTTCCTGGGCGAATCGAAGCAGGGCGCGACTCAGCCCTTCCACGTCCGCACGGCCCCGGAAGAAAGCTGAGGTCTGCGGTCAGACGCTGTCTGGCGCCCCCCGCAGAGGTCTGCGGGGGGCGCTTTCCGTCTGGGCGGCCCGGGCGGGCTGGCCGCCGGCAGAGGGCCGTGCGGCGCAGAAGGCGCGCAGAGCGGACTCGACTCGGCCCGTATCGACATTGTAGAACGTAAAGTGAACATATGCTGTCGATTCCCGCATGCCCGCCCGCCGTATCCTCTCGCTCTGGTTTCCCCGCCTCGGTGCCGAACGCCTGATCCGGGCAGAGCCGCACCTGGCCGAACTGCCCTTTGCCACGGTGGACGAGGATGGCCCGGCGCAGGTGCTGGGGTCGCTGTCGCTGGCGGCCTCGCAGGCGGGGCTTTATCCGGGGCAGCCGCTGCGCGACGCCTACGCCATGTGCGCCGACCTGCTGACGCGGCCCCGCGTGGCGCATCGCGAGGCCGCCTTCCTTGGCACGCTGCACCGCTGGGCGGGCAAGTTCTCGCCCTGGGTTTCGGCGGAGCCGCCCGCCGCGCTGGTGATCGACCTGACCGGTTGCGCGCATCTCTTCGGCGGCGAAGAGGCGCTGGCCACGCAGGTGGTGCAGGATTGCGCCGACCTCGGGCTGACGGCGCGGGTGGGCATCGCCGACACGCTGGGCGGGGCATGGGCGCTGGCGCGCTACGCGGGGGCACGGCCCGGGACGGCGCGCACGGGCGATGCCATCGACCGAGGAGGCGCCCGCCACCCGCGCCCGCGCCGGCAAGCGCCGCCACTGGGAGCGCGGTGGCGCCACCCTGCCCCCGGCGGTGCGGGCCACCGGCGCGGGCACCATCGCCCGGCCCGGAGAGACCTGGCGCGCGCTGGCGCCGCTGCCGGTGGCGGCCCTGCGGCTGGACGCGGCGACCTGCGAACAGCTGAACCGGCTGGGCCTGCGCCGGGTGCAGGACCTGCTGGGGCTGCCGCGCGCCAGCGTCACCCGCCGCTTCGGGCGCGGCCTTCTGGACCGGCTCGATCAGGCGCTGGGCAGCGCGCAGGAACCGGTCTCTCCGACCGCGCCGCCCCGGCGCTTTGCCGTCCGCCTGACCCTTCCCGATCCGATCGGGCTGGAAGAGGACGTGACAGAGGCGCTGCGGCGGATGACAGAGCGTCTGTGCACCCTTCTGACGGGGCAGGGGCGTGGCGCGCGGGTGCTGCGGGTCGAGGCGCACCGCTGCGATCATGTCATGCAGTGGCAGGTGGTGACCGCCGCCGTGGCCAGCGCCGAGGCGGCGCGGCTGATGGATCTCTTGCGGATGCGGGTCGGGGCCTTCGACGCGGGCCCGGGCATCGACATGCTGCGGCTGGAAGCGGTGCAGCACGAGCCGCTGCACGCCCGCACCGCCGCCGGCCACCTCGAGGCAGCGGCCCAAGGCGCCCGGCGCCCGGCGGGCGGTGCGGCGCTGGAGGACCTGATCGGGCGGCTCGGCGCGCGGCTGGGGATGGAGGCGGTGACCCGCCGCCACCCGGCGCAAAGCCACATCCCCGAGAAGGCCGCGCAGGTGCTGGCGGCGGCATGGTCGGCCCCGGCGCCGGACTGGCCCGCGCCGCCGGGGCCGCGCCCGCTGATGCTCTGGCCGCCGGAACCGGTCATGGCGCCCGACGTGCCGCGCCCGCCCGAGCGGCTGCGCTGGCGCCGCCGCGACTGGCGGGTGACGCAGGCCACCGGGCCGGAACGCATCCTGCCGGAATGGTGGTTCGACGACCCGGAGTGGCGCAGCGGCCCGCGCGACTACTGGCTTGTGGATACCGATCACGGGGAACGGCTGTGGCTGTACTACGCCCATGGCGACAGGCTGTCCCCGGGCTGGTTCTGTCAGGGCAGCTTCGCCTGACCCGGGCGCCGGATTTTCGAAAATCCGGGCAAATGTCTTCGAAGACATTTGGCGCTCTGGTCAAGCGGGGCGCTTGATGCCAAAACCGCGCCGAAACCGGCAAAGGGACCGCCCATGTTCATCGTATCGCTGATCGCCCGGCCCGGCGGGCTTGATGCCGCCCTCGTCGAAAGCCTCCGCAACGCCTGCGGTGGCGGCACCGTGGACTGGCTGGCCCCGGACGAGGCGGCGGAATTCCCGGTCGCGACGTGCCCCGCCGAGTTCGACCGGCTCCGCGCAGAGGTGGCCGATATGGCCGACCTGAACCTCGTGGCCGCCGAAGGGCGCCGCAAGCGGATGCTTCTGGCGGATATGGACAGCACCATGATCCAGCAGGAGTGCATCGACGAACTGGCCGAAGAGGCCGGGGTGGGCGCCCATGTCAAGGACATCACCGCGCGGGCGATGAATGGCGAGCTGGATTTCGAGGGCGCCCTGATCGAGCGGGTCGCCCTGCTGAAGGGCCTGCCCGAGGCGGTCATCGACCGTGTGGTCGAGACCCGCATCACCCTGATGCCCGGCGGTCGGACCCTGCTGGACCGCATGCATGCGGAAGGCGGGCACTGCGCGCTGGTCTCGGGCGGGTTCACCGCTTTCACCGGGCGGGTCGCGGCGCTGCTGGGCTTCGACGAGAACCAGGCCAATACCCTGCTGGTCGAAGACGGCCTGCTGACCGGAGAGGTCGGGCGCCCGATCCTTGGCCGCGAGGCCAAGGTGCAGGCGCTGGAGACGATCACCGCGCGGCTGGGCCTCACCCCCGCGGAGGTGCTCGCGGTGGGCGACGGGGCCAACGATCTGGGCATGCTGGGCCGCGCGGGCATGGGCGTCGCCCTGCATGCCAAGCCCAGCGTTCAGGCGCAATGCGAGTTGCGCGTGAACCACGGCGACCTGACCGCGCTGTTGTACCTGCAGGGCTACATGCGCGACTGGTGACGGCCTGCGGGCGCGCGGTGCCCGGTGCCGGTGGCGGAAATCGCGCCGATTTCCGGTGCGAAGTCTTCGAAGACTTCGCGCGTTCAGCCGAAACGGTCCGCCGTGCGGATCTCGCCCGTCACCTGGCCGTCCCAGTTGCGGATCGGCGGGTTCAGGAAGCGCGCGACATCCGGGTGGCCGGCCTCCAGCACGCCCAGCCGGACCAGCAGCGCCGCCACCGCGCATTCCGAGGCGCGGGTCGCCCCGTCGGCGATCTTCAGCGCCAGCCCAAGCCCGCGCTGCGGCAGGATCGCCACAAAGACCCCCTCGGCCCCGGTCTTGATCGCCACCGGCTCTGAGGCCGCGCGCATCAGCAGCGTGCAGGCGCGGCCCTCTCCGGCCACCAGATCCGGATGCGCGATCATGGCCTCGACCAGTGCGGCGCTGGCCTGCTCTGCCGCCCCGGCCCGACCGGCGGCCCCTGCCATGCGCGCCATGGCCCGCGCCAGCCCGGCCACGGTTGTCGCGAAGTTCGGGGCGGAACAGCCGTCGATCCCGAAGCCGGGGCTGGGGGCGCCGGTCATGTCCTCGAAATGCGCCCGGCAGGCGCGTTGCACCGGATGCTCGGGCGCCACGTAATCCGGCCCGGTCCCCAGATGCCGCGCCAGCGTCAGAAAGCCGGTGTGCTTGCCGGAACAGTTGTTGTGGATCCGCCCGGGCCTCTGTCCGGTGCGGATCATCTCGAACCGCAGGGTCTTGTCGCGTGAGGGTTCGGGGCCGCAGCGCAGATCCTCGGCTCTCAGGCCCAGCCGCTCCAGCCATGTGCCGACCTCGGCCACATGCAGAGGCGCGCCCTGATGCGAGGCACAGGCCAGCGCCAGTTGGCGCGGCCCCAGCCCCGCCGCTCGCGCCGCGCCCGAGGCCACCAGCGGCAGCGCCTGCAGCATCTTGGCGGCGCTTCGCGGCAGGATCACCGCATCCGGGTCGCCCCAGGCCTCGACGATCGTGCCGCCGGAATCGCAAACCACGGCATGTCCGCTGTGGCGGCTTTCGACAAAACCGCCGCGATGAATTTCGACCATGGGATGGGGGCCGGTCATAACATGCACCTCACGCTTGAGCGATAATCTGCCAACAGGGCTTTCACGCCCCGGTTTTTTCAGGCTATTGTCCCGCCGTCGAGACACAATGCCCATATACCTCAAACGCCATGAAAAGGCGGGCAAGGGGCAGAGAAAATGGGGCACAGTCAGCTGGAGGCTGCAGAAATGATTTCAGGACTTGGGCGGGTCTTGGGTGCGTGTGTGCTGGCGCTCGGTGCAGGCATGGCATCGGCACAGGACTCCAGCACCAACCGCGTCGATCTCGATGACCGACTGGTCTGTCTTCGAAGGCAACGATCCGCGCGAATGCTGGGCGGTGACCACCTACAAGGAAAGCGTCAACACCAAGGACGGGCGGGTTGTCGCCGTGACGCGGGGCGAGATCCTGCTGATGGTCTTCCACCGTCCGGGGGCGGGTGTCAGCGGTCAGGTCGCCTTTACCGGCGGGTATCCCTTCGCCAGCGGGTCTACGGTCGAGCTGGATATCGGCGGCACCACCTTCGAGCTTTATACCGAGGGCGAATGGGCCTGGCCGGCCACGCCGCAGGACGACGCGCGCCTGATCACCGCGATGAAGCGCGGCGCCGATGCCGTGGCCACCGCCCGGTCGAGCCGGGGCACCACGACGAAAGACACCTTCTCGCTGCTCGGCTTCACCGCCGCCGTCGAGGATGCCGCGCAGCGCTGTTCCAGCTAAGAGCGCCTGTGCCGCGGTGAACCATCATCGGACAGGGGTGTCCGAGCGGTGCATCGCCAGCCAGACCGATCACGGGTCCGTCGAACGACTGCGGACCCGCCGCACCAGACCAGGCCAGTTTGCGGGCGTGTCACCATGACGCGCCCGTTGATGCCGTTTCCCTGAAGCCCCAAATGGTGTATACGCGCCGCTTCTGAACCCGGAGACTCGCTGCCGTGACCGCCGAAACACCCATCACCCAGGACGTCCTGACGATCCCCCGCAAGCTGCCCGAGGGCGAAAGCGGCAAGGTCAACCTGATCGGGTTGACCCGCACCGCCCTGCGCGAGGCGCTGATCGAGGCGGGAACGCCCGAGAAGCAGGCCAAGATGCGGGTCAACCAGATCTGGCAGTGGCTCTATCACTGGGGTGTGCGCGAGTTCGAGGCGATGACCAACCTGGCCAAGCCCTACCGCGCGCTTCTGGCCGAGAAATTCACCATCGACCTGCCGGAAATCGTGTCGAAGCAGGTCTCTGCCGATGGCACGCGCAAGTACCTCGTCCGCATCGCCGGCGGGCACGAGGTCGAGGTGGTCTATATCCCCGAGACCGATCGCGGCACGCTGTGCATTTCCAGCCAGGTCGGCTGCACGCTGACCTGTTCCTTCTGCCACACCGGCACGCAGAAGCTGGTGCGCAACCTGACCGCCGGGGAAATCGTCGGCCAGATCATGCTGGCGCGCGACGATCTCGACGAATGGCCCGCGCCCGGCACCGGCACGGGGGACAACGGCCCGCGCCTGCTGTCCAATATCGTGCTGATGGGCATGGGAGAGCCGCTGTACAACTTCGACAACGTGCGCGACGCGATGAAGATCGCCATGGATGGCGAGGGCATCGCCCTGTCGCGCCGCCGCATCACGCTGTCGACCTCGGGCGTGGTGCCCGAGATCGCCAAATGCGCCGAGGAAATCGGCTGCCTGATGGCGGTCAGCTTCCACGCCACCACGGACGAGGTGCGCAACAAGCTGGTGCCGATCAACAAGCGCTGGAACATCGAGCAGCTGCTGAACGCGCTGCGCGAATACCCGCGCCTGTCGAATTCCGAGCGGATCACCTTTGAATACGTGATGCTGAAGGACGTGAACGACACGGACGCCGACGCGCGGCGGCTGGTGAAGCTGATCCAGGGCATCCCGGCCAAGATCAACCTGATCCCCTTCAACGAATGGCCCGGCGCGCCCTACCAGCGGTCGGACTGGGAGCGGATCGAGCGTTTCGCCGATATCGTGCACAAGGCCGGGTACGCCTCGCCGATCCGCACGCCCCGGGGCGAGGACATCATGGCCGCCTGCGGCCAGCTGAAGTCCGCCACGGAACGCGCCCGCAAGTCGCGGGCTCAGATCGCGCAGGACGCCGGTCTCTGACCGCCTGCGGGCTTTGCGACGGGGGGCGCCGCGTCCGGGCGGATCAGCCTGCGGGCGCGGGCGGCTGCTCCGTTTCATCCGGTTCTTCGGGCAGCGGCTCCGGTTGCAGGCGCGCCATCATGCGGGTCTGCGCCATCTGCCACAGCGCCCGCATCGCCTCTGCCGCCTGCGCGGGGTCCTGCGCGGTGATCGTCTGCACCAGGATTTCCTTCTGCGCCAGAAGCTTGCGCAGCTGCTTGCGGTCCTTCTTGCCCGAGGTTTCGAAGACCGGGGCCGACAGTCGGGTGTAGTCGATCAGCACGCGGGTCAGGGCGGGGCGCAGGTAGGGATTGGCGGTCATCTCCCCGATCTGATGCAGCAGCGCGTGGGTCGCCAGCGCGGCGGCGGTCGCGTCGTCCGCCTCTGTCGCGACGCGGATCGCTGACAGCGCCTCTTGCAGGGCCTCCGCCTGCTCGGGCGCGCCTTCGGTGCTGGCCAGCCGTGCCGCCGTGGCCAGCAATCCGGGTGCGGTCTGGAAGAAGGCGCGCAGGCTGGCCGCCTCCATCCCCGCCACCCGGGCGCCCCGATGTTTCTGCGCGCTGGCATAGCCCTCGGAGACAAGGCCTTGCAGGATCTCGCGCAGGGGCGTGCGCGACAGGCCGAATTCCTGCGCCAGCCGCGTTTCGTCCAGCTCTGCGCCCGGCGCCAGCGCCTGCGACAGGATGCGGGCCTTCAGCGTGCTGTGCGCTTCGGTCTTGCGGTCCATGGCTTTTCCTTTGCATACGGCCTGCATTCAGCATGCATCCTGCATGCAGCGGGTCAAGCCTCAGGCAAAGGCGGCATCAAAGGCGGCAACCATCTCTGTCGCGCGGGCCGCGACCTCGGCCACCGGGCGGCCCGGCTTGTAGAGGTTGGACCCGATGCCGAAGCCGGTGATCCCGGCCCTGCGCCAGTCGGCGAAGTTCTCGGGGCCGACACCGCCCACGGCATAGGTCGGCGCCTCGGCGGGCAGCACCGCCTTCAGCGCCGAAAAGCCGTCGAGGCCCAGCTTGAAGGCGGGGAAGAATTTCAGCCCGTCGGCGCCGTTGCGCAGCGCGGTGAAGGCCTCTGTCGCGGTGAAGACGCCGGGGTAGGACAGCAGCCCCGCGCCCTTGGTCGCCACGATCACGCGCGGGTTGCAGTCGGGCGACACGACCATCCGCGCGCCGATCTGCGCCAGCTGCAGCACGTCCGCCGGGTCCAGCACCGTGCCCGCGCCGATCACCGCGTCGCTGCCCGCGACGGCGATCATCCGCGCGATGCTGTCGAAGGGCTGCGGAGAGTTCAGCGGCACCTCGATCCGGGTGATGCCGGCGGCGATCAGCGCCTCGGCCATGGGCTCCGCCTCGTCGGGGGTCAGCCCGCGCAGGATGGCGATGATGTCCCGGGTCATGTCTTGTCCTTTCCGGTGCGCGCGGCTTTCAGCCCCGCCAGCGTGATGTCTTCGGCGGCGACGCTGCGCGCCTCCGCGCCCTGCGCGGTCAGCGCCGCGAGGTAGTTTCTTGCCAGCGCGTCCTCGCCGAGGATCACCACCGGCTGGCCCAGCCAGTAGGGCCGCGCCGCCGCCAGTTCCGCGCCGATCAGCAGGCCCGACAGCCGCGCCCGCGACACCCCCGCGCCGGTGCCGTTCAGCAGCCCGTCGGCGCGCAGGGTGAAGAGGTCGGACAACAGCCGCCCGGGCTTGGACAGCGCGTCCGACACCGCCGCGTCGAAGGCCGCCGCGTCCCAGTCGTCGCCGCCGGTGGAATGGCGCAGGACCGAGTGTTTGGTCAGCAGCGCAAAGACCTCGCCGGTCATGAAGGTGCGGAAGGACACGATCTCGGACGCGCTGACATGGGCCCATTTGCAATGCGTCCCGGGCAGGCAGAGCACCCCGTCAAAGCCCGGCTCCAGCGCGAGGAAGCCGCCGATCTGGGTTTCCTCGCCGCGCATCACGTCGGGCGGCTGGGCCTGCGACAGGCCCGGCAGGATGCGCACCGACAGGCGCGGGTCGGCGGTCAGGATTTTCATGGCGGCGGTGGGCGCGGGGCAGGGCACCTTGGCATAGGGCACCTCGGCCCAGCCCTGCCGCGCGCCCGCCATGCCGCAGATCAGCACGTCGGTCACACCCTCGCCCAGGGTGTCACCGACAAGGTCCAGCAACGCCGATTCAAAGGCATCGGGGGCCAGCCCGCCCATGCCCCTGTCCGAGGTCAGGCGGCGGATCACCCGGTCCTCTGCGTCCATCAGCCAGACCCGCAGATGCGAGGTCCCCCAGTCGGCGGCAATCCAGGCCACCGGCGTTTCTGTCGTCATGTCTTTCCCCCGTCTGCGTTCCGGTCGTCGTCCTGATTGCCGCTGTCCACGGCCCTGCCGCCATCCCGTCCCGTCCCGATCTGAAGCATGGCCCTGACGCGCGCAACACGGATATCTGTCTGGCCGCTGCGGTTGAGCCCCGGACAGGCCGCTTCCCGCCCCGACTTGGGCCGGGCATTGGCGGCTGGGCTGTTGGTCCCTGCGTCGCGCGCCGTCCCGGGCAGCGGCGTCATCGGGCCATTGGACCGCTGGCGCGCGCTCTCGACCAAGGCGGGCCATTGCGCGGCGCGGCCCGGGTGCAGGCCCTCGCGCCCGAGCAGCCGCAGGTGCGGCGCCAGCCGCGCGGCATTGACGGCCAGTGCCGTCCGGGCGCTGGTGGTTCCGGCCTTGTCAAAGCCTGCGTGAAGGATCCGCCGCACCGTCGCCCCTCCCTACTGGATGGCGCGGATGGCGGGATAGGCGGCGCGAAACTGCCGGTGGGCCGCCGCGCAGGCCTCGACCAGGGCGGGCTCGGGGTCGATCTGCGTGGCGGTGCCGGGGGCAGTCATGACCTGTTCCGGCGCGGTGCCGGCCTCGGCACAAAGCGCCAGCCGCGCGGCCCCCAGCGCGGCGCCGAATTCGGCATCCGCAGGCAGCACAAGGGGCAGGCCGAAGGTGCTGGCAATGAGCTTCAGCCAGTAGCGCGAGCGCGCCCCGCCGCCGATCGCCAGCAGGCTGTCCAGCCGCGCACCGGTGCCCTGCAGCGCATCCAGCGAGTCGCGCAGGCCGAAGGCCACGCCTTCCAGCACGGCACGGGTCAGGTCGTCGCGCGTGGTGCCCGACCCCAGCCCGGTAAAGCTGCCGCGCATGGCGGAGTCGTTGTGGGGCGTGCGCTCGCCGCTGAGGTAGGGCAGGAAGCGCACGGGACCGGGGGCCCTGACCGTCTCGCCCAGCGGCGCGGTCAGCTCCGCCGGGGTCGGGCCGGTGATCGAGGACAGCCAGTTCAGGCTGTCGGTGGCCGACAGCATCACGCCCATCTGGTACCAGCGGCCCGGAACGGCGTGGCAAAAGCTGTGGATCGCGCTGGCCGGGTCGGGCGCATAGCCGTCCCGCGCCGCCAGCAGCACGCCCGAGGTGCCGAGCGAGACGAAGCCCTGCCCGTCGGCCAGCGCGCCGATCCCGCAGGCGGCGGCGGCGTTGTCCCCGGCGCCGCCCGCGACGGTCACCGGACCGTCCAGCCCCCAGGTGCGGCGCAGCGTCTCGCGCAGGGGTCCGGCGGCCTCTGATCCCTCGACAAGGCGGGGCATCTGATCGCGGCGCATGCCCCCGGCGCGCAGCAGCGCGTCCGACCAGTCGCGCGCGCCGGTGTCCAGCCACGCGGTTCCGGCGCTGTCGGACATATCCGCGACATGCAGGCCGGTCAGGTAGAGGTTCAGGTAGGCGGCGGGCAGCAGCACCTTGGCGACGCGCGCAAAGATCTCGGGCTCGTGTTTCCGCACCCAGGCCAGCTTGGGCGCGGTAAAGCCCGGAAAGACGATATTGCCCGAGGTCTCGCGCAGGCCCGGCGTGGCATCCAGCGCCGCCGCCTCTGCGTGTGCGCGGCTGTCGTTCCACAGGATGCAGGGCCGCAGGACCGCGTCCGAGGCATCGAGAAGCGTGGCGCCGTGCATGTGGCCCGCCACCGCGATGCCGCGCAGCGCGGCAAAGGCGGGCTGAGTGCGGCGCAAGTCCTCGACCGCCCCTTCCAGCGCCGCGATCCACAGGGCCGGGTCCTGCTCGGACCAGCCGGGGTGCGGGTGCGACAGGCCGTAGTGCCGTTCAACCGAAGCAAGGGGCGCGCCGCCGTCGTCGGTCAAAAGGGCGCGCAGGCCCGAGGTGCCCAGATCGATCCCCAGATAGCTCATGCCCCGCGCTCCCCGATGGCTGCGCCGCAGGCTGTGATGCAGCCCGCCGGGGCGCAACTGCCCCGCGGGTCCGCCGCCTGCCGCGTTTCGGACGATGTTACCCCTAACATCCCCTTTCGCAGGCGGAAAGGCGGGGCTTTGCAAGGGTTTCGCTGCGCTGCGGCAATTTTGCCTTGACCCCCGGGCACGCGGGCCTACCCTTTCGTCATGGGTCAGACGCCTTGACCCGCCTCGGGGGCCGTGCAGTCCTCGGGTCATCGCCGCGCCGGGCACCTGCCGTGCCCTCGCCCCGCACACGGGCCGGACCTTCCGGCGGGCTGCGCGTCATTTGCCCTGTCAGCCCGCCCCGAGCCCCCGAAAGGAGCTCTCATGAAGGATTGCGCACCCAAGTCCGCGCCCCCCGATCCCTTGCACCCTGCCGCGCCCGGCCTGTCGCGGGCGCATCCCCTGCCCGAGATGCCGCTGCCATTCGGAGAAAACCGATGACTGTCCATGCCTCCCCCCGTCCCGTGATCGCCGACCGCCGCATGGTTCTGGCGACCGACCTCGACGGCACCTTCCTTGGCGGGACCGACGATGCCCGGGCACGGCTGTACCGGTGGATCGAGGAGAACCGCGCCTCTGTCGGGCTGATCTTCGTCACCGGGCGCGACCCGGCCTTCATCATGCAGATGTGCCGAGAAGAGGGGCTGCCCTGGCCGGAATACGTGGTGGGTGACGTGGGCACCACCATCGCCGAGGTCCGCCCCGATGGCCATGTCGATCCGATCCCGGCACTGGAACAGGATATCGCGGACCGCTGGGGCGAGGCCGGGCCGCAGGTCGCCGCCCTGCTGGAGGGGCACCCGGGCCTGACGCTGCAACCCACCGCCTTTCGCTACCGGGTCAGCTATGACCTCGACGCGGCGGGTTTCGATCCTTCCGCCAAGCAGATCGTCGCGGATCTGGGCCACGACTGGCTGATTTCCGACAACCGCTATTTCGACGTCTTGCCGCGCGGGGTGTCGAAGGGGCCGTCCATCCGGCGGCTGGTGCAGTACCTGAACATCCCCGAGCCACGCGTGCTCTGCGCCGGGGACACGCTGAACGACCTGTCGATGCTGGTGTCGGGCCTGCCCGCCGTCGCGGTCGGCAATTCCGAACCGGCGCTTCTGGCGGAACTGGCGGGCCACCCCACGGTTTACCATGCGGAAGCCCATGGCGCGGCGGGCATCATGGAAGCCATCGCCGCGCTCGACCTTCACGATATCCCGAAAGGAGCCTGACCCCATGCCGTCCGATCTGGTCATCGTCTATCACCGCCAGCCCTACGAAGAGGTCGCGGTGAACGGCAAAACCGAATACCGCGAGAACAAAAGCCCGAACGGCATCGTGCCGACGCTGAAAAGCTTTTTCGGGCGCGTCGACAAGGGCGCCTGGGTGGCGTGGAAAGAGGCCGCCGACCCGGCCAATCCCGGCTTCGAGCGGGTGATCGAGATCGACGACCAGCACGGCAAATACACCGTCTCGCGCCTGCCGCTGACCAAGGAACAGGTCAGCAGCTTCTACCACGTCTCGTCGAAAGAGGCCTTCTGGCCGATCCTGCACGGCTTCAAGGAGCGCTACAATTACGACCCCGTCGACTGGCCGACCTTCCGAGAGGTGAACTGGGCCTTTGCCGAGGCCGCCGCCGCCGAGGCCGCGCAGGGTGCCGTGGTCTGGGTGCACGACTACAACCTGTGGCTGGTGCCGGGCTACCTGCGCACGCTGCGGCCCGACGTGAAGATCAGTTTCTTCCACCACACGCCCTTCCCGGGCGCCGATATCTTCAACGTGCTGCCGTGGCGCAAGGAGATCCTCGAATCGCTGCTGTGCTGCGATGTCGTGGGCTTCCACATCCCGCGCTACGTGAACAACTTCGTCTCTGCCGCGCGCTCGCTGCTGGAGGTCGAGACGCTGAAGCGCCAGAAGGTGAAGCCCGAGATGACCACCGAAACCTCGGCCCTGTCGGAACAGTCCGTGGTCACCGACCTCGACTATCAGGGCCGGACCGTGCGGCTGCAGGCCAGCCCGGTCGGCGTGGACGTGGATTACATCGAGACGCTGGCCCGCAGCCAAGAGACCGAGGCCCGCGTGCAGCAGATCCGCGCCGAGAAGGGCGAGGCCAAGCTGATCCTCTCGGTCGGGCGCACGGATTACACAAAGGGCGGCATCGAGCAGCTCGAAAGCTTCGAGCGGCTGCTGGAATCGAACCCCGAGCTGCGCGGCACGGTGCGGCTGATGCATGTTTCGGTCGCCGCCAACGCCAACATGACCGCCTATGTCGAGATACAGGAGGCGCTGGAGGCCATCGCGGGCCGCATCAACGGGCGCTACGGCACCTTCGAATGGCAGCCGGTGGCGCTGATCTCGCGCCCGGTGCCCTTCAGGGATCTCGTGGCCTATTACCGCGCCGCCGAGGTCGCCTGGATCACGCCGCTGGCGGACGGGATGAACCTTGTCTGCAAGGAATACTGCGCGGCGCGGACCGACGGCGACGGCGTTCTGGTGCTGTCGGAATTCGCCGGGGCGGCGGTGGAACTGGGCGCGGCGGTGCCGACGAACCCCTTCTCTCACAAGTCCATGGACAGCGCGATTCTCTTCGCCCTTCAGCTGGACGAGGCCGAACGCCGGGGGCGCATGGCGGAGAATCGCGAGATCGTGGCCCGGCAGGACGTGCGTTTCTGGGCCGAGGATCAGATGAAGGGCTTCGACAAGAGCCTTGGCGCCGGACGCGGCCTTGCCGCCGAATAGCGCCGTCACACCCCGGCGGGACAGCGGCGATATCGGGATCGGCGCGCGATCGGCATAGGGGAAACGCCGCGCCGGGCCTGTGCATAGGGCGCTGCCCGGTTGATCGGGGCGGCCTGTACCATGGCTGCGCGCCCTCAGCCGCCGGCGATCAGGGCTTCCATCGGCTGCCAGCGCTGCCGCGGCTGCCTGTGCTGGATGTCGAACTGAAACCAGCATCCGCCGCCGCCGGGGCCCTGATCAAAGCGGCGGTCGATCCCGAGGCCGGACAGGGCGCAGAACAGAAGCGTCCCGACCGCGCCGTGACCGACGAAGAGAACGTCCCCCTCTTGCGGAGCCGCGAGGCAGGCGTCGACTTCCGACAGGATGCGCCGCTGCGCATCTTCCGCCGTCTCCCAGCCCCGCACGCTGCTGGCGGGTTCGGCGAAGAACCGGTCTGCCACCGCTTCGAATTCCGCCGGGGGCAGGAAGCCCGTCGCGCTGCGGTCGTTCTCATGCATGCGCGGCCGTATCTCCAGCCCGACCCCCAGCGCCTGGGCCAGCGGGGCGGCGGTCTCGACCGCCTTCGTCTCGTCGCTGCTGATCACCCTGCGCGTCTGCGAGAGGGACCCGAGGCCTGCGGCCAGCGCCGCGACCCGTTCGCGCCCGGCGGGGCTCAGCGACCAGCGCCGGACGTCCTTTCGCGGCTCGATAAGAACCTGCGGGTGAGTCAGATATCGAACGGTGACAGGCATCGGGGATCCATCGGGCGGCACGCCGGGGCTGACGGCGAGTTTCGCGTCGCAGTCTCTGGCGGTCAACACGCGGACGGACCGCATGGCGGCCAGCCATTCGGGCAGCCTTCGCCGGGCTTGCGCAAGCGGGCAGGCCGACAGGGCGTACTGTCCAGAAGGACATGCGCAAGCGTCGATATCATGTTCTGAAGGGAGCTGGCCCCGTGGGGCCTTTGCAAATTGGTCGGAGTGAGAGGATTCGAACCTCCGACCCCCTGCTCCCGAAGCAGGTGCGCTACCAGGCTGCGCTACACTCCGACCGTGGCGGGCGGCATAGCCGAGGCTGGCGCCTTTGGCAAGCCTCAGTTTCCGGCATTTGTGCGGCGCAGGAACGGAGAGATCCGAAAAGACGAGCCGTAGCCGCGTGACCGGGTGCGCAGCACCGGCGTCTGGGACGACCCGCCCCGCGCGCTTTCCCGCACCACGATGTAGACGCCCGAGGCGATGATGATGGCGGCGCCGATCACGGTGAAGCCGTCCACCGTCTCGCCGAACAGAAACCAACCGTAGGCCGTCGCCCAGATGATCTGGGAATATTGCATCGGCGCCACGATGGTGGCCTCTCCGGCCTTGTAGGCGGCGATCAGGCACAGCCCCGCGACGAAGCCCAGCAAGGAAATCAGCGCCGCGCCGCCGAGATCGGGCAGCGGCATGGGTTTGTAGACCGCGATCATCAGCCCGCCGACCACGACGAAATTCGCCGCCATCGGGTAGAGCAACAGCACGGCGGGCCGCTCGTCCTGCCCGATCTTGCGCACGATGATCGCCGAGGTCGCGCCGAAGATGGCGCAGCCCATGGCCGCGAGGTGGCCCGAGGACAGCGGGTGCGACCCGGGCCGCAACACCACCATGACCCCCGCCAGACCGACGCAGACGGCAAGGCCGCGGCGCCAGCCGACCTTCTCGCCGAGGATCGGCACCGACAGAAGGGTGATGACCAGCGGCGTGGCGAAGAGGATGGCATAGGTCTGCGCCAAGGGCAGCACGGTGAAGGCATAGAAGGCGCACATGCCGTTGATCACCGCCGCCCCGGTGCGCAGCGCCGTCCACCACGGGTGCGCCGGGATCAGCGTGCCGGGTGTGCGGTCGCGCATCAGCATGAAGGTGACAAGCGGGAAGGACAGCAGCGTCGAGAAGAAGATGATCTGGAAGGGCGAGTAGGTCGCGCCAAGGGCCTTCACCACGACGTCATGCGTTGCGAAAGTACCGAAGGAGAGCAGCGCGAAGAGCGCGCCTTTCGCATTGGAGGTCATGGGACGTCGCCTGTCTGAAGCCGGTTCCCGGAGGCTATTCACAGGCCCTTGCGGGATGCAAGTCCGCGCGCCGGGCATCGGCCAATTCCCGTATCATGTCCGAAGGATGTTGGCGAAAGGCGACTGTCCGGGCAGGGGTGCGGCGGATCGGGCAGCCCGGGGATCGCGTTCCCGGCGGGCGCGGTTCCGGCCCCGTGGCGCAACACGGGCGGGGCGTCGGATCAAAAGGCCCCCGCCGCGAGGCAGGGGCCGGAAGCGTCTTACAGCGAGGCGTCCAGCGCCGCGATGATGGCATCGCCCATCTGCGAGGTCGAAACCGGGTCCTTGCCCTCTTCGCCCAGCAGGTCGGCGGTGCGGTAGCCGTCCGCCAGCACGGTCTCGATGGCCTTTTCAAGGCGCGTCGCCTCTGCGCCCTGATCGAAGGAGTAGCGCAGCGCCATGGCGAAGGAGAGCACGCAGGCGATGGGGTTTGCCTTGCCCTGACCGGCGATGTCGGGGGCCGAGCCGTGCACCGGCTCGTACATGGCCTTGGGGCGGCCATTGGCCATCGGCGCGCCGAGGCTGGCAGAGGGCAGCATGCCCAGCGAGCCGGTCAGCATGGCGGCGGCGTCGGACAGAAGGTCGCCGAACAGGTTGTCGGTGACGATCACGTCGAACTGCTTGGGCCAGCGGCACAGCTGCATGGCGCCCGCGTCGGCGTACATGTGCGACAGCTCGACCTCGGGGTAGTCCTTGCCGACCTCGGTCACGACCTCGCGCCACAGCACGCCGGATTCCATGACGTTGGCCTTTTCCATCGAGCACAGCTTCTTGTTGCGCTTCATCGCAAGCTCGAAGGCGTTCCGTGCAACCCGGTCGATTTCGGATTCGGTGTAGCGCTGGGTGTTGATGCCGACGCGCTCATTGCCCTCTTCGATGATGCCGCGCGGCTCGCCGAAGTAGATGCCCGAGGTCAGTTCGCGCACGATCATGATGTCGAGACCGGCGACGACGTCCTTCTTCAGGCTGCTGAAGTCGGCCAGAGCGTCGAAGCACTGGGCCGGGCGCAGGTTGGCAAACAGGTCCATTTCCTTGCGCAGGCGCAGCAGGCCGCGCTCGGGCTTGACGCTGAAGTCGAGCGAGTCGTACTGCGGCCCGCCGACGGCGCCCAGAAGCACCGCGTCGACCTCTTGCGCCTTGGCCATGGTGTCGTCGTGCAGGGGCGTGCCGTGCTTGTCATAGGCGCAGCCGCCGACGAGGTCTTCGGAGACGTCGAAGGTGAGGTCGCGCTTGGCGCCGAACCAGTCGATGACCTTGCGCACCTCCGCCATGACTTCGGGGCCGATCCCGTCACCGGGCAGGATAAGAAGCGAAGGGGTGGTCATGCGGGTCATCCTCTGTTCGTGGGTCCGCAGTCGCGTAGCGCGGGCAGGACGGGGCGTCAAGAAAGCCGCGCCCTTTGGGGGCCGCCGGGGCACCGGCTTCGGCAGCCGGACGCGGGGCTGGCCAGAGCGGTTGGCGCGTCGACCCGGACCGGACGGACGGTCAGGCAGGCCCGACCGCAGGCAGGGGGCGCGTCCCCGGGGCCGGAACCGGGGCAGGGTGCGCGGCGGCCCGGGCGCGTTCAGGGGGGCGCGATGTCGATCCAGACAAGCCGATGCGGCCCCAGCGCCGGGTCCGGCGATGGCGGGGTGATCCCGGCACCGGCAAGCGGCAGCGCCTTGTCGGGCAGGACGTAGCTGACCCGCATCGGCCCGGTGCTGTCCCATGTCACGGTGTCCGTCCCGGGGTGCGGATCGCGGAGCCGGGGATGCGAAAGCACCCTGCGCGCCGCCTCATGCCGGCCATCGCCCCGCGCGGGGTCGAGGTTGAAATTCCCGAGCAGGATCACCGGCCCCTCTGGCGCGGGGCCGAGCGCGCCGTCCAGCACCCTGATCCAGAGCAGCACCTCGTCACGGTTGCGCCTGCCGTTGCGATCCTCCGGCCCGTCGAAGACCGGGGGCGTCGCGGCCAGCGTCAGCAGGGTCAGCGGCGCGCCGGGCAGTGCCACCGTCAGCCGCCAGTGCGCGGTCGAGGACAGGCGCTGCACCGCAAAGCCCGGGTCGTCGGCGGCAATCGCGCTGTCGGGGAGGTCCTTCCACAGGGTCGCGCTGCGATCGGCGGCCAGCGATACTGGCCAGCGCGCCAGAACCGCCATGCCGCCCTGCCCGGAAAACCAGCCAAAGCCCTGCGCGTCGCGCGGCCCGCCCAGCAGGCCGTCGCCATCCGAGGTCAAGCCCCGTCGCCCGCCCGGTGTTGGGCCGCGCCGCGAACCGGTGGGGCAGGTCCGAGGCCGCCGGCCTTCAACCGTCGTTGCAAGGCCCCCAGCGCCGCGGCCCCGGCGTCGTAGTCGAAATCCGTCAGCAGCAATACATCCGGTTCCGCCCCGAGGATGGTCGACAGGTCGGGGCCGCCGCTTTCCAGCTCTTTCAGCAGCAGGCCCGGGCCCTTGCGGCTGAAGTCGCCGTGCCATGTGGCAAGGCGCACCGGCTCTGCCGAGGCGGCCAGCGCAAGCACCAGAACATAGGTCAGCGCAAGGATCAGGCCGGTTGCACGTGGGCCTGCGCGTAGGCGCGGCGGCGCTTTTCCTCGATCAGCACGGCGATGCGCATCAGGGCCACGCCCCGCATGATCAGGCTTGCCGGTAGAAAGGCCCATGCCGTCATCGTCCAGATCAGGGTTTGCGGATCGACCGGCGACAGGGGCGTCACATAGGCCGAAGCAGCCTTCAGGGCCGCCGGGATCAGGAATGGCAGAAGAAACCCTAAGGCCACGTTAATATGGCTGCCCCGCTTGAGGCGCATCAGGATATCGCCGCCCGCGGTCGGGTCGTAAAGCGGCAGGTTCACCCAGAAATTGAAGGCGCCCCTGCGGATCGGCCAGTCCATCAGCCGCACCAGCGCGACGAAGGCGAGCAGAACGGTCAGGGAGGTCAGGTAGGACAGGCCCGCAAGCTCGCGGATCAGCTCGACCTGCATCTTTGACGCGTCTTCGGGCAGGACAAGCACCATCAGGCGCACCGGCGAGAAGGGAAAGTCCATCGTCGCGCCGATATCGGCGCCGATGTCGGACAGGGTCTGTGTCAGGGGGCTGGGGTAGACCTGCCCGCGGCAGATCAGCGTCAGCATCGCCACGATGGCGAAAAGGGCGAAAAAGCGGATGCGGTTGAACGGCGCGGCGTCGCGGAATTCGATCAGGGACGGGCTGTCGGAGACGTATTCCACGAAGGTCAGCATCGCCGCGGCAAGGGACAGCAGCGCGACCACCTGGGCGCTTTCGGCGCGGACCCCGGGCAGGGCCAGCGCGGGCATCGCGATCAGCAACGCCACAAGAATTGCCCGCGCGGCGGCGGTCACCATCCGTGTGATCACATTTCTGCCCTTTCGTTCCGGACAGGCGCGATGCAATGCCGCGCCCTTGTTCCATCCCGATTCCCGCACTTTACGGCGGGTTGCCTCAATCTTGCCCCAGTTTTGCCCTTTTTCCCGTGGCGCCTCAAGGCCGATTGACGGTCTCCACCGCGTTTCGCGCGGTTTCGCGGGGCCGGTGGTGCCGCGTTGCATCATTCCGCGGGGCGGGTCTTGGCAGACCTTGGGAAGGCCGCAGCATCTTGTAGAAAAAGGGAAATCGCCCACAAGAAAGGGGCGCCGCTTCTGCGACGCCCCGGTCAATAGGCTCTCAAGGATCGCGACGGCGAGTCAGACCCGGGGGCGATCCTGCGCGGCTTTCGCCTCGAATGCGTCGATGGCGGGCGCCTTCTCCATCGACAGGCCGATGTCGTCCAGACCTTCGAGCAGGCAGTGCTTCTTGAAGGGATCGACGTCGAAGGCAAAGCTTTCGCCGTCCGAGGTCGTCACGGTCTGCGCCTCGAGATCCACGATCATCCGCGCGTTCGACCCCTTTTCGGCGTCCTTCATCAGCACATCGACGGCCTCTTGCGGCAGCACGATGGGCAGGATGCCGTTCTTGAAGCAGTTGTTGTAGAAGATATCGGCGAAGCTGGTCGAGATGACCGACTTGATGCCGAAATCCTTCAGCGCCCAGGGCGCGTGCTCGCGCGACGACCCGCAGCCGAAGTTGTCGCCCGCGACGATGATCTCGGCGTCGCGGTACTGCGGCTGGTTCAGCACGAAATCGGGGATCTCGTTGCCCTGCCGGTCATAGCGCATCTCGTCGAAGAGGTTCACGCCAAGGCCCGACCGCTTGATGGTCTTCAGGAAGACCTTGGGGATGATCATGTCGGTGTCGATGTTGACCAGCGGCATGGGGGCCGCGATCCCGGTGAGTGTCTCGAACTTTTCCATTGTCGGCGGTCCTTATGCGGTCTCGGTCGTCAACGCGCGCACGTCGGTCAGGTGACCGGTCAGCGCGGCGGCGGCAGCCATGGCGGGGGACATGAGGTGCGTGCGGCTCTTGTAGCCCTGACGGCCCTCGAAGTTGCGGTTCGAGGTCGAGGCGCAGCGCTCACCCTCGGACAGCTGGTCGGGGTTCATCGCAAGGCACATGGAACAGCCCGCAAGGCGCCATTCGAAACCGGCCTCGCGGAAGATATCGGCCAGGCCCTCTTCCTCGGCCTGCGCCCGGACAAGGCCCGAGCCGGGCACGATCATGGCGCGTGTCACCTTGATCTTCTTGCCCTTCACCACCTCGGCGGCGGCGCGCAGATCCTCGATCCGGCCATTGGTGCAGGAGCCGATGAAGACCGTGTCGATGGCCACGTCGGTCAGCTTCTGGCCCGGCGTCAGGCCCATGTAGGCCAGCGCGCGCTTCACCGCCTCGACCTTGCCGCCCTTGAAGTCCTCGGGCGAGGGCACGACGGCGGAAATCGGCAGCACGTCCTCGGGCGAGGTGCCCCAGGTCACGACCGGCTCGATCTCTTCGCCCTTGATGGTCACGACCTTGTCCCAATGGGCGTCATCGTCCGAATAAAGCGTCTTCCACCAGTTCAGCGCCGCCTCGAACTGGGCGCCCTTGGGCGCATGCGCCCGGCCCTTGACGTAGTCGTAGGTCTTTTCGTCGGGCGCGATCAGGCCGGCGCGGGCGCCACCCTCGATGGCCATGTTGCAGACCGTCATGCGGCCTTCCATGGACAACTCGCGGATCGCCTCGCCGCAATATTCGATCACGTAGCCGGTGCCGCCGCCGGTGCCGGTGTGGCCGATCACCGAAAGCGTGATGTCCTTGGCGGTCACACCGGGTCGCAGCTTGCCGGTGATCTCGACCTTCATGTTCTTGGACTTCTTCTGGATCAGCGTCTGGGTGGCCAGCACGTGCTCGACCTCCGAGGTGCCGATGCCATGCGCCAGCGCGCCGAAGGCGCCGTGGGTCGCGGTATGGCTGTCGCCGCAGACCACGGTCATGCCGGGCAGGGTCCAGCCGTTTTCCGGGCCGACGATGTGCACGATGCCCTGACGGATGTCATCCACCGGGTAGTAGTGCACGCCGAAGTCGCGGGCGTTCTTGTCCAGCGCGGCCACCTGGATGCGGCTGTCCTCGGTCATCGTTTCGGGGTTCTCGCGCCCCTCGGTGGTGGGCACGTTGTGGTCCGGCACGGCGATGGTCTTTTCCGGCGCGCGCACCTTGCGGCCCGCCATGCGCAGCCCTTCGAAGGCCTGCGGGCTGGTGACCTCGTGGACGAGGTGGCGGTCGATGTACAGAAGGCAGGTGCCGTCGGTATCTTCGTGGACGACGTGGGCATCCCAGATCTTGTCGTAGAGCGTCTTGGGGGACATGGTCCTCTCCCGTGGTTTGGCTATTGGGTAATGGCTTTGGGCTGGGCGCCGGGGGGCGGCCCGAAAGGCATGTCAGCCGTCTAGGCGCGCCAGCACAGAGTGCTCGGCGCCGAAAAAACGTTCGCGCAGACGGGCGCGATCCCCGAGGTCGAAGACTTGGGTCATGAAGCCGCAAATACAGGCTTTGCCCGAGTCTCGCAAGCGCCACTGGCGGTGAACCTTTCCGGTCGAGGGGCGTTGGTCGACACGATCCGGGGGGCGATCATGCCGACAGCGATGAACATTGTGAGCCTTGCGATGATCCTCGCGATCGCCGGTCTGACCCTGATGGTCGTGACCGGCGTCCTGACCTGACCGCGTCGGGGCAAAGGACCCCCGGCGCCGGGTCCGGCGATGAACCGGCGGTTGGGGTATGCCGGTGCGGACGGGGCCATGGCCGGGGCCGATCATCCGCGCATGCGCCCCTGCGACCACAGGGATGCCCGCAGGCGCCGCCGCGCGGTCGGGCCCGCACTTTTGTGCCCGGACCCGAGCACCCTGCCCCGGGACAGGCTTTCACCAGGGCGGCGGACCGGCTTCCCTATGTCGGCGCAGACCCTGATGCAGGCCACTCGCCTCCGAGCGCGGCGGAGAGTTCCGCCAGCCCTCTGTCGCAGATGACGATGGCCGGGTGTCGCCCTGCTCCGCGCCGCCCGCCCATCCATGCCGCAGCGTTTGCGGTTTTCATCCCCGCCGCGCGGCGTCATCCTGTCCGCAACCCGGATCTGGAGGACACCATGAGCGACGATATCGTGATTCTCGGCGGCGCACGCACCGCCATCGGCACTTTCGGAGGCAGCCTTGCAGGCACGCCCCCCATCGACCTGGCCACCGTGGCGGCAAAGGCCGCGATGGAGCGCGCGGGCGTCGACCCCGCGCAGGTCGGTTCGGTGACCTTCGGCCATGTGATCAACACCGAACCGCGCGACATGTACCTCAGCCGCGTTGCCGCGATGCAGGCGGGCATCCCGCAGGACACGCCCGCGATGAACGTCAATCGCCTCTGCGGGTCGGGCGCGCAGGCCATCGTTTCGGCGGTGCAGGGGCTGATGCTGGGCGACGCGGACTTCGCGCTCGCCGGGGGCGCCGAAAGCATGTCGCGCAGCCCCTTCATCCTGCCCGACGCCCGCTGGGGCGCCAAGATGGGCGACGTGCGGTCGCTGGACATGATGCTGGGCGCGCTGAACTGCCCCTTCGGCACCGGCCACATGGGTGTGACGGCGGAAAACGTCGCCGCCGAACATGACGTCACGCGCGAGCAGCAGGACGCTTTCGCGCTGGAAAGCCAGACCCGCGCGGCCAAGGCCATCGCCGAGGGCCGCTTCAAGGAGCAGATCGTCCCGGTCGAGGTCAAGGTGAAGCGCGACACGGTCGCCTTCGACACCGACGAACACCCCAAGGCGACCACCGCAGAGGCGCTGGGCGGCCTGCGCACGGTCTTCAGAAAGGACGGCACGGTGACGGCGGGCAATGCCTCGGGCATCAACGACGGCGCGGCGGCCATCGTGCTCGCCCGGGCCGCGGCCGCCGAAAGGGCGGGGCTGACACCGCGCTTCCGGGTGCTCGGCTATGCCCATGCGGGCGTCCGCCCCGAGGTCATGGGCATCGGCCCGATCCCGGCGGTGGAAAAGCTGCTCGCCCGCACCGGCCTCTCGATCTCCGACTTCGACGTAATCGAATCGAACGAGGCCTTCGCCGCGCAGGCCCTCGCCGTGAACAAGGGCCTTTGCCTCGATCCGGCCAAGGTGAACCCCAACGGCGGCGCCATCGCCACTGGGCCACCCGGTCGGCGCCACCGGCGCGATCGTCACGGTCAAGGCGATGTACGAACTCGACCGCACCGGCGGCGCGCGGGCGCTGATAACCATGTGCATCGGCGGCGGGCAAGGCATCGCGCTGGCCATAGAGCGCCTCTGAACCACTCCTTTCGGGGGCCAGTCAAACCGCCGGCCCCCGTTTCTTCTGTCCGCAACTATCCCGGGGGTGAGGCCCGCATGGGCCGAGGGGGCAGCGCCCCCCACACCGTCGCAAGCTGCGGCGGCGCATCTCGGCCCCGGGCAGCCTGCCCCCGGCGCGCCAGGGCATGGGAACCGCCCCTTCTTTGGTCCGCCAAATACCTCGGGGGGCGCCGCAGGCGCGGGGGCAGAGCCCCCTCCCAGCCCTCAGCGCAGCTCCACCGAAACCCGGCCAGAGCGCCCCTCGGCGTCGATCACCGACAGCGTGGTGAACCCGATGCCCGCAAGCGGCGCGGTGAATTCGGGCCGCCGCAGCCCCGTCGCCACCACCGCCCCGTCCTTCAGCAGCGTGTAGGGGGCCGCCCGCCGCGCAGCTTCACCGGGATACCGGCGCCACCCGCGGTTTCCAGCCGCGCGCCCTCGGGCGGGAAGGTCACCTGCAAGGCGGGCACCGCCTCGCGCGGGCCGAAGCGTTGCAGGGCCTCGGGCAGGCGGGCGCGGCTGGTGATCAACGTCTCGGGCGGCGGCGGGGGCAGGGGCGTCAGGCGCGGCGCGGCGCGGCCAAGCGCCTCGAATAGCAGCGGCGCGGCAAGCTCGCCGCCAAAGGCGCCGGGCACCGGTGTGCCGTCGGGCCGCCCGATCCAGACGCCCGCCACGTGCCGCCCGTCCCAGCCAAGCGCCCATGCGTCGCGGTGCCCGTAAGAGGTGCCGGTCTTGTAGGCCACGCGCCCCGGCGGCCCTGCAGAGGGCGGCGGCACCAGCCCGGCGAGGATATTGCCGACCTGCCAGGCCGAGGCCGGGCTGAGGATCCGCCGGGTCCCGCGCCCGGCCTCATGCCCGCCCCCGTGCCAGCGCAGCGCCACCGGATCGCCGCCGCGCGCCAGCGCCGCATAAAGCTGCACCATCTGCTCCAGCGAGACGCCGACGCCCCCCAGCGCCAGCGCCAGCCCCGGCGCGCCGCCCTGCACCACCGCCTCGACCCCGGCGCCGTCCAGCGCCGCCATCAGATGTGCCGGACCCAGCGCCTCGGTCAGCCGCACCACCGGGATGTTCAGCGACAGTTGCAGCGCCTGCCGCACCGGCAGCTCTCCGCGATAAAGCCCGTCGAAGTTCTGCGGCGCGTAACGCCCGTATTGCACCGGCGTGTCGAGGATCAGCGTCTCGGGGTGCGCCAGCCCGCGGTCGAAGGCCAGCCCGTAGACCAGCGGCTTCAGGGTCGAGCCCGGCGAGCGCAGCGCCTGCGTCATGTCGACGAAACCCTGCCCGCGCGTGTCGGTATAATCGGGCGAGCCGATGGCGGCGAGGATCTCGCCGCTCTGGTGATCCGCCACCACGATGGCCAGCGACAGGCGCGGGTCCAGCCCCCGCCGGTGGCGGCGCAGGAGGTCTTCGAGGCTGCCTTGCAGGCGCGCGTCGAGCGTCAGGTCGTGCCGCCCCGGCCCCAGCGCCAGCGCCCGGTCGGCCATGTGCGGCGCCAGTTGCGGCATCGGCTTGCGCCCCGGCGGCGCGGGGTCGAGGGCATCCGAGCGCGCGGCGCTCATCGGGATCACGCCCGCCTCGGCCATGCGGACCAGCACCCGGTTGCGGGCAAGGCGCGCGGCCTCTGGGTGGCGATCCGGGCGGCGGCTTTCGGGGGCCTGCGGCAGGGCGACCAGCAGCGCGGCCTCTGCCGGGGTCAGCCGCGCGGGTTCCTTCCCCAGCCAGATCAGCGCGGCGGCGCGCAGCCCTTCGACATTGCCGCCATAGGGCGCAAGGCCCAGATAAAGCGAAAGGATTTCCTCCTTGGACAACCGCCGTTCCAGCGCCAGCGCCAGCCGCATCTGCCGCAGCTTGCCCTGCCACTGGCCGGTGGTGCCGTCCTCCAGAAGGCGCGCGACCTGCATGGTCAGCGTGGACGAGCCGGAAACGATGCGCCCGTGCCGCACCGCCTGCGCCAGCGCGCGCAGGGTGGCCAGCGGGTCGATCCCGGCGTGGTCGTAAAAGCGGTGGTCCTCGTAGGCCACCAGCATCCGGTAGAACAGCGGATCGACCTGATCCGGCGACAGTGCCATGCGCCAGCGCCCGTCGTCGATGGTATAGGCGCGCAGCAGCGTGCCATTGCGGTCGCGCACCTCGGGAGAGGTGGCATGGATCAGCGAGGGGATCCGGGTCGCCTCGATGAAGCGGTCGAACCCGTCCCGCGCCGCGCCGACCGACCAGAGCGCCAGCGCCAGCAGCGCGAGGCGGCGGGCGGGCGCCGTTTTCCGACGCGGAAAACGGCCCGGAAATTTTGGAAATTTCCGCCCCCGCCCCGGGGCGACCCGGCCGGACAGGGCGTCCGACCCGGCTGGGTCGCCCCTCTCAGCCATGATCCGCCCGTTCCCAGAGACCCGGGTAGAGCGTGACGAAGCCATTTGCATCGACCGCCAGATGGGTCTCGTACTCGGTTTCCCGGGCGGCATAGCGCACCAGCCCGCCACGCTCGCGCGTGTAGCCCTGCGTCAGGGCCGAGACCTTCGGCCCCGGTAGCCGCAGCCATGCGGCGGTGCAGTCCAGCCGCCCGACCTCGGGCAGGCGCCGCAGCGGCATGGTGTTCGTCGCCGGGGTAAAGCTGAGGTCGATGTCGGTCACACCCTCCAGCCCCGGCAGGGCCTCGTCGTTCAGCGCCCAGCCCTGTCCGGCCCGGGCAAGCCGCCAGGCGATGGTTTCGCCGCCGTAGTCGCCGCTCACATCGGCCCCCAGCGCGTGCCAGTCCCCGCCCAGACGCACGACGTAATCGAGCGCCGCCCAGCCCAGCCCGTCGCGGAAACGGGCGTGGCCCACCAGCATGAAGCCGCCGCTTGTCCGGGCGAGGCGGCACTTGTCCTCGCCGTCCCGATCAAGCGCGCGCCAATGCATGGTTGCAATGGTTTCTCCTGTCATTCCGCGATGATAACCGATCCAGAGGCCGTCGTCGCGCGGTATTCCGGGCGGTACATGTCCTCGACCAGCGCCGCCGGGTGGTGGAAGGTGCCCGGGGACACCGCGCGCAGGACATAGGCCAGACGCAGCGGTTCCGCGTCCCGCTGGTCCAGCGCGGCGACGAAGCGGTCGGTGCGGAACTCGGAATGCTCGGTCTCGGAGGTCTCCAGCCAGTCCAGCGCGCCGATGTCGCCCGCCCGCAGAAGCGAGGGGTTGTCGATCTCGAACCCGGCGGGCAGGGCGTCGTCCACGATCAGCCGCGCCTGGACATCCTCGGCGGGCTTCACCGTCAGCACCGCGACCAGCCGGTCGCCGGCCTTCAGCGAGGCCAGATCCGCAGGCTGCCCGTCGAGCCGGTAGTAATCCCGCGTGATGCCGTAGCCGTAGCCTGCCGCCTCTGTCGCGCCCTCGGGCACGCCAAGCGCGGTGACGGTGACGAAGGTCGGCGTCTGCGCCGTGTTGGTCAGGCGCTGCGGCTCCAGCGTGGCGCCGTCCAGGCGCCGCACGAAGGGACCCGAGAGCGGCTGGTCGTTCAGCGCAAGGCCCGAGACGGTCGGATCCTGCACCATGGCATGCGCCGCCAGCAGCGACCAGGCCTGTTCCTGCGTGGACAGCGGCCCGTCGGCGGCGGCGATCCGCGCGGTCAGCGCCTCGCGGTCCACCGCCTCCGAACGCGCCTCGACCGCCAGCGACAGCACGCCCGCCGCGTCGCGCAGCACGCTGCCGTAGTCGGCGCGCCACGCCTGCGCGGTCGCCTCCTGGCGGTTTGCGATGCGCGCGGCGGCCTTGGCAAAGAGCCGGTCGGCGCGCGGCTGGTCGCCGTAGCTGGCCAGCGCCGCGCCAAGCTGCGCCTGTGCCAAGGGCGTGGACAGCGCATCGGCCTTTTCGTCGGCGTAGTAGCGCAGGTCGCCCATGGCGGCACGGCCTTCGCGGGCCAGAACCATCAGCGCATAGGCGATGTCCTCGCCGCCCTCGTCGAAGTCGGGCGCATAGGCGATGCGGTTCTTCAGGTTGTCGAGCGCGTTCTGCCAGGCGACCTTGGGCACCTCGTGGCCCGCCGCCCGGGCGCGTGACAGGAAGTCGGTCACATAGGCGTCCAGCCAGAAATCGCCCGAGTAGGCGCCCCAGAGGCCGAAGGCCCCGTTCGACGCCTGCCGGGTCAGGATCTGCGTCATGGCTTGTTCGATCCGCAGCGCGATGCGGTCGCGATTGCCGAAGCCAAGCGGCTCGGCGACCGAGGACAGGTACAGCAGCGGCAGCGCCTTCGACGTCACCTGTTCGGTGCAGCCATAGGGGTAGCGGTCCAGCGAGGCCAGCAGCCCCGGCGCGTCGAAGCGCGCCAGCGCCCCGGCGGATACCAGCACCTCGGCGCTTTCGGGGCGCAGCCCGGCGAGGATGGAGTCGTCCAGCGTGAAGGTCTGCCCGGAGGCAAGGCTGAGGCGCAGGGTGCTGCCGGTGGCGGGGTCATTCGCCCGCACCCCCAGCGTCAGGTCCTTGGTCAGCCGCTTGCCGTCCGGCGTGGTCAGCGCCAGCGTGATGCCGTGGTCGCCGATCTCTCCGCCGGTCAGCGGCACGCTCAGCGACAGCTTGCCGCCGCCTTCCAGCGTCACCGAGCCGGGGATCGCCGTGGCCTCCAGCGCCACGCCGTCCGAGGTCAGCGCGAAGGGCATCTCCCCTGCCGGGCCGCTGGTGTGGGTCAGTTCCACCAGCAGGCGGCTTTCGTCGCCCGGCGCAAGGAAGCGCGGCATCGAGGCGGAGATCACCACCGGGTCGCGCACGATCACATCCGCCTCGGCAGCGCCCACGCCCTCGGGCGACCAGGCCACGGCCATCAGCCGCACGGTGCCGTTGAAGTCGGGCAGGTCGAAGGAAACCTCGGCCCGGCCATCGGCGCCCACCGTGACGGGGCCCGAGAAGAAGGCCACCAGCGCCTCTGTCGGGGGCGGGCTTTGCAGCGACATCGACGCGCCGCCGTCGCCGCCCGAGCGGATCGTGCCCATGGCGCCGTTGCTGCCGTCGATCAACCGGCCGTAGATGTCGCGGATCTCGACGCCCAGACGGCGCTGGCCGAAGTAGTAGCCCGCCGGGTCCGGTGTCTCGAAGCCGGTCAGGTTGAGGATGCCAAGATCGACGGCGGCCACCGTGGCGTGGGCCGTCGCGCCCTCGGCCAGCCCGTCGATCATCACGGCGGCGCTGAGGGTCTCGCGCGGGGCGGTCTCGGTGGGGGCATCCAGCGACACCGCCAATGCGCGCGGGCCGGGATCGACGGCGGCATGGGTCAGGCCCAGGGCGCGCGCCGGGTTCTGGCCCGCGCTGACATCCATGGGCCGGATCACCTGCGCGGTGACATAGACGCCCGCGCCCCAATCCGCCGTCACCGGCAGTTGCAGGGTGTTCTCGCCCTCCGACACTTCGATGGCCTGCATGGAAACCACGCGGTCCGCCAGCACCGTCACCAGCGCCTTGCCGGCGTAGCGCGGCACCATGCGCAGGGTTGCGGTCTCTCCGGGGGCGTAGGCCTCGGCATCCAGCGACATTTCCAGCATGTCGGGCGTGTCGCGTTCAGAGGCGGCGGCGTACCAGCCCGACGAGAAGCTTGTGGAGGCGGCAAGATAGGCGCCATCCGCGCGCTCGACCACGACCTCGTAGGCGCCCCAGTCGGTCGCGGCCTCGATCCGCAGGGGATCGGCGCCCAATGTGCCTTCGCCCCGGGCGACGGCCTCGCGGGTCGTCACCGGCTCCCAGTTCCACGAGCCGTATTGCTGGTACCACTGGTAACGCGTGTTCACGCGGTTGACCGTCCAGGTCACCGGCATCTCGACCGGGGAGAGGTCCGGCCCAAGCGCGATCACGTCGAAGCGCGCGGTCGCGCCCTCGGAGAGCGTGCCGTCGAAGGCGGGCCTGATGCCGATCATCGCGGTCTCCGGCGCGACGGCGCGGGTCACGCTGCGTTCCACCGGGCGGCCCGAGGCCTCGGACAGCCGCAGGGTCACGCGCGCCGACAGCGGGCGGCCAAGGGCGTCGATCTCTTGCAGGGGCAGGCGCAGCTGGGCCTTGCCCGCCTCGTCCGTGACAAGGTCGGCGGGGAAGGTGCCGCTGCGCACGGCGCGGTCCTCGTCATGGCGTCCGAAGTGGTAGCCCGGGAAGGCGTCGAGCGTGTTGGAGGTGGAGAGGCGCAGCTCTCCCTCGATGGCCAGATCTGCGCCGGGAGCGCCAAAGAGATAGCGCGCCTCGACCCCCAGCGGCGGCGGGGCCAGCGGGTTGATCGGCGTCTCGGGCAGCAGCAGCTCGAAGTCGATACGCTCGGGCACGAAGTCCTCGACCAGCAGGGTGTCAGAGGCCAGCGCGGCGGCGTCGACATCGGCGAAGAGGTCCAGCCGCCACGTCCCGCGCGGCACGTCGCCGCCCAGCGGCAGGGTGAAGACATGGCCCCCCGCCCCGGCGCCATTGGACAGGTGGCGCGCATATTCGACGCCATCGGGGCGCATCAGGATCGCGGTCAGGGGCACATCGGCCACGGCCTCTGCCTGCGCGTCGCGCAACAGGGCGGTGACGTGGATCTGCTCTCCGGCGCGATAGGCGCCCCGGTCGGTGGCAAGGAAGGCGTCCAGCGGCCCGGCAGGCGCGCGGCCCGCGACGCCCCGGTCCGAGAGGTCGAAGGCCGGATCGGTCAGCGAGAGGAAGGCAAGGTCGGCCTCGCCGTCCTGCGCCATGACCAGCGCCGGGGCGGCGCCTGCGGTGCCGCGCAAGAGCCCCGCGTCGAAGCGCGCGATGCCTTCGGCGTCGGTTTGCACCGTGTCGAGCACCCGGTTGGCCTGCGCCAGAAGCGAGACCTCCAGCCCCGCCAGCGGTTCGGCACTGCCCAGATGGCGGGCAAAGACGGTCAACCCGTCGCTGCCCTGCATGGTCGTCAGGCCGATGTCCGACAGGATGAACCACTGCGTTGCGCGGGCATTGTTGTCGTCCCCCGCGTCCGCGACAGAGGCGGTCAGCGCGTAGATCCCGGCGGGCCGCCCCTTCAGCGCCTCGCCCATCGGCAGGCGCGTCAGCATGTCGGTGTTCAGCGTGTTCTGCACCGCGCCGGTGCCGGTCCAGACCTCCTCGGCGATGTCCGAGGCGAAATACTGCTCTTCGTATTCGTTCAGCGGCTGGCCGAAGTAGTTGTCCTGCAAGGCCCGGATCAGGTTGCGGTCAGAGACCCGGCGCAGCACCAGATCCACTGCGTCCAGGTTCACCGTTTCCAGCGGCAGGCCCGCGTCCTCGGTGCGGGGCAGGACGTAGGCGCGGCCCGGGAAGACGACAGAGGGCGAACGGTCGCGCACATAGGCGGTGATCTCGACGTCGCGGGCCAGCTCCTCGCCGCTTTCCGACGGCAGGCCAGAGCGGAAGGTGATCGTGTAGCGCTGGCCGTGCTCGACGCCCGTCACGCAGATGCGCTGGTCGTCGTGGGTGACGGCCATGCGCGGATCCGGCAGGCGCACGTAGGGCGCGTAATCCTGCCCGGCGCGGCTGAGGGTCTCGTTGAACTCGGCGCAGATGCGCGGATCGGCGCTGTCCGCCTCGACCGTATGTTCGGCGATGCGGAAGCCGTATTTCTGGATCGCCTCGTCCAGCAGCGCGCTGGTGTCGGCGCGCGAGGCGATGCTTTCGGCCAGCCGCAGGGCCGGGATCATCTGGCGGCCCCGGCGGTCGGCTTCCAGCGCCAGCGCCATCTGGTAGAGCGCGGTGGACCGCTGGGCGTCGCTGTCGGCGCGCAGGTAGGCGTTGATCGTGGCAGTCAGCGCCCGCCCGCGATAGCGCCGCTGGTCGGCGCCGCTGAGGGTGTCGGCGTAGTCCACCGACCACTCCGCGTATTGCAGCCACAGCGCGGGGCTGTCGGATTGCGCCAGCGCCGCGCCGGTCCAGTGGATCGCGTCGCGCAGGTTGCCCGCCTCGCGCGCCTGCGTGGCGGCATCGGTCAGCGCGGTTTCGGAATACTGGCCCCCGGCATGGCGCTCTGCCATGGCCTCGGCCTCTTTCCGGGCGTTCTCCAGATCCGAGCCGCGCAGGAAGTCCAGATCCCCGGCGCGCGTCTCGCCCTGCGCGATCAGCGCCGCATCGACATCGACGACCCGGGCGGAAATCGCGCCCTGATAGGTCTCGCGGTCGGTGACCGTGGATTTTGGGAAACAGCTGTTCGACCGGCTGTTGAAGGTGAAGGCCATACAGGCCGGATCGTTCAGGCAAAGCCTCTGGCAACTGTCGAGCGTGGTGTCGAAAAGCGCGCTCAGGTCGTTGCCGCGATAGTCGATGTCCCGGGTGACCACGAGCCGTCTGTCGGGGATGAGGTCCTGGGCGTGGGCGGACAGTCCGGCAAGCCCGAGGGCAAGGGCCAAGGCAACAGGGCGCATGAAAAGCTCCTTCGCGATCAATGCCCCGATGGTGCCATGGCGCCCCCCGAGCGGCAACGATTCTCGGGGCTTGCGGGGGCAAGGTATACCCGACCGACAGGCTTTCGCGGCGGGTTTGGTCCGGGGTTAAGCGGTTCTTCAGAGAGTTTCGTCACAAGGGAAGGGCGAGTGCCTCGGAGGGTGACGGATGAACCTTGCCGATCGGCTGGCGGAAGAGCGGCGCGCTCGGCTGGCGGCGGAACGATTGCTGGACCTGAAACAGAAGGAGCTGTTCGAGGCGAACAAGCGTCTTGGCAAGCACGCGCTTCAGCTGAGCCATGAAATCCGCGAAACGCGCAGCGAGGTGGCGACCGTCCGCGACGAGAACCAGCGCGTGAAGAAAGAGCTTGGGCAGGCCACGCAGCACCTGGAAATCGTGACCGACCAGCTGTGGTCCGCGATGGAGACGATCCGCGACGGTTTTGCCATGTTCGACGAGGCCGGGCGGCTGGAACTGGCCAATCCCGCCTATCTGGCCACCTTCGACGGCATCGAAGCGGTGCGCCCCGGCGTGCACTACGCGCAGATCCTTGAAATCATGGTCGAAGAGGGGCTTGTGGACCTTCAGGGCGAGGATCCGCAGGGTTGGCAGCTGCGGATGCTGTCGCGTTGGGCGCAGGACCCGATCCCGACAGAGACGCTGCGCCTGTGGAACGGGCGGTTCGTCAAGCTGCGCGACCGGCGGCGCCCGGACGGCGGCATCGTCAAGCTGAGCGTCGACATCACCGAGCTGATGCGCATGTGGTCCGCGGTCGAGGAACTGCCCGACGGCTTTGTCATCTACGATTCCGAAGACCGGCTGATGATGTGCAACGCGCCCTACCGCGACTGCTACCGGGCCAGCGCCCCGGCCATCGTGCCCGGCGCCACCTTCGAGGAGATCCTGCGCTACGGTCTTGAGCGCGGCCAGTACGCCGAGGCGGTGGGCCGCGAGGAGGCCTGGCTCGAAGAGCGCATGACGCGCCACCGTCAGGGCGGGCAGGAACACGAGCAGCTGCTGGACGATGGCCGCTGGCTGCGCATCTACGAGCGCGAGACACGGGACGGCGAGCCGCGTCGGCCTGCGCATCGATATCACCCAGATCAAGCAGGACCAGCAGCGCCTGAAAGAGGCGACGATCCGGGCCGAAGCGGCCAACCGCGCCAAATCCGCCTTCCTTGCCAATATGAGCCACGAGATCCGGACCCCGATGAACGGCGTGATCGGCATGGCGGACCTGATGGCGGACACCGCGCTGAACGAGGAACAGGCGCTCTATCTCGACACGATCCGCAACTCGGGCGAGGCGCTGCTGGTCATCATCAACGACATCCTCGACTACTCCAAGATCGAGGCGGACCGGCTGATCCTTCATCCCGAACCCTTCGACCTTGAACGCGCCATCCACGAGGTCGTGACCCTCTTGCAGCCGACCGCGCGCGACAAGGACGTGGCGCTGCTGCTGGATTACGACATGTTCCTGCCGACGCGCTTCATCGGCGATGTTGGCCGCATCCGGCAGATCCTGACGAACCTCGTCGGCAATGCGGTGAAATTCACAGTGCGGGGCCATGTCCGTGTGGGGGTCGTCGGCGTCGAGGACAGCACGGGCCGGACCGCCATTCACCTGACCGTCGAGGACACCGGCATCGGCATTTCGCCCGACAAGGTCGATCACGTCTTCGGCGAGTTCAACCAGGTCGAGGACGAACGCGACCGCACCTTCGAGGGCACCGGGCTTGGCCTTGCCATCACCCGGCGGCTGATCGAGCGGATGGGCGGCGAAATCTGGGTCGAGTCCGAGCCGGGGCGCGGCAGTTGCTTCGGCGTCCGTCTGGTGCTGCCCGCTGAAGAGCCCGCCTATGCTCCGGGGGCCAGCCTGCCCGCGCATCTGAAGCGGGTGCTGGTCGTGGACGACAACGGGCTGAGTCGGTCGATCCTGTCGAGGCAACTGGCGATTCTCGGGCTGGAGGTGACCTTCTGCCAGACCGGGGCAGAGGCGCTGGATCTGCTGGAGTTGCGCCCCGACCTGATCATCGCGGAACAGAATCTGCCGGACATGGGCGGCCCCGAGCTTCTGGATCGGGTCCGGCGCGGCGGGCGCGACATCGCCGCGATCCTGCTGTGTGACCGGGCCGGGGATGCGCCGGGGGGCGACGAGGAAGGCGGGGCGCCGGTGATCCTGCAAAAGCCCGTGGCGCGGCGCAGGCTCTTCGCGGCGCTCGAAGGGGTTCAGGCGCCGCTGGACATGGAGCCTGCGCCGGTGCCTGCGGCGGGCCTGCTGGACGTGCTTGTGGCCGAGGACAACAAGACCAACCAGCTGGTCTTCAGGAAGATGGCTGCGGGCTTCGACATCGCGCTGCGCTTTGCCAACAACGGGCTGGAGGCGGTCGAGGCCTTTCGCGAACGGCGCCCGGATATCGTCTTCATGGATATTTCCATGCCGCGCATGGACGGCAAGCAGGCCACGCGCGAGATCCGGCGGCTGGAGGGCGACGGCGCGCCGGTTCCGATCATCGCCGTCACCGCGCATGCCATGGCGGGCGACCGCGAGGCCGTGCTGGAGGCCGGGCTGACCGACTACCTGTCAAAGCCGCTGCGCAAGGCCGCGCTTGCGGAAAAACTGGAACGCTACGCCAGCCGCGACGGCGGGGACGGGGGCGGCAAGCGTCCTGACCGGTGCCGGAAGAGCGGGCCGGGGATCGGGACCGCGCCGTCGCTGGCCTTCGCCGGACCGCCTGTCGCGCCATGCCCCCCGCGACGCGGGCGGGGGATCCGTCCTGGCGGAGAAGGCGGCGCGTCAGCTTTCGGCGGGGCGCAGGAAATGCGGGGCGTCGGGCTGCGACAGCTCGGGGCAGTGGCGATAGCCGCCCGCGTCGAAGCCCGTCAAAGCCTCTGCATCGGTCAGGCGGTTCTGGACGATGAAGCGGGCCATGGCACCCCTTGCCCGCTTGGCGAAGAAGCTGACGACCTTCGGCCCGCCGGGCTTGTCTTCCAGGAAGACCGGCGTGATCACGCGCAGGTTCAGCGCCTTCAGATCGACCGCGCCGAAATACTCCTGGCTGGCGCAGTTCACCAGAACGTCGGTGCCCACCGCCTCGGCCTGGGCGCGCAGGGCCTTGGCGGGCGCGTCCCGCCAGTAGTCGTAAAGCGATCCGCCCCGCCGTGTCTTCAGCCGCGTGCCCATTTCCAGACGGTAGGGCTGGATGCCGTCTGCGGGCCGCAACACGCCGTAGAGGCCGGAGAGGATGCGCAGGTGCTCCTGCGCCCAGTCCCGTTCCTCGGCATCCAGCGACCCGGCTTCGAGGCCCATGTAGGTATCCCCGGCAAAGGCCAGCATCGCGGGACGCAGCGCCGCGTCCTGCGGCTCGTCGGAAAAGCTGCGGAAGCGGTCCCGGTTCAGCCGGGCCAGGTCGTCCGACAGATCCATCAGCGCCTTGAGATCGCGCAGGGACAGGTTGCGCGCCGTCCGGGCCAGCCGCTGTGCGTCTTCCTCGAAGACCGGGCGCGTCATCGCGATGTCGCGGTCCTGCCAGTCCAGCCGCTTGGCCGGAGAAATCACCACCAGCATACCCGTCTCCTGTCCAGTTCGCGCCCCGGGTTACGGGTTTCGCCGCAGGAGGTCCAGCCGCTGCCGCGGGATGGCGGAGTTTTCGATGCAGGCGGGCACCGTCAGGCGTTGCGCAGCACGTCCAGGAAGGCGGCGCCAAAGCGTTCCGCCCGCCGTTCCCCCAGCAGGCGGGTGAGGCCCGCGTCGCTGTCGGGTTTCTGTTCCGCCAGTTTGGCCAGCAGCGAGGCCGAACAGGACAGCGGTTTCTCTGTCCCGTCGGCGCCGCGCAGCAGGTCGGCCTGTGCCTCGAGCAGGGCGTCGTACAGCGCGCCGGTGCCCTGCGCGGCCTGTTTGCGGCGCAGCGGGTGCAGGTCCGGTGCGCCCGCGCCGGTCAGGACCGCCGAGGAAGTCGGCGCCGTAGCGGTCCAGCTTCTTCGCGCCGACCCCGGTGATCCGCGCCATCTGGTCCAGTGTCTCGGGCCGCTTTTCGGCCATCTCGATCAGGGTGCGGTCGGGGAAGATCACGTAGGGCGGCACCTGCGCCTCGCGCGCCAGCGCGGTGCGCTTGGCCTTGAGGGCAGAGAACAGCGGCGCATCCTCTTCGCTGACCAGCGCCCGGGCGGCGGGGCGGCGGTCCTGCGCCTTCAGCACGTCGCGGCGCAGGCGGATCGTCTCTTCGCCGCGCAGGATCGGCAGGGCGCGGTCGGTCATGACCAGCGCACCGTGGCGCTCGGCGTCGGGGCGCATCAGGTCCAGCCCCATCATCTGCCGGAACACCGCATGCCACTGGCCCTTGGACAGGTCGCGCCCGACGCCGAAGGTCGGCAGGCCATCGTGGCCGCGCTGGCGGATCTTGTCGGTATCGGCGCCCATCAGGATGTCGATCAGGTGCCCGGCGCCAAAGCTCTCGCCGGTGCGCAGCGCGGCGGAGAGCGCCTTGCGCACCGCTTCGGTGCCGTCGAACAGCTCTGGCGGGGTCTCGCAGAGGTCGCAGTTGCCGCAGGGCTGCGCCGCTTCGCCGAAGTAGGCCAGCAGCGCCTGACGGCGGCAGCCCTGAGCCTCGGCCAGACCCAGAAGGGCGTTCAGCCGCCCGTGGTCGGCGGCGCGGCGGTCGGGCGGGGCATTGCCCTCGTCGATCTGGGCGCGGCGCAGGCGGATGTCGTCGGGGCCGTAGAGCGTCAGCGTCTCGGCGGGGGCGCCGTCGCGCCCGGCGCGCCCGATCTCCTGGTAATAGGCCTCGATGGACTTGGGCAGGTCGGCGTGGGCGACCCAGCGGATGTCGGGCTTGTCGACGCCCATGCCGAAGGCGACGGTGGCGCAGACGATCAGCCCGTCCTCGCGGGCAAAGCGGTCCTCGACGTGGCGGCGGTCGTCGGCCTCCATCCCGCCGTGGTAGTGGCAGGCCGGGTGACCGTCGTCGCGCAGCGCCTTGGCGATGGCCTCTGTCTTGGCGCGGGTGCCGCAGTAGACGATGCCGGACTGGCTGCGCCGGGCGGCG
The DNA here is from genome assembly GCF_039769985.1 of Ponticoccus litoralis. Classification (NCBI taxonomy): domain Bacteria; kingdom Pseudomonadati; phylum Pseudomonadota; class Alphaproteobacteria; order Rhodobacterales; family Roseobacteraceae; genus Ponticoccus; species Ponticoccus litoralis. Next base: position 1,839,677 of record NZ_JBDNCH010000002.1, read on the forward strand.
GCATAGGACAGGATCTGCGCGCGCGGGCCGTTCTTGGGCTGGAAGGCCAGCGTGATGTTGGGCCGGTCGAAGCCCCGCAGGAAGGTGCGCGGCGCCTGCCCGTCGAAGAGCCGCGTGACGATCTCCTGCTGCGTTTCCACATCGGCGGTGGCGGTGAAGGCGGCGAGCGGCACGTCCAGCATGCGCCGCAGCTCGCCGATGCGCAGGTAGTCGGGGCGGAAGTCGTGGCCCCACTGGCTGACGCAATGCGCCTCGTCCACGGCAATCATCGAGACGCCCGCCTCGGCCAGCATCCGCTGCGTGCCGGCATTGGCCAGCCGTTCCGGCGCGAGGTAGAGCAGCTTCAGCGAGCCGTCGTGCAGGGCGTCCCAGACCGCGTCGGTCTCTTCCGGCGTGTTGCCGGAGGTCAGCGCCCCCGCGACCACGCCCGCCTCGCGCAGCCCGCGCACCTGGTCGCGCATCAGGGCGATCAGCGGAGAGATCACCACCGTCACGCCCGAACGCATCAGCGCGGGCAGTTGAAAGCACAGGGATTTGCCGCCGCCCGTGGGCATGATGGCCAGCACGTTCTCGCCGCCGGCCACGGTTTCGACGATCTCGCCCTGACCGGGGCGAAAGCTGTCGAAGCCGAAGATGTCCTTCAGAAACGCCTCTGCGGGCGGCTGATCCTTTGGCATGGGCCTGTCTATATCTTGTCTCTGCTCAGCATCGACAATCCCACATTGAGATTCGGTGAATCAACCCCCGAGATGGGCGGGCCGGAGCCGCCTGCGCAGAGTTTTCGACGAAAACTCTGCGCAGGGCGAAGTCTTCGTCGAAGACTTCGGGGCGCGCCGGTCAGTAGCCGAAGAACAGACCGGCATTGTTCTGCAGGACGATGCGGATCGCCAGAAGGCCCAGCAGCGCGATCAGCGGCGCCAGGTCCAGCCCGCCCATCTGCGGCAGGATCTGGCGGATCTTCGAATAGATCGGTTCCAGCAGGCGGTTCAGCCCGTCCCAGATCTGCGCGACAAGCGGCTGGCGCAGGTTCAGGACCCGGAAGTTGATCAGCCAGCTCATGATGACATGGGCGATGATGATGAACCACACCACGTCGAGGATCAGCATGATGATCTGGAAAAGGGACTGCATCGCGGGCCTTTCGTCATGAACCGGGTCGGCGCAGACCTAAGCATGGTGGGGGAAAAGGGCAAGTGTGCCGCAGGGTTGCGGTTGACGCGGGCGCCGCAGCGCGGCAGCGAGGGCACAAAGGAGACCCCCGCATGTATCCCTTCTTCCGCCTCCTCAAGGACGCCCGCCGTGCCGAGGGCATGCCCCGGCTTGGCCTCTTCGACACCCATGTCTCGCACCACCGGTGCCTGCCCCGGGATCTCGACCCGTGGAACGAGCTCAACAACGGGCGCACGCTGACGATCTACGATCTCGGGCGCATTCCCTTCGCGATGCGGACCGGGCTGATCGACGTGCTGAAAGAAGAGGGCTGGGGGCTGACGGTGGCGGGATCGGTGGTGCGCTACCGCCGCCGGGTGCGGATGTTCGACCGCATCGAGATCCGCTCGCGCTTTCTGGGCTGGGACCGGCGCTTCAGCTACATCGACCAGAGCATGTGGCGCCCGGACGGCGACTGCTCCAGCCAGGCGGTCTTCCGCACGGCCTGCACGGATCGCAACGGGATCGTCGCGCCCGAGCGGGTGATGCAGGCGATGCGCCACGCCGAACCCTCGCCGCCGCTGCCGGACTGGGTGCAGGGCTGGATCGCCGCCGAGGATCAGCGGCCCCGGCCCCCGGCGCGGGGCTGAGACGAAGGCGGGCGGCAGCACCGGGCCCATCGCACTGGACAGCCCCCGCCCCGGATGTTCTATCGCGCCAGGCAGACGGGGGCAGGCATGGGCACTTCACCAAGAAAACGCATCTGGGGCTGGATGTTCTTCGACTGGGCGCAGCAGCCCTATGCGACGCTGGGCCTGACCTTCATCTTCGCGCCCTATTTCGCGGCGGTCGCCACCGACATGCTGATCGCGCAGGGCAGTGCCGTCGACGATGCCAAGGTCGAGGCGCAGACGCTCTGGTCCTCGGCGCAGACCGTGGCCGGGCTGATCATCGCCTTCTCGGCCCCCTTCCTGGGCGCCTGGGCCGATGCCTCGGGGCGCAAGCGGCCATGGATCCTTGTCTTCACCGCGCTTGCCGTCGCCTGCGCGGCATCGCTGTGGATGCTGATGCCCGACGGCTCGAACCTGATGCTGGCTCTTGCGCTGTTCTGGCTGGGCTTCGTCTGTTCCGAGGTCGCCTTCAACCTCAACAATGCCTTCCTGCCGGAACTGGGCACCCCCGAAGAGGTCGGTCGCATTTCCGGCGGGGCCACGGCCTTCGGCTATTGGGGCGGTGTCGTCGCGCTGTTCCTGATGCTACTGTTCTTCGCCGAGAACGAAAGCGGCAAGACGCTGATCGCGCTGGCCCCCGCCTTTGGCCTCGACCCCGAGACACGCGAGGGCACGCGTTTTGTCGGGCCCTTCATCGCGCTGTGGTTCGCCGTCTTCCTGATCCCCTTCATCCTCTGGACCCGCGAGAACCCGGCGCTGGACCGCGCGCGCCCAAAGTTCGGCGCGGTTCTGGGCGGGCTCTGGGCCAGCATCCGCCGCGTGTCCGTGCAGCCCTCGACCCGCGCCTTCCTGCTGTCCTCGCTGTTCTACCGCGACGCGCTGACGGCGCTTTACGCCTATGGCGGCATCTACGCCCGGCAGGTGCTGGACTGGGAGACCATCCAGATCGGCGTCTTCGGCATCATCGCCGCCGTGGCCGCGGCGGTGATCTCGTGGATCGGCGGCATCGCCGACCACAAGCTGGGGCCGAAGCCGGTGATCGCCTTCTGTATCTGGGCCATGATCGGCGTCGGCGCGATCATCGTCGGCATGTCGCGCGAGCAGATCTTCGGCATCCCGCTGGCCGAGGGATCGACCCTGCCCGATACCCTCTTCTACATCTGCGGCGCGGCCATCGGCGGCGCGGGCGGGGCGCTTTACTCGGCCTCGCGCAGCATGATGGTGCGCCACACCGACCCGCATAATCCGGCCGAGGCATTCGGCCTTTTCGCCTTTGCCGGCAAGGCCACCGCCTTCCTTGCGCCCGCGCTGATCACCGCCTTCGGGATTCTCACGAATTCGAACCAGCTGGCCTTTCTGCCGGTGATCCTGCTTTTCCTCGTGGGGTTGTTTCTGCTACGCTACGTCCATCCAGACGGAGCACGAGCAGCATGATCCGCACCCTGATTTCCCTTTCGCTGGCCGCGACGCTTTTGTCGTGCGGCCCCGCCCCGCGCGACATTTCCGGCGCCGTGATGCATACGCCGACCCGCGTGATGGACCCGGTCCTGTCCTCAAAAGAGGCCAAGCAGCTGTTCGGCGCCAAGGCCGGGCCCTCGCCGCAGGCACCCGCCCCGCATGGCTCCTACGCCAAGGGCTGCGTCGCCGGGGGCGTGCAGCTGGCCGAAACCGGCCCGACCTGGCAGGCGATGCGCCTGTCGCGCAACCGCAACTGGGGCCACCCCGAGCTGGTCGATTACGTGCAGGACCTCAGCCGCAAGGCCGCGCAGCAACCCGGCTGGAACGGGCTTTACATCGGCGACATGAGCCAGCCGCGCGGCGGACCGATGCTGACGGGCCACGCCAGCCACCAGATCGGGCTGGACGTGGACATCTGGATGCTGCCCGCCGACACTCTGACGCTCTCGGCCCGCGAGCGCGAGAACATCTCGTCGATCTCCACCCGCCGGTCCTCGGGGGCCTATACCAACAACAACTGGACCCGCGCGCACCACGAGATCCTCAAGGCCGCCGCCTCGGACCCGCGCGTGGCGCGGATCTTCGTCTTCCCCGGTGCCAAGGTGCAGATGTGCAACGACGAAAAGGGCGACCGCGCCTGGCTGCGGAAGATCCGGCCCCGGTACGGGCACCACTACCATTTCCACGTGCGCCTGAACTGCCCCGGGGGCGCCGGGGGCTGTGTCGATCAGGCCGCGCCGCCCGCCGGGGACGGCTGCGCCGACGCGCAGGCCTGGGTGAACAATATCCTCAACCCGCCGCCGCCCGACCCCAACGCCAAGCCCGCGCCGCCCAGGCGCGAATTGACCATGGGCGACCTGCCGAACGCCTGCGCCGCGGTTCTGGCCGCGAACTGAGCGCCCCGTGTTTCCGCGTTTCACACGCCGTCTTGCGGCGCTCTTCGTCTCGTGCCTCTGGCTGACGGCCTCGGCGGCGCAGATCACCCCGGCGGAATACCTCGGCAGCTATACCTGGAGCGCGAAGACGCCGGGCTTCGGCGGTTTCTCGGGCCTCGAGGTTTCCGACGGGGGCAGGGGCTTCACCGCCATCTCGGACCGCGGCGCCCTGGTGACGGGGCGGTTCCGGCGCGAGGGGGGCCTGATTGCCGGCGTCGACGGCGCGGCGCTGACCCCGCTGGGCAATGCCTCGGGCGGCGCGCTGTCCGTCTATTTTTCCGATGCCGAGGGGCTGGCAATAGACGGGCAGGGCCGGATCTTCATCTCCTTCGAGGGCGCCCACCGCGTCTGGGCCTACCCCAGCCTGTCCCGGGCCGACCCGCTGCCCGTTGCCCCGGCCTTCAGGGAGATCCCCAACCCGAACGGCGGGCTGGAGGCTCTGGCCGTGGACGCAGAGGGGCGGCTCTACACCATGCCCGAGCGCTCGGGACAGCTGACGCGGCCCTTCCCCGTTTACCGCCTGGAGGGCGACACATGGGAGCAGCCCTTCTCCATCCCGCGCTCGGACGGGTTTCTGGTCGTCGGGGCGGATTTCGACGATGCCGGTCGGCTCTACGTGCTGGAACGCGGCTTCTCCGGCTTCGGCTTTCGCAGCCGGGTGCGGCGGTTCACGCTCGAAGGCGACCGGATCGCGCGGGACGATACGCTGCTGAGCACACATACGCTGCGCCACGACAACCTCGAAGGCCTCTCGGTCTGGCGCGACGCGGCGGGAGATATCCGGCTGACGATGATCTCGGACGACAACTTCCAGCCCATCCAGCGCACCGAATTCGTGGAATACCGCGTCCGGGAAGGCCTCTGAAGCGAAACCGTCCAAGGCCCGCGCGTGCAATCGGGAAACCGTGCCGCGCAAGGCTCCGAGGCCCCGTCTTCTTCTGTCCGGAAATATCCCGGGGGGCTCCGCAGGAGCGGGGGCAGAGCCCCCTCCGGCCCCCGACACACAGACCGGCGCCATCGTGGCGCACGACGCCTGCGCGCCAAGTGTCCCGACGACGGACCTGCCCCCACGCCTGTCCGTCGCCCGCCATGCCATGCGCGCGCCGGGCGCAAGCGGCAGGACCCTTGCCACAAGGGCGCGGCCCCGGTATAGCCCGCCCGTCCGCAGCGGCGGGCCAAGTCCCCGCAACCTTGCAAAAACGGGTCCAATCATGACGCGCAAGCATATTCCCGGCATCCTTGCCATGGCCGCCATCGTGCTGGCCTCGAACATCCTCGTCCAGTTCCTCTTCGGCAACTGGCTGACCTGGGGGCCTTCACCTATCCCCTCGCCTTCCTCGTCACCGACCTGATGAACCGGCTTTACGGCGCCGCGGCGGCGCGCCGCGTGGTCGTCGCGGGCTTTGTCGTGGGGGTCGTCTGCTCGCTGATCGGCACGCAGATCGTGCTGCAGGGCGACGGCTATACCTTCCCCGCCGTGACGCTGCGGGTGGCGCTGGCCTCGGGCCTGGCCTTCCTGACCGCGCAGATGGTCGACGTGGCGATCTTCGACCGCCTGCGCGGGGGCAAGTGGTGGCGCGCGCCGCTGGCCTCGACGCTGGTCGGCTCCTCGCTCGACACCGCGATCTTCTTCACCGTCGCCTTTTCCGGCGCGCTGACCGTCCTCGAGCCCGGCAATGACGTGTCCTGGGCGGGCGAGGCCCTGCCGCTTCTGGGCCTGGGCCCGGTGGCGCCGCTCTGGGTTTCGCTGGGCCTCGCGGACTGGCTGGTGAAGCTGTCCCTGGCACTGATCGCGCTGGTGCCTTTCAAACTGATCGTTTCGAAGGCAACGGAGACCCGAAACTTCGCATAGTCGGTAAAAAAGGCTTTGTGGATGCAGGATTGCGTGCAACGCTGGTCTTGCGTTTTCAACAGCTGAAAGGAGGTGATCCAGTGTCGAGAGAAGCATTGGAGAAGGGTGTCGGAACAGTGCGGGAGGACGCGCTCTAGGGGCAGACCCCTGGGGTGACAATCCCCGGATTGGCAGCGCCTAACCGGCCCGCCTCCGAATTCTCGAAGGGCCGTCCCACGGGGCGGCCCTTTTCAATGCACCACAGCGGCCCATCTTTCGCACATGCTCCGGATCAACGAACGCATCACCATCGAGGACTGGGAACTGACCGAGCAATTCGTGCGCGCGTCCGGTCCCGGCGGTCAGAACGTCAACAAGGTCTCGACCGCGGTCGAACTGCGGTTCGAGGCAGAGCGGTCGCCGAACCTGCCGGCCCCGGTCAAGGCGCGGCTGCGCCGGATCGCGGGGCGGCGCTGGACCAAGGAGGGCGCGCTGGTGTTGCAGGTGGAGGACACCCGCAGCCAGGCCCGCAACCGCGAGATCGCGCGCGACCGGCTGGCAGAGCTGATCCGCAAGGCCCTGGAAACGCCGAAGCGGCGGATCGCCACCAGGCCGACGCTGGGATCGAAGAAGCGCCGCCTGAAGGCCAAGAAGGAGCGCGGCGAGGTCAAGGCCCTGCGCGGGCGGGTGGAGCCGGATTGATCCGGCGGGCAGCGGGGGCTCTGCCCCCCGGCCTGCGGCCTCCCCCGGGATATTTCGGGACAGAAGAAGGGGCAGGGCGCGGTGTCGTGCCTCGGTGGGGCGGCCCGGGGAAACGGGCCGCCCGGCGGGTCAGCCGACGACGTTGGTGTCCGGGCCGTAGGGGTAGCCGGTGATGTTCTCGGCGCCCTCTTCGGTGATGAAGAGGATATCGTGCTCGCGGTAGCCCCCGGCGCCGGGCTGGCCCTCGGGGATGGTCAGCATCGGTTCCATGCTGATGACCATGCCGGGCTTTAGCACCGTGTCGATGTCCTCGCGCAGTTCCAGCTCGGCCTCGCGGCTCGTAGTAATGCGAGAGCAGGCCGAAGCTGTGGCCGTAGCCGAAGGTGCGGTATTGCAGCAGGTCGCGTTCGGCGAGGAAGGCGTTGATCCTGCCCGTCACCTCGGAGCAGGTGGCGCCCGGTTTCAGCAGCGACATGCCGTATTCATGGGCGGCGACATTGGCCTGCCAGATCTTCAGGCTGGCCGCGTCGACCTCTTGCACGAAGAGCGTGCGTTCGAGCGCTGTGTAATAGCCCGAGATCATCGGGAAGGCGTTCAGGGACAGGATGTCCCCGCGCCGGAGCTTGCGGGATGTGACCGGGTTGTGGGCGCCGTCGGTGTTGATGCCGGACTGGAACCAGACCCATGTGTCGCGGTACTCGGCCTCGGGGAAGCGTTTGGCGATTTCCAGTTCCATCGCGTCGCGGCCCGCCATGGCGACGTCGATCTCGCGCGTGCCTTCGCGGATGGCCTCGCGGATGGCATAGCCGCCCACGTCCGCCACGGCGGCCCCGGCGCGGATCAGGTCAAGCTCTGCGGGGATTTCATCATGCGCTGGCGCATGGTGGCGGGGGCGATGTCGAGGCTCAGGGCGGGGCGCAGGAACTCCTCGAGCAGGGACATCTGCACCAGCGTCAGGTGATCGCCCTCGTAGCCCACCACCTTGCCGGTGCCGGCGACCGTTTCCACCGCGCGCCAGAAGTTGTTCCGCGCCCAGTCGGTATAGGTGATATTGTCGCCGTGGCTGCGCCGCCAGGGCTGCGCGGCGTCGATGCCCGCGCTGATGGTGACGCTGTCGGTCGCCGTGACGACCAGCCCGTAGGGCCGCCCGAAGGACAGATAGAGAAAGCCCGAGTAGTAGGCGATATTGTGCATCGAGGTCAGCACGCAGGCCTCGACGCCCGTCTCGGCCATGATGGCCCGCAGGCCCTTCAGGCGCGCGTCGTATTCGGCGGGCGCAAAGGGCAGGGATTTTTCGCCCTGATGAAAGCGGTAGTGCTGGGGACGTTCCATGAAACCCTCCTTGTCGCGGAGGGAAGGACCTTCCCCGCCGCGTCGGCAAAGCAAGGTCCCGGCGTGCAGGACGGACAGGGCCATGCTGGGGGCGACGCCATCGCCCGGCCCATGGGGCAAGCGTTGGCGCAAGGCTGTCTGTCTGGCAAGGGGAAAGTTGGGGCGCCGAGGGGACGCGCCTGCCCCGGCCCGGGCCGGAGGCTAGGCGCCGCGTCCCAGCCAGAGCTTGTACTTCAGCCGCACGCCGTCCTGCGCGGCCCTGCGCAGCTTGGCCCGGAACAGACGGTAGGCGCGCTGGGGGTCGCGGTGATCCTCCCAGTTCTCGCCCTCGCAATCCGCGCCGATCATCTCCCACGAAACATCGCGCACCGGTTCGTGGAAGGTCGGGGCGCAGGCCTCCATCAGGCGCACGCCCTCGTGGAACTTCAGCGCATAGCGCGCCAGAGCGTCGGCCTGATCGGAATACAGCCAGCGCGCGCCGGACCCGGTATGGGCCTCGGCGCGCAACCGGGCAAGCATGGACGGCCCGTCGGCGGCCGCCGGGTCGCGGCTCGTCATACCGTCATGCAGATGTATTTCATCTCGAGGTAATCCTCGATGCCGTGGTGGCTGCCCTCGCGGCCAAGACCCGACTGCTTGACGCCGCCGAAGGGCGCCAGCTCGGTCGAGATCAGGCCGGTGTTGACGCCCACGATCCCGTATTCCAGCGCCTCGGCGACCTTGTACACGCGGCTGAGGTCACGCGCGTAGAAGTAGGAGGCAAGGCCGAAGATCGTGTCGTTGGCCAGTGCGATCACCTCGTCCTCGTCCCTGAAGCGGAACAGCGGCGCCAGCGGGCCAAAGGTCTCTTCGGTCGAGAAGGCCATGTCCTTCGTCGCGCCGGTGACCACGGTCGGGCCGAAGAAGGTGCCGTCGCGGTCCTGCGTTTCCGAGCCGTAGACCACCGTGGCGCCCTTGGACCCGGCGTCGGCGATATGCTCCTGCACCTTGTCGATGGCCTTCTGGTTGATCAGCGGGCCAAGGTCCGTGCCCTCTTCCAGGCCGTCGCCGACCTTCAGCTTGCCGACCGCCGCGACCAGCTTTTCGGCGAAGGCGTCATAGACGCCGTCCTGCACGTAGATCCGGTTGGCGCAGACGCAGGTCTGGCCGTTGTTGCGGAACTTGCAGACGATGGCGCCCTCGACCGCCGCATCCAGATCGGCGTCGTCGAAGACGATGAAGGGCGCGTTGCCGCCCAGCTCCATCGAGCATTTCATGACCTGATCGGCGGCCTGCCTCAGCAGGATGCGCCCGACCTCGGTCGAGCCGGTGAAGGTCAGCTTGCGCACCTTGGGGTTCTCGCAGAATTCCTTGCCGACCTCGGAGGACGAGGAGGAGGGCACCACGTTGAACACGCCCGCCGGGATGCCCGCGCGTTCCGCCAGCACGCCAAGGGCGATGGCGGACAGCGGCGTTTCGGCGGCGGGGCGGGCGACGAAGGCGCAGCCGGCGGCCAGCGCGGGAGCGGCCTTGCGGGTGATCATCGCGTTGGGGAAGTTCCACGGCGTGATCGAGGCGGCGACGCCGATGGGCTGCTTAATCACGGTGATGCGCTTGTCGCGGGCATGGCCGGGGATGGTCTCGCCGTAGATGCGCTTGGCCTCTTCGGCGAAGAACTCGACGAAAGAGGCGCCATAGGCCACCTCTCCCTTCGCCTCGGCCAGCGGCTTGCCCTGTTCGGCGGTCATGATGGTGCCAAGGTCGTCCTGGTTCTCCATCATCAGGTCGAACCACCGGCGCAGCACGGCGGCGCGTTCCTTGCCGGTCCATTGCGCCCAGTCCTTCTGCGCGGCATGGGCGGCATCGATGGCCGTCGCCACCTCTTCGCGGCTGAGGTCCGTCACCTTGGCGATGACGTCGCCGCGCGCCGGGTTGGTCACCTCGAAGGTCTTGGCGGTCTCGACCCATGCGCCGTCGATATAGGCGCGGGTTTCCAGCAGGGCCGGGTCCTTCAGCAGGGATTTCAGGTTGGTCGCATGGTCGAGCATCTTGCCCTCCTTGTCCAAGTCTTGGCATCAGCCTGAGCATCTGTTTCGATCGTTGTCGAGAGCCGGAGCCAGGAAACCATGCCAAACCCCAATGACGATGCCTATGCCAATGCGGCGCATATCCCCGATGCCGCCAGCTTTCCACCCCGCTGGGAGGCGGAGGCCGAGGCCTATCGCGCCCGTCTTTCGGTCGCCCGGCGGCTGAGGCCGGGGTTGATGTACGGTCATGGAACGCGCGAGATGATGGACCTGTTCCTGCCCGAGGGCGTGCCGCAGGGCCTCGTCGTCTTTGTCCATGGCGGCTACTGGCACAAGTTCGACCGCTCGATCTGGTCGCATTTCGCCGAGGGCGCGCGGGCGCGGGGCTGGGCGGTGGTGATGCCGTCCTATGACCTCTGCCCCCGGGTGCGCATCCGCGACATCACCCGGCAGGTGGCGCAGGCCGTCACCGTCGCCGCGCAGGAAGTGAGCGGCCCCATCCGCCTGACCGGGCATTCCGCGGGCGGGCACCTCGTGGCGCGGATGCTGGCGCCCGGCATGCTGCCCGAGGCGGTGGCCGGGCGGGTGGCGCATGTGATGCCGATCTCTCCGCTCAGCGACCTGCGGCCCTTGCTGGACCTGACGATGAACGCGGTGCTGGGTCTGGACCGGGCCGAGGCCATGGCGGAAAGCCCGATTGCCATGGCGCCGCCAAAGGTGCCGGTGACGGTGCAGGTGGGCGGCGACGAAAGGCCCGTCTTCCTCGACCACGCGCGCTGGCTGGAAAAGGCGTGGGGCTGCGGCAACGTGGTGGTCCCGGGCAAGCATCATTTCGACGTCATCGACGCGCTGAAGGACCCGGGCAGCGCCATGGTGACGACGCTGCTGGACCGATAAGGCCAAGGGGCCGGGTATCGAGACGGGGACGTGGCCGCCGGGGCGCCGGGAAACGGGGCACCGCTGCCGGGTCTGCGCTTGGAGGGGCAGCCGTCGCAGACTTGATCCGCTGCGCGCATGGCCCCGGATGCGCGGTGTCCGGACGGTGGCGGCGTGATCGCCTTGATCCGGTGGGCGCATTGCCCCAGATCTTGCGGCATGATCCTGTCGCTTGCCCTGCCCGCCGTCCTGCTGATCGCCGCCGCGATCCTCGTGCCGCGCGGGCTGGAGCCTCTGGTGCCCGAAAGCCCCGGCGGGCTGGTGGCGCTGGCCGGGCTCTCGGCGCTGCTGCTCTGGGCGGTCTCGGGCCTTGGCTTCGCGTTGCTCTACCACCTGCGCGGGGCCACTTTCGCGCTGCTGACGGGCGACAACGCGGCCCCGGCCTTTCGCCACTTTGCCGCGCTGGGGCTGAAGGCCGCGCTGATCTGGGCGCCGGTCCTCGTGCTGGCGGTCAGCACCGCGCCGGGCCGCTGGAAGACCGCAACTTGGTGACAGGCCCGGCCAAACTGCTCCGCCCCGGGCCATTCGTCGTTGATTTTCAGCGCCAGCCGTATCACCTGAACCAAAGGAGAGACGGCAATGTTCGCGCTTGCGCGGTTTCTGATCATGGGGTTCGTCGTGCTGACGGTGGTCTACGGGTCGCTGTGGCTGTACCTTCGGGCACGCAGGCGCGACCTGCTGCAGGACGACTGGGCCGCCGAGGCGGACGAGCCGCGCGACCGGGAGGACTATGTCCGCGAGGAACTGGCAGAGCATGACAAACGCCGCACGAGGACCCTGTTGCTGCTTGTTTACCTGCTGCCCTTGTGTCTTGTGGCCCTGATCGTCTACCGCACCAACTTCGAATGAAAGGCCCCGCCGCATGACCTACGTGAAATGGACGCTGATCATCGTCTTCTGGCTGCTGGTGGGCATGGTGCTGCACTACACGCTGCCGCAGCACGATATCGTGCGGATCACCGATACCTATGAAAAGCGCGTCGACCCGGGCGAGAACCGCTGGTTCTGGGCGCAGGCCGATGTGGGCGCCGACGGCACCCTGCCCAGCCGCGACGTCTTCTTCATCCAGACCCGGCTGGAGAACGGCAAGATCATGGTCTACCGCAACGAGGACACGGGCTGGGGCTGGCCGCCCTACTTCAAGTTCGACACCTCGAACCTGCAGGCCGAGGCGACGGACATGCGCTCGGCCCCGGACAACCCGCGCTGGGTGGCGCTGAAGCATTACGGCTGGCGCAACGAATTCCTGTCGATCTTCCCGAACGCCATTTCCGTCCGCCCGGTCGAAGGCCCGGACGTGCGCATCATCCCCTGGACCACCATCGTGGTGCTGGTGGTGCTGCTGGCGGTCTTCTGGGCCCTGCGGGTGCGCTGGCTGCGCTTCCGCGCGCGCCGCATCGACCCGGCGCTGGAGCGCACCGGCGACCGTCTCGACGCGGGCAGCGACCGCGTGAAGGGCTGGTTCCGCAAGTAAGGCGACGCGGTGCTGCCGCTCGCGGGTCAGGGTATGGGCCGATCCGCGCAGCCCGTGCGGCGGTGGATGGCCCCTGACCGCTTCGGCTGACGTCTTGCCAGGCCTTTCCTGATGCCCCCGGCGTTCCCAGGACGAACAGGGGTTCTCCAGATGAAAAGGCTCCCCGGATAGAATGGGGGGCCTTGCCAAGGCGAACACGGCCTGTCCGAGCGAACCTGCCCGCCTCAGTCGACCGCAGCTTTCGCCGAACGAAACCGCATTATCCCAACGGTGGCATCTAACCGGCACGCCCGCGTCCCTTATTGCGATGGCAGCGCAGGTCGGCCTTTTGCAGGCAGGTCTCTGCGGCCTGATCCACGGCGTGCCCGGCGCGGGCATGCAGGGCACCGCAATCCATCGCCTCGGCCAGTCCGTTGTGCAGAGAGAGACCGCATTGGTCAGCCGGTCCAGTGCGCCTTTCCCTGTCTCGCCATCCTGCGCCGACAGAACCGGCGCCCAGCCGCTCAGCGCCTTTTGCGCCCGCGCGGCGCGGTATCGGCCAGCGCAGACAGGGGCAGCAGCAGGACAGTCGGCATGGCCTAGCTTTCGGCCCGGGGCGGGTAGTACAGCGCCATGACGTGTCGCGCCTCTGCAAAGAACAGCCAGCGCGCGACAAGGGTTCCCGCCAGATGCATCATCAGGGCCAGTGCGCCGGTGACATGGCCCGGTGCCGCCAGCAGCAGAAGCGCCGGCAGGCCAGCCATCAGGACCAGCGCGATCATCCGCAGTTTCCGGGCGTGTTTGCGGGCGACGACAAAGGCCATCTCGCGGGTCAGGTAGCTGTCGCCGGTGTGCGGCGGCTCGAAGGGACGCACAGTGCCGCGCGCGCCGAGGCCGGTGGCGGAGGCGCGGGTGCTGGCCGGGCCGCCTCGCGCTGGTCGCCGCTTTGCCACCAGCCCAGCTGCGCCAGCCCCGTGGCGGCCAGCAGCACGGCGGCGGGGATCGCGCGCCCCGACAGCAGCGCGCCACCCGCCAGCGCCGTCAGCCCGAAGAGCGCGGGCGTCGACCAGTGGTGCCAGCGCGGCACCGTGCGCAGCTGTGTGTAGATCATCGCGGTTGCGGTGATCGTGGCGAGGCACAGCAAGGCCGAGAGCCAGCCCAGCGGCGCCACATGCGCCCCGAAGAATACCAGCGCGGCGGCGTAGAGGCCGGAAACCGTCAGGGCCGCGACCGAGAGGCAGGCCTCGCGCGACAGCCAGCTTGACCGCCATTGCGTGAAGGCGCGCAGGGCGCGCTCCGGGTGGCCGAGGTGAAAGGCCGAGGCCGCGAGCCCGCCCAGTGCCAGCGCGAAACCCAGGCCGAAGAAGGCGAAGGCGACCCAACACCCGGGCGGCGAAGGGTCGAGGCCCAGCCAGGTCAGCAGGCCGAAGCCCGAGGCCCGACAGCGTAGTGAACAGGATCAGCGAGCGCGCCGGATGCATCAGCGTCTCCTTCGGCGGGTGGCGCGGCGTGACCCCGGCGCGTGGGCTGCGGCGGGGTCCGGCCTCGACGGGTTGCGGTGCTGCGCGCGCCGGTCGGCTCGCCGCAGGGGGGCGCCGAGGTTTGTGCAGGTGGTGTGTCGACCGATCCACCCGCAGGGCAACGACAGCGCCGCGCCCGGGTCCATCAAGCGCGCGCGGTGACAGCGCGCGAGGCAAGCGGCGCCCCGGTCCGGGTCCTTGGGTGGCAGGGCGCGCAGGGGCCGGGCCGGGGCCTTTGCCTGCGGCCTGGCGCCATGGCTGCCCCGGGTCGCGGGCCTGTGGCGCGCGGTGCGACAGCGGGGCGTCGGGGCGAAGTCGGGTCGTCTCACAGCCGCTCCAGCGTCTTGTCGAGCCATGCGAGGAAGCCTTTCGGCTCTTCGGCCACCGGCTCGAGCCAGGGGGCGAGCACATCGACCTCGCCCTCCCAGGTGTCGCGGGGGCGGGGGGCAGGTACTGGTTGACGGGCTTCGTGCCCATCTCGGGCATCAGCGAGATCCCGCCCCGCTCGGCCACCAGCTGGCTGACGGCGCTCTCCGGGTCGTTCAGGTCGCCGAAATGGCGGGCCTTCGCCGGGCAGGTGCGGACGCAGGCGGGCTGGCGGTCTTCCTCGGGCAGGACCTCGTTGTAGATGCGGTCGACGCAGAGGGTGCATTTCTTCATCACCTGCTCGGCGCCGTCCATCTCTCGGGCGCCATAGGGGCAGGCCCAGGCGCAGAGGCCGCAGCCGATGCAGGCGGCCTCGTTGACCAGCACGATGCCGTCTTCGGTGCGCTTGTAGCTGGCGCCGGTGGGGCAGACGGTGACGCAGGGCGCATCCTCGCAATGCAGGCAGGACTTGGGGAAATGCACCAGCTGCGGCGGGGCGTCCGGCGGCGTGACCTCGTAGCTGTGCACGCGGTTGAGGAAGGTGCCCGAGGGGGCGGCGCCATAGGGGTCCTGATCCGACAGCGGCGCGCCATAGGCCTGATCGTTCCAGCCCTTGCAGGCCACGACGCAGGCGTGACAGCCGACGCAGGTGTCGAGGTCGATGACGAGGCCCAGCTTGACCGGGCCGGGGGGCGGCAGGGTGGTCATGGGTGCCCTCCGGGAGGCCGATCCGCCCGGGGCTGGCCGTGGCAGTCGGTATTTTTGCCAAGAAGAAGCATGGGTCAGGAGCCCTTTGTCCGGGGGCGCGATGCCGGGGCCGGTGGGACGGGGCTGGCCTGCGGCGGAATCGCCGCCTCCGGCCCTGCGGCCTTTTCGATGCGCACGCGCAGGTCGAACCAGGCGGCTTGCCCGGTGATGGGGTCCGAGTTGGACCAGCGCAGCCCGTCGCCCTCGGGCGGCAGCAGCTCGTGGATGATGTGGTTCATGAGGAAGCCCTTGGTGACCTCGGGGGCGCCGGGGTCCAGCGCCCAGGCCCCGCCGCGCTTGCCGATGGCGTTCCATGTCCAGACCGTCTGCGGGTTCAGCGCGGCCATTTCCAGCACCGGCACGGTGATCGAGCCATGCGCCGAGGTCAGCCGCGCCCAGTCGCCGTCGGTCAGCCCGTGTTCGCGCATCAGCGCGGTCGGCACGTAGAGCGGGTTCTGTCCGTGGATCTGCCGCAGCCAGGCGTTCTGCGAGCCCCAGGGAATGGTACATGGCCATGGGCCGCTGGGTCAGGGCGTGCAGGGGAAAACCCCCGGCCATGTCGGGTTCGTACCAGAGCGGCAGCGGATCGTGGGTCTGCGCGATGCGGGCGCGCAGGTGGTCGGGCGGCTGCTCTGGCCCGTGCCCCTCGGCGGCGCGCTGGAAGCGGCGCAGCGGCTCGGCGTAGAGTTGGAAGAGGTAGGGGGCGGGCTTGTCGGTCAGGCCAAGCTCCACCGCCCAGTCCTGATAGGCGCGGTTCCAGGGCTTGAAATAGGCCGCCTCTTCCGGGACGTGGGCCTGAAAGAAGCCCCCTGCCCGATGTAGCTGTCCAGCTGCGCCTCGTTCGGGCCGCCGCGCCCGTGTTGCAGGCCATTGGGGCCCATGCGCCAGCCCGCCAGCGGGCCTATGCCGGGGCGGCGCTCGTGGCGCATGATGTAGTCGGCGTAATCGCGGAACTCCGGGCTTCCGTCCTGTGCCGTGAAGCCGGGCAGGCCCAGCCGCGCGCCGAGATCGCAGAGCACCGACTGGAAGCCGCGCACGTTCCGGTCCGGTTCCACCACCGGCCAGCGGATCGCATCCGCCGCCGCATCCGGTTCCGAGATCGGACGATCCAGCAGCGAGATGCAGTCGTGGCGTTCGAGGTAGGTGGTGTCCGGCAGGACGAGGTCGGCATAGGCCACCATCTCCGAGGAATAGGCATCCGAGACAATGACATGCGGGATAACATAGGCGCCGCTGTCGTCCGTATCCGCCAGCATCGCCATGGTGCCGCGCGTGTTCATCGAGGAATTCCACGCCATGTTCGCCATGTAGAGGACCAGCGTGTCGATGCGGTAGGGATCGCCCGCGTGGGCGTTCGAGATCACCATGTGCATCAGGCCATGCGCCGACAGCGGGTTCTCCCAGGTAAAGGCCTTGTCGATCCGCGCCGGGCTGCCGTCCGGCTTGAGCGCCAGATCCTCGGGGCCCTGCGGGTAGCCCAGATGCGGGCCGTCCAGCGGCTGCCCCGGCACGGGCGCGGGCATGCGGGCGGGGGTGGGCCTCGGCGGGCTTCGGGTAGGGCGGCTTGAACCGCATCCCGCCGGGGGTCTCGACCGCGCCGATGAGGATCTGCAGCAGGTGGATCGCGCGACAGGTCTGGAAGCCGTTGGCATGGGCCGAGACGCCGCGCATGGCGTGCATGGCGACCGGGCGGCCTGTCATGGTCTGGTGCCGCTCGCCGCGGAAGTCCGTCCACGGGCGCTCCAGCACCACCGGCGCGTCAAAGGCGGCGCGGGCGATTTCCGCCGCCAGCGCGCGGATGCGGGCGGCGGGCAGGCCGCAGCGCCCGGCCACCGCCTCGGGCGTGTAGGCGTCCGACAGGTAGCGTTCCGCGATGCGGTGCATCACGCTGACGTGGGTTTGCCCGGCGCGGCGCAGGGTGCCGGTGAGGTCCGGGCGCACCCCGGGCGCGTCCCATGCGGCGGGCTTGCCCGTGCGGCGGTCGATCACCAGCGGGCGGCCCGCGTCGTCGCGCAGGAAGAGGCCGAAGTCCGGCGATTTCGGGTCCGAGACCAGCAGCACCGGCGCATTGGTGAAGCGCGACAGGTAATCCGTGTCGATCCGCCCCGCTTTCAACAGGCAGTGGACCAGCGACAGCACCAGCAGCCCGTCGGTGCCCGGCGTGATGCCCACCCAGTCGTCGGCAATGGCGTTGTAGCCGGTGCGCACGGGGTTTATCCCGATGACCTTGGCGCCGCGTTCCTTCAGCCGCGCCAGCCCCAGCTTGATCGGGTTCGAATCGTGGTCCTCTGCCACGCCGAACAGCAGGAAGAGGCGTGCGTGGTCCCAGTCCGGGGTGCCGAACTCCCAGAAGGCGCCGCCCATGGTGTAGATCCCCGCCGCCGCCATGTTGACCGAGCAGAAGCCGCCATGCGCCGCGTAGTTGGGGGTGCCGAACTGCTGCGCCCACCAGCCGGTGAAGCTTTGGCTCTGGTCGCGCCCGGTGAAGAAGGCGAGTTTCTCCGGCGCCGTCTCGCGCAGGGGCGCCAGCCAGCCGCGCGCCGTCTCCAGCGCGTCTTCCCGGGAGATTTCCTCGAACTGGCCGGATCCGCGCGGGCCTGTGCGCCGCAGCGGCGCCCGCAGTCGCGCCGGGGAGAGGTGCTGCATCAGCCCGGCGCTGCCCTTGGCGCAGAGCACGCCGCGGTTCACCGGGTGGTCGCGGTTGCCCTCGATATAGGTCACGCGCCCGTCCTTCAGGTGGACGTCGATGCCGCAGCGGCAGGCACACATGTAGCAGGTGGTCTTGCGGACCGTGTCGGAGACCGCCGGGGTCAGGTCGATCTCTGCCTCGTCTTTCATCGGCGCACTCCCATGCGGGAAACCCTAGCGATTGTCGGGATTTGGGCAAGGGCGGGCTTGGTCGCTGCCGCTGCGGCTGGCGACATGGCGCCGGAGCACAGGGGCGGCGGGCCGAGCCGCCCGGGGCTGACCCCGGCGATTGGTATTTTTGCCAAGAAGAAGCAGGGGTCAGGAGCCCTTTTGCCGGGGGTGTGCTTGTGGCGCCGGTGCCCCGGGGCGAAGGCCCGGCGAGCGTGGATGCCCGGTTGCGGGGGGCGATGCGCCTCAGCCCTCCGGCGTGCGTCGATCCCGGCCACCGAGGGGGGCAGGGCTTCGCGGGGAAGGGGCTGTTCCGGCGCCGGGTGGGTTGTGGGCGCGATCAGCCTGACCGTCCGGGCCCGCGGGGCGGCGATGGTGGCCTTGCGGCGGTCGCGGTGGCTGTTTTCGCCCCTCTCCTCGGCTGCGTCCGACAGGCCCGTTGGTAGGCCCGTCGGCAGGCCGCGCGCCCCGGTCGAGCCATGCGGGGGGCAGGCGTTTCAGCGTGACCCGGCTTCCTCGTAGGTGATCCCCAGCGCCGTCGCCGCCAGCACGGTCGAGAACAGCGCCATCGCCGCGCCCAGCAGGCGCTGGGCGGCAAGCCGCAGTCCGCTGGCCTCGCCCAGCGTTCCCTCGATCACGAGGAAGAGGAAGAGCGTGACGGCGGTGAAGAGGAAGGGCCCGTAGGCCAGCCGCCCCAGCGTGTGCCCGAAGCGCGGGGCGCCGCGCCGCCAGGCCGCGCGCAGCGTGCTGTCGCCGCCCACGGCGCAGGCGGGCAGCACCGTGCCGATATGGGCCAGCAGGACGCCGTGGATCGCGATGCCCAGCAGGATGCCGCCGACCACCGTGGCACGCTGAAGCCGTTCCGGCACCTCCGCCGTGACGGCGATGCCCCAGCCCAGACCGTAGATCAGCGCCACCAGAGCCCCGATAAAGAGCGCCGCCCGCAGCAGGAACCCGGCGACCGGCAGGCGCGTGCCGTCGGCGCCGCGTCCCGCAAGGGCCTGCTTCAGCAAGGCGCGCTCTTTCAGAAGGCCGGCCCGGTGGGCGAACAGGGCGGCCAGCGCATAGAGCACGAAGGCCGCCGCCGCGCGCGGCCCCGCGGGCCGATGTACTCCGCAGCCGTGGCCAGAAGCGTCAGAAGCGCAAGGACCGGAAAGGCGCGTGTGATGGTGACTAGGCTGCTGCGGTACACTCGGGGGGCCTGCGGTCAAGGTCGGAACAGAGGCAGGGAGGTCTTGGCGGCGCATGCCCTCTTGGTGAGGATGCCCGCCGCGCGCAGCGCCCCGGGCTTGACCGGCATCGAATGGCTCTGATCGGAGCGCAGGTCCGGCCCGCCGTTGGGCGCGGGCTGCGGCGGCGGGACCATCGATGCCGGTTTAGGCATGGGTGCTGACATGGGCGCGGGCTGAGGGGCCGGGTCAAGGCGGGTGGACAGCCGCGCGGCGCCCGCGCCCGAAACCGTGCGCATCCGCTCCGCCGGGGCGGGGACGAACCGGCTGGTGACGATCCAGCCTGCGCCGCCGGATTGCCGCCCCTGCGCCCTGTGGTCGGTCAGCGGAGAGTGGGACATCTGTGTGCTCCTGCCGGGATCTGCCCCGCAGAGGTAGCACGCGACCCCGGTCACGCCAGCGCGCGCCCCTGTTTCTGCGCGACGGCCCTGCGCAGCAAGGCCGCGGTGCCCATCCCCAGGCATCCCAGTTCAGACGAACCTCGTATTCCCGCCGGGCCGAGGCACAGAGCGCCGCATAGGCGGGGGCGTCGTCCAGATAGCGCCGGATCAGCGCGGCAAAATCCCCGGGTGTCGCGCCGGGGGGCAGGGCGTGGCCGTTGACGCCGTCCCGGACCGGCACGCCCCCGACCCGCAGGCACAGCGCGGGCAGCCCCATGGCCGAGGCCTCGCAGAAGGCGAAGCCGTAGGATTCGTAAGACGGCTGGACGAGGAAATGCGCCGCCGCAATCGCCGCCTCGAAGCGGTGCAATTCCTCCGGCACGGCCTTGTTCAACTGCGGGTGGACGGTGACATGCTCTGACCGGTGAGCCTCTGGCGGCGTGCAGCCGATCACCGTCAGGCGGGCATCGATGCCGCTGTCGCGCAGCGCGGTCATGCAGTCGAAGGCCGGGGGCCGCCCTTGGCACACCAGTCGCGCCCGATCACCAGCAGGTGCAGCGGTACGGTCGGGGGCCAAGGCGCGCGGGGCTGGGGCTGGCTGCGGCGCGATATTGGCGCCCTAGCGGCAGCACATGCGCGCGCGCCGGATCGGTGCCGTAGCGCGCCGTCACCGCCTGGCTCAGCCAGTCGGAGGGCCAGAGCAGCAGATCCGCGCGATGCAGGGCGGCGCGCTCGCGCCGTTCCACCCAGCCGTCCAATGCCGCGCCGATGCCGCCCGGGCGGTCGAACTGCTGGCCGATCTCGGACTGTCGATAGACGGACTGCACCGCATCCGAGGTGAAGGCGCTGACCACGTCCCCGGGGATCGGAACGCCCGAGAAGGCGGGCAGCGAATAGGCACCGAAGACCACGTCGAAGCGCCCCCCGCGCAGGGCCCGCCCCGCCGCCCTGCCGATCACGTGGCGCAGCGCGAAATGCGCGCGCCAGCGCAGGCGGATCGTCCAGTGCTCGGGCAGGCCTTCGATTGCGCGCCGCAGCGGCTCTGCCGCGCCCCAGTGCTGCGGCAGGATCGTGACATCGCCCGCATGGCGTTGCAGCGCCTCGAAGATCCGCGCGTTGCCCCCGGAATAGAGGTTCCGGTCAAGCGGCGACAGATCGCACAGGTAGGCGATGCGCAGCCTGTCCTTTGTCATGGTCGTCAGCCCCCGGCGTTCCCCTTGTTCCCTGATTATCCTGAAAATGCGGTGATTCCATGACCCCGGGCGGGATATCGTTTCCAGTATGGCGGCAATCCCGCAGTTGTGTCACGCACCCCGCTTTCACCGCATTGCAGCCGCGACTTTGCCCCGTGATCCCGGTACAAGGGCGGGGAACGGCCCGATGCGGCCACAATCTGACGGGACCGATGCCCAACCCGATCGCCTATCTCGCGCTGGCCCTCTGGCCGCTGATCGCGGGCGTGATGTTCACGCGCCTGCCGCGCGACCGTGCGGTGATCTGGTCGCTGATGCTGGGCTATCTCTTCCTGCCGGAACCGCCTGCGGTCTTCGACTTGCCGATGTTCCCGCCCTTCACGAAACACAACCTGCCCGCGCTTGCCGCCTTTGCCCTGATCCTGTGGAAGGACGGCAACAGGGTCCCGCTGCTGCCGCAAAGCGCCGTCGGCAAGGCGCTGGTCTTCACCTTCATATTCTCGCCGGTGCTGACCGTCGCCACCAATGCAGAGCCGGTCTTCTACGGCCAGATCGGCCTGCCCGGGCTGGGGCTGAAGGACATGGTCGCGCTCCCGCTGGAACAGATGATGAGGATCCTGCCCTTCCTGCTGGCCCGCCAGCACCTTGCCAGCAGCGGCGCGCAGCGCGAGCTTCTGCGCGCGCTGATGGTCGGGGGGCTTGTCTACTCGCTGTTCATGCTGATCGAGATCCGCCTCTCGCCGCAGCTGAACCTCTGGGTCTACGGCTACTACCAGCACTTCTTCGGCCAATCGATGCGGGCTGGCGGCTTTCGCCCGGTGGTCTTTCTGTACCACGGCCTCTGGGTGGCCTTCTTCTGCATGACGGCGGTCGTCTCGGCCTGGTCGCTCTGGCGCTGGTCGGAAGCGGGAAGCGGGCGGCTGAAGTACCTCTTCGCCGCGCTCTACCTGTCGGCGGTGCTGGTGCTGTCCAAGTCTCTGGGCGCGCTGATCTTCGCCGTCCTGCTGGTGCCCATGGTGATCGTCCTGCCGACGCGGATGCAGATCCGCGTGGCGGTGGTGCTGGGCTCCATCGCGCTGGCCTATCCTATCCTCAAGGGCGCCGATCTGGTGCCGCAGCAATGGCTGCTGAGCCAGGCCGCCGCCATCGACCCGGACCGCGCGGCCTCGCTCGACTTCCGCTTCAGCAATGAGAACACGCTCTTGGACCGCGCCTATGAAAAGCCGATCTTCGGCTGGGGCAGCTGGGGGCGGAACCACATCCTCGACCCGGTCTTCGGCACAATCCTGACGGTGACGGACGGGCGCTGGATCATCGTCATCGGCGTCTACGGCTGGGTCGGCTTCCTCGCGGAATTCGGATTACTGCTGCTGCCGCTCCTGCTGATCGGGCGCGAGGCGGCGGCGCGCGCGGGCCAGGTCTCGCAGTTCATCGCGCCGCTCTCCCTGCTGCTGGCGATCAACATGCTGGACCTCCTGCCAAACGCGACCATCACGCCGCTGACGCTGCTGGTGGCCGGCGCCCTGACCGGCTACGCCGAGAGGCTGCGGTCCGAACGCCTGGGCCTCCGCAAGATCGGGCCCGGCGGGCTGCAGGGCGAGACCGGAAGCAAGGGGCCGAAGGGCAAGACCGGGCCGAAGGGGCTGAAATGGAAATCCATCCTGTGAGCCGCCCCCGCGTCCTCGGCCATCGCCGAGGCGGCCAACCCCGAATGGGTCAGCGTGCCGCTGGTCGGCTGGTCCCTCGCCACCGCCCTGCGCGCGGAGGCCGAGGTGCATATCGTCACGCAGGTGCGCAACCGCGCGGCCTTCCTGCGCGCCGGCATGGTGGAAGGCACCGATTTCACCGCCATCGATTCGGAAGCCTTCGCCGCGCCGATGTGGCGCCTGGCAGAGCGGCTGCGCATGGGCGAGGGCAAGGGCTGGACCATGGTGCAGGCGATCAACGCGCTCAGCTACCCTTATTTCGAGCGGCTGGTCTGGAAACATTTCGGTCCATCGATCCGCGATTTCGACATCGTCCACCGCATCACGCCGCTCTCGCCCACCATCTCCTCGTCCCCGGCGGGGCGCTGCGCCCGGGCGGGCGTGCCCTTCATCCTCGGCCCGCTGAACGGCGGCGTGCCCTGGCCCAAGGGCTTCGAGGCCGAACGCGACGCCGAGAAAGAGTGGCTGAGCCGTGTCCGCTCTGCCTACAAGCTGCTGCCGGGGCGCGGCGCGACCCTGCGCCATGCCTCGGCCATCCTTGCCGGATCGCGGCACACGGCGTCGGAATTCCCGGCGACGGTCCGCGACAAGCTGGTCTGGCTGCCCGAAAACGGCATCGACCCGGCGCGCTTCAGCCGCGTGGCGGCGCCCGCCCCCGGCCCCCTGCGCGCCTGTTTCACCGGGCGGCTGGTGCCCTACAAGGGCTGCGACATGCTGATAGAGGCGGCCCGCCCGCTGCTGGAACAGGGCAGGCTTCACCTCGACATCATCGGCGACGGGCCGATGCGCCCGGCGCTGGAAATACAGGCGCAGGGCCTGCCGGGGATCACCTTCCACGGCTGGCAACCGCATGCCGAGGTGCAGGGCATCATGGCCCGCTGCCACCTCTTGTCCTTCCCCTCGATCCGCGAATTCGGCGGCGGCGTGGTTCTGGAAGCGATGGCGCTGGGTGTCGTGCCGCTGATCGTCGACTATGCCGGCCCGGGCGAGCTTGTGACCCCCGGAACCGGCCTCAAGGTCCCCTGCGGCACGCGGGCCCAGATCACCGCGGCCTTCCGCGCCGAACTCGACCGCCTGGCCGAGGATCCCGCGCCCCTCGCCGCCATGGCCGCCGCCGCCCGCGCAAGGGTCGGGCAGCATTTCACATGGGCGCAGAAGGCCCGTCAGGTCGCCCGGGTCTACCGGGCCGTGCGCGCGCAGGACAGGCCCGCCGATCTGACCCTCATCCCCTGACCGCCCGGAGCCAAAGGCGCAGCCGCACCGGGCAGGGGCCATCCCCTGCTTCTTCTTGGTCCAAATACCTCTTGACCCGGCCCGCCCCGCCGCACACCGCCCGAAATCCGGGCGCCTTCACGCCATGACCCGCGAAAGGCCACATTGCCGCCGTGAAACCGGGTATCGTGAAGAAAATTGCAATTCTTGTCGCTGACCTTGCCGCCGACGGGCGGTAGTATCCCCAGCACAGGCACGACCGGAGAAACCGGAAGGAGCAGGATGACAGCCGCACCCAAGGGGCGCCCCAAGGCATGAGCGGGCCGCCCATCAGCCCCATGCCCTATCGCGGCGACATCGACGGCCTGCGCGCCGTCGCGGTCGTCTCTGTCGTGCTTTACCATTTCGGCTTTCCGCTGCAGGGCGGCTTTGTCGGCGTCGACGTCTTCTTTGTCATCTCGGGCTTCCTGATCGGCGGCATCCTCTGGCGCGAATACGATGCCACGGGCCGCATCCGGCTGAAGCATTTCTACATCCGCCGCTTCCGCCGCCTTGCGCCGGCCTTCTTCGCCACGGTCCTCGGGGCCGGCGCGGTGGCCTGGGCGCTGCTTCTGCCCTTCGAGTTCCGCGAATACGGCAAGGCGGCCATCGCCTCGACCCTCTACCTGTCGAACGTGCTGTTCTTCCGGCAGGCGGGCTATTTCGACACCGTCTCGGAAGAAAAGCCGCTGCTGCACACATGGAGCCTTGCGGTCGAGGAACAGTTCTACGTCTTCCTGCCGCTGGTGATCCTCCTGCTGGCGCGCTGGCGCTGGGGGCTGATCGGCGCGCTGGTGGCGGCCTGGGCGCTGTCGCTGGCGGCCTGCATCGCGCTGACGCCGGTCTCGCCCACCGCGACCTTCTATCTCTTTCCCTTCCGCGCGTGGGAAATGCTGTCGGGCGTCCTGCTGGCGATCTGGGGGCAGGGGAGCAACCGGCCATGGCGCGGCAGGGCTGCCCTGTCGTGGCTGGGGCTGCTGCTGGTGCTGGGGTCGGTGGTGCTGATCCCGGCGGGACCGGCCTTTCCGGGGCTGCTGGCGGTGCTGCCGGTGGCGGGCACGCTGCTGCTGCTGTCCAGCGGCACCGGCGACAATCCGATCAACCGGCTGCTGACGCATCCGCTGGCGCGGTTCTTCGGGGTGATCTCCTATTCGCTCTACCTGTGGCACTGGCCGGTCTACACGCTGTCGACCTACCTGCGCGACGGATATGCCAATGCGGGCGAGGCGGTGGTGTGGATGGCGCTGTCGGTCCTGCTGGCCTGGCTGTCCTGGCGCTTCATCGAGAACCCGGTGCGCTATGCCCGCCGCCTGCCGGGCGGCGTGGTTCTGGGCGGCACGGCCATCGCCTCGGCCTGCGTGCTGGCGCTGGGGGCCTATGTCTACAAGGCCGACGGCCTGCCCGACCGCTTCGGGCCAGAGGCGCGGGTCCATATCGCCGCTTCCGGCGACTTCCTGCAGGACTTCAGCCGCTGCTACATCGCCGACAGCCTGCCGCTGGACGGGCTGGAGGTTTGTCCCATCGGCCCCGAGGGCCCGCCGCGCGTGCTGGTCTGGGGCGACAGCCACACCCGCGCCTTCAAGGAGGGGCTGGACCTTGCCGCGCATGAGGCGGATGTGCCCGGCCTCATCCTGTGGCGCGCGGGTTGCCCGCCGCTTTTTGGCCTCCGCAAGGTCGAAAGCGCCGCGACTCCCGCGCAGGACATGGCCTGCACGCAGGCGAACCTTCAGATCCGGCAGGCCATCGGGCGGCTCGACAGCCTCGACAGGGTCCTGCTGATCGGACGGTGGAGCTATTATGCCTCCGGTCAGGGGGTGGGCCGCGATGCGCACAACCGCATCGCGCTCTATCCGACGGACCGGCCCGAAAACACCGGGCAGGCGCAGGGCGCCCTGCTGTCCGAGGCAGCGGCCAGCACGGTGGCGGAGCTGCGCCAGCGGGTGCCGCAGGTCTTCGTGCTGCGCCAGCCGCCCGAGATCCCGCGCTACGACAGCCGCAAGGCCGCGCGCGAGGCCGCCCATGCGGGCTGGCCGCTCGCCCCCGCGCCCGAGACAGAGGCAGAGGTGCCCGAAGCGGCGCTGGCCCCGCGCGCCGCCATGGCCGAGGCGCCGTGGGTCGCGCTGGCAGAGCGCGGGGCCATCACGGTCCTCGACAGCTGGCCCCGCTTCTGTGACGGGGGCACCTGCCGCGCGGTCGAGGACGGCACCGGCCAGTATTTCGACAACAACCACGTCACCAACGCGGCGGCGCTGCGGGTCCGCGACCTCTTTGCCCCGGTCTTCCGCGGGCCTTCGGCGCGCGCGGTGCTGCATGGCGCCAGCAGCCCATGACCGCGCCGGGGCAAGATCCGCTCGACCGGGGGCCATGGGATGCGCTGGTGATCGGCGCCGGGCTGGGCGGCGGCACGCTGGGCCGCGCGCTGGCCGAGGCGGGGCAGAAGGTGCTCTTCGTGGAACAGGGCCGCGCGGGCCTGCGGTCCGAGCGCAACGGGCTGTCCGAGATCTTCGTGCCCGAGGCGCGGCTTGCGCGCGGGCTTTGGCCCGAGCCGCTGCATGTCACGCTGGATGGCGTGGAACAGGCCTTCTACGCGCCGCTGGGCGCCGGGGTGGGCGGCAGTTCCGCCTTCTACGCCGCGACGCTGGAACGGCCGGAACGGCACGACCTCGACGACAGCGCCGCGCGCCCGCACCCCAGCGGCGGCTGGCCGGTGGGTTTCGACGCCATGGCGCCGTGGTATGCCAGCGCCGCCCGGATGTACCGCGTCCATGGCAGCGC
Organism: Ponticoccus litoralis; assembly: GCF_039769985.1. Taxonomy (NCBI): domain Bacteria; kingdom Pseudomonadati; phylum Pseudomonadota; class Alphaproteobacteria; order Rhodobacterales; family Roseobacteraceae; genus Ponticoccus; species Ponticoccus litoralis. The sequence goes on from NZ_JBDNCH010000002.1 coordinate 1,866,173, forward strand.
CGATCCGCTTTCGGCGGAAGAGCCGCTGCCGCTGCGCGCGCCGCCCGCGCTGTCGCGGATGGAAGAGGGGCTGATGGTCAGCCTGCGGGCGCGCGGCCTGCATCCCTATCACGCTCCGACCGCCGTCGACCGGGTGGCGGATTGCGAAAACTGCCTTGGCCGCAAATGCCCGAAGCCCTGCAAGATGGACGGGCGTTCTGCCGGGGTGGAACCGGCGCTGGCGACCGGCAAGGCGGCGCTGCTGGAGGGCGCGCAGGTTCTGCGGCTGGTGGCGAACGGCGACATGATCGACCACGCAGAGGTGCTGGTCGGCGGCCAGAAGCACCGGCTTCGGGCACGGCGCTATATCCTCTGCGGCGGGGCGCTTGGCTCGGCGCGGCTGCTGCTGGCCTCGGCCTCCGAGGCCTGGCCCACGGGTCTTGCCAATCGCTCGGGGCTGGTCGGGCGCAACCTGATGTTTCATCTCAACGAAATGTTCGCAGTTTGGCCGAAGGGGCCGGACGAAGGCGCGACAAAGGCGATCGCGCTGCGCGACTTCTATCACCGCGACGGGCAGCGGCTGGGCACGGTGCAGGCCATGGGCATCCGCGCCTCTTACGGGGAAATCCTGTTCTACATGAACCGGATGCTGACGCAGCGCGGCCTGTCCCGCCTGCACCCCGCCGCGCGCCTGCCCGCCGCTCTGGCGCAGCGGATGCTGGGCGGCGCGCAGGTCTTCGTCGGGCTGATGGAGGATCTGCCCTACCCCGAGAACCGCGTCACCTTCGACAGGGCGCAGCCGGCGCGCCTGTCCGTGACCTACAGGCTTTCGGACGAGTTGAAGGCGCGCCGAAGAGCCTTTCGCACCGCGATCCGCAAGGGGTTCCGGGGGCACAGAAGGCTCTTCCTCGGCGTCGCGCCAGAGTTGAACTGGGGCCATCCCTGCGGCACCCTGCGCTTCGGCACCGATCCGGCGCGCTCTGTGCTGCGCCCCGACTGCCGAAGCCATGACGTGACGAACCTCTGGTCGGCGGATGCCGGGTTCATGCCGACCTCGATGGGGGTGAACCCGGGCCTGACCGTGGCCGCCAACGCCCTGCGCGTGGCCCGGGGCATTCTGACGGAGGAGACATGACGCAGCTGACCCCGCAGGACGGTTTCGCCGTGGTGACGGGCGCGGGCTCTGGGCTGGGTCGGGCGCTGGCGGTGCAGCTCTGCGCGCAGGGGTTCACCGTGGCGGGGCTGGGCCGCCGCGCCGCGCCGCTGGCGGAAACCGGGGCCGCCTGCACCGGTACCTTCGTTCCCGTCCCGGTGGACGTGGCCGACTGGGGCGCTGTCCGGGCCTGCTTTGCCGGGCTGACCGCGACCCATGGCGCCCTGGCCCTGCTGATCAACAATGCCGCCATCTACCCGCGCCGGGACACACTGGACGAAAGCGGCGACAGCTTCATGCAGACGGTCGCGATCAACCTTGGCGGCACGGTCAACTGCACCCGCGCCGCGCTGGAGGACATGGGCCCGCGCGGGCAGGGGCGCATCCTGAACGTCGCCACCTTCGCGGATCTGAACCCGCTGCCCGCGTCCTCGGCCTATGCGGTGTCGAAGGGGGCTGCGCGCATCCACAGCCGGGCGCTGATCGCCGACCTTGCGGATCGCTTTCCGGGGATCGTCATATCCGACTGGATGCCGGGCATGTTGCGGACCGGGATGGGTATTCCCGACGGGCTGCCCGCAGAGGTCGCGGCGCGCTGGGGCGTCAGGCTGGCCCTGATGTGCGACCCCTCGCTGACCGGATCGACCTTCGAGATGGGGCAGGAGATCCTGCCGCCCCGCAGCCTCAAGCGAAAGCTGAAAGATGCGCTGCTGATGCGCAGGCCCCGCGCGCGGAGCCTGTCGTGATGTCAGAGCTTGTGACGCGACAGCCGCAGCGCCGCGGCCTGGGCCATCTGCCGGGGCAGGATCGCCATGCACTTCAGGTAGCGCTTGGTCATCCGCTTGGGGTCCAGGGCCATGCGCCACAGCCATTCCAGCGCAAGCCGCTGCACCCATTGCGGCGCGCGTTTCTGACGGCCCGCGAAGAAGTCCAGCCCGGCGCCGATCGAGGCAAAGCCCAGACCCGGCGTCACGCGCCGACCCAGCGCCGCGAAGATTTCCTGCTTGGGCGCGCCAAGCGCGACGAAGCACAGGCCGGCGCCAGAGGCCTCGATCTGCTTCAGCATCGCCTCGGCCTCTGGCCCGGCCGGGTCGAAGCCCATAGGCGGCGCGATGCAGCAGACCACGTTCAGGCCGCGCAGCTCGCCTTCCATATGGGCCTTGGCCTCGGCCAGCGCCTCTTCGGTCGAGCCGAACAGCGCCACGGTGACCCCCACGTTGGAGGCCATGCGCGCCAGCGGGATGATCAGGTTGGATCCGGGAATGAGCTTCACCGGGCGCCCGGCAAGGCGCGACATCCAGACAATCGGGTTGCCGTCGGCGGTGATCAGATCCTGCGCCGCATAGGCGTCGCGGAAGGCGCCCGGCTCGCGCAGCTTCACGAGGTGGTCGAGGTTGAGCGTGGCAAGGGCAAAGCCTTCGCGGCGCTCCATGCGGGACACCACATGGTCGGCAAGCGCGTACCAATCCGGCACATTGACCCGGATCGGCTGATCCGCGACAGAGAAAAGCATACCTTTCATGCGACCTCCTTGGCCTGCGCAGGAAACATCAGCCCCAGACCCCATCCCGCAGCAGGGATGAAGCTGGATCCCGTCATTGACGGTGTTTCCGGATTGCGCCCCCCGGCGCCAAATTCCCGCCTCAATTCTCTGTCTTTTGCTTCGTTTATCCAAGGTGGAAATATCTGTCACAGGCGTCAGAATCGGGAAACAAACTGTTCGCCGGAAGCGGGGGCGCAGAACGTGCGTGACAAGATTATCCTTTTGGGATGCGGGTTTGTGGCCGATCTCTACATGCTGTCGCTGGCTGCGATGGAGGGCATCGAGGTGGTCGGTGCACATGACCGTGATGCCGCCCGGCTGGAACGGTTTTGCACTTCCTGGGGCATTGTTCCGCAACCCTCGATAGAGGCGCTGCTGTCCGCGTCTCCGGGGGCGCTAGTGCTGAACCTCACGAATCCCGAATCACATTTCGAAACCACCCGCGCCTGCCTTCTGGCGGGGCACCCGGTTTACTCGGAAAAGCCGCTTGCCATGACGCTGGAGGACGCGCAGGCGCTGCATGCGCTGGCGGCGGACAAGCAGCTGGCGCTGGCCTCGGCGCCCTGCTCGGCCCTGGGTGAGGCGGCGCAGACGCTGGGCCATGCCTTGCGGGCCGGTCTGGCCGGGACCCCGCGCGCGATCTACGCGGAACTCGACGACGGCTTCATTCCGCAGGCGGCCTATGACAAGTGGCGCTCGGACACCGGCGCGCCCTGGCCCGCCGAGGACGAATTCCGCGTCGGCTGCACGCTGGAACACGCGGGCTATTACCTGACATGGCTGATCTCGTGGTTCGGGCCGGTGCGTCGCGTCGTGGCCGCCAGCGCCGAGACGATCCCGCCCGCCGACAAGGGCGGCGGCGGCCCCTATGCGCCCGACGTCTCTGTCGCGGTTCTCTATTTCGAGAACGGGCCGGTGACGCGGCTGACCTGTTCCATCGTCGCGCCGCACGACCACGGCATCCGCATCGTCGGCGACAGGGGTGTGCTGTCCTGCAAGGCGGCCTGGGACAACGAGGCCAAGGTGCGCTTTGCCCGCCGTCTGACCCTGCGGCGCCGGCTGATGGAGCATCCCTTTCCGTCCCGCGTGAAGCTGCCCGGCCCGACGCATCCCAAGGTCAAGCGCTGGGGGGCTGCGGCGATGAACTTCATGCTCGGCCCCGCAGAGGTGCTGGCGGCGGCGCGCGAGGGGCGCCCCTGCCGCCTGTCCAACGATTTCGCCCTGCACCTGACCGAGGTCACGCTGGCGATCCAGAACGCGCGCGAGGGCGCGGCGGTCGACATGGTCACCCGCTGCGCGCCGATGGAGCCGATGCCATGGGCGACCTGAACGCTGGTCTTATCGCCGTCACCGGCGCGAATGGCTTTGTCGGGCGCGCCTGCGTGGCCGAAGCGCGGCGGCGCGGGCACCCGGTGCTGGCGCTCTGCCGCAGCGCGCCCTTGCCGGAGTGGGAGGCGGATGCGGGCATCACCGTTGCGCGGATCGACCTCTCGACCGAGGCCGGGCGCTTGCGCGCCCTGCTGGCGCCGGTCGAGGCGCTGATCCATGCCGCCGCCTTCATGGGGGACAACCCGCAGGTGCTGGTGCGCGACACCCTCGCCGCCACCGGCGCGGTGCTGGCGGCCTGCGGGGCCGCCGATCTGCGGCTGGTGATGGTCTCGTCGCTGGCGGTCTACGACACCGACGCGCTGTCGCCGGGCGAGCCGGTGACAGAGGCCAGCCCGCTGATCGCGCTCGCGCCCGACGCTCTGGACCAGCCAGAGGCCTACCTGCGCAGCGCCCGCGATCCCTATGCCGGGTCCAAGCGCCTGCAAGAGGCGATGATGGCGCAGGATGGCGAGGCCGGGGGCAACTGGATCCTGCGCCCGGGCGCGATCTGGGGACCGGGGCGGTCCCGGCATGCGCTTCAGGGGTTCTGGGCCTCGAAGCTGTTTGTCACCATCGGCTCGGACGGGGAGCTGCCGCTGGCCCATGTGGACCACGTGGCGCGGGTCGCGGTGGACTGCGCGCGGACCGCTCCGCAGGGCACATCCGTCCTGAACGTCTTCGACGACGACCGGCCCACGCGGGCGCGGTTCCTGAAGGTGCACCGCCGCTGCTACGGCTGGCCGCGCCTGAACGTCACCGTACCCTATGGCGCGTGGCTGGCGCTGGTCCGGCTGCTGAAGCCCCTGGCCAGCCGCCTGCCGGGCCTCTTCCGGGAACCGATCCTGCGCGCCCGCATGATGCCGCTGCGCTATCCGAACACGGCGATGCGCAGTGCCTTCCCGGGTGAGGACACCGACACCTTTGAGGGCCTCATGGCCCGCACCCGCGAGGCCGAGACATGAGCCTGCCGCGCATCGCCTACCTGACCGGAGAGTATCCGCGCGCCTCTGACACTTTCATCCAGCGCGAGGTGGCGGCCCTGCGCGCGCTTGGCCACCCGGTCGAAACCTGCTCGATCCGCACGACAGGCGCGGAACATCTCGTCGGGCCGGAACAGCGCGACGAACATGCGCGGACCTTCAAGGTTCTGGACGCCTGCAAGTCGCCGCGTCGCCTGTTCTCTGCCCATCTGCGCTGGATGCAGCAGCCGGGGCGCTACCTGCGGGCGCTGGCGCTGGCGTGGAAGACCGCGCCCAAGGGCATCAAGGGACGGCTCTACAACCTGATCTATTTCGCAGAGGCCGCCGTGCTGGCTGACCACCTCGCGCAGCGCGGCGTCGAGCATCTGCACAACCATATCGCCAAGGCCTCCTGCACCGTGGCGATGCTGGCGTCAGAGCTGTCCGGCATCCCCTACAGCTTTACCATCCACGGCCCCGACATCTTCTTCGAACCGCACCACTGGCGAGATCGACGAAAAGGCCGCGCGGGCGCGCTTTGTTGCCTGCATCAGCGACTTCTGCCGCTCGCAGCTGATGTGCTTTGCGGGGCAGGAGCACTGGGACCGCTTCCACATCATCCACTGCGGCGTCGATCCGGCGCGCTATCGCCCCGCCCCGCACGAGGGGCAGGAATTGCTGTTCGTCGGGCGGCTGGCGGCGGTGAAGGGCGTGCCGGTGTTGCTGGAGGCGGTGGCGGCGCTGAAGCCGCGGTTTCCGGCGCTGCGCCTGACCCTGATCGGCGACGGCCCCGACCGCCCCGCACTCGAGGCGCAGGCCCGCGCGCTGGGGCTGGGCGAGACCGTGCAGTTCCTTGGCTACCGCAGCCAGTCCGAGGTTGCCGAGGCGCTGGCAGAGACCGATATCTTCACCCTGCCCAGCTTTGCCGAGGGCGTGCCCGTGGTCCTGATGGAGGCGCTGGCCTCTCATGTTCCGGTGGTCACGACGCAGATTGCCGGTGTGCCGGAACTGGTGCAGGACGGCGCCAGCGGGCGGCTGGTGCCGCCGGGCGACATTCGGGCGCTGGCGCAGGCCATCGCCGGGCTCTTGCGCTCGGACAGCCTGCGTCGGAGCATGGGCGCCGAGGGCCGCGCGCGCGTCGAGGCGGCCTTTGATGTTTCCCGGGAGGCCGCGCGCCTCTCATCCCTGTTTTGCGGCTATATCGACGGCAGACCCATGCCGCGCCGCCCGGAGGTGCCAGAATGACGCCTATTGATGTGGTCCTGATCGACCGGAACGAGGGCGCGCGGCTTGTCGCGGCGCTCGATTCGGTGCGCGGCAAGGCGCGGCAGGTGATCTATGTGGACAGCGGGTCCACCGACGCCTCTGTGGCCGCGGCAGAGGCGCGCGGCGCCGGGGTTGTCCGCCTTGACATGTCGGTGCCCTTTACCGCCGCGCGCGCCCGCAACGCGGGTTTCGACGCGCTGGACGACCCGCAGATCGTGCAGTTCATCGACGGCGATTGCGCGCTGGTGGATGGCTGGCTGGATGCCGGGCGCGCCTTTCTCGAAGCGAACCCGCATGTCGGCATGGTCACCGGCTGGCGGTCCGAGATCCACCGCGATGCCTCGGTCTACAACCAGCTCTGCGATTTCGAATGGCGCCGCCCGGCGGGCGAGATCTTGACCTGCGGCGGCGACATGATGGTGCGCGCCGACCTCTGGCGGCAGGTCGGCGGCATGAATCCGGTGGTCATCGCCGGAGAGGACGACGACGTCTGCTGCCGGTTCCGCAAGGCGGGCTGGGCGCTGCATCGGCTGCCGCTGGAGATGACGCGCCACGACGCCGCCATGACGCGCTTTGGCCAGTGGTGGGCGCGGGCCGTGCGCACCGGGCACGCCTTTGGGCAGGTCCACGGGCTGCACCCGGACTTCTTCGTCACCGAAGTGCGCCGGGTGCTGTTTTACGGCGCCGTGCTGCCGGTGCTTTTCGTGCTGGGGCTGTTCACCGAGCCATGGCTGAGCCTGCTGGCGTTGCTGGTCTACGTGGTGAACCACATCCGCACGGCACGCGGTCTCAGGCGGCTGGGCCTGCCCGCCGATGACGTCCGCAACCACGCGGCGTTAATCACCCTGTCGAAATTTCCCAACATGATCGGCCTCGCGCGCTACCATCTGCGACGCCTGACCGGAGCGAAAATGCGGATTATCGAATATAAGTGAGGCATTCATGGCAAACCCCATCCGAGTCGGTCTGATCGGGGCCGGATACATCGCCGACTGGCACGCCGAAGCCCTGGCGGCCACCCCCGGTGTGACGATCTCGGCGGTCTGCGATCTGAACGAGATCGGCGGCGCAGGCATCGGCGGCCCCCCACGGCGCGCGGGTGTTCACAACGCTCGGGGCCATGATCGACGCGCAGCTTTGCGATGCGGTGCATATCCTCACGCCGCCCAACGTTCATGAGGAAATCGCGACAGAATGCCTTGCCGCGGGCATACACGTGCTTGTGGAAAAACCTGTGGCCGAATCGGGTGACGGTGCGTCAAGAGTGCTGGCCGCAGCCCAGCAGGGCGGCGCGCGTTTCCACGCCGGGCACAACTTTCTCGGCCTGCCGTCCTACGAGCGCATGAAGGCCGCGATGATGGCGGGGGATTACGGGCGCATCTCTTCGGCAGAGATCACTTGGGCGCTGCCCCGGCGCCGCTGCGGTCGGGGCCCTACAACCTGTGGCTGCTGCGCGAGCCGAAGAACCTTGTGCTGGAACTGGGGCCGCATCTGGTGGCCTTCGCCCATGACCTCTTTGGCCCGGTCGAGGTGCTGCACGCCGAGGCGTCGAAGCCGGTGATGCTGCCGGGCGACGACCCGCGTCCCCAGAGCGTCCGGGTGCTGGCGCGGGCGGGCCAGGTTGACGTGAACTTCACCATTTCCATGGTCGAGACGGTGGACGACCGCTCTGTCACGCTGCGCGGGTCCTCGGCGCGGGCGCGGCTGGATTTCGCGCAGGACGTTCTGCTGGTAGAGCGTGAGAATGCCGCCGATCTGGTCGCCAATCCGCTGCGCAAACAGCTGGAGCTGACCCGGCAGCACCGCCGCGAGGGCTGGCGGAACGCGCTGGTGCAGATGCGCAGCCTGAACAGGCAGAACCCCTATGGCCGCAGCTTTCTCGGCATGAACCGGGCGGTCTACGGCGCCATCGCCGACCGCACCCCGGTCGATGCGCGGTTCTCGGGCGAAAGCGCGGTGGCAGTGATGCGCACGCTTGATGCGGTGATCGACGCGCTGCCTGCTGAGGTGCTGGCGGTGAAGGCACCCGCCGTGCGCACCCGCGACCCGAAACCCAGCGCCATGGTCATCGGCGGCACCGGCTTCATCGGGCGCGCGCTGACCCGGCGCCTTGTGGCCGAGGGGCGCGATGTGCGCGTGCTGTCGCGCGGGCGTCACGGTCCCTTTCCCGACCTGCCCGATCAGGTCGAGACCATGGCCGCCTCTCTGTACGATCTGGACGCGCTGACAGAGGCGATGCAGGGCATCGACGTGGTCTTCAACCTTGCCAAGTCGATGGACAAGACATGGGCCGACGCGCTGGTGAACGACGTGGGCGTGACGACGCGGATCGCCATGGCCTCTGAACGGGCGGGGGTGAAGCGGCTGGTCTATACCGGCACCATCGCCAGCTACGACATGTCCGACCCGGGCGTGACCATCACCGAGGACACCGGCTTTCCCGAGGACATGAGCGACCGCAATATCTACGCGCGCTCCAAGGCCGAATGCGAACGCCAGCTGATGAAGCTGCACGCGGAACGCGGGTTGCCGGTGGTCATCGCCCGGCCCGGCATCGTCGTCGGCCCCGGCGGGCCCCTGCAGCACTGGGGCATCGGGCGTTGGCACGGGGCCGGTGCGGTGCGCATCTGGGGCCACGGCAACAACATCCTGCCCTTCGTGCTGATCGACGATGTCGTCGACGGGCTGGTGCGCATGATCGACGCGCCGGTCACGGGCCAGAGCTTCAACCTGATCGGAGAGCCGATGCTGTCCGCGCGCGGCTACTTCAACGAGATCCACAAGGCTCTGGGCGCGAAGATCCGCGTCGTGCCGGGCAACCTCTATGCCTTCTATGCCTCGGACGCGGTGAAATACGGGCTGAAGAAATACGCCCTGCGGCGGCCCGGGGTCATCCGGCCCTCGCTGGCGGACTGGAAAAGCCGGGCGCATTTCTCGCCCTTCGACAACCGGCACCCGAAGGCGGCTTTGGGCTGGCAGCCCGAGACCGATCGCCCCAGCTTTGTTGACAAGGCGATTGTGCGCGCCAATCTCTTTGGCTTCTAGGCGGGGCGCGGCGCCAACCGTGAACAATTCCCGTAAAACGGACTTATTCTGGCCTGATTTCTTTGGTTAAACGGAAGAAAGATCGGCATTCAGACCGGAAACGGGGCTATCGCGCGTGACCGCAGGACAAGTCAGCATCGCAAGTCAGACGGCGGCCCGCCCGGGTGGGCGTACCGCGGGTCGGTGTCGGACTGCACCGGGGCGGGGGGCATGACCATGATGGACCGCCCCCGGTTCCGCCGGAAACACCAGACAGCGACCGGCAAGATACCCGGCGACGAGGCCGCCGCCCCGCTTCCGCCCCGTGAAACCCGTGCCGAAGGCCCTGCCCGTCCCGAAGAGGGGCAGGCGGTGGCTTCGGCTGCACCCGAAGAAGCCCGCGACACGACCGAGGCCGGGCAGGCGCGCGCCGATGCCGCCCGTCACAAGACTGTCGACGAAGACCAGCGGCGCAGGGATCTTGCCGAGAAACGCCGGTTGGCCGAGACGCGGGCCCGTCAGGCGCGCGCCGATGCGGAGCGGTTAGAGGCAGAGGCGCGGCGGGCCGCCGAGGCCGAGGCAGAGGCCCTTGGCCATGTCGCAAAGCCGCCTGCAAGACCGCTGCCGGCCGAGGCCGCCGCGCCGCTGACGCTGACCGATCCGGTGGCCCCGGCGGCGACGGCAGCCCGGCCCGCCGAGCCCCCCACCGGCCCGCGCCCGAGCCGGACCGCTTGTGGTCCGCATTGGGCGAGATCACCGTCGACGAGAGCCACCTGCACCGCAACCGCATCATCACCGCGCGGCGCGACGACCCGGCCCATACCGCCTTTGACGTCTTGCGCACACGCCTGCTGCAGGCACTGCACGAACACGGCTGGAAGCGGATCGCGATCACCTCGCCGGGGCAGGGCTGCGGCAAGACCTTTACCGCCGCCAACCTTGCCATATCGCTGTCGCGGCAGGAAAACTGTCGGACGCTGCTGCTGGATTGCGATCTGCGCCGCTCGACCCTGCATCAGGTCATGGGCGTCGACAGGCCGGGCTCGCTTGGCGACATGCTGCGGGGGCGGACCAGCCCCGGGGATCACCTCAAGCGCATGGGCCGGAACCCGGTTCAGGCCGGGCGCAACATCGCCTTCGGTTTCAACGACGTGATGGAGCCCTATGCATCGGAACTGCTTCAGGATCCGCGCACGGCCGAGACCCTGCACCGGATCGAGACCGGCTTTGGCACCGATGTCATGCTGTTCGACCTGCCGCCCGCGCTGTTCTACGACGACGTGATTGCCTTCCGCCCGATGTTCGACGGCGTGCTGCTGGTGATTGGCGGCGGGCTGACGACCGAAAAGGAAATCAAGGACGTCGAGCGGCGGCTGGGCGCGGATACCCCGCTGCTGGGCATGGTGCTGAACAAGGCCGAAGGCACGGAAATGGACCGCTACACCTACTGACGCATCCGCTGTCTTGGCCGGGACACCCCTGCCGGTCGCGCTGCCGGAGCATCCGCGCCCCGGCCCGTGTCACGGGCCCGGTCGGGTTGTACGGGGCGCATGGGTGCGCAGGGACAAGGCCCCGAGGCGGACCAATATGCGCCCGGCAATCCCGTCAAAGCGGCGCAGCCCGGTTGTCTTTCAGCCGCGGGCAATCCGGCGCGGCAGGAAGCGCCCCGCCAGTTCCGCCAGGGCAGGCACGCGGTTGGCCAGCAGTCGCAGCCCGGCGGCGATCAGCGCCAGGAACATCAGGATCTTGGCGCCCAGCTTCAGCCCGCCAATCGTCCGGTCGCGGCGGGTGGTGATTGTGGGGATCGAGACGACCGGCTGCACACCCAGCATACGCTCCATCTGCGCGGCGCTGCGAATCGCCGGGTTCATCAGTTCGACGATGAAGGCGGCGGCCAGCCCGGCAAGAATGCTGGCAAATCCGCCCATCATCGCAAGCTGCTTGCGCGAGCGGGAGACCGGGGCCTCGGGCACCAGCGCGGTTTCCAGCACCTCGAACCGGTCGGTGGCCTGGCGGTCTTCCAGAAGCTGACCCATCTCGGCCTCGGCCTTGCGGCGGGTGATGACGCTGTACTGATCCTGAAGCTTGGTCAGCTCGCGCTCCAGCCGGTTCAGCTCGCGCTCCACCTCGGGGGCACCGGCAAGCAGCGCTTCGATCTGCGCGATGCGTTCGGTGATCAGCAGCTTCTGGTCCTGCAACAGCTCGACCTGACGGGCGGTGACCTCTTCGCGCTGCCGTGATGTGGTCGCCTCCAGCGTCACGATCTGCTGGTCGAGATCCAGGTCGGTGTCGCGCAGGGTGCCAAGCTGGGCGCGCAGTTCCGTCACGCCGTCGGGGATCTGCTCGGCGTTCTCGCGCTTGAAGGCGGCGATCTGGCCCTCTTGCGCCTCGATCGCCCCGGCGATCCGGGTCTCTTCCGCGGAAAAGAAATCAAGGGTTTCGCGGGCACGGCCGCTGCTGCGGTCGCGCGACTGGTCGATCACCAGGGTCATCAGGTCGTTGGCCACATCCGCCGCCTTCTGGGCGTCGTTCAGCCGCACGGTGATGATCAGCCCGGACGGGGCGTTGCCGCCGGGCGCATAGGCCTGCGCCGCGTTCACGATTTCCTGGATCCGGGCGGCCTCGCGCATGGCGGCGACGCGCTCGTTCATGGTGATGCCCGGGCGATCGGTGAAAAGGTCGTGCTTTTCCATGATGTTGACCAGGTTGTCACGCGCCATCAGCCGCTGTTCGATCAGCCGCACGCGGCGCGAGGCATCGGCGCTCTGCGAGGCGCTGGCACCGGCCAGCTGGTCGGGCAGGCGGGCGTCCTCGATCTGCACGACGGCGGTGGCCTCGTATGCCTTCACCTGCCCCAGCGCGAGGTGCACGGACAGCACGCAGCCCACCACGGCCACGATGACAATAAGCCACCCGCGACGGCGCAGGGCGGCAAAGACCTCGTCGATCGACTGGAACTGGTTCATTCTTCTCGCGCTCCCGCAAAGAGGCCCCCAATGCGGAGACAGCCTGTCCCGGTTGCGTCCCGGTCTCGCCGGGATTGCGTCCGGCCTTCGCCGCCTTCACGCCGCAATCTAGGCCGGATGCCGCAATTTTGCCACGGACTTTCCGGCGGCCCGGGGGAAACAATGCGTGTCCACCCCGTGAACCGGCGCCATATTTCTGCCGTAAACACAGAAAGTTACGCGAAATCAGCGCCAAATGTGGCGCCCGGGTGGCGGGCTGGTCGGGGGAATCAGTCGGGTGCGAGGCCCAAAGACAGGATCAGCCGCGGCCCGGCGGTCTGCGCAAGGCGCAGGGCCTGCTGCGAGTCGGGCGCGAAGCCGGCGGTCTCGGGGTGCGGCGGAAAGCGGGCCTCGCCGCTGTGCAGATCGACCGTCAGGCCATGGAAGCCAAAGACCGTCCGGCTGCGCGGATACTGCGCCTTGTACAGCGCCTCTTTCGCGGAAAAGAGCCTGCGCGCCAGCATGGGCCGGTCCCCGGCAGGCCGGTCCGCGATCTCTTCGGGGCGGCAGATCTCGGCGATCAGCGCCACGGGCAGCGGCTCGGCGGGTTCGATGTCGACGCCCAGCAGCGGGTGCCGGGTGCTGTCACCGACCACGGCGATGGCGGCGCCGGCGCTGTGGCTGATGCTGCCCGACACCCCGGCGGGCCAGAGCGGCGCGCGGTCGGGTCCGGCGGGCAGCGGCGGCGTCTTGTACCCAAGCTGCGCCAGCGCCCGGCGGGCGGCGATCCGGCCGGCGAGGAACTCGGCCCGGCGCGCCGGGACCGCGCGCGCGACATGGGCGGCCTCCTCGGGGAACAGCCTGCCCTCCTCGCCGATCCGGGCGGTTCCCCAGAACAGGCCGGGGCGGGTGACCTGCCGAATGAGGTCCGGCAGGTCGGACAGGGGGCTCATGCGCGGCGGCGGGCCCGCATCTCGCGGCGCCGCGCCATGGCATCGCTGCGCGACTGCGCGCGCTCGGGCGCTGCGGCAGGGGCCTGTGCGGGGTGCGGGGCAGGCAGGCCGTCGACCAGCTGCGAGACCCGCTCGGCAAGGTCCGAAAGCACCGGGAAGCGGAAGATGTCGGTGATCGACAGCTGCTTTGCGCCCAGCTCGTCGCGCAGGGCGCGATGCGCCTGCACCGCCAGCAGGGAATGCCCGCCGAGGTCGAAGAAACTGTCGCGCGGCCCGATTTCCGAAACGCCAAGCACAGAGGTCCAGATCCGCGCCACCGCCTGTTCGACGGATTTCGCGGGTTTGCCGGGCCGGGCCGGGGCGGCGGTGGCCGCCGCTTCGCGCCGGGGCGCCGGGGCCTCGACCCTGCGTGCGGCGGGGGCGGGCAGGGCCTTGCGGTCCACCTTCTTGTTCGGGGTCAGCGGAAAGGCGTCCAGCGCGACGAAGCGGGCGGGCACCATGATGGCCGGCAGGGTCTCGGAGAGGGTGGCGCGCAGCGTCGGTTCGTCCTGCATACCGCCTGTATAATAGCCGACCAGCCGCAGGTCGCCGGGCTGATCCTCGCGCGGGACCACCACGGCCTGGGTCACACCCGGCACCGCCTCCAGCGCGGCCTCGATCTCGCCCAGTTCGATCCGGTGACCGCGCAGCTTGATCTGGCCGTCGACCCGCCCGACAAAGTCGATGCGGCCATCGGCGCGGCGGCGGACCAGATCGCCCGTCCCGTACATCCGCCCGGCGTGGAACGGGTTGTCGGTGAAGCGGTCCGCGGTCAGGTCGGGACGGTTCCAGTAGCCGCGGGTGACGCCCTCGCCGCCGATCCAAAGCTCGCCCTCCATGCCGACCCCGACCGGCTGGCGGTCGTCGTCCAGCACGTAAAGCCTTTGGTTCGCAAGCGGCTGGCCGATATTGACCACCGCCTCGCCGCCCGTGACCGGCTCGACCGAGGACCAGATCGTGGTTTCGGTCGGGCCGTACATATTGGTCAGGGTGGCGCCGGTCAGGCCCCGGAACTCGTCCACCAGCGCCCCGGGCAGGGGTTCGCCGCCGACGTATACATGTTGCACACCACGCAGGGCAAAGCGCGCCTCGTCGTTCATGGCGATCATCCGCGCCATCGAGGGGGTGCATTGCAGATGGGTCACCCCGTGCCGCACGATCTGCGCGGCGATAGAGAAGTCATCCGCCGCAAGCTCTGGCGCGGCCTTCGCGGCCTTGACCACCTGCGCCAGCGGCTTCAGCCCCTCCAGCACCGTCTCGCGGTCGATGCCGTAGTCGATCAGGCAGGCGATTTCCGTCACGCCGATGCGCTTCAGGTCGTCGGTCCGCGCCAGCGCATCCTCGACCGTGCCGAACAGCCCGCTGTCGGTGAAATAGCGTTCGAAGGCGAAGTCGAGGATGGCGTCCAGTTCCTCGGGTTCCAGCCCGTCGAGTTGCAGGTCGAAGGCGTTCGACACCCCCTCGGGCCGCTTGAAGGCGGGAAAGGCCCAGGCGTATTGCTTGATCAGACCGGCGGCAGAGCGCAGGTAGTCCTTCATCGGCTCGCGGGCGATCTCGCGCGCGTGGTCGCGGCTGTCCGACAGGAAGGTGTGCAACATCAGCGTGACGCTGAAATTGGCCGGGTCGTGCCCCGCCTCGCGCAGGGCCTCGTGGTACAGCGCGATCTTGCCGCCGACCTCGTCGACGGACTGGCCCAGAAGGTGCGTCAGGACGTTGCAGCCGGCGCGCCCGGCCTCGCGCCATGTCTCGGGGTTGCCGGCGGTGGTGACCCAGACCGGCAGCTCCTTGGAGACGGGGCGCGGCTGCGTCACCACCTCGTGCAGCGTGCCGTCCTTGCGGGGAAAGGCCACCGCCTCGCCGCGCCACAGCTTTCGCACGGTCTCGATGCTTTCCATCATCGCGGGCTTGTTGGCGGGTGGCGTGTTCTCGGGGCGCAGGACGAAATCGTCCGGCTGCCAGCCGCTGGCGATGGCCATGCCTGCGCGCCCGTTCGTCAGGTTGTCGATCACCGCCCATTCCTCGGCGATCCGCGCCGGGTGGTGCAGGGGGGCCACGACGGAGCCGCCGCGCACGCCGATCCGCTTGGTCACACCCGCGACGGCGGCGCCGGTGACAGAGGGGTTCGGATAGGGGCCGCCGAAGGCGTGAAAATGCCGCTCGGGCGTCCAGACGGCGACAAAGCCGTTTTCGTCGGCGAATTGCGCGCCTTCCAGCAGCAGGCGGTACTTGTCGCGGCCCGTGCCATCGTCGTTGCCCCAATAATACAGGCTGTATTCAATCCCGGCGCCGCCGGTGGTCATCGGCCCCTTCGAGATCAGCCCGCGATCCTCGTCGCCGGTCAGAACCACCGTCAGCCCGCGCGCGGTGGTCCAGAACAATTCCAGCACGGAAATGTCGAAGCTGAGAGAGGTCACCGCCAGCCATTTGCCCTGCGCGGGGATATGCGCGTCCATGCCGGTGTAGAAGTTCAGCACGTTGCGGTGTTCGATCATCACGCCCTTGGGCTTGCCGGTCGAGCCGCTTGTATAAATCAGGTATGCAAGGTTCTCCGGCCCGCTGAGAGGGGCGGGGTTGCTGTCCGGCGCGGTGGCAAGCCGCGGTTCCGCGTCCAGCACTAGAAGCGCGGCCTGATGCTCTGGCAGCTGCGGCGCCACGCCCGCCTGCGTGACGATCACCGGGGCGCCGCTGTCCTCGACGAAGTGCTTCAGCCGGTCGGCGGGGTAGCCCGGGTCCATCGGCAGGTAGGCGCCGCCCGCCTTGAGGATCGCCAGCGCGCCCACCATCAGGTCGACAGAGCGGCGGCAGCACAGGCCGACGACGATCTCGGCACCGACGCCCATCTCGCGCAGCAGGTGCGCGGCGCGGTTGGCGCGGGCGTTCAGGTCGGCGTAGGTCACGCGCTGGTCCTCGAAGATCAGCGCCACGGCGTCGGGGGTCCTGGCCACCTGCGCCTCGAAGGCCGCCTGCATGGTCAGCCCGCGATCGTGGCCAGTGTCGGTGGCGTTCCACAGGTCGAGGACCTGCGCCCGTTCCGCCTTGGGCAGGGGGGTGTCGGGCGCTGTGGCCCAAAGCTCCAGCCGGGCGGCCAGAAGCTCTGCCTGCGCCGGGTCGATGCGGGCGGTGTCGTAGGACAGGGCGCCGGTGCGCTGAAGCGTCAGCGCGGTGCCGGGCACATGGGCCGCCTCTGAGATACCAAGCGCCGGGGTCTCGGGCCAGTCGAGGTCGGGGTCGCGGGCGAAGAGATCGGCAAAGACCGGCCCGGCGCTGTCGGACAGGCCGCTTTCGCTGGCGCGGCGCGGCGTCCATGGCAGGCAGAGGCCGCTTTGCGCCGCGCGGCTGACGGCATCGTCGGCAAAGGCGAGGTCCGGCGCGGACTGGCCGGTGATCCGCCGCGCCCAAAGCGCGGTCAGCGCGTCGCGGTCGCAGCCCTCGGGCAGGTGCAGCGCGCGCGTCTCGATCCCGCTGCCCGTGCCGCGCAGGCCGGGCAGCATGGCCGCGTCGAAGGTGGCGAAGGCGCGCCGCAGCGTCGCATCGTGGCGGGCGATCGCGGCGATCTCGGCCACGGGCAGCAGCGGGCCGGTGGGCAGGACGTCCCCGACCGAGGCGACCTGGGTGGCGCTGACCGGGGCGCCGCAGATCCGCGCCAGCGACAGCCGCAGCGCGCCGCCCCCGCAGGCGACGGTCAGCGCGGCCTCGGAGGTCTCCAGCACGGTGCCAGTGCGCGGCCTGGCTGGCGGTTTCCGTGGCGCCCGTGACCAGCCAGAGCCCGCCCGCCGTCCGCAGCTTCGCGCGCGCCAGCGGGTTCCAGTAGGGGCCGTGATCCAGCGCGCGCAGCAGCCGCGCCAGATCCGCCGCCGGGCGGGTGAGGTCCAGCACGCCCTGCTGCGCGGGCCGGTCGGTCAGGGCGTGATAGCTGCGCGCGGACAGGTCCTGCGGCACCCGGCGCGGCGTGCCTTCCAGCTGGTCCAGCAGCGCCGGGAAAGAGGCGATGGCCGCCTCGTAGGCCTTGGTGTTCAGGGTCAGCGCGGTGTCATTGGCGGCAATGTCGAAGGCGCGCGACACCAGGATATCGCCCTCGTCCACGCCGCCCTCGATCAGGTGCCAGGTGATGCCGTGCTGGGTCTCGCCCTCGATCAGCGCCCAGACCGGGGCGTTCAGCCCGGCGTGGCGCGGCAGCGGGCCGTCGTGGAAGTTCACCGCGCCCTTCGCGGGCAGGGCCAGCACGTCCCGGGGGATGATGGACAGGTTCGCGATCGACAGCAGCCAGTCGCAGGACAGGCCCGCAAGCCGCGCCCCAAGGTCGGCGCCCGGCGCCTCGACCCGCAGGCCCCGGGCCTGCGCCCAGCCCGCGACGTCGGTGTTGCGGGTGACAACCGCAGAGACCGCATTGCCCCGGGCCAGCAGCTGTTCCGCGCATTGTACCAGCAGGGACTGGTCGCCGATGAGGATCGAGGAAAATGCCATGTCGTTAATCCTTCAGAGCTTGCCCGCGGCCCGGCGCGTCGCCGCCCGGACCGCCTGCGGCTTTCCCGGCAGCGGCCGGAGCATTGCATGCATGTCATGTGCAATCATGTCGCGCAAAAAGCGCGGGGGGTCGGCGGGCGGTTTGCCCTGCACCAGCCTGCGCAGGCGCCAGAGCCCGCCGCCGGTGACATGGGCAAGGGTTGCCAGAATGGCGCCGCCCTTTCCGTAAGCCTTTGAAAAGTAATGCCAGCGGCTGTCCAGCCAGAAACCGGGGATGCGCGACCAGGTCTTCATGCCGGTCGAGACAGAGCCGATATGCGCCACCACGCTGTCGCGCAGGTAATGCGTTTCATAGCCCGCGGCCGCGGCCCGGCGGCACAGGTCGGTTTCCTCGAAATACAGAAAGAAGGTCTCGTCGAAGAGGCCGATGCGCTCCAGCATCTCGTGCCGCATCAGCATGGAGGCGCCGGCCAGCCAGTCGACCCGCTGCGTGGTCTCGGGGATCTCCAGCGGCACGCGGTGCCCGGCCAGCAGCCGCGAGATCGGGCCGAAGCGCGCGGCGCCTTCCAGTTCGGACCAGACCGAGGGGAAGCGGAAGGCGGTGACATGGGGCACGCCGTCCTCGCCTTCGATATAGCTGCCTGCAATCCCGGCCTGCGGGTGGGTTTCGAGGTGATCGACCAGCAGGCGCAGGGCGTCGGGGCGCGGGAAAGCGTCTGAATTCAGGATGTATACATAGTCCGGCGCCTTGCCGTCCGACATGCCCGCGCGGATGCCGACGTTGTTGCCCGCGCCGAAGCCGCCGTTGTGGCCAGAGGCGATGACCCGCACCGGCCAGCCCTGCGCCGCGACATGGGCCTGCATCGCCTCGAACGACCCGTCGCCCGAGTCGTTGTCCACGATCACCAGCTCTGCGTTCAGCCCCTCCATCGCGCGCAGCGCCGAGGCTGCCGAGCGCAGGGTCATCTCGGCGGTGCGGAAGTTCAGGGATACAACAAGTATACGAGGCGCCGGGGTCATTCCGCCGCCCTCCCCCGGAAAGGCACCACGTCGTCGCGCCCGCCCGAGAAGGCCTCGGCCTCTTCGATGGCGCGACCCATCAGGGCGGCCAGAACACGGACGTTCGGTTCGAGCACCATGCTGTCGTGATCGCCCGGCACCTCGTGCACCTCGACCTGCGGGGCCACCAGCCCCCAGTCGTTGTCCTGCGTCACATAGGCCCGTTCGGAGCTGACCAGACGCCCGCCGCCGACCGTCCACTTGCCCGTCAGCGGCGGGCGGTACAGCACCAGCCGACCGCTCCAGGGGGCGACGGTATAGGCGGCGATGGCGCGGTAGAAGGCGGCCTCGATCTCGGCGTTGTGGAAGCCGTGAACCGCGCCGGTGGGCTCTGCCCGGCGGCGTTTCGCGATTTCCCGGGCGACGCGGTTCTTCGCCCAGACAAAGGGATAAAGCGGCCCCCTGGCGCGGGCCTGCTGCCACTGGATCGCCAGCCGGTCGCCGCGCGTCAGCGGGCGGCGCTGCGGCAGCGGCGTGTCCAGCATCACCACCAGAGAGACCTCTTCGCCCGCCGCTTCAAGCTGGCGCGCCACCTCGTAGGCGGAAATGCCGCCGCCCGAGAAGCCGCCCAGCATGTAGGGCCCCTGCGCCTGCACCTGCCGGATTTCGGCGATGTAGTCGCGGGCGGCCTCTTCGATGGTCTCGTGCGGCGCCTCGCCGCCGTAAAGACCGCGCGCCTGCACCCCGTAGAAGGGCCGGTCGGCGCCCAGAAGATGCGCGAGATGGCGCAGGTTCAGCACGTTGCCGAACATGCCCGCGATCAGGAAGAAGGGCTGCCGCGCGCCGCCGTCGCCGTCATGCATCGGCACAAGGTGGGTAAAGCGGCGCTCGGGCGCCTTCGGGGCCTCTCCGGGCTGGTCCAGCGGCCCGGTCTGCGCCTCGATCAGCGCGGCACAGGCGCGGATCGTCGGCGCCTCGAACAGGATGGAGATCGGGAAATCGACGTTGAAGGCCTTCTTGACCATGGCGAAGAGGCGCACGGCGATCAGAGAGTGGCCGCCAAGGTCGAAAAAGCTGTCCTCGGCGCCGACGTTCGAGACGCCCAGAAGCTCTTGCCAGAAACCGGCTAGCCGG
This sequence comes from Ponticoccus litoralis, assembly GCF_039769985.1. NCBI lineage: Bacteria > Pseudomonadati > Pseudomonadota > Alphaproteobacteria > Rhodobacterales > Roseobacteraceae > Ponticoccus > Ponticoccus litoralis. Next base: position 1,885,999 of record NZ_JBDNCH010000002.1, read on the forward strand.
GTCTCGATCTCGCCCTCGGGGGCGACGAAGTCGCTGTCGAGCTGCGGGCGGTCGAAGGTCTGCACCGGGCCGCGTTCGGCGCTGGTGGCCCCGGCCTGCTGCGTCAGCGCGTCCAGATCCATCGAAGAGACGACGACCTGCGGCAGGCCAAGGGCAAGGGCGCGGGCAAAGGCCTCTGGCCCTTCCTCCGGGCGGATGCCCTGGCTGAGGTTGTGGGCCAGACGCTCTTCGGCGGGCGACAGCGGCTGCGTGGCGTCGCTGCCGTCGACCTCGACCTCGGCCGCTGTCAGGGCCGGGGTGGCGCGCAGGATGTCGGTGCTGGCCAGCTTGCGGATGGTGAAACCCTTGACCTCGACCAGCACGGTGCCGTCCGGCGCACAGAGCGTGACGTCGAAGCTGGCGGTTTCCGCATCGGCGCGGTTGCGGGCGGCGTTGCGGACCCAGGACACGATGCTGTCGCCCAGCGGCGCATGCACCCGGACCGAGGCATAACGCACCGGCGCCCAGAGATGCGTGGGCTGCCAGCCGTCGATCAGCTCCATCGCCCAGCCGGTCGCGATGTCCAGAAGCGCGGGGTGCAACAGGCAGTTATCCCCGGCGGCCTCGGCGGGCAGCGACAGGTCGGCGATCCCCTCGCCCTTGCCAAGGGCGGTGCGGTCCAGCACGCGCCAGCGCGGCCCGAAGTCCAGCAGCACCTCTTGCGCGGCACTCAGCTTGGCGCCGTTGCCCTCGACACGGGCGTTGCAGCGGGCGCGGATCTCGGACAGGTCCAGCGGCGCCGGGCGGTGGATCGGCAGCAGCGACAGCGAAGCCTCGGCAATGGGCGCGCGGCCCTTGCGACCGTTCAGCGTGGCATCGGCCAGCACCTCGAAGCGATAGCCCGAGTCGCTTCGCACCAGCCGCGTGCGCATCTGGCGGGCGCCGCCCTCGGCCACCCGCAGGGGGCGCAGGAAGGCAAGGTCGCGGATCTCGAAGGGGCCGTCCTCGTGGTGGGCGCTCAGCGCATGGGCGGCCAGCGTCAGGTAGCCGGTGCCGGGCAGCAGGGCGTCGCCGTCGCGGGTGCGGTGTTCGTCGATGATCCAGTCGTCCTGCCCCAGCGTGCTGTCGAAGACCCGGTTGCCGTGATTGTCGAAGCTGGCGGTGTCCAGCAGCGGCAGCGCCACCTCCTGCACCGGCGCCGGGGCGATGTCGCCGGTGCGCGCGGCCACGGCCTCGGCGGCCATGCCGACCTCGGCCCAGATGCCCCAGTTGATCGCGGTGACGCGGGTCCTGCCCTGCCGCCCCTGCGCATAGGCGTTCAGGAACTCGTTCGCGGCGACGTAGTCGACCTGCCCCACCGGCGCGGTGACGGTGGAGGAAGAGGCGAACAGTGCCATCCAGTCCAGATCGCCGTCGGGGAAGACCTCTTCCAGGACCAGCGTGCCGTGGATCTTGGGGGTAAAGACATCCTCGATGCTGGCGGGGGTCTTGGCCAGCAGCGGCGCGTCGTCGATGATCCCGGCGCCGTGGATGACCCCGGTGATGCGGCCAAAGCGCGCCTCGGCCTCGGCCCGCGCGGCCTGCATCTGGCCGGTGTTGCAGACATCGGCGGCCGTGGTCAGGACCTCGGCGCCCTCGGCCTCCAGCGCCTCGACGGCGCGGATGCGGCGGGCGGTGCGGTCCTGCGGGGCATGGCGGGCGAGGTAGTCGGCCCAGTCGGCGCGATCGGGCAGGGCCCTGCGCGCCAGCAGGACAAGGTTCGTGCCGCGCCGCGCCATGGCCCGCGCCAGCGTCAGCCCGACGCCGCCAAAGCCGCCGGTCAGCAGGACGGTGCCGCCTTCGGGCAGCTCGGCGGCCTCGGGCAGGGCGCGCGGCTTCATCGCGCATTCGAAGCGGCGGTCGCCGCGCAGCGCCGCGATCCGGTTGCCGGGTTCGGACAGCAGCTCTTCGAGCACCCGGCCGGCCAGCGCATCCATGGCCTGCGCCTGCGCGGCACGCGCCCCGGCGGCCCCGAGGAACGAGGGTTCCGCCGTGACCGGCAGGGTCAGGTCCAGCGTGCCGACCGTCACGCCCGGCAGCTCGCGCGGGATCACCCGCGCCGGTCCCGCCAGCGTTGCCTTGGACGGGTAGGGCAGCGCCTCGTCCCGTAGCCGGGCCGCACCGTTGGTGACCACCGAGATGTGCAGCGGTCGCGGAATGCTCTCCGCCTCCAGCGCCTGCGCAAGGAACAGCAGCGCGTAAAAGCCCTGCTCCTGCACCCGGTGCAGGAAGGAGGACCCGGGCCGGTGGCCCTCGTCCGCGGTCAGCAGCCAGAGATGCGCGATCCGGGTGGGGACAAGGCCGCGCTGAGACAGGTCCTGCATCAGCAGGTCATAGCCCTCGCGCCCGCGTTCCGGCGCCAGCAGGTAGGAATGCTCTGCCGTCCGGGCAAAGGCATCGCCTGCCCGGACGTCGATCACCGCCTGCCCGGCGCCGCGCAGGCGTTCGACCAGCCGGGTGCCGATCCCGGCGTCGTCCAGGAAGACCAGCCAGACCTGCGGCGCGGCCTCCTCCAGCCCGTCGACCACATCGACCTCGACCGGCGCGCCGCGCGGTCGCCAGACCGGCGCCCAGCCCCAGCCTCCGATCTCGTCGCTGCGCATCAGGTATTGCGGCGCCGCCTCGGTCGCCGCCTCGCCGGGGGCAATGAAATAGGGGCTGCGCTGGAAGGCATAGGTCGGCAGCGGCACGCGGTGGCGCGGCGCCTCGCCCCAGACCTGCCCCCAGTCGATGTCCACGCCCAGGGCCCAGAGCCGGCCCAGCACCTCGAACATATGAACGTCGTCGGCCACCGCCTCATCGGGGTGGCGCAGCGACGACAGCACCGCATTGGCGTTGGTCTGGCCATGCTGGCGCGCCAGCGAGGTCAGCGCCTTGCCCGGCCCGACCTCCAGAAAGACGCGGTTCTCCCCGGCCAGAGCGCCCAGGCAATCGGCGAACAGGACCGTGCCGCGCAGGTGATCGACCCAGTAGTCGGGGCTCTGCGCCTCTTCCGCCGTCATCGCGCGCCCGTGCAGGTTCGAGGTCAGCGGGATCTGCGGCGCATGCAGCGGGATCGCGCGCAGGTAGGCGCGGAAGCGCTCGAGGATCGGCGCCAGCATCCGGCTGTGCGCGGCGATGTCGATGCCGATGCGGCGGCACTCCACCTCCTGCACCCTCAGCCGTTCCTCCAGCGCGTCCAGGTCCGCCTGCGGGCCGGAGGCCACCGACAACCCCGGCGCGTTCACGGCGCCAAGGTCCAGCGCCTCGCCCAGAAGCGACCGCAGCTCCTCTGCGGGCAGGGCAACCGACAGCATCCCGCCCTCCGGCACCTCGTCGAAGAGCGCGCCGCGCAGGTGCACCAGCCCGATGCAATCCTCGAAGCTCATCACGCCCGCGATGCAGGCGGCGGTGTTCTCGCCCATGGAATGCCCGGTCAGGGCCACAGGCTCCAGACCCCAGCTCATCCACAGCCGGGCCAGGGCGACCTCGGTGATCATGATCAGCGGCAGTTGCAGCGAGGGCTTCAGCAGCGCCTTGTCCGCCGCCGCCTCATCCCCGCGCTCGGGCAGCCAAAGCGCCCGGACCCCCGGCTTCTTCTTGGTCAAAATACCTTCAGCGCCATCGCCGCCGGATGCCCCGGTCAGCGTTTCGAGATGCGCCAGCCCCCGGTCCATCCACTCGGCGAAGACCGGCTCTGTCTCGTAAAGGTCGCGCGCCATGCCGGCGTATTGCGCGCCGCCGCCGGGGAACATGAAGACCACCTCGGGCCGGTCCAGCGCGCTATGGTCGTGCATCCGGCGCGGCTCGGCGCCCTCCAGCAGGCGGGCGGCCTGCTCAGGCGTTTCGGCCACCACGATGCGGCGTTTCTCGAAGGCGCGGCGGCCCTCTTTCAGCGTCCAGGCCACATCCGCAAGCGATTGCCCCGGATGGGCGCGCAGATGCGCGGCCAGCCGCGCCGCATTGGCATCCAGCGCCGCCTTGGACCGCCCCGAGACGGTGAGGATCTGGAACGGCCAGTCGCTTTCGGCGGGCGCGTCGCGCTCGGGTGCCTCTTCCAGCACCACATGCGCATTGGTGCCGCCGACCCCCAGCGAGTTCACCCCGGCGCGGCGCGGATGGGCGCCGCGCTTCCAGGCGGTCAGCCGGTCGTTGACGCGAAAGGGCGAGGTCTCGAAGTCGATGGCGGGGTTCGGCGCCTCAAAGCCCAGCGAGGGCGGCATCTGGCGGTGGTGCAGCGCGAGGCTGGCCTTGATCAGAGAGGCCACGCCCGCCGCCGTATCCAGATGGCCGATATTGGTCTTGACGGAACCGATGCGGCAGTGACCCAGGGCGTCCGAGGTCTCGGCAAAGGCCTGCGTCAGCGCCGCCACCTCGATGGGGTCGCCAAGGTAGGTGCCGGTGCCGTGGCACTCGACGTAATCGACGGTATCCGCCGTCACCCCCGCCATGCTCTGCGCCTCGGCCACCGCATCCGCCTGCCCCTCGACCGAGGGCGCGAGGTAGCCCGCCTTCTGCGCGCCGTCGTTGTTCACGGCGCTGCCCTTGATGACCGCCCAGATGTGGTCGCCGTCGGCCACCGCATCCGCCAGCCGCCGCAGCACCACGACCCCCGCGCCGGATCCGAAGACGGTGCCCTGCGCGCGGTGGTCGAAGGCGTGGCAGGCGCCGTCGGGCGAGAGGATCTCGTTTTCCTTGTAGAGATAGCCGCGCCCCTGCGGCAGCTCGATGGTCACGCCGCCCGCGATGGCCATGTCGCATTCGCCGTTCAGCAGCGCCTGCGCGGCGTAATGCGTCGCCACCAGCGAGGTCGAGCAGGCCGTCTGCAGGTTGATCGACGGCCCGTGCAGGTTCAGCACATGGCTCAGCCGCGTGGTCATGAAGTCCTTGTCGTTGCCGGTGTGGCGCAGCAGGAACATGCCGGTGTTCTCGACCAGATCCGGGTTCGAGCAGACGTTGAAGTAGAAATACGACCCCATCCCGCAGCCCGCGAAGACGCCGACCTGACCGGGGAAATTCTCGGGCACATGGCCCGCCGTCTCCAGCGCCTCCCAGGCGGTTTCCGAGGAATTGCCGGTGCTGGGGGTCCATGATCGCCGCCTCCTTGGGCGAGAACCCGAAGAAGTCGGCATCGAACATCTCGAACCCGTCGAGGGGGGCGGCGAAGGGCACGTAATCGCGGTGGCGCATCAGGCCGGGGTCTTCGCCGGCCTCGCGCAGCTCGGCCTCTGTCAGCCTGCGGATCGAGGAGACGCCGTCACGCAGGTTCCGCCAGTAGGCGCCGATGTCTTCGGCCCCCGGCAGATGCGCCGCCATACCGACGATGGCGATGTCGTTCTCGCCGATATCCGCTGCGTCTGTCATGTTTCCCCTACCCCACGTAAGACGCCGCCACCCTCATTCGGAAATGAGTGGGGAATACGGCGTTTTTTAGGTACTCCCCGAAAAAAAGCCGTATTTCTCCGGCTTTTTCCGACACTTGTTTCGTGTTTCCCAACACTCGGGCAGTATACCCGAATTGTTGCGGAATCGGAAATAGGGCCTGTTCATGCGCTTCTGCCTGAACGCGAGACGGGAATACCCGGTCACGATTCAGGGGAAGCTCTCGCTCAGGGCGGCTATGTCGTCCCAGTTCAACCGGATCGCAGCCAGGGCCAGCAGCGCCGCAACCAGCCCATAGGCGATGTCGTGCATCGGGTCCCAGGCGCCCATGCGGCGGGCCAGCCAGACCACGACCGGGTAGGCCAATAGATAGGCGGCGCCGATTCCGAGGATCGCGCCCACCAGCCCGGCGGCCTGGATGCCGGCGAGGATGCAGAGCACCATCAGCGTCGCGCGCACCAGCGCCAGCACGAAGAAGCGGCGCGAATCGCCTGCCGCCAGCGCCGCCTGGTCGTAGGTCTGCACGATGATCTGCGGCATTTGCATGCAGGCCAGCAGCACCGCCATGGCCCCGGCCTGATGATAGCGCCCGTCATAGAGCGTATGGACGATCCAGCTGCTGCCCAGGGCGAAGAGGCCGGTGAAGCCCAGCAGCAGGCCGGTCACGCCCAGGCGCATCTGGCGCAGTTTCAGGAAGTTGGCGCGGCTCTCGGCGGGGGGCGTTCGCGGTAGATCGGGATCAGGATCTTCAGCACCAGCATGCTGCCCAGCATCATCGGGAAGGAGGCCCAGAAATAGCCGATATTGTAGACCCCGAAGAGATCGAGCGGCGCGAAACGGTACGATCAGGATCTTGTCGGCCTGGCTGAAGACAAAGCCGCAGACCGTGGCGAGGAAGACCCATTTGCCGAAGCCGATCAGCTCTTGCGCCGCGGCGCGTTCCCAGTGCAGGCGGTTGGCGGGGCCGGGCAGGAAGCGGCTGTTGAGCAGGACCTCGAGCGCGGCGCCGACGATGCCCGAGATCACCAGCGCCCAGACCGATTGCATCCACCAGGCCAGCACGACGGCGGTCACGACGCCGCCGACCTGCGTGCCGATGTCCAGCAGGGTCACGCGGCCCAGCATCAGGTGCCGGTTGGCCGTCACCATGCGCGTGGGCCTGAAGCCGTTGATGACCAGAACCAGCGCCGCGACGGGCAGCATCTGCGCCAGGACCGGTTCGTTGTAGGCCCAGGCCATGGGCCAGGCGCAGGCGCCGGCCACGAACCACAGCCCGACCCCGCGCGCCACCTGTATCGTCCAGGCGGTGTCCGGGAAGCTCTGGTCGTCGCCGCGCTTCGATTGCAGGATGGCCGGGGTCACGCCGACGTCGCTGAACTGGCCGAGGCCCACGAGGAAGACGGTGACCAGCGCCATGAGGCCGAAGGCCTCGGGGAAGAGCAGCCGCGTCAGGATCAGGTTCGAGGCCAGCCGGATCACCTGATTGGCGCCGAAGCCGCCCAGGGTGAACAGCGACGAGCGCATGACGCGGGCGCCCAGCGAGGCGCCTTGCAGGCGGGCGAGAAGGGTCATCTGCGCCCCGGGCGTTGTGCGGCGGGGCCGGCGCCGCGCAGAGGTATTTTTACCAAGAAGAAGCCCGGGGGCGGCGCGAAGGGGGGCGTGGGTCGCTCATCGGCTGCGGGTCCAGCTTTGGTCGCTTTGGGGCGAGAGTTTCACCGCCAGCGCCACGGCGGTGTAGGTGGCAAAGGCCAGCGGATCGCGCAGGGCGAGGGCGAGTTTCCTGGTGGTCGGAAAGGGCGGCTTGTCGTCGTTGGCCAGCAGCGCCGGGTGCTCGCGTTCGATCTGCCGGACCCCGGCGTCCTGCCTGCGGCGCACGCGGATCAGGGCGGCCAGCCCCTCGGCGATGGGCCAGAGGTAGGGGGCGGGGACTTTGCGGCGTTCCCGGGGGGCGAAGCTGAGGCGGACAAAGGTGTCGTCCGAGATGATGTCGGGGAAGGCGCCCCAGCGCGCGCGGCCCTCGGCGTTGACGGCGAAGAGGCCGCAGCCCGGCACGCCGTTTACCATGAAGGGGACGTGGCGCCAGAAGCGGGCATAGGCGCGGCTGGCGGCGCCCTGCGCGGTGATCCGCACCGAGCCGCTGGCGTAGAGGGGGTGTCCGGGGAGAGGGCCGAGGGCCAGTTGATGGAGCAGCGACGGCGAAACGGTGACGTCGGCGTCGAGGTAGACGCGGATCGGACCGCTGGCCGGGGCGTCGCCGGCATTGAGCGCGCCGAGCTTGCCGCCTTCGGCGCGGTCCAGCACCGTCAGCGGCCAGCCGCGTTCGGCAAAGGCGGGCTGCAGGGCGCGGGCGCGCTCGGCGGTGGCATCGTGGCAGCCATTGGCGATGACGAGGGTTTCCACGGCGCCAAGCGACCCCGGCCAGTCCGAGGCCAGCACGGCAGAGAGGCAGTCGCCGATCAGCGCCGCCTCGTTGCTTGCCGGAAGGATGATCGACAGGGCAACAGGCCCGGCTCGCGGTGTCATGTGTCATAACCCGTACCCATGGGGCCACACCTGCGAAAAATCCAGCCCCCAATCCCTTCGGAATGCCCGTCAACTGTGGCCAAACCATGGAAAGCCGCAGAATACTCCGGGATATCTGCCGTTGGGAGGGCAGGGCTGCCGCCATCCAGGGATTCACCGTGACGCAAGGCCTGCGTATAGGATATATCGTCCCGCAGTTTCCGGGACAGACGCATATCTTCTTCTGGCGCGAGATCCTCGCGCTGGAGCGGATGGGCCATGCCGTGAAGGTCCTGTCGACGCGCAAGCCGCCTGCCGGGCTGATCGCGCATGACTGGTCGACGCAGGCCATGGCGCGCACCGCCTATCTTGGCAAGGTCGATCCGCTGCACATGGCGACCGGCGCGGCGCGGCTGCCGCGGGCGCTGTGGCCGCGGCTTCTGCGGGCCGGGCCGGCGGTGATGAAGGATGTGGCGCTGTCCCCGGCTGCCGCCGACCTGCTGCGGGCACAGGCGGTGCGGCACCGGTTGGATCACGTGCATGCGCATTCCTGCGGGCGGGCGGCGCTGATCGCCATGCTGGCCCATCACATGGGCGGCCCGGGCTATTCGCTGACCCTGCACGGGCCGCTGTCGGACTACGGCTCCGGGCAGCGGCTGAAGTGGCGGGAGGCGCGCTTTGCCACGATCATCACGCAGCGCCTGCTGGAGGAGGTGCATCAGACCCTGCCCCCCGAGGACCTGCCCGAACGCCTGATCGTGCGGCCCATGGGGGTGGACACGGCGGTGCTGGAGCGCACGACCCCCTATGCGCCGCCGGAGCACGGGCGGCCCCTGCGGATCTTTTCCTGCGGGCGGCTGAACGTGGTGAAGGGCCATCAGGACCTGATGACCGCGGCGCGGCAGTTGCTGGACCAGGGCGTCGACATCCGCGTCGAGATTGCCGGAGAGGACGACCAGGGCGGCGACGGTTTCCGCAAGGACCTGGAAGAGCAGCTGAAGAAGCTGCGCCTGCAGGATCACGTCAAGCTGCTGGGCGCCATCGATTCCGGCGCCGTGCGGGCCAAGCTGGAAGAGGCACATCTGTTCGTGCTGGCCTCGTGGCACGAACCGCTGGGCGTGGCCTACATGGAGGCGATGTCCATGGGCGTGCCGACCATCGGCACCGATGCGGGCGGCGTGCGCGAGCTGATCTCGGACGGCTCGACGGGCTACCCGGTGGAACCCAAGAACCCCGGGCAGCTGGCGCGCACGATCCGCACGCTGGCGGGTGACCCGGATGCGCTGATGCGCCTGTCGGTCGAGGGCCGCGCCCATGTCGAGGCGCATTTCCGCGCCTCGCTGGGGGCCGAGGTCCTGGCGGACGAGATCGCGCGGCTGAAGGATGCGGGCGGGGCGCCGTCGGCCTGAGCCATCCCGGAGCGGGCTGGCGGGGCGGGTATGGGGCCCTTGGCTGGGTGCGGACCGGTAGGCTGTGGTCCGCGAGGTCTTGCCGGGGCCTGGCTTGCGGTCCCGGGCGCGGGGTCTTGCTTGTCCCCCGGCGCCTTGTGGTGTCCCTGCCGGGCGCGGCTTGGCCTGGCGGGCGTGGAGGGGGCTCTGCCCCCGCTACGCTCCCCCGGGATATTTCGGGACAGAAGAAGACCGGGGGCTTCGAGGGCGCGCGCCGGGGGTGCTGTCGGGAGCGGGCTGTGATGCGGGGAGGTGCTGCGGCGGTCAGAGATCCTCTGCCGCCAGGCTCTGGCCGTCCGAGAATTCCAGCGTCTCGATGGAGTGCAGGATCACCGTGCCGTCCGGGCCGGTGGCCAGAAGGCGGCCTTCGGCGCGGGTGACGCTGTAGTCGGCGCGCAGGCCGGGCAGGATGGCGCGGTCATTGCCCGCGCCGCCGCCCAGCACGTCGGCGCCGCCGCCCGAGACCAGCACGTCGTCGCCGGCTCCGCCGAGCAGCACGTCCTCTTCCGGGGTGCCCTCGAGCCGCTGGGCGCCGTTGCCCGCGACCGCCGTCACGCCATTGGCGAAGGCCTGCGCGTCGCGCGCTTCCCAGCCGTTGGGACCGGAGGCGTTGAAGGCGGTCAGCATGTCCCAGCGCGGGTTGGCGTCGTCGAGATGCCGCAGCGCCCCCAGGAGCCCCATTTCGACGCGGGGGCCACATCCACGAAAGCGTTGAACAGCGTGCCGCCGCTGGCCGTCCAGCCCGCCAGCAGGAGCTCGTAGAGCTTCGCCATCTCGGGGCTGTAGTTGAAGGCGGTGAAGAAATCGGTCAGGCGTTCGTCGTCGACCTGCGCGCCGTGGGCGGTGACATGGGTGCCGCCCTCGTACATCACCAGCCGCAGACCGGCCTTGTCCGCCGCGTCCGCGTGGTAGGGAAAGACCTCTTCGACCAGTTGCCGCAGAGAGCCTTCCTGTAGCGCCAGCGTCACCGGGGCGATGGCGGCGTCGAAGCGGGTGTCCTTGACGAACTCGCGCAGGGCGACGCGGCGCAGGCCCTGCGCCTCGCCCTTTGCCGTTGCCGCCTCTTCGGAGCGGTCGAGCCAGGCGTTCATGCGCTGCGCCATGTCCTCGCCGCCCATCTCGTAGCCGAAATAGCCGGTCACCGCGTAGGCGTCGAAGCTGTCGGCGGGCAGGTGTCCCAGCTTCAGGTAGGCCAGCGGGGCCTGCAGAATCGTCTCTTCCAGCCCGGGCCAGCCGGTGTGGGTGGCGACCACGCGGATCAGGCGGCTTTCGTCCTCGAAGGCCTCGGACCAGAGGTCCATGACCTGCGCGGCGCGCATCGCGTAGAACTGTGCCCAGCCGGTTTCCGATGTGCCCCAGAGAGCCGTCGCCTGATCGTTGGCCCAGACGGATTGCGGGAAGATGCGGTTCCAGACCTCGTTGGAGTATTCGACATAGGCCTTCAAGCGCGGGTCCAGCCCTTCGGCGACCATCCCGGCGAAGCGGCGGATATAGTCGTCGTCGGCCATGTGCGGCATGGTGAACCACGGGTCGGCGCCGATCTGGTTGGCCAGCCGGATCATCACCTCGGGCGGGACGCCCCATTCGGTCCATGTGGCATCGGTCAGGCGCGGGCGGTCCGCCCAGGTCTGGATCGGCGAGCCGTTGGTCATCATCCAGTCCATGAAGCGGACCGAGCGGAAGTCCTGCACCCGCTCCAGCCAGAGCGGGTTGAAGAGCGCACCGGCCTCGTGCAGCGGCAGCATCTCCTGCCGGACGATGGCGATGTCGCGGATCGGGTCGGCGGCATCGGTGGCGGTCAGTTTCACGCCGACGAGGCCTTCGCCCGGGTCGTAGCTGAAGGTGATGCGGCCCGGTTCCGGGCGGATGCGGCGGGCGCGCCCGGTCAGGGACAGGTCACCCTTGCCGCTATAGGTCAGCACGTAGTCGCCGCGCAGGAATTCGGCCTCTTCGGGCTGGTCGGTCAGCAGCACGGCTTCCAGCGCCGTGACGCCTTCGGGCAGCGACAGGGGCCAGCCGTCCTCGGACAGGTGGCCGCCGGCGCGCAACGCCTCGGTCGAGACGGCGCCCCACTGGCCATCCGCATGGCCGACCCATGGGCGGGCGGTCTTCATCAGGTTCAGGAAGGGGTGCTGGGTGGACCAGTCCGCCAGCCCGTTCAGCCCCATCCCCAGCGCGGGCACCCCTTCGGGGCGCAGGCCCGGCGGCGGCAGGGCGACAGGCTGGCGTTCGGGCAGGGGCTCGGCGGCGGTTTCGGGTGTGTCCGGTGCGGCCTCGGCGCGCTCCGGGGCGGGGGCGGGCGTGGCCTGCCAGAGCGCGGCGGCGATCTCGGCGTAGTGTTCGGCCAGCAGCGGGTGCAGGGTGGCGGGCGGGGTGAAGCCTTCGGGCGGCGGTGTTTCGTAGAGATGCGGCCAGACCGCCATGGCCGCCAGCAGGTAGAGCGTCGGCGTGCCGTGGCCGTCGGCATCGGTATAAAGCGCCTCAGCGGGCATGTCCTGAAGCAGCCCGCCCTCGCCCAAGAGGTCGGCCAGCGCCGAGGCCACGGGGATCAGCGTCACGCTGCGGTCGGGGCGGGCGGTGTTCAGACGGTCGATGAGGTCGGTGTACCACAGGTGGTAGTCGCCCGCGTTGTGGTCCTGATAGCGGCGGGCGGCCTCGGGCGAGGGCGGGAAGCCGCCGGTGACGCTGCCGATCTCTGACCAGCCCTCGTAGACGAAAAGCCGCGCGCCGGGTTCGGCCTCATGCACCCAGTCGAACAGCCGCAGCGTCGCGCCGAAGGGGCTTTCGCCCGAGGGGTTGTCGCCGTCATAGGGCACGTCGGGCAGCTGGTACTGGATGAAATTCGCGGGCGTCACGATCACCGCGTCGAAATCGGCGCTGCCGAAATCGCCCGAGGACCACGCCCCCTGCACAGCCGGGAAGGACCAGTTCGGCACCGGCGGCAGGCTGTCGGCGAAATCGCGCAGAAAGCCCCATTCACCGTCCAGCGCCAGCCCGCGCCCCCCGGCCTGCGCCATCTGGCCCAGCCAGTAGGGCACGCTGGTCTGCGCGGACTGCTCTGACAGGTGGTTCACCAGCGAATTGCCGAAGATATAGACGCGCGCCGCGTCACGCTCTGCCCCTGCGGGGTAAGCGGAAAGCGCCAGCGCGCCAGCGGCCAGCCATGTGCGGATCATCGGGTCTGCCCTGTTTTTTCCAGCCTCACGCCACTATGCCCCATGGCGCGCGCTTCTCAAAGCGGGGCGCAATCGCGTCGGCGTGATTTCACGGGTTTTCATTTAACGAATGCGGTCTATAGTGGCGCCCATGTCGATGATCCACCATATCGCAGACCCCGCGCGCCTTCCGGCGCCGTTTGCGCGTGGCATCGACCTGCTCCTAACCGGCCTCTGAGCGCGGCCAGTCTCGGCGCGCGTGCTCAGAGGTAAGCGTGCCGCGCCGTCACACCCGCATATCCAAGGTTAGGACCCCATGAAATCCGTTCAACTGGCTGAAAAGCTGGCGATGGTCTCGTCCCACTGGGACCCGCATGTCATCGCCGATTACAACGACAACGACGTGATGGTCGTGAAGATCAAGGGCGAATACCCCTTTCACAAGCACGACAGTACCGACGACTTCTTCCTCGTCCTCTCGGGCGAGATGGTGATGGAGTACCAGGACGCCGCCCCGCAGACCGTGCGCGCGGGCGAGCTTGTGGTGGTGCCCCGGGGCGTCGTACACCGGCCCCGCGCCGAGACGGAGGTGACCGTGATGCTGATCGAGCCCAAGGGCGAGCCCAATTCGGGCGACAGCGACCGCGAAGCCTCGATGAAACCGCGAATCTGACAGGGAAGAGACAAGATGACCGACCAAGACAAGAACCGCGTGTTGATCTTTGACACCACCCTCCGCGACGGCGAACAAAGCCCCGGCGCCACCATGACCCATGACGAGAAGCTCGAGATTGCCGAGCTGCTCGACGACATGGGTGTCGACATCATCGAGGCGGGTTTCCCGATCGCCTCCGAGGGCGATTTCCGCGCCGTGAAGGAGATCGCCGAACGCTCGAAGCAATCGGTGATCTGCGGGCTGGCGCGGGCGCAGCTGCCCGACATCGATCGCTGCTGGGAAGCGGTGAAGCACGCCGAGCGGCCCCGTATCCACACCTTCATCGGTACCTCGCCGCTGCACCGCGCCATTCCGAACCTGACGCAGGACGAGATGGCCGAGCGGATCGAGCAGACCGTGACCCATGCCCGCAACCTGACCGACAACGTGCAGTGGTCGCCGATGGATGCCACGCGGACCGAGTGGGATTACCTCTGCCGGGTGATCGAGATCGCCATCAAGGCGGGCGCCACCACGATCAACATTCCCGACACCGTGGGCTACACCGCCCCGCGCGAGTCCGCCGACCTGATCCGCCGCCTGATCGAGACGGTTCCGGGCGCCGACGAGGTGGTCTTTGCCACCCATTGCCACAACGACCTTGGCATGGCGACGGCCAACAGCCTCGCCGCCGTCGAGGCCGGTGCGCGGCAGATCGAATGCACGATCAACGGGTTGGGCGAGCGCGCGGGCAATACCGCGCTGGAAGAGGTGGTCATGGCGATGCGCGTGCGCAACGACATCATGCCGTTCTCGACCGGGATCGACACCGGGAAGATCATGCATATCTCGCGCCGCGTCGCGACGGTTTCCGGCTTCATCGTGCAGCCCAACAAGGCCATCGTCGGCAAGAACGCCTTCGCGCATGAAAGCGGCATCCACCAGGACGGCATGCTGAAGAACGCCGAGACCTTCGAGATCATGCGCCCCGAGGACGTGGGTCTTTCCGGAACCTCGCTGCCCTTGGGCAAGCACTCGGGCCGGGCCGCGCTGCGCGCCAAGCTGAAGGATCTGGGCACCGAGGTGGGCGACAACCAGCTGAAGGACATCTTCGTCCGCTTCAAGGATCTGGCCGACCGCAAGAAAGAGGTCTTCGACGACGACGTTCTGGCGCTGGTCTCGGCCACGACCGAGGGCGCGGATGCGATCAGCCTCGTGAACCTCTCTGTCACCTGCGGCACCGGCGGACCGGCGAAGGCCGAGATCGAGCTGGAGATCGAGGGACAGGACCTGACCGCCACCTCCGAGGGCGACGGGCCGGTCGATGCCTCGTTCAAGGCGGTGCGCGAGCTGCACCCGAACAAGGCACGGCTTCAGCTGTATCAGGTCAGCGCGGTGACTGAGGGAACGGACGCGCAGGCGACGGTATCCGTGCGGCTGGAAGAGGAGGGCGTGATCGCCACCGGCCAGTCGGCGGATACCGACACGGTGGTGGCGTCGGTCAGGGCCTATATCCGAGGCGCTCAACCGCCTGATCGTGCGCCGCGCCAAGGTCGGTGCGGGCGCCGACAAGCGCGAGATTTCCTACAAGGAACTCTAAGCGGAACGCCGGGGCCATGACCCCGGCGTTTTCATTTCGGCCCGATCTTGGTCAGGACTTCTTGACGAACTTCGTCAGGATGACGATGCGCTGCCCCTCGACCCGGCCCGAGATATGCTCGGCATTGTCCGGTTCCAGCGAGATCTTCCGCACGGCGGTGCCCTGCTTGGCGGTGAACCCGGCACCCTTGACCGGCAGGGCCTTGATCAGCGTCACGGAATCGCCGTTCTGCAGCACCGTGCCGTTGCAGTCGCGATGCACGACGGCATCGCCGGTGGGCTGACGCGCCTGCGCCCATTCCAGCACCTCGGGCTCCAGGTAGGCGATGTCCAGCAGGTCGTTCGCCCAGGCCGCGTCCAGCGCGGTCAGCAGGCGCCAGGCCAGGACCTGCACTGCGGGTTCCGTGCTCCAGATCGCCTCGTTCAGGCACTGCCAGTGCGGCGCGTCCGTCGGCCCTTCGGAGACGCCCGCCGCACAGATGGCGCACAGCGCGACTTCATCGTCCTTGGGGCCAACCGTGACGGGCTGCGTGTCTTCGGCCTTGCACAGGGCGCATTGGGTCATGGTCGGGTCTCCTATCCGGCTTGCGCCCTGAAGACCCGACCCCACCCCGCCTGTCCATGCGTCGAAACGCGCCTACTCTCCCAGCGCGATGCCCTCGCGGCGCGGGTCGGCGCCGCCCTTCAGCCCGTCCTCGCCGATGGAGATGGCGTGCAGACCCGAGGTCAGGTCGCGGACCGAAACCTCGAAGCCCATCTCTTCCAGCGCGCCCTGCATCTCGGCCATGGGGGTGCCTTCCTCCAGATCGTAGGTGCCGAAGCGGTTCACCGCATGCGGCATGGCCACGGCCTGCTGCACGTCCATGCCCCAGTCGACATGCGCCACGATGGCCTGCGCGACATAGCCGATGATGCGCGACCCGCCGGGCGAGCCGATCACCAACACCGGCGCGCCGTCCTGCCGCACGATGGTCGGCGCCATGGAAGAGCGCGGACGCTTGCCCGGCTCGACCCGGTTGGCGATGGGCACACCCGCCGAATGCGACTGGAAAGAGAAGTCGGTCAGCTCATTGTTCAGCAGGAAGCCGTCGGTCATCAGCCGCGAGCCAAAGCCGTTCTCGATGGTCGTCGTCATCGACAGCGCATTGCCGTACTGGTCGACGATCGAGATATGCGAGGTCGAGGGGAACTCGATGCTCTGGTCGTCGGCCCAAAGCTGGGCGTGGTCCCATTCGGGCTCGCCGGGGCTGACCTCGGTCAGGGCCTTGTCGGTTTTCAGCAGCTCGGCGCGCGCGGACAGGTAATCCGGGTCCACCAGCCCGGCGGTGGGCATCGGGACGAAGTCGCTGTCAGCCATGTAGCGGCCCCGGTCGGCGAAGGCGAGGCGCGAGGCGTCGCCGATCACGCGCCATGTGTCGGCGTCGTCCGCCGTCCCCGGCTCCAGCGCGTTCATCATGCCGAGGATCTGGCCCAGGGTCAGCGCGCCCGAGGACGGCGGCCCCATGCCGCAGACCTCGAAACCGCGGAAATCGGCGCAGACCGCGTCGCGTTCGACCACGTCGTACAGCGCGAGGTCGATCATCTCCATCACGCCGGCGTTGCCCTCGACCGCCTTCACGGTGTCGACGATGCCCTGCGCGATCTCGCCGGTGTAGAAGGCGTCGGGGCCTTCCTCGGCCAGCCGCTTCAGCACGTTGGCGTAATCCGGGTTGGTCAGTTGGCTGCCCTCGGCCAGCGGCTGGCCGTCGGGCAGGAAATAGGCGGCGGTGCTGTCGAAGCGCCCGAGCCGCTCGGCATCCCCGGCGACCAGTTCGGCAAGCCGGGGCGAGACGGCAAAGCCCTCCTCGGCCAGCGTGGTGGCGGCGTCGAAGAGGCTGGACCACTCGGCGGTGCCCCACTTCTCATGCGCGCGGTACATCAGCATGGGCGTGCCCGGAACGCCGACCGAGCGCCCCCCGACGACGGCATCGAAGAAGCCCAGCGGCTCTCCGGCGTCGTTCTGGAAGAGCTTGGGTGTGGCCGCCAGCGGGGCCTTTTCGCGCCCGTCCAGCGTGGTGATCTCGCCGGTCTCGCCATCGTGCCAGACGAGGAAGGCGCCCCCGCCAAGGCCGGAACTTTGCGGCTCGACCAGCCCCAGCACGGTCTGCACGGCGACCATGGCATCGGCGGCGGTGCCGCCCGCGCGCAGGACATCGGCCCCGGCGGCGACGGCATGGGGATTGGCGGCGGCGACCATCCACTCCTGCGCCTCGACGGGCTGGCCCGCGGCCTTGGCCTCGAGCGCGGCGGCGACTTCGGGAGAGATGGCGGCGAGGTCGCCGCTGGAGGCGCCCTCGGGCGCGACGGCATCCGCCGCGTCCTGCGCGAGGGCCGCCCCGGACAGGCTGGTCGCGGCCAGCATGAGTGTCAGAAATCGCATGTGTTCACCTCCCGAGTGATTGTTATGGCGATACTCAACCATGGGATGGGTCGCGTGGGAACCCTGCGCGGGTGAACATGGGCGGGCGGCTGCCGTGCGGAGAGGCACGGTTTGGGGCGGTGTGCGGTGCGGAAAAGCGGGCTGGCTGGCGGGTGGCTTCGACAGATGGCAGCGCGCCGTAGGCTGCCGGACCGTCCGGAAGCGATGCCGAGTCAGTCGGCCCTGTGCGCGCGTCCGCCGGGGTTCGGTCACGATCCGGCACGGCGCAGATGTTTGGCTGTGCAAAACCAAACTCTCAGAAACTTGATTGCTCTGACCACACATACCGTCAGCCCATCGCCGTCCACCACCCGGCGCGGAATCAAGGCCGCAGGCCGCCGCGTCATCATGCCAGAGGCATGTCTCCGACATGACGGGCCGTTCCGTCTCGCCGGAGGCGAGCCAGAAAGATCGGCGCACCTTCGGTGCGACGGCCCGGCGATTTGGCTGATGCAGGCTCGACCTGACGGAGGGCATACGGACTTGGCCGGGATAAACTGCCATCCAGAGACGGTAGATCGCCGGACCACGGCCCTGCGATGGCGCGGCTCAGCTTGTCGTGACGGACCGCGCGCCTGCGCACTGGGACAGGCGGCGCGGTCGCTGTTGCGGAACGGCAGTGCGGCGTTGCCTGAGGTCTCGCGGAGCGATGCCATCTGGGGGCGATCTTGCCTCCAAGCGTATCCCCGCGCCCTACTTCTTCTTCATCGCCGCCAGCAGCGCGTCGCCAAGCGCGCCCTGACCGCCGCCCTGCGGCTGCTTCGGAGCGCTGCCGCCCCTCGGTCCCTTCGGGGGCCGTCCGGGGCCACGGTCGGTGCGCTCGGGGCGCGCGGCGCCGCCGCGCGGTGCGCCGCGATCCGAGGCGCCGCCGTCCTTCTTCATCGAAAGCCCGATGCGCTTGCGCGGCACGTCGACCTCTGTCACGCGGACCTTGACCACATCGCCCGCCTTGACCACCTCATGCGGGTCCTTGACGAAGCGGTCCGCCAGCTGGCTGACATGGACCAGCCCGTCCTGATGCACGCCGATGTCCACGAAGGCGCCGAAGGCCGCGACATTGGTCACCGTGCCTTCCAGCATCATGCCCGGCTTGAGGTCCTTGATGTCCTCGACCCCGTCGGTGAAGGCGGCGGTCTTGAAGCCGGGGCGCGGGTCGCGGCCGGGCTTTTCCAGTTCCGTCAGGATGTCGCGCACCGTGGGCAGGCCGAAGCGGTCGTCGACGAACTGCTCTGCCCGCAGGCCCTTCAGCGCCTGCGGCTGGCCCATGATCTGGCGGATGTCGCGCCCGCAGGCCTGCACGATGCGGCGGGCCACGTCATAGGCCTCGGGGTGGACGGACGAGGCATCCAGCGGTTCCGCCCCGTCGCGGATGCGCAGGAAGCCCGCGCATTGCTCGAAGGCGCGCGGACCGAGGCCCGCCACCTTCAGAAGCGCCTTGCGCGAGGCGAAGGCGCCATGCGCGTCGCGGTGCGCGACGATGGCCTGCGCGACCGAGGCGCCAAGGCCCGAGACATGCGCCAGAAGCGGCGCCGAGGCGATGTTGAGGTCGACGCCCACGGCGTTCACCGCGTCCTCGACCACGCCTTCCAGCGCCTGCGCCAGACGCCGCTGGTCGACGTCGTGCTGGTACTGGCCGACGCCGATGCTTTCGGGCGGCACCTTCACCAGTTCCGCCAGCGGGTCCTGCAGGCGGCGCGCGATGGAGACCGCGCCCCGCAGCGAGACGTCGAGGTCGGGGAATTCCATCGCCGCCAGTTCCGAGGCGGAATAGACCGAGGCGCCGGCCTCTGACACGACGACCTTGGTGGGCTTGGGCCCGTCGAGCAGCTTCAGCGTGTCGCCCACCAGCCGCTCGGTCTCGCGGCTGGCGGTGCCGTTGCCGATGGCGATCAGTTCGACGCCGTGGCGTTTGACCAGCCGCGCGATCTCGGCCTGCGCGCCGCGCAGGTCGTTCTTGGGCTGGAAGGGGTAGAGCGTCGCGGTCTCGACCAGCTTGCCGGTGGCGTCCACCACGGCGGCCTTCACGCCGGTGCGGATGCCCGGGTCGAGCCCCAGAGTCGCGCGGTTGCCCGCAGGCGCCGCCAGAAGCAGATCCTTGAGGTTGCGGGCAAAGACGGCGATGGCCTCTTCATGGGCGCGGCGGCGCAGGTCGGTCATCAGGTCCATGTACATGGTCAGCGACAGCTTCACCCGCCATGTCCAGCCCGCCGCGTCGCGCAGCCACTGATCCCCGGGCGCGTCGCCGGGGATGCCGATGGCCGAGGCGACGATGCCCTTGGCGCGCTCGGCGCCGGTTTCCGGGTCGGGGGCGATCTCGACGGTGACGATCTCTTCCTTCGAGGCGCGCAGGATGGCCAGCGCCCGGTGGCCGGGGATCTTCGCCCAAGCCTCCGAATGGTCGAAGTAATCCGAGAACTTGGCCCCGGCCTCTTCCTTGCCCGGCACCACGCGGGCGGTGATCTGCGCCTCTTTTTGCATGAAGTCGCGCAGGCGGCCCAGAAGGTCGGCGTTTTCCGAGAGCTCTTCGGCGAGGATGTCGCGGGCGCCGTCCAGCGCGGCCTTGGTCGTTTCGACCGTTTCATTGGTGAAGGTTGCGGCAAGGGTGGCGGGATCGGCAGAGCGGTCCTCGATGATCCCGCGCAGCAGCGGTTCGAGGCCATTTTCGCGGGCGATCATCGCCTTGGTGCGGCGCTTGGGCTTGTAGGGCAGGTAGATGTCTTCGAGCCGGGCCTTGCTGTCGGCCTGCGCGATGTCGCGGACCAGCGTGTCGGTCAGTTTGCCCTGCGATTTGATCGAGTCGAGGATGGCGGCGCGGCGCTTTTCCATCTCGCGCAGGTAGGTCAGGCGGTCGCCCAGCGTGCGCAGCTGGGTGTCGTCGAGGCCGCCCGTCACCTCCTTGCGGTAGCGCGCGATGAAGGGGACGGTGGCGCCCCCGTCCAGAAGGCCCACGGCGGCGGTGACCTGCGCCGGGCTGGCGGCGATCTCGGTGGCGATGGTGCGGCTGATGCGGGCTTCGGTCTGGTCCACGGGGCGTCCTCCGGTCGGGCGTTGGAGCGCCGGTTTAGCCGGGTGCGCGCGGGTCGCCAAGGGGGTGGCGCCCTGGTGGCGGCGGTGTGCCGGGGGCGGTGTGGCGTCGAGGTATTTGGACCAAGAAGAAGCGCAAGGGGGCGCGAAGGGGCAGGGGTGGGGGCCGGGAAAGGCCTGGCCGCACCCGGTGGTGCGATCGGTCGCCGGGCGCGGATACCGGGCGACGCCGCCGCGCATGATGCAGAAGGTCTGTCTTCGACAGCAGGGCCGTCCGTCCCGCCAAAGGCGGGCTGTTGGAGAGGGCGCAGCGGCGGTGCGGGGGGCCGGTGATGTGGTTGTCCGCAGCGCGAGTCGACGGGTGTTGCGTGGACTGGGTGGGGATCAAGCGGCAGCCGGAGAGGGGCCGCCGGGCCAGGGTGCGGGGATGGTTCGGCGCCTCCCTGGCGGCTTTGTACCGGGGGAGGGGCCGCGGAGAGCGCGCAGGCCTTTGCCCTCGGCGGCGCGCCGGGTCAGAAATACGGCGCGCCGGGGACCTTGACGTAGAGCGCGTAGAGCGACTGGCTGGCGGCCATGAAGAGACGCGTGCGCGCGCGCCCGCCGAAGCACAGGTTGGCGCAGCGTTCGGGCAGGTGGATATGGCCGATGGCGCTGCCGTCGGGGGCAAAGATGCGCACGCCGTTGCGGCCCGCGCCGGTGCCCCATCCGGCCCAGAGGTTGCCCTGAACATCGACGCGGAAGCCGTCGGGGTTGCCGCCCGCACCGGCGTCGATATGCGGGCGCGGCTCCGGGGCGCTGCGCCCGTCGGCAGAAACCTCGGCCACGAGGATGCGCTTGGGCCGCGCGCCGCTTTCGACGATATACAGCAGGCTCTCGTCGGGCGAGAAGCACAGCCCGTTGGGCTGGTTCACGCCTTCGACGGCGAGGCTCAGCGTGCCGTCCGGGTCGATGCGGTAGACATTGGTGGGCAGTTCCGGCTCGGCCAGGCCGCCCTCGTACTCCGCCGAGATGCCGAAGACCGGGTCGGTGAACCAGATGCTGCCGTCCGACTTCGCCACCACGTCGTTGGGCGAATTCAGCCGCTTGCCCTGAAAGCCGTCCGCCAGCACGGTCAGGGTGCCGTCCCATTCCGTCCGCAGCACGGCGCGCCGTTGGTGCTGGCAGGATACCAGCCGCCCCTGCCGGTCGCGGGTATTGCCATTGGTGAAGCCGCCGGTGCGGAAAGTCGTGACCGTACCCGAGGCCTCGTCCCAGCGCAGCAGTCGGTCGTTGGGAATGTCGCTCCAGACCAGGGCGTTCTGATCGCCGAACCAGACCGGCCCCTCGGCCCAGCGGCTGCCGTGATACAGGCGCTCGACGGCGGCATGGTGCAGGGTCAGCGCCTCGAAGCGCGGGTCGAGCACCTCGATGGCGGGGTCGGGATAGGTCTCTGACGGCTGCCACATGGCGCGTTCTCCTGCCTGGTCACGGTGCGGGTAGCCTATGGGGCCGGAAGGGGCATCGCAAATGCGGGGCCTGCCCGGGGTGGGGGAAATCCCGTGGACGGGATTTGCAAAGC
Organism: Ponticoccus litoralis; assembly: GCF_039769985.1. Taxonomy (NCBI): domain Bacteria; kingdom Pseudomonadati; phylum Pseudomonadota; class Alphaproteobacteria; order Rhodobacterales; family Roseobacteraceae; genus Ponticoccus; species Ponticoccus litoralis. Next base: position 1,907,777 of record NZ_JBDNCH010000002.1, read on the forward strand.
CCTTCGAAGGGCTTTGCGTCGCCCGGATCCGGCGGCGCGCTGCATTTTCGGGCAGGGTGTCGGGGCGCGGGTCCCGGGTGCCGGAATTGGCTTTGACAGCCCGCCGGGGGCATGGGACGCCATCCCCGCAGGCTTCGACCGACTCGCACCACCCTCAGCACCACCCAAGGGACTTCGATGACCAAATTCGCCCTGCGCGCCAAATGCGCCTCGAAACGCGGGATCGTCTCCGCCGTTTCCACCTACCTTGCCGAAACGGGCTGCAATATCACCGACAGCGCCCAGTTCGACGATGCCCATACCGGCAACTTCTTCATGCGCGTCAGCTTCCAGTCCGAGGACGGCGCGGGCCTTGCCGATCTCGAAAGCGGCTTCGAGGCGATCAAGGCGCGGTTCGGCATGAACTCGGAGTTCTTCGACGAGAGCGTCAAGCGCAAGGTCGTGATCATGGTCAGCCGCTTCGGCCACTGCCTGAACGACCTGCTCTACCGCGCCCGCATCGGCGCCCTGCCGATCGAGATCGTCGCGGTGATCTCGAACCACATGGATTACCAGAAGGTCGTGGTGAACCAGGACATCCCCTTCCACTGCATCAGGGTCACGAAGGACAACAAGCCCGAGGCCGAGGCCCGCATCCTGCAGGTGGTCGAGGAATCCGGCGCCGAGCTGATCGTGCTGGCGCGCTACATGCAGATCCTGTCGGATGCCATGTGCCAGAAGATGTCGGGGCGGATCATCAATATCCACCACTCCTTCCTGCCCTCCTTCAAGGGCGCCAACCCCTACAAGCAGGCCTTCGAGAAAGGCGTGAAGCTGATCGGCGCGACCTCGCATTACGTGACCGCCGATCTCGACGAGGGGCCGATCATCGAGCAGGACATCATCCGCGTCACCCATGCGCAGTCCGGCGAGGACTACGTGTCGCTGGGCCGGGACGTGGAATCGCAGGTGCTGTCGCGGGCGGTGCATGCCCATGTGCATGGGCGGGTCTTCCTGAACGGCGAGAAGACCGTGGTCTTCCCGCCCTCGCCGGGCTCTTACGCATCGGAACGCATGGGCTGACGCCTTCGGCCTGCCCTGCGCCATGGTGCGGGGCGGGCCCTGCGCGGGGCCGGGGGCCGTTTCGCGGTGGGGCCCGGGGTCGCCGCGCCTAGAGCATCGAGGGCACGACCTGATCCGGCGGGCGGTGGCCGTCTGCGAAGGTCTTGACGTTGATGATGACCTTCTCGCCCATCTCGATCCGGCCCTCGTAGGTGGCCGATCCCATATGCGGCAGCATCACCACGTTGGGCATGTCGCGCAGCTCGGGATTGCCCTCGGATCCCGTGCGCGTAGACGTCGAGACCCGCGCCTGCCAGTTCGCCCGCCTTCAGCATCCGGGTCAGGGCATTCTCGTCGATGACCTCCCCGCGCGAGGTGTTCACGATCACCGACGACGGCTTCATCAGCTTCAGCCGCCGGGCGTTCAGCAGGTGGTAGGTCGATGGCGTCGAGGGGCAGTTCACGCTGATCATGTCCATGCGCGCCACCATCTGGTCGAGGCTCTCCCACCAGGTCGCTTCCAGCGGTTCCTCGACCTCGGGGCGCAGGCGGCGGCGGTTGTGGTAGTGGATCTGCATGCCGAAGGCCTGCGCGCGCCGCGCCACCGCCTGCCCGATCCGGCCCATGCCGAGGATGCCCAGCCGCTTGCCGCCCAGCCGCCCGCCCAAGAGCGCGGTCGGGGCATAGCCGGACCAGTCGCCCTTCTGCATGACGGTGATGCCCTCCTGCAGGCGCCGGGTGACGCCCAGCATCAGCGCCAGCACCATGTCGGCGGTGTCCTCGGTCACCACGCCGGGCGTGTAGGACACGAGGATCCCGCGCGAGCGCGCGGTCGAGACGTCGATGTGGTCGAAGCCGGCGCCGTAGTTGGCGATCAGTTTCAACCGCTCACCCGCCTGACCGATCAGGCCGGCATCGATCTGGTCGGTCACCGTGGGCACCAGCACATCCGCCGACCGGACCGCGTCCACCAGCTCGCCCCGGGTCATCGGGCTGTCGTCGCTGCGCAGCGTCACGTCGAAGAGCTCGGACAGGCGTGTCTCCACCACCTCCGGCAAGCGTCGCGTGACGACAACACTCAGACGTTTTGATGGCATTGCGGCTCTCCCTGACCTTCCCGGCGCACCGGCGCTTGGCTAGACTGGTACAGGATAATGCGGGGCACAAGAACCCCGCCGGAAAAACTCGGGCAGGACCGACCTATGTTCAGGAAAGCCATCGTGCTAGTGGTCATCCTCTGCGCGCAGATCGCCTCTGCGGGGCAGGAACTTGGACCGATCACCAATCTGCCGCTGCCGCGCTACGTCTCGATGAAGGCGGCAGAGGGCAACGTGCGGCGCGGTCCGTCGCTGACACACCGGATCGACTGGGTCTACAAGCGCCGCGACATGCCGCTGGAGATCACCGCCGAACACGGGCACTGGCGCCGGGTGCGTGACCGCGACGGCGCGGGCGGCTGGGTGCATTACTCGCTGCTCTCGGGGGTGCGGACGGTGATTGTCGAGCAGGACATGGTGTCGCTCTACCAGCGGCCCGATCCGGACAGCCGCGTGAACGCCCGGCTCGAACTGGGCGTTGTCGCCCGCCTCGGCGCCTGCGAGCCGCATTGGTGCGAACTGACGGCAGGCGGCTACAGCGGCTGGGCACCCAAGGCGGCGCTCTGGGGCGTCAAACCCGACGAGCTGCGCGAGTAGCGCCCGTCGCAGCCAGACTTCGGGCCGGACGCCCGGACCGGCCTCTGCCCGTCGCCATCGCCGCTTGGGCCGCTGCCGCGACGCGGGCGCCCCCGGGCCGATTTCCAGACCAACGAAGGGCCGGCGTGCCGGACCTGTACCTCGGATGCGCCGGGCGCCCTCTCGGGTGGCAAACCCGGCACGCCGTGCGGCACGGGGCAGGGCCCTTGGTTTCTTCTTGGTCCAAATACCCTCGGGGGTGAGGGGGCAGAGCCCCCTTGTCCCGCGGCCCGCCTCAGGCGGCCTCGTGCAGAAGGATCGCGGCTTCGGACTTCGACAGGTTCCGCCGGGCGTAGGACCCGTAAAGATGCGGGTTCTCGACCGCCGAGGGCATTTCCCGCAAGAGCCGCGCGCGATCGTCCTCGGCGAGCGAGGAGAGCGCGGTATTCGCCGGGTGGAAGCTTTCGGTTTCCACGCCATTGGCGAAGAGCACCTCGTGCCGGGGCAGCATCAGGTGGTGATAGGTGACGTCGCGGGCGGCGGTGTCCAGCACGACGCTGTCGCCGTTCAGCAGGTCGCGGGCCGCCACCAGGACTTCGGGGGTGTTGAACAGGGCGCGGGCCACGACGCCCTTCACCACCATCCGGTGCTCGGGCGAGACGACGATCTCGCGGTCCGGCTCGCCGATGCCGAAGGCGCCGGGGCGGATGCGCACCGGGCGCAGGCGCGGCATCGCGAAGAGGCGCGCCCCGGTCATGTAGCGCGAGCCGGTCCAGCGGATTTCCTGTGCCCCGCTGTCCTTGGTCTGCACCCTGTCGCCTGCGCGCAACGTCTCGACCGGAACCGGGCCGGAGGGGGTCAGGATCATCGTGCCGGGGGTAAAGCAGATGACCCCGCTGGCCTGGTCGTCCGTGGCCCGGCAGGCGCGCGCGTCCAGCCGGTGATGCACGACCCAGAGGTCGCGCCCCGCGGGCGGGATCTCGTCGAGGAACATCAGCAGCGGCGGGCTTTCCCCGCTGACCTCGATCAGGGTGACCGTATAGCTTTTCGCGCCGTCGGTGACGACGAAGCTGCTGTCGGTGACCGGGTGTTCGACCGCCACGCGATCCAGGCGCGTTTCCTGCGTCAGCGCCGCGCCCACCAGCCGGCGCACCATGCGCGCCGCGCGCGTCCTGATGTCTGCGTCGCCTTCTGCCCGGTCGAGCTGGAGGATCGACGAAGGCCCATCGACCCGCACCGGAACCCCGTGCCAGGACCATGCGGCCCCGACGATCAGTGCAGATGGAGGCGCGGCCTTCAGGCCGTCTATTTCCGTCTGCGACCAGGAGATGACGAACGTGCCGCGATAGCCCGTTGCCATGCCTGAAATGCCTGCCTCAGTTTTCTTGTTTTGTTACCAAGACAGTATCGAACGGGGCACATCCTGAGAATGCTGCGCCGGGCTGCGGGCAGGGTCGCAGGTGCCTGAATCCGGGCCTGTGCCCGGCCAGTCACAAAAATGCCGCCTTTAGGTTGTGTCGCTAAAATCGGCTTTCGCTCAGGGTGTTAAGGTCCTTGCTCAGGCCGATTCGAAGCCGCTGCGACCGACGCTTTCGTAGCCGGTGAAGCCGGCGGCACGCGCGTCTTCGGGGCTGTAGATGTTGCGCAGGTCGGCCATGCGGGCAGTCGCCATGCTGCCGGCAAGCTGGGTCAGGTCCAGCGCGCGGAACTCGTTCCACTCGGTCAGGATCACCAGCAGGTCGGCGCCCTCGGCGGCGCGGTAGGGATCGGTGGCCCAGTCGACGCCGGGCAGCAGCTGCTCACCCTCGCGACGGCCCTGCGGGTCGACCACGCGGACCTTGGCACCGCCCCCCACGAGGGCCGGCACGATGGTCAGCGAGGGCGCGTCGCGCATGTCGTCGGTATTGGGCTTGAAAGTCACCCCCAGCACCGCCACGGTCTTGCCGTTGAAGGACCCGCCGCAGAGATCGAGCAGCTTGCCGATCATCCGCCGCTTGGTGTCCTCGTTCACCTTGATCACCGTCTCGACGATGCTGATGGGGCTGGCGTGTTCCTGCCCGATGCGGGCCAGCGCCTTGGTGTCCTTGGGAAAGCACGACCCGCCATAGCCGGGGCCTGCGTGCAGGAACTTGTTGCCGATGCGCTCGTCCATGCCCATGCCCTTGGACACCTGCTTGACGTCCGCGCCGACCTTCTCGCACAGCGCCGCAATCTCGTTGATGAAGGTGATCTTCGTCGCGAGGAAGGCATTGGCGGCGTATTTGATCATCTCGGCGGATTCGAGGTCCGTGGTGACGATGGGGAAGTCGCGCAGGTAGAGCGGGCGGTAGATGCCCTCCATCACCTTGGCGGCGCGTTCGGTCTCGACGCCCACCACCACGCGGTCGGGCTTCATGAAGTCGTCGATGGCCGCGCCCTCGCGCAGGAACTCGGGGTTCGAGGCGACGTCGAAGTCCAGCGCGGGGTTGGCGGCGGCCACGGCCTCGCGCACCCCGGCGTTGGTGCCCACCGGCACCGTCGACTTGGTCACGACCACGACATAGTCCTTCGCCGCGCGGGCGATTTCCTCGGCGGCGGCCATGACATAGGTCAGGTCGGCGTGACCGTCGCCGCGCCGGGTCGGCGTGCCCACGGCGATAAAGACCGCCTCGGCGCCGTCGATGGCCTTGGCGAGGTCGAGCGTGAAGGTCAGGCGTCCGGCCTCGACGTTCTTCGCCATGAGCGTGTCGAGCCCCGGCTCGTAGATCGGCACCTCGCCGCGTTCCAGCATCTCGATCTTGCGGGGGTCCTTGTCGACGCAGACAACCTCGTGCCCGAAATCCGAGAAACAGACACCCGAGACCAGGCCGACATAGCCCGTACCGATCATGGCAATTTTCATCGTCTACAGTCCTTTCAGGCCTCTGCCCGGCCCTTGCATCGTTCCCACATGCGACCGCAACGGGGCTCTGTCAACACGACGGTCGGAACCGGCGGGGATATGCTGAGGAATTCACCCGAGGCGCGCGCGCAGGGATGCCAGCGTTCGGGTCACCAGCGTGGCGGCGGTCTCGCGGCTGTCGGCTTCGGCGTAGCAGCGGAACTCGGGCGCGTTGCCCGAGGGGCGCAGGTGCAGGACGGCGCCGCCCTCGAAGGTCACCCGCAGCCCGTCGGTCAGGTCCAGCGCGACCTCTGCTCCGCAGCCTGTGAAAAAGGCCGCCCGGGCGGCGCTGTTCTCCGTCAGGTCGGCGATGAAGGCCTGCGCCCGCTCCGTCGCGATCCCGGCGATCCGGTCGGCGGCGGTGAAGCGCGGCGGCAGCGCGTCGATCAGCGCCGCCAGCGTGGTCCCCGCCGCCTTTGCCGCCGCCAGCGGCGCAAGGATCGGCAGCAGGCAGTCGCGCGTCATCAGCGGCGTCAGCGCGCCGGTGTCGAAGCCCAGCAGGAAGCCGCCGTTGGCCTCGTAGCCGACCACCTTCGCGTCGGGCTCCGCGGCGCGGGCCGCCTCCATGGCCGCGATCACGAAAGGCGATCCGATGCGCGTCCGCTCTACCCTCAGGCCAAAGACCGGGTCCGCGACCATGCTGTTCGACGAGACCGGCGTGCAGACCACCCCGGCGCCAAGGTGCCGCGCGGTGAGCGTGCCCAGCACGTCTCCGGGCACCACCCGCCGGGCATTGTCGACCACCATCGGGCGGTCACCGTCGCCATCGGTCGAGATCAGGACGTCCAGCGCATGCTCTGCGAACCATCCGGCAAACAGCGCCTGGGTGTCGGGGTCCAGCGCTTCGGTGTCGACGGGAATGAAGGTGTCAGAGCGCGCGATGGGCACGGCCCGCCCGCCCAGGGCTTCGACGACCGCCACCATCAGGTCGCGCGCCACCGAGGAATGCTGGTAGACGCCCACCGTCCTGCCGGCCAGCGTGTCCGCGGCAAAGCCGCCGGTGTAGCGCGCAAGATAGCCCGCCGCCGCGTCCCGGGTCTCTGCCGCGCCCAGCGGCGCCTCGGGCGGGGTCTGGCCAAGGGCGGCGTTGATGCGCGCCTCGTCCTCTTTCAGGATCTCGCCGCCCGGCACGTAGAACTTCAGCCCGTTGCGGTCGGCGGGAATGTGGCTGCCGGTGACCATGATCGCCGCCGCGCCCTCAGCCATGGAGGACAGCGCCAGCGCCGGCGTCGGCACCGCGCCGCAGTCCACCGCTGTCAGCCCCATGGCACGCACCGCGTCGATCACCCAGCCCGCGATCTGGGGCGAGGACGGGCGCAGGTCGCGCCCGACATGAACCGCCCCGCCATGCGGGCAGGCGGTCAGGAAGGCCGTCACGTAGTCGCGCACCAGCGGCGCGGTCAGCTCCGTCACCAGCCCGCGCAGGCCGCTTGTTCCGAATTTCGGCGCCATCGTCGTCTCCCTCTTTGATGCCGGGGTTTTCCCGCGTCCGGCCCGGGCAGGCAAGCGCCAACCGTTGCATCTGCGGCGGCAACGTGGAACCTGAGTCCGGCAGACAACGAAAGGCAGGCAATGTCGGAAGTCTACGACGTGGTGATCGTGGGGGGCGCGGCGATCGGGTCCAGCGTGGCCTGCTACCTGTCCGGCGCCGAAGGGTTCGACGGGCGCGTGCTGGTGGTCGAACGCGACCCGAGCTATGCGCAGGCCTCGACGGCGCTGTCGGCGGCCTCGATCCGCACCCAGTTCTCCAACGCGATCAACGTGGCCATCAGCCAGTATGGCGCCGAGGTGATCCGCGACTTCGCCCGATGCATGGCCAGCGGAGAGGACGCGCCCGACCTGAACTTCCACGAGGGCGGCTATCTCTACCTTGCCGCGACACCGGACCAGGAACGAACCCTGCGCGAAAACCACGCGGTGCAACGGGCCTGCGGCGCCGATGTCGTGCTCTGGTCGCCGGAAGAACTGGCCGCGGCCTTCCCGCACCTGAGGACCGGGGATATCCGCCTCGCCTCCTACGGGCAAAGCGGCGAGGGTTGGTTCGACAACACCGGCCTGATGAACGGCTTTCGCAACAGGGCCCGGGCGCAGGGTGTCGACTATATCCGCGACGAGGTCACCGGCCTCGCGCGCGCGGGCAGCCGCATCACCCATGTCACCCTCGCCTCGGGCCGCCGGGTCTCCTGCGGCACGCTGGTCAACGCCGCCGGGCCGCGCGCTGCACAGGTGGCGCGGATGGCCGGGCTGCACATCCCGGTCGAGCCGCGCAAGCGCACGGTCTTCCTCTACGACTGCGCCCGAAGCCCCGAGGGCTCGGCCCGCGTCAACCATGGCCGTCTGCCGCTGATGATCGACCCCTCGGGTGTCTACTGCCGCCCCGAGGGCCACTATTTCATGACCCAATGCCCGCCGGAAGACGACCGCGCCGTGGATGTCGGTGATTTCGAGCCCAGCCACGCCGAGTTCGAAGAGCGGATCTGGCCCGTCCTCGCCGCCCGCTCCGAGGCTTTCGAGGCGATCAAGGTGATCCGCAGCTGGGCCGGCCACTATGCCTGGAACAGGCTCGACCAAAACATGATCGTCGGCCCGCACCCCGAGGTGCCGAACATGCTCTTTGCCAACGGCTTCTCCGGCCACGGCCTTCAGCAGGCCCCGGCCACCGGACGCGCCATTGCCGAACTGATCGTCCACGGCGCCTACCGCACACTCGATCTCTCGCCGCTGGGCGTGGACCGTATCCTGACCGGCACCCCCTTTCTCGAGAAGAACGTGATCTGACCCCGGCAAGCCGTCCCACGCCGCGATCCTGCGCCTCCCCCGGGGTTTCTTCTTGGTCCAAATACCTCTGCGCAGCGCCTCAAGCCCTTGCCACGCTGCCGAAAAAGCGCCCTCCGAGCGATCCGCTTGCGCTTTTTGCTCCGGCAAGGGATGATCCGCCCCGAATGTGCTGGTAGCGCAATCAGACCTTCCGGGAGGACATCGTGACACAGACAAGGGTGGCCGTGATCGGCCTCGGCTCCATGGGCTATGGGGTGGCGGCAAACTGCCTGAAAGCAGGGCTCGAGACATGGGGCGCCGACGTCAACGCCGCCCGGGTGGATCGCTTCGCGGGCGAGGGCGGCAGGCCCGTGACCGGCCCCGGCGACTACGCAGAGGCCGATGTTGTCGTGACCGTCGTGGTGAACGCCGCGCAGACCGAGGCGGTGCTCTTCGGAGAGCAGGGCGCCGTGGCGCAGATGAAACCCGGCGCCGTCGTGGTCTCCTGCGCCACCGTCGCGCCGGACTTCGCCCGCGCCATGGCCGCGCGCTGTGCCGAGGCGGGGGTGCTCTACCTCGACGCGCCGATCTCGGGCGGGCAGGTCAAGGCCGCCTCGGGCGAGCTGTCGGTCATGGCCTCCGGCGCACCCGAGGCCTTCGCCGGGGCGCGCCCGGTGCTCGACGCCATGGCCGCCGGGGTCTTCGAACTGGGCGACGAGGCCGGGCCGGGCTCTGCCATGAAGGCGATCAACCAGCTGCTGGTCGGCGTGCATCTGGCCGCCATGGGCGAGGCCATGACCTTCGGCATGACCCAGGGCGTCACACCCGAGCAATTCGTCGAGGTCATCCCCGAATGCGCCGGCACCAGCTGGGTGCTTGAAAACCGCGCGCCGCATGTGGTTTCGGGCGACTACACGCCGCTCTCTGCCGTGGACATCTGGCTGAAGGATCTCGGCATCGTCTCCGATATCGCCCGCAGCGCCAAGTTCAGCGCGCCCCTGACGGCGGCGGCGCTGCAGCAGTGGGTCGCGGCCAGCGGCATGGGCATGGGGGGCGAGGACGACGCCGCCATTGCCAAACTTTACGCCACGCACGCAGGCCTGAGCCTGCCGGGAGACAAGACATGACCCTTCTCGGAGCCATCGCCGACGATTTCACCGGCGCCACCGACCTTGCCGGCCTTCTGGCCCGTTCCGGCGTGCCGGTCTCGCTGCGGCTGGGGGTGCCGGACGCACCGCCCACCGACACCGCCCCCTTCGAGGTTATCGCGCTGAAATGCCGGACGGAACCGGTGGACAAGGCCGTCGCCGACTGCCGCGCCGCGCTGAAGTGGCTGCAGGCGGCGGGCGCGCAGCGCTTCTTCTGGAAATACTGCTCGACCTTCGATTCGACGCCCGAGGGCAATATCGGCCCGGTCGCCGAGGCGCTGATGGCGGACCTTGGCACCGATCAGACGATCTACTGCCCCGCCTTCCCGGAAAACGGCCGGTCGATCTTCATGGGCAACCTCTTCGTCGGGCGTCAGCCGCTGGCGGAAAGCCCGATGAAGGACCATCCCCTGACGCCGATGACCGATTCCAACCTGATGCGCCTGCTGGAGCCGCAGGTGACGCGGCCCGTGGGCCTTGCCGACCGGCTGACCGTGGCGCAGGGCGCCGAGGCGCTCAGGGCGGAACTGGCGCGTCTGGCCGGCGAGGGCGTCGCCCATGTGGTCATCGACGCGGTGGCGAACGAGGATCTCTATACCATCGCCGAGGCCTGCCGGAACATGCCGCTGATGACCGGCGGCAGCGCCGTCGCCATGCCGCTGCCTGCGCTCTGGATGCAGGACGGGGCGCTGAAGGCGGATACCGCCAAGGCGCCCGAGCAGATCGGCCCCGGCGCGGTGGTCCTGTCCGGCAGCTGCTCTGCCATGACCCGCAGGCAGGTCGAGGCCTACAAGGCCACCGGCGCGGTCAGCTTCCGCCTCGATCCGGTCAAGCTGGACGAGGAAGGCCCGCAGCAGGCGCTGGACTGGCTCGCCGCGCAGGATCTTGGCAAGGCACCGCTGCTCTATGCCACGGCAGAGCCCGACCAGGTGCGCGCCGCGCAGGCCGCGCTGGGCCGCGAAGAGGCGGGCGCCGTGGTCGAGCGCGCGCTGGCGAAACTGGCAGTCGCGGCGCGGGACAGGGGCGCGCGGCGCATCGTCGTCGCGGGCGGCGAAACCTCGGGTGCGGTGTCGCAGGCGCTGGGCATCGCGCGGCTGGACATCGGCGCGGAAATCGCGCCCGGCGTGCCCTGGTGCACCTGCGACAGCGGCGGCGCGCGCATCGCGATCACGCTGAAGTCCGGCAATTTCGGCGCCGAGACCTTCTTTGCCGACGCGCTGGGGGCCACGGCATGAGCGCAGAGGCCCGCCTGCGCGAGCAGCTTTGCACGCTGGCGAAATCGCTCTTCGACCGGGGGCTGACCCATGGCTCGACCGGCAATATCTCGGCCCGGACTGAGGACGGCGGCCTGCTGGTCTCGCCCACCGGCACCAGCTTCGGCCGGCTCGATCCCGGGCGGCTGGCGCGCTTCGACGCGGCGGGCCAGCATATCGACGGCGACAGGCCGACCAAGGAAATGCCGCTGCACACGGCCTTCTACGACACGCGCGGCACCGCGGGGGCGGTGGTGCACCTGCACAGCTGCCACTCGGTCGCGCTGTCGCTGCTGCCGGGGGTGGACGAGGACAACTTCCTGCCCGCTTACACGCCCTATGGCATCATGCAGGTGGGCCGGGTGAAGCTGCTGCCCTTCTTCGTGCCGGGCGATCCGGCCATGGGGCAGGCGGTGCGCGGGCTGGCGGGCAAGCGCTCGGCGGTGATGCTGGCCAACCACGGCCCCGTGGTGGCGGGCAAGGACGTCGAGGCGGCCTGCAACGCCATCGAGGAACTGGAAGCCACCGCCCGGCTGGCGCTGATGACGCGCGGCATGGGGGCGGAGCCCCTGACCGGCGGACAGGTCCGCGCGGTGGTCAATACATTCGACGTGGAGTGGGACACATGAAGTTTTCGGCCAACCTTGGTTTCCTCTGGACCGACCGGCCTTTGGCCGAGGCGATCCATGCCGCGAAGGCGGCGGGGTTCGACGCGGTGGAATGTCACTGGCCCTATGACGAGCCGGTCGCAGAGGTCCGCGCGGCGCTGGAAGAGACCGGCCTGCCGATGCTGGGCCTGAACACCCGGCGCGGCGATACGGCGGCGGGCGAAAACGGGCTGGCCGCGCTGCCGGGCCGCGAGGCCGAGGCCCGCGCCGCCATCGACGAGGCGCTGGCCTACGCCCGGGCCATCGGCGCGGCCAACGTGCATGTCATGGCCGGTTTCGCCTCTGGCGCAGAGGCGGACGCGGCCTTTGTCGCCAATCTCTCCTACGCCTGCGAGGCGGCGCATCCGCATGGGATCACGGTGCTGATCGAGCCCCTGAACCACTACGACGCACCGGGCTACTACCTTGCGACCACGGGCCACGCGCGCGCGGTGATCGAGGCGGTGGGGGCGCCGAACCTGAAGCTGATGTTCGATTGCTACCACGTGCAGCTGATGGAGGGCGACCTGACCAACCGACTGAAGAGACTCTTGCCCATCATCGGCCATATCCAGTTCGCGGGGGTGCCGGACCGTGGTGCACCGGACCGGGGCGAGGTGGATTTCTCGTATATGTTCAAGGTGATCGACGCACTGGGATGGGCCGCACCGATGGGCGCGGAATACAAGCCCGGCGGCCCGACCGAGGACACGCTGGGCTGGTTCACCCTGACCCGCTGAGGCCCCTCCGCCGCGCCGTCCCCGGCAGGCGGCGCGGTTGGATGCCTCCTTCGGGTGGCTTTTTTGCAGAAAAGATGCCCGCAGGCGCGCCTTGTCGGACAGGTCCGGTTCGGGCGGCGCCGTCGCACAGAGGTATTTTTGCCAAGAAGAAACACGAGGTGTGCGCGTCTCTGCGCTGTGGGACGGCCTGTTGCGAGGCGGTGAAAGCGGCTTTCCCTTGGGGCGGATTTTGGTATACCAAATTGCGAAACCTGGCCGCTCAGGGTGGCCGCGACGGGAGGAGAACACGCCATGACGCAGTTGAAGCTTGCCGGGGGCATGTCCCGGCTTGGCACCGAGTCGGCCTTTGTCGTGCTGGCGCGCGCGGGCAAGCTGGCCGCCGAGGGGCGCGACATCATCAATCTCGGCATCGGTCAGCCGGATTTCCGCACGCCCGAGCATATCGTCGAGGCCGGGATCAAGGCTCTGCAGGACGGCCATCACGGCTATACGCCGGCGAACGGGTTGCCGGCGCTGCGGCAGGCGGTGGCCGCCGACCTGAACCGCCGTCACGGGGTCGAGGTGAACCCGGATCACGTGGTGGTGCAGCCGGGCGGCAAGCCGACGATGTTCTTTGCCTGCCTGATGTTCGGGGAACCGGGCGCCGAGATCATGTATCCCAACCCCGGCTTTCCGATCTACGAATCGGTGATCAAGTATTCCGGCGCCACCCCGGTGCCGATCGCGCTGAGGGAAGAGAACGGCTTTGCCTTCTCCGCCGAGGAGGTGCTGGGCCAGATCACCGAGAAGACGCGGCTGATCATCATCAACTCGCCCGCCAACCCCACGGGCGGGGTCACGCCGCGCGCGGAGATCGACAAGCTGGTCGCCGGGCTGATGGAGCACCCGCAGGTCGCGCTGATGTCGGACGAGATCTATTCCAACATGCTCTATGGCGGGCGCGAGCACGTCAGCCTGCTGCAATATCCCGAGATCCGCGACCGGCTGATCATGCTGGACGGCTGGTCCAAGACCTATGCCATGACCGGCTGGCGGCTGGGTTACGCGGTCTGGCCCGAGAGCCTCGTGGACCACGTCACGCGCCTGTGCATCAACGACCATTCCTGCGTCAACGCCGCGACCCAGTTCGCGGGTATCGCCGCGCTGGAAGGGCCGCAGGACGAGGTGACGCGCATGGTGGCCGAGTTCGACAGGCGCCGCCAGGTGATCGTCGAGGGGCTGAACGCCCTGCCGGGGGTGCGCTGCGCCGATTGCGCGGGCGCCTTCTATGCCTTCCCGAACATCGAGGGCACCGGGCTGACGGCCATGCAGGCGCAGGACCGCTTCCTGGACGAGGCGGGGGTGGCGACCGTGGCCGGGACCTCCTTCGGCGCCCATGGCGAGGGTTACCTGCGCTTCTCCTATGCCAATTCCACCGAGAACATTCAGGAGGCGCTGCGGCGCATCCGTGACCTGCTGTGAAAGGCCTGACCGATGACTGACCCTGTCCTGCTGATCTCTGGCGCGAGCTTCAAGGAAGACGAGCGCGCGCGGCTTGCCGAGGCCTATCCCGCGACATTTGTGGACGGCCCTGATGCCATGTCCGGCGTGCCCGAGGGCCAGCGCAGAGCGATTCGCGCGGTGGCCTACAAGGGGCACAAGCCCTTTGGCGGGGCCGAGATGGACCTCTTCCCGAACCTTGGCGTGATTGCGAACTATGGCGTGGGTTACGATGCCATCGACGTGGCGGCGGCCAGCGCGCGGGGCATCAAGGTGACGAACACGCCGGATGTGCTGTCGGACGATGTGGCGGACCTTGCCGTGGCGATGCTGCTGGCGCAGGCGCGGACCATGCGTCTGGGTGAGGCGCATGTGCGTTCGGGCGATTGGGCGAAGAAGGGCGAGCTTCCGCTGAACCGCAAGGTCTCGGGCTCGACGGTGGGAATCGTGGGGCTGGGGCGGATCGGGCGTGAGATCGCGGACCGGCTGGCGGCCTTCAAGATGGAGATCCACTACCATTCGCGCTCCGAGAAGGAGACGCCGGGCTGGACCTATCATGCCGATCCGGCGCGCCTTGCGGGCGCGGTGGATTTCCTTGTCGTGGCTCTGGTCGGCGGATCGGCGACCGAGGGCTACGTGTCCAAGGAGGTGATCGACGCCATGGGGCCGCGCGGCGTGCTGGTGAACATCTCGCGCGGGACGACGGTCGACGAGGGGGCTTTGCTGGACGCGCTGGAAGAGGGGCGGATCGGCGGGGCCGGGCTGGATGTCTTCCTGAACGAACCCAATCTGGATCCGCGCTTCCTGAAGCTGGAGAACGTCGTGTTGCAGCCGCACCAGGGGTCCGGATCGGTCGAGACCCGGCGCGATATGGCGCTGTTGCAGCTGGCCAACGTGCGGGCCTTTCTGGAGGGCGCGGCGCTGCCGACCGCGGTGAACTGATCGGACAGGGTTTCGCCTCGCTTGCGCGAGGCGACCGGTACGGGGTTTCACCCCGGACCCCAGGATATCTGTGGACAGAAGAAGGGGCGGGCCGGCCCCTGTTTCTTCTGTCCACAAATATCCCGGGGAGCGCGAGGGGCTGGCCCCTCGCCCCGACGGTGCAGATCGCGGCGTCGGGGCCGGTGTGGCGCTATTCTTCGACGTCGTCCATGTCGACCTGACCGGACAGGCGGCGGCGGATGATGGACCAGGACAGGCCCACGCCCAGCACGATGGAGAGCGCGAGGATGCCGAGCCATGTGGCGAAGCCGGGGTTGTCGAGGCTGACGAGGCCGAAGTCCCAGAGCACCCAGAGGATCGCGCCCACCAGGGCCAGCACAAGCAGCATGCCGGAGGCGCCGATCGACCGCAGGGTGGCGCGAATGTAGATCACGTAGCCCACCAGCAGGACCAGCGCCGCCAGCACGACCAGCGGCATCTGCGTGGACCAGTTGGCCTCTGCCCAGCGGAGGAAGTTGAGCCGCGTCGGATTGTAGGTGGCGGCCAGCAGGAGGAAGGCGAAAAGCCAGCGAAGGGTGAAGGACATGGGCGGGCTCCCGTTCGGATCGCTGCCTTGCTGCCCTCTTCATTCGCCCCTGTCCAGCCTCTTGCCGCGATTTAGCGGTTTCACCCGTGGCGCGCGGCGACTATACCGGCGCGGGTTTGCAGACATTTCCCGGCAAAGAAGGGGACCGATATGGCGAATGTGGTTGTCGTGGGCGCTCAGTGGGGCGACGAGGGCAAGGGCAAGATCGTGGACTGGCTGTCGGAACGCGCCGACGTCATCTGCCGCTTTCAGGGCGGGCACAACGCGGGTCATACGCTTGTCATCGACGGCAAGGTCTACAAGCTGAACGCGCTGCCTTCGGGCGTGGTGCGCGGCGGCAAGCTGTCGGTGATCGGCAACGGCGTGGTGCTGGATCCCTGGCACCTGGTGAAGGAGATCGCGACGATCCGCGAGCAGGGCGTCGAGATCACGCCCGAGACGCTGATGATCGCCGAGAACACGCCGCTGATCCTGCCGATCCACGGAGAGCTGGACCGGGCGCGCGAAGAGGCGGCCTCGAAGGGCACCAAGATCGGCACCACCGGGCGCGGCATCGGCCCCGCCTACGAGGACAAGGTCGACCGCCGCGCGGTGCGTGTCGCGGATCTTGCCGACCGGGCGACGCTGGAGGCGCGGGTGGACCGCGCGCTGCAGCACCACGACCCGCTGCGCAAGGGGCTGGGGATCGAGCCGGTGGACCGCGAGGCGCTGATCGCCGCGCTGAGCGAGATCGCCGAGCAGATCCTGCCCTATGCCGCGCCGGTCTGGAAGGTGCTGAACGAAAAGCGCAAGGCGGGCACGCGGATCCTCTTCGAGGGGGCGCAGGGCGCGCTGCTGGACATCGACTTCGGCACCTATCCCTTCGTTACCTCCTCGAACGTGATCGCCGGGCAGGCGGCCACGGGCACCGGCATCGGGCCGGGCGCCATCGACTACGTGCTGGGCATCGTGAAGGCCTATACCACCCGCGTCGGAGAAGGCCCCTTCCCGACCGAGCTGGACGATGACGACGGCCAGCGGCTGGGCGAGCGCGGGCGCGAATTCGGCACCGTCACGGGCCGCAAGCGGCGCTGTGGCTGGTTCGACGCGGCCCTGGTGCGCCAGACCTGCGCGACCTCGGGCGTCAACGGCATCTCGCTGACCAAACTCGACGTGCTCGACGGTTTCGAGACACTGAAGATCTGCGTCGGCTACGAGCTGGACGGCAAGCGGCTGGATTACCTGCCCTTCGCCAGCGAGGAACAGGCGCGCTGCACGCCCGTCTACGAAGAGATGGAAGGCTGGAGCGAATCGACCGAAGGCGCGCGGTCCTGGGCCGACCTGCCGGGCGCTGCGGTGAAATACGTGCGCCGGGTCGAGGAACTGATCGGCTGCCCGGTGGCGCTGCTCTCGACCTCGCCGGAACGCGACGACACGATCCTCGTGACCGATCCCTTCGCGGATTGAGCGCGGCAGGGTGGGGGCGACTCCACCCCGCAACGACACTCTGGCGCGGCCCGGTCCCGGGCGGCGTCGCGAACCAGCCGCCGCTGCCGGGTTGGATTGACGGTGCTGTGCAGGCATGATCTGCGCGGCGCCGCAGACAGCGCGCCGATGCGGGCGCGGAATGCAGGAACGCGGGCGGGCGTCATGCCGGTCCGCGCAACGGGAGACAGGCCATGGCCCTGAGTTACAAGGCGCGGCGGCGCTGGTCGCTGGTGATCCTGCTGGTGGGTCTGCCCGCCTATATCGTGGCGGCGGTGACGACCGTGAACTGGCTGGACCGGCCCTCGATCGCGGTGGAATTCCTCGTCTACGTGGGGCTGGGCTTCCTCTGGGCCTTGCCGTTCAAATTCGTCTTCAAGGGCGTGGGGCAGGCCGATCCGGAGGCCGACAAGTCCGACAAGTAAGGGCAAGGGTGCCCCTGCCGGAGCCTGTTGCGCCGAGGCGGTGAGCGGTCCTGATGTGCCTTGCCGGGGCCGCCTTTGTGCGGCTGGGCATGTTCGGTGCGGGGCAGGGGGCCATCCAGTGCCGTGG
This sequence comes from Ponticoccus litoralis, assembly GCF_039769985.1. Lineage (NCBI taxonomy): Bacteria > Pseudomonadati > Pseudomonadota > Alphaproteobacteria > Rhodobacterales > Roseobacteraceae > Ponticoccus > Ponticoccus litoralis. The sequence continues at coordinate 1,924,979 of NZ_JBDNCH010000002.1, forward strand.
CACCGCAGCCCGGCCCGCCGTCCCGCAGGGCGCCCGCTGACGGGCGCCCGGGGTGCATCACTTGGCGATGTCGTCTTCGAGGAAGTAGCGGATGTTGTCCTCGAAGCTGGCGTCGGCTTCCAGACCCAGCGCCTCTGCCTTGTCGGCGCGGATGTCCATGCGCCAGCCCGCGAGGATCGCGTCAAGCTCTGGCTGCTTGTTCCAGGTGATACGCTCTGCCGTTTCGGGGCCCACGACCGCCGTCATGGCGTCGATCATCTGGCGAATCGTCCAGACCCGGCCCGGCATCATCATGCAGCGGTTCTTGCCCAGCTTCTCTTCGGGGATCTCGGCGCCCTTGATCAGGTTCTCGACGCATTTGCGCGGGCTGAGGTAGTAGTGGTTGAAGTCCTCGTCCACCGGGCAATTCGCGGTCTCGCCCTGAAGCGGCTCGCGGAAGATCGACGACATGAAGCCCGAGGCCGCGCGGTTGGGCTTGCCGGGACGCACCGAGATCGTCGGCAGGCGGAAGCCGCGCCCGTCGACCAGACCGCGCCGCGAGAAGTCGTTGACCAAGAGTTCGCCGATGGCCTTCTGCGCGCCGTAGGAGGTCTGCGGGTTCAGAAGCGTCTGGTCGTTGTAGGGCTGCTCGACCTCGCCGCCGTTCACCGCCACCGAAGAGGTGAAGACCAGCACCGGCTTGGTGCCCAGCTCGCGGCAGCGTTGCAGCACGTTGAGCGTGCCCATCATGTTGACCTTGAGGCCGATATCCAGGTCCTCTTCGGCCTGCGCCGAGACGATGGCGGCCAGCAGGTAGATCACGTCGGTCTTGTCGTCGATGGTCGCCGCCAGCGATGCCGGGTCGGCGATGTCGCAGGCCGCGGTCTCGACCGTGAAACCGGCCTCGACCGGCTGCGGGTCGACGATGTCGGCAAGGACCATCGTGTCGATGGTTTCACCGCGCAGGGTGCCGCGCTCGGCCAGTTTGCGCGCCAGTTTCTGACCGACGAGACCGCCGCCGCCGATGATAAGAACCTTCATTGTCTCTCCTCCGTTTATTCGAAAATCTCCGGCGCCAACGCGCCGCGTTTCTGCACCACCTTGCCCGCAAGCGCCGCGCCCTGCTGCGTGGCCTCAAGGGCTGATGCGCCCGTCATGCGGGCCGCAAGGAAGCCGGCGCCGAAGCTGTCCCCGGCAGCGGTGGAATCCACGACCCGGGCCACGGGGGCGGGGTCATGGGTCGCCTCGCCTTCGTCCGCGTCCCAGATGTGGCAGCGGTCGGCGCCGTTCTTGACGACGACGGTGCGGGCCCCTGCCGCGCGGTAACGGGCGATGGTCTCGGCCGGGGTCGCGTCGCCGAAGCACATCTGTTCCTCGTCGAACGAGGGCAGCACGGTGTCGGCGACGCCCGCGCCCAGCAACAGCCCGTCGCGCATCGCCTGCGGCCCGGCCCAGAGGCGCGGGCGCAGGTTGGTGTCAAAGGCCACATGCGCGCCATTGGCCCGCGCGCGGGTCAGGGCCGCGCAGAACCGGGCGCGCGCCGCGTCCGACAGGATCGCCAGCGTTATCCCTGAGAACTGGATCACCGAGGCCTCGGCGAAGGCCGCGTCCAGCGCCGCCGCGTCATCGGCCAGCGTCTTGGCCGCCGATTGCCCGCGCCAGTAGGAAAAGCTGCGCTCTCCATCCTGCAACTGGATCATGTAGAGGCCCACGGTGCGGTCCGGGACCCGCTGCACGGCGCTGGCGTCGACACCCTGCGCCGCGATGAAATCCACCATGCTATCGGACACGGCGTCGGTGCCGACGGCGGTCAGGTAGCCGACGCCCACGTCATCGGGCAGCAGGCGGCGCGCGTACCACGCCGTGTTGAAGGTATCCCCGGCAAAACCCATGCCGAACAGCCCCCCGTCGGCGGGGGCCATCTCGACCATGATCTCTCCGACGCAGAGCAGGCGGCTCACAGCAGGCCCCGCTGGCCGAGGTTGCGCATCAGCGCGCCTGCCCCGAACTCCCACGGGGGGCATTCGGTCGACAGGCGGACGGTGTTCTTCAGCTGGCCCAGCTTGGCCTCTTCGATGCGGACCACGTCGCCCATCTTGTGGGTGAAGCCCTGACCGGGCTTGTCGCGGTCCTGAATGGGCGCGAAGAGCGTGCCGAGGAACAGCATGAAGCCGTCGGGGTACTGGTGGTGCTGGCCGATGGTCTGCTTGACGATATCGGCGGGGCGGCGGCTGATCTTGGTCATCGAGGAATGGCCGTTCAGGGTAAAGCCGTCCTCGCCCTCGACCGTCAGGGTCAGCTCGGCGTTCTCCACGTCGTCCATGCCGAAGCTGTCATCGAACAGCCGCAGGAAGGGCCCGATCGAGCACGAGGCGTTGTTGTCCTTGGCCTTGCCCAAGAGCAGGGCCGACCGCCCCTCGACGTCGCGCAGGTTCACGTCGTTGCCCAGCGTCGCGCCGACGATCTTGCCGGTCGAGGTCACGGCGAGCACGATTTCCGGTTCCGGGTTGTTCCAGGTCGAGATCGGGTGCAGACCGATCAAATCGCCCCAGCCGACAGAGGCCATGGGCTGGCACTTGGTGAAGACCTCGGCGTCGGGGCCGATGCCGACTTCCAGATAGGCGGACCACAGGCCCTCTGCCTGAAGGACGCGCTTGACCTCCATCGCCTTCTCGCTGCCCGGCTCGATGCCGGAAAGGCTGTCGCCGATGACCGACTGCACCTTCTTGCGGATCTCGTCGGCGCGGTCGGCGTCGCCCGCCGCCTGTTCCTCGATCACCCGTTCGACCATGCTTTCGGCGAAGGTCACGCCGCTGGCCTTCACGGCCTGAAGATCGCAGGGCGCCAGCAGCTTCAGCGTGCCAGAGGCCACGTCGTCCAGCGACCCGATCAGCTCACCCGCCGCGCCCCGGACGTAGTCCACGAGGTCGTCGCGCTCCAGCAGGGCCGAGACCGTGGGCACCTGCCGCGAGGTGATGTCCATCAGGGCGGACCCGGCGACGCGCACGACGGAGGGGCCAAGCCCCTCGCGCCAGACGCGGCCGATCAGAAGGGCGTCGGGATCGGGGTTGGATGTCGGCAGCATGGCGTCTCCTCAGTGGTTGTCCGGCAGCATCTTGCCGGGATTCAGGATGTTCTTGGGGTCGAACCCCTGCTTGATCGCGCGCATATAGGCCAGCGCGGGGCCGTGTTCGGCGTCCATGTAGCCCTGCTTGCCGATGCCGATCCCGTGCTCTCCGCTGACGGTGCCGCCAAGGCGCAGCGCGGTTTCGGCCAGCTTGCCGGTGAACAGCTTGGCGCGGGCCATCTCGTCGGCATTGCCGGGATCGACCGACAGGCCGGCGTGGAAGTTGCCGTCGCCGACATGGCCGACGATGGTGCAGGTCAGACCCATGGCGACGGCGTCGCGTTGGGCCTGCACCACTGCCTCTGCCAGTTGCGAGATCGGAACGCAAACATCCGTGGGCCAGATGTGCTTGCCGGCCCCCAGCGCGGCGGAGGCGTAATGCGCCTTGTGCCGCATCGCCCAAAGCGCGTTGCGGTCCTCTGTCGTGGTGGCGGTCTTCATGGCCTCGGCGCCGAAGTCCCCGGCGAGGGCGGCGAAGGTTTCCATCTGCTCGGTCACACCGGCGGGCGAGCCGTGGAATTCTAGGAAGAGGTGCGGCTTCTCGGGCAGGCCCGCACCGGCGTATTGGTTGAAGCCGCGCACCATCATCTCGTCCAGCAGCTCGATCCGCGCCATGGGCAGGCCGGACTGGATGGTCAGGATCACGCAATTGACCGCATCCTCGACGGACTCGAAGCGGCAGGTGGCCGCCGAGATGGCCTCGGGGATGCCGTGCAGCTTCACCGTCAGTTCGGTGATGATGCCCAGCGTGCCCTCTGACCCGATCAAGAGGTGGTTGAGGTCGTAGCCGGTCGAGGATTTGCGTGCCTTGGTGCCGGTGCGGATCACCGTGCCGTCGGCCATGACCGCCTCCATGGCGAGGATGTTGTCGCGCATGGTGCCGTATCTGACGGCGGTCGTGCCCGAGGCCCGCGTCGCCGCCATCCCGCCCATAGAGGCATCGGCGCCGGGATCGACGCTGAAGAACAGGCCCGTGGCCCGCAGTTCCTCGTTCAGCGCGATGCGCGTCAGGCCCGGTTGCACGACGGCGTTCATGTCCTCGGCATTGACCGCCAGCACGCGGTTCATCCGGTTCATGTCGAGACTGATGCCGCCACGGATCGCAAGGTGCTGGCCCTCCAGAGAGGAGGCCGCGCCGTAGGCGGTCACCGGGCAGTTTTCGTCGTGGCAGATCTTCAGGATCTCCGAGACCTCTTCGGTGGTCTCGGGATAGGCGACGCCATGCGGCGGGGTGTCGGCGTAATAGGTCTCGTTCTGGCCGTGCAGGGCAAGGTCCGCGTCCGAGGTGGACAGGCGGTCGCCAAGCAGGTCGGTCAGGCGGGAAAGGGCGGTGTCGATGGTCATGACGGGGTCAGTCCGGCGTAAAGGGCAAGGGCAACGACCGCCAGCATCGAGGCGGCCATCAGGTGGTTGATCCGGCGGTGCGCCGTCTCGGACAGGTTCAGGCGGTGCAGGGTTGCACCGGCGTAGAGCCAGCCGAGGTGGATCGGGATCCAGATCGCGGCAACGATCACCAGCTTGGCGATGGTCTCGAAGGCCAGATTGTCCGGGGCAAAGGGGAAGCCCGCGAAAAGCGTGGTGTTGACGGCATAGGCCTTGGGGTTGATCGCCTGCAACAGCAGGCCGGAACCGATGCCGGGCGCGGTCTTGGCCTCGATGAAGGCCAGTTTCGACCCGGCAAAGGCGATCCCGGCGGCGAGATACAGCAGGTAGCCGACAGAGGCCACCATCAGCACCGTGCGCACCACCGGAACCGCCAGCACCACGGCGGCCACGCCCGAAATCACGCCAAGCGCGACGATATTGGTGCCGATGAAGAGGCCGGTGAGATAGCGAAGCCCGGCGCGGAAGCCATAGCCCGATCCCACGCCCGCAGCCGAAAGGACACCCGGACCGGGCGTCACGATCAGAAAGAAGACGGCCGCGGCGAAGGTCAGCATCAGGCGATTTCCAGCTGCACCTTCATGGCGCGGCTGCGGTCGCCGGCTGTGTCGAAGGCCTTCTGGAAGTCGTCGAAGGCGAAGCTATGCGTGAGCAGCGGTTTGACGTCGATCAGCCCCTTCTGCATCAGCGCGACGGCGGTGCCGAATTCCTCGTGAAAGCGGAAGGAGCCCATCAGCGACAGTTCCTTGGCGGTGACCTGCATCAGCGGAATGCTCATGTCGCCGGACATGCCAAGCTGCACCGCAAGGCCCTGCGAGCGCAGCGCCGCGATGCCGCCGCGCAGGGCCGGTTCGGCGCCCGAGCATTCGAACAGCACATCGACGCTGCCCTTGCCCTGCTGGTACGGGGCCAGCGCCTCGGGGTCGCTGAGCGTGTTCAGCGTCATGTCCGCCCCGGCCTCGCGCGCGAAACCCAGTACGCCGTCGGCGATATCGGTGACGATGATCTCTTCGGCCCCGGCGCGACGCGCGCAAAGCACCGCCAGCACGCCGATGGGACCGGACCCGGTGACCAGCACACGCTTGCCGACGAGGCTACCGGCGCGGCGCACCGCGTGCAGCGTGACCGACAGCGGTTCGGCCATGGCGGCCTCTGCGGCACTCAGCCCCTCGGCCTTCACGCATTGCGCGGCATCGGCCACGATCACCTCGCGGAAGGCGCCCTGAATATGCGGGAAGGGCATGGCAGAGCCGTAGAAGCGCATGTTCAGGCAGTGGTTCGGCAGGCCGCGCAGACATTCCCCGCAGGCGCCGCAGGGCCGCGAGGGCGAGACGGCCACCAGATCGCCGGGCGCCAGCCCCTCGACCCCGTCGCCGACCGCCTCGACATGGCCCGAGACCTCGTGCCCGAGGATCATCGGTTCCTTCAGGCGCACGGTGCCGAAGCCGCCGTGTTGGTAATAGTGCAGGTCGGACCCGCAGATCCCGCCACGGGCGAGCCGAAGGCGGACCTCTCCGGCACCGGGGTCGCCCGCGTCACAGGGCGACAGGCGCAGGTCGCGCGCCGCATGGGCGTAAAGCGCTTTCATGGGTGTCCTCCAGGTGGCGCCTTGCATGTGCGCCGGAATGGTATACCATTTTGCGCAATCAAGTCTGCTCGGGCACGAAATGTCAACCTCTGCCACGGGCGGCAGGACGGGAGGACACATGCAACTTTTCGATCTCAGCGGGCGCCGGGCGCTCGTGACCGGCTCTTCCATGGGGATCGGGTTCGCGCTGGCGCGCGGTCTGGCGCAGGCGGGGGCCTCTGTCGTTCTGAACGCGCGCAACGCCGAACGGCTGGCCGAGGCCGCCGAAGCGCTGCGGGCCGAGGGCGCGACGGTCGAAGAACTGGTCTTCGACGCCACCGATGCCGAGGGCGTGCGCGCCGCCATCGACGGCTTCGAGGCGGAAAAGGGCGCCATCGACATCCTGGTGAACAACGCCGGGATGCAGCACCGCACCCCGCTGGAGGATTTCCCGGTCGAGGCCTTCGACCGGCTGATGCGGACCAATGTGAACTCTGCCTTCTACGTGGGCCAAGCGGTTGCGCGCCACATGATCAAGCGCGGCGCCGGACGGATCATCAATATCGCCTCGGTGCAGACGGCGCTGGCCCGGCCCGGGATCGCGCCCTACGTGGCCTCCAAGGGCGCCATCGGCAACCTGACCAAGGGCATGGCCACCGACTGGGCGAAACACGGGCTGAACTGCAACGCCATCGCGCCGGGCTATTTCGATACGCCTCTGAACGCGGCGCTGGTCGCGGATGCCGAGTTCAGCGCATGGCTGGAAAAGCGCACGCCCGCCGGGCGCTGGGGCAAGGTCGAGGAGCTGGTGGGCGCCTGCGTCTTCCTGTCGGCGCCCGCGTCCAGCTTTGTCAACGGCCATACGCTGTTCGTGGACGGCGGCATCACCGCATCCCTGTGACCGACGGGCGGACGCTGTTTCGCTGACGCGAAAGGCGCCCCGCCCGCCGTCCCTTGGGGCGCAATACATCGAACCGGGATTTGGGAGGAGAACGGAGCATGACAGAGAAACCCGTTGTGGGCTTTATCGGCGTCGGGCTGATGGGTCACGGCATGGCCAAGAACATCCTGAAGGGCGGCTACGCGCTGGTCATCAAGGGCAACCGCAACCGCGAGCCGGTCGAGAGCCTCAAGAGCATGGGGGCGGAAGAGGTCCGGACCCCGCGCGAGATGGCGGAGCGCTGCGACATCATCCACCTGTGCCTGTCCAACTCGCCGCTGGTCGAAGAGGTGATCGCGGGTCCGGACGGCATCCTTGCCGGTGCGCGCGAAGGGCTGGTGGTGATCGACACCACGACCGCGGACCCGACCTCGACCCTCGCCATGGCGAAACTCCTGGCGGAAAAGGGCTGCCACATGGTCGACGCGCCGCTGGGCCGGACGCCGAAGGAGGCGGAAGAGGGCCAGCTGGATGCCATGGTCGGCGCGGACGCCGCGGTGCTGGAGCGCGTGCGCCCGGTCATCGCCTGCTGGTCCGGCTCGATCACCCACATGGGCGCGGTCGGCATGGGCCACAAGATGAAGCTGATGATGAACTTCCTCTCCATGAGCTACGCGGCGCTCTACTCCGAGGCGGTGGTGATGGGCGCGAAGGTCGGCATCAGCCCGGCGCAGCTGCGCGAGGTGATCGCCCCCAGCCGCATGGGTTGCGGCTTCTTCGACACCTTCATGAACTACGTGGTGGACCGCAACCGCGACGCCCACAAGTTCGCCATCGCCAATGCGGCGAAGGACCTGCGCTACGTCAATGCCATGGCGACCGATGCGGGGATGATGACCCTGATGGCGGGCGCCGCGCGGCAGTACTTTGCCCATGCCGAGGCGATCGGCGCCGGGCAGGACTACGTGCCGATGCTGTCCAACATCGTCGGCGCGCTGAACGGGATCGATATGGAAGAAATCACCGCCGGGGAACCGGACACAGGTTCGAAAGGATAGGCCATGCTGACGCAGGACCAGAAAGACTTCTACGCGGAAAACGGCTATCTCAAGGTCGAGGGCGCGGTGACCGGCGCATTGCTCTCGCGCCTTCAGGAGGTGACGAACCGGCTGATCGAGGCCTCGCGCGAGGTGACCGACAGCAACGATGTCTACGATCTCGACACCGGCCATACGGCTGAGGCGCCACGCCTGACCCGGATCAAGCTGCCGCACAAGCAGGACCCGGTGTTCTGGGAGGCGCTGACCCAGTCGGGCGTGACCGAGGTGCTGACCGATCTCCTGGGGCCGGACACCTATATCAACACCTCGAAGCTGAACACCAAGGCGCCGGGCGGCGGGGCGGCGGTGGAATGGCACCGAGGACTGGGCCTTCTACCCGCATACCAACGACGACCTGCTGGCCTTCGGCCTGATGCTGGAGGATGTGGACGAGGCCAATGGCCCGCTGAAGGTGATCCCCGGCACCCACAAGGGCCCGGTGCTGTCGCACCACGCGGGCGGCGTGTTCTGCGGAGCGGTCGACCCGGAGGATCCGTTGTTCGAACAGGACAAGGCGGTGACCCTGACCGGCAAGGCGGGCGACATGACCATCCACCACGTCCGCACGCTGCACGGCTCTGCGCCGAACCGGTCCGACCGGGCGCGCAAGATCCTGTTTTACGAACTGGCCCGCGCCGACGCCTGGCCGATACTCGGCGCCTCGAGCTATATCCATGCCCTGGGGCAGCGCGGTTTCTGGGCCGACCTGCAGGACCGTGTCGTGACCGGCGCCCCCTGCCTGACGCCACGGCTGGCAAACGTGCCGGTCACGATGCCGCTGCCGCCCGCCAAGGACAATACCTCGATCTTCAAGACCCAGGCCTCGGGTGGGGCTCGAAGCGCCTTTGCCTGAACCGGATGCCGGGAGGCGCGGTTGGCCGGGGTGAGGATCTGGATAGGGAAGAAGACAGAGGCGCGCGCTCGGGGCCACTGCCCTGCGAACAGATGCAAGCATGGCCGGGGGCGCGCCTTTTCGACGGTGCCACGTCGGGCGCGCGTGGCTTCAAGGTATTTGGGCCAAGAAGAAACCCAGGTCTGCGCGAAAGAGCCGGCTTGGGTTTCTTCTTGGAGACAAATACCTGAGAGCGCCGGCGGTCACCGGCGCCCGGGTTCTGTTCAGGCCTTCACGGCTCGGCCTTCGGCCAGCATCTTCTGGATGTCCACCGGGGTGCAGAAGCCTTCGTTGCGGACCTTGGCCTCGAGCCCGTCTTCCAGCGCCTTCACCTCTGCCACGCGGGCGATGACCGCGTCGATGCGGGCATGGGGGATGACCACGACGCCGTTGCGGTCGGCGACGATCAGGTCTCCGCTGCTGACGCTGACGCCGCCCACCACGGCGGTGCCGCCGACCGTACCCGGGCCGCTGCCGTAGGGCGAGTTCGGGTTCAGCCCGGTGCACCATGCCGGCAGGCCGACCTCGACGATGCCTTCGTAGTCGCGCATCGGGCCGTCGGTGACGAAACCCGCGGCGCCGCGGTTCTTCAGCATGCCCATGACCTGATCGCCCGAGGCGGAGCAGCCCCGGTGGCCCGCGACCGAGGCAACCACGATGTCGCCCGCCTGCGCGACCTCGATGGCGGCGAGGGTGGCGAGGATATCGGCGGCGCCGTTGTCCGCGACCAGCGCCGGGCCCACGGCGACACAGTCGATGTCGGGGCCGATGGGGGCGATCTGTGTCGCCAGCGAGCCGAGGCCGTTCATCGCGTCGCAGACAAATCCGGTGGGGATGCCCTTCAGCGCGTCGATCTGGGCCTGGGTCGGGCGCGGGAAGCCCTCGATCAGGGTGAGGACGGGCGGTTCTTCGATCATTGCTGTGGTCCTTTCAGAAAGAGCCTGTGAGAAATTGCAATCCGTAGAGCGCCGCCATCCCCGCGAGGATCGTGGCGATGACATTGCCGCGCAGGCCCACGGCAAAGGCGATCAGTGCGGCCAGCAGGCGGGGCAGGTCGGTTGTGCCCCCCGTCGCCTCGGGCCAGAGTACCAGCGGTGCGACCAGCGCCGGGAAGACCGCGACGCCCACGTATTTCAGGTGCAGCAGTGCCCAGTCCGGCAGTTGCCTGCCGCCCAGTAGTCCCAGGAAGGAGAAGCGGATCAGGAAGGTGCCGATCCCCAGCCCGGCGGTCAGCAGCCAGAAGGCGGTATCCGAGATCATGCGACACTCCTTTCAGCCCGGCGCTTCAGCCAGAGTTCCGCCTGCGCGCCCGTCACCATGGCCAGCGCCGCCGCGACCAGGAGCCCGAGACTCCGGGGCACCCAGGCGAAGGCCAGCGCCGCAATGGCCGAAACCCCGGCGGCCAGCATGTGCGGCAGGGTCCGGAGCAGCGGCGCGGCGAGGGCGATGAAGCAGACCGGGACGGCGAAATCCAGCGAGAGGCTGGCCGGGATCGCCTGTCCGACCAGCGCGCCGGTCAGCGTGAAGCCGTACCAGATCGGGCAGATCAGCATCATGCAGCCGAAGTAATAGGCGACCTTGGCCGCCTTGGGCATCTGCGGATTGTCCTCGTAGGTGCGCACCGCCACGGCAAAGGCCTGATCGACCATCAGGTAGGCCATCAGCGCCCGTGTCCCCAGGCGTGCATGGCCCAGATGCGGCACCAGCGCCGCCGAATACATTGCCATGCGCAGGTTGACCGCCAGCGCGGTCAGCAGCGCGATGAAGACCGGGGCCTGATCCTGCAAGAGCGCCAGCGCGGTGAACTGCGAGGCCCCCGCGATGACCAGAACCGCCATGGCCATGGCCTGAAGCACGTCGAGGCCAGCGTCCCGGGCCACGACGCCGAACAGCATCGAGTAGGGGGCCACGATCACGATGAAGGGGGCGCAGTCACGATAGCCGCGCCAGAAAGCCTGTGTTGGGGTCATCTACAGATCCTTTGCGCTGATGAGCAGCCGCACAAGGGTCAGCCCGGTCGCGGCGGCGGCGCAGCGGGCCTTGTCGCGCTGGATCGCCTGCGCATCGCCCTCGCCGATCAGCGCAAGCGCTTCCAGGCGGTCGCATTGCATCAGCTTGCCGAGCAGGTCGTATTTCACCTCGACCGAGGTCAGGGCCGCGATCTGCTGGGATGCCGTCGCGCGGACCTCTGCCATGCGGGCGGCGAGGCCGTCGCCCCAACCGTCCTGCGCCTTCTGGTAGCAGAGCATGGCAACGGCGGGCATGTCCGAAGGTTCGCTGTCGCAGGCCGACAGGCCTTCTGCCACACAGGCGCCGGGGAGGCTGCCCTGATCGATCCGTGCCGCGACGCACTCCGTCAACTCCTGTGCCGCGGCGGGCAGGGCCGTGGACAGGACAAACGCCACCAAGGCCGACGCAACCGGGACTGCTTTCATGACCCCTCCTCCCAAAGCGGTATGACTCCTCTTGCATTTGGTATACCAAAATGAAAGTTTGCCACAAGGGCGCAGCCACATCAGCCAAGGCGCCGGAGGAGAAGACATGAGTGACACGCGCGCGAACAAGCGGTTCCGCTCGCAAGAGTGGTTCGACAATCCGAACAACCCGGGGATGACGGCGCTTTACGTCGAACGCTACCAGAACAGCACCTTCACCCGCGAAGAGATCCAGTGGCGGGCGGTACGGTCATCGGCATTGCCAACTCGGGCAGCGACATCGCGCCGTGCAACAAGATCCATGTCTTCCTGATGGACCGCATCAAGGCGGGCATCCGCGAGGCCGGCGGCGTGCCGATGGAGTTCCCGGTCCACCCGATCCAGGAGACCGGCAAGCGGCCCACCGCCGCGCTGGACCGCAACCTGACCTATCTCGGCCTCGTCGAGGTGCTGCACGGCTATCCGTTGGACGGCGTCGTGCTGACCACCGGCTGCGACAAGACCACGCCCGCCATGCTGATGGGTGCGGCCACGGTCGACATTCCCGCCATCGCGCTGAACGGCGGCCCGATGCTGGACGGCTGGTGGAAGGGCAAGCGCGCCGGGTCCGGCACCATCGTCTGGGAAAGCCGCCGCCTGCTGGCCGAGGGCAAGATCGACTACGAGGAATTCATGTCCCGGGTCTGTTCCTCGGCGCCCTCGCTGGGGCATTGCAACACCATGGGCACGGCCTCGACGATGAACGCCATGGCCGAGGCGCTGGGGATGTCGCTGACCGGCAACTCGGCCATTCCGGCGCCCTTCCGCGAGCGCATGGCCATGGCCTACGAGACCGGCAAGCGCATCGTGCAGATGGTGCTGGACGACCTGAAGCCCTCGGACATCCTGACCCGCGAGGCCTTCGAGAACGCCATCGTGGTGAACTCTGCCATCGGCGGCTCGACCAACGCGCCGCCGCATCTGCAGGCCGTGGCGCGGCATGCGGGCGTCGAGCTGAACGTCAAGGACTGGGAGACCATCGGCTTCGACGTGCCGCTGCTGGTGAACATGCAGCCCGCGGGTGAGTACCTGGGCGAATCCTTCTTCCGCGCCGGCGGGGTGCCCGCGGTCATGGGCGAGCTGATGAAGGCGGGGCATATCCGCGAGGGCGCGATGACGGCGACCGGCAACAGCATGGGCGCGAACCTGGCCGGCTGCGAGAGCATGGACGAGGACGTGGTCAAGACCTGTGCTGCGCCGATGCGCCGGAACGCGGGCTTCAAGGTCCTGTCGGGCAACCTCTTCGATTCGGCGCTGATGAAGACCAGCGTGATCTCGGAGGATTTCCAGAAACGCTTCCTGTCGCAGCCCGGCAACGAGGGCGTGCTGGAGGCGCGGGCCGTGGTCTTCGAAGGCCCCGAGGATTACCACGACCGGATCAACGATCCCGATCTGAAGATCGACGAGCACTGCATCCTGTTCATCCGCAACGTCGGCTGCGTCGGCTATCCCGGTTCCGCCGAGGTGGTGAACATGCAGCCGCCGGATGCGCTGATCAGGCAGGGCATCGCCCATCTGCCCACCGTGGGCGACGGGCGGCAGTCGGGCACCTCGGAATCGCCGTCGATCCTGAACGCCTCTCCCGAGGCGGTGGTCGGTGGCGGGCTGGCCTATCTGCAGACCGGGGACACCGTGCGTCTGGACCTGAACGCCAGCCGCATGGACGCTCTGGTCGACGAGGCCGAGTGGGCCGCCCGCCGAGGAGGCACTGGGAGGCGCCCGAGATCGTCAACCAGACCCCGTGGCAGGAGATCTACCGCCGCCACGTGGGCCAGCTGGGCGAGGGCGGTTGCACGGAACTGGCGACGGCCTACCAGAAGGTCGCCCGCGTGCTGCCGCGCGACAACCACTGACGGCACCTGTCGGGGGGCGTTTCAGGGGGCTCTGCCCCCGCGCTGCGCGCCCCCGGGATATTTGAGGACAGAAGAACCATCGGGCCGATGCCCGGGATGGAGGGGACATGACACAGACAATCATCATCACCGGCGGCGCGCGCGGGATCGGCAAGGCCTGCGCCGAGGCCTTCCTTGCGGCGGGCTGGAAGGTCGGCATCGTCGAGCCGCACCGAGGCGACGGTGGCCGAGATGGCCGACAGCCACGAGAACGCGCTGGCGCTGCCCTGCGACGTGGTCAACGAGGCCGAGGTCGACGCCGCCTTCGACAAGGCGCTGGCCGAGTGGGGGCGGATCGACTGCCTGTTCAACAATGCCGGGATCTCGGTCATGGGCGGCACCATCGACGAGCTGTCGGTGGAGGACTGGCGCCGCTGCATGGACATCAACACCACCGGGTCGTTCATCTGCGCGCGCGCGGCCTTTGCCCGGATGCGGGCACAGGACCCGCAGGGCGGGCGGATCATCAACAACGGCTCTGTCTCGTCGGATGTGCCGCGCTGGGGCTCTGCCGCCTATACGGCGTCGAAACACGCGGTGACGGGGCTGACGCGGTCCATTTCGCTGGACGGGCGGCCCTACAACATCGCCTGCGGACAGATCAACATCGGCAACGCGCTGACCGACATGGCGGCGAAGATGACCACGGGTGTGCCGCAGGCCGACGGTTCCATCGCGGTCGAGCCGGTCATGGACGTGGCGCATGTGGCCTCTTCGGTGCTGCACATGGCCTCGTTGCCGCTGGAGGCGAACGTGCAGTTCATCACCGTGATGGCCAGCGCGATGCCCTATATCGGGCGCGGCTGAGCGGGTTCGGTATCGTGGAAAGGGGGCGCGGGAGACCGCGCCCCTTTTGCGTCAGCGGGTGGCGGGCACCGGCTTGCGCACGCCCCCCTTGCGGACCATGCGCTCGCGTTGCCAGATGTAGAGGCCCGAGGCGATGATGATGCTGCCCCCGGCCAGCGTCCAGAGCGTCGGCCATGTATCGAAAAGCAGGATGCTGGCGATGGCGGCCAGGAAGAGCTGGATGTAGATCACCGGCGCCAGGATCGAGGCATCGGCCCAGCGGTGCGCCGTGGTCGCGGCGATATGGCCGAGCGCGCCGAAGCAGCCGATCAGCAGGAAGGCGATCCAGTCGACGCCGCTGGGCCAGGTCCAGCCCTTGAGCACGAAGGGAAAGAGCGCCGCCGCCGCGATGCCGGCGGACCAGATCTGCGAGACCGCGTTGCCTTCGACCCCCGCCAGCAGGCGGGTCATGATGAAATACATCGAGGCCATGCAGAGCGCGCCGAGCGTCAGCAGCATGGCCGGGTGGAATTCGGCGCCCCAGGGCTGCATCACCACCAGCACGCCCACGAAGCCCACGCAGACGGCGACGATGCGGCGCAGGCCGACCTGTTCTCCAAGGATCGGGATCGCCAGCAGGGTCACCACGATGGGTCCGGCGAACATGATCGTCGTCGTCACCGTGATCGGCAGGTATTGCAGCGCGGTGAAGTTGAGCGTTGTGCTGCCCAGCAGGAACAGCGACCGCAAGAGCTGCTTGAACGGCGCGTTGGAGCGGAAGGCCGCCAGCCCCTCTTGCGGGGCAAAGGTGGCGATGGCCACCAGCGTGTGCCCGAGGTAGCGGACAAAGACCACCTGCAGCGCCGGGATGCCGCCGAGGATCAGCCATTTGGCGGAACTGTCGATGCAGGTGAACCATGTGACGGCGAGCGCCATCAGCAGCACGCCTGCACCGGTGCGGTCTTCCCCTGGGTTTTGTATCTGACACGGGTGTTCTCCTTCAGGCGATGGCGCATTCCGGCACGGAATGCGGGCCGGTTTCTTTCGAAGAAACCGGCCCTCTCCGGGATCAGCCGACCGCCCAGCCGCCGTCGATCACATGCGCCTGTCCGGTGGTGAAGGCGCTTTCCTCGGACCCGAGGTAGACCGCGAGATGCGCGATCTCTTCCGCCGTGCCGATGCGGCCCATGGGCTGGCGCGCCTCGAAGGCGCGGCGGGCCTCGGCGTAGTCGCCCATCGCCCGAAGCCGGTCATGCAGCGAGGGGCTGTCCACCGTGCCCGGGCAGATGCAGTTCACGCGGATGCCCTTGGTCACGAAGTCCAGCGCCACCGATTTGGTCAGCCCGATCACCGCCGCCTTGGACGCCCCGTAGATGCAGCGGTTGGGGGCCGCCACGATGCTGCCCGCCACCGAGGCGATATTGACGATGGAGCCGCCGCCGCGCCCGATCATGCCGGGCAGGGCGGCCTGCATGGTGTGGAACTGCGACCGGACGTTCAGCGTGAAGGCAAAGTCGAAGTCCGCGTCCGTGGCCTCCAGAATGGTGCCGCCGTGCACGTAGCCCGCGCAGTTGACCAGGACGTCGGGCGCGGCACTCTGGATCGCTTCCGTCACCGCATCCTTGTCGGTCACGTCCAGCGCAAAGCAGGTCGCGCCCTCCAGCCCCTCCAGCAGCTCCGCCTTCAGGTCGGTCGCCGTGACCGTGGCGCCCTCGCGCAGGTAGGCCTCGGCGATGGCGCGGCCGATGCCCTGACCTGCCGCCGTCACGAAGGCCGTCTTGCCCTTCAGCCTCATGCCTTGTCTCCGAGGTGCTTGATCATCCAGTCGACCATCTCGGGGATCATGCGGCTGCCGTCGCCGGTGCCCTTGGCCTCTTCCAGAACCGCCACGGTGCTTCGGGACATGCGGCTGTCGCGGCCCAGATCGTCCGCCATGGTGCCGTAGTAGCCCACGTCCTTGGCGCCGTTCTCGACCGAGAAGGCAAGGTCGATCTTGCCGTCGACGGCGTAGTTGCGGATGAATTCCATCATGCCGGAGCGGTTCGGCCCCGCCGCCATCACGTCAAACAGCGCGGTGCGGTCGATCCCCGCCGCATCGGCCATGGCAAAGGCCTCGGACATCGCCATCGCGGTGGTCATGGCGAAGAAGTTGTTGATCAGCTTGATCGTGTGGCCATTGCCCGTCTTGCCAAGGTGAAAGACGTTCTCGCCCAGCACGTCGAGCACCGGCTTGACCTTCTGGTAGGCCGCCTCGTCCCCGGCGCACATGATGTTCAGCTTGCCTTCCTTGGCATGCGCGGGCGTGCGGCCCAGCGGCGCGTCGAGGTAGATCGCGCCCTTCGCCGCCATGTCAGCGGCGATCTTCTGGGTCGAGCCGGGCAACGAGGTGCCGAAGTCGATCACCACGGCGCCCTCCCGCACCCCGGCCAGCACGCCGTCGTCGCCGTAGATGCGCCCCTCGACCTGCGCCGAGGTCGAGACGCAGAGCATCACGATATCGCTCGCCTCGGCCAGCGCCCCGGCGCTCGCGGCCTCGGTGCCGCCTCGTGAGACGGCCTCTTCGACGCCGGTGCGGTCGCGATTGCCGAGGACGGTCAGGCTGTAGCCCGCGTCCTGAAGGCAGCCCACCATGGCGCGGCCCATCAGGCCCAGTCCGATGAATCCGATACGGGGTTTGGTCATGGTCTTCTCCTCTCAGGAACCGTTGAAATCGCCGGGCACGTCTCCGCGTGCCACCGGCTTGCCGGTCCGCGCCGAGAGCGCGGCGGCCAAAGTCATCTCCAGCGCCGCAAGCCCCTGCGCGCCGGTGCAGAGCACGTCGTCGCTGCCGCCCCCGACCACCGCCGCAAAGCGGTCGATCTGCACCCGCAGGGGGTCCACGGGGTCGAAGGGCGCTCCGGGCACCCGGGCAAGCGGCTTCGACCACTCGATCTCTCCGGGCTGGCCGGCCTGCCAGAGCGTCAGCGACGGGAAGGCCAGCGCCCCTTCGGTGCCGGTGAAGCGCATGTAGTCCTCGGTCGACGGCGCGATGGCCGGGTTCTCGCCGGTCGCCGCCTCGAAGGCCCAGGGCGAGGCGCCCGCGTCCGAAATCAGGATCGACCCCAGCGCGCCGCTTTCGAACCGCAGCGCCAGCGCGGCGCTGTCCTCGATGGCCAGGCCGCGCACGGCGGAAGAGGTCAGGGCCGTGACCTCGATGGCCTCGCCGTAGAAGAAGGACAAGAGGTCGATCTCGTGGCTGAGGTTGGTCATCAGCGGCCCGGCCCCGGGCGACCGCCGCCACTCGGGTCCGTAATAGCTGTCGTGCTTGCGCAGGGACCACAGGGCCTGCACCCCCACGGGGGCGCCGATCCGCTGCAGGGCTGCGCGCGCGGCGGTGGAAAAGGGATGGCAGCGCCGGTGATGGCCGCAATAGAGCGGCAGGCCCTTCTCCTCGGCAAAATCCAGCAGCGCCCGGCCCTCGTCCAGCGTGCCGGTCAGGGGCTTTTCGACCAGTACCGCCCAACCCCGTTCAAGCGCGGCCCGTGCGGCGGGCGCATGGGCCGGGGTGGGCGTTGCCACCACGGCGGCGCGCACATGGCCCGGCACCTCCGAGACATCGGCCACCATCGGCAGCCCCCGCGCCGCCAAAGCCGTCCGCAGGCCCTCGTCCGGCTCCACGACCGCGACCAGCTCCACCCGCTCCGAGAGCCCCGCCACCTCGATATGGCGCTGCCCGATGGAGCCCGCTCCCACGACACAGATCGGCAGCGCCGTCATGCCCTGTCGCCCTCAGGCGTCCCACGTCGATCCGTCATACCGTCCCCTTGGTCTTCTTCTGTCTTCAAATATCCCGGGGTCGTCATTGTCGCGCCATTGGTCCGAGAGACAATGACGACGGCAGAGCCCCGGTCCGCCGGTTGTTCAGGGCGTCCCGCGTCACCGCGGATCGCCCGCCCGTCACATCACCGCGCCGATCTGCCAGGGCACGAACTCGTAGTCGCCAAGACCCTGAAGTTCCGACTTGGTCTTCTCGCCGCTGGCCATGCGCAGCCACATCTCGTAGATCTCGCGGTACGACCTCCTCGACCGTCTTGCCGTCTGACAGGATGGTGCCCGCGTTCACGTCCATGTCCTCGTGAAGCCGCCCGTACATCTCGGAGTTGGTGGCCACTTTCATGCAGGGGCTGGGCTTCGACCCGAAGGCCGACCCGCGCCCGGTGGTGAAGCACACGAGGTTGCATCCGCTTGCGATCATGCCCGTGACCGAGGCCGGATCGTAGCCCGGGCTGTCCATGAAGACGAAGCCCCCGGCGGTCACCGGTTCGGCATATTTGAAGACGCCCATCAGCGGTGTCGTGCCGCCCTTGGCGGAGGCGCCCAGCGATTTTTCGAGGATCGTGGTCAACCCGCCCTTCTTGTTGCCGGGCGAGGGGTTGTTGTCCATCGAGCCGCCCGCATTGGCGGTATAGCGCTCCCACCAGTGGATCAGCTCGATCAGCTTGTCGCCGACCTCGCGCGAGGCGGCGCGGGCCGTCAGCATGTGCTCGGCGCCGTAGATCTCGGGGGTTTCGGACAGCACGCCGGTGCCGCCCTGCGCCACCAGCAGGTCGCAGGCGTAGCCCACGGCGGGGTTGGCGGTGATGCCCGACCAGGCGTCAGAGCCGCCGCATTCGAGACCCACCATCAGCTCGGAGGCGGGGCATTCCTCGCGTTGCGCCTCGTTGACCAGGGGCAGCATCTTCTCGATCTTCGCGATGCCCATCTCGACCGTCTTGCGCAGCCCGCCCACGTCCTGGATGTTCATGGTCTGGAAGAGCGGGCCGGGGGTCAGGCCATAGGCCTCGATCAGCCAGTCGATCTGCATCATCTCGCAGCCCAGCCCGGCCATCAGCACGGCGCCGACATTGGGATTGCGGGCATAGCCCCAGAGCGTGCGCTGCAACAGTTCGAAGCCGGTGCCGTCGCCTCCCATGGCGCAGCCGGTGCCGTGCACGAAGGCGGTCACGCCGTCGACATTGGGGTAGGCGGCAAGGCGTTCGGGGGTGAAATGCTCGGCGATCTTGCGCGCGGCGGTGGCCGAGCAGTTCACGCTGGTCAGCACGGCGATGGTGTTGCGCGTTCCGACGCGCCCGGTGGGGCGGCGATAGCCCATGAAGGTGTCGCGGGTCGTGGCCTTGGGGGCCGCGCGCAGGTTGGTGCCGAACTCGTAGGCGGTATCGACGTTGCGGAACTCGAGGTTGTGGGTGTGGACATGCGCGCCCTCGGCGATGTCCTCGGCGGCGTAGCCGATGACCTGCGCGTATTTGCGCACGGCCTCACCCCTTGCGATGGGCTGGCTGGCCATCTTGTGGCCGCGCGGGATCAGCTGGGTGGCGCCGTCCTGCCCGATTTCGAGGGGGCGGATGGCTGTGACGACATTGTCGGCGTCGGAAAGGCGGACTGTGTTCATGGCGTGCCTGTCTGGTCTGGCTCGGGGGTGGTTGCGTCGGAGGGGGCTCTGCCCCCGCTCCTTCGGAGCCCCCCGGGATATTTCCGGACAGAAGAAACCAGGGGGCATCGGGGTGGAAGGGTCAGGCGCAGGCGGGGCTGTCGCCTTTCCAGCGGTGAATGGGGATGTGGTCCTTCGGGGCGAGGGCGGCGCGGGTTTCTTCCCATTGCCGCTTCCAGTGCTGCCAGTCGCGGAACTCGCTGTCGGGGTTGGCGCGGGAGCGAGCGACGAAGTCCGGGAAATGGGCGCGGCCCGTGGGCTGGCCGGTGACGTTGTAGCGGATGTCGAAGCTCCAGCGGAAGCTGTCGGAGGTGTTGTCGAAGGAGCAATGCGGCGTCAGCGGGTGGAAGAGCACCGCGCCGCCGGCCTTGACCGGCAGGGCGACCGCCTTCGTCTCGTCGAGGCAGCCCGCGGCGATGGAGGTCTGGCGCTGCGGGCAATGCGGGTACATCTGCGGCTTGCCGGGGATCACCTTGAGGCAGCCGTTTTCCGGGGTGGCGTCGCCGATGGCGAGCCAGACGGTGACGATCTGCGTATCGTCGCCCTCTTCATGGGCGACGGCGCGGTCCTGATGCCAGTCGGTGGCCTGGATATGGGCCGTTGCCTCGCCGGCGCGCAGGGTGCGGCTGGGGGGCTTCAGCCGGACATGCTGGATCGGGTTCGAGGTGAGTTCCGGGCCGATCAGATCCTCGACCATGTCCAGAAGGCGCGGATCGGTCAGCATCTGCATCACCGCCGGGCCGATGTGGAAGGGGGTGTCGGCCTCGATCTTCGAGCCGGGCAGGGTGATGTCCATGGGCTGGAACCACTCGCAGCCTGCCGCATAGGCGGCGAGCAGCTTTTGCCAGAAATCCAGGTCGGTGCCGTCGGGCACGCGGCCCTCGGCCTGCCATCCGGCGTAGAGCCGGTCCATGACGGCGCCGTATTCGGCCCTGATCGCCGTCAGGGTGTCGGCGGAGAGCACGTTCTCGACGACGAGGTAGCCTTCGGTCTCGAAGAACTCGACCTGTTCCGGGGTTAGCATGCGCGTCATTGACGGACCTCCTTCAGCCTGTCGCGGTGGAAGGCGCTGCCCGGACCGGGCCTTTCGGGCGCGGGGGCCATGCCTTCGGAAAGGGGCGGGGGCGTTTCGAGGCCGCGCCCGAGGCCCCGTGGCGCCCTGTGGCTGCGCGTCGGGGGCGCGGCAGACGGGTGCACGGCGGCATCAGCGCGCCGCTTGCGCGGCGGGGGGAAGGGGGCATGGCCGGGCCGGATGGGGGAGCCTCGGAAAGGGCGCGATGGGGGCGCCGCGGAGGGGGGGCGGTGCCTTTGGCGCTCTCGCCCCGGGGCGAGGCCTCTTGCATCGAGACCGCGACGGCTGTGTCGGGCGGGATGCGCATGCGGTCGGGCTGAAGGCGGTCGGAGATGGGCATGGCGGCCTCTGGCTGGGGGCTGCCGTCGCCATTGTCTTTCGGGCCAATGGCGCGACAGGGATGAGCCCCGGAGGTATTTGGGCCAAGAAGAAGCCCGGGTTCGGGGAGAAAGAGGGGCGTTCGTCCGGGATGAGAGGGAGGCCGGGGCGCCTTTTCGGCGTCCCGGCCCGGGCGATCTAGAGGAAGATCGTGATGATGGGGGGCCAGGCCAGCAGCACCATCAGTGCCAGCAGTTGCAGGCAGATGAACGGCAGGAAGCCCCTGAAGATGTCGGTCAGCGAGATATGCGCCGGGGCCACGGACTTCAGGTAGAAGGCGGCGGGGCCGAAGGGCGGCGAGAGGAAGCTGACCTGCATGTTCATACAGAAGACCACGCCGAACCAGATCGGGATGAAGCGCGGGTCGATGCTGCCGAACCAGCCGATCTCTTCCGGGGGCAGGCGGATGACGATGGGCAGGAAGACCGGCATGATCAGCAGCACGATGCCGATCCAGTCCATGAACATCCCCATGATGAGGAAGATCAGCATCATCAGCAGGATCACCCCCATGGTGGGCAGGTCGGAGTTGACGATCATGTTGGCCACGTAGGTCGGGCCGCCCGCCAGCGTGTAGGCCGCCGCGAGGGCCGCCGCGCCGATGGTCACCCAGATGATCGTGCCGGTCGACCGCAGGGTGCGCATGAGGCTGTCCCAGACGATGTCGAAGGTCATCTCGCGCCGGAGCAGGCCGATGACGAAGACCGCCACGACGCCCATGCCCGCCGCTTCGGTGATGCCGGTGATGCCCATGTAGATGGAGCCCAGCACCACGCCGATGACGATGATCGGGGCGACGAGGCCCTTGCCCATGTCCCAGCCCTTCGCCGTGCGCTCGCGTCCGATGATCACGAAGACCAGCAGGGCGGCGATGGCGAAGGCGCCGATGATCCAGGGGATGTCCGAGACCATGCCCAGCACGATCGGGTCCACGCCCTCGCGCACGACGTTGTCGCCGGTCACCGTGAAGAACAGCGCCCGGAGCAGCAGGAAGCCGGTGAAGTACATGGTGAACTTGGCGAGGAAGCCGAGGAACATCATGCCCTTCTCGCCACCCTTGGGGGCGTCGGGGTCTTCGGGCGGCAGCGGCGCCAGCGCGGGATTCATCTGCGTGCGCACGATGATGTAGATCAGGAAGAAGGTCGCCAGCATGAAGCCCGGCAGGAAGGAGGCGGTGAACAGCGCCTTGATCGAGGTCTCGGTCACCAGCCCGTAGAAGATCAGGACGATCGAGGGCGGGATCATGGTGCCCAGCGAGCCGGAGGCGCAGATCGTGCCGATGGCGAGGTTCTGGTCGTAGTTCAGGCGCAGCATCTGCGGCAGGGCGATCAGGCCCAGCAGAACCACCTCGCCGCCGATGATCCCCGACATCGCCGCCATGATGACGGCCATGATCGAGGTCACGATGGCGATGCCGCCGCGGACGCGGCTGAGCCAGACGTTCAGCGAGTTGTACATGTCCCGCGCGATGCCGGATCGTTCCAGCAGCGCCGCCATGAAGATGAACAGGGGCACCGATATGAGGACGTAGTTCGTCATCTGCCGGTAGACCGCCTGCCCAAGGACCGACAGCGGTCCCTGTCCGAAGGTGCGGAACAGGATGTCGACGTCGAATTTCAGGACCAGCGTCACCACGGCAAGGAAGGCCGAGGCAAAGCCCAGCGGCATCCCGATGGCGAGCAATGCGAACATCGCCAAGAGGACGATCAGGGAGAGTGTGCCGACGTCGACCATTACGTGTTGTCCTCTTCCAGCGTGCGGCGGATGTTCTCGATCTCGTGTTCGTCGATGTCATCGGCGCTGTGATGTTCGGGCGCCTTGTTCCAGTCGGCGATCAGGTTGGAAATCGCCCGGATCGTCACCAGGCCGATGGCCACCAGGATCGCCATCTTCACGGTGCCCGGCAGCGGTGGGTCCTGTGCGGTGCCGAAGGTCTCCATCCGCATCAGGCGGCGGATGGCGTCGTTCCAGCCACCCCAGACGAGGGCGAAGAAGAACAGGACGATCAGCAGGACCGAGATCACGTCAGAGGTCTTCTGCATCCAGCGGGGCATCATGTCGTAGATCACGTAGATGCGGATGTGGCTGCGCTGCTGCATGGCGTATTGCCCGGCCAGCAGGAAGACGATGGCGGCGATCCAGAGCGACAGCTCGTTCGCCCAGAGCGTCGGCGCCGAGAAGACGTAGCGCGCGACGACCTCGTAGAACATCACGATCACGATGATTGCGACCGAAATCATCGCCAGCCGCGAGATCACCAGGCTGACCATGTCGAAGAAGCCGTCCGGCTCGGCCTCGATGGCGCCCTTGAAGTCCGCAAGATAGAGCGAGGCGAAGAGCAGCGCCCCGGTCATGGCCACAAGCATCAGCACCACGATGGGGCCACCCTCGGCGGGGCGGATCATCTGGTGCATGCCGATGGCGTCGGCGGAAAAGATCGCGTTCACGACGAGCCAGGCGTAGATGAGCAGCGTCACAGCCGTGAAAGCGATCATCGCCAGCTTCACGGGACGCCTCATAGAGCCCAGAAACAGGCTTTTGTCCTGCATGGTTCAGCCCCCTGCCTTGATTTTGGGTGTAAAAAAGCGAGCCCCTGAAACAAGGGGCCCGCCATGGTCCTCCATGCGGCCCGGCGCGTGGTCGCGTCGGGCCAGCCGGATCACTCGATCAGGCCCAGCTTGGTCATGTATTCCTTGTGGCTGGCCAGGATCGCGCCTGCCTCGGGCGACCGGGTGCCCCAGTCTTCCCAGGCGACCTGGGCGGCGCGCCGGAACTCCGCGCGGTCTTCCGGCGACCAGTCGTAGAGGGTCACGCCCTGCTCGACCAGCGCGGCGGCGGCTTCGGCATTGGCCTTCTCGTTCGCAAGCGCGATCTGGAAGGACAGCTTCTGCCACGCGGTGTCGATGATGCGGCGGTGCGCGTCGCTCAGACCGTCCCAGACGGCCTTGTTGCAGGCCAGGTGGTCCGAGGGCATCGAGTGGAAGCCGGGGTAGGTGGCATGCTTGACGATGTCGTAGAGGCCAAGACCGACGTTGTTGGCCAGACCGGAGGCGTCGGCGCCGTCGATGATGCCGGTTTCAAGCGCGGTAAAGATCTCGGTGAAGTCCATCACGATGGGCGAGGCGCCCAGCTCTTCGAAGATCTCGGTTTCCATGCCCGGGGGCGACCGGAACTTCCAGCCCTTGATGTCTTCGAAACCGTTCAGCGGCTTGGAGGAGGACAGCGATTCCTGACCGTAGATCGACCAGCCGATCAGCTGCATGTCGTTGGCGTTGTACAGTTCCTGGGCGGCGTCGTAGCCACCGCCGTGGTACAGCCAGCTGTACTGCTGCCGGGGGTCTCGTAGCCGCCCATGATGTCGCCGACGAACTGGAACGCCGGGTTCTTGCCGGTCTGGTAGGCGCCGCCGGTGGCATCGCAGTCGACGATGCCGTTGATGGCCGCGTCGAAGGTTTCGGTCGTGGCGACCACGGACGAGCTGTAGAACATCTCGATGGCGATGGCGCCGTCGGACATGGTCTGCACGTCGTCGATGAAGGTGGCCAGCATCTGGCCGGTCGGGTGCTCGGTTGCGTAATGGGTCTGCATGCGCAGGGTGACGTCCTGCGCAAAGGCCGGAACGGCCACGACCGAGGCCATCGCCGCGGTTTTCAGAATCGAGACAAGCTTCATCAGTATCCTCCCAGAGGGGGCCGGAGCCCCGGAAAAGTTGCGCGTCCTCCACGCGCAGATGGTATACCATCGGGTTAGAACGCTAGCGAAAGCCGCCTCGACAATCAACCATTTTTGGTATACCAAATTTCGGAAATTGCTCTGCGTGGAAGAAAAAGCGACATTCCCGCAGGGTCGAAGGACTGGGGGGAGCATGGCGGACAAGACTCTGCCCGAGACGATCGCGCACCAGTTGCGCCGCGAGATCCTGCGCGGGAAACTGGCGCCGGGGGATTCGATCAAGGAACGCGACAACGCCGCAGAGATGGGGGTCAGCCGGACCCCCATGCGCGAGGCGATCCGCATCCTTGCCAAGGAGGGGCTGGTGATCCTGCGCCCCTCGCGCAGCCCGATCGTGGCCAATCCCTCGTTGCAGGAAATCTGCGACAACATAGAGGTTCTGGCCACGCTGGAACTGAAGTCGGCGGAACTCGCCTGCGAACGGGCGACGGATGCGGAAATCGCGGGCATTCGCGAGATCCAGGAGTACATGGAGAAGGTCTATGACGACCTCGATGCCGTGGATGTCTTCGAGATCGACATGCGGTTCCACGTCGCCATCGCCCAGGCCTCGCACAACGCTTCCATGGCCGAAGCCCACAACGCCTATCTCTCGCGGCTCTGGCGCGCACGCTTCCTGTCGGCGGCGCGCAAGCGGTCCCGCGACCGGGTGCTGAACCAGCACCGCGCCATCGTCGAGGGGCTGGTGGCCCGCGATGCCGCCCGCGTCGCCCGCGAGATCGGCGGCCACCTGGAACACCTGTCGATCAACGTCCGGCACCGCTTCGAGGAAGACGCGCTGGCGCTCACCGAGGCGCGCACGTAAACCACGGGCCGGGGGTCGTTACAGGACACCCGAAGTTCTAAGGAGGAAGAACGCACCATGAAACTGTTGCGATTTGGGCCCGCGGGCTCTGAAAAGACCGGGATGCTGGATGCCGAAGGCAAGGTTCGCGATCTGTCGGCCCATCTGCCGGTTCTGGCCGGCGCGGCGCTGACGCCGGACTCGCTGGATCGCATTCGCGCGCTGGACCCGGCCTCGCTGCCGCTGGTCGAAGAGCCGGGCCGCATCGGCGCCTGCCTCGCCTCGGTGCCGAACTTCTTCTGTATCGGTCTGAACTACGCCAAGCATGCGGCAGAGACCGGCGCCAAGAACCCGAAAGAGCCGATTCTCTTCTCGAAGGCCACCTCGTCGCTGTCCGGTCCCTTCGACCCGGTGGTGATCCCGCGCACCTCGGAAAAATCCGACTGGGAGGTCGAGCTGGGCGTGATCATCGAGCGCGAGACGCTCTATGTCTCGGAGGAGGACGCGCTGGATCACGTGGCGGGCTACTGCGTGATCAACGACGTATCCGAGCGCGCCTTCCGAGGCGGAACGCAGCGGCCAGTGGATCAAGGGCAAGTCGGCGCCGACCTTCGGGCCGTGCGGCCCCTACCTGGTGACCGCGGACGAGGTGCCGGACCCGCAGGCGCTGGAGCTGTCTCTGGACCTGAACGGCGAGCGCGTGCAGGACAGCGACACCTCGGACATGATCTTCTCGGTGCGCGAGATCGTCAGCTACATGAGCCAGTTCATGAAGCTGATGCCGGGCGACATCATCGCCACCGGCACGCCCTCGGGCGTGGGTCTGGGCATGAACCCCCAGCGCTTCCTGAAGCCGGGTGATGTCATGGAGCTGCGCGTCGCGGGCCTTGGCGAGCAGCGCCAGGAAGTGGTCGCCGCCGGGTAAGCCGCGCGGCCCGACAAGGGTCCGAAAAAGGGGCGCCGCGGTCGAAACCCCGGCGCCCTGTTTCTTCTGTCCGGAAATATCCCGGGGAGCGCGAGGGGCTGGCCCCTCGCATGGCCGCCGCCGGATCGAACGGCTCAGTGGATCAGCGATCCGCCGTTCACGTCCACCTCGGAGCCGGTGACATAGGCGGAAAGATCCGAGGCGAGGAAGAGGCAGCAGCCCGCCACGTCCGAGGCCTCTCCGGCGCGGCCCATGGGGATGCCGTCGAGGATCATCTCCATCATCTCGGGCGTCAGCTTGCCGCCGGTGATGTCGGTGGCGATGAAGCCGGGACAGACCGCGTTCGAGCGGATGCCGTCGGGCGCCAGTTCGCGGGCCATGGCCTTGGTCAGGCCCAGCACACCCGCCTTCGCCGCCGAGTAGTGCGGCCCGCCGAAGATGCCGCCGCCGCGTTGTGCCGAGACCGACGAGATATTGACGATCGAGCCGGTCCTGCGCTCACGCATGTGCGGGATGATCGCCTGGCTCATGTAGAGCGTGCCGCGGAGGTTCACGTCGGTCACCGCATCGTAGTTCTCGGGCTCGATCTGCATCAGCTTCAGCGGCTGGGTGATGCCCGCGTTGTTCACGAGGATGTCGGCCTGACCGAAGGCTTCCAGCACCGCCGCGGCGGCGTCGATGCAGGCCCATTTGTCGGTGACGTTGCAGGCCAGACCGATGTGGCCCGCGCCGGGCAGGTCGGCGGCGGCGGCCTTTGCGGCCTCGGCATCGAGGTCCAGCACCGCGATCTTCGCGCCGTGTTCGGCGAAGAGCGTCGCGGTGGCCTTGCCGAGGCCGCGCGCCGAGGCGGCGCCGGTGATGATGGCGGTCTTGCCGTCGAGAAGTGTCATGCGGTGTGCTCCATGTTGGCGGGGGAGGGGGCAGGTGGGGGCTCTGCCCCGGCGCTTTGCGCCTCCCCGGGATATTTCTGGACAGAAGAAGCTGGGGTCAGAGCCAGGATTTGACCGAGGCGCAGATGGCCTCGACCGATATCCCGTATTGGTGGTGCAGGGTGGGCAGGGCGCCCGCGTCGAGAAATTCGTCCGGCAGGCCGATCATGCGGAAGCTCGGGTGGATGCCGCCGGTCATCAGCGCGGTGGCGACGGCTTCGCCGAGGCCGCCGATCAGGCTGTGGTTTTCGGCAGTGACGACGAGGCGGTACGGATTTCGCGGCCGCGGCGCGGATGGTCTCGGTGTCGAGCGGTTTGATCGTGGGCACGTGCAGGACGGCGCAATCGGTACCGTCCTTGGCCAGCTGGGCGGCGGCGTCGAGGGTGCGCATGGTCATGAAGCCCGAGGAGATGAAGAGCACGTCGCGGCCCTCGCGGATCACCTGTGCCTTGCCCGGTTTGAACTGGTAGCCGTAGTCGCCCAGCACGTCGGGCACCTTGCCGCGCAGGAGGCGCATGTAGACGGGGCCGTCGATGGTCCCCATGGCGTGGGTGGCCTGCGCGGTCTCGGTGGCGTCACAGGGGTCGATGATGGTCAGGTTGGGCATGCCGCGGAAGATCGCGAGATCCTCTGTCGCCTGATGGCTGGGGCCGTAGCCGGTGGTCAGACCCGGCAGGGCGCAGCAGATGCGCACGGGCAGGTTTTCCTCGGCGATGGCCATGGCGATGAAGTCATAGGCCCGTCGCGCGGCGAAGACCGCGTAGGTGGTGGCGAAGGGCATGAAACCCTCGCGCGCCAGCCCGGCGGCGGCGGAGATCAGCACCTGTTCGGCCATGCCCATCTGGTAGAAGCGGTCGGGGTATGCCTTCGCGAAGATGTGCATGTCGGTGTATTTCGACAGGTCGGCGGAGAGGCCGACCACATCGTCGCGCTGCGCCGCCAGTTCGCAGAGCGCGGTGCCGAAGGGGGTGGCAATGGTCTTGCGCCCCTCCGCATCCAGCGAGGCGATCATGGCGGAGGTGCGGGCGCCCTCGGCGGCCGGTGCGGTGCGCGGGGCGTATTTGGACTTGCGGCGGGAGTTCGGGCCGAAGGGAACGTCGGTCATGTGGGGCTCCTGTCTGGGGGTGAAGGGGCTCTGCCCCCGGCGCTGCGCGCCTCCCCCGAGGTATTTCGGGACCAGAGAAGGGCGGATCAGGCGGGCTTGTTGGCGTCGTGGATCGCCAGCGCCTTTTGCCATTCTTCCGGCTCGACGCGGACGAAGTGGGTGATCTCGCGCTCTTCGAGGAAGGGGATGCCCTTGCACATCCTGGTGTTGCAGATGATCACGCGGGGCTTGGCGTCTTTCAGCGTCCGGGCGGTGTCGAAGGCCTGCACCAGCGCGTCCATGTCGTTGCCGTCGACCTCTTGGGCGTGCCAGCCGAAGGCCTCCCACTTGGGGGCCTCGGGGGTCTGGGCCAGCGCGTCGCGAGTCGGGCCGTCGGCCTGCTGGTTGTTGAAGTCGACGATGGCGATCAGGTTGTCGAGCTTCCACTGGGTCGCGGACATCACCGCCTCCCATGTCGAGCCCTCGCCCAGCTCGCCGTCCGAGAGCAGGTTGTAGACGAAGCGGTCCGAGCCCTTGCGCTTCAGCCCCATGGCGGCACCCACCGCGATGCCGAGGCCGTGGCCGAGCGAGCCGCCGGTGATCTCCATCCCCGGCGTGTAGCTGGCCATGCCGGACATGGGCAGGCGCGAGTCGTCCATGCCGTAGGTGGCGATTTCGTCCTCGGGCAGGATGCCAGCCTCGATCATCGCGGCATAGAGCGCGATCGCGTAGTGGCCGATCGACAGGTAGAAGCGGTCGCGGCCCTCCCACTCGGGGTCGCCGGGGCGGTAGTCCATGGCGTGGAAGTAGCTGACCGCAAGCAGGTCGGCGGCGCCGAGCGCCTGGCCAATGTAGCCCTGCCCCTGCACCTCGCCCATCAGAAGCGCGTTGCGGCGGATCGCCCGGGCGCGCTGTGCGAGGCTGGTGTTGGAGCCGGGTTTGCCGGTGTCGGTGGTCATGGGGCCTGCCTCCCTGCGGGTCGTGTCGGCGCGATCACTGGCGCGCAGGGGGCGCATTTTCAATCGGGTTTTCTTAAGCATTTCGTTAGCGGATCTAAATGGAAGGCCCTGGGGTGCTGCCGCATGGTCGCCGCGACCCATTGCAGGAGGAGAGAGACCATGAACCTGTCGCGCATGCTGGCAGAACGCACCGCCGAGGGCCGCCCGGTGCGGGTGGGGCTGATCGGGGCCGGGAAATTCGGCTCGATGATCCTGGCGCAGGCGAAGTGCATTCCGGGCTATCACATCGTCGGCATCGCCGATCTGGACCCGGTGAAGGCGCGCGGATCTTTGGCGCGGGTCGGCTGGTCCGAGGACCGCTATGCGGCGACCTCCTTCGGCGACGCCATGGACAACGGCACGACCTTCCTGACGCAGGACGCCGGGGCGCTTTGCGAGGCCGAGGGGATCGAGTGCATCATCGAGGCCACGGGCCACCCCATCGCCGGGCTGCGGCATGCCATGGCCGCCATCGACGCGGGCAAGCATGTGGTCATGGTCAACGTCGAGGCGGATGTGCTCTGCGGCGCGCTGCTGGCGGATCGGGCGCGGCAGAAGGGCGTGGTCTATTCCATGGCCTACGGCGACCAGCCCGCGGCGATCTGCGAGCTGGTGGACTGGGTGCATGCCTGCGGCTTCGAGCTGATGGCGGCGGGCAAGGGCATGAACTTCGCGCCAGCCTACCGCTATTCGACGCCGGACACGGTCTGGGGCTACTTCGGCTGGAGCGAGGAAGAGGTCGCGGCAGGCGACTTTAACCCGAAGATGTACAACTCCTTCACCGATGGCACCAAGGCGGCGATCGAGATGGCCGCCGTCGCCAATGCCACCGGGCTCGACTGCCCCTCGGACGGGCTGGCCTTTCCGCCGTCGGGCCTGCAGGACCTCGCCGAGGTCTTCAAGCCGGTCAGCGCGGGCGGGCGGCTGGAGAAGGCCGGGATCGTCGATATCGCCGCCAGCCGCGAGCCGGACGGGCGCATGGTGCTGAACAACATCCAGTACGGCATGTTCGTGACCTTCAAGGCGCCCGACGAATACACCCGCGCCTGTTTCCAGCAATACGGCCTGCTGACCGACAAGTCGGGCTGGTACGGGTCCATGTGGCGGCCCTTCCACCTGATCGGGCTGGAGACCTCGGTCTCGGTGCTCTCCGCCGTGCTGCGGGGCGAGGCGACGGGGTCCTCGACGCGCTACCGCGCCGATGCGGTTGCGACCTCCAAGGGCAGCTTTCAGGCGGGCGAGTTCTTTGACGGCGAGGGCGGCTACAAGGTCTGGGCCAAGGCGATCCCGGCCACGCAATCGGTGCAGAAGAACGCCCTGCCCATCGGGCTGGCGCATCACGTCAAGCTGAAGCGCGCCATCGAGAAGGATCAGGTGGTCAGCTTCGACGACGTCGAGATCGTGGAGGATCTGGACATCGTGCAGATGCGGGAGGACCAGAAGGCGCTGCTGGACGGCTGAGGGCTGGTGCAGGATGGGGCGGGGCCCATCCTGCCAGTCCGACCGGGGTGGGCCCGGGCGCGCCGTCTCCCAACAGGCGGGGTTTGGTCGCACGGAGACAGGGCAAGGTCAAGACCTGCAAGGGCTGGGAAAGCCCGGGCTTTCCGCGCTATCAAGCGGGTGCCGCCACGGGGAGGGCGGCATCCATGCGCGACATCAACCTCAAGGCGACGGAATATTTCGAGGCGGTGGCCCGTCTGGGCACCGTGACCCGCGCCGCCGGAGAGCTTGGCGTTTCGCCCTCTGCCGTCAGCCAGCAGATCCGCCTTTTGGAGACGCAGCTTGGCATCCGCCTGTTCCGGCGCGAGAAGCGGCGGCTGGTGCTGACGCAGGACGGCGACCGGCTGTTTCAGGTCACCACGCAGGCCTTTGGCGCACTGCGCAACGCGCGCAATGCCATCGGGCGGCAGCGCGACATGCGGTCCCTGTCGCTGCGGGTCAGTCCGACCTTCGGCGTGCGCTGGCTGGGCACCCGCATCGCCCGCTTTGCCGAGTTGCACCCGGACTGGGCGATCCGCGTCGACGCCACCCCCGACTATTCCAGCTTCGAGACCGAGGCCATCGACCTCGACCTGCGCTACGGGCAGGGCGACTGGGCGGGGCTGACGGTGGAACCGCTGATGCATGACCTCGTGCTGCCCATGGCCAGCCCGGCCTACCGCGACCGGCTGGTGGCCGAGGTGGGCGCGGACCCGGCCGAGCTTCTGACGGCGGCGCGGCTGATCGACAGCGTCAAATCGCTCTTGCGCTGGGATCTCTGGCTGGCGGCCACCGGCGTGACGCTGGCGCTGCCGCAGTACCCCTTCCGCTTCGACCGCTCCTCGATGGCGTTGGAAATGGCGCGCGAGGGCGGCGGCGTGGCACTGGACAGCGCGGCGCTCTGCCTGCCGCAACTGGCCGAGGGATCGCTGGTGCCGCTGTTCCCCACGCTGCCGGTCATCGAGTTCCCGGCCTATTGGTTTGTCTGCCCGCCGCGCCACCTGAACCGCCGTATCGTCGGGCGCTTTCACGGCTGGATCGAAGGCGCCGCGAAGGAGCACGAGGCCGAGACCCGCGCCTGTCTGACCGCGCTGGGATGTTCCTTCGCGCCGCCGGTGCCGCAGGCCGGATTTGACCCCGATACCCTGTAGTCCGTGACACATCCTTGTTAGGAGAACTTCAAAGGCAGCCGGTGCAAAACCGGGTAAGGCCTGTCGCCAGACGACCCCAAGGCCCCCGGGAGAAGACCCATGACCGATATCCAGAGCATGGCCAACGCCATCCGCTTTCTTGCGCTCGACACCATCCTGACCGCGGGCGAGGGGCATCAGGGCGTGCCGCTGGGCATGGCAGAGATCGCCGCGACGCTCTACGCCAACCACCTGAAGGCCGCGCCCGCCGACCCGCTCTGGCCCGACCGCGACCGGGTGGTTCTGTCGAACGGCCATGGCTCGACGCTGCTCTATTCGCTGCTGCATCTGGCGGGCTATGACGCGGTCTCGCTGGACGCGCTGAAGAGCTTCCGCCGTCTGGGGTCTACCTGCGCGGGCCATCCCGAGATCGAGCAGCACGCGGGCATCGAGATCACCACCGGCCTTCTGGGGCAGGGCATCGCCTGCGCCGTGGGCATGGCCGTGGCCGAGGCGCGGCTGAACGCGGAATTCGGCGGCGATCTGGTGGATCACCGGACATGGGCCTTTGTCGGCGACGGCTGCCTGCAAGAGGGCGTCGGCCAAGAGGCGGTGTCGCTGGCGGGGCACCTGCGGCTGGGCAAGCTGACCTTCCTCTGGGACGACAACCACATCACCGACGACGGCGACACGCTGCTGTCGATCTCCGAGGACGTGCCCGCACGCTTTCGCGCCGCCGGGTGGCATGTGCAGGAACTGGACGGCCACGACATCGCCGCCGTCGATGCGGCGCTGGCGGCGGCGAAGGACGACCCGCGTCCCTCGCTGCTGGCCTGCCGCACGACCATCGCGCGCGGGTTGCCCCGGCTTCAGGGCCAGCGCGGCGGCCACAGCGCGCCGCTGACGCCGCAGGACCGCGAAGAGGCCTGCACCGAGCTGGGGTGGAGCGCCGGGTCCTTCGAAGTGCCCGAGGCGGTCCGCGCCGACTGGGCGCAGGCCATGCAGCGCGCCGCGACGGATCACGGCGACTGGCAGCAGCGCCGCGCGGGCCATGCCGAGCGTGCCGATTTCGACCGCTGGACCTCGGGCGCGCTGCCCGACGACTGGGCCGGGACGGCCAACCGCCTGCGCGCGCAGGCCGCGCTGGAGCCGCGCGCCACGATCCTGTCCTCGGGCGACGTCTGCGACGTGCTGGCCGAGGTGCTGCCCGAAACGCTGGTTCTCTGCGCCGACCTTGAGGCGCCGACGAACCACAAGCGCAGCCGCCATGCGCTGACGGCGCAGGACCGCAGCGGGTCATACGTGCATTGCGGCGTGCGCGAGCACCTGATGGGCGCCATGACCGACGGCATTGCCGCCCATGGCGGGCTGCGACCGGTCAACGTCACCTATCTGGCCTTCGCCGATTACGAACGCCCTGCCATGCGCATGGCCGCGCTGATGGGGCTGCCGGGCCTGTTTGTCTTCAGCCACGATTCCATCGGCGTCGGCTCGAACGGGCCGACCCACCAGCCGGTCGAGATCCTCGCCAGCTACCGCGCCATGCCGAACTTTCGCGTCTTCCGCCCCGCCGACGCCATCGAGACCGCCGAGGCACTGGGAGATCTGCATGGAAAGCCGCCGCACGCCCGCGCTGCTGGCCCTGTCGAAGCAGGAGGCGCTGCCGGTGCGACGCGACGGGTCGCGGAACCTCAGCCGCCGGGGCGCCTACCTGCTGCCGGGGCACGAGGGCGCGCGTGACGTGACGCTGCTGGCCACCGGGACAGAGGTCGCGCTGGCCGTCGAGGCCCGCGCCCTGCTGGCCCAAGAGGGCATTCGCGCCGCCGTCGTGTCGATGCCCTGCTGGGAGCTGTTCGACGAACAGGACGCGGCCTACCAGTCCGACGTCCTTGGCACCGCGCCGCGCGTCGGGGTCGAGGCGGCGATGGCGTTCGGCTGGCAGCGCTGGCTGGATCGCGGCGACGCCTTTGTCGGGATGACGGGCTTCGGCGCATCGGATCGGACAGAGGCGCTGTACCGGCATTTCGGCGTTACGGCAGAGCGGATCGCCAAAGAGGCACGGGGTCTTCTGGGGCGCTGACCTCAGGCCCGGCTGCGGCTTTCGGGGCGGTCCCGGCGGGTCTCGGGCTTGTCGGCGTACATGCGGTGATCGGCGGTGGCCAGAAGATCCTCGTAGCGGCGCCCGTCCGCGGGCCAGACCGCCGCGCCGATGGCCGCGCCGCCATGCGGCAGCAGCACCGTCACGCCCGGCTGCCGTTCCCGGGTGATCGGCTGTGCCAGCGCCGCGCGCAGATCGGCCAGCCGGTCCGGCAGGCTTTCCGCATCGGCGCCGCGCAGCCATAGCCCGAACTCGTCGCCGCCAAGGCGCCCGACCAGATCGCCCTCGCCCAGGGCGGCGCGCAGGGTGCGGGCCACCAGCCGCAGCACATGATCACCGGCGGCGTGACCGAAACGGTCGTTCACCGGCTTGAAGCCGTTCAGGTCGACGAAAAGCAGGGCGCCGTCCAGATCGCCCCGCGCAAGGCCGCTGGCGCAGCGCAGGCGGAAGGCATGGGCGTTCAGCAGGCCGGTCAGCATGTCGGTCTTGGCGATGGTGTCCAGTTGCGCTGCCGTGCGGCGCAGGCGCTGCCGCTCTTCCTCGGCGATGGCCAGCCGTTCCTCGGCTTCGGCATGGGCGGCGGTGAGGCTGCGCAGCCGCGCCGCCGCGCCGGGCGCGGGGTCGGCCTTCAGCATGACCATGCCGTGTTTCTCGCCGGGCAGCGGATCGACCCGCCAGGCCTGAAAGGCCTGCGTCGTGCTGCCGAAACTCAGCTTCATCGGGATGGCCCGGGTGCCGCACAGCGCCTGGGCCAGGCCCCGGGCGATCCCGCAGCTGTCAGAGGTCGCAACGGCGGGCAATAGGGCGCGGGTGGTCAGCCCGTGCAGCCTGCGCGCCTCGCGGTTGGCCAGCAGGATGCGCCGGGAGCAGTCGAGCAGGATCGCCGCCTGCGGCGAACGCTCTATCGACTGGGCGATCAGGCTCAGCGCGAAGGCGGTGCCGGATTGCTGTGTCATTCCCCGCGACCCCTTGTCTTGCCTCAGATCGCGGCGCAGCGGCAAGGGCGCGGCACGGCGGGCGCATCCGGTCCCCGCCTCTGCAAGGGTGTGGCGGGGGACGCAGGCAAGGGGCATCCGGTAGGGCGTGGTCCCGCCGGTCCGTGCAGTCTGTGGCTCATGGTCGTCCCCCGGACAAAAAAACCGCTCAATAAGTCTCTTAGGAGCCGAGTCCCTAATGATCGGTTAATGCCCGCGGGAAAGCGGCGAGGGGTCGGCAAGGATCCTCTCATGGGCGGGGGTTGCCCGGCTCGCGCTGCGGCAATGTATACGGCTGCATACTGTGGACCTGTGCCCAACTTTGGCCTATGGGTGGCCAGACTCGAACGAAGGGAATTCTTCATGTCCGATCAGACCACGCCTGACATCATCTACACCAAGGTCGACGAGGCGCCCGAGCTGGCCTCGGCCTCTTTCCTGCCGATCATCCAGAAATTCGCCTCTGCCGCCGGCGTGACCGTCGGCACGAAGGACATCAGCCTCGCCGGGCGCATCATCGCGACCTTCCCCGAGGCGCTGGCCGAAGAGCAGCGTATCCCCGACGACCTCGCGATCCTCGGCGAACTGGTCAAGACGCCCGAGGCCAACGTGATCAAGCTGCCGAACATCTCGGCCTCGGTCCCGCAGCTGGTCGCCGCGATCAAGGAGCTTCAGGCGCAGGGCTACGCGCTGCCCGACTACCCCGAGGCGCCCGCGACCGACGCGGAAAAAGCCGCGCGGGCCAAGTACGACACCATCAAGGGCTCTGCCGTGAACCCGGTCCTGCGCGAGGGCAACTCTGACCGCCGCGCCGCCGCCGCCGTGAAGAAATTCGCGCAGAACAACCCGCACCGGATGGGCGCGTGGACCGCGGACAGCAAGACCCGCGTCGCCTCCATGTCGGGCGGCGACTTCTTCTCGAACGAAGTGTCCGCGACCCTCGACAAACCCGCGACCGCGAAGATCGTGCTGGAAACCGCCGCTGGCGAGACGGTCCTCAAGGACGGCGTGTCCTACCCCGCAGGCACCGTTGTCGACGCGACCTACATGTCGGCCAAGGCGCTGGATGCCTTCCTCGCCGACGAGATCGCCAAGACCAAGGACGAGGGCACGCTCTTCTCGCTGCACATGAAGGCCACGATGATGAAGGTCTCTGACCCGATCATCTTCGGCCACGCGGTGACGCAGTGGCTGAAGCCGGTCTTCGACCAGTATGGCGACCGCATGAAGGAACTGGGCGTCGACCCCAACGGCGGCCTGGGCTCGCTGCTGGAGAAGGTGAAGGACGAGGCCGACATCATGGCCGCCATCGACGCGGTGCGCGACACCCGTCCGCCGATGTACATGGTGAACTCGGACAAGGGCATCACCAACCTGCACGTCCCGTCGGACGTGATCATCGACGCCTCGATGCCGGCGCTGATCCGCGCGGGCGGCAAGGGCTGGGGCCCCGACGGCAAGGAACACGACACCAACTGCGTGATCCCCGACAACAGCTATGCGCCGGTCTATGAGGCCTCCATCGCGTTCTTCAAAGAGAACGGCGCGCTGAACCCGGCCACCGCGGGCACGGTCCAGAACCTTGGCCTGATGGCGCAGAAGGCGGAAGAATACGGCAGCCACCCGACCACCTTCGAAATCCCCGAGAACGGCACCGTGAAGATGGTGCTGGACGACGGCACCGTGCTGCATTCGCACAAGGTCGAAGCGGGCGACATCTGGCGCTCTGCCTCGGCCCGCAAGGCACCCATCGAGGACTGGGTGAACCTGGCCATCGAGCGGCAGAAGGCCACCGGCTACCGGTCGATCTTCTGGCTGGACGCGAAGCGGGCCCATGACGCCCAGCTGATCGCCATGGTCAAGCCGATCCTCGACGCCAAGGGCGTGGCGGACAAGTTCGAGATCATGGCGCCCCGCGAGGCGACCATTGCCTCGCTGGAGACCATCACCAAGGGCGAGAACACCATTGCCATCACCGGCAACGTGCTGCGCGACTACCTGACCGACCTCTTCCCGATCCTCGAACTGGCGACCTCGGCCAAGATGCTGTCGATCGTCAAGCTGATGCAGGGCGGCGGGTTGTTCGAAACCGGCGCGGGCGGCTCTGCCCCCAAGCACGTCCAGCAGCTGCAGGAAGAGAACCACCTGCGCTGGGACAGCCTGGGCGAGTTCTGCGCTCTGGGGGAATCGTTCAAGTTCCTCGCCGACCAGAAGGGCAACGCCAAGGCGCGGGTGCTGGGTGACGCGGTAGAGGCCGCGACGCAGGGCATCCTCGACCACGACCGCTCGCCCTCGCGCAAGGTCGGAGAGCCGGACAACCGCGACAGCCACTACTGGTTCGCCCGCTACTGGGCCGAGGCCCTGGCCGCGCAGTCCGACGACGCCGAACTGGCGGCGCATTTCGCGCCCATCGCCAAGGCGCTGGCCGATGGCGAGGCGGCGATCACCGGCGAGCTTGCGGCAGCGCAGGGCAAACCGGCGGATCTGGGTGGCTACTACCACAGCGACCCGGCCAAGACGGCGGCGGTGATGCGTCCCAGCCAGACGCTGAACGAAATCATCGGCTGATCGGACAACCGAGTGCTGACGAGATCGGGCGTCCCCTGCCGGGGGCGCCCTTTTTCATGGGCGGCGCGGCCTGCCGAGGCGCCGAAGTCTTGCAAAGACTTCGGGCCGTTTTCTTTGAAAGAAAACGGTCCCCCGGCGATGTCGGAAGTACGTCCGCGCCCAAGAGGCAGGCCCTCCGGTCCCCGGCGCTGCGCGACAGGGCGTGAAGCTCCTGCAGCACCATGCGGCGGCTCTCGCCGCGATCCGGCCTGTCGCCCGGGCAGGCCAGCCGCGCGGTCGGATGCGCAAGGCGGTCCTGCCGGTCCAGCATGTGCCGCAGCCATGCGGGGCGCCGAGGGCAGGGAAGGGCCTTTCCGGCTCCGGCGGGCTGTCGAAGCAGGCCCTGCCGGGACGGCGGAACAGGCGCGGGAAAAGCCACATACCATGGAGACAGGCGCTTTGCCGCGCCGGGCAAAACCGCATTTCCCGGCGCTCCGGGCCCAACATGCCATTGCCCTTCGGGGTCTGCCCCACTAGGTCGGGACGTAACCCGCGCGGAGGACAGGACCATGCAGACTCCCTATTACCTGATCGACAAGGCCCGCCTGCTGCCGAACATGGAAAAGATCGCCTGGCTGCGCGAACACTCGGGCGCCAAGGCCCTGCTGGCGCTGAAATGCTTCGCCACCTGGTCGGTCTTCGACATGATGAGCGAGTACATGGACGGCACCACCTCTTCCTCGCTCTTCGAGGTCAAGCTGGGCCGCGAGAAATTCCCCGGCGAGACCCACGCCTATTCCGTGGCCTGGGCGCCGGACGAGATCGACGAGGTGCTGGCCTCCTCCGACAAGATCATCTTCAACACCGCCCAGCAGCTGACCCGCTTCGAAGAGGTGTCGCGGGGCCATACCCGTGGCCTGCGCGTGAACCCCGGCGTCTCCACCAGCGGCTTCGACCTTGCCGACCCGGCGCGCCCCTTCTCGCGCCTCGGCGAACACGCGCCCGAGGACATCGCACCGGTGGCCGACCTGATCAGCGGCTTCATGTTCCACAACAACTGCGAGAACGCGGATTTCGAACGCTTCGACGCCATGCTGGGCATGATCGAGCAGCGCTTCGGCCATCTGATCCGCCGCATGGACTGGATCAGCCTCGGCGGCGGCATCCACTTCACCGGCGAGGGCTATCCGCTGGACAGGCTGGCAGAACGGCTGAAGCGCTTCGCCGGCACCAACGAGGTGCAGGTCTACCTGGAACCGGGCGAGGCCGCGATCACCAAGTCGACGACGCTCGAGGTCACGGTGCTCGACACGCTCTACAACGGCAAGAACCTCGCCATCGTCGACAGCTCGATCGAGGCGCATATGCTCGACCTGTTGATCTACCGCGAAAGCGCCGGGATGGCCGAGTCGGGCGAACAGGAATGGATGATCTGCGGCAAGAGCTGCCTTGCGGGCGATATCTTCGGAGAGTTCCGCTTCCCGGCGCCGCTGAAGCCCGGCGACCGTTTGTCCATCGACGACGCCGCCGGTTACACAATGGTCAAGAAGAACTGGTTCAACGGGGTGCAGATGCCGTCCATCGCGATCCGGGAACTTGACGGAACCGAACGCCTCGTGCGCTCTTTCGATTACCAGGATTTCGCGGCGGCCCTGTCGTGATGCAGCCGCGCCCCCGGGGCGCATGACTTACAGCCAAGGAGGGACCGGCATGAAAAAGACCGTTCTCATCATCGGCGCCGGTGGCGTCGCTCAGGTGGTCGCGCATAAATGCGCGCAGAACAACGACGTGCTGGGCGACCTGCATATCGCCAGCCGCACGAAGTCGAAATGCGACGCCATCATCGCCAGCGTCCATGACAAGGGCGCGATGAAGGTGCCGGGCACCTTCGAGGCACATGCGGTGGACGCCACCGACAGCGCCGCCGTCGCCGCGCTGATCCGCCAGACCGGCGCGCAGATCTGCATCAACGTGGGTACCGCCTTCGTGAACATGCACGTGCTCGACGGCTGCATCGAGACCGGCTGCGCCTATATCGACACGGCGATCCACGAAGAGCCCGAAAAGATCTGCGAGACGCCGCCCTGGTACGCCAACTACGAGTGGAAGAAACGCGATCTCTGCGCGGAAAAGGGCGTCACGGCGATCCTCGGCGCGGGCTTCGACCCGGGCGTGGTGAATGCCTTCGCGCGCTTTGCCATCGACCAGATGGACGAGGTCAAAAGCATCGACATCGTCGACATCAACGCCGGCTCGCACGGCAGGTATTTCGCCACCAACTTCGACCCCGAGATCAACTTCCGCGAATTCACCGGCGTGGTCTACTACTGGGAAGACAAGCAGTGGAAAGAAACCACCATGTTCGCCTCGGGCCACGAATGGGACCTGCCGGTGGTCGGCCCCTCCAAGGCCTACCAGTCCGGCCATGACGAGGTGCACTCGCTGGCCACCAACTACCCCGACGCGGACGTGCGCTTCTGGATGGGCTTCGGCGACCACTACATCAACGTCTTCACGGTGCTGAAGAACATCGGCCTCCTGTCCGAGCAGCCGGTCAAACTGGCCGACGGCGGAGAGGTCGTGCCCCTGAAGGTCGTCAAGGCCTGCCTGCCCGACCCCGCCAGCCTCGCGTCCGACTACACCGGCAAGACCTGCATCGGCGACCTCGTGAAAGGCACGAAGGACGGCCAGCCGGTGGAATACTTCGTCTACAACGTGGCCGACCACAAGGAAGCCTACGAGGAAGTGGGCAGCCAGGGCATCTCTTACACCGCGGGCGTCCCCCCGGTGGCCGCCGCCATGCTGGTGGCCGACGGCACATGGGACGCGAAGACCATGAAGAACGTCGAGGAACTGGACCCCAAGCCCTTCTTCACCCTCCTCGACGCCATCGGCCTGCCGACCCGCGTCCTCGTGGGCGGCCTCAAGGGCGAAGACAAAAGCTGGACCGAGGTCTGACAGCAGAGGGGGCGTGCCCGGACCGGCGCGCCCCCTCTTCTTTGGTCGTCCAAATACCTCGGGGGAGGCCCGTGAGGGCCGGGGGCAGAGCCCCTGCAACCGCGCCTCCCACGAGAGCCTCACCCGCGAAGCGCCCAAAATTCTTCAAGAATTTTGCCCGCGCATGAAAAAGCCGGGGCGCGCCTACAGCGCCCCGGCCATATCCTTTCAAATCCCGCTTACTGCCAGGACTTGATCAGCTCGTCATAGGACACGGTCTTGGGCTCTTCGTCCTCGTTGTCCAGCTTCGCCTTGGGCGAGCCTTCCATCGCAAGCCACTCCTGCGGGTCCTTTTCCTCGTTCAGCTTGGGGCCGATGTCGCCCTGGATGCCGGCACGCTCCAGGCGCTCCATCACCCGCTCCTGGTCGGCACAAAGCGCGTCCAGCGCCTCTTGCGGGGTCTTGGCACCCGACATGGCATCGCCGATGTTCTGCCACCACAGCTGCGCCAGCTTCGGGTAGTCCGGCACGTTGGTGCCCGTGGGCGACCATGCCACCCGCGCGGGCGAACGGTAGAATTCCACCAGGCCGCCCAGCTTGTCGGCGCGCTCGGTGAAGCTCTCGTGCTGGATCGTCGACTCGCGGATGAAGGTCAGGCCGACATGGGCCTTCTTCACGTCCACGGTCTTCGACGTCACGAACTGCGCGTAAAGCCATGCGGCCTTGGCGCGGTCGACGGGGGTGGACTTCATCAGCGTCCAGGAACCCACGTCCTGATAGCCGATCTTGGTGCCCTCTTCCCAGTAGACGCCATGCGGCGAGGGGGCCATGCGCCACTTGGGCGTGCCGTCCTCGTTCATCACCGGCAGGCCGGGCTTCACCGTGTCGGCGGTGAAGGCGGTGTACCAGAACATCTGCTGGGCGACATTGCCCTGCGCCGGGATCGGGCCGGCCTCGGAGAAGGTCATGCCCGCGGCAGCCGGGGGCGTGTATTTCTCCAGCCACTCGATGGCCTTGGTGACGGCATAGACCGCAGCGGGGCCGTTGGTCGCGCCGCCACGGGCCACGCAGGACCCCACCGGCTGCGACTGCTCGTTCACGCGGATGCCCCATTCGTCCACCGGCA
Source organism: Ponticoccus litoralis (assembly GCF_039769985.1). Taxonomy (NCBI): domain Bacteria; kingdom Pseudomonadati; phylum Pseudomonadota; class Alphaproteobacteria; order Rhodobacterales; family Roseobacteraceae; genus Ponticoccus; species Ponticoccus litoralis. The sequence continues at coordinate 1,966,720 of NZ_JBDNCH010000002.1, forward strand.
GGCCGTTCGGCTCACCCTTGGACCCGGCGCCGGCCATCGACAGCCAGGCATCGGTGTAGCGCCAGCCAAGGCTGGGGTCCTTCTTGCCGTAGTCCATGTTGCCGAAGATTTCGCCATCGACGCCCATGTGCGACAGGTCGCGCCCGGTGAAGAACTCGGCGATGTCCTCGTAGGCCGACCAGTTGACCGGCACACCCAGCTCGTAGCCGTATTTCTCCTGGAAGTCGGCCTTGTTCTTCTCGTCGTTGAACCAGTCGTAGCGGAACCAGTAGAGGTTCGCGAACTGCTGGGTCGGCAACTGGTACAGCTTGCCATCCGGGGCAGTGGTGAAATCCGTGCCGATGAAGTCTTCGATGTCCAGCGTCGGGCTGGTCACGTCGGCGCCTTCGTTGGCCATCCAGTCGGTCAGGTTGCGCACCTGCTGATAGCGCCAGTGGGTGCCGATCAGGTCGCTATCGTTGACATAACCGTCATAGATGTTCTCGCCCGACTGCATCTGCGTCTGCAGCTTCTCGACCACGTCGCCCTCGCCGATCAGGTCGTGGGTGACCTGAATGCCGGTGATCGCGGTGAAGGCGGGCGCCAGCACCTGGCTTTCGTATTCGTGGGTGGTGATGGTCTCGGAAACGACCTTGATTTCCATCCCGGCCATCGGCGCGGCGGCGTCGATGAACCACTGCATCTCGGCTTCCTGCTCTGCGCGGGTCAGGGCGGACATGTCGCCGATCTCCGCGTCGAGGAACTCGGTCGCCGCGGCCATGTCGGCCCAGGCGCCCGAGCCGGTGAGGCTCAGCGCCACCGCAAGCGCGGTGGTCGATTTCAGCATCAAGTTCATTCTTGGATCCTCCCTTATGTGAACTTGTAGTCGCTGCGCCCGCCTCTCCTTGGCGGGCGCGGGTTCAGGTCATACCCAGCGGAACACCGCCGCCGCGTAGACAAGACAGGCGGCCAGCGCCCGGGGCTGGGTCTCGGGGCCGATCAGCCCGAGCCACGCGAGGTTGATGAAGGCGCTGCCCAGAAGCGTGATGAACAGCCGGTCGCCGCGCGTGGTCTCGATCCGCAGGATGCCGGTGCGCGGCGTCTCGGGGAACTTGATCGCGAGAACGGTGAAGGTGATCAGGAGGCCTGCGATGACCATGAAGAAGATCGCCGTGGGCCAGGTCCATGCCATCCATGCCATTAGCGGTATCCTCCTGCGACGATTTTGTGGGGTATGCCGTCAACCACCAGAGGGAACCGGCGCGCATGCGCCAAGCCCGACCTCCCCCCGGGAGGGCTTCTCTGCGATGCCCTTTCCCACGCGGGCGAGGGTCCGGTTTTGCGCGGTCACGCCAGCCCAGTTCCGGGCATGCGCCCCCCGAGGTCGGGCTTGGCGCCTGCGCGCCTCTGTTGCGGCCCTCATCACACCCTCCCCAGGGCAAAGCCCTTGGCGATGTAGTTGCGCACGAACCAGATGACCAAGGCCCCCGGCACGATGGTCAGGATGCCCGCCGCCGCCAGCACGCCCCAGTCGATGCCGCTCGCGCCCTGCGTCCGGGTCATGATCGCCGCGATGGGCTTGGCGTCCACCGTCGTCAGGGTGCGCGACAGCAGCAGCTCCACCCACGAGAACATGAAGCAGAAGAAGGCCGCCACGCCGATCCCGCTTGCGATCAGCGGCATGAAGATCTTCACGAAGAAGCCGCCGAAGCTGTAGCCGTCGATATAGGCCGTCTCGTCGATCTCTTTCGGGACGCCGCGCATGAAGCCTTCGAGGATCCAGACCGCCAGCGGCACGTTGAAGAGGCAATGCGCCAGCGCCACCGCGATATGCGTGTCGAAGAGACCGACCGAGGAATACAACTGGAAGAAGGGCAGCGCGAAGACCGCCGGCGGCGCCATGCGGTTGGTCAGCAGCCAGAAGAACAGGTGCTTGTCGCCCATGAACGAGTAGCGCGAAAAGGCATAGGCGGCGGGCAGGGCCACGGCCAGCGAGATCGCGGTGTTCATGACCACGTAGATCAGCGAGTTCACGTAGCCCATGTACCACGCCGGGTCCGTCAGGATCGTGCGGTAGTTGTCCAGCGTCGGGTAGGCCGGGATCAGCGTGAAGGTGTTGAGGATCTCGGTGTTGGTCTTGAAGCTCATGTTGAGCAGCCAGTAGATCGGCAAGAGCAGGAACAGCAGGTAGAGCGTCATGACCACGGCGCTGCCGTTCACCTTCAGGCGCTTGGCCACGGGTGCGCGGACGGTGACAGAGCCGGATGTTGCGTCGGCCATCTTACATCCCCCTTTTGTCGAGGTTGGTCATGACGGTGTAGAACACCCAAGAAATCAGCAGGATGACGAGGAAGTACATCAGGCTGAAGGCGGCGGCGGGGCCGAGGTCGAACTGCCCCAGAGCCATCTTCACCAGGTCGATGGACAGAAGCGTCGTGGCATTGCCCGGGCCGCCTCCGGTGACGACGAAGGGTTCGGTGTAGATCATGAAGCTGTCCATGAAGCGCAAGAGGATCGCGATCATCAGCACGCCCGCCATCTTGGGCAGCTCGATGTAGCGGAAGACCTTCCAGCGGCTCGCCTGGTCGATCTTGGCGGCCTGGTAATAGGCGTCGGGGATCGACTTCAGGCCCGCGAAGGCCAGCAGCGCCACCAGCGAGGTCCAGTGCCAGACATCCATCACGATGATGGTGATCCAGGCCGCAAGGGTGTCCTGCGTGTAGTTGTAATCGATCCCCAGCTTGTCCAGCGTGTAGCCCAGAAGGCCGATGTCGACCCGCCCGAAGATCTGCCAGATGGTGCCCACCACGTTCCACGGGATCAGCAGCGGCAGCGACATCAGCACAAGGCAGAAGCTGGACCAGAAGCCCGACTTCGGCATGTTCAGCGCGACGAAGATGCCCAGCGGCACCTCGATGGCGAGGATGATGCCCGAGAACAGAAGCTGCCGTCGCAGCGAGTTCCACATGCGGTCGTCGTGCAGCATCTCTTCGAACCACTCGAGGCCCGCCCAGAAGAACTGATTGTTCCCGAAGGTGTCCTGCACCGAGTAATTGACGACGGTCATCAGCGGGATCACGGCAGAGAAGGCCACGAGCAAGAGCACCGGCAGCACGAGGAACCAGGCTTTCTGGTTGACGGTCTTTTCCATCAGGCGGCTCCTTCTTCGGTCCGAACATGCGGGGCAACAGCAGTCTTGGCCGCAACACGGCGCGCATGCGCCATGCCCGACCTCCCCCCGGGAGGGCATCCTTCCAACGAGTGACGCGTGCGCTGCGGCCTTGGGTCTGAGAAGCGACCGAAGCACCCGGCAGCACGGCCCTCCCGATGCGCTTGGACACCTCGAAGCGCCCCCCGATACGCAGCCGATGACCATGCACGTTTCTGCTGTGGACATGGTTGATGGTCGAGAAAGCGACGCTGCGCGAAAACCGGATCGGGAAAGCCTCATGCCGCCGCCCCCCGCACAAGCCAGTCGTCGTTGTAGACGTTCACATGCCCCGGGTCGAAGCGGACGCGGGTCATGTCGCTGCCCACCGGTTCGTCCTCTGCGGCGATGATGTTGATGTCGTGGCCGAAGAACTCGGCGCGGATGATCTTGTGGCGGCCCACGTCCTCGACACGGCGGACCTTGACCGGCAGCCCTTCGGAGGCCGACAGCCGCGCGAACTCGGGCCGGACGCCGATCTCGACCTTGCCGGACAGCGGCCCGTATCCGGCGGCCAGCGGCAGTTCCGTCCCGTCGATATAGGCGCGGTTGCCCTCGACCACGGCGGGGATGACGTTCATGCCCGGCGAGCCGATGAAATAGCCCACGAAGGTATGCTCGGGCCGTTCGAACAGCTCTTCGGGGGTGCCGATCTGGACGACGCGGTCGTCGTACATCACCACCACCTTGTCGGCGAAGGTCAGCGCCTCTGTCTGGTCGTGGGTCACGTAGATCATCGTGTGGCCGAAATCGTGGTGCAGCTTCTTCAGCTGGGTGCGCAGCTCCCACTTCATGTGCGGGTCGATCACCGTCAGCGGCTCGTCGAAGAGCAGCGCGTTCACGTCCTTGCGGACCATCCCGCGGCCCAGGCTGATCTTCTGCTTGGCATCCGCCGTCAGGCCGCGCGCCTTGCGGTCAAGCCAGTCCTCCATGCCGATCATGCGCGCGATTTCCTGCACGCGCTCGGCGACATAGGTCTCGTCGCGGCCCCGGTTGCGCAGCGGGAAGGCGAGGTTGTCGCGCACGGTCATGGTGTCGTAGACCACCGGGAACTGGAAGACCTGCGCGATATTGCGTTCCGCCGTCGCGGCATGGGTCACGTCCTGGCCGTCAAACAGGATGCGCCCCTGCGAGGGCATCAGCAGCCCCGAAATGATGTTCAGAAGCGTGGACTTGCCGCAGCCCGAGGCGCCCAGCAGCGCGTAGGCGGCGCCGTCCTCCCAGTCGTGGTTCAGCTCCTTCAGCGCATAATCGTCCTCGGACGCGGGGGTCTTGAGGTAGCTGTGGGCGAGGTTGTCCAGCGTGATCCGTGCCATGTCGTCCCCCTCAGGCTGCAAGCGCGTAAGAGGCCGGGGCGACCAGCGCGCCCTCCTCGGAAAAGATGTAGACGTGGCGCGGGTCCAGGTAGACCGTCAGGGCCTCGCCCGCGCCAAGCTCGTGCACGCCATGCACCAGCCCGACCCAGCGCTCGCCGTGGTGGTCGAGGTGCACGAAGGTCTCGGACCCGGTCAGTTCCGTCACCGTCAGGGTGCAGGTGAACTCTACCGCCTCGGGGGAATGCCGCCCGATTTCCAGATGGTTGGGCCGGAAGCCCGCCGTGTAGCGCCCGTCGGGCAGGTCGGCCAGCGGGCCGGTTGCGGCGGCGGTGGCGCCCTTGCCGAACATCAGCTTGCCGCCGGTCTTGGAGACCTGCAGGAAGTTCATCGGCGGATCGCTGAAGACCCGCGCGGTCGTGGCATCGACCGGCTTGCGGTAGACATCCGGCGTGGGGCCGAACTGGGTCACGCGCCCCTCCCAGAGCGTCGCGGTGCTGCCGCCCAGAAGCAGCGCCTCTTCGGGTTCGGTGGTGGCATAGACGAAGATGCTGCCCGAGGCCTCGAAGATGCGCGGGATCTCAGCCCGCAGCTCTTCGCGCAGCTTGTAATCGAGGTTCGCCAGCGGTTCGTCCAGCAGCACCAGCCCGGCGTTCTTGACCAGCGCGCGGGCCAGCGCGCAGCGCTGCTGCTGGCCGCCGGACAGTTCCAGCGGCTTGCGGGTCAGCATCGGCGTCAGCTGCATCATCTCGGCGGTCTCGCGCACGCGGCGGTCGATCTCGGCCTTGTCGACCCCCATCAGCTTCATCGGAGAGGCGATGTTGTCGTAGACGCTCATCGAGGGGTAGTTGATGAACTGCTGGTAGACCATGGCGACCTTGCGATCCTGCACGCGCTGGCCGGTCACGTCCTCGCCCTGCCAGAAGACCTTGCCGGTGGCGGGCTGATCCAGACCGGCCATCAGCCGCATCAGGGATGTCTTGCCCGACAGCGTCGGCCCCAGCAGCACGTTCATCGTGCCCTTTTCCAGCGTCAGGTCGGTGGGGTGGATGTGGGTCTGGCCCTCCACCTCTTTCGACACGCCTTTCAGTTCCAGCGTCACGCCGTGCTCCTCCTTATTCCGCCGCGCGGGCGCGGGACGGGCGGTCTGCCATCCACGCGTCCAGAGCGGCGATCTGGTCCGCGTCCATGCGCAGTCCCAGCTTGTTGCGGCGCCACACCACGTCCTCGGCGGTGCGCGCGAATTCCTTGTCCATCAGCCAGCGGACCTCCGCCTCTGTCAGGGTCGCGCCGAAGTCGCGCCCCATGTCCTCGGCGCAGCGGGCCTGACCCGGGACCTGCGCGGCCTCTGTCCCGTAGGCGCGGCACAGGCGGCGGGCGTGGAAGGGCGTCAGGAAGGGGAAGCGGGCGGTCAGGTCGTCCACCAGCGCCTCGAACCCTTCGACGGGGAAATCCCCGCCGGGCAGCGGTACGCCCGCCGTCCATGGGCCGATGACGCCCGGAAGCTCTGCGCCGATCTTCTCCAGCGCGCTTTCGGCGAGGCGGCGGTAGGTGGTGATCTTGCCGCCGAAGACGTTCAGCAGCGGCGCGCCGCCCGCCTTGTCGACCTTCAGCGTATAGTCCCGCGTCGCCGCCGTGGCGCTGGAGGCGCCGTCGTCATACAGCGGTACGCACACCCGAGTAGGTCCAGACGATATCCGCGTCCGACAGCCTCTGGCGGAAGTAGGTATTCGCGAAATCCAGCAGGTACTGGCGTTCCGCGGGCGTGCATTCCGGCGGCTGCGCGGGGTCGGCGTGTTCCGCGTCGGTGGTGCCGATCAGGGTGAAGTCGGTCTCGTAGGGGATCGAGAAGATGATCCGCCCGTCGGTGCCCTGAAAGAAATAGCACTTGTCGTGGTCGTAAAGCCGCCGGGTCACGATATGCGATCCGCGCACCAGCCGCACGCCTTCGCGGGTGTTCGCCCGGACCTTGGACTGAAGGATGTCGCCGACCCGGGGCCCGCCCGCGTTCACCAGCATCCGGGCGCTGTGTGTCTGGCGGGCGCCGGTCTCGCGGTCCTCGGTCTCGATCCGCCAAAGCTCTCCGGCGCGCTCTGCCGACAGGACCGCCGTGCGGGTCAGGATCTTGGCGCCGCGGGCCTCGGCGTCGCGGGCGTTCAGCACGACAAGCCGCGAGATCCTCGACCCAGCAGTCGGAATATTCGTAAGCCTTTTCAAAGCGATCCTGAAGCGGCGCGCCCTCGGCAGCGGTTCTCAGATCAAGGCGCGCGGTGCCCGGCAGGATCTGCCGTCCGCCCAGCGTGTCGTAAAGGAAGAGGCCCAGCCGGATCAGCCAGGCCGGGCGGCGGCCCTTCATCCACGGCATGAACAGGCCCAGAAGCCGCGAGGTCGGCGTTTCGCTGTCGAAGCGCATGTCGCGGTGGTAGGGCAGCACGAAGCGCATCGGCCAGGAGATATGCGGCATGGCGCGCAGAAGCGTCTCGCGTTCGATCAGCGCCTCGCGGACGAGGCGGAACTCGAAATATTCGAGGTAGCGCAGCCCGCCGTGAAACAGCTTTGTCGAGGCAGAGGAGGTGGCCGAGGCGAGGTCGTTCATCTCGGCCAGCGTGACGGTCAGCCCGCGCCCCGCCGCATCGCGCGCGATGCCGCAGCCGTTGATGCCGCCCCCGATCACGAACAGGTCGGTTGTTTTCGGTCGATCCTGATCCACGACGATCCTCCCGATGCTGAAACTGGCGGCAGACGCGCATTTTCGCAACAAGAATTTTTCGTTTTCGTTCCCTTTTGCGGGTCGCTTGTTTTTGCGGGGAAAATTTCTCCCGTCATGGATGCGTATGCAGCAAAAGTGGCGCCGCATGGCAGCAATTTGCGAATCGCGCTTGCACCTGCGCCAGCATCTTCGCATGATCCGCGCAAAACCGAACATTTTCGAAAGCCGGGCATGTCGCAGACCTTTCGCCATCCGGAAATCCTCGAGATCGCGCGGCGTGACGGCAGGGTCACGGTCGAAGGGCTGGCCGCGCATTTCGGCGTGACCCATCAGACCATCCGCCGCGACCTGACCGATCTGGCCGAGGCCGGGCGGCTGGACCGGGTCCATGGCGGCGCGGTGCTGCCCTCGGGCACGATGAACATCGGCTACGAAGAGCGCCGCGCCCTGAACCCCGGCGCCAAGGCGGCCATTGCGCAGGCCTGCGCCGCGCGCATTCCCAACGACATCTCGCTGTTCCTGAACATCGGCACCAGCACAGAGGCGGTCGCCCGCGAGCTTCTGCACCACGACGGGCTGATGGTGGTGACCAACAATATCAACGTGGCCACGATCCTTGCGGCCAATGCCTCTTGCGAGGTGGTGGTGACCGGCGGCCACCTGCGCCGCGCCGATGGCGGGTTGATCGGCAGCCTTGCCACCGACACGATCCGCAAGTTCAAGTTCGACCTCGCGGTGATCGGCTGCTCGGCGCTGGACCGCGACGGCGATCTTCTGGATTTCGACATACAGGAGGTCGGCGTCAGCCAGTCGATCCTGCAGCAGTCCCGGCGGACCTTCCTTGTCGCCGACCATTCCAAGTTCAAGCGCAGCGCCCCGGCGCGGATCTGTTCGCTGGGCGAGGTCGATGTCTTCTTTACCGACCGCTCGCCGGGGGCGGGCCTTGCCGCCGCCTGCCGCGACTGGGGCACAGAGGTCTCGGTCACCCCGGGGTAGCGGTTCTGCGACAGGGCCGGTGCGACCTGAAGGCAGCGCGGTTCGGGGCGCTTGCCCGCCCCGGTAGGCTGGCGGGCTTCTGTGACGGTGCGCCGGTCCCTGCGATGCGCCGACCGGTCTTCCGCGCGATGGCGCGGCGCGTCGTCCCGGCCTGGCCGGCATCGGAGCGGGGAAACTTTTTTGCCATGCGGGTCCGGGCCTTTCGGGTCGAAACGGCAGGTCGCTGACCTCGGTGTCCCCGACCGGTTCGGTTTTCTGTTCGATGCGCTGCAAAATCATGCATTGCCTTGTATTCTGTCCCGCAGGTGACACCGCCCCGGGTGGCAGGCCTCCAAGATGCCTGCTGGCATCTCCGGTTCTTTGTGGGCATTCTTTCTGAAAGCCGAGAAACATGCCGATCCTCTGCTCATGTTCAACTGCACAAATTACAGGAGGCGGCGCCCATGTCCGATGATCTCCGCGAGAATGAAAGAACGGTCCCGGTTGCGCCGCCCTCGGATGGCGCGCTGCGCTTCATCGGCCGGATTCGCACACCCTGGCACGACCGGGCGGACTGCCCCCGGCAGGGCCGCATCGACGGGCCGGAATGCAGGATCGAGCTTGATCCGCTCTGGCTGGACGCGCTTGAGGGGCTGGAGGCCTATGACAGCATCGAGGTGCTGTACTGGCTGGACCAAAGCCGCCGCGACCTGACGCGGCAAAGCCCGCGCAGCGACGGCAGCACCGTGGGCACCTTTGCCCTGCGCTCGCCCGCGCGGCCCAACCCGATCGGCACGTCGATGGTGCGGCTGCTGCGGATCGAGGGGCCCGTGCTGCATGTGCAGGGGCTCGATTGCGTCGACGGCACGCCGTTGCTCGACCTCAAGCCGGACCGCTGCGCCTTTACCCCGAAGGCGCCCCCGCAGCCCGGCGACAGCCAGACCGCCTGAGACAGAATTTGGGAGACTATCCATGCACAAGACCCCCCTGCTTGCCGCCGCCCTCGCGGTGACCCTGACCCCCGCCATGGCACAGGAGGTGTCGCTGTTCGCGGCGGGCAGCCTCAAGGCCGCGCTGTCGGACGTGGCGCAGGACTACTCTGACGCCACGGGCGCCGCCGTTGCCACCAGCTTTGGCCCCTCGGGCCTGATGCGCGAGCGGATCGAGGCGGGCGAGACGGCCCATGTCTTCGCCTCGGCCAACATGCGCCACCCCCAGACGCTGGCCGACGCGGGCAAGGGCGGCGCGGTGACGCTGTTCGCCCGGAACCGCCTGTGTGCGCTGGCCCGGCCCGAGGTCGCGGTCTCCACGGAGAGCCTGCTGGACGTCATGCTGGCCGAGGACACGCGGCTGGGCACCTCGACCCCCAAGGCGGACCCGTCCGGCGACTATGCCTTTGCCCTGTTCGACAAAAGCGGCCACGCCGAGGCGCTGAAGGGCAAGGCGCTGCAACTGACCGGCGGTCCCGACAGCGCGACGCCGCCCGAGGGCCGCAACACCTATGCCTGGGTGATGGACAGCGATCAGGCGGATGTCTTCCTGACCTACTGCACCAATGCCGTGCTGGCGCGCAAAGAGGTGCCGGACCTGCAGATCGTCCAGATCCCGGAGGCGCTGTCCGTCGGTGCCGATTACGGGCTGATCGTGCTGCAGGGCGCCCCCGAGGGTGCGCAGGCGCTGGCCGATTACATCCTGTCGCCGGACGGGCAGACGGTGCTGGCCGATTACGGCTTTGACACCCCGAACGGAGGGTAAGATGCGGTTTCTCCTTGTCATCCTCGCGCTTCTGGCCGCGCCGGTTCAGGCGCGCACCGTGACCGACAGCGCCGGGCGCGTGGTCGAGGTGCCGGATACGGTGACCACCGTCTTCGCGGCGGGCCCGCCGGCCTCGGTTCTGGTCTACGTGCTGAAGCCCGAGGCGCTGGCCGGTTGGCCACGCGCCCTGCGTCCCGAAGAGCGCACCTATGTGGCAGAGCCCTACCGCGACCTGCCCGAGACGGGGCGCCTGACCGGGCGGGGCGGCGAGGCGAACCTCGAGCGCGTGCTGGAGATCAAGCCCGACCTGATCGTCGACTTCGGCAGCGTGCGCGACACCTATATCGACCTTGCCGACCGGGTGCAGGAGCAGACCGGCATCCCCTACCTGCTGATCGACGGGCGCTTCGACAACACCGTCGAGGCGCTGCGCATCCTGGGCGAGGCCCTTGGCGTGTCCGGGCGCGGCGCGGCGCTGGCGCAGGATGTCGAGGCGCGGTTTGCCCGGCTTGACGCGGTGCTGGAGGCGGTGCCCGAGGAGGCGCGCCCGAGGGTCTATCTTGCCCGTGGCCCCGAGGGGCTGGAAACCGGCATGAAAGGCTCGATCAACACCGAGATCATCGAACGCGCCGGGGGGCGGAACGTGGCCGATGACGGCGGGGCGTCGAAGGGGCTGGTGAATGCCTCGATGGAACAGCTGATCGTCGCCAACCCCGATACCGTCGTGACATGGGATCCGAATTTCTTTGCCAGCGTCTTCGACGATCCGATGTGGCAGGGGATTGACGCGGTGCAGCGGGGGCGGGTCTACCTGTCGCCCACCGCGCCCTTCGGCTGGATCGACCGAGCCGCCGTCGCTGAACCGGATGATCGGGCTGCACTGGATGGCGGGACTGCTGTATCCTGACCGCTGGCAGGGCGACCTGCGCGAGGACACCCGGGCTTTCTACAAGCTCTATTATCACGTCGACCTGGCCGACGAGGATCTGGAAAGGCTGCTGGAATGGGCCGAGGGACGACCGCCGATGTAAGCCTGCCGCGCCCCGGTCTGACCCTGACCGGGGCGCTGGCGGTCGCGCTGGCGCTTCTGGCCTTCGGGGCCGTGATGATCGGCCCCTATGCGCTGACACCGGGGCAGGTTCTGGCGGCGCTGACCGGGCAGGGCGACCCGCAGGCGCAGATCGTCGTCTGGAACATCCGCCTGCCGCGCGTGGGCGCGGCGCTGCTGGTCGGCGCGGCCCTTGCGGCGGCGGGGGCAAGCTATCAGGCGCTGTTCCGCAACCCGCTTGTTTCGCCGGACATCCTCGGGGTTTCGGCGGGCGCGGGGCTGGGCGCGGTGGCGGGCATCTTCCTGTCGCTGCCGGTGGCGGCGATCCAGTGCCTCGGCCTTTGTCGGGGGCATGGTGGCGGTGGGCGTTGTGATGCTGGTCGGCGCTTTGGTGCGCAATACCGACCGGACCCTGACACTGGTCCTTCTGGGGGTGGTGGTCGGCGCGCTGGCGGGGGCGGCGACCTCGCTGCTGAAGGTCATGGCCGACCCCTACGATCAACTGCCCGCGATCACCTTCTGGCTGCTGGGCTCGCTGGCCTCGATCACGACGCGGGACATCCTGCCAGCCCTGCCCATGGTGCTGGTGGGGCTGATCCCGCTGGCGCTGCTGCGCTGGCGCATCAACGTGCTGTCGCTGGGCGACGACGAGGCCCGCGCGCTGGGGATCGAGGCCGGGCGCACCCGGTTCGTGGTGATCGCGGCGGCGACGCTGATCACCGCAAGCGTCACGGCGCTGGCCGGGGTTGTCGGCTGGGTCGGGCTGGTCATTCCGCATATCGCGCGCATGCTGGTCGGGCCGGGTTTTGCGCGGCTGCTGCCCGCCTCGGCGCTGATCGGTGCCTGTTACCTGCTGATCGTCGACACGCTGGCGCGGACCATCGCCGCGGTCGAGGTTCCGCTGGGCGTGCTGACCGCCGTCATCGGCGCGCCGTTCTTTGTCTGGCTTCTGGCGCGCGGGCGCCGCGGGTGGTCGTGATGCTGGAGGCGCGCGACCTTGCCATCGGCTATGGCGCAAGGCCCATCGGGACCGGCCTGTCGGTCGCGGTGAAGCCCGGAGAGATCCTCTGCCTGCTGGGCCCGAACGGCTGCGGCAAGACCACCCTGTTCCGCACGCTGCTGGGCCTGTTGCCGGCGCTAGGGGGCACGGTCCTGCTGAACGGGCGCCCGATCACCGCCATGACCCGGGCCGCGATCGCGCGGGCGGTCGCCTATGTGCCGCAGGCCCACGCGCCGCCCTTTCCCTTCGAGGCCGTCGAGGTCGTGCTGATGGGGCGGACCGCCCGGCTGGGGGCCTTTGCCCAGCCCGGCAAGGCCGACCGCGCCGCTGCCCATGACGCCATGCGGCGGCTTGGTATCCACGACCTTGCCCATCGCGACTATTCGCGCCTGTCCGGCGGCCAGCGGCAGCTGGTGCTGATCGCGCGTGCGCTGGCGCAGGAGGCGGCGCTGATCGTCATGGACGAGCCGACCGCCAGTCTCGACTTCGGCAATCAGGCGCAGGTGCTGGCGCAGATCGCGGCGCTTGCCCGCGATGCCTCGGCAGAGGGTCACGGGGTGATCCTGTCCACCCATGACCCGGATCAGGCCTTTGCGCTGGACGCGCGGGTTCTGCTGATGTGCCGGGGCGGTGTGCACGCCGAAGGCCCCGCCCCGGAGGTGCTGACGGACCCGAACCTGTCCACCGTCTACGGCCTGCCGGTCACGGTCGAAACCACCTCTTCGGGCCGCAGGGTCTGCCTGCCGTCGTTGTCTCAGTCTGCGCCGACCATGACGTCCGACGCCTTCACGATGGCGTAGGCGGTCTTGCCGATCTCAAGCCCCATCTCCTCGACCGAGGCATTGGTGATCATCGCCGTGACAATCACCGCCCCGCCAAGATCGATCTGGACCGTGGAATTGACCGAGCCCTTCTCGATGCCGACAACGGTTCCGGCCAGCTTGTTGCGCGCGCTGATTTTCATGGGCTTTCCTCTGTTGCTGAAATTGTCTTGCCTTCAGGATATGATGCGGCGACGCGATTTCAACGGGGCAAATGGCCATGGGTGATCCGCGAGGACATGCATTCCGCCTCGACCTGCGCGAGGCCAACGGGGCCCTGGGCGACATCGGCACGCTGCTGCCGCTGGGCCTTGGCGCCATTGCGCTTGCCGGGCTGTCGCCGCAGATGGTGCTGCTGGGCTTTGGCCTGTTCTACATCGCCACGGGGCTTGTCTATCGCCTGCCGATCCCGGTGCAGCCGATGAAGGCGATTGCGGCGGTGGCGCTGCTGGGGGTCGCCTCGCCGACCGAGATCGCCCTGAGCGGGGTGCTGATCGGGCTGGTCTTGCTGGGGCTGGGTGGCACCGGGCTGATCGACCGGATCAGGCGGCTGGTGCCGCAATCGGTGCTGTCGGGTCTGCAACTGGGGCTGGGGCTGTCGCTGGCCTGGGTCGCGGTCGGGCTGATGCGGGAACACTGGCTGACCGGCGCGCTGTCGCTTGGGGTCGCTCTGGTTGCGCTGCGGGTCGGAACCCATGCGGCCATGCTGACGATTGCCACCGGCGTCGGTGCCGGGATGATGCTGGGCCTGCCCGAGGCGCCCGTGCTGGCCGCCGCGCCCTGGCCCATGGGCATCCCCGATGCGCAGGAACTGCGCCGCGCGGTTACCGACATGGCCCTGCCGCAGCTGGCCCTGACCCTGACCAATGCAGTCTTCCTGACCTCGCTGGTCGCGGGCGATCTGTTCGGCGCGCGCGCGGCCCATGTCACCCCGCGCCGGCTGTGCCTGACCTCGGGGCTGGCCAATCTTGTGCTGGCGCCGCTGGGGGCCCTGCCCATGTGCCACGGCGCGGGCGGTGTCGCGGCGCATCACCGCTTCGGTGCCCGCAGCGGTGCGGCGCCCTGCCTGATCGGGGGCCTGCTGCTGGTCGTCGCGCTGCTGCCCACCCAGATGCAGGGGGCGGTCCTGTCCGCCATTCCCACCGCGACGCTTGGCGCCCTGCTGCTGATCGCGGCATGGGATCTTGCCGTCAGCCGCCGCCTGATCGACGCGCGGCCCTCCTGCCGCCCGGTCATCGCGGCGACGGCTCTGGCCACGGTCATGGTGAACCCAATGCTGGGGCTTGTCGCCGGCACCCTGGCCGAGCTGATCCGAAAGGCCCTGCTTTCGAGGCGCATCGCGCGACAGGGATAGGCCGGGCCGCCCCATCGCGGCAAAAAAGGGGGCAGGGCGTTCAGGGACCGATTTCGGGCCAATAGGCAGCCCTCGCAGGTCGGATGCCCCGGCTCAACCGTATTGATCCAAAAGAAAAAGGCCCGCAGGGGGCCTTGTCTTTGCGTCGCCAGAATTATGGCGGAGAGGAAGGGATTCGAACCCTCGAGACGGTTCCCCGCCTACACACTTTCCAGGCGTGCGCCTTCGACCACTCGGCCACCTCTCCGTCGACGCGTTTAGCAAAACGTCGCAGGAAGGTGCAAGCAGATTTCCGAACATCCTTTCCACCGGCGCATTTATCGCAGTCGTCAGCACCGTGGGCGATGCGCGGGCGGCGGCGTCCCCCATGCGGCAGGCCGGGTCAGGGCCGCTGCGCGGAAGGGATACCGGCGGTGCCGGGCGTCAGCTGGCGACCTGTTCGCGCAGGATCGAGGCGGTCAGCGAGATCATCAGGTAGATGCCGCCGAAGATCAGGAAGGCGAGGATCGTGTTCTCGAACTTGCGCGGGTAGCTCGGGTCTTCCGAGGCCACGGGCACCACCGAGGTGGTCAGGTAGCGGGCACGGCTGTCGGCGTCGCGGCGGGCCTGCTCCAGCCGTTCCAGCGCGGTCTGCAGCATCAGGTCGCGGGTGGCGAGATCGGCCTCGGCCAGCTTGATCTGGATTGCCTTCTCGGCCAGCGACCCTTCGCCCTCGGCGGCCTGCGTCATCTGCGCGTTCAGGTCCGCAAGCAGGGCCTCCAGCCGCCGGACGTCGCCGCTGGTGCCGTCGACCTTGGCCCGGTTCGGGCGCGCGTTGTCCAGCAGGGCCTGCAACTGCAACCGCTTTTCCTGCAACTGCAATTCATAGGTGCTGATCTGCTGCCGCAGCGAGGCGATGCGCGCCTCGGGGTCGACGATATTGCCCTCTTGCTGCATGCGCACCAGAAGCTCCTGCGCGGCGCGGCGGTCCTCTTCGGCGGCGATCAGCCCGGCCTCTGCGTCCTCGACCGCGTTCGACCGCTTGCGCAGCGACAGGGTATCGACCCGCTCTTCGGCGTAGCCGATCAGGGCGCGGCTGAATTCGGCGGCGGTTTCGGGGTCGGCGGCCATGATCTCCATCTTGATCACGCCCTCGGTCGGATCATAGCCGATCTCGATGTTCTTCTTGTAAACCTTGTAGGCCGCTTCGTTGGTGGGTTCCTCGGACAGGCGCTGGATCGGGTCGATCCAGGCCTGCGTGTAGTGCGATTTGAAGCCCACGTCCTGATCCAGCCGCAGCATCGCGTCCTTCGAGGTCAGGTAGGATTGCACCGCGATGGCGTCCTGGTTGGTGGCGAACTGGGTGCCCGAGAACAGAGAGCCCATGGCGCCGCCCGAACTTTCCGCCTTGAGGATCAGGAACTCGGACTTCGTCGAATACATCGGCGTGGCGACGGCGTAGTAGTAATATCCGGCCAGCACCGTCGGCAGCAGCACGAAGGCGGCCAGACGCACCAGCAGCAGCAGGCTTTTCCTGCGGCGGCGGGCGGCAAGGTCGCGCTGGATGCGCTGGATTTCAGCGGCGCGGCGTTCGGCAGGAGAGACCGTCTCTGTCGAGGGAAGCTGGTCCTTCTTGACGGCGATGGTCTGCGGCAGCTGCACCTCGGGCTCGGGGCGCTTGTCCGGGTCCGGCGCCTGCTCGGGCTGGACGAGTTCCAGCGTGTTGGCGCGCTGGAACGGGTCGATGCCACGGGCGCGCAACAGGCGCACCGCGTCGAAATCCGAGGTCGGCGCAAGGCCGTGCTTCTGCGCCACGCGGCGCGCCATGCGCAGCTGGCGACCGGTCAGCCCCTCCTTGCGGATTGCGTCCATGTCGGTTTCCCCGGCGACCTGCCGGGCGCTGTCCACCGCGCCGCTGCGGGGCGCGGTCTCGGGCGTGGGCGCGGCCTTCGGCGGCGCGGCGCGGGAGCCCGCAGGCGCCGCATCCGGCGTGGCAGGGGGCGGCTGGTTCGCGGCGACACCGGCGGGCTCCGCCTTGGCAAAACTGGGGCGGGGGCGGGGCGTCTCGTCCCCGGACGGACGGCGGATGCGGAATTTCTTAGCCTTGGGTTTCGTAGTCATAGAGCCGTTTCGCTTCTTCCAAGGTGTCGAACATATGCAGCTTGCCATCCATCAGGACGGCGGCCTTGCGGGCGAATTTCTCGAGGATCTGCGGCTGGTGGCTGACGATGATGATCGTTGTCGTGCGCAGCCGTTCCGCCAGCAGGTCGCCGGCCTTCTTGTTGAAATTCGCGTCGGTGGAATTCGGCATGCCCTCGTCGATCAGGTACATGTCGAAGTCCAGCGCCAGCATCAGCGCAAAGGTAAAGCGCGCCCGCATGCCGGAGGAATAGGTGCCGATGGGCTGGTCGAAATATTCCTTCAGGTCGCAGAGCCAGCGACAGAAGCTTTCGACGTAATCGGGGTCAAGCCCGTAGAGCCGCGCGATGAAGCGCGCGTTCTCCTTGGCCGAGATCTTCGACACCACCCCGCCCATGAAGCCCAGCGGGAAGGAGATGCGGCAGCCGCGCCGGATCTCGCCCTCGTCGGGTTTTTCCAGTCCGGCCATCATCTTGATCACGGTGGTCTTGCCGGTGCCGTTGGGGGCAAGGATGCCCAGCGACTCGCCCAGGTCCACGCGGAACGACACACGGTCAAGGATCACCTTGCGCTGGGTGCCGGTCCAGAAGGACTTGCTGACCATGTCGAATTCCAACATCCGGGGTGCCCCTTGGTGTTCGTGTTCCCCGTATTTGGGAACCGGGCCGGTCTAGAAAAGAACTTGGGCCACATTATGACCCGGGGGGCAACAAAGACAACGCGCGCCCCCGGTTGGGGACGCGCGCTCGACAATGCGGATTTTGCCCGAATTGTTCGTTAAAGCTCGTGTTTTTCGACGCGGGTGATCTTGCCCGCGGCGATGGCGGCCACGGCGGCGAAGAAGGACAGAAGGGCGCCCATCTTGGCGGCATCCTGCACCTCACCCGGCCCGAAGGCGACAGAGGCCACGAAGAGCGAGACGGTGAACCCGATGGCCGCGACGAAGCCGATCACCACGAGGTCGATCAGCCGCATGCCCTGCGGCATGCCCAGTTTCAGCGGCACGGCGGCGATCCAGCCGAAGAGGAAGATCCCGATGGGCTTGCCGATCAGCAGGCCCGCCAGAACCAGCCAGGTGGCGGCGCCCATCGAAGAGAACTGCACCCCCGCGTTGAGCAGGCCGAAGAAGAACAGCACCACCTCGACGGGGTATTTCAGCCCGTGTTCGATGTGGTTCAGCAGGTCGGTCAGGTGTTCCTCGGCGGCGGCGAAGATGCCGAAGGCGCGGTCGGCATGGGGGATGGCCGGGACCACCGGCAGCAGGCCCAGGGCGGGGTGCAGGCCCGACATCATGAAGCCGTACCACGACAGGGCGCCCGCCAGCGCATAGGGCCAGAAGCCCAGGACCTCGCGCACCCAAGTCGAATTCGGGCGGTCCTGCTTGCCCCGGTCCATGCGGCGCGGCAGCCAGTTGGCCAGCAGGAAGACCCCCGCGGCGGCGCCCACCGACAGCAGCAGCCATTCCGGCGCCAGTTCCCCGGAGGGGTAGAAGATCGCAAGGATGATCAGCCCCGCCGCGTCGTCCGCGATGGCCAGAAGCAGCAGGAAGCGCACCGCCGGGTGACCGGCGCCAAAGACGATGCGCCCGACGAGGTAGGAGAACGCGATGTCGGTGGCGGTGGGGATGGCCCAGCCGTTGGCCACCGCGTTGTAGGTTTCCGAGCCCAGAACGGCGGCGAGGCCCAGATAGACCGCGATCGGGCCGAACATGCCACCGGCGGTGGCGAACAGCGGCGTCGCGGCCTTCTTGCCGCGCAGCGACCCGTTTTCAAGGATGACGGCCTCCCAGACTTCCTTGGCGGCGATGCCGAAGAAGAAGGCCATGAGGATGTCGTTGACGAGATAGTGGAAGGTCAGCGTGCGGTAGCCTTCGCCCAGCACGTATTCGTGCCCCTCGGCGTCGGTCAGAACCTCCGCCCCGCCCGCGACCAGGTCGGCGAAGGTCGGGTCAGAGGCGGCGATATGCGCGGCATGCCAGTGCCCGATGGGGGCGTGGTCCCAGATCACGAACTCGACGAAGTTGTGATAGGTGTCGGCCCAGTAATGCGGATTCCCGGCGACCGGGGCGATCACGTCCAGATTGGCCCAGACCAGCGCCGCGAGGGCGCCGAAGATAAGCAGCAAAGAGTAGCTGGCCAGAAAGTTCCAGACGCGATACATAAGCCCCCCTGTCGGAAAATAGTCTCTTGTTCTTCCGTTCTTCCCTCAGGTGTAACGGATGGAAACCTGCCGGGCAACGCGCCAGAGCGGGGGATGGCGCTGCCTTTTTGTCGGTTTGGGGCGCAGGGTGGCGGTGTTCGGCCCTTGGGGGCGCCTCGGGTCACCGTTCAGGGCGCGTGGGGTCGCCACGGTCCAGAGGGGGAGGCGCCCCTTGCGGGACGCCCGGTGCCGCCGCGCATTACCGCGCCGGACACTGTCGGTCACTGCCGGGCAAGGGCGGCGGCGGTCAGGCCACGGCGCCCCGAGGCCAGCCCGGCGATCAGCGCCCCGGTCAGCGCGAAGCCTGCGTAGGCCGCGAAGATCCGGGGCTTGACCAGTGCCCAGACCGCGACGGCGGCGGGGATGCAGCTGACGCCGCCCGCGATGACAAAGCTCATGGCCGCCCCCGGTGCCATGCCCTGTTGCAGCAGGGCGTCGACCAGCGGCACGGCGGCATAGCCGTTCAGGTAGGCCGGCGCCCCGACAAGGGCCCCCATGAGCACCGGCCACAGCCCGGTGCCGCCCAGCACCCCGGCGATAGTCTCTGCCGGGATATAGCGCAGCATCACCGCTTCGATGACATAGGCCAGCGTCAGCCACTTCAGCAGGAACAGGCCATTGGTCAGCGCCGTTTCGCGGAAGGTCTCGCGCCGGGCCGGATCCTGCCAGAAGCGCCAGACCGGCTGCCCGCCGAAGGGTTTCTGCGCCGCGCAGCAGCCGCCGACCTTGGGCTGCGCGCGCAGCGGGTCGCGGAAGACCACGGTGCCCGCGAAGGCCCGGGTGCCGAAGCCGCCCAGCAGCCCCAGCCCGATGGCGGCCAGCGCCTTGGCCAGCGCGAAGTCCAGCCCCAGCGTTCCGGCGGTGATCGTGAACATCGCCGGGTCCATCAGCGGCGAGGCCAGCCAGAAGGCCATGACCGCGCTCAGCGGCGCCCCCACCGCCAGCAGGGCCGCGATGAAGGGGATGACCTCGCAGGAACAGAAGGGCGACAGCCCGCCCAGGGCCGCGGCCATCACGATCATCCGCGTTTCGCGCCCCTCGAAGGCGCGCGCCAGCAGGGCTTCCGCCCCCGAGGCTTTCAGGAAGGCGACGGCGAAGACGGCGAAAAGGATGAAGGGCGCGGTATGCAGCAGGGCGTTCGCGGTGAAGGTGACTGTCGGCCAGGCCTGCGGCAGGTCCAGCAGCGCAACCGCGCCAAGGATCAGGGCCGAGGCAAGCCAGGCCTTGGGCAGCCGGGGCAGGCGGGACGCGGTGGCGGCGGATGTCTCAGCCATGATCGTGAACTCCGGAGGGGCGTCCGATATCGGCGCAGCAATGTTGCAGAAGGTAATCGGAGAGCGCCCGGACTTCCTCGAAATCGGCGCCCGCGCAGATGGTGGACCGGCCCTGCCGCTCTTGCCGGACCAGACCGGCGGCGGCGAGGATCTTCAGGTGATGGGTCAGCGTCGAGCCGGTGATGCCGCAGCGCTGCCCGAGGTCGCCGATGCTCAGCCCCTCGGGGCCGGACCGGACAAGGGCGTGCAGGACGGCAAGACGTTGTTCGGACCCAAGCGCCGCGAATTTCGAGGCGGCGGTCGACAGGGTCAGCAGGGCGGGGGGCGAGTCATTCATTTTCATGATTCTAGATTTCTAGAAATGTGGCTGCGTGTCAACTCTCGTTTCAAGGTTTGTCGAAGTATCGGCCTTTCACCGGCGTGCGCCTTGCCCTACCTTCTGGCCGATGACGGATCTTGCCACACGCATCCGCGCCTGCACCCTTTGTGCCGAGCGCTTTGCCGCAACCGAGACGGCCCACCACCCGCGCCCGGTGCTGCGGGTCGCGCCGACGGCGCGGCTGCTGATCGCCGGGCAGGCGCCGGGCGCGCGGGTCCATGCCTCTGGCACACCCTTCACAGACCCCTCGGGCGACCGCCTGCGCGACTGGCTGGGGCTGGACGAGGCCGCCTTCTACGACAGCACCCGTGTCGCCATCCTGCCCATGGCTTTCTGCTTTCCCGGCTACCGCAGGGGCGCCGACCTGCCGCCGCCGCCGATCTGCGCGCGGACCTGGCGGAGCCCGGTGATGCAGGGCCTGCCCAACCTGCGCCTGATCCTGCCGATCGGCGGCCCGGCGCAACGCTGGCATCTTGGCACCCGCGAGGGCGTCACCGCCACCGTCCTGCGCTGGCGCGACTTTCTGCCCGGGGCGATCCCCTTGCCGCATCCGTCCTGGCGCAATACCGGGTGGCTGAAGCGAAACCCCTGGTTCGCGGCAGAGCTTCTGCCGGTGCTCCGGGCGCGCGTGGCAGAGGTGCTTTCATGACGACGACCCCGCTCGATACGGCGCATGCCGCGATGGAAACCACGGGCAGCGATGCCGCCCGCTTGCGGTTCTACGATACGCTCGCGGGCGCGGAACTCTTCCTGATGCTGACGGCGGAGCCGCAGGGCGCGGATATCGCCCCGGAGGTCTTCGAGATCGAGGGCACGCAATACGTGCTGGCCTTCGACCTGGAGGACCGCCTGGCGGGCTTTGCCGGGCGCGCCGTGCCCTATGCCGCGTTGTCCGGGCGCGCGCTGGCGGGGATGCTGGCGCCGCAGGGTTTCGGGCTGGCGCTGAATCTCGAACAGGGGGCCTCTCAGACGCTTCTGCCGCCCGAGGCGCTGACCTGGCTGGTCGACACGCTGGGCACCGGCCCCGAAGCCGCGGAGGCGCGCGCCGAAGAGTTTTCCGCCCCGCAGGTGCCGGAGGTGCTGGTGACGGCGCTGGATGCAAAGCTGGCCGGGGCCGCCGGGCTGGCGCGGCGCGCCTACCTGGCCGCCGTGGTCTACGAAGGCGGCGGTCGCGGGCACCTGCTTGGGATCACCGGCGTGCGTGAGGGGGCCGAGCGCGCCCTTGCGGGGGCCGTCAACGAAGCGCTGGTCTTTTCCGGGCTGGACGCGGGTGTGCTGGACGTGGCCTTCCTTGCGGACAGCGATCCGCTGACCGCCGCGCTGGCGCGGGTGGCATTGCGCTTCGACCTGCCGGAACCCGAAACGCCGAAGGTCGCGGTCGAACGCGCCGCGCCGGGCAGCGACCCGGACAAGCCGCCGAAGCTGCGGTAGCCCCGGCAGGCGGCGGCCCGTATCGTGGTCCGGCGGAGGGGGCCGGGCAAGCGCGCGCCCGGTCAACGAAATGCTGAGGAAACGTCCCTCTCCCTACCGCCCTCCACCGTGAGGCGATTCGGTTAAGCTCGGGTTCACGGGTTCTCAGTGTCCTGCGGCCCCGGTGCCGGCACCGGGCGGTCCCAAGCGGCGCGCCTGCGCCTGGGCCGGGGTGACGCTGCGCCCACGGCTCCCGCCCGGCAGGGTCAGCCCGCCAGTTCGTCGCGCAGGCAGGGCAGGGGGTCGCCCGGGGCGGGCGTCGCCTCCCACACGGCGCGGGCGATGGCGCGGGCAAGGCACAGGCTGGCCGCATGGCCCGCCTGCGCCAGCTGCACCGCCGGGTCTTCCAGCCTGCGCGACCCCGTGCCAAGCGCGAAGACCAGGTCCCCGTCCATCGGCGTATGCGAGGGCACGATGGCCCGGGCCAGCCCGTCATGCGCCGCCACCGCCAGCCGGTGACACTGCGCCTTGTCCAGCGCGAGATCGCATCCCACGATGGCGATCGTCGTGTTGCCCTGCATCGCCATGGCCTGCGCCTTGCGGCTGGGCGGCATCGGGGCAAAGCCCGCCGGATCGGGGCCGAGGCCGCCGAATTCCGTGCCGAACTCGAAGGGGGCCGCCCAGAAATGCCGCCCGGAGGGCGTGGTGACGCTGCCGATGGGGTTCACCGCCACCAGCGCGCCCACCGTGGTGCCGTCGTCGAGGATCAGGCTCGCCGATCCCAGCCCACCCTTGTGCATCGCCGTCTGCGCGCCGGTCCCGGCGCCGTGGCTGCCAAGGGCGAACCGCCTCGCCGCCTGTTGCAGCGCCGCCCGGCCAAGCGCTGGGTAGGGGTTTTCGGACCAGTCCTTGTCGCCACCGTTGAGCAGGTCGAAGAGGATCGCGGCGGGCACCAGCGGCACCCGGGCCGACAGCACCGGGAAGCCGCGCCCCATGGCATGCAGCGCATCCATCACCCCCTGGGCCGAGGCAAGGCCGAAGGCGCTGCCGCCCGACAGCACGAGGGCATCGACGCCGGGCGCCATTTTGTCGGGTGCCAGAAGGTCGGTTTCGCGTGTGCCCGGCGCGCCGCCGTGGACCGCGACCGAGGCCACGAAGGGCGCATCGCCGAGCAGCACGGTGCAGCCGGACTTCAGCGCGGCATCCTGGGCATTGCCGACGCGCAGGCCCGGAATATCGGTGATCAGGTTCTGGGGTCCGGGGTGCATGGCAGGCTCCTGTGTCGTGCGCCAGATTCGGGCGCGCGGCGGGGAAAGACAAGGGGCGCCGTGGTCCGTGCGCCGGGTGCATCCGGGATGCCTCCGCGACCGGTGTGGGCGTGCGACGGGTTCCGTCCGGGTCGGCGGGGCACCGCAGGGTCGGGGTCACGCCAGCGTGCACCGGGCGTCCCCGTGTGGGCTGGGTGGAGGCTGTCCCCGCCGGTCTTCTCCGCGCCCTGCCCCTGCCGCAAGCCCCCCACGGTGCAGACGATCAGTCCGCCCGGCGCCCCGGCAGGCGCGGCGTGGCGGCCAGAAGGGCGCGGGTGTAGGGGTGCTGCGGGTCGGAAAAGACCTGCTCTGCCGGGCCGTCCTCGACGATCTGCCCGGCCCGCATCACCAGAACCCGGTCGCAGATGGCGCGCACCACCGACAGGTCGTGGCTGATGAACAGCCAGCCCAGCCCGGTTGTCCCGGCCAGCGCCGCCAGCAGGTCGAGGATCTGCGCCCGCACCCGCACGTCCAGCGCCGAGACCGCCTCGTCGAAGACGATCATCTCGGGGCGGATCATCAGCGCGCGGGCGATGGCAAGGCGCTGCCGCTGCCCGCCCGAGAAGGCATGGATGTGGCGGCCCAGCATATCCGGCGACAGGCCCACGGTACCGTCAGCGCCTCGGCCAGCGCCTGATGCCGGGCCTCGCCCCGGGGCGGGGTGCGGCGCAGGTGAAAGGGCTCGCCCAGCAGCCGCGCGACCCGGTGGCGCGGGTTGAAAGAGCCGTAGGGGTCCTGAAACACCGCCTGAATGCGCCGGTGCCGGTGCGGATCGCCATCCGCCAGCGCGATCCGGCCCTCTGCCGTCGGCTCCAGCCCCAGGATGGCGCGGGCGAGGGTGGACTTGCCGCAACCGGATTCGCCCACCAGACCGACCCGCTCGCCCGCATGCAGCGTCAGCGAGACCGAACGGACCGCCTCGAACACCGGGGCGCGGGCCAGCGGGTGCGGGCGCGGCAGCCGGTAGTGGCAGGATACCCGGTCCAGCCGCAGGAAGGGCGCCCCGGGGCGCGGTGGCGGCAGCGTGGCCGTATGGGTCGAGGCCGCCAGAAGGGCCTGCGTGTAGGGATGGCGCGGCGCGGCCAGAAGCGTGGCGGCCGGTCCCTGTTCGACCACGCGCCCGGCCTGCATGACGGCGATGCGGTTGGCCATTCCGGCCACGACGGCAAGATCGTGGGTGATCATCAGAAGCGCCATGCCCTCGGAGCGGGTCAGCGACTTCAGCAGGTCGAGGATCTGCGCCTGCGTGGTGACGTCCAGCGCCGTGGTCGGCTCGTCGGCGATCAGCAGGCGCGGGCGGTTGGCCACCGCCATGGCGATGACGACACGCTGCCGCTGACCGCCCGACAGCTCGTGCGGATAGCGCGAGGGCGGCACCGACAGGCCGACGCGGTCGAGCAGGGCGCGCACCCGGGCCCGGGCCTCGGCGCGCCGGGGCGGCACATGGCCGGGGCGGGGCAGGCGCAGCACCTCTTCGATCTGGTCGCCGATGGTCTGCACCGGGTTCAGCGCGCTCATCGGCTCCTGAAAGACCAGCCCGATCTCCGACCCGCGCAGGGCGCGCATGTGCCGGTCCGGCAGGCCGCGCAGATCGCGGCCCCGGAACAGCACCGCGCCCCCGGCCTCTGCTACCGGCGGCAGCAGGCCCATGACCGCCAGCGCCGTCAGGCTCTTGCCGGAACCGGATCTCGCCGGTCAGCGCCAGCGTCTCGCCCTCGGCCAGCGTCAGGTTCACCCCGTCGACCGCCGCCGTGCCGCCAAAGCGCACCGACAGGCCCTGCACCTGCAACAGCGTCATGCCCGCAGCGCCCGCATTCGGGGGTCCAGCGCGTCGCGCAGCCCGTCGCCCAAGAGGTTCAGCCCCAGCACCATGGCCATGATCGTCAGCCCCGGCACCACCGCCACATGCGGTGCCAGCGAGACCAGCGTCTGCGCATCCGCCAGCATCCGCCCCCAGCTGGGCACCGGCGGCTGCGCGCCAAGGCCGACGTAGGACAGCCCCGCCTCGGCCAGAATGCCCAGCGAGAACTGGATGGTGCCCTGCACGATCAGCAGGTTCATCAGGTTGGGCAGGATGTGCTCCGCCCCGATGCGCGCGCCGCGCTTGCCCGAGAGCCGCGCCGCCTTGACGAAGTCGCGCTGCCAAAGCCCCATGGCGGCGCCGCGCGTCAGCCGGGCAAAGACCGGCACGTTGAAGATGCCGATGGCGATGATCGCGTTGACGGCGCCGGGGCCGAAGGTGGCGGTGATCAGGATCGCGATCACGAGGCTGGGGAAGGCAAAGACCAGATCTGCCGAGCGCGAGATCACCTCGTCCAGCCAGCCGCCGGCATGGGCTGCCGCCGTCAGGCCCAAGGGCACGCCGAGGCCCATGCCGATGCCCACCGCCACCAGCGCCACGGCGATGGTGGTCCGCGCGCCGACCATCAGCATCGACAGGATGTCCCGCCCGAAATGGTCCGTGCCCAGCCAATGCGTGCCCGAGGGCGGCAGAAGCCGGTCGGGGATCGCCATGGTCGTGACGTCTCCGGGCGTCCAGACGAAGGACAGCGCCGCGGCGGCAAGAAAGACCGCGGTGATCGCGGCGCCAAGGATCAGCGGGCGGTTCATCGCCGCCGCCTCAGCCGGGGATCGGCCACCGCATAGGCGAGGTCGGTCAGGAAGGTCACGGCGATGACCGCGAAGACCAGCAGCATCACGGTGCTTTCCACCACGATCAGGTCGCGCTGGCCGATGGCCTGAAAGATCAGCCGCCCGAGGCCGGGCAGGTAGAAGACCTGTTCGATGATGATGGCCCCCGCCAGCAGGAACGAGAATTGCAGGCCGATCAGCGTCAGCACCGGGATCAGGGCATTGCGCAGCCCGTGCCGCCACAGAGCCTGAAAGGGCGACAGCCCCTTGGCGCGGGCGGTGCGGATGTAATCCTCGCCCAGCGTGTCGATCAGCGAGGAGCGCAGGACGCGGGTCAGGATTGCCGCCTGCGGCAGCGCCAGTGCCACGGCGGGCAGGGTCAGGGCGCGCAGCGCCTGCAGGGGATCGTCCCAGCCCGGGAAACCGCCCGAGGGGAACAGCCGCCAGGTGATGGCGAAGCCCAGCACCAGCAGCATGGCGAACCAGAAGTTGGGCACCGCGATGCCGACCTGCGTGGCGGCCAGCACGCTCATGTCGGCGCCCCGCCCCCGGCGCGCGGCGGCAAGGATGCCCGCGGGCAGCGCCATCAGAACCGCCAGCGCCAGCGCATAAAGCGTCAGCGGCAGCGAGACCCAGAGCCGGTCGGCGATCATCCCGGCGACCGGCGTGCGGTAGGTGTAGGAGGTGCCGAAGTCTCCGCCCAGCATGCCCGTGACCCAGGACAGGTAGCGCGCCAGCCGCCCCTGATCGAGCCCCAGCTCGGCCCGCAGCGCGGCGACCGTGTCGGGCTGCGCGTTCATGCCCAGCATGTAGGCGGCGGGATCGCCCGGCACGACCTCGATGGCGAGGAAGATGACCACCGAGGCGACCGCAAGGCTGAGGATCAGCGAGACAAGACGGCGGGTCAAGTAGGTCAGCATGGCGTCCCGTTCAGGCGTTCCGATGCCGCTTGAACCACAGCCGCGCGGCGATGTCACGCATGGCTGGCGCGGGGCCGGTCGCTGCGGGCCCACGGCGGGCGGTGGGCCGCAGGCCCGCCCTGCGGGCCGTCACGCTGCCAGGATCGGGCCGCTGTCGGGCCGGCGCGCCCTCGCCACCGTCGCGGTGCGAGAGGCGGGGGCGAGGCGCCCCGCCCCGGCAGGGCGCCGCAGGGATCGATGCGCCGGAGCGTCCGGGCCGATCACTCGGCCCAGCTGACCCCGGTCAGGTCGGTCGCCTGCGTCGGCTGGTTCTGCCAGAGGCCCTGAAGCCGCGCGTCCGCCACCGTCGGGAAGGACAGCTGGAAGAGATAGGCGTTGACGTGGTCCTCTGCGATCATCTCCTGCGCCTGCTTCAGCAGGGCAGAGCGTTCGTCCGGATCCGCCGTGGCGGTCAGATCGGCCATGAGCTGCCGGAACTCGGGGCGGGCGTAAGAGAAGTAATAATCCTCGCGGCCATAGATGTTGATGTCCATCGGCTCCGTATGGCTGACGATGGTCAGGTCGAAGTCCTTGCCGCGAAACACCTCTTCCAGCCACTGCGCCCATTCGACATTGGTGATCTGCGTCTCGATCCCGACCTGCCGCAGCTGCGCGGCAATGATCTCTCCGCCCCGGCGCGCGTAGGAGGGCGGCGGCAGTTTCAGCGTCAGGGTCAGCCCCTCGGCGATCCCGGCCTCGGCCAGAAGGCGCTTTGCCTCTTCCGGGTCGTAGGCGGAGCCTGCCGTCAGGTCGACGTAATCCGGGTTGTGCGGGGCGAAATGCGTGCCGATGGGCGTGCCAAGGCCGAACATGGCGCCGTCGATGATCGCCTGCCGGTCGATGGCGTGGGAAATGGCCGCGCGCACCTTGGGGTCATCCAGCGGCGCCTTGGCGTTGTTCATGGCAAGGATGGTCTCGCCCTCGGTCGAACCCAGCAGCACCTGAAAGCGCGGATCCGCCTGAAATTGCGGGATGTTCTCGGGGGCGGGGAAGCCCGCGAAGGCGTCGATGTCCTGCGCCATCATCGCGGCGAAAGCCGCCGTTGGGTCCGAGATGAACTTGAAGGTCGCCTCTGACAGGGCCGGTTTCTCGCCCCAGTAGCCCTCGTATGCGACCAGCGTGATGCTGTCGCCCTGCACCCAGTCGCGGAACAGGAAGGGGCCGGTGCCCACGGGCGTCTGCTTGATGCCGTCGATGCTTTCGGGCGCGACGATCACCGCGTCGCCCCATGCGAGGTTGAACAGCAGCGCGCCGTCGGGCTCGCGCAGCGCAATGGCCACGGTATCGGGGCCGGTGGCGGTGACGCTGTCGATCCCCTCGTACAGCGCCTTCTGCGCGTTGGTGCTGTCCTCGGCGCGCGCGCGGTCGAGGGTAAAGACCACGTCCTCGGCGTCGAATTCGGTGCCGTCGTGGAAGGTCACGCCCTCTTGCAGGGTGAAGGTATAGGTCAGCCCGTCCTCGGAAATCTCCCAGCTCTTGGCCAGCGCGGGCACCACCTCGCCGGTTTCGGTGAAACGGGTCAGCCCCTCGAAGACATTGGCATAAAGCACCGAATCGATGGCGCCCGCGGCGGCGGAGGTCGGGTCGAGATGCGGCGGCTCCAGCTGCAGGGCGATGGTCAGGTCGGTCTGCTGGGCACTGGCTGCGGTGGCGGCAAGCGCCAGAGAGGCAAGGGCGGCACGGAGGGGCATGGCGGAACTCCTGTTGCGGTCCGCCCGACTGTCGCCGGTTTCCCGGGCCGCTTCAAGGTGCCGGGGCGGGGCGGCCACAATCGGCCACTGGCGCCGCGCCGCAGCATCTGCTATTTCCGCGCAACATTATTGCGCGGAGGAGGCGGCAATGAGTGCGACGGCAAGGAAGACGGCCCCGATGCCCATGGATATCCGGGCCCGCAAGGGGGCGCACCCCTCGTCAGCCTGACGGCCTATACGACGCCGATGGCACAGTTCATGGATGCCCATGTGGATTTCGTGCTGGTCGGCGACAGCGTCGGCATGGTGCTGCACGGGCTGACCTCGACGCTGGATGTGACGATGGAGATGATGATCCTGCACGGGCAGGCGGTGCGGCGCGGCCTGAGCCGGGCGATGATGGTCGTCGACCTGCCCTTCGGCGCCTACGAGGAAAGCCCCCAGCAGGCCTTTCGCAA
The DNA here is from genome assembly GCF_039769985.1 of Ponticoccus litoralis. Lineage (NCBI taxonomy): Bacteria > Pseudomonadati > Pseudomonadota > Alphaproteobacteria > Rhodobacterales > Roseobacteraceae > Ponticoccus > Ponticoccus litoralis. The sequence goes on from NZ_JBDNCH010000002.1 coordinate 1,995,309, forward strand.
CGCCGCGCGGCTGATGCGCGAGACCGGGGCGGGCGCGGTGAAGCTGGAAGGCGGGATGCAGATGGCCGAGACCATCGCCTTTCTGACCCAGCGCGGCGTGCCGGTCATGGCGCATATCGGCCTGACGCCGCAGGCGATCCACACGCTGGGCGGCTACAGGGTGCAGGGGCGCGGCGAGGATGCCGCGCAGATGATGGCCGATGCCCGCGCGGTGGCGCAGGCCGGCGCCTTTGCCCTGGTGCTGGAGAAGGTGCCCGAGCGGCTGGCCGACCGCATCACCGCAGAGGTGGCGATCCCGACCATCGGCATCGGCGCCTCGGCGGGCTGTGACGGGCAGATCCTCGTGGTTGACGACATGCTGGGGCTGTTCACCGCCTTCAAGGCCAAGTTCGTGAAACGCTTCGCCACGCTGGGCGAGCAGGCCGAGGCGGCGATTGCCGAGTACGCGGCGGCGGTGCGGGCGCGCGAGTTCCCGGCGGCAGAGCATGTGTTCTCGGACAAGGCGCCGGAGGGCGGGGCATGATGGCAGGGGCAAGGATCGTCGGGCAGGCGCGGCCCCCGGTGCTGCGGTCGAAGGCGGCCCTGCGCGAGGCGGTGGGCCGCTGGCAGGCAGCCGGAGAGGTCGTGGGCCTGGTGCCGACCATGGGCGCCCTGCACGAGGGGCACCTGAGCCTTGTCCGCGCAGCAGAGGCCAGCTGCGACCGCGTGGTGGTGACGATCTTCGTGAACCCGGCGCAGTTCAACAGCCCCACGGACCTCGAAAACTATCCGCGCACCGAAGAGCGGGACGCCGAGACGCTGGCGCGCTGCCGGGTCGATGCGATCTATGCGCCGCCGGTGTCCGAGATCTACCCGCAGGGCTTCTGCACCACGGTCTCCGTGGCGGGGCTGACCGATGTCCTGTGCGGCGCGCACCGGCCCGGGCATTTCGACGGGGTGGCCACGGTGGTGACGAAGCTCTTCACCCAGACCCGGGCGGACCGGGCCTTCTTCGGTGAGAAGGATTTCCAGCAGTTGCAGGTGATCCGCCGGATGGTCCGCGATCTGGATCTGGAGGTCGAGGTGCTGGGCTGTCCGACAATGCGGGAAGAGGACGGCCTGGCCATGTCCTCGCGCAACCTGCTGCTGTCGGATCGTGCGCGCGCCGTGGCCCTGGCGTTGCACGCCGCCCTGCAGGAAATGGCCGAGGGGCTGCGCGCCGGAGGCAAGGCCCCGGCGCTGGCAGAGGCTGCCCGGGCGCGGATGCTGGCGGCGGGCTTCACCGAGGTCGATTACATCGACCTGCGGGCCTGCGACGACCTGTCGGTGCTGGAGAGGCCCGGGCGCGAGGCGCGGCTGCTGGCCGCGGCCTGGCTGGCGGGGGTGCGCCTGATCGACAATATCGCGGTCTGAGCGGTTTCGCCCCGCCTGCAGCGGGGCGACCGGCCGGGGGCCTTGCCCCCCGGCCCCCTCGAACCCTTTGTCTTGTTTGTCATGCCTTGCATGACAGGGGGCTTTGCCCCGCTCGCTGCGCTCGCCCCCCAAGGGTATTTTCGGACCAAAGAAGCCGGGCGTGGTCTGTCGCCGGGGCCCGGGACACCGGGCATGGACCGGTGCGCGCCTGCGGTGGCGGGTGCGCCTCGGGTCAGTCCCGACGCAGGCGCGGGGCGGGGCCGAGAGGGATCATGCCGAAGCGCATCTGGCCCCGGTCGATGGTCAGCGGAATGTCGAGCGTGTCGGGGCGCCCGGACAGGCCTGCGGCGAGGGACAGGGCGTCCTCGACGGCATCGGTGAAGCTGTCGGGCAGCATCCCCGCCGCGCGGGCGCGGTCGATGAGGCTGCGCCAGTTCACCGCGCGCAGCGTCATGGTGCCGTCGAGGCGGCCCGCATCGTCCACGGTGACGTGTCCGGCGGCGTGCAGTTCGAGCCCCTCGACCCGGTATTCGGCCCGGGCGAGGTCGATCGCGCGCGGCATCGGCGCAGGCCCGGCGAGGTCGGCCAGCCGCAGCGGCTCTGCGAAGTTCAGCAGGGCCTGAACCGCGACCGCCTCGAGCCTGCCGTCGGTGAGCGGGCCGTCGCGGCCTGCGACGCTTTCCACCTGGATGGCGAGGCGCTGGTCCGTCGGGCTTTCGGCCCGGTGCAGGCCGGCGGTCAGCCCGGCCAGCGCAAGCGCCGTCTCCGGCCCGGCGATGTTCAGCACCTCGGCCTCGGCATTGGCGCGCAGCAGCGCCCCGTCGGCGGGATCGTGGATCACCGAGGCGCGCAGGCCCTGGGAGGTCACCGTCACGGGGCCGTCGGGCGTCTGCCAGCGCTGTTCGTCGGCAAAGGCCAGGATGTGGTGGCCGGGCTGATAGGTCAGCCCGAGGATCTGCAGGAAGGGCGCCTGCCAGCCGAAGCCGGTTTCGGGGTTGCCCAGGCGCGGTTCCTCGATGGTCACGTCGAGGCGGCTGGGAAAGCCGCGCACGCGGATCGCGGCGTAGTCCGCCTGCCAGCCTTCTTCGGCGCGCGCCTCGAACCAGCCGCGCAGGTCGGCGCGGATCGCCGAGGCCTGCCAGAACCAGAAGCCCGCCCAGCCCAGGGCCGCCAGAAGACAAGCGCCGATCAGCCGTTTCATGCCCTGCGCCCCTTTCGCTGCCGCACGGTCTGGTGTTTACAGGCGGCACCCGGAAAGGACCAGCCATGACGCTTTGGGTGTTCGGATACGCCTCTCTCTTGTGGAACCCCGGCTTTGCCGTGGCCGAGACCGTGCCCGCGCGGCTGCACGGCTTTCGCCGCAGTTTCTGCATGTATTCGATCCACCACCGGGGCACGGAGGCCCAGCCGGGCCTGGTGCTGGCGCTTGACCCGCACGAGGGCGAGCATTGCGACGGCCTTGCCCTGCGCGCCGAAGCCGGAACCGAGGCCGAGGCGCTGGCCTACCTGCGCGACCGCGAACTGGTTTCCTCGGCCTATCTGGAGCAAACCGTGCCGCTGGCGCTGAACGACCGGCGGCGGGTCGAGGCGGTGGCCTATGTGATCGACCCGCATCACGTGCAATATTGCGATCTGCCGCTGGAGGAACAGGCGCGGCTGATCGCGCGCGCCCACGGCGGGCGCGGGCCGAATACCGAATACCTCTACAACACCGCGCAGCACCTGGAAGAGATGGGCGTGCCGGATGCCGACCTGCGCTGGCTGGTGCGCGAGGTGCGCGCCCTGACCGCCCCGGGCTGAGCGCCGCGCAGGGGCTGTATCAAATTCGCGGCATCTGCCCGCTGGCGGGGCGGAGATCCGCATAACGCCTTGGCTCTGCGGTGCCAAACCCGTAGGGATGAGACAGCGAAACCACAGGACTAGGGACGCGATGGACCTGCCCGACCGCGAGGCCGCGCCGCATTTCAGCCAACCCGTGCGCCAGGTCGTCCTGATGCTGGCCGTGATCGGGCTGTCGGGTCTTGGCGCCTTCCTTGCCCTGCCCAGCGTGCTGCCGGTCTTTGAAGCGAACCCCTACCTGAACGGCTTCATCCTCTTCGTCTTCGCCCTGGGTGTGCTGGCCTGCTTCTGGCAGGTCGTGCAGCTGATCCATTCGGTCCGCTGGATCGAGCGCTTCACCGCCAAGGGCGATCAGGGCGTGCGGGCCGAGGCGCCGACCATGCTGGCGCCGCTGGCGGCCCTGCTGGGGCGGCGCCGCGACAAGCGGATGCAGATCAACACCACCTCGACCCGGTCGATCCTCGATTCCGTCGCCACCCGCATCGACGAGGCGCGCGACGTCACGCGCTACATCGTCTCGCTGCTGATCTTCCTTGGCCTTCTGGGCACCTTCTACGGGCTGGCGACCACCGTCCCCGCGCTGGTCGAAACCATCCAGTCGCTGGCGCCGTCAGAGGGCGAAAGCGGCGTTGCGGTCTTCGGGCGCCTGATGACCGGGCTGGAAAGCCAGCTTGGCGGCATGGGCGTGGCCTTCGCCTCGTCGCTGCTGGGCCTTGCCTGTTCGCTGGTCGTGGGCCTTCTGGAACTGTTCGCCGGTCACGGGCAGAACCGGTTCTACCGCGAGCTGGAGGAATGGCTGTCCTCGATCACCAAGCTGGGCTTTTCGTCCGATACCGAGGGGCCGGATCTTGGCGCGGCGGGCATCGTGCTGGACCAGATGGCCGAGCAGATGGAACGCCTGCAATCGCTGTTCGTCGAAAGCCAGCAGGGCCGGGCCGAGGTTGACGAACGGCTTGCCCAGCTGGCCGACAGCGTCGAGCGCCTGACCGAGCGGATCGAGGCGACCGCGCCCTCTGCCGCCTCTCTGGCGCGGATCGCGGACGGGCAGGAAAACCTTGCCGATGCCATCCGCGAGAAGGAATCGACCGAGGGGCTGGATGCGGAAAGCCGCATGCGCCTGCGGTCCATCGATGTGCAGATGCTGCGCATCCTCGAGGAAATCAGCGCCTACCGGCAGGAAAGCATGGCCGAACTGCGCACCGACATCGCGGCGCTGACGCGCGCGCTGGGGGTCACCCGGAACATGCGTCCCCGCGGAGAGGGGTAGGCCATGGCCCTGTCCCGACGCACCGGCGCGCGCTTTCAGGCCAATATCTGGCCGGGCTTCGTCGATGCGATGACAGGGCTGCTGCTGGTCCTGACCTTCGTGCTGTCGATCTTCATGGTGATCCAGTTCGTCCTGAACGAGACGATCTCGGGGCAGGAAAACGAGCTGAATTCCCTGTCCGACGAACTGGCCGCTCTGGCAGAGGCGCTGGGCGTGCAGGAACGGCGCAATTCCGCGCTGAGCTCGGAACTGGGCAGCCTGCAATCGACGCTGGACGACCGCGACACGCGGCTGACCGAGGCCGAAAGCCTGATCGCCGCGCTGACCGCGACGCGCGACCGGCAGGCGGCGGAACTGGATGCGGCCTCGGCGCGGATCGACGACTACGAGGCCCGCGTCGCGGCCCTGCTGGTGGAACGCGACAGCGCGCAGGCCGACCTTGCCGATGCCGCCGCCGCCCGCGATGCGCTGGCCACCGAGCGCGACTCGCTGAATGCGGCGTTGGAGCAGGCACAGGGGGAAATCGACGCGCAGGAAGAGGCCGCGGCCCTTGCCGCCGCGCGCCGCAAGGCGCTGGATGCGCTGGTTGCCGACCTGCGCGCCCGGAACGCCGACCGCGAGGCCCGCATCGGCGCGTTGAGTGCAGAGGTCGATGACCTTCAGGCCGACCTGACCGAGGAGGAAGCGCAGCGGCTGGCCGAGGCCGAGGCCGCCAAGGCCCTGCGCGCAAGGCTTCAGGACGCGAATGCCGAACTGACCGCCATGACCATGGCGCTGGAGGAAGAGCGGGCGCGGGCGGAAGAGACGCTGACCCTGCTGGCCGCCGCCCGCGAGGCCGAGGACGACCTGAATGCGCAGCTGGCCGCCGCGCTTCTGGCGGGCCAGCAGGAGGGCACCGCCCTGCAATCGCGCATCGACGCACTGGAGGCAGAGCTGGCCCAGGCCCGCCGTGCCGAGGCCGAGGCCAATGCCCGGCTGGCGGATACGCTGGAGGAGGGCGAGGCCGAGGCGCAGGACCTTCAGACGCAACTGGACGGGGCGACCGCCCGGATCATCACGCTGGAGGCCACGCTGGCCGATGCCCGCTCCGAAGGGGCGGTGGCGGATGAGCGGATGTCGGACCTGCGCTCGGAACTGGAAGCGGCCCGCGCCGGACAGCGCGCCGTCGAGGCCGAGCTTGCCGCCGAGACCCGCGCGCGGGCGGCGTCCGAGCGCGATCTGGCCGCCCTGCGCACCGATGCGGAATCGCGCGAAACCCGGCTGACCGACCTTTCGGCGCAACTGGCGCAGGTCCTGGCGCGGATTGCCGAGGCAGAGGCGCTGGAGACCGAACTGGAGGCCTTGCGCGCCCGCAACGCGGCGCTTGTCACCCGCCTGTCGAACGCCGAGGGACAGGCCGCTGACCGCGCCACCCTGCTGGAGGACCTGAGGGCAGAGCGCGACCGGCTGGACAGCCAGTTGGGCGTGGTGCGCGGCGCGCTGGCCGATGCCCGCGCCGAGGCCGAGACCGCGCAGGACAGGATCGCGGGGCTGACCGCGCAGCTTTCCGCGGGTGACGACCGCGAGGGTGCGCAAAGCGACCGCATAGAGGCGCTGCGCGGCGAGGCGGCCCGTCTGCGCGCGCAGCTCGACGCCACGCAGAAGCGGGCCGAGGATCGCGGCGCGCGGATCGAACGGCTGCAGGCGCAGAACGACGCGCTGCTCTACCGATCTTGCCCGCATGGGGGGCGCCGAGGCGGAACAGGAGGCGGTGAAGTCCGCGCTGGAGGCTTCGCGCACACGGCTGGCCGAGCTGCAGGAAGAGGTCGACGGCCTGCGCGATCGCGACGCGCGGCGCGACGGGCTGGTGGCCGACCTGCGCCAGCGCCTGGCCGAGGCCGAGGCCCGCGCCAGCGCCAATGCCGACGACAGCCGGTCATTGGAGGAACAGCTTGCCTCGGCCCTTGCGGCGCGGCTGGCCGCCGAAACCGATGCCCAGACCGTGCGCGACGACCTGACCGCCGCGCTGGCCGCGCAGAAGGCGGCAGAGGTCGCCGCCGAAGACCGGCTGGAGCGCGCCGAGGCGCGGCAGGTGTTGCTGGCAGAGGCGCGCGAGAAGCTGGCGCAATCCTCCGAACGCGCGACCAAGGCGGAGTTGCAGGTCGAGGCGCTGAACCGGAACGTGTCGGAACTGCGCGGCCAGCTTGGCCAGTTGCAGGCGCTTCTGGACGATGCGCAGGCCCGCGACGCGGCTGCCAAGGTGCGGCTGGAGAACCTCGGGTCGGAACTGAACGCGGCCATTGCCCGCGTCGCACAGGAAGAGCGCCGCCGCCGCCAGCTGGAAGAGGAACGTGCCCGGCGGCTGGAAGAGGAAAAGCGCGACCTCGAACGCTATCGCTCGGAGTTCTTCGGGCGGCTGCGCGAGGTGGTGGGCGACCGCGAGGGCCTGCAGATCCAGTGGCGACCGCTTCGTGTTTTCCTCCGAGGTGCTGTTTGAGCAGGGCTCTGCCGACCTGTCCGCGGCGGGGCGGCGCGAGATTGCCAAGGTGGCGAATATCCTGCGTGCCATCGCCTCTGACATCCCCGAGGGCATCGATTGGGTGATCCGGGTCGACGGCCATACGGACGACCTTCCCCTGCGCCCCGGTGGCGATTTCCAGTGACAACTGGGAGCTGTCGCAGGCGCGCGCCCTGTCGGTGGTGCGCGACATGATCGACAGCTACGGCATCGACCCGCGTCGGCTGGCGGCGAACGGCTTTGGCCAGTGGCAGCCGGTGGCCGAGGGCAGCAGTGCCGGGGCCCGCGCCCAGAACCGCAGGATCGAGTTGAAGCTGACAGAACGCTGACAGAACGCGGACCGGCCCGGGTTCTTGCCTGCCGGCGGGCAGGGCAGGGCGGCGGCGTGGGCACGGCAGGGCAGGGCGCGGCGCAGGGGCCCCTGTTTCGCGGACCTCTGCGGGCAGCGTGACAGCGTCGCCGCAAAGGAAGTCGCCGCAAAGGAAAAGGGGCGCCCCGGAAGGCGCCCCTTTCTGAAAAGGTCGGGATCAGTCCGCCGTCAGCAGCGGTGGCTTCTTCGAGCTGAGGCGCGGGTTGTCCGGTCCTTCTAGGTTCAGCACCAGCTCGCCGTCCTTGACGGCAACCTTGACGACGCCGCCCTTGGTCAGCTTGCCGAAGAGCAGTTCCTCTGCCAGCGGCTTCTTGATGTTTTCCTCGATCACGCGGCCCAGCGGGCGGGCGCCCATCTTCTCGTCGTAGCCGCGCTCGGCCAGCCATTCGGCCGCCGGTTTGGTCAGTTCGATGGTCACGTTGCGGTCCATCAGCTGCGCTTCGAGTTGCAGCACGAACTTCTCGACCACCTGCAGGATCGTGTCCTTGGGCAGCGGCTGGAAGCTGATCACCGCGTCCAGACGGTTGCGGAATTCCGGCGTGAAGGTCCGCTCGATGGCGGCGGTATCCTCGCCCTCGCGGCGGTCGCGACCGAAGCCGATGGCGGCCTTGGCCATGTCGGCGGCGCCCGCGTTCGAGGTCATGATCAGGATCACGTTGCGGAAATCCACGGACCGCCCGTTGTGATCGGTCAGCGTGCCGTGGTCCATCACCTGCAACAGGATGTTGAACACGTCCGGGTGCGCCTTCTCGATCTCGTCGAGCAGGAGCACGCAGTGCGGATGCTGGTCCACGCCATCGGTCAGCTGGCCGCCCTGGTCGAAACCGACATAGCCCGGAGGCGCACCGATCAGGCGGCTGACGGCGTGCTTCTCCATGTACTCGGACATGTCGAAGCGCAGCAGTTCAACCCCCGTGGTGGAGGCCAGCTGCTTGGCCACCTCGGTCTTGCCGACGCCGGTCGGACCCGCAAACAGGTAGTTGCCGATGGGCTTCTCGGGCTCGCGCAGACCGGCGCGGGCCAGCTTGATCGCGCTGGACAGGGCGGTGATCGCCGGATCCTGCCCGAAGACCACGCGCTTCAGCGTGACCTCGAGATCCTTCAGCACCTCTGCGTCGTCCTTGGACACGTTCTTCGGCGGAATGCGGGCGATCTTGGCCACGACGGCCTCGATCTCCTTGGTGCCGATGGTCTTGCGGCGCTTGCTTTCGACAACCAGATGCTGGGCCGCACCGGCCTCGTCGATGACGTCGATGGCCTTGTCCGGCAGCTTGCGGTCGTTGATGTAGCGCGCCGAAAGCTCCACCGCGGTCTTCACCGCCTCGGCGGTGTATTTCACGCCGTGGTGATCCTCGAAATAGGGCTTCAGGCCCTTGAGGATCTTGATCGTGTCCTCGACCGTCGGCTCGTTCACGTCGATCTTCTGGAAACGGCGCGACAGGGCGCGGTCCTTCTCGAAGTGCTGGCGGAACTCCTTGTAGGTGGTCGAGCCCATGGTGCGCAGCTTGCCGCCCTGAAGCGCGGGCTTCAGCAGGTTCGACGCATCCATGGCGCCGCCAGAGGTCGCGCCGGCGCCGATCACGGTGTGGATCTCGTCGATGAAGAGCACCGCGTCGGGGTGTTCCTCAAGCTCTGTCACCACGGCCTTCAGCCGCTCTTCGAAATCGCCGCGGTAGCGGGTGCCAGCCAGCAGCGCGCCCATGTCGAGCGAGTAGATCGTGGTCTGCGACAGCACCTCGGGTACCTCGCCGGTGACGATCTTGCGGGCCAGCCCCTCGGCGATGGCGGTCTTGCCGACGCCCGGGTCGCCCACCAGAAGCGGGTTGTTCTTGCGGCGGCGGCACAGCACCTGGATGCAGCGCTCGACCTCGAGCGCGCGGCTCGATCAACGGATCGACCTCGCCCTTCTCCGCCTTCGCGTTCAGATCCACGCAGTACTTGCCCGGGGCCGATTCCTTGTCGCTGCCGGGGGCCGCGGCCTCTGCCGGTTGCGCGTCTTCCTCCGCGTCGGTCGAGCCCTGCACCGGGCGCGCCTCGCCATAGGCGGGGTTCTTGGCCACGCCGTGGGCGATGAAGTTCACCGCGTCGTAGCGGGTCATGTCCTGTTCCTGAAGGAAGTAGGCGGCGTTCGACTCGCGCTCGGCGAACATGGCGACCAGCACATTGGCGCCCGTCACCTCGGTCCGGCCAGAGGACTGCACGTGGATCGCGGCGCGCTGGATGACGCGCTGGAAGGCGGCGGTGGGCACCGCCTCTGACCCTTCGATGTCGGTCACGAGGTTGGACAGGTCTTCGTCGATGAAATCGACGAGGGTGCCGCGCAACTCTTCGGTGTCGACGGAACAGGCCTTCATCACCCGGGCGGCGTCCGGTTCGTCGATCAGCGCCAGAAGCAGGTGTTCCAGCGTTGCGAATTCGTGGCTGCGCGAGTTGGCCAGCGCCAGCGCAGAGTGAATGGCCTGCTCAAGAGTGTTCGAAAATGACGGCACGGGAGTGCTCCTCTTGTCTGCGCTGTTCCCTGAGGATCAGCATTGCCTCATAGGGTTAAGGTTTGGTCGATTAGGGCCAGTCTTCAAGTTTTTTCTGGAATGACCCACATCACAAATCACCAAAGCACCGCAACCTGCCGTGAGGTTGGTCAGAAGTTGTCCTTCCGTTTCCGGATTTCGGCAAACACCTGAACGTCGCTGGCATCGGGCATGCCGACGGCGGCTTTGACGTCCGGATGACCGGCGCGCAGGAAGGGGTTCGTGTCAAGTTCAAGGGACAGTGGAACCTGGGCGGTTGGCTCGCCCTTGGCGCGGGCCTTCGCGATCGCCTCTGCACGAGAGATAAGCGCATTGTTGCCGGGTTCAATGGTCAACGCGAAGGCCGCGTTCGAGGTGGTGTATTCGTGGCCCGAGTAGACCATGGTCTCGGGCGGCAGGGCGGCCAGCTTGGACAGGCTGTCCCACATCATTTCGGGCGTGCCCTCGAACAGCCGACCGCAGCCCAAAGCCATCAGGCTGTCGGCGGTAAAGACCGCCTTGGCGCGCGGGAAATGGAAGGCCATGTGCCCCAGCGTATGGCCGGGCACGTGCAGCGGCTCGGTGTAGCCCACGCCCTCGCCGCCGTTCATGCCTTCCTCCAGCGCCATGTCCAGCGGCGGCAGCTTGTGTTCTTCGGCGCGCGGACCCATGACCTTGCAGCCGTATCTGGCGCGCAACTCCTCGACGCCCTGTACGTGGTCGGGGTGGTGGTGGGTGATCAGGATCGTGCCCAGCGACCAGCCGCGCCGGTCCAGCGCGTCGATGATCGGCCCGGCCTCGGGGGCGTCGATCAGGCAGACACCGTCCGGGCCCTTGGCGATATAGGCGTAGTTGTCCGAGAGACAGGGGACGGTGACGATCTCGAGGGCCATGGCATTTCCTTCAAGGCTTTGACAGGATGCGGCCAGACTGACGCATCCACCGGGAGACAGCAATGCATCTGGATGTGCAGGTGTTGCGCGATTTCTATTACCGCAGCGCGCTGGGGCGCGCCGCGCAGAAAATCGTGCGCGATCAGCTAGAGACCTTCTGGCCGGTGGCAAAGGGGCACACGGTGGTGGGCTACGGTTTCGCCACGCCGCTGCTGCGCCCCTACCTGACGGAATCGCGCCGGGTGATCGGGTTGATGCCCGCGCCGCAGGGGGTCATGTCCTGGCCCGCCGGTCTGCCGAACGTGTCGGTGCTCTGCGAGGAAACGCTCTGGCCGCTGGAAACCGGGCATGTGGACCGGCTGGTGGTGATGCACGGGCTGGAGACCTCGGAGCGGCCCTCGGAGCTTCTGGACGAGGCCTACCGCGTGCTGGGTCCGGGCGGCGAGGCGGTCTTTGTCGTGCCCAACCGCACCGGCCTGTGGGCGCGGGCCGACTGGACGCCCTTCGGCTACGGCAGGCCCTATTCGCTGGGCCAGCTCGAAGCGCAGCTGAAGCGCCACGACTTCGTGCCCGAAGCGCAGGTTTCGGTGCTGTTCCAGCCGCCCTCTACCCGGCGGTTCTGGATGAAGACCGGCCCGGTCTGGGAGAAGGTGGGCCGCGCGATCCCGGCGGTCATGGCGGGCGGCGTGATGATGGTGCTGGCCTCGAAGAAGCATCCGCCGACGCGGCGCGGTGTCGGACGGGCCGCCCGCGTCCTGAACCCGCTGGACGTGCTGACCCCGAAGCCCACCGCCGGCCGCGCCAAGCCGGTCTGACCGCCGAAACGGCGCGAAAACCGGCGTTCCGGGGGCCGCGCGGGCGATCCCGTGCAGGGGCCGGATCGACCCGCCCGGGGGCAAATCGGGCCGTCTTTGGCCCGCCGCAGAGAGGGGAATCGCGGAAAGCTGCGGAAAAGTGACATTTTTCATGCCTTTACTTTGGGCGCAGATGGTCGCACCCGCCGCAACCCCCTGAAAATCGGACGTTTACCGCCAACGGTATTTGTTCTTGAAGATGTTGCGAGGTTCGGGAGGCTCTGCTACATCCGCCGCGATCCATAAGCCTTGGCACCAATCAAGGTCAGCACATGCCCTCGGACGCCCGGCAGCATCGCCCCGCGTCACGGGGGCCGCATATCGGAAGGGTGGACGTGTCTGAATCAGCATCGATTTCCTCTGGCATAGCCGAACGCTATGCCACTGCCGTCTTCGAGATCGTGAAAGAAAATAACGAGCTTGCCGCGCTCGAGTCCAATCTCGACGATCTTTCTGCCGCAATCGCCGACAGCCCCGAGCTGCGCGATCTGCTGGCCAACCCCGCTTACTCGCGCGCCGAGCAGCAGGCCGCCATCACCGCCGTCGCGGAGAAGATGGGCCTGACCACCGTGCTGCGGAACACGCTGGGCCTGATGGCATCCAAGCGCCGCCTCTTCGTGGTGCCGCATATGGTGACGCGCCTGCGCGCCATGATTGCCGACGCCAAGGGCGAAGTGACCGCGGAGGTGACCTCGGCGACCGAGCTGAGCGCCGCGCAGCGCCAGCAGCTGGCCGACACCATCAAGTCCAAGTTCGGCAAGGACGTGAAGATCAATACGACCGTCGATGAAAGCCTCATCGGCGGTCTTGTCGTCAAGGTGGGCTCGAAGATGATCGACACCTCGATCCGCTCGAAGCTCAACTCCCTCCAGAATGCAATGAAAGAGGTCGGATAAATGGGTATCCAAGCAGCGGAAATCTCCGCGATCCTGAAGGACCAGATCAAGAACTTCGGCGAGGAAGCCGAAGTCGCCGAGATCGGTCGCGTGCTCTCGGTGGGTGACGGCATCGCCCGCGTCCACGGCCTCGACAACATCCAGGCGGGTGAAATGGTCGAGTTCCCGGGTGGCATCATGGGGATGGCGCTGAACCTCGAGACCGACAACGTCGGTATCGTGATCTTCGGCTCCGACCGGGACATCAAGGAAGGCGACACCGTCAAGCGCACGAACTCGATCGTGGACGTTCCCGCGGGCCCCGGCCTGCTGGGTCGCGTCGTCGACGGTCTGGGCAACCCGCTGGACGGCAAGGGCCCGATCCAGTTCGAAGAGCGCCGGATCGCCGACGTCAAGGCACCGGGCATCATCCCGCGTAAATCCGTGCACGAGCCCATGGCGACCGGCCTGAAGGCCGTCGACGCCATGATCCCGGTTGGCCGCGGCCAGCGCGAGCTGATCATCGGTGACCGTCAGACCGGCAAGACCGCGCTGGCGCTGGACACCATCCTGAACCAGAAGTCCTACAACGATGCCGCCGGCGACGACGAAAGCAAGAAGCTGTTCTGCGTCTATGTCGCCATCGGCCAGAAGCGCTCGACCGTGGCGCAGCTGGTGAAGAAGCTCGAAGAGACCGGCGCCATCGAATACTCGATCGTCGTGGCGGCAACCGCCTCGGACCCGGCCCCCATGCAGTTCCCGGCGCCCTACGCCGCGACCGCCATGGCCGAGTACTTCCGCGACAACGGCAAGCACGCGCTGATCATCTACGATGACCTGTCCAAGCAGGCCGTGTCCTACCGCCAGATGTCCCTGCTGCTGCGCCGCCCGCCGGGCCGCGAAGCCTACCCGGGCGACGTTTTCTACCTTCACTCGCGCCTGCTGGAGCGTTCGGCCAAGCTGAACGAGGACAACGGTGCGGGCTCGCTGACGGCCCTGCCGATCATCGAAACGCAGGGCGGCGACGTGTCGGCCTTCATTCCGACCAACGTGATCTCGATCACCGACGGCCAGATCTTCCTTGAAACCGAACTGTTCTACCAGGGCATCCGCCCCGCCGTGAACACCGGTCTGTCGGTTTCGCGCGTGGGCTCCTCGGCCCAGACCAAGGCGATGTCCTCGGTTGCCGGTCCGGTGAAACTGTCGCTCGCCCAGTACCGCGAGATGGCGGCCTTCGCCCAGTTCGGTTCGGACCTCGACGCCGCCACCCAGCGCCTGCTGGCCCGTGGTTCGCGCCTGACCGAGCTGATGAAGCAGCCGCAGTACTCGCCGCTGACCAACGCCGAGATCGTCGTGGTCATCTTCGCGGGCACCAACGGCTTCCTCGACAAGCTGCCGCTGTCGGACGTGAAGCGCTTCGAATCCGAACTGCTGAGCTTCATGCACACCAACAAGTCCGACATCATGGACTGGATCACCAACGAAGATCCCAAGATCAAGGGTGACGCAGCCGACAAGCTCAAGGCAGCCATCGACGAATTCGCCAAGAACTTCGCGTAAGAGGGGGAAACATGCCCAACCTCAAGGACCTGAAAAACAGGATCGCGTCGGTCAAGTCGACCCGCAAGATCACCAAGGCCATGCAGATGGTCGCGGCCGCAAAACTGCGCCGCGCCCAGGATGCGGCCGAAGCGGCCCGCCCCTACGCGGAACGCTTCAACGGTGTGATGGCGTCGCTTGCCGCCTCGGTCGGAGACAGCGCGTCGGCGCCCCGCCTTCTGGCGGGGACCGGCAAGGACGACGTGCACCTGCTGGTGGTCATGACCGCCGAACGCGGGCTGTGCGGCGGCTTCAACTCGAACATCGTGAAACTGGCCCGCGCGCGCATTGCCAAGCTGAAAGGCGAAGGCAAGACGGTGAAGATCCTCACCGTCGGCAAGAAGGGCCGCGAGCAGCTGAAGCGGGACAACGGCGACCTCTTCGTGGGTCACGTTGACCTGTCCGAGGTCAAGCGTCTGGGCTACAACAACGCGCAGGACATCGCGCGCGACGTGCTGGGCCGCTTCGATGCCGGTGAGTTCGACGTGGCGACGATCTTCTTCGCCAAGTTCAACTCGGTCATCAGCCAGGACCCGACGGCCCTGCAGATCGTGCCCGCCGCCTACGAGTCGACCGGTTCCGAGGAAGAGGGCGCATCGACGCTCTACGACTACGAACCCGACGAAGAGGCGATCCTCGCGGACCTGCTGCCGCGCGGAGTGGCAACGCAGATCTTCGCGGCTCTGCTGGAAAACGCCGCCTCGGAGCAGGGCGCGCGGATGTCCGCCATGGACAACGCGACCCGCAACGCCGGCGACATGATCGACAAGCTGACGATCGAGTACAACCGTTCGCGTCAGGCCGTCATCACCAACGAGCTGATCGAAATCATTTCGGGCGCCGAGGCGCTCTAAGGAACCGGAGACGAAACCCATGACAGCACAAGGCAAGATCACCCAGGTGATTGGCGCCGTGGTCGACGTGCAGTTCGACGACCACCTGCCGGAAATCCTCAACGCGCTGAACACCGAGAACAACGGCAAGAAGCTGGTGCTCGAAGTCGCTCAGCACCTCGGCGAGAACACCGTCCGCACCATCGCCATGGACGCGACCGAAGGTCTGGTCCGTGGTCAGGAAGTGGTCGACACCGGCGCGCCGATCTCGGTGCCGGTCGGCAACGCCACGCTGGGCCGCATTCTCAACGTCATCGGCGAGCCGGTGGACGAGGGCGAGCCGATCAGCGCGGACGAGTACCGCCCGATCCACGCACCTGCCCCCGCCTTCCAGGAGCAGTCGACCGAGTCCGAGATCCTCGTGACCGGCATCAAGGTCGTCGACCTGCTGGCCCCCTACTCGAAGGGCGGCAAGATCGGCCTCTTCGGCGGTGCCGGCGTGGGCAAGACCGTTCTCATCATGGAACTGATCAACAACATCGCAAAGGTGCACTCGGGCTTCTCCGTGTTCGCCGGTGTTGGTGAACGGACCCGTGAGGGCAACGACCTCTACCACGAGATGATCGAATCCAACGTCATCAAGCCCGACAACCTGGCGGAGAGCCAGGTGGCGCTTGTTTACGGTCAGATGAACGAGCCTCCGGGTGCGCGTGCCCGTGTCGCCCTGACCGGCCTGACGCTGGCCGAACAGTTCCGCGACCAGTCCGGTACCGACGTTCTGTTCTTCGTGGACAACATCTTCCGCTTCACGCAGGCCGGTTCCGAGGTGTCCGCACTTCTGGGCCGTATCCCTTCGGCGGTGGGCTACCAGCCGACGCTGGCCACCGACATGGGCGCGATGCAGGAACGCATCACCTCGACGAAGAACGGCTCGATCACCTCGATCCAGTGCCGTCTACGTTCCCGCGGACGACCTGACCGACCCGGCGCCTGCCACGACCTTCGCCCACCTCGACGCCACGACCGTTCTGTCGCGTGCGATTTCGGAGCTGGGCATCTACCCGGCCGTGGACCCGCTGGACTCGTCCTCGCGTCTCATGGACCCGCAGATCGTCGGTGAAGAGCACTATCAGGTGGCGCGCGACGTGCAGGGGATCCTGCAGCGCTACAAGTCGCTTCAGGACATCATCGCCATCCTCGGGATGGACGAACTGTCCGAAGAGGACAAGCTGACCGTGGCCCGTGCCCGCAAGATCCAGCGCTTCCTGTCGCAGCCCTTCGACGTGGCAAAGGTCTTCACCGGCTCGGACGGCGTTCAGGTCCCGCTGGAAGACACGATCTCGTCGTTCAAGGCTGTTGTGGCCGGTGAATACGACCACCTCCCCGAGGCGGCCTTCTACATGGTCGGCGGCATCGAGGAAGTGAAGGCCAAGGCCGAGAAGCTGGCCGCCGAAGCCGCGTAAACCCGGGCAGCGGGGTGGGTCACGGACCCGTCCCGCGCCTGCCATACCGTGCGGGGCGGGCCTGACCCGCCGCGCACGACCAAGGAGTTCACATGGCAGATACGATGCAATTCGACCTCGTCTCGCCCGAGCGCAAGCTGCTCTCGGCGCAGGTCAAATCGGTGCAGATCCCCGGAGCGGCTGGCGACATGACCGCCATGCCGAACCACGCGCCGACGATCACCACGCTGCGTCCGGGCATCCTGACCGTGGAGACCGAAAACGGCACCGAAGAGTTCGTCGTGACCGGCGGTTTCGCCGAGATCGGTGACTCGCTTTCGGTTCTCGCCGAACGCGCCCTGCCGCGTGGCGACGTGGATCAGGCCACCTACGAGTCCATGGTGGACGAGGCCCACGCCGCCTACGAGAAGACCAAAGAGGCCTTCCCGAACGAGCCGGGCCCCGTCGACGAAGCGGTGAAGCTGCTGATGGACATGGTTGCCGTCGGCACGCACATCGGTCTGGATCCGAAACAGCCGTCGATCTGACGGCTAAGCCGGACCACAAGACTTTCTGAAAGCCCCGCCCCTTCGGCGGGGCTTTCGCGTTCCGGGCGGGCGTGTCCGGCTTGGTCCCCGCTGGCCCGCGCCGGGGAACGCCCACCGGGGCGTACCGGCAGGCGCGCCGTTTCCCTGCGGGGCAAGACGCCCCGCGCGGCAGCGGCCCTTCGCCGCTCTTGCCAACTTTGCCAGCATAACCCATTTCATCCATAGGCGTCCCGCGTTACCACGGACGCACCCCCTGAATCGGCCTTCTGACGCAAGGATTGCGCCCTTGGACCTCACTGCCCTTCTGCGTGAACTCGTGACGTTGTTCGTGGTCATCGACCCGATCGGCTCTTTGCCGGTGTTCTATTTCGCCACCGCCTCGGTCCCGGCGGCGCTGCACTGGAAGTTCGCCCTGCGCGCGGTGATCGTCGCGTGGATCGTGCTCATGGCCTTCCTGGTCGGGGGGCAGATCCTGCTGGAAGGGCTTGGCCTGCGCTTCGGGTCGTTCCAGATCGCGGGCGGGGTGATCCTGTTCCTCTTCGCGCTGACCATGATCTTCGGCGATAGTAAGCCCGAGCGCGAAATGGCAGAGGCGGAACGCGATCACCTCTCGGGCGCGGTCTTCCCGCTGGCGATGCCCTCGATCGCCTCGCCCGGTGCCATGCTGGCCATCGTGGTGCTGACCGACAACCACCGCCATTCCGTATCCGAGCAACTGGTCACGGCGGGCCTGCTGACGCTGGTGCTGGTCCTGACGCTGCTGCTGCTGCTGGCCGCCGCGCCGCTGAAGCGCGTGCTGGGCAATACCGGCGCGGGCGTTGTCAGCCGGGTCATGGGCATCATCCTGGCCACCGTCGCGGTCGACGCCATTCTCGGCGGCCTGAACGCGGTGGGCGTGCTGTCGGTCGACGGCAGCAGCGGGCCGCTGTAGCCGCGGGGCCTGAGCCGAAGCGCGATATGGGTTCCGGATGCCATGGCCTGGGCCCGCTGCTTTAAGGGCTGCACGCCCGGGTTGCATGGGCTATAGGCAGGAAAACGGCCAAGAGGGGCAGATGCGGAAATTCACGGGCGCGCTGATCGGGGTCGCACAGGGCAACGAGGAACTGTTCTCGGATTTTGCCTCTGGCGGCGAGATGTGGACCGGCTCGGGCGCACGGGAACGGCGCAAGGCGATCCGCTTCGCCGAACCCTTCCGCACACCGCCCGCCGTGCAGGTCGCGCTGTCGCTGTGGGACATGGATCAGGGCGCCAACGTGCGCGCCGATATCGCCGCCGAGAACGTCACCACAACCGGATTCGACCTTGCCTTCCGCACCTGGTCGGACACCCGCGTCGCCCGGGTGCGCATGAACTGGCTGGCCATCGGGGAAGTCGCGTCAGAGGACGACTGGACGCTCTACTAGAGCATCTCAGGTCTGGCGCGCCGTTTCTTAGACTGGAGATGCCCCGGGAATGCTCGGGGGCCGGGTCTGCGCGCCGCCCGGTGGACCCGAAGCCCCTTAAGCCGCCGCCCGCCCGCGCGTCGCGGTCACAGGTCCCAGCCATCGTTCTGCAAGACCACGCGCCAGCCTTCGGGGTCTTCGAAGGTCGCGCCCTGCCGATCCCAATAGGGGTTGAGCGCGGCGACCGGGGCAAAGCCCGCCGCCCGCATCCGCGCAACGGCGGCCCGCCATTCGGCCCCATCGGGCAGGTACAGCACCAGCAGGTTGTCGCGGCTTGGCACGCGTGGGGCAGGGTGCTCCGAGCGGGTGAACTCCAGGTGCCGGGGCGCCTTTGCATGCCCCAGCATCAGTCCGTCAAAGCCGTCGTGCCCTGTGAAGCGCGTCAGCACCTCCAGCCCCAGCCCTTCGACGTAGAAGGGCAGCAGCGCGTCCAGATCCGCCGACGGGCGGGCGACGCGCAGCCCGGGTGTCACAGGATGCCTTCGTAGATCGGTCCCAGCGTTTCCGTCTCGAAGAGGGAAGACACGGAGGTGCCGTTCCAGATGTTCAGGATCGACTGCGCGAACATCGGCGCGGTCGGCAGCACGCGGATGTTCGGCGCGTCCGAGACCGGCCCGGTGGGCTGGATCGAATCGGTCAGCACCAGCGTCTTGAGCACCGATTTCGTGATCCGCTCGACCGCCGGGCCCGACATGACCCCGTGCGAGATATAGGCATGCACCTCGGTCGCGCCGTGGTCCATGATGACCTCTGCCGCCTTGCAGAGCGTGCCCGCCGTGTCGCACATGTCGTCCACGATGATGCAGCGCTTGCCGGTCACATCGCCGATCACCGTCATCTCGGCCACTTCGCCCGGCTTCTCGCGGCGCTTGTCGACGATGGCCAGCGGCGCGTTGATCCGCTTGGCCAGTTCGCGCGCGCGGGCCACGCCGCCCACGTCGGGCGAGATCACCAGCACGTCCGACAGGTCGTCGAACTGCTTCTGTACGTCCAGCGCGAAGATCGGCGAGGCGTATAGGTTGTCGACCGGGATATCGAAGAAGCCCTGGATCTGCGCCGCGTGCAGGTCCAGCGTCAGCACCCGCTCGATCCCGGCGGTGACCATCATGTTGGCCACCAGCTTTGCGGAGATCGGCGTGCGCGCCTTGGTGCGACGGTCCTGCCGGGCATAGCCGAAGTAGGGGATTACCGCGGTGATCCGCGCCGCCGAGGACCGGCGCAGCGCGTCGGCCATGATCAGCAGTTCCATCAGGTTGTCGTTGGCGGGGTTCGAGGTCGGCTGGATGATGAACATGTCCTCGCCGCGCACGTTCTCGTAGACCTCGACGAAGATCTCGCTGTCGTTGAACCGCTCGACCCGGGCGTCCACCAGACCCACGGACATGCCACGATACAGCGACATCCGCCGCGCGATGGCCTGGGCAAGCGGCTTGTTGGCATTGCCGGAAATCAGCTTGGGTTCGATGACGGTGGGCATAGGAGGGGCTCCGGTGAGTGACGGATTCGTGACGTTGCAGCCCCGTTAGCATGGCCTTAACGTGCAGACCAGCAACACAGCAGGACGCGCGACAGATGGCCCATATCGACTATTATTTCGCGACCCTGTCGCCGTTCACCTATTTTGCGGGCACCGGTCTGGAAGAGATCGCCGCCCGCCACGGCGCCACGGTCACCTACAAGCCGCTGGATATCCTCGCCCTCTTCGCGCGGACCGGCGGCACGCCCCCGGCGCAGCGCCACCCCTCGCGGATGGACTATCGTGCGCAGGAACTGACCCGGCTGGCGAAGAAGACTGGGATGCCGTTCAATCTGAAGCCCGCCTTCTGGCCCTTCAACGCCGCGCCCTCGTCCTACGCGGTGATCGCGGCGCAACAGGCGGGCGGCGGCGACATGGGCGCTCTGGTGCATGGCATCCTGCGCGCCTGCTGGGCAGAGGAAAAAGACGCCGCCGACGATGCGGTGATCCGCGCCTGCCTCGCCAGTGCCGGCTTCGATCCGGCGCTGGCCGACAGCGGCCTTCTGCTGGGCGCCGAGACCTACGCCCGCAACCTCGAAGAGGCGGTCGAGCGCGGCGTCTTCGGCGCGCCCTTCTACATCACCGACAGGGACCAGCGGTTCTGGGGGCAGGACCGGCTGGCGGATCTCGACGCGCATCTCTCCGGGGATCTCTGAATGCCGCGTGACGAGGCGGCCCTGCCGCCGATCTTCCACCGCAGCTTCGACGGCGGTGCGGCGCGGGTTCTGGCCCTGCATTGCGGTCTCGGGCAGTCCGGCATGTGGAAAGCCGTGGCGGCAGAGCTAGCGTCGCTGGCGACCCTCATCGCCCCGGACCTGCCGGGCCATGGCCGCAGCGGCGCCTTCCCGGAAGGCCGCGATGTGCATGATGTCGCCACGCAGGCCCTGCGGCCCTTTCTGGCGCCGGGCATGCATCTCGTCGGGCACAGCTTCGGCGCCACCGTTGCCCTGCGCCTCGCGCTCGAGGCGCCGGAACCACCCGCCTCGCTCACCCTGATAGAGCCTGTCTTCTTCGCCGCGGCCCGGGGCCACCCGCTGCACGACAGTCACCGGGCGCAGGAACAGGCCTTCCTCGATACCTTCGCAAGCGGTGACATGATCGAAGCGGCTCGCTGCTTCAACCACCTCTGGGGCGGCGGGATGCCCCGGCACAGCTTCCCCGAGAAGGCGCGGCAGGACATGGCCGCGCGCATGCCCTTTGTCGCCGCGACAGAGCCCAGCCTCTGGCAGGACAGCCAGGCCATGCTCGCGCCCGGGCGGCTCGAAGCCCTCAACTGCCCGGTCGCCCTGATCCGCGGCGCCGGGACCGTTCCCGTCATCGCCGCGATCCACGCGGGCCTCGCCTCCCGCCTGCCAAGGGCCCGCGATATCACGATCCCCGGCGCCGGCCACATGGTGCCCCTGACCCACCCGAAAGACGTGGCCGCCGCGATCTCCGGCATGGCGGGGTTTTCCTGACCGGTCCCTGACCAGCCTGCGCCGGGAACGCCGCCGAGATGAAGGCTATCCCTGCCTCTGGTCCAATCCGGAACCCCTTGGCCGGGACAGCCCTGCGCCTGAGGCCCCGGGGCGCCCGGCCCGTGCGGCAGGCCCCGTCCGCCCTTCTTCGGTCTGGCAAATACCCTCGGGGGGTGGCCGCAGGCCGGGGGGCAGAGCCCCCCTGCGCCCGCGCCACGCAGGGCACCCGGGCGGAGAAACACCCGTCACCGCGCGCGAAGGGCGCGCCGGTCGCGCGCGTCAGCGCGCGAAACCCCGCGCCATGGCCCCGCAGGGGCCGTCACAGGGCAGGCCCATCCGGCCAGCCCCGTCAGCGAAGCCGTTACTTCTGTCCGATCCGGGGTTCCGTCCCGGCCTTCAGCCGCTTCAGGTTCTCCCGGTGCCGCCAGAAGACCAGCACCGTCAGGAGGGTGCCGGTCAGCAGCAGGTCCCAGCGCGCGAAGGCAAACATCCAGACCGTCGAAGAGGCCGCGCCTACCAGCGCGCCCACCGAGGAAATCCGCGTCACCAGCGCCGCCAGCAGCCACATCGCGCAGCAGGCCAGTCCGACGGGCCAGCTCAGCGCCAGCACGACGCCAAGGAAGGTCGCCACGCCCTTGCCGCCCCGGAAGCGCAGCCAGACCGGGTAGCAATGGCCGATGAAGGCCGCCAGTCCCGCGATCTGCATGGCGCCGCTGTCGCCGGTCACCCAGCCTGCCAGCAGCACCGCCAGCGCGCCCTTGACCCCGTCCAGCAGCAGCGTCGCCGCCGCCGCCGCCTTGTTTCCGGTGCGCAGCACATTGGTTGCGCCGATATTGCCCGACCCGATGCTGCGCAGGTCGCCCAGCCCCATGGTCCGGGTGATCAGGATGCCGAAGGGCACCGACCCCATGAGGTAGCCCAGCACCACCCAGGTTCCGGCGATCAGCAGCGGAGTGTCGAACATCCTGCCCTCCTCAGGCTTCTCAGGCTTCGAAGACGCGGGTGCCGGAAACCCATGTCCCCAGCACCTTGCCCTGCAGGCGGGCATTGTCGAACGGCGTGTTCCTCGACTTCGAGCGCAGCGCGAAGCGGTCCAGCACCACCGGCTTGTCCGGGTCGAAAAGCACCAGGTCGGCGGGCGCGCCCGCGGCCATCCGCCCGGCGCCCAGCCCCAGCCGCTTCGCCGGGTTCAGCGCCAGCGCCCGGAACAGGCAGGGCAGGCTCAGCTCGTCGGCGTGATACAGGCGCAGAAGCACCGGCAGCATGGTCTCCAGCCCCACCGCGCCCGAGGCCGCCTCTTCGAAGGGCAGGCGCTTGGATTCCTCGTCCTGCGGGGTGTGAAAGCTGCCGACGATGTCGATCAACCCGGTGCGCAGGGCCTCGACCACCGCCTTGCGGTCGTCCTCCGAGCGCAGCGGCGGCGTGACCTTGAAGAAGGTCCGGTAGTCGGCGAGATCCATCTCGTTCAGCGTCAGGTGGTGCATCGAGGTGCCCGCCGTCACGTCGAAGCCGTTGGCCTTGGCCCGCTCCAGCGCCGGAAGGGCGCGCACCGTGGTGATCTGGTCGGCGTGGTAGCGCACGCCCGTCATCTCGACCAGCGCGATATCGCGGTCCAGCCCCATGCGCTCGGCCATGGGCGAGACCGCGGGCAGCCCGCGCAGCGAGGCGAACTTGCCCGAGGTCGCCGCCGCCCCGGCAGACAGCCCCGGCTCCTGCGGGTGGCCGATCACCAGCGCGCCCAGCGAGCGCGCGTAGGTCAGGGCACGGGACAGAACCTTGGTATCGCGCACCACCCGGTCGCAATCGGTGAAGGCCACGGCGCCCGCGTCCATCAGGAAGCCCAGCTCGGTCATCTCGCGCCCGTCGCGGCCCTTGGTCAGGGCGGCCATGGGCAGCACATGCACCGGCGCCTCGTCCACCGCGCGGCGGCGGATGTAGTCCAGCGACTCGGGGGTGTCGATGCAGGGCTGGGTGTCGGGCCGCGTCACGATGGTCGTGACCCCACCCGCCGCCGCAGCGGCCCCGGCGGTGCCATAGCTTTCCTTGTGGCGCTCGCCGGGCTCTCCGACCTTGACGCCGATATCCACGATCCCCGGGGCAAGGCACTTGCCGCCACAGTCCACGCGGATCAGCTCCGCGCGCGGTCCGCCCGCGCCCTCGGCGGCGAGCTGGCGTTCAAGCGCTGCGGCCTCTGCAAAGACCTCCCGGATCACGCCATCGGCGACAAGCACCGCCGCCCCCTCGACCACGCGATCTGCTTCGGGGTCGATCAGGCGGGCATTCAGGAAGGCTGTCTGGGTCATGTGAGGTCCGGAAATCGGCTGCGGTTCGGCGCGGTTCCCCCTTCCTCTAGGGCATAACGGCGACCGGGAAAAGCCGCAGCGCACGACCCGCGCGGGACACCGCGCCGGAAAGGCCCCGCGGTGTGGCCCGCGCGGGCCGGGGCGGGATCCTGCGCAGGTCGCCGCCAGAGTGCCGCGAGGCCGCTTCAACGCGGACAGAGGGGGCCTGCGGTGGGCTTGCCCTGCGCCGTCCCTGTCGCCGCCCCGTTGCGGCGGCTTCGCGGGGTTTGAGCCGGGCGGCTCGCCCCTGTGCCGCCCGCGTCGTTCCGGGGGGCGGCGCCGGTGGTCCATAGGCCCGTTTCGTGCCGGAGGGTCGGGAAAACCGTCAGGATCCCCCGGATGACGCCCTGTCGCGGGCGCTATGGGCGGAAGGCGGGGGCGTGGTCCGGGCGGCGCTGCCAGACCGTCGCGCCGGGATCTAGGATGCCGCCCCTGCCGGGTCGCGGTGTCATCGCAGCGCCAGCAGGACGACCAGCAGGATCAGGACCCCAAGGCCCGCCAGCAGCAGTTTCAGCAGGGTCGAGCCGCCCCGGCCCGAGGCGTCGGGGGCGCCCTGCGCAAGCTGCCCCCGGGCGGCATCGCTGCGCAGAGGGGCGCCGCGCCCCGGCGCGGGATGCGCGCCATAGGCGCCGACATGGGACAGCGGTGCGGCGGGCGACAGGCGTTGCGAGGTATTGTCGAAGGCCTGCGGCGGCAGGATCACCACGTGCCCGGTCAGCGCGTCGAGCGTCGCACGATCCGCCGCCAGCGCCTCTTCGGGCAGATTGTGCGCCTCTGCCAGGTAGCGCGACAGCGGCATCGGCCCCAGATCGCCGATGCGCAGGGTCTCGACGAAGGCAGGCCGCAGCGCCGTGGCCCCCAGCGCGTATTTCAGCGGCCATTCGCCGGTGCCGGCCATGGTGGTGAACCGTTCGACCGCCTCGGGTGGCAGGTCGAGGTGAAACAGGTGCAGGGTCTCTGTGTCCGAGCCGTTGATCTCGACCTGTGTCATGCGGTCCCTCAGGGCATTGGAAAGGGGTCTTGGTAGACTATCGTGGCAGAACCGGGAAAGGTTCCCGCGCATGTCTTGACGCGCGGAAACGTCCTCAGGCCATGACCTCTTTGGGATGCGCGCGCAGGTTGCGGGCAAGAAGGTCCATGGCGGCCATGCGCACGGCAACACCCATTTCCACCTGGTCCTGAATGACCGAGCGGTTGATGTCGTCGGCGATGGTGCCGTCGATCTCGACCCCGCGGTTCATCGGCCCGGGGTGCATGACGATGGCGTCGGGGGCGGCGCAGGCCAGTTTCTCGGCGTCCAGCCCGTAGCGGTAGAAATACTCGCGCTCCGAGGGGATGAAGCCGCCGTCCATACGTTCCTTTTGCAGGCGCAGCATCATGACCACATCGACGCCCTCCAGCCCCTTGCGCATGTCGTCGTAGACCTCGACGCCGAAGTCGGCGATGCCCGCGGGCATCAGCGTGGCGGGGCCGACGAGGCGGATGCGGTTCTCCATCTTGCCCAGCAGCAGGATGTTCGAGCGGGCCACGCGGGAATGCGCGATGTCGCCGCAAATCGCGATGTTCAGGCGGTGCAGGCGACCCTTGGCACGGCGGATGGTCAGCGCGTCCAGCAGCGCCTGCGTGGGGTGTTCGTGCCGCCCGTCACCGGCGTTCAGCACCGCGCAGTTGACCTTTTGCGCCAGAAGATCGACGGCGCCCGAATGCGGATGACGGACCACCAGCAGGTCGGGGTGCATGGCGTTCAGCGTCATGGCGGTGTCGATCAGCGTCTCGCCCTTCTTGATGCTGCTGGCCTGCATCGACATGTTCATCACGTCCGCGCCCAGCCGCTTGCCGGCCAGTTCGAAACTGGCCTGCGTGCGGGTGGAATTCTCGAAGAACATGTTAATCTGGGTCAGACCGGCCAGCGCGGCGCCGTGTTTCTCGCGGCGGCGGCCATGGGCGGCATAGCGGTCGGCAAGGTCGAGGACGGTGGTGATCTCGTCCGGGCGCAGGGGTTCGATCCCCAGCAGGTGGCGTTGGTCGAAGCGCATGGGCGTCCCCTTGGGTCGGTTGTGGCTTTCATAGGAAGCGGGGCTTCCGGGGGCAAGGGCGGTGCGCGCGGCGGGCGGAGCGCGCGGGTTGGTGGCGGGGCGCCTGTGGTTGCGGAGCACAGAGGTGCTTGGACCAAGAAGAAGCACGGGGGGCAAGAGAAGGGCGGCGTGGTGCGTGATGTGGCGGCGGGTTCGGGGGATTTGCGCGAGGGTGGTTTTGCATCGGCGGCGCGGGGCGTAGGGTAAGGGCCATGGAATCGGAGGACGGCATGGCGCTGGACTGGCACGTGGCACGGGCTTTGCTGGAATGGCAGCTCGAGATGGGGGTGGACGAGGCGCTGGCAGAGGCGCCCGTCGACCGCTTTGCCGTCGAGGCGGCGGCGCGCGAGGCTGCGGCGCAGCGCGAGGCGGCCCCGGCGCGGGCCGCGGCGCCGGTGCGGCAGGCCGCGGTGGATCCGGTCGCCGAAGCCGAGGCGCTGGCGCGCGCGGCGGTCGATCTGCCGGCACTGCGGGCGGCGATGGAGGGTTTCGACCATTGCCAGCTGAAGCGCGGCGCGCGGCGGCTGGTCTTTGCCGATGGCGTGGCCACGGCGCGGGTCATGGTGGTGGGCGAGGCCCCGGGCCGCGACGAGGATATCGAGGGGCGGCCCTTTGTCGGGCGCGCCGGGCAGTTGCTGGACCGGATGCTGGCGGCGGTGCAGCTGTCGCGCGCCGAAAGCGTCTATATCACCAATGTCTTGCCGTGGCGGCCGCCGCAGAATCGCGACCCGCGCCCCGAGGAGATCGCAATGATGCTGCCCTTCCTCAGGCGGCATATCGCGCTGGTCGATCCGGCGCTGCTGGTGATCGTGGGCAATATTTCCTGCCAGGCGCTGCTGGGGCGGCGCGGCATCACGCGGCTGCGCGGCCAGTGGACAGAGGCCGAGGGGCGGCCCGCCCTGCCGATGCTTCATCCCGCCTACCTGTTGCGCCAGCCGCTGGCCAAGCGCGAGAGCTGGGCGGACCTTCTGTCGCTGAAGGCGCGGCTGCGCGACCTGTCCGCGCCGGGCTGACGCCCTGGGCGGCGCGCGGTGGGACCGGGCGGAGCCCCGGGCCGTGGCAGTGTTCCCTCCCCTGCGCAGGCCTGCTGGCACAGGGGGCGGGGCGGCCACCTCTGCGGCTCTCTGTGCCCTTTCCGGGGGCGGGGCGGGGCGCTAGGCTTTGCCGAGTGACACCCGCGAGAGAGGCCCCATGTCCCGCATCGACGAAACGAGAGAGTTCATCCCGGTCCGGATCGCCGTCCTGACGGTGTCGGACACGCGGTCCATGGCGGAGGACCGGTCCGGCCAGACGCTGGTGGACCGGCTGGAGGCGGCGGGGCATCGTCTGGCCGCTCGCGAGATCGTGAAGGACGAGCGCGACGGGATCGCCGCCGTGCTGCGCCGCTGGATCGCCGATCCGGCGATCGACGTGGTGATCTCGACCGGCGGCACCGGGCTGACCGGGCGGGATGTCACCGTCGAGGCGCACCGCGACGTCTACGAGAAGGAGATCGACGCCTTCGGCACCGTCTTCACCCATGTTTCCATGCAGAAAATCGGCACCAGCGCGGTGCAGAGCCGGGCCACGGGCGGCGTCGCCGGGGGCACCTATCTCTTTGCGCTGCCCGGCTCTACCGGGGCCTGCAGGGACGCCTGGGACGAGATCCTGTCGCTGCAGCTGGACTATCGCCACCGGCCCTGCAACTTCGTCGAGATCATGCCGCGGCTTGAGGAACACAAGCGACGGAAATGATCCGCAGGCGCGTATCATCGCGTAGGTTATGGAAGAGGTCCGGTTCCCGGCGGGGGCCGGGCGGAGGATGCCGATGCGATTTCTGCGAAAGAGCCTGACCGGGCTGTTCCTGCTATCCCTGACGCTGGGCCTTCTGGTCTATGCGGGCGTCCTGGTGCGCGACGCGGTGCAGCACGCCATGACCCAGGAGCCGCGGATGCCCAACGCCCGCGAGCGGGTTTTTACCGTCAATGTCGTCGAGGCGCGGCCCGAGGCGCTGCGCCCGATCCTGCAGGCCTTCGGCGAGGTGCAAAGCCGCCGCACGCTGGAACTGCGGGCGGCGGCCTCTGGCGCGCTTGTGGATCTAGCGCCGGATTTCGTCGAGGGCGGGCAGGTCGTGGCGGGGCAGCTGCTGGCGCGCATCGATCCGGCCGGCGCGCAGCTGGCGCTGGACCGGGCCGAAAGCGACCTGCTGGACGCCCGCGCCGAGCAGCGCGAGGCCGAGCGCGCCATCGTGCTGGCCCGCGACGAGCTGACCGCCGCCGAAGAGCAGGTGGCCCTGCGGGCGCAGGCGCTGGAGCGGGCGCAGGGCCTGCTGGACCGGCGCGTCGGCACGGCGGCCACGGTGGAGGATGCGGAACTGGCGCTGTCCTCGGCGCGGCAGTCGGTGCTGACAAGGCGGCAGGCGGTGGCCACCGCCGAGGCGCGGATCGATCAGGCCGCGACGGCCCTGCGGCGCGGCGAGATCGCCGTCGCCGAGGCGCAGCGCGCGCTGGACGACACCGAGGTGCGCGCGGCCTTCGCCGGAACGCTGTCGGATGTGACGGTGGTGGCGGGGCGGCTGGTTTCGGCCAACGAGCAGCTGGCGCAGCTGGTCGACCCGCAGGCGCTGGAGGTGGCCTTTCGCGTGTCCACCCAGCAATATGCGCGGCTTCTGAGCGATGCGGGCCGGGTGCAGGAAATGCCGGTGACCGCGACGCTGGACGTCTTCGGCACCAATCTGGCGGCGACGGGCCATGTCTCGCGCGATGGGGCGGCGGTGGGCGAGGGGCAGACCGGGCGGCTGCTGTTCGCGACGCTGGACGCGCCGCGCGGTTTCAAGCCCGGCGATTTCGTCACCGTCGCCATCGAAGAGCCCGAGGTGCGCGACGTGATCCGCCTGCCTGCCACGGCGCTCAATGCCGCCAGTCAGGTGCTGGTGCTGGGCGAGGGCGCGCGGCTGGAGGCGATGACCGTCGACCTCGTGCGCAGGCAGGGCGACGCGGTGCTGGTGCGGTCCGCCGCGCTGGAGGGGCGGCAGGTGGTGGCCGAGCGCACGCCGCTGCTGGGCGCGGGCATCAGGGTAGAGCCGGTGGGCGAAGCCGCCGCCGTGGCAGAGGCCCCCGCCATGATCGCGCTGTCGGACGAGCGGCGCGCCCGGCTGGTGGCCTTCGTCGAGGCCAATAGCCGCATGCCCGAAGAGGCGCGCAGCCGTCTGCTGGCGCAACTGGCGCAGCCCGAGGTGCCCGCCGAGACGGTGGCGCGCATCGAGCAGCGGATGGGGGGCTAGGCCGTGGTGCGCCCCCTGAACCGGGCCGCCGGCGGTGTCTTCGGCTATTTCACCCGTCACCCGACACTAGCCAACCTGCTGCTGGTGATCCTTCTGACCTCGGGCGCCATGGCGATCCCCAACATGCGGGCGCAGTTCTTTCCCGACGTGGTGGTGGACGAGGTGCAGGTTTCGGTCAGCTGGGACGGCGCCGGGGCCGAGGATGTCGACAGCGCCATCGTGCAGGTGCTGGAACCGGCGCTTCTGGCGGTCGAGGGCGTCGAGGCGTCAGAGGCCACCTCGCGCGAGGGATCGGCCCGCGTGGCGCTGGAGTTCGAGCCCGGCTGGGACATCGCCCGCGCCGTGGACGACGTGCAGCAGGCGGTGGACGCGCTGACCACCTTGCCCGAAGAGGCAGACGATCCGCGCGTCAGCCGCGGCGGCTGGAGCGACCGGGTCACCGATCTGGTGATCACCGGGCCGGTGGGGGTGGACCAGCTGGCCCGCTTCTCGGACGAGCTGATCGTGCAGCTGTTTGCCGAAGGCGTGACGCAGACGACGATCCGGGGCCTTGCGGCGCCGCGCACGGTGGTCGAGGTGCCCTCGCAGAACCTCGTGGGCTTCGACGTCACGCTGGCCGAGATTTCCGACGCCATCGCCGCCGAGGTCGACGCCGATCCGGCGGGCGACGTGGGCGGCGGCGGGGCGCGGGTGCGCACCGGGGTCGAGAAACGCTCTGCCGACGACATCGCGGGGATCGTGCTGCGCTCGAACCCGGACGGCTCCAAGCTGACCGTGGGCGAGGTGGCGCATATCCGGGTCGAGGGCGTCGACCGCGACCGCAGCTATTTCGTCGGCGACAATCCGGCCATCTCGATCCGGGTCGACCGTTCGGCGCGCGGCGATGCCATCGGCATTCAGCGCACCGTCGAGGAGGTCGCGCGCCGCTATCAGGCCTCGCTGCCCGAGGGGGTGACCATTGACCTGATCCGCACGCGGGCCGACGCGATCACCGGGCGGCTGAACACGCTGCTGGACAACGCGGCCTCTGGCCTGCTGCTGGTGGTGGTGCTGCTGTTTCTCTTCCTGAACACGCGGACCGCCTTCTGGGTGGCGGCAGGCATCCCGACCGCGATGCTGGCGGCGATCGCGCTGATGTATGCCTTTGGGCTGACGATCAACATGATTTCGCTTTTTGCGCTGATCATCACGCTGGGCATCGTGGTGGACGACGCCATCGTGGTGGGCGAGCACACCGACCACCTCGCCCGCAGGGGGCTGGACAGCTACGACGCGGCGGAAACGGCGGCCCGGCGCATGGCGCTGCCGGTCTTCTCGGCCACGCTGACCACGGTGATCGCCTTCTTCGGGCTGACCGCCATCTCTGGCCGCTTCGGCGAGATGATCGCCGATATCCCCTTCACGGTGATCGTGGTCCTGCTGGCCAGCCTCGTCGAATGCTTCCTGATCCTGCCCAACCACATGGCCCACGCGGTCAGGCATTCGGCGCATGAACATTGGTACGACCTGCCCTCGCGGCTGGTGAACCGGGGTTTCGTCCGGGTGCGCGAGACGCTCTTCCGCCCCTTCATGCGGCTGGTGATCGCCGGACGTTACGTCGTGCTGGCCGGGGCGGTGGTGCTGCTGGCGGCGAATGCGGCGCTGCTGATCCGGGGCGACGTGCCGTGGCGCTTCTTCAACTCGCCGGAACAGCCCTCGGTCTCGGGCAACTTCGCCATGGCCCCCGGGGCCACGCGCGCGGATACCATTGCCCAGATGCGGCTGTTGCAGCAGGCGACGGACGAGCTGGCCGCCGAGTATCAGGACCGCTACGGCCTCAGCCCGCTGACCTATGTCATGGCGGAAATCGGGGGCAACTCCGGTCGCGGGCTGGCCGGGACCGACACCAAGGAAAGCTGGCAGCTGGGCGGCATCTCGATAGAGCTGATCGAGGCGGACCTGCGCCCCTATTCCTCTTTCGCCTTCGTCGGCGAGTTGCAGGAGAGGGTGGAACGGCACCCCATGGTCGAGACGATTTCCTTCCGGGGCTGGCGCGGCGGGCCGGGCGGCGACGCGCTGGACGTGCAGTTCTTCGGCGCCTCGGCAGAGGTGCTGAAACGCGCCTCGGAAGACCTGAAAGAGGCCATGGCCCGATTTCCCGAGGTTTCGGCGGTCGAGGACAACCTGTCCTACGACAAGGACGAGATGATCCTCGAACTGACGCCGCAGGGGCAGGCGCTTGGCTTCGACACCGACGGTCTGGGCCGCGTGCTGCGCAACCGGCTGAACGGCATCGAGGCGGCGACCTATCCCGACGGGCCACGCAGCGCCGAGATCCGCGTCGAACTGCCCGAGGACGAGCTGAAGGCGGATTTCCTCGAAACCACGCTGATGCGCACGCCGGACGGGGCCTATGTGCCGCTGGCCGATATCGTCAGCGTCCAGCAGCGCACCGGTTTTTCCACCGTGCGGCGCGAGAACGGCGTGCGGCTGATCTCTGTCACCGGCGACATCTCCGAGGATGATCCGGCCCGCGCGACCGAGGTCATGACCGCCCTGCAGGAGGAAATCCTGCCCGCCATCGCGGCGCGCCGTCAGGTGGATTACCTTCTGTCGGGCCTGTCCGAGCAGGAAGACCGCTTCCTGAACGACGCGCGCATGGGGCTGACGCTGGTGCTGCTGGGCATCTACCTCGTGCTGGCCTGGGTCTTTGCCAGCTGGACGCGGCCCTTCGTGGTCATGGCGATCATCCCCTTCGGATTGGTGGGCACCATCTACGGCCATAATCTCTGGGACGTGCCGATGAGCATGTTCACGGTGGTAGGCCTGCTGGGCATGACGGGGATCATCATCAACGATTCCATCGTGCTGGTGACGCAGATCGACGAATACGCCCGCGAAAGGGGGCTGATCCCCTCGATCATCGACGGGGCGGCGGACCGGCTGAGGCCGGTCTTCCTGACCACCGCCACCACGGTGCTGGGGCTGGCGCCGCTGCTCTACGAAGGCTCTGCCGATGCGCAGTTCCTGAAGCCCACGGTGATCACGCTGGTCTACGGGCTGGGCTTCGGCATGCTGCTGGTGCTGCTGGTGGTGCCCGCGCTGGTCGCGGTGCAGCACGACCTTGCGCGCTTCGGCGCTTCGGCCCGGCGGGGCCTGCGCTTTCGCGTCGGTCGCGTGCGGGCGCTGATGGGGCTTGCGGCGCTGGCGGTGCTGGGCTGGCTGGCGGCCACCCTGGGCCATGTGGCGGTGACCGGCGCGCTGCCGCAGATGTTGCAGGGCGGTGCGCTGGCGGGGGCCGGGGCGCTGAACGCGGCGCTCTTGCTTTTTGCGGGCGGCGTCGCGGCGCTGGTGGCGGTGCTCTACGGGGCAGGGGCGCTGGCCCCGGCCTCGGGGCGCCCGCGGCGGCAGAAGGCGGCCTGAGGCTGGATTGTCCCCACGGACAGGGGCGCGGTTGTCGGCACAAAGGGGCGGAGCGGATATGCCGGGCCCGCGCGGGCGGCCTGCAACAAGGGTCAGAGACGGATCGCAAGCCGGGCCCTCAGCGCCCCGGCCCGCGCCGCGAGCGCCGGGGATCAGCCCGCGCAGCCCTTGATCTCCACCGGCATGCTGCCGCCCAGAACGGTGATGCGCAGCGCCGAGCGGTCCAGCGCGATGGCCCCGCCAGAGGCGTGCCGCACGGTGGTCCGGGCCACAAGGCGCCCGCCGCTCCAGCCGGTGTCCGGGTCGGCGACCCAAAGCGCCGGGTCCCGCGTTTCGATCACCGTTTCCTCGCGCCCGGTGCCGCGCGGCATGTCGATGGCGACCTCCAGACCCACGCCCTTCTTCGCCGGGGCAATCCGGCAGGAGACGCCGCGCACCCCGGCCTCGGCGCCCGAGAAGGGCAGGTTGGCAAGGGCGGCGGCGATCACCGGGTCCGGCCGGGTCGCCTTGGCGGGCAGGTCGACGGATACGCGGACCCGGTGCGGCATGCAGACATCCTTGCAGATGCCGATATCGACCACGCCGCCCAGCCGCGCGTCGCCGCGCGCGTCCTTCAGCGAGACGCGCAGGGGCAGCACCAGCTCTCCCTTGTAGCCGATCGAGCGCATGCCGGATTGCCAGAAGACCACCGGCGCCGGCCATTGCGGCGTGATGGCCCGCGTGTTGCGGGTGCCGCGCCATTGGAATTCCGGTGGAATGCCCGCTTCTCCGGGGCTGCGCCAGTAGGTCTTCCAGCCGGGCGCAAGGCGCAGGTGCAGGGCGGCCATGTGATCGCCGTTCGGCAGGCGCCAGCCGGGGCGCAGCTCGGCCTGCACGACGTTGTCATAACTTTCGGCCCGCGCCGGGGCGGTCATGGCCGCAAGGCTCAGCAGCATTGCGAAAAGGGTCAGAAGGCGTGTCATCCCTTTCAGATGGCGAGTCGGGGCTGAAATGAAAAGTCACGCTTTGGCGATGCTGCCGTGTCCGGGCAGGGCGGTGGCATGACGGACACGGCCACCCTTGTCAGTCTGCGCGCGGGTCGCCATGTTTGAAGCATGACAAGACTGCAAGAGGCGCGGGGCAGCGCAGCCATGAAGACAACGGCGCCGACCAACCTGACCGGGCATATGCTGATCGCCATGCCGGGCATGGGAGACCCGCGTTTCGAACAGAGCGTGGTGTTTCTCTGCGACCACTCTGACGAGGGCGCGATGGGGCTGATCGTGAACAAGCCCAATACCGACATCGAGATGAAGGCCCTGCTGGAGCAGCTGGATATCGCCGTCGATGCCGACCTTGCCGGGCGGCAGGTGCATTTCGGCGGCCCGGTCGAGATGGGGCGCGGCTTCGTGCTGCACACGCCGGATTACAGATCGGTGGTGACGACGCTGGAGGTCCGCGACGACATCCACATGACCGCCACGCTCGACGTGCTCGAGGATCTGGGCCGCGGCGACGGCCCGGACAAATGGCTGATGCTGCTGGGCTACGCGGGCTGGGGCCCGGGCCAGCTGGAGCGCGAGATCGCCGAGAACGGCTGGCTGGTCTGCGAGGCCTCGACGGGGCTGGTCTTCGACGCGGGTGACATGGACAAGTGGACCGCCGCGCTGCAGTCCATCGGCGTGGCGCCGGTGGCGCTGTCCTCCGAGGGCGGCCGCGCCTGACCGGCGACGGCGCCCCGCCCGGACCGCCCATCTTCTTCTTGGATCAAATACCCTCGGGGAGCGCGAGGGGCGGCGCCCCTCGTTCCGGCCCTCTCGACGGGCGCAGCGGCTGCCGCTGCCCTAGCGGTCCGCCGCCGCCCGGCTCAGGCGGTCGTTGATCGCCACGCCAAGCCCCAGATGCGGGATCGGCGCCACGGCGATCACCCGTGCGCCCTGCGCGTCCAGCCGGTGCAGGTATTCGAACAGGTTGGCCGCCGCCTCTGTCAGGTCCTCGGTTACGGACAGGTTCAGGTCGCAGTCGGTGTCCCCGAAACCCAGCCGCGCCTCGCCCTCCTCGAAATCCACCGCGTTCAGCCGCACCCGCGCACGCGGCGCGTAATGCGAGCGCGTCTGCCCGGGGGCGCTGATGTGGTCGGTCTCGCGCCGGGTGGCGACGCGGGTGTTCAGCACCTCGGCCAGATCGTCCATCGGCACGCCGCCGGGCCGCAGCAGCGTCGGCGGCCCGGCCAGTCCGAGGATTGTCGATTCCAGCCCGACCGCACAGGGGCCGCCATCCACCACCGCCTCGATCCGGTACGGTCAGCCCCTCCAGCACATGGCGGGCGCGCGTCGGGCTGATCTGTCCCGACAGGTTCGCCGAGGGCGCCGCCACCGGCCCGCCGATCTCGCGCAGCAGCGCCTGCGCAACGGGTGCCGCGGGCATCCGCACCGCCAGCGTATCCAGACCGGCCGTCACCAGCTTCGACACCGGCGCGCCATCCCGCAGCGGCAGCACCAGCGTCAGGGGGCCGGGCCAGAAGGCCTCTGCCACGCGCTCGGCAAGATGGTTCCACTTCACCAGCGCCTTGACCTCTTCCAGATCGGCCAGATGCACGATCAGCGGGTTGAAGCTGGGCCGGCTCTTGGCCTCGAAGATCCGGGCGACGGCGCGGTCGTTGCCCGCATCGGCGCCCAGCCCGTAGACGGTTTCCGTGGGAAAGGCGACAAGCCCGCCCCGTGCCAGCAGGTCGGCGGCGCGCGACAGGTCCCGCGCGCTGGCGCTCAGATGTTCGGTGGTGATCTCGACCATGTCCCCTCGTGACGCGGCGTTTCGCTGGGCAGGTTGCGGCAAGCGCTTACCCTTTCGTAAAGGTTTGCTACAAGAGACACAGTGCATTGCCAAGAACAAGGGAGGCCCCATGCCCTATCGCGCGCCTTTGGAGGATTTCCGCCGGATCCTGACGGATGTGGTGGGA
The DNA here is from genome assembly GCF_039769985.1 of Ponticoccus litoralis. Classification (NCBI taxonomy): domain Bacteria; kingdom Pseudomonadati; phylum Pseudomonadota; class Alphaproteobacteria; order Rhodobacterales; family Roseobacteraceae; genus Ponticoccus; species Ponticoccus litoralis. The sequence goes on from NZ_JBDNCH010000002.1 coordinate 2,030,659, forward strand.
TACGAGCAGGTCTCCGGCACCGATCTCTACGTCGAGGCCGGGATGGAGACGGTCGAGGCCGTCCTGACCGAGGCCGGGAAGATGTGCGAAGAGGTGCTGGCGCCGCTGAACCGCAATGGCGATCTGGACCCGGCGCGGCTGGAAAACGGACGCATGCGCACGCCCAGGGGCTTTGCCGAGGGCTACAAGGCGATTGCCGAGGGCGGCTGGGTGGCAATCTCCGCCGCACCCGAAAGCGGCGGCATGGGTCTGCCCATGGCGGTCACCACCTGCGTGAACGACATGATGGGCTCTGCCTGCCTGGCGCTGCAACTGAACCCGCTGATGACCCAGGGCCAGATCGAGGCGCTGGAGCACCACGCCAGTGACGAGCTCAAGGCGCTGTACCTGCCCAAGCTGGTGACCGGCGAATGGCAGGGCACCATGAACCTGACAGAGCCGCAGGCCGGGTCGGACGTGGGCGCGCTGTCGACCCGGGCCGAACCGCTGGAGGATGGCACCTATGCCATCACCGGGCAGAAGATCTACATCACCTGGGGCGACAACGACTTTACGGAAAACGTCTGCCATCTGGTGCTGGCGCGGCTGCCCGACGCGGTGCCGGGGACCAAGGGCATCTCGCTCTTCCTCGTGCCGCGCAACATCCCCGACGCGGACGGCAACCCGGGTGTGGCGAACGACCTCAAGGTGGTCAGCCTCGAACACAAGCTGGGGATGCACGGCTCTCCGACCTGCGTGATGCAATACGACGGTGCCGGGGGCTGGCTGGTCGGCAAAGAGGGCGGGGGCATGCGCGCCATGTTCACCATGATGAACAACGCCCGCCTCGGCGTGGGCGTGCAGGGCGTGGCCATCGCAGAGGCCGCGACGCAGGCGGCGCTGGCCTATGCGCAGGAGCGCAGGCAGGGCCGCACGCCCGAGGGCACCATCATCGGCCACGCCGACGTGCGCCGGATGCTGGCCACCATGCGCGCCGATACCTTCGCCGCCCGCGCCATCGCGCTGGCGCAGGCGGTGGCCATCGACATGGGCCGCGCCACCGGCGAGGCCGACTGGCAGGCCCGCGCGGCGCTCTTGACCCCGATCACCAAGGCCTTCGGCACCGACACCGGCATCGCGGTGGCGGACATGGGCGTGCAGGTGCACGGCGGCATGGGCTACATCGAGGAAACCGGCGCGGCGCAGTTCCTGCGCGACGTCCGGGTGACGGCGATCTACGAGGGCACCAACGGCATTCAGGCCATGGACCTCGTGGGCCGCAAGATGATGGACGGCGGCGAGGCGGCCTACCGCCTGCTCGACGAGATCGAGGGCTTCGCCGAAACCGCGCGCGGCCAGATGCCCGAGCTTGCCACCCGGGTCTGGGAGGCCGCCGAATCGCTGCGCGAGACCACAGAGGCGCTGGTGGCGACCGAGGTCGCGGACCGCTTCGCCGGGGCGGTGCCCTACCTGCGCGGTTTCGCCCGGGTGCTGGGCGGCTATTTCCACCTGCGCGCCGCCATGGCCCAGCCCGAGGGCGGCGCCGCGCGGCTGGCCCGCTTCTACATCGAACGCCTGCTGCCGGAACACACGGGCCTGCTGGTCCGAGGCCCGGGCCGGTTCGGACGCGGTCATGCAGATCACGGTACGACGATCTGGCGGCGTGATGGACGGCGGCCGCTCTCCCATCGCCTATCCCTTCGATGCGCCTCCGGCGCCGGGCGAGGCCGTCGAAGTGGCCGAGGGCGTGCTCTGGCTGCGCCAGCCGCTGCCGATGAAGCTGGACCATGTCAATGTCTACGCGCTGGACGACGGCGACGGCTGGACGCTGGTCGACACCGGCTTTGACACCCGCAAGAGCCGCGCGATCTGGCAGCAGGCCCTCGCCGGCCCGCTGAAGGGCAAGCCGGTGCGCCGCGTCATCGCCACGCATCACCACCCCGACCACATCGGCCTTGCCGGCTGGTTCCAGACCGACCACGGCGCCGAACTGGTCACCACCCGCACCGCCTGGCTCTTTGCGCGGATGCTGACGCTGGACGTGCAGGACCGGCCCGCGCCCGAAACGGTGGCCTACTGGAAGGCGGCGGGCATGGCGCCCGAGATCCTCGAGCAGCGGCTGGCAGAGCGCCCCTTCAACTTTGCCGATTGCGTGGCGCCGATGCCGCTGGGTTTCACCCGCATCCGTCAGGGCGACAGGATCCGCGCGGCGGGCCGCTCCCGGGCGGTCCATATCGGCAACGGCCACGCGCCGGACCATGCGACGCTCTGGTCCCAAGACGACAATCTCGTGCTCTCCGGCGACCAGATCATCGCCTCGATCAGCTCCAACCTGGGCGTCTACGCCACCGAGCCAGAGGCCGACCCGGTGGGCGACTGGCTGGAGGCCTGTGAAAGGCTCGCCACACTGGCCCGTGCCGATCACCTCGTGCTGGGCGGCCACAAGCTGCCCTTCACCGGCCTGCCCGCCCGCATGGCGCAGCTGATCGACAACCACCACGGCGCGCTCGACCGCCTGCATGGCTTCCTCGACACGCCCAGAACCGCCGGAGACTGCTTCCCGCCGCTCTTCAAGCGCAAGATCGGCGCGGGCGAATACGGCCTCGCGCTGGTCGAGGCCATGGCGCATTGCCTGCACCTCTGGCACCAGGGCCGCGCCAGCCGCGAAAGACGCGCCGACGGCGCCTGGCTCTTCCGCGCCCGCTAGGGCCCAGCCCCCAGGCCCCCGCGCGGCGCCCGGGGCCCCAATACCCCGGCGCACCCTCTCTGCCACCACCCGGTCGGAAACAGGGCGCGGTCACATCACGGCCTGCCCCTCGCGCAGCCCCCTGTGCCTCTTCCTGGTCCAAACACCGCTGCGCCCCCGCCGCCACGACCACGCCGCCTGCGGTAGGGTGGCGTCGCACAAGGCACCCCACGCCGCCCCCGGGGCGCTCCCCTTGTGTTTCTTCTTGGTCCAAATACCTCTGCACGCCGTGGCCACGACCATTCCGCCCGCGGCAGGGCGGCGTCGCACCATCGCACCCCGCGTTGCCCCCGGGGCGCAGCCTCCGCGCTTCTTCTTGGTTCAAATATCCCGGAGCCAGGCAGCCGCCGCCGCAGCGCCTGCGCTTAATCGGCGGTGTCCATCCAGATCGTCACCGGCCCGTCATTGACCAGAGACACCGCCATATCCGCGCCGAACCGCCCGGTGGCGACGGCCAGCCCCTGCGCCTGCATCTGCGCGGCAAAGTATTCGTACAGCCGCTCGCCCTCTGCCGGGGGCGCGGCGGTGGAAAACCCGGGCCGGTTCCCGCGCGCGGTATCCGCCGCCAAGGTGAACTGGCTCACCACCAGCGCGGCTCCGCCGACATCGAGCACCGAACGGTTCATCCGCCCCTCCTCGTCGCGGAAGATCCGCAGCTTGGAAATCTTGCTGGCCAGCCGCTCGGCCTCGGCCTCGGTGTCGCCCTGCATGGCGCAGATCAGGATCAGCAGCCCCGGCCCGATCTCTCCGATGACCGCGCCCTCGACCGCGACCCGCGCCTGCGTGACGCGCTGGATCAGCGCCCTCACAGCTCGTCGGCCCAGGGGGATTGGCGCCCGCGCGGCCAACCGTCACCGCCGCCGCGGCGACGCCCAGCTCTGCCGCCGCCTCCAGCGCGTCCAGCGGTGCCGAAGCCAGAGCCTGCCGCGACAACAGCCCTGCCTTGTGCAGCCCTGCCAGGAGACCGGCGTTGAAGGTATCGCCCGCGCCGACCGTATCGACCACCGTCACCCGGCGTGCCGCGACCCGCCGCGTGCCGGCGCGCGTGACAAGGTCCACGCCCTCGGCGCCACGCGTCACCGCCACCAGCGCCGCGCCGCCGGTCAGCAGCGCCTCGGGCGCGGTGCCCAGCCAGTCCATGTCCTCGTCGGAGACCTTGACGATATCGGCCCGTCCCAGCATGCCTTCCAGCCGGGCGCGATAGCGCGCCTCGTCGGTGATGAAGCCGGGGCGGATGTTCGGGTCGATCATCACCGGGCGATCCCCGGCCTGCGCGCAGAAGGCCGCGTAGCTTTCGGCCTGCGGCTCGGACACCGGGGAAATCCCCCCGAAGAACAGCGCATCGATGCCCGGGGCCTGCAGCGGCAGCTCTGCCTCGGTCAGCATCCGCCCCGCCGTGTTCTCGTCGTAAAAGGCATATTGCGCATGGCCGCCCGTCAGCGTCACGAAGGCCAGCGTCGTGGGTCGGGCCGAGCGCGGGCAGAAGTGGTGGTCGACGCCGGAGGCCTCCAGCTCGGCGACCAGCATCCGCCCGAAGAGGTCCGAGGACAGCCCGCCGAAATAGCCCGAGGGCGCCCCCAGCCGCCCCAGCGCGATGGCGGTGTTGAAGACCGCGCCCCCCGCGTAGGGCGCGAAGGCCGGCTCTCCACCGGCGCTCTCGCGCGGCAACATGTCGATCAGCGCTTCGCCGCAACACAGGATCATGGCCGGACCTCCCTCTGGTGGCCCCGTGTTTGCGCTAGCTGCCCGGCAAAGGCAATCCTCACTGGTTCTGCGCGATCAGGTAGCCAAGCCCGCCCGCCAGGATCAGGCCCAGCACCACGGCAATGGCGATCTTCGCCGCCGACCACGGGCGTTCCCCCTGCACGCGGCCCGTGCGCCCGTTGACGACGAAACGATAGCTCTTGTCGCGATACTTGTAGGCGGCCATCCAGACCGGCAGCAGCACATGCTTGAAGGTCACGTCGCGCAACTCGGTCTCGACGTGGTGGATGCGCTGGCGGTCGCCGCCGATGTCGAACTTCACGTCGCGCTGGATGACGCGGTCCATCTTGACCCGTGCCTCCTGAAAGCCCTCGTCCAGATCGACCTGATAGCCCTCGGCCCGGAACCCGGCCAGGAACTCGGGGCGGTAGGGCTCCATCGCGGACAGGTCCCGTGGCTCCAGCGCGTCGGTATAACGCTTGGGCAGCGCCTTCGAGGCCAGCACCAGCACATCGTCGAAGAAGCGCGTCACCCGCCCCGAGACCCCGCGCCAGCGGATCTTCTGCACCTGCTGCTGCGTGGGTTTTCCGTCGCGCATCACGGTGCGGGTCTCGTAGTAGATGGTGCCGCGCTCGCCGCGATAATCCGAGGTCGTATCGGCGTCGAAGGTCCAGTAGGGCACGTAGATCCCGGTCAGCTTGCGCCCCTTGCGGGCATAGTCCTGCAACCCGTTCGGCGCGAACCAGAGCTTGCCCAGCCAGTCGACCATGGCGGCGCGCGCCTGCGCCTCGTCCATGGCGAAGGGCAGAAGGCCGCGCGGCTTGATATGGCGGTGTGTGCCGGTGTCGGTGACCACGGGCGTGGCGCAGAAGGGGCATTCCGAGGCATGGACGTCGGGGTCGAACTCCACCTGCGCGCCGCAATTGGGGCATTGCGCGACGCGGGTCTCTTCCATCTCCTGCAGGGGCAGCAGGTTGTCGATCGCCGCGCGGAAATCCAGTTCCCTGACACCGCCGTCCCGGGGACCTGCCTGAACCATCTCCTCGGTATTGCCGCAGTGATCGCAGACCAGCTTGCCCACATCCGGGTCGAAGCGCAGGTCGGACCCGCAGTTGTCGCAGGGAAAGCGGTGCTCTTCCTCGGGGTCCGTGGCCGCCGGGGGCGGGGGCAGAGTGGTCATGCGGTTCTCCCTCGGGTCGCTTCGGCGCGAGTGTTCCCGCTGCGCCATCCGGGGTCAAGGCAGGCGGTCCGGCGGGTTTTCCCCACTTGAGACCCGCGCCCGCGCCGCTATCTTCCGCAGCGCAGCAACAGGAGCGCCCGCATGATCCGCGCCACCATCCTCGCCCTCTGCCTCGCCGCCCCGGTGCAGGCCTCCGAACTGAGCTACAGCTTCCACTGGCAGGGCGCAGGCGGCTATGCGCTGCGCGGCGCCCTGTCCTACGACGCGTTTTTCGGCACCGGCGAGATCCTGCGCGAGGATGAACTGACCTGCTTTGTCATCGAGGGGCTGAAGGACGGCGACCCCATCGGTACCGCTGGGCCCCGGGCGACCTGACAGAGGACACCTCGTGGAGGCTGACCTTCGATCCCGCCCGCCCGGCCTTCGTGGTCGAGGGCGAAGGCGTCGACATGCCGCAGGCCTGGAACATGGACGGCTTCGGCACCGACTGCGGCGCAGGGGGCTTCGGCTTCAATATCGGCAACGCGGCGCAGGACATCTGCCTGGACGGCGCGCTGATCGTCGAAAGCCAGGTCGACCCCTACCGGCCCTTCCCGGTCTCTCCCGCCCCGGGGTTCGACTTCCCGCGCGATGCCTGCCGCGGCCCGGACCTGCTCAGCCTGCTGGCAGACTGACCCGGTCCGTCCGCGACCCGACGGAGTGGATTGCGGCAAAACCGGTGGCAAAACGACCGCACCGCCAAGCGCACAGACCCTCAGCTGCCGCGCCCGCCCGGCCATGAGTGCGCCCGGCCCCCCTTCTTCTGTCCGGAAAATATCCCGGGGCTCGGGGCAGAGCCCCGAAATGGGGGTCCGGGGCGCAGCCCCCGGGATGGAATGCGCGCCGAAGGCGCTCAATAGGGTCGATCGCCGGATAGGGGCGCTTATCAGACGCCCGGCGGCGGGGGCGGCGGCATGACGGTGAAAAGCTGCGCCAGTTCGACCACCGCGCCCGCCTTCTTCCAGCCGTCCTGCCCCTGCGTCCAGACGTGGGTCTCGCGGGTCAACTCCTGTGTCGCGACCATCTTGCCAAGGTCGGCGCGGCTGAAGGGGCCGGAGGTCTGGCCGTCCTTGGCGATGTGCCAGACATGTTCTACCGGGGGCGGCGGCGGCGGGGCCATGGGCGCGGCGGCGGGGGCGGGTTGCGCGGGTGCGGCCCCCGGGGCCCCTGCTGGCCCATGGCATTGGCCATCTGCATGCCCATCCCGGCGCCGAAGCCCATGCCCATGGACTGGTCCATCGCGCCGCCCTGACCCATGGCCTCGGCGGCCTTCCACTTCATGTGATCGTCGAGATTGCCCGCCAGCCCGCGCGAGGTGCGCGCGTCCAGCGCCTTTTCCACCGCCGGCGGCAGCGAGATGTTCTCGATGTAAAGCTCGGGCAGGGACAGGCCATATTGTGCGATCACCGGGTCGATGGCCTTGGCGATCAGCGCGCCGACCTCGCCGGTATTGGCGGCCATGTCCAGAACCGGGATGCCCGACCTGGCGATGTCCTTGGAAAACTCCTGCACAATGATGTTGCGGATCTGGAAAGAGATCTCGTCCATGGTGAACTCGCCGTCGGTGCCGACGATTTCCGACATGAAGAGCGCCGGGTCCACCACCTTGATCGAATAGGTGCCGAAGGCGCGGATGCGGGTCGGCCCGAATTCCGGGTCGCGCAGCATGATCGGGTTCTTGGTGCCCCACTTCAGATTGGTGAAGCGGTTGGTGTTGACGAAGTAGATCTCGGATTTGAAGGGCGACTGGAAGGCGTGGTCCCAGTGCTGCAGCGAGGTCATGATCGGCATGTTGTTGGTCTCGAGCATGTAGAGACCGGGGGTGAAGACATCCGCCAGCTGGCCCTCGTGAACGAAGACGGCGGCCTGCCCCTCGCGTACCGTCAGCTTGGCCCCGTATTTGATCTCGTGGCCCTCACGCTCGAACCTGTAGACCAGCGTGTCGCGGGTGTCGTCGGTCCAGTGGATGACGTCGATGAATTGTCCGCTGAGAAAATCCCAAATGCCCATGGCGCCCTCCTTGGCCGGATGCCTGCCGGTCCGGACGCGCGGGGCCTTGCGGCGGCCCGCGTGGTCCGGGGTATCCGGCAGGCTGATTGCCAAAAGAGGTAACAACGATGCTCGCGCAGGCCAAGGGTGCAATCGCCCCGGTGGCAGGGGGAAAAGGGGGCGGCATGCATCGCCGGGCGCCGGGCGGCGGGGGCGGGGGCAGTGGCGGTCGGGTTTCGCCTGCCCGGGCAGGCGACCGACCGGGGAGGCTCTGCCTCCCCGGACCCCACCGGGATATTTTCAGACAGAAGAAGAGCGGGGCGTGCTATGCGGCCTGTTGTGCGGGTCGCCCGGTCCCCTCCGGCGCGGTGCAGCGGGGCTTGAGGCGATCGGGCAGGGGCGCGATCCGGGGCCCGTCTTCACGGGCCCAAGGATGTCCGGTTGTCAGGACGGCCCGCCGAGCATTTCGCCGGCGCGCTTCTGGACCACGGGCAGGGCCTCGCGGGCGGTCATGCCGGGGGTCAGGGCCGGGTCGTAGAGGATCTTCAGCAGCATCTCGTCCTGGCGCGTCAGCAGGGCGAATTCGTCGTCGTCGTTGAAGATCGAGGGGCGGGCGCGCGGATCGTCGTTGCCCAGCCCCATGCCCTGCGCCACCTCTTCGTGGATGCAGGACTGGCGCAGGAGATCGGGGTGTTCCGAGCGGATCACCGCGATGGCGGTGCCGTAGTTGTAGCCTCCGGGCGTGTCAGAGAAGGCCACGACAAGGCAGTGGATGCTGCGCGGCAGGGAGTTGAACAGACGCAGGGACGAGGGGTTCACGTCGGGCACCAGCTGGCGGATGCGCGGCGCGATGAGGTCGGTGTCGTCCTCGCTCATGAACAGCACGTGGAAGTTCGCGCCGCTGTCGACCATCTGGATCGGATGGCCGGAAACCCGCGCCAGCCGCGCCGCGTAGGATTTGACCTGCGCGCGGTCCCAGTCGATCTGGTCGCGCGGCACATTGGGGCCGAACTCGACCGCCATGCGCACCGGCTGGGTCCATTTCTTGATCGCGCTGGCGCCGCCCGCGGAGGGGCGCAGCCCTTCGCCGCGCACGTATTCCTCTTCGAGGGCGATCTTGACGAAATTGCGCACCAGCATGGTGTCTGTGAGGGGGGTGTCCTCGCCGCCGCCGTCGGTGCGCAGAAGCCCGCGCGCCAGCAGGTCGCGCTGCACCTTGCCGTAGTAGCGTTGCAGGGCGAGGCTGTTCTCGGAGGGGGCACTGGGCGTGGGGGCGGGCATCGCCGCAGGGGTCACCGTCTCGGGCTTCGGCCCGACAGAGTCGGGCCGGGCAGCGGGTTTGACCGCAGAGGCCCGCGGGGCAAGCGCATTGCTGTCGCAGGCCGCAAGGCCAACGAGTCCGACCAGCGCCGCCGTGGCGGCTGTCCACAGGCCCCGCTTTGCCATGATCAGGCCGGAACCGAGCCGCCGGCATTCTCGCCGGTGCCGTCGCGGCGGGCCTTCGCAGAGGCCAGGGTGTCGCGCAGTTCCGTTTCCATCTTCTTCAGTTCCTCTTCGGCCCTGGCGCGCCGCGCCTTGCCTTCGTCCGCGATCTGGAGGCTTTCCTGGATCGTGCCGATCAGGTCGGCGTTGGCCTGCTTGACGGCCTCGATGTCGAACACGCCCCGCTCCATCTCTTCGCGGATCACCTTGTTGCTTTCCCGCAAATTCGCCGCGTTCGACGTCAACAATTCGTTGGTCAGGTCGTTGGCGTCGCGCACCGCCGCCGCCGCCGCCTCGGACCGCTGAATCGTCACCGCCTGCGCAAGCTGCGTTTCCCATAGGGGCACGGTGTTCACAAGCGTCGAGTTGATCTTGGTCACCAGGCTCTTGTCGTTTTCCTGCACCAGCCGGATGGAGGGCAGGGATTGCATCGTCACCTGCCGCGTCAGCTTCAGGTCGTGCACGCGGCGTTCCAGATCGTCGCGGGCGGCGCGCAGGTCGCGCAGCTCCTGCGCCTTCATCACCTGATCGCCTTCGGGGGCGGCGCCGACCTCGGCCTCTTTGGCGGGGATCGTCACGGTGTCCAGCTCTTCGAGCTTTTCCTCGCCCGCCGAGATGTAAAGCGCCAGCTCGTCGTAGAACTGCAGCGTCTTTTCATAGAGCATATCGAGCGACTTGATGTCCTTCAGCAGCGTGTGCTCGTGCTTCAGCAGATCGTCGGTGATCCGGTCGATCTGGCCCTGCACATCCTCGAAACGCGCGGTGAACTTGGCGAAGGGCGCGGCGCGGCCCAAGAGCTTTTCCCACCACGAGCGTTCGCGGCGCACGTCCAGCTCGGACACCGAAAAGCCGCGGATCGTGGTGACGATGTTGCGCAGGGAATCGCCCGCCGGGCCCACGTCCTTGTTGCGCACATCCGTCAGCATCGCCTGGGAAATCGTCTGCAATTCCGCCTGCGCGGCAGAGCCGAAGGACACGATGGAATTCGTGTCGGACATGTCCAGCTCTTCCATCCGGGTGCGGATTTCCTCGGACAGCGCCGGGTCGGCCTGTTTCAGCGGCACCACGGCACTGGCCTCTTGCGGGTCGGGCAGGACAACGGCGTTGACCTCGTCGACCAAGGCAACGGTCTTCTCGGCTTCCTGGCGGGTCTGTTCAGACATGATTTCGGTATCCCTTTTGGAAAGTCTTAACCCGTGGTGTCGAGATGCACGCCTTCGCGCCGCAAACGGTCGCGCAGGACCTCGATTTCCACGGAAAGGTCGGCGTTGTTGTCCAGAAGCAGCTTGTCGATCTTCTTGTCGAAGGTCTCTTCGAGATCGGTGAGCAGCATCATGAAGTCGCTCTTGGCGGCCCGGTCGGGTTTGCGGGCGTTGATGTCCGAGAACTTCACCGCCGCGTCGCGGGCGCCCATCAGGTAGACGCCGAGGAATTTCTTGGCGGCGGTCAGGTCGCGGGGGTCTTCCTCGACCGTGCGGATCATCTCGCGCACCTTGACGGTGAAGCGTTCGACCCGGGCCTCGACCTGCCGGTCGTCGGCGCGGCGCACGGCGTCTTTCATCGCGGCGAGGTATTTTTCGGCCTCGTCCACGACGCGGGCGACGCGATCCTGCTGGAAGGTGTCGACGCCCTCCATGCCCTTGTTCTTCATCGGATCGATGCCAAAGGCGCCGATGTGCAGAACCCCGGCGGCGGTGCCGAAGATCAGCGGCGCCAGAAGGCCGGGCTCCGAGGTCCAGGCGGCGATCGCGGTGCCGATGCCACAGGCCACGGCGGCGAAGAGCTTGCGCGGGATGGCGGGGCGGCGGGCGATCTTGCGGGCGTCATAGGCGGCCTGCGCCTTCAGCCCGTCGCGCAGCAGCCAGGCCCCGAGGATGAGCATCCCGGCCCCGGCCAGTCCCATGGCCAGCCCAAGGGCACCGCCGCCCAGCGACAGGGCGGCCAGCACGATGCCGGGGATGAACATGACGTTCGAGCGGGCGCCCACCGGCGTCACCTGCGCGCCCTTGTAGGCGGGGGTGCAGTCGGGCGTCTGCGGGTCGGATGATCCGTCGGGGCTGTACTTGCCGCCAAAGCGCTGCGCCATGGCTCAGAGCCCCCCGAGCCAGCCGGTCGCCACTCCGAACAGAAGCACGATCAAGAGGACGTAACAGACCTTCTGCAAGGCGTTTGCGGACATGACGGACCCCTGTCCCTTTACCCTTCCGGTTGGAACTTAAGGGCAAAATGCTGCGCTTGCTAGGGGGAAGCAGGCGGGCTTTCGCTCAGGCGGCGGATTCGCGGGGCATCCGGTCCAGCAGGCGCCGGGCTTCTTCGTCGAAGGCATCGGTGCGGGAGGGGCCGGCCAGCTTCAGGGCGCGGCTGTCGAAGGTTTCGGAGAGCGTCTCGACCTTCGCGAGGAAACGGCGGCGGGCAAAGCTGTAGCCGGGGCCGCCCTGCGCGGTCAGCAGGCGCGGGGTCTCGGTTTCGAGCAGCACGGCGATCCGGTCGGAAAGCGCCAGAACCCGGTCGAAGCGGTGCTCCTGCCCGAATGCGGCGGCCAGCTGCCGGGCCACGGACAGGCGCAGGGCCTCTGCGCGGCGCAGCAGCTCGGCGTCGGCCAGCGGGTCAAGCAGGTCCGAGACGGCGAGCAGGCGGTCGTCGAGGGTCTGCGCCTGACGTGTCTCGGTGTCGTCCCGCGAGGGTTCGGCACCGGGACTGGCCTTGTCGATCAGCGGGTCCGTGCCGAAGGCGATCAGGCTGAGGGCGGTCGCCAGAACCCCGCAGGCAATCGGCAGAAGCAGGGCGTCGAATCGGTGCCCGGCAAGGACGAAGGCCACGAGGCCCAGCAGGGCAGAGCCGAGGATCTTGCGCGGCAGGCGGGGGCTGCGGGCATCGCGGGCAAGGTCGTAATCGCGGTGGATGCGTTGCCCTACCGCGATCAGCCGCAGGGCCACCGACAGCAGCCAGATCATCGCAAGGCCGGTGGCGATCCCGGTAAACGACCCCTGGAAGACCCACAGCAGCAACGGCAGGGCGGCAAGAAACAGGATGCTCAGGCCGGAATCGAGGGGCCGGAGGTCGGAGAAGCCGCTGGGAAGGTTGTGGTCCGGGCGGGTCATCGTCGTCATACCGTGTAGCTGAGGCCGAAGATCAGGAACCAGAGGGCGACGAAGGCCAGCCGCCTGTGAAGCGTTCCCGAGGCGCGGGCGCGGGTGGTGCAGCCGGTCACCACCGACAGCGTGTCCCGGGTGACCATGCGCAGGCTGCCCACCGCGACAAGGGCGGAGCCGGCCAGGATGGAAAAGGCAATGAGCGTGATCATCATGCCTGCGAGGATTCCGCCGGAACGGGGCGAAATCGCGGCAAGCAGCGGGAATTTTCGGGAAGGCTTAACGCTGGGTAAAAGGCGCGGGGCCCCTCAGCGCCGCTTGCGCGTCACGTTCCGGGGCTTGGCGGGGCCGGGTTTGCCCGCCTTGCCCTTGCCTGCCTTGCCCGAAGGTCCGGGGCGTGCCGGCGTCTCCTGCGCGGGCGAGGGCAGGCCCAGCTGGTCGCGCACGATCCGGCCACGCACCTCCTGCACCTCGCCGGGCTTCATCTGGCCCAGCTGGAACGGCCCGTAGGACAGGCGAATCAGGCGGTTCACGGTCAGCCCGATGTCGGCCATCGCCCGCCGGACCTCGCGGTTCTTGCCCTCGCGCAGGCTGACCGTCAGCCAGGCGTTGGCGCCTTGCTGGCGGTCGATGGCTACGGTCATCGGCTGGAAGGTCTGGCCGTCGATGGTCAGGCCCTCGCGCAGCGGCGTCAGCATGGCGTCCGTGGGGCGGCCATTGACGCGCACCCGGTAGCGCCGCAGCCAGCCGGTCGAGGGCAGCTCCAGCTTGCGCTTCACGGCACCGTCGTTGGTCAGCAGCAACAGCCCTTCCGAGTTGAGGTCCAGCCGTCCCACGCTCATGACCCGGGGCAGGTCGTCCGGCAGGTCGTCGAAGATCGTCGGGCGGCCCTGCTCGTCCTTCGTGGTCGTCACAAGGCCCGCGGGCTTGTGATACAGCCAGATCCGCGCGGCTTCGGGCGCGTCGAGCGGCTTGCCGTCCACCTCGATCCGGTCGCGATCGGTCACGTTGAGGGCGGCGCGGTCGATGACCGCCCCGTTGACCGCGACGCGGCCCTCTTCGATCATGCGCTCTGCCTCGCGGCGGCTGGCAAGTCCGGCGCGGGCGATGACCTTGGCGATGCGGTCGCCCTCGGGGGTGGGTTTGGTGCTCATGGCCCCGGCCATAGCCGATTGTGCGGGGCGTGGGAACAGGGCAACGCGACCCGGCGCGCGCAGGCGCCACGGTATTTGCGGCGCTGCCTCGCCCGACCGCCTTCGCGATTCCGGTGAGACGGTGCAGATTGCGCGAAAGAACCCGGCCTTCACCCCGCGAAATTGCAAAGAGGGCAGCTCTGGGGCATCGATGTCACCGCATGGCCGCGATCTTCGGCGGGGCGCAGGAAACCCGGCAAGCCGGCACAGGACCGGGGCAGGCCCATGCCTGCGCGCCGGGCTGGCGCGGCGATTGCGCCGCCCCGGCCTGCGGATTCTCCGAGCGGCCCCGGCGGGCGGCGGTCTTGCCTGTTCCGGTTCCGGAGAGGATCCGCTATCAGGGCGCGACGCGAGACCGGAGCGCCCATGACCTTTCGCAGCCACATGCAGACCGCCCTTGCCGAGGCCCGGGCCGCCGCCGCCCGCGGCGAGGTGCCGGTGGGTGCCGTCGTGGTCTCTGCCTCCGGGGCGGTGATCGCGCAGGCGGGCAACCGCACGCGCGAGACCAACGACCCCACCGCCCATGCCGAGATCCTCGCCATCCGCGAAGCCTGCCGGGTGGCGGGGGCGGAACGGCTGCCCGACCATGACCTTTACGTCACGCTGGAGCCCTGCCCGATGTGCGCCGCCGCGATTTCCTTCGCGCGCATCCGGCGGCTGTACTACGGCGCCGCCGATCCCAAGTCCGGCGGCGTCGCGCAGGGGCCGCGGGTCTTCAGCCATCCGCAGGCCCATCACTGCCCCGAGGTCTACGACGGCATCGGCGCGGAAGAGGCCGCGCGGCTGCTGAAGGCTTTCTTCGAGGCGCGGCGATGACACGGGTGATCCTGTTCAACAAGCCCTTCGGCGTGCTGTCGCAGTTCACCGACAAGGGCACCGAAGGCAGCCCGCGCCCGACCCTGTCGGGATTTGTCGATGTGCCGGGCGTCTACCCGGCCGGGCGGCTGGACCGCGATTCCGAAGGGCTGCTTGTTCTGACCGACAACGGGCGTCTTCAGGCGCGCATCGCGGCGCCGAAATTCAAGCAGCCCAAGACCTACCTCGTGCAGGTCGAGGGCATCCCGGACGACCGCCAGCTGGCGGACCTGCGGGCGGGGGTGGTGCTGAAGGACGGCAAGACCCTGCCCGCGACATGCGAGCAGATCGACCCGCCCGGCCTGTGGCAGCGCGATCCGCCGGTGCGCTTCCGCAAGACGGTGCCGGATTCCTGGCTGTCGCTGACGATCCGCGAGGGCAGGAACCGGCAGGTGCGGCGGATGACGGCCCATGTCGGCCTGCCCTGCCTGCGGCTGGTGCGCTGGTCGGTCGGCGACTGGACGCTGGAGGGGCTGGCGCCGGGGACATGGCGGGACGCCTGAGGCGCCGGGGCCTGCGACTGTCGCGGTGACCGGCAAGACCGGGGAGCGGGGCCGCTGTCCGTGACGCCAGCCGCGCGGTTGGATGTTTCAGGCGCAGGGGTGTGGCGCGCAGCGGGCGGGCCGGGCGCGGCTGGGCCGCGAAGAGGGGGGCTCTGCCCCCGCCTGCGGCTCCCCCGGGATATTTGCGGACAGAAGAGGCAGGGCCCAGGCGCCTGGCCCGGGGGTCAGACCCATTTTGCCAGAGGCGGCAGGCTCATGAGGACGGCGTTGGCGTCATGGCCGGTGGCGAGGCCGAATTTCGTGCCGCGGTCGTAGACGAGGTTGTATTCCGCGTAGAGGCCGCGGTGCACCAGCTGGGCCTCGCGTTCGGGCTTGCCGAAGGGCAGGGGGCGGCGTTTCTCGATCAGCGGCAGGAAGGCGGGCAGGAAGGCGCGGCTCGATGTCCTGCGTCAGGGCGAAGTCGGCCTCCCAGTCGCCGGAATTGCGGTCGTCCATGAAGATGCCGCCGACGCCCCGGGCGCGCTTGCGGTGCGGGATGTAGAAGTATTCGTCCGCCCATTCCTTGAGGCGCGGGTAGAGGTCGGCGCCGTGGGGCGCCAGATGCGCCTCTTGCGTGGCGTGGAAATGCGCGGTGTCCTCGGCGTATTCGAGGCAGGGGTTCAGGTCGGATCCGCCGCCGAACCACCAGGCCCCCGGGGTCCAGAACATCCGCGTGTTCATGTGGACGGCGGGGCAATGCGGGTTCTGCATATGGGCGACGAGGCTGATGCCCGAGGCCCAGAAGCGCGGGTCCTCGGCGATGCCCGGCACGCCGCGCGCCGCCATGGCCTGCTGCGCCGCCGCGCCCAGCGTGCCGTAGACCGTCGAGACGTTCACGCCGACCTTCTCGAAGACCCGCCCGTCGCGCATGACGCTCATCAGCCCGCCGCCCGCGTCCGCACCGTCGTCGGCGTGGCGGGTGGTTTCGCTGACGTCGAAGCGCCCGGGGGCGAGGTCGCGGAGCGGGCCCCTGTGGTGGCTGTCCTCCAGCCCCTCGAAGGCGGCGACGATCTGGTCGCGCAGGGTGCTGAACCACGCGCTTGCGCGGGCCTTTTCCTCTGCCATGGGTGCGGTCACGGGCGCCTCCTTCTTCAATGCGCGGGGGCGGCGACCGGGTCGAGCAGGGTGCGCCCGCCGTCCACGGTGATGATCTGCCCGGTGACGAAGCCCGCCCCGTCGCAGGACAGGAACTGCACCGCCTCGGCCAGCTCTCGCGGTGCGGCGATGCGGCCCAGCGGCGTGTGGTCCTCGATGTCCGAGCGGTAGGTCTTGTGGGTCTTCAGGGAATCCTTGAGGCTGGCCGACATGACCGAGCCGAAGGCCACGGCGTTCACCCGGATGCGTTCCGGCGCCAGCGCCACGGCCATGGAGCGTGTCATCTGGTCCAGCGCCGCGCAGCTGACCGAGTAGCCCAGCAGGTCGGGGTGCGTGCGCCGCGCGGCGATGGACGACAGGTTGACGATGGCGCCGAGCTGACCGTCGTCGCCGTCCTGTTTCTCGGCCTGCTTGATCATCCGCCGGGCCACCAGCTGCGACATGCGGTAGGCGGTCATCAGGTTCTGGTTCAGCAGCTGCATCACCGTGTCGTCGCTGCAGTCCAGCGGGTCCGAGGGCAGCATCTGCCGCGAGCCGTTGACCAGGATGTCGACCCGGTCAAAGGCGTCCAGCGTCGCCGACAGCAGGTTCGCCATGGTCAGCTTTTCGCGCAGGTCGCCGGCGTAATAGCGGATCTGGCTGTCTTCGTCCGCATTGTCGCATTCCTGCGACAGGCGCTCTTCGTCGATGTCCGCCAGCATGACGTTGGCGCCCTTGTTCGCGAAGTGCCGCGCGATGGCGAGGCCGACGCCATTGGCCGCGCCGGTGATGATGGCGGTCTTGCCTGCGATGGAGAAGCTCATGCGAGGGGCCTTTCGCCGCTAGGGTGGGTCAGCGCCGCTTGCGCGCTGCGTGCAGGATCTTGAAGCGGGCGTCGCCGCCGATCTCGGTCGTGTCACGGAACAGCGTGTCCAGCGCGGTCTCGTATGGCAGGTGGCGGTTGGCCACAAGCCAAAGCTGCCCGTGCGGGGCAAGAACGCGGGCGGCGGCCTCGATGAAGGCGCGGCCGAGGGCCGGGTCGGCGCGGCGCCCGCTGTGGAAGGGCGGGTTCATGATCACCGCATCCAGCGGCGCGGCGGGCGCCCAGCGGGTGGCATCGGCCCAGTGGAAGGCCGCGCGCGGATCGGTGACATTGGCCCGGGCGCAGGTCAGGGCGCTGTGGTCGGCCTCGACAAGGTCCAGCGATGTGACGCCGGGCCGGGCCGAGGATCTCGCGCGAGAGCCAGCCCCAGCCCGCGCCAAGATCCGCGACGCGGCCCTTCAGCGTGGCAGGCAGGACCGCGGCCAGGGCGACAGAGGCCGGGTCGGCCCCGTCGGCGGAAAAGACGCCGGGCGCGGTGATGCCGTCCGGGGTGTCGAGCCTGTCGGGGCGCCGCCAGCCGGACAGCGCCTGCGCGGCGCCGGGGGCGCGGAACCACAGGCATTTGCCATGGGCCTTGGAGACCTGACCCAGCACTTCCACCCGGCTGCGCAGGGCCTTCGCGATGGCCTCTATGCCGTCGGTCTTTGCCCCGTCGACCACCACGAGGTCGGTGGCAAGGGCGGCTGCGCGGGCGATGCGGTCCTCTGCCAGATCGCGGGCGCGGGGCAGGGTCACGATGGCGGCGGCGGCCTTGTCGGGCAGGGCAGGAGAGGCCGGCAGCCCCCGGGCCTCCCATGCCTCGACGTCGGGGCGGAAGCCCTGCACGACCCGGGCGCGCTCTGCCGCGACCGGCAGGTCGGCGTCGCCGGGCGCACCGTACAGAACGACCGGGCCGCTGTCGGGCAGGACAAGTCCGCCGGAGGCGACGGCGTAGGAGAGGCGTGAACTGCTCATGGCCGAGGGCAGGCGCGGGGGCCTATTCCTTTTCCATCGTGCATTGCAGCGGGTGCTGGTGGCGGCGGGCGAAGTCCATCACCTGCCCCACCTTGGTTTCCGCGATTTCGTGGCTGAAGACGCCGACCACAGCGACGCCCTTCTTGTGGACGGTCAGCATGATCTCGAAGGCCTGCGCATGGGTCATGCCGAAGAAACGCTCCAGCACGTGGACCACGAATTCCATCGGCGTATAGTCGTCGTTCAGCAGCAGCACCTTGTACAGCGGCGGGCGCTGGGTCCTTGTGCGGGTCTTGACGGCAATCGAGGCATCCCCGTCGTCATCGCTGCCGCGGGGCGGCATCGCGCTGACGGTCAACGATAGGGTCCGGGGCGTCTGTGGATCGGTCATGGGGATATTGGCACTTTGCGTTTCCGGAATTGGCCTCAGTATATAGCCTATGCGCCCCGGGCGAAAAGGGGGGCAAGGGCTTTGGGGGCATTATGACGGACAAACTCCTGACAATCGGTTTCGACGCGGACGATACGCTCTGGCACAACGAGCGGTTTTTCGAGATGACGCAGGCCCTGTTCACGTCGCTGCTGCGCGACCACGCCGACGGCGACCACCTGCAAGAGCGTCTGATCGCGGCAGAGCGGCGCAATATCGGCAGCTATGGATTTGGCGTGAAGGGATTCACCCTGTCGATGATCGAGACCGCCATAGAGGTGACCGGGGGCCGCGTGCCCGCCAGCGTGATCTCGGAAATCCTCGCCGCCGGGCGCGAGATGTTGGACCATCCGGTCGAGCTTTTGCCGCATGCCGCCGAGGCGGTCGAGGCGCTGGCCGCAAGCCACCATCTTGTTCTGATCACCAAGGGCGACCTGCTGCACCAGGAGCGCAAGCTGGCGGCCTCTGGCCTCGGGGATCGCTTCGACGGGGTCGAGATCGTGTCCGACAAGCGGCCCGAGACCTAAGCCCGCATCTTCGGCGGCACGCCCGGCGGGGTGACGGGGGCGATGATGGTCGGCAATTCGATGAAATCGGACGTGGTGCCCGCGGTGGAAGTCGGCGCATGGGGCGTGCATGTGCCCTTTTCGCTGGTCTGGGCCCTGGAAGAGGCCGAGGCCCCGGACGCGCCGCGCTATCGCGAGATCGCCGATCTGGGCGCCTTGCCGGGGCTGGTCGAGGCGCTGTCCTGAGTCGCGGGCCTTCGCCGCATTTTCGCCGCAATTCGACACAATCGCGACACATTCGCCCCCATGGTGCCCGAAGGGTGGCAGCGCCCAACATCTGGACGCGAAGTTTACGCGAATACCGTTTCTGGTCAGCCGATTGCAGTCTTCTCTTGAAGTCGTTGTCGTGCTAACCTTCGGTGAACCAAGCTGGGCAGAAGATCCGGCTGGCAGAGAATAAAGACGCCACCCGGAAAACCGGGGGTCCGAGGCAGAAAGGCGGAATATCGTGACGGGACGTCGCAGGCAGTCGCACGGGCGCAATGCGCTCTATCTATTCACGCTCATGTGGTTTGCGGTCATGCTGCCGCTCAGCGCCTTCGCGGCGCCCTATGCGGCCATGGTGATGGATGCGCGATCTGGAAAAGTCCTGCACGCGCAGAACGCGGATACACGCCTGCACCCGGCCTCCCTGACCAAGATGATGACGCTCTATATCGCCTTCGAGGCGGTGCAGAACGGCGAGCTGTCGATGGACACCTATGTGACCATCTCGAAGAATGCTGCGGCAGAGCCGCCGTCGAAGCTGGGTCTGAAGCAGGGGCAGAAGATCCAGTTGCGCTATCTCGTGCGGGCTGCGGCGATCAAATCGGCCAACGATGCCGCCACCGCCATCGGCGAGGCCATCGAGGGCTCTGAAGCGGCCTTCGCGCGCCGCATGAACCGCACGGCCAAGGCCATGGGGATGACGCGCACGACCTTCCGCAATGCCCACGGCCTGACCGAAGAGGGGCACCTGTCCACGGCGCGCGACATGTCGATCCTCGGGCGGCACGTGATCTACGACTACCCGATGTATTACAACCTCTTCGCCCGCCAGACCGCGGATGCCGGTGTGCGCACCGTGTCGCACACCAACCGTCGGCTGCTGCAGGACTACAGGGGCGCCGACGGCATCAAGACCGGCTACACCAGCGCGGCGGGCTTCAACCTGACCGCCTCTGCCGAGCGGGGCAGCCAGCGGGTCATCGCCACGGTCTTCGGCGGTCGCTCGACCGCGACGCGCAATGCCAAGGTGGCGGAGCTGCTGGATCTTGGGTTCCGCGAGGCGCCCAGCCGGGTCGCCCTGCGTGCCCCGGGCAAGCCGCCTTACCTTGGCCGTGGCGCCGGGGCCGGGGGCATCGCGGTCGCAAACAACTCTGACCCGGCGCCGGGCACCCGGGCGAAATCGGTGCGCGTGGCCTCTGCGGCGGTGACGCGCAGCCTGCGCCCGAAACAGCGCCCCGGGACCGGTGCCGCCGATGTGGCGCCTCTGGTGGCAGAGGTGCGCGACGACATCGACATGGTGCTGAAAGAGGTCACCATGACCGCCGCCGTCGTGGCAAAAGAGGCCTCGGCCCCGACTCCGGCCGCCGTTGCCGCGCCCATGGGCGTGGTCAAGCCCGTGCGCCGCCCCGAAACGGTGGTCGCCGCCGCAGCGCCCCCGCCGCGGGATACGCCGACCCCGGCGCGCGCCGCCGAGGTGGTGACCCGCGTCTCGACCTCGGGCGGGCGGCACTGGGGCATCAACCTTGGCCGCTACCCCAGCCGTTACCACGCAGAGAAAGTGCTGCTGAAGACCGCGCTGGCAGAGACCGCCACGCTGGACGGGTCGCTGCGCAAAGTGGTGCATAGCAACCGTGGCTTCGACGCGAACTTCATGGGGCTGACGCGGGAGACGGCAGAGCTGGCATGCAGACGGCTTCAGGCGCGCCGGGTCACCTGCTTCATGATCGGGCCGAGCTGACCCCCCCGGTGCAACGGCAGGGCGGCCTGATGCGGGTATGATCCCGCGACGGGCGTCAGGTCAGCGTATCAGGGATGGTGCGCCGGTAAAGCGGGCTGGTCGCCGCGTTCAGGTAGGGCGGATGGCCATGGCCGTCGGGCGGATGCCCCTCTCGGGGGGGCATTCTTGGGATCGGACCGCTTGCGCACGGGGGTGGCGTAACGCGGCGCTGCCCGTCACGGTGGCGCAAGGATCGATCCGCCTGCGCGCGGGGGTGGCGGGACGCAGGCCGCGCCCCGTCCTGCCGTCTGAAGCCGCGTCAGGCGCGCCCGTAGGCCTCGGCGATCGCGATCTGCAGGGCGTCCTTCACCGACTTGTCGGTATAGACCATCAGCTGGAACGCCGGGTAATAGCGTTCCGCCGACATCACGGCGGCGCTGATCATCGTGTCGATCTGCTCGGGCGAGGCGATATTGCCGCCCGCCAGCACCAGCCCGTATTTGTAGACCATCAGCTTGGGTTCCGCCCAGTAGCTGAAGGCACCGGCCCAGCACTGGTCGTTGACCGCGTTCAGCCCCTCGTAGAGCGCCGGAAGCCGCTCGACCGGGGGTTCCATCTCGAAGGTGCAGATCATGCGCAGGGTTTCGTCGCCGCCGGACCAGGCCAGCGTGATCGAGTAGGTGCGCCACTGCCCCTCGACCGCCATGGCGATCTGGTCGTCCGCGATGCGGTCGAATTCCCAGTCGTTGAACTCGGCGATGTGCTCGACGATGTCGATGGGATGCACGTCTTCGGTCAGATACTGCTCGGACAGGGCCATGCCTTCACCTCTTTGGTTCGTAGCGCAAGGGCTGCTCAAACCCCCCAAGCGCTTGCCGCCTGCTCTAGGGCCTGCGGAGCTTCCCCCGCGCCCTTACAAGATATGGTGCCTGTGCCGCAGGTGCCCTGTAAAGCGAAATTTTGTTGATAACTCCAATAATCTGTGGACCAATCCGATTCGTGTTCAAGATATGGGTAAAGCTTCGGCTGCGTCCTTCAGGGCCCGGGCAAAGAGCTGCTGGGACCGGCTTGGCGCGGCTTCCGGGCGGGTCATCAAGCCCACCGGTCCGGCGGTCAGGCCAAGGTCCAAGGGCAGCGCGGTCAGGCGCCCGTCGGCGCGGTCCTGCGCCACCACGCCCTCGGATATGAACCACAGCGCGTCGGTCATGCGCAGGTAGCTGCGCCCGAAGGCGCCGGACACGCAGTCGATCCGGTCGGCGAAGCTGGTCAGCCCCTGCGCCATGCACCAGCGGTCCACCAGCGGCAGGATCGCGGCGCCCTCGGGCGGGTAAAGCACCGGCCAGCGGGTCAGCGCCTCGGCGGTCAGGGGCGCCCTCCAGTGGATGGCCCGCGCGCGCGACCAGCACCACCCGCTCCTGGTGCAGCTGCATGAAAGAGACGCCCTGCATCGTCTCGGCGGCGCCCATGCGCCCGATCACCATGTCCAGCCGCCCCTCCCGCAGGTCCGCGGTCAGGGCCCCGTGCGCGCCGTCGCGCAGGTGCAGCCGGGTGTCGGGCGACAGGGCGCGGAACCGCAGCACCGCCTCGGGCATCAGCCGCGCCGCGACCGAGGGCAGGGCGCCCACGCGCAGGGCCTCGCCGCCGCCACGGCGCAGTTCCGCAACCCCGTCCAGCCCGCGCCGCAGGGCGGCAAGGCTCTGCCCGGCGAACTCATGGAAGACGCGGCCTTCCGCCGTCAGCCGCACGCCGCCCCGGTCCCGGGTCATCAGCGCGGCGCCCAGCAGGTCCTCCAGTTCCTTCAGCGTCTTCGAGACGGCGGGCTGCGTCAGGTTCAGCTCGGCGCAAGCGGCCTTCAGGCTGCCCAGCCGCGCGATGGCCAGAAAGCACTCCACATGCCGCAGCTTGATCCGCCGGTCTATCATCTGACTTTCCATTTTGGTTAAGTAAGTGGCCTGATATCTCATTTTACATCTGCATTCCAGACAGTATCTACTGGCGCAAAGGGAAGGAGATCTTCATGCGCACGCAGGTCTGTATCATCGGCGGAGGGCCGTCCGGGCTGCTTCTGGGCCAGCTTCTGCACCGTCAGGGCATCGAGACGGTCATCCTTGAACGCAAGACCAAGGACTATGTCCTCGGTCGCATCCGCGCGGGCATCCTCGAACGCGGCACCGTCGGGCTGATGCGCGAGGCCGGTGTCGGCGCGCGCATGGACCGCGAGTGCTTTGTCCATGACGGCACGGTGATCTCCTACGGCGACGACCAGTTCCGCATCGACTTCACCGAGCACACCGGCAGCCATGTCGTGGTCTACGGCCAGACAGAGATGACCCGCGACCTCTACGAGGCGCGCGAAGCGGTCGGAGCGCCGATTGTCTACGAGGCCGAGGGCGTCACGATCCACGGCGCCGACAGCGACGCGGCCCATGTGACCTATGTGAAGGACGGGACCGAGCACCGGATCGACTGCGATTTCATCGCCGGCTGCGACGGTTTCCATGGCGTCAGCCGTCAGGCGATCCCATTGAGCACCCGGCGCGAATACGAAAAGATCTACCCCTTCGGCTGGCTGGGCGTGCTGTCGGAAACGCCCCCGTGCACGAGGAACTGATCTACGCCGGGTCAGAGCGCGGTTTCGCGCTGTGTTCCATGCGCAATGCCAACCTCAGCCGCTACTATATCCAGTGTTCGCTGTCCGACAGCCCCTCCGACTGGACCGATGCCGCCTTCTGGCAGGAACTGAAGCGCCGCATCCCCGGGGAACACGCCGAGGCGCTGGTCACCGGCCCCACCATCGAGAAAAGCATCGCGCCGCTGCGGTCTTTCGTGACCGAACCGATGCGCTGGGGGCGCCTGTTCCTCTGCGGTGACGCCGCCCATATCGTGCCGCCCACCGGCGCCAAGGGGCTGAACACGGCGGCCAGCGATGTACACTACCTGTATACCGGGTTGACGCAGCATTATCAGGGCGATGACGAGGGGCTTGACCGCTACTCGGAACGCGCGCTGGCGCGGGTCTGGAAGGCCGAGCGCTTCAGCTGGTCGATGACCAACCTGCTGCACCGCTACCCGGACATGTCGCCTTTCGACATCAAGATGCAGCAGGCCGATGTCGCCTTCCTCAGGTCCAACACGCAGGCGCAATCGGTTCTGGCCCAGAACTACATCGGCCTGCCATACTGACCCCCGGAGGAGACCCATGACCAACCGTTTCGATACCGGCATGACGGTGCGCCGCCGCGTTCTCGGCGAGGCCCATGTCGACCGCGCCGAGGCCGCGAAGACCGACTTCGACGCGCCCTTTCAGGAAATGATCACCGAAAGCGCCTGGGGCACGGTCTGGGCCTCGGATCGCATCTCGGACCGCGAACGGTCCATGCTGACGCTGGCGCTGCTGGCGGCGACCGGCAATTTCGAGGAAATCCCGATGCACATCCGCGCCACCGCCCGCACCGGGGCGACGAAGGCCGATGTGGCCGAGGCCTTCCAGCATGTCGCCATCTATGCCGGTGTGCCGCGCGCCAACCACGCGCTGAAGCTGGCGAAACAGACCTACGCCGAGATGGAACAGGACTAAGCCGGGAAACGCGCAAGACCCCGGACCCGAGGAGGACCCGATGATCAACGGATACACCGCGCGCGACCGCGCATGGCACCCGCCTGCGCTGACGCCGCTCTACAAGACCAGCGTGGCGCGCTCGCCGCGCTTCGCGCCGCTGGGCCACGCGACCTCGGCCTCGGAAGAGACCGGTCCGGTCTTCGGCCACGACATCCTCGGGCCGAAGGACAACGACCTGATCACCAACTTCGCGGCGCCCGGCGAGATGGCCATCGGCCCGCGCATCGTGGTGCAGGGCCATGTCCGCGACGAATTCGGCCGCCCGGTGCCGCATACGCTGGTCGAGGTCTGGCAGGCCAATGCGGGCGGGCGCTATCGCCACAAGAAAGAGGGCTACCTCGCGCCGCTCGACCCGAACTTCGGCGGCTGCGGTCGCTGCATCACCGACGAGAACGGCTTCTACGAGTTCCTGACGGTCAAGCCCGGGCCCTATCCACGGCCCAACGGCCCGGACGACTGGCGGCCCGCGCATATCCACCTCTCGGTCTTCGGCCATTCCTTCGCGCAGCGGCTGATCACGCAGCTGTACTTCGAGGGCGACCCGATGATCTGGCAATGCCCCATCGTCGGCACGATCCCCTCGAAAGAGGCCATCGAAGGCCTGATCGCCCGGCTCGACCGCAGCAATTCCCTGCCGATGAACGCGCTCTGCTACCAGTTTGACATCACCCTGCGCGGCCGCCGCCAGACCATGTTCGAAAACCGCCCGGAGGGACTGTGATGATCCGCGCCAAGGAAACCGCCTCGCAGACCGCCGGACCCTATGTCCACATCGGCTGCACCCCCAATTTCCTCGGGATCGAGGGCATCTTCCCCGAGGATCTCGGTACGCGGATGATCACCGGCGAGCCTGCAGGCGAACGCATCACCGTGACCGGATCGGTCATCGACGGTGCGGGCAATGTGCTGAAGGACGCGCTGGTCGAGATCTGGCAGGCCGATGCGGCGGGGAAATTCCCCGGCCAGGGCGGCGCCGAGGGTTTCACCGGCTGGGGCCGCAGCCCCGGCGACATGGAGACCGGCGAGTTCACCTTCGAAACCCTGAAACCGGGCCGCGTCGCCTGGCACGACGGTCGCCCGCAGGCGCCCCACATCACCGTCTGGGTGGTGGCGCGCGGCATCAACCTCGGCCTGCACACGCGGATCTACTTCCCCGACGAGGAAGCCGCCAATGCCGAGGATCCGATCCTGCAACGGGTCGAACACCGACAGCGCATCAAGACCCTGATCGCCCGGAAGACCCCGGAAGGCTATCGCTTCGACATCCGCCTTCAGGGCGAGGACGAAACCATCTTCTTCGACATCTGATCCCCGGTGTCCCACGGCAGGGGGACGCGCGCCCCCTGCTTCTTCTTGGCCCAAATACCTCCTGCAACGCGGCCCCCAACGCCCGGCCCGCCCCCTTGCACCCCGCCCGCATCCGCCGCAGGGTGCCGCCCAAAAACGAAGGAGCGCCCCTATATGACCAAACCCTGCATCATCTGCGTTGCCATCACCGGCTCTGTCCCCCGCAAGTCGGACAATCCGGCGGTCCCGGTGACGATCGAAGAGCAGATCGAAAGCACGCAGGCGGCCTTCGAGGCGGGCGCCTCCATCGCCCATTGCCACGTCCGCGACGAGGACGAGACCCCGACCTCCGACCCCGAGCGTTTCGCCCGTCTCAAGGAAGGGCTGGAAAAGCACTGCCCGGGCATGATCGTGCAGCTGTCGACCGGTGGCCGCTCCGGCGCCGGTCAGGCGCGCGGCGGCATGCTGCCGCTGCGACCCGACATGGCCTCCCTGTCGGTCGGGTCGAACAACTTCCCGAGCCGCGTCTACGAGAACCCGCCGGATCTGGTGGACTGGCTGGCCGCCGAGATGAAGACCTATGAGGTCAAGCCCGAGATCGAGGCCTTCGACCTCAGCCACATCTTCAAGGCCGCCGAGATGAACCGCGACGGGCGCATCCCCGGCAAGCTCTACGTGCAGTTCGTCATGGGCGTGAAGAACGCCATGCCCTGCGACCGCGAGGTCTTCGACTATTACATCAAGACCGTGCAGCGGCTGGTGCCGGATGCCGAATGGTGCGCCGCGGGCATCGGGCGCCACCGAGGTCGAGGTCAACGAATGGTGCATCGCCGCCGGCGGCCACACCCGCACCGGGCTGGAGGACAACGTGCGCTGGGACAAGCAGACGCTGGCTCCGTCGAACGCGGCGCTGGTGCAGCGCGCGGTGGACCTGTGCGAGAAATACGAGCGCCCCGTGGCCACATGGCAGCAGGCCCGCGAGATCCTCGGACTGCGGGCGGTCTGACAGCGCTTGGCGCGCCTTTCCGCATCGACGGAAAGGCGCCTTCCCCGGATCGCGGGCGCCCCTTGGCGGCGGAGGAGGGGGCTCTGCCCCCGCTGCGCTCCCCGAGGGTATTTGGACCAAGAAGAAGCAGGGGCGGGCGCGCAGGTCTGCCCGGGCCGCTGTGGCGCGCGCGGGTTAACGCAATGGTAACACTGGGTGGTGCAGCATGGGGCATGCGACTGGTTTCTCTCCTGTTGTGCCTCGGTCTCGCCGCCTGCGATGCGGCGGGGCCGGGGTTTCGCGGCGCCGAGAGGGTGGTCAGCCGGGTCGAAGGCAGCACCTTCACCCTGCGCATTCGCGGCGACATGGCCGAGGCGATCCGGACCTCGCCCGAGGCCTTCCCGCTGTTCCGGACCGTGGCGCGCAGGGCCGCCATCGCCGCGCAGGTGAAGACCGGCTGCCGCGCCGACTGGGTGCAGGGCGACCCTGCGATGATGCTGATCGGGCTGGCCTGCGAGGGGCGCAGGCCACCCAAGATCCCGAAGGCACGCCGCGACCTCTATTGCGACCTCAGCGCCTTTACGCTGCGTGACGGGATCGGCAGCGGGGCGCTGGCATGCCAGAGGGTATAGTCCCCACGCGTGGATGTGACCGCGATATCTTGTGGAAAAGCCGTGATCGACGTCCAGATACGCCCCCGCCGCCGTTGACAGCTTCGGCCCGAGATCCGCACCCTGATCCGAACCGAGGGAATCGGAGCAGGCAGGTGCAGTTCACAAAACTCCGGCTTACGGGCTTCAAGAGCTTCGTCGATCCGACGGACCTGATCATCGCGCGCGGGCTGACCGGCGTGGTCGGGCCGAACGGCTGCGGCAAGTCCAACCTGCTGGAGGCGCTGCGCTGGGTCATGGGCGAGACCCGCGCCAAGGCCATGCGCGGCGGCGGGATGGAGGACGTGATCTTTGCCGGGGCCGCGACCCGGCCCGCCCGCAATTTCGCCGAGGTCTGCCTGACCATCGACAATGCCGACCGTCTTGCCCCCGCCGGGTTCAACGAGACCGACCAGCTGGAAATCGTGCGCCGCATCACCCGCGACGTGGGCTCTGCCTACAAGGTCAACGCCAAGGACGTGCGGGCGCGCGACGTGCAGATGCTCTTTGCCGATGCGGCGACGGGGGCGACCTCTCCGGCGCTGGTGCGGCAGGGGCAGATCTCGGAACTGATCAACGCCAAGCCCAAGAACCGCCGCAAGGTGCTGGAGGATGCCGCCGGGATCGGCGGTCTTTACCAGCGCCGCCACGAAGCGGAGCTGAAGCTGAACAGCGCCGAGCAGAACCTCTTGCGCGTCGACGACGTGGTCGAGCAGCTGGCCGCGCAGCTGGCGCAACTGGCGCGGCAGGCCAAGCAGGCGGCGCGCTACCGCGCCATCGGCGAGGAGTTGCGGCAGGCCGAGGGTCTGTTGCTGTACCGCCGCTGGCGCGAGGCCGACGAGACGCGCTCGGCCGCCGAGGCCGCCCTGCGCGAGACCATCACCGCCGCCGCCCGGGCCGAGACCGCCGCCCGCGAGGCCGAGACCCTGCGCGCCACGCAGGAAGAGGCCCTGCCGCCGCTGCGCGAGGAAGAGGCCATCGCCGCCGCGATCCTGCAGCGCCTGACCGTGCAGCGCGACGCGCTTGGCGATCAGGAAAGGCAGGCGCAGGACCGCATTGCCACGCTGACCAAGCGCATCGAGCAGCTGGCCCGCGACATGGAGCGCGAGGCCGGGCTGAACCGCGACGCGGGCGAGACCATCGAGCGCCTCGAGTGGGAGGCGAAGGAGCTGGCCAAGGCCGCTG
Organism: Ponticoccus litoralis; assembly: GCF_039769985.1. Classification (NCBI taxonomy): domain Bacteria; kingdom Pseudomonadati; phylum Pseudomonadota; class Alphaproteobacteria; order Rhodobacterales; family Roseobacteraceae; genus Ponticoccus; species Ponticoccus litoralis. The sequence goes on from NZ_JBDNCH010000002.1 coordinate 2,059,017, forward strand.
ACGGCCACGACGACCGGCTGGCCGAGGCGCAGGAGATGGCGTCGGACGCGGCGACGGTGCTGCACGAACGCGAGGCGGAGCTTTCGGCGCAGACCGAGGACGTGGCCCGCCTTGCCGCCCGCCACCAGTCGGCGCAGCGCTTCCTTGCGGATTGCCGCAAGACGCTGGACCGGACGGAAGCCGAGGCCGCCAAGGCCCGCGCCGCCGTCACCCAGGCCCGCGAGACGCTGGAGACCGGCACCGAGGCCGCAGAGCGCGCGCATTTTGCGCAGGAGCATGCCGCCGAGATGGCCGAGCAGGCCGAGGTTGCCCTGTCCGAGGCCGAGAGCGCCCGCGCCGAGACGCAGGGGTGCGAGGCCGAGGCGCGGGGCGAGGAGATCCAGCGCCGAGGGCGAGCTGAACGCGCTCTCCGCCGAGGTGACGGCGCTGGCGCGGCTGCTGGATCGCGACACCGCCGAGGGCGGGCAGATCCTCGACCGGTTGCAGGTGGAACAGGGCTTTGAAAAGGCGCTGGGGGCGGCGCTGGCCGACGATCTGCGCGCGCCCGAGGTGGCCGGCGACGGCCCGACCGGCTGGCTGGTGCTGCCCGCCTACGATGCCTCGCAGCCGCTGCCGCAGGGCGTGACCGCGCTGACGCAGCATGTCTCGGTTCCCGATGTGCTGCAGCGGCGCATGTCGCAGATCGGTCTTGTCGATGCCGAGGCCGGGCCGCGCCTGCAACCGCTTCTGCAACCCGGGCAGCGGCTGGTCTCGTTGGAGGGCGATCTCTGGCGCTGGGACGGCTTCCGTGCATGGGCCGAGGATCAGCCCTCTGCCGCCGCGCTGCGGCTGGAACAGCTGAACCGGCTGGAGGCGCTGCGGCAGGAAATGACCGAGGCCGAGAACCGGCTGGAGGGCGCCCGCTCGGCCCACGAGGCCTTGGTGGCGCGGCTGGCCGAGCTGACGCGCGCCGACAGGGATGCCCGCGACGCCCGGCGCAGCGCCGATCAGGCCCTGACGGAGGCCACCCGCGCGCTGAACCGCGCCGAGAACGACCGGGATCTGGCCGAGAGCCGCCCGGAGAACGCCACGCTGGCGGTGAAACGCTATGAGGACGAGGCCAGCGCCGCGCGCGGGCAATTGCTGGAGGCCGAGCGCGCGCAGGCGGGGCTGGAGGACCTGGACGAGGCCCGCGCCCGCGCCGAGGACGTCAAGCTGACGGTCGAGGCGGCGCGCATGACGATGATGGCCCGCCGCTCTGCCGCCGACGAGTTGCGGCGCGAGGGCGAGGCCCGCAAGGGCCGGTCGCAGCAGGTGACGAAAGAGCTTTCGGGCTGGCGCCACCGTCTGGAGACCGCCGAGAAGCGCGCGCAGGAACTGGCAGAGCGCAAGGCGGGCGCGGAGGACGAGCTGGCGGCGGCCTCGGAGGTGCCCGGGGAACTGGCGGCGAAGCGGGCCGAGATGTCGGACTCGATCGCCGAGGCCGAAGAGCGCCGGGGCGTCGCCGCCGATGCGCTGGCCTCTGCCGAAACGGCGCTGCGGGCCACCATCGCGTCCGAGCGCGACGCAGAGCGGCTGGCCGGTGAGGCCCGCGAGGGGCGCGCCCGCGCCGAGGCCCGGGCCGAGGCCGCGCGCGAGACCGTCGCCGCCGCCGCCGAGCGCATATTCGAGGAGATGGAGGTCACGCCCGCGCAGCTTCTGGAAAAGCTGGACGTGGACCCGGACCAGACGCCGCCCGCCGATGCGATGGAGCAGGAGGTCAGCCGCCTGAAGCGCCAGCGCGACGCCCTGGGCGCGGTCAACCTGCGCGCCGAGGAGGACGCCCGCGCGGTGCAGGAAGAGCATGACGCGCTGGTCGCCGAGAAGGCCGACCTGGAAGAAGCGATCCGCACCCTGCGCAATGGCATCGCCTCGCTGAACCGCGAGGGCCGCGAGCGCCTGCTGACCGCCTTCGAGCAGGTGAATTCGAACTTCACCATGCTGTTCACCCACCTCTTCGGCGGCGGCGAGGCGAACCTTGTCATGGTCGAATCCGACGATCCGCTGGAGGCCGGGCTGGAGATCATGTGCCAGCCGCCGGGCAAGAAGCTGTCGACGCTTTCGCTGATGTCGGGCGGCGAGCAGACGCTGACCTGTCTGGCGCTGATCTTCGCGGTCTTCATGGCCAACCCCTCGCCGATCTGCGTGCTGGACGAGGTCGACGCGCCGCTGGACGACGCCAACGTCACGCGCTTCTGCGACATGCTGGACGAGATGTGCCGCCGGACCGAGACGCGCTTCCTGATCATCACCCACCACGCGGTGACCATGGCGCGGATGGACCGGCTGTTCGGCGTGACCATGCAGGAACAGGGTGTGTCGCAGCTGGTCTCGGTCGATCTCAAGCGGGCCGAGAGACTGGTGGCGTGACGGGCGGCCCTGACGGGCCGAAGCCGGGTATTTTTACCAAGAAGAAGCAGGGGGCGCGATCGGGGAGACCGCGCCTTAAGGTTTTTTTGACAGGGAAGGCGGGCGGGGTCAGTCGCAGATCGCCTTCAGCGCCTGCCACTCGGCCTTGTTGAGGATGGGCCTGGTGTCGTTCTGTGTTCCGGCGAAGGCGCGGGCGGCCTCGGCCCTGCCCCGGGTCATCGGGTGGGACGAGAGGTATTCCGGGACCGAGAGGCCCATTTCCTGCTGCATCTCGTCGATGATGCCGAAGAAGTCGGCAAGGCCCTCGGCGCTGGTATCCGCGCTGGCCAGCATCTGCAGGGCGAAGGCATCGGCGGCGGTCTCGGCCTCGCGGGTGTAGCTGGTCGAGAGCAGGTGTTCGCCGATCACCGCGACGGCGGCGCCGCCGGTGAAATCGCCGAGGAACATGGTCAGGAGGCCCGCCGAGCCCGCGGCGCGCAGGGCGTGGCGGGTGGCGTCGCGGGATTCGACATGGCCGATTTCATGCGCCAGCACACCCGCCACCTCGTCGGGGCTGTCGGCCCTGTCGAGCAGCCCGCGCAGGATGACGACCTGCCCGCCGGGGGCGGCGAAGGCATTGACCATCTCGTGGTCGAAGACCGAGAGGTTGACCTCGTATTGCATGTCCTGGCTGGCGGTCAGCCGCGCCAGCATCCGATCCAGCGCCGCCCGCCCGGCCGGATTGTTGCAGCGGAACCCGCTTGTGCCGCGCCCGCCGAGGAAGCGTTCCATCTGGCCGACGACGGTCTTGCCGAAGGCGACCTCGCGTTCCACCGGGATCACACCCGCCAGCGTATTTGCCATGGCGGGCAGGATCACGAAGAGCAGCAGCAGCGCGGCGGTGACGGCGCCCGCCGTATAGGTCAGCACCTTGCGGGCCGTGCCCGGGCGGACGTCGCGGCGGAAGAGGCCGGGCCGGGTGCGGTGCATCCAGTCGATCAGCGCCGGGTCGAGGATCACCAGCCGCGCCGGGTCGCGCGGGGCCTCGTCGTCGGTCGGGGCCATGCGGGTCAGGGTCAGCCGCGCCTTGTCCTGCGTGTCGGCCAGCGCGCGCAGGTCCATCAGCCGCCAGCGCAGCGGGTCCGGCAGGGTCTCGCCCTCGATCAGCAGCGCCTGACGGTCGTCCGAGAGGGCGACACGCACCGCGTGCCGCCCCGCCGTCAGACCGTCGTAGAAATGGGCCGTGGTGCCTTGCATGCCTGTCCCCCGCTCAGATCGCGCCGCCGATATCCAGCGCATCGGCAAAGCCCTCGGCGTCGACGCCGGTCTCTGCCTCACGCTGGGCGATGCGGTTCAGCGCCTCGGGGTTCCGCACCCGGATCGTGTCGATGTAATGGGCGAGGATCGGCTGGGTGATCAGGATCATCGAGAGCGCCTGCGTCACCACCAGCGCGACCACGTAGCCAAGGGCCCCCAGCAGGGCCAGCACGATCATCGTCGTCGGCCCCGCGTCCATCAGCAGCGGGATGAAGGCCGCCCCCAGCGCGCCGACCACCCCGAAGGCGACCGAGGCCAGCACGGAGAGCAGCAGGACGCCGAGGATGAAGATCTTGACCACGGCCCCGGCGCGCGGTTCCGAGACGAAGGCGATCTCGTCGCCCGAGGGTCTTGTGGCTCATCAGGTAGCCGAAGCTGCGCACGCCGTAGTAGACCGAACCGATGATCAGCCAGAGGTAGCCGATGAAGGTGCCGACGCCGCCGCCGATGATCACGATGACAGAGCGCGGCTCGTAGGATCCGGGCGAGGGGACGGCGCCCCATACCATCAGGCCCGCCGATACCAGCAGGATCGCGATGCCGATCAGCAGGTGCTTCATCGCCGGGTAAAGCGCGGTCCAGCGCCCGTTCTGGTGCACCCGGGCCGAGCCGTAGAAGCTGCGGTCGGCCATGTATTTTTCCAGCCGGAAGGTCATCAGCGGCGTCAGCAGGCCCAGCGAGATCACGCTGAGGACACCGTAGAGCAGCGCGCGGGCGACATAGCCCCATGCGCCCTTCTCCATCCCCAGCCGGATGCCGCGAAAGCGCGTGCGGGCCATCTTGTAGCGGCGCGCGCGGTAGACCGCGTACAGCAGGAAGGGCAGCACCGCGAAGAACGAGATATAGATGGCGGAGATCTGCCCGATCACCTGGGCGGGCTCTGCCGTCTCGGGATCGATCATGATGTTCAGGCCGAAATAGAACAGCACCATCTGCACGATGCCGAGGTAGACGGCGAGGAAGACGATGGCGACGAGGAAGCCAAGCAGCTTTTCCAGACCGGTGCCGGTGTATTCGAAGGTATCGCCCCCGGCATTGACCGATGACCAGATGTACTTGCGGATGCGGGTCTTGGCCCAGAAGCGGTAGAGGCCCAGCGTGACGACGGTCAGCAGGCCGGTCTTCAGCGTCAGCCCGAACAGCGGCCCCTTCTCGCCGGTATAGCGAAGCGCCATTGTTTCGGTTTCCTCGTGCATCGCGACTACCCCTTACGTGTACATGCGGTTTTTCGGGCAAAATGAAGACGGGGGGCCGGGGCGTAAAGTCGGGAATCCCTGCCGCGGGACGCAGGGCGCGCGGATGTGCCTGTTTTGCATGCTGCAATTTTGCGGGGCAGGGTCGCCCGGGCAGGGGGCTATGGGGGGGATTCGGGCGACCGGCGGCGGAAACGCGACGTTGGTTGGTGCTAACGTGACGATTTTACCCTGTTTGTCGCTGCGGCTGCACGCTACACCGTTTCGCGAGGAAACCGCGGGCCCGTCCCGCATCATGAGGAGAGAACCGCTGATGAAGGTACTGGTGCCTGTCAAGCGCGTGATCGACTACAACGTGAAGGTCCGCGTGAAGGCGGATGGGAGCGGCGTCGATCTGGCCAACGTGAAGATGTCGATGAACCCCTTCGACGAGATTGCCGTCGAAGAGGCGATCCGCCTGAAGGAAGCCGGCAAGGTCGAGGAAGTCATCGCGGTTTCCATCGGCGTCAAGCAGGCGCAGGAAACCCTGCGCACGGCGCTGGCCATGGGGGCCGACCGTGCGATCCTCGTGGTTGCCGCCGATGACGTCCACACCGATATCGAACCGCTGGCCGTGGCCAAGATCCTTGCCGCCATCGTCAAGGAAGAAGAGCCGGGCCTCGTGCTCTGCGGCAAGCAGGCGATCGACAACGACCTTGGCGCCACCGGGCAGATGCTGTCGGCCCTGCTGGGCTGGTCGCAGGCGATGTACGCCAACAAGGTCGACGTGGACGGCGACAGTGCCGTGGTCACGCGTGAGGTCGACGGCGGCCTTCAGACCGTGAAGGTCAAGATGCCGACCATCATCTCGACCGACCTGCGCCTGAACGAGCCGCGCTATGCCTCGCTGCCCAACATCATGAAGGCGAAGAAGAAGCCGCTGGATGAGAAGACCGCCGCCGACTACGGCGTCGACGTCTCGCCGCGTCTCGAGATCGTCGGCACCTCGGAACCGGCGGCGCGCTCGGCGGGCGAGATGGTCGGTTCGGTCGACGAGCTGGTGTCGAAGCTGAAAGAAAAGGGAGTCGTGTGATGGCTGTTCTGCTGATTGCCGAGATTACCGACGGCGCCCTGTCGATGGATGCCACCGCCAAGGCGGTGTCCGCCGCGAAGGCGCTGGGTGACGTGACGGTGCTGGCCGTGGGCGCAAGCGCCAAGGCCGCCGCCGACGAGGCCGCGACCATCGCGGGCGTGTCCGAGGTCCTGCTGGCCGAGGACGACCTCTACGGTCACCGTCTGGCAGAGCCGGTCGCCGCGCTGATCGCCTCGCTGGCCGGCGACTACAGCCACATCGTCGCGCCCGCCACGACGGACGCCAAGAACATCCTGCCGCGCGTTGCCGCCCTGCTGGACGTGATGGTGCTGACCGACGTGACAGAGGTCGTGGACGCCGACACCTTCGTGCGCCCGATCTACGCGGGCAACGCGATGCAGACGGTGAAATCGAAGGACGCGACCAAGGTCATCACCTTCCGGACATCGACCTTCGACGCCGCCGCGACGGGCGGCTCGGCTTCGGTCGAGACCATCGGCGCGGGCGAGAACCCGGGCCTGTCCGAATGGGTCGAGGACAAGGTTGCCGAAAGCGACCGTCCGGAACTGACCTCGGCGGGCATCGTCGTGTCGGGTGGCCGTGGCGTCGGCTCCGAAGAGGACTTCAAGATCATCGAGGCGCTGGCGGACAAGCTGGGCGCGGCGGTGGGGGCCTCGCGCGCGGCGGTCGATTCGGGCTTTGCGCCGAACGACTGGCAGGTCGGCCAGACCGGTAAGGTCGTGGCGCCCGAGCTCTACATCGCCGTGGGCATCTCTGGCGCCATCCAGCACCTTGCGGGGATGAAGGATTCCAAGGTGATCGTGGCGATCAACAAGGACGAAGAGGCGCCGATCTTCCAGGTCGCCGACTACGGCCTCGTGGGCGACCTCTTCCAGGTCGTGCCGGAACTGACCGAGAAGCTGTAAGGCTTCGCGGCTGAAAGTTTTGGGCGCCCTCGCGGGAAATCGCGGGGGCGCTTTTCTTTGCGGGGCGCTTTTTCAGGTGCTGTCAGACCAGGGTCGGGCCACTCTCACCATGAACCAGCGCTGAGTCACGGCGGCAGGCCCTCGCGCAATTGCTGGATTGATCAGCTGTGCGCCGCCCGGCGCGGAGTCAAGGCCGTAGGCCGCCGCGCATCGCCGGGCCGCCCCCTGGCCCGGCGATATGGGTGCCGACAGCGCGACCTGACTGGCGGCACACGGACTTGGCTGGGATAAAGTGCCTTCCCGAGATTGCGGATCGCCGAACCACGGCCCGACGCTGCGCGGCTTCGCGTCCGGGGCTATCGCTTCAGCAGCGACAGCGCCACGCCGCCCAGCACCACCACCGAGGCCACGACGAACTGCCCCGTCAGCGGCTCGGACAGCGCCAGCATGCCGCCCGCCATGGCGATCACCGGCACCGTCAGCTGCGCCACCGCCGCCGCCGTGCCCGTGACCTGCGGCAGGAGGTGGTACCACAGCGCATAGCCCAGCCCCGAGGTCAGCGCGCCTGAGGCCACCGCCAGCGCCAGCCCCGCCGCGGTCGAGGGCACCGCGTCCGGGGCCACCGGCAGGCCCTGCGCCAGCAAGAGGCCCAGGGGCGCGGCGATCAGGAAGTTGGCCGCCGTCGCCGCCAGCGGATCGGTCGCCTTGCGCCCGGCCAGCGAATAGAGGCCCCAGCCAAGGCCCGCGACCAGCATCGCCGCCCCGTGCAGCAGGCTGACCGACCCGGCCCCCTTCGGCCAGAGCAGCCAGACCAGCCCGGCAAAGGCCAGTGCCGCGCCGATCCAGCGCAGCGCGGGCGGGCGCTCTCCGCCCGCGAGGCTGCCCGCGAACATGGTGACCTGCACCGTGCCGAAGAGGATCAGTGCCCCCAGCCCCGCGTCCAGCGCCACATAGGCCGCCGAGAAGCCGTAGATATAGAGCAGCAGCCCCAGCACGCCCGCCACGCGCCCCGGCCCGCCCAGCCGGACCGTGCCCCGCAGCATCAGGCACAGCGCCGCGAGGCAGAGCGCCCCGGACCACAGGCGCACCGTTCCGAAGGCGGTGGCGTCGATCAGGCCGGGGCCGACGGCGGCGCGGTTCAGCACCGAATTCGCCGCGAAGGCGGTCATGGTCAGGGCGATCAGCAGGGGCAGGCGCATGGCGGCAGGCTGGGGCTTTCGGGATTGGCGGGCTTCGGGTGGCAGGCTGTCTGCGATCAGGGTGACCGGGTCCGGCCCTGACCGCAAGGGGCGCCGCCGCCGGTGCCCCGCGCGTGGCGGCGACGGGGCGTGGTGCGGAGGCACCCGGCTGGCCTTTTTCGTGCGGAAGGGGGGGCGCGTACGGCAGGGGTTGGCCCGTCCGGAAGGGGTGGGGTCAGGAGGTCGTCGGGCCTGGCGGCGCGGGGGCTGGCCCGCGATCCCGGGCGCGTCCCGGGGCAGGGCGGGAAGGTCGGGCCCGCGCGGCGCCGGAAAGCCGGCCCGCCTGATGGCGCGCAGGCCCCGGCGAAAGGCAAACCGCTTCACCCCGCAGGCGGGGGAGGAGGGGGCTCTGCCCCCGCTGCCTGCGCAGCCCCCCGGGATATTTTCGGACAGAAGAAGGGCGGATGGCCCCTGCCGGGCGCGGGGCGTGCCGCCCGAAGACGCGCCCGGGGGATCAGTTGAACTTGTTGTCCCGGGGGAAGCCGCGCGGTGCCATGCGCCCCGACCCGGCGCGCTTTCCGGTCCATTCCTCTAGGTTGCTCTCGGTCCGGGTGCGGTCGTACCGGATCGCTCCACGACAGGCCCTCGGAGAGGGTGAAGGTGCGGGCGTCGGACATCCCGCCGTCCTTGTACTTCTGCAGGCGTACCCCCTTGCCGCGGCCCATTTCGGGCAGTTCGTCCAGCGCGAAGACCAGCACCTTGCGGTTCTCGCCCACCACGGCGACGTGGTCGCCCGCGACGGCGCGGCAAACCAGCGCGCGGGCCGGGGCGCGGACATTCAGCACCTGCTTGCCCGCGCGGGTCTGGGCGATCACCTCGTCCTCGGGCACGACAAAGCCGTCGCCCGCCGTCGAGGCCACCAGCAGCTTGCCGCCGGGGCGGTGGATGAACAGGTCGACGATCTCGACCTCGTTGGGCAGGTCCACCATCAGGCGCAGCGGCTCACCCATGCCGCGCCCGCCGGGCAGGTTCGCCGCAGAGATCGTGTAGAAGCGCCCGTTGGAGCCGAAGACCAGCAGGCGGTCGGTGGTTTCGGCGTGGAAGATGAAGCGCGGGCCGTCGCCGTCCTTGAACTTCAGCTCGCGGTCCAGCGCGATATGGCCGGTCATGGCGCGGATCCAGCCCATCTGCGAACAGACCACGGTGATCGGCTCGCGCTCGATCATCGCCTCGAGCGGGACTTCCTCGGCCTCTGTCGCCTCGGCGAAGGTGGTCAGGCGGGCGCCGCGGGCGAAGTCCTTGCCAAAGCGCTTGCGGGTCTCGCGCAGCTCCTCGGCGATGCGCTGCCATTGCAGGTCTTCGCTGTCGAGCAGATCCTCGAGGCCCGCGCGCTCCGCCATCAGGGCGTCGCGCTCGCGCACCAGTTCCAGCTCTTCGAGGCGCCGCAGAGAGCGCAGGCGCATGTTCAGGATCGCCTCGGCCTGCACGTCGGACAGGCCGTCCTCGCGGCCCGCGTAGCGGCTGGGGATCTTGCGCTCGTCCTCTTCCTCGGCCAGCACGCCGCGCGCCACCGCCTCGGGGTCGGCGACCAGCGACAGGCCCGCCAGGTCGACACCGGCCAGCGGCGAGCGGTAGTCGCCTTCGTCCATGGCGCGGGGGATGGTGTCCTGGTGCGGCTTCGACCAGTCCTCGTACATCAGGGCGGCCTTGGGGTCTTCGTCGTAGCGGATGATGTCGATCACCCGGTCGAGGTTCAGGAAGGCCACGATGAAGCCTTCGAGCACCTCCAGCCGGTTGTCGATCTTCGCCATCCGGTGCCGGGCGCGCCGGGTCAGCACGTCGCGGCGGAAGTCGAGGAAGGCGCGCAGCACCTCCTTGAGCGAGCAGACCCCGGGCGTCACGCCGTCGATCAGCACGTTCATGTTCAGCGAGAACCGCACTTCCAGGTCCGAGTTGCGGAACAGCAGGTTCATCAGCACGTCGGGGTCGACGTTCTTGGACTTGGGTTCCAGAACGATGCGGACGTCTTCGGCGCTTTCGTCGCGCACATCGGCCAGCACCGGGATCTTGCGGCTCTGGATCAGCTCGGCGATGCGCTCGATCAGCTTGGACTTCTGCACCTGGTAGGGGATCTCGGTGACGACGGCCTGCCATGTGCCGCGGCCCAGATCCTCGGAATGCCAGCGCGCGCGCAGCCGGATCGACCCGCGCCCGGTGGAATAGGCCTGCGCGATGTTTTCCGCCGGTTCGACGATCACGCCGCCGGTGGGGAAATCGGGGCCGGGCACGTATTGCAGCAGCGTGTCGTCCACCGCGTTCGGCGATTTGATCAGATGCAGGCAGGCGTTGATCAGCTCGCCGATGTTGTGCGGCGGGATATTGGTCGCCATGCCCACCGCGATGCCGCTGGAGCCGTTGGCCAGGAGGTTCGGGTAGGAGGCCGGCAGGACCGAGGGTTCGGTCAGGCGGCCGTCGTAGTTGGGGCGGAAGTCGACGGCGTTCTCGTCCAGCCCGTCCAGCAGCGCCTCGGACATCACCGTCATGCGCGCTTCGGTGTAGCGCGAGGCCGCCGGGTTGTCGCCGTCGATATTGCCGAAGTTGCCCTGACCGTCGACCAGCGGGTAGCGGATCGTGAAGTCCTGCGCGAGGCGCGCCATGGCGTCATAGATCGCCGCGTCGCCATGCGGGTGGAAGTCCCCCATGGTGTCGCCGCTGATCTTTGCGGATTTCAGGAAGCCGCCGGTGGAACTAAGCCGCAGGCGGCGCATTGCATAAAGGATGCGGCGATGCACCGGCTTCAGCCCGTCCCGTGCATCGGGCAGCGCCCGGTGCATGATCGTGGACAGCGCATAGGTCAGATAGCGCTCTCCGATCGCCCTGCGCAGGGGTTCTGCAAGGTCGCGGGGATTGGTTTCGGGATCGATGTCGTCGTCGCTCATGTCGGTCGTGATACAGTTGCGATGCAGCCGCAGCAAGCACGGCCACGGGATTGTTTCCCGCTTTTTCTCTTAAGGGGGAATGGGGAATCATGTATGAATCATGGAATGTCACAACTGCTGCGGGTGGCATTGGGCGGGCCTTGGGATGGTCTGACCCGTAGACGGGGGATCGATCATGTTTCGGGTGATGCTCATCACATTCGGGGTGCTTGGCTGGGCCTGGTACGAGCTTTCGGGCGGGTCCGAGTTCGAGGCCGGGGACACTGGCGTCACGCTGATGGCCGCCGTTCCCGACACAGCGCTCGGGGCCACCCCCGGGCCCGAGGTCACGCGGGCGGACAGATCCGCATCGGACCTCAGCTCCGTCGCGCCGGTGCGCGAGGCAGCGGCCCCGGTCCGGCAGCCCCTGCCCGAACCCGCCAAGGCGGTCATCGCCGCAGAGCCCGTGGTGCCCGCCGACCCGCAGAAATTCGCGGCCCTTCTGGACGCGGCCCTGCCGGACGAGCCCGAGGGCAACTTCGACGATGCGCCGGTGGCCGAGGTCATGCCGGTTGCGGGCACCGCCCGGCCTGCCGTTGCAGAGCCTGTGGTGGCAGAGACCGCCTTTGCAGAGCCCTCCGTTACGGAGCCCGCGATTGCCGAACCGCAGAGGGCGGACCTGCGCGTGGTTGTCGGGTCGCGGGTCAACCTGCGCGAAGGCCCGGCCACCAGCTACGCTGTCGTGACCCAGCTGCTTCAGGGCGAATTCGTCGAGGTCCTCGATGAAACCGGCGATGGCTGGGTGCGCCTGCGCGCCGTCGACGGCAATAACGAGGGCTGGATGGCCGCCAGCCTCCTTGTCGCCTCGAACTGAGTCGCCCCGAACCGGCGGTCAGATCAGGTAGATCGCCAGACCGATCACGCCGAGGATGAAGGCGTAGCCGATCAGCGCGAACAGCCCGTCGCGCAAGAGCAGCGTCATCGCCATCAGCGAGACCGCCGCGCCAAGGATCGAGGACGAGAAGGGCACCAGCTCCAGCACCGGCATGGCCAGACCGCAGAGCAGGCACAGCAGGTGCGTGATGCGGTCGAAGGGAGGGCGGACGAGAACCCGCAGCCGTTCGCGCGACTGGCGATCCAGCCAGCGCGCCGGTTTGCGCAGGGTCTTGACCGCCGATTTCAGCTTGTCCGAGGGGATCTTGCGGCGCTGCAACCATTGCGGCAGCCACAGCGACTCGCGCCCGAAGAGCATCTGCGCCGAGACCAGCGCGATGCAGAGGCCGCAGAGGCTGGAAAACAGCGGAATCCCCGACAGCGGCGTGACCACGGCCAGCGCCGGGGTCAGCAGGACCGGCGTGAAAGAGGCGTGCTCGACCTCGCTCAGCAGGTGGCCCAGAGAGGTTTCGCCCTCCTGCGCGGCGTCGTGCAGTTCCTCGATGACCTCCGTCATGGTCTGGGGGCTGTCGTCGTAGCGGGTGGTGTCGTCCAGGGTCATTCTTGCGTTCCGTCGTCGTCCGGCAGGGCCGCGAACCACGCGGCCAGCGCCTCTATCTGTGCATCTGTCAGGTCGCGCGCGGCTGCGGTCATCAGGTCAGAGCCACTGGACCACCTGGTCCCGCCACAGCACCAGCTGCGCGGCGATGAAGGCCTGGTTCTGACCGGCCAGCGCGGGGAAGGGTGGCTGGCCCGCGCGCGGTTCGCGGCTGCGGTGCGGGCCGTGGCAGGCCACGCAGGCGGGCACGTCGCGGGTGCCCTGCGTGGCCAGCGCCTGACCCTCGGCGCTGCCCCCGGCGGCGTCGCGGTCGGTCGGCTCTTCCGCGAGGAAGGCGGCAAGCGCGGGGTCCATGCTGGCCGGGTACAGGCTGACCGCCTGCTCCATCACGCCGCTGGGGCGCCCGGTGCCGCGATAGGCCTGCAATTGCGCCAGCAGGTACTCTGGCGTCTGGATGTCGAGGCGGGGAACCATGCCGCCCACCGGGCCGTGGCAGGTCTGGCAATAGGCCTTAACCTGTTCCGGATCATCCGTTTCGCGGCCAAGCGGCAGGCCGGGCTGCGGCAGCTCCGGCGCGGTGCCCTCTTGGATCGCCGTCAGGTAGGCCGCCAGGCTCCAGGCCTCGTCGCCGCGACCCAGCGCGGGCCAGCCGGGCATCCCGGTCATCTTCGCGCCGTTCTCGACGATCCATTGCATGTGATTGGGTTTCCAGTCCGCGACCGCCTCTTCGATATGGGGCGGCTGCGGCGACATGGCCAGCGCGGTGGCGGGGCGCGGCTGTCCCGGCGCGGCATGGCAGGCGGTGCAGGCGGTGGCGTAATGCCCGGCCCCCAGCGCGATCAGGTCGGGGTCCGAAAGGTCGGGTGCCTCGTCCATCGAGGGGGCGCGCAGCTTGATCGCCTGCCGGAAAGCGGTGTGCAGCAGCGGACCGACGCCGGGCCAGTGCCCGGCCTGCGCCGAGATATTGTAAAGGCCAAGGCCCACGGTCGCGGCGCCTCCGATGGCGCTGGCAACGGCAAGGGCGGCAGCGGTCAGAAGGGCGGTGCGGGTGTGGATCATGCGGGCGCCTCCCGGTTCAGGGCCTTCGCGCTCAGCCAGAGGCCCGCCGCAAGGTAGATCGGCGTGCCGATCCCCAGCATCAGCATCCCGCCCAGTTGCTGCGCGGTGACATCCGGCGCGGTGCCGCAGAGCGCGGCGTACAGATCGCGCGGGGCGAGGATCAGCAGCGCGCCAAGCAGTGTCATGTGCATCGAGGTCAAGAGCATCCCGCCCGCGCCCGCCAGCGGCTGCGCGGCGCGCAGGCACCCGGCCCAGACAAACAGGCCGACCGCCAGAAAGCTCGCCTGTTCGGCCATGAAGGCGGGCAGCGACAGCCGCCCCAGCGCATGCGCCATGGGCAGGTGCCAGGCCCAGACGACGATGAATTCGAGCACCGCCGCCAGCAGCGGCGCCATGGCCAGCGCGTCGGCCCAGCGGTCCGGCAGGCCCATGACGATCAGCGGCGCGGCCACGGCGACCAGCCCCATGTGCCGCAGCATGTGGACCGGGAAAGCGGGCCAGAGCGCCTCCAGCGGGGCCAGCCAGAGAACCGCCAGCAGGGCAAGACCCGCGCTCAGCGACAGCGCCTTCATTGGCAGCCCCCGATCAGCAGCAGCGGCAGGGTCACGAAGACCACCCCGATGAACGAGATGATCGACAAGAGGAAGGCCGCGTGGCCGAGGAATTCGTGCCGCGGTTCCGGCACGCCGACCTCTTTCGGCGTCTCGGCAAGGTTTTCCGGCCCCCATTGCCGGAAACTGCGCCAGCCCAGCCAGACGATGGCCGCCAGCGCCGCAGCCGACAGCGCCAGCAGCACCGCGCGCGACGGGCCGAAGGCGAGAACACCCTTGGCGCAGGCCACGGAAACCACGGCGTAGCAGGCGACGAAATGCACCGCCCAGACGGTGGGCGCGAAGGTGATGCGGATCAGGCTTTCGCGCTCTTCCGCGAATTCCTTGCGGTCGGCGTCGGGGCGCGGGGTCTTGTCGTTGTCCGCGTCGCCCTTCTGCGGGCCCGCGTCCCGTTCGCCTCCGTCCGGGCGGGTGTCCTGGCGGGGATCGGTCATGCCAGCGCCCTCGGGGCGAGGCCGATCACCGCGCAGGCCACCAGCGCCGAGATCACGAGGAAGTGCCAGAACAGCGTGACGTTGTGGATGTCGGCGTCGTAGCGGGGCGTCATCTTGCCCGCCAGACTGCCCGCCAGGCAGTAAAGCTGCATCACGATGCCCAGGGCGCCATGGACGGTGATCCAGACCACGATGGCGCAGACCGTGGCGGGGTAGACGTGGGTCGAGGGCTCCAGCGGCAGAACGGACCAGACCATCGCCGCCATGGCCGTGGCCGTCAGCACCGGCGCCGCCGCCAGCGCGATCCGCGCCGAGCTGACCGAGCCCTGCGCGTTCCAGCCGCGCGCCAGCCGGGTCAGCGCCCAGGATCCGGCGTAGCCCGGGGCCGCCACCGCTACCAGCCAGCCGGTCGCATGCGTGGCGCCTTCGGGCGGGAAGTCCGGCTGCGCGGTCCAGTAGAAGAAGAAGCCGAAGATGATCGAGGCAAAGGCCGTGGCGTCCCCCAGCATGGTGATCCACATGGCCCACCAGCCCACGCTGTCGGGACCCGAGGCATAGGTCGGCAGCGTCAGCCCCAGCCCCGCGTCCTTGGCCGGGACGGTGGGCGGGCGCGCGGTGTCGCGCCACAGCCAGTAGATGATCGCCATCCCGGCGAAGGCGCCGCAGATCACGGCGGGCCAGTAGATCGAGAAGGTCGGCAGGATGAAGCAGGCGCCGGTGAAGGCGGCGGCGATATGGGTGATCCAGGTCGGCCCCGTCACCTTCTGGATCTGCATGGGCCGGGCGTCGATCACGCTTGTGATGATCGTCTCGCGCGTTTCCTCGCTGGCGTCGGGCAGGTAGTAGCGGCCCGCGTCCATGCGCTCCAGCATCCCGGGCTGGTCCCACAGCGGATAGCGAGAGGTGATGTGCGGGATCGACCGCACGCCCCATGCCTCTTCGGGGATGTCATGCGCCCATTCCAGCGTGCCGGCGCCCCAGGGGTTGCGCTCTATCTGCGGCTGGTTCTTCTTGGGCCGGATCATGTCCCAGACGAAGACCGCGAAGCCTGCGGCGATGACGAAAGCGCCCACGGTCGAGATCATGTTGAGCGCGTCCCAGCCCAGCCCGGTGGGGTAGGTGTAGACGCGGCGCGGCATCCCCAGAAGGCCGGTCAGGTGCATCGGCAGGAAGCACAGGTTGAAGCCCGAGAAGATCAGCCAGAAGGCCCAGCGGCCCAGACGCTCGGACAGCATCTTCTTCCGGAAGAAGGGAAAGAAGTAGTAGACGCCCGCAATCACCGGGAAGATCAGCCCGCCGAACAGCGTGTAATGCAGGTGGGCGACGATGAAATAGGTGTCATGGACCTGAAAGTCGAAGGGCGCGATGGCCAGCATGACGCCGGTCAGCCCGCCGATGATGAAGACCGTCAGCGCCCCCGCGATCCACAGCATGGGCAGGCTGCGTTTCACCTTGCCCACCAGCAGCGTGGCGAGGAAGGCGAAGATCTGGATGCCGGTGGGGATCACCACCGCCTCTGACGCCGCCGAGAAGAAGCCCAGAGAGATCGACGGCAGCCCGGTGGTGAACATGTGGTGCACCCAGAGGCCAAAGCTGATGAAGCCGGTGCCCACGGCGGACAGCACCACCCACGAGTAACCCACCATCGCGTGCCGCGCGACGGTCGGGATGACCATGGCGGCGATGGCGATGGAGGGCAGGAAGATGATGTAGACCTCGGGGTGGCCGAAGATCCAGAACAGGTGCTGCCAGAGCATCGGGTCGCCGCCGCGCTCGTGGTCGAAGAAGGGCCAGTCCATGGACCGTTCCAGCTCGAACAGGAAGTCACCGGCGATCAGCGGCGGGAAGGCGAACAGGATCATGCCGCCCACGACCACCACATACCACGCGTAAAGCGGCATCAGGTTGACGCGCATCCCCGGCGGGCGGCACTTCAGCGCGCCGACGATCAGTTCCACCGCCGCCGCGATGCTGGCGACCTCGATGAACGACAGCCCCAGAAGCCAGATGTCGCTGCCCGGCCCCTCGGCCTTGGTGGCCGAGGGGCGGATACATGAACCAGCCGGAATTGGGCGCGACGTCGAAGAAGATCGACGAGATGACGAAGATGCCGCCGATCAGGAAGCACCAGTAGCCGAAGGCGGACAGGCGCGGGAAGGGCATGTCCCGCGCGCCCAGCAGGGCGGGCAGGATCAGGATCGAGAGCGCCTCGAACATCGGGACGGCGAAGAGGAACATCATCGCCGAGCCGTGCATGGTGAAGAGCTGGTTGAAGCGGTCGGCGCTGACCAGATCGTTTTCCGGCACCGCCAGTTGCAGGCGGATGATCAGCCCCATCACCCCCGCCATCAGCATGAAGACCAGCGCGGTCAGCGAGTACCAGACGCCGACCTCGGTGTTGTTCACCGCCGTCAGGTAGCGGATGCCGGTGGGCGTCTTCCACGCGCGGCGCAGGCGTTCCTTGCTGGCGCAGTCGAAGTCCGGGTCGACGGGCTGCGCCAGCATCTCTTCGGTGGGCGGGTAGGGGCCTTCGGGCGCGGGCTGGTCGTGGGGGCTCATTCCAGTCCTTTCAGGTAGAGCGCCAGCGCGCGGCGGTCGGCGTCGGGAAGTTGGTCGTAGGTCGGCATCTCGACACCGGGCTTCAGCTCTCCGGTGTGCGCCAGCCAGCGCTCCATATCGTCCAGCGTATTGCCCAGCCGCCCGGCGCCCAGCGTGTGGCGGCTGCCGACGTGGGTCAGGTCGGGGCCGACGAGGCCGACGTGGTCGGTGCCCCGGATGACATGACAGGCGCCACAGCCCTCGCGGTCGAAGACCTCGGCCCCCTGTTCCGCCTCGGTTGTGGCGGGCGTCTTGGCGTCGGCCTCCTCAGCCGCCAGCCAAGCCTCGAACTCGGCCTCCGGCAGGACCACCGCCTCGAAGGCCATCCAGGCATGGCTCATGCCGCAGAACTCGGCGCATTGGCCGCGGTAGACGCCCGGTTCCAGCGGCTTCAGGCTCATCCGGGTCTCGCGGCCCGGGAACATGTCCAGCTTGCCGCCCAAGGCCGGGATCCAGAGCGAGTGGATGACCTTGCCCGCCGTCAGTTCCAGTTCCGTCCGCTGGCCCGCCGGGAAGCGGATCTCGTTGGCGGAGATCACCGGCGTGTCGGAGCCTTCGCGGAAGTATTCGACCCGCCACCACCATTGCTCGCCGGTGACGCGGATGCGCAGCCCGTCGCCGGGCTGGCGCTGGTCGGGCAGGATCGACAGGCCCCAGACCAGCAGCGCGCCGATGGTCAGCGTCGGCCAGACGATGCCGCCGCCGACAAGGATCAGGCGGGTGTAGCGCGCGGGCAGGGCGCCCACGTTGACGCGGGTCAGGTAGAAGAACAGCCCCAGCATGATGCAGAAGATCACCACCGCGCCGGTCAGCATGACCCAGAACAGCAGCGACAGGACGGCGGCGTCCTCTCCGGCGGGGGACAGCGCCGACTGGCGGCCTTCGCAGGCGGACAGCAGCAGGACAGCCGCAAGAAGGCCGATCCGGCCTCCCCCTTGGCATGCGCGACAACGTGAAGGAACCGCCGGGATCATGCTGGCGAAATGCGCCGCGGGCCGGATGGTTCCCGCCGGTGGAGAAGAAAAACTGGCTGGTGCAACAAGGCCTTCGGGCGATCCGGTGCCTGCCCCATGGTCACCCACGGGGGGCGTGACATCCCCGGTGTCCGCCCGGGGCGGGGGCGGTCCGGCAGGGCGGGCCGTCGGTCGGCAGCGGCTTTGCCGCCGGGGCAGTGGCGGATAAGGGCCCTGCCGCCGTCCGTGGCGCATCCCGCAGGGCGCGTCCGATTGCCCGGACGGCCTGCCGATGTGTCGGGCGATACGGGCGCCCGGCATGGTGCCCGGCGCGCCGCTGCCCTGACCCGATCCGGGGCGCGCCCCGCGTGCCTAGTCCGCCCCGGCTTCCTGCGCGGACAGGCCGCTCATCGCGGATTTCAGCGACTCGACCGAGAAGGGCTTTTGCACGATGGCGCAGGGCGGATAGGCCTCCTGCAGGTCGCTGGTCATGCCGTAGCCCGTCGCCAGCACGAAGGGGATGCCGCGCTCTGCAAGGTGCTCGGCCACGGGAAGGCTCTGTTCGTCCTGCAGGTTCACGTCCAGCAGCGCGATGGTCGGGCTGTGCGCCTCCAGCCAGGACAGGGCGTCGGCGACGGAGCTGCAGATCTTGACCTCGGCGGCGCCCATGTCCTCGAGGATCGCGGCGGCATCCATCGCGATGATCAGCGCATCTTCCAGCACCAGAACCGGGCCGCTCAGGCGGAAATCGCCGGTCCGGGCGGTGACGATGGTCTGCGTGCGGGGCGCTTCCTCGGTCTGCTCGGGCACGATCTGGGCGATGCAGTTCGGCGGCAGCCGGAAATGTGCCTCGACGCCGGTCACCTTGTAGGAAATCTCGGCGTCGCCGCGCAGCTCGTGCGGGATCGAGGTTTCGATGATCGTGGTGCCAAAGCCGCGCCGGGTCGGCGGCTGCACCGGCGGGCCGCCGCGTTCGACCCAGTCGATCAGCATGCCGCCGCTGCGGTCGACCTGAAGGGTCACGGTGATCGACCCGGACTGGTCGCAGAGCGCGCCGTATTTGACGGAATTCGTGGCCATCTCGTGCAGGACAAGCGCCAGTGTCGTATAGGCGTTGGGCTGGATCATCGCATCCGGGCCGGTCACGCGGACGCGCCGGGACCCGGCCCGGGCATAGGCTTCGAACTCGCAGGCGATCAGCGCCTTCAGCGAGGTCGGCTCCCAGCGTTCGGCGGTCAGCTGGTCGTGCGCGCGGGCCAGCGCGTGGATGCGCCCGTCGAGGTTCTTTGTGAACTCTTCCAGCGTCGCCGCCGAACTGCGCGATTGCGAGACGAGGCCGCGCATCAGGTTCAGGATGTTGCGCACCCGGTGGTTCAGTTCCGAGATCAGCAGGCTTTGCTGTTCCTGCGCGCGCTTGCGCTGCAGGTTCGCCGCGTCGGTGACCTTCAGGAAGATTTCCAGCAGCGTCGTGCGCAACAGGTCGGCGGCATGGGTCTCTGCCGGGGTCCAGGGCGTCGACTTGCCGCGCACGGTTTCCTGCCAGGCCGCAAAGCTCTTGCGCGGGGTCAGGCGCACGCCGTTCGGGCCGACCTGCGCGGGCTTGGCCGGATCGCCGGCCCATGTCTTCGCGGTATCGACCTGCTTTCTGACCAGCACGAGGTAATCGCGCGGGCGGCGGGAAATCGGAATCGCCAGCAGCCCGGCGGTGCGCTCTTCGTAGTCGCGGGCGGGCTCGTGGATCTTGCCAAGGCAGTCGGTCGCAAAGACCTCTGACCCGATGGAGCGGTCGAGCATCCGCGCGATGGCAAGGAAATCCTCTTCGGTGGGCGTGATGCCGGTGGCGTGGAAGGACTCGTCGTGCATCAGCACCAGACCGTCGTGCGGGATGACGCTGGCGATCTCCTTGGACACCGACAGAAGCGAGGCGGTGATCGAGTCGCCGCTGGCCATATGGCCCATCAGCAGCGTCTGAAGCCGCGCGGTGTCGCGCTCTATCTCCTTCAGCTGCCGGTCGGCGTGGCGGCTGAGCTCGTAAGAGAACATATGCGCGAACATCTCGATCGAGGTCCGGCGTTCGTAGTCGATGTAGCACGGGCTGTTGTGGTGGCAGGCAAACAGGCCCCAGAGTTCCCCGTCCTTCATGATCGAGACCGACATCGAGGCCTGAACGCCCATGTTCCTGAGGTACTCGATATGGATCGGAGAGACCGCGCGCGTGACCGCCAGCGACAGGTCCAGCGGCGCGCCGTCGATGCGGACACCGGGCAGCAGCCGCGCGCCGGGGTCGTCGACATCGGCGATCAGCCGCAAGAGCGAGCGCTTGTACAGCGCGCGGGCCTGCGCCGGGATGTCCGAGGCCGGAAAATGCAGCCCGTCGTAGCGGCTTTGCCCGTCAAGCCGGGTCTCCGCGATCACAAGGCCGGACTGGTCGGGCTGAAACTGGTAGACCATGACGCTGTCGAAGCCGCACAGCGATTGCAGCCCCTTGGCGGCGTCCCGGGCCAGCGTGCGCAGGTCGCGGTCGCGGCGCAGCGCCGAGATTTGCGGGTAGACCTCGGCCATCAGGTCGGAATTCCGGGTCTCGCGCTTGGGCTCGAACTCGATCAGCAGATGTGCGCCGCTTTCGTGGACGGAGACGTCGAAGTTGCGGCCCGAGGCGCGCAGCACGACCCCGAACAGCCGCAGCGCGCCGTCGTGGGTTTCCAGCGCGCGCAGGTTGCGGCGGATCCGTTCGAAGCCGTCCGACACGATGATCTCGTGCAGCGGGCGGCCCAGCACGGCCTCGTGCTCTATCCCGAGGATTTCGGACAGGTTTTCAGAGGCATGTTGCACGATCCAGTCGGCGGAAACGGCGATCAGCGCGCCGTAGCTTTGCACCCGGCCCAGCTGGTGGATCGGCTCGCGGTCGCAATTCGTCAGGTCGGCGGGGCCGACCGGCGTGGGGGTGGCGTCGTTCATGGCTGACCCTCGGTGCTGCCCTGGCCCTCAGAGGCCGCGTAAGCCGCAGCGGCGAAGATATCGAAGCCCCTCCGCACGTCAATTTCTATCCGCGCCGCAGGGGCGCTGTTCAGCGTGACACCGTCCAGAGCGGCGCAAACCCGCTGCCATTCCGCGGTGGCGGGCGGTGCCCGGAAATACATCGGCAGGGTCACATCGGGCATCTCGTCAAGCAGGCGCCTGCGCAGGACCTCTGTCCCCAGCCGCGAACCCAGAACCAGGTAATCGACGGCCAGAGGGTCAAGCGGCGGCGGATCCTGCGGCGCATCGGTCCGGGGGCCGAGATCGCGGTCCAGCCGGTCCAGAAGGTCCAGCGTGATCTGGTGCGAGATCTGCGCGGGGGAGGGTGCGGCGGCCAGCGTCGCAAAGGCCTGCCGCTGCGCGCAGAGGAAGCCCCGCAACCCCTGCCCGAGATCCGCGGTCAGCGGCGCGAAGGCGGCCTCTGCCGCCTCGTGCTGTGGCGCTGTGGCCCGGCGCAGGTGGTGGCGGAACCCGCTGCGCAGGGCTGCCCCGGCTGTATCGGGCGTGACGGGTACGTCGGTCGCAGGGGAGGGATGGGAGAGCGGTAGGCTAAACGGCTTCAATAGGGACCTGATCCAGGGGGCAAGGCCCCACTTGCCCGAGAAGGGATGAGACGGCGCGGCTGTTCGGACGTCGCCGCGCGCCAGTGTTCGGTAGCAAAGGCTAGGCCGGAATGTGCGGCTGACAATGGAGGATTGTCAAAGATTTCGCCGCGGAAACCGAAAACGGTTTCCCGGTCCCGCCGGTTCGCGACCGGATTATTCCGCCGCCTTGAGCATGCCCACCAGCCGGTGGAACTTTTCGCCCTGCACGGCGACATGGGCGCGCATGACATCCGCCGCGCGGGCACCATCCTGTGCCGCCAGCGTCTTTACCACCTCTTCGTGCTCCGACATGGATTGCTGCAACCGGCCCCGGGCGCGCAGCTGCATCCGGCGGAAGGGTTGCAGGCGGCGTTGCAGCCGCTTGGCCTCCTGCTCCAGAAAGGCATTGCCTGACTGCGCGTAGATCAGCGCGTGAAACCGTTCGTTGGCGCTGTAGTAGGCGCCGTGGTCCTGCGCGGCGACGGCAAGGGCGCATTCCGCGTTGATCGCGTCCAGTTGCGCCAGCGCCTGATCGGATATCCGGGCGGTGGCGAGCCGGGCGCAGACCGCTTCCAGTTCCGCCATGACCTCGAACATTTCCAGCAGTTCGACCGGCCCGGGCTGGCGGACAAAGACGCCACGGCGCGGGATCTGCTCTGTCAGGCCCGTCAGCGCAAGCCGCTGCAAGGCCTCGCGGACCGGTGTGCGCGAGACCTCGAATCGCTCGGCCAGCTGGACCTCGTCCAGCCGCGCGCCGTCCGGGAAGGTGCCGTCGAAGATCAGCCCCTCTATGGTGTCGGCGATGATGTCGGATCTCTTGCGCTCCATGGGGATCAGGATGCACGAAACGCTTGTGAACGCAACAGCGGCATTCTTGTATACAAAAACATTGACAGCGTGTGCATGGGCTGCCACCGTTTGCGCAGTCCGGGGAATCCGGCACCAAGGGAGGAACATCATGAAACTGTCTTTGACCGCCTCTGTGGCGGCTCTTGCGCTATGTGCGGCGGCCACCCAGGCCGAGGAACTGCGCCTGTCGCACCAGTGGTCCACCAGCGACGTCCGCCACGAGGTCGCCCAGATGGTCGCCGACGAGGTGGCCGCCGCCGGTGTCGACCTCGAGATCAAGATTTTCCCGTCCGGCTCGCTGTTCAAGGCGCGCGAGCAATACACGCCGCTGTCGCGCGGACAGCTGGACATGACCGTGCTGCCGCTGTCCTACGCGGGCGGCCAGCGGCCCGCCTACAACCTGACCCTGATGCCCGGACTGGTGAAGAACCACGACCACGCCGCGCGCATGAACGACAGCCCGTTCATGGAAGCGCTCGAAGGCATCATGGCCGAGGACGACGTCAAGGTGCTGGTGCACGGCTACCTCGCCGGCGGCTTTGCCGGCACCGAGGAGTGCATCACCGCGCCCGACAACATGGAAGGCAAGCAGACCCGCGCCGCGGGCAAGGCCTTCGAACAGATGCTTGCGGGTGCCGGGGCCTCCATCGCCTCGATGGCCTCGTCGGAAATCTACAATGCCATGCAGACCGGCGTTCTGGACGCGGCCAATACCTCGTCTTCGTCCTTCGTCAGCTACCGCATCTATGAACAGGTGGCCTGCTACACGCCTGCGGGCGATTACGCGCTGTGGTTCATGTACCAGCCCCTGCTGATGAACAAGACCACCTTCGACAACCTCAACGAAGAGCAGCAGGCGGCGCTGATGGCGGCCTCTGAAAAGGCGCAGGCCTATTACCTCGAAGAGGCCAAGAAGGAAGACGCGGCCTCGGCGCAGATCTTCAGCGATGCCGGTGTCGAGATCGCGCAAATGAGCGCCGAGGACTTCGACAAGTGGCGCGCGCTGGCGCAGGAAACGTCCTACAAGGCCTTCGTCGAGGAAACCCCCGACGGCCAGACGCTGCTGGACCTCGCCCTGTCGGTCGAGTGATCCATCCGGGGCGGCACGCTGGGGCCGCCCCACCCAATCCATGAATTCAGGAGGTGGCCATGTCAGGCCGGGTATCGACCGCGGCGGCTCCGACCGGCGGCAATCCGTTTCTGCGCGCGGTGGCGGCGATCAGTACCGTCGCGGGCTGGGCCTCGGCGGCGATGGTCGTCGCGGCGGTGGGCATCACCTGCCAGATGATCTGGGTGCGCTTCGTGCTGAACGGCTCGACCGTCTGGCAGACCGAGATGGTCGTCTATCTCGTCATCGCCGCGACGCTGGTGGGGCTGCCCTACGTCCAGCGCCTGCGCGGCCACGTCAACGTCGACCTCGTGCCGCTGGCCCTGCCGCCGCGCGCGCGCAAGGGTATGGCGGTGCTGACCCTGTCGCTGTCCATCGCGGTGGTCGGGGTGATGCTGTTCTACGGTTTCGAGTTCTGGCACTTCGCGTGGGACCGGGGCTGGAAATCCGACACCGTCTGGGGGGTGCGCCTGTGGATTCCCTACATGGCGCTGCCCGTGGGCTTTGGCCTCTTCCTGCTGCAACTGGTGGCCGACCTCGTCGCGCTGCTGCTGAACGTCGACAAACCCTTTGGCCTGCACGACGATGTCACCCTGACCGAGCGCGCCGACCTTGACCCGGTGACAGAGGACGCGATGGACGATCCCGCCGACCGGGCGCGCGCCGCGCAGGACTTCTCCGAACCGAAAGGAACCCGCTGATGGACCCGCTTGTTCTGGGACTGCTGGTCGCGCTGGCCACCATTCTCGTCCTGTTTTCCGGCGTGTCGGTGGCGGTTGGCCTGCTGATCGTGTCGGCTGGCTTCCTGATCGTCTTCGACGGCGTCCGGTCGCTGGAACTGATGCCCGAGATCTTCTTCGGCAAGCTCGACAGCTTTGCGCTGCTGTCGATCCCGATGTTCATCATCATGGGCGCTTCGATTGCCTCGACCCGCGCGGGCGCGGATCTGTACGAGGCGCTGGAACGCTGGCTGACCCGGGTGCCGGGCGGGCTGGTGATTTCCAACCTCGGCGCCTGCGCGCTGTTCGCGGCGATGTCGGGCTCCAGCCCGGCGACCTGTGCGGCCATCGGCAAGATGGGCATCCCCGAGATGCGCAAGCGCGGCTATCCCGACGGCGTCGCGGCGGGGTCCATCGCGGCGGGCGGCACGCTGGGCATCCTGATCCCGCCCTCTGTCACCATGATCGTCTACGGCATCGCGACCGAGACCTCGATCGGGCGGCTGTTCCTGGCGGGCGTGGTGCCGGGCTTCATGCTGATGATGCTCTTTATGGCATGGTCGCTCTATTCCACCGCACGCTCGGGCGAGCGCGACAAGCTGACCGCGCGGCGCTATTCCTCGGGGTGAGCGGTTCGAGATCCTGCCCCGCGTCGTGCCCTTCCTGGTGATCATCCTCGGCGTCCTTTACGCCATGTACGGCGGCATCGCGACGCCCTCTGAAACCGCCGCCGTGGGGGCGCTGCTCTGCCTGCTGATCGCCATGGTGATCTACCAGCTCTGGTCGCCCCGGTCGCTGTGGGTGGTCCTGCGCGATTCGACCCGGGAAAGCGTGATGATCCTCTTCATCATCGCCGCCGCCGGGGTCTTCAGCTACATGCTGTCGTCGCTCTTCATCACCCAGAGCATCGCCGCATGGATCGGAGAGCTTGAGGTCAACCGCTGGGTGCTGATGGCGGCAGTGAACGTCTTCCTGCTGATCGCCGGGTTCTTCCTGCCGCCGGTGGCGGTGATCCTGATGGCGGCGCCGATCCTGCTGCCGATCATCCAGACCGCCGGGTTCGACCCGATCTGGTTCGCGGTGATCCTGACCATCAACATGGAGATCGGCCTGATCTCTCCGCCGGTGGGCCTGAACCTCTACGTGATCAACGGCATCGCGCCGGACATCTCGCTGAAGACCATCCTCAAAGGCTCTTTGCCCTTCGTCGCCTGCATGGTCGTGGCCATCCTGCTTCTGTGCTTCTTCCCGGGGCTGGCGACATGGCTGCCCGACCTCGTGATGGGACCGGGCGTATGAGCATCCTCGCCGACCTTCTGAACACGGTCTTCGAGCGGCGCTATCGCTTCGGCCTTGCCCGGCAGGACGACCGGCCCTTCGAGGATCTGACCGCCGACCTGATCGGCGCCACCGGAGAGGTCACCGGCCAAGCCGTCGCGCGCCAGTTGCTGGACCGCTACGAAGGCTGGTCCGACGCGGACAGGCTGGCCTTCTTCCGCCACCTCGCGACGGCGATGGACGTGCAGCCAGAGGCGGTTCGGGCCGCCCTGGCCGCCTATGAAGAGGCACCCGGAAAGGCCAGTTACCGCGCCTTTGCCGCCGCCGCCGAGCCGCCCCGGCAGGAGCTGATCCGCCGCCTGAACATGGTGCCGGGGGCGACGCATCTGCTGGTTCGGATGCGCGCCGACCTGCTGCGGCTGGGGCGGGGCGAAGAGGCGCTGATGGCGCTGGACCTCGACTTTCGCCACCTCTTCGCCTCGTGGTTCAACCGGGGCTTTCTGGTGCTGCGCCCGATCAGTTGGGAAAGCCCTGCGGCGATCCTTGAAAAGATCATCGCCTACGAGGCGGTGCATGCCATCGACAGCTGGGACGACCTGCGCCGCCGCCTGCAACCGGCGGACCGGCGCTGTTTCGCCTTCTTCCACCCGGCCATGCCGGACGAGCCGCTGATTTTCGTCGAGGTGGCGCTGACGCAGGGGGTGGCGAGTTCGGTGCAGGCGCTTCTGGCCGAGGACCGCACGGTGCGCCCCGCCGATCAGGCGGATACGGCGAATTTCTACTCGATCTCGAACTGTCAGGCCGGGCTGGCGGGCATCTCTTTCGGCAATTCGCTGATCAAGCAGGTGGCCGCCGACCTCTCGCAGGCGCTGCCCGGTCTCAAGACCTTCGTCACACTGTCGCCCATGCCGGGCTTCGCGCGCTGGCTGGCGGATCGGGAACTGAGCGCGGACGGCATGACCGAGACCCAGCTGCGCCAGCTTGGCGCCCATTACCTGACGCGGGCCAAGCGCCCGGACGGGCAGCCGCTGGACCCGGTGGCGCGTTTCCACCTTGGCAACGGCGCGCTGGTCCATGCGCTGAACGCCGGCGCCGATATCTCGCCCAAGGGGCTGGGCCAGTCCCACGGGCTGATGGTGAATTACCTTTACGATCTGGCGCGGGTGTCGCAGAACCACGAACGCTTTGCCGCTGCCCAGGAGGTGGCGATGTCGGGCGAGGTGCGCGGACTGACCTCCGCCGCCGAAAGCGCCCTGAAGGAGACAACGGAATGAACCCCCTTTACGACAGCCTCTTCGGCGCCCACGCGGGCCGCGATGCCCCCTTCCTGCATCTGCCCGAGGGCGGCACGCTGAGCTACGCGGGCTTTCTGGCCAAGGCCGCGCAGATCGCGCATGTGCTGAATGCGCAGGGGCTGGAACCCGGAGACCGCCTTGCCGCGCAGGTCGAGAAATCGCCCGAGGCGCTGGCGCTCTACGCCGCCTGCGCGCAGGCGGGCGTGGTCTTCCTGCCGCTCAATACCGCCTATACCCGCGACGAGCTGGCCTATTTCGTCGAGAACTCGGGCGCCAAGCTGCTGGTCGGCGATGCCGCGAAAGAGGGCGACCTCGCGCCCATGGCCGAAGGCTTCGGCGCGCGCTTCCTGACGCTGAACGGCGATGGTGCGGGCTCGCTGTCCGAGGCCGCCGCAGGCCAGCCCGAGAGCTACCAGACCGTCGCGCGCGACGGCGAAGACCTTGCCGCCTTCCTCTACACCTCGGGCACCACGGGCCGTTCGAAGGGCGCGATGCTGACGCAGGAGAACCTGCTGTCCAATGCCCGCACGCTGGTCGAGTACTGGCACTTCGGCGAGACCGACGTGCTGCTGCACGCGCTGCCGATCTTCCACACGCATGGGCTGTTCGTGGCGACCAATGTGACGCTGCTGGCGGGTGGCTCGATGATCTTCCTGCCGAAGTTCGAACAGGACGCGATGATCGCCCGCCTGCCCGAAGCGACCTGCATGATGGGTGTGCCGACCTTCTACACCCGCCTTCTGGACGACGATCGCTTCGACAAGGCGCTGACCGGGCACATGCGGCTCTTCATCTCGGGCTCCGCCCCGCTTCTGGCGGAAACGCATGAACGCTTCGAGGCGCGCACCGGGCACCGCATCCTCGAACGCTACGGCATGACCGAGACCAATATGAACACCTCGAACCCCTATGACGGCGACCGCCGCGCCGGGACCGTGGGCGTGCCCCTGCCGGGGGTCGAGCTGAAAGTCACCGACCCCGAGACCGGCGCCGAACTGCCGCGCGGCGAGGTTGGCCAGATCGAGGTGCGCGGCCCCAACGTCTTCAAGGGCTACTGGCAGATGCCGGAAAAGACCGCCGCCGAACTGCGCGCAGACGGCTTCTTCATCACCGGCGATCTGGGGACCCGTGGAGCGGACGGCTATGTTACCATCGTCGTACCGCAACAAGGACCTGATCATCTCGGGCGGCTACAACATCTACCCCAAGGAGATCGAGCTGGTGCTCGACGAGCAGCCCGGCGTGCTGGAAAGCGCCGTGATCGGCGTGCCGCACCCGGATTTCGGGGAAACCGTCGTCGCCGTCATCGTCCCCGCCGAGGGGCAGGCACCCGACGAGGCCGCGCTGGCCGAGGCCTGCAAGGAAAGCCTTGCGCGCTTCAAGCACCCGCGCGCCTTCGTCATGGCCGAGGCGCTGCCGCGCAACACCATGGGCAAGGTGCAGAAGAACCTTCTGCGCGATACCCATGCGGGGATGTTCGCCGGTTGAGGTGAAATTTCCCGGCAGGGGGTGCGCGGTCGCGCCGCAGACCCTACCTGCTGGGCATGACAGAGCAGATCCCCCGGACCATCGGCCCCGTACTCGTACTCGACGACCTCTCGGACGGGCGCATGGCACTGGCCGCGCTTTTCATCGTCCCGGGCGAGGCTGCGCCGGGGCCGATCCGCGCGGAAGGCATGGACCATCGCCCCGCGGCGCTGGCCCGCTACGACAGCGCCACCGTCTGGCGCACGCGCTTCACGCTGCCCGCGGGTCGCGCGTCCTCCTACGACTGGAACGGTCAGAGCTTCGCGGTGGCCAGCGACCTGACCGGCGACCTGCGGCTGGGCTACGTGTCCTG
Organism: Ponticoccus litoralis; assembly: GCF_039769985.1. Taxonomy (NCBI): domain Bacteria; kingdom Pseudomonadati; phylum Pseudomonadota; class Alphaproteobacteria; order Rhodobacterales; family Roseobacteraceae; genus Ponticoccus; species Ponticoccus litoralis. Next base: position 2,087,826 of record NZ_JBDNCH010000002.1, read on the forward strand.
CAACGGCGAGGAAATCGGCGACATGGACCGCGCCGAGTCAGAGCGCAACGTCATGTGGGCGCGCCTGCGGGCACAGCACGAAGCGGCGCCCCTTGGCCTGCTTCTGCACGGCGGCGACCAGATCTATGCCGACGAGGTGACGCAGGGCCACCCGCTGACCGAGGACTGGCCCGAGGATTTCGAACGCCACCCGACACCGGCGCAGGTGGCCGACCTGCGCCACCACCTGCGCGAACGCTTCCTGATGCGCTACGCCGCGCTCTACCGCGCGCCGCAGTTCGCCTGGCTGGCGGCGCGTGTGCCGTCCCTGATGCAATGGGACGACCACGACATCTGCGACGGCTGGGGCTCGCTGCGGCGTTCGCGCACCGAAAGCACCGTGGGCGAGACGCTGTTCTCCGAGGCCCGCGCGGCCTTCCTGATCTTCCAGCAGGCAACGGTGGACGGCGACTTGCCGCCGCGCTTCGCCGACCCGAAGGGCCAGCACCTCGACTGGACGGTGCGGGGGCAGGGGCTGCGGATCATCGCCCCCGACCTGCGGGGTGAACGCACCCGCCGCCGCGTCATGGGCCCCGGCGGCTGGGCCGCGATGGAGGCAGAGACAGCACGCCCCGACCCCGGCCACAGCTTCCTGATGTCCAGCGTGCCGCTGCTGGGGCCGCGCCTGTCGATCCTCGAAACGATCATGGTGCTGATCCCCTCGATGCAGAAATACGAGGACGACCTGCGCGACCAGTGGCAAAGCCGCGCGCATCGAGAGGAATGGCGGCGGATGCTGCGCATGGTCCGCGAGATGGCGCTGCGCGAGGGCCACGGGATCACCGCGCTCTCGGGCGAGATCCACCTCGCCACCCGCGCCGAAATGACGCTTGGCCCCGGCATCGCGCTGGATCAGCTGGTCGCCTCGGGCGTGGCGCACCGGGCGCCGCCGAAGGGCTGGGCGCGCTTCCTCGGGGCGCTGGCGCGGCTGGGCGAAAGCCCGCTGCGCGGCCACCCGATCCGGGTGAGGCCCCTGCCGGGACAGCGGGCGCTCTACACCGCCGAACGCAACTGGCTGCTGCTGGAGCGCAGCGGCGGCGCATGGTCGGCGCGCTGGGATCTGGAACACAGCGGGTTGACGCCGCCGCTGCCGCTCTGACATCGCGGCGGGGCGGCGCCCTCTGGCGCCTCGCCGCGATGTCAGCGGCCCGCCGCCACCTCTGCCCCGGGACGGTGCTGCGCCCGCCACGCCCCGGGTCGCCCCATCGTCTCATCAGGGCAACCCACGCCGCCACCGGGGCACAGCCCCTGCTTCTCTTTGGCAAAAATACCCAAGAGCGCCGCAGCCACGGGCACAGCGCCCGCGATTGTGCGGCCACCCTCTGCAGAATCATCCCCGGCCCGGCGCCAGCCCGCTCAGCCCGCGCCGGGTCGCCCCGGCGCGGACCCCGCGCGCGTCAGGCCGCCTGGGCGGCGTATCCCGCGCCCTTCAGCGCCGCCTGAATGGCGCCGGCGTCGAGCCTGCTGTCCACGGTGACCGTGCGCTCTGTCAGGTCGCAGGCGACAGAGGCGCCGGGGTCGGCGGCTGTCACGGCCTTCTCGATCGCGGCGGTGCAATGGCCGCAACTCATCTCGGGAACGTTGAATTTCATGGTCTGGCTCCTGTTCTTGATCCTCTCCAGATGGGGCTTCCAGCAGATGGAAGGTCAAGCCCCGCAAAAAATCGACACCATGCCCCTTGACCCTCCAGTGACTGGAAGCCCCATATCCCTGCCATCACGCAACCGGAGGCCCTCATGTCCGCATCACCCATCACCCTGAGTATCGAGGGCATGTCCTGCGCCTCCTGCGTCGGCTCGCGTCGACCGCGGCCTTGCGGCGCTGACCGGCGTCTCTGACGTCTCGGTCAACCTTGCCGCGGAAACCGCGCGTTTCACGGTGGACGACCCGGCGCGGGTGGCAGAGGCGGTCGGCGCGCTGAAGGCGCTGGGCTACCCGGCGCGGCAGAGCTCTGTCACGCTGTCGGTGGCGCAGATGACCTGCGCCTCCTGCGTCGGTCGGGTGGAGCGGGCGCTGGCCGCCGTGCCGGGCGTGCTGGGGGTCTCGGTCAACCTCGCGGCAGAGACCGCGACGGTGACCTATGCCGAGGCCGCCGTCACCCCGGCAGAGATCGCCGCCGCCGCCACGCAGGCGGGCTACCCGGCCCGCGTGGCGCAGGCGCAGGAAGTGACCGATCAGGGGGAACGCAAGGCGGAAGAGGCCCGCGCCCTGACCCGCCAGACCCTGCTTGCCGCCGTCCTGACCCTGCCGGTCTTCGTGGTCGAGATGGGCGGGCACCTGTTTCCGGCGCTGCACCACTGGGTCCACGCCACCATCGGGCGCGAGACAAGCTGGCTGGCGCAGTTCCTGCTGACCACGCTGGTGCTGGCCGGGCCGGGGCGCATGTTCTACGCGCGCGGCATCCCGGCACTGCTGAAGGGGGCGCCGGACATGAACTCGCTGGTCGCGGTCGGCACGCTGGCGGCCTGGGGCTATTCCACCGTGGCGACCTTCCTGCCCGGCCTGCTGCCGGACGCCCTGCGCGCCGTCTACTTCGAGGCGGCGGCGGTGATCGTCGTGCTGATCCTCCTGGGCCGCACGCTCGAGGCCCGCGCCCGGGGCCGCACCGGCGCGGCGATCCGGTCGCTGGTGGGGCTTCAGGCCCGCACCGCCCGCGTCCTGCGCAGCGGCCAGCCCGAGGATGTGGACACTGACAGCCTGCAACCCGGCGACCTGCTGCTTGTCCGCCCCGGAGAGCGCATCGCCGCCGATGGCGAGGTCGCCGAGGGCCACAGCGCCGTCGACGAAAGCATGCTGACCGGAGAGCCGATCCCCGCCGACAAGCAGGCCGGCGACCCGGTGACCGGCGGCACGGTGAACGGCACCGGCAGCCTGCAGGTCCGGGTGACGCGCACGGGCGCCGACACCACGCTGGCGCAGATCATCCGCATGGTGCAGGAGGCGCAGGGCGCCAAGCTGCCGATCCAGGGCCTTGTGGACCGCATCACGCTCTGGTTCGTGCCGGTGGTGATGGCGGTGGCGCTGCTGACCGTGCTGGTCTGGATGGTCTTCGGCCCCGATCCGGCGCTGACCATGGCGCTGGTCGCCGGGGTCTCGGTGCTGATCATCGCCTGCCCCTGTGCCATGGGCCTTGCCACGCCGACCTCGATCATGGTGGGCACGGGCCGTGCCGCCGAACTGGGCGTGCTGTTCCGCAAGGGCGACGCCCTGCAGGCGCTGGACGGGGTGCGCGTGGTGGCGCTGGACAAGACCGGCACCGTGACCGAAGGCCGCCCGGAGCTGACGGAGATCGAGACCACCGAGGGCTTTGGCCGGGTGCGTGTCCTGACCCTCGCCGCCGCCGTCGAGGCGCATTCCGAACACCCGGTTGCGCAGGCCATCCTGCGGGTGCAGCGCTCTGACGTGCCGCTGCCGGCCATGACCGACTTCGCCTCGGAAACCGGCTATGGCGTCCGGGGCCGCGTGGAGGGCGCAGAGGTCAAGGTCGGCGCCGCCCGCTACATGGCGCGCGAGGGCATCGACATCGGCGCCCTGACGGACCGGGCCGAGGCGCTGGAACAGCGGGGCCGCACGGTGCTCTATGTCGCCATCGACGGGCAGGCCGCCGCTCTGATCGGCGTGTCGGACCCGGTGAAGCCCGCCAGCCGCGCTGCCATCGCCGCGCTGAAGGCGCGCGGGCTGGACGTTGCGCTGATCACCGGCGACCGGCGCGCCACGGCGCTGGCCATCGCCGCCGAGACCGGCATCGACCACGTCGTCGCCGACGTCCTGCCCGACGGCAAGGTCGCCGCGCTGGAGGAACTGCGCAAGCGCGGACCCGTGGCCTTTGTCGGTGACGGCATCAACGACGCGCCCGCGCTGGCCAGCGCCGAGGTCGGCATCGCCATCGGCACGGGCACCGATGTCGCCATCTCCTCTGCCGACGTGGTGCTGATGTCGGGCGACCTGCGGGGCGTGGTGAACGCGGTCGAGGTCTCGGCCCGGACCATGCGCAATATCCGGCAGAACCTGTTCTGGGCCTTCGCCTACAATGCCGCGCTGATCCCGGTGGCGGCGGGGGTGCTGTATCCCGCCTTCGGCCTGATGCTGTCGCCGATGCTGGCGGCGGGGGCCATGGCGCTGTCCTCGGTCTTCGTGCTGACGAACGCCCTGCGCCTGCGCCGCATTGCCCCGGCGCTGGATGAACGGGCCGCCCCCGGCGGCACGGCGCCGCGATCCGTGACGGCACCGGAGGTGACCTCATGAACATCGGAGACGTTGCCGAGAAGTCCGGCCTGCCGCCCAAGACCATCCGTTACTACGAGGACATCGGCCTGATCCGCCCGGCGCGCAGCGCCAACGGCTACCGCAGTTTCCGCGAAAGCGACCTGCACAAGCTGGCCTTTCTGGGGCGGGCGCGGGCGCTGGGTTTCACGATCGAGGACTGCCGCACGCTGCTGGCGCTATACGAGGACGACCAGCGCGAAAGCGCGCAGGTCAAGGCACTGGCGCAAGAGCATCTTGTCCGCATCGAGGAGAAGATCGCCCGGTTGCAGTCGATGAAGAAGACGCTGACGCGGCTGGTCCATGCCTGCGCGGGCGACAACCGGCCCGACTGCCCGATCCTCGAGGATCTCTCGCCGTCGGACGACCGGGCCTGACGCACAGGATCCCGGATCCCGCCTGCCCGGGCCCGCCGTGACATCGGCAAGGCCGGGGCAGGCGGGCCGGGTCGAGATCCGGGGCCGGGGCGTTCTGGCGGGCTGTCGAAAAGCCATGGATCAAGGCGTTCCGATGCGAGGGGCGTCACGCGTCCGTCCCAGTGCGTACAACCGATGAACAAGGCGCCTCGGGGCCGCCGCGCGACGCGGCAGGCGCGCCCGGCGGACCTTTTCCCGCAGCCGTCTAGTCGTCTTCCAGCGGGCGTACGCGATCCGCCAGCGCCCGGATGCGCACCCGCTGCGCGGCCTCGATATGGGCGCGCATGGTGGCCTCGGCGGCGGCCCCGTCGCGGGCCTTCAGGGCCTCCAGCACGCGGCGGTGTTCGGCATCGGCATTCTCCGCCCGCTCGCTTTCGGTCAGGGTGGTGGGGCCGAGGATCATCATGGCCTTGTGCAGCGAGGTCATGGACTTGGCCAGAAAGCGGTTCTTGGCCGTATCCAGCAGGGTGGCGTGGAAAAGGCGGTTGAGCCGCGCGGCCTCTGTTCCGCTGGTCGCGGCGGTCAGGCGGTCGTTCAGCGCCTCAAGCTCTTCGATCTCGACCTCCGAGGCCGCCCGGGCCGCCAGCCGCGCCGCCGTGCCTTCCAGCACCGCGCGCATCTCGTACAGCTCCATGACCTCGGGGTAGTCCAGCCGCCGCAGGCTGGCGCCGGTGCGCGGGATATGCGTCACCAGCCCATCGGTTTCGAGCTGGCGGATGGCCTCGCGCACCGGGGTGCGGCTGACGCCAAGCCGGGTCGCAAGGTCGATCTCGCGCAGGCGGTCGCCCGGCAGCAGCGTTCCGGCCCGGATCTCTTCGAGAAGCTGCTGGTAGACCGAATTGCCCGAGGGGCCGGGGGGCGGGGCATCGGTGCGGGTGGTCATCTTGGGCTCCCATTCTTGCATACACTTGGATACATGCGGCGGGGCCGGGCGGTCAAGCCGCTTGGCCCGCAGCTTGCCAAGCCAGCGCCGCCAAGACAAGCCATGTCGCCACGGTGCTGCACGGAAAGACCGGTGCCGTGGCAGCCCCGCCGGTGGCGCGCGGCAATCTGCCTGTGCGGCTGCTTTCGCCGATGTCCACGGCACCGGGCCTGCGTTTGGCCTCTCACCCCTCTCCGGCAGCCGGGGGCAGGCCCATGGTCCCCGGAAGCGGCTGGTCCGAGACTGGCCTGAGACTGGCCCGAGACTGGGCCGGGATCGCCCGATGTTCCGGCACCGGTCGGTGACAGCGGACCCGAACCGGGCCTGTCAGACGCGGAATCTGTCCGGATTTGGCATGTTTACTCGTATTGCATCCGGGCGATATGTTTGTTTCAGCCGCATCGGAGGTATCCGGCCCCGGCGCGGTGGCACGCGACCACAGGGGATGGCCCGGGGGTGAAGAGGCAGCGCAATCCGCAGGACGACCTGACATTCCTGTACCAGCGGGAGTACGGAGAACCGGCTGAGCTGGCCCTTCGCCTGTCGGGCACCCTGCTTGGGTCGATCCTGCTGTACATCTACACCGGCTGGCTGGCCGCCCTGCTCTGGAGCGGTCTCTACCTTGCCGTTCACGCCGCACTTTACGGCTTTCTCCGGCTTCGGAAACGGGTCGCGCGGCCCCGCGACCCGGTGATCGCCGGGCTGCTTGTGGTTGCCGGCCTCTGCGCCTTTCTCTGGATGCCCGTGCATCTTGCCGCGCAGGAGGATGCTGCGCTGTCCTACGCGGGCCTCGGGCTGATGGCCACGACGATGGTCTTCCTGTCCCGGCGCGCCGACCGCGATCTGTGGATGATTGCCCTGCAGATCATCGTCATCGGCGGCCTTTGGGCGAAGGTGTCCTGGCATGTCGCGGCGCGGGCGCATGCCTGGCCCGAGAAGGGCGGCATCGCCCTGATGACCTTCGTCGTTTTCTTCTACACCGCGCAGGCCATGCTGTTGTCGCGCAAGACCCGGCTTGCGGGCGAAGAAACCGCGGCCCGCGCCGCGCAGGAGCAGAAGGCCTCCGCCATCGGTCGGCTTGCGGGCGGCGTGGCGCATGACTTCAACAACGTGCTGACGGTGATCAAGGGCAACCTTGAACTGGCGGACCTGCTGGAAGACCCGAAGGACCGCGCCGCCGCGCTGGACGAGGCCCGGGCCGCCGCCGAGCGTGCCGAGGCCGTGGTTCAGCAACTGCTGGTCTATGCGCGCCGGGCGCCGGTGCGGCGCGAGCGGCTGGACGCGCCGCGCAGCCTCGACCGTATCCTGAGGCAGGCGGCGCCGCTCTTGCCTGCGGGCGTCCTGCTGATGCCGCAGGGCCAGCCCGACCCGCATTGCGTTCAGGTCGACGAGGGGCTGCTGACCGCGGCGCTGATCAACCTGATCCGCAACGCCGCCGATGCCTCTGTGCCGGGCGACGTCATCCGCGTCTCGACGCGGGCGGTGCAGCTCGACGATCCGCGCCGCATGGCGGATTGCAGCCTTCTGCCGCCCGGCGCCTATGCCAGCATCCGGGTCGAGGATACCGGCCACGGCATTCCGGCAGAGCGGATCGGACGGGTGCTGGACCCGTTCTACACGACAAGGCCGGTCGGCAAGGGCATCGGGCTGGGCCTGTCCATGGTGCTGGGCTTTGCGCGCGAGGCGGGCGGCGGGCTGGCGCTGGACAGCGATGCGCGCGGCACGCGGGCCACCCTGTACCTGCCGCTGGCAGAGGCGGCGGGGCCGCAGGTGCCGCAAACGAAAAACGCCGCCCCCGAGAGGACGGCGTTGTAATCGGCAGTTCGGGACGGCTCAGAAGCCGAGGCCCTCGTACTTCTTCTTGAAGCGCGAGACGCGGCTCGCCCTGGTCGAGCATGCGGCCGGTGCCGCCGGTCCAGGCCGGGTGCACGGTCGGGTCGATGTCCAGCTGCAGCGAGTCGCCTTCCTTGCCCCAGGTGGTGCGGGTCTGGAATTCGGTGCCGTCGGTCATCTTGACGGTGACGACGTGGTAGTCGGGGTGAATGCCCTTTTTCATATCGCCGCTCCTTACGCGTTCGCGTTCTGGCCCTTGAGGGGCTTGTAGTTTGCATCTTCCGCGATCCGGGCCGATTTGCCGCGACGCGAGCGCAGGTAGTACATCTTGGCGCGACGGACGCGGCCACGACGGACGACCTCGATGGATTCGATGTTGGTCGAGTACAGCGGGAAAACCCGCTCGACGCCTTCACCGAAGGAAATCTTGCGGACGGTGAACGAGGCCGCGATGCCCTTGCCGTTCTTGCGGCTGATGCAGACGCCTTCGTAGTTCTGCACGCGGGTGCGGGTGCCTTCGGTCACCTTGTAACCGACGCGAATGGTGTCGCCGGCCTTGAAATCGGGAATGGTTTTCCCGAGCGAGGCGATCTGTTCCGCCTCGAGTTGTGCGATGAGGTCCATCCGACCTTCTCCTATGTTCGTCGCGGTTTGCCCGCGGAGATGTCTGGCCCGGAACCGGCGCGGGCGCCGGAGCGGGACAGCTTTTCTTTCTTGCGTCCGGTCCGGGGCGGGCAGGGCCTGCCACCGGTCCATATCACGAAAGGCACCGAGTCGCCCCGGTGCCCATCGCTGGCCTGCCTATACGCCCGCGCCGTCCTTCGATCAAGTCCCTTGCACGCGGCGCGGGGCCTCTGCGCGGAGGCTTCCGAAACAGGCGGGCGCCTGCCGCACCGGGGGGCGTTGCGCGCGGGTGCGCCGCCTGCGCCCATGGCGCCGATCCAGTCGCGCGCGGTGCCGATGGCGTCAGGACAGGGTGCCGGGGCAGTCGCCGCCGCACCGGTGGCGCCGGGGTGCGTTGGCGCCTTCCCCAAGGCGCGGTGTCAGGGGCCGTCGCGGAAGGGTCGCAGGTACACGGTCTGGGTGGCATCCAGAAAGCGCGCGCTGACCCAGCCCGAGGTGCCGCCCGCCCGCACCTTCATCCAGACCCCCTGAGGGCCATCGACAAGCGTGCACTCCTCGATGGTCACCGTGTCGCCTGCCGCGACAGAGCCAATGCGGGCGCCGCCCATCCCGGGCGCGTCCCGCATGTTCACGCCGCTGGCGACCGGGCGCTCCATCGTCTTGGGGTAGGGTTCGTGCATCACGCCCGACAGGTCCGAGCCCCAGAAGGCGGCGTCGCGCGTCAGCCTGCCCGAAGAACAGCCCATGGCATCGGCAAGCAACGCCACAGAGGCATCGGGCAGGCGGCGGTCGCCGGAGACGGCGCACCAGGCGCTGTCCCGGGCGGTACAGGGGGGCGGGCCGGGCAGGATGTCCAGGCCGACGCTGCCATCGTCGCGCAGTTCCACCAGACAATGCGCGGCTCCGTTGTGGCTGGCGGCGATGCGGCGCGCGCCAAGCTGTGCGGCGAAATCCTCTATGGGTAGGGTGGGCGTTGAATAGCCGCCCAGATCAAGCTGCCCCCATTCGTAATCCACGAAGGATTTGTGGATCGTCGGTTCCGCCGCGAAGGCGGTGTAGCACATGGCCTCCAGCGCGGTGGTGCTCAGCCCGGCGGTGTCCACCGCCCGCGCCATATGCGGCGGGCCGACCGGGGTCAGGCGCATGGCATGGGTGCGGATGCCGCCGCGCAGGGTAAAGAAGCTGGCGGAGGTGCGATGCTCCAGCGCCTCGGCCAGCAGGATCGGCGGGGCGACCCCGCCCATGATCAGCGAGGCATAGGCCTGCGTGATGTCATAGGTCAGGTTCATCATCTGCCGCGCCTCGACCGCCTGGGTGGCCTTTTCCTCGGGCAGGATGCCCATGTGAAAGCCCAGCTCGGCCCCGTGTTCGATATAGCGGTAATCCATGTCCTCCGAGATGTCGCGGGTCGAGGTCGACAGCGCCACGGCCAGCGCGCAGGCTGACAGGCAGGGCCCGTCCTTCAGGACGAAGACCCCGTAGATATCCGGATCCTGGTTCTCCATGATCGAACTGATGTACCCGCCCAGTGCGATGCCTTCCAGGAAGTTGCCGCCCGGGCTTTCCAGCACGATGTACTTGCCCCAGGTCGTCTCCAGCGCCGCTTTCACGCGCTCTGTGTCGCCCGGCACGATGGGGCCGGAGAGGTGAAAGACGGTGTATTGCGAAACCTGTCCCGGCTCGGGCGTCCAGTTCGAGCTGTAAAGCGAGCGCAGGGCTTCGAGACGGGGGGCGAGGTCGGGCCGCTGGGTGATCTCCAGCGCCTGCGAGAAGGCGGGGCCCAGTGCAAAGGGTCAGCACGAGGCCGAGGCGGGACAGCATGGCAGGCCTTTCAATAAGCTGCGGAAATGCCGTCAGGCTAGCCCGGGCCTGCCCCTGCGTCCAGCGCCGCGGGGCCTGTTGTCCGGTCTTCAAGGAGGGGCAGGTCATTGTATAGGCAGGCCCCCTCCACGGTCTGGGGCCGCGCGCGACCTTGATGTGGGCGACCCGCTTCCAGACCGGCCAGGCCACGGGAAAGCGCCGCCGGATCGCCGGGGCAGGCGCGGCGCCTGCCGCCTATCGGAAGCGCATGTTGAACACTGATTCGAGCATGTCCGAGGTGAAGGGGATGGACAGATGCGTCATATGCGGGATCGGGGGCAGGCCGCGGGGCGGCTCGTCGGCGCCCACGAGGATCGAGACGACCCCGGCCCGCGACATTTCCGAGATGAAGCCATAGGTCTCCGTCGCCTGCAGATCGTCGGGCTTGCGGATGAACATATGGGTCAGGGCCTCGCCGCTGGCCAGACGCGCGCGGGCATGCGCCACCGAGGGCACTTCCTCGACGGTGGCGTTGGCCATGCGATGGGATGCCGCCTCTGCCAGATCCAGCGAGATCAGCGGGTCCGGCTCGACGATCAGGAGTCTGAGCATTTTTGAAAGGGCCTTCCGTTGCCCTTTCGCTTTTAATGGGGCAACCTCCAGACCGCATTTAACTATGACATACCGGAACGCATCCATGCGGATCTCCTGCCAAGACTGCCCCCTGCGCAAACTGGACAGCTTTCAGGCCTTCAGCGCGTCGGACATCAAGATAACCGACGCGCTGAAACACGGCGAACTGCGCGTCGACGCGGGCATGCCGATCCTCGAGGAGGGCACCTCCTCGCCGCAGCTTTACACCGTGCTGCAGGGGCAGGGGGTGCGCTACAAGACGCTGGAAAGCGGCAGGCGGCAGGTCCTGAGCTTCGTCTTCCCCGGTGACTTCCTCGGGCTTCAGGCGGCGGTCATGGAGGAAATGGACCACTCGGTGGAATCGACGACCGAGATGGTGCTCTGCGTCTTCGACCGCAAGGATCTGCGGCGGCTGTACCGCGACGCGCCAGAGCGCGCCTTCGACGTGACATGGGTCGCGGCGGAAGAGGAAACGATGCTTTCGGAAGCCCTGACCGCCGTCGGCCAGCGCACCGCCAAGGAGCGGGTGGCCTGGGGGCTGATGCGGCTGATGCAGCGGTCGAAGGCCTCGGGCCTTGCCAAGCGCGACCGCGCGCCGATGCCGTTCCGGCAGACCGATTTCGCCGATGCGATGGGGCTGTCGCTGGTCCACACCAACAAGACGCTGTCGATGATCCGCCGTGCGAAGCTGGCCACATGGGCGGACGGCTGGCTGGACATCCACGACCCCGAAGGGCTGGCCGAGATGGCGGGCACGCCGCTTAACGGCACCCACTGCCGCCCGCTGATCTGACCGCTTACAGCGGCAGCTTGTACCCGATATGCGTCGGCTGGTAGCCGAGGTTTTCGTAGAAGCGATGGGCCTCCGGGCGGGTCTTGTCGGTGGTCAGCTGCACCAGCGTGCAGCCGCGCGCCCGGGCGGTCTCGGCGGCCCATTCCAGCATCCGGCGGCCAAGGCCGCTGCCCCGGGCCGCTGCCGCGACGCGCACCGATTCCACCTGCCCGCGCCAGGCGCCCGGGCGCGAGATCCCCGGCAGAAAGGTCAGGTGCAGGCAGCCCAGCAGGGCGCCGTCTTGCTCGGCGACGGCAAGGAACTGGTTCTCGTCGCGCTCGATGGCCTCGAAGGCGGACAGATAGGCGGCGTTCAGCGGCAGCGAGGCATCCTCGCGCCCGGCCCCCAGAGTGTCGTCGGCCAGCAGCGCGACGATGGCGGGCAGGTCGGCGCGGGTGGCGCGGCGCATCATTCCGGGCGCCCCTTGTAGGCGGCCCAGAGATCGGGGCGGCGCTGCCGCGTCAGGTCTTCGGCCTGCGCCCGGCGCCACTTCGCGATCTCGCCATGATGGCCGGACATCAGCACCTCGGGGATCGCCAGCCCCTGCCATTCGGCGGGGCGGGTGTATTGCGGATGTTCGAGCAGGCCTTCGGAAAAGCTTTCCTCTTCGGTCGAGGCGGCATTGCCCAGCACCCCCGGCAGCAGCCGGACGGTGGCGTCCAGCATGGCCTGCGCGGCGATCTCTCCGCCGGTCAGCACGTAATCGCCAAGGCTGACTTCGGTGATGCGGTAGTGATCCAGAACGCGCTGGTCCAGCCCTTCGAAGCGACTCGCAGATCAGGGTCACGCCGGGCCGGGTGGCCAGATCGCGCGCCATGGCCTGATCGAAGCGGCGCCCGCGCGGCGACAGGTAGAGGATCGGCGCGCCGGCGGGCATGCCCGCGCGGGCGGCCTCGATGGCGGCGCCCATGACGTCGGGCCGCAGCACCATGCCCGCGCCGCCCCCGGCGGGGGTGTCGTCGACATTGCGGTGCTTGCCCTGGCCGAAGTCGCGCAGCGGCACGGGCTGCAATTGCCAGCGGCCTTCCTTCAGCGCCTTGCCGGTCAGGGAATGGCCGAGAATGCCGGGGAAGGCCTCGGGGAAAAGCGTGATCACCTGCGCCTGCCAGTGCCCGGGCCAGGGTCTCGTCCGGGCCCATCAGGTTGCGCGGCTTCATCGTGGCGTGGATCGACTTGCGGCCATGAGACCGCGGCGCGGGCTTGTCCTGTTCGGTCACGGGGGCCTCCGGTGGTTTTTCGCGGGTCTAATGGCTTTCGCGGCAGAGAGGAACCGTGAAAGCCGGTCGGGGGGCCGCTGCGCTTGGCTTCTGCCGGGACGGGGCAGGCCCCCCGGCTGCGGCTGATCCCCATGCGCCCGGGGCAGGCGTCAGTCCAGCAGGCCCTCGGGCGGGTCGGCGACGATGCGCCCGGCGGTCAGGTCGACGGTGGGCACGGCGGCCTGGGTGAAGGGCAGCAGAACCGTGCGGCTTTGCCCCGGCACCTGAATTTCCAGCAGGTCCGCCGCGCCGTGGTTGTGCACCGCCTTCACGCGGCCCAGTTCGGCGCCGCCGGTGTCCAGCACGGTCAGGCCGATCAGGTCGGCGTGGTAGAATTCGTCATCGGGAAGCGAGGGCAGCCGGTCGCGCGGCGCATAGAGCCGCGTGCCCTTCAGCGCGTCCGCATCCTCTTTCGTCAGGACGCCGGACAGGCGCGCCGCGAAGCCGCCCTTGATCTCGCGTTGCAGGTCTATGTCGTACTGCCGCGCGCCGTCCTCAGTGGACAGCGGGGCGTAGTCGGCGATGGCGCCGGGATCGGCGGTGAAGCTCTTCAGCCGCACCTCGCCATGTACACCGAAGGCGCCCGATACGGCGCCGACGCAGACCATCTCGCTGTCACTCATGCAAGGCCATCCCCGGTGTCATTGCGCAGGCCGGGTACAAAGCCCGGCGGAATTCCATGTTCCACCCAGTTCCTGACACAGATCGCGCTTGTTGGCACGCTCGAAGAGCACACCCGCCACGAAGGCCAGTCCCAGAAGGATCAGCAGGCGGAAGGGGCGAAACATCGGCGATCCGGAACAGGGGGAAAGCGTGCCCGGCGGGCGGGTGGGCCACCCGCCGGGACACAAAGGGCGCGGGTCTTATTCCGCGTCGCCCTCGTCACCACCAGCCGCGGCAGCGGCCTTGGCGGCTTTCTCTTCGGCGCGTTCCTTGGCTTTCTTGCCCGGCTCGGCCTTCTTCATGTTGGCGCGCTCTTTCTTCTCGACGACGCCAGCGGCTTCAAGGAAGCGCGACACGCGGTCGGTGGTCTGCGCGCCCTGGCCCAGCCAGTACTGGACGCGGTCCATGTCCATCTTCACGCGGTCTTCGCTGTCTTTCGGCAGCAGCGGGTTGTAGGTGCCCAGCTTCTCGATGAAGCGGCCGTCGCGCGGCATGCGCGAGTCGGCGGCGACGATGCGGTAGAAGGGGCGCTTCTTGGAACCGCCGCGGGCGAGACGAATTTTGATAGCCATGTGGGTTTCTCCTTGGGATGGCGTTTCAGAGACGGGGTTTGGCCCGCCTCAGGATTGGTGTTGCTTGTGATGCTGGATGACTTCCTGAATCACGAAGTTCAGGAACTTTTTGGCGAATTCCGGGTCCAGATCAGCCTGGGTCGCCAAATCCTGCAGCCGCGCGATCTGCTTTTCCTCGCGCGCGGGGTCGGATGGGGGAAGGTCGTGCTGCGCCTTGAGGACGCCCACGGCCTGTGTGTGCTTGAACCGTTCCGCCAGCGTGAAGACGAGGATCGCGTCCAGCCGGTCGATGGATCTCGCGGTGGCCTTTCAGCAACTGGGCGGCGCGTGCGACGGGGTCGGTCATCGGGGTCTCCTGGGGCGGGGTGGTTCAGTGCGAGAGGGCATGGCGTGATGCCGCGGTAGATGCGAGGGGCCAGCCCCTCGCGCTCCCCGAGGTATTTCCGGACCAAAGAAGCAAGTAGGGTCGCCTGCGACGGCCCGGGACATCAAAAGGCACAGGTCAGTCAAGGGCGAACCCCTTCGACCGGAAGAGCGGATCCCGGTAATGGGCGATTTCCATGGCGACGCCGTGGCCGATCTGGCCGCTGAGCGCCTCGGGCGTCGGGTGGCGGTAGACCGCGTCCGAGCCGTCGATGGAGGGCGCGGCGTGGTCCTTGGTGCAGCCCAGACGCTCTGCCAGGCGGATCGAGTCGAGGTTCTTGGGGTCGATGTAGCTGACTGCCGTCTGCCAGCCCATGTCGTGGTAGAAGTGTCGGCGCACGCGGTCCGTGGCCTCGAGCGCGAAGCCCTTGCCGCCCCGGTCGGGCCAGATGATCCAGGCGATTTCCCTCTCCGGCCATTTGGCCGGGAACCAGCCGCCGGCCATGCCGACGGTTTCGCCGCTGTCCCTGAGGTGGATCATCCACATGCCGAAGCCGCGGATTTCCCAATGGCCGATCTCGGCGGCATAGAGCATCCAGGTCTCGTAGGCATTGAGCGGCCCGCCCATGAACCGCGAGCGGTACGAGGCGAAGGTGGCCTTGAAATCCGGGTAGTCCTGCGGCTGCGGGGCCTTCAGGACCAGCCGTTCGGTGGCCAGTTCGGGGATCGCGGCGAAGCCCATCACGCGGCGCCTTTCCGGTGGCGGAAGACGCAGAGCGTCCGGTCCCCGATGGCGGCCTCGGCGTCCTGGTCGCGCTGCGCGCCCATGCGCTGCATCAGCGCCGTGCAGCGGCTGTTGTCGGCGGCGACATAGGAGACGACGCTGTCCCAACCCAGCGTGTCGAAGGCATGGGCGCGGGCGGCGGTCAGCGCCTCTTCGGCGATGCCCTGTCCCTCGGCGCCCTCGGTCAGGAAGATGCCCAGTTCGGCCTCGGGGTCGGCGTATTCATAGCCCAGCACCACGAAACCGGCAGAGGGCGCGGTCTGCGCGTCGATGGTCCAGAGGCCGTGGCCGTGCAGCAGCCAGCAGGCGGTGTAATTGGTGAATTCGGCCCAGTGCCTCGGCGCGGGTCATCGGGCCGCCCATGTAGCCGGCGCGGTCCGAACAGAGGATCTCGGCGTAGGAGTCGAAGTCGTAGATCCGCGGGCCGCGCAGTTGCAGCCGCCGGGTGTCGAGCACCGGCAGCCTGCCGCCCAGCCGGGCGGCGGTGCGGGCGGCGGGCCCGGGGCGGTGTATCTCGCAGGGGGCGATCATGTCGCGCCCTCCGCCGGATGGCGCCAGACCTGCGCAGGGCCGCCCAGAAGGGTGGTGTCGCGCTCGTGCGTCGCGCCGAGGCGCTCTGCCACGCGGCGCGAGGGCGCGTTGTCCGGGTGGACAAAGGAGACCAGCGGCCCGAGGCCGCGTTCCGTGGCGGCCCAGCGGCGGGCGGCGAGGGCGGCCTCTGTGGCGTAGCCCTCGGCCCTCGTGGCCCTCGAAGAGGTGCCAGCCCAGTTCCGGCTCTTCCCACATGACGTGGTCGATGACGCCGACCCGGCCCACCGGCGTGCCGTCGCGCAGCACGGTGAACATGCCGTAGCCCTTCAGCGCCCAGTGCCCCGCGGTGCCGAGGAAGCCGCGCCAGATCGGCATCTGCTCGGTTTGCTGGCCGCCGGTGAAGAAGGCGCGGGGCGAGCGGGCATAGGCCTCGACGGCGTCGAAATCCGCCAGCACCGGCGTGCGCAGGGTCAGGCGCTCGGTCGAGATGGAGAGCGCGGGCATCATGACAGCGCCTCCGGCCCGGGGTGCCGCCAGAGCTCGTCCTCGCCCATGTTGGGGTTGTGGTAGGTGCGCTCGTAAACCGCGCCGAGGCGCGTGGCGAGCGCCTTGGACCGGGTGTTCGAGGGCACGATGTTCGAGGTCAGCGTGGTCATGGCCAGCCCGTCGGGGGCATAGGCCCACTGCCGCGCGCGGGTGGCGGCCTCGAAGGCGATGCCGCGCCCCTCGAAGCCGTCGAAGACCACCCAGCCGAGTTCCGGCTCGGGCCAGCCCTCGGGGTTCCAGATGCCGCTGATCCCGGCGGCCTTGCCGGAGGCGCGGTCCTCGATGACGAAATAGCCGTAGCCGCGGATGTGCCAATGCCCGACCATCAGCGCGAACCAGCGCCAGGCGTCGCCGCGATTGTCGTAGCCGCCGAAGCCGCCGGCGCGGGCGCTGTCCATCAGGAAGGCGATCACCGGCTCGGCGTCGGCCTGTTCGGGCCCGCGCAGGATGAGGCGCTCGGCCTCGAGGCGGGGGGCGTTCGTCAGGGTCATGGCCGGTCTCCTCGGGCGCGGGGAAGGCCGTTGCAACGGCCTTCCGACGCCGCAGGACTGCGGCGTGAAAGCGCCTTGCAGGGCGCTTGGCTGCGTGCAGAGGCCAGCGGCGCGCTCATGCGTAGGCCTCCGCGCTGCCGTCCGCATCGGGGCGGTGGCGGTAGACGATGGTCTCTGCCGGGGTCTCGCCCTCGGGGAGCGGGGCGTCGGGGTCGGGCGTGGCGCCCAGCCGTTCGGCCAGCGCGATGGACCGGCTGTTGCCGGGGGTGATGTAGGACACAAGCGTTTCACGCCCCTGCGCCCAGGCCCAGTGCAGCGCCGCGGTCGCGGCCTCCTGCGCGTAACCCTTGCCCTCGGCGGAGGCGACCAGCGTCCAGCCCAGTTCGCATTCGGGGTAGTGCGGCGGCTGCAGCAGGGACACCTGTCCGACAAAGGTGCCGTCGCGGGTTACCACAGCCCAGTGCGCCATGGCCGAGCAGATCCCACATGCCCACCTCGGAGGCCAGCCACCGCCAGGCCGAGACGCGGTCCAGCGGCCCGCCCATCCAGGCCGAGCGGTCGTCCGCGAAGACGTCGCAGAGGGCGTCGAGGTCTGCCATCACATGGGCGCGCAGGCGCAGACGGGGCGTGGAGAGGGTCGGGGCTGACATCGGTCGGGTCGGTGCGTGGCTGCTGTCGGATGCCTCCGGCGGGAGGTATTTCCGCCAAGAAGAAGCGAGGGCCTTGCCTGTCCTTTCGGGCTTGGGGTTACGGGGTGCCGATCGGGGTTCGGCGGATCATTTCTTCTTGCCGAAGCCCGAGAGGCCGGGGGCAGGCCGCCCCCGCCGCCGAGGCCGGGCAGGCCGCCGGGCATGCTCTTGCCCATCTGGCGGGCGGCGGCCTCGAGCGCCTTGGGGTCCATCTGGCCGGCCATGTCGGACGGAGCGCCATCCTTGCCGAACATGCCCTTCATGGCCTGTTTCAGCATGCCGCCCTTGCCCATCTTGCCCATCTTCTTCATCACGTCGGACATCTGGCGCTGCATCTTCAGCAGCTTGTTGAGGTCGCTGACCTCCATGCCGGAGCCTGCCGCGATGCGTTTCTTGCGGCTGGCCTGAAGGATCTGCGGGTTGGCGCGTTCCTTCTTGGTCATCGAGTTGATCAGCGCGATCTGCTGGCTGAGGACCTTGTCGTCCATGCCCGCGTCGCCCATCTGCCCGGACATCTTCTGCGCGCCGGGGAGCATGGACATCATGCCCTCCATGCCGCCCATCTTGATCATCTGCTCAAGCTGCATCTTCAGGTCGTTCATGTTGAACTGACCCTTCTGGAAGCGCTTCATCATGCGCTCGGCCTGTTCGGCCTCGAGCGTCTGTTGCGCCTTTTCCACCAGGGAGACGATGTCGCCCATGCCGAGGATGCGGCCCGCGACCCGTTCCGGCTCGAAGGTTTCCAGCGCGTCCATCTTCTCGCCAAGGCCGACGAAGCGGATCGGCTTGCCGGTGACCGCGCGCATCGAGAGCGCCGCGCCGCCACGACCGTCGCCGTCCATCCGGGTCAGCACGACGCCCGAGATGCCGATGCGGTCGTCGAAGTTCTGCGCCGTGTGCAGCGCGTCCTGACCGGTCAGGCCATCGACCACCAGAAGCGTCTCGCGCGGGTTGGCGACGTCGCGCACCGCCTCGACCTGTGCCATCAGCTCTTCGTCGATGCTGAGGCGTCCGGCGGTGTCCAGCATGTAGACGTCGTAGCCGCCGAGGCCGGCCTGCGTCTTGGCGCGTTTGGCGATGGCGACCGGGTCCTCGCCCTTGACGATGGGCAGGGTGTCGACGCCGATCTGGGTGCCGAGGATGGCAAGCTGTTCCATGGCCGCCGGGCGGTTGACGTCGAGCGAGGCCATCAGGACCTTCTTGCCGTCACGCTCTTTCAGCCGTTTCGCCAGCTTGGCGGTGGTGGTCGTCTTGCCGCCGCCCTGCAGGCCGACCATCAGGATCGGCGCGGGCGGGTTGTCGATGCGCAGGCGGCCCGGGTCTTCCTCGCCGCGCAGCACCTCGATCAGCTCGTCGTGGACGATCTTCACGACCTGCTGGCCGGGGGTGACGGATTTCGTCACCGCGGCGCCGGTGGCCTTCTTCTCGACCGCCTTCACGAACTGGCGGGTGACCGGCAGCGAGACGTCGGCCTCCAGAAGGGCGACGCGGACTTCGCGCAAGGCGGTGCGGACGTCATCCTCGGACAGGGCGCCCTGCTTGGTCAGCCGGTCGAAGACGCCGCCCAGGCGTTCGGAGAGATTTTCGAACATGAGGGAGACCCTCCTTCTGTCTGTCTCGGGTACCTCTCCAAGGTAGGCGGAGCGGACCGGCTTCTCAATCGCGGCGGGTCAAAGCACGAGAGCCCCCGTGGGCGCAACGCGCTGACGGAGGGCGATCCCGGGCCATGCCCATGGGACCGGAAGACACAGGGGGCTTCCGGGATTGGGCGGGGTTTGCAGGAAACGGGCCATAAAGTCAAGGGTGCGCCGGGGTCATCGGGTGTGGCGCGGGGGCGGAGGGCCTGCGGTTGTGGCGGCGTGGGCGGTGGGCGCCGCCCGGCGCTGTGTGAGCGCAAGGCGTGGCGCCGACCGGGGCCTGGGGGCAGAGGGGCGGCCGGGGGGGCGGGCCGTTCTGCTCCGATACGGGATCGCATTGCCGGGCAGGGCGCGGTGTGGCAGGTTCTGGAAACCGTTCCCCCGCTGTTCAAGAGCGCCCGTTCATGCCCGCAAGCTACAGGATCGTCCCGCAGCTGAACCTGTACCTGGTCGCGTTCCGGGGGGACATCACCGTCGATCAGAACATGGAGGTCTACCGGGCCTATCGCGCCGATCCCCTGTACGACGGCGGGCAGCATCTGCTGCTGGACGCGGAAGACTGCCGGTTCCCGGAGAACTTCTTTGCCGAGGTGCAGCGCATCGCGATGCGGATGACGCCCTACAGCGAGGCGCGCGACCCCCGGGCGCGGACGGCGATCTACGCGCCGCAGAAGGTGGCCTTCGGGATTTGCAGGCTGTACCGGGACGCGGTGAAGGACAAGATCCCCTACCACCTTGGCGTCTACCGCGACCCTGTCGAGGCGCTGGAGGCGCTGGGGCTGGATGTGCGCGACCCCGAGGTCCGGGGTCTGCTTGGGGCGCGCCGCACGGGTTTCGGCGCCCGGTGACGGAGGCCGCAGCCCGCGCGGGCAGGGGGCTGGATGGCAAGGGGTCTGCGCCCCGGTCGCGGGCCGCAGTTTTCCACCCTCCGCCGGTCGGCCACGCCGCGGGTCCGGCCCGCGACGCGGGTGCAGGTGTCAGGCGGCGAGGCCTTCGATATCGGTGTCGGCGCGGGCCGAAGAGGCCGTGGCGTCCACCATCTGCCGGTCCGAGCGCACCACCTCGGATATCGGTGATGCCCATGAAGCCCAGCATGTGGCGCATGTAGGGCGTGGCGAAGTCGATGGGGCTGTCGACCTCGGTGCCGCCGGAGGCGACGGCAAGGATGGCGCGCTTGCCTTTCAGCAGGCCTTCGGGGCCGGCCTCGGTATAGCGGAAGGTGACACCGGCGCGGGCCACCTGATCGACCCGTGCCTTCAGGCCCGTGGGAACGCCGAAGTTGTAGACCGGCACGCCGATCAGCAGGGTGTCGGCGGCCTTCAGCTCTGCGATCAGGTCGTCAGACAGGGCCAGCGCGGCGCGGTGCGCGTCGGTGCGGTCCGCTTCGGGGGTGAAATTCGCGGCGATCCAGTTGGCGTCGATCAGCGGCAGGCCGCCGGACAGATCGCGCGTGACGGTCCGTGCCGGGGCCAGCTTGGCGGCGATGCGATCGGTCAGGGCGCGGCTGGTCGAGCCTTCGGTGCGGGCAGAGGCGTCGATGCGCAGGAGGGTATCGGTCATGGTGTCCTCGTTGGGGCTTGTGCAATTGCGGCATAGATTGCCCCTTGCGTGCGCGAACGCAATCGGCGCAAATGCAAGGTGAGTGTTTATCCTTGCACAGGTGGCCAGATGGAAAACTGGGACGAGGTGCGCACCGCGTACCAGGTGGCGCGACTGGGAACGGTCAGCGGAGCGGCAGAGGTGCTGGGCGTTCACCACGCCACGGTGATCCGTCACATCGACGCGCTGGAGGGGCGGCTGGGCGTGAAGCTGTTCCAGCGCCATGCCCGTGGCTATACCGCGACCGAGGCGGGCACCGACCTCCTGCGCGTCGCGCAGACCACCGACGACCAGCTTCAGCAGCTGGAGGGGCGGATACGCGGACGCGGCTCGGATGTGTCGGGCGAGTTGGTGGTGACCTCGCTGGTCTCCTTCGCGCCCTTGCTGGTGCCCGCGCTGACCTCTTTCCGCGCGGCTTACCCCGAGGTGACCGTGCGTTTCCTGACCGGCGAGCGCCTGTTCCGGCTGGAGTACGGCGAGGCCCATGTGGCGCTGCGCGCGGGCAAGGCGCCGGAAGAGCCGGACAATGTGGTGCAGCGGTTCAAGGCGCAGCAGGTCGGGCTTTATGCCACCAAGGGCTATATCGCGCGGATGGGCCGCCCCGAAAGCGAGGAAGACCTCGCCCGCCATGAATTCGTGGCCCATGACAATGCCGACAGCCGCGCGCCCTTCCTGCTTTGGCTGGCCGAGAAAGTGCCGCGCGATCGCGTGGTCTTTCGCAGCAGCGATCCGCGGGTGATGGACATGGCGGTTCTGGCCGGGGCCGGAATGGGCTTTCTGAACATGCGCGACGCGGCGCAGCACCCGGACCTCGAACTGATCCACGGACCCAACGAGGCCTGGGAGTCGAACCTCTGGCTGGTCACGCATGTCGATCTGCACCGGACGGCCAAGGTCCAGGCCTTCCTGAAGCACCTCAAGGCCTTCGCGGAAGAGACCTGCCGGGAATGACAGAGGCGCAAAAGGGCCATGCGGCGATGCTGGGCTACGCGGCGGTTGTGGCCGGGTCCTTCTCGCTGGGCAGCATGGTCGGCCCCCACATAGAGCCATCGGTCCTGAACGCGGTGCGCTTCGTACTGGCGGCGGCGCTGCTCTGGGGCATGGCGCTGGCAACCGGGGGTGTCTCGCGCAGGGTCGCTGCGGCGCCCTGGCGCTACTTTGTCCTGGCGGGGCTTTTCGCGCTCTACTTCGTGACCATGTTCGAGGGGCTGAAGACCGCCGAGCCGGTCAGCATGGCGGCGGTCTTTACCCTGAACCCGGCGCTGACTGCGGTCTTCGGCTACCTGCTGTTGCGGCAGGTCACGACGGCGCGCATGGCGCTGGCCATCGTCGTGGGCGGGCTGGGGGCGCTGTGGGTGATCTTCCGGGCCGACCTTGGCGCGCTTCTGGCCTTCGAGGTCGGGCGCGGCGAGGCGATTTATTTCTGGGGCTGCATCGCACATGCGCTTTATGCGCCGCTGCTGCGCAAGCTCAGCCGTGGAGAGCCCGCGCTGGCCTTCAACGCGGGGATCGTGACGGCGGGGGCGGTGATCCTGTGTCTTTGGGCCGGGCCGCGCGTGCTGGCGACCGACTGGGCGGCGATGCCGCCGGTGGTCTGGGTCACGCTTCTTTACGTCACGCTTTTCGCCACGGCGCTGAGTTTCACGATCCTGCGCTACGCCGCGCTGCGGCTGCCCTCGGCCAAGGTGATGGCCTATACCTACATCGTGCCGTCCTGGGTGATCCTGTGGGAGCTGGCGCTTGGGCGCGGCGTGCCTTCGGCGCTGGTGCTGCCGGGCGTGACGCTGACCGCGCTTTCGCTGCTGCTGCTTCTGAAGGACGAAGAGGCCCCGGCCTGACGGGCGGGAACGAAGCGGCCCGGTCCGGCGTTGGCCCCGCAGAAATGGAACGGGAGACAGCACCATGGTGCGCAATATCATCTACATCATCGGTCTGGTCGTGGTTGTCGTGGCGGTGATCCGCCTTGCGGGCCTCGCCTGATCCGACGGCCCGCGGTTGGTGGTGTCGAGCCCCCCAAGGCGGGGTCGCGCGCCGCCAACGGGCCATGCGGTCCTGTGCCTGCAAAAGCCCCCGATGCCTGCGTCGTAACCTGAAGGCGGCAGCGTCAAGGCTGCGGCGTCGGGACGGGCGGTACGGGTCCTCGGCGCCCCGCACCCTGCGGGCCTGAGCGGGCCTGACGGGGCGGGACCGGGATCGGCGCCGACAGGGCCGGGCCGCCCGTTCTACCGGTCAGCCGCATGGTTGCGCCTTTTCCGAGGCCGGGGACCGGCAGCGGAAAGGGGGCATCAATCCGGCTGGCGCAGTTCCTTTTCCAGAAAACGCTCGAACCCGTCGAGGTCGAGCTGGTCGAACTGTCCGAAGCCCTGCATCCAGACCGAGGCATCGCGCAGCGCGTCCGGTTCCAGCTTGCACCACTTCACGCGCCCGCGCTTTTCCTGACTGATCAGACCGGCATTGGTCAGCACGCCCAGGTGCTTCGAGATCGCGGCAAGCGAGACGTCGAAGGGCTCGGCCACATCCGTCACCGCCATGTCGTCCTCCAGCAGCATCGTCAGGATGCGGCGGCGCGTGGGGTCCGCAAGGGCGGCAAAGACGATATCGAGGCGGGTGCTCATGACCCTGCGATAGCGGCAAACGACGGGTCTGCCTAGAGCATGCCTGGGCTGGCCCGGTGGCGGTGCTGCCGCACGCTCAACTCTGCGGTTGAATATGCCGGACGGCGCGTAGGGCGGGCGGTTGCGCCTCTCCTACCGGTCGTGGCTCTTGGGTGTGGCCTGGAAGTCGTGCAATATCAACATCTTGCGGAAAAGGTCGCAGCGACGAACACGGCGTTGACTCGGGGCGCCCCTCCGCTTAGCACCATGGCGAACCTGAAGGGACCCTCCCGCGTGGCCGACCCCGATCCGAAACGGCAGTTAGAAGATCTGGATGCCCGGCTTTCGGCGCTGAAAGCGGCGCAGAAAAGCGAGAAGGCCCACCAGGAAGAGCACTACAGCCAGGCGCAGGTTGCCTGGCGGATGGTGACAGAGATGGTGGCCGGTCTGGGGATCGGCTTTGGCATCGGATACGGGCTGGACTACGCCTTCGGCACCACCCCGTTTCTCATGGTGCTGTTTACATTGCTGGGCGTCGCGGCGGGCATCAACGTGATGCTGCGGACCGCGAAAGAGGTCCAGGCGACACAGATGGGCGCGCAGGCGGCCCGGGACAAGACAGGCGGCCCCGACGGGGGCGAGCACGAGGGGAAGTGACAGATGGCGACAGAGACGGACACCCACGCGGCGGACGTGGCCGCAAATGTGGCCCACGCAGCGGACGCTGCGGCGGCTGACGGCGGCTCCAGCCTCGTGTTCCACCCGATGGATCAGTTCATCGTCAAGCCGCTCTTCGGCTATGGCGAAGTGGGCATGTTCACCATCACCAACGTGACGCTCTGGCTGTTCCTCGCGATCGTCGCGATCTTCGGCCTGATGGTGCTGGGCACCTCGCGCCGCGCCGTCGTGCCCTCGCGCAGCCAGTCCATCGCCGAGCTGGCCTATGGCTTCGTCCACAAGATGGTCGAGGACGTGACCGGCAAGGACGGCCTGAAGTACTTCCCGTACATCATGACGCTGTTCATGTTCATCGTCTTCGCCAACTTCCTTGGCCTGCTGCCGATGTCCTTCACCACCACCTCGCATTTCGCCGTGACCGTGGTGCTGGCGCTGGCGGTCTTCCTGACCGTGACGGTGCTGGGCTTCGTCAAGAACGGCGCGGGCTTCCTGTCGCTGTTCTGGGTCGCCTCGGCGCCGCTGGCGCTGCGACCGATCCTCGCCATCATCGAGATCATCTCGTACTTCGTGCGTCCGGTCAGCCACTCGATCCGTCTTGCCGGCAACCTGATGGCCGGTCACGCGGTGATCAAGGTCTTCGCGGGCTTCGCGGCCATCGTCGCGGTCTCGCCCATCGCCATCGTCGCCATCGTCGCGATGTACGGGCTGGAGATCCTCGTGGCCTTCATTCAGGCCTACGTCTTCACGATCCTGACCTGCGTCTACCTGAAAGACGCGCTGCATCCGCATCACTAAGGGCGATGGGCCGCGGGCCCGTCCACACCACTGAACAACCCGATCCATCCACTTCCAATCGTAAGGAGAATTCACATGGAAGGCGATCTCGCACACATCGGCGCAGGCCTCGCAGCAATCGGTTCCGGCGCAGCCGCAATCGGTGTGGGCAACGTGGCTGGCAACTTCCTTGCCGGCGCTCTGCGCAACCCCTCGGCGGCTGCCTCGCAGACCGCGACCCTCTTCATCGGCATCGCATTCGCGGAAGCGCTGGGCATCTTCGCCTTCCTCGTTTCGCTGCTGCTGATGTTCGCCGTCTAAGCCAGTCTTTTCCGACTGATCCTTACGCGCGGGCGGTTCGGGGCCAAATGCCCTGAATCGCCCGGACGACGATCCCGAAATCCCTTCCGACGGAGGACAACATGGCGACTGAAACCCCCGGGGCCGATCACGCCGCACAGGCCGTCAGCGCCTGCGTCGATTCATACGGGTCTGCCATCGGCATGCCGCAGCTTTGCGGCGAATGGATCGGCAACCAGGTGTTCTGGCTGATCATCACGCTGGTGGTGATCTACTTCATTCTGGCACGCATCGCGCTGCCCCGCATCGCCTCTGTCCTGGCCGAGCGTCAGGGGACGATCTCGAACGACATCGCCGCCGCCGAAGCGCTGAAGCGCAAGGCAGAAGAGGCGGAAAAGGCCTATGACAAGGCCCTCGCCGACGCCCGCACCGAAGCGCAGGTGATCGCGCAGAAGACCCGCGACGACATCAAGGCGGACCTCGCCAAGGCCATCGAGAAGGCCGACGCAGAGATCGCCGCGAAATCCGCCGAATCCGAGCAGGCGATCGCCGAGATCCGCGCAAGCGCGCTGGAGAACGTGCAGGTCGTCGCCAAGGACACCGCCGCCGCCATCGTGCAGGCGCTGGGTCACAAGCCGGATCAGGCCCGCATCGACGCCGCCGTCGACGCCCGCATGAAAGGCTGAACCGCGATGAAAAAGCTTGCCATTCTCGCCCCCGCCACCCTGATCGCCGCACCGGCACAGGCTGCGTCCGGCCCCTTCTTCTCGCTGGCCAACACCGACTTCGTGGTGCTGATCGCCTTCATCCTGTTCCTCGCCGTGCTGGTCTACTTCAAGGTGCCCGGCATGCTGGGCAAGCTGCTGGACAAGCGCGCCACGGACATCCAGTCGGAACTGGACGAGGCCCGCACCCTGCGTGAAGAGGCGCAGGCGCTTCTGGCCTCCTATGAGCGCAAGAGCCGCGAAACCCAGGAGCAGGCCGACCGCATCGTCGCCCATGCCAAGGCAGAGGCCGAGCAGGCCGCCGTTCAGGCCCGCGAGGACCTGAAGCTCTCCATCGAGCGCCGCCTGCAGGCCGCCGAGTCGCAGATCGCCTCTGCCGAAGCCTCGGCCATCAAGGACGTGCGCGACCGCGCCGCCGCCGTGGCCGTGGCCGCTGCCCGCGAGGTGGTTGCCGAGCAGATGAGCGCCGAGGACCGCAACCGGCTCATCGATGATCTGATCGCGACGGTGGGTGCCAAGCTGCACTGATCCGCCGTCCGGCATCCCGACACAAAAAGACCCGGCCTTCCCGCGAAGGCCGGGTCTTTTGCTGTGTGGGGGCAGGGGGGCAACACGGGGCGCCCCTGAACAGGCCCCCTGAAAATGACAAACCCCCGAAAGGCCTGGGCCCCGGGGGTCGTCGTGTGACTTCAGTGCTGAAGACGGTGCTTTAGCTCAGAGGAGCCCTTCGCGCTGGGCCTTTTTACGAGCCAGCTTGCGGGCGCGGCGAATCGCCTCGGCCTTTTCACGGGCCTTCTTCTCGGAGGGTTTCTCGAAATGCTGCTTGAGCTTCATTTCGCGGAAAACGCCTTCGCGCTGCAGCTTTTTCTTCAGGGCGCGGAGCGCCTGATCGACATTGTTGTCGCGAACACTGACCTGCATGTGGTTGTCACCACCTTTCTAGATTGAAGTTGCAAGGAATTGCAGGAGGTGGCCGTATAGCAAGCAATGCCCTATTTGTCCAGTACGAGCGCTGCGACCCAAGGAGACCGCCATGCCAGACACGACCGACCGCCTGCTGGACGCCATCCTGCCCCATGTGCCCTTCGACGGCTGGACCGAAACCGCCTTCCGCGCCGCGCTGGCCGAGGCCGGTGTCGACCCGGTGGTGGGGCGGGGCCTCGTGCCGCGCGGCGCCCTGGACCTCGCGGTGGCCTATCACCGCCGGGGTGACGCGGCCATGGTACAGGCGCTGTCCGCCGCCGATCTCGAGGGCATGCGCTTCCGCGACAAGGTGGCCCATGCGGTGCGCCTGCGGCTGGAACAGGCCGGCGACAGGGAGGTGGTGCGCCGCGGCACGACCCTGTTCTCTCTGCCCCACCACGCGCCGGAAGGCGCCCGGCTGCTCTGGGGCACGGCGGATGCCATCTGGACGGCTCTGGGCGATACCGCCGACGACGTGAACTGGTACACCAAGCGGGCGACCCTGTCGGGCGTCTACGGCGCCACGGTGCTGTACTGGCTGGGGGACGATCTGCCCGATCATGCCGATACCTGGGCCTTCCTCGACCGCCGCATAGCGGACGTCATGCAGATCGAGAAGGCCAAGGCCCAGCTGCGCGACAACCGCGTCCTCGGAACGCTCCCGGCCGGGCCGCTGAAGCTGATGGAACGGATCCGCCCGCCCGCAGCGCAGCGGCGCGACGATCTTCCGGGCGGCCGCCCCCTGGCCTGACGCGCCGCCGCCCCAGACGATCCAGCCCCCTGTGCTTCTTCTTGGCAAAAATACCCTCGGGGGTCCGGGGGCTGGCCCCCGGTCGCTGCCTTGCCACCGGCGCAGCAGCTGATAGCACTGAAAGAAACGGAGCCGATCCATGACAGATACCATGCGCGCCATAGAAATCACCGAAGCGGGCGGACCGGAGGTCCTGCGCCTGACCACGCGGCCCGTGCCGCGCCCCGCCGCCGGGCAGGTGGTGATCCGCACTGCCTACGCCGGGGTCAACCGACCGGATGCGCTGCAGCGCGCGGGCAGCTACGCCCCGCCCCCCGGCGCTTCCGACCTGCCCGGGCTCGAGGCCTCTGGCGAGGTGGTGGCCGTGGGTGCGGGGGTGGACTGGCCGCAGGTCGGCACGCAGGTCTGCGCGCTGCTGCCCGGTGGCGGCTACGCGGAATACGTGGCCACGCCCGCCGCGCATTGCCTGCCGGTGCCCGAGGGCATGGACCTGAAACAGGCGGCCTGCCTGCCGGAAACCTTCTTCACCGTCTGGACCAATGTCTTCCAGCGCGGCGGGTTGCGCGCTGGCGAACGCTTCCTCGTGCACGGCGGGTCCAGCGGCATCGGCACCACGGCGATCCAGCTCGCGGCGCATTTCGGCGCGCGGGTCTTCGCCACGGCGGGGTCGGCGGATAAATGCGCGGCCTGTACCGGGCTCGGCGCCGAACGGGCGATCAACTACCGCGAGGAGGATTTCGTCGAGATCCTGCGTGCCGAGGGCGGCGCGGACCTGATCCTCGACATGGTCGGCGGCGATTACCTGCCCCGCAACGTGAAGGCCCTCGCCGACGACGGGCGGCTGGTGCAGATCGCCTTCCTGCAGGGCCCGAAGGTGGCGCTGAACTTCGCGCAGGTCATGACGCGCCGCCTGACGATCACCGGCTCGACCCTGCGGCTCGCAGAGCGACCTGGCCAAGGCCCGCATCGCCGAGGCGTTGCGCGCCGAGGTCTGGCCGATCCTTTCGACCGGGCGGATCGCGCCGGTGATGGATTCCGAGTTCCCGCTGGACAAGGCCGCCGAGGCGCATGCGCGGATGGAAGGCTCCACCCATATCGGCAAGATTGTCCTGAAGGTGGCGTGACCGGCTCGGGTGGGTCTGTGACCCACCCATGCAGGGCGCAGGCGGGTCACGGACCCGCCCTGCGGGTTCAGCGCCAGTCGAAGAAGCCGGGTCCGGCCCGTTCCAGAAGCTCTGCGGCAAGGGCGCGGCCCATGGCGGCGCCCTCGGCTACGGGGCCGCTGCGTGTGCCGGCGTGGGCGACGGAACCGTCGGGCCGCAGGACCTGCCCGCGCAGGTGCAGCCTGTCGCCGTCAAGCTCTGCCAGCCCGGCAATCGGCGTCTCGCAGGACCCGTCCAGCGCGGCAAGGAAGGCGCGTTCCGCGGCAAGGCGCTGCGCCGTGGGGGTGTCGTGGATCGCGGCCAGCATCGCCGCCACGCGGGCATCCTCGGCGCGGCGTTCGATCCCGATGGCGCCCTGCGCGATGGCGGGCAGCATGTCCTCGGGTGCGATCGGGGTGGCGGGCACCTCGGTCAGCCCCATGCGCTTCAGCCCGGCGCAGGCGAGGAAGGTTGCCTGTGCGACCCCGTCTTCCAGCTTCTTCAGGCGGGTCTGCAGGTTGCCGCGGAACTCGACCACTGTCAGGTCGGGCCGCCGGTGCAGCAGTTGCGCGCGGCGGCGCAGCGACGAGGTTCCTACCACCGCGCCCTGCGGCAGCCCCGCGATGCCGCCGCCCGCCGGGCTGATGAAGGCGTCGCGCACGTCCTCGCGCGGCAGGTAGCAGTCCAGCACAAGGCCCGGGGGCTGCTCGGTCGGCATGTCCTTCATGGAATGCACGGCGATGTCGATATCGCCCGCCGCCAGCTGTTCCTCGATCTCGCGGGTAAACAGACCCTTGTTGCCGATCTCCTTCAGCGGGCGGTCGGCCTCGATCATGGCGCGGTTGTCGCCGGTGGTCTTGATCACCACGATCTCGAAGGCCTCTTCCGGCAGGCCATGGGCCGTGGCGAGGCGTGCGCGGGTTTCATAGGCCTGGGCCAGCGCCAGCGGAGAGCCGCGGGTGCCGATGCGAAGCGGGGCGTCGAGGGTGGGCAGATCGGTCATGGGCCATGGCTTAGCGCGGGTCGCGGGGAAAGGGAACACGGGCTTTGCCCTGCGACACCTTGGCCCGGAGAAGGCCCGGGTTACCTTGCCCGGGAGCGCGCGGCTTGACACGCGCGCGGGCAGGGCCGAGACCCATGGCCAAGAGAGAGGTACAGAGCATGACGAAAACCATCCTGCGGGCCCTCGCGGGCGAAACCCTTCCGGTGCCGCCGATCTGGATGATGCGGCAGGCCGGGCGTTACCTGCCCGAATACAAGGCCACCCGCGCCGAGGCCGGGGACTTCCTGTCGCTGTGCTACAACCCCGAGCTGGCCACCGAGGTCACCTTGCAGCCGCTGCGGCGCTACGGCTTTGACGCGGCGATCCTGTTTGCCGACATCCTGCTCTTGCCGCAGGCGCTGGGGGCCGACCTGTGGTTCGTCACCGGCGAGGGGCCGCGGCTGTCGACCGTGACCACGCAGGCGGATTTCGACAAGCTGGGCCGGGGCGAGATGATCCACGACAGGCTGTCGCCGATCTACCAGACGGTGCGCAACCTGTCGCAAAGGCTGCCGGAGGACGTGACGCTGATCGGCTTCGCCGGGGCGCCCTGGACCGTGGCGACCTATATGATCGCCGGGCAGGGGACCGAGGGACCGGGGGCCGGCGCATGCGCTGAAATCCGAGAACCGCCCGCTCTTCGAGGCGCTGATCGAGCGGCTGACCGAGAGCACCATCGACTACCTGTCGGAACAGGTGAAGGCGGGCGCCGAGGTGGTGAAGCTCTTCGACAGCTGGGCCGGATCGCTGAACGGCGAGGACTTCCGCCGCTACGCGCTGGAGCCCGCGCGGATCATCACGCAGGAGCTGAAATCGCGCTTCCCCGGCCTGCCGGTCATCGCCTTCCCGCGCGAGGCGGGCGAGGGCTATATCGGCTTCCACGAGGCGACGGGCGCCGATTGCGTGGCGCTGGACAACTCCGTGACGCCGGAATGGGCGGCGGAAAAGGTGCAGGTCTCGGGCTGCGTGCAGGGCAACCTTGCCAGTGCCCATATGGTCACCGGCGGCGAGGACCTGGTGCGCGAGACGCGCCGCGTGGTCGAGGCCTTCTCGGGCGGCCCGCATATCTTCAACCTGGGCCACGGGATCACGCCGGACGCGAAGCCGGAGAACGTCCAGCTGATGATCGATACGGTGCGCGGGACGTGAAGGCGGTGGGGGCTCTGCCCCCGCTTCGCTCCCCCGGGATATTTGGGGACAGAAGAAACGGAGGCGCCTCGGGCACTGGCTGGCCCTTCGCCTGGCCGTTCGGTTTCTACCGGCGGCCCCAGCTGGCGCGGCGGTCGGGGGCGGGCGCGGATTTCTGCTGTTCGCGGATGAAGACGAAGAGGCCCGCGCCGACGATCAGGGCGCAGCCGGCCCATGTGGCGGCAGAGGGCCATTCGCCGAAGACGGACCAGCCCCAGAGGATCGCCAGCGGCAGGCCGATGTATTCGAAGGGCGCGATCACGGCGGCATTGGCCATGCGGTAGGCGGCGCTGAGGCAGTAGCCCACGACGCCCGAGCAGAGGCCGAGGGCCACGAAGACCGGCCAGTCGCCCGGCGCGGGCCATTCCCAGTGCGCGCAGCAGGAAGGTCAGGCTTTGGTTTGTCGTGGCCTCGGCGAAGCGGCTCGTCGCCCGCCACGAGGAAGAAGCCTGTCGAGACGATGAGGAAGGTGCCCTGCGTGTAGACCGCCATGGCCGAGGCCCGGGTCGTCACGCCAAGGCGGCGCGTCAGCACCTGCATCAGCGCGTAGAGCAGCGCCGCGATCACCGGCAGCAGCAGCACGAGGCGCGAGACCCCGGGGTCGGACGTCCACGGCTGTTGCATGAGGGCGACGCCGATCAGGCCGATCAGCACGGCGGTCAGGCGCGGCGCGCCGACCTTTTCGCCCAGCATCGGGATCGACAGCAGCGTGATAAACAGCGGCGCCACGAAGAACAGCGCCGTGGCCTGCGCCAGCGGCAGCACCGCGACGGCGGCGTAGAAGGTCATGTTGGCGCCCACCACCAGTGCGCCGCGCAGGGCGTGGATGGCGGGGGTCTTCGTGCGCAGGATGGAGGGCCCGCCTTCGGCCATGACGAAGCCCATGGTGAAGACCAGGCCGATGGCGGAGCGGAAGAACACCATCTGGTGCAGCGGGTATCCCGCCGACAGCACCTTGATCAGCAGGTCGTTCACAGAGATCACCGCGACGCCGAGGCAGATCAGCGCGATCCCCAGCGTCGGGCGGTCCGTGGCTTGGGTCATGCCCCCGGGCTACGCGCTGGCGCGGCGCCGCGCTATCCCGAAAGCGACAGAAACTGGCAGCTGCACAGATCCTGTGCCTTGCATGGCGAACCGATCCGTCTAGTTTTCGCCCACACTTGAGAACGGAGGCCCGAGGATGGCCATGGTCGATGTCCGCGATGTGCGGAAGGTTTACGACGGCGGGTTCGAGGCGCTGAAGGGCGCCTCTCTGCAGATCGAAGAGGGCGAGATCCTTGCCCTGCTCGGCCCCAACGGGGCGGGCAAGACAACGCTGATCTCGGCGATCTGCGGCATCACGGTGCCGAGTTCGGGGTCGATTTCCGTGGGTGGCCATGACGTGGTCACGGATTACCGCGCCGCGCGCAACCTGATCGGGCTGGTCCCGCAGGAGATCAACCTGGAACCCTTCGAGAAGGTCCACAACACGGTGCGGTTCTCGCGCGGGCTGTTCGGCAAGCGCCACGATGCGGAGTTGCAGGAAAGGCTGCTGCGGCAGCTGTCGCTGTGGGGCAAGCGCGATGCGCAGGTGAAGGAGCTGTCGGGCGGCATGAAGCGCCGGGTGCTGATCGCCAAGGCGCTGGCGCATGAGCCCCGGGTGCTGTTCCTCGACGAGCCGACCGCGGGCGTCGACGTGGAGCTGCGGCGCGACATGTGGAACATCGTGGCCGAGCTGAAGGCGCAGGGCGTGACGATCATCCTGACCACCCATTACATCGAAGAGGCCGAGGCCATCGCCGACCGCATCGCTGTGATCAACAAGGGGCAGGTGCTGCTGGTCGAGGACAAGGCCAGCCTGATGACCCGCATGGGCCGCAAGGAGCTGCGGATCGACCTCTACGAGCCGATCGCGGAGATCCCCGGGACGCTGGCGGACCATGACCTGACCCTGTCGCAGGACGGGCAGGCGCTGACCTATGCTTATGACACGCAGGCCGACCGCACCGGCATCGGGCGGCTGATGGCAGCCCTGTCGGAGGCAGGGCTGGCGGTGCGCGACGTGTCGACCGCGCAGAATTCGCTGGAGGATATCTTCGTGAAACTCGTCGCCGAGCAGGCCTCCGGTCAGGAGGATGCGGCATGAACTGGACCGCCGTCCTGTCGATCTACCGCTTCGAGATGGCGCGGTTCTTCCGCACCATCCTGCAAAGCTTCATCTCTCCGGTGATCTCGACCTCGCTGTATTTCGTCGTTTTCGGCGCCGCCATCGGGTCGCGCATCGACGAGGTCGAGGGCGTCAGCTATGGCGCCTTCATCGTGCCGGGCCTGATCATGCTGAGCGTCATGAGCCAGGCGATCTCGAACGCCTCCTTCGCGATCTACTTCCCGAAATTCATCGGCACGATCTACGAGTTGCTCTCGGCGCCGATCAACTTCCCGGAAATCGTGTTGGGCTATGCCGGCGCGGCGGCGACCAAGGCGTTGTTCATCGGGGTGGTGATCCTTGCGACCTCGGCGCTTTTCGTCGACCTGCAGATCCTGCACCCGGTGGCGATGCTGGCCTTCCTGGTGCTGACCTGCATCAGCTTCTCGCTCTTGGGCTTCATCATCGGCATCTGGGCAAAAAGCTTCGAGCAGTTGCAACTGGTGCCGCTTCTGGTGGTGACGCCGCTGGTCTTCCTTGGCGGCTCCTTCTACTCGATCTCGATGCTGCCGCCGGCATGGCAGACGGTGACGCTGTTCAACCCGGTGGTCTACCTCGTGTCCGGCTTCCGCTGGAGCTTCTTCGGAATGGCGGATGTGCCCGTGGGCCTGTCGCTGCTGGCAATCCTCGGCTTCACGGCGCTCTGCCTCGGGGTGATCTGGTGGATCTTCCGCACCGGCTGGCGAGATCCGCAGCTGAGGGCGCCATCCGGGGCGGGCGAGACCCGCCCCGTGGGGTGTCGTGGCGCCTGACCCGGTCAGTCCAGAAACATCGTTTCGACAGGGGCGGGGCGCGGCGCGGGGTCCGGCTGGGACAGGCTCTGCGACAGCAGCATTGCGCCGCCCAGCAGGGCGATGGAGGACACGGGAAGGATAAGGACGAGGGGGTTCACGGCGGCTTTCTCCGGCGGGTGGCGTGTCAGGGGTGATACGCAGGGCCGCCGGGCGTCCGTCGAAGATTATGCCACCGCGACCTGACCGCGTCCGCGCAGGGCCATGTCCGTGACGATGCCGCCCGCCCACATCGCGCAGAGCGCAACCCATGCCGTGCCCGCAAAGACCGAGGCCCCGGTGACGCCGTTGCCGATGGCGCAGCCGCCTGCCAGCATCCCGCCGAATCCCATCAGCGCCGCGCCGACCATGGCGTTGCGCATGGGGGTCGGGCCTTCGAACCCCTGGAACCGCAACTCTCCGGCCAGCAGGGCCGAGAGGAAAGAGCCCAGCACCACGCCGGGCACGAGGCCGATGTCGAATTCCAGCGCCGCATGGCGGTCGAGGAAGAACATCAGCGTATTGGCGGAGGGGCCGGTGAAGGTCAGGCTTTCGACGGCGACCGGCTCGAAGGCGGACAGCGACAGCGCGTAGGTCAGATACCACCCCAGTGCCCCGGCAAAACCCACGCCCGAGGCGAAGACCAGCCGCCGCGCGCCGATCCGGTTGCGGCGCGACAGGACCAGCGCCAGCAGCGCCGTGGCCAGCCCAAGCACCAGCCCGGCGCCCTCGGGCAGGTGCAGGGCGGGCAACAGGTCGAGGTTGCGGCTCGCCCGGCGTGATCCAGAGCGCGGCCAGCCGGTCGCGCAGCGGTGCCAGCCAGCCGGTCAGCGCCATCTGCGCCACCACCGCGAAGATCAGGCCCGACACGACAGAGCGCAGGTTTCCGGTTGCCGCCAGCACCAGCAGGCGGCCCGAACATCCGCGCGCCAGCACCATGCCGGCGCCGAACAGCAGCCCGCCGATCACCGCGCCGGACCAGCTGCCGGGGACGGCCAGCATCCGCGCGTCGCCGACCTCGAACAGGCCCAGCAGGCGCGCGCCCTGCACCCAGACCAGCGCGGTCGAGAAGGTCAGAAGCCAGACTGCCACCTTGTCGCCCAGCCCGCCGCGCGCGAATTCGACCACCGCCGCCCGCAGGCAAAAGCGCGAGCGCTGCGCCGCCACGCCGAAGACGACGCCGGTGATCAGTCCGAAAAGCGCCGCCGTGGGCGCCTCTCCGATCCGGTCGAGCAGCGGAACGATGTCCATGAGGGCCTCCTGTCCCGAGGGAATGCGGAGGATATGGCAGGGGCAGGGCGCCCGCGTCTTGATACAGATCAGGAAAGGCGAATGTTTTCCCGCTGTCCCGCTGTCCCGCTGTCCCGCTGTCCCGCTGTCCCGCTACCCGGCTGGCGGTTCGGTGTCGCGTGATCCGGGAGGTGGCCGCGCCCGGTCGCAAAGGCGGCGTTGCCGGGTCAGGCCAGCGGTGTCGCCAGATACAGCGCCTGTCCCCGGGGCAGCATGCGGTGGTCGCGCAGGGCCTGCCAGCCGCAGGCGCGGGCGATCTGCGCCACGTCGTGAGCCAGCACATGGTAAGGCGGGCGCAGGGCATGGGTCACCACCCCGTCGGGCTGGCGCACCGGACCGGCGGCGGCCTCGGCATCGGGGGCGAGGAAGACGGTGAAGAAGACCGTTTCCAGCGCGGGAAAGCGGCGCAGGTTCGTCAGCGCGCGCGGCAGGTAGCCCGGCGGCAGATGCGGGAAGACCGCGAAGGCGATGGCATGGGTGATCGTGTCGGGCAGGCCGGGGAAGGCGAACACCGCATCCTCGATCAGGTGGCTTTCCGGCAGGCGTCCGGGGTCGTCCAGTTCCATGGCGTGCCCGGCCAGCAGCAGCGCCCGCGAGGCGTCGGTGGCGTGGTAGTGGCCGGGGTCGAGCCAGGGCACCGCCTTGCAGCCCAGCCGCAGGGCACCCGCGCCGATATCCAGCAGGTGGTGATGCGGCTTCAGCCCGTGATCGCGCAACAGGGCCATCTGCGCCCGGCCGGTTTCATCCCAGCGCCCGCCGACGATGGCGCGGTGACGGCCCTCTGCGATGGCCTTGGCGTGGAAATCCTGTGCGTCATACGGGTTGATCATGACGCGGCCTCTGCGCCCGCCGCATGCGCCCGTCAAGCGAAACCGCATGCAGGCCCGCCTTTGTGGGGCGCGCCCGACATGCACCGTCGCTTCCGGCGCAGACTCGCGGTGCCCGGCGGGCCTATCTGTAGGGCCATGAGGGGCTGGCAGAGGTCTGGAGGCGCGGCGATGACGGAGGGAAGCGACGGGCTGCAGGGGGATGGCGCCGCGAGCGGGCTGGCCGGTCTTGCGGGGGTGCTGGCGGCCATGCCGGTCGTGGCCAATGCGGACCACGCCCCGCTGGAAGGCGGAGAGGATCCGGCCTTCGGCACCCTGCGCTGGCGCACGCTGTTCAGCGCCGACCGCACCGCCACCAGCGGCATGACCATGGGCGTCGCCGAGTTCGGCCCCGGGGGCACGCTGCTGCCGCACCGCCACGGCCCGGCAGAGATCTACTACGGCCTCTCGGGGCGGGGCACCGTCACCGTGGACGGCGTCGGGCATGACCTGACGCCGGGCGTGGCGCTGTTCATCCCCGCCGAGGCCGAGCACGGCACCGTGGCGGGCGACGCGGGGCTGCGCTTTCTCTACGTCTTCCCGCGCGACAGTTTTGCCGAGGTCGAATACAGGTTCAGCGCGTCCACGGCCTGAGCCTTGTGCGCTGGCGCAGGCAAAAGCCTCTCGCCAGTGCCCGGTTCCCGGCGTAAGGCAAAAGCCATGACACCGGTTCCCCTGCACGAGGCGCGGGCCCTGCCGATCTGGCGGCGCCCGCGCACGCTCCTTTTCATGATGGCCATTGCCATGCCGCTCAGCTTCGCCACCTGGTCGGCGCTGCTGAATAACTTTGTCATCGAGGTCGCGGACTTCGACGGCGGCGATATCGGCTGGCTGCACACGGTGCGCGAGATCCCGGGTTTCCTCGCCATCGGGGTGATCCTCGTGATCATGGTGATGCGCGAGCAGGTGCTGGCGCTGCTGTCCCTTGCCCTTCTGGGGGTGGCGACGGCGGTCACGGCGTGGTTCCCGACCATGGGCGGGATCCTCTTCATCACGCTCTTCAGTTCCATCGGGTTCCACTACTACGAGACGGTGAACCAGTCGTTGCAACTACAATGGCTGAGGAAAGAGGTGGCGCCGCAGGTGCTGGGCTGGCTGATCGCCGCCGGATCGGGCGCCACGCTGGTGGCTTACGGGCTGATCGTCATGACCTGGGAGGCCTTCGGCCTGTCCTACAACACGGTCTACATGGCCTCGGGCGGGGTGACGCTGCTGATCGTGGCCTATTGCGCGCTGGCCTTCCCGCAGTTCGAAAGCCCCAATCCGCAGGTCAAGAAGTTCATCCTGCGCAAGCGCTACTGGCTGTATTACGCGCTGCAGTTCATGTCGGGCGCGCGGCGGCAGATCTTCGTGGTCTTCGCGGGCTTCATGATGGTCGAGCGGTTCGGCTTCGAGGTCCACGAGGTGACGGCGCTCTACCTGATCAACCTCGTCGCCAACATGGTGATCGGCCCGGTCTTCGGGCGCGCGGTGTTCAAGTTCGGCGAGCGCAACACGCTGACCTTCGAATACATCGGGCTGGTGGGGGTCTTCCTTCTGTATGGCGGGATCTACTGGTTCGGCTGGGGCGTGCTTCTGGCCTCGATCCTCTATGTCGTGGACCACATGTTCTTTGCCATGGCGCTGGCGCTGAAGACCTACTTCCAGAAGATCGCCGACCCGGGCGATATCGCGCCCACCGCCGCCGTGGCCTTCACCATCAACCATATCGCGGCGGTCTTCCTGCCTGCGGCGCTGGGGGTCCTCTGGCTGGTCTCGCCGGGCTCCGTGTTCCTTCTCGCGGCGGGGATGGCGGCCACCAGCCTGTGTCTGGCGCTGCTGATCCCGCGCCACCCCGAACCGGGCAACGAGACGATCTTCTGCCGGATGCAGGCGGCTCCGGCGGAATAGGCGACGGCGGAGGGGGCTCTGCCCCCCGGCCTGCGGCCTCCCCCGGGATATTTGCGGACAGAAGAAGGGCGGGACGCGCTTCTCTGGAGGGTTGGTCCTTCTCGGCCTCCCGGCGCGGGATCAAGGCGGCGCCGCCGCGCATCCTGCCGGTGGCGCGGCGCATGGCCTCGGGCCAGGCTTCGCAGCGCTTGACCTTCGCCCCCGCTGCGCCTACCCGCTGACCAACCCCAGACGGAGTTCCGCCATGCCCACCTTCACCGCTTTCACCAAGCTTTCCGACAAGGACGCCGCCGAGGCCCTGGGCGAGGCGATGGAGGGCATGGACCCGGAACCCACCGGCGTCGGTGTCTTCGAGATCGAGGACGGCTCCGGCACCTGGGAAGTCGGCGGTTATTTTCTGGAAGAGCCGGACGGCGTGGAACTGGCGCTGCTGGCGGCGGGCTTTGCCGCGAAGCCCTTCGTGGTCTCCGAAGTGCCGGACACCGACTGGGTCGACAAGGTCCGGCGCGAGCTGACCCCGGTCGTGGCGGGGCGCTTCTTCGTCTACGGCAGCCATGACGCCGACAAGATCCCCGAAGGCTCGGAGCCGCTGCTGATCGAGGCCGCCATGGCCTTCGGCACCGGGCACCATGGCACCACGCAGGGCTGCCTCGAATCGCTGGACGCGCTGGCCGCAGAGGGCTTCACCGGGCGCAGCGTTGCGGATATCGGCTGCGGCACGGCGGTTCTGGCCATGGCGGCGGCGCGGATCTGGCCGGATTCGGTCATCGCCTCGGATATCGACGCGGTTGCCGTCGAGGTGGCCGAGGCCAATGTGCGGGCCAACGGGCTGGAGGGGCGCGTGACCTGTGTCGAGGCGGCAGGCTTCGACGTGCCGGCGCTGGCGGAGCGGGCGCCCTACGACCTGGTCTTCGCCAATATTCTCAAGCAGCCGCTGATCGATCTTGCCCCCGACATGGCGGCGTATCTTGCCGCCGGGGGTTATGCCATTCTCTCGGGTCTGCTGACGCGGCAGGCCGAAGAGGTCGTGGCCGCCTATGCAAGCCAGGGCATCCACGAGAAAACCCGCCGCGTGATCGGCGACTGGGTCACGCTGACCTTGCAGAAACCGGCCTGATGCAAGGCGCGCTTGCGTCGAAACTGCGTTAAATTGAGGGCGTCGCCCAAGTATCGCCACAATCAGGGGCTAATTCTCGACATATCCGGTGGGGGCCGGAGCATACGAGACTGCCATGAGCGACGCCCTTACCAATTTCCGCAAGCGTGACGCGGCGCTGCGCAAGAAACACCTGCGCATGGCGCGCGGGTATCGCAACAGGCTGAAGAGCGACGGCCTGATCGTTCAGGAACCCGACGACAAGCTGGGCGATATCGGCCTGCGCCTGCTGAGCTTTGCCCTGGTTGTCTTCATGGGCTTCAAGGTGATGGTGCTGACCGGGCTCGGCGCCGAGGCCTACAGCCTGCATCTGGCACATCTGGCAGAGGGCTCTGTCTACGAGCGCGCCGGTGCCTGGCTGATGCAGATCGACCCGGTCACCCGGGCGCTTGCCGCGCTGGTTGCACCGCTTTTCGCCTGATCCGCACAGCCTTGCCCGCGACAGTTGAGAAGGCCGCATCCTGCCCACGGGCGATGCGGCCTTTTTCTGCGGGGCAGACGTGAAAAAGGGTCCGGTTCCGCCAACGAACTCGGCGGAACCGGACCCTGTCTGGCTGCCCGCTCAGCGGCGGGCGATGGTCTCGATGTCGCCGCGGGTCAGGCCGATGTCTTCCAGCTCGCGATCCGACAGCGCCATCAGCGTCTTGCGGGTCAGGCGCCGGTCGTTCCAGGCGGAAAAGGCGGCAAAGGCCGAGGCGAGCAGGCTGCGCTTGGGCTCGGTGGTCCCGTAGGTCCGCACTGCGGCGTTGAACAGGCCGCCGATGCCAGCGGCAGAGCCCGCGTTGGCAATGGGGCGATCAGAGTAATAGGCCATGGGGCTCTCCTTCATCAGGGGTGGCGTTCGTTTGCAAAGCGCACATAGATTGGGCGATTTGCTCCGGCAAGGCGCGCAAAATGCATGGGCGCCATGCAGTTCCGTCATGCCGTCGGAGGAGGTTAAGCCGCTGTTATAACTGGCAGAAATCCGCCTGAAAACATGTCGTTTGCGGACCATGAAGTGGCGCGAATGGACAAGGTCTGTCGCGAAGGGGTGACGGAGCGTCGCCTTTGACCTTTCACGCATTGGCCTTGGCGTTTGTTCTGCTTTCGTGCTAGTCGTGGCGCAATAACAACAAAGTGAGGCAGCGATGCGGATACTGGGCATCGATCCGGGGCTGCGGAACCTCGGCTGGGGGCTGATCGAGTCGCAGAACGGCAAGCTGAGGCATCTGGCGAACGGCACCTGCCGCACCGCCAAGGGCGATCTGGCACAGCGGCTCTTGTCGCTGCACCGGCAGCTGTCCGAGGTCTGCGCCCGTCTCGCGCCGGATACGGCGGCGGTCGAACAGACCTTCGTCAACAAGGACGCGGTGGCGACGCTGAAGCTGGGCCAGGCGCGGGCGATCGCGCTGCTGGTGCCGGCGCAGTTCGGCCTGGCGGTCGGGGAGTACGCGCCCAATCAGGTCAAGAAGACGGTTGTGGGTGTGGGCCATGCGGACAAGGCGCAGATCCAGCACATGGTGAAGATGCAGCTGCCGGGCGCCAGTTTCGACAGCGCCGACGCGGCGGATGCGCTGGCCATCGCCATCTGCCATTCCTTCTACGGTGCCGGCACGGCGCTGCGGGTGAAGGCATGATCGGGCGCATCGCGGGGCAGGTCGTCTACAAGGGCGAGGATCACGCGCTGATCGACGTGCGCGGCGTGGGCTACGTGGTCTATTGCACCGACCGGGTGCTGGCGGGGCTGGCGCCGGGCGAGGCGGCGGCCTTGTTCACCGACCTGATGGTGCGCGAGGACCTGTTGCAGCTCTACGGCTTTCCGACGCTGGTGGAAAAGGAATGGTTCCGCCTGCTGATGACAGTGCAGGGGGTCGGCGCCAAGGCGGCGCTGGCGATGCTGGGTGCGCTTGGGCCGGACGGCGTCAGCCGCGCGCTGGCACTGGGCGACTGGACCGCCATCAAGGCGGCGAAGGGCATCGGCCCGAAGACCGCCCAGCGGGTGGTGAACGAGCTGAAGGACAAGGCGCCGATGGTCATGGCGATGGGGGCGGGCGCTGCCGTCGCCGCGCCGTCTGCGGCCCCGGACGCAGATGCGGTGATCGAGCCCGCCGCGCCTGTCGCGCCCGCCCCGATGCCTTCGGCCTCGGCCCAGGCCGAGGCATTGTCGGCGCTTGGCAACCTGGGCTATGGCCCGGGCGAGGCGGCGGGCGCCGTGGCACAGGCGGCGGGCGAGGCGCCAGAGGCGGACACCGCGGCGCTGATTCTGCGCGGCGCTGAAGCTCTTGGCGCCGAAGGGCTGACGGCGGGGACGGTGGGTCGCGGACCCACCCTACGAAGTGAGACGGGGACAGCGGGCCAAAGACCCGCGCCGCGCAGAGTGAGGCAAGGCCATGGAACCGGACCCGACACTGAGGCCCGAACCGATCCCCGAGGATCGCGACCGCGCGCTGCGCCCGCAGATGCTGACCGACTTCGTCGGCCAGTGCCGAGGCGCGCGCCAACCTGCGGGTCTTCATCGACAGCGCCCGGCAGCGCGGCGAGGCGATGGACCACACGCTGTTTCACGGCCCGCCGGGCCTTGGCAAGACGACGCTGGCGCAGATCATGGCGCGCGAGCTGGGGGTCGGCTTTCGCATGACCTCGGGCCCGGTGCTGGCCAAGGCGGGCGATCTTGCGGCGATCCTGACCAACCTCGACGCCCGCGACGTGCTGTTCATCGACGAGATCCACCGCATGAATGCCGCCGTCGAAGAGGTGCTTTACCCGGCGATGGAGGATTATGAGCTGGACCTCGTGATCGGCGAAGGCCCGGCGGCGCGCACGGTCAGGATCGAGTTGCAGCCCTTCACGCTGGTCGGGGCCACGACCCGGCTGGGCCTGCTGACGACGCCCCTGCGCGACCGCTTCGGCATCCCGACGCGGCTGAATTTCTACACGGTGCCCGAGCTGGAGGTCATCGTGAACACCAACGCGGCCAAGCTGGGCGTGCAGATGCAGGGCGACGGTGCGCTGGAGATCGCGCGGCGCTCACGCGGGACGCCCCGGATCGCCGGGCGGCTGCTGCGGCGGGTGGTGGATTTTGCCGTGGTCGAGGGCGGAGGTTTGGTGACGCAGGCGCTGGCCGACAATGCGCTGACTCGGCTGGGCGTGGATTCCATGGGGCTGGACGGTGCGGACCGGCGTTACCTGCGGCTGATCGCCGAGAACTACGGCGGCGGCCCGGTGGGGATCGAGACGCTGTCGGCGGCGCTCTCGGAAAGCCGCGATGCGCTGGAGGAAGTGGTCGAGCCCTACCTGCTGCAACAGGGGCTGATCCAGCGCACCCCGCGCGGTCGGATGCTGGCGGCCAAGGCCTGGACGCATCTTGGACTGGCCGCGCCAAGGCCGCCGGGGCAGGGCCAGTTGTTCGGGGACTAGCGCGCCGTTGCGCGCCCGGCGCCCCCGACTCAGCGATAGCCCGCGCGTTCGATGCGGCGGGTGCGGCGTTCCTCTCCGGACT
The DNA here is from genome assembly GCF_039769985.1 of Ponticoccus litoralis. Taxonomy (NCBI): domain Bacteria; kingdom Pseudomonadati; phylum Pseudomonadota; class Alphaproteobacteria; order Rhodobacterales; family Roseobacteraceae; genus Ponticoccus; species Ponticoccus litoralis. The sequence continues at coordinate 2,130,111 of NZ_JBDNCH010000002.1, forward strand.
GGTAGATCAGCACCCGTGCCAGCGCGATGAACATCGGGTGCGTCAGGCCGCCCGAGAGCAGGATCGCCGGGATCCAGATCAGGAAGACGATGATCGACAGGATGGGCCGCCCGGTCAGAAGGATCGACAGGGGCGGCAGGAAAAGGGCCAGGACATAGTTCATCTGTGCAGGCTCCGGACTTGGCGGCGGGCCAGGGGCGCGCCGAATGTTACGGGTGTTTACATTAGATAGGGCGAAATCGCCGCCTGTGAAGGGGAGGCGTCCCCCAATGACCCGAAACCGGCCCCTGCGCGGCGCCCCCGGTGAGGGGCGGACAGGGGCGGAGGGCGGGCGCGATTGCAAGGGCATGCGCTATCCGCACCGCCGCCGCTTGCCATCGCCATGCTCTGCCCCCACCTCGATGGCGTGGCGTGGCGTGGCGTGGCGTGGCGTGGCGTGGCGTGGCGTGGCGTGGCGTGGCGTGGCGTGGCGTCGGGCCGGGGCGTCGGGGGGCGATCACATGGCCGGGCTTGATCGCAGCCGCGTATTGCGGTATACGCGCGCCCGTCGACAAGGCGCAAACGCCGCGAGCAGGGATCGGGCAGGGTCGGGTTTTCACCGGCCCTTCTTGTTTTTGTGTGTTGTCCCGTATCGTGGGCGCCTTCAGTGACCAAGCCAGACCGGCGGAGACAACCGCCCGGCCAGTAAAACCGTTGAAAAGGAACATGGAGCCACATGGCTAACGCAACCATGGAGGAATTCGAGGCCCTCCTTAATGAAAGCCTCGAAATGGACACGCCGGACGAAGGTTCGGTGGTCAAGGGCAAGGTCATCGCCGTCGAAGCGGGCCAGGCCATCATCGACGTCGGCTACAAGATGGAAGGCCGCGTCGATCTCAAGGAATTCGCAAACCCGGGCGAGAACGCCGACATCTCCGTCGGTGACGAGGTCGAGGTCTTCCTGCGCGCCGCGGAGAACGCCCGTGGCGAAGCCGTCATCTCGCGCGAGATGGCCCGCCGCGAAGAAGCCTGGGACCGTCTGGAAAAGGCCTATGCCGACGACGCCCGCGTCGAAGGCGCGATCTTCGAGCCGCGTCAAGGGTGGCTTCACCGTCGACCTCGGCGGCGCCGTGGCCTTCCTGCCCGGTTCGCAGGTTGACGTGCGCCCCGTGCGCGACGCCGGCCCGCTGATGGGTCTCAAGCAGCCGTTCCAGATCCTCAAGATGGACCGTCGCCGTGGCAATATCGTTGTGTCGCGCCGCGCGATCCTCGAAGAAAGCCGCGCCGAGCAGCGCGCCGAAGTCATCGGCAAGCTGCAGGAAGGCGACGCGGTTGACGGCGTGGTCAAGAACATCACCGAGTACGGCGCATTCGTCGACCTCGGCGGCGTTGACGGCCTGCTGCACGTGACCGACATGGCATGGCGCCGTGTGAACCACCCCTCCGAAATCCTGTCGATTGGCGAGACCGTGAAGGTCCAGGTCATCAAGATCAACAAGGAAACCCACCGTATCTCCCTCGGCATGAAGCAGCTGCAGGAAGATCCGTGGGATCTGGTGGCGGTCAAGTACCCGCTGGCCTCGGTCCACAAGGGCCGCGTGACCAACATCACCGATTACGGCGCATTTGTTGAGCTGGAAGCCGGTGTCGAAGGCCTCGTTCACGTCTCGGAAATGTCCTGGACCAAGAAGAACGTGCACCCCGGCAAGATCGTGTCGACCTCGCAGGAAGTCGACGTCATGGTGCTGGAAATCGACCCGACCAAGCGTCGCGTGTCGCTGGGCCTCAAGCAGACCATGCGCAACCCGTGGGAAGTCTTCTCCGAGACCCACCCCGAGGGCACGCAGGTCGAGGGCGAAGTCAAGAACATCACCGAATTCGGTCTGTTCATCGGCCTCGAAGGCGACATCGACGGCATGGTTCACCTCTCCGACCTCAGCTGGGACCAGCGTGGCGAAGAGGCGATCCGAGGAATACCGCAAGGGCGACATCGTTCAGGCGGTCGTGTCCGAGACCGACATCGAGAAAGAGCGTATCTCGCTCTCGATCAAGGCTCTGGGCGGCGACAAGTTCGCCGAGGCGACCGGCGGCGTGCGTCGCGGTTCCATCGTGACCGTCGAAGTGACGGCCATCGAGGACGGCGGCATCGAGGTGGAATACGAAGGCATGAAGTCCTTCATCCGCCGCTCCGACCTGTCGCGGGATCGTGCCGAACAGCGCCCCGAGCGTTTCTCGGTCGGCGACAAGATCGACGTCCGCGTCACCAACATCGACATGAAGACCCGCCGTCTGGGCCTGTCGATCAAGGCACGCGAGATCGCCGAAGAGAAAGAGGCCGTGGAACAGTTCGGCTCCTCCGACTCCGGTGCGTCGCTGGGCGACATCCTCGGCGCGGCTCTGAAGCGCGACGAGTAAGCGACCCCGCTTCTCTGGAACTCGGAAAAGGCCCCCGCGCGGGGGCCTTTTTCTTTGGTCCCGCCCTGTGCGGTGCCGCGCAGGCTGGCCATCCCGCGCCGCGGCGGGAGGCGGGGACCTGCGATTCCCTCTCGCCAAGTCCTGCCGATTTTGCTTTCCTCCAGAGCGGATTTCGCGGGAGGACATCATGTCGAGATTTCTGGCACTTGGTCTGGCACTCGGTCTGGCGGCGCCCCTTGCGGCGCAGGAGCAGATCGTCATTCCCGATGACAGCACCGAATACCGGCAAGAGCGCGCGCCCGCCGGCGGCACCGGGCTGACCATGAAGGCGGTTACGGTCAAGGGCCAGAACCAGCTGCGCGGGCGCTACGGCTCTGCCCGGCAGGCGGCCGAGGTGCAGCAGCGCGCGGCCATGACCTGCGACGAGGCCGGGATGCGGATGATCTACTTCAAGCCGGGCAAGACGGATGAGCAGGGCCGCACGGAATTCGCGGCGGTCTGCCAGTAGCGCGGGGCAAATTCCTTCGAAGGAATTTGCAAATCCCGTCCACGGGATTTCACTCCGCCCCGTGCGGGCGTTCTACTCTATCAGCATGCGGACAGGGACCGATTTTGGCGCCCCGCCCTGATCGCCGGCCCCGGTCCGCATCGGGCGCCAGCCCGGGCTTCGGAGGCTGCGGTGGACCGGCATCGATGCCTCGCGGCACCGCATGTCCTTTGCCGCTCTGAATGCGGCGCCACCGGCGGCGGCCCGGGCCCTCGCAAAGGGGGCAGTGGCCTCGACGGCCCCTGCCCGGGACTGGTCAGTGGGCCAGCTGGTCGTGCAGAATGTCCGCGCCGCTCCAATCTGCGGGATAGTAGGTCGGCCAGTTGGTCAGTTCCTTGAGCACTTCGGCCCGGTCGTCGCCGGTATAGATGTGGTAGTGCGACACCTTCTCGGGCGCGATGCGGTGATCGCTGAACTGGATGAAGCCCGGCGCCTCGGCGTCGCCACCGGCCTTGCGGAAGATGTAGCGCACGCCGCGGCTGCCGCTGTCGTAGGTCAGGATCTCGTATCCGTCCGAGACGTAGTCCGCGCCATAGCTGCCCTCCGGGCTGGAGAAGGTCACGCGGTCGTTTTCGATGTCGATGGCGTTGACCTCGGTTGCGTAGCCGACCTCGTAGTACGCGCGGTAGGCCTCGGCGGTCTTCTCGCCGGACTCGGCCTTCTTCGCCATCGCCGGGTCGAGCGTGCCGTCCAGCAGGTAGGGCAGCACGGACTGCCAGGCGCCCTCCCAGTCGGAAAGGGCGCGCGGGGCGACCTGTGAATCCTCGAATTGGCCGGCGTGAACCCGCTCGGCGGCTTCGTCCGCGTGGTCGTGCCCATGGTCGTGTCCGTGATCGTGGCCGTGGTCGTGACCGGCGTGGTCATGGGCCTTGTCCGTCGTTTCTGCCATCAGCGTCAGGGGCAGGGCGGCGAGGGCGGCAGCGGCCATCAATCGCGTGAAGTGGGGGGTCATGTCGGTCTCTCCGGTATGTTATGAAATAACATTGCACTGGGTAGCCCGAGAAGGCCCGCTCTGCAAGTCGCATTCGTCGCGGCCTGGCCGCCCGGCCCTCCCTCCCGCGCCCGAATCGCCTGCCCGAGGGCATCGCCCGGGTGCTTTACGGCGCGTGCCGATTGCGGGCGCAGAGGGCGTCAACCCTGCCAATCGCGGGCGACGAGGCCCCAAACCGCTGCAAGAGCTTGCTTTTCCGCCCTTTATGACTGTTTCCGTTTCGCATGTCGCTGCGTATAGTTCGCCAAAGCTGCGGGAGAACCCGCGCCGCCTCAGGGGGAATGTGCCAAGATGATCCGCTCCGAACTTATCCAGAAGATTGCGGACGAGAACCCGCACCTGTATCAGCGGGATGTCGAGAGGATCGTGAACACGATCTTCGAGGAAATCACCAATGCCATGGCCCGGGGCGACCGGGTCGAGCTGCGGGGCTTCGGGGCCTTTTCGGTCAAGAAGCGGGATGCCCGGACCGACCGCAACCCTCGCACCGGCGAGGCCGTGGAGGTCGAGGAAAAGCATGTCCCCTTCTTCAAGACCGGCAAGCTTCTTCGGGACCGCCTGAACGGAAAGTGACGCATGCGCTATATCCGCTATGCCATCTACGCCATCCTCCTGATCGTCCTGACGGTTGTCTGCGTGGCGAACCTGGAGCCGGTGACGCTGAGCACCCTGCCCGAGGGTCTGGCCGCGATTCCCCAGATCGGCTGGCTTGGCGTGTCGGTGCAGCTGCCGCTTTTCGCGGTGGTGCTGGGCGGGCTGCTGCTGGGCTTCGCGCTGGGTGAGCTTTTCGAGTGGCTGCGGGAATACAAGTACCGCTCGGAAGCCAGCCGCAAGGGCAGCGAGGTCCGCAAGCTGGAGCGCGAGCTGAAGAAGACCCGGGCCGAGCGCGACAAGGACAAGGACGAGGTTCTGGCGATTCTGGACCAGTCGCGCTGAGCTTGCGGCGGGTGGGGTGCCCCCCGCCCTGCGCCCGATGGTCCTGTGTGACGGGGCGGGCTGACGGGGGCTTGCGTTGAAAGGGGGTCGGGGGCTCTGCCCCCGCGCGTGCGCGCTCCCCCGAGGTATTTTGAGACCAAAGAAGCAGGGGACAGCATGGCGGATGTGCGCGTCAAGATCTGCGGCCTGAAGACGTCTGACGACGTGGCGGTGGCGGCAGAGGCCGGGGCGGCCTATGGCGGCTTCGTATTCTTTCCGAAAAGCCCGCGGCATCTGGAGATCGCCGAGGCGCGTGCCCTGGCGCAGGCGGCGCCGGTCGGGCTGGCGAAGGTGGCGCTGGTCGTCGATGCGGATGACGCCCTGCTGGATGCGCTGTGCGCAGCGGTGCCGCTGGACATGCTGCAGCTGCACGGGCGCGAGACGCCGGAGCGGGTGTCCGAGGTGCGGGCGCGCTACGGCCTGCCGGTGATGAAGGCGGTGGGGGTCGGTGGCGCGGGGGATCTTCCGGCGCTGGATCGCTATTCCGCCGTCGCGGATCAGATCCTTGTCGATGCCAAGCCGCCGAAGGGGGCCGATCTGCCCGGCGGCAACGGGCTTGCCTTCGACTGGCGGTTGCTGGCCGGGCGGCGCTGGACGCGGCCCTGGATGCTGGCGGGGGGTGACGCCCGAGGTGGTCGGGCGGGCCGTCGAGCTGACCGGGGCGCGGCAGGTGGATGTCTCTTCGGGGGTGGAGGTGGCGCGGGGCGTCAAGGACCACGGTCTGATCCGCGCTTTCGTGAAGGCCGCGCAGGCCGTGCCGGTGCCGCGCCTGTAAGCCGCCTTGCCGGTTGCGGGGGCTGCGGGCGGATTATTGCGGCATCAGCGGGCCTGCCGCGGGATCCGGGCGCCGGTTATGTGGGACCAGAGGTGCGGAGACGTCCTCTGTCGGGGGCCGCGCAGGGGACCCGGGTCCGGGGCGTCACAGGATGTCGAGCACGCGCTCTGGCGGGCGGTCGATCACGGCGCCCCTTTCGGCAAAGGCGAGGGGGCGTTCGATCAGCTTCGGCTCTTCCGCCATGGCCGCCAGCAACGTCGCTTCGTCGCTGTCGGGGGACAGGCCGCGCGCCTTGAAGGCCGGTTCCTTGATCCGCATCATTTCCATCGCAGTCAGCCCCAGCCGGGCCTGCGCCGCGCGCAGCTCTGCCAGGGTGGGCACGTCCTCGAGGTAGCGGCGTTCGGTCACCGCGACGCCGCGGGCCTGCAACAGCGCCAGCGCCTCGCGCGATTTCGAGCAGCGCGGGTTGTGCCAGAGGATCACAGCCATTCCGACCGCCCTGTTCCGACCGCCTGCGCCACCGAGGCAAAGCCGTCCCGCGCCAGAAGCGCGTCGAGGCCCTGCGCGATCTCCTGCACGAGGCTCAGCCCGCCGTAGACCAGCGCGGTGTAGAGTTGCACCGCCGAGGCCCCGGCGCGGATCTTGGCATAGGCCTGCTCTGCCGAGCTGACGCCGCCCACGCCGACCAGCGGCAGGGTGCCGCCGGTCAGCTCTGACAGCCGCGCCAGCACCCGGGTCGAGCGTTCGAAGAGCGGCGCGCCGGACAGGCCGCCCGCTTCCGAGGCGAAGGCCGAGTGCAGGCCGTCGCGCGCCAGCGTGGTATTTGTGGCGATGATGCCGGAAATGCCGGTCTCTGTCGCCACTTCGGCCACATCCGACAGCCCGGCCTCGTCGAGGTCGGGGGCGATCTTCAGGAAGACCGGAATCGGGCGTTCCAGCCCGGCGCGGGCCGCCATGACGCCCTCCAGCAGCGCCACCAGCGCCTCGCGGCCCTGCAGGTCGCGCAGCTTCTCGGTGTTCGGAGAGCTCACGTTGACGGTCGCGAAATCGAGATTGGGCCCGCAGCGTTCCAGCACCCGGGCGAAATCGGCGGCGCGGTCGGCGCTGTCCTTGTTGGCGCCGAGGTTCAGCCCCAGCACCATGTCGCGCGGACGGGTCATCAGGCGCCCGGCGATGGCCTCCATCCCGTCGTTGTTGAAGCCGAAGCGGTTGATCGCCGCGCGGTCCTCGGTCAGGCGGAAGAGGCGCGGTTTCGGATTGCCGGGCTGCGGGCGCGGCGTCGCGGCGCCGACCTCGATAAAGCCGAAGCCCGCGCGCGACAGGCCCTGAAGCGCGGTTGCATTCTTGTCGAAGCCCGCCGCCAGGCCGATGGGGTTCGGCAGCGCCAGGCCCGCCAGCGCGCAGCGCAGCCGGTCCGAGGTCACAAGCCCGGGCGCGGGGGCGGCGCCGATCTGCAAGGCGCGGATCGCGAGGCCATGGGCCGTTTCCGGGTCCATGCGGCGCAGGAAGGCCAGCCCGGCCTGTTCGACGATCTTCATGCGAAGCCCTCCGGGAACCTGTGGGCGCCCGCCTCCAGCGGCAGGGGCTTGCACCAGACCACGTCCTCCAGCCTGAGCGGCCCGTAGAGATGCGGGAATTCCGCCCCCCGCGCGAGACTTCCCACTTCAGCGCGGCGCCCAGGCGGTCGCTGTCCAGCGCGGCGAGGAACAGCCCCTCGGCCCCGGCGAAGTGCTTGGCCGCCGTTTCGCGCGCCTGTTCGGCGGTGGAGAAATGGATGAAGCCGTCGGCGACGTCGACGGGCGCGCCGGGGGTCTCTTTGTCAGAGCGCAGGGCGGCCCATTCCTCGGCCCGGAGAATCTTGTAGATCAGCATGGCCCGCTTTTGGCCCGGACCGTGCCGGGGGTCAAGCGGGCCGTCGCGCCGGATCGCAGGCCCTGTGCCGTGGGCGTCCGGCAGCAGGGGCGGGGCGTGGCGGTGGGGCCGCTTGTCGCGTCGTGGACCCCGAGGCCCGGGCCGCCATCCGCCACCCGTGCCCAAAGCGCGCCGAGGAGGCCGGGCGTCCGACCGCGACGGTGGCCAGCGCCGAGGCGCGCGCCGCAGGTGGTGGCAGCGCCGGGGCCGTCGGGGTCAGGCCGTTGTCGAGGGCGGCACCCTCCGGGGTGAACCGCAGGCCACCCTCCGGCGGTCCTTCTTCCCGACGGCAGGGGCGCGCGGGATGCCGCCCCGGCGCCCCAAGGGGCAGGGCGGTCATGCCCCTGTCACCTGCCGCAGCGATACCGCGCATCATCCTTTGACTCTTTGGTCCAACCGGGGTCTGCTGTTTCACATTACACAACCCAACGGAGAGGTTCCCATGATCCGTCTTATGTCCGGCGCTGCCGCACTGGCCCTGATGGCCGGAGCCGCACAGGCCGACTATTCCTTGACCATCCTGCATACCAACGACTTTCACGCGCGCTTCGAGCCGATCTCGAAATACGACTCGGGCTGTTCGTCCGAGGACAACGACGCGGGCGAGTGCTTTGGCGGCTCGGCCCGCCTGATGACCGCGATTTCCGAGGCCAAGGCGCGGACCAACAACCACATCCTCGTGGACGGCGGCGACCAGTTCCAGGGCACGCTGTTTTACACCTACTACAAGGGCAAGCTCGCCGCCGAGATGATGAACCAGATGGGCTACGACGCGATGACCGTGGGCAACCACGAATTCGACGACGGCCCCGAGGTGCTGCGCGGTTTCATGGATGCCGTCGATTTCCCGGTGCTGATGTCGAACGCCGATGTCTCGGGCGAGGAACTGCTGGCCGACGTTCTGATGAAGTCCACGGTGATCGAGCGGGGCGGCGAAAAGCTGGGGCTGATCGGCCTGACCCCGCAGGACACCGACGAACTGGCCTCGCCCGGTCCGAACATCATCTTCACCGATCCCTCGGACGCGGTGCAGGGTGAGGTCGACAAGCTGACCGAGCAGGGCGTGAACAAGATCATCGTGCTGTCGCACTCGGGGTATGGCGTCGACCAGCGCGTGGCCCAGAACACCACCGGCGTCGATGTGATCGTGGGGGCCACTCCAACACGCTTCTGGGGACCATGGACGGTGCGGCGGGCGCCTATCCGACCGTGGTGAACGGGGTGCAGATCGTGCAGGCCTACGCCTACGGCAAGTATCTGGGCGAGCTGAACGTGACCTTCGACGACGAGGGTGTGGTGACCGAAGCCTCTGGCGGCCCGCTGCTGATGGATGCCTCGGTGACCGAGGACGAGGCGGTCAAGGCGCGCATCGGCGAGGCTGCGGCTCCGCTGGACGAGATCCGCAACGAGGTCGTGGCCGAGACCTCCGAGGCCGTCGAGGGCAACCGCGACGTCTGCCGCGCGATGGAATGCTCGATGGGCAACCCGGTGGCCGATGCCATGCTGGACCGCGTCAAGGATCAGGGCGTCGAGATCGCCATTGCCAACAGCGGCGGTCTGCGCGCCTCGATCGACGCGGGCGAGGTGACCATGGGCGAGGTCCTGACGGTGCTGCCGTTCCAGAACACCCTGTCGACCTTCCAGGTGACCGGCGCGACCGTGGTCGAGGCGCTGGAAAACGGGGTCAGCCAGATCGAAGAGGGCGGCGTACCGCTTCCCGCAGGTGGCGGGCCTGACCTTCACCGTCGATCCTTCGGCAGAGCCGGGCAGCCGGATCTCCGAGGTCATGGTGGGCGGCGCGCCCATCGACCCCGAAAAGATGTACGGTGCGGTTTCCAACAACTATGTGCGCAACGGCGGCGACGGTTACGCGATGTTCGTGCAGGCCGAGAATGCCTATGACTTCGGCCCCGACCTTGCCGATGTGACGGCGGAGTACCTCGCCGAGAATGCGCCCTACACGCCCTATACGGACGGTCGCATCAAGATCATGGAGTAGGCGTTTCGTTGAAACGCTGATTTCGAAACGCCCCCGCAGGCTGCTGCGGGGGCGTTTTTCTACGGGGCGGTGGTGGACGATTTGTCCCGGAGTCCGGAAGCGGAATCTCGGAAGCCTCTCCTGCTTTCCGACAGCCCAAACCAGCGCGATGCGATCCCCGACCCAGTGCGGATTCAAGGCCGCAGGCCGCCGCGCATCGCCGGGCCTCCCCCGGCCCGGCGATTTGTCCGATGATGGTGCTCCGTTCGTAGGGTCTACGGACTTGGCTGGGATAAAGTGCGAGGCTCAGCCGTTGGATCGCCGATCCGAGGCCCGGCGATGCGCGGCTCGGCACCCGCGGCAGAGCGACGCCCAAAGCGCTTTTCAGAGCCGTTTACGAAATTATGCAAACCGTACCGGTAAAGCGCTTTGAACCTACCGGTTTACCCCATAACGAAAGGTTAATTCAGGCCACGGCCTTCTCTTCGGCCCACTCCCAGGGCCGCACGAAATCGCCCAGCACCTTGCCGACCTCGGCCTCGGTCGCGCCATTGGCCTCGACCTGCGCCACCAGACCACGGGTCTTGTCGTCGATCACCGAAACCACCCGCGCCGCACAGCCCGTCTTTTCCAGCGCGCCGTTGTAGATACGCGTGATCGCCAGCTTGCGCAGGTCGGGCTTGAAGATCTTGCCGACCGCCGTCTTGGGCAGTTCCGGCAGGATCGTCAGGTGCTTGGGATGCGCCGCCCGCTCGTGGACATGCACCTTCGCATGCTCCAGAAGCTCTGCCTCCGTGACCTCGGCGCCCTCCACCAGCTCCACATAGGCGCAGGGCAATTCGCCGGAATGCGCGTCCGGCTGGCCGATGGCGCCGGCAAAGGCGACGGCGGGGTGGGCCAGCAGCGCCTCCTCGATCTCGGCGGGGTCGATATTGTGGCCGCCCCGGATGATCAGGTCCTTGGCGCGCCCGGTGATCCAGAGATAGCCGTCCGCGTCGATCCGCCCGAGGTCACCGGTGCGCAGGTATTTGTCGAAATGGAAGAGCTCGGCGTTCTTGGCGACCTCGGTATAGGTCCTGCCGGGATAGACGCCGGGGTTCGACACGCAGATCTCGCCGATCTCGTCGGTGCCGCATTCGACCGGCGCGCCACCCGCCAGCTTCAGGATCTTCACGTCCGTATGCGGCAGGGGAATGCCGACGGAGCCGACCTTCTTCACCCCGTCGGGCGGGTTCACCGCCACAAGGCAGGTGGCTTCGGTCAGGCCGTAGCCTTCGCAGATGGTCACCCCGCAGGAGGATTCGAAGCGCTTGAACAGCTCCAGCGGCATCGGGGCAGAGCCAGAGAACGCCGTCCTCACCGAAGAGATATCCGCATCGACCTTGCGCTGCATCAGCGCCGAGACGGCGGTGGGCACGGTGATGACGAAGGTCGTCTTCCAGCGCTCGCAGAGCTTCCAGAAGTTGTCGAAGACGCCCTCTCCGCGATAGCCGGCGGGCGTCGGGAAGACCACATGCGCGCCGGAACAGAGCATTGCCATCAGGATCACGTGGCAGGCGAAGACATGGAACAGCGGCAGCGGGCACATCACGCTGTCCTCTTCCGAGAACAGCAGCGTGGCGCCCAGCCAGCCGTTGTACAGCATCCCCGAATAGAGGTGCTGCGCGACCTTGGGCATGCCGGTGGTGCCGCCGGTGTGGAAATAGGCGGCGACGCGGTCGCCGGCGCTGTCGGCGAAGTCGAGCGTCTTCGACTGCCGGGCGGCCTCGCGGTTGAAGTCGAGGTAATCGGCGTGACGCGCGCCCTCCAGCCCGGGCCGGACCAGCGGCACGATCCAGCTTTTGGGCGGGGTGAGATAGCGGTTCAGGTCGACCTGCAGCACGGTCTGCACGCCGGGCGCGTGGCGCACCGCCTCGTGGACCTTCTGCGGCACGTCGGTCTTCGGGAAGGGCTTCAGCGTGACGACGACCTTGGCGCTGGTCTCGCGCAGGATGGCGGCGATCTGTTCCGGCTCCAGCAGGGGGTTGATCGGGTTGACGATGCCCGCGACCATCCCGCCCAGCAGCGTGGTGGCCGTCTCGTTGCAGTTGGGCAGCACGAAGGCCACCACGTCCTCTTCGCCGATGCCGAGGCTGCGGAACAGGTTGGCCGCCTGCGCGGTGCGGTCCCGAAGCGTGGCCCATGTCATGGTTTCGGCCTTGTCGGTCGGTCCCGACAGCAACTGGTAACTGACCGCGGGCCGTTGCGGAAAGCGATCCGAGACACGGGTCAGCTGGCCCCAGAGCGTCTTTGGCATGTCGCGGTTTTCCCACGGCATTTCCGCTTCTATGGCATTGCGGTCATCCATTCCCGCGTAAGACATGGCCAGATCTCCTCCCCGTGTTTTTGTCGCAGTGTGCGGTTGATCGGCCCCCTGCGCAAGGGCAGGCGATGCCGCGGCAGGGTGTCCTGACGCAGCGTTGCGGCGGGCGGGCGGGCGTGGCAGGATGCCTGCGCATGGACCATCCGCTGATCGACCTGATTTCCGCGAGGATCGCCGCCGCCGAGGCCGAGGGCGCCTTCGACAACCTGCCCGGGGCGGGCAGGCCGCTGCCGCCCTGCGACGATCCGGAGAACGCGGTCCTGCACCGGATCATGGCGGAGAACGGCGCGGTGCCCGAGGTGGTGTCGCTGTCGCGCGAACTGGCGCGGCTGCGCGCCGAGCTGCGAGAGGCGTCCGACCGGACCGAGCGGCGCCGCCTGATCACCGAGATGTCACTGCTGGAGGCCCGCATCGAGATCGCGAAGCGGCGCTGAGCCGCGGTGCGGCAGCCGGGGAGGGGGCGCTGCCCCCGCTGCTGCGCAGCCCCCCGGGATATTTGCGGACAGAAGAAGACGGGGGAGCGCAGGGGGGGCAGGGCCTTGTGCCCCGGCGGCAATCGGGGGCAAATGGGCGCGGTGCAAGAGAGGGAGTGCGCATGGTCTCGGTCAAGGAACAATACGAAGCCTATCCCTATCCCGACCGCGACCCGGCGGATGAGGCGAAGCGGCTGGTCATGGGGTCGCCCTCGCATCCCTTCGAGATGGATCACTGGCTGTGGCGCGGGCAGCGCGACTGGACGCAGCCGCTGCGCGTGCTGGTGGCCGGGGGCGGCACCGGGGACGCGCTGATCCAGCTGGCGCAGGTCATGACCAGCGCGGGGGCGCCCTACGAGATCACCTATATCGACCTCTCCAAGGCCTCGCGCGCGATTGCCGAGGCGCGGGCCGAGGCGCGCGGGCTGACCGGCATCACCTTCGTCACCGGCAGCCTGCTGGATGCCGCCGACCATGGCCCCTTCGACTATATCGATTGCTGCGGGGTGCTGCACCATCTGCCCGATCCGACCGCCGGCTTCGCCGCGCTGCGCGCCGCCGTGGCGCCGGGGGGCGGCATGGGCTTCATGGTCTATGCGCCTTATGGACGCTCCGGGGTCTATCCCCTGCAACAGGCCTTTGCCGCGCTTTTCGAGGGGCTGGACCCGCAGGTGCGGCTGCATCGGGCGAAGGAGATCGTGAAGGGCCTGCCCGAGGGCCATCCCTTCCGGGCCAACCTGAACGTCAACGATCACCGGGTCTCGGACGCGGGGTTTTACGACCTGCTTCTGCACGGGCAGGACACGCCCTTCGACGTGGCGAAGGTCTTCGAGACCTGCGCCGCCTCGGGCTGGCGGCTGCAGAGCTTCTGCGTGCCCGCCCAGTATGACCTGTCGCGGATCGTGTCGCGGCCTGCGGGCATGGACGACGTGACCGCCATGGCCACGGCCGAGAAGCTGCGCGGGACGATGAAGAAGCATTTCGGCTACCTCGTGCCGGACGATGAGGACCGGCCCCTGCCGGGCGGCGAATCGCATCTGGTGCCGCGCATCGCCATCCGCGACATGCGCCCGCTGGCGAAGATGGTGGCGCAGGGCCGCGTGCTGCCGCTGACCATCGTCGAGCAGAAGGTGCAGCTGAAGCTGCCGCGCGAGACGGCGCCGCTGGTGGCGGCCATCGACAGCCGCCGTTCGCTGGGGGAGATCGCCGTGGTCGCCGGGATGGACCCCCTGCGGTTCAACATGGTCTGGCCCAAGCTGGCGCGGGAGTTCATCGCGCATGGCATCCTGCATTATTCCTCGCTGGGATTGCCGCGCTGATGTGCGGGCGGTTCGCGGTGACGCTGCCGCCCGATGCCATGGCGCAGCTGTTCAACGCCGCGCCCGCCAACGATCTGCCGCCGGTTCCGAACCACAATGTCTGTCCGACCAACGACATCGCTGTCGTCATGGCCGGGGCGGGGCGGCGGCTGGTCCCGATGCGCTGGGGGTTCCTGCCGCATTGGTACAAGGCGACCAATGACGGGCCGCTTCTGATCAACGCGCGCGCCGAGACCATCGCCGAGAAGCCCGCCTTCCGGGAGGCCTGTCGCGCACGGCGCTGCCTGATCCCGGTCACGGGCTTCTACGAATGGACCAAGGACGCCGAGGGCAACCGCCTGCCCTGGTACATCGCCCCGGTCGAGGGCGCGGTGCTGGTCCTTGCCGGGGTCTGGCAGGACTGGGAGCAGGGCGAAGAGCGGTATCGCAGCTGCGCCATCGTCACCACCGCCGCCAATGACCAGATGGCGGCGATCCACCACCGGATGCCGGTGATCCTTGCGCCGGACGACTGGGGCAAATGGCTGGGAGAGCAGGGCACCGGCGCCGCGACGCTGATGCAGCCCGCCCCCGAGGGGGCGCTGACCATGCACCGGGTGTCGCGGGCGGTGAATTCGAACCGGGCCAGCGGGCCCGAGCTGATCGAGCCCTTCGAGGACTGATCCCGCCGGCCCCCGGGCAGAGACCTGCGCTGCCTCCGCCCGGTCGCGGTCCGGCAGGGCGGCGCAGGGGCGAGCCGGGGCAGGGGGGCGGTGCCGGTCCTTTCCGGATGCCCTGCCCTGAAGGCCGCACCGCCCGGTTGCGCGGACAGGCCGACCCGCATGGCGCAGGGCCTTGGCAGGGCCGCCGCGAGATCAGCCTTGACCCTCAAAACCACATGCCCTAACACGCGACGTGATCGAGCGGGCGTTGTGTAATGGTAAGACCCTTGCCTTCCAAGCAAGAGATACGGGTTCGATTCCCGTCGCCCGCTCCAGGATCGCCCTTCCGACAGATCCCCTGAAAAGCCGCGCCCGAAGGCGGGACGCCGCGGTTTTGCCGCGGTGACGGCAGTGCGGTGATACCCTGAGGCCCGTGCAGGCGATCCCGGGGCGTTGCCCGGCGTCGCGCCCCCGCGCCTTGACGCCCTCGGACATCAGCACCGCCGGGCCGGGGCCGTCCCCCGGCGCGTCCGGGCCGGGGCGGGGCCAGCGCTGCCGCCCGCCCCCGTGCCCGCGTCAATGCAGACCTTGACCTTCGGGGATGGGCGGGCAAAACCCGTCGGGCACAAGCGGAACGAAGGGGGGCGCCATGGCGCGCGGCGGACTGTCGGTCGAGGCGGAAGAACGCGAGAAGTCGAAGCGGCTTGGATCGCTGCGGGCGCTCTGGCCCTTCCTGCGCCCCTATCGCTTGCTCATGCTGGCGGCGGTTGCCGCGCTGGTGCTGACGGCAAGCGTCTCGCTGATCCTGCCGATGGCCGTGCGCCGCGTGGTCGACAATTTCAACAATGCCGACGGGGCGCTGCTGGACAAGTATTTCGGCGCGGCGCTGGCCATTGCCGCGCTGCTGGCACTGGGCACGGCGCTGCGCTACGCGCTGGTCACGCGGCTGGGCGAGCGGGTGGTGGCAGACATCCGCAAGGCGGTCTTCGACAAGGTCATCGGCCTGTCGCCCGCCTTCTACGAACGCACCATGACCGGCGAGGTCCTGAGCCGCATCACCACCGACACCACGCTGATCCTTTCGGTCATCGGCTCGTCGATCTCGATCGCGCTGCGCAATATCCTGCTGTTCTCGGGCGGGCTGGTGCTGATGCTCTTCACCTCGCCCAAGCTGACCGGGCTGGTGCTGCTGATCGTGCCGGTGGTGATCGTGCCGATCCTGACGCTGGGCCGCCGCCTGCGGGTGCTGAGCCGCGAGAACCAGGACTGGATCGCCGCCTCCTCGGGCAATGCGTCCGAGGCGCTGACAAGCGTGCAGACCGTGCAGGCCTATACCCACGAGGCGCTGTCGCGGGCGGCCTTCTCCGAGGTGACCGAGAAAAGCTTCGACGCCGCCCGGCGCCGCATCTGGACCCGCGCGGCGATGACGATGATCGTCATCTTCCTCGTGTTCACCGGCATCGTCGGCGTGCTCTGGGTCGGGGCCGGGATGTGCGCGCGGGCGGTCTGACGGCGGGCACGCTGATCCAGTTCGTGATCTACTCGGTCATGGTGGCGGGGGCCGTGGGCGCCCTGTCCGAGGTCTTCGGAGAGCTTCAGCGCGCCGCCGGCGCAACCGAACGGCTGGTCGAACTGCTGCATGTCGAGGACAGCGTGCGCGATCCTGTGTCGCCGGTTGCCGTGCCGCAGCCGGTGCGCGGAGAGATCACCTTCGAGGACGTGCGCTTCTCTTACCCGACGCGGCCCGATGTCTCGGCGCTGGAAGGGGTCACCCTGCGCATCGCGCCGGGGGAGACGGTGGCGCTGGTCGGCCCCTCGGGGGCGGGCAAGACGACGGTGGTGCAGCTTCTGCAACGCTTCTACGACCCGGCGGCGGGGCGGATCGCGCTGGATGGCGTGGCGCTGGACGCGATGGACCGCGACGCCTTCCGCGCGCATATGGCGCTGGTGCCGCAGGACCCGGTGATCTTCGCCGCCTCGGCGCGGGACAATATCCGCTTCGGGCGCCCCGATGCCTCGGAGGAAGAGGTCGAGGCGGCGGCCCGGGCGGCGGCGGCGCATGACTTCCTGACGGCGCTGCCGCAGGGCTACGACACATGGCTGGGCGAGCGCGGCGTGATGCTGTCGGGCGGGCAGAAGCAGCGCGTGGCCATTGCCCGCGCGATCCTGCGCGACGCGCCGGTGCTGCTGCTGGACGAGGCGACAAGCGCGCTGGACGCCGAGAGCGAGCGCGCGGTGCAGGCCGCCGTCGACAGGCTGGCCGAGGGCCGGACCACGGTGATCGTGGCGCACCGTCTCGCGACGGTGAAGAAGGCGGACCGGATCGTGGTCATGGATCAGGGGCGGATCGTCGCCACCGGATCCCATGATGCGCTGGTCGCGGAGGGCGGTCTTTATGCGCGCCTCGCCCGGCTGCAATTCACCGATGGGGTGGCGGCCGAATAGGCGCGTGCCGCGGGCGGTGGAAATCCCGTGGACGGGATTTTTAAATTCCTTCGAAGGAATTTGCGGCGCCTGAGGCAGGCGGCGGGTTTCCCACCGGGGTGGGGCGTTCAGCCTGTCACGGCCCCCCTCGGCAACGGGAACGGCGCTGTGTTCGGGACCGCTTCGGGCGGCCCGCAGTGTGGCTAGGCCGACCCGTTCACGCGCAGGGGGGCCTAAGCCTCGGGACCGTGCCGGACAACCGGGTCAATGGGCCGCGACGGTAGGCCAAGCCGCTCTTCGAGATGGCGGGCGATCTGCAGAAGCCGGGCCTCGCCGCGCGGCTTGCCGATCAGTTGCAGGCCGACGGGCAGGCCGTTCGGCAGATGGCCGATGGGCAGCGAGAGCGCGGGCAGGCCGCAGAGCGTGGCGAGGAAGGCAAAGCGCAGCCAGTCGAGGTAATCGGTGGAGGCCACGCCTGCGACTGCGGGCGGGAACTCGATTTCCGCCTTCAGGGGGCCGATGCCGTTGACCGGGCAGGCCAGCACATCGCAGGTTTCGAACAGGGCGCGCATGCGGTCGTACAGCCGCGAGCGGGTGGTCATGGCCTCGGCAATGGCGTCCACGCCCAATGTGCCGCCCTGCAGGATGTTATCGCGCAGGGTGGGCTTGTACTGGTCGCTGATGCGCTTGGGCGTCTGTCGATAGCCCGCCCACATGGCAAGCGCCCGGTGGGTGCGGAAGCATGTCTCGATGCCCGGCAGGTCCGGGTGGATCTCTTCCACGCCGACCTGCGGAGAGGCCAGCCGCGCCAGCGCGCCGGCGAGCGCCTGCGCCACCTCGGGCTCGACCGGGGCGAGCCCGCCGAGATCGGGGGCGAAGGCGATGCGCAGCGGGCCGGGGTCCGCGAGGCAGGTGTCGAGGTAAGCGGTTGCGGGCGGCGGGAAAGAGATCGGCCAGCGCGGATCCCAGCCCGCCATGGCGTCGAGGAACAGCGCCACGTCGGCCACCGTGCGGGCCATCGGCCCTTCGACACCGAAGGGGCTGAAGCCATCGTGCCCGCCCGAGGCTCCGGCGATGCCGGGCGAGGGCCGCAGGCCGACCACGCCGCAGAAGCTGGCGGGGGTGCGCAGCGAACCGCCGAGGTCCGAGCCGTGGCTGAGCCATGTCTCGCCCGCGGCCAGCCCGGCGGCGGCACCGCCCGAAGAGCCGCCCGGGTTCATGCGGGTGTCCCACGGGTTGCGGGTGCGGCTCGAAGACCGGGTTGAAGGTATTGGCGCCTGCGGCCATTTCCGGCGTGTTGGTCTTGCCCAGCACCACCGCGCCGCGCTGTTCCAGCCGCAGCACCAGCGGGTCCGAGGTTTCGGGCACGAAATCGGCCAGACCCGGCGTGCCCCGTGTCGTGCGCACCCCGGCCACCGGGGTCAGATCCTTGATCCCGACGGGCAGGCCCGCCAGCAGCGTGTCGCCATCGGCCTGCGCCGCCGCCGCGCCAGCCCGGTCGGGGCAGGGGGTGACCATGGCGTTGATCGCGGGGGCGGTCTGCGCGACGCGCGACAGGGCGGCCTCGACCAGTTCGTTTGCCGAGACCTTGCGGGCCTTCAGCAGGGCGATGGCCTCGCGCGCCGTCAGGCTGCAGAGGTCGGGTCCGGTAAAGGGGGCCTAGTGGTCATTGGCGCAGAACAGCTTGTACAGCAGGCCGATCACCTGGTTGGTGCGGTCGTCCGCGAGCCTGTACCAGATGGTCTTGCCCTCGCGCCGGGTGGTGACCAGCCCCTCTTCCCGCAGGCGGGCCAGCATCTGGCTGACCGCCGCCTGCCGGATCCCGAGCAGAGACTCGAGCTCGCCCACCGATTTCTCCTCGCTGCCGAGGTGGCACAGGATCATCAGCCGGCCCTCGTGGGCCAGTGGTCTTGAGGTAGGTCGCCGCCTCTCGGGCGTTCGCCTCCATCTGTTGCGGTGGGGCGGGTGGCTTGATCGTCGTCATGTCGGTCTCGGGGGGTCGATCGAGTGTCGGCAGGATCATAGACCATCCTTCCGGCAAGGGAAAGGTGAGGGCGGGATGCAGGTATTCCGTGTCCAGTGGTGCCTTCTGCGGGGCTGTCGCGTACCGCGAGCGGGGGCGGCCCGCCGCGGCGCCCCGGGGCATGGGCCGGGCGCGCGGGGCCGCTGGGCGGGTTCGGTGCGTCGCCTGACCGGCGAGGGTCGGGCGCCGGTTCCCGGCCCGGGGCGGGCCTGCGGGGGAGGGGGCTGGGCAGGGCTCAGCGCTCGGGGATTGGGGCGGGGGCGCCGCCCTCGAAGAGGTTGCCCCCGGCGTAGTTGCAGGGGGCGTCCTGCATCTGAAGGTGCAACCCCTCGCCGGTATAGGGATGGGCGCGGGCCAGCGCCTCGTCGACCTCTATCCCCAGGCCGGGCCCCTGCGGCGCCGGGACAAAGCCCTCCTCGACGCGGATGCTGCCGCCGATCAGCGCGTCGTGGAAGGGGGTCTCGATGGTTTCCGCCATGAGCAGGTTGGGGATCGCGGCGGCCAGATGCAGGTTCGCCGCCCATTCCACCGGCCCGGCATAGAGATGTGGTGCCATCTCGGCATTGAAGCTTTCCGCCGTGGCGGCGATCTTGCGGGCCTCCCAGATCCCGCCCGCGCGCCCCAGCGCCGGTTGCAGGATCTTCGCGCCGCCGGTCCGCAGCAGGGTGGCGAATTCGGCGCGGGTGCTCAGGCGTTCCCCGGTGGCGACGGGGACACGGAGGGCCGCTGCGACCGTCGCGAATTCAAGCGGGTTGTCGGGAGGGACCGGCTCTTCGAACCAGAGCGGGTTGTAGGGTTCGATGGCCTGCCCCAGCCGGATCGCCCCGGCGGTGGTGAACTGCCCGTGGGTGCCGAAGAGCAGGTCGGCGCCATCGCCCACCGCCGCGCGGATCGCCTTGCAAAAGGCGGTCGAGAGGCTGATGTCCGACATCGCGGGTTGGTGGCCGCCGCGCATGGTATAGGGGCCGGCGGGGTCGAACTTCACCGCCGTATAGCCGCGCGCGACGCAGTCGGCGGCGGCCTCGGCGGCCTGATCGGGGTCGATCCAGAAGCCGGGCAGGGCGTGGTGATCCAGCGGGTAGAGATAGGTATAGGCGCGGATGCGTTCGTTCATCATGCCGCCGATCAGCGCCCAGACGGGCCGGTCGCGCGCCTTGCCGAGAATGTCCCAGCAGGCGATTTCGAGCCCCGAGAAGGCGCCCATGACCGTGAGGTCGGGCCGCTGGGTGAAGCCCGAGGAATAGCAGCGGCGGAAGAGGCGCTCGATGTTCTCGGGGGGTTCGCCCTCGAAGTAGCGCTGGAAGACGTCCTCGATCACCGCGGTCATGGCCCCGGGACCGACCGAGGCGGCGTAGCATTCGCCCCAGCCGGTGATGCCGCAGGCGGTGGTCAGCTTGACGAGGATCCAGTAGCGCCCGCCCCAACCCGGGGCGGGGGGCGCTGTGACGATGACGTCGAGGTGGGCGAGGCGCATGGGGTGGTTTCCTTTGGTGGCTTCGCCCCGCTGTCGCGGGACGACCGGCTAGGGGCTCTGCCCCCGGACCCCCGAGGTATTTGGAAGACCAAAGAAGAGGGGGCGCTGGACGGGGGCGGCGCGGGCGGCGAGAGGGTCAGGTGTCGAAGAGGATGACGTTGCGGCGGACGCCGCCGGTCCCGGTGTCGGCGATGGCTTCGTTGATCTGGTCGAGCGACCAGCGGCCCGAGACCAGTTCGTCGAGTTTCAGGCGGCCCTGCGCGTAGAGGTCGGCCATCCAGGGGATGTCGCGCGAGATCACCGCGTCGCCCATCTTGGAGCCGATCATATGCTGGCCCATGAAGGCGGGGACCACCGGTTCGAATTGCGCCATGGCGCCGGAGTGCGGCATGCCGATCATCACCATGCGCCCGCCCCAGCCCATGTAGCGCAGCGCCTGTTCGTAGGCGGGAATGGCGCCGACGGTGACGGCGACCACGTCGGCGCCGCGCCCGAGCGCCTTCATGGCCTTGCGCCAGGGGGATTTCTCGGTGCCGAGCACGCCATGAGTGGCGCCGAAGGCCCGGGCGGTGTCCAGCTTGGCCTCTGACATGTCGACGGCGACGATGCGGCGGGCCCCGGCGATGCGGGCGCCCTGTATCGCGTTCAGGCCGACGCCGCCGGCACCGATCACCACCACGTCCTCGCCCGGTTTCAGCCGTCCCGCGTTGATCATGCCGCCGATGCCGGTGATCACGCCGCAGGCCAGCAGGCAGAGGCTTTCGGGCGGCAGGTTGTCCGGCACGGCGACGATCTGGCTTTGATCCACGACCACGCGCTCGGCGAAGGCGCCGCAGTGCATGGACTGGATCACCTCGGTGCCGTCGGGGCGGGTCAGCGGGGCCGGGCGCGGCGCCTGGTTCTCGCAGATCGTCGGGTGGCCGGTGGCGCAGTTGATACAGGCGTTGCAGGCCTTGATCAGCGTCACCACGACGCGCTGTCCCTGCGTGAAGGCGGTGACGCCCGGGCCGGTGGCGCTGATGCGGCCCGCGGCCTCGTGGCCGTAGACGGCGGGCAGGTCGCCGCCCCACGCGCCCTCGGCGTAGGAGATGTCGGAATGGCAGATCGCCACGGCCTCGAGGGTGACCTCGACCTCTCCGGCAAGGGGGGCGCGGAGGTCGAGCGCCTCGATGGCGAGGGGCTGGTTGAAGGCGGTGCAGACCGCGGCACGGATGCGGGGCAAGGGCGTCCTCCTGTCGTCTGGGTCGAGCCTGCGACAGGCGGATGGTCGGGGGCTAGTCCGAAAGCGACCGGGCCTTGCGGGGTGACGTTACGGAAAGGCCTGCGGGTGGGCAGAGTGGCAGGCGGGCGCGCGGGTGTGGCTGCGGGTTGGCTGAGGCCGCTGGCGAGAGTCGGCAGGCGGCGCCGCGCCTTGCGATGACAGGGTCCGGCGGCGGTCGGGGCGGGCCGGGCATGGTTTCCGCCGGAGCGGTGCAGGATTTTCCGGGGCAGAACAGGGGGCAGACAGGGGGCGGGCCGGTGCGGCGCCGCCCGCGTTCAGGCCCGGGCGATGGCGTCCAGCAGGGCGGCGAGGCGGTCCGGCATGGCGAAGAAGGGCGAGTGACCGCAGGGCAGGCGGTGCCGGTCCCCGGGGGCGAAGCGCTCGGCCATGGTCTGCTGGAACTCGGGCGGAATGGCGCGATCCTCTTCGCAGAGGATGTAGCTGCGCGGCAGGGCCGGGCTGTGTTCCAGCGCGATCGCCGTGCCATTGGGCGCCACCGGCTGCGGGGTCAGGCGGGGCAGGGCATAGTCCGCCGTGCCCTCGGGGCAGTCGTGGTAGAAGATCCCGGGCGCGCGCGCAGGATCGAAGGTGAAGGTCTTCTCGTCCGCCGCCAGCCGGATCGCGGGCAGGAGCGGCTGCGAGGGCGCCTCGAAACGCATCCGGGCCAGCGACATCCCCGGCCAGGGCGTATAGGCGCAGAGGTAGGCGAGGCGCGCCACCCGCGTGGCATCGATCTCTGCCGCGCGGGTGATCGGGTAGCCGCCCATGGAATGGCCGACGAGGATGGTATCGGGCTCCAGCGCGGCGAGGATCGCCTGCGCGTAATCCTCCAGCGTGACCCCTTCGGGCGGGGTGTCGTCCTGCCCGTGCGAGGGCAGGTCGATGGCCCTTGCCTCGTGACCCAGCGCCCGAAGCGCCGGGAGCAGGTCGCGCCAGCACCAGGCCCCGTGCGCCGCGCCGTGGACCAGCAGGAACCGGGCCATCAGGCGCCCCGGGCCTTCAGGAAGCCGGTCAGGATGCGGGCGTAGTCCTCGGGCTTCTCGACGCAGGGCAGGTGGCCCGCGCCGCGGATCAGCGCGGTCTGCGCACCGGGGATCAGGCCCGCCGTCTCGAAGACGAGGTCCGGCGGGGTGGAGCCGTCCTTGTCGCCGGCGATCGCCAGCGTCGGCAGGCGCAGCCCGCTGGTCGAGGAGATGAAGTCGGTGCCCGCGATGGCGGCGGCGCAGCCGGTCCAGCCCTGCGGCGGGGTGCGCAGGAACATGTTGCGCCAGCCGGGGAAGTCGGGGTGATCGTGGAAGGGCTGCGAGAACCAGCGCTGCATGGTGCCGTCGAGGATGGCCTCGGGGCCGCCCGCCTCGACCATGGCGATGCGCTCGGCCCACATCTCGCGCGTGCCGATCCCGGCGGCGGTGTTGGACAGGACCATGGCGCGGACGAGGTCGAGCCGCTTGGCCGCCAGCCCCTGCGCGATCATGCCGCCGATCGAGAGGCCGACGAAGATCGCGTCGCGCAATCCGAGGTGATCCATCAGGCGCTCGATGTCGGTGATCAGCGCGCCCATGGAATAGGGCGCCCCGGGTGCGTCCGACAGCCCGTGACCGCGCTTGTCGAAGCGCAGGATGCGCAGCCCCTCGGGCAGCAGCGGCAGCACCGGATCCCAGAGCCGCAGGTCGGTGCCCAGCGAGTTGGCGAAGACCACCGGGGTGCCGTCCTCGGGGCCGGTGAGGGTGTAGTGGATCTGCAGGTCATTGACCCCGGCCATGTGCATGGGCGGTGCCTTTCCTTTGGTGGCTTGGGTGTAGCGGTTGGGGCGGGCCCGGGAAAGGGGGCTCTGCCCCCCGGCCTTCGGCCTCCCCCCGGGATATTTGCGGACAGAAGAAACCCTTGGGGGCAGGCGCGGTCCTACCGGGGACGGGGGCGGATTGCGGGGGTCGGCGGGCCTAGCCGAGGTAGATCTGGCCCGCCGGGTAGCGCACCCGCGGGGTGCCATGGGTGGCGAGGAAGAAGCCCAGTGTCAGCGGGCCGACCCGGCCCACGAACATCACCGCGATGATCACCGCCTGCCCGAAGCCGTCGAGGTCGCCGGTGGCGCCGCGCGACAGGCCGACGGTGCCGAAGGCGGAGACCGCTTCGAAGGCGAGGTCGAGGAACTCTCCGTCGTGGCTGATCGAGACCAGGAAGATCGCGCTCATCAGCAGCAGCACCGAGACCATCGAGAGCGCCAGCACCTTCATGACCTCGTTCAGCCCCAGCGAGCGGTACCGAAGGCATGCAGGCTGGAGCGGCGGCGGAAGAAGGCGATGGTGGCCAGCAGCAGCACGCAGAGCGTGGTCACCTTGATGCCGCCCGCCGTCGAGGTGCTGCCGCCGCCCACCAGCATCAGCGTCATGGTCAGGAGCGTCGTGCTGTCGTGCATGCCGCCGATGTCGACGGTGTTGAAGCCCGCCGTGCGTGGGGTGACGCCCCGGAACCAGCTGGCCCAGAGCTTCGTGCCGGTTTCCAGCGGGCCGAGGGTGGCGGGGTTGGTCCATTCCAGCGCCGCGAAACCCAGCGCTCCCCAGAGGATCAGCACCGCGGTCCCCGTGATCATCAGCTTGGAATGCAGCGTCAGCGTGCGCCAGCGGCGTTTCTGGTAGAGGTCGCCCACCACGATGAAGCCGATGCCGCCGAGGATGAACAGCGCCGGGATCACGAGGTTCACCAGCGGGTTGCCCACCCATTGCGACAGCGAGTCCGGGTGCAGGGCGAAGCCCGCGTTGTTGAAGGCCGAGACCGCGTGGAAGACCGCCTGCCAGACGCCGTTCCAGCCGTATTCGGGCACGAAGACAAAGCCCAGCAGCAGCGCCCCCAGCGCCTCGCAGGTCAGGGCCACGATCAGGATGATGCGCACCAGCACCGTCAGGTTCGAGACCGAGGTCTGGTTCAGGTCCTCGCGCAGGATCAGCCGTTGCGGCAGGCCCACCGGGATCCCCAGCGCCGAGAGCACCAGCACCGCGAAGGTCATCAGCCCGAGCCCGCCCAGCTGGATCAGCAGGGCAATCACCGCCTGCCCGAAGCCGGTGAAGGTGGCGCCGGTATCCGAGAGGATCAGCCCGGTCACCGTGACCGCCGAGGTCGCGGTGAAGACCGCCTCGTTCAGCGTCACCGAGCCGTGGTGCGAGACCGGCAGCCACAAAAGCACCGCGCCCGCGACGATGAAGCCGAGGTAGGCCAGCGCCAGCACCAGCGGCGGCGGCAGATCGAGGCGTCGGGTGCGGCGCAGCAGCTTGCGGATGCGGGGCGGCATGGCGCTGTCAGAGGCTGGACGCGAAGTCGCGCAGGTCGCCGCGCCGGCCCAGCAGAAGCAGCAGGTCGTCGCATTGCAAGGTGCAGGACTGCATGTCCGAGCCGATGAACTCTGTCCCGCGCATCACGCCGATGCAGCGCAGGTCGAATTTCTCGCCGTGGTTGAGGTCGGCCAGCGTGCGGCCTTCCAGCGTCTCGGGGATGCGGAAGTTCACCACGTGGAAGCCATTGCCGAGGCTGACGTAGTCGCGCACCAGCGGATTGTGCAGCACCTGCGCGATGTGCTGGCCCATCTCGACCTCGGGATGCACCACCCGGTCGACGCCGAGGCGGCTGAGGATGCGGTGGTGGGTCTTGGTCCGGGCCTTGGCCCAGATCACCGGCACACCGATCAGCTTGAGGTTCATCGCCGAGAGGATGCTGGATTCCAGATCCGATCCCAGCGCCACCACCGCCACGTCGCAATCGCCGAAGCCGGCCTCGCGCAGGGCCGCATCGTCGCGGGCGTCGGCGATCATCGCCTGCGTCAGCACCTCTGCCATGTCAGAGACCCGGGTCTCGTTCAGATCGACGCCGATCACCGTATTGCCGAAGCGCCGAAGCTCGCGTGCGACGGTGGAGCCGAAGTTGCCCAGGCCGATGATGCCGAAGGTCCGGTGTTTCGAGGCCATGCAAGCCCCCTTGCCAGCGACCCCATCAGGGCCTGCGCGCGCAACCTAGGCGCGGGCGCTGCGGGGTCAAGGGGGTGACCTGCGTCAGGCCTCTTGCCGGGCGAGGGTCACCTGCATCCACAGCTGGTCCGGCTTGTCGTCGGTGTCGCGATACCATTGCCCCGACAGCGTTTCGAAGCCCGCATCGAACTTGCCGCGAAAGCGCATGCCGTCGCCGTCGATGTGCCAGTCGTGGCCGTCGAGTTTCGCGCAAGAGTGGCTGGTCGTGCCGTCGCGGTCGTAGGTGTCGCACTCGTATCCGTCGCCGCTGTCGCGGATCACCGCGACAAAGCTGGTCTCGGTCCCGGTCCGCCTGCCTTCCGAGCGGTGCAGCATGACCTTGCCGCCGGGCATCATCTCGAAGGTATCGGTCGCGGTGAAGTGCGTCGGCGTATCCTCTGCGCGATCGAAGACAAGGCCCGTGGTGGTCCAGGTCCCGACAAAGATCTCCAGTGCCCTCGGGTATGCTGCCGCTCATTTCATGCTCCTTGATGCAAAATCGTTGGAATGAAGGTAGCGCACCGGGCGCGGACGGAAAGCGAAATCGGTCGTTCGAGGGAGAGAGAGTGGCGCAGCTTCGGGCCCGGGCGACAGGGCCGGATCCGCCACCCGCACCGGGGGCAGGCGCGCCGTCCGGTCGGGCCGGCGGGATGTGGCGCGGCTTCGGGCCTCTGGCGGGGCGGGCGGCCGTTCAGAGCGGCCCCGGTGGCCTGCCGGTGGGGCGCCTTGCGCGCGGCAAAGCGCCAAAGGCAAAAGGCCCGGTCTGGGCGACCGGGCCTTTGCTGTTTCGGGGGACGCGCGCTCAGGCGATCTCGACAAGCTCGATGTCGAAGGTCAGGTCCTTGCCCGCCAGCGGGTGGTTGGCGTCCAGCGTGACCTCCTGCTCCGTCACCTGCACCACGGTCACCTGCATGGCCTGCCCGTCGGGCGTCTGCACCTGCAGCTGCGTGCCGAGGTCGAGCGGGATGTGGTCCGGGATCTCGGCGCGGGGCACGGCCTGCTGGGCCGCCGGGTTGGGCTGGCCATAGGCCTCGTCTGCGGGCACGGTCACCTGCTTCTTCTCGCCGACGGTCATGCCGGGCATGGCCTTGTCGAGTCCGGGGATGATCTGGCCCGAGCCGACGGTGAATTCCAGCGGGTCGCGGCCCGCGCTCGAATCGAAGGTGCTGCCGTCGGTCAGCGTTCCGGTGTAATGAATGCGAACGGTGTCGCCGGATTTGACCTGCGTCATGAGGATCCTGTCCTTTCGGAAAATGTCTGGAAAAGTCGCGATTTGGCGAGGCCGGGGCGCCCCGGGTGCTCGCATGGCTGGGCCGGAATGTAAGGATTTTCGCCGGAAATGCAAACGCAGTGGTCAAGGCCGGGGCACGGCCCTAGTCTTTGCCGCAACGGACGAAGGAGAGCATCATGCATCCCGCACTCGCACAGGGCAAGGTGGCGGTGGTCACCGGGGGCGCCTCTGGCATCGGGCTGGAGATCGTCAGGCGGCTGGTAGCCGCTGGCCTGAAGGTCGCCGTGGCCGACCGTACGGGTGTGGCGCTGGAACTGGTGGCGCAGGAGTTGGGGGTTCTGGCGGTCGAAACCGACGTGGCAGAGCGTGCCTCGCTGAAGGCCCTGAAGGACCGGGTGGAGCAGGCGCTTGGCCCGGTCTCGGCGCTTTTCGCCAATGCCGGCATCCAGCCCGGCAGCAGCATCTTCGACAGCGAGGGCCACTGGGACCGGATCATCGCGGTGAACCTGATGGGGATCGTGCATGCGTGTCATGTCTTCGGGCCCGATATGGCGGCCTCTGGCCAGCCCGGGCTGATCGTCAACACCGGGTCCAAGCAGGGCATCACCACGCCGCCGGGCGATCCCGCCTACAACCTGTCCAAGGCCGGGGTGAAGGCCTTTACCGAGGCCCTGCAGCACGAGCTGCGGGGGCGCGAGGGCTGCGCTGTCGAGGCGCGGCTTTTCATCCCCGGCTTCGTCTTCACGCCGCTGGCCGCGCGGGGCCGGTCGGAAAAGCCCGCAGGCGCCTGGACGCCGGAACAGGCGGTCGATTTCCTTTTCGACAAGTTGGAGGGCGGCGATTTCTACATCCTCTGCCCCGACAACGACGTCGACCGCGCCACGGATGAAAAGCGCATCGCATGGGCGGCGGGCGACATCACCCAGAACCGCCCGCCGCTGTCGCGCTGGCATCCCGATTACGAGGCGGCCTTTCAGGCCTGGCTGACCGCATGATACGGGTCTGCATCTTCGACGCCTACGGCACGCTCTTCGACGTGGCCGCCGCCGCCCGCGTCGCGGCTCGGGGAACCGGGCCGCGCGGCGCTGGCGGCGGTCTGGCCGCAGCTGGCCGAGGACTGGCGGCGCAAGCAGCTGGAGTATTCCCGGCTGCGGGCGGTGACCGGTGACTATGTGCCCTTCTGGGAGGTCACCAAAGACGGGCTGGACTGGGCGATGGACCGCGCGGGTCTGGATGACATGGAGCTGCGCGAAAGGCTGCTAGCGCTCTACTGGGAGCTGCCCGCCTATCGCGAGGTGCCTTTCGTGCTGGCGCAACTGAAGGCCAAGGGCAAGGCCTGCGCCATCCTGTCGAATGGCAGCCCGGACATGCTGGAGGGGGCGGTGGAGTCGGCGGGGCTGGGCGAGTTCCTTCAGGCCAGCCTGTCGGTCGAGGCGGTGGGCACCTTCAAGCCTGCCCGCGCGGTCTATGACCTCGTGGGCGCGCGCTTCGGCTGCACGCCGCAAGAGGTGCTCTTCGTCTCCTCGAACGGCTGGGACGCGGCGGGGGCCTCGGCCTATGGGTTCGAAACCGCCCGGGTGAACCGCGCGGGCCTGCCGATGGACCGCCTTCAGGCTGCGCCCGCGCATGTGCTGACGGACCTGTCGACGATACCGGAACTGGTGTGACGCGCGGTCCCGGCCCTGTCGCGCTGCCTTGGCCGGGACAGGGCCGTCGGCCCCGCGATACATTGCCCCAAACGACCCTATGTACCTGAGGTTCTGCCATGCCCCATTTCACCACATCCGACGGCGTGTCGCTGCACTATCTCGACGAGGGGCAGGGGCTGCCGCTTCTGTGCCTTGCCGGGCTGACGCGCGACACCCATGACTTCGACTATGTCGCCCCGCATCTGGAAGGGGTGCGGCTGATCCGCATGGATTACCGCGGGCGCGGGAAATCCGGCTGGGCCCCGCATGAGACCTACCAGATCCCGGTCGAGGGGCGCGATGCGCTGGAACTGCTGGATCACCTCGGGCTGGCGCAGGCGGCGGTGCTGGGCACCTCGCGCGGCGGGCTGATCGCCATGGTGCTGGCGGCCACGGCGAAGGACCGGCTGCTGGGCGTTGCGCTGAACGACATCGGCCCCGAGATCGCCGAGACCGGGCTGAAGGTGATCGAGGGCTACCTCGGGCAGGAACCCGCCTTTCAAGACCTTCGAGGAAGCGGCAGAGAAGCGGGCCGCGGCGATGACGGCCTTTGCCAACGTGCCGCCAGAGCGCTGGCTGACCGAGGCGAAGGTGCTGTACCGCGAGGGGCCGGAGGGGCTGGTGATCCCCTACGATCCGGCGCTGCGCGAGGCGGTGCTGGGCGGCGGCGCGCAGCCTGCGCCGGACCTCTGGCCGCTGTTCGATGCGCTCAAGGGCCTGCCGCTGGCGGCGATCCGGGGGGCGAACTCTGACCTGCTGTCCGCCGCGACCTTTGCCGAGATGAAGGCGCGGCGCCCCGACATGATTGCCGTCGAGGTCCCGGACCGGGGCCATATCCCCTTTCTCGACGAGGCCGAATCGCTGGATGCCCTGCGGCGCTGGCTGCGCATGCTCTCTGCCTGAGGGCCTGGCCGGAGGGCGCCCCGTGCCGCTCTCCATCCGGAGCGCGCCACCGGCCCGCCCGCCAGCCACGCCCTATGCCAGCGCCGACCGGTCGATGGCGCGGTAGGCGGGCTGGCCCATCAGCGCGAGGGCATTGTCCAGCTCCTCGGCCAGAAGCGTGATGGCCTTGCTGACGCCGGGCTGTCCCGCTGCCGCCAGCCCCCAGAGGAAGGCGCGCCCCACCATCACCGCCTCGGCGCCGAGCGCCCCGGCCTTGACGATGTCGGTGCCGCGCCGCACGCCGCCGTCGAGGATCACCTGCGTGCGACCGCCCACCGCCTCGGCAATCGCGGGCAGGGCGGCGATGGGGGAGGGCACGCTGTCGAGCTGCCGCCCGCCGTGGTTCGAGACGATCACCGCCTGCGCGCCGAGCTCGGCGGCCCGGCGCGCGTCGTCCGGGTGCAGCAGGCCCTTGATCACGAAGGGGCCGCCCCATTCCTGCGCGACCCGCGCGACCGTCTCCCAGTTGGCGCTGGCGTCGCCGAGGCTGGCCACCCGTGTCGCGATGGAGGCGAAACCGCCGTCCGAACTGCCGCTTTCGAAGTTCCCGAAAGAGACGCCGTGGCGCAGGTAGCCCTGCAGCCAGTGCGGGCGGCGCAGCGCGTCGAGCACCGTGGCGGCGGAGAGGCGCGGCGGCACGGTAAAGCTGTTGCGCAGGTCGTGGTGCCGTTTGCCCTGCTGGGCCAGATCCAGCGTCAGGCACAGTACGCGGTAGCCGTTGCCGCGGGCGCGTTCCAGCATCCGGCTGGTGAGGCCGGGATCCTTGAGGAAGTAGAACTGGAACCAGCGCTCGGCCTCGGGGGCGGCGCTGGCGACCTCTTCGATGGAGGCGACCGAGTTCGCGGACAGGCAGAAGGGGATCCCCGCCGCATGGGCGGCGCGGACCGCGGCCTTCTCTCCTTCGGGCCAGAAGAGCCCGGCCAGGCCGGTCGGGGCGAGGATCAGCGGCAGGGGTGTGCGGCGCCCGAGGATCGTCGCACCGGTGTCGCAGGCCGAGACGTCGACCCCCATGCGCGGCATCAGGCTGAGCCTTTCGAAATCGGCCATATTGGCGGCGCGGGTGATCCCGGCCCCGGCGCCGCCGTCGATGAACTCGAAGATGGCGCGGGGCAGGCGCTTGCGGGCCATGCGGCGGAGGTCGGCGATTTCGGCGGCGCGGGAAAGGTCTGTCATGGGCGCAGACTGGCGGTGGCAGGGTGAAATGTCACGCGGCTTTTCGGGGGCGGCTGGGGGCGCTGCCCCCCGGCCTGCGGCCTCCCCCCGAGGTATTTGCGAGACCGAAGAAGTTGGGGGGCATCATCCCGGCGCCGGGTCCGGGATGTTGTCCTGGCCGGGGACCGGCGTGGGGGTCAGTCGAGGTTGAAGACGCGGCTGGGGTGCAGCTCGCCGGCCTTGAAGCGGCCCACCGCGAGGGGGCGGCCCTCGAAGCTGGCCCAGGCCTCGTCGCCGTATTCGACCTCTCCGCCCAGCACCATGCCGGGGTTGCCGTTCCTCAGGCGGGTTGCGCCCTCGGGGGTGCAGCGCAGTTCCGGCAGGTCGGTAAGGCCGGTTTCCAGCGGCAGCAGGCGGCTGTCGAGTTCCGGTGTCCGGGCCAGCGCGTCGATCTCCTCGATCGTCACCGCGTCGTCGAGGTCGAAGGGGCCGGACCAGAGGCGGCGGAGCGTCAGGACGTGGCCATGACAGCCCAAGGCGGCGCCGAGATCGCGCGCGATCGAGCGCACGTAGCCGCCCTTGCCGCAGGTCATTTCCAGCATGGCGGTGTCGGCGTCGGCGCGGTCGGTCAGTAGCAGTTCCTCGACCCAGAGCGGGCGGGCGGCGAGGTCCATGTCCTCGCCGTCGCGGGCGCGTTTGTAGGCGCGTTCGCCGTCCACCTTCACGGCGGAGAACTGCGGCGGCACCTGCTGGATCTCTCCGACGAAGGCGCCGAGGGCCGCCTTGATCTCGTCGTCGGTGGGGCGCAGGTCCGAGGTGGCGATGACCTCGCCCTCGGTGTCGTCGGTGTTGGTGGCCTGACCCAGCCGCACGGTGAAGGCATAGGCCTTGAGCGCGTCGGTGATATAGGGAACGGTTTTCGTCGCCTCGCCCGCGGCCACGGCCAGCAGGCCGGTGGCTTCGGGGTCGAGCGTCCCGGCGTGGCCGGCCTTCTTCGCCTCCAGCGCCCAGCGGACCTTGTTGACCACGGCGGTCGAGGTCATGCCCGCGGGCTTGTCGACGATCAGCCAGCCGGAAATGTCGCGGCCCTTGCGTTTGCGTGCCATGCCTTGCCTTCTTGTCATCAGAAGCGCGCGGGGTAGCAAGGCGGGCCGCGGCTTGTCAATCGCCTCGGGGGCCCGCCGCGCCCGGCGCCGGGCGCGGTCAGTCCCGGGTGCCGGCGAAGCGTTCTGCCCAGTCCTCGCGCTCTGCGTCGGTGATCTTGCGGAAGGTCACCTCGGGCACCGTGAAGGCGTGGCCCGGCGGCAGCATCGTCAGGGCCGCCGCCACATCCGTGGGCCAGCTGTCGTCTTCGGTCTGCATCGCCGCCAGCAGGTCGGCGCAGGCGTCGGGGATGAAGGGCGCCGAGATCACCGCGTAGAGGCGGATCATGTTCAGCGCCAGACGGATCTGCATGGCCGCCTGTTCCGGGTCGGTCTTGAAGGTCGACCAGGGCGCCACCTCTTGCAGGTACTCGTTGCCCAGCACCCAGTGCGCCGCGCAGCGCCGCCGCCGCCTTGCGGATCTCCAGCGCCTCCATATTGGCCTCGTACTCGCGCAGCTTCGCCGTCAGATCGGCGATCAGCTGCAGCTCGCGGGGGCCCCGGGTGCCGCCCTCGGGCACCGCCTCGGAGAACTTGGAACGGCAGAACTTCGTCACCCGGCTGGCGAAGTTGCCCAGCACGTCGGCGAGATCCTTGTTCACGCCGGACTGGAAGGCCTCCCAGGTGAATTCGGCGTCCGAGGTCTCGGGGACGTGGGACAGCAGCCACCAGCGCCAGTAGTCCGCCGGCAGGATCTCCAGCGCCTGATCCATGAAGACGCCGCGCCCGCGCGAGGTGGAGAACTGGCCGCCGTCGTAGTTCAGGTAGTTGAAGGACTTGATGTAATCGACCAACTTCCACGGCTCGCCCGAGCCGAGGATCGTGACCGGGAAGCCCAGCGTGTGGAAGGGCACGTTGTCCTTGCCCATGAACTGGGTGTAGCGCACGTCCTCGGGCGCCTGCGTCGGTGCGCCACCAGCGCGCCCAGTCGTCGCCCTTGCCCGCCTCGACCCATTCCTGCGCGCAGGCGATGTATTCGATCGGCGCGTCGAACCAGACGTAGAAGACCTTGCCTTCCATCCCGGGCCAGGGCTCGTCGCCGCGCTGCACCGGGATGCCCCAGTCGAGGTCTCGGGTGATGCCGCGATCCTGCAGCCCGTCGCCGTCGTTCAGCCATTTCTTGGCGATCGAGGTGGTCAGAACCGGCCAGCCCTCGCGGGTGTCGATCCATTTCTCCAGCTCGTCCTTCATCTTGCTTTGCGCAAGATACAGGTGCTTGGTCTCGCGCATCTCGAGATCGGTCGAGCCGGAAATCGTCGAATGCGGGTTGATCAGGTCGACCGGGTCGAGCTGCTTGGTGCAGTTGTCGCACTGGTCGCCGCGCGCCGAGTCGAAACCGCAGTTCGGGCAGGTGCCCTCGATGTAGCGGTCCGGCAGGAAGCGCCCGTCGGCGTTGGAATACATCTGCGTTTCAGAGACTTCGCGGATCAGCCCGGCCTCGTCCAGCACCTTGGCGAAATGCTGCGTCAGCCGGTGGTTCTGCGGCGAGGAAGAGCGCCCGAAGTGGTCGAAGGACAGGCGGAAGCCGTCGGCCAGCCCGGCCTGAACCGCCCACATTTCGGCGCAATAGTCGGCCACCGGCTTGCCCGCCTTGGCGGCGGCCAGTTCGGCGGGGGTGCCGTGTTCGTCGGTGGCGCAGAGGAACAGCACCTCGTGCCCCCGGGCACGCAGGTAGCGGGCATAGAGGTCGGCGGGCAGCTGGCTGCCCACGAGGTTGCCCAGATGCTTGATCCCGTTGATGTAGGGAATGGCGGAGGTGATGAGATGGCGGGCCATGGCTGTCGGTCCTTTGCGGATTTGGCCAGCGGTGTACCGCAGGCTTGGGTCAAGTGCCAGCGCCGCTGGCTATCTGTCGCGACCGGGGTCGCGCAAGCGGCCCAGCAGGCGCCCGACCGTGAAGGAGGTGCGCGGCGCGTAGACGTAGGGCGTGCGTGTCGTGGCCAGAGGCCGCGCCCGCATCCGCACCAGGCCGAAGACCACCAGCGCAAGATGCCCCAGCGCGATCATGATGAACAGCGCCGGGGGGCCGTAGGCCTCTATCAGCGCGGCGGCGATGTAGGGCGCGCCGATGGCGCCGGTCGCGTACCAGAACATCAGCGCCGCCGAAAGCTCGACCCTCTCGTGGCTTTCGGCGAAGTCATGGGCATGCGCTGCCGCGACCGAGTAGATCGGGTAGGTGGTCAGCCCGAAGAAGGCCGCCAGCCCGAGGATCGCCCAGTGGGGCGCACCCGGCATGGCGGCGGTCAGCGCGCAGCTGACAACCGCCGCGACCGACAGCCAGATCAGCACGCTGCGCCGGTCGTAACGGTCCGCCAGCCAGCCCACGGGGTACTGGGCCAGCGCGCCACCGGCCACGAAGCTGGCGAGGAAGATGGCGATCATCGAGGCCTCCAGCCCGACGGCGGTGCCGTAGACCGGCCCGACCATGCGGAACGAGGCCCCCGACAGCGCCGAGACCAGCACCCCCGCCACCGCCAGCGGCGACCGCGTCCAGGCAAGGCGCGGTTGCAGGCGCGGGGCGTCCGGGATTTCCGGCTGGGGCAGGCGGGTCAGCGACATCGGCAGCAGGGCGGCGCAGCAGACCATGGCCAGCAGCGTGTAGCTGGCGTAATGCGCCGGCGGCAGGACAGAGATCACCAGCTGCGCGCAAAGCTGCGCGCCGAGGTCGGTCAGGCGATAGGCGCCCATGGCGCGGCCCCGGGTCTCATTGGTGACCTTGGCCTGCAACCATGCCTCTATGACGGTGTAGCAGCCCGCGATGCAGACCCCCTGCGCACTGCGCAGCGCCGCCCAGGCATAGGCATTGTCGGTCAGCACATGGCCGAGGATGCCGATGGTTCCCAGCGCGGCAAAGGCGGCGAAGGCGCGCGCGTGCCCGACCGATCCCATCAGGCGCGGCGCCCACCAGCAGCCCGTGGAAGAACCCCGCGAAATGCGCCGAGCCCAGCAGGCCGATCTGGGTGGTCGTGAAGCCCAGGACGACCCCGGACAGGGCATCCAGAGGCCCGACGCCGCCCGAGGACAGCTGCAACAGGACCACAGAGGCGAAGAGGGCGGCGAAAGAGACGACAAGGCGCATGCCTTGTCTTTAGGCACGGGGCGCGGGCCAAGTCACGCGCTCTTGCGACCCGGCGCGTCGTTTTCCGGGCCGCGTGCCTGCGCGGATGGTGGCCAAACGGAAAAGGCCCCCGCATCGCTGCAGGGGCCTTCTTGATCTGTGCGGGGTGGGGTGGACCCGGGGGCCCACCGTCCGCTTACAACCCGGTCGAGACGTCGATCGTGTTGCCTTCTTCCAGCGTGACGTAGGCTTTCTTGACATCCTTGCGGGTGCCCTTGATGCCACGGAACCGCTTGTTCTTGCCCTTGGTGATGGTGGTGTTGACCGCCTTCACCTTGACGCTGAACAGCGCTTCGACCGCTTCCTTGATCTGCGGTTTCGCCGCGTCGATCGCCACTTCGAAGACCACCGCGCCGGCCTCGGAGGCCATGGTGGATTTCTCGGTGATGATCGGCTTGCGGATCACGTCGTAGTGTTCTGCCTTCGCGCTCATTTCAGTCGAGCCTCCAGTGCTTCGACACCCGCCTTCGTGATCACCAGGGTGTCACGCTTGAGGATGTCATAGACGTTGGCGCCGATCGAGGGCAGCACGTCCAGACCGTCGATGTTCGCGGCGGCCTTGACGAAGCCTTCGTTCAGCTCTGCGCCGTCGATGATCAGCGCGCGCTTCCAGCCCAGCGAAGAGATCTGCTTGGCCAGTGCGGCGGTCTTGCCGTCGCTGTCCAGCGCATCCAGGATCACCAGGTTGCCGGCTTTCGCCTTGGCAGAGAGCGCGTGCATCAGGCCCAGACGACGCACCTTCTTGGGCAGGTCATGGGCGTGGCTGCGCGGGGTCGGACCCTTGTAGATGCCACCCTTGCGGAAGATCGGCGCCTTGCGCGAGCCGTGGCGTGCGCCGCCCGTGCCCTTCTGGCGATAGATCTTCTTGGTCGAGTAGGACACTTCCGAGCGGGTCTTGACCTTGTGGGTGCCAGCCTGCGCCTTGTTGCGCTGCCAGCGCACCACGCGGTGCAGGATGTCGGCGCGCGGATCCAGCCCGAACAGGGCCTCGTCCAGCTCGACCGACCCGGCGTTGCCGCCGTCCAGTTTGATCACGTCGAGTTTCATTCGTCGCCTTCCTTCTTCTCGGGCTCGGCACCGTCTTCAGCCTTGTCGGCCTCGATCGACTGCTCGGCGTCCTTCAGCGCGGCTGCCTCTGCGGCGGCCTGCTCTTCGGCCAGACGCTTGGCTTCGGCCTCGGCTTCGGCTGCGGCGGCTGCCGCGGCTTCCTCGGCGGCCTTCATGGCTTCACGCTTGGCGCTCATGAGAGCGGCGGGCAGGATCACGTTCTCGGGAACCGGCTTCTTGACGGCGTCCTTGACGGTCACCCAGGAACCCTTGGGGCCGGGAACGGCGCCCTTGATCATGATCAGGCCGCGGTCGCTGTCGGTCTTGACGACCTGCAGGTTCTGCGTGGTCACGCGGACGGCGCCCATGTGGCCAGCCATCTTCTTGCCCTTGAACACCTTGCCGGGGTCCTGACACTGACCGGTGGAGCCGTGCGAACGGTGGCTGATCGACACGCCGTGCGTGGCGCGCAGACCGCCGAAGTTGTGCCGCTTCATGGCACCCGCAAAACCCTTACCGATGGTCGTGCCCGCCACGTCGACGAACTGACCTTCGAAGTAATGGTCGGCGATGATTTCCTCGCCCACTTCGATCAGGTTGTCGGCAGAGACGCGGAACTCGGCGACCTTGCGCTTGGGTTCCACGTTCGCCTTGGCGAAGTGGCCGCGCATGGCCTGCGAGGTGCGCTTGGCCTTGGCGGTGCCG
Organism: Ponticoccus litoralis; assembly: GCF_039769985.1. Classification (NCBI taxonomy): domain Bacteria; kingdom Pseudomonadati; phylum Pseudomonadota; class Alphaproteobacteria; order Rhodobacterales; family Roseobacteraceae; genus Ponticoccus; species Ponticoccus litoralis. Next base: position 2,166,679 of record NZ_JBDNCH010000002.1, read on the forward strand.
GCGCCCAGCTGGACGGCGGTGTAGCCATGGGCTTCTTCGGTGCGCTGTGCAACGATCTGGAGGTTATCCAGTTGCAGCACGGTCACCGGGATCTGCTTGCCGTCTTCCATGAACAGACGGGTCATGCCGATTTTCTTGGCGATGATACCAGTACGCATGGGACCCCCTTAAACCTTGATCTCGACGTCCACGCCGGCGGCGAGGTCGAGCTTCATCAGGGCGTCAACGGTCTGCGGGGTCGGGTCGACGATGTCGAGCAGACGCTTGTGCGTACGGATCTCGAACTGGTCGCGCGACTTCTTGTTCACGTGGGGACCACGCAGAACGGTGTATTTCTCGATCTTGTTCGGCAGCGGGATCGGACCACGGACGGTGGCGCCGGTGCGCTTTGCGGTGTTCACGATTTCCTGGGTGCTTGCGTCGAGCACGCGGTAATCGAACGCCTTCAGCCGGATACGGATGTTCTGGTTCATCGAACAGTCCTGTCTTGGCATTGAGGTTGAGAGGAGGAGCGCCGCTCATTCGGAACCCCTCGTCGAACCTTAAAGGGCGGAGAATCACCCCGCCCTTCCCGACCCATGGGCCGTTGCGGGCGTATAGGCGGTTTGAGGGCGTGGGGCAAGTGTCGTGGTGGGGGAAAGGCCGTGACTGTGCCGCTTTTCTCGCTGGTGAGCGAGCGATGGACCCTTCTGGCCGGGGCGTTCTGGCATGCGCCGTGGAGCGCGGCGACCGGCCTCGGGACGCTCTATATCCCCGTCAATCCAGTAGAATGCAAGCCAAGTCGCACTGGCAGCAGCGGAATTGGCCAGCCCGGGGGCGGCCCGTCTCGTCGAAGACAGGTCTCTAGCAGGGGAGGGGCGGCCTGGCCCCGGACTGCGCGGGTTGGAGCCGGGGCTGTGAACTTCCCATTGCCACCAAGCAGAAAGGGCGCCCCGTGGGGCGCCCTTTCCTTGAACTCGACCGGGTGGGCTCTCGGGACATTCGCGTCTGATGACGCGAATACCCTGCCGCCCACGCGAGCAATTCGCGAAGCGAATTACTCGACGATCTTGGACACAACGCCCGAACCGACGGTGCGGCCACCTTCGCGGATGGCGAAGCGCAGGCCGTCTTCCATCGCGATGGGGGCGATCAGCTCGACGTTGAACTTCAGGTTGTCGCCCGGCATCACCATCTCGGTGCCCTCGGGCAGCTCGACCGTGCCGGTCACGTCGGTGGTGCGGAAGTAGAACTGCGGACGGTAGTTCTTGAAGAACGGCGTGTGACGGCCACCCTCTTCCTTGGTCAGGATGTAGACCTCGCACTCGAACTTCGTGTGCGGCTTCACCGAACCCGGCTTGCAGAGAACCTCGCCGCGCTCGACGCCCTCACGGTCGACACCGCGCAGCAGCGCGCCGATGTTGTCGCCCGCTTCACCGCGGTCCAGCAGCTTGCGGAACATCTCGACGCCGGTGCAGGTGGTCTTCGAGGTGTCGCGGATGCCCACGATCTCGATTTCGTCGCCGACGTTGATCACGCCACGCTCGACACGACCGGTCACAACCGTACCACGTACCGGAGATCGAGAAGACGTCTTCGATCGGCATCAGGAAGGGCTGGTCGATCGCGCGTGCCGGCTGCGGGATGTACTCGTCCACTGGCCGCCATCAGTTCGCGGATCTTGTTCTCGCCGATTTCCGGATCACGGCCTTCCATCGCCGCCAGAGCGGAGCCCGCGATGATCGGAATGTCGTCGCCCGGGAAGTCGTAGGCGGAGAGCAGTTCGCGGATTTCCATCTCGACGAGCTCGAGCAGCTCTTCGTCGTCGACCTGGTCAACCTTGTTCATGAACACGACCATGGCGGGGATACCCACCTGGCGGCCCAGCAGGATGTGCTCGCGGGTCTGCGGCATCGGGCCGTCAGCCGCGTTCACCACCAGGATCGCGCCGTCCATCTGGGCGGCACCGGTGATCATGTTCTTCACGTAGTCGGCGTGGCCGGGGCAGTCGACGTGCGCGTAGTGACGGTTCTCGGTCTCGTACTCGACGTGTGCGGTCGAGATCGTGATACCGCGGGCCTTCTCTTCGGGCGCGCCGTCGATCTGGTCGTAGGCGCGGAAGTCGCCGAAGTACTTCGTGATCGCCGCCGTCAGCGTCGTCTTGCCGTGGTCGACGTGACCGATCGTGCCGATGTTGCAGTGCGGCTTGCCGCGTTCAAACTTTGCCTTTGCCATTGTATAGGCTCCCTTTTTGTTTCGGGTGCCGGGCTGAAGCCCGGCCTACGGTGGTGGGTAGGGCGGGGTTCACCCCGCCGCCCCGGTTATGCGAATTTGGCCTGGATCTCGTCCGAGATGTTCTGCGGCACCGGGTCGTAATGAGCGAACTGCATGGTGAAGTTCGCACGGCCCGAGGACATCGAACGCAGGGTGTTGATGTAGCCGAACATGTTGGCCAGCGGCACGAAGGCGTTGATCGCAACGGCGACGCCGCGCGGTTCCTGCCCCGACACCTGACCCCGACGCGAGGTCAGGTCGCCGATGATGCCACCGGTGTATTCTTCCGGCGTCACGACCTCGACCTTCATCATCGGTTCCAGCAGCTTGGCGCCGGCCTTGCGAAGGCCTTCGCGCATGCACATGCGGGCGGCGATTTCGAAGGCCAGAACCGAGGAGTCCACGTCGTGGAACTTACCGTCGATCAGGGCGACCTTGAAGTCGATCACCGGGAAGCCTGCCAGCGGACCGGAGTCCATGACCGACTTGATGCCCTTTTCGACACCCGGGATGTATTCCTTCGGCACCGCGCCGCCGACGATCTTCGATTCGAACGAATAGCCTTCGCCCGGCTCTGTCGGGGTGATGACCAGCTTGACCTCGGCGAACTGACCCGAACCACCCGACTGCTTCTTGTGGGTGTAGGTGTGCTCGACCTCGTGACCGATGGTCTCGCGATAGGCCACCTGCGGGGCACCGATGTTGGCCTCGACCTTGAACTCGCGCTTCAGGCGGTCGACGAGGATGTCGAGGTGAAGTTCGCCCATGCCCTTCATGATGGTCTGACCCGATTCCAGGTCGGTTTCCACGCGGAAGGAGGGGTCTTCGGCAGCCAGACGGGCCAGACCCCGGGACATCTTTTCCTCGGTCGCCCTTGGTCTTGGGCTCGACCGCGATCTCGATCACCGGATCCGGGAAGGTCATGGTTTCCAGAACCACCGGGGCCTTGGGATCGCAGAGCGTGTCACCGGTGGTGGTGTCCTTCAGACCCGCCAGCGCGATGATGTCGCCCGCAAAGGCCTCTTCGATCTCTTCACGATCCACGGCGTGCATGAGCATCATCCGACCGACACGCTCGCGCTTGCCCTTGGTCGAGTTCAGCATGCCGTCACCCTTGGACAACACGCCGGAATAGATCCGGGTGAAGGTCAGCGAGCCGACAAAGGGGTCGTTCATGATCTTGAACGCCGTGGCCGAGAAGGGCTCTTCGTCGCTTGCCGGGCGGGCAATGTTGCGCTCTTCGCTTTCGTCGTCGGGCGAGAAGCCCATAAGCGTCGGCACGTCCAGCGGACCGGGCAGGAAGTCGACAACGGCGTTGAGCAGCGGCTGCACGCCCTTGTTCTTGAACGCCGAACCGGCCAGCATCGGGAAGAAGGACAGCGACAGCGTACCCTTGCGGATAAGCTTGCGCAGGGTCGCCTCGTCGGGCATCTCGCCTTCCAGGTAGGCTTCCATGGCCTCGTCGTCCTGCTCGACGGCAAGCTCGATCATGTTGTCGCGCCATTCGTTGGCGAGATCCTGAAGATCGTCACGGATAGGGCGGCGCTCCCAGGAGGCGCCCAGGTCTTCACCGATCCAGACCCATTCTTCCATGGTGATCAGGTCGACGATGCCTTCCAGCTTGTCCTCGGCCCCGATCGGCAGCGCGATCGGCAGCGGGGTGCCGCCGGTACGCTCTTTGACCATGCGCACGCAGTTGAAGAAGTCGGCGCCGATCTTGTCCATCTTGTTGACGAAGACCAGACGCGGCACCTTGTAACGGTCGGCCTGACGCCAGACCGTCTCGGTCTGCGGCTCCACGCCGGCGTTGCCGTCGAGCAGCGCAACGGCACCGTCGAGAACCGCCGGGGACCGTTCCACCTCGATGGTGAAGTCGACGTGTCCGGGGGTGTCGATGATGTTGAAGCGGGTCTTGGTCTCGGAGGTGCCGTCGGCGGTCGGGTCGATCTGGCGCTGCCAGAAGGTCGTCGTCGCCGCCGAGGTGATGGTGATCCCGCGCTCGGCTTCCTGCTCCATCCAGTCCATGGTGGAGGCGCCTTCGTGGGTCTCGCCCATCTTGTGGTTCTTGCCGGTGTAGAACAGGATGCGCTCGGTCATCGTGGTCTTGCCGGCGTCGATATGCGCCATGATCCCGAAGTTGCGGTAGCGCTGCAGCGGATATTCGCGTGCCATGTGGGTGGGCTCCTGTTACCAGCGGTAGTGGCTGAACGCCTTGTTGGCGTCGGCCATCTTGTGGGTGTCTTCGCGCTTCTTCACAGCGGCACCACGGGACTGGACGGCATCGATCAGCTCACCGGCCAGACGCTCTTCCATGGTGTTTTCGTTGCGTGCGCGGGACGCGGTGATCAGCCAGCGGATCGCCAGCGCCTCGCGGCGCTCCGGGCGGACTTCGACGGGCACCTGGTAGGTGGCACCACCGACGCGGCGCGAGCGGACCTCGACCGACGGCTTGATGTTGTCCAGGGCCTCGTGGAAGATTTCCACGGGCGCGCGCTTGACCTTGGCTTCGACGCGGTCGAGCGCGTTGTAGACGATGCGCTCAGCGGCGGATTTCTTGCCGTGGTACATCAGGTTGTTCATGAATTTGGTCAGCACGATATCGCCATACTTGGCGTCGGGCAGGACTTCGCGCTTCTCTGCGGCGTGACGACGGGACATAGGACTGTCTCTCTTCTCAACGGCGGTGCGGGACGGGCCCGCACCCTAACGGTATCCGGGACGGGTGCGCGGCTGTCACGCACCCGGGTGATCACTTGGGACGCTTGGCGCCGTACTTCGAACGGCGCTGCTTGCGGTCCTTGACGCCCTGGGTATCCAGAACACCGCGCAGGATGTGGTAACGCACACCGGGAAGGTCTTTCACCCGGCATTGCCGCGGATCAGAACCACAGAGTGCTCCTGAAGGTTGTGGCTTTCACCGGGGATGTAGCTGATCACCTCGTAACCGTTGGTCAGACGCACCTTGGCGACTTTCCGCATGGCCGAGTTCGGCTTCTTCGGGGTCGTGGTATAGACGCGGGTGCAGACGCCGCGCTTCTGCGGGCACTGCTCGAGGTGCTGGGACTTCGAGCGCTTGACTTTGGGCTGCCGCGGCTTGCGGATCAGCTGCTGGATCGTGGGCATGGAATGGGTATCCCCGTGCTTCTTGCGGTGTTGCCGGGGATGAAGCCCGGCGGTTCAGGTCTGACCCGGATGCCGCTTGGCACCCTGACGGGCCGGTTCGCGTACGTCCGCGCGCGAAGCGCACAAACGACAATAGGTCCGCATCCGACCCTGTACCGAAGGCGTCGACGCGGGGGCGTACCAGAGGGTCGGGGCTTAGTTGCCCGGACCTTGCGGTAGTCCATATCTGCAAAGACCAGACACGCCCGGCTATGCGGGGCGTGACGGATTTGTGCGGCGTATACGCAGAGTCGCCCGTCTTGTCAACAAGGCCCCCGACGGCGCTCGGCAGGCTCTGGACAGGCTACCGGACCGCTGCCACTCTCGCCCGGGACAAGACCAGAGGGCACCCATGCACGTCATCGGCTTCTGCCGCTTCTCCTATCCGGCCGAGGGCGGCTTTCAGGTGGAACACAGCTCTGTCGCGGCGCGCATGGCCTACCTCTATGCGCCCGAACGGATGGAGGAACGCTTCCGCCACTTCGAGACCCTCTGCCTGCCCGGCCTGCGCGCCCAGACGGACGGCGACTTTACCTTCCTCATCCTCGTGGGCGCGGCCATGCCCGACCGCTGGATGCAACGCCTGCTGGCGCTGGTCGAGGGCTTCCCGCAAGCCGTCGTGGTGCCCCGGACCCCCGGCCCGCACCGCCAGGTCTGCCAGGAGGTCATCAATGCCGCCCGCGACATGGGCCAGCCCTGCCTGCAATTCCGCCATGACGACGACGATGCGGTGGCGGTGGATTTCGTGGCCACCCTGCGCGCCGCCGCCCGGGACTGTGCCGCCCTGACCGCCGGGCACCGCCTCGTCGGTTTCGACTGGAACCGCGGCTACATCGGTCGCCCCGACGCGCAGGGCATCCACGCCGAGGAATGCGTGACCCCCTACTGGGGTGTCGCGCAGGCCATGGCCGTGCAGCCCGGCGCCCGGCAGACGATCATGAACTTCGGCCACGCCAGGATCAACCAGTTCATGCCCACCGTGACCTTCACCGATACCGCCATGTATGTGCGCGGCCACAACGACCACAACGACTCGCGCCAGAAGAAACACGTCAAACCCGTCTCCCTGCCGCGCCTCGACGCCGCCGGAGAGGCGCTGTTCCGCAGCCGCTTCGCCATCGACGCGGATCACATCCGCCGGGTCTTCGCCTGACGGGCGCGCCGCGCCCGCTTTCCACGGGGCATCCCGCGCCGCCAAGGGGGCGCCGCCCCTGTTTCTCTTTGGAAAAAATACCTGAGGGCAACACCGGCCACGGGCGCCAGGCCCGCGCGTCTTCCCCGTTCCGGCAGGCCGCCAGGCTGCCGACGCGAAAGGCGCCGCCGGAAAGCCTTCCTATCGCGACAATCCGGCGCTAATCCACCGGCATGAAACGTGTTCTCCTTTTTCTCCTCGCGCTGATCGTCTTCCTGCCCGCCGGGCTCTGGGTGAACTGGCAGCTTCACACCCCCTCGCACGACCGCAACTGGCGTGCCGACCACGCCCACTTGCCCGAGGTCGCGCGGCAGGACGGCCTTTATACCCTGAGCAATATCCGCGACTGGGACTATGCAGAGGACGGCACCCCCACCCGCGAGGCCTGGATCGCCCGCGACATCGATCCCGACAGCCTGACGCAGGCCTATTTCCTCGTCGAACCCTTCGGCGCGGTGGAGGCCATCGCCCACACCATGCTGACCTTCGCCTTCGAGGACGGCTCCGCCTATGTCGCCTCGATCGAGGCGCGCCGCGAGGTCGGAGAGGCCTATTCCGCCCCGTGGCCGCCGTCCTGCCGATCTTCGAATACATGTTCGTCTGGACCACCGAACGCGACATGTACGGCAATTCCGAGTTCATGGCCGACGACCGCCTCTACCTCTATCCGCTCACCATCCCGCTGGAGCATCAGAAGGCCGTGCTGCGCGCCATGCTCGACGAGACGGCAGAGCTGCAGGCAGAGCCGCGCTGGTACAATACGCTCTTCTCGAACTGCACCAACGTGCTGGCGCGGACGGTCAACCGGATCGACCCGAAGGCGGTGCCTCTCGACAAGGCCTGGGTGCTGCCCGGCTTCTCGGCGGCCTTCCTCTACGAACAGGGCTTCATTCCGACCGACCGTGCCTTTGCCGAGGTCGAGGAGGGCGCGCTGATCTCGCCGCTGATCCGCGAGCTTTACGGCATCGCCGATCCGGTCGCCTTCTCGCGCGCCCTGCGGCAGCGTCTGGCCGCCCGCTGATCCCGGCCCGCCTCGGTCCCGGGTGCGACACCCGGGGCAGGGGGGGGCGGCGGCCCGCGTCCGGGGTGGTGTCTTGGGCATCCACGCATGGTGCCCGCGGTCCCCCCTTCACATCCCTGCGAATCCTGCTAAAGAAGCCACTCGCAGGAACCGGGCGATTCGTCGTCCCCTGCATTCGTCCGAGACGGTGGGCTGCCGCAAGGCACTAAGTCCTGCCCGAGACGGGAAGAGACATCTTCAGTCACCCCGGCCACGCGCATGGGTGCCACAGGATGCGTCGACCCTTCATTCGGACTTATTGCGGTCGGGGTCCAACCCCGGCCAAAACGAGCCGGAGGGTCCGCCCTCCACTACTTGGAGTGAAACTGTGGATAGAGCCCAGAAAGAGAAAGTGGTCGAGGAACTCGGCCAGATCTTCGAAAGCTCTGGCGTCGTGGTGGTTGCCCGCTACGAGGGTCTCACGGTTGCAGAAATGACGGACCTTCGCGGTACGTGCCCGTTCGGGCGAAGCCGTGGTCCGTGTCGCCAAGAACAAGCTCGCCAAGATTGCCGTCCAAGGGACCCCCGCCGAGGGGATCTCGCAGTATCTGGACGGCATGACGGTGCTGACCTTCTCCGAAGACCCGGTCGCAGCGGCCAAGGTCATCGAAGACTTCGCCAAGGACAACAAGAAGTTGGAAATCCTTGGTGGCGCAATGGGCGGCACCACTCTGGACCGTGCCGGTGTCGAGGCCGTGTCGAAAATGCCGTCGCGCGATGAGCTTATTGCTTCCATCGTCGGCTGCATCGGCGCACCCGCCTCCAACATCGCCGGTGCCATTGGCGCGCCTGCTTCGAACATCGCTTCCATCCTTTCCACGATCGAGGAAAAGGCAGAGGCGGCGTAAGCAACCTTTTGATCCGCGTGGGGAGTTCTCCCTGACGTTGGAACCCATAACCAAACCGGAAAGAGCATCAAAATGGCTGATCTCAAAGCACTGGCTGAACAAATCGTTGGCCTGACCCTCCCGGAAGCCCAGGAACTGAAAACCATCCTCAAGGACGAGTACGGCATCGAGCCCGCAGCCGGTGGCGCCGTCATGATGGCTGGCCCCGCAGGTGGCGGCGAAGCCGCAGCCGAGGAAGAGAAGACCGAGTTCGACGTGATCCTGAAGTCCGCTGGCGACAAGAAGATCAACGTCATCAAGGAAGTCCGCGGCATCACCGGCCTGGGCCTGAAAGAAGCCAAAGAGCTGGTCGAGGCCGGCGGCAAGGCTGTCAAGGAAGGCGTTTCCAAGGACGAAGCCGAGGAAATCAAGAAGAAGCTCGAAGAGGCTGGCGCCGAAATCGAACTCAAGTAATTCCGCTTTCGGCCCGTTCCGGGCCGGTGGAAGGACTTTCGAGGGGCGTCCCGGGAAACCGGGGCGCCTCTTTTTCGTGGATGCGGCCCCCGGGTTTTCGGGGTGGGGGGGGCGGCGGCCGGGCCTCTGGTCGGAGAGCCGGCCGGGGCGCTGTCCCGCGTGAATGGCCAGTTTGCCCACCCGTCCGAACCGGCCACGCGCGCCGCACAGGCAAGCCCTGCCTCACAGCCGGGCTCTTCGGCGGCCTGTCACAGGGCGAGATCGCGCGCGCCACAGGCGGCGCCAGGCTGGCTTGGGATTTGTTCCCTTGACCCTTTGCCCAACCTCCCGTAACAGAGCCCATCCGCAGCGGCCCCGGATTCGTCCGGGGCTTCGCTTTTGTCTGCGGGCGATCTAACCGGGCACCTTCGGGGGCCTATACCCCGGGCCGCATGGCCCCACACACAGGCGGGGAAACCCGCCGGAAGCTTACGGAAGACAGAAAGCATGGCACTCAAGTCGTACAAGCCGACGACGCCGGGCCAGCGCGGGCTGGTGCTGATCGACCGTTCGGAGCTGTACAAAGGACGCCCCGTCAAGGCCCTCACCGAGGGTCTGACGAAGAAGGGTGGCCGGAACAACACCGGACGTATCACGGCACGCCGCCGCGGTGGTGGCGCAAAGCGTCTGTATCGCATCGTCGATTTCAAGCGGAACAAGTTCGACGTGAACGGCATCGTCGTTCGGATCGAATACGACCCCAACCGCACCGCCTTCATCGCCCTCATCCAGTATGACGACGGCGAGCAGGCCTATATCCTCGCACCCCAGCGTCTTGGCGTCGGCGACAAGATCGTCTCGTCCGAGAGCGCGGACATCAAGCCGGGCAACACCAAGCCGTTCTCGCGCATGCCCATCGGTACGATCGTCCACAACATCGAGCTGAAGCCCGGCAAGGGTGGCCAGATCGCACGCGCCGCGGGCACCTATGCCCAGTTCGTCGGCCGTGACGGCGGTTACGCCCAGATCCGCCTGTCTTCGGGCGAACTGCGCATGGTCCGTCAGGAGTGCCTGGCCACGGTTGGCGCGGTCTCGAACCCCGACAACTCGAACCAGAACCTCGGCAAAGCCGGTCGCGTCCGCCACATGGGCAAGCGTCCCTCCGTCCGCGGCGTCGTCATGAACCCGATCGACCACCCGCACGGTGGTGGTGAAGGCCGGACCTCCGGTGGTCGTCACCCGGTGACGCCCTGGGGCAAGCCGACCAAGGGCAAGCGCACCCGCAACCCCAACAAGGCGTCCTCGCGGCTTATCGTCCGTTCGCGCCATGCCAAGAAGAAGGGTCGCTGATCTATGTCACGCTCTGTTTGGAAAGGTCCGTTCGTCGACGCTTACGTCCTGAAGAAGGCCGAGAAGTCGCGCGAGTCGGGCAAAAACGAAGTCATCAAGATCTGGTCGCGCCGCTCGACGATCCTGCCCCAGTTCGTGGGCCTGACGTTTGGCGTCTACAACGGCCAGAAGCACGTCCCGGTCAACGTGACCGAGGACATGATCGGCCAGAAGTTCGGTGAATACTCGCCGACGCGCACCTATTACGGTCACGCAGCCGACAAGAAAGCCAAGAGGAAGTAAGCCATGGGCAAGGATAAGAATCCCCGCCGCGTGGCGGACAACGAGGCGATGGCAAAGCTGCGCATGCTGCGCACCAGCCCGCAGAAACTGAACCTCGTCGCTGCGCTGATCCGTGGCAAGAAGGTGGAAAAGGCCCTCACGGACCTGACCTTCTCGAAGAAGCGGATCGCCATCGACGTCAAGAAGTGCCTGCAGTCCGCCATCGCGAACGCCGAGAACAACCACGGTCTGGACGTCGATGAACTGGTCGTCGCCGAGGCCTACGTGGGCAAGAACCTTGTGATGAAGCGCGGGCGTCCCCGGGCACGTGGCCGCTTTGGCCGCATCAACAAGCCGTTCTCGGAAATCACGATCAAAGTGCGTCAAGTCGAGGAGCAGGCCTGATGGGTAACAAGACCAATCCGATCGGCATGCGTCTTCAGGTGAACCGCACCTGGGACTCGCGCTGGTACGCAGACACCAAGGACTACGGCAACCTGCTTCTCGAGGATCTCAAGATCCGCGACTTCATCCATGAAGAGTGCAAGCAGGCCGGCATCGCCCGCGTGATCATCGAACGCCCCCACAAGAAGTGCCGTGTGACCATTCACACCGCGCGTCCGGGCGTGATCATCGGCAAGAAGGGCGCGGACATCGAGGTGCTTCGCAAGAAGCTGGCTCGCATGACCGACAGCGAACTGCACCTGAACATCGTCGAAGTGCGGAAGCCGGAACTCGACGCGCAGCTGGTTGGCGAAAGCATCGCCCAGCAGCTGGAGCGCCGCGTGTCCTTCCGTCGCGCGATGAAGCGGGCCGTGCAGAACGCCATGCGCATGGGGGCCCTGGGTATCCGGGTGAACGTCGCGGGCCGTCTCGGCGGTGCAGAGATCGCACGGACCGAATGGTACCGCGAAGGCCGCGTGCCGCTGCACACCCTGCGTGCCGACATCGATTACGCGAATGTCGAGGCGACCACGCCCTACGGCATCATCGGGATCAAGGTCTGGATCTTCAAAGGCGAGATCATGGACCACGACCCGCAGGCGCGTGACCGCAAGTCGCAGGAAATCCAGGACGGCCCGGCCCCGCGTGGCGCCGGTGGCCGTCGCGATGATCGGAGGTAAGCGTCGTGCTTCAACCTAAGCGCACAAAATTCCGCAAGATGTTCAAGGGCCGGATCAAGGGTGAGGCCAAGGGCGGCTCTGACCTGAACTTCGGTACCTACGGTCTGAAGGCGCTCGAGCCCGAGCGGGTCACCGCCCGCCAGATCGAGGCAGCCCGCCGTGCCATGACGCGTCACATGAAGCGTCAGGGTCGCGTCTGGATCCGCATCTTCCCGGACACCCCGGTCAGCGCCAAGCCGATCGAGGTTCGTATGGGTAAGGGCAAGGGCTCGGTCGATCGCTGGGCCTGCAAGGTCAAGCCGGGTCGCGTGATGTTCGAGATCGACGGCGTCGGTGAAGAGGTGGCCCGCGAGGCGCTGCGTCTGGCCGCCATGAAGCTGCCGATCAAGACCCGCGTCGTCCTCCGCGAGGACTGGTAAACGGACGGTGGTTCTATGACCCACCCGACGGAACAGGAAACCCCCGGGTCAGCAATGGCCCGGGGGTTTTGCTTTGTCCGCTGCCGTGCACCGGGACCGGGCGAGCCGGGCCGGCGGCGCCCTTGCGGCCTGCCACCGGGACGACGACCGGCGGGGGGGCCGGGTCAACCGGGACGCCGGGGGCGCCCGGGCTTCAGGTATTTGGACCAAGAAGAAGCAGGGGGTGGTTTCGGGGGCCCCCGGCGCGTGGGTCAGCCCGGGAAGATTTGCGCCATGGCCGCTTCGAACCGCGCCCAGCTCATGGTGGCCTTGTTGCCCGCAACACCCTGGTAGTAGGATTTGCCCGAGGGCAGGGGCAGGCCGGCCCAGATCCGGGCGAGGCGCTTCATGAAGGTGCGGCGCGTCATTTCTCCGCGTTGGAATGACCCGAGGCCGGCCTCGGCGAGCAGCTGGTCGGCAAGGCGGTCCTGCAGGGCGGGCGAGAAGACCGCGCCCGGGTCGAGGCCCTGCGCCCGGATCAGGCGGCGCAGCGTCGCGGGGATGAACTGGTAGCGCCCGATGGCATGGGGCTGGCCCGGGGTGGCGGCGATCCAGTCGTAGATCTCGCCGATGGTCATGGTCGAAGGGCGGCGCGGCGGCTGGATCCGGGCGCCGTGGTTGACCGCGTCGTAGCCCGCGCGCCCGGCCTCTGCCTCGGCAATCAGGTGGCGCAGGCGGTCCGCCGCGCCTGTGCCCGGCAGGATCGCCGGATCGGTGGGGCGGGCGGTGATGGCGGGGGCGGGCAGGGGGGCAAAGAGGCTGCCTGCCCCGGTGCCGGTAAAGAGGCTGGCGGTGCGGGGCTGGCCACCCTCCCCGGAGGGCGCGGGCAGGAGGGCCGCGCGCCGGCTGTCGGCACTGCCGGGAAAGAGCGACTGCGCCGAGGCGGGCGGGGGCGCGAGCAGGGCGCACAGGAGGGCAGGGATCGCCATGGCCATGGCGGAGGGTCCGGCGGCGGCGCCGGGAAACGGTCTGGAGAACATTCTGCTCTGGCCTCTCATTCTGTGCGGCGACCTTGACGGCGAGAGGTTAGGATTCCATTGCCTCGAACCAGATTGATCCACGGAGTTCCGTCATGCCCGCGATCCGCTCGCTCTTTGCCACCCGTCTTTACCGCGCTGCCCTGTCCGAACACGCGCCTGCCGTCGATGCCGCCGAGCTGGAGGCCGCCTGCCTGTCCATCGCCGAGGACGACGAGGCCGGGCAGGACTGGTGCGAGGCCGAGGGCTTTCCGGGCTACACCTCCTATGCCTCGCTGGCGGACCTGCCCCGGCGCTTTCCGATCTTCGCCGATCTGAAGACGGCGCTGGATGCCCATGTCGCCGCCTTTGCCGAGGACCTGGAATTCGACCTGGGCGACAAGGCGCTGCAACTGGAAGACCTGTGGATCAACATCCTGCCCGAGGGCGGTAGCCACGGTCTGCACCTGCATCCGCATTCGGTGATCTCGGGGACGACCTATGTCGCCATGCCCGAGGGCGCTTCGGCGCTGAAGCTGGAGGACCCGCGGCTGGGCTTCATGATGGGGGCGCCGACCCGGCGCAAGGGCGCGCGGGAAGAGCTGCGGAGCTTCATCTACGAGAAACCGGCAGTGGGCGAGGTGCTGCTGTGGGAGTCGTGGCTGCGCCACGAGGTGCCGATGAACATGTCCGAGCAAGAGCGTATCTCGGTCAGCTTCAACTACAAGTGGGAGTAGGCCCCGCCCGGCAGGGCACTTTTCCGGGAGGTTGCCTATTCTTCTCTTGATTTGCCCGGCGCGCGGTCCGATGTAACTGTTTCATGTCACTTCAGTGAGGGATGTGTGACAGTGGCCGCGATAACCCATGGCGCCTTGCCCGGAGGCATCTTGCAGGATCTGGTCCGCGCCATCGAGGCGCAGCAGCCGCGCAAGTTCCTGCGCGACCTGCTGAACCGACTGCGGTTCGGGGCCGAGGGGCCGTTGTCGGACATGGCGGTCTTTCCCGACCCGGTGCGGGGCACCGAGGGGTTCTTCTGGCCGGGCGGGCCCAAGCTGCGACGCCATTCCAGCGGTCTGGTTCTGGACGGTGACTGGGATCTCAACAGAAGCCCGGTGCAGGAAGGCTTCAAGTTCACCAGCTGCCACATGCATTGGGTCGAGGGTGCCGACTGGGAGGAAACCCCGGTTTTCCGCGACCTCATGGCGAAACTGGAGCGCGGCGAGGCGCCGGACGGCTGCCGCAGCGTCGAGGAGGTCAAGGAGCGCTACAGCCGTCTTGACCGCATCTTCTCCGAAACCCGGCAGCGCGGGCGCCTCTTGCGGATGCACGAGTTGCCCGATGCCTATTACCGGCGCGAACACGGCGCGACCTTCGTGCACCTGGCCCGCGACGGCACCTGCCTGCGCAGCGGCGGCGGCAATCACCGCTTCGCCATCGCGCGGATCCTCGAACTGCCTGAGATCCCGGCGCAATTGGGTGTCGTGCATCCGCTTGCCATCCGCGACGGCCATCTTGCCCGGCTGCGGCGCTCGCGTTTCGACGCCTAGGCGCCCGGCGGCACGTCAAGTTTCCCTTGCCCTGTTGGCGATAAGGGCCTATAGGGGCCGCTCATCCACGGACTCCACCGGAATCAGGGTGACCCTGCACGCCTAGGCAGACGGGGGCCTTCCGGTGATGTTGCAACAAAGGAGAGGCGCATGAACGCCCAGGAACTCCGTGACAAGACCCCGGACCAGCTCCGGGATCAGCTTGTCGAGCTCAAGAAGGAGGCTTTCAACCTCCGCTTCCAGGCGGCCACGAGCCAGCTGGAAAACACCGCGCGCATGCGCCAGGTCCGCCGCGACGTCGCGCGGGTGAAGACCGTCCTGAACCAGAAAGCCGCCGACGCGGCCAAGACGGAGGCATAAGCAATGCCCAAGCGTATCCTTGCAGGCACCGTGACCTCCACCGCCAACGCCCAGACCGTGACGGTCCAGGTTGTCCGCCGCTTCAAGCACCCGGTTCTTCAGAAGACGATCAAGAAGTCCAAGAAGTACCGCGCCCATGACGAAGGCGAGATCTTCAACGTCGGCGACAACGTCCTCATCCGTGAGTGCGCGCCGAAGTCGAAGACCAAGCGCTGGGAAGTCATGACCGAAGAGATGAAGGCAGAACACGAGAAGCTGCGCGCCGAGGCTGCCGCCGAAGCCCAGAAGATCGAAGAAGCCGCACACGAAGCAGAAGCCGCCCACTAAGGGCAGTGTCGGGGCCGTTCACGCGGCCCCGAACCTATTCGAAACCCCCGGACCAATGTTCTCTGCAGAGCGGTCCGGGACGTCGGGAGAAAATCCATGATCCAGATGCAGACAAATCTGGATGTTGCTGACAATTCCGGAGCCCGGAAGGTTCAGTGCATCAAGGTTCTGGGCGGTTCGCACCGCCGTTATGCCTCTGTCGGCGACATCATCGTGGTGTCGGTGAAGGAGGCAATTCCGCGTGGTCGCGTGAAGAAGGGTGACGTCCGCAAGGCCGTCGTCGTGCGCACCGCCAAGGAAGTCCGCCGCGAAGACGGCACGTCCATCCGCTTTGACCGCAACGCTGCCGTCATCCTGAACAACTCGGGCGAGCCTGTCGGCACCCGTATCTTCGGGCCGGTGGTGCGTGAACTGCGCGCGAAGAACTTCATGAAGATCATTTCGCTTGCTCCGGAGGTGCTGTAATGGCTGCCAAGCTCCGCAAGGGTGACAAGGTCGTCGTTCTGACCGGCAAGGACAAGGGCAAGACCGGTGAGATCACCTCTGTCGACCCCAAGGCCGGCAAGGCCGTCGTCGACGGCGTGAACGTTGCCATCCGCCACACCCGCCAAAGCCAGACCGCCCAGTGGCGGCCGTGTGCCCAAGGCCCTGCCGATCGACCTGTCGAACCTCGCCATCGTCGATGGCAACGGCAAGGCGACCCGCGTTGGCTTCCGCGAGGAAGACGGCAAGAAGGTCCGCTTCGCCAAGACCACGGGAGACGTGATCTGATGCTTGACGCTGCAAATTACACCCCGCGCCTGAAGTCCACCTACCGCGAGACCATCAAGGCCGCGATGAAGGAAGAGTTCGGCTACACCAACGACATGCAGATCCCGCGTCTGGACAAGATCGTCCTGAACATCGGCTGCGGTGCAGAGGCGGTGCGCGACTCCAAGAAGGCCAAGTCGTACCGTCGAGGACCTGACCAAGATCGCCGGCCAGCTGGCGGTGGGCACCAAGGCGAAGAAATCGCACGCGCCCTTCCGTCTGCGTGAGGGCATGATCATCGGCGCGAAGGTCACCCTTCGTGACGTGCGCATGTACGAATTCCTCGACCGTCTGGTGACCATCGCGATGCCCCGCATCCGTGACTTCCGCGGTGTGAAGCCCTCTTTCGACGGTCGTGGCAACTTTGCCATGGGCCTGAAAGAGCACATCGTGTTCCCCGAGATCGAGTTCGACAAGGTCGACGAGGTCTGGGGCATGGACATCATCGTGACCACCACGGCCCAGCAGTTCGGCGAGCATTCCGCCGACGACCAGGCCAAGGCGCTGTTGAAGCACTTCAACATGCCGTTCATCAAGGCGTAAGAGGACAAGACATGGCCAAGAAATCCATGATCGAACGCGAGAAGAAGCGGGAGCGCCTGGTGGAGAAATACGCCGCCAAGCGGGCCGAGCTGAAAGAAATCGCAAACGACGAATCCAAGCCGATGGAAGAGCGCTTCAAGGCGCGTCTGAAGCTTGCGAAACTGCCCCGTAACTCCGCTCCGTCGCGGCTGCACAACCGCTGCCAGCTGACGGGTCGTCCGCATGCGTACTACCGCAAGCTGAAGATCAGCCGGATCATGCTGCGCGAGCTTGGCTCGAACGGCAAGCTCCCCGGCGTCGTGAAATCCAGCTGGTAAGGGAGGGTAAGATATGAACGATCCTATCGGCGATATGCTCACCCGTATCCGCAACGCAGGCATGCGCGGCAAGTCGGTCACCAACACGCCGGCCTCCAAGCTGCGTGGCTGGGTTCTCGACGTGCTGGCGGACGAAGGCTACATCCGCGGCTACGAGTCCACCACGGACGAGAACGGCCACCCGGCCTTCGAGATCAGCCTGAAGTACTTCGACGGCGCCCCCGTCATTCGCGAGCTCAAGCGGGTCTCCAAGCCCGGTCGCCGCGTCTACATGGGCGTCAGTGACATCCCCTCGGTCCGCAACGGCCTGGGCGTGTCGATTGTCTCCACCCCCAAGGGTGTGATGTCGGACGCAAACGCACGCGCAGCCAACGTCGGCGGCGAAGTGCTTTGCACCGTATTCTAAGGAGGCCTGACAATGTCTCGTATTGGTAAGAAGCCCGTCGAACTGCCCTCGGGCGTCTCGGCAGAGGTGAAGGGCCAGACCATCGAAGTGAAGGGGCCGAAAGGCACCCAGACCTTCACGGCGACCGATGACGTGACCCTTGCGGTCAACGACAACGTGATCACCGTGACGCCGCGCGGCAATTCCAAGCGCGCCCGTCAGCAGTGGGGTATGTCCCGCACCGTCGTGTCCAACCTGGTGCACGGTGTGCAGAACACCTTCAAGAAAGAGCTGGAAATCCAGGGTGTGGGTTACCGCGCTCAGGTTCAGGGCAACACCCTGAAGCTGAACCTCGGCTACTCGCACGACGTGGACTTCGAGATCCCGCAGGGCATCACCGTTGTGTGCCCGAAGCCGACGGAAATCGTCGTCGAGGGTCACGATGCCCAGCAGGTCGGTCAGGTTGCGGCGAACATCCGCGACTGGCGCCGTCCCGAGCCGTACAAGGGGAAGGGTATCCGCTACAAGGGCGAGTACATCTTCCAGAAGGAAGGCAAGAAGAAGTAAGGACGCAGGGATATGGCTAACAGTAAACTCCAACTGTTCCAGAAGCGCCGCCTGCGCGTCCGGAACAAGCTGCGGGAAGTCAACGCGGGTCGCGTGCGCCTTTCCGTTCACCGTTCGAACAAGAACATCTCGGTGCAGCTCATCGACGACATCGCGGGCAAGACGCTGGCTTCGGCTTCGTCGCTCGAGCCGTCGCTGGGCGTGGTCGGCAAGAACAACGTCGAGGCGGTCGCAAAGGTCGGCGCGGCGATTGCCGAGCGTGCCAAGGCAGCCGGTGTGGAAGAAGCTTACTTCGACCGCGGCGGTTTCCTCTTCCACGGTCGCGTCAAGGCCCTCGGCCGACGCGGCCCGCGAAGCAGGCCTGAAGATCTGATGGTCGGGGTGGGTCGCAAGACCCACCCTGCCGCTTTGTCCCGGGGTCGCGATTCCGGGGCAGGGTGGGTTTCGGCCCACCACCCCTGCAGGCCCTCGGGCCTCGATGATCCGGGACGCGCCTGGCGCATCACCAGGATTGGGAACAACGGGTTCTTGGACCCAAGGAAAAGGAAAGCCTGAATGGCAGAACGTGATAACCGCCGGGGCAACCGTCGCGACCGCGACGAAACGCCGGAATTCGCAGATCGTCTTGTCGCGATCAACCGTGTGTCCAAGACCGTCAAGGGCGGTAAGCGCTTCGGTTTCGCCGCGCTCGTCGTGGTCGGCGACCAGAAGGGCCGCGTCGGCTTCGGCAAGGGCAAGGCCAAGGAGGTCCCCGAGGCCATCCGCAAGGCGACCGAGCAGGCCAAGCGCAAGATGATGCGCGTGCCGCTGAAAGAAGGCCGCACCCTGCACCACGACATCACCGGCCGTCACGGTGCCGGCCGCGTCGTGATGCGGACCGCGCCTCAGGGTACCGGTATCATCGCCGGTGGTCCGATGCGTGCCGTCTTCGAGATGCTGGGTGTGCACGACGTCGTCGCCAAGTCGACCGGCTCGCAGAACCCCTACAACATGATCCGTGCCACGCTGGAAGGTCTCTCGAAAGAGCAGTCCCCGCGCAACGTCGCCCAGCGTCGTGGCAAGAAGGTCGCGGATATCCTGCCCAAGCGTGAAGACGCCCCGGCGGAATCCACCCAGGTCGCTGAGGAGGCTTGATCCACATGGCAACCATCGTCGTCAAACAGATCGGTTCTCCGATCCGCCGCCCGGAAATCCAGCGCAAGACGCTGATCGGGCTTGGCCTGAACAAGATGCACCGCGTGCGCGAGCTGGAAGACACGCCCTCCGTGCGCGGCATGATCCGCAAGATCCCGCACCTCGTCGAGATCGTCGAAGAGCGCGGCTGAGGCCGGATCCTCTAAGAGCTTTGGAAAAGGCCCCGGGCGATGCTCCGGGGCCTTTTTGCGTTCGGGCGCGCCCACTGCCGGACCGGCCCTGTGCCGCTTCGGGCGGGCGGTGCGGGGGCTCTGCCCCCCGGCCTGCGGCCTCCCCCCGAGGGTATTTGGAAGACCAGAGAAGAGGAGGGGGGCGGGCGCCGGGGCGTTCCGGCGGGCTGGTCCCGAATCGGTCGCAAATCCATGCGGCGCGCGCATGGCGGGGCTGCGGAAACGGTCTTTGTGCTTTGCTGCGGTGCAGCGTATCCGGTGCGCAGTGTTTATCGCCAACGGAGCAGAGCCATGAAAGCGATCTTTCTTGCCATTGCCGCGCGTCTCAAGGCAGAGCCGGTCCCTTGCTGGACGGACTACCTGCGCAGCCAGGGCGGGTTCCGCGGCTGAGCCGCCAACCCCCGACAACAGTCGATGCGGGCGCCCCTTTGCGGGCGCCTTTGTCGTTTCAGCCCCTGACATTCCCGTCACCCTGCATGGACGGGGCGGCGCATTGTCCTAGCTCTCGCCCAGATCACATCACAGGGAGAGAAGTCATGACACAGACCAGACGGGCCTTTCTGGCCACTGCCGCCGCTGCCGGCACGATCACCGTGCTGCCCTTCCGCGCCCGCGCCGCAGCCCATGGCGGCGACATGTTCGAAACCGGGGCCGGGCCGGTGACGGTGCATCCGGTGCACCATGCCTCGATCGTGCTGGACACGCCGGTGGGCGTGATCTACGTCGACCCGGTCGGCGATCCGTCCGAATACGAGGGCATGCCTGCCGCCGACCTGATCCTGATCACGCATGAGCACGGCGACCACTACAATGCCGAGGTGCTGGCCGCGGTGAAGGGCGAAAACACGCAGCTGATCACCAACCCGGCGGTCTTCGACATGCTGTCGGAGGATCTGAAGGCCAATGCGCAGGCGATGGAGAACGGCGCCAGCGCCAGCCTGACCGGCCTGCAGATCGATGCGATCCCGGCCTATAACACGACCGAGGAGCGCAAGACCTTCCACCCCGAGGGGCGCGACAACGGCTATGTGCTGACGATGGACCGTTTCCGGATCTACGTCTCGGGCGACACCGAGGACATCCCGGAGATGCGGGCGCTGCAGGATATCGATCTGGCCTTCGTCTGCATGAACCTGCCCTTCACCATGACGGCAGAGGCGGCGGCGGATGCGGTCAAGGCCTTCGCGCCGGCCTATGTCTATCCCTACCACTACCGGGGCCGCGACGGTGGCACGCAGGATCCGGCGGCCTTCGCCGAAATGGTGGGCGAGGCCGCGCAGGTTCAGATGGGCGACTGGTACAAGCCCGGCGAGCTGGGCTGACGGCGCTGATCCGGCGGGCAGGGTGGTCCTGCCTCTTGCCCGCGCCCGGCGCGCGGGTCACTCTGGCGGCGGGAGGACGATCACCATGCCGCTGGATCTGTCGCGCTTCGACCTGAACAGGATCGACGCGGAATTCATCGAAGACCCGCATCCGCTGTTGCATCGCTTGCGGGCTGAGAAGCCGATCTTTCACAATGCGGACGGGTCGGTTTACCTGACGCGCCACGCCGATTGCCTGAAGGTCTACCAGAGCCGCGACATGCTGTCGGACAAGACCGAGGCCTTCGGCGAGAAGTTCGGGCGCTGCCCGCTGCACACCCATCACACGACCTCGCTGATCTTCAACGATCCGCCCTATCACACGGTGGTGCGGCGGCTGATCTCGGGCGCCTTCACGCCGCGCAAGCTGGCCGAGTTCGAGCCGCTGATCGCGGGCATCGTCGACCGGCTGCTCGACCGGGTCGAGGATCTGGGGACGCTCGACCTGATCGAGGATTTCGCCAAGGTGCTGCCGACCGAGATCATTTCCTTCATGCTGGGCATCCCCGAGGAGCATCGCGCACAGCTGCGGGGCTATTCGTTGGCGATCCTCGGCGCGCTGGACCCCGTCGTCCCGCCCGAGCGGCTGACCGAGGGCAATCGCGCGGTGGAGGAGTTCGGCGCGATCCTGTCCGACCTGATCGACTTTCGCCGCCGCAATCCCGAGGGCGCGCATCAGGGCGAGGTGCTGGAAAGCCTGATCTTCGGCGAGCATGAGGGGCGGCGCCTGACGCAGGAGGAACTGGTGCAGAACTGCATCTTCCTGCTGAACGCCGGGCACGAGACGACAACCAGCCTCGTGGGCAATGCCATCGGGCTGCTGCTGGACTGGCCCGATCAGCACCGGCTGCTGCTGGCGGAGCCCGGCCATATCGACACGGCGGTCGAGGAATTCCTGCGGCTGGAAAGCCCGCTTCAGATCGGCAACCGGCTGGCGGGAGAGGATATCGCGCTGGCCTCGGGGGTGATCCCCAAGGGCACCTATATCCACACCTCGATTGCGGCGGCGAACCGCGACCCCGAGGTCTTCCCCGATCCCGACCGCATGGACATCACCCGCAAGCCGAACCGGCATATCGCCTTCATCACCGGCATTCACGTCTGCCTAGGCGCGACGCTGGCGCGGGTCGAGGGGCGGATCGCGCTGGGGCGCTTCGTGCAGCGTTTTCCTAAGCTTGCGCAGACCGGAGAGCGCAGCCGGGTGCCGCTGGCGCGGTTCCGGGGCTATGCAAGCCTGCCGATTTCGGTGCGATAGGGGGCAGGGCGCAGCGCGGTGCTTGGGGTTCTTGGCGCAGACGGGCGGGGGTGCGCGCGGGTACGCAGGGGCCACCCCGCCGCACCCCCGGCCAAGCGGCCAAAGAAAAGGGCGCCCGTTGCGGGGCGCCCTTTGTGTTTCCTGCGAAGAGGCTTATGCGGCCTGCGACCGGCGTCCGCCGCCGCGACGCGCGCGCGACCGGCGCGGCTGGGTGGTGCCGGGCTTTTGCCCGCCGCCATTGCCACCGCCGCCGCCACCGCGACGACGGCCACCGCCACCACGGGCGGGCTTCTTCTCGCCTTCCCACTCTTCACCGCTGGCGACCTCGATCTTGCGGCCCATGACCTTCTGGATGGCGCGGAATTCGTCCATCTCGGTCGGCGCGCAATAGGCGATGGCGGTGCCGTCCCGGCCCGCCCGCGCGGTGCGCCCGATGCGGTGGACGTAGTTGTCCGGCACGTTCGGCAGGTCGTAGTTGTAGACATAGCGCACCGAGGGGATGTCGATGCCGCGCGCCGCCACGTCGGTGGCGACGAGCACGGTCAGCTCGCCTTCCTTGAAGGATTTCAGCGCGCGGTCGCGCTGGCCCTGGCTCTTGTTGCCGTGGATCGAGGCGGCGGCAAAGCCCTTGTCCTCAAGCTGGCGCTTGAGCTTTTCGGCGCCGTGCTTGGTGCGGGCAAAGACCAGCGCCGCATCGGTGCGGTGCCGGTCCAGATGCGTGATCAGCAGCCCGGTCTTGTGCGCCTGCTCGACGAAGTGGACGCTTTGCTCGATGCGCTCGACCGGCTTGCCCGGAGGCGTGACCTCGATCCGGACGGCGTCGGTCAGGTAGGCGCCGGCGATCTCGGCCATCTGCTTGGGCATGGTGGCCGAGAACAGCATGGTCTGACGCTCGGCGGGCAGCACCTTGGCGATCTGGCGCAGCGCGTGGATGAAGCCGAGGTCCAGCATCTGGTCGGCCTCGTCCAGCACGAGGAACTTCGCCTCGTCCAGACGCACGGCCTTGCGGTCCAGAAGGTCGATCAGGCGGCCCGGCGTGGCGACGAGCACATCGGTGCCCTTGGTCAGCTTCTGCGCCTGCGCGTTGATGGACTGGCCGCCGACCACAAGCGCGGTCTTGATGTGGGTGCCCTCGGCATAGGCGCGCAGGTTCTCGAGGATCTGCTTGGCCAGTTCGCGGGTCGGCGCAAGGATCAGCGCGCGGGCGGTCTTGGGCGCGGCCCGGCCCTCCATCCGCATCAGGGCAGAGAGCAGCGGCAGGCCGAAGGCAGCGGTCTTGCCGGTGCCGGTCTGGGCAAGGCCCAGCACGTCGCGCCCGTTCATCGCATGCGGGATCGCCTGCGTCTGGATCGGGGTGGGGGCGGTGATGTTAAGGGCGGCCAGGTTGGCCTGAAGGCGGGGCGGCAGCCCCAGCATGTCGAAATCCAAGTCTTTTCCTTTGCGGCGGGGCAGCTGCCCCGCAAAACGAACGAGGGCCCGCGCCCCGTCAGCGGGGCGTGAGGCACACGATAGGGTGACCGCGAGCGCGGGCTGCCACGGCTCGGATGCCGGAAAGCCTGTCGCGGGTCGGAACCCATGCGTGATGTGGGAGCCATGTTCGGAGATGTCGTGCCGTGCGGACCGGTGGCCCTGCTGCCCCGCTCACGCGGCGGGTGCGGCACAGGGGAGCATATGCGCGCCGCGGCGCAGAATGTCAAGGCTGCGCGGGGCGGTGGGCTTGATCGCGGGCCGGGCCTTCTGTATACGCGCCCGGTGGCCCGACTCGGACAACGGGGCGGGGTCACGTTCACAATCAAGAAAAGCCGTGGTTGGCCCATCTCGCTTCGAGGGTCACATCCGGCAATGGAGAAGCGATATGAAACTGCATGAACTGCGCGACAATCCCGGCGCAACCAAGCGCAAGCAGCGCATCTACCGTGGCCCGGGTTCGGGTCGTGGTAAGATGGGTGGCCGTGGTATCAAGGGTCAGAAGTCCCGTTCGGGTGTGGCCATCAATGGCTACGAAGGCGGCCAGATGCCGCTGTACCAGCGTCTGCCCAAGCGCGGCTTCAACAAGCCGAACCGCAAGGAATACGCTGTCGTCAACCTGGGCCTGATCCAGAAGTTCGTCGACGCGGGCAAGCTGGAAGCCGGTTCCATCACCGAGGATCTGCTGGTGGCTTCGGGCCTCGTGCGCCGCAAGCTGGACGGCATTCGTGTCCTCGCCAAGGGCGAGATCACCGGCGCCCTGACCATCGACGTCACTGGCGCATCGAAGTCCGCTGTCGAGGCGGTCGAGAAGGCCGGCGGCTCGCTCAAGGTGGCTGCGGCGGCGGAGTGAGCCCCGCTTGCGCCCTGACCACGGCGCAATACCGGGTTGTGAGCGGCGTCCGCGCCGCTTACATGTGCCCCTAGTTTTCCCCGAACGCCGCCCGATGCTGGAAAACGCGTCGAGGCGGCGTTTGTCATAACAGAGAGATCCGCATGGTATCCGCAGCAGAGCAAATGGCCGCCAACACAAGCTGGGCGGCGCTTGGCAAGGCAACCGACCTGCGCAACCGAATCCTGTTTACGCTTGGCCTGCTGATCGTCTACCGGCTGGGGACCTTCATCCCCGTTCCCGGCATCGACGGCGCCGCGCTGAAGGAATTCGTCGACCAGGCCTCCAGCGGCATCGCGGGCATTGCCTCGATGTTCACCGGCGGTGCGCTGGGACGCATGGGGATCTTTGCTCTGGGCATCATGCCCTACATCTCGGCCTCGATCATGGTGCAGCTTCTGACGGCCATGGTGCCGCAGCTCGAGCAGCTCAAGAAAGAGGGTGAGCAGGGGCGCAAGAAGATCAACCAGTACACGCGTTACGGCACCGTGGTGCTGGCGCTGATCCAGTCCTACGGCCTGGCCGCCTCGCTGGAAGCGGGCGACCTCGTGACCGATCCGGGCTGGTACTTCCGCGCGTCCTGCATGATCACGCTGGTCGGCGGCACCATGTTCCTGATGTGGCTGGGCGAGCAGATCACCGCCCGCGGCGTCGGCAACGGCATCTCGCTGATCATCTTCGTCGGCATCATCGCCGAGGTTCCCGCCGCTCTGGCGCAGTTCTTCGCCTCGGGTCGCTCGGGCGCCATCAGCCCCGCCGTGATCGTCGGCGTGATCGTGATGGTGGTGGCCACCATCGCCTTTGTCGTCTTCATGGAGAGGGCGCTGCGAAAGATCACCATCCAGTACCCCCGCCGTCAGGTCGGCATGAAGATGACCGAGGCGCAGTCCTCGCACCTGCCGGTCAAGGTCAACCCGGCGGGCGTCATCCCGGCGATCTTCGCCTCGTCGCTGCTGCTGCTGCCGATCACGATCTCGACCTTCTCGGGTTCCGACGCGGGTCCGATCATGTCGACGATCCTCGCCTACTTCGGACCGGGCCAGCCGCTCTACCTGCTGTTCTTCGCGGTGATGATCGTCTTCTTCGCCTATTTCTACACCTTCAACGTCTCGTTCAAACCGGACGACGTGGCGGACAACCTGAAGAACCAGAACGGCTTCGTGCCCGGCATCCGGCCCGGCAAGCGGACGGCGGAATACCTTGAATACGTGGTGAACCGCGTGCTGGTCCTTGGCTCGCTCTACCTGACGGCGGTCTGCCTGCTGCCAGAGATCGTGCGGAACCAGTTCGCCATTCCGTTCTACTTCGGCGGCACCTCGGTGCTGATCGTGGTGAGCGTGACCATGGACACGATCCAGCAGGTTCAAAGCCATCTGCTGGCGCATCAATACGAAGGTCTCATCCAGAAATCGCAGCTGCGTGGTAAGGGTGGCAAGGCACGGAAGAAAAGAGGGGCACCGGCGCGTCGATGAATATCATTCTTTTGGGACCGCCGGGGGCGGGCAAGGGCACGCAGGCCGCGAAACTGGTCGAAGAACGCGGCATGGTGCAACTGTCCACCGGGGACATGCTGCGCGCCGCCAAGACTAGCGGGACGGAAATGGGCAAGCGCGTGGCCGAGGTCATGGACCGCGGCGAGCTTGTCACCGATGAGATCGTCATCGGCCTGATCCGCGAAAAGCTGGAAGCGGGCGGGGCGTCCGGCTTCATCTTCGACGGTTTCCCCCGCACGCTGAAGCAGGCGGATGCGCTGGGTGAGCTTCTGGCAGAGGTCGGGCAGACGCTGGATCACGTCATCGAGCTGCGGGTCGAGGACGAGGCGCTGGTGCACCGGATCGTCAATCGCGCCGAAGAGGCCCGCGCCGCGGGTCAGCCGGTGCGCGCCGACGACAACGAAGAATCGCTGCGCACGCGTCTTGCGGCCTACTACAAGATGACCTCGCCGCTGGTCGGCTACTACTACGCCAAGGGCCTTTACAGCCGCGTCGACGGCATGGCCGCCATGGACGAGGTCAAGGCGCAGATCGCGGCAACACTGGACGCCTGAGGGCGCCGGGCCGGGGCCGGGGGCGGCAGGGGTTGACGCCTCGTCGCAAAACCCGTACGCACCCGCATCTCCGTCGGAGAATCAATCCGTGTGGCGGGTCGCCCCCGCCGCGCAGATCACCTGACAAGCTTGGGCCCGCAGGCAGACGCCTCGGGCCTTCGGTTGTGAAAAAAGGGCCTGGAGTGACGGGCTCGCAACGAAAGGAACAGAGACTTGGCACGTATTGCCGGCGTCAACATCCCGACCAACAAGCGCGTCGTGATTGCGCTTACCTACATCCACGGCATCGGTCCGGCGGTCGCAAAGGAAATCTGCGAAGCCACCAAGATCGACGCCGCGCGTCGCGTCAACGAACTGTCGGACAGCGAAGTCCTGCAGGTGCGTGAATACATCGACGCCAACCTGACCGTCGAAGGCGACCTGCGCCGCGACACCCAGATGAACATCAAGCGCCTGATGGACCTTGGCTGCTACCGCGGCCTGCGTCATCGTCGCAACCTGCCCGTGCGCGGTCAGCGCACACACACCAACGCTCGCACGCGCAAAGGCCCCGCGAAGGCCATTGCCGGCAAGAAGAAGTAAGGGAGGGTTCGACCTATGGCACGCGATACTCGCCGCGCTGGCGGCAAGAAAAAGGTCTCCAAGAACATCGCCGCTGGCGTTGCTCACGTGAACTCGACCTTCAACAACACCAAGATCCTGATCTCGGACGTGCAGGGCAACGCGATCTCGTGGTCGTCCGCCGGCACCATGGGCTTCAAGGGCTCGCGCAAGTCGACGCCCTACGCCGCCCAGCTGGCTGCGGAAGACGCGGGCAAGAAAGCCCAGGATCACGGCGTGAAGACGCTGGAAGTCGAAGTGCAGGGCCCCGGTTCGGGCCGCGAATCGGCGCTGCGCGCGCTGGCTGCCGTCGGCTTCAACATCACGTCCATCCGCGACGTGACGCCGATCGCACACAACGGCTGCCGCCCGCCGAAGCGCCGCCGCGTCTGATCGCACCTGATTACCGGACGAGGCGGGGCCCTGTTGCCCTGCCTCGTTCCGTCGTTTCGAAACCTCGGGCGTCTGTCCCTATCGGACATGGGGGACGGGCTGGTATGGAGGGAATTGCATGATCCACAAGAACTGGGCCGAATTGATCAAGCCGACACAGCTGGAGATCAAGCCCGGCGCCGACCCGTCCCGGCAGGCCACTGTCATCGCCGAACCGCTGGAGCGCGGCTTCGGTCTGACACTCGGCAACGCGCTGCGCCGCGTGCTGCTGTCCTCGCTTCAGGGCGCGGCCATCACCTCTGTGCAGATCGACAACGTCCTGCACGAGTTCTCCTCGGTGGACGGTGTCCGCGAGGACGTGACCGACATCATCCTGAACCTCAAGCAGGTCTCGCTGCGGATGGAAGTCGAAGGGCCCAAGCGCCTGTCGGTTTCCGCCAAGGGCCCGGGCGTCGTCACCGCCGGTGACATCTCGGAAACCAATGGCATCGAGGTTCTGAACCGCGATCACGTGATCTGTCATGTGGACGAGGGTGCAGAGGTCTACATGGAATTCACCGTGAACCTCGGCAAGGGCTATGTCTCGGCTGACAAGAACAAGCCCGAAGACGCCCCGATCGGCCTGATCCCGATCGACGCGATCTACTCGCCGGTGAAGAAGGTCGCCTACGACGTGCAGCCCACCCGCGAGGGCCAGGTGCTGGACTACGACAAGCTGACCATGAAGATCGACACCGACGGCTCGATCACGCCCGAGGACGCCGTGGCCTTCGCCGCGCGCATCCTGCAGGATCAGCTGTCGATCTTCGTCAACTTCGACGAGCCGGAATCGGCCCAGCGTCACGACGACGACGACGGTCTGGAGTTCAACCCGCTGCTGCTGAAGAAGGTCGACGAGCTGGAGCTCTCGGTCCGTTCGGCAAACTGCCTGAAGAACGACAACATCGTCTACATCGGCGACCTGATCCAGAAGACCGAAGCAGAGATGCTGCGCACCCCGAACTTCGACCGGCAAGTCCTTGAACGAGATCAAGGAAGTGCTGTCGGGCATGGGTCTGCACCTTGGCATGGACGTCGAGGACTGGCCGCCGGACAACATCGAGGATCTGGCCAAGAAGCTGGAAGACTCGTTCTGAGAAAGGTGGGTTGAAAACCCACCCCACGGCGAGGCGGCAACGCCTCGTCCCGGGCATCCGCCCCAAGGAGAGCCGGTGACACGCATCGCCGGACTGACAAAGCAAAACCGCCCGTAGAGGGCACCCATTGGAGAAAGACACATGCGTCACGCAAAAGGCTACCGCCGCCTGAACCGTACCCACGAGCACCGCAAGGCCCTGTGGGCGAACATGGCGGGCTCGCTGATCGAGCACGAGCAGATCAAGACCACGCTGCCGAAGGCCAAGGAACTCAAGCGCGTCATCGACAAGCTGATCACGCTGGGCAAGCGCGGCGACCTGCACGCACGCCGTCAGGCCGCATCGCAGCTGAAGCAGGACATGCACGTTGCCAAGCTGTTCGAAATCCTCGGCCCGCGCTACGCCGAGCGTCAGGGTGGCTACTGCCGCGTCCTGAAGGCCGGCTTCCGCTACGGTGACATGGCGCCCATGGCGATCATCGAACTGGTCGACCGCGACACCGACGCCAAGGGCGCTGCCGACAAGGCCCGCCTGGCCGCCTACGAAGACGCCGACGAATAAGACTTCGGGGCCATCGCCCCAGCAGAAAGGCCCCCGCCATCTGGTCGGGGGCCTTTTTCGTTTCGCGGCTGTCGGTCTATTCGCCGGACATTTCTCGCTGTCGCATCGGCATCCGGTCGATGGTGCGGAAAAGATCCTCGGGCGCGACCGGGCTGTCGGCGCGCAGCTTCACACCGCCGTCCTTGCCGATCAGGACAAGGGTGAAACCCTCGACCTTCAGCCGCGCGCGCAGCGCCTCGCTAGATCCGGGCTCCGCATCGCCGAACACGGTGATGTCGCGTTCTTCCAGCCCGGCGCGGGCCTTTCGAAGCAGGGCCAGCTGTGCGCGGTAGGCGGCATTCGCCGGGTCGTCTGCAAAGACCAGCACCGGGCGCGCCCGCCATTTCAGGGCGTCCAAGGCGCCGCCTTCCGCATCCAGTTGCCGAAACAGGCCACCGTCAGACATGGCCGGGCCGGTGGCCAGCGCGGTGGCGCAGGCGAGGGCGGGCAGCAGGCACACCCTCGGTCGAGCCCGGCCCACCACCGCCCGTGATGCCCGTCGAAGGGCCGTCACGCCGCATCCAGCTCCTTTTTCACAAGACTCTCGATCTTGGCGACCGGGTGGTTGGTCAGCGTCTTCGGCACCTCGGCGATGATCTTGTCAGTGACCTCCTTGTGCAGCGCCTCGCGCAGGTCGCCCAGGACCTCGGGCGAGGCCACCAGCACCAGCCGGTCGAAGGCCCCCTTGTGCGCCTCGGCATAGAGGTGGTCGGCAAGATCCGCCGCAAAGCGCTCTTTCGCCAGCTCATGCCAGTCGGTGTCGTCGAGGGCAGACCGCTGCCGCACGCCGGTGTCGTTCATGCGCCCGGGCCGGTTGGCCGATTGCGCGCGGTCCGAGGGGTTCTCCTGCTCCTCTTCGTCGAAAACGTCGAGGTTGGGGTCGTCGTGGTCGGTCAGGTTGCGCAGGAACAGCGCCTTTTCGCTGTCCGTCACCACCACCCAGGTTCCCTGCTTCAGTTCCACCATGGCCTGATCCTCCTTACGATCCTGATTTTTCTTCGGACTTTCGAACCCGGGTCACGCCGGGCCGGTCCTGTTCCGCGCGTTTCTTCAGGTCGCGCGTTCCGACCTGCCGTTCCACGCCGCCATCGGCGCGGCCCTGCTGCGCGGGTGTCTTTTCAGGGTCGGTATAGGCCTTTGTCTCTTGGCGACCGTCCTGCGATCTGTGGCGCTCTGCCATCTGATGCCTCCTGACATTGTGCGTTCCTGTCTGTCAGGATCAACGCGCGAGGCCCCCGGCCGTTCCCCCTGCGGCTTGAAAGGCGCGGCCCCGGCGGGCATATCAGGACGCATGTCACGAAGGGGGACCCCATGCGCATTCTGACGGCCTGCCTGCTTGTCCTGCTTGCCCTGCCCGCCGCGGCAGAGACCGGCGTGCCGCAATCGCAGGCCGAGGTGCAATTGAGCTTCGTGCCGCTGGTGAAAGAGGCGGCGCCCGCCGTCGTCAACATCTACGCCAGCCGGGTGGTGCAGACCCGCAGCCCCTTTGCGGACGATCCCTTCTTCAACAACTTCTTCAACGAGTTCCAGTCCCGGCCCCGGGTGCAGAACTCGCTGGGGTCGGGGGTGATCCTGTCCGCCGACGGGATCGTGGTATCTAACTACCACGTGGTCGGTCAGGCGACCGAGATCCGCGTGGTGCTGAACGACCGGCGCGAATATGCGGCAGAGGTGCTGCTGGGCGACGAGGAATCGGACCTTGCGATCCTGAAGCTCGAAGACGCCGCTGACATGCCCTTCCTGCCGCTGCGCGACAGCGATACCGTCGAGGTCGGCGAACTGGTGCTTGCCATCGGCAACCCCTTCGGCGTCGGGCAGACCGTGACCTCGGGGATTGTGTCGGGGCTGGCACGCTCGGGCACGGCGACGGGCAATGCGCGCGGTTACTTCATCCAGACCGACGCGGCGATCAACCCCGGCAACTCGGGCGGCGCGCTGCTGGACGTGACGGGGCACCTCGTGGGGGTGAACACCTCGATCCTGACCCGCTCGGGCGGCTCCAACGGCATCGGCTTCGCCATCCCCTCGGCGCTGGTCGCGCAGTTCGTCGATCAGGCCAAGGCCGGAGAGACCCGCTTTCAGCGCCCCTGGGCCGGGCTGACCGGCCAGCCGGTGGACGCGGACCTGTCGGGCAGCCTTGGCCTGCGCCTGCCCGGCGGCGTGGTCATCGCCGATCTGCACCCGGAAAGCCCCTTCGCCAAGGCCGGTCTGGGGGTGGGCGACGTGGTGCTGGCGGTGGACGGCCAGCCGGTGAACACGCCGCCAGAGATGCTGTTTCGCATGTCGATCCGCGGAGTGGGCCACATGGCGCGCGTGACCTATGCCTCGGGCGGCGAGGAACACGAGGCCGAGGTCGCCATGATCGCCCCGCCAGAAGTGCCCCCCGCGCCGCCGTCAGCCTTGGCGAGGATGCGGTGCTGCCGGGGCTGGCGCTGTCCCGGGTGAACCCGGCGGTGGCGGCGGACTACGGCCTGCCGATGGATGCCGAGGGCGTGCTTGTCACCGATCCCGGCCCCTGGGGCGCCCGCGCGGGCCTGCGCGAAGGGGACATCCTGCGCAGCATCAACGGCACCGCGATCGAGGCACCCGCCGATGTCGACCGCGCCCTGCGCCGGGCCGGCCCCCGTGTCGCCATAGAGGCAGAGCGCGGCTCGCCGGCGCCTGCTGCTGCGCTTCCGGGTCTGAGCCTTGGCCGATCTCTTCGACACCGGCACGCCCGCCCCGCCGCCCGCGAAATCCGCCCCCCGCCCGCTGGCGGACCGTCTGCGCCCGCAGGCGCTGTCCGAGGTCATCGGCCAGCAGCAGGTGCTGGGCCCCGATGCGCCGCTGGGGGTGATGCTGGCCTCGGGCTCGCTGGGCTCCATCGTCTTCTGGGGGCCGCCCGGCGTCGGCAAAACCACCATCGCACGCCTGCTGGCGGATGCCACCGACCTGCATTTCGTCCAGATCAGCGCGATCTTTTCGGGCGTGCCGGAACTGCGCAAGGTCTTCGAGGCGGCCGTGATGCGCCGCGCGAACGGGCAGGGGACGCTGCTCTTCGTCGACGAGATCCACCGCTTCAACAAGGCGCAGCAGGACAGCTTCCTGCCGCATATGGAGGACGGGACGATCCTGCTGGTCGGGGCGACCACGGAAAACCCCTCGTTCGAACTGAACGCCGCCGTGCTGTCGCGCGCGCAGGTGCTGGTTCTGGAACGGCTCTCCGAGGCCGACCTCGAACGCCTCGTCCAACGCGCCGAGCAGGAGCTGGAGCGCCCGCTGCCGCTGGACGAGGGCGCCCGCGCGGCGCTGCTGGAAATGGCCGATGGCGACGGGCGCGCGCTTCTGAACCTCGTGGAGCAGGTGATGTCGTGGCGTGTCGCCGACCCGCTCGACACCGTCGCCCTACGCACCCGGCTGATGAAGCGCGCGGCGCAATACGACAAATCCGGCGACGGGCACTACAACCTGATCTCGGCGCTGCACAAATCGGTGCGCGGTTCCGACCCGGACGCGGCGCTCTACTGGTTTGCCCGCATGCTGGAGGCGGGCGAGGATCCGCGCTTCCTCGCCCGCCGCATCACCCGCATGGCGGTCGAGGACATCGGCCTCGCCGACCCGCAGGCCCAGACCCATTGCCTGGATGCCTGGAACACCTATGAACGCCTCGGCTCGCCCGAGGGCGAACTGGCGCTGGCGCAGGCGCTGGTCTACATAGCGCTGGCGCCGAAATCGAACGCCGTCTACGTGGCCTACAAGGCGGCGCGGGCGGCGGCGAAGAAGACCGGTTCCCTGCGCCCGCCGAAACACATCCTGAACGCGCCGACCCGGCTGATGAAGGATCAGGGCTACGGCGCGGGCTACGCCTACGACCACGACGCCGAAGACGGCTTCTCCGGGCAGGACTACTTCCCCGAGGAGATGCGGCGCGAGACCTTCTACGACCCGGTCGATCGCGGCTTCGAACGCGACATGCGCAAACGCGTCGACTACTTCGCCAAACTCCGCACCCAGAGACAAAAGACCTGACCCCCCGGTTTCTTCTGTCCGGAAATATCCCGGGGGGAGGCCGCAGGCCGGGGGCAGCGCCCCCTGCCGCCGCCGCCGCCCTCCGCCGCCGCCCCGTGCCTCGTGTCCCGGACCCTCGTGTCCTCGGCCCCGGCCCGCCGCCACGACCCGCCACAGGCCCGGCCCCCGCTGCACGACCCGCCCAATCTTGACATCTTCCCCGCCACAAGCGACACGCGCGCCATGACACCCGTCCTGCAAGTCGCAATCGGAGGCGCGCTTGGCGCCTCGGCCCGGTATATGACCGGGGTCGCGATGGCGCGCCTGATGGGCAAGGGCTTTCCCTGGGCCACATTGACGGTGAACGTCGTCGGATCCTTCGCCATGGGCGCGCTTGTCGTGCTGCTGGCGCATCTCGGCGGCAACCGCTGGGCGCCCCTGCTGATGACCGGCGTGCTGGGGGGCTTCACCACCTTCTCGGCCTTCTCGCTGGACGTGGTCACGCTTTACGAACGCGGCCAGACCGGCGCCGCGGCGGGTTACGTCGCGGTTTCGGTCCTGGCCTCCATCGCCGCATTATTCGCAGGCATGAGCCTTGCAAGGGGACTGACATGAGCCGCGTACAGACCGTGACCGTGGGGCCGGGAGACGGCGACCAGCGCCTCGACCGCTGGCTCAAGCGCCTCTTCCCGCAACTGGCGCAGGGGCGCATCGAAAAGATGTGCCGCAAGGGCGAGATCCGCGTCGACGGCGCCCGGGCCAAGGCCTCGACACGGCTGGAGATCGGCCAGCAGGTGCGCATCCCGCCGCTGCCCGAACCGGGGCAGGTGGTCGCGCAGGCCAAGCCCAAGTCCTCGGTCGCGGTGACCGACGCCGATGCCGAGATGATGCGCGCCGCCGTCCTGTGGAAGGACGACCACGTCATCGCGCTGAACAAGCCCCCGGGCCTTGCCACGCAGGGCGGCAGCGGCCAGACCCGTCACGTCGACGGGTTGTCCGAGGCGCTGACCTTCGGCATGGACGAGAAACCGCGCCTCGTGCACCGGCTGGACAAGGACACCTCCGGCGTGTTGCTGCTGGCGCGCAGCCGCGCCGTGGCCAAGGGCCTGACCGAGGCGATCCGCCACCGCGAGACGCGCAAGATCTACTGGGCGCTCGTCGCCGGTGTGCCCACCCCCTACCTTGGCGAAATCAAGTACGGGCTGGTCAAGGCGCCGGGTCACGGCAGGGGCGGCGAGGGCGAAAAGATGCGCGCCATCCATCCCGCCGAGATCGAAACCACCCCCGGCGCCAAGCGCGCCCATACGCTTTATGCCACGCTCTACCGCGTCGCCAGCCGCGCCGCATGGGTGGCGATGGAGCCGGTGACCGACCGCACCCACCAGCTGCGCGCGCATATGGCAGAGATCGGCCATCCGATCATCGGTGACGGCAAGTACGGCGGCTCGGGGCAGGAAAACCTTGGCGACGGCTGGGGCGCACAGCTGGGCGGGGTGATCTCGCGCAAGCTGCACCTGCACGCCCGCACCATGGCCTTTCTGCACCCGGTGACCCGCAAGCCGGTGACGATCCACGCGCCGCTGCCGCAGCACATGGCCGACAGCTGGCAGACGCTGGGATGGGAAGAGGATTATGCCGACGAAGACCCGTTCGAGAAGCTGGAGATGACGCTGAAACTGGTGATCTTCGACGTCGACGGCACGCTGGTCGACAGCCAGTGCGGATATCCTGGCCTCGATGGGGGCGGCCTTCGCCTCTGAAGGGCTGGCGCGGCCCTCGCGCGAGGCGGTGCTCGGCATTGTCGGGCTTTCGCTGCCCGTGGCCATCGCCCGCTTGCGGCCCGACGATGCCGATCCGGCGGAAACCGCCCGCATGGTCGAGGCCTACAAGGACGCCTACCTTGGCCGGCGGGTGGTCGGCGGGCCCGAGGCCTCTCCGCTGTTTCCCGGCATCCCGGCGCTGCTGGACCGGCTGTCGCAGCGCGACGACCTGCTTCTGGGCATCGCGACGGGCAAGTCGCGGCGCGGGCTGTCGGCGCTGCTGGACGGGCACGGGCTGGCGAAACGTTTCGTGACGACGCAGGTGGCGGACGATCATCCGTCCAAGCCCCACCCGTCGATGATCTTCA
Organism: Ponticoccus litoralis; assembly: GCF_039769985.1. Taxonomy (NCBI): domain Bacteria; kingdom Pseudomonadati; phylum Pseudomonadota; class Alphaproteobacteria; order Rhodobacterales; family Roseobacteraceae; genus Ponticoccus; species Ponticoccus litoralis. Next base: position 2,201,861 of record NZ_JBDNCH010000002.1, read on the forward strand.
CCGCGCTGATGGAGGCGGGGGTCGAGGCCGCCGATGCCGTCATGATCGGCGATACCAGCTACGACATGGACATGGCGCGTGCCGCCGGGGTCCGCGCCATCGGCGTGACCTGGGGCTATCACCGGCCCGAGGCGCTGACGGCGGCAAGCGCCCTCGTCGCCGACTCCGAGGCCCTGGGCCGCGCCATCGACGCCTTTGCAGGAGCCACGGCATGAGCGAATGGGCCCCGAAACGCTTCTGGAAAGAGGCAGACGTGAAACCCGAGGGGGAGGGCTGGACCGTCACCCTGGACGGTCGCGGCATCAAGACCCCGGCGAAGACCGCGCTTGCGGTCCCGACAGAGGCGCTGGCCCGCGCCATTGCCGAGGAATGGCAGGCGCAGGAGGAAAAGATCGACCCGGGCACCATGCCGTTCACGCGCATGGCCAATTCGGCGCTCGACAAGGTGCTGCCGCAGCGCGCTGCCGTGGCCGAGATGCTGGCGGCCTACGGCGACAGCGACCTGCTGTGCTACCGGGCAGAGGCGCCGGACGAGCTGGTGGCCCGCCAGGCCGAGCGCTGGGATCCGCTGCTTGTCTGGGCCGACGAGATGTTCGGCGCCCGCCTTGCCCCCCGGGCCGGGGTCATGCACGCGGCGCAGGACGCCGCCGCGCTGGACCGGCTTGCGCGCGAGGTGCAGGCCCAGCCGCCCTTTGCCCTTGCGGCCTTCCACGACCTCGTGGCGATCTCGGGTTCCTTGGTGTTGGCGCTGGCGGTGATCCACGGCGCCCGCAGCCCGGCTCGAGGCACTGGGATCTCTCGCGCCTTGACGAGAGCTGGCAGGAAGAGCAGTGGGGCGTGGATGAAGAGGCCGCCGAGGCTGCCGCTCTCAAGCGCGCCGAATTCCTGCATGCGGCGCATTTTCACGCGCTCTCAACGGCTTGAACTGCCGTATTCGATACGGATAAATGACTGCCCGGGCGGGCTCTGCGCTTGACGCCTCAGCAGGAATCCGCCCACACTGCCGACACGTCGGGAGGCGGCGACCAGGCGGGGCAGGATGCCCCGTTCAATGTCCGGTTGCCCCAGGCCCCGGGGCCGCCCAAGCCGCCAGAACGCCGGAATAGAGAAGGTTGATGCTGAAGACCCCTGCTTTCCTCGCCCTCTTCCTGGCCGCCCAGGCGGCCGGAGCCACGACCCTAGACGAGGTCAAATCCCGCGAGACGCTGAACTGTGGCGTGAACGCCGGCCTGGCCGGATTCGCCTCGCGGGACGATGCGGGCAACTGGACCGGCTTCGACGTCGGTTTCTGCCGTGCCGTCGCGGCGGCGGTGCTGGGCGATCCGCAGGCGGTGACTTTCGTGGAAACCACCCCGCGGTCGCGCTTTACGCTGCTGAACGGCGGCGACGTCGACGTCTTGTCGCGCAATACCACCTGGAGCTTTGCCACCGACGTCGAGTTTCAGGTGAATTTCGCCGGGATCGTCTACTATGACGGCCAGGGCTTCATGGTGCCGAAGTCGCTGGGCGTCAGCTCTGCCACCGAACTGGCGGGCAAGTCGATCTGCGTCCATTCCGAGACCACCTCGGCGCTGAACATGCGCGAGTATTTCACCCGCCTCGGCATGAGCGTGGAACCGGTCGCGGTGGCGACCACCGCAGAGGCGCAGGCCAAGTACCTGAGCGGCGAATGCGACGTCTATACCTCGGACGCCTCGCAACTGGCCGCGATTCGCGCCACCTTCGAGACACCCGGCGACCACGTGCTGTTGCAGGACATCATCTCGAAAGAGCCGCTGGGGCCGGTGGTCCGCCACGGTGACGACCGCTGGGCCGATATCGTGCGCTGGGTGCTGAACGCGCTGATCTCTGCCGAAGAGCTGGGCGTGACCTCGGCCAATATCGACGAGCTGATGCAGGGCACCAACAACCCCGAGATCGACCGCCTGCTGGGCACCACCGGGCGGCTGGGCGACATGCTGGGGCTGGATGCCGACTGGGCCGCGCGGGCGATCAAGGCGGGCGGCAACTACGGCGAGCTGTTCGCCAAGCATATCGGCGAGAAGACCCCGATCGGCCTGTCGCGCGGTCTGAACCTGCAATGGACGGAAGGCGGGCTGCTGTATTCCCCGCCGTTCCGCTGAGGGCCTGGGCTTACCGCGCAGACTTCCTTCGGACGCATCAGGTCGTGGCGTGGGCTCCGACAGATAGGGCTATGCGGCTGTTCGCGGACCGGTCAAGGCACGGGGCCAGTGCCGCAGGGCGCGGGCGGCTCTGGCTGCGCGGCGTGGCTTAGTCCGTCAGGTCCCGGGGCACGATGAAATCGACAAGCCGCCCGGTGCCCAGATGCAGCTCTGGCCAGTGGTCGATGTCGAAATCCGCGATCAGCGTGGCGCCGGTCGGATAGGCGTGAAAGCGCGGGTGATCGACCGGGCGTTCCATCAGTTCCGCGGCGAAATCCCCGATGCCGGGGTTGTGGCCAAGCATCAGAACGCGCTCGCCGGTTGCGCCTTTCAGAACGGCTTCCAGAACCGAGGAGGCGGCCAGATACAGCGTCGGGTCGAAGGTGGCCTGCGCCTTGATCTGCAGCCGGTCCAGCGTTTCGCGCGTGCGCATGGCCGAGGACGACAGCACCGCATCGGGCAGCTGGCCGTTCTGGCGCATCCAGTCGCCAAGCACGGTGGCGGCGCGCCGGCCCCGCGCGTTCAGCGGGCGCTCGTGGTCCTCTTGTCCGGTCTTCCAGTCGGACTTGGCATGGCGCATCAGGATCAGGCGTTTCATGGGCGCCAGTTTCGCATGAAGGCGGATTGGTGGAAAGCCGACTGCTCGGGCAGCCGGGCGAAATCCACGGCCACCGGGCAGGCGCGCCGCACAAGGCAGCCCGCGCGGCAGGCCTTGCCCGCGTCGCTGGCGATATGGGCCTTGCAGCGCGGCACGTCGTAGGGGTGATCGGGCGACAGGGCGCCGACCGGGCAGGCGGTCTCGCAGGGGCGCGCGCAGCGGGGGCAGGGCTGTGCCGGGGCGTCGGTGAGGGGCAGGCGGGCGGGCAGGGCCAGCGCCGCACGGTAGCTGATGAACAGCCCGGCCTCGGCCTGCACAAGGGGGCCGACCGGCGAGGGCCAGGCCGTGCCCGTGCGTTCGGCCCAGCGGATGAAGGGCGCATAGGGCGGCCCGTCAGAGGGGTAGAGCGCGGAGGCGCCGACCTCTTGCGCCAGCGCGTCGATCACCCGCCGCGACCAGCGGTCCAGCGGGTCCGGCGCGCCGTCGCGGTATTCCGGCGCGGCGGTGAAGATCGGCCAGAAGCGAGGCTCGTCCGGGCCGATCATGACGATGGTGCCGGTGCCCTCGGGCGCCCTGTCCGCCGCCTCGGGATGGAAGGCGCCGCGCAGGGCAAGGCCGCGCCCGCGCGCGGCCCCGGCCAGATCACTCAGCGTCACGCCGGGCGGTCAGCGAGGGCAGGTCCGGCTGCCGAATCATCGAGCCAGAGCCATGTTCCGTGAAGAGTTCCAGCAGGCAGGCGTTCGACACGCGGCCATCGACGATGACCACGGCCCGCACGCCTTCCTCCAGCGCCTTCAGGGCGGTTTCGGTCTTGGGGATCATGCCGCCCGCGATCACGCCCTCGGCGGTCAGCTTGCGGATGTCGTCGGGCACCAGTTCGGTCACCACCTCGCCGCTGCCGTCCTTCACGCCCGCCACGTCGGTCAGCAGCAGCAGCCGGTCGGCCTTCAGCGCGCCCGCGATGGCGCCCGCCGCGGTGTCGCCGTTGACGTTGAAGGTTTCCAGCGGGTCCATGCCGGTGGCCACCGGGGCCACCACCGGGATGATTCCCGCGGCGAAGAGGTCACGCAGCACCTGCACGTTCATCTCTATGGGGCGCCCGACGAAGCCCAGTTCCGGGTCGTCCGCCTCGCAGACCATCAGGTCGTCGTCCTTGCCGGACAGGCCCACGGCGCGCCCGCCCTCGTCCATGATCGCCTGCACGATGCGCTTGTTCACGAGGCCGGTCAGCACCATCTCGACCACCTCCACGGTGGCCTGATCGGTCACGCGCTTGCCGCGCACGAATTCCGATTCGATGCCCAGCTTGCCCAGCATCTCGTTGATCATCGGTCCACCGCCGTGCACCACCACCGGGTTCACGCCGACCTGCCGCATCAGCACGATGTCGCGGGCGAACTCGGCCATGGCATCGGCATCGCCCATGGCGTTGCCGCCGAATTTCACCACCACCACGGCACCCGAGTAGCGTTGCAGGTAGGGCAGGGCCTCTGACAGCGTCCTCGCGGTGGCTTTCCAGTCTTTGTTCATATTGCGCGGTCTCATCCGGTCGTTCCCCGTTCGGTTGCGGGGACAATGCCCCGCGCCGTCCGGGATTTCTAGAGGGGCCGGTCAGGTCAGCCCGGCGATGATGGCCCGCAGGGTCGCAAGCCCTTCGCCCTTCTCCGAACTCGTCAGCACCAGTTCCGGGTAGGCGGCCGGGTGCTTGGCCAGCTTCTCGCGGACCTGCGCCAGAACCTTCTCGCGGTCCTCGGGGTGGACCTTGTCGGCCTTGGTCAGCACCACCTGGAAGGTCACGGCGGACTTGTCGAGCAGGGTCAGGATTTCCTCGTCCACCGCCTTGATGCCGTGGCGCATGTCGATCAGCACGAAGGCCCGGCGCAGGCCGACCCGGCCCGCCAGATAGGCCTTCAGCAGCGCCTGCCACTTGGCCACCACGGCGACCGGCGCATTGGCAAAGCCATAGCCGGGCAGGTCGACCAGAAAGCGTTCGTCACCCAGTGTGAAATAGTTGATTTCCTGCGTGCGGCCCGGCGTGTTGGACGCGCGCGCAATCCCCTTTCGCCCGGTCAGCGCATTGATCAGGCTGGATTTCCCGACGTTCGAGCGCCCGGCAAAGCAGACCTCGGCGCGGTCGTCGGGGGGCAGGCCGTCCATGGCGACGACGCCCTTGAGGAAATCGACCTCTCCGGCAAAGAGCTTGCGGGCGGCTTCGCGCTCGGCCTCTTCGGGTTCTTCGGCAAGGGGGAAGGGCAGTTGCATGTTACAGGCGCTCCACGGGGTCGCCGGGGGCGATGCGCCCGCCCTCGATCACCTCGGCCCGGACGGTGAAGTCGCGGTGCCCCCAGGTGTCGAGCGCGGAAAGCACATTGGCATCGCGCGCCCCGGTTTCGGGGTTGTTATGAGTGGCAAGGCAGCGGTCGGTGCGCTCGCGGATTTTCAGGACGGTCGGGCCGACGCGGATCTCGCGGTCCAGCCAGTCGAATTCTTCCCAGGGGGCAAGGTTCTCGACCCACAGGTTGCAGCGCCAGCGGTGGATCGACAGCGCATGTCCGATGCGCTGCTCCACGGCGCGGTGCGAGGACAGGTTGCCCAGCGTGATCGAGGCGAAATCGCTGTCGGTGAAGCCGCGCTGCGCACCGCGCACCACCCGCACGGATTGCGCGCGGCTGGCCGGGATGAAGCCGCCGGCCCAGTCGATCAGCCTCTGGCCCTCTGTATCGGGGTTCAGGGTCAGGTCGTCGCGGTCGGGATGCGACAGGGTGACGGTGCCCGCCGCCTCGTCGGTGCGGGCGGTGATCGCCGCAAGCGCCGGAGCCTTGGAGCCGATCGAGAAGTTCCGGTAGCCGACCCAGTGCGAGCCATCGGCATCCGTCGCGTCGTGGGCCACCGCCCACAGCCGGTCCCGGGGCAGCGTCTGGCCCGGTTCCAGCAAGGCAGAAGCCACGGACTCGCGTCCGTGGCTCTTGATGGGGAAACGCCAGATCTGGTCAAGCCGGCCTGTCATTTGCTTCCCGGCTTGGAGGTCGAATTGGCGGCCTTGCCGTCGTCCTTCGCCTTCTTCTTGAAGCTGGACTTGATGTTGCCCAGGAGGTCCGGCTTGTAGCCGTGCTGGCGCATGATCAGGTACTGCTGGGTGAAGGTGATCAGGTTGTTCGCGATCCAGTAGACCACAAGACCCGATGCGAAGCTGCCCAGCATGAACATGAAGACCCAGGGCATCCATGCAAAGATCATCTGTTGCGTCGGATCGGTGGGCGCCGGGTTCAGTTTCTGTTGCAGCCACATCGAGATGCCCAAGAGCAGCGGCAGGATGCCGATGAAGATCAGCGCCATGAAGCTTTGCGGATCCGGCGAGGCCCAGTGGCAGCAGGCCGAAGAGGTTGAAGATAGAGGTCGGATCCGGCGCGCTGAGGTCCTGGAACGGCCCGAAGAAGGGCGCGTGCCGCAGTTCCAGCGTGACGAAGATCACCTTGTAGAGGCTGAAGAAGATCGGGATCTGCAGAAGGATCGGCAGACAGCCCGCGGCGGGGTTCACCTTTTCCTTCTTGTAGAGGCCCATCATCTCGCGCTGCAGCTTCTCACGATCGCCGCCGGTGCGCTCCTTGATTTTCTCCATCTCCGGCTGGAGTTCCTTCATCTTCGCCATGGAGGCGTAGGACTTGTAGGCCAGCGGGAAGAGGATCGCCTTCAGCAGCAGGGTCAGCGCGATGATCGCAAGGCCCATGTTACCGATGGCCGCGTTCAGCCAGTGCAGGACCGCGAAGATCGGCTTGGTCAGGAAGAAGAACCAGCCCCAGTCGATGGAATCGAGGAAGCGGTCGATCCCGGCCTTCTGGTACTCGCGGATGGTTTCCCATTCTTTCGCGCCCGCGAAAAGCTGGGTGGTGACGGATTGCTGTTCACCTGCCGCCAGCTGCATCGTGGGCAGCACGGCCTCGGCCTGGTAGATGTCGCGGCGGGCGTCGTATTTGGCCACCGACTTGAAGGGGGTGCCGCTGGCGGGGATCAGGGTGGTCATCCAGTAGTGATCGGTGAAGCCGACCCAGCCGGTCTCTTCGACCCGCTCGACCACGGCCTGCGCGCCCTCGGACTGCACCACGTCGAGGTCGGGCATGTTCTTGTACTTGGTCAGCTCAAGAATGCCGTCCGACATCTGCATCGCGCCTTCGTGCAGGATGAAGAAGTTCTTCATGTCGTCGGGTTCGCCATGGCGGGCGATGATGCCGTAGGGCGCCAGAGACACGGCATCGCCGCTGGTGTTCTCGACCGCCTGCGTGACGGTGAACATGAAGTTCTCGTCGATGGCCAGGGTACGGCGGAAGGTCAGGCCGGCGGGGCTTTCCCAGATCAGCGTGACCGGGCTGTCCACGGTCAGCGTCTCGCCGCTTTCCACGGTCCATTCGGTGTTGGCGCCGGGCACGTCGGCGGGCGTCAGGCCCGCGCCGGGGGCCCAGCCGTAAAGCGCGTAATAGGGGTTCGGGTCGCCCAGCGGGTCCAGCATCTGAACGATCGGCGAGTCGTCGTCGTTGGTGACGCGGTAGTCCTTCAGGCGCAGGTCGTCGATGCGCCCGCCGGTGAGCGAGATGGAGCCTTCGACGCGCGGCGTGTCCAGCGGCAGGCGCGGCGCTTCGACCGTGTCGACGGATTGCTGGGCCGGGGCCTGCGTGCCTTCGGCGCCGGGCGCCACGGTGGGGGCCTGGGCGACGCCGTCGATGGCGGCGGGGCCGTCGGTTTCCGTGGCGACGGGGGCGTTGGGGTCCTCTACCGGCTCGGGTGGCGGAAAGAGGAGGAACCAGGCGAGGATCACCAGGGCGCTCAGACCTGTTGCGAGCAGCAGATTCTTGTTCTGTTCGTCCATGTGGGCGGTCGCCTTTTCCCGTTCATACCTGTTCGAAAGTCACCGCTGGGTTCAAACGGTCCCGGCCCGAAAGGTCAAGGGGAATCCCCGCTGCGGGCGGGGGTGCGGCGCTTGGTTGCGGAGGGTTTCCGGCAATTGTGATGCCGCGAAGCCGCGTTTTCAGCGGGCCCGGCTGGCCGGATCGCGCGCTTTCGCGACCGGCGCGATGCGTTTCTGGTGTGGTTCGGGGGGGGGGGCAAGCTTGACCGGGCGCAGCTCTGGGGGGCGAGCCGGGGCGGGCCGGGCGATGGGCCTGCGAAGCGCAGCTGCGAGGCGGGGACGGGCCGATGGGCCGTGTCTAGCCGGTGCTGCGGCCCAGTTTCTGCGCCCCGGCGATGCGGGCGGCATGCTCCCGCGCCCAGTCGACCATCTGGTCGGCGGGCATCGGTCTGGCAATGCCGAAGCCCTGCACGTGGTCGCAGCCCAGTTGCGCCAGCAGGGCATGTTCGCCCACGCTTTCGACGCCCTCGGCCAGCGTTTGCAGCCCCAGCCGGTCGGCCATGCCCAGCACTGCGGCCAGCATCCTTTGCTGATCCTCGTCGCGGTCGACGCGGGTGACAAAGCTGCGGTCGATCTTCAGCCGGTGCACGGTGAAGCGGCGCAGCGAGGTGATCGAGGCATGGCCGGTGCCGAAATCGTCGAGGTCGATCTGGCAGCCGATCTTGCCCAGTTCGACGATGTTGCGGGCCACGATCCCCTCTGGCGAGGCCGCGATGACGGTTTCCAGCACCTCGATCCCAAGCCGCTGCGCCGTCAAGCCGAAGCGGTCAAGCTCCCACTGGATGCGCTGCACCAGCTTGGGGTCGCGCAGCTCGGCATCGGCGAAATTGACGCTGACGCGGGGCACGTCCAGACCCGCCTCGGTCCCAGCTGCGCAGGGCGGTCAGGGCGTGTTGAAGGATCACCTCGCTCAGCTGTTGCATCTTGCCGGACTCTGCCAGCACGCGGAGGAACTGCGCGGGCGGCACGATGCCGCGTTCCGGGTGTATCCAGCGGGCCAGCGCCTCGACCCCGCTGATGCGGCCCGTCGAGGTGCAGATCTGCGGCTGGTACCAGTGGCTGGATCTGGCCATTGGACAGGGCGCGCTGGATCTCGGACTGCAGGCTTTTCTGCTGCTTGTGGGCGCTGCGCATGTTCTCGGACCACGACCGGATGGCAGAGGGGCCGTTGGCGATGGCCTCGGTCAGGGCGATCTGGGCGGCCTCCAGCATCTGCTTGCCGGTCGCCGCCTCCTTCAGCCGGGCGCTGCCGCAAAAGCCGATGGAGGCGGCGAGGTAGCGCATCGCGTTGTCTATCGGGGCCGGTTCCTCCAGCGCGTTCTGGATGCGGGTCGACAGGTGCAGCAACGCCTCGAGGTCCAGCCGCAGCGAGGGCGCAAGCAGGACCAAGTAGCGCGCGTCGCCCATGCGCACGGCGGTGTCGTCGCGGCGCAGGGCATTGCGCAGCCGCGACAGGGTCAGGTCGCGAAAGGCGTCGGCGGCGTTTTCCCCGGCGCGCTGTCCGATTTCGGTGAGGCCGTCGACCTCGACCAGCAGGCAGGCGGTCGTCAAGGTCGCGTCGCGGGCGCTTTCCACCGCGGCCTGCGCAAGGTTGGTGGCGGTGATCGTGTTGACGATATCGCCCGGTCCCGCGGCCAAGCTGCCCTGCGCGGGGGCGGGGCGCCCCCGGCGATCATGTAGAGCAGGGGCGCCCCCAGCGCGGCGGCGACAAGCAGTGCCTCGCCCCCGATCCAGAAGGCCGCGAGGGCAAGGGCGGGAATGAAGGCAAGGACATGCGGGCCATGCAGCGCGCGCTGGACCGGCGCCCGAAGCGCGGAGAACCTGGACCATTGCCGAACCGTCATGATGCGTCCTTTCCCTTGCAGGTCAGGACAGTAGGCCCAAGCGGTAACCCGTTGATTAACGGCGGCGCCGCATTCTCGGTTCCAGGGTTAACCGCTGTCGCGCATCAGCCCGGCGAAATCGAACAGCTTGGGGTCCAGCATATGCGAGGGGCGGATGTTCATCAGGGCCTTGAACATGACCTGCCGCCGACCGGGGCTGTTCTTCTCCCAGCCGTCGAGAATCTGTTTCACCTGCTGCCGTTGCAGCCCGTCCTGGCTGCCGCAGAGGTCGCAGGGAATGATCGGGTAATTCATCGCCGTCGCGAATTTCTCGCAATCCGCCTCGGCCACATGGGCGAGGGGGCGATAGACGAACAGATCGCCTTCTTCGTTAACCAGTTTGGGCGGCATGGCGGCCAGACGCCCGCCGTGGAAGAGATTCATGAAGAAGGTTTCGAGGATGTCGTCGCGGTGATGGCCCAGCACGACCGCCGAACAGCCCTCTTCCCGGGCGATGCGGTAAAGATTGCCGCGCCGCAGCCGCGAACACAGCGCGCAGAAGGTCCGGCCCTGCGGGACCTTGTCCATGACGATGGAATAGGTGTCCTGATACTCGATCCGGTGCGGCACCTTCATGCGTTCGAGGAACTCGGGCAGGACGGTCGCCGGAAAGCCCGGCTGACCCCGGTCGAGGTTGCAGGCAAGGATCTCTACCGGCAGCAGGCCGCGCCACTGCAGCTCGTGCAGGATCGCAAGCAGCGTATAGCTGTCCTTGCCGCCCGACAGGCAGACCAGCCACTTCGGCGGCGTATCGCCCGGTTCGACCATGCCGTACTGGTCCACCGCCTCGCGCACGTTCTGCACAAGTCGCTTGCGGAGCTTCTTGAACTCGGTGGTCTTGGGCGCCCCGTGAAAGAGCGGGTGTATCTCGTCGGCATCGTCCAGCATGTGGCGGGGATACGGCCCCGCCACAGTCTGGGCAAGTGCTAACGCGCCTTCAGTAACGGAAGGGCGAAAGCGGCAGGCGCGGGTCGGCGGCCCGCCGCGGCGGCAGCCCGACGTCACGCCGGATATGGTCGTCCAGCGCGTCGACATCGGTGGGCGGGGGCCGCAGCGTCGGCGTATGGAACAGCGCGATGAGGGAAGCGGTCAGCACTCGCAGCGCGCCGTGCTGCGCGATGGTGGATTCGATGCTGGTGTCCGGCAGGGGACGGGGCAGAAGGTTATCGTTGAACATATATGTCCCGGCGCGCGACGGCAGCCGGACTCCTGTTGTGGATCGGATGGGAATCGACCGGACGCAGGGCTTCCCGGGCGGACGGATCGATGGTTCGGTTTGGAGAAAGGTCCGTGAGGCTCACGGACCGGGCGCGAAGCGGTTTAGCCCTGGACGGTTCGGCGGAAGCCGTTGCCCCAGGTCGCTTCGAAGGACGCCGCTGCTGCGGGGAGTTGTCGAATCATCATGGTAAGACCTCCCTTGTGTGCTGCGTGGGTCCGGGGATTGCTTAGCGGCGCATGCGCGAAAAAGCGATAATTTTGTTGCGACAATGCCGTGGCTGGCGGAAATCGACCCGCCGGCGTGTTCAATCGGGCACGTTGTCGATGCCCGAACCGCCCCATGGGTGGCAGCGCGCCAGCCGCCGAAGGGTCAGCCAGCCGCCGCGAAAGGCGCCGTGCTTTTCCAGCGCCTCAAGCGCATAGGCGGAGCAGGTGGGGTGGAACCGGCAGCCGTGACCGACCCATGGGCTGAGGAGAAGGCGGTAGGCCCGGACGGGCAGGGCGACGATATGCGCCAGCGGGCTCATGCGCCGTGCAGCTTGTGCAGCGCGCGCTGCAGGTCGTCCAGCATGGCGGCGAAGTCGCGCTGGCCGGTCTCGCCGGGGCGACTCGATCAGAACGTAGTCCCATCCCGCGCGGCCATGGTCGGGCAGGGTCAGCCGCGCGATTTCGCGCAGGCGCCGCTTGGCCCGGTTGCGGGCGACGGCATTTCCGACCTTCTTGGAACAGGTAAAGCCCACGCGAATCGCCTGCGCGGCCTCGTCGGGCGCGCGTTCACGGGCTTGCAGCAGGAAGGCCGGGCAGGGCACCCGCCGCGCGCGGGCGGCGCGCAGGAAATCCGGGCGCTTGCGCAACCGTTCCAACGGCAAAAGAGCCGCCACGACATCAATCCGGGCGGCTTCTTTCGTCATGTCAGGCTCCGTCCCCAAGGGGAATCGGTTCAGGCGCTGAGAACCTTGCGGCCACGCGCGCGGCGTGCGTTCAGGATCTTGCGGCCAGCCTTGGTTGCCATGCGCGCACGGAACCCGTGGCGGCGCTTGCGAACGAGGTTCGACGGCTGAAAAGTGCGTTTCATCGCGGCTACTCCGATACATTGGCGGCAAGGATCACCGGGGTGACTCGCCTGCCAGGGTCATTCGAAGCCCTGCCTATAGGGAAGCGTCATGCGCTTGTCAAATACCTGTTTCGCCCTGCGGGCGTGTTTCAGGCGCCGGTGTCACACAGCCGGAATGTTACAGGAAGCCGACGGCGACGCCGCGAATCCTCACCGATTGCGGCGATGCGTTCAAGCACCCGTGAAGAACCTGTTTCCGCCATGGGGCGCGGGTCATGTTTCATGGCACAACCCCATGGACAAGAGGCAGAGATGAGCAGCATGAGCGCGCCCGATACACCGACCCGCCGATGGACGCGGCACCTGCCGCTGGCGGCGATCCTGCTGGTTGCGGGCCTCGGGGTTCTTCCTTCTGCGCGATACCCTGACCTTCGAGACGCTGCGCGCCAACCGCGAGGCGCTGACGGCCTTCCGCGACGCGCATTTCCTGCTGATGGCGCTGGGTTTTGCACTGGCCTACGTGGCCATCGTGGCCTTTTCACTGCCCGGCGCCGCCGTCGCCTCGGTCACCGGCGGCTTTCTCTTCGGGCTCTGGGCGGGCACGGCGCTGAACGTTGCCGCCGCCACCATCGGCGCCGTCCTGATCTTCCTCGCCGCCCGCGCCGGGCTGGGCCGGACGGTGGCGCAGCGGCTGGAGACCTCGGAGGGCACGCTGAAGCGCGTCAAGGACGGGTTGCGCGACAATGAGGTCAATGTGCTGCTGGTCCTGCGGCTGGTGCCGGTGGTGCCCTTCTTCGTTGCCAATCTGCTGCCCGCGCTGGTCGGCGTGTCCTTCCGCAACTTCCTGTGGACGACGGCGGTGGGAATCATCCCCGGCGCGCTGGTCTTTACCTTTATCGGTGTCGGGCTGGGCGAGGTCTTCGACCGGGGCGAAAGCCCGGATCTGTCGCTGCTCTGGGCGCCGCATGTGATCGGTCCGATTCTGGGGCTGGCGGCGCTGGCGGCGCTGCCGATCGTGGTGAAGGCAATGCGCGGCAGGGAGGGCCTCTGATGGAACGGATCGACACGGATATTCTGGTCCTCGGCGCCGGGTCCGGCGGGCTGTCGGTTGCGGCGGGGGCCGTGCAGATGGGCGCGCGGGTCGTCCTGCTGGAGGGCGCAGAGATGGGCGGCGACTGCCTGAACCACGGTTGCGTCCCCTCCAAGGCGCTGATCGCGGCGGGCAAGGCGGCGCATGGCATGAGACATGCGGCGGCGTTCGGTATCGCGAATGCCGAGCCGCAGGTGGATTATGCCGCCGCCATGGGCCACGTGCGGGGCGTGATCGAGACCATCGCGCCGGTCGACAGTCAGGACCGCTTCGAAGGGCTGGGCGTGCGGGTGATCCGCCACTACGGGCGCTTTGTCTCGGACCGTGCGGTTGAGGCCGGGCCCTACCGAATCACCGCGCGGCGGATCGTCATCGCGACCGGCTCTTCCCCGGCGGTGCCGCCGATCCCGGGGCTGGAGAGGGTGCCCTACCTGACCAACGAATCGCTCTGGGACCTGCGCGCGCGGCCCGATCACCTGCTGATCATCGGCGGCGGTCCCATCGGGATCGAGATGGCGCAGGCGCACCGGCGGCTGGGGTCCCGCGTGACGGTGCTGGAAGGCGCGCGCGCCCTGGGCAGGGAAGACCCGGAGGCCGCCGCCGTGGTGCTGGCGCAGCTGCGCGCCGAAGGGGTCGAGATCGTCGAGGGCGCCAAGGTCGAAGCCGTCTCTGCCGAGGGCGGCGTCACGGTCAGCCTCGGGGATGGCCGGTCCTGCACCGGGTCCCACCTGCTGGTCGCGGTGGGGCGGCGCGTAAACATGGATGGCCTCGACCTGGACAGGGCGGGGATCGAAACCACCCCGACGGGCATCAGGGTCGATGACAGCCTGAAGACCACGAATCGCCGGGTCTACGCCATCGGCGATGCGGCGGGGGGCATGCAGTTCACCCATCTCGCGGGCTATCACGCGGGCATCGTCGTGCGCTCTGCGGTGCTGGGCCTGCCGGCCAGTGGCAAAGACCGCCCATATCCCGCGCACCACCTACACCGCGCCGGAACTGGCGCAGGTCGGCCTGACAGAGGCCGAGGCGCGCGCAGAGCACGGCAGCCGCCTGACCGTCGCCCGATTCGACATCGGGGAAAACGACCGTGCCATCGCCGAGCGCCGAAGGGCGGGTTTCATCAAGGTCATGGTTGTGCGCGGCAGGCCCGTCGGCGCCACCATCGTCGGCACGCAGGCCGGAGAGCTGATCGCGCTGTGGTCGCTGGCCATCGCCAACGGCCTGAAGATGAGCGCGATTTCCGCCATGGTCGCGCCCTATCCCACCATCTCAGAGGTTAACAAGCGCGCCGCCGGTGCCTATTTCTCACCGAAACTCTTCGAAAGCGACCTTGTGAAGCGGGTGGTGCGCCTTGTGCAGAACTGGCTTCCCTGACCGGACGGAATAGATCAAACCCCTATGATGAACTCGCTTTCCGGTCGATTGCTGATCCTGACGGTGCTCTTCGTGATGCTGGCCGAGGTGCTGATCTTCGTGCCCTCGGTCGCGCGCTTCCGCGAGGATTACCTGCTGGCGCGTCTGGAGCGGGCGCAGATCGCCTCGCTGGCGCTTCTGGCGGACGACATGCTCAGCGCCGAGCTGGAGGCAGAGCTGCTGGACAATGCCGACGTCTACAACGTGGTGCTGCGGCGCGACGACGTGCGCGAACTGGTGCTGTCGTCGGAACTGCCCAGCATGGTCACCGCCGATTTCGACCTGCGCGAGACGACCGGCTGGACGCTGATGCGCGACGCCATGATGCGGCTGGTCAAACGCGAGCCAGAGGTGATCCGGGTGATCGGCAGCCCCTCGCGCGAGGCGGGGCAGCTGATCGAGGTGACGATGGATTCGGGGCCGTTGCGGGCGGCGATGATCGAATACGGGCTGCGCATCCTGATCCTCTCGGCGGTGATCTCGATCATCACGGCGCTCTTGTTGTTCATGGCCGTGCGGGTGCTGCTGGTGAAGCCCATCAAGGGCGTCGTGGGCCATATGCGGCGCTATGCCGAGGCGCCCGAGGACGCCCACCGCATCATCGCGCCACAGGCCAAGGTGCGCGAGCTGCGCGAGGCCGAGGATGCCCTGTATTCGCTTCAGACCCAGCTGACGCAGGCGCTGAAGCAGAAAGAGCGGCTGGCGCAGCTTGGCGGGGCGGTGGCCCGCGTCAGCCACGACCTGCGCAATATCCTGACCTCGGCGCAGCTGTTTACCGACCGGATCGAGCTGTCCGAGGATCCGGCGGTGCGGCGTCTGGCGCCCAAGCTGGTGAACTCGATCACCCGGGCCGTGTCGCTTTGCGAAAGCACGCTGGCCTTCGGGCGGGCCGAGGAGCCCTCTCCGACGCTGACGCTGTTCAACCTCGCCGCGCTGACCAGCGAGGTGCTGGAAGCCGAGCGGCTGGCGATCGGCGAGCACGATGTCAGCCTCTCCGAGGATATTCCGGCGGGGCTGATGGTGCGCGGCGACCCGGAACAGATCTACCGGGCGGTGTCCAACCTTGTCCGCAATGCGCGGCAGGCCATCGTGGCGACGGGCCAGCCCGGCGAGATCAGGGTGGCGGCGCGGTCCGAGGATCACGACTGGGTGATCACGGTCGAGGATACCGGCCCCGGGTTGCCCCCCAAGGCGCGCGACCACCTGTTCCAGTGCCTTCACCGGCGGGGCGCGCAAGGGCGGTTCCGGCCTTGGGCTGGCCATCGTCGCCGAATTGATGCGCGGCCATGGCGGCACGGTGCGGCTGGTACGGACCGACGCCTCGGGCACCTGTTTCGAGATCCGTCTGCCGATGGCCCCGGCGGGCTAGGGGTCGCGCAGGCCCGGGGCGCGCAACGCCGGGCAGGGTCCGGAACCAGCAGAGGCCCGGTGGCGCCGCGCGGCGGATGAGGGCCTGTTGCCGGATGCAGGGCATTTGCCGGGCGCGGCATTGGATGGCACCTGGATATCGGCACCGGAACCGGGGCAGGGGAGGCCCTGCCGGAAAAGTCAGGGGGCGTCGTGTCGGAAAAAATCGGTCGATCCGAAAAAAGTCGGCTTGGCCCCCTTGCATTGCCCCGGTGCGGTCTGTAGATGCAGCCCTCACGGACCGATAGCTCAGCTGGATAGAGTACTTGACTACGAATCAAGGGGTCGGGGGTTCGAATCCTCCTCGGTCCGCCAGGATTTCCTGAAAACCGCGTCGGCTCTGCCGGCGCGGTTTTCTTTTGTGGCCCCGGGATCGTCAGGCAAAGCGGATGTTCACGTCGGGGGCTGACGCCGCATGGGGGGCGTGATCCGTATCGCGTGGCGCGCCGTGGATCGTTGCCCCGATCCCAGGTGCGTCCGGCTTCGGTTTCTGAGAGGCGCCGCGCCCTGACACATGGTCAAACGTGGTGCGGAAAAGCCGCCGCGAACCGCAGGGCTGGGGAGGGCGGGGCAGGGGCGGCGCTCATTCAACCGCGCTGCCGTCCATCTCGTGACTTTCCAGAAGCTTGCGGAGCGCTTCGGTCTCTTCGCTCGTCTGGTAGTTCGATTGGTGAAGATAGTAGGACACGCGCGGCAGCGGCGGCAGGCCGAACTCGGGTCCGAGCACCTGGATGTCGGACCGGAAGGCGCTCAGCGTGCGGGCGGTGACGCCAAGACCGGCCTCCACCGCGAAACGCACCCCGGCGGGGCTGTGGGTGGTCAGCCGCTCGTAATAGGGCATGCCCACCAGTTCGAGCGCATTCAGGCAGATCCGGCGAAACATGCTGGGTTCGTCGGTGAGGACAAGGGGCAGCGGGCCGTCTTCGGGCATGGTCCAGCGCTGAGCCGCGACCCATTGCACCCGCAACAGCTTGAGCAGCCGTCCGTCCCGGACACCCCGGCGCCAGGTGCTGATCGCGATGTCGAGGCCCCCGGCCTCCAGCGCCTCCATAAGGGCGCGGCTGCGGTCGATATTGAGCTGGATGCGGCTGTGGGGGTAGAGCTTTGCGAAATCCCGCATCACATCCGGCAGGATCGCATTCGCAAGCTCGAGCGGCGCGCCGACCCGGATCGTGCGGGAATCGTATCGCTTCTCCGCCGAGATCACCGCCGTGCTGCACATGCGCACGATTTCATGGGCGTGGCGCAATAGCTCTTGCCCGGCGACGGTCAGTTGGCGACCGCGCCCGACATTCTCGAAGATCGGCCGCCCGACCGACAGTTCAAGGCCCTGCATCTGTTGCGTGACGGCGGATTGCGACCGCCCAAGGATATCCGCCGCAGCGGAAAAACTGCCATGAGTGTCGATGGCTATGAGGGTCTTGAGATGGGCAAGCTGGAGATCTGGACGCATCCTGTCGCTTTCAGTGTTTCCCCGTGCGCTCCCAATAATTCAGCATTTTCGATGGATTTGCAAAAATTATTAATTTTTAACAACAGACGGGCATGGCTATCCCTCCCCCGAGAACCAAAGATCCTCAAGAACTGGGGACATGCACACCGGCTAGGAGATGATCCATGAAGACACTTACGCTTGCCGCAACCCTTGCAGCGGTGATGACCGCTCCGCTTTTCGCGCAGACCTATCCTGAAAAAGACATCGACCTCGTGGTCCCTTTCGATGCCGGCGGCTCGGGCGATGTGACCTCGCGGATCATTGCGGAAACGGCGAATACGCTGCTCGACGGTGTCGAGATCAACGTCGTCAACCGCGCCGGTGGCGGTGGCGTTGTCGGCCAGACCTTCGTGTCCAAGGCCAAGCCCGACGGCTACACGATCCTTGCCATGACCAGCTCGGTCGTGACCAATCCGCAGATGAAGGGCGCGCCCTACGAGGTGACGGACTTCCGCCCCGTGGCGCTGTACAACCTCGACCCCGAAGTGATCGCCGTGCCCGCCGACTCGCCCTTCGAGACGGCAGAGGACTTCCTCGCGGCGGCCAAGGACGAGACGATGAACGTCGTCGTGGCCGGTATCGCGACCTCGCACCACATGTCGGGCCTCGCCATCGAGCGCGTGACGGACATCAAGTTCAACTACATCCCGACCAAGGGCTTCGGTGCCCGGGTGCAGGCCATCGCCGGCGGTCACGCCGATGCCGCCCTCTGGCCGCTGGGTGAAGCCGCTGGCCAGGCCGGCAACGGCGGCGGCGTGCGCATCCTTGCCATCGCGAGCGAAGAGCGCAGCGCGGATTTCCCCGATGTCCCAACCTTCGAAGAAGTTGGCATCGACATTCCGATCTGGGCCACCTTCCGGGGCTGGGCGGTTCCGAAAGACACGCCGGACGAGGTGGTGAAAACCCTCTCGGACCTGATGAAATCGGTCTATGATACGCCCGAATACATCGAGAAGATGGATGCCTCGGGCTATGGCGCGGTCTACCGTGACGCGGAAGGGTTCTCCTTCGTGGTGGACAGCTATGCCGAGCAGACTTCGGTGATCATCGAAGAAGCCGGGCTCGGCCAATAACACCATCGCCTGTATCCGAAGTTCACGGAGCACTGCCCTTTTCGGGGGCAGTGTCTCCCTTCGTGCGACCCTTCGACCTGGAAAGGTGATGCCATGTCCAGCCAAACGGACCCCAGAGGTCTTTTTACCCATAGCGATTTCTGGATCGGTCTTTCCCTGACCGTCTTCGGGGGCGCGGCTGCCGCCATGGCGTGGTCCTTCGATGCGATGTCCCGAAGCTACCCCCTGGCGCTGTCCCTGCTGCTTGCGGCCATGGGGGTGCTGGTGATCCTGAAGACGCTGCTGACGCAGACGCCTTCGGTGCACTTCGGGCTGGCGACAAGGGTCGCCGCGCTCTGCGCCCTTGTGCTTGTGCTGTGGATTGCCGCGCTGGGGTTCGGGCTTGGGTTCATCGGCCCGACGCTGGTGATGCAATTCGCCTTTCTCTGGATCTGCGGCCTGCGCCCGGCGGGCAAGGCGGTGTTGTTTTCCGTCCTGATCACAGCCGCCGGATATCTCATTTTCGTCTTCCTTCTCAGCGTGCGCCTGCCCGAGAGCATCGCGCCCTGGCTATTGTGAGAGCAGAAACATGGATCTCATCCTTCTAGGCTTTCAGACGCTGGCCAGCCCGATGGTCCTGATGATGCTCCTGCTGGGCGTCTTCGCGGGCATGGTTGTCGGCTCTATCCCCGGCATCAACGACAACATCGCCTTCGCGGTCTTCATCCCCTTTTCCTTCTCGATGCCGCCCGAACAGGCGCTGGCGCTGATGGTCGGGGTCTATTGTGCGGCGGCGACGGGGGGCGCGATCCCCGCCATCGTGATCAAGGTGCCCGGAACCGCCTCTTCGCTTCTGACCGCCGAGGACGGCAATGCCATGGCCCGCAAGGGTCTGGCGGGTCGGGCGCTTTCCATTGCCATCACCTCTTCGGTGGTCGGCGGCGTGCTGAGCTCTATCGTGCTGCTGCTCTTTGCGCCCTCGCTGGCCAAGGTGGCGCTGAAGTTCGGCTACGTCGAGAATTTCGCCCTCGCCATTCTGGGTCTGTCCAGCGTGGTCGGCCTGTTGCGCGGCAATATCATCAAGGGCGCGATTGCCGCCCTGATCGGCCTGCTGGTCGCCACGATCGGTTTCAGCCCGATGACCGGTGCGGCCCGGTACACCTTTGACAGCGTCAACCTGATCGAGGGCATTCCCTTCGTGCCGCTGCTGGTGGGGCTCTTCGGCATCGCGGCGATGCTGGATCTCAAGGCGGAACTGCTGAAGTCGCGCGCCGAGAATGCCGCGCCCGACGCCCTGCCGACGATCGGCTCGCTCAAGCTGCCGCGCGGGCTGGTCCGGCGGCTGGCCCCGGTCTGGGGGGCAAGTGCGGCGATCGGCAACATGATCGGGATGCTGCCCGGCGCGGGCATGCTGATGGCGATCTTCCTGGCCTACAACCAGGCGGCGGGGCGCTTCCGCAGGCTCTTTGCGGGCAAACCCGGCGAACCCGAATGGGGCGAGGGCGCGCCCGAAGGCATCGCCGCGCCGGAGGCCGCCAACAACGCCGTCACCGCCAGTTCCATGGTGCCGCTTCTGTCGCTGGGCATTCCCGGCAACTCGACCTCGGCGCTGTTCATCGGTGCGCTGGCGCTGCACGGCATGGTGCCCGGGCCGCTTCTGTTCACCCAGCACGGCAATATCGCCTGGATGATCATCGTCGCCTTCCTGGCCGCCAATATCGTGCTCTGGCCGGTGGCCTGGGTGGTGCTGCGCACGGTGTCGCAATACGTCTTTTCGATCCGCAAGGAGGCCATGGTCGGCGTCATCGCGCTGCTGTGCCTGATGGGGGCCTATTCGGACGGCGGCAACCTGTTCAACATGTGGGTCGCCGTGGGGGCAGGGCTTGTGGCCTATGTCATGCGCCTTGCCAACATCCCGCTGGGACCGGCCATTCTGGGGCTTGTGCTTGGGCCGCAGCTTGAAACCTCGCTGCACAATTCGTTGACGATCTCGCAGGGCAACTGGGGCGTTTTCTTCGACGTCGCGGAACACCCGATCAGCGCGGGAATGATGTTCGCCTCCGCCCTCCTGTGGATCCTGCCCGCCCTTCTCGGGCTGCGAGAGCGCGGTCGCGCCAAGAAAGAGGACCAACAGACATGAAGCGCGAAACGAAACTCGCCCATTACGGCCGCATGGCGACGCCGGGTCCGGCCAACCCGCCCATTGTGAAGGCCTCGACGATCCTGCACGACACGGTGGCATCCTACAAAGCCACCAAGGCCGCGCGGGAGACCGACGACGCGGTGCTGTCCTACGGGCGGCGCGGCACGACCACCGCGCATCAGCTGGCCGCGGCGCTTGCCGATCTCGAAGGCGGAGAGGCCTGTTTCCTCTTTCCGACGGGGGTGGCCGCGGTGGCCGGTGCGCTGACGCCCTATCTGGGCGCGGGCGATCACCTGCTGGTCGTCGACACGATCTTTCCCGCGACGCGCAGCTATTGCGAGAAGAGCCTGAAGCGCAACGGCGTCACCGTCGATTACATCCCGTGGGACACCACTGACCTGACCCCCTACGTCAAACCCGAGACAAAGCTCGTGATGGTCGAAAGCCCCGCCTCGCAGACCTATGAGGTCATGGACCTGCCCGCGCTTTGCGCCTCGGCCCATGCGCACGACCTTCTGGTGGCGGCGGACAACACCTATGGCTCGGGCTGGCTGTATCGCCCGCTGGAGCTGGGCTGCGACCTGTCGGTTGTCGCGGGCACGAAGTACATCGGCGGCCATGCGGATGCGATGATGGGCGCGGTGATCGCCAAGGGCCGCGTCGTCGGCCCGCTGCGCGCCCATACCGCGATGAGCGGGCAGACGCTGGGCCCCGACGAGGCCTATGCCTGCCTGCGCGGGCTGCGCACCCTGGGGCTGCGTCTGGAACGGCACGGCGAGAACGGGCTGGCGCTGGCGCAGTGGTTCCCGGATCAGCCGGAGGTGGCGAAGGTCCACCACCCGGGGCTTCCCGGCCATCCGGGTCATGCGGTCTGGCAGCGTGATGCCAGCGGCTCGAACGGGCTTTTGACCGTGGAATTCAAGGCGGGCTTCGACGCCGAGGGCTTTGTCGACCGGCTTGCGCTCTTTTCCATCGGAAGCTCGTGGGGCGGTTTCGAAAGCCTCGCCATGCCGTCCTCGCCGGATGCGGGGCGCCTGTTCCCCGAATCCCGGGCCGGCGCGATGATCCGCTTTCACGCCGGTCTGGAACATATCGACGATCTGGTGGCGGATCTGGCTGCCTCCTTCGACACGGCGCGCGGGCGTTAAACGCAGAGAACGGCCCGCCCCCCTTCGCACAATACACGCTTAACCAAGGAGACCCACGGAAATGGGAACGAGTGTTTTTGACTCCGAGCTTTTGATGAATGCTTGGTCGACCGAAGAAATGCGTGGCGTTTTCAACGACCGCGCCCGCATGCAGGCATGGCTGGATGTCGAGGCCGCACTTGCGCTGGTGCAGGCCGATCTTGGCATGATCCCGCAAGAGGCGGCGACGGAAATCGCGGCGAAGTCCAACTACGAGGCCATCGACAAGGACCTGGTGCTGCATCACCTGAAGATCACGAAGCACCCGCTGGTGCCGACCGTGCGCGCGCTTGAAGCCGCCTGCGAGGGCGATGCCGGCGAATACGTGCACTACGGCGTGACCACGCAGGACGTCATGGACACCGGTCTCGTGCTGCAACTGCGCAAGGCGACCGAGATCATCCGCCGCGACCTGAAGATCCTCGCCAAGGACCTGATGCGCCTGAGCGAAGAGCACCGCAACACGCCGATGATGGGCCGCACGCTGTCGCTGCAGGCGCTGCCGGTCACCTTCGGCTTCAAGACCGCGATCTGGCTGTCGGAAATCGACCGCCATCTCGAACGTCTCGACGAAATGGAAAAGCGCGTCTTCGTCGGCTCCATCGTCGGTGCCGTGGGCACCAAGGCCTCTTTCGGGGCCAAGGCCGACGAGATGGAAAAGGCCGTGAACGACCGTCTGGGCCTCGGCACGCCGACGATTTCCTGGCAGGCTGCCCGTGACGGCTTTTTCGAACTGGGCTCGACCTTCGGCGGCATCAACGCGACGCTCAACAAGATCGGCAACCAGCTTCTCCTGCTGGCGCACAACGAATTCGACGAGATCGCGGAACCCTTCGGCAAGGGTCAGGTCGGCTCTTCCACCATGCCGCACAAGCGCAACCCGGCCGTGACGGAGAACTCTGTCACCGTCAGCAACACGCTGAAATCCAACATCAACATCCTTTCGGACATCACCAAGCACGAGCATGAGCGCGACGGGGCCGTCTGGAAGATGGAATGGAAGATCCTGCCCGAGATCTGCCTGATGCTCTCTGTCGTGCTCGACAACCTGAAATTCGTCTTCGCGGATATCGAGGTCAAGAAAGAGAGCATGCTGAAAAACCTCAACCTGCTGCGCGGCTATGCCCTGGCCGAGCGCGTGATGTTCGCGCTGTCCGACAAGATGGGCAAGCAGACCGCCCACGAAGAGGTCTACAGTGCCGCCATGCACGGGATCGAAAGCGACATCACGTTCCGCGAGGCGCTTCTGGCCAACGCGGAGATCCGCGAGGCGATTTCCGAGGCAGAGCTCGACGCCCTTCTGGACCCGACCACCTATGTCGGCAGCGCCCCCGATCTTGTCGATCAGGCGGTGGCCAAGACCGGGGCCGGTGGCCGTATCTAACTGAAAGTAGAAGACAATGACCTATTCCCGGCAGATTTCCGATTTCATTTGCGCCCTTCGGTTCGACACCATACCGGAGCGCACCACGGTGCGTGCGCGACAACTGATGACCGATACGCTGGGGGTAGGTCTGGCGGGCACCCGCCATCCCAATTTCGCGGCTGCGCTCAAGGGTGTGGCCGCCATTCCCGGGACGGGAGGCGATCATCCGGTGATCGGGACCGACCGCCGCCTGACCGCGCCCTATGCCGCGCTGGTCAACGGGGTCGCCTGCCATGTGCTGGACTTCGACGACACCCATACCGCCTCTATCGTGCATGGCAGTGCCATTCTCACGCCGCTGGTGCTTGCCCTGGGTGAAGAGGTCCACGCCAGCGGGCCGGAGGTGCTGACCGCCTTCGTCGCAGGCTGGGAGGTCGCGGCGCGCGTGGGCATCGCCTCGGGCAACAGTTTCCACAACCGTGGCTTTCATTCGACCGCAATCGCGGGGATCTTCGGCGCGACGGTCGCGGCGGGCAAGCTGCTGGGCCTGACCGCCTGCCAGATGACCAATGCCCTGGGCCTGTGCGGCAGCCGGGCCGCGGGCATCACCGAGTTCCTGACCAACAATTCCGCCTCCAAGGGTTACCATGTGGGCTGGGCGGCGCGCACGGCGATGGAAATCGCCTACCTCGCCCGCGCCGGGGCAACCGGCCCCGCGACCGTCTTCGAGGGAGCGAACGGGCTGTTGTCCACCCATGGCCTGCCCGAGCTTTGCCGCCCCGAGGCGCTTGTGGAAGAGTTCGGGACGCGCTGGGAGACCGAGAATGTCTCGATCAAGCCCTATCCCTGCTGCCACTTCGCCCATGGCGCCCTTGATTGTGCCATCGCCCTGAAAGAGGACGGCATCACGCCGGACCGGATCGAGCGCGTGCACGCGATCATCGACGAGGTCGCGGCGGGCTTTGTCTGCAAGCCGATCGAAAGCAAATACGTGCCCAGCAACGCCTATGGCGCGAAGTTCAGCCTGCCCTATCTGGTCGGTCTGGGGCTGATCGACGGCGGGGCGGACCTGTCCTCGTTCAGCGACACCGCCATTGCCCGCAAGGAGCTTCTGGATGTGGCGCGCAAGGTCACCTACGAGGACGCCGAGAAGGGCACCACCGGTTTTCCCAAGTATTTCCCGGGCCATCTGGTCGTGACGCTGACCGACGGGCAGGTGATCGAGAAACGCGTGCCGATCAACCGGGGCAACCCCGATCTGCCGCTGAGCGACGACGAGGTGGCCGCGAAGTTCTACGGCAACGTCACGGGCATCCTTGGCGAGGCCCGCGCCAGAACGATCTTCGAAAAGCTCGTCGCCCTTGATAAGCTCAAGGAAATCACGGGGCTGACCCGTGAACTGATCGGCTGAACCACGGGAAAAGACCATGTCCGACCTCTCTCTTCACGGCGTCATCCCCTATCTTCCGACACCGGTGACCCCGGAGGGAGAGGTCGACCGTGCCGCCCTGTCGCGGCTTGTCGAGCATCTGATCGGGCAGGGGGTGCACGGCTTTGCGCCCCTCGGCTCGACCGGCGAGTTCGCCTATCTGGATGCCGCGCAGAAAGAGACCGTCGTGCGCACGGTGGTCGAGGCTGTGGACGGGCGGGTGCCGGTGATCGCGGGGGTCGCCTCGACCACCACGCGCGACGCGGTGGCACAGGCGCAGCGGTGGCGGGCCCTGGGCGCCGACGGCATCCTTGCCATCCTCGAGGCCTATTTTCCCCTCACGGACGCGGGCGTAGAGGCCTATTTCACCGCCATCGCGGATGCGACGGACGCGCCCGTGACGCTTTACACCAACCCGAGCTTCCAGCGCAGCGACCTGAGCCTTCCGGTGATCTCGCGGCTGTCGCATCACCCCAATATCCGCTACATCAAGGACGCCTCGACCAACACGGGGCGCCTTCTGAGCATTCTCAACCGCACCGAGGGGCGGCTTGGCGTCTTTGCCGCCTCGGCGCATATCACGACCGCGGTGATGCTGATCGGCGGGCTGGGGTGGATGGCCGGACCCTCCTGCGTCGCGCCGCGTCAGAGCGTAGAGCTTTACGCGCTGTGCAAGGCGGGGAAATGGGACGCCGCCATGGATCTCCAGCGCCGTCTGTGGTCCCTGAACGAAAGTTTCGCCCGCTTCAATCTGGCGGCGGCGATCAAGGCGGGACTGCGGCTTCAGGGGTTCGACTGCGGCGATCCATTGCCGCCGCAGCGCTCTCTGGACGCCGCCGAAATCGACCAACTCAAGGATGCGCTCTCTCTGATCGGCGCAATGTAGAACAAGGAGAACACCATGATCGAACGGATCGAAACCGGCCAGCGCATGAGCAAGATCGTCAAGCACAACGGCGTGGCCTACCTTTGTGGGCAGGTCGGCGCGGGCGACACCGTGGCCGAACAGACCCGGGACTGCCTGTCGCGCGTCGACGCCTTGCTGGAGAAGGCCGGATCGTCGCGCGAGCATATCCTGCAGGCGATCGTCTGGCTGTCCGACATGGCCGATTTCGACGAGATGAACGCGGTCTGGGACGCCTGGGTGCCCGAAGGCCACGCCCCCGCGCGGGCCTGCGGCGAGGCGAAACTGGCGCGCGATGTGCTGAAGGTCGAAATCATCGTGACCGCCGCAATCCCGGACTGATCCCGCCGGGGATCGGTCCCGGCAGGGAAAGCCGCCTGTCACATGTCTGGCAGAAAGGCGGGGGGCTCGATCTCAGAGCCTTCCGACCTGCGGCGGTCGCGCGCGCGACGCCCAAGGCCGTAGATTTTTCGCATGTCATGATGTACCCTCCGGCGCAATCCGAGAGGAAACCCACGAAAGCGCCTGCATGCCAAACAGGCCTGCGGACCGCACGAGGTTCTGGTCATAGCCTCCCCTTTGCCTGCGCGTCGGGGGTGCGCCAGCAAGGATACTCGATGTGACTGCCCTGCCTCCGATCTTCGGTTTCAAGGCCATGAACCGGCGGCAAAGCGCCCGTGCTGATCGGGCGCGCCGCGATATCCTCATCAGCCGCGTCTCCTGCCTGCGTTTCGCGGCGGAAGCCGATCCCGAACCGGCGGTCCGCCCGGCCCGGCTGAACGCGACCGGTGCCGAAGGCGCCCATGCCCGGCCCGCCCATAGGGGCGCTGCGGCGGCAGCGGTTCCGCTCTTTCCTCGCCGCGACGGACGAAGCCTGACCGGCACCCGGGCGACAGCGCGGGTCTCCGTTGACGAGGCGATCCGGGGCATGCATGCGGCTTTCGCAATTCCCATCAACGGTCGGGGCGGCGGCCGCATCGGGTTCTGACGGGCCGCGCGACCGCCACGGGGCCGGGCCATTTCGAAGAAGGAGACGACGCATGCGTATCATCAAGGGCCTGATCCTGCTGTGGATCGCACTGGCCCCCGGCATCCTCGGCGCCCAGACCACGGTGGAAAAGCGCGTGACCTTCGCGCCCGGCACCTCGGGGGCGACAATCAGCGACCGCCTGCGCGGCTACGAAAGCATCGACTACCTGCTTGGCGCCAGCGCCGGGCAGACCATGACCATCGAATTTACCCCCAGCAATCCTTCGGCCTATTTCAACCTGCTGGTGGGCAACGATCCGGCGGCGATCCACATCGGGTCGACCTCGGGCAACCGGTTCAGCGGCACTTTGCCCGCGTCGGGGGATTATCGCATCCGGGTGTTCCTGATGCGCAATGCCGCGCGGCGCGACGAGACCACCGACTACACGCTGCGGGTGTCCATCGGCGGCGCGGCGGCGCAGGCTCCGGCGCGGCAGCCAGACTATGCCGACGGGCTGTCGGGCGGGCCGGACTGGTGGCAGGTCACCGGGCTTTCGGCGGGCGACACGCTGAACGTGCGGTCGGGGCCGGGCACCGGCTACGCGGTGGTGGGCAAGCTTGCCAGCGGCGACCGCGTGCGGAACATGGGGTGCCGGATGAACGGCCAGACCCGCTGGTGCCGGGTCGGATTTGCCGGCGATCAGCCGCTGACCGGCTGGGCCGCCGGGCGCTATCTGCGCGAAGCGGCGGCCTCCGACGCCCGTCAGCGGCCCTCGCCCGAGGCGCGCGGCCTTGTCCCCTGCGCACAAAGTGCGGGCCAGCCGATGGGCAGCTGCCCCTTCCGCGTCTCGCGCGGGACCGATGGCACCGCAAGCGTCTGGATCACCTTGCCCGGCGGCGGCGAGCGTTATCTCGATTTCCGCAGCGGTCAGCTGGTGGGCAGCGACCCCGGTCGCAGCGTCAGCCAGAGCCGCACCTCGGACCTGAGCACGATCCTGGTGGACGGGGCCGAGCGCTACGAGATCCCCGACGCGGTGCTTTACGGCGGCTGATCCCGCCGCGCGCGCTTTCTGGGATCACAGCAGACCGCCCCGAGTTCGCGAGGCCGATCCGCACCACGGTCCGGGCCGGGTTCTTGGTGGGGTTTCCGACCGGGACGGCCCCGGCGCAGCAGGCCCTGCCAGCCGGGCAGGGCCTGCTGGCCGTTTCGGCGGAGGGCGTGGCGCTGTTCACGGATCCGGCGCGGGAGGGCCCTCGCGCTCCCTCGGGTGGTCAGGCTGGCTCGGATGGCTGGCGGTGACCTGTCCCCCATGATGGCCGACCGGCTGACCGGGCAGCTGGCCGAGGGCACCGCCACCGCCGGGGCAGGGCGGCCGGGATCGCGTCGGCCTTTCGGAGCGGTCTTCGCCTGTTTTCCCGGTGACATGGGGCGATTGTCGCACGGTTGTCGCATTGTTGCGGTATCGGGCGGAAATGGTTTCTTGAATGGTCTCTTGGGGGGCGTCTTGCCCGTAGTCGGCGATCAGATAGCGGCTTTGCCGATGCGCTGGGACGCAGGGGACAGGGTCAGGGTGCTGATGGTGACCTCGCGCGATTCCGGGCGCTGGGTTATGCCCAAGGGCTGGACGATGGACGGCGAGAAGCCACGGGACGCCGCCGCCATCGAGGCGCTGGAAGAGGCCGGGGCGCGCGGGCATATCGGCAGCGAGGAGCTGGGCCAGTACCGCTATGGCAAGGTCATGCCGGATGGCAGCGTCGTGCCCTGCCTCGTCCGGGTCTATCCGCTGTTCGTCGACACCCTGCTGCGCAACTGGAAGGAACGCGGCGAGCGCAAGCGCAAGTGGTTCTCGCCCAAGGCCGCGTCGAAGCGGGTGGCCGAGCCGGAACTGGCGGCGCTTTTGCTGTCCATCCACGACCGACCGCAGAAACAGCCGGTGATCCGCGAATTGCTGAAGAGCTACCGGTAGGGCGGCGCGGTCATCGGGCCGCCGATCTGGGAGCTTTGCGGAATTGATCGCGTCAAAGCGGGGCTTTCGACCCGGGCGGGCACGCGCGACGGCGGCACCGGGCCAAGCGTTTTGCCCGCAATCTGGGGCGCCGCGCCGCCTGCGCGAGGCCGGGACAGCCAGTCGGGGCAGCGGGGCTTCGGTCCCAGGCGGGGCGGGGCAGGCGCTCAGGCCTTCTGAAACCGCCCGTAATCGCCCGCGCTGAACACCAGCGGATGGCCGTCGCGCGTCGTCACCCGCGAGACCTGCCCGATCACCACCGAGTGGTCGCCGGCGTCATGGATCGCAACCTGCCGACACTCGAAGCGCGACAGGCAGCCGTCCAGCATCGGCACGCCATGCTGGTTGTAGGTCCAGTCGTAGCGCCCGAAGGCAACCCCGTCGCGGGCGAAGTCGAAGCACAGGTCGACCTGTTCGGCGCCCAGCACATGGATCGCGAAGAACTCGGCCTGAACATAGAACGGATGCCGCGTCGACCGTTTCGCCGGGGACCAGAGCACCAGCGGCGGGTCGAGGGAGACGCTGGAAAAGCTGTTGGCGGTGATGCCCAGCGGTCCCTCGGGGGTCGCGCAGGTGATCACCGTCACACCGGTTGCGAAGCGTCCCAGCGCGTCTCGAAAGCTGCGGGGGTCCGCTTCTGCCGGGTCGAATGTATGGGGCATTGCGGTCATGTCCGGGCCTCGGGGCGGCGCGTGGCCGAGGGCGTTGATGTGTCGTTCAAACCTTGTCTCCCTGTCCATGGGCGCGCGTGCCGCACGGGCGATCCGGGCCGGATCGTTGCTTTCCGACTACAGGTAGAATGCGGCCACGATGCGCCAAGAGCCGGGCAATCGCAACCGTCGCGGCATCCGGACCACGGTCGGCACCCGGAACCGCGCCGCTTTATGCGGCGTCCGGTGCTGCGGTGCAAGGGCCTGCGGTCGCCGCGCGGGTCACACCGTCACGCCTGCGCCGGGCAGGCGGCGCCGCCAGCGACCGGGCTGCGGGCCGTCGGGTCTTTCGATGCACCCGCACAAGCGCAGCGGGCAGGGCGGCGGCCCGGGCACGGGGCAGGGGCGGCGCTGTGCATCAGCGCCGTTCCCCGGCGGCCAAGGGGGTCGCGGGCGGGCCGTCGGGCAGGCGCCCGTAGGCCTGCGGCAGCGAGCAGGTCGCCATCTGCGGCAGCACGCGCGTTCCGAAGTGGCGGCATTCGTCCAGGTGCGGATAGCCCGAGAGGATGAAGGCCCGGATGCCCATGCGGCGGTACTCTTCCAGTTCCGACAGCACCTGGTCGGTCGAGCCGACGATGGCCGCCCCACACCCTGATCGCGCCCGCCCGATGCCGGTCCAGAGGTGGCGCTCGACATAGCCGTACTGGTCCGCAAGCTTGCGCGCGCGGGCCTGATGCGCGACACCCAGCGAACCGCTGTCCAGCGCCCGCTCGCGGATCAGGCGGCCCATCTCGTCATCAAGCCGCGAGGTGATGTGTTCGGCCCATTCGCGGGCCTCGGCCTCTGTGTCGCGGACGATGACATGCACGCGCAGCCCGTAATCCAGCGTCCGCCCGTGGCGCCGGGCCACCGCGTTCACCGCCTTCATGCGCTCGGCGATCTGCGCCTTGGGTTCGGGCCACATCAGGTAGACGTCGCAATGCTGGCCGCACAGCTCCAGCGCGTCGGGGGAATAGCCGCCGAAATACAGCAGCGGCCCGCCGCTCTGCCATGGCCGGGCCGGATCGGTGGGCAGCCCGCTGAAGCGGTAGTGGTCACCCGCGTAGTCGATGGTGTCGCGGGTCCAGGCCTGTTTGAGGATCTCCACCACCTCGCGCGAGCGCTGGTAGCGCAGGGCGCTTTCGGCGGTCTCGCCCGGGAAGTCGCTGCTGATCACGTTCACCGTCAGGCGGCCTTCCAGCATGTGGTCGAGCGTCGCCAAGGTGCGCGCCAGCATGATCGGCTGCATCTCTCCGCAGCGCACGGCGGCCAGCATGGCGATCCGGTCGGTGATCGGCGCGCAGCCCGCGACAAAGCTCAGCGTGTCCTGCCCGACCTGGTAGGACGAGGGGCACAGGATATTGCGAAAGCCCTGCCGTTCGGCCTCTTGCACGATGGCCGAACAATGCGCGAAGGACGACCGCAGCCGCCCGTCCGGCACGCCAAGGAATTCGTAATCGTCCGAACACAGGGCCGCGAACCAGCTGACCTCGACGGCGTCCAGATCGGCAGAGGTGATGGGCACGACGGTCATGGCGCCTCCGTGACTTGATTTCCTCTTGCGTAGCAGGCGCGTTCATGTAGATCAATACTGTATCAATTTCAGGGAGTCCCTATGCGGAACCGTCACGCGCTGCCCATCTACCTGCAAATCAGCGAAATGCTGATCCGCGAAATCAATGCCGGGCGGTTGCAGGACGGAGAACGCCTGCCGCCCGAACGGGTCTATGCCGAGCGTCTGGGCATTTCCGTCGGCACGCTGCGCAAGGCGCTGGAGGATCTGACCGAGAAGGGCCTGCTGGAGCGTGTCCACGGATCGGGCAACTATATCAGGGCGCAGGCGGACGTGCAGTCGGTTTATGCCTTCTTCCGCGTCGAATTGCTGGAGGGCGGGGGGCTGCCGACCGCCGAGCTTCTGTCCATCGACCGGGTGGCGAAGCCCGAGGGCCTGCCGCCCTTCGGTTCCAGCGCCGAGGCCCATCGCATCCGCCGCCTGAGGCGGCTGAACGGCAGGCCCGCCATCCTGGAAGAGATCTGGCTGGATGGGGCTTACACGGACCGGATCGAACGGCGCGACCTGTCGGAATCGCTCTACCGCTTCTACCGAGAGCGGCTGGACCTGTGGATCACCCGCGCCGAGGACCGCATGAGCCTGCTGCCCGTCCCCGACTGGGCGCCCGATGCCTTCGGACCGCGCCCCGGCGCGCCCTGCCTTTGTGCGACGCGGGTCAGCTTTGCGCGGGACGGCGCGCGGGCCGAGGTGTCCCGCGGCTGGATCGACACCGAGGTGGCGACCTATGTGGCGCGATTGAAATGACAGCGGGGGCGCTGCGCTACGGCGTCATCGGATGCGGCATGATGGGGCAGGAGCACCTGCGCAATATCGCCCTGTTGCCCGGCGCGCGGGTCGCCGCGATCGTCGAGCCGGATGCGGATATGGCGGCCATCGCGGCCACCTTGGCCCCCGGCGCCGTGCTGTGCGCGGACCTGGCCGCGCTTCTTGATATAGAGGGCCTTGACTGCCTGTTGATCGCCAGCCCCAACCACTGCCACGTCGCGCAGCTGGAAGAGATCGCGCGCCGCCGTCCGCTGCCGGTGATGGTGGAAAAGCCGCTGTACATCTCCGAGGCAGAGGCGGCGCGGGTCGCGGCGCTGGACCTGCCGGTCTGGGTGGCCATGGAATACCGCTACATGCCCGCCATCGCGCGCTTTCTGGACCGGATCGACGCGGTCACCGGCGGCGCGACGATGCTGACGATCCGCGAGCACCGCTTTCCCTTCCTGCCCAAGGTGGGCGGCTGGAACCGCTTCAACCGCTACACTGGCGGCACGCTGGTCGAGAAATGCTGCCATTTCTTCGACCTCATGCGGCTGGCGCTGAAGTCCGACCCGGTGCGGATCATGGCCAGCGGCGGCCAGATGGTGAACCATCGCGCCGAACGCTACGGCGACGCGGTGCCCGACATCTGGGACAGCGCCTATGTCATCGTCGACTTCGCCAGCGGCGCCCGCGCCATGCTGGAGCTGTGCATGTACGCCGAGGGCAGCCGATTTCAGGAGGACCTGTCGGCCTGCGGCCCGGCAGGCCGGATCGAGGCGCGCGTGCCCGGCCCGGCGCGGTTCTGGCCCCCGGCGCTGGGGCCTTCGCCGCTGGCCGAGGTCGAGGAAAGCCCGCGCCAGCCGCCCGGTCCGCAGGTCACCCGGCTGCCGCTGGACCCGGCGCTTCAGGCGGCGGGCGACCACAATGGCGCGACCTTTCACCAGCACCGGGCCTTTGCAGAGGCGCTGCGGGGGCGTGGCCCGTGGTCGGTGTCCCTGAGCGATGGCGCATGGGCTGTACGCATGGGTCTTGCGGCACAACGTGCGGTAGAGACGGGGCAGGTCGCGTACATCCATTGAGGCATGTTTGCGCTGTCTTTGCCGCAAATATGCCACAGAATTCCCTGAATGCGGCGCGGATGGGGCGAATATCCCCGTTTCCAGCGCAGCGTGACAGGTTCCATCTAGAGAATGTGTCGGAATTCGGGTAGGTTCGACCCCGAGCAAAACAGCCCAAAAAAATTATGGGCGCAGAGGCAGAGCGGTATTTTTATATGAACGCGATCAATTTCGTGATCCGTACCCCTGTGGGTGCGGTCGAGCATGGTTTCGTGGGTGGAAGCGATCGGGCATTTCTGATCGAAGCCGGGTCCGGAAACGACATTTCCCTGAACGTGGCGCAGTCCGATCTGCGCGGCTACGACCGGGCGGCCAATGACCTTTTGATCACCCTTGCCGATGGCCGCGTCATCGTGCTGGAGGGCTATTTCGACGCTGCCGGCACCGCCGGGGCCAGCCGCTTTTTCGTCAGTTCCAACGGTGTCCTGAACGAAGTCGGCTTCATCGAGGCCGAGGGCGGGGCGTTGTTCGCGCAATACGGGCCGGGCGAGACATGGGGCAAGTGGAGCTCCCCTGGACGACCTGATCTTTGTCGACGAGCCGATGGTCTCGGCGGATGTGCCCTATACCGGCGAAGAGGAAGAGGTCAGCATGCTGGCGCCCGGGCTGCTGGGCGGGGCGGGGCTTGGGGTCGGCGGCATGGGCGCAGGTGCCGCCGCTGCCGCCGGCGGTGCCCTGCTGCTGGGGCGCGGCGGCGATGATGATGGCGGCGGCGGTGGCGATGACGCCGTGGTCGGTGGCGATGATACCCCGGGCGGTGGCGATGACACCGTGGGTGGCGGCGACGATACCCTGGGTGGCGGCGACGATACCCTAGGCGGTGGCGACGATACCTTGGGCGGCGGCGACGACACCCTGAGCGGTGGCGATGACACCGTGGGTGGCGGTGATGACACCGTGGGCGGCGGCGACGATACCTTGGGCGGTGGCGATGACACCCCGGGCGGTGGCAATGACACCCTGGGCGGTGGCGACGATACCCTTGGCGGCGGCGATGATACCCTGGGCGGTGGCGATGACACCGTGGGTGGCGGTGATGACACCGTGGGCGGTGGCGATGATACCGTTGGCGGCGGTGATGACACCGTGGGCGGCGGTGATGACACCCTGGGCGGCGGCGATGACACCGTGGGTGGCGGTGACGACGCGCCCTGGATCGCTCCGACCGTCGATGATTCCGAGGGCAGCCATGTGATTGCTGGCGGCGACGACCCGGCGATCGTGATTTCGGGCACCGGCAATCCGGGCTCTGTGGTCGACGTCACCATCGGCGGCGAGACCGTGACCGTGGTGGCCGACCCGGACCGCACATGGGAGGCGGTCTTTGACGGCGACGATTTCCCGCCCGATGGCGACTACGATGACATCGACGTGGTGGTGACCGATCCCGGCGGCACCGTGACCGAGCTTGACGGCCCCTCCTTCACCATCGACACCACGCCCCCGGCGCTGGGCCTTGAACAGGGCTTTGTCTCGACCGGCGATCTCTTCAACGCGGCCAGCCACGCGGGTGGCGTCGCCCTGTCCGGCACCGGAGAGCCCGGTGCCGCGCTGACCGTCACCCTGGGCGAGACGACGCAGACCGTCACGGTGTCCGACGGCGGCGCATGGGGCGTCAGGTTCGACGACACCGTGTGCCCGCCGGGCGAATATACCGCCGATGTGACGATCAGCAGCAGTGATGCCTATGGCAACACGACAACCGTCACCGATGCCGTGCAGATCGATACCGTCAACAGGCTGGACCTGACAGAGCTGCCCCTGACCGGGGACGACCTGATTTCCGCGCTCGAGCAGGCGGGCGGCGTGACGCTGACCGGAACCGGCCAGACCGGCGCCGCCATCGTGGTCACCGCAGAGGGCCGAGGACTACGCTACCACGGTCGGTGCGGACGGCGCGTGGAGCGTCGTTCTGGACGCCCTGCCCGAAGGCACCTACGACACGGTCGCGACCGTCACATCCACCGATCCGGCGGGCAATGTCACGACGGTGGACCACAGCTTCAGCGTCGACACCCAGATCGCACTGTCGGTCGAAACGGAAACTGTCGGGGGCGACGGCGTGGTGAACGCGGCAGAGCGCGCCGATGGCGTGGTGCTGACCGGGCAGGCAGAGCCGGGCTCTGTCGTCACCGTCACCGCGAACGGCGCGCAACACGCGGCCGGGGTGGCCGAGGATGGCGCATGGTCCGTGACCCTGCCCACCGGCGATGTCCCCGAGGGCGAGACCGCGATGGAGATTGCCGCCACCGCCACCGACGCCGCCGGGAACGTGGCGACGGTCACCGGCAGCATCGCCATCGACACCGAAACCAATGTCACGGTGATGACCGAAACGGTCGGGGGCGACGGCGTCGTCAATGCCGTCGAGCGGTCGGATGGCGTGACCCTGACCGGCACGGCGGAACCCGGCAGCACCGTCACCGTGACGCTGGGCAGCGTGACCCGGACCGCCACGGTTGCCCCGGAGGGGTCCTGGACGGCGGCGTTCTCGGTCGCCGAGATCCCGGCCGGCGAACGCAGCCTGACCGTCACGGCGACCGCCACCGACCGGGCAGGCAATGTCGAGACCGCCTCGGGCAGCGTCGACGTGGACACGCTGGTGCGGAACCTCACGCTGGGTGGCACGCCGGGCGGCGCAGACGGCGTGGTCAACGCGCTCGAGGCGCAGGCGGGTTTTGCCCTGACCGGCGTGGTCGAAGCGGGATCGACGGTATCGGTCACGCTGGGCGGGGTGGCGCATGTGGCCACGGTCGATTCCGCGGGCAACTGGACGGTGGACATTCCCGCCGGGTCCATCCCCGAGGGCACGCTGGACGCGCCGCTGCTGGTCGAGGCGACGGATGCGGCAGGCAACACCCGCAGGCTGACCGACCGCATCACGATCGACACGGATGCCCCGGATGCGCCGGGCTGGACCGGCTATGGCCGCGACGGCGCGGGGGTGGACCTGATCCGCACCGAGATTTCGGAGGATACGGTCTTTCTGGGACAGGTGACCGACCCGGCGGGCAGGCCGCTGGTGACGGCGGTGGATGTCAGCAGCAGCGACGACATTCCGGGGATCGGCCAGACCTATATCAACCTCGATGGCCATGTGGCCGACGGCACGCATCTTGTGCTGGCGGCCACCGATGCGGCGGGCAACACCACCGGCAGCTATCTTGTGACCGACGATCCCGGGACCAACGATGTCCTGATGTCCGACGACATCGCCGAGGCGCTGTCCGGCTATCAGGTCGACACCATCGACCTGCATTTCGCCGAAGACAGCCAGCTGACCATCACCGAGGCGCAGATCATGGCGCTGTCTTCCACCACCGACACCGTGACGGTGCGCGGCGGGCCCGACGACAGCGTCACGATCACCGGCGCCGAGGCCGAGGGCACGAAGGAGGTGGAGGGCACCACCTTCAACGTCTTCTCGCTGGGCGATGCGACGCTGCTGATCGAGGACGAGATCGCCGCCGTGACCGGGGTGGTCTGACAGGCACAGCGTCCGGAGGCCCGGCAGAACCGGGCCCCGGATCCCGATAACCATAAAACGCGCCGTAACGGGGGCACGACATGAGCAGACGCAGGCGGAGCCTGGGCTTGATCGTCACTTTGGCGATGCTGCCCGGATGCATGAAGGAGATGGCCGAGGGCACGGTCAGCCGGTTCAGGGGGCCCGACCCGGCGCCCCCGGCCAGCGCGGCCCGGGCGCAGCCCGCCGTGACCCGGCCCTCGGAGGCCTCCGAGATCATACACGCCCTGCAACTGCGTCCCTCCGCCATCGAGCCGGGCACGCCCTATGCGCGGGTCGCCGATGCCGTGATCGCCTCGGACGCCCGCGTGGCAGAGGCGGAATTGCGCGTCGCGCAACTGCGCGCAGAGGCGGCGGCGAAGAACTGGATGCCGCGGTTCGGGCCGCGCGTCTCGCTGGAGTCGCTGGGCGCCTTCGTGGCGGAACTGGTCATCAACCAGGTGCTCTTCGACAACGGGCGCAGGGTGGCGGAGCGCGATCTGGCCAAGGCCAATGTCGAGATCGCCGCCGTTGCCCTTGTCGAGGACGGCAACAGGCGGGTGGGCGACGCGCTGTCTCTGTACCTGACCGCGCAGCAGAACCGTGACCTTGCGGCGCATCTGCGGGGCGCTCTGCAAGAGATGGGCCATTTCGAATGGGTCATCCTCGAGCGCGTGAAGGGCGGTGTTTCGGACATGTCCGACCTCAACGTGGTGCGGCAGAAGCTGGCCTCGATGCGGGCCCGGACCGGCGAGGCGCAAGAGGCCGCGGCGGTGGCGCTTGCGGAACTGGACGCCATGTCGGCGCGCCCGCTGGCAGAGCTGTCCGGCATCGGCGGCCTGCGTGACCCGGGCGCCGGAGAGGCGCTGGGCGTGCTGCGGGCCCGGGCCGAACGCGAACGCACCATCGCCGAGGCGAAGATCGCCCGCGCCGGGCACCTGCCGGGCCTTGCGGCGACCGGCGCGCTTGGCCGTGACGGGCGGGTCACCGGGGGGCTGGAACTGACCACGGATTCGCTGTTTTCGCTGGGGACCATGGCAGAGTTCGAAGCCATCGAGGCGACACGGGTCAGCGCCGACCGCAGGGTGGGCGAGGCCCGCGAGGTGGCCGCGCGCCAGATCCAGTCGCAGCGTATCCAGCGCGACGCCTACCGGCGGCAAGGGCAGGAGGCGGCTGTCCTGACCGCTCAGGCCGGGACGAACCTCGACCTGTTCCGGGCGCAATACGAGGGCGGTCAGCGACAGGTCATGGATGTGGTCGGCGTCTACGAGATCTACGCCACCGCCCTGGAGGCCGAGATAGACCTGCGCTACAAGGCCGCCCGCGCGGCGCTGGAACTGGCCCGCCTGCAAGGCGCGCTGGCCGAGGGGGCACGCCTGTGACGCAGGGCCTCCGGGGCATGGCCGGTCGCGCGGGGGCGGCGCTGCGCATGGTGCCGGTGCCCGCCGACAGTGTGGCGCAGGCGCCGCGCCATTCCGACCGGGCGCGGTCCCGGGCCGCGCTGATCCGGGTGCTGGCCGGGCGTCTGGGGGTCGAGGCGCGCAGCCCCGACGTGCTGGAGGCGCTGACCCGCAACGCCGGACCGGACGACAGTTTCGACGGCGATGCGCTGAAGGCCGGGGCCGAGGCGGTCGGGCTTCTGGCGCGGGTGCAGGATGTGCCGTCGCTGGAGGCCGCCGACTGGCCTGCGCTGGCGCTGATGACGAACGGGCAGGCGGTGCTGGTTCTGGCGCGCGACGGCGACTGGCTGACGATCTACGACGAGACCACCGCCTCGCGGCAGGCCGAGGTCGGGCTTGCGGAGTTCCGCGGCCCCTTCGCGGGGCAGGTGGTCCGGGCCGAGGCGCCGGTGCAGATGCTGGCCGAGATCCACGCCAGCGCCGAGGCGGAACAGCATTGGTTCTGGGGCCAGTTCGCGCCTTTCCGCCGGGCCTTTGGCGAGGTGGCGCTGGGGTCGCTGGTGGCGAACCTTCTGGCGGTCTCGGTGGCGCTGTTCAGCCTGCAGGTCTACGACCGGGTGATCCCGCACCAGTCCGAGGCGACGCTTTGGGTGCTGGCGGCGGGCGCCGCGCTGGCGCTGCTGATGGAAGGTTTCCTGAAGGTCGCGCGCTCGCGGCTGCTGGACGGGGCCGGGCGGCAGATCGAAATGGGCGCGCAGCGTCTGCTGATGGGGCGGCTGCTGGGCATGCGGTCGGATCTGGCCGGACGTTCGCCCTCGCAATTGTTCTCGGCGATGCGCGACTTCGGTTCGGTGCGCGAGTTCTTCACCGCCTCGACCGTGGGGGCGATGGCCGACATCCCCTTCATCTTCGTCTTCCTTGCCCTTGTCTGGTCCATCGCGGGATCGGTGGTCTGGGTGCTGATCGCGGGCGGCATCCTGATGGTCGTGCCGGGTTTCCTGATGCAGCGCCGCATGATCCGGCTGACCGAGGAAATGCAAGGTGCCTCGACCCGGCAGGCGCGGCTGCTGATGGAGGCGGTGGGCGACCTCGACACCATCAAGACGCAGCGCGCCGAGGCCCGGTTTGCGCGGATCTGGGAAGAACTGACCGCCGTGCAGGCGCTGAAAAGCTCGGACCAGCGGCGGCTGGCGGCCTCGCTGACCTTCTGGAGCCGGGGCCTGCAACAGGCGACCTATGTCTGTGCCGTGATCACCGGGACCTATCTGGTCTTCGCCGGAGAGTTCACCGTGGGCAGCATCATCGCCGTCGGCATCCTGTCCTCGCGCACGCTGGCCCCGCTGACGCAACTGTCCGGCATCCTCGCGCGCTGGGGCAACGTCAAGGCGGCGCTCGACGGCCTCGACGGGCTGGCGGGCGTGGCGCAGGACCGGGCGCCCGCGCGCAGTTACCTGCGGCGCGAAAGGCTGGAAGGCCGCTTCGAGGTGCAGGGCGCCACCTTCCGCTACGACCCCGAGGGCGCGGCGGCGGTGGACCTGCAGAACCTCGTGATCCAGCCGGGGCAGGTGCTGGCAGTGCTGGGCGCCAACGGATCCGGCAAGTCGACGCTACTGAAGATGCTGACGGGGCTCTATGCGCCCGGCTCGGGCAAGGTGCTGGTGGACGGCACCGAGATGAGCCAGATCGAGCCGCGCGACCTGCGACGGTCGATCGGCTATCTGGGGCAGGAGGTGCGGCTGTTTCAGGGCACCCTGCGCGACAACCTGAACCTGTCGATGCTGGAGCGCGACGACGGGCGGCTGTATCAGGCGCTGGATTTCGCCGGGTTGGGTCCCTTCGTGAAGGCCCATCCCAAGGGGCTGGATCTGGATATCCGCGACGGCGGCGAGGGGCTGTCGGTGGGGCAGCGCCAGAGCATCGGCTGGGCGCGTTTGTGGTTGCAGGACCCGGAAATCTGCCTGCTGGACGAACCCACCGCCGCGCTGGACCAGACGCTGGAAAAGACGCTGATCTCGCGGCTCGAAGGCTGGCTGGCCGGGCGCACGGCGGTGATCGCCACGCACCGCGTGCCGATCCTGCAACTGGCCTCGCGCACGCTGATCCTTGCAAACGGGCGGCTGGCGGTGGACGGGCCGCGCGATCAGGTGCTCGACCACCTGCGCAGCACGCAGGGGGCCGCCTGAGATGCGCGCGGGGCTAGGCACGCCAGACCTCGGCCCGGTCCGGGGCCTGCTGTCTGACCTGCACGGCGCGCCGCTGGTCCGCGCCATGGTCCGTTGCCGGGGCGTCGGGATCGTCCCGGTGCCGGGCGCGGGGCAAGTGCTGCGCCCAAAGCCGTCGCGGAGGCCTTCCAGATGACCCTGAGCACCACCGACCTGACCGCCCAGTTGGGCGCCCGGATGCGCGGGCCGTCGCTGACCGTCTGGCTTTGCGCCGCGACCGTGCTGGCCTTCCTCGTCTGGGCCTCGATGGCCTGGCTGGACGAGATCGTGCGCGGCGACGGAGAGATCATCAGCAGCTCGCGCCCCCAGATCATCCAGAACCTCGAAGGCGGCATCCTCTCCGAGCTGCTGGTGAAGGAGGGCGACGAGGTGCTGCGCGGCGATATCCTTGCCCGCCTGCACGGCACGCAGTTCCGGTCGTCGGTGGACGACCTGCAGGACCAGATCACCGCCCTCGAGATCCGCCGCCTGCGGCTCGAGGCCGAACTGGCGGGGGCTTCGGTCGTCGAAGTCCCCGCGTCTTTGGCAGAGCGGTCGCGTGATCTGGTGGCCTCGGAACAGGCGCTTCTGGCTGCGCGGCAGTCGGACTACCTGTCCCGGCGCGCGGGCGCGAAACGGGTTCTGGAACAGGCCGCGTCCGAGCGCAGCCTGATGGAGAACCTGCTCGACAAGAAGGTGGTGGCGCTGATCGAGGTGACACGCGCCCGCAAGGCCCATGCCGACGCCGAGAAAGCCTTTGACGAGATCGTGACGCAGACCGAACTGGGCCGGGCCGAGGAGTATTCCGAGACGCTCAGGGAACTGGCGACGCTGCGGCAGAACCTGAAGGCCTCGCAGGATCAGCTGAACCGCACGGTGCTGACCTCGCCGATGCACGGGGTGGTGAACACGCTGTCGGTGACGACCATCGGCGGCGTCGTGCGCCCGGGCGAAGAGATCATGCAGATCATCCCCATGGACGACGAGCTGTTCGTCGAGGCGCGGGTCCGCCCCGAGGATATCGCCAATATCCGCCCGGGGCAGGAGGCGACGGTGAAACTGTCGGCCTATGACTACACCATCTACGGCACGCTCAAGGGCCGGGTTGACGTGATCTCGGCGGATACCTTCAAGGACGAGCGCCGCCCCGAGAACCAGCCGCACTACAAGGTGACGGTCCGCGTCGACCTGAACGACCTGACCGACCGGCAGGCCGCGATGGAAATCCGCCCCGGCATGCAGGCACAGGCGGAACTGCACACCGGCGAGAAGACGGTGCTGCAATACCTGCTGAAGCCGCTCTACAAATCGCGCGAGGCCTTCCGTGAGCCCTAGGGGGGCTGACGTGCCGGTTGGGGCGGAAAGGGCGCAGAATGGCGCAGTGACAGGGGCGCGAGATCTGCGCTAGGTCACCGGGCAAACGCAAATCACGGGACTTGGGACCATGGCAGAACACAAGCACGGCTCGATGGACATCACCGTCCAGGAAAAGACCTTCGAGGGCTTCATCAGTTTCACCATCCGCGCGATGATCGTGATCCTGTGCCTGGTGATCTTCATGGCGGTCTTCAACGCCTGACGCCACGCGCGCGGCGGGGCAGGATTGCCACAGGCCGCGCGCTCCTTCCCGGGATGACGCATTCGTGCCTTGGGTCCGGCGCTGTGCCGCGCGACCCTGCCCGGGAGTTATAGACATGACAGGGGTGGACCTATGACGATCCGCGCGCTCTTCGCGGCCCTTGCCTGCGCCGTTCTGGTGTCGGGCTGCGCCGGCAATGTGTCGGGGCCGAACGCCACCGCGGAAGAGGCGGCGCGCGCCGCCTATCGCCACGACGGCCCGTCCGAGATCACGCTGTACACGATGATCAACAACCGCAGCGACTCGGGCGCTCATACGGCGATGATGATCAATGCACCCTCGCAGCGGGTGGTCTTCGACCCCGCCGGGTCCGTGCGCTTCCAGAGCGTGCCAGAGATCGACGATGTCCTCTACGGCATCACACCCGAGGTCGAAGAGGTCTTTGAAAGCGCCCATGCGCGCGAGACCTATCGCGTGCGCATCCAGAAGACGACCGTGGCGCCCGAGGTGGCGGAACGCGCCCTTCAGCTGGTGCAGGGCCACGGTGCCGTGCCTGCCGCGCAGTGCAGCAAGGCGACCTCTGGCATCCTGCGGCAACTGCCGGGCTTCCAGAACATCGGGTCGCAATGGTATCCCAACAAGCTTGCCGATGACTTCTCTCGACTGCCCGGCGTCACGGAACGGGTGCGCCGCGAGATGGACGACGACGACAAGAGCCTTGCGGTGAAGGCCTATGAAGAGCGCAAGCGGAACGCGCGGCTGGCCCTTGCCGCAGAGGGGTGAGGGTCCGGCGGACCCGTCCGCTGCCTTCATGAAAGGCTAACGGGTTTCCCCCTCCCGACCGCCCTCTACATTCGGGCGATTCGGTGAACATCCGGTTGAAAGCTGTGTCCCGCGCGGGCCGCGTGTCGGCGCCGGGGGCAGCCCTTGGGCCCCCGAAAGACCCCGGTCTGGCAGCAGCGTGCCCCTCGGGCGAGGCCTCCCGCAGGCCGAAAGACGGTAAAGCGTTCCGCCTCTCCCCTGTGAAGCCGAGTGCCTGCCGCGCTCTCGGGGCATTGGTGTCACGGGATGCCCCAGGTTCCGGCGTGACGCTGTAGCCACCCCGAACCCGGGGTCCTCAGGTCGAAACACGCTCTGCCCCGGCGGGCGCGGCGTCGCGTCGGGGCAGGTCTGTTCGTGGTGCTGGAAAGGCCCTCAGGACCCCAGCCAGGCCCCGCCCAGCATGACCGCCGCCCCGATGCCCATGGCCGCGTAGAGGTTCTTTGTCAGGTAGCCCACGGCCAGCGTCAGGAAGGCCGCCGAGAGGCGCAGCGGGTCGGTTTCGCCCTCCGTCGCCTTGGGCCAGAGCACCAGCGGCGCCACCAGCGCGGGCATGACCGCGACGGCGGTGTAGCGCAGGTGGCGCAGCAGCCAGGGTGGCATGGTCCGGTCGCCCACCAGCCCCAGAAACACGAAGCGCAACGCGAAGGATCCGACCCCCAGCGCGGCGATGACGATCCAGAGTGCTGACTTATCCACGGGCCGCCTCCCGCATCTCGACACGGCGTTCGACCTCGGCCCCCGCCAGCATCCCGAGCGCCGCCGCAACCATCAGGCCAAGGTTGTAGGGCAGCCCGGCCAGGGCCAGCGCCGCCAGCGCCGCGACCAGCGCGGCCACCCGATGCGCGCCGGTGCGCAGGGCCGGGCCGAGCATCGCGAGGAAGGCCAGCGGCAGCACGAAATCAAGGCCGAGGCCCGGCGGAAAGGTCTCTCCGACCAGCGCGCCGATGACGGTGAAGGCGTACCACGGCGGGCAGATCGGCGTCGCGACCCCCATGAAATAGGCGTAGCGCTCAGCCCGTGTCATCTCTGGCCGCTTCTCGTATTCGATGGCCGCGGCAGCGTAGGTCTGATCGACAAGGAAATAGGCCGCGAGGATCCGTTTCTTCAGGCTCAGCCCGCCGAGGTAGGGCGTGATAGAGGCGGAATACATCGCCATCCGCAGGTTCACCGCCAGGGCCGAGGCGATCACGATCAGCGTCGGCGCCTGTTCGGACATCAGTTGCAACGCGGTGAACTGCGCGGCGCCCGCGATCACGACGATGGAAAAGCCCAGCGATTCCAGCACCGTCAGCCCGGCCTCTGTCGCCAGAACGCCGAAGAGCACGGCAAAGGGGCCGACCACCATCAGGAAGGGCAGCCCGTCGCGGACACCGCGCCAGTAGCTTGACTTCACCCCGCCATTTGCCATGACTGACCCCCGATCCTGTTG
Source organism: Ponticoccus litoralis (assembly GCF_039769985.1). Taxonomy (NCBI): domain Bacteria; kingdom Pseudomonadati; phylum Pseudomonadota; class Alphaproteobacteria; order Rhodobacterales; family Roseobacteraceae; genus Ponticoccus; species Ponticoccus litoralis. The sequence continues at coordinate 2,245,203 of NZ_JBDNCH010000002.1, forward strand.
CCCTCTTGCCCTATCCAAGGCCTCGACCAGATGCAATCGCCCGCCTCCGACTACCTCATCGCACCGCTTGCCGGGGACCGCCGCCTGACGCGCAGCGTCTCGGGCACCGACCATACCGGCGCCGCGATCGAGACAGCGGTGGTCGAGGAGCGCCCGCTGACGATCTACCTGAACCGGCAGGAGATCGTGACCGCCATGACCATCGGCGATTACCCCGAGTACCTGGCGCTGGGATTCCTGCGCAATCAGGGGATGCTGGGCGACGATGAGACCGTGACCGGCGTCGATTACGACGAAGAGCTGGAAACGGTGGTCGTCCGCACCGCGTCCGAGACCACCTACGAGGAAAAGCTGCAGAAGAAGACCCGCACCTCTGGCTGCGCCGTGGGCACGGTCTTCGGCGACATGATGGAGGGGCTGGAGGCGGTGACCCTGCCGCCCGCGCCGGTGCGGACCTCTTGGCTGTACGCCACGGCGGCCGGGATCAGCACCACGCCCTCGCTGTATCTGGAGGCCGGGGCGATCCATGGCACTGTGCTCTGTCAGGGCGACCGCCCGCTGGTCTACATGGAGGACGTGGGCCGTCACAATGCGGTCGACAAGATCGCCGGGTGGATGTTCCGCGAAGGCGTCTCGCCCGACGACAAGATCCTCTACACCACCGGGCGGCTGACCTCCGAGATGGTGATCAAGACCGCGCTGATGGGCATTCCGGTGCTGGCCTCGCGGTCGGGCTTTACCGCCTGGGGGTCGAGATCGCGCGGCAGGTTGGCCTCACCTGCATCGGGCGGATGCGCGGCAAGCGCTTTGTCTGCCTCGCGGGCGAGGAGCGCCTGATCCGCGACATCGACCCGGACGCGGTGCCGGAAGAAGACCGCAAGTCCCGCCGCAAGAGCGCGGAATGACCGGGGCGGGTGCTGTCCGCGGGCCAGGCCCCGTGCCGCGCCCGGCACAGCCCTTGACGGCGGAGGCCCCGGGTCTTCACACTGCCTGTCCGGCTGGCGGCGGCCAGCGTCCCGGCAGGGCGGGGGTGCGCGCCGGAATAGCGGAGGCAGCGGCATGAAGGACGACATGGACAGCGACACAAGACTGCGGGAGGCCATCGCCGCCGCCCGCGACTTCATCCGCGACCGCCAGCGCGGCGACTGGCACTCGGTCGCCTCCGTGGTGCTGACCGCCTCGGGCAGGCGCTACATCGGCATGAACCTCGACAGCACGCTGCCGCGCGCCAGCATCTGCGCCGAACCGGTGGCCATCGGAATGGCCAAGGCCGCCGACCCGGACGATGTCGTGATCTTCTGCGGCGCGGTCAATCGGCGCGGAGAGGTCATCCCGCCCTGCGGATCCTGCCGCGAGCTGATGCTGGATTACGCGGCGGGCGCGCTGGTGGCGGTGCCCGATGGCGAGGACATGGCCTTTCGCCCGCTCTCGGACCTGATACCCACCGCTTACAAGGACGGGAAGCGCAAGCCGTGAAACAACCATTTGGCGTCATACTCGCGGGCGGGCTGGCCACGCGCATGGGCGGCGGCGACAAGGCGCTGCTGAGCCTTGGCGGGCGGAGCCTTCTGGACCGGGTGACCGAACGGCTGGCGCCGCAGGTCGGTGCGGTGCTTCTGAACGCCAATGGCGATGCGGCGCGCTTTGCCGCCTCGGGCCTGCCGGTGCGTCCCGATCCGCTGCCGGATTTCCCCGGGCCGCTGGCGGGGGTTCTGGCGGGGCTGGACTGGGCCGCCGAACAGGGCGCCGAGGCGGTGGTCAGCGTCGCCGCCGACACGCCCTTCTTTCCCGAGGACCTCGTGCCGCGCCTGCTGCTGGCCGCCGAGGGGCAGGCCCATCCGCTGGTGCTGGCCGCGACCGAGGGCGAGGCCGAGACCCGCAGCCGCGCCCGCTCGGGCCTGATCCGGCACCCGACCTTCGGTCTCTGGCCGGTGGCGCTGCGCGACGACCTGCGCGCGTCCCTGCGGGACGGGCTGCGCAAGGTCGTTCTGTGGACGGAACGCCACGGCGGGCGCGAGACGGTCTTTCCCGCGGCGGGCTTCGACCCCTTCTTCAACATCAACACCCCCGAGGATCTCTCGCGGGCGGAGGCCATGCTGTGAATGTCTACGGAGTCACCGGCTGGAAGAACGGCGGCAAGACCGGCCTGATGGAGCGGCTGATCGGCCATTTCGTCGCCGAGGGCCTGCGGGTCAGCACGATCAAGCACGCGCATCACAGCTTTGACGTCGATCACCCCGGCACCGACAGCCACCGCCACCGGGTGGCGGGGGCCTCCGAGGTGGTGCTGGCCTCGGCCCGCCGGGCGGCGCGGATGACCGAGCTGGCCGAGGGAGAGGAGCCTTCGCTGGCGGCGCTGCTGGCGGGTCTGGGGCCCTGCGATCTGGTGCTGGTCGAGGGCTACAAACGCGATGGCCACCCCAAGATAGAGGCCTTTCGCGCCGCCCCCGGCAATCCGCTGATCGCGCCGGGCGATCCGACGGTCCGCGCGGTGGCCAGCGATGTGCCGCTGGAAATCGACCGCCCGGTCTTCGACCTGAACGATACCGCCTCGATCGCCGATTTCATCGCTCGCGACCTGGGGCTGGACGAAGAGCCAGAGGCCCGGCAGGCGCCGGACGAGTCCGGCGGGCTGAAGCCGCCGCCGCTGACAAACGATTGCTTTGCCCTGCCGCGAGGGGTGTCCCGGACCCCGGTGGACGAGGCGCTGGCGCATCTGCGCGCGGGACTGCACCCGGTCACGGCGGTCGAGACGGTGCCGCTGTCCGCCGCCAGCGGGCGCGTGCTGGCAGAGGAGATCACGGCCCGGCGCGCCAACCCGCCGCATCCCAACACCGCCGTCGATGGCTACGGTTTCGCGGTGGAGTCCCTGCCCGGGACGGAAGAGGTCGTCCTGCCGCTGGTGCCCGGGCGGGCCGCTGCGGGCGCGCCCTTTGCGGGCGCCGTGCCGGCGGGCCGAGGCGGTGCGCGTCCTGACCGGGGCCTTGCTGCCCGAGGGCGTCGATACGGTGGTGCTGGAGGAAGACACCCGCACCGACGGGGCGCGGCTGGCCTTCCGCCTGCCGGTGAAGCCGGGGGCCAATACCCGCCCTGCGGGCGAGGACATGCAGGCGGGGGCGCCCTGCCTGCAGGCGGGCCGCCTGCTGACCCCCGCCGACCTCGCGCTTGCCGCCGCCACCGGGCACGGGGCGCTGCCGGTGCGGGCGACGCTGCGGGTCGGTGTGCTGTCGACCGGGGACGAGATCGTGGCCCCGGGCACGGCGGCCCGGGTGTCGCAGACCTATGATGCCAACCGGCCCATGCTGCTGGCGCTGCTGGCGCGCTTCGGTCACGAGGCGGTGGACCTTGGCCATGTCGGCGATGACCGGGCTGCGCTGCGGGCGCGGCTGGACGGGGCGGACGTGGACGCGGTGCTGACCTCGGGCGGGGCCTCTGCCGGGGACGAGGACCATGTGTCGGCGCTGTTGCGCGAGGCGGGGGCGCTGAACGACTGGCGGATCGCGCTGAAGCCGGGGCGGCCGCTGGCCACTGGGCTTGTGGAACCGGAAGACCCCCGTCTTCGGCCTTCCGGGCAACCCGGTGGCGGCCTTCGTCTGCACGCTGATCTTCGCGCGGCCCGCGCTGGCATTGCTGGCGGGGGCCGACTGGTCCGAGCCGCAGGGCTTCGACGTGCCCGCGGGGTTCTCGAAGCGCAAGAAACCGGGGCGGCGCGAATACCTGCGCGCGCGCATTCGCGACGGGCGGGCCGAGGTCTTCCGGTCGGAAGGGTCGGGTCGCGTTTCCGGGCTGAGCTGGGCCGAGGGACTGGTGGAACTGCCCGACGGCGCCATGATCGTCGAGCCGGGTGTGCCGGTGCGCTACATCCCCTTCGGGTCCTTCGGGCTGTAGGGGATGCGTCCGGTTTCGCCGGGCCGATGCCCGGCGACCGGCTAGGGGCTCTGCCCGTCGCCATCGTCGCCCGGACCGATGGCGCCACGATGGCGACCCCCGAGGTATTTGTAAGACCGAAGAAGGTGGGGCTGGTGAGCCGGGGGCTGCGGCGGCTTGCGCGGGGCGCGCCGCCCTGTGGGGCAGCGGGATCGGCGGGAGGCTTCGCGGTTCGAGGCCCGGTCACGGATCGGGGGCTTGCGGCTGGCCGCCGGGGGCTGTGTTCAGTCGAAGGTGCCCGCGACCCGGCCCAGCAGCATGAAGGCGCGGGCGGTGCGGGTGGCGGAGAAGGCGGTGATCTCTTCGTCCGTCGCCTGCTCTGCGAAACTGGTGAACTGCTGGTCGAAGCGGCGCAGGAAGTGATGCGCGGCGTCGCGGAAGATCGGGTCTTCCTTCATCCGTCCCGCCGTCAGGGCGATGGCAGAGCGGTCGTGGATGCCGCCCAGCCCGGCGATGGCGCGTCCGCGGGCGCCCGCGGCGAAGCTGCGCCAGGGTCTCGGGGCGGGCCATGTCGGGCCGCAGGTCGTCCATGTAGACGCTGTTCTCGGACAGCAGCGTCAGCACATCCTGCGAGGCCTGGATCAGCTTGGCGGCGTTGCGGTCCTTGAGCGCGCGGCGCAGGGCGGCGAAGCCGGCCTTGTCCTCTGCGGTTTCCGGGAAGTGCAGGGCGGATATGAAATCGGCCTTCGACAGGGGCGGCTGCATGGCCTCGGCGGGTGTGCCGAGCGACAGCATCTGCTGGTCATCGGCACCGCGCGGCGGCGGCGGGGCGGAGACCGAAGCCTGTTCGGCGGTGCGGACGCCGCCGACCATGGCCAGCGTCGCCTCGAAATTGCGCTGGGCGCCTGCGATCTCGTCCAGCCGCTTCATGATGGCGGGGTGGGGCGGTTCGCCCTTGCCGCCCTGCGACTGGGCGATATAGGCCTGCCGGAGCGCGTCGATGGAGGCCTGAAGCCGCGCGCTTTCGTCCCGCATGATCCGTGCCGAGCGGGCCGCCAGCGCCGCCACCCAGATCAGGCAGACCGGCAGCACGACGATCATCAGCACCAGCAGGAAATGCATGCCGCCGGTCGCGGCCCCGGCATCGCCAAGCAGGAAAAAGCCCCCCGACAGGGCCAGCCAGAGCACCGTCGCCGCCGTCGCCGCGATCTCGATCGGCGTCACGCCCTCGACACTGCGGGTGTAGAACCCCGGCATCGACGGGCGGGCTTCCCTTGTCTCGGCCATGGCGCCCCCGTTGCCCCTATTTGAATGAGACGGAAAGGATTTCGTAGGATTTCTCGCCGCCCGGCGTGCGGACCTCGACGCTGTCGCCTTCTTCCTTGCCGATCAGGGCGCGGGCGATGGGCGATTTGACGTTCAGCAGGCCCTTCTCGATCGAGGCCTCGTGCTCGCCGACGATCTGCCAGGTCTTTTCCTCGTCGGTGTCTTCGTCCACCAAGGTGACCGTGGCGCCGAATTTGACCGCGCCGGACAGGGTTGTCGGGTCGATCACCTCGGCCAGCCCGATGACGCCTTCAAGCTCCTTGATGCGTCCTTCGATAAAGCCCTGCTTCTCGCGCGCCGAATGGTATTCGGCGTTCTCCTTCAGGTCGCCCAGTTCGCGCGCCTCGGCAATCGCCCGGATGACCGACGGTACCGCTCGACGGACTTGAGCTGCTTCAATTCGCGTTCGAGCGCGGTGAAACCCGCGCGGGTGATCAGGATCTTTTCCATGGGGTGCCTGTCGCCTTGGAAACCAGAGTTTCGGGAGTTTTGCCGCCCGTGAGGCGGATGTAAAGCCACGTGGCCTAACCCGCCAGAAGGATTTTTGCAACCTGCAAAGGACTGCCCAGCCGCGCGGCCACTGGGGCCAGAGGAGGCCTCTGTGCAAGGCCGCGCGGCTGGGCGGATATCCGCGCGACCGGAGAGCCGGGGGCGCGGGACGCGGGAAAGCCACCGGGTCGGGCTGGCAGTCTTTGACGGCACGCCTATGTCTTGCCGGCGGTCGCAGGGGAGCGGCCCGCGCTTTGCCCCTGCATCGGCCAAGACAGCGGCGCAGGGCGTGCAAAAAGCGGCGCGTCGGGACCGCTTTGGGCGCTAACGGGCGACACGACGCCGTGTTCCGATTGACCCGTGCCGCGCTGCCGCGCTAACTCCCTTTGAAATTTTGTTTCGCAAACCCATCGGAAGGGAGAGGCCACATGACGGACATGCAGCGGGAGTCGATGGAATATGATGTCGTGATCGTGGGGGCGGCCCCGCGGGCCTGTCGACCGCGATCCGCCTGAAGCAACTCGACGCCGATCTGCAGGTCGTCCTGCTGGAGAAGGGCTCCGAGGTTGGCGCGCATATCCTGTCGGGTGCGGTGCTGGATCCCTGCGGGCTGGATGCGCTGATCCCCGACTGGAAAGAGAAGGGCGCGCCGATCACCGTGCCGGTGCGCGAGGACAACTTCTACATGCTGGGCGAGGCCGGGCAGGTGCGCGTGCCGAACTGGCCGATGCCCAAGCTGATGAACAACCACGGCAACTACATCGTCTCGATGGGCAATGTCTGCCGCTGGATGGCCGAACAGGCCGAGGCGCTGGGTGTCGAGATCTTCCCGGGCATGGCCTGCTCGGAACTCGTCTACGGCGAGAACGGCGAAGTGCGCGGCGTGGTCGCGGGCGAGTTCGGCAAGAACCCCGACGGCAGCAAGGGCGACGGCTACGAGCCGGGGATGGAGCTTCTGGGTAAATACGTCTTCCTCGGCGAGGGCGTGCGCGGGTCGCTGTCCAAGGAGGTGATCGGCAAGTTCAACCTGTCCGAGGGGCACGAGCCGCAGAAATTCGGCCTTGGCATGAAGGAGATCTGGGAGATCGACCCGGCCAAGCACCGCGAGGGCACCGTCACCCATACGATGGGCTGGCCGCTGGGCGCGAACGCCGGGGGTGGGTCCTTCATCTATCACCTTGAGAACAATCAGGTCTACGTGGGCTTCGTCGTCCACCTGAACTACAAGAACCCCTACCTTTACCCCTACATGGAATTCCAGCGCTTCAAGCACCACCCGATGGTGGCCGAGCTGCTGAAGGGCGGCAAGCGCGTGGCCTATGGCGCGCGGGCGATCTCTGAGGGCGGTTACCAGTCGATGCCCAAGATGGTTGCGCCCGGCGTGGCGCTGCTGGGCTGTTCGGTCGGCATGGTCAACGTGCCGCGCATCAAGGGCAACCACAACGCCATGCTGTCCGGCAAGGCGGCGGCAGAGGCGGCACATGCGGCGATCCGGGCGGGCCGGGCCTCGGACGAGCTGACCGCCTACGAGACCGATGTGCGCGAGGGCGCCATCGGCAAGGACCTGAAGAAGGTGCGCAACGTCAAGCCGCTGTGGTCGAAATACGGCCTGACCGCCTCGCTGACGCTGGGCGGTTTCGACATGTGGACGAACGAGCTGCTGGGCCTGTCGCTGTTCGGGACGCAGAAGCACGGCAAGACCGATGCCGAGGCGACCGGAAAGGTCTTTGCACACAAGCCCATCGACTACCCCAAGCCCGACGGCACGCTGTCCTTCGACCGGCTGACCAACGTCTCGTTCAGCTTCACCAACCACGAAGAAAGCCAGCCCGCGCATCTGACGCTGAAGAACGCAGAGGTTCCGATTGCCGAGAACCTGCCGAACTACGACGAACCGGCGCAGCGCTACTGCCCGGCGGGCGTCTACGAGGTGGTGCGCGAAGAGGGCAAGGAGCCGCGCTTCGTCATCAACTTCCAGAACTGCGTGCACTGCAAGACCTGCGACATCAAGGATCCCAGCCAGAACATCCACTGGACCGTGCCGCAGGGTGGGGACGGGCCGAACTACCCCAATATGTAAGTGGTTTGACCTTTTCTTAAACAATCGGGCGCAGTGTCTGCATGGGGGTCGGGGCGCGACAGGCGGCCCCGGCCCGGGCAGGCAGGGTGACGATGTGGAAAGGCTGCCGTGTGCTTCGGGGCGCTTTGGCAGGCGCGGCATGGTCGAGGCCTGGCGGGGCAGGCGCGGCCCGGCCCCGGAACCGCCCGCATGGGGCGCGGAGGGCGGGGCTCACGCAAACGTGCGGGTGTGGGGGCAGGCCCGGACCCACGGGATGGGGATTGTCGCGATTGCACCACGGCCCCGGGGCCGCTAGGCTTTCGCGCACAGACCAACGGAGGCATTTATCGTGGCAGCTATGGCAAACGGACTTCGCGCGGGCCTTGCGGCCCTGTTCCTTGCGGCCCCGCTGCCGGTGGCGGCAAACGGGATCGCCGGGGATTACCTTGCCGCGCGGCAGGCCAGCTTCCACGGCGATTTCAAGTCGGCGGCGCATTACTACTACCGCGCGCTGGCCTTCGATCCGGGGCGCCCCGAACTGCTGGAACTCGGCATTCTCGCGAACCTCTCGCTGGGCGAGATCGACCGCGCCTCGACGCTGGCCGACCGCATGCAGCAGGACGGCTACGCCAGCCAGATCGCGCAGATGGCGATCATCGCCCGGGATGCGCGGGCCGAGAACTACGGCCCGATCCTGAAGGCCATCGAGGACAAGCGCGGCGCCGGTCCGCTGGCCGACGGGCTGATCAAGGCATGGGCGCAGCTGGGCCAGGGCGACATGAGCGCCGCGATCCTCGCCTTCGACGAGGTCGCCAAGGTGCCGGGGCTGGCCTCTTTCTCGACCTATCACAAGGCGCTGGCGCTGGCCTCGGTCGGCGATTTCGACAGCGCCAACGCGCTGTTTTCCGGGGACGGGACATCCGGCATGGCCTCGACCCGGCGCGGCGTCATCGCCCGGCTTCAGATCCTCAGCCAGCTTGACCAGAACAAGGAGGCGCTGAGCCTTCTGGACACCGCCTTCGGGCGCAATCTGGACCCGGGTCTGGAACAGATCCGCGACAGCCTGGCCGGGGGGACAAGCTGGCCTTCACGCAGGTCGGCTCGCCGCGCGACGGCATGGCCGAGGTGTTCTATACCCTCGGCGGCGCGCTCTCGAACGAGGGCAGCGACGACCTGACCCTGCTGTACGTGCAGATGGCCACCTACCTTCGGGAAGACCATATCGACGCGCTGCTGCTGACCGCCGAGATCCTCGCCGACATGGGCCAGTACGATCTGGCCGTCGCCACCTACAAGCGCGTTCCGCAGGACGACAGCGCCTGGCACGCCGCGGTTCTCGGGCAGGCCGATGCGCTGCGCGATCAGGACAAGCCGGGAGAGGCGATTGCCCTGCTGGAAGGCATGGCCGAGGATCATGCGGATCTGCCCTCGCTCTACAGCACGCTGGGCGACCTCTACCGGGAGGAAGAGCGGCTGACGGACGCGACAGAGGCCTATTCCAAGGCCATCGACGCCTTCCAGGAGGAAACCGCGCGCCAGTGGTTCCTCTATTACGCCCGCGCCATCACCTATGAGCGGCAGGACAAGTGGCCCGAGGCAGAGGCCGATTTCCGCAAGGCGCTGGAGCTGAACCCCGAGCAGCCGCAGGTGCTGAACTACCTTGGCTATTCGCTGGTCCAGAAAGAGCTGAAGCTCGACGAGGCGCTGGACATGATCGAACGCGCCGTCGCGGCGCGCCCCGATCTCGGGCTATATCGTCGACAGCCTCGGCTGGGTGCTCTACCGCCTTGGCCGCTACGAAGAGGCGGTGCCGCACATGGAGCGCGCGGCGGAACTGATGCCCATCGACCCCATCGTGAACGACCACCTTGGCGACGTCTACTGGGCCGTCGGGCGGCAGCGCGAGGCCGAATTCATGTGGAAACGCGCGCTGTCCTTCGCGGATATGAGCGATTCAGCCGAAGAGGCCGACGTCGACCGCATTCGCCGCAAGATCGAGCTGGGACTGGATGCGGTCCTGTCCGAGGATGGAGAACCGCCGCTGCTGAGGGCCGATGCCTCCGAGTAGCGCCTTCGCGCCGGCCAAGGTCAACCTGACGCTGCATGTGACCGGCCTGCGGGCCGATGGCTTCCACCTGCTGGACAGCCTCGTGATGTTTGCCGATGTGGGCGACCGCGTCACTGTCGCCGATGCGCCCGAGATGCGCCTGACCGTGACCGGCCCCCGCGCCGCAGGTGTGCCCGAGGATGCGCGCAACCTGTGCTGGAAGGCGGCGGAGTGGTTTGGCTGCGCCGTGGCGATCACGCTGGACAAGCACCTGCCCGCCGCCGCCGGGATCGGCGGGGGATCGTCCGACGCCGCCGCGGTTCTGCGCGCGATGCAGGACCTCTACGGCAGGTCCTTCCCCGTCGAGGGGCTGGAAAGGCTGGGCGCCGATGTGCCGGTCTGCAGCCCGGGGCACGCCGCCCGGATGACCGGAATCGGCGAAGGGGTGCTGCCGCTGACCATGGCGCCGATGCAGGCGGTGCTGGTGAACCCGGGCGTGGACGTGCCCACGCCACAGGTCTTCAAGGCGCTGACCTGCAAGGACAATCCCCCGATGGACGCGATGCCGGAGGACGGCGGAACGCCCGCCGCGATCGCCTGGCTGAAAACGCAGCGCAACGACCTGCAGGCCCCGGCCATCGCCGTGCAGCCGGTCATTGCCGAGGTGCTTGCGGCGCTCACGGCGACCCCCGGCGCGCGCCTTGCCCGTATGTCCGGATCGGGCGCCACCTGCTTTGCGCTCTACGACGACCGCGCCACGGCAGAGACCGCCGCAGCGGCCCTGCGCCTGAAGCACCCCGGCTGGTGGATCACCGCCGCAACGCTCAGCTGACGCGGCTGACCACGTAGTCGCTGAGGTCGATCAGCAGGTCCCGCATCTCGCCAGAGGGCAGGCGCCCCATGGCCGCGCGCGCCTTCTCGGCCCAGTGCCAGCGCCTCTTGCCGGGTGGCTTCCAGCGCACCGTGCCGGTTCAGAAGCGCCAGCGCGTGCTCCAGATCGCCATCGCGCTGGTCGCCCTTTTCGATCACCCGCTTCCAGAAGGCGCGCTCTTCCTCGTCCGCCGCGGCGAAGGCCTTGATCAGCGGCAGCGTCAGCTTGCGTTCGCGGAAGTCGTCGCCGACGTTCTTGCCGGTGGCATCGCCGCCCCAGTAATCCAGCAGGTCGTCGACAATCTGGAAGGCGATCCCCAGCGCGTCGCCGTAATCGAACAGCGCCTGCACCTCGTCCTCGGGGCGTGCGGCGATCACGCCGCCCACCTCGGTCGCCGCCGAGAACAGCGCCGCCGTCTTGCCGCGCACCACCTGCAGGTAGATCGCTTCGGTCGTGCTCAGATCCTGCGCCGCGGTCAGTTGCAGCACCTCGCCCTCGGCGATGGTCGCCGCCGCGTCGGACAGGATGCGCAGCACCCGCAGGTTGCCGGTCTCGGTCATCAACTGGAACGACCGCGCAAAGAGATAGTCGCCGACAAGCACCGACGACTTGTTGTCCCACAACAGGTTGGCCGTCGGACGCCCGCGCCGCTTGGCGCTTTCGTCGACCACGTCGTCATGCAGCAGCGTTGCGGTGTGGATGAACTCCACCGTGGCGGCCAGATGGGTGTGGTAGGGCCCGTCGTAGCCGCACAGGCGCGCCGAGGCGAGCGTCAGCAGGGGCCGCAGCCGCTTGCCCCCGGCCTCGACCAGATGCGCGGTCACCTCGGGGATGCGCGGCGCGTGCTTCGAAGCCATCCGCTCGCGGATCAGCGCGTTGACCTGCGCCAGGTCATCGGCCAGCAGCTGGGCCAGCCGCTCATGCGGTTTCGACAGGCTCGTGTCCAAACTCATCAATCTCCCCTGCAAGGCTCGACAAGGGCCGGGCCCTGTCCTTACATCGCGCTCATGGAAGAGCTCTTGCGCACCAACGACATCACCCTGATCCCGCTGGTCCGGTCCATTCTGGACGGTGAGGATATAGACAGCTTTGAATTGGACGTAAACATGAGCGTCCTCGAAGGCTCCATTGGCATATTGCCGCGCCGCCTGATGGTGCGCCGCGATCAGGCCGAGGCCGCCCGGCGCCTGCTGCGCGAGGCCGGGGTGCGGTTTGAGGACTGACCCCTTCGCCGAGGCGGATCTGACCCGCGATGCCATGCTGGGGCGGCGGGTGCATGTCTTCCAGCCACGCGAAGGGTATCGCGCGGGCACCGATCCGGTGCTGCTAGCGGCGGCTGTCGCGGTGACACCCGGTCAGGCGGTGCTGGAACTGGGCTGCGGCGCGGCGCCGGCGCTCTGCTGTCTGGGCGTGCGGGTGCCGGGGCTGCGGCTGGCGGGACTCGAGTTGCAGCCGGGCTATGCCGCGCTGGCCCGCCGGAACCTGTCCGAGAACGGGCTGACCGGCGACATCTGGGAAGGCGATCTGGCCGCGCCGCCCGCCGCCATGCGGGCCGAACGGTTCGACGCGGTGATCGCCAACCCGCCCTATTTCGAGGCCCGCCGCCGCGTGCCCGCCAGCGATACGGCGCGCGAGGTCGCCCGCGCCGGGGAAACCCCGCTCGAGACATGGGTCGCGACGGCCTCGCGCCGGCTGAAGCCGCGCGGTTTCGCCACCTTCATCCAGCGGGCCGAACGGCTGCCCGAACTGCTGGCGGCGCTGGACCGGCACCTGGGCGCCCCGGAGCTGTGGCCGCTGCTGCCGCGCGAGGGCAGGGCGCCCCGGCTGATTCTCGCCCGCGCCCGCAAGGAGGGCCGGGCAGAGTTCCGCTTCCACGCTCCGGCGGTGATCCATGCCTTCGACAGCCACGAAAGCTGCGGCAATCGATACACGGATCGCTTCGAAGGCGTCTTCAGGCGAGGAGAGCCGCTTATTTTCCCGGCAAAATTGCGCTGAGAAAGCGCGTTTTGTTACATTTGTGTGAAAACATGCTGCACTCGCAGCGTGACTTGTGTCTTTTGATGTGCTGGACTGAAGGCCTCACCCCACTCGTAAGGAGGATCCCATGAGCTTGAGTTCGCACCTGCAGGAACTGAAGAAGAAGCATCAGTCGTTGTCGACAGCCGTTGAACAGGCGCAGCGCGCCCCCGGGATCGACGACCTGCACATCGCGGATCTTAAGAAGCAGAAGCTGCGGATCAAGGAAGAGATCACGCGCCTCTCCTCTGGGGTGCCCGCCTAGGCGGCCCATCCCCGGACCTGTCCGCCTCAGGACAGGTCCGTTTCGGAAACCAGCGTCCTGCCCGCCCGGTCCCGCGCGCAGCACCCTGATTTCCCTCCCGGAGCCTGCGCCCTTCTTCGGTCTTCCAAATACCTCGGGGGGCGAAGCGGGGGCAGAGCCCCCTCCGCCCCCTCGGCCCTCAATCCGGGATCGGTTCCAGAACCTTCTCCAGCGTGTCGCGCAGATGCGCATGCTGCCGCGGCAGCTTCAGGGCCTCGCCCAGATGCGCGGCGTCCTCGTCGCGGTCGAAGCCCGGCTCGTTGGTTGCCACCTCGAACAGCACCCCGCCCGGCGAGCGGAAGTAAATGGCCCAGAAATAGTCGCGGTCGATCACCGGGGTCACGTCGTAGCCGGTGTCGATCAGCGCCTTGCGCACCTCCAGCTGGGCGGCGCGGTCGTCCACGGAAAAGGCGATGTGGTGCACACTGCCCGCGCCCTGTCCGGCGGGGGCGGCGTCGACCTCGGTGATGTCCACCACCTGCGCGGCATTGCCGCCCGCCACCCGGAACCGCGTGACGGTGTCGGCGCTGTCGTCCTTCTGATACCCCATGAAGCCCAGCAATTCCGCGCTCGCCGCCGCGCCGCGCGGGTCCAGCCGCATGTCGACCGAGTGAAAGCCCCGGATCGCCACGTCTGCGGGCACATCCTCGGCGGCCCATGGCGCGCGGTCGTCGTCTCGCGCCACCAGCGCAAAGCCGTCGCCATCCGGGCCCTTGAACAGCAGGCGCTCCTCACCCAGCCGCTGGCTGCGGGCCAGCCCCTCGATGCCGCGGCCCGACAGGCGCTCTTCCCACCAGGGCAGGGCGTCCCCGGGCACGGCAAAGGCGGTGGTCCCGACCTCACCTGCCCCGGGGCGTCCGCGCCGCGCGCCGGGGAAGGGGAAATAGGTCATGACGGTGCCCGGCGTGCCCATCTCGTCGCCGTAATACAGGTGATAGACGTCCGGCGCGTCGAAGTTCACGGTCTTCTTCACCCGGCGCAGGCCAAGGGTGTCGGTGAAGAACTGGTTGTTGGTCCGCGCCCCGCTGGCCAGCGAGGTCACATGGTGCAATCCGTTGATCTGTTTCAGCATGGCGCTTCTCCTCTTTGATCTACGGATATAGCGCGCCTGAGACTGGGAAAAGACGCACATGAGCGGCCTGTTGGTGCGCAGGCGCACAAAAAAGGCCCCGACCGAGAGGGGCGGGGCCTATCCGAAGCGACCGGACCGTGTTTTCGGCTGTGCCGAAGAACACTGTCTCCGGCTGCCCCTTCATGCGGGGCATGAGGGGGCTACACGAAGAACTGCGCGCCGTTGGCCGAGATGGTCGAGCCGTTGATGAAACCCGCGTCGTCCGAGGCAAGGAAGCAGACGCAGCGCGCGATCTCGGAGGGCTCGCCAAGGCGGCCTGCGGGGATCTGGGCGACGATGCTGTCGCGCACCTTCTCGGGGATCGCCATGACCATCTCGGTCGCGATGTAGCCCGGGCAGATGGCGTTGGCGGTGATGCCCGCGCGGGCGCCTTCCTGCGCCGGGGACTTCACGATGCCCAGGTCGCCCGCCTTGGTCGCGGCATAGTTCACCTGCGCGAACTGGCCCTTCTGGCCGTTGATCGAGGAGATCACGATGACCCGCCCGAACTTGCGCTCGCGCATGCCGGGCCAGACCGGGTGCACGGTGTTGAAGACGCCGGTGAGGTTGGTGTCGACCACCTCGTTCCACTGCTCGGGCGTCATCTTGTGGAAGGGCGCGTCGCGGGTGATGCCCGCATTGGCGACGACCACGTCGATCGGGCCAAGGTCGGCTTCGACCTGCGCGATACCGGCCTTGGAAGAGTCGTAATCCGCCACGTTCCACTTGTAGGTCTTGATGCCGGTCGCCTCGGTAAAGGCCTTCGCCTTCTCGTCGTTTCCGGCATAGGTGGCGGCCACTTCGTAGCCCTCCGCCTTCAGCGCCTTGGAAATCGCCTCTCCGATGCCGCGGCTTCCGCCGGTGACGAGTGCAACTCTTGCCATGGTATCCTCCAGTTCTGGCGTCAGTTCGAATCGTTATATGCTGGGGCCTTCCGGCGCAACTTTATTGCGCCGATATTTTTCGGGTGTGGGCTGCGTCACGGTTTCGCGGGGGCCTGACCCCCGGAGGCTCTGCTGATCGTCGAAACCGATCGTCATGGCAGGGGCCTCCGTTCCATTGCTCTAGCGAGGCGCCGGTCTGGCGCGCAGCGGACCGTCACCGGTCATTGAAACCGGTGTCCGCGCAGGGGGCCGACAGGGGCCCGATGTGTGCCGGGCGACAGGGGTCGACAGGGGCTTGGGGGATGGGGCCGATTGAGCCGTCCGGCCTTGAAATGCGAATCGTCTTTGCCCGAAGGGAACAAATCTGGGAGGGTTGGCGCGCGTCTGCGCGCCAACCGGATGACGGACCGGGGCCAGTGCTGAAATGCAGCCCACTGCTGGTCCACCGCGTCCTGATGTCAGGGGCGTTCGACGCAGAGCGCGACACCCATGCCGCCGCCGATGCACAGCGTGGCGAGGCCTTTCTTGGCGTCCCGGCGCTTCATTTCGAAGAGCAGGGTGTTCAGGACGCGCGCGCCCGAGGCGCCGATGGGGTGGCCGATGGCGATGGCGCCGCCGTTCACGTTCACCTTGGCCGGATCCCAGCCCATGTCCTTGTTCACGGCGCAGGCCTGCGCGGCGAAGGCCTCGTTGGCCTCGATCAGGTCGAGATCGTCGACCGACCAGCCTGCCTTGTCCAGCGCCTTGCGCGACGCGTAGATCGGGCCGACACCCATCACCGAGGGGTCGAGACCGGCGGTGGCGTAAGAGGCGATGCGGGCCAGCGGTTCGATCCCGCGCTTCTCGGCCGCGTCGGCGGACATCAGCAGGACACCGGCGGCGCCGTCATTCAGGCCCGAGGCATTGGCCGCGGTGACAGAGCCGTCCTTGGTGAAGGCCGGGCGCAGCTTCTGCATGGCTTCCATGGTGGCGCCGTGGCGGATGTACTCGTCCTTGTCCATCACGATGTCGCCCTTGCGGGTCTTGATGGTGAAGGGCACGATCTCGTCGTCGAACTTGCCGGCCTTCTGCGCGGCCTCGGCCTTGTTCTGGCTGGCGACGGCGAATTCGTCCTGCATCTCGCGGCTGATCTGCCACTGCTGGGCGACGTTCTCGGCGGTCTGGCCCATGTGGTAGCCGTTGAAGGCGTCCCACAGGCCGTCGCGGATCATCGTGTCGATGAACTGCATGTCACCCATCTTCTGCCCGGCGCGCAGGCACTGGGCGTGGGGGCTGAGGGTCATGTTTTCCTCGGCCGCCCGCGCAGACGACAGAGGCGTCGCCAAGCATGATGTGCTGGGCGCCAAGCGCCACGGCGCGCAGGCCCGAGCCACAGACCTGGTTGATGCCCTGTGCGGCGGCTTCCTGCGGAAGGCCGGCGTTGATATGGGCCTGACGCGCGGGGTTCTGGCCCTGCGCGGCGGTCAGGACCTGGCCGAGGATGGTCTCGGAGACCTCCGACTTGTCGATCCCGGCGCGCGCCACCAGAGCCTCGAGCACGGCGGCGCCAAGGTCATGTGCGGGCGTGTTTGCGAAAGATCCGCCAAAGCTGCCGACCCCGGTCCGGGCGGCACTGGCGATAACGACGTTGGTCATGTGATGTCCTCCAGCCAATCGTGTGTGATCGGGCATACCGTGTTTCCACGCGCGGCGAAACCACCGTGACGTGATGCGATGCTGCAATAGCAAGGGCGCGGGAAGCCGGGAACAGGACAGGGTGTCTCAGCTTGACCTTACGGTAGGGTTTGGCTTGCCCCGATGCCGAGAATCAGGGGGCGCTGTGGCGGGTGGGGCCGGTGGCCTGTTTCTTGCCGATGGATCGCACGGAGCGGGGGCAGCCTCGGCGCGGCGGTCCCGTCAGCCGGTCGCAGAGCGCTTGGCCGCGGGGGGCGGATCGCGCCGTGCCGGGCGCACGGTGGGGGCGGCGAAGTGGTAGCCCTGCAGGCAATCGACGCCGAGCTCGGTCAGGCAGTCGGCATCGGCCCGCGTCTCGACCCGTTCGGCGACGGTGAACATGTCGAACTGTTCGGCAATGCGGATCATCGCCGAGACCAGCACCTGGTTGTCCGGGTCGCGGGCGATGTCGCGGCAGAACTGGCCGTCGATCTTCAGGACGTCGAAACTGAAATCCTTGAAATGCTTCAAGGCGGTGAAGCCCGCGCCGAAATCGTCCATGGCGAAGGCGATTCCCTTGCCCTGCAGGTCGCGCATGAAGGATTTCACCAGTTCCGGCAGGGTGATGGCGGATTGTTCGGTTATCTCCAGGATCAACCGCTCCGCCACGGTGGGGTCGCCCTGCAGGCCGCGGGACAGCGTGCGCATCCACTTCTTGTAGCCGATCGACCGGGCCGACATGTTGATCGCCAGCCGCAGGTCCGGCACGCGCGACAGTTCCGCCAGCCCCTGTTCCAGCGCGATGCAATCCAGCATCCGCCCGTATTCCGTATCCTCGACCGTGTCGATAAACTGCCCGGCGGGGATCACCCGCCCGGTTTCGTCGAGCACGCGGATCAGTCCTTCTTGAAAGGCGATCCGTCCCGGCACGCGCGCCTGCATGACCGGCTGAAACGCCAGCATCACCTCGCGGTGGCTGATCGCGCGGCGGACCATGTCGAGCACGGTGGCATCGCGCGCCGTCACCGCGTGATCCAGCGCATTGCGCGGCGCCCCGTCATATGTGTCCGGGTCCCGGGCCAAGCTTTTTTCCGTCACGATCCCTGCTCTCCGTCACGATCCCTGCGGCCCAGTTGACGCCACAGGCGTTAAAAGGCCGTAAATGTCCGTATTTGCTTCAAATCGCGGCGGTGCCGGTGTCGTGCTTGACTCCGGGCCGAATGCCCGTATAAGCGCCGCTTCACTGGTGTTGGTGGGCCCCGCAAGGGGATCCCTGTCAACCCGGGTCGCCGGGAAACCGGTCCGGGGAGAGGACAACGCCCTTTGACACGGCAAGAGGCCCGGCCCGGGTCCGGTCCACGCAACGGTCGAGACGCAAACGCGATTTCGGCCAGAAACGTGGGAACCGGTTTTCGGATCAGGTCGAAAGGCCAATAAAAAGGAGATCAGACGGTGACCAAACGCACCTCTGCCAAGTACAAGATCGACCGCCGCATGGGCGAAAACATCTGGGGCCGCCCGAAGTCCCCGGTCAACCGCCGCGAATACGGCCCCGGCCAGCACGGCCAGCGCCGCAAGCAGAAGCTGTCGGACTTCGGCCTTCAGCTGCGCGCCAAGCAGAAGCTCAAGGGCTACTACGGCGACCTGACCGAAAAGCAGTTCCGCCGCATCTTCGCCGAGGCCGAGCGGGTCAAGGGCGACACCGGTGAGAACCTGATCGGCCTGCTCGAGCGCCGCCTCGACGCCGTGGTCTACCGCGCCAAGTTCGTGGCGACCGTCTTCGCCGCCCGCCAGTTCGTCAACCACGGCCACGTGCTGGTGAACGGCAAGCGCGTCAACATCCCGTCCTACCGCGTCAAAGAGGGCGATGTCGTCGAGGTTCGCGAGAAGTCGCGCCAGATGGCCGCGCTGCTGGAAGCCACCCAGCTGGCCGAGCGGGACGTGCCGGACTACATCGAGGCCGACCACTCCAAGATGACCGCGACCTTCCTGCGGGCCCCCGGCCTGTCGGACGTGCCGTACCCGGTTGTCATGGAACCGAACCTCGTCATCGAATTCTACGCGCAGAACTGATCGTTCCGCGCTTCCCGAAAGACCAGAGGCCGCCCCCATCGGGCGGCCTTTTTCGTTGTCCGAGGGGGCGGATGTTGCCTGCAGGGGCACGGACCGCTTCGCTTGCCAATCGACCGATGGGCTGCGCGTCGGAAAAGGCCCATCCCGCAAGGGGGCGAGTCGGGTGGACCTGCCCCGGCAAGGGCCCGCCGAGGGGGACGCCATGCGCAGAGCGCATCCGCCGGTTCAGAACGAGAAAACCGCGCCCCGGTGTGGGGCGCGGCTTTGCCGTTTTCACGAGGGATGTGAAACGCGGGTGGTCTCAGACGTGCGAAAGGTCGCGGAAGACGTGGTAAACGATCTCGTCGCGCTTGATGCCGCGGCGGGCGAGCTCTGCGTCGCTCATCGACTGCAGGTGCTCGATCTGCTTCACGCGACCGTTGGCCTCTGCCACCATGACCAGAGCGTTCATGATGCGGTTGCCGATCCGGGCGAAAACATTGGTGCGCGGCGCGTATGCTGTGTTGGTCATTGCCATGGGATGCCTCATTCCGGGAACAAGTTATCCTCCCTTGCGGGCAGAGTTATGCTGCATTGCGGCATGGTACTAGGTCGGAAAGGGCATAGCGGCTGTCTCATCTTTGCATGGCTGGCGCGGGAACCTTGCCCGCCGTTCCGTGCTGGCGTATCTGCCCTGACCCTAGGACCGCAGAGGAGACGCCATGACCCCCGAAGAGATCCAGCCCCTGTTCACCCGCTCTGACGGCAGCTTTCTCTGCGCGCGCTGGGGGCGGCCCGTGGCGCCCATCGTCTTCGGGGTCGAAGAGGAGACCCTGACCGTGGTGAAGGGCGCGCTGGAGGCCGTCGCGGCCCTGTCCGGGCATCCCCTGACAGAGACCGACCCGGAGCTTGGCGCCAACCTGATGCTGTTCTTCTTCCGCGACTGGTCAGAGCTTCTGGACGTGCCTTCCCTTGGCCAGATGATCGAGGGGCTGGAGGCGCTGGTGGCGCGGCTGGATGCGGCTCGGCGCGAACCAGTACCGGGTCTTCCGCTTCGACGCCGACGGCGCGATCCGGGCCTGTTTCACCTTCCTGCGGATGGACGATGCCCTTGCGGCCCAGCCCGCCGAGACACTGGCCCTGTCTCAGGCGGTACAGGCCTTCCTGCTGTGGTCCGACACCGCCTTCGCGGAGCGCTCGCCGCTGGCGCGCACCGCAGAGGGCGCGGTGATCCTGCGGCCCGAGATCGCCGGCGTGCTGCGCGCCGCCTATGATCCGGTACTGCCTGCCGTGGCCCGGGACCCGGTCCATGCGCTGCGGCTGGCGGCGCGGCTGTCGGATCGGGAAACGCCAATGTGATGCATATCAAGGCAGCGCGGGGTCTGCCGGGGCATGTGAGGCCCGGGAGAACCGACACATGCCGATTCACTATGCCGAAGACGCGGCCCCCGGCACCGCGATCCTGACCCTGCGCGGCCCGCTGGGATGGGCGGATTACGCGGCCCTCTGCGCGCCCCTGACGGCGCTGCGCGACCGCTGCGGCCCCCTGAGGGTCATCGAGGTGATCGAGAGTTTCGCGGGCTTCGAGGACGGGCTGGGGGAGCGGATCGAAACCGCCTGCGACCGGGGCGAGGCACAGGCCTTGCTTGCGGCCATCAGCCATGTCGCGATCGTGTCCGACATCGGCTGGTTCTGTCCGGTGCTCTCGGTCTCGTTGTCGCGGGGCTTTGCCCTGCGCAGCTTTGCCCTTGCGGATCTAGACAGCGCGCGGGCATGGATGCTGTCGGCAGGCGCGCCGCCGAACGCAGGTCCGGCGGCGCGCATGGGGCGCGCCTAGCGCACCATGCCGAGGATTTCGTAGGTCTTTTCGAGGATCGGATTGGCGATGGCGCGGGCCTGTTCGGCGCCGTGGCGCAGGATCGCGTCGATCTCGTCGGGCTGCTGCATCAGCCGCGCCATCTCTGTCGAGATCGGCGAAAGCCGCGTGACGGCGAGATCGGCCAGCATCGGCTTGAACTCCGAGAACTGCTTGCCGCCGACATCCCGCAGCACAGCGTCCACGGACAGATCTGCCAGCGCCGCGTAGATGTTCACCAGATTGCGCGCCTCGGGGCGGCCTTCCAGCCCCTCGGCCTCGGAGGGCAGGGCGTCCGGGTCGGTGCGGGCCTTGCGGATCTTGCTGGCAATGGCATCCGCGTCGTCGGTCATGTTGATCCGGCTCATGTCCGAGGGATCGCTCTTGGACATCTTCTTCGACCCGTCGCGCAGGGACATCACGCGCGTGGCGGTGCCCTCGATGACCGGCTCGGTGATCGGGAAGAAATCCACGCCGAAGTCGTTGTTGAACTTGATCGCGATGTCGCGGGTCAGTTCCAGGTGCTGCTTCTGGTCCTCGCCCACCGGCACATGGGTCGCGTGATAGGCAAGGATGTCGGCGGCCATCAGCGCGGGATAGGCAAACAGCCCCAGCGAGGCGTTCTCCTGGTTCTTGCCGGCCTTGTCCTTCCACTGGGTCATGCGCTTCATCCAGCCCATGCGCGCCACGCAGTTGAAGATCCACGCCAGTTCCGCATGGGCCGAAACCTCGGCTCTGGTTGAACAGGACCGACTTGTCGGGATCCACGCCCGAGGCGATGAAGCCCGCCGTCAGCTCGCGCGTCTGGCGGCGCAGCGCGGCGGGGTCCTGCCAGACGGTGATGGCATGCATGTCGACCATGCAGAAGATCGACTGGATCCCGGCGGTCTGGCTGTCGGCAAAGCGCTTGAGCGCGCCAAGGTAGTTGCCAAGGTGCAGGTTGCCCGAAGGCTGGATGCCCGAGAAGACGCGCGGCGTGAAAGCGGTTTGGGTCGTGTCCTCGGACATCTGTGTACTCCGTGGTGGAAATCGGGTCCGGGCTGGCTTACCCATGCGCCGCGAGAGCGTCAAGAAAGGCCCGTGCATGACCCATCCCGTGAACGAGACCCCGGTCAACCCGCTGCCGCCCGTCGTGGCGGCCCTTGCGCTGGTCATGGCCGGGTTCGAACTGGCCTTCAACCTCGGCGCGCGGGGGCTGCTGGGCGGACCGAACGCGGTCGGCTGGCGCAATACGCTGGTGGAACGCTTCGGCTTTTCCGGGCGGGCCTTCGACTGGATGCTGGAGAACGGGAGCTTCCCGCCCGAGCACCTGATCCGCTTCGTCACCTATCCCTTCTTTCACGCCAGTTTCTCTCATGCGCTGTTTGCGGTGGTGATCCTTCTGGCCATGGGAAAGGTGGTCGGAGAGGTCATCGGCAGCCTGCGGGTCTGCCTGCTTTTCGTCCTCTGTTCGATCGCCGGGGCGCTGGCCTTCGGCCTTCTGGGCTCCGACCCCGGCTGCTGGGGGCCTATCCGCCAGTCTACGGCCTGATCGGGGGCTTCACATACCTGCTTTGGGTCCGGCTGGGGCGCGAGGGCGGCGGCCAGTTCCGCGCCTTTCAGCTGATCGGCTTCCTGATGGGGATCCAGCTGGTCTTTGCGGTGCTCTTCGGCGGCGGGCAGGACTGGATTGCCGACCTCGCGGGCTTCGTCACCGGCTTCGTTCTGACCACGGCGCTGGTGCCCGGCGGGCTGGCCCGGCTGATCGCCGCGGTCCGCAATCGCTGAGGCGCGGGCCGCAGGCGACCGGCCCCCGGCCTGACCTGTGCCGCGAGATCCCTTGCCGCCATGGCGCGGCAGGGCAGTCCTGCCCCGGGTGCGCAGGCGGTTCAGGAGCGCGGCCGCCGGCTGCGGGGCCGCACGCCTCAGAACATGTCGTCCGGCAGCAGGTGGATGCGTCGCGCGAAGCGCCGCGCCTTTTGCATCGGGTAGGGCAGAAGGAAGGCCTCGCGGTCGGCGGGTTTCTTCGCCTTCTCGGCCTCGGCAATCCGCGCCCATGTGCCTGCGCGGGTCAGGTCGGCGCCCTCGGCCCGTGACCGCAGCCACTTGTCCGTCAGCCGCTGGAACAGGGCCTTGCAAAAGGCGGCGTGCCGCAGTTGCACAGAGGCCTCGCTGTCCCAGCGCAGCGACCGCCCGTTGAGATTGGCAGAGCCGATGATCACGGCCTTGTTGTCCACCATCGTCACCTTGGAGTGCAGGTAGACCGGCGCCGCCTCTTCCAGTTCGGGCTCGTCACCGTCGCGCGGGCGGGGCTGGGCTGGCGTCAAGGCGGCGAAGCGTTCGCCGAAACAGGTGCGCAGCCGGTCCATCTGCGCGACCTGCAGGCCGTGGGCATGGCGGGCGTTGATGCTGCGGTCGCCTTCGAAGAGCACCCGCTCGGGCGCCGCGGGCAGGACCGCGACCAGCTGCAGGTCCGGTGCGCGGGCGGCGGCGGCACAGAGGGCCTCGGTGATCGGCGCATGGCGCAGGAACTGTGTCTCGATGTAGACAAAGCGCTCTGCCTCGGCAAAGAGCTTTTCATGCGCGGTCTCGTGGTCCATCGCCCCGGGGCGCGGGCTGATGCGGGCCGGGCCGGGGCAGGGGTTCGAAAAGGTCCGCAGCAGCCTGACCTCGGGGCGCGACTGCGCCCGCCGGGGCAGCTCTATCGGGACGGCCCGGGTGGCCAGCGACGGCGATCCGCAGCGCAGCGCGGCGTTCCAGCAATCGGCGAAATGGCCAAAGAGCGCACCGGCAAAGTCCCTGTCCGCCAGTTCGACGGAGATGTCGTGCCAGGTCTCTTCGGCGGCGCGGTCGTGGTCCGGCGTGTCATAGCGCCGTTCGTTGATGTCCAGCCCGCCGATGATGCAGCCTTCGCCGTCGGCGATGGCGAATTTCTGGTGCAGGGTGACCGGGCGCAGGACCGGGCCGCGCTTCAGCATGTCGCGCTGCACCGGGGTCAGGCGCGCGGGATCCTCGTCGCGCAGCCGGGCCATGGTCTCGTTGATCTTGCGCATCATCGCGATGCGCCACAGCGCCCCGGCCTGCTGGCCGTGGGTGGCGCAGAGGATCTGCGTGTTCTCCCCGGCCACATCGGCGAAGCCCGAGGCACAGGCCCAGGCGTTGCGGTGCAGGCCAGAGGTGAAGATCGGGTCGAAATCCGCGATCAGCAGCCGGATCGACACGCCGCGCCGCGCGGTCCACGAGATCAGGTCCGACCATGTCTCGAGCCCGCGCTCGCGCAGGCCTGGGTCGCGCAGGCGGGTTCTGGGGTCGAGGATGCGAAACGACATCACCAGATCTTCGGTGGCCGAGGCGACCAGCCGCTCCAGCGCGGGAAAGCCTTCGGCGGCGGTGATCAGGGCTTGGGGCGTCATGACGAGGCCTTTCTGCGGCGGGTGATGGCGCGGATCTCCGAGAAGCTGAAGGCGCCCAGGACCTGTCCCGCCACGGCATAGACCAGGGTGCCCGCGAGGATCAGCGCAAAGAGGGCGGCGGCCCGGATCCGAGGGCAGGGCCAGCCAGGGCGACAGCAGCAGCGCCGCGCCGTAAAGGGCCGCTCCCATGACCGCCGAGGCGGCGCAGATGCGCAGGATGCGGCCCCGGAACCGCGCGTCGAAAGAGGCGACGTCGCCCATGGCGCGCGCCCCCCGCGCCAGTTGCCAGACCATGATCCAGCCGGCGGCGGTGGTGGCGATGGCCGGGGCGATCCAGCCCAGCACGGGTGACAGGCCGATCGCGACCAGGGCGTTGATGACCATGGCCCAGACCGCGTAGCGGAAGGGGCTGCGGGTGTCCTCGCGGGCGAAGAACAGCGGCTGAAGCACCTTCTGCAACACGAAGGCGGGCAGCCCCAGCCCGTAGATCGCCACCGCCAGCGCGATGGCCTGCGTGTCCGCGCGCCCGGTCGCGCCGCGCTCGAACAGCACAGAGACCAGCGGCACCGGGATCACGATCAGCGCCACCGCGCAGGGCACGGTAATCGCCAGCGACAGCTCTCCGGCGCGCGAGAAGGCATTGCGCGATCCGGCCTCGTCCCGGGCCTTCAGGCGCCGCGACAGGTCGGGCAGCAGCACGATGCCCACCGCGATGCCCACCACGCCCAGCGGCAGCTGGTACAGGCGGTCGGCGGCATAAAGCCAGCCCACGGCCTTGTCGAAATGCGAGGCCACCTGCTGGCCGACCAGCAGGTTGATCTGCATCACCCCGCCGGCAAGGGCCGCGGGCACGGCGACCACGACAAGCCGCTTCATGTCCGGCGTCCAGCGCGGCCGCGCCGGGCGCAGGCGCACCCCGGCCCGGTCCGCGGCGATCCAGACCAGCGCCAGCTGCGCCACACCGGCCGGGGGCACCGCCCAGATCAGCCATTCGATCACGGCGCCCCCGGCCAGGGTGGCCAGCCCCATGGCGCTGCAGACGATGATGTTGAGAAAGACCGGCGCGGCGGCGGCGGCGGCAAAGCAGCCGGTGGCGTTCAGCGCGCCCGAAAACAGCGCCGCCAGCGAGATCAGCAGGATATAGGGAAAGACCACGCGGCCATAGTCCACCGTCATCCCGAAGCGCCCGTCCCCGGCAAAGCCCCCGGCGGTCAGCCAGACCAGCCCGGGCATGAAGACCAGCGCGAGGCCGGTCAGGATCAGCAGCACGAAGGCCAGCCCGTTCAGCGCATCGGTGGCAAAGCGGGTCGGGTTCTCGTCCGCCTCCAGCTTCTTCGAGAAGATCGGCACGAAGGCGGCGTTGAAGGCCCCCTCGGCAAAGAAGCGGCGGAACATGTTCGGCAGCCGGAAGGCCGCCACGAAGGCATCCATCACCGGCCCCGGCCCGATCAGCGCGAGGATCATGATTTCCCGGACAACCCCGAGAATGCGGCTCAGCAGGGTCCAGAACCCGACGGTCATGATCCCGGCGATCAGGCGGATTGGTTTCATTCTGTCCTCGGTCCGTCGTTTGGCGAAGCCCTATCCGAAAGCCGGGTTGCCCGGAAGGGGCGCTACATCGCGCATGCGACGTGGCGTGCATCGGACATGCAACGGGGCAGGGGCGCCAAGGGTTCCCGGCAACCGCAGTTCGGGCACAGGAAGCCCCGGGGCCGCGCCGATCCGCCCCGGACGCATGCCGGCGGTGCCGTCCCGGCGCGCGCGCCTCCCGCTTCTTCTGTCCGGAAATATCCTGGGGGTCCGGGGGCAAAGCCCCTGACCGGTCGCGCGGCGTCAGCCGGGCGAAATCCCCCGGGTCCGGACATCAGCCGCGCGCCCGCGCCGCGCCTTCCTCGATTGCCTGCCGCAGCTTCTTCTCGATCAGCTCGCGTTTCACGCGGCTGTGCAGCTTCAGCCCGAACATGTCCTTCACGTAGAAGGTATCGACCGCCTGCTCGCCGTAGGTCGCGATAATGGCCGAGGCGATGTAGACATGCTGCGCCGCCAGCGTCCGGGCGAGATCGTGCAGAAGCCCCGCGCGGTCGCGGGTGTCGACCTCGATGATCGTGAAGATCTCGGACCCCTCGTTGTCGAAGGTGATCGAGGTCGGCACGCGGAAGGCCTCTTCGCGCTTCTTCAGCTTGTCGCGCGGTTTCATCGCCTCGCGGGTCACCACCTCACCGGCAAGGGTCTTGCGGATGGTCTCGCGCAGGCGCGGGATGCGCAGGTCCTCGTAGGGAGAGCCCTCCGCGTCCTGCACCCAGAAGGCCGCCGTGGCATAGCCGTCCTTGGTGGTGAAGGTGCGCGCGTCCACGACATTGGCCCCGGCCAGCGCCAGCGCCCCGGTCAGCCGCGAGAAGATGCCCGGATGATCCTGCAGCGCAAAGCAGACCCGCGTGGCGTCTCGGTCCTCGTCGGGGTGGACGTCGATCTTGACCTCGTCGTCCTTGATGTCCTTCAGCAGCCCGGCAAAGACCACATGCGCGGTGATGTGCAGCCCCTGCCAGTAGGGCGGGTAATGGCGCTGCGTCTCGGTCCGCAGGGCGGAGGGCTCCCAGTCCGACAGGGTCTCGCGCAGAAGCTTGCGGGCCTCGGTGCCGCGGTTCTCGCGGTTGAGATCCTCCATCCCGCCTTCCAGCGCGCGGCGGGTCTGGCGGTAGAGCGCGCGGATCAGCGCCGCCTTCCAGTTGTTCCAGGTTCCCGGGCCGACGCCCCGGATGTCGCAGACCGTCATCACGCAGAGCAGGTCCAGCCGCTCGCGCGTCTGCACCGCCTTGGCAAAGTCGCGCACGGTGCGCGGGTCGGCGATGTCGCGCTTCTGCGCCATGTCGGACATCAGCAGGTGGTAGCGCACCAGCCATTCCACCGTGGCGCATTCGGCCTTGTTCAGACCCAGACGCGGCGCCACCTTGCGCGCGATCCGGGCACCAAGCGCGGAATGGTCCTCGTCCCGGCCCTTGCCGATGTCGTGCAGCAGCAGCGCCACATACAGCACCTTGCGGTTGACCCCTTCGTCAAGGATCGTCGAGGCGACGGGCAGCGCCTCTTTCAGGTCGCCGTGCTCGATCTCGGACAGGTGCCGGATGCACTGGATGGTGTGTTCGTCCACCGTGTAATGGTGGTACATGTTGAACTGCATCATCGCCACGATGGGCGCGAATTCGGGGATGAAGGCCGCCAGCACGCCCAGCTCGTTCATCCGCCGCAGCGCGCGCTCCGGGTTGCCGTGCTTCAGCAGCAGGTCCATGAACAGCCGCCGCGCTTCCTTGTCCTCGCGGAAGCCGGCGTCGATCAGGTGCAGGTTCGCCTTCACCAGCCGCATCGCGTCCGGGTGGATCAGCAGGCCGGTGCGCAGCCCCTCTTCGAACAGCCGCAAGAGGTTCAGCCGGTCTTCCGAGGAAGCGCCTGTCGTCCGAGATCGCAAGGCGGTTGTTGACGACGGCATAGCCGTCCTTGACCTGCGGCTGGCGCTTGAGGATGCGCAGGATCAGCGGCGCGTCCTTGGTGTGGTCGGCTTCCAGCGCGGTCAGCAGGATGCGGGTCAGGTCGCCGACGGTGGTGGCGTGGCGAAAGTAATCCTGCATGAAGATCTCGACCGCGCGGCGCCCGCGCCGGTCGTTGTAGCCCATGCGCTGCGCCACCTCGACCTGCATGTCGAAGGTCAGCTGCTCGACAGCCCGGCCCGCCAGCAGGTGCAGGTGGCAGCGCACCGCCCAGAGAAACCGCTCGGCCTGCACGAATTCCTCGTATTCGTCGGGGCGGAAGACCCCGCGCCGCACCAGTTCGGACACGTCGTCGGTGTGGTGCACATACTTGATGATCCAGAACAGCGACTGCAGGTCGCGCAGCCCGCCCTTGCCTTCCTTGACGTTGGGTTCGACCATGTAGCGCAGGCCCTGCTTGCGGTGCCGCGCGCCGCGCTCTTCCAGCTTGGCGGCGACGAAATCGCGTTCCGAACCGTTGAAGAGGTCGGTCCACAGGGCCTTGGTCAGCTTGTCCGCAAGCGCACGGTCGCCGGTGATGTAGCGGTGTTCCAGCATGGCGGTGCGGATGGTGAAATCCTCGCCGCCCAGGCGGATGCAGTCCTTCACCGTGCGCGAGGAATGACCGACCTTCAGCTTCAGGTCCCAGAAGACGTAGAGCATCGACTCGATGACGCTCTCGGCCCAGGGGGTGATCTTGTAGGGCGTCAGGAACAGCAGGTCGACGTCGGAAAAGGGCGCCATCTCGCCACGCCCGTAGCCGCCGACCGAGAGGACCGACAGGCGTTCCCCCTGCGTGGGGTTGGCCCCGGGATGCAGGACCTGCGTGGCGATCTCGAAGGTCAGCCGCACCACGCAATCGGTGATCCAGGTGTAGGACCGGGTGGTGCGCCGAGACCCGAAGGGTTCCTCGGCAAAGGCCGCGGCGATGACGTCGCGACCCTGCTCGGTGGTTTCGGAGAGGGCCTCGACCACGGCCTTGCGCACCGTGCCCTCGGCCATGCCGGGTTTCAGCCCGGCAAAGAGCGTGGTGCGCACCGCGTCCAGGTCGAAGATATCCGATGCCGGGGCGATCAGGTCGTCCGGCACCGGGTTCGTGTCGCGGTCAGAAGCCTGCCGAGGAGAGACTGCTTGGGGCAGGGTCAAGGATCACCATCTGCTTGTTGCGGACCGTGGCCACCGCCAGCGCGCGCCGGTTCGTGCCGTCGTTCATCAGACGGAATACACCGCCGGTGCCGGTAAAGCTAGAAGAGGTCAGCCCCCGGGTCGACAGGGCGTCCCCGCGCCCCTGCTTGGCCAGCGCGGCGATTGCCGCGATGCCGTCGTAGGCAAGGCCGGCAAGCGGGTGCGGCGCGGTGCCATAGGCGGCGGCGTAGCGCTGGTTGAAGCTGTCCTGCCGGGCCTTTTCGGGCAGGGCGAACCATGCGCCCTCGGCGCCGGGAAGCTCGAAGAGGTCGGGCCGCACGTCCCAGCGGGTCAGGCCGACGAACTGCACCTGGGCGGAGGTGACGCCGTTCTCGGGCAGTTGCCGCAGCAGCATCGGCATCGCGGCATTGGTCGCGTCGGTGGTGATGAAGACGGTGTCAGCCGCACCGGACTGGACCACCTGTCCGGCGGCCTGCGCGGCGGCCGAGACGCCCTCGACCGAAAGGGCATAGGGCTGGGCGCCCACAACCTGCACGCCATGCGTTTTCGCGGCCTGCTCGATGGCGGACTTGCCGAACTGGCCGGGCACGTCGTTGGAATGCACGATCAGGATGCGCGACTTGCCCTGCCGCTTGGCATGGGCCATCAGCCGTTGCGCGGTATTGGCGAAGGTCGGGCCAAGGATGAAGACGTTGCCGCCCGCGATCGAGGCGTTGTTGGAGAAGCCCAGCACGTTCACGCCCTCGTCGGCGACCGCCAGACCGAGCCGCGTTCGCGACCTCTCCGAACAGCGGGCCGAGGATGATCCGCGCGCCGTCGTCGACGGCCTTCTGGGCCTGGGCGGAGCCGAGCTCGGGCCGCCCGGCGGTGTCATAGACGCGCAGGTCGATCTGCGCGCCCTGCTCGGCGATGGCGAGCCGGGCGGCGTTTTCCAGCGCGGCGGCCACCGGCGCGGCACCGCCGTCGGATTTGGGCACCAGAAGCGCAACCGGGATCGGCTGCGAGGGATCGATGGCCGGCCCCCCGCCGAGAGACGGCGCCAGGTTGACATCGCAGGCAGAAAGGCCCAGGGCGGAAAGCCCCAGAACGGCTGGCCGCAACGCCTTGCGCAGCGGGGACAGAAAGGCAAACATGGTTGAAATTACTCCCTCGTTTTCCGGAGGCGGGGCGAGCGCCCGCGATTTACTGGGGATCATAGTGCTGCGGTCAGGGGGGTCCAAGTGACGAATGCTGACAAGGGGAAAATCGGCGGAGGTTTGTCGCCGGGCCTGTACCTGATCGCAACGCCGATCGGCAACGCGCGGGACATCACCCTGCGCGCGCTGGACCTGCTGAAGGCCGCCGATGTGCTGGCCGCCGAGGACACCCGCAGCCTGCGCCACCTGATGGACCTGCACGGGATCGCCGTGGGGGACCGGCCGCTGCTGGCCTATCACGAACACAACGGCGCGCGGATGCGCCCGCGGCTGCTGGGTGAGATGGCGGCGGGCCGGGCGGTGCTCTATGCCTCCGAGGCGGGGACGCCGATGATTTCGGATCCCGGCTTCGATCTCGCCCGGGCGGCGCGGGAGGCGGGGCATGCGGTCACCAGCGCCCCGGGGGCCTCGGCGGTGGTAACGGCGCTGACGCTGGGCGGCCTGCCGACAGACCGCTTCTTCTTCGCCGGGTTCCTGCCGAACGCGGCGGGCGCGCGGAAGACCGCCCTGCAGGCGCTGGCGGGGGTCGAGGCGACGCTTGTCTTCTACGAATCGCCCCGGCGGCTGGAGGCGATGCTGCGCAACGCCGCCGAGATGCTTGGGGACCGCGAGGCGGCGGTCTGCCGCGAATTGACGAAACGTTTCGAGGAGGCGCGGCGGGGAACGCTGTCCGAGCTCGCGGCGCATTACGCCGAAACGCCCCCCAAGGGGGAAATCGTCGTGCTGATCGCCAAGGGCGATTCATCTTCCGGTAATGACTTTGACCTAGAACGAGAGGTGACCACGGCGCTGGAAACGATGTCGGTGCGGGATGCGGCGGATTACGTCTCTGCCCGTTTCGGGGTGAAACGGCGCCCGGTCTACCAATTGGCCATGCGGCTTTCGGCGGGGACGGATGAATGACACAGCTCTGTTTCGATTTCGACAGGATCCCCTCGGAACCGGTGCCCGCCCCCGCCGGGTCGCGTCCGACCGACCGGCAATTGCGTGGCGCGCGCGGCTACCACGAGGGGCTGGCTGCCGAACATCGCGTGGCACAGGATTACGAACGGCGGGGCTTTCCCATTGCCCGCCGCCGCTGGCGCGGCAAGGGGGGCGAGATTGACCTGATCGCCCGCGACGGCGCGGGGCTCGTCTTCATCGAGGTGAAGAAAAGCCGCAGTTTCGACCGCGCCATCGAGCGGCTGACACCGCGCCAGATGCGGCGCTTGCAGGCTGCGGTCGAGGAATTCCTTGGAACCCAGCCGCGCGGCAGCCGCACCGAGGTCCGCTTCGACGTGGTTCTGCTGAACCGTTGGGGTGACATGCGCGTGATCGAGAACGCCCTGTTTTACTGACGACCCCCGGCATTGCGCCTTCCTGCGGGTTGCGCCATCTATGGGCAGCGACAGACGAGGAGCGCCCATGAAGATCGCCTTTCAGATGGACCCGATTACCGGGGTCGACATCAACGCCGACAGCACGTTTCGTCTGGCCGAAGAGGCGCAGGCGCGCGGACATCAGCTGTTCTACTACGGGCCGGACCAGCTTGCCTATGAAGAGGGGCGGATCACTGCGCGCGGGCACTGGATGACCGTGCAGCGGGTCGCGGCGCAGCCCGCCGTTCTGGGAGAGCGGGTGCAGGTCGACCTGTCCGAGATGGACGTGATCTGGCTGCGGCAGGATCCGCCCTTCGACATGCATTACATCACCACGACCCATCTGCTGGACCGGCTGAAGGACGACGTGCTTGTGGTCAACGACCCCTTCTGGGTCCGCAATTCGCCCGAGAAGCTGCTGGTCCTGA
The DNA here is from genome assembly GCF_039769985.1 of Ponticoccus litoralis. Lineage (NCBI taxonomy): Bacteria > Pseudomonadati > Pseudomonadota > Alphaproteobacteria > Rhodobacterales > Roseobacteraceae > Ponticoccus > Ponticoccus litoralis. The sequence continues at coordinate 2,276,778 of NZ_JBDNCH010000002.1, forward strand.
ACTTCCCGGATCTTACTCCGCCGACGGCCATCGCCCGCGATCTGGACACGATCCGCGCCTTCAAGGCCCGTCACGGCGATATCATCCTCAAGCCGCTCTACGGCAATGGCGGGGCCGGGGTCTTCCGCACTGGACGAGAACGACCGCAACCTCTCGTCTCTGTACGAGCTGTTCACCGGCTTCTCGCGCGAGCCCCTGATCGTGCAGAAATACCTGCCCGCCGTCACTAAAGGCGACAAGCGCGTGATCCTCGTCGACGGCGAGGCGGTGGGGGCGATCAACCGCGTTCCGGCAGCGGGCGAGGTGCGGTCGAACATGCATGTCGGCGGCCGCCCCGAGAAGATCGCCCTGACCGAGCGCGACCGCGAGATCTGTGCCCGGATCGGCCCGGTCCTGCGCGAGAAGGGGCAGGTCTTCGTCGGCATCGATGTGATCGGCGACTGGCTGACCGAGATCAACGTGACCTCGCCCACCGGCATCCAGGAGATGGAGCGGTTCGACGGCACCAATGTGGCCGGGAAGATCTGGCAGGCGATCGAGGCAAAGCTGGGATGAGCCTTCCGGCGCGGCTGCTGAACTTCTGGCTGCCGTTGACCGAAAAGCGCTACCTCGGGCGGGCGCAGGACATCCGGGCGCTGCGCCGCCTGACCGAGATGAAGGCCCGGCTCTGGCTGCATCCGCCGTTCGGCACCACCTTCGACAGCCGCAGCACCGGCGGCTGCCCGACGCTCTGGGTCAATCCCGACAGCCCCGGCCCGCTGCTTCTGTACCTGCACGGGGGCGCCTATGTCATGGGCGGCCCGGTCACCCATCGCGCCTTGGCGGCGCGGCTGTCGCGCGCGTCGGGGTTGCCGCTGTGCCTGCCGGACTACCGCCTGGCGCCGGAGCATTCCTGTCCCGCCGCGCTGACGGACGCGCTGGCCGTCTACCGCGCGGTGGCGGATCATCCGCAAGGCGTGATCCTTGGCGGCGACAGCGCCGGGGGCGGCCTTGCGCTGAGCCTGCTGTCGGAGATCCTGCGCGCCGACCTTCCCAAGCCGCTGGGGTTGTTCGCCTTTTCGCCCTGGACCGACCTGACGCTCTCGGGCGACAGCTGCACCGAGAACGCCGCCCGCGATGTCATGCTGCCGGTCACCCGCGCCCGGGACTGCGCGGCGCTCTACCTTGGGGCGACGGCGCCCGACGACCCGCGGGCCTCGCCGCTCTTCGCCGATTTCGGCGGGGCGCCGCCGGTCTGGCTGACCGTCAGCGGGACCGAGATCCTGCGCGACGACACCCTGCGCATGGCGGAGCGGCTACGCGGGCAGGGCGCCGCCGTGAGCCTGACCGTCGAGCGCGACCTGCCGCATGTCTGGCCGCTGTTTCACGGGATGCTGCCCGAGGGCCGCGCCACCCTGCGCGCGCTGGCGCAGTGGCTCAGGTCTCTTTCGCGCCCAGAAGCCGGTAGCTGAGCGCCTCGGCCACATGGGCCCGCCCGACCGTGTCGGCGCCGTCGAGGTCGGCAATGGTGCGCGCGACCCGCAGGATGCGGTGATAGCCGCGGGCGCTCAGCGCCATGTGGTCGGCGGCCCTCAGCAGCAGCGCGCGGCCGTCGTCGTCGGGGGCGGCGATCCTTTCCAGCATGCGGCCCTCGGCATCGGCGTTGGTGCGCAGGCCCTCGCAGCCGGAGAACCGTGCCGCCTGCACCGCGCGCGCCCGGGCAACGCGGGCCGCGACGACCTGAGACGTGTCCCCGGTGGCGGGCAGGTCGAGATCGGTGAAGGCCACCGGCGGCACCTCGATCCGCAGGTCGAAGCGATCCATCAGCGGGCCGGAGATGCGGCCCATGTATTCCTCGCCGCATGTGGGCGCGCGGGAACAGGCGCGGGCGGCCTCTGCCAGATGCCCGCATTTGCAGGGGTTCGCGGCGGCCACCAGCAGGAAGCGGCAGGGATAGCGGATATGGGCATTGGCCCGCGACACCACGACCTCGCCGGTCTCGACCGGCTGGCGCAGGGTTTCCAGCACGTCGCGGGTGAATTCGGGAAACTCGTCCATGAAGAGCACGCCATTGTGGGCAAGGCTGGCCTCTCCGGGCTTGGCGGAACGCCCGCCACCGACGATGGCGGCGCGCGAGGCGGTATGATGCGGCTCCTGGAAGGGGCGCACCCGAGAGACGCCGCCATCGCGCAGCAGGCCCGCGACCGAGTGGATCATCGAGGTTTCCAGCGCCTCGCGCGCGGTCAGCGTGGGCAGGATGCCGGGCAGGCGGGCGGCCAGCATCGACTTGCCCGCGCCGGGCGGGCCGATCAGGATCATGTGGTGGCGCCCGGCGGCCGCGATTTCCAGCGCCCGTTTCGCCCGTTCCTGTCCCTTGACGTCGCGCAGGTCGCGCAGGGCGGTTTCGCTGGTCACTTCCCCGGCACTGGGCCGGGGCGATGGGGGCCTGCCCGCCGAAGTGCTGGACGATCTCGAGAAGGCTGCCCGCGCCAAGCACCGCGCAGGCCTCGACCCAGGCCGCTTCGGGGGCGGAGGCGCGAGGGCAGATCAGGGCGCGGTCGTGTTCGGCTGCTGTCATGGCGGCGGGCAGGGCGCCTGCGACGGCCACGAGGGCCCCGTCCAGCGACAGCTCTCCCAGCGCCATGGTCTGCGCCACCAGATCCTGCGGCAGGATGTCCAGAGCCGCCAGCAGGGCCAGCGCGATGGGCAGGTCGAAGTGAGAACCCTCCTTGGGCATGTCGGCGGGCGACAGGTTCACCGAGATCCGTTTCGACGGCAGCGCGATGGACATGGCGTCAAGCGCGGCGCGCACCCGCTCTTTCGCCTCGGACACGGCCTTGTCCGGCAGGCCCACGATGGCAAAGCCCGGCATCCCGGCAGAGACCGCGCATTGCACCTCGACCGGGCGGGCCTCTATGCCCTCGAAGGCGACGGTGTGGGTCAGGGCGGTGATGGCTGGGTGACTCCGCTGCGGCCCCGCCATCCTGCCTTCACCTTGGTTACATATTGGTTAACGCGTGCCCTGCACCAGCGCCATGAAGGCGGGCCATGCCTCGGGGTCGGCGGCGGTCTTGTCGCGGCAAAAGGCGTTGCAGAAGCCGTAGAGCGATCCCTCGAAGGACAGGAAATGCGTCACCGGATCGCCGGAATAGGGGCAGGCGGCGTTGACGGCGGGGCCAGTGTCCACGGGCTGTGCCGCCAGTGGCGCGGGGCCGGGCCAGTCGGTGCGGTCGAGGTCCCCGGCGTACCACGGCAGCTCCGCGCCGCGCACCAGCCCCATGGCCCGCCAGCGGCGGAAGGCCGGGTCGGCCAGATGGGCCGCGACATAGGCCTGCGCCTGCGGGCCGACCGTCAGCCCATAGCCCGCGATCCGCGCGGCGACCGGCGCATAGAAGGCATCCACCGCCGAGTAGTCTCCGCACAGCCAGGGCCCGCCCGACTGCTCCAGCGCCCAGGACCAGAGCGCCTCGACCCGCGCGAGGTCGGCGCGCACCGCCTCTGACGGCTGGAACCCGGTATAGGCCGCGCGCAGGTTCATCGGGCAGTCGCCCCGCAGCGCGTCGAAAGAGGCGTGCATCTCGGCGGCGAGGCTGCGGGCGGTGGCGCGCAGGGCCGGATCGGCGGGCCAGAGACCGGCACCGGGATGGCGGCTTGCAAGCTCCTCGGCCAGCGCGAGGCTGTCCCAGACCAGCGCGCCGTCGGACAGCCGCGCGCAGGGCACGGTGCGGGCGGGGGCGATTTCCGCCACCTGTTCGGCCACGGACCCGGCGGTGAAGTCCACCAGGACGGTCTTCGCCTGCAACCCGAAGCGCCGGAACAGCAGCCAGCCGCGCAGGGACCAGCTGGAATAGGTGTAATCGCCGATGTAAAGCGTGTCGGTCATTGTGAGGCTCCTGAAAACATGCGTGTTTTCTTAGCCTGACTTTCCGCGCCGCTCCCAATGATCTTTGGTTTTCGAGGGCATCACAAACCGGAATGAATGGCCTTCGCGCAAAAAAGTTCCACCCAAAGTGAACCAACCGGCGGCTTCGTGCGTAGTACGATCAAAGCCGCTGACAAGCGGTTAGGGTACAGGGGGAAGTGCATGGCACTCGATGGCTTCAACGATCAAACACTGTCCCGCCGGGCCATGAAGGCAGAACTTCTGGACGCCGAGACGGAATTGCAGCTGGCCTATGCCTGGCGCGACGATCGCGACGTGCAGGCCCTGCACCGGCTGATCAATGCCTACATGCGGCTGGCGATCTCGATGGCGGCGAAGTTCAAGCGTTACGGCGCCCCCATGAACGACCTGATCCAGGAGGCCGGTCTTGGCCTGATGAAGGCCGCCGACAAGTTCGACCCGGATCGCGGCGTGCGCTTTTCGACCTATGCGGTCTGGTGGATCAAGGCCTCTATCCAGGACTACGTGATGCGCAACTGGTCGATGGTGCGCACCGGCTCCACCTCTTCGCAGAAGTCACTGTTCTTCAACATGCGCCGCGTGCAGGCCAAGATCGAACGCGAGGCCGCCGCGCAGGGCGAAAACCTCGACGGGCACCAGTTGCGCCATATGATCGCAACCGAGATCGGTGTGCCGCTGCGCGACGTCGAGATGATGGAGGGCCGCCTGTCGGGCTCTGACTACTCGCTGAACGCCACCCAGTCGGTCGAGGACGAGGGGCGCGAGTGGATCGACACGCTGCAGGACGATGCCGAGCAGGCCGCCCAGATCGTCGAGGCCAACCATGACAACGAGCAGCTGCGCGACTGGCTGGTGCATGCCATGGGCGCGCTGAACGAACGCGAGCGGTTCATCGTGCGCGAGCGCAAGCTGCGCGAGGAAAGCCGCACGCTGGAAAGCCTTGGCACCGAACTCGGCCTGTCGAAAGAGCGCGTGCGCCAGCTGGAGGCCGCGGCCTTCGCCAAGATGCGCAAGTCGCTTGAAACGCAGTCCGGCGAGGTTAAGAACTTCCTCGCATGAGAGCCTTTGCATTTCTTGTCGCCGTCACGGCGACGGCCTGTCCGAGCGAGGAGTTTCCCCGGGCGGACATCGTTTTCCTGGGGGAAGTCCACGACAACCCCGCCCATCACGCTTGGCAGGCAGAGGCGGTCGATTCCCTGAACCCCAAGGCCATCGTCTGGGAAATGCTCGACAGCGCAGAGGTTTCGGCCATCACGCCCGAGATCCTTGACGATCGGGCGGCGCTGGACGAGGCGCTGGGATGGTCCGGCACCGGCTGGCCGGACTTTGCCATGTATCACCCGATCTTCACGGCGGAACCCGAGGCCGCCCACTACGGCGCGGAACTGCCGAGAGAGCGCGCCCGGGCCGTCATGCAGGAGGGGCGCACCTCGGTCGAGCTGGCCAATGAGGACCTCGCGGCGCTGCTGGCCACCGACCTGCCCCCGGAAGAGGTGGAAGAGCGCCTTGTGCTTCAGCAGGCGGCCCATTGCGGCGCGCTGCCGCCCGAGATGCTGCCCCAGATGGTCGATGTGCAGCGGGTGCGCGACACCCTGCTGGCCGAGGCCGCGATACGGGCGCTGGAGGAAACCGGCGGCCCCGTGGCGGTGATCACCGGCAACGGCCACGCCCGGCTGGACTGGGGCGCCGGGGCCCCGGCCGTCGCCGCGCTGGAGGGCACCGGCGCCACCGTCTTCGCCGTGGCGCAGGGCGAAGAGGGCGCCCCGATCCCGGACGGCATCTTCGATCTTGTGCGCTCTGAACCGGCGGTGGATCGCGGCGATCCCTGCGACGCCTTCAAGACGTGACGGGGGCCGGGAAGGTACGGGGCTGAACTGCACGCCGCAGGAACAGGAGGGGTCCATGGCACCAAGGCAGAAGCTCTACCCGACCTTCCGGTATCGCGATTGCGCCCGGATGGTTGGCTGGCTGACCGAGGTCGTTGGCTTTGCCGAGGTCAACACCCACCGCGAGGGAGAGACCGTCGCCCATGCGGAACTGGCGCTGGGCGGGTCGATCCTGATGCTGGGGCAGGCCCGCGACGATGCCTATGGCGCCGAGGTGGGCACACCGGGGCCGGATGCGAACGGCGGCAAGTCGCTGTATCTTGCGGTGGAGAACCCCGACGACCTGTTCAAGCGGGTTCAGGCCTCGGGCGTCGAGATCCTCGAAGGGCTGACCGACCGGGACTATGGCAGCCGTGAATTCCGCTGCCGCGATTTCGAGGGCAATCTCTGGTGTTTCGGCACCTATGCGCCGCAGGTCGGCGGCTGAGGGTTCGGGCGCTGCGCGGGCCTCGGGCCGCCGGGCTGCCCTTGCCCTTTCCGCCAAGGCGGCTAAGGTCCGGCCCGGGCTGAAGAAAGGGCGCGCCATGCTGCGGGGCAAACGCATTTTGCTGATCATCGGCGGCGGCATCGCCGCCTACAAGGCGCTTGAGCTGATCCGGCGCCTGCGCGAACGCGGCGCGGCCGTGACCCCGGTCATGACCGGCGCGGCAGAGCAGTTCGTGACGCCCCTGTCGGTGTCGGCGCTGGCCGGGGAAGAGGTTCACCGCGACCTCTTCGACCTGACCAAGGAGGCCGAGATGGGCCATATCCAGCTGTCCCGCGTCGCGGACCTGCTGGTGGTGGCCCCGGCGACGGCGGACCTGATGGGCAAGATGGCGACGGGCCGGGCGGACGATCTGGCCTCGACGCTGCTGATGGCCACCGACACGCCGGTGCTGATCGCCCCCGCGATGAACGTGCGCATGTGGGAGCATCCGGCCACGCAGCGCAACCTGTCGGTGCTTCAGGGCGACGGCGTGGCGGTTGTCGGTCCGAACGCGGGCGACATGGCCTGCGGTGAGCATGGGCCGGGCCGCATGTCCGAACCGCTGGAAATCGTCGCCGCCATCGAGGCACGGCTGGGCGACGGCCCGATGACGGGGCGGCGCGTGCTTGTCACCTCTGGCCCCACGCATGAACCCATCGACCCGGTGCGCTACATCGCCAACCGCTCTTCCGGCGCGCAGGGCACCGCCATCGCGCAGGCCCTGCTGCGGCTGGGCGCCGAGGTGGTCTTTGTCACCGGCCCCGCCGACGCGGCGCGGCCAGAGGGCGCGCAGGTCGTCGAGGTGGAAACCGCGCAAGAGATGCGCGATGCGGTCATGGCCGCCCTGCCGGTGGACGCGGGCGTCTTTGCCGCCGCCGTGGCGGACTGGCGCGTGGCCAGCGCCTCTGACAGCAAGATCAAGAAGCGGAACGGCGCCCTGCCGGTGCTGGACTTCGCCGAGAACCCGGACATCCTTGCCGGGGTCTCGGGCCTGAGCAAGGGCCGCCCGCCGCTGGTCGTGGGCTTTGCCGCGGAAACCGATGACGTGGTGGCCAATGCCACCGCCAAGCGCGCCCGCAAGGGCTGTGACTGGATCGTTGCAAACGACGTCTCGCCGTCGACGGGCATCATGGGCGGGACGGAAAACGCGGTGACCCTGATCACCGCCGAGGGGGCCGAGGCATGGCCCCGCGCCTCGAAGGCCGAGGTGGCCCGCAGGCTGGCCGAGCGGATCGCCGGGGCACTGGGCAGCGCCCGCAAACCCGGCCCCCGGGACGGGGACACGTCATGACCGCCTGCGGTCTATACCAAACCGGCGGCGCAGGGCCGTCACCCAGAGGCGGAGAGGGCCGGGCATGAGCGTCGCAATCACCTTTCAATGGCTTGAGGAGGCGGACCGGTCGCTGGGCCTGCCCGCCTATGCGACAGAGGGTGCGGCGGGCGCCGACCTGCGCGCCAACCTGCCGGACCGGGGCACCGTGGTGCTGACCCCCGGCGGGCGGGCGCTGGTGCCGACCGGGCTGCGGATGGCGATCCCCGAGGGCTACGAGGTGCAGATCCGCCCGCGTTCGGGCCTTGCGCTGAAACACGGGATCACCCTGCCGAATACGCCCGGGACCATCGACAGCGATTATCGCGGGGCGCTGGGGGTGATCGTGATGAATGCCGGGACAGAGCCCTTTACCATCGCCCATGGCGACCGCATCGCGCAGATGATCGTGGCGCCGGTGGTCCGTGCCACCTTCACGCAGGCGGACAGCCTGCCGGACACGGTGCGTGGCGAGGGCGGCTTTGGCTCGACGGGGCGCGGCTGATGCTGCTGGTGCTGGCGCTGGCGGCGGGGCTCTGGGGACTTGGCCATGTGATGAAGACGCCCCGCGCAGCGCGGCTTACATGATCGCGATCCTCTACGTCGCCGTGCTGATCGCGCAGGTGGCGCTGCCGGAGGGTCATGCCCTGCGCGCGGCGACCGGCGGCAGCGCGGCGCCACTGGCTGATCCTCGGCGGCCTCGGCGCGCTGGCGCTGGGGTATGCCCGCCTTGTCCGTGGCCTGAAGGCGCGCGCGGTGCGGAAAGAGGCCGCCGAGGCGCCACCGCCGCGTCCCGGCCTGTTCCGCGAGGGTGAGCTGGAGCGCTACGCCCGCCACATCGTGCTGCGCGAATTGGGCGGACCGGGCCAGAAGGCGCTGAAAGAGGCGAAGGTTCTGGTGGTGGGCGCGGGGGGGCTGGGCTCTCCTGTGCTGCTGTACTTGGCGGCGGGCGGCGTCGGCACCATCGGCGTGATCGACGACGACGTGGTCGACAGTGGCAACCTGCAACGGCAGGTGATCCATACCGACCAGCGCATCGGCATGGCCAAGGTGTTTTCCGCGCAGGCCGCCATGGAGGCGCTGAACCCCTATATCGCCGTCCGCCCCTATAACCGGCGGCTGGACCCGGACAGCGCCGCCGCGCTGATGGCAGACTACGATCTGGTGCTGGACGGCACCGACAATTTCGACACCCGCTACCTTGTGAACCGTGCCGCCGTGGCGGCGGGCAAGCCGCTGATCTCGGGCGCGCTCAGCCAGTGGGAGGGGCAGGTCAACCTGTTCGATCCGGCCTCGGGCGGGCCCTGCTACGAATGCATCTTCCCCACAGCGCCCGCTGCGGGGCTGGCGCCCTCCTGCGCCGAGGCGGGGGTGCTGGGGCCCTTGCCGGGGGTCGTCGGGACGATGATGGCGGTCGAGGCGATCAAGCGTATCACCGGCGCCGGGCAGGGCCTGCGCGGAGAGATGCTGATCTACGACGCGCTCTGGGGCGAGACCCGCAAGATCACGCTGAAGCGGCGCGTGGATTGTCCGGTCTGCGGGGGCACTGCGCCCTGACCGGGCGCCGGTCGGCTGGCGTGGCGCAGAGGTATTTGGACCAAGAAGAAACACGAAGGGGGTGCTTCCTGTCGGATTGGGGTGCCGGGGTTCGGGCGGCGCCCGGTCGGGACGGTGGCGCCTGTCGGGGGTCGGGGCCCTGGGGACCTGGGCAGAAAAGAAGCACAGGGGGGCGCGATTGAAGCCGCGGCCCGGGTCGCCTAGCTTTGACGGGCAGACAGGAGAGACGTGATGACCAACCCGCTGTTGATGCCCTGGCAGACGCCCTACGGGATCGCCCCCTTCGACGCCATCGAGGACGCGCATTTCGCGCCGGCCTTCGAGGCGGCGCTGGTGGAGCACCTGGCCGAGATCGAGGCGATTGCCGACAACCCGGAGCCGCCGAGTTTCGCCAATACCGTCGAGGCGATGGAGGGGGCGGGCGCGGCGCTGGACAGGGTTCTGGGGGTGTTCTACAACCTTGCGGGCGCCGACAGCAACGCGGTGCGGCAGGCCTTGCAGCGGGAGTTCTCGCCGAAGCTGGCGGGGCATTCCTCGGCGATCTATTCGAACAAGGCGTTGTTTGCCCGGATCGAGGCGCTGTGGGACGGGCGCGAGGCGCTGGTGCTGGAGCCCGCGGAAGAGCGGGTGCTTTACCTGACCCATCGCGGCTTCGTGCGGGCCGGGGCGGCGCTGGAGGGCGATGCGGCAGAGCGCATGGCGGCGGTGAAGTCGCGGCTGGCCGTGCTGGGCACGCAGTTCACGCAGAACCTGCTGAAGGACGAGGCGGCCTGGTCCATGCCCCTGTCCGAGGCGGATCTGGAGGGGCTGCCGGAGTTCGTCGTGGATGCCGCGCGCTCTGCCGGTGAGGCGGCGGGTTTCGAGACGCCGCTGGTGACGCTGTCGCGGTCGCTGATCACGCCCTTCCTGCAGTTCTCGCCCCGGCGTGCGCTGCGCGAGAAGGCCTGGCGGGCCTGGGTGATGCGGGGCGAGAACGGCGGCGAGACCGACAACCGCGGCATCGCCGCCGAGACGCTGGCGCTGCGCAAGGAGCGGGCGGCGCTGCTGGGATACGAGGATTTCGCCGCCTACAAGCTGGAGACCGAGATGGCGGGCACGCCCGCGCGGGTGCGCGAGCTGCTGATGGCGGTCTGGGAACCGGCGCGGGCCGCCGCCCTGTCGGATGCCGCCGAGATGGAAGAGATGTTGCGCGCCGACGGTCTGTCCGGCCCGCTGGAGCCACTGGGACTGGCGCTACTATGCCGAGAAGCGGCGCCGCGCTCTGCACGATCTCGATGAGGCGGAACTGAAGCCCTACCTGCAACTGGACCGGATGATCGAGGCGGCCTTTGCCTGTTCCAGCCGCCTGTTCGGGCTGTCGTTCGAACCGCTGGAGGTGCCGCTCTACCACCCCGACTGCCGGGCACTGGGCGGTGACGCGCAATGGCCAGCATCTTGCGGTCTTCATCGGCGACTATTTCGCGCGGGCCTCCAAGCGGTCGGGGGCACTGGTGTTCGACCTTCCGCGAGCAGGCGAAGCGGCCCGTCGCCAAGACGCCCATCGTGGTCAACGTCTGCAATTTCGCCAAGCCGTCCGGGGGCAAGACCGCGCTGCTGTCCTATGACGATGCGCGCACGCTGTTCCACGAGTTCGGCCATGCGCTGCACCAGATGCTGTCGGATGTCACCTTCGGCTCTGTCTCGGGCACCTCGGTGGCGCGCGATTTCGTCGAACTGCCGAGCCAGCTGTACGAGCACTGGCTGGAGGTGCCCGAGGTGCTGGGGGAATTCGCCACCCATGCCGAGACCGGCGAGCCGATGCCGCCCGCCCTGCTGGACAAGGTGTTGAAGGCCGCGACCTTCGACATGGGGTTCCAGACGGTGGAATACGTGGCCTCGGCGCTGGTGGACCTGGAGTTCCACCGGGGCCAGCCGCCCGCCGACGTGATGCAGAAGCAGGCCGAGGTGCTGGAAGAGATGGGCATGCCCCATGCCATCGCCATGCGCCACGCGACGCCGCATTTCGCGCATGTCTTCTCGGGCGACGGCTATTCCAGCGGCTACTACAGCTACATGTGGTCGGAAGTCATGGATGCGGACGCCTTCGCGGCCTTCGAAGAGGCCGGTGGCGCCTTCGACCCCGAGGTGGCGCGGCGGCTGGAGGACTACATCCTCTCGCGCGGTGGCTCTGTCGAGGCAGAGGTGCTGTACACCCGCTTCCGGGGCCGGATGCCGGGGGTCGAGGCGCTGTTGAAGGGGCGCGGGCTGGCGGCCTGAGGCCGCCTGGCTGGCACCGAAGGCCGGGCCCTGCGCCCGGCGGCACCAGAAGGGGTATGCCATGTCGATGGACGGTGAGACGATCCGCGAGTTCTGTCCCGAAGGGCGGCTGCGCGCCGCGCTGAACTTTGGCAACGGGGTGCTGATCGGGCGCGATGAGGCGGGGCAGCCCCGGGGCATCACGATGGATCTTGCACAGGCGCTGGCCGCGCGGCTGGGCCTGGCGGTGGATTTCGTCGAAATGGCGCGCGCGGTGGATGTTTCCGACACGGCCCGCTCCGGCGTCTGGGACCTGTGCTTTCTTGCGGTCGATCCGAAGCGGGCGGAAACCATCGCCTTTTCAGAGCCCTACGTGCAGATCGACGGCTGTTACCTGGCCGGACCGGGCTGCGGTGCGGCGGATGCGGGGGCGCTGGTGGCCTCGGGGGCGGCGGTGGGCACCGTGGTCGGCAGTGCCTACAGCCTGACGCTGGAGCGGCAGGAGGGCGCGGAGCGGCTTGTCCATTTCCCGGATATCCACGCCATGCTTGCGGCGCTGGACGACGGGGCAGTCGCGGCGGTGGCGGGCATCGGCGCGGTCATGGCACGAGAGGCCGCGGCGCGCCCCGGCACCCGCGTGCTGGCCCCGGCCTTCATGTCGATCCGTCAGGCCATGGGCGTGCCGCAGGGCCGCCCGAAGGCGGCGGCGGCACTGCGGGCCTTTGTCGATGAGGCGGCGCGCTCGGGGCTGGTTGGCGACATACTGGAGCGGCACGGCGTGTCTCGCGACTGCGCTGTGGTGCCCGCCTGCTAGGGGGCGCACCCGGACCGGCAGGGGCGGAGGCGCCTGTCGCCGTCCTGGCCGTGGTCAAGGATGCCGGAGCGGCGCGGATCTTTCCGGTGCCGCCCGGTGCTTCGGTCCGCTGAAAGGCAACGCGGGCCTTGCGGGCCTCCCCTTGGTCAGGCGGACCGACAGGGCTGAATCCGCAGGCCGTCAGACCGCGACATCTGCCTTGATGGCGGCGTGGGGGTCGTAGCCCTCTACCGTGAAATCCTCGATCCGGTAGTCGTCGATGCCCTGCCCGCGGCGGGTGAGAGCGATGCGGGGCAGGGGGCGCGGTTCGCGGGTCAGCTGTTCGCGCGCCTGATCGAGGTGGTTCTGGTACAGGTGCACGTCGCCGCCGACCCAGACCAGCTCGCCGGGGGTCAGGCCGGCCTGATCCGCCAGCATCAGGTGCAGCGCCGTGGCGCCGACGAAGTTGAAGGGCGCGCCCAGCAACAGGTCGACCGAACGCTGGTAGAGCAGGCAGTTCAGCCGTCCGGTCGAGGTGACGTGGTACTGGTAGACCATGTGGCAGGGCGGCAGCGCCATCTGGCCCAGTTCCGGCACGTTCCAGCCGTGGAACAGCATCCGGCGGCTGGAGGGGTTCTCGCGCAGGGTCTGCACCAGCGTGCCGATCTGGTCGTATTCGTGCCCGTCCGCGCCCAGCCAGCGGCGCCACTGCTTGCCGTAGACCGGCCCCAGCTCGCCCCAGCGCGCGGCAAAGGCATCGTCCTCGACGATGCGCTGCTCGAAGGCCTCCTGAGAGATCGCCTCGCCGGTTTCGCGGCGGTAGCTGTCCAGCGGCCAGTCGGTCCAGATCCGCACGTTCTCGCGCAAAAGCGGCTGGAGGTTGGTGCCGCCGGTGAGGAACCAAAGCATCTCTTTGACGGCGGTTTTCCAGTAGACCCGCTTGGTTGTCAGGATCGGCGCGGTGCCTTCCGAGAGGTCGAACCGCAGCATGGCGCCGAACAGGGACCGGGTGCCGACGCCGGTCCGGTCGACCCGCGCATCGCCCTGCTCCAACACGCGCTCCATCAGGTCGAGATACTGATATTCGGGATGCCGCACGATCAGCCCTCCTGCCGGGATGGCGGGAAAGAGGCGGGGAGAGGGGAATTCAGCAGCATGGGCGGCCTCTAATGGAAGGGGTGGGGGGGACGGTTCCCACAAGATACAGTGGCCGCGTCAGTCCGTAAAGCCGAAGGCCTGGCGGATGTGGGGCGAATTTGCCTCACATGTGGCGCGCAAAAGGCAGGCAGAATTGACTTTTTACCGCCCGCCCCGCAGATTTTTTCAAAATAATTGGGCAAGACCTGAGGCAGTCATATGTATCGCATTTTTCTCACGCTCGCGGTTGCGGGCGCTCTTTCGGCGTGCAGTTCGTCCAGCGGTGGCGGCGACGACGACCCGCTGTCCTCTGGCGATACCGATGGTGTCGGGGTCGGTGAACAGCCGCTTGTCCCCGAACCGGAACCCGAGCCCGAACCGGAGCCGGTCCCTTCGCCCGACAAGTACGGTGCGGATGTGGGGGCCTCGGCAACGGCCCCGATGAACGATATCGATTTCGACCCGGCGACCGGCGAGCTGGTGCTCAACAACATGACCTTCGACGACAGGAACCCCTTTGACCGCGACGATACCGCCAGCGCGCGGCTGCGCGCCGCCGGTTCGCGGTACGATGCCTATCAGAATGCCGCTACGGTCGACGAATACTATGCGGTTTTCCGGCGCACGGACTACGTGCAGACCGCTGCGGCGGGCTCTCGGTCCACCGTGTTCAAGCGGTAGCGGTGGATGTCGGCGGCATCGGGGTCGAACGGCTGTCCGGCACCGGTGCCCTGCCCGTGGCCAATGCAACCTACGTCTTCAGCGGGGAATACGCCGGGGTCCGGACCCTTTATCCCGATACCCGCAATCCGCAGGAACAGATCCAGTATGTCACCGGTACGACGGAGATCACCGTCGACATCGAGGACTACGACGAGACCGGCAGCGTGCGCGGCCTTGTGCTGGATCGCAAGGTTTTCGACGCGATGGGGGTCGAACTGACAGAGACCAACGCCACGGGCGACACCGTGGGGGACGCGACCTACCTGCGGTTGGACCCCAACACCATCAACTTCGAGAACTGGTCGATCGACTCCGGCAACATGCAAATGGTGCGGAGAAACGGCCCGGATGCCGGAACCCCGGCAGGTGAGATCGGCGGCAGATGGAGCGGTCTGTTTGCCGGTCCGAACGGCGAGGAAGTGGCCGGTATCGTGGTGGTGCAGGGCGAGACGCCCGTCGGCATCGATCCGGTCAGCGGAGAGTATGTCGAGGTCACCGTCCGCGAAGTCGGCTCCTTCGTCGGCGAACGCTGATCCGTGGCCAACCCGAGCCCCCTCTGGCAGAGGGCAGGGCGCCTTTTGCGCGGCCCCCTGCCTTGGGCCTCGCGGCCCCAGCGCTGGCTGTCCCCTGGTCTTCGGTCCGGCGCTGGCCTTGGGCTTGTGCATCTCGGTCGTGCAGGCGGAAGAGACGCGGCTGAGCCTTGACGAGGCGCGCGGCGCGGCGGCCGGGTTTCTCGCCGATGGTCGGCCCGAGGCGGCGCTGATCCTTGCGGACGGCGCCCTTCTGGGAGCGCCGGACCATCCGCAGACCCTGATGTTGCGCGCCCGCGCCCTGCGCGACCTGGGCCGCGATGCCGAGGCGGTGAAGGCGGCGCGCGCCGCACTGGGCGGCGGCCTCGACACCGCAGGACCGCTTCTTCGCCGCGATGATCCAGGCGCAGACGCGGTCGTCCAAGGGGGATCGGGCCATCGCGCAATACTGGCTGCGCCGGGCTGCGCAGATTGCCCCGGATGAAGCGAGCCGGGCGGTGGCCATCCGCGATTTTCGCCATGTCCGCCGGATCACGCCGTGGCGGCTGTCGCTGGATGTCAGCGTCGCGCCCTCGGACAATCTGAACAACGCGCCGAAGTCCAACAGCTTTACCTTCGCCGGGCTGCCCTTCGTCAACCCCACCGCCGTGCCGCTGTCGGGTGTGGAATACGGCATCGGCGCCGGCTACGTCTATCGTGTCGCGCTGGCGGAGAACCGGCGGCTGAACTTTGGCGTCGACCTCGATGTGACCCGCCTGCGTTTCTCCGAGGACGCCCGTGACAAGGTGCCGGGCGTGGATGCGGACGACTACCGGGAAGAAGAGCTGCGGCTTTCGGCGGGGTACGAGGCGCGGGCCTCTGATGGTCGCTGGCTGGCGCTGACAGAGCTCTCGCTGCAGCGCACATGGCTGGCCGGGAAGACGCTGTCGGACGCGGTGCGGCTGGACTTCAGCTATGGGCGCGCGGTGGCGCCGGGGATGGTCCTTGGTGGGCGCCTTGGCCTCGAGACCGAAGAGCGGCGTGATTTCTCGGTGCTCGATTCGGATACGCGGGACTACGGCGTCACCCTGTCCAAAGAGGTCGGACAGGGTTTGTTGAGGCTGGATCTGGGATGGGCCGACACCGAGTCCGACTCGCGGTCCGTTGCGCGGGAAACCGGGCGTGCGGTGCTGACCTATGCCCGGACGAAGCCGGTGAGGGGCATGCTGCCGCGCCTGGCGCTGAGCTATGAGGCGGTGGACTACGACCGGGGCCCAACGACCTTCTGGACCGATCCGAGGCAGGACAGGCAATGGGCTGTGTCGCTGGATGTGACGCTGCCGGATCTGGATTACTACGGCTTCGCCCCCGAGGTCGGGGTTTCCTTCCGCGACAGACAGTCCAATTATACCATCTACGAGACTCAGGGCACGGACCTGCGCCTTGGCCTGAGATCGGTATTCTAGGAACGACAGCGGCCCAAGCCGGGCTGCGAAGGGAGACCTTATGGGAATCAAGTACTTGCACACCATGGTGCGGGTGAAGGACCTTGACGCGTCCATCGCATTCTACGAGCTGCTGGGCCTGACCGAACGGCGCCGGATCGAAAACGACAAGGGCCGGTTCACGCTGGTCTTCCTGTGCCCGCCGGAGCAGGCGGATGGCCACGCGGACGTGGAGCTGACCTACAACTGGGACGGCGACGAGGGGCTGCCCTCGGATTCGCGGCACTTCGGCCACCTCGCCTACACGGTGCCGGACATCTACGAGATGTGCCAGAACCTGATGGACAACGGCGTCACCATCAACCGCCCGCCGCGCGACGGGCACATGGCCTTCGTGCGCTCGCCCGACAACGTGTCCATCGAGCTGCTTCAGGAAGGCGAGGCCAAGGCCCCGGCGGAACCCCGGGCCAGCATGGAAAACACGGGCCATTGGTAAGGCCGGCGGCGCTTGCCCTCGGCCTGATGCTGGCGCCCCTCGGGGCGCTGGCACAGGACTGTCGGCTGGCGCTTGTGCTGGCTCTGGACGTGTCGTCCTCTGTCGATGACGCGGAATACGTGCTGCAACGCGACGGGATAGCCGCCGCCCTGCAGGCCGAAGAGGTGCAGGGGGCGATCCTCGGCAACCCCGGCGCGGTGGCGCTGGCGATCTACGAATGGAGCGGGCGGCGCCAGTCGGTGCTGATCGAGGACTGGGTGGTGCTGCGCAGCGCCGAGGACATCGCCGGGGTGTCGGCGCGGCTGCGCGGCGTGCAGCGGTCCTACCGGCGCTATCCCACCGCCCTTGGCTATGCCTCGGGCTACGGGGCGACGCTGATGCGCGAGGCACCCGCCTGCGACCGGCAGGTGATCGACGTGTCGGGCGACGGCATCACCAACGACGGGTTCTGGCCGCAGCTGGCCTACCGGCACTTCCCCTTCGAAGAGATCGTGGTCAATGGCCTTGCGGTTCTGGGCGCCGACCCGGATGTCTACGACCACTTCGAGATGGAGGTGCTGCGCGGTCCCGGCGCCTTTCTGGAGGTCGCCCCCGGCTACGAGGGGTTCCGCGAGGCGATGACCCGCAAGCTGTACCGCGAGATCCAGGACCGGATCGTCGGCGAGGTCCGGCGCGCGCCGGTCCACGGCCCGGGGTGAGGGCGCTTGTCCTCCTGCTGATGCTCTGGGCCGGGGGCGCCGGGGCGGCCTGCCGGCAGGCGCTGGCGCTTGGGCTGGATGTCTCGGGCTCGGTCGACGCGGTGGAATACCGGCTGCAACTGGACGGGCTTGCGGGCGCGCTGGAGGATCCGGGCGTCGTGGCGGCCTTTGCCGCGCTGCCGGAGGCGCCGGTGGCCTTTGCGGTCTACGAATGGTCCGGGCCGCAGGCGCAGCGGCTGCTGGTGGACTGGGTCATGATCTCCGGCGCCGCGGATGTGGCGGCGGTGGCGGCGCGGCTGCGGCGGGTCGAGCGGCTGGGCAGCGATCCCTCGACCGCGCTTGGCGCGGCAAAGCGGTTCGGGGAGGGGCTTCTGGCGTCGCAGGCGGGCTGTTGGCGGCGGGTGCTGGACATTTCGGGCGACGGCCTGTCGAACACCGGCCCGCACCCGCGCGCGGTGCGCCCGGACGGCATCGTGATCAACGGTCTGGTGATCGGCGCCGAGGGGGACACGGGCGTGCTGGGGTCGCTCTGGGCCTACTACAAGGCCTACGTGGTGCAGGGCCCCGAGACCTTCATCGAGACGGCCAGCGGCTTTGCGGATTTTCAGGAGGCGATGGTGCGCAAGCTGAAGAAAGAGCTTCAGGTGCTGGTGGTCTCGGCGCGGTAGCCGGTGCAGGGCGCGATCCATGGCCGCCGCCGGGGGGCGTCCGGGCGATCCCAGAGGGGGCGCATGTGGCGAAGGCGGATCTTCGGGCCTCTGGCCGGGGCGGTCCGCTGGCCCTTGTGGCGTTCTGCCACCGGTGTCGCCGGTCTTGCGGTCTGCCGGATCGGGGGCGACAGGGAAGGGGCGTCAGTAGATATAGCGGATCTGGTCGGTCCAGTAGCGTTCGACCCGGCGCAACGAGGAGGTGATGTCGTCCATCCCTTCCAGGCTGATCACCCCCTTGCCCTGCAGCCCGTCGGCGTGGCGCAGGAACAGTTCGGCCACGATGCCGCGGATTTCGCGGCCACGCTGGGTCAGCCGGACCCGGACCGAGCGGCGGTCGATCTCGCAGCGCTGATGGTGCATGTAGCCCATCTCGACCAGCTTCTTGAGGTTGTAGCTGACGTTCGAGCCCTGGTAGTAGCCGCGCGATTTCAGCTCGCCCGCCGTGACCTCGTTCTCGCCGATGTTGAAGAGCAGAAGGGCCTGCACCGCGTTCACGTCGATGATGCCCAGTCTTTCGAACTCGTCCTTGATGACGTCGAGCAGGAGACGGTGCAACCGCTCCACAAGGCTCAACGCATCGAGGTAGCTTGCCATGAAGCCCTGCTTTGGGCCGCTGTTCATGGACGCATGAATGCTCATGGTGGTCTCCGCCTGTTTTTTGTCCTTGGGGATGTTTCGGGCGAAAACACGAATATCGCGTTAAACCGCAGCGAAGAGTGCGAAAATTCGCGGCATTCTCCGGGGGCTGGTTAATGCGGGGTTATGGCGGTTGGGGGCAACGGGTCTGCGGCGCCGGACCAGGCGGTGCGCGGTGGCGCTGGCCGCGTCTGTCAGGGCGGAGGCGGGGGGGCGTCATGCCAGGGTCATGGACCCCGCGTGGGGCTCTGCCCCGCTCGCTGCGCTCGCCCCCCGAGGTATTTTTCGGACCAAAGAAGCAGGGGCGGGACGCAGCGGCAGGCTGGTTCGCGGTTTTGGTTTCGGACGCGCGGGATTGCGTGGGGGCGGTTCTGGCTCAGCCCCGCGCCGCGACCCGGGAAATGTCGGCCACCATCGGCGCATGGGCCCGCGGGGCGGGTTGCTGGCCCGAGATCCACTGGTAGAGGTCCTGGTCGTTCTCGTCGAGAAGCGCCTCGTAGGCGTCCAGTTCCCCGGCATCCAGCGCCGACAGGCGGGCGTCGGCGTAGCGCACCAGCAGGATGTCCATTTCCTTGATGCCGCGCCGCATCGAGCGCATGCGCAGGCGCTTCAGCCGTGTCTCGTGATCTTCCTGCGCCATCAGGCCTGTTCCTTCAGCAATTCGCGCAGGCGCTTTTCCAGACGGCCCAGCGTGTCGGCCCGGCTTTTGATCTGGGCGCGCAGGCTGCGCATCTCGTCGAGGATCTCGCGCAGGTCGACGGGCAGGGATTCCGCCGGGGCCTCGACGCCCTCGCCCTCGCCGGTGATCAGCCAGACCATCGAGACGTTCAGCACGCCCGACAGGGTCGACAGCTTGTTGGCGCGGGGTTCCGAGACGTCGTCTTCCCAGCGTTGCAGGGTGACGAGCTTGATGCCCAGCCGCTTGGCCAGCACTTCCGGCGTCATGCCCGCCGCCTCGCGCGCGGCGGCGACGCGGTCGCCGAAGGTCGCAACCTCGGGGCCGTAGTAATCGGTGATGTCCTGCATCGGGAAATCTCTCCTCTCGGCGGCTTGTGCGCGCGTTGGGCGCACCCTAAGACATGGGGCGCAACAAGACAAACGGGTGGCCCTGATGCCTTTTCTCTCCGACACCCTGGCCGCGGTGAAGCCTTCGCCCACGGTCGCCGTCACGCAGCTTGCGCGTGAGCTGAAGGCCGCGGGGCGCGACGTGATCGGGCTGGGCGCCGGTGAGCCCGACTTTGACACGCCGGACACGATCAAGGCTGCCGCGATTGCGGCAATCGAGGCCGGAAAAACGAAATACACCCCGCCGGACGGCATTCCGGAACTGAAAGAGGCGATCTGCGCCAAGTTCGCCCGCGAGAACGGGCTGCGCTACGCTCCGTCCCAGGTGATTGTCTGCACCGGCGGCAAGCAGGTGCTGTACAACGCGCTGATGGCGACGCTGAACCCCGGCGACGAGGTGGTGATCCCGGCGCCCTACTGGGTCAGCTACCCGGACATGGTGCGGCTGGGGCAGGGCACCCCGGTCATCGTCAAGGGCGAGCGCGCCCGGGGCTACAAGATCACCCCCGAGGCGCTGGAGGCGGCGATCACGCCCGCCACCAAGTGGTTCATCTTCAACTCGCCGTCCAACCCGACCGGGGCGGGCTATACCCGCGACGAGCTGAAGGCGCTGACCGACGTGCTGATGCGCCATCCCCAGGTCTGGGTGATGACCGACGACATGTACGAACACCTTGCCTACGACGGGTTCGAATTCGTCACCCCCGCGCAGGTCGAGCCGGGGCTCTATGACCGCACGCTGACCTGCAACGGCGTCTCGAAGGCCTATGCCATGACCGGTTGGCGGATCGGCTACGCGGCAGGCCCCGAGGCGCTGATCAAGGCCATGCTGAAGGTGCAGTCGCAGTCCACGACCAACCCCTGTTCGATCTCGCAATGGGCCAGCGTCGAGGCGCTGAACGGGCCGCAGGACTTCCTGGCCGAACGGGCGGCGCATTTCCTGCGGCGGCGCGACCTGGTGGTGGCGGGGCTGAACGCCTGCCCGGGAATCGCCTGCGCGGTGCCCGAGGGGGCCTTCTACGTCTACCCCTCGATCGAGGGCTGCCTCGGCAAGACCTCGAAGGGCGGGGTGGCGATCGTGGACGACGAGGCCTTCTGCACCGCGTTGCTGGAAGAGGAAGGCGTGGCGGTGGTCTTCGGCGCGGCCTTCGGGCTGTCGCCGAACTTCCGCGTCAGCTACGCGACCTCGGACGCGGTGCTGGAAGAGGCCTGCGCCCGGATCAAACGGTTCTGCGAGGGGCTGTCCTGAGGGTTTCGCCCGGCCCTTCGGTCCGGGCGACCAGCCGGGGGCCAGCCCCCGGACCCCCGGGATATTTCCGGACAGAAGAAACGGGAGGCGGGCCGGTCGGTTGGGGCGGCATCGTGCCGGAGGCAGGTCCTGGACAGGACGGTTTGGCCCCTTCCGGGGTCTTTGTGAAGCCAGGCAAGCGGATCCGGGCGTTTTGCCATGGGGCGGTGGACTGCGCGGCTGCATTGGGTGACAGTCGGGCGGCCTGAAGCGAGGAGACAGGAGTGAGCACAGACCTGCCGGAGTTCTATTTCCGCGTGCGCGACAACGGCGCCGCGGTCTTTCGCGTCGACACCGAAAACCGGCAGCGGCGCATCGAGATGGATCAGATCGCCGTGGTCAACCTCAACAAGGGCGAGATCAGGCCGCAGGGCGACCATGTCCTGAGTGCAGGCGAGCGGGCCGAGATCGAGGCCTGGATGCGCAAGCGCAAGGCGCTGCTGGCCCTGCGCGATATCGACGATATCCACCGCGCGGTGGATACCCTGAACACGACAACCCAATGGGCGCAGTCCAAGGCCTCGGATGTGCAGCTGGAAGAGGTCACGGATGCGCTCTTGATGGCCATGCACGATCTGCGGACGGTGCTGGTGCGCAAGAAGGCGGACCGGGTGATGAAGGGCTGACCTGCCGGCCAATCGGGCGGGGCGGTTCCGGGGCGCGGTGACCGGGTTTTCGTGCGGGAGGGCCGCCCTCGGATTTCCGGCCATGGCAGAGACCGTCTGCAAGCGGCCGGAGATCGCGCCGCGCTGCGCCCCGGCCTCCGGTCGCTGTTTTCACCGGTCCCCGGCGACCTGCGCCCTGCGGGCGCCGGAGAGGCCGGTCGCGCTGATCGGCGGGCCTCAGCCCGAGGATCGCAGGCCAGTTGGCGCGGCCCCCGGCGATGTTCCCCTCGATGTCGGAGAGCCACAGGGCGCGGGCGCGCAGGCTGGCGTTCAGGTAGAGCCGCCCCTGGTGCAGTGTCCGGGCTTCGGGCACCGTCGGCGCGAGATAGCCGCGCGCGGCGGCATAGGCGCAATAGCCGCCGAACTGCGGGGCATAGGCCTTCGGGTCGGCCTCGAAGCGCGCGGCATTGGCATGCGATGCGAAATACCATGTGGCGCCGCGCCACATCAGGCCGTGGTCCTCGCCCATCACGGGGCCCGTGCCGTCGAAATAGGCCACGGGGTCGGACCCGTCGATCGCCACGCCGAGTTCGGCATAGACCTCGGGCGCGCGATCGCGGGCGGCAGCGGGCAGGGCCAGCGCCGGGGCGGCGAGGCCGGTGAGGACAAGGTGGCGGCGGGACAGGTGCGGCATGGCGGGATTCCTCGGAACGACTGTTTCCAATCTGCACCCGCTGGCGCCTTCGGCAAAGAGCGTCCACGCGGACGTGAAGGCGCGTGTCGGTTGCGGCATCGGCGCCGGGCCCGCCTGCGGATCGGAAAACCACCTGCAAAGACACGAAAAAATTGACTTGCCCCGATGGGCTGCTAGCCTGTTCGGCAGATATTACGCTTCACGGGGGACTATTATGCGATTTTCGCTTGTTGCGGCCACGCTGGCCTTTGCTGTTTCCGGATCCGCCGCGCTCGCCTGGGGCGACATGTACATGGGCGACGGAACCAACAACCCGAACTCGAACATGCTGGTGCATGCCTACAAGGCGCCGAACCTCTGTCCGGTACGGGCTGCAGCCCGTCACCGTGGGCGGTGTGATCTGCTGCGGCAACCCGAACGCGGGCTACTACATCGACCGCCCGGGCGGCCAGAAGAAGTATTACAACGCCCGGCACAAGCCCGCGCCGCGGGCCTATGCGCCTGCCGGCGAAAAGGGCGTGGTGTACCGCTGAGGCGCGCCGCCCCTTGGCAAGACCGGTCAGGCCGCGTATAGCCGCGGCCTGATTTCTTTTGGCCATCCGGAAAGGGCCCGAGCATGCAGGGCAGCGCGAATCTCAACATCATGATGAAGGCGGCGCGCAAGGCGGGGCGGTCTCTGGTCAAGGATTTCCGCGAGGTCGAGAACCTGCAGGTCTCGCGCAAGGGGACCTCGGACTTCGTGACCCGCGCCGATATCGAGGCCGACCGCATCCTGCGCGAAGAGCTGATGGGCGCACGCCCGACCTATGGCTGGGTCGGCGAGGAAAGCGGCGAGGCCGAGGGCGAGGACCCGACCCGGCGCTGGATCGTCGATGCGCTGGACGGCACGACGAACTTCCTGCACGGCATGCCGCATTGGGCGGTCTCCATCGCGCTGGAACACAAGGGGCAGATCGTGTCCGGCGTGGTCTATGACGCCGCCAAGGACGAGATGTTCTACGCCGAACGCGGCGCCGGGGCCTGGCTGAACGATTCGCGCCGCCTGCGTGTCTCGGGCCGCCGCGCGATGAACGAGGCGCTGGTCGCCACCGGCATCCCCTTCGCCGGCAAGCACACGCTGCCCGCGACGCTGAAGGACCTCGCCCGCGTCATGCCCGAAGTCGCCGGGCTGCGGCCCTCGGGCTCTGCCGCGCTCGACCTTGCCTATGTGGCGGCGGGCCGCTTCGAGGGCTACTGGGAACGCGAGCTGAAGATCTGGGACATCGCGGCGGGCAGCCTGATCGCCATCGAGGCCGGTGCGCTGGTCGAAGGCGTGCGCGCGGGGCAGAACTTCCTCGAAAGCGGCTCCATCCTCTGTGCCAATGGCGAGATCTTCACGCCGCTCTCCAAGCTGCTGCGCGCGGCCTGAGCGCGCTGCCCCTAGCCGGAGCGCTTCGCGGACTTTGTCGGATGCCTCCGGCGGAGGGTATTTGGGCCAAGAAGAAGCACAGGGCAGCGCGAAGGCGCCCGGGTGACCTTGGGTTGCCGGGGACACGGGGCGGTGTCCTGGTGCTGCCGGGCTTGCCTGTCGCGGCGCGGGTCCCGACGGCAGGGCGCCGGGGATGCAGGGGGTCGGATCGGTCGGGCGGCAGGGTGCTGTGCAGGGTACAGCGCACGGGTTTCTTCTTGGTCCAAATACCTCTGAACCCGGTCTCCGCCCGCGCTGAGGCTTGTCGGGTCAGCGGTCGGACGGGTGATTGACGCCGTCGTGCCAGTCGACCGGCTCGATGTCCTTCGGGTCCATCCCCTCGATCGCGTAGAGGTTCACGCCGTATTCGTTCGGATCGGAGCGGCGGCGGTGGAACAGGTAGATCCCGCAGGTCTTGCAGAAGTGGTGCCGGGCCGTGTGCGTGCCCCAGGTATAGAGCGTGAGGTTGTCGGCGCCTCGGACCACCTCGATCCCGTCGAGCGGGGCCGAGACCACCGGGACGGAGCGGCGGCGGCAGAAGGAGCAATCGCAGCGGCGCGCGCTGTTCAGCCCGTCGCTCAGCGTCACGCGCAGTTCGACGGCGCCGCAGTGGCAGATGGCTTTGTGTGGGTTCATCGGCGGCGTATCCTCGGGACCTGTGTTGTTCTGCGCGCCCTGCGGATGCGCGGAATATGCGAGCGGTCGTAACGCGCCACCGGGTGCGGCGGCTGGCCGCGGGTGCGGTTCCAGAAGGCCGGGCCGCCACGTTTCAGCCAGCCCGGGACGGTCAGGATCAGGCCTGCCACGAAGCCCCCGATATGGGCCCAATAGGCGACGCCGCCCTCGTCCGGCGCGGTGCTCCAGCCGCCCAGCAGCTGCATCCCGAACCAGATCGCCAGCATCAGCCATGCCGGAACCGGGATGATCCTGAAGATCACGATGAGGATCAGCAGGATATCGACCCGCGCCCCGGGAAAGAGCAGCAGGTAGCCCCCCATGACGCCCGCGATGGCCCCCGAGGCGCCTACGGTCGGCACGGTGGAATAGGGCGCCGAGATCACGTGGATCAGGCCGGCGCCGATCCCGCAGGCGAGGTAGAAGAGGGCAAAGCCCAGGTGCCCCATCTCGTCTTCGAGGTTGTCGCCGAAGATGAACAGGAACAGCATGTTGCCGGCGATGTGCAACAGGCCGCCGTGCAGGAACATCGAGGTCACCAACCCTTGCCAGCCATAGCCTTCCATCAGGAAGGCCGGGATCAGCGCGAATTCGGCGTAAAAGGCGTAGAGCGCGCGGGGTGACTGGCCAAGATCCCATGTCCCGATAAAGACCGCGATATTGGTCAGCATCAGGGCATAGGTGACGAAGGGCACGCGTCCCGAGGGATTGTGGTCTCGGATCGGAAACATGGGGCCGAGGGTGGCATCCTTTGCGGCGGCGTCAAGGTGGCGGGTGGGCCCATGCCGGTTTGGCTTTAAAAAATGCTCCGGAGTGAGGCGTGCTCTGAGCTCTGCGTTCCGGTCGGGGCAGCGGGCGGGTCGGCTCGATGCACCCCCTCTCATCGGGAGCCCGCCGCGCCTGGCAAGCCCTGACGGTCCGGTGAGCGGGGCAGGGTGGGTCTGCGCCTCCCCCGCCCCCGGCGCGATCAGGCCTGACCCGCCAGAAGCGCCGCATTGCCCCCGGCTGCCGTCGTGTCGATGCAGACGTGGCGTTCGGCGCGGGTGTGACCCCGGTCCGGCAGGCCGGTGATCAGCGGCAGGATCGGCCCGGCGCGCCCGGCCAGCGCGGCGCGGCAGGCCGCGCCGGTCGTGGCGTCGCCCCACCACAGCACCCCCGCGATGCCGGTCAGGGAGCCGAGCGCCTCTGGCGGCAGGCTGCCGGTGGCGGTGACCGCGCTGCCGCCTGCGGCGCGGACGGCGCGGGCCTGCGCCTCTGCTGCTGCCGCTCCCGGCCCGAGGCACAGCAGCGGCGGGCGCGGCATGTCGGTCAGCTGGTTGGCCTCGCCGGTCGGGCCGGGAAGCTCGGTACGGGCGGATGGTGCGCCGGCGGGGGCGCGGGCGATCAGGGTCTCCAGCGCCTGCGGGTCCATGGCGTCGGTCCAGTCCGCCACCGCGCCCGGCGCGGGCTGCTGGCGGAACCGGTCGAGGTAGAGCGGCCCGCCCGCCTTGGGGCCGGTGCCGGACAGGCCCTCGCCGCCGAAGGGCTGGCTGCCCACGATGGCGCCGATCTGGTTGCGGTTGACGTAGAGGTTGCCCGCGTGGACCCGGTCGGTCACATGCTGCACGCGGTCGTCGATGCGGGTCATCAGGCCGAAGGTCAGCCCGTAGCCGGTGGCGTTGATGGCGTCGATCACCGCGTCCAGCCGCGCCGCCTTGAAGGTCGCTACATGCAGCACGGGGCCGAAGATCTCGCGCTCCAGCGCCTCGATGCCGGGCACTCGGATCAGGGTGGCCGGGACGAAGTGCCCCTGGGCGGGGGTGTCCAGCGCATGCAGCACGCGGCCCTCGGCGCGGGCCTGTTCGATGTGGGACAGGATGCCCGCACGCGCCTCGGCGTCGATCACCGGGCCGACGTCGGTGGCCACCTGCCAGGGGTCGCCCGTTTCCAGCGCCGACATGGCGCCCTTCAGCATCTCCAGCACCGTATCGGCCACGTCCTCCTGCAGGTAGAGGCAGCGCAGCGCGGAACAGCGCTGGCCCGCCGACTGGAAGGCGCTTTCCACGATGGCCTGCACCGCCTGTTCCGGCAGGGCGGTCGAGTCGACGATCATCGCGTTCAGCCCGCCGGTCTCGGCGATCAGCGGCGCGCCGGGGGCGAGATGGGCGGCCATGCTGCGGTGGATCGCCTGCGCCGTCTCCGTCGAGCCGGTGAAGGCCACGCCGTCCACCGCGCCGCAGGCGGTCAGTGCCGCGCCAATGTCGCCCGCGCCGGGCAGCAGTTGCAGCGCCGCGCGCGGGACACCGGCCTCGTGCAGCAGTTCCACGGCGCGGAAGGCCACCAGCGGCGTCTGCTCGGCGGGCTTGGCCAGCACCGCGTTGCCCGTGGCCAGCGCGGCAGAGACCTGCCCCGTGAAGATCGCCAGCGGGAAGTTCCACGGCGAGATGCAGGCGAAGGTGCCGCGCGGCGGGGCGCCCTCGGCGCGGGCGGCGTAGTAGCGCAGGAAGTCCACCGCCTCGCGCAGTTCGGCCACCGCATCCAGCAGGGTCTTGCCCGCCTCGCGGTGCAGGATCGCAAAGAGCTCGTCCCTGTGCGCCTCGTAAAGATCGGCGGCGGCGTTCAGGACGCGGGCGCGGGTGGCCGCGTCGGCCTGCCATGGCTGTGCGGCCTGCGCGGCGGCGCGGGCGCCCTCGGGTGTGGCCAGCGTCACCGCGCCGACCCTGTCGGAGGGATCGGCGGGATTGGTGAGGGGTTCATCGGCGCCCTGCGCGGCCTCGACAGCCAGCAGCGGCCCGGCCTGCCAGCGGTGCGCGCGGAAGGCGTCGCGGCCCTTGTCCAGCGCGTGCAGCGTCGGGCGGTGGCGCAGGTCATGGCCCTTTGAGTTCGGGCGTTCGGGCTGGAACAGCGCGGCGCCGGTCGGCAGGCTGCCGGGCCGGGCGGTGTCGAAGGGGTCGGCGGCCACCACCTCTGGCGGCACTTCCTCGTCGACGATCTGGTTCACGAAGGACGAGTTCGCGCCGTTTTCCAGCAGCCTGCGCACGAGGTAGGCCAGCAGGTCGCGATGCGCACCCACGGGGGCGTAGATGCGGCAGCGCGTGCCCTCGCGGTCCTTCACGAGCCCATGCAGCGTCTCGCCCATGCCGTGCAGGCGCTGGAATTCGAAGGCGGATTTGTCATCCGCCATGTGCAGGATCGCCGCGACCGTATGGGCGTTGTGGGTGGCGAACTGCGGGTAGATGCGGTCGGTCATGGACAGCAGCTTGCGGGCATTGGCGATATAGCTGACATCCGTGGCGGCCTTGGCGGTGAAGACCGGGAAGGCGTCCAGCCCCGCCACCTGGGCGCGCTTGATCTCGGTGTCCCAATAGGCGCCCTTGACCAGCCGCACCATGATGCGCCGGTCCAGCCGCGTCGCCAGCGCGTGCAGCCAGTCCAGCACCGGGGCGGCGCGCAGCCCGTAGGCCTGCACCACCACGCCGAAGCCGTCCCAGCCCGCCAGCTGCGGGTCGGACAAGGCCGCCTCGATGATGTCGAGCGACAGCGCGAGGCGGTCGGCCTCTTCCGCGTCGATGTTCAGGCCGATCCGCGCATCCTTGGCCTGTTTGCAGAGCGCCGTCAGGCGGGGGACCAGCACCGCCATGGAACCCGCGCGCTGCAACTCGTCGTAACGGGGGTGCAGGGCGGACAGCTTCACCGAGATGCCCGGGTTGTCGCGGATGTCGCGGGCCTTCGCCGCCCCGGCAATGGCCTCGATGGCCCGCGCGTAGGCATCGAAATAGCGCTGTGCGTCGGCCTCGGTGCGCGCGGCCTCACCCAGCATGTCGTAGGAGTAGCTGTAGCCCTTGGCCTCCATCTTCGAGCCGCGCGTCATCGCCGACCGGATCGTCTCGCCCAGCACGAATTGCGAGCCCATCTCGCGCATGGCCCGGCCCACGGCGGTGCGGATCACCGGCTCGCCCAGCCGCTTGATGGCGCCGCGCAGATGGCCCACCGGCCCCGGTGGCGTGTCCTCCAGCACCTTGCCGGTCAGCATCAGCGCCCATGTCGAGGCATTGACCAGCGGCGAGGTCGAATGCCCCATGTGCCGCCCCCAGTCCGAGGGCGCGATCTTGTCCTCGATCAGCGCGTCGATGGTCCGCGCGTCGGGCACGCGCAACAGCGCCTCTGCCAGACACATCAGCGCGATGCCCTCGTCGGTAGACAGGCCGTATTCGGCGAGGAAGACCTCCATCAGGCCGGGGCGGGTGCTGCCGCGGATGTCGCGCACCAGCCGCGCGGCATCCTGCGAGATGGCGCGGCGGTCGCTTTCGCTGAGCGCGGCCAGCGTGCGAAGGTCGGAAAGGACCTGCGCCTCGGGCGCGTAGGTCAGGGCGTCGATACGGTCGCGCAGGTCTGTCATGGTGTCCTTGGGAAAAACATGGGGCTCCGGAGGGTATTCCGACCATAGTATCGCAATCTCGTCAGTCGGATTGACCAAGTTTGAACTTCCGGCTTATCGTTTCGCCTGAAAATGGGGGTAAAACGATGCAAAGTGAAATTGCGGATCTGGATGGCTTCGACCGGGCGATTCTGGCGACTCTGGCCAGCGAGGCGCGGATTTCCGTCACCGAACTGGCGCGGCGCATCGGCCTGTCCAAATCGCCGACGCAGGCGCGGCTGAAACGGCTGGAGGAAAACGGCATCATCCGGGGCTACCGGGCCTCGCTGGATCCGATCCGGCTGGGCCTCGACCATGTTGCCTTTGTCGAGGTGCGCATGATCGACACCCGCGAACCGACGCTGGCCAAGTTCAACGCCGCCGTCGCCGCCATTCCCGAGATCGAGCAGGCGCATCTGATCGCGGGCAATTTCGACTACCTGCTGAAGGTGCGCACGGCGGACATGCCCAGCTACCGGCAGGTGCTGGCGGACAAGATCTCGACCCTGCCGGGCATGGCCTCGACCTCGACCTATGTGGCCATGGAGGCGGTCAAGGACGACGGTCTCGCCGAAGTGACTTGACCCTGGGGCAGGCGGCTTTGCATCCTGCCTGCATGAGACTGGCCGCCGCGATGAGTGTTCTTGCGCTGCCCGCGCTGGCGGATGGCTGCCCCGAGGTGCCGGATATCTCGGAGGCGATGGCGCCGCTCTATGACAGCCTGCTGACGGCCCCGGACGAAGGGACGGCGCGGCTGATCGTCAACCGGATGTGGGCGCTGTGGGACGACGCGCCCGACGAGCCAAGCCAGATGATGCTGGACGAGGGCATGCGGGCGCGGGCCTCTTACGATTTCCTGCGCGCGCTCGATCGCTTCGACGCGCTGGTGGGCTACTGCCCGCATTACGCCGAAGGCTACAACCAGCGCGCCTTCGTGAATTTCATCCGGCAGGACTACGCGCTGGCTCTGCCCGATCTCGAACGCGCGCTGGAACTGCGCCCGCGCCATGTCGGCGCGCTCTCGGGCTATGCGCTGACGCTGCTGGCGTTGGGGCGCGAGGCAGAGGGGCAGGCGGCCCTGCGCGCGGCGCTGGCGGTGAACCCCTGGCTGGCGGAACGCGCGCTTCTGAAACCGGTGCCGGGCGAAGAGCTCTGATCTGAACGCCGCGTCTGCCCTTGCAAGGTCCGATGCCGTTTCCCCGAGGTCGTGCTGCCTTCAGGGCGCGGCCCCGCAGCGCCGTTGACCGGGGCGTCGCCGAAACCGGTTTTGCCCGGACCATCGCCGCAGCGTGGGCCCCCTTGCAGTAGACACAGCCGTCCGCCTGTCGGGGGCGGGCAGTGCGCCGCCGGGAGGGCGGATTCCGCCTGTTCCTCTGCGCATGTGCTTGCTAGAGAGTTCCCGCTGGCCCGCGTGGTGGAATGGTAGACACAGGAGACTTAAAATCTCCAGGCCTTGTGCCGTGCCGGTTCGAGTCCGTACCGCGGGTACCAGCGGGCCCGAGAACACAGGCAAAGGCAAGCCATGTCCCATCCCCTTCTGATCGGCATCGACGGCGGCGGCACGACCTGCCGCGGCGCAGCGCTTTACGGGGGCAAGCGCGTGACCCGCGCCGTCCCGGGCGCCAATGCGACCTCTGACTTCGAGGGCGCGGTGGCCGCGGTGCGGGCCGTCGTGCAGGCGCTGGCAGAGGCGCTGGACCTGCCGGTCGAGAGGCTTGCGCAGGCGCCGGCCTATCTGGGCATGGCCGGGGTCGTGGATGCCCGCGTCGCAGAGCGCCTGCGCAGGGAGCTGCCCTTTGCCCGGTTGGTGATCGAAGAGGACCGGCGCGCCTCCGTGGTGGATGCGCTGGCGGCGCGCGACGGCGCCGTGGCGGTGATCGGCACCGGGTCTTTCCTTGCGCGGCAGACGGGTGGCGCCATGCGCTTTCTCGGCGGCCACGGGCTGGCTCTGGGTGACGAGGCCTCGGGCGCATGGCTGGGCCGCGAGGCCCTTGCCGCGACGCTGCGGGTGTCCGAGGGCTGGGGCGCCGGGTCGGACCTGACGCGCGGGCTGTGGGACGAGATGGGCGGGCGCAGCGGCATCATCGCCTTCGCCACGCGGGCGCGGTCGCGCGATCTGGCCGAACTGGCGCCGGGCGTGGTGGCCGCCGCCGAGGGCGGCGACGCGCAGGCCGTCGACCTGATCACGCGCGGCGCCGGCTACATCGCCGGGGCACTGACGGCGCTGGGGTGGCAAAGCGGTGAGGCGCTGTGCCTGACCGGCGGGCTGGGGCCGGTCTATGCCGGGGCCCTGCCGACCGCCATGCGCGCGGCGCTGACGAAGCCGCAGGGGGCGGCGCCCGACGGGGCACTGGCGCTTGCGGGCCGGATGGCCGAGGGGTGCCTGCCATGACCGGCCTGCCGGGACAGGGCGGGGCGCGCTGCGCCCTGCGGATGCATTGGCGCGCGCGGCCTGGCCGGGTGTGGGCCGTGGCGGGCGGGCCGATGGCCGCGCGGCTGGGGCGTGACAGGCGGGCCCCGGCTGCTTCGGCAGATGTGCACGGGAGGCGGGTGTGAGCGATCTGACCCTGCGCGCGCCGCGTGTCTTCGACGGCAGGGATTTTGTCGGGGCCGAGGTGCGGATCTCGGGCGGCCGGTTCGGCGGCGCCGGAGGCCCGGTCGGGCTGCTGGACGAGGGTGTCCTGCTGCCGGGCTTCGTCGATCTTCAGGTCAACGGCGGCGGCGGGGTCATGTTCGACGCGGCGCCGACGGTCGAAACCCTGCGGTTGATGTCGCGGGTGCACGGCGGGCTTGGCGCGACGACGATCCTGCCCACGGTGATCTCTTCCGGGCCGGAGGTGGTGAGCCGCGCCATTGCCGCCGTTTCCGATGCCCTGCGGGCGGGTGTGCCGGGCATCGCCGGGCTGCATCTGGAGGGGCCGCATCTGGCACCCTCGAAGAAGGGCGCGCATGACGGGGCCCTGATCCGCCCGATGACCGGGGCGGACCTTGCCGAACTGATGGAGGCGGCACGCGCCTTGCCCTTCCTCATGGTCACGGTGGCGCCCGAGGCGGTGACGAACGCGCAGATATCGGCGCTGGCCGGGGCGGGGGTGGCGGTCTCGCTGGGCCATACCGATTGCTCTGCCGAGGCGGCGCGGGCGGCCTTCGACGCGGGGGCGCGCCATGTCACGCATCTGTTCAACGCCATGAGCCAGATGGGCGCGCGGGCGCCGGGGCTGGTCGGCGCGGCGCTGGATGCGGCGGTGTCAGCGGGGGTGATCGCGGATCTTCTGCATGTCGATCCGGTGGCGCTGCGGGTGGCGCTGGCGGCCCGGGACAGCGGCATCCACGCGGTCTCGGACTGCATGGCACTGGCGGGCTCGGAGGAGCCGGGCTTTGCGCTGAACGGGCGCCGGGTGCTGCGCAGCGAGACCACGGTGGTGCTGGCCGGTGGCGCGGCGCGGCAGGATCGCCTGACGCTGGAAGACGGCACGCTGGCGGGGGCCTGCCTGACGCTGGCCCAATCGGTGCGCAATCTGGTGGGCATCGGCGTGCCGGAGGCCCGCGCGCTGGCCATGGTCACCGGCACCCCCGGCGCGCATCTGGGGTGCGGACGGATCCGGGACGGCGCGTCGGCGGATCTGGTCTGGCTGGGGGCGGACTGGTCCCTGCGGGGGGTCTGGCGCGCGGGGCTGCGGCTGGCCTGACGCTGCGTGGCGGCGCGGGACCCTGGCGAGGCGGTTGGCTTGGGCGGGGCGGTTGCCTTGCGGAGCGCCTGCAGCGCGCATTCCCTCTTGGGGGCGGAGCCCCCAAACCCCCGTCGGGGCGCTGCCCCAGACCCCGAGGTATTTCAAGACCAAAGAAGGGCGGGCGGTTCGGGCCTGCCGCCGGATGCCGGGGGCAGGGGGGTGGTCAGCTTTTGCGGCGCAGGCGGATGACCACGTCGACGGAGGCGATTTCGGCGCCCTCGGGGGCCTTGGGCAGGCGCGAGATCACCAGTTCGTCCGAGGGGGCGTCGGTCAGATGGGCGTCGTCCTCCCAGTAGAAATGCGGGTGGTCGTGGGTGTTGGTGTCGAAGTAGCTGCGCGAGCCGTCCACCGTCACCTCTTGCATCAGGCCGGCGTCGCAGAAGGCGCGCAGCGTGTTGTAGACTGTCGCGAGGGAGACCTGCTCGCCCTGATCCTGGGCGGAGACGAAGAGGCTTTCGGCGGTGACATGGCGGTTCTGGCCGTCGCCGACCAGCAGCGCGGCGAGGGCGACGCGCTGACGGGTCGGGCGCAGGTCGCTGTGCGCCAGCCATGCCTTGCCGCGTTCCGTTGCACTGGGTCATCGCCTGTCCATGCCGTCTGCCTTGGGTCCTTGTGGAATATAGGAGCTTGCGGGGGCGGAATTCAAACAGATTTCGCCGGGACCGCCCGCACCCTTGCGCCGCGCCGCAACCCGGTGCTAGAGGGGGCCGGATTTTTCCCGGTCACGGGAGACCAGCAAAAGGGGCGTGCCGACATGGCCGACTATCCGACCAGCTTCGGCAAGGAAGACCTTCTGAAATGTGCACGCGGCGAGCTTTTCGGGCCGGGCAATGCCCAGCTGCCCGAGCCTCCGATGCTGATGATGGACCGGATCACCGAGATTTCCGGCGACGCGGGGCTGCACGGCAAGGGCCATGTGCGGGCCGAGTTCGACATCACGCCGGACCTGTGGTTCTTCGAGTGTCACTTTCCCGGCAACCCGATCATGCCGGGCTGTCTTGGCCTTGACGGGCTGTGGCAGCTGACCGGCTTCAACCTGGGCTGGCGTGGCTGGACGGGGCGCGGCTATGCGCTGGGTGTCGGCGAGGTGAAGCTGAAGGGCATGGTGCGGCCCGACCGCAAGATGCTGACCTACAAGGTGGATTTCACCAAGGCGGTGCAGACGCGCCGGCTGACCATGGGTGTGGCCGATGGCATCGTCGAGGCCGATGGCGAGGTGATCTATGAGGTCAAGGACATGAAGGTGGCGCTCAGCGAGAACTGAGGGCTGCCCGGCCTCGACGGCGGCGGACTGTTGCGGGCCGGTGCCTTGGGCGCCGGCCTTTTTCATGGCGGCGCCGGGCGGGTTTTCGCGACCGTCTCTGTCAAGGGCGTCAGCGCAGGGCGCGGCGATCCTTCAGGGGCGCCGTGCGCACCGCCTCTCGCTGGATCGGGACGAGGTGGCCGATGGCGGGGCGGAAGGCCTGATGCGCCGGGCTTCCGTCGAGAAAATCGAAGATCCGCAGCAAGTTGACCGGGTGCTGTCGGACCAGCCGCTCCAGGCGCGCCACGAGCCGCGTCGGTGGAATGGGCGTCGATGATCGCGCAGGCGGCCTGCGTGGGGGTCAGCACGGCGTAGTCCGTGGGGGCGCGGACCGTATCGCGCAGCGCGTCGAAAGGCGAGGCGCCGAGGGCGCGGAACTTCGGCATATGCAGGCGCAGGCCCGTGACCGGACAGTCCAGGCGCGACCCGCGTCCTTGCCGGACACCCAGCGGGGCCAGCGCGGCGACGAGTCGCCTGCGCATCGGGCCGTTCAGCATGTCCATGTCGGCGCGGTCGTAACGCAGATCGTCGAAGACAGAGACCAGCCGCAGGCCCCGATCCGCGAGGCAGAGGTAGGGATCGCGGTCCAGAACCGCCGCGAGGGCCTCTTCGGCCTCGGGGTCGGGCGGGTGGCGGGCCGGTTTCTGGGGCGGTGACATCCAGCGCGTCAGGCGGCGGAACACGGGCGGGCCTCTCCAATGTCTCGGGGCGGTCGACGGCGGCGCGTTCGCCGCTATCTTGTGCAGGGAAGAGAGGCCGTGCGAACCGGAGGTCAAGCCCGTGCTGCAGGACAAGCGAAGCGATCTGGATGCGGAGAAGCGCAAGCGGCTGCTGGAGCGCCTGATGCGCGACCTCAGCGCCTCGGACCCCGAGTTCTACTATCGTTCGACAAGCGAGGTGGCGCAGGGGATCGAGCAGAGGGTGGCGCGCGGCGAGGGCCTGAACGCCGAGGAGCGGGCGCTGCTGGCGCCGCTCAGCCGTCGCGACATCCAGGTCCTGCTGAGCCTGCATTGAGGTCCGGGACCGGCGGGCCGGGTGGTCCTTGGACGGAAATGGCCCGGCGTCCCCCGGGGCAGGGGCTGCGCATTCCCCGCCGCCGAAGCGACGGATCGGGCCGCCATGCGGGGGATAAGCGTGTCGGTCCGCCCCTTCCCGCCTTGCGCCACCCGGCCCGCGTCCCTTAGTAAGGCGCAAGCAAATGCAAGGGAGGCCGTATGCGCCGTGTCGTCGTCACCGGGCTGGGGATCGTGTCCAGCATCGGGAACAATGCCGAAGAGGTACTGGCCTCTCTGAAGGCCGGAAAGTCCGGGATATCCGCATCCGAAGAGATGAAGGAGCACGGATTCCGCAGCCAGATTTCCGGCCAGCTGAAGATCGACGTGACCGAACATGTCGACAAGCGGACCCTGCGCTTCATGGGGCCGGGGGCGGCCTATGCCCATATCGCCATGCAACAGGCCATCGCCGATGCAGGGCTGGACGAGAGCGACATCGTGAACCCGCGCACCGGGCTGGTGGCGGGCTCTGGCGGGCCGTCGACAAGCGCGCTGCTGACCGCGCATGAGACGGTGCTGAAGACCGGCGCGACCAAGCGGGTCGGCCCCTTCGCGGTGCCCAAGGCCATGTGCTCGACGATCAGCGCCAACCTCTCGACCGCCTTCAAGATCAAGGGCATCAACTACTCGATCACCTCGGCCTGCTCGACCTCGCTGCATTGCATCGGCAACGCGGCGGAACAGATCATGCTGGGCAAGCAGGACGTCATGTTCGCGGGCGGCGGCGAGGAACTGGACTGGACCCTGTCCTGCCTCTTCGACGCCATGGGCGCCATGTCCTCGAAGTACAACGACACGCCCGAGAAGGCCTCGCGCGCCTTCGATGCGGGCCGGGACGGCTTCGTGATTTCCGGCGGCGGCGGCATCGTCGTGCTGGAAGAGCTGGAGCACGCCCGCGCGCGCGGTGCGAAGATCTATGCAGAGGTCACCGGCCTTGGCGCAACCTCGGATGGCGCCGACATGGTGGCGCCGAGCGGAGAGGGCGGCGAGCGCGCCATGCGGCTGGCGCTGTCGACCCTGCCCGAAGGCCGCAAGGTCAGCTATATCAACGCGCATGGCACCTCGACCCCGGTGGGCGACGTCGGCGAGATCGAGGCGGTGCGCCGGGTCTTCGGCGAGGGCGACACGCCGCCGGTGTCCTCGACCAAGTCGATGACCGGCCACAGCCAGGGCGCCACCGGCGCGCAGGAGGCGATCTATTGCCTGCTGGCGCTGGAGCATGATTTCATCATCCCCTCGATCAACGTGGAAACGCTGGACCCGGCCCTGAAGCCGGCAGAGATCGCCACCGCGCTGGTCGAGGATGCCGGGCTCGATTCGGTCATGACGAACTCTTTCGGGTTCGGCGGGACGAACGGGTCGATGGTGCTGTCGAAATTCCGGGACTGACGCGGGGCGTTTGAGATGACGATTTCCTTGGAAGGCAAGCGCGGGCTTGTCATGGGTGTGGCGAACGAGCGATCGATCGCCTGGGGCATTGCGAAGGCCTGCGCCGAGGCGGGGGCCGAGCTGGCCTTTACCTATCAGGGCGAGGCCTTCGGCAAGCGGCTGGAGCCGCTGGCGGCCTCTGTCGGGTCGGATTTCATGGTCGATGTGGATGTCACCGACGATGCCTCGCTGGATGCCGCCTTTGAGAAGCTGGGCGCGCGCTGGGACCGGCTGGACTTCGTTGTCCATGCCATCGCCTACAGCGACAAGTCCGAACTGACGGGGCGGATCCTGAACACCTCGCGCGGGAACTTCCGCAACTCCATGGACATCTCGGTCTATTCCTTCATCGACGTGGCGCGGCGGGCGCATCCGCTGATGACGGCGGGCGGCACGCTGCTGACGCTGACCTACATGGGCTCGACCCGGGTGACGCCGAACTACAACGTCATGGGGGTCGCCAAGGCGGCGCTGGAATCGACCACGCGCTATCTGGCCAACGACCTCGGGACGGACGGAATCCGGGTGAATGCGATCTCGCCCGGGCCGATGAAGACGTTGGCCGGTGCGGCCATCGGCGGCGCGCGCAAGACCTACAAGCACACCGACATGAACGCGCCGCTGGGCGCAAATGCGACGCTCGAGGCGGTGGGCGGCACGGCGGTCTACCTGATCTCGGACGCAGGCGCCTGCACGACCGGAGAGATCATCCGCGTCGACGGCGGCTATCACGTGCTGGGCATGCCGCAATACGATCACCTCTGAACGCGCGGGACGGCCCGGCGCGCGCCCTCAGCCCGCCTTGATGTCACAGGCCCGGCCCCGAAAGGAGCCGGGCCTTTTTTCTGTCATGGTTTGGCGGGCCGGGCCTGACGCGGGGCGCGACGCCCCGTGCGGCGGCTGTGGCTGCGCTGGTTCGGTGCGCCTGAAAGCCGGTGCGGGGCCGCGGATCTGGGGGGCGTTGATCGCGGCACCGCGGGGGCCGGATCGGGCGGCGCGGGGCTTGGCGCTGCCCCGTGCCGGTCGCGAAACCTGCTTGCCGGGCAGCGAGGAGCAGGGAGGTTTCCGTTGCGAAAGCCGCGTGCTAGCCTTCGCCTGCCAAAGTGGAGTTGTCTCATGAAACCAGTTGTCGCCCTTGTCCCTCTTTGCCTTCTCGCCGCCTGTGCCGGGGGCGGCGGCCCGCGCGCCGAGGCGCCGGGGAACGACGGTGTGGCGGAGCGGCTGGCCATCGGTGCGACACAGGCCGATATCGAGGCGCAGCTTGGGCTGGAGCGCGGGTTCGAGCGCAATCCGGCGGATTTCGACGAATCCTGTGTCAGCTTCGTCTACGCCGGAGACGGGCAGGAGCGGTTCGTGCACGCGATCTTCCGCGACAACCGGCTGGTCCGCGCCACGGACGGGCACGCGGTGCTGTGCACCTACGGGTCGCGCGCCTCGAAGGAGGTCTGAGGAACCGCCGGGGGGCCTGTGTCGTTCCTTGGTGAACGGCAAAGAGGATCCCATGACAATCAGGATCACCCTGAAGAGCACGGAGCCGGTGACACATGACACCCACCGGCTGACCTTCGAAAAGCCCGAGGGGTTCGACTTCACCCCCGGGCAGGCCACGGATTTCGCGCTGGACCGGGACGGTTGGCGCGACGAACGGCGGCCCTTCACCTTCACCAGCCTGCCGGGCGACGATCATCTTGAATTCACGATCAAATCCTACCCCGACCACGACGGGGTGACGAAACGGATCGGCCAGATGGCGCCCGGCGACACGGCGCTGATCGGGGGCCCCCGGGGCGCGATCGAGGACAGGGGCGACGGTGTCTTCATCGCGGGCGGCGCCGGGGTGACGCCCTTCATCGCCATCCTGCGCAACAAGCTGGCCGGGACGGGAACCCTGCAGGGCAATACGCTGGTCTTCTCGAACAGGACGGACCGCGACATCATCCTGCGGCAGGAGTTCGAGGCCATGCCCGGGCTGAACTGCTACTGGACCGTGACCGACCAGCCGGGCAGCCCGCTGGCCCGGGGCCGGATCGATGCAGAGCTTCTGTCGACGCTTGTCGTGCCGGGGCGGGACACCTGCTACATCTGCGGACCCGACCCGATGATCGGTGCCATGCAAAAAGGGCTGGCCGCGGTCGGCGTGCCCCGGGCCCGGATCGTGACCGAGGATTTCGGCTGACCGTCCCGCGCGCCTTCCGAGGCGCGGGCCGGGGGGCGGGGAAGGGGGTGTCGCGCCCCGGGATGCCCGCCCGCGCGGGCGGGTCCGTCCTGCGGTGATGCGAAAAGCGCCCCCGTCCCTCTGGCGTCGGGGCGTCTTGGCCTGTAAGGGCCTTGCGGATGACCGAGGCGAACCGCGACAGACTGCGCAGGCTCTTGAAGGCCGGTTTCGGCGTGGCCCTTGTCGTCACGCTGTATTTCGCCTTCCAGCTTGGCCAGACGGCCTTTCACTGGGATCAGGCGCGCAACCGGCAGGATCTGGAGCCCCGGATGACACCGCGCTACGTGGCGCATACGCGGCGCGTCCCGCCCGAGGTCATCGGCGCGGCGCTGGGGCTGTCGCCCGATGCGCCGCCCCGGCGCATGACCCTGCGCGAGGTCGCGGCGCTGCGCGGCGTGCCCGTCGAAGAGCTGATGCGCGCGCTCGACGCCGCCATCTCGACCTACCGGGAGGCGCAGCGATGAGCCCGGATGTGGTGCAGCTTCTGGCCGATTACGGGCTTTGGGCGATTGCCATCGCGACCTTCACCTCCTGCCTTGCGGCGCCGGTGCCCTCGACCTTCCTGATGCTGGCGGGCGGGGCCTTTGCGGCCGCGGGCGACATGAGCCTGACGGCGATCTGCGTCACCGCCTACCTGGGGGCCCTGCTGGGGGACCAGGTGGGATACTTCATCGGACGCCGGGGTGGTTCGGGGCTGGTGGCGCGGCTGCGCGCCCGGCCCAAGATCGGGCGCAGCGTGGGTCGCGCGCAGGATGCGGTGGCGCGCTGGGGGGCCATCGCGGTCTTCCTGTCGCGCTGGCTGGTGGCGCCGCTGGGGCCCTATGCCAACCTGATCGCCGGGGCCGGGGGGCTGGCACGGGCCAAGTTCACGCTGGGCAGCGTGAGCGGCGAGGTGATCTGGGTCGGGATGTATGTCTCTCTGGGCTACTTCTTTTCCGCCGAGATTGCCGAGATCGCCGAGCTGGCGCAGGAGTTCGGGGGGCTGGTCGCGGGGGGTGTCGTCGCGGCCTTCCTTGGCTGGCTGCTGTTCCGGCGCCGCGCGGCGGAGCGTGCCGCCGCGGAGTAGCACCCTCTCTCGCGGAGCGCCTTCGGCGCGCTCTCACGCCCGAGGGTTTCACCCTCGGACTCCCGTCGGGGCTCTGCCCCGAACCCCGAGGTATTTTCGAGACCAAAGAAGCAGGGGGCCCGTGGCTTCTTTGGTCTTTCAAATACCTCGGGGGGGCGAGCGCAGCGAGCGGGGGCAGAGCCCCCACCGGTCGTCCGCCGTCAGGCGGGCGACACCGCGCAGCGGCGGGTCAGGCGGTCAGAACCACTGGCCCGGCTCCATCAGGCCGAGGTCGAGAAGCTGGCGGGAGTGCCATTCGAAGGGCATGGAATTGTGCCAGCGGAAGCTGCGG
Source organism: Ponticoccus litoralis (assembly GCF_039769985.1). Taxonomy (NCBI): domain Bacteria; kingdom Pseudomonadati; phylum Pseudomonadota; class Alphaproteobacteria; order Rhodobacterales; family Roseobacteraceae; genus Ponticoccus; species Ponticoccus litoralis. The sequence goes on from NZ_JBDNCH010000002.1 coordinate 2,316,560, forward strand.
ATGTCATGGCTGCTGCCGGGGTTGTGCTTCAGCGCCTTGGCGGTGCGGAAGGAGGCCACCGCCGCGGTCAGGTTGTTGTGCCAGGGGCAGGCGTAGGTGTTGTATTCCTCGTCGTCGAAGGTGTGATCCTCGCGCAGGTGCAGCCCGGGTCTGGCGCGAAACAGGCTGATGCGGTCGATCTTGCGGCGGGCCAGCGGCACGTGTTCCTCGTGGCGCCAGCGCAGCCCGCCGAAGAAGTCGAGTTGCCGCTCTTTCGGGTGGTTGTGGTTGGCCGGGTCGGGCCGTGCCAGCGCGTAGTAGCCCGAGCGGTCGAGCCATGCGTCGTCGAGCGAGACGGCGCCGGGCGCGCGGGCGAGGTCCCCGGCGTAGAGGTCGACCACATAGGTCAGCATCGCGTCGCGCCGTTCCTCGGTGTGGAAGGCGAGCATCTCGCCCACCGTGCGCGTTTCGCAATAGGGGTAGAAGAGGTATTCGGCGTTGTAGCAGTAGTAGAACCACTGGCCCGGGGCGGCGGCGATCAGGGTGTTTACCGCCGCCTGCAGCACGCCTTCGGCGGTCATGTCGGTGTCGATGCGGTGGACCTTGTCCTGCAGGTCCGCGGCGATCTCGAAGCGGGGCGGCGAGAACAGCAGCACCGTGCGGAAGCCCGAATGGCGGTGGTGCCGGAGCGTGGTGTCCAGCTCTGCCGCGTCTTCGGCGAAGACAAGCGCCACCGGCCCGGTCTGCAGCGCGGCGCGGGCGCGGTTCAGGAAGTCCTTGAGGTCGCGGTACTGCATGGAAGCCTTCTTGCGGGCGGTCCGCTGCAGACTCTGTGAAAATCTCGCGCATTGCAAGCCGGGGGGATTGTGCTGTAGTGCAGGCCCCTGATCCGTGACCGGAAGGAAGCAGGCGATGACCGCGAAGAAGCTCTTCATCAAGACCTACGGCTGCCAGATGAACGTCTACGACAGCGAGCGCATGGCCGAGGCCATGGGCGGCGAGGGCTACGAGGTCACCGACCGCCCTGACGACGCGGACATGATCCTGCTGAACACTTGCCACATCCGCGAGAAGGCGGCGGAGAAGGTCTATTCCGAGCTGGGCCGCTACAAGGGGCTGAAGGCGGCGCGCCCGGATCTGAAGATCGGCGTGGCGGGCTGCGTGGCGCAGGCCGAGGGTGAGGAGATCATGAAGCGTCAGCCCATGGTCGATCTGGTCGTCGGGCCGCAGAGCTACCACCGCCTGCCCGAGCTGACCGCGCGCACCCACAACGGCGCCAAGGCCATCGACACGGATTTCCCCGAAGAGGACAAGTTCGCGCATCTCAAGGGTCGGTCCAAGGCGCGGCGCGCGCCGGCGGCCTTCCTGACCGTGCAGGAGGGCTGCGACAAATTCTGCGCCTTCTGTGTCGTGCCCTACACGCGCGGGGCCGAGGTTTCGCGCCCGGCTCGACCGGGTTGTGGCCGAAGCGCGCGATCTGGTCGAGCGCGGCGTGCGCGAGATCACCCTCCTGGGCCAGAACGTCAACGCCTATCACGGCCACGAGGGCGGGCTGGCCGGGCTGATCCGCGCGCTGGAGAAGATCGAGGGTCTGGCGCGCATCCGCTACACCACCTCGCATCCCAACGACATGGACGAGGCGCTGATCGCGGCCCATGGCGACTGCGAGAAGCTGATGCCCTACCTGCATCTGCCGGTGCAGGCGGGCTCGGACCGGGTGCTGAAGCGGATGAACCGCCAGCACACGGCAGAAAGCTACCTGCGCCTGATCGAGCGGCTGCGCGCGGTACGGCCCGACCTGCATATGTCCGGCGATTTCATCGTGGGCTTCCCGGAAGAGACCGAAGAGGACTTCCGCGATACCCTCTCGCTGATCGAGGCGGTGGAATATGGCAGCGCCTTCTCCTTCAAGTATTCCGAGCGCCCCGGCACCCCCGCCGCAGAGCGCCCGCAGGTGCCCGAGGACGAGAAGGACGACCGCCTGCAGCGGCTTCAGGCCCTGCTGACGAAACAGCAGCGCGCGCTGCAGGACGCCATGGTCGGACGCGAGGTTCAGGTGCTCTTCGAAAAGCCCGGACGGCTGCCCGGGCAGATGGTCGGCAAGTCGGAATACCTGCACGCCGTGCATGTCGAGACCGACGCTCTGGCCGCCGGGGACCCGGCGCGAATCCGAATCGTTTCCTCGGGGCCGAACTCTTTGAAAGGGGTTGTGGCAGGGGCGCAGGAACGGCGCGAACCGATTGTTTCGCAACCATCATCTTAAATATCCACAACAAACACGCGCGCTTGCGGGAATTGTTTCCGAAACCGTGACGGTGCCGCTTGCTTTTTCCTTCACAGGCAAAGCACATTTGCTAATGTGTTGATTATAGTTAATTTGCGCGGCCCGCTGCCAAACGGGAGCCGTGCACTTGGGGGACTCATGAGTAAAGGGAAAGAGGCTGTGGCAAACCGCATCACCAAGGCCATCGGAGCGATGGCTCTGGCCGCTCTTGCAGGTCTGTCGGCCACGGCGCCGGCCTTCGCTGACCAGACGGCGCAGAACGACGCGTTCATTTCGACGCAGAACACCCGCACGATCCGGGGCGAACAGTATATCCCGGGCATCTGGGTCGATCCCGACGGCTGCGAGCACTGGGTCATGGACGACGGTGTCGAGGGCTACATGGACAACCACCTCGATCGCAAGGGCATCCCGGTCTGCCGCCGCCAGAACACCTGCGGCGTGCTGAACACCGACCAGTTCTTCGCCACCGACAGCTACAGGATCTCGCCGCAGGGCAAGCAGCGTCTCGCCGAGTTCTTTTCCAATGCCACGGCCATCGCCTATGTGATCGCCGGCCACACCGACAGCCGGGCCTCGGACGCCTACAACATGAAGCTGAGCTACAATCGCGCCGTCTCGGTGGCCAGCATCGCGCGTGGCCTCGGGCAAGAACGTGACCGACATCCGCGGTTACGGCGAGCGCATGCCGGTGGCCTCGAATGCCACCGCGCAGGGCATGGCCAAGAACCGTCGCGTCGAAATCATCTGCATTCGCTGAGGAACCAGGACATGACCATTCTCAAACCGATCCTCGCCCTTGCCCTTGCCGGCAGCCTTGCGGGCTGTGTCGACGCGCCGATCGGCCCCGACAAGAGCCAGGACCGCAACACCTTCGACCGCGATGACCTGTCGCAGATGCGCGCGGGCATCTGGGTCGATCCCAACGGCTGCGATCACTGGATCATCGACGACGGCGTCGAGGGCTACCTCTCGGGCCGGCTCGACAAATACGGCAAGCCGGTCTGCTCGGGTGTTGCCCCGCCGACCATCGCCACCGGCGATTTCAAGCAGGGCTCGACCAGCATCATCGGCGACCCGCTCTAGGCGCATAGCCACCAGGACGCGACCGCGCGGGTGCCTCCCGCGCGGTCGTTTTTCGTTTCAGAGCCGTGACATTCGGCCCTCAAGTCTTGCGTCCCGCCGCCGGGGTTGGCACCATATCTGTACAACCAGGTGTGGAGACGTGCGTGACCACGGGCATATTGAGCGAAACCGTTCTCGAATTCCCCGACAACAGACTGCTGATCGACCTTTGCGGAGAGTTCGACCGCAACCTGACCGATATCGAATCCCGGACCGGCGTGCAGATCCTGCGCCGCGGCAACCAGTTGGCGATCCATGGGTCCGAAGAGGCGCTGGCGGATGCCACGCAGGTGCTTCAGGCGCTCTACCAGCGGTTGGAACAGGGGCGGGCGGTCGGCCATGGCGACATCGACCGCGAATTCCGCATGGCGGAGGATCATACCGACCCGGACGAGCAGCTGGAGATGTTCACCGGCGGCAAGGTCGAGATCAAGACCCGGAAGAAGCTGATCGAGCCGCGCACCGACGCGCAGAAGGCCTATGTCCGGTCGCTCTACCAGAACGAGATGGCCTTCGGCATCGGCCCCGCGGGCACCGGCAAGACCTACCTTGCGGTGGCGGTGGGGGTGAACATGCTGATCACCGGCGCCGTCGACAAGATCATCCTTTGCCGCCCCGCCGTCGAGGCGGGCGAGCGTCTGGGCTTCCTGCCCGGCACGCAGGAGGAAAAGGTCGATCCCTACATGCAGCCCTTGATGGATGCGCTGAACGACTTCCTGCCCGGCAAGCAACTGGCGAAGATGCGCGAGGAAAAGACCGTCGAGATCGCGCCCTCGGCCTTCATGCGCGGGCGCACGCTGTCGAATGCCTTCGTGGTGCTGGACGAGGCGCAGAACGCCACGACCATGCAGATGAAGATGTTCCTCACCCGTCTGGGCGAGGGCTCGCGCATGGTGATCACCGGCGACCGGACCCAGATCGACCTGCCGCGCGGCGTGCCCTCGGGGCTGGCCGATGCGGAACGGCTGCTCGACCACATCCCCGGCATCTCGTTCAATTACTTCAGTTCGAAGGACGTGGTGCGACACCCTCTGGTCGCCGCCATCATCGAGGCCTATGAGAAGGACGCAGAGGGCGCCTGACGCCCCTGTTTCTTCTTGGTCCAAATACTCTCGGGGGTCCGGGGGCAGAGCCCCCGGCGGTTACCATCATGCTCACCGATCCGATAATCGAGGACGACCGCTGGCAGGCTGCGGGCCTCGATGCGCTGGCCGAAGAGGCGGCGCGCGCCACGCTGGCCCATCTCGGCCTCGATCCCGGGGATTTCGAGATCGCCGTTCTGGCCTGCGACGATGCCCGCATCGCCACGCTCAACGCCGATTTCCGCGGCAAGCCGCGCCCGACCAACGTGCTGTCCTGGCCCGCGCAGGATCTCGCGCCCGAGGCGCCCGGCGCTTCGCCGGCGCCGCCGGACCCCGAGGACGACCCGCATCACCTTGGCGACATTGCCCCGGCCTTCGAGACCTGCGCGGCACGAGGCAGAGGCCGCGGGCAAGAATTTTTCCGCTCATGTGACGCATCTTGTCGTTCACGGGGTGTTACATTTGCTGGGTTACGACCATATCCGTGACGAGGATGCCACGGTTATGGAGGGTCTCGAGGCGGCCATACTTGGCAAGCTCGGGCTGCCGGACCCATATTCAGAGGATAACGGGCCGGATGGCCTATGACTGGAACGGATTGATGGGCGATACAGAAGGCTCGTCTACGGCGGCGCAGAGCGCGCAGCAGACGGGATATACAATTGACGAAGAGGACTCTCCGGGGCTGATCCGGCGGGTCATGGGATGGCTCGGCGGCTCTGACGATGGCGGCGGCGACGACGCCGATGCCGGACGCGGGGGCAATACCCTGCACGGGATGATGAATCTCCGCCGGATGCGGGTCGAGGATGTGGCCATTCCCAAGGTTGAAATCGTGGCCGTACCCGACACGATTTCCAAGGAGGATCTCGTGAAGGTCTTCCGCGAAAGCGGCATGACGCGGCTGCCGGTCTACTCCGGCACGCTCGACACGCCGGTCGGCATGGCCCACCTGAAGGACTTCGCGCTGGCCTATGGCTTCAACGGCTCGGGCAACCGGTTCAACCTGAAACGGATGCTGCGCCCGCTGGTCTACGTGCCGCCCTCGATGCCGATCGGGGTGCTGCTGACCAAGATGCAGTCCGAGCGGCGGCACATGGCTCTGGTGATTGACGAATACGGCGGCGTCGACGGGCTGGTGACCATCGAGGACCTGATCGAACAGGTCATCGGCCAGATCGAGGACGAGCACGACACCGAGGACGAGGCCAACTTCACGCGCGAGAAGGCGGGCAGCTATCTCGCGCTGGCGCGCACGCCGCTGGACGAGTTCGAGGGCGAGATCGGCCTGCGGCTGACCGAACACGACGACATCGACGAGGAAGAGATCGACACCCTGGGCGGTCTCGTCTTCATGCTGGCGGGCCGCGTGCCCGCGCGCGGCGAAGTCGTGCGTCACCCCGAGGGCATCGACTTCGAGGTGGTGGATGCGGATCCGCGCCGCATCAAGCGCCTGCGGGTGCGCCTGCCGGGCACAGGGCGTGGCGCCGCGCCGCGTCCGGCGCAGGTCCTTGCAGAGGGCGGCGCGCAGGCGGGGTCGGACGGCACCGGCGATCATGCCTGACAGCGCCGGGGCGCCGATGCCAGGCGCCGGACGCCGCCACCCCGATCCGGCGCCGCCGCCGGACCGGCGCAGCACTCTGCCGCGCTGGATGCGCCTGCCGCTCGCCGTGGCGGCGGGCGTGGTCATGGGGCTGGGACAGGCCCCCTACGATCTCTGGATCTGCGGGCTTGCCGGGCTGGTGGCGGCCTTCTGGCTGTTCCGGGTCAGCCCTCGCGGCGGTCTTGCGGCGGGCACCGGCTGGGCCTTCGGGCTGGGGTACTTCGGCTTTTCCATGGGCTGGATCGTCGAGCCTTTCCTCGTCGATGCGGCGGAAACCGGCTGGATGGCGCCCTTCGGGCTGATCGGTCTGGCGGGCGGGCTGGCGCTGTTCTGGGGGCTGGCCTTCTGGGGCGCCGCCCGGGCGCGCCGCTATGCGCCCGCGGCGCTGGTCCTGTCCTGGACCGCGGCGGAACTGGCGCGCGGCTACGTGCTGACCGGCTTTCCCTGGGCCAATGTCAGTTATCTCTGGCTGCCGACGCCGGTCATGCAATGGGCCTCCCTTGTCGGCCCCTATGGCCTGACCGCGCTGACGCTGGCTCTGGCGGCGCTTCTGGCCGAGGCCCTGCCACCGGCGCCGCGTGCGCGTGCCGGGTTGGCCGGAGGGGCCCCGGGCGCGGTGCTTCTGGCCGTGGGCTGGGCCCTGCTGCCGCCGCTTCAGGCGCTCGACGGTCGTCCGGTGGTGCGCCTGATCCAGCCCAATGCGCCGCAGGACCAGAAGTGGGACCCGGACATGGTCCCGGTCTTCTTCAACCGCCAGGTCGAATACACAGAGGCGCCCCCCGCCGAGGGGCAAGAGCCGCCCACGCTGATCCTGTGGTCCGAAACCGCGCTGCCGATGCTGCTGCACAACGCCGGCGATGCGCTGGGGCTGATCAGCCATGTCGCAGGCGCGGCGCAGGTCGTCGTGGGCATCCAGCGCGAAGAGATGGGCCGCTGGCACAACTCGCTTGTGCTGATGGACGCCGAGGGCGACCTCGCGCAGGTCTACGACAAGCACCACCTCGTGCCCTTCGGCGAATACATGCCTGCCGCCGGGCTCTTTGCGCGCTGGAACATCGCCGGGCTGGCCGCGCGGGCCGAAGGCGGCTACAGCGCCGGGCCGGGGCCGGAACTGCTGGATCTGGGGCCGCTGGGCAGCGCGCTGCCGCTGATCTGCTACGAGGCGGTCTTTCCGCAGGACGTCCACCGCGCGCCCGCCCGGCCCGAGATGTTGATGCAGCTTACCAACGACGCCTGGTTCGGCCAGTTTTCCGGGCCTTATCAGCATCTTGCACAGGCGCGCATCCGCGCCATCGAACAGGGCCTGCCGATGCTGCGATCCGCCAATACCGGCGTTTCGGCGGTGATCGACGGGGCGGGGCGGGTGCTGGCCTCGCTGCCGCTGGGCGAGGCGGGATTCCTCGATGCGCCGCTGCCGCCGCCGCTGCGGATGACGCCCTATGCGCGGACCGGCGACCTGCCGGTGTTCTTGCTGATCCTCCTCGGCGCGGGGTGCGCTGTATTTACCGCTTGGAAAGGGCGCGCCCGCAAACCCCATTGACCCCCCATCGGCCCGGGCGTAGGGGCTGTGGGATACAAAACCGTCACAACGGCTTCCTGGCGTGGCGGATAAACCCGAATGGAGCGCTTTCCCATGTCCCGGCAGAATTACACGTTCACGTCCGAGTCCGTCTCGGAGGGGCATCCCGACAAGGTCTGTGACCGGATCTCGGATGCCGTCCTCGACGCCTTTCTGGCCGAAGACCCGCTGGCGCGCGTCGCCTGCGAGACCTTCGCCACCACCAACCGCGTCGTCATCGGCGGCGAGGTCGGCCTGACCGACCAGGCCAAGCTGGCCGAGTACATGGGCCGCATCGAGGACATCGCCCGCGCCTGCATCAAGGACATCGGCTACGAGCAGGACAAGTTCCACCACGCCACCTGCGAGGTGACCAACCTGCTGCACGAACAGTCGGCGCATATCGCGCAGGGCGTGACCGGCCAGCAGGGCGACGAGGGCGCAGGCGATCAGGGCATCATGTTCGGCTACGCCACCGACGAGACCGACGCGCTGATGCCGGCGCCGATCCAGTACAGCCACGCGATCCTGCGCCGCCTTGCCGAGGTGCGCAAGGACGGCACCGAGCCGGTGCTCGGCCCCGATGCCAAGTCGCAGCTCTCGGTCCGATACAAGGACGGCAAGCCGGTCGGCGTGACCTCGATCGTGCTCTCGACCCAGCACATGGACCCGGACATGACCAGCGCCGACGTGCGCGCGGTGGTGGAGCCCTACATCCTGCAGACCCTGCCCGAAGGCTGGGTGACGCCCGAGACGGTCTGGCACGTCAACCCGACCGGCAAGTTCGTCATCGGCGGGCCGGACGGCGACGCGGGCCTGACCGGTCGCAAGATCATCGTCGACACCTACGGCGGCGCGGCCCCGCATGGCGGCGGCGCCTTCTCGGGCAAGGACCCGACCAAGGTGGACCGCTCGGCGGCCTATGTGGCGCGCTATCTTGCCAAGAACGTGGTGGCGGCGGGCATGGCCTCGCGCTGCACGGTGCAGCTGTCCTATGCCATCGGCGTGGCCAAGCCGCTGTCGATCTACGTCGAGACCCACGGCACCGGAGAGATCCCGGCAGAGAAGATCGAGCAGGCCATCCCCAAGGTCATCGACCTGACGCCGCGCGGCATCCGCACGCATCTGGACCTCAACCGCCCGATCTACCAGCGCACCGCGGCCTACGGCCACTTCGGTCGCGCCCCCGAGGCGGATGGCGGCTTTTCCCGGGAACGCACCGATCTTGCCGAGGCGCTGAAGAAGGCGGTCTGACCGCCCGCACCGGCCAGAGTTTCCAAGGCGTCCCCCCGGGGGCGCCTTTTCTTTTTGGTCACCCGGTCTGTCTGGCTGGCTGGGGCCGCATGGCCGGAAAGGGGAAATGACGGGAGGGGCCGCCGGCCCGTGGCCGTGGCCGGCCTGCCGGGCGCCAGCGCCGGGATGATGGCGGTGCGCCACGGGTTCCCCGGGCGGCGGTCGGGCGGCGGCCTCGGGGCGGGGCGCGGCGGCTCGCTGGCGCGGACCGACGCCGCCCTTGCCCGGAACCGCTTGGCGCGCTTTCATGCGGAGACCCGTTGCCCCCAAGGAATCGCCCCCATGCTGTGCCGCACCGTCCTGACCTGTATCGCGGTCCCCTTTCTGGCGCAGGCCGAGGCCGACGGGCAGCCCGAAAGCGGCAAGTTCCACGTCGACGGTCCGGTCCTGATCTACGACACCGAGGCCGCCTCCGACCCGGGCGACCGGGAGATCCAGAACGGCGATCTGGAGGACCTGCTCGAGATCCTGCGCGGCACCGAGGGCATCCGAAGCCTGCGGCTGAACAGCACCGGCGGCAGCGTCTGGGCAGGCAGTGAAATGGCCCGCGTGGTGATCGATTTCGAACTGGATACCGTGGTGGAGGGCGAATGTTCGTCCTCCTGCGTGACGATCTTCCTTGGCGGCACCCGGCGCGTCCTGGCGCGCGGCGGCAAGCTGGGCTTCCATCAGCGCAGCTGGGCGCCGGGCGCGATGAAGACCTATTACGACAGCTACGCCGGGGAAGAGGGCTGGGAGACACCCTTCGATTTCGCCTCCTGGGTCTATGAGGACACCCAGTCCGAGCTGTTCAAGGAGATGGGCTTCATGCAGTCGCGGGGCGTGGCGCTGGACTTCGCGATCGAGACCAAGCGCCTGCGCAGCACGACATGGTTTCCCACGCGGCTGGAGCTGGTGCAGGCCGGTGTGCTGACGGACTAGCCGGGACCGGCAGGGATGCGGCGCGCGGGCCCTGCGCGCGCGGGGAAGGGCCCTGCGCGCACCGGGGCCTGGTCACGGGGCCATTTGCGCCCTGCGCGGGCCGGGGGACAGCCTTTCCCGCAGCACTTGCCTGCCGGGGGAAGGGCCTTTTGCGCATGGGGCGCGGGCCGCACCGGCGGCGGCAAGGCCCTTCGGTCGCGCGCGGCGCCGCCGTTGCGCTTGATGCGGGCGGGGCTTGGCGCTATGGGCGGGCGCCATGACGACATCGAACAAGCATCCCGGCGCGCCGTGGCGCAATTTCTACGGGCGGGTGAAGGGCAAGACCCTGCGGCCCGCGCAAGAGACCTACCTCGACGAGGACCTCGCGGCCCTGTCGCCCGGCGCGGTGGACTGGGAGGTCAACCCGGAGCGCCTGCCGCTGGACCTGAAGGCGCGCTTCGGCGACCGTCCGGTCTGGCTGGAGGTCGGTTTCGGCGGCGGCGAGCACCTGGTGCACCGAGGCGGCGCAGAACCCGGATGTGGCGATCATCGGCTGCGAGCCTTTCATCAACGGCGTCGCCATGCTTCTGGGCAAGATCCGGGCGGCGGGAGTGACCAACCTCGCGGTCTACCCGGGCGATGCGCGCAACCTCTTCGACGTGCTGCCGGGGGGATCGATCGCCAAGGCTTTCCTGCTGTACCCCGACCCCTGGCCGAAGAAGAAGCACCACCGGCGGCGCTTTGTGACGCCCGAGCATCTGGACCCGCTGGCTGAGGTGCTGGCGCCGGGGGCAGAGTTCCGCGTGGCCACCGACATTCCCGATTACGTGCGGCAGACGCTGGTCGAGGTGCCGAAGGCGGGCTTCGACTGGCTGGCGGAGCGGCCCGACGACTGGCGCGCGCCCTGGGGCGACTGGCTGTCGACGCGCTACGAGCAGAAGGCCCTGCGCGAGGGCCGGGTGCCGCATTACCTGACCTTCCGGCGGCGGTAGCGCCTGTGGGCCGGGCGGGCAGGGGGCTCTGCCCCCGCCGCTGCGCGGCCCCCCGAGGTATTTGGAAGACCAAAGAAGCAGGGGTGCCGGCCGGCACGCGCTGGCGTGGCCGGACGGCGGCCATGGGGCACAAGCGGGGGGCGGGCAGGCCTTGGCGGGCCTCGCTGGAGCGTAGCGGTCTGGGCGGGCTTCGGTGGCGGTTGCGGGGCCTGTGTGGAGGGCCTTCGCGCGCCCATCGGCGGCCGGGCATGGACAGGCCCGGGGGCTTCCTCTATCACCGCGTCGACCCGGCCCGAGGAGAGCGCTATCATGTCTGCCCATGGCACCCCGATCCCCATGAGTTCCGAGCGCGGAGGCCCGCTGAAAGGCGAGGCCCATGTGCCGGGCGACAAGTCGATCTCGCACCGCTCGCTGATCCTTGGCGCGCTGTCGGTCGGTGAGACCAAGGTCACCGGGCTGCTGGAAGGGCAGGACGTGCTGGACACCGGCAAGGCCATGCGCGCCTTCGGCGCCGAGGTCGAGAAGCGTGGCGAGACATGGCATGTGCATGGCGTGGGTGTCGGTGGTTTCTCCGAGCCCGATAATGTGATCGACTGCGGCAATGCGGGCACCGGCGTGCGGCTGATCATGGGCGCCATGGCGACCTCGCCCATCGCCGCGACCTTCACCGGCGATGCCTCGCTGAACAAGCGGCCCATGGCGCGGGTGACCGACCCGCTGGCGCTGTTCGGGGCGCGGGCCTACGGGCGCTCGGGCGGGCGGCTGCCGATGACCATCCTGGGCGCGACCAGCCCGGTGCCGGTGCGCTACGCCACGCCCATGCCCTCGGCGCAGGTCAAGAGCGCGGTGCTGCTGGCGGGGCTGAACGCCCCCGGCGAGACCGTGGTGATCGAACGCGAGGCGACCCGCGACCATTCCGAGCGCATGCTGACGGGCTTCGGGGCTTCCGTGACCACCGAGGACACCCCCGAGGGGCGGGTGATCACTCTGGTGGGGCGGCCCGAGCTGAAGCCGCAGACCATCGTCGTGCCGCGCGATCCCTCGTCGGCGGCCTTCCCGGTCTGCGCGGCGCTGATCGTCGAGGGCTCTGACGTGCTGGTGCCCAACATCGGGCTGAACCCGACCCGGGCAGGGCTGTTCTTTACCCTGCAGGACATGGGCGCCGACCTGACCTTCGAGAACATGCGCGAAGAGGGCGGCGAGCCGGTGGCGGACCTGCGGGCGCGGTTCTCGCCGAACCTCAAGGGCATCGAGGTGCCGCCCGAGCGCGCCGCCAGCATGATCGACGAATACCCGGTGCTGTCCGTCGTCGCGGCCTGCGCCGAGGGCATCACCCATATGCCCGGCGTCAAGGAATTGCGCGTCAAGGAAAGCGACCGCATCGACGCCATGGCCACGGGCCTGCGGGCGGCGGGCGTGGCCGTGGACGAGGGCGAGGACTGGTGGACGGTGCATGGCTGCGGCCGTGGTGCCGTGCCGGGCGGCGCGACGGTGAAGACCCATCTCGACCACCGCATCGCCATGTCCTTCCTTGTACTGGGCATGGCCTCGAAGGCGCCGATGACGCTGGACGACGGCGGCGCGATCGCGACCTCCTTCCCGATCTTCGAGGGGTTGATGACCGGCCTCGGCGCGCGGATCACGCGCGGCGCGACCGAGACCGCCTGAGCAGGGGCCGCGCCCGGGGCCTTGTGCCCCGGCGCCTGCGGTGCATGCTGGGGCCGGGCCGCGCGCCGGACAAAGCAGGAGAGCAGGACGCATGAGCTTTACCATCGCCATCGACGGGCCGGCGGCCTCGGGCAAGGGCACGATCAGCCGCGCGCTGGCGGCGCATTTCCGTTTTGCGCATCTGGATACCGGGCTTCTGTACCGGGCCGTGGGCGCGCGCCTGCTGGAGGGCGAAGAGCCCATTGCGGCGGCCCGCGCCCTGCAGGCCGGCGGGCTTGAAAGCGACGCGCTGCGCCTGCCCGCGGTGGCAGAGGCGGCGTCGAAGGTGGCGGCGATCCCCGAGGTGCGCGCGGCGCTGGTGGATTTCCAGCGCGCCTTTGCGCGGCGCGCGGGTGGCGCGGTGCTGGACGGGCGCGACATCGGTACGGTGATCTGCCCCGAGGCCGAGGCCAAGCTCTTCGTCACCGCCTCGCCCGAGATCCGCGCCGAGCGGCGCTTTGCCGAGTTGCAGGCCAAGGGGGTCGAGACAGACCTCGCCGCCGTGCTGGCGGATGTCCGGGCGCGGGACGAGCGCGACATGGGCCGCGCGGATGCGCCGCTGCGGGCGGCAGAGGACGCGGTGGAGATCGACACCACGGCGCTGAGCATCGAGGCGGCGGTGGCCCGGGCCGTGGCCGCAGTCGAACAGCGCGGCGGTCGGGCGGGCTGACGGGGCAGGGTGGGTCTGCGACCCGCCGCGGCCCCGGCAGGACCGCGCGCGGGCCGGGTGTCGGCCCGGTATCGACCCGGCGCTCAGGCCGTGCGCAGCCAGCCGTCTTCGAACCGCACGCTTTCCAGTCCTGCGAAGCGCGCCACGCGCGCCAGCTCTGCCTCCAGCCGTGACTGGCGGCCCTCGCCCCAGCGCAGCCCGGGCTCTGGCCAGAGCGCGGTGACGACCAGCGCCCCCGTCGTGCGGTCGGCGCTCATGTCGATGCGGCCCACGAGGCGTGCGCCTTCCAGCAGCGGGAAGACGTAATAGCCATAGCGGCGCTGCGCGGCGGGCACGAAGATCTCGATCCGGTAATGGAAGCCGAACAGCCGTTCCGCCCGGTTGCGGTCGCGCAGGGCCGGGTCGAAGGGGCTGAGCACGCGCAGCCGCTTGGTGGGCTCCGGCGCCGTCTGCGCCGCCTCTACGACGCCCGGGAAGGCCACCGAGCGGCGCGGCTTGCCGTCCTGGCCCATGACCTCCACCGGTTCGACCGCGCCACGCGCCAGTGGCCGCCTCGACCCAGTCCTCGGCCTCGGCGGGCGTGACCGTGGCCCAGAAGGCCGCCAGCTCGCCCGAGGTGGCGAAGCCCAGCCGGTCCAGCGCCGCGCGGCAGAGCCAGTCGATGCTCTCGGCCTTGGTGGGCAGCCAGTCGCGGGCCTCGGCGGGGATCACCCGCTCTGTCAGGTCGTAGTTCTTGCGAAAGGCCGCGCGGTGGCAGACCGCAAGGTCGCCGGACCGCCAGAGGTATTCCAGTGCGGTCTTGGACGGGTGCCACTCCCACCAGCCGCCCTTTGACCGAGCCTCGCCTTCGCCCACGTCCGACGAGGAACAGGCGCCGGTCTCGCGGATCTGCTGCATGACCTGCGCCACCTCTTCGGAAAACCCCGCCGGGCGCTGCCGTTCCCAGCGGCTTTCGAGCCGCGCGCGGTCGCGGGCGAAGCGCAGCCGCCAGTGCGGGTAGAAGGCCATGGGGATCAGCGCCGCGTCATGGGTCCAGTGCTCGAAGAGCAGCCGGTCGCGTTCCAGCAGCGGGCCAAGGTGGCGCGGGCGATAGGCGGGGCGCCGCGCGAAGAGGATCATGTGATGTGCGCGCTCGACCGTGCGCACGCTGTCCAGCTGGACGAAGCCCAGCTGCTGGATCAGGCCGTGCAGGTCGGCGCCCTTGCCGGGACCGGCGGGCGCCTCTGCCAGCAGGTGGCGGTGCAGGAACAGCCGCCGCGCGGCGTCGTTTGGCAGCCGCAGCACGGGCGGCTAGCGGCGCTTCAGCGTGTCGCCGTAGCTGATCCGGGGCGTCAGTTCCATGATGCGCTCGATCTCGGCCTCGGGGTTCTCGACCCGCGCGGCGATGACCTGGGCCGCCTTGGTGCCGATCTCGGACCGGCAGGCGTCCATGGTGGCGACCCGACGCGGCAGACCGTCCAGCAGTTCGACCCCGTTGAAGCCCGCGATGCCGATCTGGCCGGGGATGTCGATGCCCTGATCGAGCAGTTCCATCAAGCCGCCCGCCGCGATCATGTCATTGGAGTAATACAGGAAATCCAGCTCCGGCTCGCGCTCCAGCATGGTGCGGGTCATCTCGCGGCCCTTGGCCAGCGCCGAGCCGCCGGAGTAGAACTCTTGCGTGACGATCTCGACGCCCTCCTTGGCCAGCGCCTCGGTGAAGCCTTCGAAGCGCTTCCGTGCCCGGTGGTCCAGCGGCATCTTGGTGCCCAGGAAGCCGATGCGCTGGTAGCCCTGTTTCAGGATTGCGCGGGCCATCTCGCGCCCGGCGCGGCGGTGGCTGATGCCCACGGCACAGTCGATGGGCTTGCCGTCGGTGTCCATGATCTCGACCACCGGGATGCCCGAGGCCTTGAGCATGGCGATCGAGGCCTCTGTGTGTTCCAGCCCCGCGACGATCACACCCGAGGGCCGCCACGACAGCATCTCGTAGAGGACGCGCTCTTCCTTCTCGGGCATGTAGTCGGTGACGCCCACGACCGGTTGCAGGTCGGTGTTTTCCAGGACGCCGCTGATGCCGGCCATTACCTCGGGAAAGACCATGTTGCGCAGGCTGGGAATGATCACCGCGACAAGGTTCACCCGCTGGCTGGCCAGCGCGCCCGCGATCTTGTTGGGCACGTAGCCAAGGGTCTTGGCGGCTTCCAGCACCCGCTCGCGGGTGGCGTGGCTGACGTCGCCACGGTTGCGCAGCACGCGGCTGACGGTCATCTCGGACACACCCGAAGCCTCGGAGACATCGCGAAGGGTAAGGGGGCGGGGATCGTCGCTGGCCAAGGGCAGAACCTCTCTTGTTTGCCCGGAGGTTACTCCAACCCCAGAAGGAGGCCAAGACGCATGACAAGGGGCGGTCGGGAAAAAGGTCGCGGGCTGGCGGGACACAGCGGCGACAGGCGCGGCAGGCCAATTGCAGGCCCCGCCGCCCGGTTCGCCACGGCCCGCGGCGGGCGGCTGGCAGGCGGCTTGTTGCCCTGGGTGGTGCGCCGGAGCCGCAGCATGGGGCGCTGGCAGAACAGGGCATGACAGCGGCGGCGATCCGGGTTAAGACCGCTCCCGCGCGGTCCCGTGGCTCAACTGGATAGAGCAGCCCCCTCCTAAGGGGCAGGTTGCAGGTTCGAATCCTGCCGGGATCGCCAAGTAGTCATTATTTACCTTTCTTTTCAGATGCTTCTGTGGTGGTTTTGCCCGGCCAGTCCGAAAGGGTGGCCACGTTCTGGGCGAGCCTCATGCCCTCTTGGACCCGCCTCTTGCGACGTGCAGCCTGCACATGGCGCAGGGCCTCACTGGTACTGCTGTGTGCCGGGATGCTCATGGTCTGACCTCCGCGCGCCTTTCTCGGCCGGCAGCGGAGTGCTGCGCTTTCGCAGGCCCTGCGCTTGGCATGTCGAGGATGGGCCGGCGATTGTGCATGGCTTCGCGGCCCGCATTGCCGAAGCGCTCCCGTGTCTCCGGGCATCCGGGTCTCGGCCCCCATTGAAGCCGGAGCAAACCCGGGCGCTGGTGTCCCACGCGCGCGCCAGGTTCGGGGCTCAGGGGGCCTGTGACGCAGGGGGTGTCGCGCCAGGAACGGCGGAATAGATTTTCCGTATGGCGTCTTGAGTGACCGGCTTGGCTACGAACAGAACCTTCGGGGGCAGATCCGCCGGAGCGCCACGCGTGGACATCAGCGCGGCCTGGCACTCGGGAAAATGTCCGCAGGCCTGCACGATCAGATCCCGCCCGCTGAACCCGTCATCGAGCCAAAGATCCGTCAGGAGCAGGTTGAGATGGTCGAGCGCCTTCAGGGCTTCGACCGCCTCCGCAAAGGAGGCCGCGCGCATGACCCGTGCCCCCATGGCTGCCAGAAAGACGCAGGATCGTTCCAGCGCCAGCGGATCGTCGTCGACAACCAGGGCCCTGACCGACCCGCAGCCAGAGGGCGTCATTTCGGGGGCGCCTTGTCGCGGGAAGGACAGTGTAATGGTCGTCCCGCGGGATGGGCCATGGGTTGCCGTCTCGATATCCAGGCGCCCGCCGGACTGATGCGCGAAACCGTCCACCATCGACAGCCCCAGTGCCAGTGCCGCTGCCGTCGGGCTTGCGCGTGAAGAACGGGTCGGTGGCATGGCGCAGCACCTCTTCGGACATGCCGCATCCGGTGTCGCGCACCGCAACCCGGACCATGTCGCCGGCCTGCACCGACACCACGATCTGCCCCGCGCCGGACCCTGTCGCGGCGATGGCCTGCCCGGCATTGATGCACAGATTGAGAATGGCGCTTTCAAGCTGGCCCGGATCGACCAGACAGGTGACCGGAGCCTCGGGCACGTCCACAACCAAAGAGACCTGCCCCGGTATGGCGATTTCCAGAAGATCCGCCATGCCCGTCACCAGTTCCGAAACATCCGTCACCTGCGGCGCGAGATGTTGCTTGCGCGCAAAGGCCAGAAGCCGTTCCGTCAGGCTGGTGCCCAGGTCGACCGCCGCCCCGAGCCGGTTGTGCAGGTCGCGCCGACGCTCCGGTTCGGCCTGTTCCAGCAGGTGCAGGTTCCCCGAGATGCTCGACAGGATGTTCCCGAAATCATGGGCCACTTCCCCCGAGACCTTGCCCAGGGCCTCGACCCGGCGAATCGCTTCCAGCCGAGCCTCGATGCGTTTGCGTTCGGTGGTCGCGGAAATCAGCCAGACCTGGCCGCCGTCGGGCAGGGGCGAGAGGTGGATCTCGATCACGTTGCCATCCGCATCGCCGTATTCCTCGAAGCCGCCGCGCTCCTCCCTCCGGCGGCCCGCGAAAAGGGCGAGGCCTGAACCAGGTCGCTCATGCGATCGCCGCCCCGATCCGAGCCGGGCGGCAGGCGAAGCAGGCGGCGCAGGTTCTCGTTCTCGGCTATGATGCGCCCGTCCTCGGCCTCTACGGCAACGCCGTCCTTGATGTTCTGGAACACGCGCGAAAAGAGCGCATTCTGATGGCGTATCTGCGCCGTGCGCCGGTCCAGTTTGCGGGCGTTGTCGCGGAAGACGCCAAAAGCCGTGAACAGTTGGCCGATCTCATCCCGCGACGTCGGCGCATCGGGCAGGTCGACGCGCAGGTTCCCCGAGGCGAGCCGTCGCATCGCGCCGGAGATGCGTTCGAGGTTGCGGGCCACGTGCCGCGACACATAAAACGAGGAGGTCACCGCCACGACCAGACTGGCAAGGATCAGCGCGAGAAAGGCATTGCGCGCGTAGGCCAGCGTGTCCGAGGTCGCGGCGCGGGCCCGGGACAGCCTGTCCTCGGCCTGAGCCACTTTGGTCTCGGCAAAGGCGTTGACGCGATGGGTCTCCTGCCGAATGCGAAACAGCGCACTCTCGGCATCGAGCCGCGCCGACAGATGACCGTGCTTGAGCACGAACAGCCCTGTCCCGCGCTGGACGACCTCGGAGATCTCGTCGAAGGTTCGGCGCTGATCCTCCGGTTCCGGGGAGCGCAGCGCCTGGCTCTGGCGCTGGAAATCGCGGCTGAATTCGCCCAGTTCGATCAATTCTTCCGCGCGCGCGGCGCCAAGCGCAACCGCCGTCAGCTGCTGAAGCGCGCTCCAGTCCTGCCGCGCCTCCAATGGCAAGGCAGTGTCGCGCGCCATGCGCCTGCTGCGGGCGTTGAGCCGGACCAGCGCGCGATCGATGGCCTTCAGCTCTGCCTGACGCGCGCTTTGCGGCAGAAGCGCCTGTGCCAGATCCTCGATGGCACTGCGCAGACGCGACAGCGGCAGGTCCAGCGCCGGGTCGCTTTCCGAAGAGTGCTGCACGCGATCGAGGTTCGCCATGACCTTGGCGACTTCCTGCTCCAGCTGATAGGGCGCGAAAAGCGCGAAGAGGAAGGGGGCCGAGGTCGCAAGATCCGACGCATCGCGGGACAGATCCATCGCGGCGGCCACTTCGGTCAGCGTGTCGCGGTGCAGCACGTTCATCCAGACCTCGGTGCGGTCAAGAACCCGCAATCCGATCACGCTGACCAGCAGCATGAGGCCGAACATCACCGCCAAGGCCGCCGAGAGGCGGATCCTTACGCCGAAATCGCGGAACCAGTCGCGCAGCCGGCTCATCCGGTGCCCAGGTGGAACACATAGCCCCGCGCCCGGCGGGTCTGCAGATGCACCGGCTTGGCCGGGACCGGCTCGATCTTGCGGCGCAGGCGCAGGATCAGCACGTCCACGGTGCGGTCGACGTAGCGCTGGGTGTCGGCGCCCAGCTCTTCCAGCAGCTCCTCGCGCCGGACGACGCGCTCGGGGTTGCGGGCAAAGAACTCCAACAGCCGGTACTCCGCGTTGGTCAGCGGCACTTCCTCGCCGTCCCCGTCCAGCAGCCGCCGCGCGTCGAGGTCGATCCGCTTCTCGCCGAAGGCGATCTGGCGCTTGCCGACCGCCGCCGGTCGGGCGGAGGCATGACCGTAGCGCCGCAACACGGCGCGGATGCGCGCCACCAGTTCGCGCGGGTTGAAGGGTTTGATGAGGTAGTCGTCCGCCCCGGTCTCCAGCCCGATGATCTTGTCGATCTCGTCCCCCACGCCGGTCAGCATCACGATGGGGATCTCGTGCCGTTCCCGCAGATGGATCGCCAGCGTCAGGCCGGATTCCTCGCGCAGCCTCAGGTCGATCAGCACGAGGTCCACGGGCGGCGGATCGCCGAGCGCGTGGAAGGCCTCGATATCGGCGCAGCAGACGGCCCGGAACCCGCTGTCGTGCATCAGTTCGGACAGGGTTTCGCGCACCTGCGCGTCATCATCGACGATGCCGATGACGGGTTCGGGCCCCGGTTTCAGACTGGACGCCTGCATGTGACGCTCCTCCTGCGACGCGCTGGCAAGACCGCCGATCCGACGATCTGTCGTCAGGCGTCGCGCAGAAGACCCGGGAATTCAAGACGCCGGCGGGGCTTTGTAATATTGTTAACACTTCACCCCGCCCGCAGCGGGTTCATTAACACTTCAATCCTCGCCAAGCCGGACCCGGCGCCCCTAGCCTGCGGGCGTCGATGCAGGTGCGGCCCGGATCCGCCTGCTGTCAAAGGGAGGAAACCATGACACCATTCATCACCCGTGCGGCCACCGTGCTGGGCATCCTGACGTGCAGCACCTTCGCGGCCCATGCGCAGGACTGCGCGGAACGCGGCGCGCTCGACGTGCAGTATTGCGATGCGAACGGCGATCTCGTTGCCGACACGCCCACCGACCCGGCCCAGCTCAGCGACCCGGACACGCTTGTGTTCGCCTATACCCCGGTCGAGGATCCGGCGGTCTATGCCGACATCTGGGAGCCGTTCATTGAACACCTGTCGGAAGTCACCGGCAAGGACGTGCAGTTCTTTGCCGTGCAGTCCAACTCGGCCGAGGTCGAGGCCATGCGGTCCGTACCGTCTGCACGTGGCGGGCTTCTCTACCGGGCCGACGCCCTTTGCCGTGAACCTTGCGGGGGCCGTGCCCTTTGCAATCATGGGCGCCGACGATGGCCAGTTCGGCTACCGGCTGCAGGTGTTCACCCAGGCCGACAGCGACATCCAGGAAATCTCGGATCTCGCGGGCAAGCGCGTGGCCCATACCTCGCCCACCTCGAACTCTGGCAACCAGGCGCCGCGCGCCCTGTTCCCGGGCCTGGGCGTCGAGCCGGACAAGGATTACGAGGTGGTCTACTCGGGCTCGCATGACCAGTCGATGCTGGGCGTGGTCGCGGGCGACTACGACGCGGCTCCGGTGGCCTCGGAAGTGGTGGACCGCATGGCCGAGCGCGGGCTCTACGACCCTGCCGACGTGCGCAAGATCTGGGAAAGCGATCCCTTCCCGACGACCTCCTTCACCATGGCGCACAACCTCGATCCGGCGCTGGCCGAGAAAGTCAAGGAAGCCTTCTTCTCCTTCGACTTCGCGGGCACCGCGTTGGGCGATGAATTCGAGGGCGTGTCGAAGTTCGTCCCGATCACCTACAAGGACCAGTGGGCGGTGATCCGCCAGATCCAGGCTTCCAACGGCGTCGAGTACACGCCGCAGGGTCTCGCCGGGAACTGATCCCCTTCCGACATCGCCAGCCCGGTGCGCCCTCGCGCACCGGGCCTCGCGCGCCGCCCGGCCACCTCGCGGCCGGGGCCCGGGCCGCGCCATTCCAAAGAGGCATCCCATGCTGAAGATCACCAACCTGACCAAGCGCTACGGCAGCGGCGACCCCGTGCTAAAGGGGCTGGACCTGACCGTGGAGGGCGAACAGCTGACCTCGGTGATCGGCTCGTCGGGCGCGGGCAAGTCCACGCTGCTGCGCTGCATCAACCGCCTGGTAGAGCCGACCTCCGGCTCTGTCGAGCTTAACGGCACCGAGTTCACCACCCTGTCGCGCCGCGAGTTGCGCAGCGCGCGGCGCCGCATCGGCATGGTGTTCCAGGGCTTCAACCTGATCGACCGGCTTACCGTCATGGAGAATGTGCAGGCCGGACGGCTGGGCTATATCTCGACCTGGGCGGCGCTGACCCGCCGCTACCCGAAGGAGGACATCCGCCGCGCCTTCGAGCTGATGGAGCGCGTGGGGATCGCCCATTACGCGGACAAGCGCGCCGACGAACTGTCGGGCGGCGAACGCCAGCGCGTGGGTGTGGTGCGCGCCCTGATGCAGCGCCCGGAGATCCTGCTGGCGGACGAACCCACCGCCTCGCTCGACCCCAAGACCTCGGAGCAGATCATGTCGCTGCTGCGCGACCTTGCGCAGGAGCTGAACCTGCCCGTCATCATCAACATCCACAACGTGACCGAGGCCAAGGAATACTCTGACCGGATCGTCGGCATGCGCTATGGCCGGATCATCTTCGACGACAAACCCGATGCCCTGACGCGCGACGAGATGGACAAGATCTACGCCGGCGTCCCCGCGCAGGACCGCGCCGAGGCGGGGGCCGCCGCATGACCGCGACACCGGACAGGCTGCCAGAAACCTGGCGCAAGCCGCCCTTCATCGCCAATCCCGTCCTGCGCTGGACGCTTTACATCGGCATCGCCGTCTACGTCGTCTTCACCGTCGGCACCCTGCCCATCGACTGGGACCGGGTGGCGGACGGCATGAGCCGGGCGCAGCGCATCTTCAACGGCGCCTTCCCGCCCAGCTTCGAACGCGCCGGGCTGCTCTTCGACGGTTTCATGGAAAGCCTGAAGATCGCCATCCTCGCCACCGTGGGCGGCATCATCCTGTCGGTCCCGCTGGCCTTCATGGCCGCGGGCAACATTGCCCCCAAGCCGGTCTACCTGCTGGGCCGCGCGCTCATCATCATCGCGCGCAGCTTTCACCCGGTGATCGTGGCCATCATCTTCGTCAAGGCCGTGGGCTTCGGCCCCTTCGCTGGCGCGCTGACGCTGGTGGTCTACTCCGTCGGCTTCGTCGCCAAGCTGCTGGCCGAACGCATCGAAGAGATCGATTTCGGCCAGGTCGAGGCCATGCGCTCTGCCGGCGCGGGCTTCCTTGCCACGCAGGTCTATGCCGTGCTGCCGCAGGTCATGCCGCGCCTCGTGGGCCTTGGCATCTACCAGCTCGACAGCAACCTGCGCGCCTCTGCCGTGGTCGGCATCGTCGGCGCCGGGGGTATCGGGGCGACGCTGGCCAATGCCTTCGACCGCTACGACTACGACTTCGCCCTTGCCATCACCATGGTCATCGTCGGCGTGATCCTCGTTTCCGAGGCGGTCAGCGGCGTCATCAGGAAGCGGATCACATGAACAGCTTGAACCTCTCCGAACCGCAATCGCTTTCCGAGGCCCTGAGCGGGCGCGATGACTGGTCGCGCTTCACCCCGAAACAGCGGCTGACCCGCTACGCCGGTTTCGCAGCCGCCGCCGGTGTCGTCGCCTGGGCACTGGGCAGCATCGACGTGATCTGGGCCTGGGTCTGGGACAGTCCGGCACAGATGGCCGACCTTTTCGGGCGGATGATGCCGCCGGACCCAAGCAATCTGCCCTCGATCCTCGTGGCGATCTGGCAGACGGTGAACATCGCCACGCTGGCGACGCTGATCGCCGTCGTCGTCTCGCTGCCGGTGGCCTATATCGCGGCGCAGAACACGACGCCCAACCGCGCCTGTCTTTGGCTCGGGCGCTTTATCCTCGTGTCCTCGCGGTCGGTGAACACGATCATCTGGGCGCTGCTGTTTGTCGCCATCTTCGGCCCCGGCATCGTGGCGGGGATCGTGGCGATCATGTTCCGCTCCATCGGGTTTCTGGGCAAATTGCTCGGCGAAGCCATCGAGGAAATCGACCGCAAGCCGGTCGAGGCGCTTGAGGCCTGCGGCGCCTCGCGGTTCAAGATCGTGCTCTACGCCATCGTGCCGCAGGTCATGCCCGCCTTCTTTGCCGTGTCGATCCTGCGCTGGGACATCAACCTGCGCGAAAGCACCGTTCTGGGCCTCGTCGGCGCGGGCGGCATCGGGATGATCCTGCAAGGCGCCATCGACACCTTCAACTGGCCCGAGGTCTCCATGGTGCTGCTGACCATCCTGGCGCTGGTCATCTTCGGCGAGATGGTGTCTTCCCTGCTGCGCCGCAAGATCCTGTAAGGGCGGGACATGATCACGACCGAAACGGCCTTTGCCCGCTACGAATGCCTGCGGCCAATGCTGCCGCAGGCGCAGTTCCCCGAGGCCTCGCGCCGGGGGGCGACGCTTGAAGACACGATGGGCGATTACGACGCCTATATCCTCGACGCCTTTGGCGTGCTGAACCGGGGCGAAGCCCCGATCCCCGGCGCGGTCGAGCGCATCGCCCGATTGCGCGCCGCCGGGAAGCGTCTCGTGGTGCTGACCAATGCGGCCAGCTATACGCGGTCGGGCGTGCTGGCGAAATACCACAGGCTGGGGTTCGATTTCAGTCTGGAAGAGGTGGTCTCCAGCCGGGATGTGGCGTTTGCCCATCTGCCCACCGTCCACGGAGTCTGGGCCGCGATAACCGATGGCGAAGACGACCTGTCGGACCTGCCCCCCGGTCATTACGGGGCCGATCTGCTGGCCCAGCCGGATCTGATGAACACGGCTGCGGGTTTCCTGTTTCTGTCTTCGGCGCGCTGGAGTCACGAAGCCAATGCGCGCCTGAAGCGGGCGCTGCATTTCCACGCCCGTCCGATCATCGTCGCCAATCCTGATCTCGTGGCCCCACGCGATGACGGCCTGTCCATCGAGCCGGGTTGGTATGCGCAGGACATCGCTTCGGCCTGTGGGCTGTCGCTGTTCGGCAAGCCCTTTCCGAACGCGTTCGACGCGGCGCTTGAACGGCTGTCGGGCATTCCCCGGCAGCGCATCGCCATGGTCGGCGACACCCTTCACACGGATGTCCTTGGCGGGGCAGCCGCCGGTCTCGGCACTGTCCTGATCCTGGAACACGGCCTGTTCCGCGGGCTTTCGCCGGCGCCATTCATCGCGTCGAGCGGAATTCAACCGGCCTGGCTTGTTGATAGCACCTGAGACCGTCTGCCTTGCATTGCCTTCCGTCCCCGGCGTTTCTGCGCGGGGCGGACCGGCCCGGAAGGCCCCCGGTTGCTGACGAAGGCGGCAAGGCCGCGGGGGCAGGGGCAAGACGGGCTGGCGGTCGCGGGTCGCTGCCTCTGGCCGGGCGGCCTGCCCGGATCCGGCGAGCGGCAAGGCATCGCGCCCCTGTCCGGCACCCGGCGCAAACCGCCGCAAGCGGGCCCTGACCCCTTGCAGGACAGTCCCTCCCGGGCGCTACCCGATTTCTTGCCGGGCTGCGCCTTTGGTTCCAGCACCGCCGCAAGAAACACGCCCGGAAGCCGGGGAAGGGCGGAACGATGGATGCCAGCAAACAGGCCCTTCCGGCAGGGTGTCGAGGTTGGCGCCAAGCGCGCTGCCGCACCAGGGGCCGCGCTTCGGCAGCGATGAGAGACGGCGCGAATCGCTTGACTGGGGTCACGGGCCCGGTATTCAGATCCCGTCATCGGACCGAGACGGTCGATGAACCTGCCGCGAAGGGGACGACCCCTTGACGAACGTGGCCACGCAATCGGGACGACCCGCCATCCTTCGGAAGGAATGAAAATGGCATGGGTTTTCCTTGGTCTTGCCGGAATTCTGGAAATTGTCTGGGCCTTCTTCATGAAGAAGTCTCAGGGCTTCACGCTTGTGACCCCCAGCGTCATCACGATCGTCACGATGATAGCAAGCTTCGCGCTTCTTTCCGTGGCGATGCGCAGCCTGCCGCTTGGCACGGCCTACACGGTGTGGACCGGAATCGGCGCTGTGGGCGCATTTGTCGTGGGCATTACCGTGCTGGGTGAAGCAGTCACCCCGGCGAGGATCATTGCCGCTGCCCTCATCGTGACCGGCATTGTCGTGATGAAGCTGTCCAGCTCTCACTAGGGCTATCGGGCCCCTGGCCTGATCGGGTCAGGGGCGCAATGAAGAGAGCCAACGCGATTGCCCCTTGGCAGCCTGTCGCAAGCTTGGGAAGCCAGGGGGCAGTGCGGTGTCCCCGGATCCGGCCCGGGGGCTGGTGCGGCGCGGACTCGCCAGCCAGCGACGGCACCGCGGACCATGCGGGCGGTCAGGGCACCGGACATGACAACCCGCGCCAGCACAGGCGGACCGGGTGTGGCGACTGCGTGAACCGGCGGGCACCGCCACCCCATCGGCGCATCGTTTCGACCGCTGGGGCCGCGGGGGAGGGCTTTGTCCGCAACAGCGGGATGGGGCAGGGGCCGGAATGCCCCGGATGTCTGTCAGCCGGGGCGGGTTGTGTCCCTGTTGCAGGCACCAACCGGCCAAAACACGGCCCCGCACCGGGATTGCGACGGCAGGTTTCACGGGCAGATTGCCCAGGTCCTCGACCCGCTTGCGGCAGGGCGGGCTTGTTCCGGGTGTCCTAGGATCGGTACAGCGCCCTGAACATGTTCTCGGCTTCCTGCGAGACCTTACGGCCCTTCGGTGAGGCGAGCCAATAGCCGCCGGGGCCCTTGTAGGACGGCTGCTGCAGGCGGGCGAGCTGGCCAGTCGCGACCTCTTGTTCCAGCAGCGGCAGCGACCCGAGCGCCACGCCGCGCCCTTCGAGCGCGTAGCCGACCGACTGGGCATAGCTGGAACATTGAATGCGCAGATCGTCCTGAGGCAGCGCCAGGTCAAGCCGGTCGCCCCAGACGTCCCAATTGATCCAGTCCGGCGACACGCGATGATAATCGAGAAGCGGCGCATCGGCATCGGCGAGAACTCCGCGCGCCGCCAGCCGTTCTGCGACGGCGGGGTCGGCAACCGGCGCCAGTTCCTCGCCAAGCACGCGCGTTGCGCTCCACCCCGGAAAGGCCCCGTCGCCGTAGACGACGACAAGATCGTTTTCTTCAGAGAACAGAAGGGAGATATCGTCGCTCTGCGTGAGGCTGAACATGCAGGCCGCGTCGCCAAGCGCGAAGCGTTGCAGCCTCGGTTGCAACCAGAACATGCCGACCGCGCTCATGGAGGCCAGGCGCACCATGGGCTGGCTTGGCGTGCGCACCTCTTCGATCGACTGGGTCAGGAATTCCAGCGTCGTCGACACCCGATCGCCAAGGCGCCGCGCTTCGACGGTCGGGGTCAGCCGCGAGGACCGCCGGTCGAACAGGCGGACGCCGAGCCACTCCTCCAGCTGCCGGATGCGCTTGCTGACGGCAGCCTGGCTGACGAAGAGCTCCTCGGCTGCATCGGTGAAGCTGCCACAGCGCAGCGCGCATTCGAAAAAGACCAGGGTGTCGAGGGGCGGTAGGCTCTTGCGGTATTGCTGCATAACCTCTGGTTATCGAAATGAACGAGAATTTCCAATGTTTTATGGGTCGGTGTCTCTGGTTACACTGTGGGTTCCCAGACAACGACATGAAAGAGAAGCATGGCAGAGCTCGACTGGCACGCCGAACGCAGTGACCTCGACGGGTTGGCACTGCTGGACCGCAGCCCCGAGGACGAGGGAATTGACCTTGTCGCGGTGCGCGCCTGGCGCCAGGCGCGCGTGCGTCGAGAGATGGCCGCCCGCGGGATCGACGCGGTGATCCTGATGGATCCGGTGAACATCCGCTACGCCACGGGTGCACGCAACATGCAGGTCTTCTCGATGCGCAACGGACCGGCGCGCTATCTGGTGATGACCGCGGATCGTGCAATCCTGTATGAATTCACCGGCGCGCTGCACCTGCCCGAGGGCACTGGAGACCATCGACGAGGTGCGCCCCGCAGTCACCGCAAGCTTCGTTGCCGCCGGGCCGCAGATCGCCGAGCGCGAGCGGCGATGGGCGCGGGACATGGCGGCAACCCTGCGCGACCTCTGCGGCGCCAATCCCTGCGTCGGGATAGAGCGCATGAACGGCGGCACCGCCATCGCGCTTGGCGAAGCGGGCGTGCGCCTTGTCGATGCGCAGGAGCCGGTAGAGATGGCCCGCGCCATCAAGTCATCCGAGGAAATGAAATGCGTGAACGCCTCGCTGCGCGCCACCGAGCGCGGCGTCGCGGAACTGCGCGCGGCGATACGCCCGGGCCTGACAGAGGCCGAGCTGTGGTCGGTGCTGCATCGGTCGATCATTGCGCAGAACGGCGACTACGTGGAAACGCGTCTGCTCAGCGCCGGTGAACGCACCAACCCCTGGTTCCAGGAGACCGGCAGCAATGTCATCGGGGCCAACGACCTGATCGCGCTCGACACCGATGTGGTGGGCTGCCACGGCTATTACTCGGACTTTTCGCGCACCTTCCACGCCGGGCCATCCCGGCCAAGCGCGCAACAGCGCGAACTGTACAGGGTCGCGCACGAGCAGGTGCATCACAACATGGATATCCTGCGCCCGGGCATGTCGTTCCGCGACTATGCGGACGCGGCCTGGGACATCCCCGAAAAGTACTACGCCAACCGCTATTACCTCAGCGCGCACGGCTGCGGCATGACCGGCGAATACCCCTACCTCTACCATCGCGGCGACTTCCCCGATGCAGGCTACGACGGTGAAATCCTCCCCGGGATGACGATCTGCGTTGAAAGTTACATCGGCGAGGACGGTGGCCGGGAGGGGGTCAAGCTGGAACAGCAGGTGCTGATCACGGAGACCGGGATCGAGTTGCTCTCGCGGTTCCCCTTCGAAGAGGCCCTGCTCGCGTAGCGTTGCAGGAAGCCGCGGCCGGGATGGCCGCCGCTTTGCCGAAAGACAATCAGGCCCGACACGGAAGCGATGATGGAACCGGTTGGATCCGGGGACACCCGCCTATGTGCCTGCCTGACGGTTAAGATACTGATGAAAGGACAAGAAATGGACACCTCGATGAAACGCTTTCTAATGACCGCCGCGGTCACGCTCATGGCCGCGCCTGCATTCGCGCAGGACAGCGACACATGCGGCGAAGTCAGCATCACCGAAATGAACTGGGCCTCGGCCTCGGTGGTGACCAATGTCGCGAAGTTCATCATGGAGCAGGGATACGGCTGCGACGTCGCCGTCGTGCCCTCTGATACCGTCCCCGCAATGACCTCGGTCGCGGAAAATGGCGAGCCCGACATCGTCACCGAGCTCTGGCTGAACGGCACCGGCTCGATCTACGACCGCCTGCGCGACGAGGGCAAGATCGAGGAACTCGGCAAGGTGATAGAGCCGGGCGGCATCGATGCCTGGTGGATCCCGGACTATCTGGCCGAGGCGCATCCCGAGCTGACGACCATCGAGGGCATTCTCGCGAACCCCGATCTGGTCGGCGGTCGCTTCCACAACTGCCCCGAGGGCTGGGGCTGCCGGGTCTTCAACGACAACCTGCTGCCGGCCTTCGGCGTCGAGGATGCCGGCATCGAGATCTTCAACCACGGCTCGGGCGAGACGCTGGCGACCTCCATTGCATCGGCGTTCGAGAACGAAGAACCCTGGTTCGGCTACTACTGGGCCCCGACGGCGGTCATCGAGCCGCTACGACCTGGTGCAGGTCGATATGGGCGCCTACGACGAAGAGGCCTTCGCGGCCGCCAAGGATCCCGATTCCACCGATGTCGGTCGCAGTTCCTTCCCGCCCTCGCCGGTGAAGACCGCGGTGACCACGGAGTTTTCGGCCAAACACCCCGAGCTTACAGAGTTTCTGAAGAACATGACGTTCAAGACCGAGACGATGAACGCGATCCTGAGCTGGATGGAGGACAATTCGGCAACCGGCGAGGAAGGCGCGGTCTACTTCCTGACCAACCATCAGGACACCTGGTCGACCTGGATCAGCGAGGACGCGCGCGCGCGCCTTGCCCCCTGCTGGACCAATAACCGGCTGACACGACCTGCGGCGGCTCTGACATCCCGGAGCCGCCGTTTGCGTTTCCGGAAAGCGTCCCAAAGCATCCGGCCCCTTCAACAGTACAGGAAAACACCATGGCCACCTATGACTGGCTCTTCAACAGCCTCGGGCTGCGCGACTGGTGCGACGGCGACGGTTCGGGCGGCTCCGCCCCTATGTCGATGGCAGATCTCATCGGGCAGTCGGGCGACGGCGGCGCCCCCGAGGTCTCGGCCTGGGACACGCCGTTCCCCTCGATGGACGCGCTCAACGACGCCTGCGCGTCGTTCCCGCAGTCGCGCGAAATCACGCAGGGGGTCGAACGGGGCTTTCTCGATATCAAGGACGCCCTGTCCTACGTGCTTGATCCGCTTACCCAGCCGCTGAGCTGGGCGCTTTCGAACGCGCTCTGGCTGTTCCAGGAAACGCCCTGGTGGATCATGATCCCGGCGCTGGCGCTGATCGTGCTGTTGGTCAGCCGCTCGTGGCAGCTGATGACCTTCGTGGCGGGCAGTTTCGCCGCCCTCGCCTTTATCGATTACTACGAATACGCCATGCAGACGCTGGCGGTGATCGCGGTCTGCGCCGTCATATGCGTGTTGCTCGGCGTGCCCATCGGCATCGCCATGTCGCGCTCTGACAGGCTGCAGCGGGCGATGATCCCGGTGCTGGACATGCTGCAGACGCTGCCGCCCTTCGTGTACCTCATCCCGCTTATCTTCCTTTTCTCGGTGACCGAGCCCAAGCTCTACGGCATTGCCATCATCCTCTACGCCATCGTGCCGGTCATCCGCCTGACGAACCTGGGCATCCGGCTTGTCGACAAGGAGGTGATCGAGGCCGCGGACGCCTTCGGCATGACCGGGCGCCAGAAGCTCTACGGCGTGCAGATCCCGCTGGCGCTGCCGAACATCATGGCCGGTGTGAACCAGACGATCATGATGAGCCTCGCGATGGTGGTCATCGCCAGCCTCGTCTCGGCCCCCGGCCTCGGCGTGCTGGTCCTGCGCGGCATCCGCAACCTCGAGCTTGGCGTCGGCCTGATCTCGGGCCTCGGCATCGTGCTTCTCGCGGTCATTCTCGACCGCTCCACCAAGGCGGCGCTTGCGCGCGTCAACGCCGCACAGAAGAACTGAGGAGCGAGCGACATGGCCGACCCAAAGATTTCCATCCGCAATCTCTACAAGATCTTCGGCAAGGACCCCCGGGGGGCCCTTGTCCGCGCCAAGGCCGGCATGGGCAAGCAAGAGCTGCTTGAACAGCACCGCCACGTGCTGGGCCTGCGCGACATCAACATCGACATGGCCCCGGGCGAGATCACGGTGATCATGGGCCTGTCGGGCTCGGGCAAGTCCACGCTGATCCGCCATCTCAACCGGCTGATCGATCCGACCGCCGGCGAGGTGATCGTCAACGGCGAGAACATCATGGACTATTCCGAGGCGCAGCTGCGCGAGATGCGCCGCAAGCACATGTCCATGGTGTTCCAGAAGTTCGCCCTTCTGCCCCACCGGACGGTGCTGGAGAACGCCGCGACACCGCTGACCGTGGACGGGCGACCGCGCTCGGAGTGGGAGCCGGAGGCGACCGGGTGGCTCGACCGCGTCGGGCTCGAGGGTCAGGGGCGGCAATACCCGCACCAGCTTTCGGGCGGCATGCAGCAGCGCGTCGGCATCGCCCGGGCCCTGACGTCGAACTCGGATATCATGCTGATGGACGAGGCCTTCTCGGCGCTGGATCCGCTGATCCGCACGGACATGCAGGACCTGCTGCTGGAGCTGCAGCGCGAGCTGCACAAGACGGTGGTGTTCATCACCCACGACCTCGACGAGGCGCTGAAGCTGGCCGACCATCTGGTGATCCTGAAGGACGGCGCGGTGGTGCAGCAGGGCGAGCCGCAGCATATCCTGATGAACCCGAACGATCCCTATATCGTGGACTTCATCTCGGACATCAATCGCGCGCGCGTGCTGCGCGCCCGCACGGTGATGACGCGGGGCAGGGCTGTGGCAAATCTCTCTGGCAGCGTGGACGAGAATGCCACCCTCGAAGAGGTCATCGCGACGGCAGAGGGCGACACAACACGCAGCTTCGCCGTCATGCGCGACGGCAGCCAGATCGGCGCCCTGGCGATGTCCGACGTCGTCAAGGCGCTTGTGCCGACCGCGGCCTCCGAGGGCGGCATGCGCCAGGCGTCCTGAGCGGGACGTTCCGATCGGGTCCGCCCCGCCATTGCGGTGGCGCGCCGACGGTCCTTTCTGGCCACCGGAGCGGCCCCCGGGGCGCGCCCTTGCGGTGATGTGGCAGGCCCTTGCGTAGGGGGGCGCTGCGGCGCAGGTCGTCGGGCCGATCAGGGCGCAGCGGGCCAATGCCTATGCCCGCGTGGCCCGACGGGCGCCAGTCGTCGGACGACCGCTTCTCTGGCAGCTTCGGCGCGTCGCGGAAGGACCGGGTCCACGCCGTGATCGAGGGCGGCGCGCAGGCGACCTGGTCACCTCGGTTTCCTGCGGTCTCCGGGTTTTGCCCCGCGCATCAGGCGCAGGGTTTGGCATCGAAGGGTAATGCGCGCCATCGGCCTGTGCCGGCTTCGTGACCGGAAGCCCGCGGCGCTTGACGTGGCCCCAAAAGCCTGCGCCCGGAAGCCCCGCCTGCCTCGGGCCTGCGCGGCTTCACCGCGCCCGGCTGTGGCGCCGTGGTCGATGGCGGCGATCTCGGGGAAAGGCTGCCGTTCGCATGGCGGCTGGGGGCTGGCGGGGATGGGTACGGGCGTGTCAGGGCTGGGATCGCGGGTGCTGACCCGGCCCCCGCCGCACATGTTTATCCGCCGTTCATTTATAGCCGTTCATCTATGTACGGCGCCCGCCTGCCTCTGCCCTGCGGCGTGACAGAGATCCGCCGCAGGGATTCGACAGCTGTCGCGTCTTCCCGGAGGCATCGGGTCCGAAACATCCGGGTGCGGAAAGACGCGGTTCATCGTACCGTTTCAGATCACTTCGATCACACCCTTGTCGATGGCCAGCACATAGCCGCGACGGGCGATGTTCTTGACCAGCAGTTCCGACACCATCTGGTTGCCCAGCCCGTCGCGCAGGCGTTTGATGCGGGTGGCGCCGGCGGCCTCTTCGCAATCCATCTCGGGCTTGCCGGAAATCATCGATTCGATCTGCGCGCCGGACAGCATCTCGTCGTCCAGCCGCGCCTCTGCCAGCACCGACAGCGTCTCGATCATCGCATCGGTCAGCTTGAACCCCATGGTGTTCAGGTAGACGGTGTTCTCCTCGCGCGAGATGATCAGCGAACTGACCTCGATGCCCGACCGCTCGATCTGCGCCATGCGGCGGTTCAGCGAGATCAGCAGCACCAGAAAGACCAGCGCCGCGACCAGAAGCGCCGTGGCGAAGACCAGCAGCACGAAGATCACCACCCGGTAGCTGGCCAGCGTATCCGAAAAGGCGGTGCCGGATTGCGCGAGGATTTCCAGCAGCGCGACCTCGGCCTGACTTTGCAGGTTGTCGTTCTCGACGAAGATCCGTTCGACCCGCGCGTTGAAGGCATTGCCGTCGGG
The DNA here is from genome assembly GCF_039769985.1 of Ponticoccus litoralis. NCBI lineage: Bacteria > Pseudomonadati > Pseudomonadota > Alphaproteobacteria > Rhodobacterales > Roseobacteraceae > Ponticoccus > Ponticoccus litoralis. Next base: position 2,349,095 of record NZ_JBDNCH010000002.1, read on the forward strand.
CAGGGTCAGCAAGAGCAGCGCACCGGCCACCGCAAGGATCAGCACGATGGCGGTGATCCCTGCGGCGACGATGCGCGCGCCGGAGCGGCGGCTGTCGCTAGCGGTAATAGTGTGATCCGGCACTGCTGATTTCCGATGCGGTGGGCGGCGACTGCGTCACCTTTGTCACGTTCAGGAGGGACCAGCCCGCGGAAGAGATCCGCGAACTGACGGCCCCGGCCGGGGCGCCGGGGCAAGAGCCCGAGACCTGCACGATCCCGTAGTGCAGTCTCAGCGGGTTGTCCCGCTTGGCCTTGTAATGGATGAAACAGTCCGCAGCGGCGGCGCCGGGCAGGGCTGCAAGCGTCAGGATCAGAAGGGGAATGGCGAGTGAGCGTCTCATGCTGGCAGACTGTGGGTGAACGGGTGGAAATTCAATAACAACAGGGCGGTGCAGGGCCGGTTATCCGATAGCCGGGGGCTGATATTGCCCGGAACGGCGCGGCGGGTCGAGGCTGGCGGGGCAGGGTGCCTGTCCCGAGGATAGAGCGCCTCCCCCCAGCCCGAAAGGAGAAATCCATGTCCGCCAGATTCATCACCGCCATCCTTGTCGCCGGCGCCCTGATCGCAACCCTCAGCGCCGCGCCCGCCCGCGCCGACAACGCGGGGCTGAAGCCCGCCTTCGGCGCGGCCGCGACGCTTTCCCTTCTCGGACAGGCCGTCGAGGGCGGCAAGGTCGAGGTCAACCATCGCCAGTACGGCGATGGGCGCCCGTATGGCCAACCGCATCAGTGGGGCGGCAAGCAGCGCGGCCACGGCAAGTACAAGCGCCAGGCCAAGAAGCGGTGGCAGCCCGCAGCCCTGCCGCGTCACTGCCTGCGGCAGGTGGGGGGCGCCACAAGGCGTGGTACGCGCTTTCGGCGCATTGCCTCGACCGCAGTTACCGGGGCCACCTGCCGCGCGCCTGCGCGACCCGCGCCTGGTACAAGGGCAAGCCCCGCCCGGTCTACGGCATCGGCTGTCTGCGAAGCCGCGGCTATCCTCTGGCCCGGCGCTGACCTGCGGGGCCGACCCCATCGGGCCGGTCCCGGCGGGGCTTTGAAGACCGCCACGGGAAGCGGGCTCTGGCGCGGAGCCCGCACCGGCTGTGCCTCTTTGGTTGTCCAGGGCCAGAGGGGCAGATTGCAACCACCGCCCCGGCGTGCCGTATCGCCGCGACGACGGGTGGGGTTTTCCGGCGGCATCGGGTGGCGGGCGAACCGGCCCCTGTCCGAGGCGAGGCACCGCGCCACGCGGGCGCCATTGTTCCGGGGCGGCGCCGGATGCCTCCGGCGGAGGGTATTTGGACCAAGAAGAAGCCCGAGGGGGGCGGGGCCGGGCCCGCGGGACGGGCGGCGGCCCCGGTTCTTTCCTGGGACGCCGGGGCAGGGGCGTTCGGGCGGGATAGGGGCCTTGTCGCTTGACAGCCGGCGCTGCCTGCGCCGATCCTTGCGGCAGGTGGCCATGCAGAGCCGCCGGGGAAGCGCAGCACGGGGGACGCGGGCGATGCACAGGGGTTTGACGATGGCGGCGCTGGCCGCCGTGATGGCGCTGGCGGCCTGCGGCGGGCGCTCTCCGGTCTCCATCGTCGAGGCCTGCACCTCGGGCGCGACCTATCCCAAGTGCCAGAACGCGCGGCTTGTGCAGATCGCCGTCGAGGCCGCACAGCGCTGAGGCCGGGCCCGCGCGGCGTGCCCTGAAACCGCCCGCCGCCGCGATCCTGCCCTGCGGGGAGGGGGCGGAGGACATGCACGTCATGGTTGTATTGTCATCGAAGTTTCGCCCTGTCGTCGCAAAAGCGACCCGCAATCGTTACGCGGGTCACCGATCCCTCCCGGCATCTCAGCCAGCAAGGAGGGTTACCCATGCCCAGCATCCGCTTTACCCGTCGCCAGTCGCTGCTTGGCGGCGCCGCCCTTGGCGTCACGCTTGCCGCGCCGTCGCTGTCGCGCGCCCAGTCGCGTCCCCTGATCACCCATGGCGTCATGTCCGGCGACGTCGCCCATGACGGCGCCGTCATCTGGGCCCGTGCCGACCGCGAGGCCAAGATGCTGGTGGAATGGTCCACCACCGAAGCCATGACCGAGGCGCGCGCCGTCCCGGCGCTGGCGGTCGGCACACCCACCGATTTCAGCGGCAAGCTGGCGCTGGAGGGGCTGCCCTCGGATCAGGACATCTTCTACCGCGTCACCATGACCGATCTGGCCGACGGTACCGCCTCCGAGCCGGTGCAGGGCCAGTTCCGCACCGCGCCCATGGGCAATCGCGACATCAGCTTCGTCTGGTCGGGCGACACCGCCGGTCAGGGCTGGGGCATCGACGAGGATCGCGGCGGCATGACCACCTATGGCACCATGCTGCGCCACGCGCCGGACTTCTTCCTGCATTCGGGCGACACGGTCTATGCCGACGGCCCGCTGAAGGAAGAGGTCGAGCTGGCCGACGGCACGCTGTGGAAGAACGTCATGACCGACGCCAAGCGCAAGGTCGCCGAGACGCTGGACGAGTTCCGCGGCCAGCACCTGTACAACTACATGGACCGCAACGTGCGGGCCTTCAACGCCGCCGTGCCGATGATCGCCCAGTGGGACGACCACGAGGTCACCAACAACTGGTACCCGAACGAGATGCTGACCGCCGACGACCGCTATACGGTCAAGTCGATGCAGACGCTGTCGTCCCGGGCCGCGCGCGCCTTCCACGAGATGATGCCGACGCGCCAGACGCTGGCAGAGCCGATGCGGGTCTATCGCAAGGTGTCCTACGGGCCGCTCCTGGACATCTTCGTCATCGACATGCGCAGCTACCGTGGCGACAACACCACCAATACCGAGGCCGAGGGCACGCCCTTCATCGGCCCCGAGCAGCTGGCCTGGCTGAAGCGCGAGATGATCAATTCGACCGCCACCTGGAAGGTGATCGCTGCCGACATGCCGATCGGCATGATGGTCCGCGACGGCGCCGAGGCGATGGAGAACGGCGCCAATGGCGACGGCCCGGTGCTGGGCCGCGAGAAGGACATCGCCGCCGTGCTGTCCTTCATCAAGACGGCGGGCATCCTCAACACCGTCTGGCTGACGGCGGACGTGCATTACACCGCCGCGCATCACTACTCGCCCGAGCGCGCGGTTTTCCAGGAGTTCGAGCCCTTCTGGGAATTCGTTTCCGGCCCGCTGCATGCCGGGACCTTCGGCCCTTCGGATTATGACAACACCTTCGGCCCCGAGGTGCGCTATGCCAAGCACCCCGAAGAGGGGCAGGCCAACCTGCCGCCCTCGGACGGGCTGCAGTTCTTCGGCAAGGTGGACATCTCTGCCGACACCGGCGTGATGACCGTGCGCCTGATGGACAGCGCCGACAGCGAGCTGTGGTCGGTGGAGCTGGAGCCCAAGCGGGCGTAAGGCCGGACACAACAGGATCGCGGGCCGCGCCGCCCGCGATCCATCCATGTGCGGCAGGACGGTGGAAAGCCGCGCCGTGGTCCGGCGATCCCTGCCTTCAGCATGGCAGGTTATCCCGACCGGCTATCGCCGCCGGTTACCCCGGCCGGATCCCTGTGAGCGCCGTCAGGGTGCGCTTGCATCGGCCCAATCGCCGGGCTCCGGGACGGCCCGGCGATGCGCGGCGGCTTCGCCGTGAGGAAGCGCCGGTGGTGGATCGCAGCCGGACCGCGATGTGCGGGTCTCCTTCGCGGTTTTCAGCCTCTCTTCGCCTTTGGACGCAGCATCGCGCGGGCCATCGCAAGACGGCCCATCGCTGCGCCATCGCCGCTGCGCCCCCGCTCTGTCCGGTCAGATGTCGCTTTTTTGGGTAAAACGACCCGGGTTCTTGTGGACAAACGGTGGATTTGCGGCACCCTTCAGGGATGCACCCCGACAGACGGGCGCACTCCAAGAACGAGAAAAACAGAGAGGGCACATGTCTTTCATCGAATCTTTCTTCGGTCTGATCGGAGACCTCACATGGGGCTGGGCGCTGATCCCCTTCCTCGTGATCTTCGGCTGCTTCCTGACCATCGCCACGAACTTCGTTCAGTTCCGGTACTTCAAGCGGATGTTCCGCGTCCTGAAGGGCGACAACCAGTCTTCGGACCCGAACACCATCTCGGCACGCGAGGCGCTGTTCGTGTCGGTCGGCGGGCGCGTCGGCGGCGGCAATATCGCGGGGGTCGCGGTGGCGATCACGCTGGGCGGTCCGGGCGCGGTCTTCTGGATGTGGGCCATCGCGCTGGTCGGCATGGCCACCAGCCTTGTCGAATGCACGCTGGCGCAGGCCTACAAGCGCCGCCAGCCGGACGGGTCGTTCCGCGGCGGTCCGGCGCGGATGATCATCCACGGCCTCGGCAAGGACTACAAATGGCTTGCGGTGATCTACGCGATCTGCCTGATCGCCGCCTTCGGCATCGGCTTTCCGGCCTTCCGAGGGCAATACCGTGGCGGGCGCCGCAGAGAACGCCTTTGGCCTGAACCGCTGGATCACCGGCATCGTCCTGACCGCGGGCACCGGCTGGATCGTCTTCGGCGGGATGCACCGGATCGCCAAGGCCTCGGACATCATCGTCCCGATCATGGCCTTCGGCTACATCGCCATGGCACTGGTCGTGATCGTGATCAATATCCTCCAGGTCCCCGGCGTGCTGATCGATATCGTCGCGAACGCCTTCGGCTTCCGGGAAGCGGTCGGCGGCGGCATGGGGGCGGCCATCGCGCAGGGCCTGCGCCGCGGCCTGTTCTCGAACGAGGCGGGTCTGGGCTCTGCGCCCAACGTCGCCGCCACGGCGGACGTGCGGCACCCGATCAGCCAGGGCATCACGCAGAGCTTTTCGGTCTTCATCGACACGATCGTCATCTGCACCTGTACCGCGCTGATGATCCTTCTGGGGGACGTCTACGTGCCGGGTGCCGAGATCGACGGCGTGGTGCTGACGCAGGACAGCCTGGCCTCGCACCTTGGCACATGGACCAGCTACTTCCTGACCATCGCGGTGCTGCTCTTTGCCTTCTCGTCGATCATCTACAACTACTACCTCGGCGACAACGCCCTGACGGTGCTGACGAAGAACCCGCAGGCCTCGCTGGTCTTCAAGCTGATCCTGATGGCCATCGTCTTCGTCGGCGCGGTGGCGCCGGGCGCGACGGCGATCTTCTTCTTCTCGGACCCGATGATGGGCGTGCTGGCGCTGGTTAACCTGCTGGCGCTGATGATGCTCTTCCCGATCCTGCGCCGCATCCTGCGCGATTTCGACGAGCAGAGGGCGGCGGGCGTGCACCGTCCACGCTTCGACCCGACGAAGTTCCCGGATCTGGATCTGGACCACAGCGCCTGGGATCACCGCGAGGCGGCGCCCGAGTAAGGCCATGAAGGGATAAAAGCCGAAAGGGCCGCGCCAGTCGCGCGGCCCTTTTTCGGTTCTGCGCCCCGGTCCGGCGGGGTTTCCGGGCCTTGTGGCGGGCCCCCGGGGGATGACTGAAAAGCAGGATGCCAGCCCACCGGCATGGCACCATGGCGGCGCGGCGCAGGGGCGCCGCCCCCGGGCGACGCGCGCAGCGCTCCGCAACCCGCCCGGACGTCAGTCCCGGACGGTCAGGATCTCGTCCAGCGGCTTCTTCAGGGTCGCGGCCCGGGGCACGGTGGCGCCCGGCGCGGTGTGGCCAACGGCGAGGATCATCACCGGCTTCTCGGCCTCTGGCCGGTCCAGCACTGCGTTCAGGAAGCGCATGGGGTTCGGCGTGTGGGTCAGGCTGGACAGCCCCGCCTCGTGCAGGGCGGCGATCAGGAAGCCGGTGGCGATGCCCACGCTTTCGGGCACGTAGTAATGCTTGTAGCGCGTGCCGTCCGCGAACTGCCCGTAGCGCTGGGCGAAGATCACGATCAGCCAGGGCGCCTCTTCGAGGTGCGGCTTGGCCGGTCCGGTGCCGATGGGCTCCAGCGCCTTCAGCCAGGCGTCGCCCGCCGCGCCCTCGTAGAAGCGGGCCTCTTCTTCCTCGGCGCCGGCGCGGATCCGCGCCTTCAGCGCGGGGTCGGACACCGCGACGAAGTGCCGGGGCTGGTGGTTGGCGCCCGAGGGCGCGTTGCCCGCCGCCCGGATGCAGGCCTCTATCGCGGCGCGGGGCACCGGCCGCCTGTCGAAATCGCGCACCGTGCGGCGGTCCGCCATCCGGTCGCGAAACCCCTCGGCGCCCGCCAGCACGCGGCTCGTCCGGCCAGTCGCCGCGCGATGCCAGCGGCACCGCCCGGTACGTCAGCTCCTTGCGATCCACCTTGACTCCTCCTCTGTACCGGGGCCGTTTTTCGGCCTGCCCGGCCTCGGCTGTCAATCGCCCTTGCCGCGACAAGTCTTCCCAAGAGGTCGAAATATGTGTATGGCGCCCCCATCTGAGACGTGACGCCATGGCCCCGGCGCATGACATGATGAAAGGGGTCGGCGGCAATGGGGCCGTCATCGAAACGGAGGACCCGGCAGGGGTCGGGAGTGCCTCCAAGAGGATATCTGATGTTCAAAGAAGTGAAAAAGACACTCCAGTGGGGCGAAGAGACGCTGACGCTGGAAACGGGCAAGATCGCCCGTCAGGCCGACGGCACCGTCATCGCCACGCTGGGCGAGACCTCCGTCATGGCCAACGTGACTTTCGCGAAACAGCAGAAAGAAGGCCAGGACTTCTTCCCGCTGACCGTCCATTACCAGGAAAAATACTACGCCGCGGGCAAGGTGCCCGGCGGCTTCTTCAAGCGCGAGGCCCGTCCGACCGAGAAGGAAACGCTGACCGCGCGCCTGATCGACCGTCCGATCCGCCCGCTCTTCGTCCCCGGCTTCAAGAACGAAGTTCTGGTGATGTGCACCGTCCTGTCGCATGACCTCGTCAACGATCCCGACATCGTCGCGATGATCGCGGCCTCGGCGGCGCTGACCATTTCCGGCGCGCCCTTCATGGGCCCGATCGCCGGTGCGCGCGTCGGCTTCGAGGATGGCGAATACGTGCTGAACCCGACCGTCGACGACATGCAGGGGCTGCGCAACAACCCCGAGCAGCGTCTCGACCTCGTCGTGGCCGGCACCAAGGACGCCGTCATGATGGTGGAATCGGAAGCCTACGAGCTGACCGAGGACGAGATGCTGGGCGCGGTGATGTTCGCGCACGAGCAGATCCAGCCGGTGATCGACACGATCATCGAACTGGCCGAAGAAGCCGCGAAAGAGCCCTTCGACTTCACCCCCGGATTACTCGGCGCTCTACGAGGCCGTGAAGGCCGCGGGCGAAGCCAAGATGAAGGCCGCCTACGCGATCACCGACAAGCAGGAACGCGTTGCCGCCGTCTCTGCCGCCAAGGAAGAGATCAAGGCCACGCTTTCGGAAGAGCAGCTTGAGGATGCGAACCTCGGTTCCGCCCTGAAGAAGCTGGAATCGGTGGTGCTGCGCTCTGACGTGGTGAAGAACAAGCGCCGCATCGACGTACCGCGCGCTGGATCAGGTCCGCCCGATCGTCTGCGAAACCGGCCTCCTGCCGCGCACGCATGGCTCGGCGCTGTTCACCCGTGGCGAGACGCAGGGTCTGGTCGTGACCACGCTGGGCACCGGCGACGACGAACAGTTCATCGACGCGCTGCACGGCAACTTCAAATCCAACTTCATGCTGCATTACAACTTCCCGCCCTATTCGGTCGGCGAAGTGGGTCGCGTGGGGTCCCCGGGCCGTCGCGAGATCGGCCACGGCAAGCTGGCATGGCGCGCCCTGCAGGCGGTTCTGCCGGCCTCGACCGATTTCCCCTACACCATCCGTCTGGTCTCCGAGATCACCGAATCCAACGGCTCTTCGTCGATGGCATCCGTCTGCGGCGGCTCGCTGTCGATGATGGACGCGGGCGTTCCGCTGAAGGCGGCGGTGGCCGGTGTGGCCATGGGTCTGGTGCTGGAAGACGACGGTGACTACGCGGTCCTGACCGACATCCTCGGCGACGAGGATCACCTCGGCGACATGGACTTCAAGGTCGCGGGCACCGCAGAGGGCATCACCTCGCTGCAGATGGACATCAAGGTCGCGGGCATCACCCCCGAGATCATGAAGACCGCCCTCGCCCAGTGCCAAGGAAGGCCGGATGCACATCCTTGGCGAGATGGACAAGGCCCTGTCGTCCGCCGGTGAGTTCAGCCAGCACGCGCCGCGCATCGAGACCATGCAGGTGCCGACCGACAAGATCCGCGAAGTGATCGGCTCGGGCGGCAAGGTGATCCGCGAGATCGTCGAGGTTTCGGGTGCCAAGGTCGACATCAACGACGACGGCATCATCAAGATCGCCTCGCCGGACGGCGAGTCCATCAAGAAGGCCTACGACATGATCTATTCGATCGTGGCAGAGCCGGAAGAGGGTCAGGTCTACAAGGGCAAGGTCGTGAAGATCGTCGACTTCGGCGCCTTCGTGAACTTCTTCGGCAAGCGTGACGGCCTCGTGCACGTTTCCCAGATCGAGAACCGCCGCCTGAACCATCCCTCGGACGTGCTGAAGGAAGGTCAGGAAGTCTACGTGAAGCTTCTGGGCTTCGACGACCGTGGCAAGGTGCGCCTTGCGATGAAGATGGTCGATCAGGAGACCGGCAAGGAACTGGAAAAAGAGGCGAAGGAAGAGTCCGCCGAGTAATCGGTGGGCGCCAAGCCTTGAAAAGATCGAAACGCCCCGCAGGAGACTGCGGGGCGTTTTCTTGTCGGATGGCCGGGGTGCAGGCGGCGGTGCGCGATTCGTGACGCAGCGTCAGTGCCCGGGGCGCGCTTGACGATATTTTTACCGATTGCGGCCCAGGGTGAGCCTGTGTGAAGGCGGCACATTGGTTGCGACCCCTTCGAACACTCACGGGATGCACGGCAAGGGCCCCGGCAATCCAGCCAGGGCCCGACCGGCCAGAGTTCGACCGACCAGAGTCCGGCCTGGTCCTGCACAGGGGCAGCGACGGGCAGGGGCGACCGGTGGGACATGCCCGCCGGACGGGGTGGCGCAGGGCTGTCGCGCATCGCTTTCACATCAGCCACCCGCTGGGCGCGGGCTGCCTTCCTCTGACAGGAGGGCGCGGCAACGGAGCGGGTCCTCGCTTTGGTCTCGGACAGCAGCCGTCTCGGGGTGGCCGCGCCGTCTAGCCCTCCGCCGCCGGACTGGCGTGGCGATGGATCATCTTCCAGCCGTCCTCGCCCGCGCGGAAGATCTCGGTGACCCGAAGGCGCATCGCCTGCGGCTCTGTCGCACCGTCCAGCATGACCTCGGCCACCTGATAGCCGGACCAGTAGGCCATGCCGTCGGCCTCGCCCTGATCGAGGACCTCGAAGAAGGTCTTGCCGCCGGGGCCGAAGCTGCGGGCGCCGTCGCGATTGGCCTTGTTCACCGCATCGGCGCCGGTCACGACCCGGCCCGAAGGGTCGAAGAAGCTGGCCGGGCCGGAGGTGGCGGAGAGATCCAGCACGAGATCCGGGCGCCCGGTGACATAGGCGCGGGCCGCGTCCTCGCGCGCTTTCATGAATTCGGTGAAGGTCTGGACTTCGAATGTGGTTGTCATGGCGTTTCCTTTCAGCCGGGGTAACGCGCCAGCGGGGCGGCGGTTTCCGCCGCCGACTTGCGCTGGCGTCACAGGCGGACTACCCCGCTCTCATGCAGGTTTTTGACAGCATCATCCGCGACCGGGGGTCCCGATACGCGGTCTCCGGCGGGGCCTGCCGCAACGCCGAAGAGGCGGCGGCCTTTCTCAAGGAGCTGAAGCGGCGCAAGAAGTTCGCCAAGGCCACGCACAACACATGGGCCTGCCTGACCGACGAGGGCCCGCTGCGCAACGACGACGGCGAAAGCGGCGCCGCGCAGGTCATCCTGCGGATGCTGGAGCGCGAAGAGATCCTCAACGAGATCGTCGTCGTCACCCGCTGGTATGGCGGGAAGCATCTTGGCGGCGACCGCTTCCGCCACGTGGGCGACGCGGTGCGCCACTATCTGGACAATCGCGGCGGCTGAGGCCCCGGCGCAAGGCCATAGGCGCCGCGCTGAGGGGGCGAGGACCGTGGCCCCTGACGGCGCGCCCTGCCTGACCTGGAACAAAAAAAGGCCGGGCAAGATGCCCGGCCAGGTCCAACAGGGAGGTGCATATGATGACCCGCATATGCGACGGGATTCCGTGGATCATCCTGACGATGACTGTCTCATACTACATTGCGCGCTGCCAAAAATCTCTGCGACATTTGGCTTGGGTCCGGCGGCCATGCCCCTTTTGGTTGCGCCCTTTGAACTCTGCACACCTTTAGGTTGAGCTGTCAAGAAACCAGCCGATAGCCGCCCGATTCGGTCACCAGAAGCCGCGCGTTCGAGGGGTCGGGCTCGATCTTCTGGCGCAGGCGGTAGATATGCGTTTCCAGCGTGTGGGTGGTGACGCCCGCGTTGTAGCCCCAGACCTCGTGCAGCAGCGTGTCGCGCGGCACCACGCCCTCGGTCGAGCGGTAGAGGAACTTCAGGATGTTCGTCTCTTTCTCGGTCAGGCGGATCTTCTTGTTGTCCTCGGTCTCCAGCATCTTCATGGCGGGCTTGAAGGTATAGGGGCCGACGTTGAAGACCGCGTCTTCGGACTGTTCGTGCTGGCGCAGCTGGGCGCGGATGCGGGCCAGCAGGACCGGAAAACGGAAGGGCTTGGTCACGTAGTCGTTGGCACCCGCGTCGAGGCCGAGGATGGTGTCGGCGTCGCTGTCGTGGCCGGTCAGCATGACGATGGGCGACTTGATCCCCTGCTTGCGCATCAGGCGGCACAGCTCGCGCCCGTCGGTGTCGGGCAGGCCGACGTCGAGGATGATCAGATCGTAGACCTGCTCCTTGGCGCGCGCCATGGCTGTGGCGCCGCTGTCGGCTTCGAAGACCTCGAAATCCTCTGTCATGACAAGTTGTTCGGCCAGCGCCTCGCGCAGGTCCTCGTCGTCGTCGACCAGCAGGATGTTTCTCAGTTGCGCCATGGCGGGGCCTCCGTCGTGTTGCCTTTTCCGTGAGATGTGGACATGACGGAGGCCCGGCAAGTATTGCTGCAAGCGATCACGCGGACGTGTCCGCATCGCGCGAATGTTACAGGAACCGCGCGTCTGGCGCGGCGCAGGAGGCGTCATGGCCCTTGGACCGGATCTGAACGAGGTACTGGCGCGGGCGCGCGGCGACCTGCGCATGGGTGTGCCGGTGGTGCTGGAGGATGCCGAGGGCGCGGTGATCTGCGCCGCGGTGGAAACGCTGGGCGCCGAGCGGCTGGAGGCGCTGCGGGCGCTGGGGGCGCCGGACCTGGTGCTGACGGCGCGCCGGGCCGAAACGCTGAAAGCGCGGGCCTATGACGGCGACGTTGCGCGGGTGGTGGTGCCCGAGGGCGCGGGACTGGACTGGCTGACCGATGTGGCGGACCCGGCGGACGACATGGATCGCCCGATGAAGGGCCCGCTGGAAACCCGGCGCGGCGGCTCTGCCGCGTTGCAGCGGCTGGCGGTGCGCCTGTGCAAGGCGGCGCGGCTGCTGCCCGCCGCGCTTGTGGTTCCGGTGGCGCCGGGATTGGGCGCGCTGCAGGGGCTGGTCCGCGTCCCGGCACAGGAGGCCGCGACCATCATGGAGGCGCTGCCGCATCTGGGCCATGTCATCGCGGCGCGGGTGCCGCTGCGCGCGGCGGAAAACGCGCGGCTGCACATCTGGCGCCCCGAGGACGGATCCGAAGAGCATTACGCCATCGAGATCGGTCGCCCGGATCGCGCCGCCCCGGTGCTGGCGCGGCTGCATTCGGCCTGTTTCACCGGCGACCTGCTGGGCTCGCTGAAATGCGACTGCGGCCCGCAGCTGAACGCGGCGCTGGCGCAGATGGGGCAGGAGGGGGCGGGCGTGCTTCTGTACCTGCAACAAGAGGGCCGCGGCATCGGGCTGGCCAACAAGATGCGGGCCTATGCGCTTCAGGATCAGGGTTTCGACACGGTCGAGGCCAACCACCGGCTGGGCTTCGAGGACGACGAGCGCGATTTCCGCCTTGGCGCGCAGATGCTTGAGGCGCTGGGGTTCTCCTCGGTGCGGCTGCTGACCAACAACCCCGCCAAGATCGCCATGATGGAGCGGTCGGGCATCGCGGTGGCCGAGCGGGTGCCGCTGAAGGTCGGCGAGACGCCGCAGAACGCGCGTTACCTTGCGGTGAAGGCGAAGAAGTCCGGTCACCTCCTTTAAGCACAGCTGCGCTTCTTTGGTCCAAAGATACCTTGGGGGCTGCGCAAGCAGCGGGGGTCATGCTGAAAGCATGCCTGTGGCATGACGCCCCCTCACAGTCGCCGGACGCAGACCAGCCCTCCCGTTGCACAGGGCCGTGGCGCGCATAGATAGAAGACCGAAAGGAGAGCCGCCATGCATTATTCGCTGCTCGATCTGGCACCGGTCCCCGAGGGGCACGACGCCGCGCAGGCCCTGAAGAACACCGGGGACCTTGCGGTTCATGCCGAGCGCTGGGGCTACCACCGCTACTGGCTTGCGGAACATCACAACATGCCCGGCATCGCCTCGGCGGCGACGGCGGTGCTGATCGGCCATGTTGCCGGGCTGACGCGGACGATGCGCGTCGGCGCGGGTGGGATCATGCTGCCGAACCACGCGCCGCTGGCGGTGGCCGAGGCCTTCGGCACGCTGGCGACGCTGTACCCCGGGCGCATCGACCTTGGGCTTGGCCGCGCGCCGGGCGGCGATCACGCGGTGATGCGGGCGCTTGGCGTGCACCAGCAGCGGGCCGAGAACTTCCCGAACGAGGTGGCCGAGCTGCGCGACCTCTTCGGTCCCGCGCAGCCGGACCGCGCCGTGCGCGCATTGCCGGGCGAGGGGACGGAGGTGCCGCTCTGGGTGCTGGGGTCTTCGCTTTATGGGGCGCAGGTGGCGGCGGCGCTGGGGCTGCCCTATGCCTTTGCCTCGCATTTCGCCCCCGCCGCGCTGGAACAGGCGCTGGAGGTCTACCGCCGCCATTTCCGCCCCTCCGAGACGCTGTCGAAGCCGCACGCGATGCTGGCCATCAACGTCTTCGCCGCCGATACCGAGGCCGAGGCGCACCGCCTGCGCACGACCATGCAGCAGGCCTTCTACCGGCTGCGCACCGGCAAGCCGGGCAAGCTGCCCGCGCCGGTGGACGATCTGGCCTCGGTGGTGCCGGCGGGCGCGATGCCCGCGCTGGACGAGGCGCTGCGGATCAGTGCCGTGGGCACACCCGCGCAGGTGCGCGAGCAGATCGGGCGGCTGGTCGAGACGCACCGCCCCGACGAGGTGATCCTGACGGGCCAGATCCACGATCACGCGGCGCGGCTGCGCAGCTTCGAGATCGCGGCAGAGGTGCTTCAGGGCTGCGGCGCGGCGGTTCCGGCGTGAGGTTCGGCCCGCAGGATCTGATCCTGACGCGCAGCGGGCTGCGCTTTGCCGGGCGCCTCCTGCCCTGCACGGTGGGGCGCGGCGGCATCACGACCGACAAGCGCGAGGGCGACGGTGCGACGCCCGCGGGTGTGCACCACATCACCGCGCTGCTCTACCGGCCCGACCGCATGGCCAGGCCGGCCTGGTGGGCGCTGCCGATCCGGCCCGGCGACCTGTGGTCGGACGATCCGGCGGACCCCGCCTACAACCACCTCGTGCGGGCGCCCTATGCGCCCAGCCACGAGCGCCTGCGGCGGGGCGACCGGCTGTATGATCTCGTGCTGCTGACCGACTGGAACTGGCCCGAGGCCGAGCCGGAGCGCGGCTCGGCGATCTTCCTGCACCGCTGGCGCCGCCCGGGCTTCCAGACCGAGGGCTGCGTGGCCTTCGCGCCGCATCACCTGCGCTGGCTGGTCGGGCAGATCGGTCCCGGCACGCGGCTGGTCGTGCCCCCGGCCTTTGCCGGGTGACGGCCGGGCCGGCCCGTCGGGCCGGACGCTCGTGCCTGCGCACATCGCCCCACCCGCCATCCCGAAACCCCGCCGCCGCGCGGCCTTCTCAGGCGACCAGCGTCCGGCCCAGCCCCTGCAACATCTCGAGGCATTGCGCCATCTGATCGCGTGAGACGAACTCGTCCGGCTTGTGGGCCTGCGCGATGGCGCCGGGGCCGCAGACCACCACGCTCATCCCCATGCCCTGGAACAGTCCGGCCTCGGTGCCGAAGGGCACGACCTCGCAGGCGTTCTGCCCGGTCAGGCGCCGCACCAGATCGCGCGCCGCGTTGTCGTCCATCGGGTCGAGACCCACGACCTCGCCGATGACCTCGGTGCTGATGCTGGCCGCAGGCGAGACCGCGCGCATGGCGGGCAGCAGCTCTTGCTCGACCAGCCGCGCGATGGCGTCCTTGACGAAATCGGCGTCGGACCATGCGACGGGGCGCATTTCCCACTCGATCTCGGCCTTGCCGGGAATCACGTTATGCGCCACGCCGCCCGACAGCCGCCCGACATTGACCGTGGTCCATGGCGGATCGAAGCGCGAGCCCTGCGGCGCGCGGGCCTTCAGCGCCTCGGCCAGTTCCAGCAGGCGGGCGACGTAGCGCACGGCATAGTTGACCGCGTTGACGCCGTGGTCGGGGGCCGAACCGTGGCCTTCCAGCCCGGTGAAGCGCACGGTGTATTCGCAGCAGCCCTTGTGGCCCTCGATGATGCGCATGCTCGTCGGTTCGCCGATGATGGCGATGGCGGGCCGGATGCCGCGCGCCTGCAGCTCGGGCACCAGCGCGCGGGCGCCGAGGCAGCCGACCTCTTCGTCGTGGGTGAAGCAGAAATGCAGCGGGCGGCGCAGGGTCTGCGAGGCATAATGCGGGGCCATGGCCAGCGTCGCCGCGATGAAGCCCTTCATGTCGCAGGTGCCGCGCCCGTAGAGCAGGCCGTCCGCCTCGGTCAGCTGGAAGGGCGGGCGGGTCCAGTCCTGATCCGCCACCGGCACCACGTCGGAATGGCCCGACAGCACGATGCCGCCGTCGCCCTCGGGGCCCAGCGTGGCGAAGAGGTTGGCCTTGGTCCCGCTGGCGTCGCGGAACAGGTCGACGCGGGCGCCCAGCCCTTCCAGCCAGGCGGCCATGTAGTCCATCATGGCAAGATTGCTGTCCGCCGAAACGGTCGGAAAGGCGATCAGGTCGCCGAGGATGCGTTCGGTCTGGGCAAGAAGGGTCATGCGGGTCCTGTCGGGTGTCGCGGTCTGCCGGGAAGATTAGCTGCTCTGGGCATGAAATTCAAAGACTTGGCGGTGCAATCGGGCGGGACTCAGCCTTCGGGGTGAGTCCCCGTCTGGACCATTCCGGCCCCGATATTGCCGCCTGCGCCGCCACCCGCGAAAGTCGGATCGCCTGAAGAGGCGCTTTGACCTGTTCGTTTTTCCTGTCCCGTGCCGCATTTGTGACCGAATGTGCCGGATTCGCCGGGTGATCCTGCCGCAAGGGGCGAGATGCTTGCATGTAAGGGCCTCAGCC
Source organism: Ponticoccus litoralis (assembly GCF_039769985.1). Classification (NCBI taxonomy): domain Bacteria; kingdom Pseudomonadati; phylum Pseudomonadota; class Alphaproteobacteria; order Rhodobacterales; family Roseobacteraceae; genus Ponticoccus; species Ponticoccus litoralis. The sequence goes on from NZ_JBDNCH010000002.1 coordinate 2,364,541, forward strand.
GCTTTAGTATGAGGACAAGACAGCGGAAAAAATCCGCGGAACCACAACACGGGGAGCCTGCTTTGGCTGATGGGAACAGCGGCGATGCATTCGTCGCATTCGAACGCGTGCAGAAGAGCTATGACGGTGAAACGCTCGTCGTCAAGGATCTGAACCTCACCATGCCGAAAGGCGAATTCCTGACGATGTTGGGGCCGTCCGGGTCGGGCAAGACCACCTGCCTGATGATGCTGGCGGGCTTCGAGACCGCCACTTACGGCGAGATCAAGCTGGACGGCGTGTCGATCAACAACATCCCGCCGCACAAGCGCGGCATCGGCATGGTCTTCCAGAACTACGCGCTGTTCCCGCATATGACCGTGGCCGAGAACCTGTCCTTCCCGCTGGAAGTGCGCAAGATGGGGAAATCCGACCGCGAGGCCAAGGTCAAGCGGGCGCTGGACATGGTGCAGATGGGGGCCTTCGGCGGCCGCCGCCCGGCGCAGCTTTCGGGCGGCCAGCAGCAGCGGATCGCGCTGGCCCGGGCGCTGGTCTTCGAACCCGAGCTGGTGCTGATGGACGAACCGCTTGGCGCGCTGGACAAGCAGCTGCGCGAGCACATGCAGTTCGAGATCACCAACCTGGCGCACAGCCTTGGCATCACCACGGTCTACGTGACCCACGACCAGACCGAGGCGCTGACCATGTCGGACCGGGTCGCGGTCTTCGACGACGGGCGCATCCAGCAGCTGGCGCCGCCGGATGAGCTTTACGAGGCGCCGCAGAACAGCTTTGTCGCGCAGTTCATCGGAGAGAACAACACGCTGGAAGGCGTGGTGCAGGAGGTTCACGGCAACACCTGCACGGTCAGGCTGGACGACGGGCAGATGATCGACGCCAAGCCGGTGAACGTCAGCAAGCCGGGCGAGCGCACGCAGGTTTCCATCCGGCCCGAACGGGTAGAGTTCAACAAGGACCGGATGCAGGAAGGCGCGCATACGCTGAAGGCGGACGTGCTGGAATTCATTTACATGGGTGACATCTTCCGCACCCGCCTGCGGGTCGCGGGCAACGACAATTTCGTGGTCAAGACGCGCAACGCCCCGGATCAGGTCCGGCTTCAGCCGGGCACCCAGATCGAGATCGGCTGGCTGCCAGAGGATTGCCGGGCGCTGGACGCGAAGTGATCCGTCCGGCGTCGCGCCGAACAGGGATGCCGCCGCCGGCCCGCAGGGCACAGGCGGCCAGAAGATCCGGACCGGACCGTCAACCCGGGCCCGGCAACAAGAAAGTGTTCATCAGGGAGACACACGCATGACACTTCACAAGACGCTTCTGGCCTCAACCTGCCTGTCGCTTGCGGCAGGGGCGGTCGCAGCGCAGGACATGGCGAACGAAATGACGATCGTCAGCTGGGGCGGGGCCTACCAGAACAGCCAGCTCAAGGCCTATGCAGAGCCCTACATGGAGGCCAACCCCGAGGTTTCGATCACCTGGGACGAGATCCTCGAACGAGGCCGTGGCCAAGCTGCGCGCGCAGTCCGAGGCCGGCAATATCACCTGGGATCTGGTCGACGCAGAGGGCCCCGACAGCCAGCGCCTGTGCGACGAGGGCCTGGCGATGGAGATCGACTTCGAAGAGATGCTGGCCCCCGGCGACGGCGGCGAGGGTGTCGAGGACGATTTCGGCCCGACCCTGATCAACGACTGCTTCATCCCGCAGATCGTCTTCTCGACCACCTTCGGCTATCGCACCGACGTGGCAGAGTGGAACGGCGAGACGCCGGGCGACCTTTGCGCGCTCTTCGACCTGGACACCTTCCCGGGCAAGCGAAGCCTGGAAAAGCGCCCCAAGAAGAACCTCGAATGGGCGCTGCTGTGTGACGGTGTCGCGCAGGAAGACCTGTACGACGTGCTTGACGAGGACGGCGGCGTGGACCGCGCGCTTGCCAAGCTCGACACCATCAAGGACCAGGTCGTCTGGTGGTCGGCGGGCGCCGACACGCCGCAGCTTCTGGCCGATGGCGAGGTCGTGATGGGCTCGACCTACAACGGTCGCCTGTTTTCTGTCATTGTCGAACAGGACCAGCCCGTCGCGATGCTGTGGGACTGGCAGGTCTTCGATTTCGACGGCTGGGTGATCCCCGCCGGTCTGCCGGAAGACCGCCTTGCGCGGGTGCTGGACTTCGTGAAGTTCGCCACCGACACCCAGCGCCTTGCGGATCAGGCCAAGTACATCAGCTATGGCCCGGCGCGTGCATCCTCGCAGCCGCTGGTCTCGACCCATGCCGACCTTGGCATCGAGATGGCGCCGCATATGCCGACGAACCCGGAAAACCAGAAGAACTTTCTGGTGAACAACATCGAATGGTGGGCTGACAACCAGGACGACGTGGAAGCGAAATTCCAGTCGTGGCTGGTCAAGTAAGACCCATTGCGCATGCGGACAGGGCGGGTTCCCCCCGCCCTGTGCCCTTTCCTCCGAAAGGGCGGGCAAACGAGACCCGTAACCCGGCCTCCGCGCAGATATCGGGAAAACAAGGGAGACAAGAATGAAACTGACAACGACTTTGCTGACAACCTCGGCCCTGACCCTCGCTGCCGCATCCGCGCAGGCGCAGGAGATGTCCAACGAGATGACGCTGGTCAGCTGGGGCGGGGCCTACCAGTCCTCGCAGCAGAACGCCTATGTGGAACCCTACCTCGAGATGCACCCCGAGGTGAGCGTCGCCTGGGACGAAAGCTCGAACGAGGCGGTGGCCAAGCTGCGCGCGATGAACGAGGCGGGCAATGTGACCTGGGATCTGGTGGACGTGGTGGCCTCTGACGCCATCCGCCTCTGCGACGAGGGTCTGGCAATGGAATACGACCCGGACGAGCTGCTTGCCGATGGCGACGACGGTTCCAAGGCGTCGGACGATTTCGGCGACCTGATCGTGTCGGACTGCTATATCCCGCAGATCGTCTATTCGACCACCTTCGGCTATCGCACCGACATGGTCCCCGAGGGCGCCGAGGCGCCGAATGACATCTGCGACGTCTTCGACCTGGAAACCTACCCGGGCAAGCGCGCGCTGGAAAAGCGCCCGATCAACAACATGGAATGGGCGCTGCTCTGCGATGGCGTGGCCAAGGAGGACGTCTACGACGTGCTCGAGACCGAAGAGGGCCAGGACCGGGCGCTTGCCAAGCTGGGCACCATCAAGGACCAGACGATCTGGTGGTCCGCCGGCGCCGACACGCCGCAGCTGCTGGCCGATGGCGAGATCTTCATGGGCTCGACCTACAACGGCCGCCTGTTCAGCGTGATCGAAGAGCAGGACCAGCCGGTCGCGATGATGTGGGACGCGCAGGTCTTCGACCTTGACGGCTGGATCATCCCCGCCGGTCTGCCCGAAGAGCGCCTGGCCCGCGTGAAGGACTTCCTGCGCTTCGCCACCGACACCCAGCGTCTTGCCGATCAGGCCAAGTACATCAGCTACGGCCCGGCGCGTGCGTCTTCGGCCCCGCTGGTCGGCCAGCACGCAGAGCTTGGCATCGACATGGCGCCGCACATGCCGACCGACCCGGCCAACGCCGAGAACACGTTCCTGTACAACTACGAGTTCTGGGCCGACTACCGCGACGACATCGACGCGAAGTTCCGAGCCTGGCTGGCGCAGTAAGATCTTGGGGGGCGGGGCACTGGTGGCCCCGCCCTTTCACGAAGGAGTGCCCGGAAAGGGCCACGCGAAATCAGCGCCCGATCCGGGGCGCAGGGGACAACAGGGGACGGACGGAATGCCCAAGGGCTACATTATCGGCCATATCACGGTGAAGGATCCGGAGGCGTACAAGGAGTATGTCGAGAAGGACACGCCGATCCTGCAGTCGCTCGGCGCGCGCTTCATTGTCCGGGGCGGACAGAGCACGGTCATGGAAGGCTCTGTTCATGACCGCCACGTCGTCATCGAGTTTTCCAGCTATGCAGAGGCGCTCGCCGCCTACAACGACCCCGACTACCAGGCGGTCGCAGAGATCCGCCGCGCATCGGCGGAGAGCACAATCCTAGTCGTCGAGGGGGCCGAATGACTGACGCCAGCACAGATCCCGACAAGGTCGGGGGGCCGACCCCCGACAACGCCCTGCGCGCCGCCGATGCGGTCGAGCAGCGCGGCAAGCGTGGCGAGATGCTCGCCGCCGACGGCACGCCGCTGAAGCGCTCTCTGGCCCGCGCGCTGCGCCGCCAGAAGATCCGCGCGCTGCTGCTGATCGCGCCCCTGCTGTTGTTCGTGCTGGTCACCTTCATCGCGCCGATCGTCGACATGCTGTTCCGCTCGGTCGAGAACCAGATCGTCTCCGACACGCTGCCGCGCACCACCGCGGCCCTGCAGGACTGGGACGACACGACGGGCGAGCTGCCCGGCGACGCGGTCTGGGATGCAGCCTACAAGGACATCTTCTACGCCGCCGAGCGCAAGCTGCACACGCGCCTCGGCACCCGCCTGAACTACGAGTTAACCGGCGTCTCGTCGCTGTTCCGCAAGTCGGGCAGGGGCCTCGACGATATCGGCGAGGTCTATCAGGACCAGTTCGAGGATCTCGACGCGGCCTGGGACGAGGCGATGCCATGGGCCGAGCTGCTGGGCGATCCGGAATGGATCGGTGCGCAGGCGGAATGGGACGCCACGGATCAGGGCGACCGGGGCCAGATGCCGGGCTTCGTGCTGCGCGAGGGCGTCGAGGACCTGCTGCCCGAGACGGCGGCCAGCTACCGCGAATTCGCGCTTTATACGCAGGTCGAGGAAGGCGACAGCCCGCTTCAGGAAGAGCCCTGGTCCATCGTCCACGCGATGCTTTACCAGGATCTGTCCTCCGGCGCCGATGTGGGCTCTTACACCGGGCCGCGCGCCGAGATGCTTCAGGCCGCCGCCCAGCTGGTGGCCAGCCCCGACTTCGAGACGGTCGACGTGCGCGCGCAATTCGCCGAGATCGACGAGGACTGGCACGACGTCGAGGTCTGGCAGACCATCAAGATGTATTCGCCCAAATACACCTCGGGCTATTTCCTGAACTCGGTGGATGCGCAGAAGACGCCCGACGGCGTGCGGCTGCGCGACGAGGACGAACGCATCTACGGCCTGCTGTTCAAGCGGACCATGTTCATGTCGCTGGTGATCACCTTCAGCTGCATCATGCTGTCCTACCCGGTGGCCTTCCTGCTGGCGAACCTGCCGGCGCGGACGGCGAACCTGCTGATGATCCTCGTGCTGCTGCCGTTCTGGACCTCGCTTCTGGTGCGGACGAGCGCCTGGAAGGTCATGCTGCAACAGCAGGGCGTCATCAACGACGTGCTGGTCTGGCTGGGGCTGGTGGGCGATGCCGACCGGCTGGTGATGATCAACAACCAGTTCGGCACCATCGTGGCGATGACCCACATCCTGCTGCCCTTCATGATCCTGCCGATGTATTCGGTCATGGCGACCATTCCGCCTTACTACGTGCGGGCCGCCAAGTCGCTGGGCGCGACCAACTGGACGGCCTTCTGGCGGGTCTATTTCCCGCAGTCGGTGCCGGGCATCGGGGCGGGGTCGATCCTCGTCTTCATCCTCGCCATCGGCTATTACATCACGCCCGAGATCGTCGGCGGCACGACCGGCACCTTCATCTCGAACCGGATCGCCTACCACATCTCGTCCTCGCTCAACTGGGGCCTCGCGGTCGCGCTGGGGACGATCCTGCTGGCGGTGGTGCTGATCCTCTACTGGGCCTACGACAAGATCGTCGGCATCGACAACGTCAAGCTGGGGGGCTGATCCATGGCTGTTGAAACCCAAGCCCGCAAGATGCCGATCTCTTTCGCGGCGCCCACCGTGGGCGCGGCGGGGGCCTTTGCCGGGATCTTCGTCGGCGCCGCGAACGGATCCTCCCTGCTGGGGATCCTGATCGGGTTCATCCTGGCCGCGGCACTGGCATTCGTCGTGCTGGAGGTCGTCCCGAAAGAGCAGGAGCGCCCGGTGAAATGGGGCCTGGTCGCTCTGTTCGCCCTGGCGGGCTACCTGCTGGGGGGCATCCCCGGGGCGGTCATGGGCGCGCTCTTCGGCTGGTTCTTAGGCTGGTTCGCCTATTGGGTCGGCTACGGGCGCTACCGCGTGCCGCTGCCGCCCTACCTGACCAGCGGGCAGGTGCTGTGGCACTACAGCTTCCGCACCATCTGCGGGGCGATCTTCGTCTTCCTGATCACGCCGATCCTTGTCGTGATGCCGCTGTCCTTCAACGCCGAGAACTTCTTTACCTTCACGCCCGAGATGCTGCGCTTCGACCCCGAGGGCTACTCGCTGCGCCACTACCGCGAGTTCTTCAACTCGTCCGAATGGCAGCAGGCGCTGAAGAACTCGCTGATCATCGCGCCCTTCGCGACGATCCTCTCGGTCAGCTTCGGCACCCTTGCCGCCATCGGCCTGTCGTCGGAACATGTGCCCTTCCGGCGCGCGATCATGGCGATCCTGATCTCTCCGATGATCGTGCCGCTGATCATCTCGGCGGCGGGGATGTATTTCTTTTACTCGCGCATCGGCTTGCAGGGCACGCTTTTCGGGGTGGTGCTGGCGCATGCGGCCCTGGGCATTCCCTTCGTCATCATCACCGTGACCGCAACGCTGGTCGGCTTCGACCGTTCGCTGACGCGGGCGGCGGCGAACATGGGCGCGGACCCGGTGCGGACCTTCTTCAAGGTACAGATGCCGCTGATCCTGCCCGGCGTGATCTCGGGCGGGCTGTTCGCCTTCATCACCTCCTTCGACGAGGTGGTGGTGGTGATCTTCGTGGGCTCGGCCCGGCAGCAGACCCTGCCATGGCAGATGTTCACCGGCCTGCGCGAGCAGATCAGCCCGACCATCCTTGCGGTGGCGACGATCCTGGTGGGCATCTCGATCCTGCTGCTGACCACGGTCGAAATCCTGCGCCGCCGGTCCGAGCGCCTGCGCGGCATGTCGCCGGGTTAGAGACAAATCGAAAGCAGTTTCAGGGGCCGCGCGGAGGGATCCGGCGCGGCCCTTTCCGTTTTTGAAAGGGATCTGCGGCAGGCTCTGTCCGGAGCGGTGTGGAGTAGCCCATGTCTGAACACGATCCCCAGTTCCTCTCCGAGGTCTGCGCCTCCGAGGCCACCTTCCAATTGCAGGAGCTGTTTTATTCGCGGACCGACGAGCGGGGCGTGATACAGGCCGGGAACACCGTCTTCCAGCGCGTGGCGGGGCTGGACTGGGATGCGCTGATCGGCGCGCCGCACAGGGTGATCCGCCATCCCGACATGCCTCGGGGTGTGTTCCAGCTGCTTTGGGACCGCATCCGCGCGGGCAAGCCGACCGGGGCCTATGTGAAGAACCGGCGCACCTGCGGGCGGTACTACTGGGTCTTCGCCCTGGTCGCGCCCTTCGAGGGGGGCTATATCTCGACCCGGATCAAGCCGACCTCTGCCCTGTTCCCGACAATCAGCGACTGTTACGCCGACCTGCTGCGCCGCGAGGCCGAGGGCATGACCCCGGCGGACAGCGCCGGGGCGCTGCGCGCCATGGTGACGGGGATGGGCTTTGCCAGCTATCACGCCTTTCAGGCCCATGCGCTGGCAACCGAGCTGGAAGCCCGCGCCCGCCAGCTGGCGCGCCCGATGGACCCCCTGCAACGCCGCTTTCTGGAAATGTCGAAGGCCATCGACGAGGTGCAGCGCGAAATCCTCGAGATGAAAGAGGCGTTCAAGGCGATCCGCACGGTGCCCCTGAACATGCGCCTGATCGCGTCACGGCTGGAAAACGCGGGCGGTCCGATCAGCGCGATCTCGGTGAACTACAGCCAGATGCTGGAAGAGATGTCGACCTGGGTCACGACATTCGCCGAGGGCGAAAGCTGCGTCTTTGCCCGTATCCGCGATGCCATCCTGAACGGTCAGTTCCTTGGCTTCGCCACGGCGGTCGAAGCCGAGATGCTGGCCGTCTTCCGGGACGAGAAGACCCGCCTGGCCGGGATCTACCCGGCCTCCGTGAAGATCGACGACGAGATCGCCGAGGTCGCGCGGCACCGTGCGCAGTTCCTGTGGCAGACGGCGGACTCGCTGCGCGAGGTCGAGCAGGAGGCGAAGCGTTTCGCGCGGTCGGTGCTGGACATGAAACGCTATGTGACGGGGCTGAGTTCGACCCGGATGATGTGCAAGATCGAGAGCGCGACGCTGGCCGAGTCCGGAACGGCGCTGAGCGGCATCGTCGAACAGCTGGACAGCTGTCAGAACGAGATCGAAAGCCGGCTGGCGCGGGTGGTCGAGCTGAACTCGATCGTGCAGAACAACACGGCGATGCTGCGGTCCCTGCTCTGACGGGGCGCCTTGCGGCGCGCAGGTCGGTTCGCGCTGGGGCCGCGCGGGCCTTCAAGGGGCGCTGCCCCTTGAAAATCCCCGGGATATTTTCGGACAGAAGAAGGGCGGGGCCGATGGGGCGCCGCCCTTGTTGTGCTTAGCTGCGGACGAGCTTTTCGTAGCTTTCCGAGATGTCGCGGGTCAGCGCGCCGACCTCGAAGGTGTAATCGCCGATCTGGCCCACCGGGGTAACCTCGGCGGCGGTGCCGGTCAGCCAGCACTGTTCGAAGCCTTCCATCTCGGCGGGTTCGATGTGACGCTCGTGCACCGTGATCTGCTTGTCCTGAAGCATGCCGATGACGGTCTGACGGGTCAGGCCGTTGAGGAAGCAGTCGGGCTTGGGCGTGTGCACTTCGCCGTCCTTGACGAAGAAGATATTGGCGCCGGTCGCCTCGGCCACGAAGCCGCGGTAGTCCATGAACAGCGCGTCCGAGCAGCCCTTGGCCTCTGCCGCGTGCTTCGAGGTGGTGCAGATCATGTAGAGCCCGGCGGCCTTGGCATGGACCGGGATGGTCTCGGGCGAGGGGCGCTTCCACTTCGAGATGTCGAGCTTGGCGCCCTTCATCTTGGCGTCGCCGTAGTAGTTGCCCCAGCCCCATGCGGCGATCGCCAGCCGGACCGGGTTGCGCGCCGAGGAAACGCCCATGTCCATGCCCGCGCCGCGCCATGCCACCGCGCGCACATAGGCGTCGGTGAAGCCGTTGGCGTCCAGCACGGCCTGCTTGGCGGCCTCGATCTCGTCGACGGAATAGGGGATCTCGAAGTCGAGGCACCTGGCCGAGAAATGCAGCCGTTCCGAGTGCTTGCGCGACAGGAAGATCTTGCCGTTATAGGCCCGTTCGCCTTCGAAGACCGAAGAGGCGTAGTGCAGGCCATGGGTCAATACGTGAACCTGCGCGGCCCGCCAGTCTACCAGCTGGCCATCCAGCCAGATCTTGCCGTCGCGGTCGTCATATGCGCCTTCTGCCATCTTCGATCTCCTTTGGCTCACGCGGTTCCGATTTGCATTTGTTGCGCCCGGTCCGGGTGGATCGGGCATAAAGTTGCGTCAAATCTGAGGTTCGCTAACAGTCGGTGCTTGGAATGTCAACAAGGCTGACGTAAGCTGCCCGGAAAACCGGCAAGGCGACGACGGAGGCAGCGTGGCAGAGACACGACGCATTCAGGGCGAGACGCTTCTTTATCTCACCGACGAGCAACTGCGGCAGGGGGCGGAGGCGATGTTCTTTGCCTATCGCGGCTTCACCGCCGATCCGGACCGCATTCTGGACGAGCTCAGCTATGGCCGCGCCCATCACCGGGCGCTGCATTTCATCCACTCGGCGCCCGGAACGACTGTCAACAACCTGCTGGCCATTCTCGGCGTCACCAAGCAGTCGCTGAACCGGGTGCTGCGGACGCTCATCGGCGACGGGCTGGTGGAAAGCCGGGTCGAGCCGCATCGACAAGCGCGAGCGCCACCTGCAGCTGACCGCCGAGGGCGAGGCGCTGGAGCGGGAGTTGGCCGAGGCCCAGCGGGTGCGGATGCGCAGGGCCTTCCGCGAGGCGGGGCCCGAGGCCGTCGCGGGCTTCCGCCGGGTTCTGGAAGAGATGATGGACCCGGAGATGAGAGGCCAGTATCACGCGCTCAGGGAGGGCCGGGAATGAGCGAGTTTGACGCGCATCTGCTGATCGTTGACGACGATGAGCGTATTCGGGGACTGTTGCAGAAGTTCCTGATCCGGCACGGATTCCTTGTCAGCGCGGCGCGCGATGCGGCGCATGCGCGGCGGCTGCTGGCGGGGCTGGATTTCGATCTGGTGGTGCTGGACGTGATGATGCCGGGCGAGGACGGGATCAGCCTGACCCGGGCGATCCGCGAGAGCTCGACCATGCCGATCCTGCTGCTGACCGCACGGTCCGAGACCGAGGACCGGATCGCCGGACTGGAGGCCGGGGCGGACGACTACCTGTCGAAGCCCTTCGAGCCCAAGGAGCTGCTTTTGCGGATCAACGCGATCCTGCGCCGCGTGCCCGAGGCGCCGGTGGTGGAGGTGGCGCCGAAGCTTTTGACGCTGGGGCCGATCCGCTACGACATCGAGCGCGGCGAGATGTGGCAGGGCGAGGAACTGGTGCGCCTGACCGCGACCGAAAGCCAGCTGATGCGGATCTTCTCGGCCCGGCCGGGCGAGGCGCTGAGCCGGTCGAAGCTGGTCGAGGAGCTGGGCCGCGACAAGGGGCAGGCGCAGGAGCGCGCGGTGGACGTGCAGATCACCCGGCTGCGGCGCAAGCTGGAAAGCGACCCCAAGCAGCCGCGCTACCTGCAGACGGTGCGCGGCGCGGGCTACATGCTGGCGCCGGACTGAGAGTGCCCGGCCTCGGGCGGGGCGCCCCCTGCGGGCGGGGCGCAGAGGTATTTGGACCAAGAAGAAACACGAAGGGGGTTCCATGGTCACGGCTCTGATCACCCATGCGGACGGGCTGGAGCATGTCACGCCGGAGGGGCATCCCGAGCGGGTGGCGCGGCTGGAGCATGTGCTGCATGCGCTGGAGGGGCTGGACCTGCGCCGCGTGACGGCGCGCGAGGCGCGTGACGCGGATCTGCTGCGGGTGCATCCGCAGCGCTATCTCGACCGGCTGGCGGCAGCGGTGCCCGATAGCGGTCTGCATCAGCTGGATTCCGATACATGGATGTCTCCGGGAAGCCTGCGGGCGGCGCGGCTGGCGGCGGGCGCGGCGGTGCAGGCGGTGGACCTGGTGCTGGAGGGCGCGGTCGCGAACGCCTTCTGCGCCACCCGGCCCCCGGCCACCATGCCGAGACCGAGACGCCCATGGGCTTCTGCCTGTTCGGCACCGCGGCGCTGGCGGCGAAACATGCGCTGGATGCGCATGGGCTGGGGCGCGTGGCGGTGCTGGATTTCGACGTGCATCACGGCAACGGCACGCAGGATCTGCTGTGGGACGAGGCGCGGGCGCTGTTCATCGGGTCGCATCAGATGCCGCTCTGGCCCGGGACCGGTCGTGCCGAGGAGCGTGGCGCCCATGATACCGTGCTGAACCTGCCGCTGGCGCCCGAAAGCGGCGGCGCCGAGATGCGTGCCGCACTGGGGCCCGCCCTGTCGCGGCTGCGTGCCTGGCGCCCCGAGTTGATTGTCGTCTCGGCGGGATTCGACGCGCATCAGGACGATCCGCTGGCCAGTCTGAACTGGTCGCTCGAGGATTTCCGCTGGATCACGCGGGCGATCTGCGATGTCGCCGCGGATGTCTGCGGCGGGCGGGTGGTCTCGACTTTGGAGGGCGGGTATGATCTGGCTGCCCTGTCCGCCTCGGCGCGGGCACATGTCGAGATACTGATGGAGGCCGCCGCATGAGCGAGACAGACCGGGACGCCGATGTGGCGGAGATGAGCTTTGAGCAGGCCATGGGTGAGCTTGAGCGCGTGGTTGGCCAGCTGGAACGCGGCGACGTGGCGCTGGAGGAATCGATCCGCCTCTACGAGCGCGGCGCGCGGCTGAAGCAGCGCTGCGACCAGAAGCTGAGCGAGGCCGAGGAGAAGGTCGCGGCCATCACGCTGGACGGCGAGGGCAACCCCAAGGGCACGCAAGCGGTCGAGGGGCTCTAGGTGGTCGGCAGCTACGCGCCCCTGCCGGAGTTCCTGGTGGGGCGGCTGGAAGAGTTGCAGGCCCGCGAGGCCTCTTTCGACGAGGCCCTGCAGCTGGACGCGGATCTTGCGCATGCCCATGTCGCCATGGCGCTGCACGAGACCGAATCCGAGGTGGCGCGCGCCATGCTATACGCAGTGCAGGGCGGCAAGGGGCTGCGCGCCTTCCTGGTGATCGAGAGCGCGCTGCTGTTCGGCATCGCGCGCACCCATGCCGCGCCTGCCGCCGCCGCCATCGAGGCGCTGCACAGCTACAGCCTTGTGCATGATGACCTGCCCTGCATGGACGACGACGACCTGCGGCGCGGCAAGCCCACGGTCCACCGCCAGTGGGACGAGACCATCGCGGTGCTGGCCGGGGACGGCTTGCAGGCGCTGGCCTTCGAGCTGGTCCTGCAGACCGTCTGTCCCGCCGAGAGGCGCATCCATCTGGCCCGCAGCCTTGCCGATGCGGCCGGGGTCCGGGGCATGGTCGGCGGCCAGATGCGCGACATCGCCGCCGAAAGCAGCGACAGGGCGCTGTCTCTGGCCGAGATCACGGCGCTTCAGGCGGGCAAGACCGGCGCGCTGATTTCCTGGGCGGCCTCGGCGGGGGCCTGCATGGCGGGTCAGGACCAGGGCGCGCTGCGGCACTACGGCGACCGGCTTGGCACGGCCTTCCAGATTGCCGATGACGTGCTGGACGTGGAAGGCGATGTTCAGGCGGTCGGCAAGGCGGTGGGCAAGGATGCCGGGCGCGGCAAGGCGACCTTCGTCTCGCACCTCGGTGTGGACGGGGCGAAACGCCGCGCCTCGGATCTTGTGGCAGAAGCCTGCGACGCCCTATCTGTTTACGGAGAAAAGGCCGAGACCTTGCGACAGGCTGCGCGCTTCGTTATCTCGCGCCGGAACTGATCCGCGGAGGACCCATGTCCGACAGACCCTCGACGCCGCTTCTGGACCGGGTTCGAAACCCGTCCGACCTGTCGCAATTCAGCGATGCAGAGCTGGAGCGTCTGGCCGGCGAATTGCGGGCCGAGACGATCTCTGCCGTGTCCGAGACCGGCGGCCATCTGGGCGCCGGCCTCGGCGTGGTCGAGCTGACGGTGGCGCTGCACGCGGTCTTCGACGCGCCGCGCGACAAGATCATCTGGGACGTCAGCCACCAGTGTTACCCGCACAAGATTCTCACCGGGCGCCGCGACAGGATGTCGACCCTGCGCCAGAAGGACGGGCTGTCGGGCTTCACCAAGCGGTCCGAATCGCCCTACGATCCCTTCGGCGCGGCGCATTCCTCGACCTCGATCTCTGCCGCGTTGGGGTTCGCCGTGGCGCGCGATCTGGGCGGCGCCTGCGACACCGGCCATGGCGATGCCATCGCGGTGATCGGCGACGGCGCCATGAGCGCGGGCATGGCCTTTGAGGCGCTGAACAACGCGGGCCATCTGGGCAAGCGGCTGATCGTGATCCTCAACGACAACGAGATGTCCATCGCGCCGCCCACCGGGGCGCTGTCGTCCTACCTCTCGCGGCTCTATGCCGAGGCGCCGTTTCAGGACCTGAAGGCCGCCGTGAAGGGCGCCGCCAGCTTCCTGCCGCCGCCCTTCCGCGAGGGCGCCAAGCGCGCCAAGGAGATGCTGAAGGGCATGGCCGTGGGCGGCACGCTCTTCGAGGAACTGGGCTTTTCCTACCTCGGGCCGCTGAACGGGCACGACCTGCACCAGCTTCTGCCGGTGCTGCGCACGGTGCGCCAGCGCGCGACCGGGCCGATCCTGATCCATTGCATCACCAAGAAGGGCAAGGGCTACGACCCGGCCGAACATGCGCCCGACAAGGGCCATGCACGCGGCAAGTTCGACGTGGTCACCGGCCAGCAGAAGAAGGCGAAGTCCAACGCGCCCGCCTATACCGGGGTCTTCGCCGAGGCGCTGATGCAGCAGGCCGCCGAGGACAGCGGCATCTGCGCCGTGACTGCGGCCATGCCGGACGGCACCGGGCTCGACCTCTTTGCCGAACGCTACCCCTCGCGCTGCTTCGACGTGGGCATCGCGGAACAGCACGGGGTGACCTTCGCCGCCGGTCTGGCGGCGGGCGGCATGCGGCCCTTCTGCGCGATGTATTCGACCTTCCTGCAGCGCGGCTACGATCAGGTGGTGCATGACGTGGCGATCCAGCGCCTGCCGGTGCGCTTCGCCATCGACCGCGCCGGGCTGGTCGGTGCCGACGGCGCCACGCATGCGGGATCCTTCGACGTGGCCTTTCTGGCCAACCTGCCGGGCTTCGTGGTCATGGCCGCCGCCGACGAGGCGGAGCTGAAGCACATGGTGGCCACCGCCGCCGCCCATGACGAGGGCCCCATCGCCTTCCGCTATCCGCGTGGCGAGGGGCGCGGCGTCGAGATGCCCGAGCGTGGCGAAGTGCTCGAGATCGGCAAGGGCCGGATGATCCGCCAGGGCAAGGGCGTGGCGATCCTCAGCTTCGGCACCCGGCTGGGCGAGGTGCTGACAGCCTGCGAGGCGCTGGAGGCGCGCGGCATATCCCCGACGGTGGCCGATGCGCGCTTTGCCAAGCCGCTGGATCGCGAGCTGATCCTGCGCCTCGCGCGCGACCACGACGCATTAATCACCATCGAAGAGGGCGCCGTCGGCGGCTTCGGCAGCCATGTCGCGCAGCTTCTGGCCGACGAGGGGGTCTTCGACCGCGGGCTGAAGTACCGCTCGATGGTGCTGCCCGACATCTTCATCGACCAGGCCTCTCCGGCGGATATGTACGCGGTGGCCGGGATGAATGCGAAGGATATCGAGGCCGGGGTGCTCTCGGTCCTCGGCGTCGAGGTCATGGACAAGCGCGCCTGACCCAGGCGCCCGCCTGCGCTTCTTCTGTCCGGAAGTATCCTGGAGGGGTCCGGGGAGGCAAAGCCTCCCCGCCGGTCACCTGCGCACCGCGCGAGGCGAAACCGCGTCTAGAAGATCCCGAACCAGATGCTGAGCAGGATCAGGTAGACCAGCGCGCCCTGCGCGTATCCGGCCAGCGCGTAGGCGCCGTCGCGGGTCATCAGGCCGAACATCACCATGGCCACGGCGCCCGCGCTGAACGAGGTGACGAAGGGCAGCAGCTCCAGCAGCGGCCGGGACACGGCCACCAGCGCCGTCGCCGCATAGGCCAGCGGCTTGGCCGGGCCGCTCACCAGCAGCCGCAGGCGGTTGTGCGAGTGGCGGTCCATCCAGCCGGCGGGACGGCGCAGCCATTCCACCGCGCGCAGCATGCGCGCCGCGCTGACGCTGCGGCGGCGCAGGAAACCCGGCAGCCAGAGGTGTTTCTTGCCCACCAGCGCCTGAACGGCGCAGAGCAGCACGATCATCCCGGCCAGCGTCGGCGTGCCGGGAATCCCCGAGACCGGAGAGACCAGAACGATGGCCGGGACAAGGATCACCGCCGGGAAAGAGCGCCCGCCGACGCGCCGCAGCACATCCTCGACAGAGACACGCAGGTCGCCCTTCTCCGGGCGCATCGCCTTCAGCAGGTCGTCGAGGCTTTCCGGGCTGCGCACCTCGGGCTCTTCGGCCATGTTGCGCAGCAGGTCGCGCGGCATGCTCTAGTCCCTGCCTTCGGCTTGCAGCAGCGCGGCAAGGCCGGTGCGGTAGTCGGGATAGGCCAGCGTCACCCCCAGCTCTTCCTTGATGCGCGCGTTCGAGACGCGCTTGCTTTCGGCGTAGAAGCTGCGGGCCATGGGGCTCAGCTCGGCCTCGTCGAAGGGCACCTCGGGCGGAAGCGGCAGGCCCAGCAGCCTCGCGGCATGGGCAATGACGTCCTGCGGCGGCGCCGGATCGTCGTCGCAGACATTGTAGGCGGTGCCGGGCGAGGGCGCCTCGATCGAGGCATGCAGCACGCGGGCGATGTCCTCGACATGGATGCGCGAGAAGACCTGCCCGGGTTTGACGATGCGCCGGGCGGTGCCGCGCCGGACCTTCTCGAAGGGGCCGCGCCCGGGCCCGTAGATCCCGGCGAGGCGGAAGATGTGCAGCGGCAGGCCGGGGATGGCGCGCCACTGGGCCTCTGCCCTGACGCGGGCCGCGCCGCGCCGGGTCGCGGGGGCGAGGGCGGCGCTTTCGTCGACCCATGCGCCTGCGTGGTCGCCGTAGACCCCGGTGGTGGAGAGGTAGCCCGCCCGGGCCAGATGCGGCGCGCGGCGGGCGATCTCTTCGGACAAGAGGGCGAGGCTCGGGTCGCCCTCGGCGGTCGGGGCGGGAGAGATCAGCAGGTGCGAGGCCCGCGACAGCGCCTCGGCCAGGGCCGCCTTCTCCCACAGCACGGGGGTCGCGCCGGTGGCGCGGATCGCCTCTGCCCGGTCCGGGTCGCGATGCGTGCCCAGCACGGTCCAGCCCTCGGGCAAAAGCCGCGCGGCGAGGGCGCGGGCCGAGTAGCCATGGCCCGGGGAAAGAAGCGTTTTCGGTGTCATGCGGCATAGATGGCGTCGGGCGTTGGGGGATGCAAGCGCGACCGAAGTGCACAAGAGGCAGGCAACCCTGTCCCGACTGCCCGGATCATGGGCCACATTCCGCTGCGTCAGGGGCGCGAGTGGCAAGGTTTTGCCTGTCGTGCCGCGCCGGACTCGCCCGGTGCGCGGCGCGGGACTAAGAGGCCATAGCCTTGGAGTGTGACCCGATGACGACTCGTCTGATATTCGCGCTGGCCGGTCTGGCCCTGCTGACCGCCTGTGCCGCGCCGAAGACGGCGCCCGATGAACAGCCGGCCATGGCGCTCGTGGAACACAGGATTCCCCTGCACCCGAACGAAACCCCGGAACTGCGCCAGAAGATCAACCGCTGGGCGGATCACTACGAGCTGCCGCGCGGGCTGGTGCATCGTCTTGCGATCCGCGAGAGCACGCATCGCCCCTGGGCGCGGAACGGGCCCTATTACGGGTTGTTCCAGATCCTTCCGGCGACCGCCCGTTCCATGGGCTTTCAGGGCCAGCCGAACGACCTGCTGGATGCGGATACCAACCTGCAATACGCGCTGAAATACCTGAAGGGCGCCTATATGGTCTCGGACGGCGACTGGGACAGCGCCATCAAGTGGTACGCCGAGGGCTACTACTACGAGGCCAAGCGCAAGGGCATGCTGGTCGCCACCGGGCTGCGCAAGGGCTGAGGCCTGCCCCGGGGCGGGTCAGCGCCCGCCCGAGGCCTGCGGCGGGGCGGGTTTTCAACCCGCCGCCGCCCCTCAGCACGCGTAATCCGCGCCTTCCTCGTCGAGGATCGCCTTAAGCTCGGCAAGGTGCCGGATGTCCTGTTCCGGGTAGTCCTCGATCTCGCGCGCGGTCTTTTCCGCGACCTCGTCGGACAGGAAGGCCAGCGGCTGCCCGGTCTGCAGCGCCATGATATAGGTCTGCGCCGCACGCTCGAAGTAGAACAGGCGGTTGAAGGTCTCGGCCACGGTGTCGCCGATGATCATCACGCCGTGGTTGCCCATCACCAGCGTCTTGACCTTGGGGTCCGACAGAAGCTGGGCGCAGCGGTTGCCCTCGTCCTCGAAGGCGAGGCCGCCGTAGGCATCGTCCACCGCGACCCGGTTGAAGAACATCGCGGCGTTCTGGTCGAGCGGCGGCAGGCGCTTGTCCTGCAGGCAGGCCAGCACCGTGGCATAGGGCGAATGCACATGCATGGCGCAGCGCGCATGGGCGCAGTGCCGGTGCAGCCCGCCGTGCAGGCCCCAGGCGGTGGGGTCGGGCGCGCCGGGGCGGTTCAGCGTCTCGGGGTCGTTGGCGTCGACCACCGGGAGGTCGCTGGCCTTGATCCGCGAGAAATGCTGCTGGTTCGGGTTCATCAGGAACTCGGTGCCGTCCTCGTTGATGGCGAGGCTGAAGTGGTTGGCCACCGCCTCGTGCATGTTCAGGCGCACGGTCCAGCGGAAGGCGGCGGCAAGGTCGACGCGTTCCTGCCAGTGATCGAGGTTGGCGGGGTTCCGGGGGGCGTTCATGGCATGTCTCCTTCTCGGGCGGCATTGCGCGCCGGATTGCGCCCCGTGTCAACCGGATCGCGGTGGGCGGCCGGGCGAGAGGTATTTGGACCAAGAAGAAGCAGGGGCGCCGCGCGGTGTCGGGGCGTCGCGCGGGCGGTAGCTGCGGGAGGCCTGCGGCGGGTGCGCGGCCCTGCGCAAAAGACGCCCCGGGGCGCCTCGGTCCGGCGCCGGATTCCAGCCGGTGCAGCAGGGCCGCCTTGGCCGGAGGGCGGGGCAGCCTGGCGCGGGGGGGGGGGTGCCGGGGCGCAGTCCGGGCGGTGCCCGGCGGGGGACGGTTGCTTTTGCACGCGGTGGCGGCGCCAAGCGGTCGGGGTCGGGGTCGGGGTTCCTGGTCGGCGGTCGGGAGCGCCAGCGCCGCCCCCGGGGCGATGGCGCCGCAGTCGGGTCCGCGTCCGGTGTCGGGGCGGAGGATCAGGCGTGGCCTTGCCTGGGTGGCGGAGAAACCCCGCGTCCGCCCCGGCGGTTCCCGTCTTGATTGCGGGCGCGCGAAGTGAGAGTTTGCCCCGGAAAAGGAGTCCCCATGCAGGACCACCCGCATTCCCTTCCGGTCGAGACGCCCGAGGCGCCCGCGCCCGAGATGTTCGACGATCCCAAGGCCGCCGTCGCGCGGCTGTGCGCGCTTTACGACGAGGCCGCGACCTTCCTGCGCGACCGCTTCATGGAGGCCATGGCCTCGGGGCATCCGGGCCGGCGCTACCGGGCCTTCTACCCCGAGGTGCGTTTCAGCACCGTCAGCTTCGCCAAGGTCGACAGCCGCCTGTCCTTCGGTCATGTGACCGCGCCCGGCACCTATGCCACGACCGTCACGCGGCACGGGCATGTTCAGGGGCTACCTGGCGCAGCAGATCGGCCTGCTGCTGGGCAACCACGGCGTGAAGGTGCAGATCGGTGTGTCGGACACGCCGATGCCGGTGCATTTCGCCGTCGCCAATTTCCCCGAGATCACCGTGCCGCAGGAGGGGGCGAGCGCCTTCGTGCTGCGCGATGTCTTCGACGTGCCGGACCTGGCCTCGACCAATGACGACATCGTCAACGGCGTGGCCGGGCTGGCCGCGGACGGGGCGGCACCGCTGGCGCCCTTTTCGGCGCAGCGGGTCGATTACTCGCTGGCGCGGCTGTCGCATTACACCGCCACCGACCCGGCGCATTTCCAGAACCACGTGCTGTTCACCAACTACCAGTTCTACGTGACCGAGTTCGAGGCCTATGCCCGCGCCATGCTGGCCGATCCCGAGAGCGGCTACACCAGCTTTGTCTCGACGGGGAACGTCGAGATCACCAGCGCGACGGAAGAGATCCCGCCGACCGGCAAGATGCCGCAGATGCCGACCTATCACCTGAAGCGGGCCGACAATCAGGGCATCACGCTGGTCAATATCGGGGTGGGGCCCTCGAACGCCAAGACCGCGACCGACCATATCGCGGTGCTGCGGCCCCATGCCTGGCTGATGGTGGGGCATTGCGCGGGGCTGCGGAACTCGCAGTCGCTGGGCGATTTCGTTCTGGCCCATGCCTACCTGCGCGAGGACAAGGTGCTGGACGACGACCTGCCGGTCTGGGTGCCGATCCCGGCGCTGGCCGAGATCCAGATCGCCCTGGAAGAGGCGGTTGCCGCCGAGACCCAGCTGAAGGGCTACGACCTGAAGCGGGTGATGCGGACCGGCACCGTGGCCTCGGTCGACAACCGCAACTGGGAGTTGCGCGATCATACCGGGCCGGTGCAGAGGCTGTCGCAGTCGCGGGCCATCGCGCTGGACATGGAAAGCGCGACCATTGCCGCGAACGGGTTCCGGTTCCGGGTGCCCTACGGCACGCTGCTCTGTGTCAGCGACAAGCCGCTGCATGGCGAGCTGAAGCTTCCCGGCATGGCCTCGGACTTCTACAAGACGCAGGTGGCGCGGCACCTGATGATCGGGATTCGCGCCATGGAGGCATTGCGCGACATGCCTTTGGAGCGCATTCACAGCCGGAAACTGCGGAGTTTCGAGGAGACCGCCTTTCTTTAGGCGCCGTGACCCGGCGGAAACCGGCACAAAATGCGTTTTACCCATATAAACAAGGCCACGAATTGTTGTGTTTTCCCACAGTATACGGTTTTATTGCGCCTCAGAGGCCCAATGGATTGGGCATGAGGGGCTGCTGAAGCCGCGAGGGTGGGCACCGGGTGCCAGGGCTTTCGGGGTGACGGGGAACGAAGACAGTCGCGCAAGAATGCACAACGCAGGCGCTATGAAGGAGACCATTGAAATGGCGACGAAACCGATGACGAAGACCCAGCTGGTTGCAGCGCTGGCCGAGAAGATGGATGCGGACAAGAAGACCGCCGGCACGGCGCTCGACTCGATTGTCGAGATCATCACCTCGGAAGTGGCCGCAGGCGGCGCCGTGACCCTGCCGGGCGTCGGCAAGATCTACTGCAAGGAGCGCCCCGAGCGCATGGTCCGCAACCCCGCGACCGGCGAGCAGTTCAAGAAGGAAGCCGACAAGCAGGTCAAGATGACCATCGCCAAGGCCCTGAAGGACAGCGTCAACGGCTGAGTCCTTCCGCAGGATTTCACGGAGAGGGTCGCGTTTCGCGGCCCTTTTCGTTTTCGACGGGGACGGCGCTCGTGGCTGCGCCACATCACCCCGCCCGCCGTCCCGTCAGCGGGGCTTTGCCCCGGACCCCAAGGGTATTTGGACCAAGAAGAAGATCAGGCGTCCTGCAGGCGTTTCTTCTGCCTGCCGTCGGGGTGGAAGTTGCCCGGCGAGAGCCAGCGGGTGAAGCGGGCCTTGAGGGCGGGCCATTCGCTGTCGGTGATCGAGAACCACGCGGTGTCGCGGTTGCGGCCCTTGTAGACCAGCGCCTGCCGGAAGGTGCCTTCGTAGGTGAAGCCGAGGCGTTCGGCGGCCTTGCGGGAGGGCGCGTTGAGGGCGTCGCATTTCCATTCGTGCCGGCGGTAGCCGAGGTCGTCGAAGACATGGCGCATCAGCAGGAACTGCGCCTCGGTCGCGGCCAGGGTGCCTTGCAGGGCGGGGGCGTAGTGGATGTAGCCGACCTCGATGCTGGCGGCCTCGGGGTTGATGCGCAGGAGGGAGAGGACGCCCTGCGGGGCGCCCCCGACCAGCAGGCTGTAGAAGAGCGGGTCTTGCGAGGCGGCCTTGGCCTTGGCCCAGCGGCGGGCCGCGGCCTCGTCCGTCCGGGGCTCGTCGGCGCCGAGATAGGTCCAGCCGGCGGGGTCGGTCATGGCCCTGTAGAGCGCGGGCGCGTGGTCGGGTGTGAGCGCGCTGAGCGTGACGCTGCGGCCCGTCAGGTCGTCGTGTGGCGGCAGTGGACGGGGCAGGGGCAGGTCGACGGGCAGCCCGATGGGCTGTCCGTAGGCATTCAGGCGGTGCGCCACGGTTTCAGCCGAAGACGCGGCCAAGGGCGCCGTCCACCGCCGAGACGATCTGGTCGATGTCGTCCTTCGTGGCGATCAGCGCGGGCGAGAAGCACAGCGTGTTGTTGTAGCCCGGCACCGAGCGGTTGGTGACGCCCACGATGACGCCCTGCGCCATGCAGTCCGCCGTGACCGCCTGCGCCTGTGCCTCGGCCACCGGCTTGCGGGTTTCGCGGTCTTCCACCAGTTCGGTGCCGAGGAAGAGGCCCTTGCCGCGCACGTCGCCGATCACCGCGTGGCGGTCGGCCAGCGCCTGCAGCTGGTCGAGCATGTAGTCGCCCATGGTCGTGGTGTTTTCGAGCAGGCCTTCCTCTTCGATGATGGCCATGTTCTCGATGGCCGCCGCCGGGCCCGCCGTGCAGCCGCCGAAGGTCGAGATGTCGCGGAAGTAGCTCATCGGATCGCTGGCGTCGTCCCGGAAGAGGTCGAAGACCCGTTCCGAGGTGACGCAGCAGGCGATGGCGGCGTAGCCCGAGGCCACGCCCTTGGCCATGGTGACGAAGTCCGGCTCGATGCCGTAGTGCTGGTAGCCGAACCAGGTGCCGGTGCGCCCGACGCCGCAGACGACCTCGTCGATGTGCAGCAGGATGTCGTACTTGCGGCAGATCTCCTGCACCTTGGGCCAGTAGTCGTCCGGCGGGACGATGACGCCGCCGCCTGCGGTCACCGGTTCCGGGCAGAGCGCGCCCACGGTATCGGGGCCTTCGCGCAGGATCACCTGTTCGATCTGGTCGGCGGCCCATTCGCCGTAGTTCTGGGTCGGCGCGCCCTGATCGGCGGCGCGGTATTCGAGGCAATGCGGCACGCGCACGAAGCCCGGCGCGAAGGGGCCGTATTGGGCGTTGCGCTCTTCCTGGCCGCCCGCCGAGAGGCAGCCGATGGTGGTGCCGTGGTAGTCGCGGTCGCGGAAGAGGATCTTGTGTTTCTTGCCGCCGTAGCGCTTGTGGGCGATCTGGCGGACCATCTTGAAGGCCTTCTCGTTGGCCTCGGACCCCGAGTTGCAATAGTAGACGCGGGAAAGGCCCGGCATCTTGTCGATCAGCTTTTCGGCGAAGAGCGCGCCGGGGACCGATCCGGCGGCACCGGCGAAGTAGTTCATCCGCAGGAGCTGGTCGTAGACCGCCTTGGCGATGCGCTCGCGCCCGTAGCCCACGTTGACCGTCCAGACCGCGCCCGAGACCGCGTCGAGATGTTCCTTGCCCGCCTGGTTCCAGACGCGCATGCCCTTGCCCTCGACGATGATGTTCGGATCCTTGGTGTCGAAGCCCCTGTGCTGCACGAGGTGGTGCCAGACGTGGGCCTTGTCGGCCTCGACCACGTGAGAAAGATCGTTCTGCGAATAGGTGCCGTCCATGGTCGCCTCCTGCTGGCCGGTTCGGGGTCTGCCCACACTGAGCCGGATTATTGGGCGACCGGCAAGGGCGGATCAATGGGGGCGGCGCAGATCGCGGGCCCCGGAACGCGGCTGCCGGCGCGGTGCTTCGGAAAATAACCAGTTATTTCAGGTGCCTGTGTCGGGTGCGACTGGTTGGACAGCCTCCCGGCGAGATCTTTGCGCCCGGGGGGCGGTTTGGGGAAAAGGCTGATCCCTTGCTGCCTTTTCCTTTGGATCACGCTTGAATGTCCGGCAAAAAGCCGCGGCGGACCGGTCTCATGGGTGATGGCCGATCATGTGGACCGTCAGCCTGCCGAAGGCGCCGTCCGGGGGCTTCAACGGGGCTGGCGTGGCCATGGGGGAGAGGCCGCCGAACTGGTGGCTGCGCAGAAGGGGCGCGGGCCTATGCCCCCGGCGCGGGGCCGGGGATCAGTTGCCTTCCGGTGCGGGCTCTGCCGGGGGCATGGTTTCCGGCGCTGTGGTTTCGGGCGCCTCGGTCTGGGCCTCGGAGCTGAGGGAATCCAGCGTGGTCAGCAGCGCGGTGACCTGCGCGTCCAGCCAGGCGCGGGCCTGGTCGACCGCCGTCACGTAGCTGTCGAGCAGCGGCGCAAGGGCGGGGACCCTGTCGGCAAGGCCGAGGGCGAAGGCATAGAGCGCCACCGCGCCGCCGACCAGCACCACCATGGTCAGGAAGCCCTTGCCGAAGCCGCCGCCATGGCGCGCCGCCTCGGCGTCCCGGCGCGCGGTTTCGTCCTTGGCGCTGTCCACGACGCGCGTTTCGGCGCCATTGCTGCGCAGCGACTGGTTGATCTCGTCCACATCGGGCAGCAGGTCGCGGCGCGATCCTGCGGCGGCGGCGGCCGCTGCGGCCATGGCCGTGCCCTCGGGGTCTGCCTTGTCCGGGGGCGGGGCCGCGGGCGGGGCGGCGTCGTCAGAGCCGCGCATCTTCGCCATGCGCTCGCGCGCCTGCCGCGCCCGCCGGGCCTGTTCGTCCTCGTCGGGTTCGGTCAGGCCCAGATCGGGCTGGCTTTCGAGCGTTTCGGCAGAGCGCCGCCGGTCCTCGTACTCGCGTTCCTCGCGGAAGATCTCGGCGATCTCGGGGTCGAGGCGGCGTTGCGGGTCCGGCGCGCCGACCGGGGGCGCGGGCGGCGGACCGTCTTCGTCCTCGTCCTCGGGTTCCCAGTGCGGGATCGGGGATGGGCCGTTGCAGATCCTCCGCCAGGTCGGCATCCTCGTCCGGGTGGCGCTGGAACCAGGTGTGACCGCAATTCGAACATTGCACGTCGCGCCCGGCCTCGGGGATCACATCCACCGGTACATCGTACTGCGCACCACAATTGGGGCAAATCAGCCGCATCCTGCTCGGTCCTCCGAAACGCCGTTCCTTGAGCGTCCTGCTTGACCATATGGTGTATGGCTGATTGGGAAAAGTCCATGCCCCTTCATCGCCTTGCGTTGCATGATCCGCGAGGCTCGGGCAAAACGGGGCGACACGGCATCAGGGGGCAAAGCCGACGTGATAGAGCTGGACAACGTGGCTTATTCCTACAGCGGCGACGCGCTTCTGACCGATATGTCGTTGCACCTTGCACCGGGGGCCTTTCATTTCCTCACCGGGCCGTCGGGGGCGGGCAAGACCACCTTCCTGAAACTGTGCTACGGCGCGCTGAAGCCGACCGAGGGCAGCATCCGCCTGTTCGGAGAGGACGTGCACAGCATGTCCCGCGACGCCATCGCCCTGACCCGGCGGCGGATCGGCGTGGTGCACGAGGACTGCCAGTTCCTCGATCACCTGCCGGTGGCCGAGAACGTGGCCCTGCCGCTGACCGTCTCGGGGCAGGCCTCCCCGGCGCAGACCGACAACCTGAACGAGCTGATGAGCTGGGTCGGGCTGACCGGCAAGTTCAACGCCCGCCCGCCAGAGCTGTCGGGCGGCGAGCGGCAGCGCGCGGCGCTGGCCCGGGCGCTGATCCTGTCGCCGGATGTGATCCTTGCGGACGAGCCCACCGGCAACGTCGACTGGGAGATGTCGCAGCGCCTCTTGCGCCTGCTGGTGGAGCTGAACCGCATGGGCAAGACGGTGATGATCGCGACCCACGACCTGATGCTGATCCGCGCGGCCAAGTCGATGGTCCCGGCGCGCAACCTGCGCATCGCCAACCGGACGCTGATCGCGGCGGGGGCGGACCTGTGAAGGCATTGATTCTGGACACCCTGCGCGGGCTGATGCGTGGCGATGCGGCGGCGGACCGGGTGGTGCCGCCCTCGGGCTTCACCGTGTGGCTGACGCTCTTCACCTCGGCGGCCATGGCCTTTCTGACGATCTTCGCGCTGGCGCTTGCGCTGGCCTCGGGGCGGTTGGCCTATACCTGGGGCGAGGAGCTGGCGCGCGCCTCGACGATCCGCATCTCGGCGCCGCCGGGGCAGGCCGAGGCGCAGAGCGCCGCCGCGCTCCGGGTTCTGGCGCAGACGCCGGGGGTGGCCTCGGCCCGGGCGCTGTCGGACGACGAGCAGCGCGCCCTGCTGGAGCCCTGGTTCGGCCCCGACCTGCCGCTGGAAAGCCTGCCGGTGCCGCGCCTGATCGAGATCGTCGAGGAAGACGACGGCTTCGACGCCGAGGGGCTGCGCCTGCGGCTTCAGGCCGAGGCACCCGGTGCGGTGCTGGACGAACACACGCGCTGGCGCCGCCCGCTGGTGGCGGCGGCGGGGCGGCTGAAGCTGCTGGGCTGGGTCTCGATCCTGCTGATCGGCGCGGCAACCGGGGCCATGGTGACGCTGGCGGCCAATGCGGCGCTGGCGGCCAATGCGCAGGTCATCGCGGTGCTGCGGCTGGTCGGCGCGACCGACAGCTACATCGCGCGCGCCTTCGTGCGGCGGTTCACCCTGCGGACCTTGATCGGCGCGGCCCTGGGCAGCCTTGCCGGACTGGTGGCGATCCTGCTGATGCCCGCCGCCGGAGAGACCGGCGGCTTTCTCACCGGCCTGCGGTTCCAGGGCCTGCAATGGGTTCTGCCGCTGCTGGTGCCGCCGCTGGCGGCGCTGGTGGCGCTGGGGGCGACGTGGATGGCCGCGCGCCGCGTGCTGGAAAGGCTGGCCTGATGCGCTGGGTACTGTCGCTGATCTTCGTCGTCCAGATGTACGCCATGATGGCGATCCTGGGGATCCTCTTCCTGCCCTGGGCGCTGTTCTCGGCGCGCGGCGCGCGCGCCGCCTGCAAGACCTATTGCGTCTGGGTGCGCTTCACCGCGCGGGTGCTTTGCGGCCTGCGGACGGAACTGCGCGGCGAGGTGCCGACCGGAGAGGTGCTGATCGCGGCAAAGCATCAGTCCTTCCTCGATATCATCCTGATTTTCTCGGTCGTGCCGGCGGGCAAGTTCATCATGAAGCGCGAATTGATGTACGCGCCGGTGATCGGACAATACGCGCTGAAGATCGGCTGCGTCCCGGTGGAACGCGGCAAGCGCGGGCAGGCCATCGCCAAGATGCTGCGCGACGTCGAGCAGGGGGCGGCCGAGCCCGGGCAGCTGATCATCTACCCGCAGGGCTCGCGCATCGCACCCGGCGTGCGGGCGCCGTTCAAGGTCGGCGCCGCGCTGCTTTATGAACAGACCGGACAGACCTGCGTGCCTGCGGCGACCAACGTGGGCCTGTTCTGGCCGCGCAAGGGCATCCTGCGCAAACCGGGCCTTGCGGTGGTCGAGTTCCTGCCGCCGATCGCGCCGGGGCTGGACCGCGAGACCTTCCTGAAGCGGCTGGAACAGGAGGTCGAGACGGCGTCCAATGCGCTGATGCTGGAGGCGGGCTTCGACGTGGAGAAGGACCTGGCCTGAGGCCTGTCCCGCGCCTGCGGGCATGACGGCGGTCCGCCGCTCTTTCCTGCGGAAAATCGCCCCGCCCACCGTCCCACGGACCGTCCCGCGGACCGGCGCGTAGACCGGCGCGTAGACCATGAAAAACGGCCCCCTGATGCCTGTCAGGGGGCCGTTTTCCTTCGTGAACAGGGGGGCGATCAGGCGTGGATCGCGCCGTCGCCGCAGGCCAGCGCCGCCTCGCGCACCGCCTCGGAGAAGGTCGGGTGGGCGTGGCAGGTCAGGGCGATGTCCTCGGCGCTGGCGCCGAATTCCATGCCGACGCAGATCTCGTGGATCAGGTCGCCCGCCGCGGGGCCGATGATGTGGCAGCCGAGGATGCGGTCGGTTTCCTTGTCCACCAGGAGCTTGACGAAGCCTTCGCCCTCGGAAGACCGCCTTGGCGCGGCCATTGCCCATGAAGGAGAACTTGCCGACCTTGTAGGCCTTGCCCGCCTCTTTCAGTTGCGCCTCGGTGGCGCCGACCATGGCGACCTCGGGGGCGGTGTAGATCACCGAAGGGATCACGCCGTAGTTCACATGGCCATGCTTGCCCGCGATGACCTCGGCGGCGGCCATGCCCTCGTCCTCCGCCTTGTGGGCCAGCATCGGGCCCTCGATCACGTCACCGATGGCATAGATGCCCTCGACGGAGGTCTGCCAGTGGTCGTTGACCGCGATCTGGCCGCGCTGCGTCATCTCGATGCCGAGCGCGTCGAGGCCCAGGCCCTCGGTGAAGGGTTTGCGCCCGGTGGCGACCAGCACGACATCGGCGTCGACCGAATGTTCGCTGTCGTCCTTGCGCAGCCTGTAGGTGACCTTGGCCTTGCCCCGGGCGGTCTCGACCTTGGACACGGCGGCGCCCATGGTGAACGCCAGCCCCTGCTTGCCGAGGATGCGCTGGAAGGTCTTCTGCACCTCGGCGTCCATGCCCGGCGTGATGTGGTCGAGGAATTCGATGACCTGCACCTCGGCGCCGAGGCGCTTGTAGACCGAGCCCATTTCCAGCCCGATCACGCCGGCGCCGATGACGACCATCTTCTTGGGGATCTTGGGCAGGGCCAGCGCGCCGGTGCTGTCGACCACCACGCCGCCGTCATTGTCGACCGTGACCTCGGCGCCGGGGACCGAGGCGACCTCGGAGCCGGAGGCGATGATGATGGATTTGGCATTGTGGGTCTCGTCGCCGACCGTGACCTTGCCCTTTTCCGGGATCGAGCCCCAGCCCTTGAGCCAGTCGACCTTGTTCTTCTTGAACAGGAACTCGATGCCCTTGGTGTTCTGGCCGATGACGTCGTCCTTGTAGGACAGCATCTGTTTCCAGTCGACCGACGGCGATTTGCCCTTCAGGCCCATCTTGGCGAAGTTGTGCTCCGCCTCGTGCAGCTGGTGGCTGGCATGCAGCAGCGCCTTGGAGGGGATGCAGCCCACGTTGAGGCAGGTGCCGCCGAGGGTCTCGCGGCCCTCGACGCAGGCGGTCTTGAGGCCCAGTTGCGCGCAGCGGATCGCGGCCACGTAGCCGCCGGGGCCGGCGCCGATGACGATCACGTCGTAGTCAGCCATGTTCAGTCTCCTGTCAGTCTTTGGGGCTGGCCGTGGAGGGGGCTCTGCCCCCGCTCCTGCGGAGCCCCCGGGATATTTCAGGACAGAAGAAGCGGGGGCTGCCTTCTGTCCGGTGCGGGTCATATCAGGGCGAGGATCAGCAGCGCCACGGTGGCGCCGAAGCCCGGGGCCCAGATCAGCGAGCGCCAGGGCGTCCAGCCCAGCAGGTAGGCGGGCAGGTAGAGCAGCCGCGCGGCGAGGTAGAGGGCGGCGAGCATCGCCGTGGTGTCGCCGGTCTTGTCGGCATAGGTGAGGGTCAGCGTGGCGATGGCGAAGAGGATCAGCCCCTCGAAGTGGTTGGTCATGGCACGCTGCGCCCGGCCCGCGATGCCGGTCAGCTGGCGTGGCGTGTCGCGCGGCGAGGCGGCGTATTTCGGGCCGACCTGCCTTTGCGCGGTGACCGAGTAGAGGGCGAAATGCACGACCTGCCAGAGGGCGGCGAGGGTGAGGATGGTGAGTTCGGGCGTCATGGGCGGCGTGCTGCCTCCGGTGCTTGCGGGCGGCCTGCGTTGTCGGGGCGGGGCGTCCGGGGCGGGGGCAGGCGGGTCATGCGGTTTCCAGCAGGTGGGCGGCACCGGGCGGGTGGCCGAGCGCGGCCTCTTTCGAGAGCCAGTCCTGCGCCTTGCCCCTGTCGTTGACGGAAAACAGCGCCCAGCGGGCGGCGCCCTCGGTCCAGAGTTGCAGCAGCGTCAGCCCGGCCTGACCGCGCGCCTCGGCATCGGCGTCGAAGGCGGATTGGTCGAAGCTGTCGTATCTGAGAAGCAGTTGCGTGGTCATGCGGCCTCCAGTGCCCGGGCGATCCATGAAGCGCGGGCCTTGAAGGTCAGCCCGCGGGCGGAGGGGGCTTCCGCCCGGCATCGGGTTGGCGGGCGCATCGCGACGCGCCCGCCATCGGGTGGGTGTTCAACCCGCCATTACAGGTCCATCAGCAGGCGGCGCGGATCTTCCAGCGCCTCTTTCACGCGCACCAGGAAGGTCACGGCGCCCTTGCCGTCGACGATGCGGTGGTCGTAGCTGAGGGCGAGGTACATCATCGGGCGGATCTTGATCTCGCCGTTGACCACCATGGGCCGGTCCTGGATCTTGTGCATGCCGAGGATGCCCGACTGCGGCGGGTTCAGGATCGGCGAGGACATCAGCGAACCGTAGACGCCACCGTTCGAGATGGTGAAGGTGCCGCCCTGCATTTCAGCCATGGACAGCTTGCCGTCGCGGGCGCGCTTGCCCTTCTCGGCGATGGCCTTCTCGATCTCGGCAAAGGACATCTGGTCGGCGTCCCGGATCACCGGCACAACCAGACCCTGCGGCGTGCCCGCCGCGATGCCCATGTGCACGAAGTTCTTGAAGACGATGTCGGTGCCGTCGATCTCTGCGTTGACCTCGGGGACCTCCTTCAGCGCGTGGCAGCAGGCCTTGGTGAAGAAGGACATGAAGCCCAGTTTCACGCCGTGCTTCTTCTCGAACAGCTCCTTGTATTCCTTCCGCAGAGCCATCGTCTCCGTCATGTCCACCTCGTTGTAGGTGGTCAGGATCGCGGCGGTGTTCTGCGCGTCCTTCAGGCGGCGGGCGATGGTCTGGCGCAGGCGGGTCATCTTGACCCGTTCCTCGCGGGCGGCGTCATCCGCCGGGACCGGAGCGCGCGGGGCCGGAGCGGGCGCGGCGCTGGTGGTGGAGGACTTGGCGGCGGCCACGGCGGCGGCGACGTCGGCCTTGGTGGCGCGACCGTCCTTGCCGGTGCCGGTGACGTCCGCGCGCTTCACGCCGGCCTCGGCCATGGCCTTTTCAGCCGCCGGGCCGTCCTTGATGTCCTTGCCGGGGCCGCCATTGCCGGCGGGCGGCGTGGCATATTGCGTCCCGGCGGGGGCGCTTTCGGTCCTGGCGGGCGCGGCAGAGGCGCCGCCCCCGGAAGAGATCACCGCCAGCCCGGCGTCGGCCTGCACGGTGTCGCCCTCGTTCGCGACGATCTCGGTCAGGGTGCCCGAGGCGGGCGCCGGAACCTCGACAGAGACCTTGTCGGTTTCCAGCTCGCAGAGCATCTCGTCCTGCGCGACCGTGTCGCCGACCTTCTTGAACCAGGTCGAGACCGTCGCCTCGGAGACGGACTCGCCCAGCGTGGGGACCATCACGTCGACGGTGCTGCCGCCATTGGCGGGCGTCAGCCCGGCCTCTTCGGTCTGGCTGTTCTCGGCGCGGGGTTGCGGGGTCTCGGGGCCCGCATCGTCGGCGAGCCGCGATATTGGCCAGCAGCGCGTCGACGCCCACGGTGTCGCCTTCCTGCGCGACGATGTCGGCCAGCGTGCCGGACACGGGCGAGGGCACCTCGACGGTCACCTTGTCGGTTTCCAGCTCGCACAACATCTCGTCCACGGCGACCTTGTCGCCGGGCTTCTTGAACCAGGTGGCCACGGTGGCCTCGGTCACGGATTCCCCGAGCGTGGGGACTCGAACTTCGGTCATGATTTACTTCCCTTTTACTTGCCCTGCCGCTTGCGCTGCCTTGGGGCTCATCCGATGGTCAGCGCTTCGTCGACGAGCGCGGCTTGCTGTGCCTTGTGCTGGCTTGCCAGGCCCGTGGCGGGCGAGGCAGAGGTGGCGCGGCCCACGTAGACGGGGCGCCGGTGGGTGGCCTTGATGCGGCCCAGCACCCATTCGATGTTGGGCTCGATGAAGCTCCAGGCGCCCCGGTTCTTGGGCTCTTCCTGGCACCAGACGATTTCCGCCTGCTTGAAGCGTTCCAGTTCCTTCACCAGCGAGAGCGCCGGGAAGGGGTAGAACTGCTCGACCCGCAGAAGGTAGACATCGTCCAGCCCGCGCGAGTCCCGCTCTTCCAGCAGGTCGTAGTAGACCTTGCCGGAACACATGACGACGCGCTTGATCTGATCGTCGGGCTTCAGCTTGGTATCGCTTTCGCCGGATTCCGCGCTGTCCCACAGGATGCGGTGGAAGCTGGAACCGTCGGTGAAGTCCTTGATCTCCGAGACGCAAAGCTTGTGGCGCAGAAGCGACTTCGGCGTCATCAGCATCAGCGGCTTGCGGTAGCTGCGGTGCAGCTGGCGGCGCAGGATGTGGAAGTAGTTCGCCGGGGTCGAGCAGTTGGCGACGATCCAGTTGTCCTGCCCGCACATCTGCAGGAAGCGTTCCAGACGGGCCGAGGAGTGTTCGGGCCCCTGACCCTCGTAGCCATGCGGCATCAGGCAGACGAGGCCGGACATCCGCAGCCACTTGGATTCACCCGAGGACACGAACTGGTCGAACATGATCTGCGCGCCATTGGCGAAGTCGCCGAACTGCGCTTCCCAGAGGGTCAGCGCGTTGGGTTCTGCCAGCGAATAGCCGTATTCGAAGCCCAGCACCGCGTATTCCGACAGCGCCGAGTCGATGACCTCGTAGCGGGCCTGCCCCTCGCGGATGTTGTTCAGCGGGTAATAGCGTTCCTCGGTGTTCTGGTCGATGAAGGCCGAGTGCCGCTGCGAGAACGTGCCGCGCGTCGAGATCCTGACCGGCAAGGCGCACCGGGTAGCCTTCCAGCTGCAGCGAACCGAAGGCCATGGCCTCGGCGGTTGCCCAGTCGAAGCCCTTGCCGGTCTCGAACATCTGCCCGCGCGCCTCGACGAGGCGGCCCACGGTCTTGTGCAGCGGGAAGCCCTCCGGCACGCGGGTCAGCGCGGCGCCGATATCCTTGGCGGTCTGCGCCTTGATCGAGGTCTTGCCGCGCTGGTACTTGCCCTGCTTCTGCCGGTCGAGATGGCTCCACCGGCCATCCAGCCAGTCGGCCTTGTTGGGCTTGTAGCTTTTCCCGGCCTCGAACTCTTCGTTCAGGTGGGCACGCGAAGGCGGCCTTCATGTCCTCGATTTCGCCCTCGGGGATCAGGCCGTCCTTGACCAGCCGCTCTGTGTACAGCGTCAGCGTGGTCTTCTGCTTCTTGATCTTGGTGTACATCACCGGGTTGGTGAACATGGGCTCGTCGCCCTCGTTGTGACCGAAGCGACGGTAGCAGAAGATGTCGATGACCACGTCCTTGCCGAATTTCTGGCGGAACTCGGTCGCGACCTTGGCCGCGTGCACGACGGCCTCGGGGTCGTCGCCGTTGACGTGGAAGATCGGCGCCTCGACCACCAGAGCGTTGTCGGTGGGGTAGGGCGACGAGCGCGAGAAGTGCGGCGCGGTGGTGAAACCGATCTGGTTGTTCACGACGATATGGATGGTGCCGCCGGTGCGGTGACCGCGCAGGCCCGACAGCGCAAAGCATTCCGCAACGACGCCCTGACCGGCAAAGGCCGCGTCGCCGTGCAGCAGGATCGGCATGACCTGCGTGCGGTTGGTGTCGTTCAGCTGGTCCTGCTTGGCGCGGACCTTGCCCAGAACCACCGGGTTCACCGCCTCGAGGTGCGAGGGGTTGGCGGTCAGCGACAGGTGCACCGGGTGGCCGTCGAATTCACGGTCCGACGAGGCGCCGAGGTGGTATTTCACGTCCCCCGAACCGTCGACGTCATCGGGCTTGAAGCTGCCGCCACTGGAATTCGTTGAAGATCGCCTTGTAGGGCTTCTGCATCACGTTCGCGAGCACCGACAGGCGGCCGCGGTGGGGCATGCCGATGACGATGTCCTTGATGCCGAGGTTGCCGCCGCGCTTGATGATCTGCTCCATCGCGGGGATCAGGCTTTCGCCGCCGTCAAGGCCGAAGCGCTTGGTGCCCATGTACTTGACGTGCAGGAACTTCTCGAAGCCCTCGGCCTCGACCATCTTGTTCAGGATCGCCTTGCGGCCCTCGCGGGTGAAGGCGATTTCCTTGCCGTAGCCCTCGATCCGCTCTTTCAGCCATGCCGATTGCTCGGGGTCCGAGATGTGCATGTACTGCAGCGCGAAGGTGCCGCAATAGGTGCGCTTCACCAGCGACAGGATCTCGCGCAGCGAGGCGATCTGAAGCCCCAGCACGTTGTCGATGAAGATCGAGCCGGTCCATGTCGGCCTCGGTGAAGCCGTAGCTCTTCGGGTCAAGCTCGGGGTGGTTCGAGGTGTCGCGCAGGCCCAGCGGATCCAGATCGGCGGCAAGGTGGCCCCGGATCCGGTAGGCGCGGATGATCATCAGCGCCCGGATGCTGTCCAGCACGGCGCGCTGGATGGCGTCGTTCGAGACCTCCGAGGCCCTTCTCGGCGGCCTTCTCGGCGATCTTCTTGCCCGCGCCCTTCGCCTCTGCCGGAACCATGGGCATCGGCCACTCGCCCGTCAGCGCGCCGGTCAGGTCGTCATTGGGCACCGGCGGCCAGTCTGCCCGGGCCCAGGACGGCCCCGCCGCCTGTTTGCGGACGTCGCTGTCGTCGTCGCCCATCTGGCGGAAGAACTCTGCCCAGGCCTCGTCGACGGCTTTCGGGTCCGAGGCATAGCGCGCGTACATCTGCTCCAGGTACTCGGCATTGTGCCCCTGCATGAAGCTGGAGGCGTGGAACAGATCGTTGGGGCTTTGGTCGGTCATTGTGGCACCTCGTTGGGGTTGGGCCCGTATGTGTTGGGACGGGCCTGCGACAAAGGCAGAGGCAGGCCCATCGTGTTCTGAAACAGCGCCGGAGTGGCGGGAAGGGAGGCTGGCGGCAGCCATGGCGGACGGGCGCGTCGCCACCATCCGCGGTCGCTCTCTGCCCTCAGCGCATATGCAGCTTCGTTTCGCATTCAGCCTTCACTCATAGCCAAGCGTCAGGAGAGGGGGCCGCAACCGGCCCACCGTCATGAAGCTTGTGGCGGGGCGGGCCATTACAAGCCCGCCCCGGGGAATTCACCCCTTCTTGATCGCTTCCATGACCGCCTCGCCCAGCGTGGCGGGGCTGTCTGCGACCACGATCCCGGCGGATTTCATCGCCTCGATCTTGTCCTCGGCACCGCCCTTGCCACCGGCGACGATGGCGCCCGCGTGGCCCATGCGGCGGCCCGGAGGCGCCGTGCGACCGGCGATGAAGCCCGCGATCGGCTTCCAGCGGCCCTTTTTCTTCTGCTCGGCGATGAAGGCTGCCGCATCCTCTTCGGCAGAGCCGCCGATCTCGCCGATCATGATGATGGCCTCGGTTTCCGGATCATCAAGGAACATGTCCAGCACGTCGATGTGCTCGGTGCCCTTGATCGGGTCGCCGCCGATGCCCACGGCGGAGGACTGGCCAAGGCCCATGTCGGTGGTCTGCTTGACCGCCTCGTAGGTCAGGGTGCCGGAACGGGACACCACGCCGACCTTGCCGCGCTTGTGGATATGGCCGGGCATGATGCCGATCTTGCAGGCGTCGGGGGTGATGACGCCGGGGCAGTTCGGCCCGATCAGGCGGGACTTGCTGTTCTCGAGCGCGCGCTTGACCTTCATCATGTCCAGCACCGGGATGCCCTCGGTGATGCAGACGATCAGTTCCATCTCGGCGTCGATGGCTTCGAGGATCGAGTCGGCGGCGAAGGGCGGCGGCACGTAGATCACCGAGGCGTTGGCTTCGGTCACGTGCTTCGCCTCGTGGACCGAGTTGAAGACCGGCAGGTTCAGGTGTTCGGTTCCGCCCTTTCCGGGGGTCACGCCGCCGACCATCTTGGTCCCGTAGGCGATGGCCTGTTCGGAATGGAACGTGCCCTGAGAGCCGGTCAGGCCCTGGCAGATGACTTTGGTGTTCTCGTTTACGAGGACGGCCATTGTGGTGGTCTCCTTAGTGAGACGCCCGCAGGGGGCGATATGCGAAAGCGCGCGGCGCCGGACGCTCCGGGCCGCGGACATGACAAGACAGAGCGAAGGCCGGGGCCCCGCTCTGCCGAAAGGCAATGCGATTTTCGGGGGTTACAGTTCTTCGGGGCCGAGATACTCGTCCAGAACGCGGGCCACCAGCATGGCCGCGCCGCCCATCAGCAGCGACTTGCCCAGCTGATCGGTCAGATTGCCCGGCGCAAAAGAGGCCGCGCCGTCCCGCACCCGATGGGCAAAGCCCCTGCGCAACCGGCCATTGGCGGTGCGCCCGTAGGGTCTGGGATCCGGCACCTGTCCGAAGGCGGGCTTGACCCGCAGAAGCATCGCACCGGCGGTCAGCAGGCCCGCACCGAT
Source organism: Ponticoccus litoralis (assembly GCF_039769985.1). Classification (NCBI taxonomy): domain Bacteria; kingdom Pseudomonadati; phylum Pseudomonadota; class Alphaproteobacteria; order Rhodobacterales; family Roseobacteraceae; genus Ponticoccus; species Ponticoccus litoralis. Next base: position 2,399,853 of record NZ_JBDNCH010000002.1, read on the forward strand.
CAGGAAGGGCTTGAGCCGGTCGCGACTGCGCACGATCGGCAGGGCATCCTTCAGGTCCTGTGCGTCGGGCAGGTCGGATTTTCTCAGCAAGGGCATGTCTGTCACCTCCGTTGGGAAGGCAACACGCGATGCGCGACAATGGTTCCGCGCGCGTTACCCCGCGCGGCGCCTGTCTGATGCTGAGTGTGTCGACCGATATCATGACCGTTGTCCCGGGGCGTCGCCCCTTCACGCCTCGGAGGCTCCGGCGGAGCCTCCGCCGGGGCCGAAGCCCCGGAGCGGCGTTCACCCCTTGACCGCCTTGACGATCTTCTCGGCGCCGTCGGACAGATTGTCTGCCGCGATGACGTTCAGGCCCGAGCTGGCAATGATCTCCTTGCCCTTCTCGACGTTCGTGCCCTCAAGGCGCACGACCAGCGGGACCTCGAGACCGACCTCTTTCACCGCGGCGATGACGCCCTCGGCGATGACGTCGCAGCGCATGATGCCGCCGAAGATGTTGACGAGGATGCCTTTGACGTTCTTGTCAGAGGTGATGATCTTGAAGGCCTCGGTCACCTTCTCCTTGGTCGCGCCGCCGCCCACGTCGAGGAAGTTGGCAGGCTCTGCGCCATAGAGCTTGATGATGTCCATGGTTGCCATGGCAAGGCCCGCGCCGTTGACCATGCAGCCGATCTCGCCATCCAGGGCGATGTAGTTCAGATCGTACTTGGAGGCTTCCAGTTCCTTGGAATCCTCTTCCGTGGTGTCACGCAGCTCGGAGACCTCGGACTGGCGGTACATGGCGTTGCCGTCGAAGCCCAGCTTGGCGTCCAGCACCTTGAGCGAGCCGTTGGTCATGACGATCAGCGGGTTGATCTCCAGCATCTCCATGTCGCGCTCGATGAAGGCCTGGTAGAGGATGCCCATCAGCTTCACGCATTCCTTGACCTGCGCGCCGGTGAGGCCCAGGGCAAAGGCGACGCGGCGGTCGTGGAACGGCTGGTAGCCGGTGGCCGGATCGACGGAGAAGGACAGGATCTTCTCGGGGGTGGAGGCTGCGACCTCCTCGATGTCCATGCCGCCCTCGGTCGAGCAGACGAAGGACACGCGCGAGGTCACGCGGTCGACCAGCAGGGCGAGGTAGAACTCGCTCTCGATGTCCGAACCGTCCTCGATGTAGATGCGGTTGACCTGCTTGCCTGCCGGGCCGGTCTGATGCGTCACGAGCGTCTTGCCCAGCATCTTCTTGGCTTCCTCGGCGGCTTCCTCGACCGACTTGGCAAGGCGCACGCCGCCCTTTTCGCCAGCGGCCTCTTCCTTGAACGATCCCTTGCCGCGGCTCGCCCGCGTGGATCTGCGCCTTGACAACCCAGAGCGGTCCGTCAAGCGCCCCGGCTGCGGTCTTGGCGTCCTCGGCTCTCAGGACGACGCGGTCGTCCGAGACAGGGGCGCCATAGCTGCGCAGAAGCGCCTTGGCCTGGTATTCATGGATATTCATGGGTCAACGATCCCCGTTTTGCTGCGGATTGTAGACCTGTAAGCCCCGCGCGGCGCCCGGAATAAAGTGTTATCTGCCAAAGCTGCGCAAATGTAGCGGTTTTTCGACATTTGTGATCACGCGTTTTGCGGCGTGATCACAGGACGCTGCATTGTTAGCGCTTGGCAGAGAATCACCGGGTTTCTAAGGTGAGTCGCAGGGGGCAGGACAGGAGCGGCAATGCAGGAATGGGCGGTCGTGATGACGGCGCGGGAACCGGGCGCGCTGGTCGAAGCCAATGTGCGCTGGCACCTGGCAGGCGGCGCGGCAGAGGTGCATGTCTACCTCGACCGTCCCGACGATCCGGTGGCACCGGGGCTGGCGCGGATTCCGGGGTGCCGGGTGACAGTCTGCGACGCGGCGCACTGGCGGGCGCTGCGGCCCCGGCGCGGCGCGCCCGCCTCGCAGATGCGCCGCCAGAGCCTGAACGCGGCCCATGCGCAGGGGCGCTGCGCCGCCGACTGGCTGGTGCACCTGGATGCGGACGAGTTCCTCTGGCAGGACCGGCCGCTGGCGTCTGAGCTTCCCGCCGTCTCGGAGCTGGGGGCAGAGCTGCGCTTTGCGGTGATGGAACGCGCGCTGATGGCCGGGCAGGCGCAGGCGGGGCTTTTCGACGGGGTCTTCCGCCGCGCCTCGCCGGGCGGCAAGGGGATGGATGCGGTGATCTACGGCGCCCTCGCGCCGCATCTGCGCGAGGGCATGTTCAGCCACGGGTCCGGCAAATGCGCCGTGCCGGTCGGGCAGGGGTTCCGCCAGATGGTGCATGAATCCTACCTCGAGGCCGGGGGCAAACGCCGGCGCGCGCCGGCGTGGCGCTCGACCACCACCCGGCTGCTGCATTTCGACGGGGTCACGCCGCTGCACTGGCTGCTGAAGCTGATCCGCTACAGGGGGCAGCCGCCCGAGGTGCAGGCGCATATCCTGCCGCCGCACCGGATGGCGCAGATCGCATGGATGCTCGACCGGATGGGCAGCCTGGAGGAGGCGCTGGAGGCCGAGGCCGGGCTGCACCGCCTGACGCAGCCGCAGGCAGACCGGCTGCGCGGCTTCGGCCTGCTGGAAGAGGCGCTGTCCTTCGATCCCGGCAGGCTGCCCGGGATGCCGGATCTCTCGGTCGCGGCCTTCGACCGCTCGCTTCTGGCACAGGACCCGGACCTCTGGGAGATGACCGGCTGGGGGCGGCGTGAAAGCGGCTTCGAAGCCGCTTGAGAAAGCCCCTTCGAAGGGGCTTCCCCGGCCAAACGAAAACGCCCGGGCGCGGCGGCCCGGGCGGTTCCATGGATGCTCTCGGAGGGCTTACGCCAGCGAGGTGTCGATGCCCTTGCAGGCCTCCACGAGGCCCTGAACGGCCTTCACGGAGGTGTCGAACATCTCCTGCTCTTCCTTGTTGAGCTTGATGTTGACGATGCGCTCGATGCCGCCGGCGCCGATCACGGTCGGCACGCCCACGTACATGTCCTTCACGCCGAGGTCGCCGTCGCAATAGGCGGCGCAGGGCAGGACGCGCTTCTGGTCCTTCAGGTAGGCCTCTGCCATCTCGATCGCCGAGGTGGCGGGGGCGTAATAGGCGGAACCGGTCTTCAGCAGGCCGACGATCTCGGCGCCGCCGTCACGGGTGCGCTGGACGATGGCGTCCATCTTGTCCTTGGTGGTCCAGCCCATCTCGATCAGGTCGGGCAGGGGGATGCCCGCGACGGTCGAATAGCGCAGCGAGGGCACCATGGTGTCGCCGTGGCCGCCCAGCACGAAGGCGGTGACGTCCTTCATCGAGACGTCGAATTCCAGCGACAGGAAGTGGCGGAAGCGGGCCGAGTCCAGCACGCCGGCCATGCCGCAGACCTTGTTCGCGGGCAGGCCCGAGAACTTCTGCAGCGCCCAGACCATCGCGTCGAGCGGGTTGGTGATGCAGATCACGAAGGCGTCGGGGGCGTTGGCGGCGATGCCCTCGCCCACGGACTTCATGACCTTGAGGTTGATGCCCAGCAGGTCGTCGCGCGACATGCCCGGCTTGCGCGGCACACCGGCGGTCACGATGCAGACGTCGGCGCCGGCGATGTCGGCGTAGTCCTGCGTGCCCTTCAGCCTTGCGTCGAAGCCTTCCGAGGGGCCGGATTCTGCGATGTCGAGCGACTTGCCCTCGGGGGTGCCCTCGGCGATGTCGAAGAGCACGACGTCGCCCAGTTCCTTCATTGCTGCGAGGTGGGCGAGCGTGCCACCGATCTGTCCCGCGCCGATGAGGGCGATCTTGGGTCTGGCCATGGATAGGATCTCCGGTCCTTCGTGAATTTGGTGGTTTGGGTACGCTCTTGCCGTCCGCGTTGCAAGGGTGCCGCGCTGCGGCATGGCCCGCGAGGGGGCTGTCATGTGCCCGGTGTTCGCGCTAAAGCCATGGCAACCCCGCAGCTTACAGGAGGCGCGTGTGGACCTTTTCAGCGCGGCGGTGCTGGCCGCCACCATCCCGGCGGTGATTTTCGCAGGCATCTCCAAGGGCGGTTTCGGCTCTGGCGTGGCCTTTGCAAGCTCCTCGATTCTGGCGGTCCTGCTGCCCCCGGCGGTGGCGGTGGGGCTGATGCTGCCGCTGCTGATGCTGATGGATGTGCAGGGGCTGGTGGCCTACTGGCGGCAATGGGACTGGCCGGTGTCCCGGGTCCTGCTTTTGGGCGCCGTGCCGGGGACGGTGCTGGGCGCGCTGTTCTGGGCCTCCGCCGATCCGGACATGATCCGGCTGATCATCGGCGCCGTGGCGCTGGTCTTCGTGGCCTGGCAGGCGGCGCAGCAGCTGGGGCTGATCCGGCTGGGCGCGCGCTTCGGCGCGAAGACGGGGGTGGTCTCGGGCGTGGTGCTGGGCTTCACCAGCTTCGTCAGCCACGCCGGAGGGCCCGCGGCGGCGGTCTACATGCTGGGGCAGGGGCTGTCCAAGACCGCCTACCAGGCGACCACGGTGCTGGTCTTCTGGGCGGTGAACCTGTTCAAGTCGGGCTTCTACCTGGGCATGGGCATCTTCACGCGCGAGACGCTGCTTTTGGATCTGGTGCTGATCCCCTTCGCGTTGCTGGGAACCTGGGCGGGGATCAAGCTACACCACATGGTGTCCGAGCGGGTCTTCTACGGCATCACCTACGTGGCCCTGACCCTGACCGGGGCAAAGCTGGTCTGGGATGCGCTGAGCTGAGCGCCTGCGGGGACGGGCGGGGGCCAGCCCCCGCACCCCCGGGATATTTCCCGACAGAAGAAGGATGCGCGGCCTGCCTGTTTCTTCTGTCCGGAGATATCCCGGGGTGCGCGAGGGCTGAGGCGAAGCCGAACGCGCGCAGCCCCCGGCTTTCCGGGGAGAAGGGCGCGCAAGACCGGCCCCCTCTGGACGAAAGCGGCGCCGCGCCCTATCACCCCGCTCGACACCTGCCGCCCAAACGCCGCCGAAGGATACCCCCATGTCGCGCTATGACCCCGCCACCATCGAACCGAAATGGCAAGCCGCACTGGGACGAGGCCGAAACGTTCAAGGCCCGGCGCGAGGGCGACAAGCCCAAGTATTACGTGCTGGAGATGTTCCCCTATCCCTCGGGGCGCATCCACATCGGCCATGTGCGCAACTACACGATGGGCGACGTGATCGCGCGCTACAAGCGCAACACCGGGCACAACGTGCTGCACCCCATGGGCTTCGACGCCTTCGGCATGCCCGCCGAGAACGCGGCCATGGCCTCGGGCGGTCATCCGAAGGACTGGACCTACGGCAATATCGACACGATGGTCGGGCAGATGAAGCCGCTGGGCTTCTCGCTGGACTGGACGCGGATGTTCGCCACCTGCGACCCGGAGTACTACGGCCAGCAGCAGGCGCTGTTCCTCGACTTCCTCGAGGCGGGGCTGGTCTACCGCAAGAACGCCGTGGTGAACTGGGACCCGGTCGACATGACGGTTCTGGCCAACGAGCAGGTCGAGAACGGGCGCGGCTGGCGTTCCGGCGCGCTGGTCGAGCGCAAGGAGCTCACCCAGTGGTTCTTCAAGATCTCGGACTATTCCGAGGAACTGCTGGATGCGCTCGACAGCCTCGACAACTGGCCCGCCAAGGTCAAGCTGATGCAGGCCAACTGGATCGGGCGCTCGCGCGGCCTGCAGTTTGCCTTCTCGACCGTCGATGCGCCCGAGGGTTTCGACCGGATCGAGGTCTATACCACGCGGCCCGACACGCTGATGGGCGCCTCTTTCGTGGGCATCTCGCCGGATCACCCGCTGGCCAAGCACCTGGAGCAGGGTGACGCGGCGCTGGCGGCGTTCAATGCCGAATGTCGTCGCAGCGGCACCAGCGAGGAAGAGCTGGAGAAGGCCGAGAAGCGTGGCTACGACACCGGGCTGACCGTGCGCCATCCCTTCGATACCGCCCGGGAATTGCCCGTCTACGTCGCCAACTTCATCCTGATGGACTACGGCACCGGCGCGATCTTCGGTTGCCCGGCGCATGACCAGCGCGACCTCGACTTCGCGCGCAAATACGACCTGCCCGTGCGCTCGACCTATGTGCCGGCCACGGGCGAGGAGGGCAGCTTTGTCCTGCCCGAGGAGGGCGGCCCGGCCTATGTTCCGCCGAAGCCGGAAGCGGTGCGCTACATTAACGGTTTCGCCGGGGAAGAGGCGCAGACCGGCGAGCAGGGCGTCGATGCGGCCATCGCCTTCTGCGAGGAGAACGGCGTCGGACACGGCGTGACCAAGTTCCGCCTGCGCGACTGGGGGCTGTCCCGCCAGCGTTACTGGGGGTGCCCGATCCCGGTGGTGCATTGCGAGGCCTGCGGCGTGGTGCCCGAGAAGAAGGAAAACCTGCCGATCGAGCTGCCCTATGACGAGGACGGCACGGCGATCGACTTTTCCGTGCCCGGCAACCCGCTGGACCGCCACCCCTCGTGGCGCGACTGCGCCTGCCCGGCCTGCGGTGCGCCTGCCCGGCGCGAGACCGATACCATGGACACCTTCGTCGATTCCTCGTGGTACCAGGCGCGCTTCACCGCGCCGCGCGCGGATACGCCGACGGTGATGGAGGATGCCGCCTACTGGATGAACGTCGACCAGTACATCGGCGGCATCGAGCACGCGATCCTGCACCTGCTTTACGCGCGCTTCTTCTGCCGGGGCATGGTCAAGACCGGCCACCTGCCGGAGAAATCGGCCGAGCCCTTCGATGCGCTCTTCACGCAGGGCATGGTCACGCACGCGATCTTCCAGACCGAGGGCGCCAACGGTCGCCCGGTCTATCACTACCCAGAAGCGGTGGAGCTGCGCGACGGCAAGGCCTTCCTGAAGGAGGGCGGGGCCGAGGTGCAGATCATCCCCTCTGCCAAGATGTCGAAATCCAAGAACAACGTCGTCGACCCGGTGGCGATCATCGCCAGCTACGGCGCCGACACCGCGCGCTGGTTCGTGCTGTCGGACAGCCCGCCGGAGCGGGACGTGGAATGGACCGCATCGGGCGCCGAGGCCGCGCACAAGCATCTTGCCCGCGTCTACCGCATCGCCGCCGAGATCGCCGGGGGCGACGCGCCCTCGACGCAGGAGGACGCGGCGCTGGAGCGCGAGATGCACAGGGCGATCCACGACGTGACCATGGGCGTCGAGAGCTTCGGCTTCAACGCGGCCATCGCCAAACTGTATGCCTTCACCAATGCGCTGGCGAAGTCGCGCGCGGGTAAAGAGGTCAAGACCCGCGCCGCCAAGGTCCTTGCGCAGCTGATGTCGCCGATGACGCCGCATCTTGCGGAAGAGGTCTGGCAGATGCTGGGCGGCGAGGGGCTGGTGGCAGAGGCCGCCTGGCCCGTGGCCGACGAGGCGATGCTGGTCGACGACACGGTGACGCTGCCGATTCAGGTCAACGGCAAGCGGCGCGGCGAGATCGCCGTGCCCAAGGACATGCCCAAGGAAGAGGTTGAAAAGCTGGCGCTTGCGCATGAAGCTGTGGTGCGGGCCCTCGACGGGGGCTTGCCCAAGAAGCTGATCGTGGTGCCGGGGCGGATCGTGAATGTGGTCGTTTGATCGAAGAACCCTGCTGCTGGGCGCCCTTGGTCTGGGTGCCTGCGGCTTTTCGCCCGTCTATGGCCCCGGCGGCAGCGGCGACGCCCTGCACGACGCGGTGCTGCTGGAGGCGCCCGAAACGACAGAGGCCTACCTTTACAGCCGCCGCTTCGAAGAGCGGCTGGGCCGGGCCGCCGCATCCGCGCCCTACCGGCTGTCGGTGACCTTCGAGATCGAGGAAAGCGCCGTGGGCAGCACCTCGGCGGGCGAGGACACGCGCTATCGCCTGATCGGGCGCGCGCGCTTTCGCCTGATCGAGGTGGCGACCGGGCAGCAGGTGCATTCGGCCGCGACCAATGCCTTCACCGGCTATTCCACCACCGGCTCGACCGTCGCGACCCGCGCCTCCGAGCGCGCGGCGCGCGAGCGACTGATGACCATGCTGGCGGATCAGACCGTCGACGACCTGGTGCTGGCGGCGGACGACTTCGTCGGATGAAGCTTTCGCCGCGCGACGCCAATGCCTTCTTTCGCAGGCCCGATCCCGCCGTTCCGGCGCTGCTGATCTATGGCGACGACCCGATGCGCGTGGCGATGAAGCGGCAGGAGGTGGTCGGCGCCGTCGTCGGGCCGCAGGGCGAGGAAGAGATGCGGCTGACCCGCCTGCCGGGGGCAGAGCTGCGCAAGGATCCCTCGGGGCTTCTGGACGCGGTCAAGGCGCAGGGCTTCTTTCCCGGCGCCCGTGCCGTGCTGGTCGAAGAGGCCACGGACGGGCTGACCAAGACCTTCGAGGCGGCGCTTCAGGACTGGCGCGAGGGTGACGCGATGATCGTTGCCACGGCGGGCGGGCTGAAGGGCTCTTCCTCGCTGCGCAAGCTGTTCGAGAAGCACCGCACGGCGCGGGTGGCGGGGCTTTACAACGATCCCATGGGCCGCGACGAGATCCGGGAAGAGCTGAAGCGCGCCGGGCTGACCGACGTGGGCCGCGACGCCATGGGTGCGCTGGAGGCGCTGGCGCGGGTGCTGACGCCGGGCGATTTCCGCCAGACGCTGGAAAAGGTGGCGCTTTACAAGCTGGACGATACGGAGCCGCTCTCGGTCGAAGAGGTGGAACTGAACGCCCCCGCCTCGATCGAGGCCGAGATGGACGAGGTCTTTCACATCCTTGCCGAGGGCCGGACGGGCGATATTGCCCGGGTCATGCAGCGGCTGGAGGCGCAGGGCGTCGCCCCGGTGACGCTGCTGATCATGGGCACGCGGCATTTCCGCCTGCTCTATGCCATCGCCTCGGCCCCCGGTGGGCCTGCGCAGGGCATCGGGTCGGTGCGTCCGCCGCTCTTCGGCCCGCGCCGCGACCGGATGCTGCGGCAGGCGCAGGGCTGGCCGCTGGACCGGCTGGAGGGCGCGCTGGGTGTGCTGATGGACACCGACCTGAAGCTGCGCTCTGCCGGGCAGCGGGCCCCGGCCATGGCGCTGGTCGAGCGCGCCTTCGTGCGCCTTGCGGTGATGGGCGCCCGGCGCTAGCGCGCGGTTGTCGCGGGCGGTCACTGCGAAACATCGAGGTCACCGGGGCAGGGGGGCGGCTGCCGCGCCGGGGTTCGCGGCCTGCCATGCTGTTGCCTGCGGAGGCCGCGCCGGGGTTCGCGCGGCCCCAGCGGCACCCATGCTCGGGCGCGGCCCGTCCACCTGCCGGAGGCCGGATCACGACAGAAACCGCCGGGCATATCCAGCCTTTGCCCATCGCCGTGACCCCGCCGCGACGGGACAGCGCCGAGGGCGCGGCGGGCGGTCGGCGTTTCAGGCCCGGGGCCGGGCAGGTCAGCCATTGTCGGTGACGTTTTCCTTGAAGGCCTTGTCGAAGGCGGCCTGCTTCTCGGGTCCGGCCTCGGTCTGCTGCGCGGCCTTCCAGTCGTCGTAGGGCATGCCGTAGAAGATCTCGCGCGCGTCCTCCTTGCCCATCTCGAGGCCGCGCTCTGTCGCGGCCTCCTGATACCAGCGGCTCAGGCAGTTGCGGCAGAAGCCCGCGAGGTTCATCAGGTCGATGTTCTGCACCTCGGGCCGGTCCTCCATCAGGTGCTGGCGCAGGCGGCGGAAGGCGGCGGCTTCGAGTTCGGTGCGGGTCTGGTCGTCCATGGTGCGTCCTCCTTGGTCGCTTGGTCTGTGGCGTAGCGCGCCCGGATGGGCCGGGCGTCCCGTCAGTCCGGAACCTGCGCCAGCGCGCGGGTCAGAAGGTCGGCAAGCCGGTCCCCCCAATGCGCCTGAGCGGTTTCGGTTTCGATCAGGTCGTTGCGGATTTCCAGCAGCGTGTTCAGCCGCCCGTGCTTCAGCGCGTGGCGGTCGATGGCATCGCCGGGCAGGTGGCCGGGGTAGGGCTCGTTGCGCCCGACGACCAGATCCGGCTCGGCTTCCAGCAGGGCGATCAGCGGATCGGAGAGGCGCGCGTCCCACGCATGCAGCACGCCGACGTGCCATGGCCGCGTCGGGCGGCCCCGCAACTGTCGCGTGAAGGAATGGACCGAGACGATGGCCACGTCCTCGCGCCGCGCCGCCAGCCCTTCGAGGGCGCGGTGGTAGGGGCGGTGGTAGGCCTCGATCCGCCGGGCCTTCTCGGCTGCATCCGCATGGCGGTTGGCCGGGATGACCGAGCCGTCGTAGAGCTTCATCAGCAGGGTCGGGTCGTCCTCGCCCCGGTTCGGGTCGATCACGAGGCGCGAGAAATCCGACAGCACCACCGGCGCGCCAAGCGCCGCGCCAAGCGCGCGCGCCACCCCGGCGGCGCCCACGTCATAGGCAATGTGGCGCGCCATATCGCCATCGGGCAGCCCCAGCGTGCCGCCCAGTTCCGGCGGAACGGTATTGGCGGCATGATCGCAGGTGATCAGGAAGCGGCTCTGCCGCCCCTCTCCCTCGACCCGGAACGGGCAATATGTCATGGTTTCTTCATCCATCGCCCGCTAGACATAAGCAAGTTGCGCGGCAAAGGGAATTGCGGGATAAACGCCGCGACGTTAGCGGTAACTCAAGGCCCGCAGGGTCTCCGGGATGCCGCCTGACAGCCAGACGCAGAACCCGGACCGCCACAGTTCACCCCGCCGCCGCACCGGGCAAGGAGACTTCATGAAACGCGACCGACACGTCAAGATCGTGGCCACGCTGGGCCCGTCCTCTTCCACCTACGAGATGATCCGTGCCCTGCACGAGGCCGGGGCGGACGTCTTCCGCCTGAACATGAGCCACGGCAGCCACGAAGAGATCGAAGAGCGGCACAAGATCATCCGGCAGGTCGAGAAGGATCTCAACAGCCCGATCGCCATCCTTGCCGACCTTCAGGGGCCGAAGCTGCGCGTGGGCGAGTTCGAGAACGGCTCGGAAGACCTTGAGTGGGGGCAGGAGTTCCGGCTCGACCTCGACAAGACGCCGGGCACGGCGAAGCGCGTGCAGCTGCCGCACCCCGAGATCTTCGAGGCGCTGGAACCGGGATCGACCCTGCTGGTCAACGACGGCAAGATCCGCCTGAAAGTGGCGGATTGCACCAAGGATCACGCCAATTGCATCGTCGAGGCGGGCGGCACGATCTCGAACCGCAAGGGCGTGAACGTGCCCGACGTGGTGCTGCCGGTGGCGGCGCTGTCCGACAAGGACCGGCGCGATCTGGAGTTTGTCTGCCAGCTTGGCGTCGACTGGCTGGCGCTCAGCTTCGTGCAGCGCGCCCGCGACGTGCAGGAGGCGCGTGACCTCGCCAATGGCCGGGCCTCGATCATCGCCAAGATCGAAAAGCCCTCGGCGGTGCGCGAATTCGACAGCATCCTCGCGGTGTCCGACGGCATCATGGTGGCGCGCGGCGATCTGGGGGTGGAGCTGCCGGTGCATTCGGTGCCGCCGATCCAGAAACGGCTGGTGCGCAAGTGCCGCGCGGCGGCGCGCCCGGTGATCGTGGCGACGCAGATGCTGGAATCGATGATCGAATCGCCGATGCCGACGCGGGCCGAAGTGTCCGACGTCTCGGGCGCCATCTACGAGGGCACCGACGCGATCATGCTCTCGGCGGAATCTGCGGTACGGTCAGTACCCCATCGAGGCGGTGCAGACGATGAACAACGTCGCCGTCTCCGTGGAATGCGATCCGACCTACCGCGACGTGATCGAGGCCTCGCGCCACGCCGACCGCAAGACCGTGGCCGACGGCATCGTCGCCGCCACGCGCGAGATTGCCGAGACCACGGACATCAAGGCGATCTGCTGCTTCACCTCCTCGGGCAACACCGCCGTCCTGGTGGCGCGCGAACGGCCGCGGGTGCCGATCATCGCGCTGACCAGCCAGCGCGGCACGGCGCGCAAGCTGTCGCTGAGCTGGGGTGTGCAGACCGTCATGACCGGCGAGCTGGAACGCTTCAAGCAGGCGGTGGTGAACGCGGCGCGGGCCGCCCGAGCCGAAGGCTATGCCGGCCCCGACGACCAGATCGTGGTGACGGCGGGTGTGCCCTTCAACACCACCGGGACCACGAACATCCTGCGCGTGGCGCCCTGCGACGAGCGTTTGATCTACTCGACCGATCCCGAGTAACCTGTCCTCCGAGGCCCCCGGCGGGCCTCGGGACAAGGAGCGACGGGGCAGGGATGGACAACGACGTGGCCTTGGTGACCGGCCTCGGGTTGATGGTGCTGTCGCTGCCTTCGATCATCGCCGCCTGGTCGGACCGGTGCGCGCCGCGTACCGGGGTCGTGGCACTTCTGGCGGGCGGCGGCCTTGTGCTCTGGGCCGCGTTGCGCAGGCCCGGCGGCTTCAGGCTGACGGAAATACCCGAGGTGCTCTACGGTGTGATCGCCCGGCTGCTGTGACCACGGGCCGAATTCTTTCAAAGAATTCGGCCCGTTTTCCGTCGCGGAAAACGCCTGCGCTTCCCGGCGCCGGCACCGCCCCTCGCCAGCCCGCGGTGGTCCTGCGGTCAGGGGGCCGCGTCGAGAGCAGGATCTCGCCTTCGCAGGGCGCGCAGCCCCCTGCCCGCAGGGCGAATCGCACAGCGGCCCGGCGACGCGGCGGGGTGGGGCACTGGGGCTCGACGCCTTGCCTTGTCGCATCCCATCCTGGATAAGCCGCAGGGTGGCCCGCGCGCCGCGCCACCCCGATCTGCCCCTTGCCAAACCGCCCCCACGCCTCTATACGGCCCGCTCCAACCGCGCGTCCGGCTCAAGCGGCATGCCGAGTCGCGTCAAGAACAGGAGAACCGAAATGCCCAAGATGAAGACCAAGTCGAGCGCCAAGAAGCGCTTCAAGGTTACGGCCACCGGCAAGGTTGTCGCAGGTCAGGCCGGCAAGCGCCACGGCATGATCAAGCGCACCACGAAATTCATCCGCGACGCTCGCGGCACCACCACGCTGTCCGCCCCCGACGCCAAGATCGTCAAGGGCTACATGCCCTACGACCGCTAATCAGGAGGATCCAGCATGTCCCGAGTCAAGAGCGGAACCGTCACGCACGCGCGTCACAAGAAGGTCATCAAGGCAGCCAAGGGCTACTATGGCCGTCGCAAGAACACCTTCAAGGTCGCGGCACAGGCCGTCGACAAGGCCAACCAGTACGCCACGCGCGACCGTCGCAACCGCAAGCGCAACTTCCGCGCGCTGTGGATCCAGCGGATCAACGCCGCCGTCCGCGCACATGACGAATCGCTGACCTATTCGCGCTTCATCAACGGCCTGTCGCTGGCCGGCATCGAAGTCGACCGCAAGGTTCTGGCGGATCTCGCCGTGCACGAGCCCGAGGCCTTCGCGGCCATCGTGGATCAGGCCAAGGGCGCTCTGCCCGCCTAAGTCTTTCACGGCATGACATTCGGAAAGCCCGGGACCCCGCGTCCCGGGCTTTCTTGCGTTTCGGGCGGGCGGGAAGGCGTTCCGCTTGGGGCGCGCGCAAAAGGAACGGGGCGTCACGGAAAGACGCCGCAATCGAAAGGGGAAGACACCGGAGGGTCTGCCCAGCGAAGGGCAGTGTCACCAAGGGGGCGGCGCGCCGAAGGGCGGGCTCAGCGAAGCGTGGGGTCCGCCGCCCGGATGGCCTCTGCCACCAGCGCCGCGATCCGGCGCGAGCCTTCGGGCGAGGGGTGGATGCGGTCGCTGTCGAACATCGCCGGGTCCGAGGTCGCGATGACGTCTCCCATGTCGACCATCAGCACGGCGGGCATGATTGCGGCCATCCGCCCTAGTCGTTGCTCCATATCGGCATAGAGCCGCGCGCAGGCTGTGCCCGCGAACTTCGGCGAGGTGTAATAGTCGGCCCAGACCACGCGAGAGCCCCGTGCGGTCAGGCCGCGCACCAGGTTGGGGATCGCCCCCTTGCTGCCGTCCGGTGTGATCAGCGCCTCCAGCATGCCCTGGTTGGCGCGCCCGCAACCGATGCCCAGATCGTTGGCGCCGCCGTTCACCACGACCCAGGGCGCGTCCAGCCCCCCGACCTGCCGCGCGATGTTCAGCGGCCCCGCACCGGTCACACCGCTGACACTGGCATAGGGCAGCGAGACGTCGCCGACCGGCACATCCAGCGCCCGCGACAGCCCGTCCGCGACAGATGCGCCCTCGACCCGGTTCCAGGCCATCACCGAGATCGCCCGCGACGACCACGCGGGCATCGTCGGGCACGCCGCGCCCGCAGGCGCCGAGGGTCAGGGCAAGAAACAAAAGGCCGATACGCAGCATGTGGGGTGCCTTTCCATGGGGTCCGTGACCAATGGTGGTCCGGCGACCCCGGGGATCAAGCGCCCGAGGCGTCCGCACAGCCTTGCCCTTGACCTCGGGCGGCGATACTTCGGCAGGCGACAGCCGAAGGAGACCCCGATGGACGACCTGCGCCAGAAATATCTCGACCTGATCGCCGGGGCCGGTGACGAATCCGCGCTGGAGGACCTGCGCGTCGCCGCCGTGGGCAAGAAGGGCGAGGTCAGCCTGCGGATGCGCGAGCTGGGCAAGATGACGCCCGAGGAACGCCAGACGGCGGGCCCGGCGCTGAACGCGCTGAAGGACGAGATCAACTCTGCCCTCGCCGCCAAGAAGGCCGCCCTGGGCGATGCCGCGCTGGAAGAGCGCCTGCGCAGCGAATGGCTGGACGTGACTCTGCCGGGCCGCCCGCAGCGGATGGGCAGCATCCACCCGGTCAGCCAGGTCATGGAAGAGATCACCGCGATCTTCGCCGACATGGGCTTTTCGGTCGCGGAAGGCCCGCAGATCGACAGCGACTGGTACAACTTCGACGCGCTGAACATCCCCGGCCACCACCCGGCGCGGGCCGAGATGGACACCTTTTACATGCACCGCGCCGAGGATGACGAGCGCGCCCCGCATGTGCTGCGCACGCATACCTCGCCGGTGCAGATCCGCCACATGGAGGCGCATGGTGCGCCCTGCCGGATCATCTGCCCGGGCCGCGTCTACCGCGCCGATTACGACCAGACCCACACGCCGATGTTCCACCAGGTCGAGGGGCTGGCCATCGACAAGGACATCTCGATGGCGAACCTCAAGTGGGTGCTGGAAGAGTTCTTCTCGGCCTTCTTCGAGACGCCGGGCATCAAGACCCGTTTCCGCGCCTCGCATTTCCCCTTCACCGAGCCCTCGGCAGAGGTCGACATCCAGTGCTCGTGGGAGGGCGGCCAGCTGAAGATCGGCGAGGGCGACGACTGGCTCGAAGTCCTCGGCTCCGGCATGGTGCATCCCAAGGTGCTGAAGGCGGCGGGTGTGGATCCCGAGCAGTGGCAGGGCTTTGCCTTCGGCATGGGAATCGACCGGATCGCCATGCTGAAATACGGTATCCCCGACCTGCGCGCCTTCTTCGACAGCGACCTGCGCTGGCTGCGCCACTACGGCTTTGCCTCGCTGGACGTGCCGACGCTGCACGCGGGCCTGTCGCGCTGAGCAGCGACCGCCTCTCCTGACCGCGGGGGGCTATGGGACGCTGGCCCTGCCGCCGGGTCTTGGAACAACCACTCAACGCCCCCGAACAGCCTTCGGGGGCGTTTGCGCATGTGGCGCGGGGTGCATGGGGTATGCGACTGTAAGGCAAACCCGGGATGCATAGGGACACGCCATGCCGCTTTTTTCCCACGAGAACCGTGACCGCAATCCCGAGACACGGCGGGTCTACGCCCTGTTCGAGCTGGTCTATACCTTCGTCGACTTCGCGGCGGCGGTCTGTTTCACCATCGGATCGGTGATGTTCTTCCGCGACAGCCTGATGACGGTCGCGACATGGTTCTTCACGGTGGGCTCGGTCTTCTTCATGGCCAAGCCGACGCTGCGGCTGGTGCGGGAGCTGAAGCTGGCCGCCATGGGCGACGCCGACGACCTCGCGGACCGCTACCAATCCTGACGCGCCGTTTTCTTTCGAAGAAAACGGTCCGAAGTCCGTCGCGGACTTCGCCCCTGCGAGGGGGCGGGCCGGGTGCCTCTTTCCTCCCCGGGGCGCATCCGCTAAGCACGGCGCAACACGCAGTCACCCGGGGACCGGACCCATGAAATTCACGCTTTCCTGGCTCAAGGAGCACCTCGACACCACGGCCTCTGTGGACGAGATCGCCGAGACCCTGACCGACCTCGGGCTCGAGGTCGAGGGGGTCGAGAACCCTGCCGCCAAGCTGGCGGGCTTCACGCTGGCCAAGGTGCAGAGCGCCGAGCAGCATCCCGACGCCGACCGCCTGCGCGTCTGCCAGGTGGAAACCGACGAGGGTGTGAAGCAGATCGTCTGCGGCGCGCCCAACGCGCGCGAAGGCATCACCGTGGTGCTGGCCAAGCCCGGCGACTACGTGCCCGGCATCGACGTGACCCTGTCGGTGGGCAACATCCGCGGCGTCGAGAGCCATGGCATGATGGCCTCGGAGCGCGAGCTGGAACTCAGCGACGAACACAACGGCATCATCGAGCTGCCCTCGGGCACCGTTGGGCAGAGGTTCACCGACTGGCTGGCCGAGAACGATCCGGCCAAGGTCGACCCGGTGATCGAGATCGCCATCACGCCGAACCGGCAGGATGCGCTGGGGGTGCATGGCATCGCGCGCGACCTGGCGGCGCGGGGCCTTGGCACGCTGAAGCCGATGAAGGAAGGCTACGTCAAGGGCAGCTTCCCCTGTCCGATCACCGTCACCATCGACGAGGACACGCGCACCGACGGCTGCGAGGTCTTCGCGGGGCGGCTGATCCGGGGCGTCACCAATGGCCCCAGCCCGAAGTGGCTGCAGGACCGGCTGCGCGCCATCGGGCTGCGCTCGATTTCCGCGCTGGTGGATATCACCAACTTCTTCACCCACGACCGCAACCGCCCGCTGCACGTCTTCGATGCCGACAAGGTCAAGGGCAGCGCGCTGCGCGTGCACCGCACCGGGGGCGGCGAGACGCTGGTGGGGCTGGACGAGAAGACCTATACCTTCGGCACCGGGCAGGTGGTGATCTCTGACGCCGAAGGCATCGAATCCATCGGCGGTATCATGGGCGGGCTGGAAACCGGCTGCACCGAGGCCACGACCAATGTCTTCCTCGAAGCCGCCGTCTGGGACCGCATCCAGATCGCCCATACGGGCCGCGCGCTGAAGATCAACTCGGACGCGCGCTATCGCAACGAGCGTGGCATCGACCCCGAGTACAACATGCAGGCCATGGAGGACGCGGCGCAGATGATCCTCGACCTCTGCGGCGGCGAGGCCTCGGAGGTGGTGGTGGCGGGCTATGTTCCCGATACCGCGCGCGCCTACCGGCTGGACCCGGCGCGGGTGGTGTCTCTGGTCGGCATGGAGATCCCGGAATCGACCCAGCGCCAGACCCTGACCGCGCTCGGCTTCCGGATGGAAGGCAACATGGCGCATGTGCCCTCGTGGCGGCCCGACATCCTCGGCGAGGCGGACCTGGTGGAAGAGGTGGCGCGCATCGCCTCGCTGACCAAGCTGAAGGGCAAGCCGCTGCCGCGCACCATCGCGGGCGTTCCCGGCCCGATCCTCTCGCCGCAGCAGAAGCGCGAGCGCGTGGCGCGGCGCACGGCGGCGGCGCTGGGGTACAACGAATGCGTGACCTACAGCTTCATCGACCGGGACTCGGCGGCGCTGTTCGGCGGCGGTGACGACGCGACGATGCTGGCCAACCCGATCTCGTCCGAGATGAGCCACATGCGGCCCGCGCTGCTGCCGGGCCTGTTGCAGGCGGCGGCCCGCAACCAGGCGCGCGGCTTCATGGATCTTGCGCTGTTCGAGCTGGGCGCGGCCTTCACCGGCGGCGAGCCGGGCGAGCAGCACCAGCAGATCTCGGGCCTTTTGGTCGGGCGCACCGGGCCCAAGGACGTGCATGGCGCCGCGCGGGCGGTGGATCTCTACGACGCCAAGGCGGATGCCGAGGCGGTGCTGGCGGCCATCGGCGCGCCCGCCGGGATGCAGATCCTGCGCGGCGGGTCCGACTGGTGGCACCCGGGGCGGCACGGCATGTTCTGCCTTGGCCCCAAGAAGGTGCTGGGCGTCTTCGGCGAGCTGCACCCCGTGGTGCTGAAGGCGATGGACGTGAAGGGGCCGGTGGTGGGCTTCACCATCTGGCCGGACGCGGTGCCGCTGCCGCGCAAGGCGGGTGCGACCCGGCAGGCGCTGGTGCTGCGCGACCTTCAGGCGGTCGAGCGCGACTTTGCCTTTGTCGTGGATGCCGATGTGCAGGCGCTGGATCTGGTCAACGCGGCGCAGGGCGCCGACAAGGGGCTGATCGAGGAGGTGCGCGTCTTCGACGAGTTCATCGGCGGGTCGCTGGGCGAGGGCAAGAAGAGCCTTGCCATCACCGTGCGCCTGCAGCCGACGGACAAGACGCTGAAGGAAAAGGACATCGAGGCGGTCGCCGCGAAGATCGTCGAGAAGGTGACCAAGGCCACCGGGGGCGTGCTGCGCGGCTGACCCCGTGCCATCGAGATGAGAAAGGCCCGGTCGATGGACCGGGCCTTTTTGCCTTGGGCGGTCTGCGGGCGGGCTGCGCCGGGGCAGGGGCTGCGATGCGCCTGTGGCTGCGGCGGAGGGGGCGCTGCCCCCGCCCTTCGGGCCCCCCGAGGTATTTTCCGGACCAAAGAAGGGCTGGGCGGTTTGTCCGGTGATGGGCCGGGGCCGGGCGGGTTTGCGACAGTTGAAGGGCCGCATGGCCTCTCTGCGGGCGGGCGGCGCCTGAGGTCTCGGCGCCGCCCTTCGGGGTCCTGTCTTAGCCCAGAAGGCGGCGGGCGATGACCTGGGCCTGGATCTCGGCAGCGCCTTCGAAGATGTTCAGGATGCGCGCGTCGCAGAGGATGCGGCTGACCGTGTATTCCAGCGCGAAGCCGTTGCCGCCGTGGATCTGCAGCGCGTTGTCTAGCCGAGGCCCAGTGCCACGCGGGCGCCGAGCAGCTTGGCCATGCCGGCCTCGAGGTCGCAGCGGTGGCCGTGGTCCTTTTCCCGTGCCGAGAAATAGGTCAGCTGGCGCGCGATCATCAGTTCGACCGCCATCATCGCCAGCTTGCCCGAGACGCGGGGGAAGGCGATCAGCGGCTTGCCGAACTGCTTGCGGTCCTGCGCGTATGTCATGCCGACATCCAGCGCCGATTGCGCCACGCCGATGGCGCGGGCGGCGGTCTGGATGCGGGCGCTTTCGAAGGTCTCCATGAGCTGCTTGAAGCCCTTGCCCTCTTCGCCGCCCAGCAGGTTCTCTGCCTTGACCTTGAAGCCGTCGAAGCCGAGCTCGTATTCCTTCATGCCGCGGTAGCCCAGAACCTCGATCTCGCCGCCGGTCATGCCCTCGGTCGGGAAGGGGTTGGCGTCGTCGCCGGGGGTCTTCTCGGCGATGAACATCGACAGACCCTTGTAGTTGTCCGTCGCGGGATCGGTGCGGGCCAGCAGCGTCATGATATGCGTGCGCGCGGCATGGGTGATCCAGGTCTTGTTGCCGGTGACCTCGTAGTCGCCCTCGGCGTTCTTCACCGCGCGGGTGCGCAGCGCGCCAAGGTCGGAGCCGGTGTTGGGTTCGGTAAAGACCGCCGTGGGCAGGATTTCCCCGCTGGCGATCCCGGGCAGCCACTTCTGTTTCTGCTCGTCCGTGCCGCCCGCGATGATCAGCTCTGCGGCGATCTCGGAGCGGGTGCCGAGGCTGCCCACGCCGATGTAGCCGCGCGAGAGTTCCTCGGAGACCACGCACATCGAGGCCTTGGACAGGCCGAAGCCGCCGAGGTCCTCGGGGATGGTCAGGCCGAAGACGCCCATCTCGGCCAGTTCCTCGATCACCTCCATGGGGATCAGCTCGTCCTTGAGGTGCCATTCGTGGGCGTGGGGTTCCACCTTCTCGACGGCGAAGCGGCGGAACTGCTCGCGGATCATCTCGAGCTCTTCGTCGAGACCGGTCCGGCCCACGGTGATCTCTGCCGCGCGTTCCTGCATCAGCTCGACCAGCCGGGTGCGGGCGGCCTGGGTATTGCCGCGCTGGGTCAGCGTCATCACCGCCTCGGTCATCAGCCCGTGCATGTCGTCCTGCGCGAGCCCCATGTCCTGAAGGCGCACGAGTTCGCCCTGGTTCATCTGGATGCCGCCGTAGACCTGCCAGAGGTATTCGCCGAAGGCGATCTGCAGGATCAGCTCCTCGACCTCGCCGAAGGTACCGGCCGCGGTCAGCCGTTCCGCCCATTTGTGCATCTGGCGCAGCGCTTCGAGGTAGGTGGCCAGCCAGGCCAGCCCGTGGCAGGCGGTCTGGTTCTCTTCCACCAGCGCGCCGGAGACCCGGCCCTCGGCGCTGACCATGTCCCGGACACGGGCACGCGCGGTTTCGAAGACCGCTTCGACCGGGGCAATGGCCGCGCCGGTCAGGGTCAGGAGGTCGGGCAGGGTCACGCTGCCAAGGCTCGGGTCTTGTCCGTCATGGGCCATGAATCGCTTCCTTCTGTTCGGGTCCTGCCGGTCCTAGCCATTTTGCAAGTGCAGCGCAACAAAAATACCCGTTTGGCATGTGCGTTGTTCAATTATTGCGCGGGCGAAAAGTGAGGTGCTGGGCGCAAGGGCGTGCTATGGCGCGCCCATGACCGATATGCTGACTTCTCTGACCGCCGGGACCTGGCTGCTTGCCCTCGCAATCGCGGCATTGGGCGGCGTGGTCAAGGGCATGGTGGGCTTTGCCATGCCGATGATCCTCGTGTCCGGCCTGGGCATGTTCATCGCGCCAGAGCTGGCGCTGGCGGGCCTGATCATGCCGACGCTGGTGACCAACGGGATGCAGGCGATGCGGCAGGGGGCGGCGGCGGCGCTGGCCTCGGTCGGGCGGTTCCGGGTGTTCCTCGGGGTCGGGCTGGTGACGCTGGTGATCTCGGCACAGCTGGTGCGCGTGTTGCCCGTCGGGGTGCTGCTGGCGATGATCGGCGGGCCGATCACGGTCTTCGCGGCGCTGCAACTGGCGGGCTGGAGGCCGCGCTTCCGCAACGGGCCCTCGCGCGGTTGGGAGATCGGGATCGGCGGTTTCGCGGGGTTCATCGGTGGCATGTCGGGGGTCTGGGGGCCGCCCACGGTGGCCTATCTGACCGCGCTGGACACCGAGAAGCGCGAACAGATCCGCGTGCAGGGGGTGATCTACGGCCTTGGCGCGGTGGCGCTGGCGGTGGCGCATGTCGCGTCGGGCGTGCTGAACGCCCGGACGATCTGGTTCTCGCTGGCGCTGATTCCGCCGGCGGTGCTGGGCATGTGGCTGGGAAGCCTTGTACAGGACCGCATCGACCAGGCGGCCTTTCGGAAGGCGACGCTGATCGTGCTGCTGATCGCGGGGCTCAACATCCTGCGGCGCGCCCTGACATGAGCGATGACGCGGCGACCGCCGACCGGGTGACCGCGCTGGTCGAGGCAGAGCTGGCCGCCTTCGACGGCACCACGCGGGCGGGGCGCATGTTGCTGGAGGATTTCGCGCGGCTGCGCGTGGCGCCGCGCCCGGTCTCTGTCCGGTTCAGCGGCGGGTTCGTGCAGCGGTGCTGGACGGTGACCCGGTCGAACGGTGCCTATTCGGTCGTCTACATGCCGAGGGCCGGGTATTTCTCGCTCTGCGTCGACACCGACCTCGGCCCCGTGGATATAGCCGTGCACGGCCCGGCGCTTGCGGTCTTCGGGGCGGTCTAGGGCCCTGCGCGCCCGGGCAGGCGACCCGTGAACCGCGCCGGGGACCTCAGCAGTACTCCTCGGGGCCGACGGCCCGGGCGGCTGAATAGCGGGCGCCGTGGCACCAGCCGACCGGCAGGCGACGCCCGATCTCGGCCAGCAGGTCGGGGGCGGGGGTCATCCCGGCGCCGGCCACCAGTTCCGCGAAATGCGCGGTCGAGCGGGTGCCCGGGATCGCGAAGATGCTATCGGACTGCGCCAGCACCCAGGCGATGGCCAGAGAGGCGGTCGCCACGCCTTCCTGCCGGGCCAGTTCGCGCAGCGGCTGGCTGGCGGCGATATTGCGCTCGAGCGCGCCGGGGATGAAGCGCGGGTTGTCCTTCAGGAAGGCGCTTGCGGCGACACGCCCGGGTGTGGGCGGCGTGTCCGACAGCAGCCCCCGCCCGACCGGAGAGAAGGCGACGAGCGCCGTTCCCAGCGCCTCGCAGGCCTGGATCAGCCCCAGTTCCGGCGCCCGGGTCTGAAGGCTGTATTCCGACTGGACGGCAGCTACCGGATGCACCGCCGCGGCGCGCTGCAGCGAGGTGGGCGCGATCTCGGAAAAGCCGAAACTGGCGATCTTGCCCTTGGCGATCAGCGTGGCGAGGAACTCGGTCACCGCCTCGATTTCGTGCCTTTGGTCGCGGCGGTGGACGTAGAACAGATCGACCCGCTCCAGCCCCATGCGCAACAGGCTTTTGTCCAGTTCGGCCTCGAGGTGTTCGGGGCTGTTGTCGAACCCGCGCGCGCCGGTTTCGGGGTCGCGGCAGATACCGGCCTTCGTGGCGATATGGAAGGGCGTCTCGCCCTTGCAGGTGGCGAGGTAGCGGTACGATCGTCTCTTCGGACAGGCCCATGCCGTAGACGTTCGAGGTGTCGACATGCACGATGCCCGCGTCCCGCGCGGCGTCCAGGATCGCATGAGAGCCCTCGGTCGTGACCGGGCCGTAGAAATCCGCGAAGGACATGGCGCCGACACCCAGTGCCGGGAGGCTCGGACCGTCGGGGCCAAGGGATCTGGTCAGCATGGGGGCATCCTTTCCGTCTGCTTGTCGCGCCGACCAAAGCGCAGGATGGCGGCGGTGCCAAGGGCAGGCGGCGCATTTCCCGCAAGGCGCTATGCGGTGTCAGGCCCCGCGCGGGGCCTCGCGCCACGCGAAAGGCTGCGGTCCCGAAAGCGCGTCGGGGTCCTTGGGGCTTGGGCAGGGGGGCAGGGCGCGCACTGGCACTGCACGACGTCGGCGCGCTCTTCGATCGCCTCACACACCGCTGCCACATCCTGGAAACCGGAAACGACAGCTGCCGCTTCAAGGCCAGCTCGGAGACCGCGAAAAAGTTGAGGAAGGAGACGCCAATGTTGACCGCATCATGAACCGACCGACATTCTGACAGGCGGGTCAAATCTCGATGACAATGCTGGGTCAGTTCCCAGTGACATCCATCAAGTTAGTTCTTGTCCCGAAAAGCTGTTCATCAGAGATTTCAAGGCGTGCGACAAGCAGGCTGCAATTCAGGCTGTCGCTCAGGGAGCTCGTGACCGATCCACGTAGCCACCGCGCCATAGCTCCTTGCTTGTGATGTCCGACTACGACCAGCTCAGCGCTGACTTCGTGAGCTACACTTGTGATACGCTCTGCTGCCAGCCCAGCGTCCAGACGTGCCTCATGGGCCAACCCCATGCGTGTCAGCCGCGCGGCTCCTTCATCGAGGATTTGTCTCACCTCATCCGTCTTGTCAGGGCCGATATAGACCGTGCTGGCGTCGCCGACGTAGATCTCGGAAGAGTGTTCCACAACCGCAAGAAGCACGACGCGGGCTCCGCATATCTGAGCAAGCTTTGCGCCTTCGCGCAATGCGAGGATCCCCTCCAGAGAACCGTCATATGCAAGCAAGATAGAGCTATACATTTCCGTCTCTCCCGAACCACTTTTCTGCCGGCGTTTCGAACTGCGTCGGTGCGTCTCCGAAAAGTCTCATCAACCGGAGGGGTTGTCGTGCTGCCGGCAGAAGAGCAGGACAAATCGCCCGGTCGAGGAGAGAGGAGGGCGCGTCGCAGGTTGAGGCAGGCATTGGGTGCGGGCTCCGCGTTGAATGCCTAGAAGGTCGCGATCAACCGCGCTGGACCTCCCGAGCCGCCTCGATGCGTCGGCGCCCCAACGAAGAGCGTTGCCCCGGCCTCCGGCACGCTATCCAGATTGGCGACATTCTCGATCCCGTAGCGGTTCGTGGGCAGCCACGCGTAATGCGTCGCGTAGTCTTGCGTCGATCCGATGTCGAGCGAGGGCGAGTCCGTCGCAATACAGACCGCTCCGGTCTCTTCCATCAGCATCTGTGCCGCCTCGACGTGAAAGCCGGGGTAATGTCGCACGCCATTGTCGTCGAAGCCCACGAACTTCGGAGTGGCAACATGCGCCTGCCAGCCCGCGTTCATCGCCACGCAAGCTCCGTCCGGTATGTCCCCGTTGCGGGCGATCCAGGCTGTCAGGTCATCCGGCGTCACTTGGGCCTCGATGTCGGTGTCCGCCTTTTCCTTGATATCGATGACGCAGAGCGAACAGATCAGGTTGCCAACGGGAATTTCCTCCACCGAAAGGCCGTCGGCTGAGAAGTGTAGCGGCGCGTCCACATGCGTGCCGGTGTGTTCGAAGACGGTGACGGTGTTTGCATTGAAGCCACTCTCGCTGAACTTTGCTTCCTGCTTGAGTGAAATGCCGGGCGGTCCGGACCACGTCGGAAAGGCCTCATCTACCACGTAGGTCAGATCGGCCACGCCGCCTTGGCCTTGAGCGCCCGCGGGGCGTGCGGCAGCGGTCAGAGCCAGTGCCGCTGTCGGCGCGGTCCTCAGAAGTTGCCGTCGCGACAGCATTCGCTGCTTTACGGTCTCCATCACGCATCTGTGGCACATTGCGCTATCCCCGCTTTTTGATTGTCCTGATCTGCACAGGATACCACATTCCCGCCCGGATCGGCGGTCTTTTCGGGTCAGGGTGCGTGTGTCGGGAAAAACCCTATGCGCCCGAAACTGACATCGGTGTGAGCTAAAGCCTGCATTCGGAAAGCCGGGGGGCAGCACCGGCAAAGGCGTGAAGGTCGGCTCGGGGTCGAAGTCAACCAGTGACACCGGCGCCTTGGGGAGCCGGGGCAGATTCAACAGAGGCCAGGGCTGCCAGGCGCCAAGGCTCGGCCAAGCTTCCCCACTATCGAGGGTGTGCCACGTCCGCCTGGGGCTGCGGGAGGTTGAAGAGCCCGATGAAGTCTCGGCACTGAGCGGCGTCGCCGAAGACTTCCACGCCAGCCGCCTCGGGCGCCACGTCGCCGTAAAAGACAGCCGCGAGGGGTGGCGCGGCTTGCGCTTTGAAGCGGAGACCAGCCCGTTCCGCCGCGCCGCGTTCCACCGGCATGGCGCCGTCATCCAATCGTGCGGTGAACTGCGCCGTCCCGATTTGAAAGACTATGTCCAGGGTCGTGCCGCATGCGGCTGCCCTATCCAGCATGGTGCGCAATGACAGCATGAAGGAAACGGGGGAGAGTGGCAGCGTCGGGTCGTGCAATGGCGATGCGGCGGCCCAGCGTACCGATCTCCTGCAGGATCGGCTCGTACCGCGTATCCCCATTCCGTCAGGCCATAAAGCTGCGCCGGAGCTGGCTGGAGGGCGGTGCTGCGAAGGACGACACCATTGGTTTCCAGGCCGGCCAGGCGTTCTGTCAGGACCTTGGAGCTGAGCCCTGGAAGTTCTGCGCGGATATCACTGAAGCGGCGAGGCCCGAACATGAGTTCTCGCACGATCAGCATCGCCCAGCGTTCGCCGAGAAGTTCAAGCCCGAAGGCCGTGCCGCAGGCATCTGCATACCACCGTCCGTGGGGGGATGTCGCCGACTTGGTTACTTTTTGTTTCTTCATGGTTGCTTTTTGTAACCTCATGCCGCTACGCTGTCCATAATTACGATATGACAAGGGAGGAATGGCAATGCCGCAAATGATCTTCGTGAACCTGCCGGTCGCGGACTTGAGGCGATCTGTCGAATTTTACGAGGCCATCGGCTTTTCCCGGGACCCGCGGTTCAGCAACGAACAGGCGGCCAGCATGGTCCTGTCGGACACCATTTGCGTGATGCTGCTGACCCATGAGCTCTGGGGAACTTTCACGGATCGTCGCCGCGTCGATCCGGCGCAGGAGGCGCAGGTGCTGCTTTGCATCAGCCGTGAAGACAGGGCAGCGGTTGATGCCATTACCGAAGCGGCTGTCTCTGCGGGGGGCATGGCCGACCCATGCCCGGCGCAGGACCACGGCTTCATGTACGGACGCAGTTTTGCGGATCCCGATGGTCATATCTGGGAACCCATGTGGATGAGTGCCGAGGCCGTCGAGAAAGGTCCGGCGGAGGTGTCCAATGCCGATTGATCCTGCTGCCGCCATCACAATCACTGCCTACGACTGGGTGCCGGACTTTGCCCGGGGACAGGTCCGCGACCTGCGGGTTCGATGGGCACTTGAGGAAACGGGCCAGAACTACGCCGTTCGCTATCTCTCACAAGGGCAACAGAAGGAAGCCGCGCATCGCGCGCTGCAGCCCTTCGGCCAGGTTCCGACCTACGAGGAAGGTGATCTCACGCTGTTCGAAAGCGGGGCGATCGTCTGGCATGTCGCAGAGCGGTTCCCCGGTCTGCGGTACGACGGAGCCAGCGGGGCAGAGCGCGTCGCTGGAATGGCTGTTTGCCGCGCTGAACACTCTGGAGCCGCCGATCATGGATCGGGCGCAGATGACGATTTTTGAAGTGGCCGAGCCCTCGGGCCAAGCTGCGACTTCCCGGCGTCAACGAGCGGATCAACGAACGCCTGCAGGAAGCGTCCGATCGCCTCGGCACCGCGGAGTGGTTCGGCGGCAGTTTCTCTGCCGGCGACCTGATGATGGTCAGCGTTCTGCGGATCATCGAGGGCGAGGGCCTCGTCGAAGCCTTCCCCAACCTCGCCGCCTATGTCGCGCGGGCCAGCGAACGTACCGGCCTTCAAACAGGCCCTGTCCGATCAGCTTGCCGGCTTCACGGGCAATCCGCCGCCCGGTTTCGATGAATGGATGGCGGAGCTTAAAGCGAAACAAGGAGAACTCGCATGACCTACGTTGCCGGATTTCTGACCCCAGTGCCGAACGGGAACAAGCAGGCCTACATCGACAGCGCCCGCAAGGCCTGGTCGCTGTTCAAGGAATACGGGGCCCTGCAAATCATGGAGACCTGGGGCGATCAGGTGCCCGCGGGCGAGCATACCGATTTCAGGCGGGCCGTCGCGTTGGAAGACGGCGAGACGGTCTGTTTCTCGTGGATGATCTGGCCCGACAAGGAAAGCCACGACAGGTGCGGCGCCAGCATGCAGACCGATCCGCGCTGGCAGGAGATGGACATGCCCTTCGATGGCAAGCGCATGATGTGGGGCAGCTTCACGCCGATCTTCGAAGACAAGGCCTGACGCCATGAACCAGACGGCACCAGAGCAGCTGACGATCTGGACCTTCGATTGGGTGCCGGAGGGGCCGCGGGGCTACGTGCGTGACCTGCGGCTTCGCTGGGCCTGCGAAGAGGCCGGGCTAAGCTATCGCGTGGACTCCGTGCCCTTCGAGGATCGCGGGGCAGAGCATCTTGCCATGCAGCCCTTCGGGCAGGTGCCCTACCTGACGGACGGGGATGTCAGCCTGTTCGAAAGCGGCGCCTGCCTGCTGCATCTCTCGGAGAAGAGCGAAACGCTCATGCCGCAGGAGAGGGGGCTGCGGGCGGAAACCCTGTCCTGGGTCCTGTCGGCCCTGAACTCGGTCGAGATGGTCAGCGTGCCCTGGTGGGTCGTCGGGCTGTCGTCCCCGCCGGAGAACCCGTTGGAGGGTTGGCTGCGGGCCCGTCTCGCTGTTCTGGAAGACGTCCTGTCGGCGCGCGACTGGCTGGTGGATGATCGCTTTACCGCGGCGGACTTGATCCTGGCCGACGTCCTGCGTCCGCCCTGGATCTGCGGGATCGGCCATTATCCCGCAACGGATGCCTACATCGATCGGGTTTGCGCGCGACCGGCCTATTGCAAAGCACATGCGGACCAGATCGCGCATTTCTCCAGGGCCGACGAGACCCGCGGGGCATGAACGGCGACTTGCCGTTCCCGGCGGAAGACCACAACGCATGGGAGGAGGAAATGATGACCCTGACTTCGACTTCACGGTCCTGCATGGGGGCCATGCAGGCCTCGGCCCTTGTCGGGGCGATGGCCACGCCGGCGCTGGCGCAGGACACCGAGGGCCGGGCCATGTCCGGGGATCTCGGGATCTATTATCAGGTACACGGCGATCTCGGCTCCGGTATGGTGCCATTTCTCGTGCTCCATGGCGGCATGGGCACAATCGAAGGGGACTTCGGTGCCCTCTTGCCGTCCCTCGCCGCAAGGCGCCCGGTGATCGGGGTGGAACAGCAGGGCCATGGGCGGACGGGCGGACGGGACGCGCCGCTGTCTCTGGATGCGATGCGGACAGACACCCTGGCCGTGCTGGACGCGCTCGACGTCGAGCGGGTTCATGTGGTGGGCTTCTCCATGGGCGGCATGTTGGCGCTGGATCTGGGTGTTTTCGCGCCAGAGCGCCTTGCCACGCTGACCGCGATCTCGGCCAGCCAGAACCTCGACGGGATGCATCCGGCCATCGCGGAGATGAACCGGAACCCACAGGCCACGCCTTCACCGGAGGCGCTGGAGCTGGTGCCGAGCGAAGAGGACTTCGCCCGCATGCGGGCGGGTTTCGCCGACAACCCGGATGGCCCGGAGCAGTTCCAGCGCACATTTGCGCAGCTGCAGGCCTTCATTGTCACCGACTGGGGCTGGAGCGATCAGGAGCTTGCCACGCTCGCGGTGCCGACCCTGCTCGCCCTCGGCGACAGTGACTTCACCCCGGTCGGCCATGGTGCACGCATGGCGACCCTTTCGGGCGCCCAGCTGGCGGTCCTGCCGGACACCACACACCTTTCGATCATGAGCCGCCCCGACTGGCTGCTGCCCCTGATCGAGCACCGGATCACAACGGCCGAAGACTGAGAGCGCGCCCTCAATCGCAAAGGAGACAGACGATGCAAAAGCGAAAGGCAGCGGTATTTCTCTGGTTTGACACCGAGGCTGAGGCGGCGGCCGAGTTCTATGCCGCAACCTTTCCAGGCAGCCATGTGGACCAGGTGATCCGGTTTCCCGGCAATACGCCCGGCGGGCCGGCGGGCAGCGTTCAGATCGTGGAGATGACGCTGATGGGGCTGCCCTATGCGTTGCTCAATGCCGGCCCGCATGTACAGCCCAACGATGCCTACTCGCTCCAGGTCTATACCGAGGATCAGGCCGAGACGGACAGGCTTTGGGATGCGATCGTCGGCAATGGCGGCGAAGAGATCATGTGTGGCTGGTGCAAGGATCGCTGGGGCTTTCGCTGGCAGATTACACCCCGGGTCCTGATGGAGGCGCTGTCGCACCCGGACGCTGCAGCCTCGGCCCGCGCACAAGTCGCCATGATGAAGATGCGCAGGATCGAGATCGCTTTGATCGAGGCCGCCTTGCGTGGCGAACCGCAGCCATGACCAGGGGCCCGACGGAGATCATCTGGAGCGCGGATTGCGGGAACTCCCCGAAGAATGCATTCGTGCAGGACATCGCAATTGCCTTGGAGACCGGTGTCGCTTCTACCGGGATCTTTGATCCGGAGGTCACATGGATCCGGTCTTCGACAGAGACGGTCGAAGGTCAGGCGGCGGTCCTTCAGGCATTGTCTTCGATCCGTCTGCCGATGAAGATCTGGGTCGAGCACGCGATCTCACACGGCAAGGTCGGCATGGCCAGCGGGGAAAGAACCCTGACAAATGGCTTGAAGCGTTCTTTCTGCCACGTATTCGAGTTCACGAACAGCAAAGCCAGTCGCGTGGTGTCGATCAAGACCCACGTGTGAAGGGGCCATGCCTCCTTGCCAACCGCTCAGGACGAAGTCTGCGACCGGGCCTGTCCCAAACATGAACACGTTTTCACCAGAGGATGTGGCTGTCGTTGAACGAGCCGCAGTGCGAAGCCACCGGTCTTTCGTCGCGCCTGGCGTGAAGGCAGATCCGGACCGAGAGTGTCAGGCAGCGGGAGGCCGGAGAAACCACGCGGTTTGTCCGCTTCAGCAGGTTCTCTCTCTAGCTGGAGATCACGGTCAGATCGCTAATTGCGAGCAGACAAAGTCGGCGCGTGTTGCAATGTCGGCGCGTGGCAACTCCGTGATTTGGTATCCGAGCGCGGTGTAGGTCTCCCGCATGACGGCACAGGTCGCTTCGGCTTCGGCGCGGGTCTGCTTGCGTTCGCTGTCTTGCGTGAAGATCTCGTCCCAGTAGGGTGTCAGGAAGACGCGGGCGTTGTAACGGGCTGCCTTGGCCGTAGCGGCGACGTGGGGCGGCACGGGGAGGCCGCAGAGCGTCAGGTAGCCCATGATGTCGGGAATGCCTCGATCGAAGATCACGGGGCCTGAGAGTGCCTGTGCGGCGCTGTAGGCGCGGAGGTCGCGCTCAAGCATCCGTTCGGCATAGGCCATGCGGTCCGCCCAGGGGAGGGCGTCTCCGCCGCGCTGCAATTCCTCGCGAATGATCGCGCGACCGGATTCGGGGATTGTGTGGAAGCCGCGACGGGCAAGCTCGGTGATGAGGCTGGTCTTGCCCGCACCGGGACCGCCCGTCACGACGAAGAAATGGTCGCTCATGGGCCATCCTCGGGTTTGACAGGGGAAGGACTGCGCAGCGATCGACCTGCTGAAGGGCGCGGATCAAAGCAGCATGGATTTTCGTAGGGAAAACAACACCCGTTTGCGCGGCAGAGGCAAATCTTCTGACAATAAAGGCAGAACTATCTGGTTCTTTTCAGGGGGAAATGGTGGAGCCTAGGGGGATCGAACCCCTGACCTCTTGCATGCCATGCAAGCGCTCTCCCAGCTGAGCTAAGGCCCCATTTCCTTGCGCCGTCACCGGCGCTGTGCGGGGGTGATTACGCAATGCCGCGGGCAGGTTCAAGCGGAAAAATCCTGCCCGCGGCAAAAACTTCAGGACTCGTCTTCCTCGTTCGAGACGTCGGTGATCTCGTCGAGAGAGACGTTGTCGTCATCCTCGTCTTCGAGCACATCGTCGTCGTCCAGATCGACATCGACGTCGTCATCATCCAGAAGATCGTCCTCGTCTTCGTCCTTCTTGGCCTTCGCCTTGGACGCGGCGTCTGCGGCATCCGCCGCGATCATGCTGCGCTTGCCGGTTTCCAGGTTGACGACCTCGCCGGTGTAGGGGCTGACGATCGGATTGCGGTTCAGGTCGTAAAAGCGCTTCCCGGTGGTCGGGCAGACGCGCTTCGTGCCCCATTCTTCCTTGGGCATGGGTGATCCCCTTCAACTCATGGTGCTGTCGACAATCCGGGGGCCATGCCATAGGACGATGGGGTTGTCAAAGGCTTTGCGGGCCGTGTGGGGGCAGGCGGCACATGGGGCAGATAAGGCTCGGCGGAAATCCGGAGATCAGCGTGATGCTGCGCCGCTCGGCGCGGGCGCGCAGGCTGTCGTTGCGGGTCTCGCAACTGGACGGACGGGTCACGCTGACCCTGCCGCAGGCGGTCTCTGAAAGGGAAGGGCTGCGCTTTCTGCGCGACAAGGAAGAGTGGCTGCGCGGCCATCTTGCCAAGCGCCAGGCGGCGGTGGTGGTCGGCCCCGGCGCCCGCCTGCCGGTCGAAGGTGTCCTGCACGAGATCCGCGTCGGCCTCCTAGCCGTTCGGTGGTTCAGGCCGAGGGGCTGCTGCTGGTGCCCGGAGAGCCCGACCGCATGGCCGCGCGGCTGAAGGGCTGGCTGCGCAGCCGCGCCCGCGACCGCCTGTCAGAGGCCTCGGACCGGTACGCCGCGGCGCTGGGGCGGCCCTACAGCCGCCTGACGCTGCGCGACACCCGTTCCCGCTGGGGATCCTGCACCCATGACGGCGGGTTGATGTATTCCTGGCGGCTGATCCTCGGGCACCCGCAGGTGCTGGACTATGTCGCGGCGCATGAGGTCGCGCATCTGCGGCACATGAACCATTCGCCCGACTTCTGGGCAGAGGTCGAACGCCTGTACGGCGACTGGAAGGCCCCGCGGCGCTGGCTGCGGGATCATGGCTCGGAACTGCATCGCTACCGCTTCGACTGACGCAGGTTCGACTGACGCAGGGGCGGGGAAGGGCCGTACCCGGGGGATAGCGGGCACGGCCCCTTGGCAAGGGGACGACGGGGGGACAAAGCCCGCCGCCCATCCAGGCCGGGTGCCGTCGGTCGCCGCCCCCGGGACGAGGGGTCGGGACTTTCGGCGAGGACAGGCACGACAATACGCGCCGTCTTGCGAGGTACACGCGCGAACCCCGCCTTGGGTTGCACGCCAGACAAGAAAAAACCGGGGTGCGGCGCTGCCCATGGTGGCTTGACCCGGCCCGATTTCGTGATCACAAGCGCCCTATGACCCCCAGTGCCAAGCCTGACAATGCCCCTGCCCACGACCGCGTCTATCGCGGCCTGCGCACCCGCATCATGCTGGGGCAGATCCCGCCGGGGCAGGCCCTGACGCTGCGTGGGCTGGGGCGGGAATTCGGCGTCTCCATGACCCCCGCGCGGGAGGCGGTGAACCGGCTGGTGGCCGAGGGGGCGCTGTCGATGTCGTCCTCGGGCCGGGTCCAGACGCCGGAACTGTCGAACGAGCGGATCGAGGAACTGGCGGCGCTGCGCGCCCTGATCGAGGTAGAGCTTGCCTCGCGCGCCCTGCCGCGCGCCCACATGGCCCTGATCGAACGGCTGCAGACGATCAACAATGCCATCACGGACGTCGTGTCGAACCGCGATGCGGTGGGCTACATCCGCGGCAACCTCGAATTCCACCGCACGCTCTACCTGCGCGCGCAGGCGCCCGCGATGCTGGCCATGGCCGAAACCGTCTGGCTGCAACTGGGGCCGACCATGCGCGAGCTTTACGGGCGGCTGCGCCGGACCGAGGCGCCGCAGTATCACCGGCTGATCATTGCCGCGCTGAAAGCGGGGGACGAGCCGAGCCTGCGCCTCGCCGTGCGGTCTGACGTGACGCAGGGCCTGCGTATGCTGGTCAGCTGAAGGGCCGTGGTCTTCGACGAAGACCCCGGCAGCGGCGAAGTCTGCGTCGAAGACGTCTGGTGCTTGGTGCTTGGTGCTTGGTGCAGAGCGGCGCCGCTTCTTCGGTCGAGAACCGCAGGCAAGGCCTTCGGGGGCGGCGCGCAAGGGGGCGGGTTGTTTCAGCGCCCCTGAAGGCTCCGGCCCCGCAGGGCATCGTCGGGGGCCGTTTTCCCCGGTGCCTCTGGCCCGGACGATATATCGCCCCGATCTGGGGCGGCCCGGGTCAAAGCCGTCGTGATCAGATCCCGACCTGCTTTCGCCGCCGCCCGCCGTGCGGCGGCAGTCCTGCCCATCGGGCCGGATGGCTGCGCAGATCCCGGCTGATCCGCTTGCCGGCCGCACCGGCCCGCGCCGGGCGGGGTCTCAGGCGGCGAGGCCCTTGGAGCCCATCGACAGGAATTTCTTGCGCCGTGCCTCGACCAGCTTGGCGCGGTCCATGCCGTCCAGATCGCCCAGCAGCGCCCGCAGCGCGTCGCGCACGCCTTCGAAGGCAGCCGCGCGGTCGCGATGGGCGCCGCCCAGCGGTTCGGGGATGATGCGGTCGCAGACGCCGAGGTTCAGCAGGTCCTGCGCGGTCAGGCGCAGCGCCTCGGCGGCCTCGCGCATCTTGTCGCTGTCCTTCCACAGGATCGAGGCGCAGCCTTCGGGCGAGATCACCGAGTAGACCGAATGTTCCAGCATCGCCACGCGGTTGGCGGTGGCAAAGGCAACCGCGCCGCCGGACCCGCCTTCGCCGATCACCACCGAGACCAGCGGCACGCCGATCTGCAGGCATTTCTCGGTCGAGCGGGCGATGGCCTCGGACTGGCCGCGCTCTTCGGCACCCTTGCCGGGGTAGGCGCCGGGGGTGTCGACCAGCGTGATCACCGGCAGGCCGAAGCGGTCGGCCATCTCCATCAGGCGGATCGCCTTGCGGTAGCCCTCGGGGCGGGCCATGCCGAAGTTGCGTTCGATCCGGCTTTGGGTGTCGTTGCCCTTCTCGTGGCCGATGACCACCACCGGCGTGTCGTCGAAGCGCGCCAGCCCGCCCATCACGGCGTGATCGTCGGCAAAGCCGCGATCGCCGGCCAGCGGCATGTATTCGGTGAACAGCGCCTCGATGTAGTCCTTGCAATGCGGTACGTTCGGGGTGGCGCGCGACCTGGCATTTGCGCCAGGGCGTCAGCTTGCCGTAGAGGTCCTTCAGCAGGGTTGCAGCCTTGCGATCAAGCGCCCCGGCCTCGTCCTCGATGTCCATCTCCGCGTTGTCGCGGGCCATGGCGCGCAGTTCTTCGGCCTTGCCTTCGATCTCTGCAAGCGGCTTCTCGAAGTCGAGGTAATGGGTCATCGGGGTCCTCCAGAGGGTCGGGCGCTATATGGCTGCGCGGCGCGGCATTTGCAACAAAGCAAGATTTGTCGGGCGCGGGTCTGCCATAGAAAGACACAGACAGGAGACCGGAATGACAGCCAGCTACGAGACCCGCATCCGCCGCGTTCGGCAGTATATCTTCGACAATCCGGACGGGGACCTGTCGCTGGACGCGCTGGCCGATGTCGCGGCCATGTCGCGCTTTCACTGGCACCGGGTGTTCCACGGCATGACCGGAGAGACCTGTGCGCAGGCGGTCCGGCGCATCCGTGCCCATCGCGCCGCCTGCTGGCTGGTTCAGACCGACTGGCCCTTGGAGACGATTGCCGCCCGCGCCGGCTATGACAACGCGCAGAGTTTTGCCCGCACCTTCAAGGCGCAGTTCGCCATGACGCCCGCCGCCTTCCGCAAGGCGGGCCGCCCCGATCCGCTGGATCCCGATTTCATCAAAGGAGACCCCGCCATGTACCCCGTCGAGATCCGCCCGGCTCGAAGAGCCGATCCGCATCGCCGCCCTGCCGCACAGCGGCCCCTACATCGAGATCGGGGGCAGCTTCGAGCAGGTCAGCACCGTGTTCACGGCGCGCGGGCTCTGGCCGCAGGGGCGGGGCATGATCGGTCTTTACTACGACGACCCGGATTCTGGTGCCCGAGGCGGACCTGCGGTCCCACGCCGGGATAATCGTGCCGCAGGACTTCGCCATGCCCGAGGGGCTGGAAGAGATCCGCGTGCCGGCGCAGCGCTATGCCGTGGCCACCTACACCGGCCCCTACGCGGGCCTGAAAGGCTGCTACGACTGGTTCTTCGGCAGCTGGCTGCCCGCGTCGGGCGAAGAGGCGGCAGAGGCGCCGTGCATGGAGCTGTATATGAACTCGCCACAGGAGACGGCGCCACAGGATCTGGTGACGAAGATCTTCATGCCGCTTCAACCGGCTTCCGTCACGGCTG
This sequence comes from Ponticoccus litoralis, assembly GCF_039769985.1. Taxonomy (NCBI): domain Bacteria; kingdom Pseudomonadati; phylum Pseudomonadota; class Alphaproteobacteria; order Rhodobacterales; family Roseobacteraceae; genus Ponticoccus; species Ponticoccus litoralis. The sequence goes on from NZ_JBDNCH010000002.1 coordinate 2,434,983, forward strand.
CGTAGGGCAGGGCGGGCAGCGCCCGGTGCCCCTTGACAGGGGCGCCGGGGGCCGTCGGTCCTATCGCATCATGGGCAGGACCGAGGCCACCAGCAACACCGCCATGGCCCGGTTGAACCACCGCAACCGCTCGGGCCGGGCCAGCAGGCGCCGGATGCCGGTGCCCATCAGCACCCAGGCCGAGCAGGTAAGCGTGCCGATGCCCGCATAGGTGCCCGCGACCCAGAGGATCGACGGCAGGTCCCGCGCGGCGGCGTAAAGCGTGATCGCCCCCAGTGGCCATGGTCCATGCCTTGGGGTTGACCCACTGGAACCCCGCCGCCTGCCACAGGCTCAGCGGGCGGGCGGTTGCCTCTGCCCGGGCGGGGGGCGCGGCATGGGCGATCTTCCACGCCAGCCACAGCAGGTAGGCAAGGCAAAGGGTGCTCAGCACGTCCTGCGTCCACGGCCAGAGCGTGAAGACCTGCATCACCCCCAGCCCGACCGGCAGGATCATCACCGGCAGGCCCCAGACCACGCCCGCCAGATGCGGCAGGGTCCGGCGAAAGCCGAAGTTGGCCCCCGAGGCCATCAGCATCAGGTTGTTCGGTCCCGGAGAGGCCACGGTCACAAAGCAGAAAAGCGCAAGCGCAAGGAAGAGGTCCTGTGTCATGGCGCAACCCTGCGGCGCGCCGCGCGCGATTGAATTGCATATTGCCTCTCTGTGGGGCTAATCTTGCAACAAATGAGCGAAATGGACCAGATCGACCGCCGAATATTGCAAGCCCTGTCGCGCGACGGGCGCCAGTCGAACCTTGCGCTGGCGGAAAAGGTGGGGCTGTCGCCCTCGGCCTGCCTGCGCCGCGTGCAGGCGCTGGAGAAGGCGGGCGTCATCACCGGCTACCGCGCCACGATCAGCCCCGAGAAGACCGGCGTGGGCTTCGTCGCCTATCTCGCGGTGGGGCTGAACCGGCACACCAAGGCCTCGCAGGAATCCTTCGAGCGCGCCATGGCCGCCGCACCCGAGGTGCGCGAGTGCCACAACATCACCGGCGCGGTGGAATACCTGCTGCGGGTCGAGACCCGGGACCTCGCCGCCTACAAGCATTTCCACACCGACATCCTCGGCGCGCTGCCGCAGGTGAACACGCTGACCACCTACATGGTCATCGCCTCGCCGGTGGATCACAGGAAATAGCGCGGAGCCGACCCCGGGCCCGGTTTGATGTGCAACAAGAGGGGAGTGTTCACGCGCGGCGCCGTGCGAGTCCACTGCGTTCAGTGACGCGCTTGAGATACGGCGAGGGCTTGGGGCGCAGTGACCGGTTCGAGCCCGGAGTAACGGATGCTGCGTGCCCTTTCGAAAGCCCGCTGTGCAGACGAGCCTTGAATGGGAAGCCGTGATCAGTTCGCCGCGCTCTTACTTGGCAAACTGCCTCGCGCACGCTTCAATGCATCTTCTACTCTTGATGCGATTGATAAAAATTCCAATGCTTGTCCTTTAGTGATATTGGGCTCTTCGTCATGAACCGCAGCGTTTCGAATACGCCGCAAGTCTTCCAACAACTCCAGAACCTCAGAGGGAATTAACTCAGTCTTTCGTAGCATCCGGAGTGAACGGAAGCCGTTTATTTCGTGTCTGGGAAGCGCTGGATCCACTACCTTCATCAAACTTGAGACCTCCGCCTCTATCGCTCTCCACGCCTCAATCACTGCGAAGTGCGGGTGCTTCGACACTACCTCCTCATCGATATCAATCATGGCGGACGGGGTCTGCATTGTAGGAATAACCGCCGCTTCACGCGAAGCTTCATCCAGAAGCTCTGAGAAACCAACTTCCGCTCCAGATACCTTCAGTGCCTTTAGGCGAGAAAGAAGAGCTTTCAACTCTTTTCGGAACCCAAACGCCACGATCACAAACGCCGCAGGCCAAGCTACCGCCACAACCATCTGAACAACAAATAATTTCCAGCCAATGTCTTCCACTACACCCTCATAGTCCTTGCGCAGGATACGGCAAAGGTAGTCGACGAAAACAAGAGCCGCCATAGGATATCTTTCGGCTAACGGCAGCTTTGTCCGCAAAGCGGTCACGCGCTATCACCAGCGCCCGAAAATTCGGTCGGACGCCGGTTGCCTCCCATCGGGCGGTGGTGGGCGGGGCTCGCCTCCGCTCCGTATCATGCGCGACAGGCGACCGGGGCCGTTCTTCGGTGCCGCGCAGCGCCCCCGTGGGACCTAGCCCGCCGCGATCATCTCGGATTGGCGCACGATCACCTCGGCCTGCTTGATCGAGGCGATGTCCACGAGGCGGCCCTTGTAGACCGTGGCGCCTTCGCCCTTGGCCTTTGCCTCTTCCATGGCGGCGAGGATCTCGCGCGCCTCGGTCACCGCTTCCGCCGAGGGGGTGAAGACCTCGTTGGCCAGCGCCACCTGCTTGGGGTGGATCGCCCATTTGCCGACCATGCCCAGCGTTGCCGAGCGCAGGGCCTGTGCGCGATAGCCCTCGTCGTCCGAGAAGTCGCCGAAGGGGCCGTCCACGGGCAGCACGCCATGGGTGCGGCAGGCGGCGACGATGGCGGCCTGCGCCCAGTGCCAGGGGTCCGACCAGTGCTTCTGCCCCTCGCGGATCATGTAGTAGTTTTCCTGCGTGCCGCCGATGCCGGTGGTCGCCATGCCCATGGAGGCGGCGAAGTCGGCGGCGCCAAGGCTCATGGCCTCCATCCGGGGCGAGGCGGCGGCGATCTCCTCGACATGGGCGATGCCCGCGGCGCTTTCGATGATGACCTCGAACTTGATCGGCTTGGTGCGGCCCTTGGCGCGCTCCACGGCGGTGACCAGCGCGTCGACGGCGTAGATGTCACCGGCGCAGCCGACCTTGGGGATCATGATCTGGTCGAGCCGGTCGCTCGCCTGTTCCAAAAGGTCGACCACGTCGCGATACCACCATGGCGTGTCGAGGCCGTTGATCCTGACCGAGAGGGTCTTGGTGCCCCAGTCGACGTCGCCGATGGCCTCGATCGCCAGCTTGCGGGCGGTGTCCTTGTCGTCGGGGGCGACCGAATCCTCGAGGTCGAGGTTGATCACGTCCGCCGCGCTGGCGGCCATCTTGGGCGGCAGCTTGGTGTTCGAGGCCGGACCGAAGAGCTGGCAGCGGTTGGGACGCGCGGGCGCGGCGGGCTGGATGCGGAAGGACATGGACGATTCCCCTTTGGGTAAGGATGTTTCGTTTGATCTGCCTCACGGGTTAGGAAATTGCGTGGCGCGGCGCAAGTTGTTTTTCTGCCCTGCAGCATGAGCGTCTGCCGTCGTCCGGATCCTGCCGCGGAAATGGAAGTTCTTTCGCGCCACCCCATCTGTCTGGTGGAATATTCGCGCAATCGCCCTGCGGCTGCCGCAGACAGGCAGGACATCCCGGCCAAACCGTGCAGTCTGCAGGAAAGACGAGACGAAAGGACCATCATGATCGAGACGCCGTACCTGCTGTTCCTCGGAGACGCCCCGGACGGGCTGGCCGCCAAGGTGGCCCAGGGCATCCGCGACTGGCGCCCCGACAATTGTGTCGGCCAGTACCGGATGGAGGGCTGCAAGGCCGACCTGAAGCTGCCCGACATGACGCTGGCCGAGGCCGGGGCGGCGGGCGCCAAGACGCTGGTGATCGGCGTGGCGAACCGGGGCGGCAGGATCTCCGCCGCCTGGAAGAAGGTGCTGGTCGAGGCGCTGGAAGAGGGCTTTGACCTTGCGTCCGGTCTGCACAACCTCTTGCGCAACGAGAAGGATCTTGCGGCGGTGGCCGAAGAGACCGGGCGGGCGCTGCACGATGTGCGCATTCCCTCTGTCGACTATCCCATCGCGGACGGCAGGAAGCGGACCGGCAAGCGCGTTCTGGCGGTGGGCACCGATTGCTCGGTGGGCAAGATGTACACGGCACTGGCGCTGGACAGGGCGATGCAGGAGCGGGGCATGAAGGCGACCTTCCGCGCCACCGGCCAGACCGGCATCCTGATCACCGGCGACGGCGTGCCGCTGGACGCGGTGATCGCGGATTTCATGGCCGGGTCGATCGAATACCTGACGCCGGACAACGACCCGGACCACTGGGACGTGATCGAGGGGCAGGGGAGCCTGTTCCACGTCTCCTTCTCGGGGGTGACCATGGCGCTGATCCACGGCGGCCAGCCGGACGCGCTGATCCTGTGCCACGAACCGACGCGGACCCATATGCGCGGGTTGCCGGGCTATGCCCTGCCGACGCTGGAGCAGGTGCGCGATTCGGCGCTGATGCTGGCGCGGGTGGCGAACCCGGCTTGCGCGGTCGTCGGGGTCTCGATCAATACGCAGCACATGGGCGAGGATGAGGCCGCGGCCTATTGCGCCGAGGTCGAGGCCCGGCTGGGCCTGCCGACGGTCGATCCGTTCCGCCATGGGGCCGGGCGCCTGGCCGAGGCGCTGGAGGCAATCTGACGCCGGGACGGCGCTGTTTCGCTGACGCGAAAGGCGCCCCGCCCGCCGTCCCGTGGCGGCGCCCCGGTGGCGGGGTCCGCGCTTGCGGCTGGCCGGGGCAGAGGTATTTGGACCAAGAAGAAGCACGGGGCCCGTTCGGGAGGCGGGCCCCGTGCACGAACCGGAACGAGGCAGGAACCATGAGCATCACCGTCACGCGGGACGTCTTCCCCCTGGCCGAGGCCTTCACGATCAGCCGCGGATCGCGGACCGAGGCGCAGGTCCTGACCGTGCAGGTCCGGCGCGGGCAGGTAACCGGCTGGGGCGAATGTGTGCCCTATGCGCGCTATGGCGAGACGCTGGAGCGTGTCGAGGCCGAGATCGCGGGGCTGCCCGAGGGCATCTCGCGGCGCGACCTGCAAGCGGCGCTGCCGGCGGGCGCGGCGCGCAACGCGATGGATTGCGCGCTGTGGGATCTGGAGGCCAAGGCCTCGGGCCAGCGGGTCTGGGAGCTTGCCGGGCTGCCCGCGCCGGGGCCGGAGATCACCGCCTACACGCTGTCGCTGGACAGGCCGGAGCGGATGGAGGCCTCTGCCCGGAAACATGCGGCGCGAGCTCGCTTCTGAAGATCAAGCTGGGCACCCCGGACGACATGCCCCGGCTGGAGGCGGTGCGCCGCGGGGCCCCCGAGGCCCGGATCATCGTGGATGCCAACGAGGGCTGGTCGGCGGAGGTCTATGCCGATCTTGCCCCGCATCTGCTGCGGCTTGGCGTGGCGCTGGTCGAGCAGCCCCTGCCCGCCGGTGAGGACGCGGCGCTGATCGGCATGGATCGTCCGGTGCCCGTCTGCGCCGACGAAAGCTGCCACGACCGGGCCTCTCTGCCGGGGCTCGCGGGGAAATACGACGTGGTGAACATCAAGCTCGACAAGACTGGCGGGCTGACCGAGGCGCTGGCCCTGCGCGAGGCGGCGCTGGCCGCAGGCTACGGTGTCATGGTCGGCTGCATGGTCGGGTCCTCGCTGGCCATGGCGCCCGCCGTGCTGGTGGCGCAGGGGGCGCAGGTGACCGACCTCGACGGGCCGCTGTTGCTGGCCGGGGACCGCCGCACGCCGCTGGTGTTCGACGACAGGGGGGTGCACCCGCCGGAGGCGGCGCTGTGGGGCTGACCGCGCGCTGGCAGGTGCTGGAAGAGCGCGTCCTGTCCGACAACTGGGGGCTTTTGAAGACCACGCGGCTGCGGCTGACGATGGCGGATGGCCATGTCTCGGAGCAATGGCGCGAGACCTACGATCGCGGCGATGGCGCCGTCATTCTGCCCTGCGACCCGGCGCGCGGCCATGTCCTGCTGGGCCGCCAGTTCCGCTGGCCGGTGGCCTACAACGGCGAGGCCGAGCCCTATCTGATCGAGGCCGCCGCCGGCCTGCTGGAGGGCGCGGACCCGGCGGAGCGCATCCGCGGCGAGGCAGCGGAAGAGCTGGGGCTGGATCTGACCTCGGTGCGGTTCCTCTTCGCGCTCTACATGACGCCGGGCTCGGTCACCGAGCGTCTGCATTTCTTCACCGCCACCTATGCCGCCGGGGACGCGCAGGCGCGGTTCGGCGGGCTGCGCGAGGAGGGCGAAGAGATCGAGATCCTCGACCTGCCGCTGGCAGAGGCGCTTGCCATGGTGGCCGACGGGCGGATCCGCGATGCCAAGACGGTGATCCTGTTGCAGCACGCGGCGCTGCACCTGATGCCCGATGCGGTCCGCCGTCAGGCGGGCGGGCCGCCAAACGGTGGTCTTGCGGTGGCATCCCCGCGCGCCTAGAACTCGGCCCGAGCCAGACCGGCCCCGCGCGGGCCCCCGAAGGAGCCATTGCCATGACCCGTACCGTCTACGTCAACGGAGAGTACCTGCCCGAGACCGAGGCCAAGGTCTCTATTTTCGACCGCGCCTTCCTGATGGCGGACGGGGTCTACGAGGTGACCAGCGTGCTTGACGGCAAGCTGATCGATTTCGACGGCCATGCGGTGCGGCTGGAGCGCTCGCTGCTGGAACTCGACATGGGGGTGCCGCTGAGCAGGGACGCCCTGCTGGAGATCCACCGCGAGCTGGTGCGCCGCAACGACGTGGTGGACGGGATGATCTACCTGCAGATCACCCGTGGCGCGGCGGCGGATCGCGACTTTGTCTTCCCGGACCCCGAAGAGGTGCCGCAGACCGTGGTGCTGTTCACCCAGTCCAAGCCCGGGATGGCCGACAGCCCGGCAGCGAAGACCGGGATGCGGGTGATCTCGATCGAGGACCAGCGGTGGGGCCGCCGCGACATCAAGACGGTGCAGCTGCTCTACCCGTCGATGGGCAAGATGATGGCGAAGAAGGCGGGCGTCGACGATGCCTGGCTGGTCGAGAACGGCTATGTGACCGAGGGCACCAGCAACAACGCCTATTTCATCAAGGGCAACACCATCGTGACCCGCGCGCTGTCCAGCGACATCCTGCACGGCATCACCCGGGCCGCCGTCCTGCGCTTTGCCCGCGAGGCGCAGATGACCGTCGAAGAGCGCAATTTCACCATCGAAGAGGCGCAGCAGGGGGATGAGGCCTTCATCACCTCCGCCTCGACCTTCGTGATGCCCGTGGTCGAGATCGACGGCGTCACGCTGGGTGATGGCAAGCCGGGCCCGAAGGCCCTGCGCCTGCGCGAGATCTACCTCGAGGAAAGCCGCAAGGCGGCAATCTGACCACAGGCTGACCACAGGCCGCGCCTGTCCCGGTCAGGGGATCACGCGGCCCCGGCAAGGCTCTGATCCGGCGCCGGCGGTCCGGCCACCGCTTCCGCGCCCGCTCTTCTCTGGTCTTCCAATACCTTGGGGGAGCGAGCGCCGCGAGCGGGGGCAAGGCCCCCGGCCCGGTCGCCGCCATCGGCCAGCGCGCCCTAGGGCACCCGCTTCAGCCAGTCGGCGGCCGCGCGCCCGGCCTGTCGGCCCGTGGCAAGGCAGGCGGTCAAAGGTAGCCCCCGGTGGGGGCCTCCCAGTCCAGCATCTCGCCCGCGCAGAAACAGCCGGGCCGCGCCGTCAGCATCAGGTCGGGCGTCAGGGCCTCGAAGCGCACCCCCGGCGGTCGAGATCGCCTCGTCCATCGGGCGCAGCCCCGCAACCGGCACCGGCAGGGCCTTCAGCACAGCGCCCAGGGCCTCGGGCGCCACCGGCAGAGGGCGGGCGCAATCCTGCACCAGCGCCAGCGTGGCGGGCGGCAGCTTCAGCGTCTTGCGCAGCCAGGAGGTCAGGCTTTGCTTGCCACGCGGGCGGGCCGACAGGCGGGCGGCCAGCGCCCCGGTCGAGAGGTCCGGCAACAGGTCCACCGTCAAGCCATGCCCCTCGCGCAGGGCGGGGGTCAGCGGATAGATCCCGCCGCCCTCCAGCCCGCGCACCGAGATCACCGCTTCGCCCCGGTTCGCCATGGCCCCGGCCCGGAACAGCGCGTTCTTCACCGGCGCGCCGAAGTGCCGGGTCATGTGGCTGGACCAGTCCACCAGAACCCCGGCGTTCGAGGGCGCGAAAGGCGCCAGCCCGACTCCCTGCGCGCCCAGCACCGGCGCCCATGCGCCGTCCGATCCCAGCCGCGCCCAACTGGCGCCGCCCGAGGGCCAGCACGGTGGCGCCCGCCGTCACGCGCTGCGTCCCCTCCGGCGTTTCGAACAGCGCGACCGCGCCGTCCCAGCCCTGCCAGCGCCAGCGGGTGCGCAGCTCCAGCCCCATCCCGTCCAGCCGCCGCAGCCAGGCCCGCAACAGCGGCGAGGCCTTCATGGCGCGGGGAAAGACCCGCCCCGAAGACCCGGTGAAGACCGGCTGTCCAAGGCCCTCGGCCCAGTTCCGAACGGCACCGGGACCGAAATCCGTCAGCGCCGCGCGCAGCGACGGTTCCGACCCGCCATAGGCGCTGTGGAAGGTCCCGGAGGGTTCGTCCTTGGTCAGGTTCAGCCCGGATTTCCCGGCCATCAGGAACTTGCGCGCCAGCGAGGGCTTCGCCTCGGCCAGAAGCACGCGCCGCCCCTCGGACAACAGGACATCGGCGGCCATCAGCCCCGCCGGGCCGCCCCCGATCACCAGCGCATCGACCCGGGTCACGCGGCCCCCGGCGCGGTCTGGCGCAGCTCCACGACGCGATGCGGATAGGGGATCTCGATGTCATGCGCCTTGAGCGCGTTCCAGATCAGGAAGCCCACGTCCGAGGTGAACTTGTTCGGCCCGTCGTCATGGCCGTTGCACCAGAACTCCACCGCGAAATCCACACCCGAGTCGCCAAAGCCGCGCAGCTCGCAATCCGGCGGGCTGGGCCTGTCCAGAACCGCCGGGTGCCCGGCCACCGCCTCTTCGATGATCGCCGGGACCCGGTTGATGTCGGTGTCGTAGCTGACCGAAAAGGGCACCTCGAAGCGGTTCGACGAGCCCTGGTCGGAATAGTTGACCACGCGCGTGGTGATGAAATCCTCGTTCGGCACGACCACCCAGCGCCCGTCGAAGGTCTCCAGGATCATGGCGCGGGCGGTGGTCCGGACGATGGTGCCGGAGACGCCGCTGTCCAGCTCGACGAAATCGCCGAGCGTGGCCTGACCTTCCAGCAGCAGGATCACCCCCGAGATATAGTTCGAGGCGATCTTCTGCAGCCCGAAGCCCAGACCCACGCCGATGGCGCCGCCCAGAACCGCAAGCGAGGCCAGCGGCACGCCGATGATGTTCATCAGCAGCAGGAAGGCGATGCCGTAGATCGTCACCTCTGCCGCCTTGGCGGCCAGTTGCCGGGTCGCCGGGCGCATCTCCTGCCGTTCGATATAGCCGCCGGTCTGGTCGTTCGACCAGCGGCCCAGCCAGAACAGGACCGACCCGGCGATCAGCCCGCGCACCACCGACAGCGCGCTGAAGCGGATGTTGCCAAGGGCGATGGTGGTGTCGCTCAGGAACTGCGTCGCCGGCTCCGGGATTCCCAGCGCATACAGCGCCATGACCGGCAGCAGGATCATCCGTCCGATCAGCTTCAGGAAGGGATCGGTGACGATCTCGCGCACGAGGATGCGGGCGGCAAGGAAGAGGAACAGGCGCTTGCCGAAGGCGATCACCGCGCCGGACCCGAACAGCGCCCGGGTCAGCCCCTCGCCGACGGCGGTCAGCAGGTAGGCAAGGACCGGCAGCAGCAGCGGCACGAAGATCAGCAGGAACAGGCGCAGGCTGGCCAGCAGGCCGCTGCGTTCGTCCTCGGGGGTCAGGGCGCGGTTCAGGGCGGGGCGCAGGCGCCGCGTCACCAGCCAGGCCAGCGCGAAGGCCGTCAGCAGCAGCGCGAATTGCGACCAGGCGGCGGGCGACAGCAGCCACTGGCGGGCGATCTCCCAGCCCTGCCGGGCCCAGTCGGCGGCCTGCCGGACCGGCTCCGGCAAAGTGGTCAGGTCGATGTCCAAGGCCTTGATCCCCCGCGCTCTGCGACCACTCTTCTGCCCAAAGCCCCCTCGTTGCACAAGAGCCGCCGCCATGTCCCGCGATCCGATCTGCCCGCTGTGCCTGCGCCCGATTCCGCCCGGGGCGAAGCAAAGCCTGCATCACCTGACGCCGCGCCTGAAGGGCGGCAAGGGCGGCCCGGTCGTGCTGTTGCACCAGATCTGCCACAACGAGATCCACGCCCGCTTCACCGAGGCCGAGCTGGCGCGCGACCTGAACACCGTCGCGGCGCTGCGCGCCCATCCGGCGCTGGCCGGGTTCCTCGCCCGGGTGGCGCAGCGGCCGCCGGGGTTCCACAGCCGCAGCGCGGGCGGGCGGCGCAAGCGCCGGGGGCGCTGAGCGCGTCTTGCGCCGAAGACGGGGGCCGCCTAGGGTCCGGCCCGACGGCAAGGGGGTCCCGCATGCACATCTTTCCGGTGACGGTCTACTACGAAGACACCGACATGGCGGGGATCGTCTACCACGCCAACTACCTGAAGTTCATCGAACGCGCCCGGTCCGAATGGGTGAAGGACCAGGGGCTCGACCAGAACGCCATGCGCGAAGAGGGCATCGTCTTCGTCGTGCGCCGGATCGAATGCGATTACCTGCTTCCGGCGAAATACGACGACCGGCTACAGGTGCGCACGACCGTCAAGGCGATGACCGGCGTGCGGCTGATCATGGCACAGGAGGTCCTGCGCGGCGAAGAGGTGATCTTCCGCGCCGATGTGACGGCGGTCTGCGCCACGCTCGACGGCCACCCGGCGCGTCTGCCTGCGGTCCTGCGCAATCGCGTGCACTGAAACCCCGCGCCGGTGCCAATCCCGGGGGATGCCGCCGCCTGCGCCGTCCCGCAAGGCCCCGGGCAACGGGCGGGCAGCAGGCCTGACTTCTTTGGTCTTCAAATACCTCGGAGGGGTCCGGGGAGGCAGAGCCTCCCCGGCCGGTCGCCTGCCGCAGGCAGGCGAAACCCGACTGTATGGGCGGGCAGGGTGACCGTACCGGTCGCTGGTCTCCGGCGGGCACCGCGCGTGCCGGGCTTGCCCCGGCTGTCTCGCCGCCCGGTGTGGCCTGCCGGCGCGCGGGCCGGGGGCGGCGGGCGAGGGCCTGCGGCCTGCGGCAAGGAATCGCTCAGGCGGCAGGGCTCTCGGGGCGATCACGCAAATCTGTGGTCAGGGCCCTGCCATTCCGCTACAATGCGCGGTAATCAGAGCCCCGAAACAGGGGCCGACAGGAAAAGAGCAGGTTCTATGGAAGCAGAAACGCTTGCGGCGGCGCAGGCCATCGATTTCTCCTTGTGGGGACTCTTTGCGCGCGCCACCCTGACCGTCAAACTCGTCATGCTGATGCTGACCGTGGCCTCTGTCTGGGCACTGGGCGATCATCTTCGAGAAGTTCGTCAGCTATCGTCAGGCGCGCCGCGAGGCCGCCAAGTTCGACCGCGCCTTCTGGAGCGGAGAGCCGCTGGACGAGCTCTTCGACCAGCTGGGGCCGGAACCCAAGGGCCGGTCGGAACGGGTCTTCGTCGCGGGCATGATGGAATGGCGCCGCAGCCACCGCGAGGACGGCGGGCTGATCGCCAATGCCCAAAGCCGCATCGATCGCAGCATGGACGTGGCGATCCAGAAAGAGGCGGACACGCTGCAGCGCGGCCTTCCGGTGCTGGCGACGGTGGGCTCCACCGCGCCCTTCATCGGCCTCTTCGGCACGGTCTTCGGCATCATGCACTCGTTCATCCAGATCGCCGAGCAGCAGAACACCTCGCTGGTGGTCGTGGCGCCGGGCATCGCCGAGGCGCTGCTGGCCACCGGTCTGGGCCTGCTCGCGGCGATTCCGGCGGTGATCTTCTACAACAAGTTCTCCGCCGACAGCGACCGCATCGTCGGCAACTACGAGGCCTTCGCCGACGAATTCTCGACCATCCTCTCGCGCCAGCTGGACGCCTGACCCATGGGAGCGGGCGTCATGAAAGGCGGCGGGGGCAAGCGGCGCAGGCGCGGACGGCGCGGCGGCGGCGCTCAGCCCATGTCCGAGATCAACGTCACCCCCTTCGTGGACGTGATGCTGGTGCTGCTCATCATCTTCATGGTGGCGGCGCCGCTGCTGACCGTGGGCGTGCCCGTGGAACTGCCCAAGACCGCCGCGCAGGCGCTGCCGTCAGAGACCGAAGAGCCGCTGACCGTGACCCTGTCGGCGGACGGCCTCGTGCTGATCCAGTCGACCGAGGTGGGCCGCGACGAGCTGGTGGGCCGGTTGCGCGCCATCGCGGCGGAACGCTCTGACGACCGTGTCTACCTGCGCGCCGACGGCGCCGTGCCCTATGAGCAGGTCGCCCAGATCATGGGCGCGCTGAACGCGGGCGGCTTTTCCTCCATCGGCCTCGTGACCGACGTGGGCGGCCCGGCGCTTGACGAGCCGGGCAGCGACTGAGGGCCGGGGTGCAACGCGAGTTCGGCATATCTCTTGGGGCGCACGCCCTTGTGTTCGCGTGGCTGATGCTGGGCGACCTCTTTTCCGCGCCTCCGCCAGAGCTGTCGGTGGCCGATGTGACGGTGCTGTCCGAGGCCGATTTCGCCGCACTGACGCAGGCGCCAGAGGCGCCCCCGGAGGAAGTGCCCTCTCTTGTGCCCTCGCCGGAACCCGAGCCGGAACCGCAGCCCGAACCCGCGCCCGAGCCAGAGCCGGAACCCCTGCCGGAGCCAGAGCCTGAACCAGCCCCGGAGCCCGTGCCGGAACCGCAGCCCGCCCCAGAGCCAGAGCCGCAGCCGGCCCCGGAACCCGAACCCGAACCGCAGCCCGAACCGGAACCGGCGCCCGCGCCAGAGCCGGAACCCCAGCCGCAACCGCAGCCGCAGCCCGATCCGGTGCCTGCGCCGCCCGCCCTTGTGCCGAACCCCGAGCCGCAGGTGCTGGCGCCGGATAACTCGCGCCGTCCGCAGCCACGCCCGGCGCCGCGCGTCTCGACAGAGCCGACGCCGGAACCGGAACCCGACGCGGTCATCGCCGAGGACGTGCAGCCCGCCGCCGACCCCGACGCGCAAAGCCCCGATGTGGTCGAAGAGCCCGCCGAGGCCGAGGCCCCGCCCGAGACCACCACCGAGATCGTCACCGAAGAGGCCGACGATCCGTCCGGCTCGCGTGCGCCCACCGCCTCGATGCGGCCCCGCACCCGGCCCGACCGCGTGGCCGAGGCGGCGCAGTCGCAGCCTGACCCGGCCCCCGCGGCCCAGCCCTCGGAGACGCCCGAGCCGGAGCGCGCGCCGTCGCCCTCGACCGACGACGCGCTTGCGGATGCGCTGGCAGAGGCCCTCGCGGGCGGTGGCGCGCCCGCCGACGCGCCGGTCGGCCCTGCGCTGACCACCGCCGAGCAGCAGGACCTGATCGTCGCGGTCAAGGCCTGCTGGATCGTCGACGTCGGCTCGGAAGCGGCGGATGTCACGGTGACGGTGGCCATGGACATGGAGCCCGACGGCACCGTGAACGCCAGCAGCATCCGCATGGTCGGCAACTCGGGCGGCTCCGGTGCGGCGGTGGAGACGGCCTTTCAGGCGGCGCGCCGCGCGGTCCTGCGCTGCCAGAAGGACGGCTACCCGCTGCCCTCGGACAAATACGCGCACTGGAAAGAGATCGAGATCACCTTCAACCCCGAACAGATGAGGCTGCGGTGAAGGCGATGGCCGCCGGTCTTGCCCTTCTGGCTGTCCCGGCCTCGGCACAGGCGGCTGTCTCGCGGCAAGGGGCGTTGCCCGCGATCCGCAGCCGGCTGCGGGCCTGCTGGCGGCTGGTGCCGGGCAGCCCTGCGGCGGAAGCCACCACCCCCGAGGGGCGTCCACGGGACCCCGGATGGCCGGGGGCAGGCAGGCCGGAACCGGTTTCGGCTGCGGGGCGTGCTGTCGCGGCGGCCCGGATCCTGCTGCGCTGCATGGGGCATGGCTACCCGCTGCCCCGGACCGATGGCGAGGCGTGGCGCATGATCGCGCGGCGCTTCGACCCGATGGCGGCGGGGGGCCGATGACCCCGGCCCCGTCGCGCACCGTTTCAACTGCAACCTTGCGTGAAAATCTGCGCGATTCCCCGCCGACTTCCCCCCGAAACGCGGTTTTGCGGCGGCGCTTTCCGGGCTATGTTAACCCCGCAGCGGGCGACAGACCCGCCCCAAGCCGATCAGAGCAGTCCCCTAAGGAGGGATCCGAGATGAGAGCAGCGCTCGCCTCCCTGTTGTTTGCCCTTGCAGCCCTTGTCTTGCCCGCCATCGCTGCGGCGCAGGGCGGTCCGCTGCGCATCGAGATCACCGAGGGCGTGATCGAACCAATGCCCTTCGCGGTGCCGTCCTTCGTGGCGGAAACCCCGGCGGCGCAGCCCTATGCCGACGAGATCACCAATGTGATCGCCTCGGACCTGATCGGAACGGGCCTGTTCCGCGAGGTTCCGCGCGACGCGCATATCAGCCGGGTCAGCAGCTTCGGCGCGCCGATCCAGTTCGCCGACTGGAAGGCGGTCAACGCGCAGGCGCTGATCACCGGCGCGGTGACGGCGGACGGCGCGGGCCGGGTCGTGGTCAAGTTCCGGGTCTGGGATGTCTTCGCGGGCACCGAGCTGGGGCAGGGCATGCAATTCGCCTCTGACACCTCGGGCGTCCGGCGTCTGGCGCATAAGGTCGCGGATCAGGTCTACAGCCGCCTGACCGGCGAACAGCCCTACTTCGACAGCCGCGTGGTCTTCGTCTCCGAGACCGGGCCCAAGGACGACCGCCAGAAGCGCCTTGGCGTGATGGATTACGACGGCGCGAATGTGCAGTACCTGACCGATGCCTCGGCGCTGGTGCTGGCGCCGCGCTTCTCGCCCGATGGCAGCCGGGTTCTGTATACCTCTTACGCCAGCGGTTTCCCGCGGATTCACATCGTCGACGTGGGCGCGGTGAACAGCCGGATCCTGCAGGCGGGCAGCGGCGAGATGACCTTTGCGCCGCGCTTCTCGCCGAACGGGCAGCAGATCGTCTACTCGCTGACGACCGGATCGAACACGGATATCTACGCGATGGACGTGGCCAGCGGCGCGACCCGGCAGCTGACCTCTGCCCCCTCGATCGAGACGGCGCCCAGCTTCTCGCCCGATGGCAGCCAGATCGTCTTTGAAAGCGACCGGTCGGGGCGGCAGCAGCTTTACGTGATGCCCGCCGCCGGTGGCGAGGCGCAGCGGATCTCGTTCGGCGATGGTCGCTACGGCACGCCGGTCTGGTCGCCGCGCGGCGACCGCATCGCCTTTACCAAGCAGAACGCCGGGCGCTTCCACATCGGCGTGATGAAGGTGGACGGCAGCGAGGAGCGCCTGCTGACGGCCTCTTTCCTCGACGAGGGCCCGACATGGTCGCCCAACGGGCGCGTCATCATGTTCGCCCGCGAAACCCAGGGCGCGCAGGGCGCCTCGGCGCTGTACACGGTCGATATCTCGGGCCGGAACCTGCAGCGGGTGCGGACGCCCGCCGGGGCATCGGACCCCAGCTGGGGACCGTTGCAGTGACGATCTGGTGGGGTGGGGCAGGAACCCATCCCACATCTTGACGATAGACGATTCACACAATCCGTTGGCCGTGCTACCGTTGCGGCAACGAAAAGAGCAGGACAGTGCGATGAAACATCTTACCAAAGCCCTCCTTCTGGTGGCCGGCCTCGCGGTGACGGCCTGCACCAATGCTGACCGTTTCGGCTCTGGCCAGAACGGTGCCGGCGCCGGTGCGGGGTCGGGCCTGAACGGCGGCTATCTGCCCGGCAGTGCCGACGATCCGACCTCGACCGCCTATTTCCAGCAGCGCGTGGGCGACCGCGTCCTGTTCGGGATCGACCAGTCGACGCTGTCCCCGCAGGCGCAGACGGTGCTGGACGGGCAGGCGCAGTGGCTGCTGACGAATTCCGACTACATGGCCGTGATCGAAGGCCATGCCGACGAGCAGGGCACCCGCGAGTACAACATCGCACTGGGCGCGCGCCGCGCCAATGCGGTGCTGGATTACCTGGTGTCCAAGGGTGTCGCCCCGAACCGGCTGAAGTTCGTGAGCTACGGCAAGGAGCGCCCGCTCGAGATCTGTTCCGCCGAAGCCTGCTACGCCAAGAACCGCCGCTCGGTGACGGTGCTGGCCGCCGGCGGCCTGACGGGCTGAGCCGATGCGCCTGATCGCCGCCGCGGGAATCGTGCTGTCGCTGGCGCTGCCAGCGGCGGCGCAGGATGCCCAGACCCTTGCCGACATCAAGCAGGACATCGCCGTCCTGAAGGTCGAGTTGCAGAAGCTCAACCGCGAGCAATCGACCACCGGGGGCGGGATCACGCCGCTGGGCGGTTCTGCGCTGGACCGGCTGAATGCCATCGAGGCCGAGCTGCAAAGGATGACCTCGAAGGTCGAACAGCTGGAGTTCCGGATCGGGCAGGTCGTCTCTGACGGTTCCAACCGGATCGGCGACCTGGATTTCCGCCTGTGCGAGCTGGAACCCGATTGCGACATCGGTTCGCTGGGGGACACGCCGCTGCTGGGCGGCGGTGCGGCGGCAGAGGGTGCGGCGGCCACACCGGCGCCTGCGCCCTCTTCGGACTCCTCTGCCGGGTTCTCTGGCCAGCTTGCGGTTGGCGAGGAGACGGATTTCAAGGCGGCGGACGAGGCGCTGTCGCTGGGCGATCACGCCGGCGCCGCGACCCTGTTCCAGCGGTTCCGCGAGAGCTACCCCGGCAGCCCGCTGGAAGCCGCGGCGCTGGTCGGCGAGGGGCGGGCGCTGGAGGGGCAGGGCGACACCCGCGAGGCCGCCCGGCGCTACCTCTCCGCCTATACGAACTTCCCCGACGCCGAGGCCGCGCCCGAGGCGCTGTGGCGCCTTGGCGTGTCCCTTGCGGCGCTGGGATCGGTGCCTGAGGCCTGCGTGACGCTGGGCGAGGTCGCGGGCCGCTATCCCGGCACCGACTACGTTGGCCGCGCCCAGTCGAGCATGGCCGAACTGGGATGTTCCTGACGGTTTCGGATCGGCTGCGCCGATCCGACCGGCGCGCGCTGCGCGCGCGATGGGGGCTCTGCCCCCCGGCGCCGCGCGCCTCCCCCGAGGGTATTTTCGCCAAGAAGAAGCAGGGGGCGGCGCGTGAGCCTGCAACGGCGGTTCGCGGAGGAGATGGGGGCCCTGCTGGGGCCGGATTTCCCCGAAGAGCTCGTGCTGGCGGTGTCCGGCGGGGCCGACAGCATGGCGATGCTGGCGCTGGCGCATGAGTGGGCGCGGGTCTGGGGGGTGCGGCTGCGGGTCGTCACCGTGGATCACGGCCTGCGGGCGGAAAGCGCCGAAGAGGCCCGGATGGTGGCGGCGGAATGCGCCCTGTTGGGGCATGAGCATGCCGTGCTGCGCTGGTCCTGGGAGGGGCGCGGCAACAAGATGGACGCGGCGCGGCGCGGGCGGCTGGCGCTGATCGACGCCTGGCGGGGGCCTGTGCGCCATGTCCTGCTGGCCCATAGCCGTGACGATGTGGCCGAGAGTTTCCTGATGCGGCTGGCGCGCGGGGCCGGAGGCGACGGGCTGGCCGCCATGGCGCCGCTGCGCGCGCTGCCCCGGCAGCCTTCGGTGCCCGCGGAGGCGGGGGGGCTGCGAGCCGGCATGGTTCTGGTCCGGCCCTGCCTTGGCATGTCGCGGGCGGCATTGCGGCATCACGCGACGGTTCTGAAGGTGCCCTTCGTCGACGATCCCTCGAACGCCGACCCCCGGTTCGACCGGGCGCGGATGCGGCGGCTGCTGGCCCTGCTGGAAGCGGAGGGGCTGGACCGGGACGCGCTTGCCGGCGCCGCCGAGCGGCTGCGGGCGGATCGCGACGTTCTGCAGGCGGATGTGCTGCGTGCCTGGCAGGCGGGTGGTGCAGAGCATCCCGGCTGGCTGTCGCTGGCGCCCGGCTGGGCCGCAGGGGTTGCCCCTGCGACGCGGCGGCGCCTGCTGGCACGGATGCTGCGCTGGGTGGCCGGGCGTGACTACGCGCCGAGGGCCGCGCCGCTGGACGCCCTGCTGGACCGGGTCCTGAGCGGTGGCGGCGGCACGCTGCATGGCTGCGAGGTGGCGCATCTGGGCGGGCGCGTGGCGGTCTTTCGCGAACATGCCGCGATCTCTGGCCTTGGCGCTGTCGGCGGGCTGTGGGACGGGCGCTGGCAGGCGCCGGAGGCGGGGGCGCGCTCCGCGCCCTGGGCGATGCGGGCTGGCAGGCGCTGGACCCGGCAGAGCGTGCACCGCTTCCGCATCGCATCGCCCGCGTGCTGCCCGTGGTCTGGCGCGACGGTCGGCCCGATCCGGCGGCGGGGCCGCGCTGGATCGCGCCGGGCTTTACCCAGTTCCTCATGACGCATTGAACCCCTGTCGCCAATCGCTATGTTACACCCCAAAGGCGCCTGACCGGGCCGCCTCTTCGGTCTGCAAAGGAGTCCCCTCTTGGGCAACGCGCGCAATATCGCCTTCTGGGTCGTTCTGTTTCTTCTGATCCTGGCGCTGTTCAACCTCTTTTCCGGCGGCGGCAACACGCTGCAAAGCCGCGAGATCAGCTATTCGGAATTCGTCCGGGCGGTCGAAAGCAACCAGGTCGGGCAGGTCACCATCGACGGTGAGCAGGTGCGCTATCGCACCACCGAGGGCCAGGAATTCGTGACGATCAAGCCGGAAGACGCCGAGATCACCACGCTTTTGCTGAACAACGAGGTGCCGGTGAAGGCCGAGGCGCAGCAGCAGTCGGGCTTTCAGGCCTTCATCCTGTCGCTTCTGCCCTTCCTGCTGCTGATCGGCGTCTGGATCTACTTCATGAACCGGATGCAGGGCGGCGGCAAAGGCGGCGCCATGGGATTCGGCAAGTCCAAGGCCAAGCTGCTGACCGAAAAGCATGGCCGCGTGACCTTCGACGACGTGGCGGGCATCGACGAGGCCAAGGAAGAGCTGGAAGAGATCGTCGAATTCCTGCGCAACCCGCAGAAGTTCAGCCGCCTCGGCGGCAAGATCCCCAAGGGCGCGCTTCTGGTGGGCCCTCCGGGCACCGGTAAGACGCTGCTGGCGCGCGCCATCGCGGGCGAGGCCGGTGTGCCCTTCTTCACCATCTCGGGCTCCGACTTCGTCGAGATGTTCGTGGGTGTCGGCGCCAGCCGCGTGCGCGACATGTTCGAGCAGGCCAAGAAGAATGCGCCCTGCATTGTCTTCATCGACGAGATCGACGCCGTGGGCCGTGCCCGTGGCGAGGGCTACGGCGGTGGCAACGACGAGCGCGAGCAGACGCTGAACCAGCTGCTGGTCGAGATGGACGGTTTCGAGGCCAACGAGGGTGTGATCATCGTTGCCGCCACCAACCGCCGCGACGTGCTGGACCCGGCGCTGCTGCGTCCGGGCCGCTTCGACCGGCAGGTCACGGTGCCCAACCCCGACATCAAGGGCCGCGAGAAGATCCTTGGCGTGCATGCGCGCAAGACCCCGCTTGGCCCCGACGTCGACCTGCGCATCATCGCGCGCGGCACGCCCGGCTTCTCGGGGGCGGATCTGGCGAACCTCGTGAACGAGGCGGCGCTGATGGCCGCCCGCGTCGGTCGCCGCTTCGTCACCATGGTCGATTTCGAGAACGCCAAGGACAAGGTCATGATGGGGGCCGAGCGCCGCAGCATGGTCCTGACCGACGAGCAGAAGGAAAAGACCGCCTACCACGAGGCCGGTCACGCCATCGTCGGCCTGACGCTGCCGCAGTGCGATCCGGTCTACAAGGCCACGATCATCCCGCGCGGCGGCGCGCTGGGGATGGTGGTCAGCCTGCCGGAAATCGACCGTCTGAACTGGCACAAGTCCGAGTGCGAGGAAAAGATGGCCATGACCATGGCGGGCAAGGCCGCCGAGATCATGAAATACGGCGAAGAGAACGTGTCCAACGGCCCGGCGGGCGACATCCAGCAGGCTTCGGCTCTGGCGCGCGCGATGGTGCTGCAATGGGGCATGTCCGACAAGGTCGGCAATATCGACTACCGCGAGGCGGCAGAGGGCTATTCCGGCAATACGGCGGGCCTGTCGGTCTCGGCCGAGACCAAGCGCCTGATCGAGGAAGAGGTGAGGCGCCTGATTTCCGAAGCCTACGACCGCGCCTATCAGATCCTGACCGACCGCAGGGAAGAGTGGGAGCGCCTGGCCAAGGGCCTGCTGGAGTACGAGACGCTGACCGGCGAAGAGATCCAGCGCGTGGTGCGGGGCGAACCGCCGCATTCCGGCGACGACGATCACGGCTCTGGTGTCGAGGACGAAAAGCCCAGCATCACGGCCATCCCGAAGACCAAGCCCAAGGCCAAGCCCGCCGGCGATATGGAGCCGGAACCCTCGGCCTGACGGCACCGACAACAGCCAGAGACCCGGCGCCCGCGAGGCCGCCGGGTCTTTTCGTTTCCGGGGTGCGGGCGGCGCGTCGCAGGCCTGCGCTGACGCGATGCCCCGGGCACTGGACCTTTCCGGCCCCTGCGCCGGGAATGCGCGGAATGCGGAAGGGGATCGGACAGGGCGACGGGGCGCAACAATCCCGGGGACTGATCCGCCGGGGCCCCTTGGCCGGGCGCGGCGGCGGCGGGCAGCCCCGCCTTGGGGCCGGGTGACTGGATCGCGCCGGGCACCACGGCGCCTGTTGGCGCGCTACCGGGGCTCGGGGGCCGGGATGCGCACCATCGTGCCGGTCAGCCGCGCGATGTGGCGCTCTGCCCCTTCGGTCACCGCGTAGACATCGGCCTGCGTCACCAGCATCCGGCGACCGGGCTTCACGACCTGACCGCGGGCGACCAGCGCCTCTCCGGTGCCGGGGGCCAGGTAGTGGATCGTCATGTCTGAGGTCACCACGTCGTCGCCCGGGGCCAGCACCGTGACGGCGGCATAACCCGCGGCACTGTCGCCGATGGCGAAGGCCACCGCGCCATGCGCGTAGCCCTGCTGCTGGCTGGCGGCGGCGGTCACCGGCACGCGGATCTCCACCGTCCCGTGTCCGACCGAGACAACCGTCGCGCCCAGTGTCGTCATCAGCCCCTGCCGGGCAAAGCTGTCGCGGATGCGGGTTTCGAGGTCGGTCTGCATGGCCCCAGCATTGCCGGGCGCGGGCCGGGCGGCAAGCGTTACCCTGCGGCGGCGCGCGGCATCGGGATCGCCACGGGGCGCCGCGCCAGAAGGATCGCGCGGGCCTCGGGGCCCATCAGCGTGGCCAGCGGCGCGCGGTCGCAGGAGAGCCCGCCGGTATAGGCGCCGTAGGCGGGCAGGATCAGCCGCCGGGCATCGCAGAGAAAGCAGGGATGGGTCAGCGCGCGCCCGCGCACCACGATCCGGGCCTTGGGGTGGTAATGGCCAGAGACCTCGCCCTCTGTCCCGGGGCTGGCGATGTGGCGAAAGACCAGCGGACCCAGACGATGCTCGGCCCGGTGCGTGCCCCCGGGGCCACCGGGCCGGGGTCGTGGTTGCCCTCGATCCAGGTCCAGTCGCGCCCGGCTTGCAGGCGGGTGATCCACAGGGCCTCAGGCTCGGGCAGGCAGGCATCGATCCCGGGCGCGTCGAAGCTGTCGCCGAGGCAAATCACCGACTGGGCGCGGGTGGCGGCCAGATCCTGCTCCAGCCGCGACAGGGTTTCCTGCGTGTCGTAGGGCGGCAGTTGCGCGCCGCCCACCGCCGACAGCCGGGCCGACTTGCCAAGGTGCAGGTCCGAGACCACCAGCAGCCCTTCCTCTGGCCAGTGCAGGGCACCGGAGGGCAAGGCGTGCAGCGAGACGCCGCGGAAGGTAAATTCGTGGATGTTCATCCTTTGTCTTTGCCCCGGACATGCGCGGGCATCAAGGGGCGCGTGGTCGGGTGCCTGCGGCGGGGCAGGATCCTGCCCCTGTCCGGGGGCCGGGCGCGTCGGCCTCTGGGCAGGGCCGTGCGACTGGGGCAGCGGGATCGTCCGACACTCGGCGTGGTTCTGCCACAGGACCGGCCATGCGCCCCTGCTGTGCCGGTTCCGCCCCGGCGGGTGGCTGCGGGCCGGGAACTGGACAGGTGGCCTGCAACCGGGCAGGCTGTTGGGCAGGGAGGACGGCCCATGCGCCTCTATGACCCCCTTGCGCCCGTGCTGGCGGCGGCGCTGGCTCTGGCCCCGGCGCCCACCGGCGCGGGGCAAAGCTGCACCGAGGATGCGATGATCGTCTTCGACGGCTCCGGCTCCATGGCCGAGATCGGCTCTACCGGGATCGGCGTCCCGCGCATCTCCGAGGCGCGCACAGCCCTGAACCGGGTGATCCCCGAGATCGCGGCGGCGCGCCGGCTGGGGCTGGTGATCTATGGTCCTGCCGGGGACCGGACCTGCCGGAACATCGACCTGCGCTTTGCCCCGCAATGGCAGGCGGCGCCGCGGCTGCTGGCCGATGTGCAGGCGCTGCGGCCCGCGGGCGGGACGTCCCTGACCGATGCGGTGAAGCGGGCCGCCGAGGTGCTGGGCGCGCCCGGGAACAGCGGCGCGGTGGTGCTGGTGACGGACGGCAAGGAAACCTGCGGCGGCCAGCCCTGCCAGCTGGCGGCAGAGCTGGCCGCGACGGCGCCGGGGCTGACGGTGCATGTGATCGGCTTCAAGGTGCGCGACGATTGGCCGGACCCGGGCCGGGCAGAGGCCTCGGGGGACGCGACGGTGGCGCGCTGCCTCGCCGACCGCACCGGCGAGCCGCTACGTGGGGGCCGAGACGGTGGACGAACTGGTCGGCGCCCTGCGGGTGACGTTGGGGTGCAATGTCTTCGGGCAGGCTTCTGACAGGGCGCGCAGGCTGGCGAGGCTGACGACCGGCCCCTGACTGGAAGGACCGGGGCGGGCCGTGGCGACGCGGGCTGCGGATTTTCTGGCACCCGGTCGCGTCGGGGTTGCCGGGGCCCGGTGTTGTCCAGGCCTTTACCGGCACGAACCCGGCCAGTCCCGTGGAGGTTTTCGCCCTGCGGGCGCAGCGGGCCGACCCGGTCCCGCGTCGCCCCGTGCACAGACGAAGAGATGCTCTTTCCAGCGGCACAGGTGATCGGGTCGGGCGGTCGCGGAGCGCCGCAGCAACCGCAGACGCCGCTGGGGAAACAGCGGCGCCGGATGGCGGGGCAGGGCGCCCCCCCCCCCTGTGTCAGGCGTTGTCCGGGTGGAACTCTTCCAGCTCTGGCCGGGTGCCGATGGTGATGTGGTCGATCTCTTCCATGGCAAAGCCCCGGATCAGCGAGGGGATCATCATGCAGACCAGCACGAAGATCGGCAGCCCGACCAAGGTGATCACCTGTTGCAGGGCGTCCAGCCCCGCATCGCCCGCCAGCACGATCAGCATGGCGGCGACCAGCCCCTCTGTCGCGCCCCAGAAGACCCGCTGCCCCACCGGGCCGGGTTCCGGCGCGCCGGTGCAGAGCATGTCGACCACAAGGCTGGCCGAGTCCGAAGAGGTGGCAAAGAAGATCGCCACGATCACCACCGCGAAGCCACTGGATGAAGGTGGTGAAGGGGAAGTGCTCGAAGAAGGCGAACATCGCCAGCGGCACGCTCTCCGCCACCGCCGCGCTGATCTGGCCGGCCTCCTCTCCCATGGCGGCGCGGGCGGCAAGGCCGAGGCCGTCGAATTCCATCGCCTGCCAGCCGAAGATGGCGAACCAGATCAGGGTGAAGGCCGAGGGCGCCATGAGCACGCCGAAGACGAATTCGCGGATCGTCCGCCCGCGCGAGATCCGCGCCACGAAAAGGCCGATGAAGGGCGACCAGGTCACCGTCCAGGCCCAGTAGAAGACCGTCCAGCCACCCTGCCAGCCCCATGTTTCGGTGTTCGGGTTGTTGTTGGCCAGCATGTCGTTCCAGAAGGCCAGACGCGGCAGGTTGCCGAAGTACAGCCCGAAGGTCTCGACGATGCCGCGCAGCAGGAACAGGGTCGAGCCGCAGACCAGCACGAAGACCATCAGTGCCACGGCCATGCCGATATTGAGGTTCGACAGCACCTTCACACCCTTGTCCAGCCCCACGACGATGGAACAGACCGCCACGCCCGTCAGGACCGCGAGGATCGTCACCTGCACGGCAGGGCCGTCACCGGTTCCGAACAGCTCGTTCAGGCCCGCGGCGATCTGGCTGGAGCCGAGGCCCAGCGAGACCGCGACCCCGAAGAGCGTGCCGAGGATGGCGGCCACGTCGATGGCCTTGCCGATGGGGCCGTGGATGCCCTCGCGCAGCAGCGGGTAAAAGACCGAGGACACGCGCACCGGCAGTTCGTAGCGGTTGATGAAATAGGCGAAGGCCAGCCCGGGCAGCGTGAAGATCGTCCAGGTGTGCAGGCCGAGGTGATAGATCGCGATGGACATGGCATCGCGCGCGGCCTGTTCCGTGTAGGGCTCTACCCCCTGTATCGGCGGCGCCGAGAAATGCGAGATCGGCTCTGCCACGCCCCAGAACATCAGCACCGTGCCGATGCCGCCGGCAAAGAGCATGGTGAACCACGACAGGTTGCTGAACTCGGGGCGCGAGCCCTTGGGGCCAAGCCGGATATGGCCATGGCGCGAGGCGGCGGCCCAGATCAGGAAGCCCAGCCAGACGTTGACGCCAAGGATGAAGAACCAGCCAAGGTTGGTGACGATCCAGGCGCGACCGGCGGCGAAGGCCCGGCCGATGGCCTCGGGGGCGATCACCAGGGCAAGGACGAAGACAAGGGTGAAACCGGCGGATGTAAAGAAGATGATCGGATCGGTGCGCAGACCGAGCCTTCGTGCAAGCTGTTCCAAGAATTCTGTCCCCCGTTTTGAAACTCACTTTTCCGACACAACGCAGGGGAGAGTGCGCGGTTCCTGATTTGTTTAACAAAGGTTAAGTTTGCGGAGGAAGCGCAGGCTGCCGGGGGGCCCGAACGATCGGGAAGGCCGCAGGTCAATCCTCGACAAGGGCGCCCTGCGCGACGCTCCCCCTTGATCGCAGCAACA
The DNA here is from genome assembly GCF_039769985.1 of Ponticoccus litoralis. Lineage (NCBI taxonomy): Bacteria > Pseudomonadati > Pseudomonadota > Alphaproteobacteria > Rhodobacterales > Roseobacteraceae > Ponticoccus > Ponticoccus litoralis. The sequence continues at coordinate 2,459,809 of NZ_JBDNCH010000002.1, forward strand.
GGCGATCCACCACCCGGCGCGGAATCTAGGCGAAGCCGCCGCGCCATCATGCCGGGGGCATGTCTTCGACATGACGGGCCATCCGTCCCGCCAAAGGGGGCCACTGGCAACGGCGCAGCTACGGTGCGACGGCCCGGCGAGTTGGCTGATGTTGGCGCGACCTGTCTGAACTCGTAGGGACATTGCCGGGATAAACTGCCTTCCTGAACCGAAGGGTCGCCGGACCACGGCCCTGCGATGGCGCGGCTCACCGGTCCGGGAAAGCTGTCGTTCTCAGCGTGCAGTGCAAACGCCCCCGGGGTTTCCGTCGGGAGCGCATCTCAACCCGAGCGGTGAGTCGTCGTCCAAAGCGGAAAGGAAAACGCCCCCGAAGTCTCCTTCGGGGGCGTCAGGTCGAACCGTATCGGCCCTGTGCTTACTGCGGCACTTCCGCGTCGAGGCCCTCGACGAAGAACAGCATGCCCGCAAGGTCGCCGTCGCTGGCCGTCTCACCCTCGGCCAGCCATGGCGTGCCGTCGGCCTTGTTGATCGGGCCGGTGAAGGGGTGGTACTCGCCCGACGCCAGCGCCGCCTTCATGGCCAGCGCCTCTTCCTTGACCTCGGCGGGCACCGCGTCGGTGATCTCGCCGATTCCGACCATGCCGGTCGAGACCCCGTCCCAGGTGTCCTTCGACTCCCATGTGCCGTCCATGACCGCCTGCACGCGCTCGATGTAATAGGGCGTCCAGTTGTCGATGATCGACGAGACGCGCGGCATCGGCGCGTAATCCGCCATGTCCGAGGCCTGGCCGAAGGTGATGACGTTCCCGGCTTCCTGCGCGGCGGCCTGCGGCGCGGTCGAGTCGGTGTGCTGCAGCACCACGTCGGCGCCGTTCTCGATCAGCGCGCGGGCGGCATCGGCCTCTTTCGCCGGATCGAACCACGTATACAGCCAGATGATCGAGAACTCGACGTCCGGGTTCACCTTCTTGGCGTGCAGATAGGCAGAGTTGATGCCGCGAACGACCTCGGGGATCGGCACCGAGGCGATGTAGCCGATCTTGTTGGTCTTGGTCATCTTGCCCGCGATGTGGCCACTGGATCGCGCGGCCCTCGTAGAAGCGCGCCGAATAGGTCGAGACGTTGTCGGCGCGCTTGTAGCCGGTGGCATGCTCGAACTTCACGTCCGGGAATTTCTCGGCCACGGCGATGGTCGGGTCCATGTAGCCGAAGGAGGTGGTGAAGATGATGTCGGCGCCGGACAGCGCCATGCGGGTGATCGCGCCCTCGGCGTCGGCGCTTTCCGGCACGTTCTCCTGGTAGACGGTCTTCACCTTGCCCTCGAAATGGGCCTCCATCTTCTGGCGGGCCTGATCGTGCTCGTAGGTCCAGCCGCCGTCTCCCGGCGGTCCGATGTAGATGAAGCCCGCGGTCAGCGGATCGTCCTGCGCCAGCGCGGCGCTGCCCAGCGTCAGCACGGCCGCGGCGGAGGCAAGAAGGGTTCTGCGAAGCATGGTGGTCTCCCGTTGGTTCAGGGTTGGCCTCAGGACGAGGCGTGGAAAGATCGGCCCAGCGAGGCGGGCGCGCCATGCGCGCCGCGTGCCGAGATGATGACAAGCACGATGATGGTGATCAGGTAGGGCGAGGCTGACAAGAGCGCGACGGGCACCTCGGCCCCGGCGGCCTGCAGGTTCAGCTGCAGCACGGTGATGCCGCCGAAGAGGTAGGCCCCCAGCGCCACCCGCCCCGCCCGCCACGAGGCGAAGACGACGATGGCCAGCGCGATCCACCCCGCGCCCGCGGTCATGCCCTCGGTCCATTGCGGCACGCGCACAAGCGACAGGTAGGCGCCCCCCAGCCCCGCGCAGGCGCCGCCGAAGAGGATGGCGGCGACGCGGATGCGCACGACCTTGTAACCCAGCGCATGGGCGGAACCGTGGCTCTCGCCCACCGCGCGCAGGATCAGCCCGGCGCGGGTGTATTTCAGGAAGGCCCAGACCGCCACGACCAGCAGCAGCGACAGGTAGACCATGGCGTCATGCGAAAACAGCATGCGCCCCAGTACGGGCAGCTCCGAGAGCACAGGGATATCCAGCTTCGGCAGGGTGGGGGACTTGATCCCCTCGTAGGGCTTGCCGATCAGGCTCGACAGGCCCAGCCCGGCCAGCGTCAGCCCCAGCCCCGTCGCCACCTGGTTCGACAGCAGCACCTGCGTCAGCACGGCAAAGACAAGGCTCAGCGCCGCTCCCCCGCCGCCGCCGCCACGAACCCCAGGGCCGGAGAGGCAAAGCTCACCCCCACCGCAAACCCCACCACGGCGCCGGTGATCATCATGCCCTCGACGCCAAGGTTCAGCACGCCGGACTTCTCGACCACCATCTCGCCAATGGCCGCCAGCAGAATCGGCGTGGCCGAGATCATGATCGAGGCGACCAGCAGCACCGGGTTGATCGAACCGAAATCCATCAGGAAAACCCTCCGTTGTTGCCGGGGGTGTCGGCAAACGGCCCATCTCGCCCAAGACAGCGCGCGGCCCCTGCTTCTTCTGTCCGGAAATATCCCGGGGAGCGCGAGGGGTGAGGCGACGCTGAACGCGCGCAGCGCAGCCCCTCGTTCCGGCCCGCGCAACACGCGCCAACACCTGCCGACCGCATCACGCCGCCACCCCCGCGCCAAAGCGCAGCCGGTAGTTGGTGAAGACATCCATGGCCAGCAGGAAGAACAGCAGCATCCCCTGGAACAGCTGGATCGCCGCGCCGGGCAGGCTCAGCATCAGCTGCGCCAGCTCGCCGCCGATGTAGGTCAGCGCCATCAGAAAGCCCGCCAGCAGGATGCCCACCGGGTTCAGCCGCCCGAGGAAGGCCACGATGATCGCGGTGAACCCGTAGCCCGCGTTGAAGCTGTCGGTCAGCTGTCCCGCCGGGCCGGTCACCTCGAAAAGCCCCGCCATCCCTGCCAGCGCGCCGGCAAGGCCAAGGCAAAGGAACACGATCCGAGCCGGGTTCACCCCGGCGAAGCGCGCGGCGCGCGGCGCCTCTCCGCTCAGGCGGATATTGAAGCCACTGGATGTGGCGGGTCATCATCACCTGCGCCGCGATCACCGCGATCAGCGCCGCCACGACCCCCCAGTGCAGGCCGGTGTTCGACACAAGCTCGGCGTTGTGGACCGAGGGCCATTGCTTGAAGTTCCGCGACCCGGGAAAGCCCATGCCCTCGGGGTTCCTCAGCAAGCCGGTCGAGACGGAGACCAGCACGTTCTGCGCCACGTAGACCAGCATCAGCGAGACCAGGATCTCGTTGGTGCCGAAGCGGGTCTTGAGCAGGGCCGGGATCATCGCCCAGGCCCAGCCGCCCAATGCGCCACAGAGCACCATCAGCGGGAAGATCAGCGGGCTCTCGGACGGGTAGAACGCCAGCCCGGCCCCGGCGCCGCAGATCGCGCCGATGATGTACTGGCCCTCGGCGCCGATGTTCCAGATGCCCGCGCGAAAGCCGATCGACAGGCCGATGGCGATCAGGATCAGCGGCGCGGCCTTCACCAGCAGTTGCGGGCGCGAATAGCTGGCGAACTGCGGGTGAAAGAGCGGGTCCCAGAAGATCGTGCGGATCGCCTCGACCGGTTGCGCCCCAAGGAACCAGAAGAGGATGCCGCCGACAACCATGGTCAGCAGCACCGCCACCACCGGCGTCAGCACGGTCCAGAGCCGCGAGGGCTGCGGGCGCTTCTCCAGCCGGATCATGCCACGGCCCCCGCCACGCGCGCGGAATTTTCCAAAAATTCCGACCCGGTTTCTTTCGAAGAAACCGGCGCCTGCATCACGCGTTCAGGCCTCCACATGGGCCACCTCCATGTCGTGGGCGCCGCCCATCATCAGGCCGATCTGTTCCATGTCCAGCTCCGCCACCGGGCGCAGCGCCGACAGCCGCCCCTCGTTCAGCGCGCCGAAGCGGTCCGAGACCTCCATCAGCTCGTCGAGGTCCTGGCTGATCACCACGACCGCGCTGCCCTTGGCCGCCAGATCCAGGATCTGCTGCCGGATGAAGGCCGCCGCCGCCGCGTCCACACCCCATGTCGGCTGGTTGATCACCAGCACCTCGGGGGCCTGCAGGATCTCGCGGCCCACCACGTATTTTTGCAGGTTGCCGCCCGAAAGCGCCCGCGCCGCCGTGTGCACGCCGGGCGTGCGCACGTCGAAGCGCTGGATCACCTCTTCGGCAAAGCCCTTGGCCTTGCCCCAGGAGATGAAGCCCCGGCTCAGCAGGCCCCTGCGCCGTGCCGCCGTCAGCACGCCGTTCTCCAGAAGGCTCATGTCGGGGGCCGCCGCATGGCCCAGCCGCTCTTCCGGCGCCGACAAGAGCCCCGCCGCCCGCCGCGCCACCGGCCCCTGCCGGCTGATGTCCGCGCCCTTCAGGCAGACCGAGCCCGCGGGCGCCAGCCGCTCTCCCGACAGCGCCGCCAGCAATTCGTCCTGCCCGTTCCCGGCCACGCCGCCAAGGCCCAGCACCTCGCCCGCGCGCACCTCGAACGAAATCTCCCGCAAGGGCGTCCCGAAAGCCCCCGGCGCGGGCAGCGACAAGCCGCGCACCGCCAGCAGCACCGCGCCCTTCTCGACGCCGCGCGCCTCGGGGGTGGCAAAACTGCTGCCCACCATCATCTCGGCCATTTCCCGTGCCGTGGTCTCGCGCGGGATGCAGGTGTCGACCTTCTTGCCCAGCCGCAGGATCGTCGCCGTGTCGCAAAGCGCCCGGATCTCTTCCAGCTTGTGCGAGATATAGAGGATCGAGGTCCCCTCGGCGCGCAGGGTGTTCAGCGTCTCGAAGAGGATCTCGACCTCCTGCGGGGTCAGCACGCTCGTCGGCTCGTCCATGATCAGCAGGCGCGGGTTCTGCAGCAGGCAGCGGATGATCTCGACCCGCTGCCGCTCGCCCGCCGAAAGCGTGCCGACGGTCCGCGAGGGATCCAGCGGCAGGCCGTAGGTCTCCGAGACCTCGCGGATCTGCCGCGCCAGCTGCGTCATGGGGGGCGGGGCTTCCATCCCCAGCGCCACGTTCTCGGCCACGTCCAGCGCGTCGAAAAGCGAGAAGTGCTGGAACACCATGGCCACGCCGGTCCGCCGCGCGTCCGAGGGCTTGGAGGGCGCGAAATCCGCCCCGTCCCATGTCATCTCGCCCCGGTCCGGCATCACCAGGCCGAAGATCATCTTGACCAGCGTCGACTTGCCCGCGCCGTTCTCGCCCAGCAGGGCGTGAATCTCGCCCTTGCCGATGTCGAAGGACACGGCGTCGTTGGCCACGACGCCGGGGTAGGCCTTGGTCAGGCCCCGGATGCTGAGGAGTGTATCGGCCACTCTGTTCTGTCCCTCGTTTGCAACGAAACTATTTGCGCGGCGACCCCGATGGCAATGGCCTGCGGATGCTTGCCCAGAGCTTTCTGCCCGATCGGGCAGCAGATGCGCGCGATTTCGGCAGATGTGTGGCCCAAAGACTGCAAGCGTCGGGAAAAGCGCGCTTTCTTGGTCTCCGACCCGATCAGCCCGGCAAAGCCGAAGCCGTGCCGCAAGAGCGCGTGGCACAGGTCGAGGTCCAGCGCGTGGCTGTAGGTCAGGATCAGGTGCGCGGCGGTCCGGGGCGCCATCGCGACGGCGCGCACCGGCTCGGCCACCGGCAGTGGGGTGACGCCCTCGGCGACCGTTTCGGGGAAGCGCTCCGGCCCGGTGTCCAGCCAGGTGACGGCGAGGTCGGGCAGCGGCGCCAGCACATCGACCACGGCGCGGCCCACGTGGCCCGCCCCCCAGACCCAGACCGGCAGCGTGGGGTGCCGCACCGGCTCCACCATCCAGCCCTGCAGCAGCTGCGGCGCCGGGGCCTCTCCGCGCGCGCGCGCCCGGTCGATCAGGCGCTGCACCGCCAGTGGCCTGTCGCCGGGACCGCGCGCGATCACGGTCTCGTCCAGCGCCGCCACCGCGGCGGCATCGTAGTGTTCCGTCAGCAGCGTCACCGCCCCGCCGCAGCACTGGCCCAGCCCCGGCCCCAGCGGATGCCGTGTCAGCCCCTGCCGCGTCAGGGCCGCCTGCGCCGCTTGATACTCCAGCGCGCCGCCGCCGATGGTGCCGGACTGCCCGCCCACCCAGACCAGCATGGCCGCACCGACCTCGCGCGGCGATGACCCGGCCACCTCGGCCACCACGACGCGGGCGACCCGGCCATGGGCGGCCACCGCCCGTCGCAGGCCCTGAAGGTCAAACACCGCGCGCCCGCCGGATCGCTTCCAGCACATGCTCCGCCGTGGCGGGCGCCTCGAGATCCGGGTAGGCGGACCCGCAGGCCGCCACCGCATCCGACAGGGCGAGGAAGGCAGAGATGCCGTGCATGAAGGGCGGCTCTCCCACCGCCTTGGACCGGTAAACCGTCGGCTCGCGGTTCTGGCCGTCCCAGAGCGCCACGTTGAAGACCGGCGGGCGGTCGGAACAGGCGGGGATCTTGTAGGTCGAGGGCGCATGCGTCCGCAGGGCGCCCTTGTCGTCCCAGACCAGTTCCTCGGTGGTCAGCCAGCCCGCGCCCTGCACGTAGCCGCCCTCGATCTGGCCGCGATCCAGCGCCGGGTTCAGCGAGGCGCCGCAGTCGTGCAGGATGTCGCTGCGCAGGATGCGGTTCTCGCCGGTCAGCGTGTCGACGACGACCTCGGTGCAGGACACCCCGTAGGCGAAGTAGTAAAAGGGCCGCCCCTGTCCGCGCTGCCGGTCCCACTGGATCTTCGGCGTCTTGTAGAAACCGGTCGCCGACAGGCTCACCCGGCCACTGGTAACACAGCGCGGCAGCCTCGGCGAAGCTCATCTCCCGCCCGCCGACCACGACGCGGCCGCCGTCGAAGGCCACCGTGTCGACGGAACACTGGTGCAGCTCCGCCAGATAGGCGGCCATCCGGGCCACGATCGCGTCGCAGGCCGGGGCCACCGCCGCGCCGTTCAGGTCCGACCCCGAAGAGGCCGCCGTGGCCGAGGTATTGGGCACCTTGGCGGTGTCCGTGGCGGTGATCCGTGCCGCCTCAAGGGGCACGCCAAAGCGGCTTGCCGCCACCTGCGCGACCTTCTGGAACAGCCCCTGTCCCATCTCGGTGCCGCCGTGGTTCATGGCGATGGAGCCGTCCTGGTAGACATGCACCAGCGCCCCGGCCTGGTTGAGATGCGTCAGCGTGAAGGAGATCCCGAACTTCACCGGCGTCAGCGCGATGCCGCGCTTCAGCACCGGGTTCGCGGCATTCCACGCGGCCACCGCCTCGCGCCGCGCCGCGTAACCGCAGGACGCGACCAGCGCCCCGGTCATCTCGTGCAGGATGAAATCCTCGACCGGCTGCCCGTAGGGCGTGGTCTGCACAGTCCCGGAGGCCACCGGCCCGCCGCGATCCTCCGGCCCCTCCGGCCCCCGCGCGAGGCCAGGTCCGCGCCCGCAGGCGCTTCGCCCTCCGCCGCGGAATCCTCCTTCTCATTCTTCTGTCCGGAAATATCCCGGGGGGCTCCGCAGGAGCGGGGGGCAGAGCCCCCCTCTGCGGATCCGCCTCAGCCCCGCCGTAGTAGTTCACCCGCCGCACCGCCAGCGGGTCGCGTCCAAGCGCGTGGGCGATATGGTCCATCACCCGCTCGATCCCCAGCATGCCCTGCGGGCCGCCGAAACCGCGATAGGCGGTGGCGCTCTGGGTGTTGGTCTTCAGCCGGTGGCTTTCGATCCGGCAGGCGGGCAGCCAGTAGGCGTTGTCCGCGTGCAGCATCGCGCGGTCGGCCACCGGCAGCGAGAGGTCCTGCGCCCAGCCGCAGCGCGCGTATTGCACGAATTCGACCCCGGCGATGCGGCCCTCGTCGTCGAAGCCGACCGCGTAGTCGATGCGGAAATCGTGGCGCTTGCCGGTGATGGTGAAATCGTCGTCCCGGTCGTAGCGCATCTTCGCGGGTCGCCCGGTCTCGGAAGCCACCACCGCGCAGGCGATGGCCAGCGCATTGCCCTGGCTTTCCTTGCCGCCGAAGCCGCCGCCCATGCGGCGGGTTTCCACCCGGACGTCGTGCATGTTCAGGTGCAGCGCGTGTGCGACCTTGTGCTGGATCTCGGTCGGATGCTGGGTCGAGGCATGCACCAGCATCCCGCCGTCTTCCTGCGGGAAGGCCAGCGCGGCACTGGCCTTCGAGGTAGAAATGTTCCTGCCCGCCCATGTCGAGGCTGCCGGACAGGTTGTGCGGGGCCTCGGCGATGGCGCCGTCCGCATCGCCGCGCTGCCAGATCACCGGACCGGCTTCGAAGCGGCTGTCGGCCTCCAGCGCCTCTTCGATGGACAGGATCGCGTCGCGGGCGGCGGTCTCGATCTTCGCCAGGCGGGCGGCGCGGCGGGCGGCGAGATGCGAGCTTGCCGCGACAAGGAAGACCGGCTGGCCGAGGTAGTGCAGGCTGCCCCCGGACAACAGCGGCTCGTCGTGGTTCGAGGGTGAGCAGTCGCAGTTCGACGGCAGGTCGGCGCGGGTCCAGACTTTTACGACGCCGGGGGCCGCGCGCACCGCCTCGAGGTCGAGGCTGGTGATCCGCCCCGCCGCGATGGGGGAGAGGCCGAAGGCGAGGTGCAGGCAGTTCGCGGGCGTCGGAATGTCGTCGACGTAGCGCGCGGCGCCGGTCACATGCAGGCGGGCGGCGTCGTGGGGAAGGGGTTTGGCGACGCTCATGCCGGGGCCTCCGGGAGGGTGGCCCGGGCGCGGGCCGGACCCGTGGCACAGAGGCGGGAAACCCCTTCCGCGCGCTTCACGTCAGCCGGGCGCACGGGGGCCGCGGCGGGGGCCCGTCCCGCGACAGGGGCGGCGGCGCGGGCGGCGGGCCGGGTACGGGCCGGACCTGTGGCGGATGAAACGGAGGAGCCTTTCGCGCGCATCCCGGCGGGTCTTGCGCATGGGGGAGGGGTCTGATGCGCCATGGCAGGCGTTGTCCTGCGCCCGGGGAGCTGTTGCGGTTGCGGGCTCATGCGGTCACCTCCAGCACCGATTGCGCGCCGCCGTGGTCGGCGAGGAAGTAGCGCGTCAGCATGTTGCGGGCGGTCTCCCGCCGGTAGGCCGCGCTGGCGCGCATGTCCGAGAGCGGCTCGAAATCCTGCGCCCAGGCATCGCGGGTGGCCTCGACGGTCTCCATGGTCCAGGGCTGGCCGGTCAGGGCGGCCTCGACCGCCGCGGCGCGTTTCGGCACGCCCGCCATGCCGCCGAAGGCGATGCGGGCGCCGGTGACGCGGTCGTCCTCGACAGTGACGTTGAAGGCGCCGCAGACCGCCGAGATGTCCTGATCGAAGCGTTTCGACAGCTTGTAGACCTTCAGCCGGGGCGCCGAGGCGGGCAGCGAGACGGCCTCGACGAACTCTCCGGGGGCACGGTCCTGCTGGCCGTAGGACAGGAAGAAATCCTCGATGGCGAGGTCGCGCCGGGTGTCGCCGTGGCGCAGGTGCAGCGTGGCGTCGAGCGCGATCAGCGCCGGCGGGTTGTCCCCGATGGGTGAGCCATTGGCGATGTTGCCGCCGATGGTCGCCGCCGCCCGGACCTGCGCCGAGCCGTAGCGGCGGATCATCTCGGCATAGGAGGGATGGTGGCGGCGCATCAGGTCCAGCACCCGGTCCATGGTCACACCCGCGCCGATGGTCAGCACGCCGTCGCGTTCCTCGATCCCCTGCAGGTCGCGGCAGCGGTTGAGGAAGATCACCTGGTCGGGCTGGCGCAGCTGCTTGGTGACCCAGAGGCCGACATCGGTGGCGCCCGCCACCAGAGTGGCAGTGGGGTTGGCGGCGTAGAGCCGGGCGAGGTCATCGGCGGATTCGGGGGCATGGAAGGTCAGAGGGGGCTCTGCCCCCGCTGCGCTCCCCCGGGATACTTCCGGACAGAAGAAATCCGAGGTCCGGTTGCAGCCAGTCGGGGATGGGCGCGCTCTCGGCGGCCTTTGCGGCGCGCACGATGGGGGCGTAGCCGGTGCAGCGGCAGAGGTTGCCCGCCAGCGCGTCGTCGTGGCCGGTGTCGCCATTGAGATGGGCCGTGGCCATCGACGCGATGAAGCCCGGCGTGCAGAAGCCGCATTGCGAGCCGTGGTGCTCGATCATGGCCTGCTGGACCGGGTGAAGCTGTCCCCCCGGGCCCGAGATCCCCTCGACCGTGCGGATCGCCTTGCCGTGCAGCTGGGGCAGGAAGAGGATGCAGGCGTTGAGCGCGCGCGCCTTGCCCGCTTCGGTGACCATGACCGTGCAGGCGCCGCAATCGCCTTCGTTGCAGCCTTCCTTGGTGCCGGTCAGCCCGCGGGTTTCGCGCAGCCAGTCCAGAAGCGTGACCGTCGGGGCCACATCGGCGAGGTGCACGCTCTCTCCGTTCAGAAGAAAGGTGATGTCCATGTCGAAAACCCGCCGCCTTACCGGTTTTGCCCCATCCGGGGGTGTGCGCCTTCGATGCGGCGTAGAAAGCGCACGTGTGACCCTGACGCGGTCAGGCTAGGCGGGGGCAAATGGCCTTGGCAAGGGTTTTCTGCCGCGTTTCTCATCGCTTGGAGGCGCTTTGCCCCTTGCGCAGGCTTGCGGTGCCGGGCACGGAAAACCCTGCCCGTGCGGGTTTGGCGCTTCGGGGCAGGGCCCCTGTCAGGCGGTCCGAGGGGGGAAGGGTCCGGTGCGCCGCCTGCTTGCGCGGCGGGGCCTGCCGCCCCCGGGTTGCGGGGGCGCACCGGGGAGCGCGCGCCTTGTCTCGTGGGCACCGGGACGGGCCATCGCCGCTCCGGTGCCCGGTTTGCCCGCCTGTCAGCCCGCTGTTTCGTCGCGGTCGGGCATGCCAAGGTCGGCGATCGACTCGCGCAGCTTGGCGATCTCGTCGGCGACCTCCTCGGAGGGGTGGGCCGCCGTTTCGGACCAGGCGCTGAAGCGTTCGAGCAGCGGCAGGAAGGTGCGGATCTCTTCCGCTGTCCAGCCCTGCAGGTAGCTGCCCATGGTCAGGAACTTGTAGGTCCGCACCGCCTCGACGACCCGCTCGCCCCTGTCCGTCAGTTCCAGAACGGTGCGGCGCGCGTCCGCCTGGCTGACCGCCCGGCGCAGCAGGCCGCGCGCGATCAGGTCCGATGTCATGCGGCTGGCCCGCGAGGGGTCGATGTTCAGGCGCTGGGCGACCGTGGAGACCATGGTCTCGCCGGTCTCCTCGTCGCGAAACTCGTTCTCGGGCGCCCGGACCGCCATGAGCACGTCGAGCTGCGGCAGGTCGACCGGCAGGCCGAGTTCGGCAAGGGCGCGGTGGCCGAGCTCTCGTTTGAAGACCTTGCGGCGCCAGACCTGCAGCACAGCGTCAATGTCCAGAGCCGCCTGGCTGGAATCCTCACTGATCCCGGCCTGTGCGAGTTCCTCTTTCAGACGCTTGTCCCGTTCGGCCATGGAGCCTCCTTTTAATTGCGTGCGCTTGACATGTAATTGACTGGGTCACATATTTAGGCCCATCCCCATTCTGCGGCAATCCGTGCCTTTTTGTCACGCACCTATGTCAGGCACCGAAGGCCGCGGATGTCCGGGTTCACGCCTGAAGAGACGCCGTTTCATGACCGCCACCGACCCCGCCGCCGCCTCCGGCGATGCACCGACCTCCGCCGCCTATGTCGAGCCGCCCGACCGGGCCACCGTGCGCCTTGTCCTTGCCGCCGTCGCCGCGACGCTGCTTTTCGCCTCGCTGGGGCAGACCATCGTCTCGACCGCAATGCCGGTCATGGTCGCGGATCTGGGCGGCATGGATCACATCACCTGGGTCATCACCGCCTATCTTCTGGCCTCGACCATCGCGTCGCCGATGGCGGGCAAGCTGGGCGACATGTACGGGCGCAAGCTGGTGCTGCAATCGGGGATCGCGGTCTTCGTCCTTGGCGCGGTGATCGCCGGGACCGCCGCCAGCATGGGGCAGGTGATCGCCGGGCGGCTTGTGCAGGGTTTCGGCGCGGGCACGCTGATCGTGACCGCCATGGCCACGGTCGGGGACCTTCTGCCGCCGCGCCAGCGCGGCATGGCGCAGGGTGTGCTTGGGGCGGCCTTCGGCGTGTCCACCGTGATCGGGCCGCTCCTGGGCGGTTTCATCGTGCAGAACTGGCACTGGCACTGGATCTTCTTCGTCAACCTGCCCGTCGGCGCGCTGGCCTTTGTTGTCATTCTCGTCGCCCTGCCGCGCCGCACGGAACGGCAGGAGCGCCGGGTCGACTACGCCGGGGCCGCCCTTCTGGCGACCATGCTGGCAAGCGTGGTGCTGCTGCCCAACGCCGTCGGAGAGGGGGCCGGATGGGCCTCTCTGCAGGTCGGTGCGCTGGCGGTGCTGGGCGCGCTGGCGCTGGCGGGCTTCGTGCTGGTCGAAGGCCGCGCCAAAGAGCCGATCCTGCCGCTCAGCCTGTTCCGCAACAACACCTTCCTGGTGGTGAACGCGGTGGGTTTCCTCGTCGGCATGGGCATGTTCGGCACCATCACCTTCCTGCCGCTGTTCCTTCAGGTGGTGAAGGGCGTGTCGCCGACGAACTCGGGTCTCTTCCTGGTGCCGATGATGGGCGGGCTGATCTTCGCCTCGACCATGGCGGGCCGGGTGATGTCGAGGACCGGGCGCTACAAGCTGATGCCGACGCTTTCGACCGGGCTGCTGGCGGTGGCGCTGGTGTCGCTGTCCAATCTTTCTGCGGAGAGCCCGCTGTGGTTCATCGCCGCCGCTCTGGTGCTGGTCGGGCTGGGCCTTGGCCCGGTCTTCTCGGTCGGCGTGGCGGCGATCCAGAACGCCATCCCGGGCTCGATGATGGGCGTGGGCACCGCCTCGGCCAACATGTTCCGGCTGATCGGCGGCTCTATCGGCACCGCCGCCTTCGGCGCGGTCTTCTCCGCCGGGCTGGCGCGCAACCTGTCAGGCCATATGCCCGGCGCGGAGGCGGGCGGCCTGCGCTCGATCGGCGCCGAGACCCTGCGCGCCCTGCCGCCCGAGGCGCAGCTGCGCGTGATGGAGGGCTTTTCCGAGGCGCTGCACCCGGTCTTCTGGATCGCGGCTCTGGCGGCGCTGCTGGCCTGCCTGATGTCGACGCAGCTGCGTGAACTTCCGTTGTCAGGGGCCTGACTCTCCCGTCCCTGACACGCGGCTGGCCGGCTCCTTCCTCCAAACGGGAGCCGGCCTTTTTTATGGCGGTGGCCCGGCGCCGGTGATGGCCGGGGGCAACGGGGGCGCCTTGGTGGTGCCCCGGGGCCGAGAGACCCGGCGGTCGGGGCTCTGGCCGAAGGCGCGCCCCCGGCGCGGGCGATCCCGTGGCGCAGCCCTAGCCGAAGACCGACCAGCCGGTGAAGCGCGCCAGCCGTTCCGCCGCCTCGGTCCCGCATTTGGAGTTGCCCCAGGCGTTCAGGCCGGGCGACCAGATCGCGACAGAGGCCCGCCCCGGCACCGCGATCAGGATGCCGCCGCCGACACCGGACTTGCCGGGAAGGCCGGTGCGAAAGGCGAAGTCGCCAGAGCCGTCGTAATGCCCGCAGGTCATCATCAGCGCCGCGATTCGCCGTCTCTTGACGCCGCTGAGCAGGAAGGGCGCCCCCGGCAGCCCGGCGATTCCGCGCCCGGCAAGCGCAAGCTGCCGGGTTGTCATCTCAATGGCGCACTGGTGGAAATAGGTGCCCAGCACCAGATCCGGCGCGTTGACCAGGTTGCCGTAGCTCTTGAGGTAATTGGCCAGCGCCACGTTGCGATAGCCGGTGGCCTTCTCCGAGGCCGCCACGGCGCGGTCGATGTGGATGTCGTCGTCCCCGGCGCTCTCTCTCACGAAGCCGATGATCTCGGACAGCGCCTCGCGCGGGGCCCGGCCCGCCAGCAGCTCGTCCGTCGTCACCAGCGCGCCTGCATTGATGAAGGGGTTGCGCGGGCGCCCCTGTTCCTGCTCCAGCAGCAGGATGGAATCGAAGCGATCGCCGGAAGGTTCGCGCCCCACGCGCCGCCACAGCCCCTCGCCGATGCGCGCCAGCACGCAGGCCAGCGAGAAGACCTTGGAAATCGACTGGATCGAGAACCGGGTGTCGGATTGTCCGGCGCTCAGCACGCGCCCGTCCGCCAGCGCCACCGAGATCGCGAATTGCGCCGGATCGACCCGCGCCAGTTCCGGGATGTAGTCGGCGACCGCGCCCCAGTCGGCGCGCGCCCGAATGTCGGCATCCAGCGTGTCGAGGAAGGCGGCAAGCGTGTCTGTCATGACCGAAGGCATACCCGGAACTGCCGTCCTGTCAAAGCGAGGATGGCCGCCCGGTCGGTCTCAGGGGCGCATGAAGTCCGCCAGTTGCGTGCAGGGGGCGTGCATGGTGAGGATCGAGTTGTGGCCGCCGTTCTCGAACAGGGTGATCCGGGTCCGGGGAGCGACCTCGGCCATCTGTTCCAGATCCTCCGGCGGGGCGGCGTCGTCGTGTCGCCCGTGCACCATCAGGAGGCTGTCCTCCCGCGCCGGGGCCCCGGGCTGCCACGGGCTGTCCGTCGGCCATGGCGCGCCCGAGGCGCTGACATGGTGGCAGAAGCGATCGAGGCAATGGCCCGTCAGCCCGTATTGCGTGCCGCCCAGCCGGATCAGGCGCGGCAGGTCCAGCGGCGCCGAGACCAGCGCCAGACGTGGCAGGGGGTCGCTGGTCGCGGGGACGAGCAGCGCGGCATTGGCGGAAACGCAGTGCGCCACGATGCCATGATAGCGGTCCTGCTGCGTTGCGGCTTCGAGGGCAGAGACGATTTGGTTGAGGCCGCAAAGATCCTCTCCGGGGTGGCCATGGCCCGGCAGGACCAGAAAATCGACGGTGAGCCCGGCGTCCCCGAGGACCCCGGCAAGGCGGGTGAACTGGCGGAAGTGGCCGTTGAGGCCGGGCGCGATCAGGACGCGCGGCGCCTTGGGGCCGGCGGCGGCGGGGCGGCGCAGCAGGGTCAGCCCCGGCACGGGCCGGACCACCGTGCCCCAGCGCGCCACGGCGTCCGGGTCGCCAAGCAGGGCGACGTTGGGCCGCAGGTAGCGGCGGGCGAGGACGCGGGCCGCGGTTTCGGGCGCAAGCCGCGTCGCCAGCGGCAGCAATCGTCGGCGCCATGACGGCGGCGGAACGCCTGCCGGATCCGTGACCTCGGGCGTCCGGGTCCGTTTGGCGAGGTTGAAGCGTCTGGCAACTTCGCTTTGCGACATGGTGTTTGTCCGGTTGCGCCACGATACCGGCGGCTCAGTTTGATCAGTTTAGTTTAGATTCCCCGGTTATCGTGAGGGTTGATTGCGGCGGCAATTAGGCGAGTTGTCCCGGGGCGGCGAACAATCCCGCCGCAACCGGGCGGCTTGCCCGCAGGTCGCGCTTTTCCACGCCGGGGCGGGGGCCTATGATTGCGCCCCATGGCCGATCCTCGATTCATTCATCTCCGCACCCACACCGAATACTCTTTGCTCGAAGGCGCCATCCGCCTGAAGAAGCTGCCCGGCCTCTGCCAGGCGATGGAAATGCCGGCGGTGGCCGTCACCGACACCAACAACCTCTTTGCCGCGCTGGAATTCTCGGTCGGGGCGTCGGGGGCGGGCGTGCAGCCGATCATCGGCTGCCAGATGGACCTGCGCTACATCGACCCGCAGCCGGGCGAACGGGTGAAGCCGCCCGCGCCGGTGGTCCTGCTGGCCCAGACCGAACGCGGCTACGAGCATCTGATGAAGCTCAACTCGTGCCTCTACATGCGCCGCGACACCGAACTGGCGCATATCACGCTGGACGAACTGGAACGGCACTCCGAGGACGTGATCTGCCTGTCCGGCGGTCCCGACGGCCCGGTGGGGCGCCTGCTGCGGCAGTCCACCCGCGCCGCCGCCCAGACCCTGATGATGCGGCTGGAGGCGATCTTCGGCGACCGGCTTTACGTGGAGCTCCAGCGTCACCCCGGCGAGGACGGGCAGCCGACGGAAGCCGAGCGGATGACCGAACGCGGCCATATCGAGATGGCCTATGAAATGGGCCTGCCACTGGTCGCCACCAATGACGTCTATTTCCCCAAGTCCGACATGTACGAGGCCCACGATGCGATGATCTGCATCGCCGAGGGCGCCTATGTCGACCAGCAGGAACCGCGCCGCCGCCTGACCCCGCAGCATTACCTGAAGACCCCGCAGGAGATGGCGGTGCTGTTCGCCGACCTCCCCGAGGCGCTGGAGAATACCGTCGAGATCGCCCGCCGCTGCGCCTTCATGGCCTATCGCCGCGACCCGATCCTGCCGAAGTTCGCCGACGACGAGGTGGCAGAACTGCGCCGCATGGCCAATGACGGCCTTCAGGCCCGCCTTGCGGTGATCCCGCACGCGGTCAGCGTCGAGGAGTACCAGCAACGGCTGGATTTCGAGCTGGGCATCATCGAGGGCATGGGCTTTCCCGGCTACTTCCTGATCGTGGCCGACTTCATCCAGTGGTCGAAGGACAACAACATCCCCGTAGGGCCGGGGCGGGGCTCGGGCGCCGGGTCTTTGGTGGCCTATGCGCTGACCATCACCGACCTCGACCCGCTGCGCTACTCGCTGCTCTTCGAACGCTTCCTGAACCCGGAACGGGTCTCGATGCCCGACTTCGACATCGACTTCTGCATGGACCGGCGCGAAGAGACGATCCGCTACGTGCAGGACAAATACGGCCACGACCGGGTGGGGCAGATCATCACCTTCGGCGCGCTGCTGTCCAAGGCCGCCGTGCGCGACATGGGCCGCGTCTTGCAGATGCCCTACGGGCAGGTCGACCGCCTGTCCAAGATGATCCCGGTCGAGGGCGTCAAACCCGTCAGCATCGAACAGGCGCTGCGGGACGAGCCGCGCCTTGCCGAAGAGGCCCGCAACGAGGAAGTCGTGGACCGTCTGCTGAAATACGGCATGCAGGTCGAGGGGCTGTTGCGCTCTGCCGGCACCCACGCGGCGGGTGTGGTCATCGCCGACCGACCCACGGACGAGCTGGTGCCGCTGTACCGCGATCCGCGTTCGGACATGCCCGCCACCCAGTTCAACATGAAATGGGTGGAACAGGCGGGTCTGGTGAAGTTCGACTTCCTCGGCCTGAAGACCCTGACCGTCATTCAGAACGCGCTGGATCTGATCCTGAAGTCGGGCCGCCCCCTGCATGTCGCCGCCGATGGCACCGAGCTCTACCAACCGGCGGAGGGCGGCGAGAACCAGATGAACCTGATCCCGCTGGACGACGAGCCGACCTACAAGCTTTACGCCAGCGCCAAGACCGTCGCCGTGTTCCAGGTGGAAAGCTCGGGCATGATGGATGCGCTCAAGCGCATGAAGCCCACCTGCATCGAGGACATCGTGGCCCTCGTGGCGCTCTATCGTCCCGGCCCGATGGAGAACATCCCGGTCTATTGCGAGGTCAAGAACGGCCTGCGCGAGATCACCTCGGTCCACCCCTCCATCGACCACATCCTTGCAGAGACGCAGGGCATCATCGTCTATCAGGAACAGGTGATGCAGATCGCGCAGGTCATGGCGGGCTACTCGCTGGGCGGCGCCGACCTCTTGCGCCGCGCGATGGGCAAGAAGATCAAAGAGGCGATGGACGCCGAACGCCCCAAGTTCACCAAGGGCGCCATGGCCAACGGGGTGGACGAGAAGAAGGCCAAGGAGGTCTTCGACCTTCTGGAGAAATTCGCCAACTACGGTTTCAACAAGTCGCACGCGGCGGCCTACGCGGTGGTCAGCTACCAGACCGCATGGCTGAAGGCGAACCACCCGGTCGAGTTCATGGCGGGCGTCATGAACTGCGATATCCACCTGACGGACAAGCTGGCGGTTTACTTCGAAGAGGTCCGCAAGGGCCTGTCGCTGCCCTATGTGCCGCCCTGCGTGAACCGCTCTCAGGCCTCTTTCGACGTCAAGGACGGCGAGCTGGTCTATGCGCTGGGGGCGCTGAAGAACGTCGGCCTCGACGCCATGCGGCTGGTGGTCGAGGGAAGGGGGGACCGGCCCTTCGCGACGCTTTTTGACTTTGCCCGCCGGGTCGATCTGAAGAAGATCGGCAAGCGCCCGCTGGAGATGATGGCGCGGGCCGGGGCCTTCGACGTGCTGGACGGCAACCGCCGCCGGGTCTTCGATCTCGCTGGATGCGCTGGTGATGTATTCCTCGGCGATCCACGAACAGAAGGCCTCGGCGCAGGTCTCGCTGTTTGGCGAGGCGGGCGACGACCTGCCCGAGCCGCGCATGTCGCCGGTCAGCGACTGGCTGCCCGCCGAGCGGCTGGCCGAGGAATTCCGCGCCGTGGGGTTCTACCTGTCGGGCCACCCGCTGGACGATTACATGCCCGCGCTGAAGCGCCAGCAGGTGATGACGCTGGACGAGGTGACCGCCAAGGCCGAACGTGGCCCCTTCGTGGCCAAGTTGGCGGGCGTCGTCGCCGGGCGGCAGGAGCGCAAGTCGGCGCGCGGAAACCGCTTTGCCTTTGCGCAGCTCTCGGACCCGACCGGCGCCTACGAGGTGACGCTGTTCTCCGAGACGCTGGAGAAGTCGCGCGAATACCTCGAGACCGGCTCGAAGGTCGTCGTGACGGTCGAGGCCACGATGGAAAGCGACCAGCTGAAACTCTTGGGCCGCTCGGTCACGCCCGCCGACACGCTGACGGCGGGGGCGGGGGCATCCGGCCTGCGGATCTTCGTCGAGACCGAAACCGCCTTCGGCCAGATCGCCAAGGTGCTGTCCTGGGCCGCCGAGCAGAACCCCAAGGCGCCGCGCGGGCCGATCCATCTGTGCCTGACGGATCGCGGCCTGCCCGGAGAGGTGGAGCTGGATCTCGCTGACCAGTTCCCGGTCTCGCCCGAGGTCAAGGGCGCGGTGAAATCGCTGGAGGGCGTGATGGCGGTCGAGGATTTCTAGGCCAACCACGGCGAAGCCGCGCCAGGGGCCGCCCGGACAGGCGGTCCGGCACCGGTTTGCGGCCCCGTGCGGATGATGCGGTGGACGCATCCGGTCCGATGCGGGTAAACAGGCGGCAATCTGGTTGGGAGTCCCCTATGGTTCGTCATGCGATGGCGCTGTGCTGCGTGCTTGTTCTGTCCGCCTGTGGCGGCGACCCGATGCGTGACGTGCCGCGCCTTCAGGATGTCGAACTGGCCGAGGGGCAGGGGCAGTCCGACGCGCTGGCCGGCAGCGGGGCGGCGGCGCCTGCGCCCGATCCGGCGGCGAAACCGCAGGGCGGGCTGATGGGCTTCCTGCGCGGGCGGGCGGATGCGGCGCGCTCTGGCGGCGCGGCGCCCAAGCCGGGCGACCCGGATTACCGACAGGTCTCTTTCGGCACCGCCTTGCCCTACGGCGAGATCGCCCGGACCTGCGATGCGCCCGAGGGCAAGCTGGGCGCGCGCGTCGACGGCTGGCCGAAGGGCGGGCGCGGTTACACCCTCTATGATACCGCGCCGGGCGGCACGGGGCTGCGCACCTTCTACCTGACCGGTTTCTCGGACGGCTGCCCGCGTCAGTTCAGCGCGGCTCTGGTGCTTTTTGCGGCGCCGTCGGACTACGAGGTGATCCGCTATGGCCCGGCGGGCGCGGATCTGCCGGTGTCGACCACCGACACGGCCTACGAGGCGGTCAAGAACCGTGTCTGCCGCGTCTCGCGCGGCCAGCCCTGCGGACGGCGGATGTCGGCGCTGGAGAAGGACACGGTCTTCCTCAGCGTCTACGAGCGGTTCGGCGACAATGCCGCGTGGAAGACGATCCTGCTGCACGACGGCGCCGTCGCGGCCACGGATATCAAGGGCTGAGGCGGGGGGAATTCCGTCTACGGAATTTGAAAATTGCGTCGACGCAATTTCGCCCGCCGCCGGTCGTCAGTAGTGCGGCGGCCGTTCGTCGCCCAGAACCACGCCGCCCGAGCCTTCGGCCTCGCGTTCCGCCTCGCGCCGCATCAGCCGCTCGACCCGGGCGGTCAGGCGGTCGATCTCACGGTCCTGCCGGGCGACGGTGGCTGAGAGGTCCTCGACCGTGTGCATCAGCTCGGCAAGGCGTTCCTCGATCACGGTTGTCCGGTCTGCCTTGTCGGTCATGGGTGCCTCCGCTTGCCTTGCCCCTGCGTGGCCCTTTGGGTAGAGGAAGCGCGACGGATTTCCAAGGTGGATTGCCCCCATGGCCAAAGACAAGAAAGCCCCGCGCCCCAAGGCCCAGACGCCGAAGGGCTTCCGCGACTATTTTGGCGCCGAGGTCACCGAGCGCGCCGAGATGCTGGCGACCATCGCCGGGGTCTACCGCCATTACGGCTTTGACGCGCTGGAAAGCTCGGGGGTCGAGACGGTCGAGGCGCTGGGGAAGTTCCTGCCCGACGTCGACCGCCCGAACGAGGGCGTCTTTGCCTGGCAGGACGAGGACGACACCTGGATGGCCCTGCGCTACGACCTGACGGCGCCCCCGGCCCGCGTCTACGCGCAGCATCGTAACGACCTGCCGCTGCCCTACCGGCGCTACGCCATGGGGCCGGTCTGGCGCAATGAGAAGCCCGGGCCGGGGCGCTACCGCCAATTCTACCAGTGCGACGCCGATACGGTGGGCGCGGCGACGGTGGCGGCGGATGCCGAGATCTGCGCCATGCTGGCCGATACGCTGGAGAAGGTGGGTATCCCGCGCGGCGACTACCTGATCCGGGTCAACAACCGGAAAGTTCTGAACGGCGTGCTCGAGGCCATGGGCGTCAGCGACGCGGCGCAGGCGGCGGACGTGCTGCGCACCATCGACAAGTTCGACAAGGTCGGCGAGGCCGGGGTGCGCGAGCTGCTGGGCAAGGGTCGGCTGGACGCCTCGGGCGCCTATATCGACGGGGTCGGGCTGAGCGAGGAACAGGCCGAGCCGGTGATCACCTTCTTGACCTCGAAGGGCGCCGACAATGCCGCGACGCTGGAGAACCTGCGCGGCGCCGTCGGCGAAAGCGCGGTGGGCGCCGAGGGTGTGACCGAGTTGCAGCAGATCGCCGACCTGCTCGCCGCGCAGGGCTACGGCCCCGACCGTATCGTCATCGACCCCTCGGTCGTGCGCGGCCTCGGCTATTACACAGGGCCGGTCTTCGAGGCCGAGCTGACCTTCGAGATCCTCGACGAGAAGGGCCGCAAGCGGCAGTTCGGCTCGGTCGCGGGCGGCGGGCGTTATGACGACCTCGTCAAGCGCTTCACCGGGCAGGCGGTGCCCGCGACCGGCGTGTCCATCGGCGTCGACCGCCTGCTGGCTGCGCTGCGCGAGAAGGGCCGCCTGACCTCGACCGAGCAGGGGCCCGTCGTGGTCACCGTGATGGACCGCGACCGCATGGCCGATTATCAGGCCATGGTCGCCGACCTGCGCCAGGCGGGCATCCGGGCCGAGGTCTACCTCGGCAACCCGAAGAACTTCGGCAACCAGCTGAAATACGCGGACAAGCGGCAAAGCCCCGTGGCGGTGATCGAGGGCGGCGACGAGAAGGACCGCGGCGTGGTGCAGATCAAGGACCTGATCCTCGGCGCGAAGATGGCCGAGAATGCCACGCTGGAAGAGTGGAAGGACCGGCCCAGCCAATACGAGGTGCCGCGCGCCGATCTGGTGGCGAAGGTCCGCGAGATCCTGGACCTGTATTCATGACGCTGGCCGCTGAAAAAGCCCGGGCGCTGGCCCTGCGGCAGCGCTTCGAGGCGGCGGGCGCGCAGCCGGTGGACTGCGCGATCCTGCAACCGGCGGGCACGCTGCTTGACCTCTACGGCGAGGACATCCGCACCCGTGCCTATGTCACGACGGACCCGGTGCAGGGCGAGGTCATGCTGCGGCCCGACTTCACCGTGCCGGTGGTCGAGGCGCATATGCGCGACGGCGCCGAACCGGCGCGCTACACCTACGCGGGCGAGGTCTTTCGGCGGCAGGAAGATCACCCCGAGCGCGCCTCGGAATACCACCAGGTCGGCTTCGAGGTCTTCGACCGCGCCGACCCGGCGGCGGCGGATGCCGAGGTCTTTGCCCGCTTCGCCGAGATCTTGGCTCCTTACGCGCTGCGGCCTGTCACTGGCGATATCGGCATCCTGACGGCGGCGGTGGCGGGGCTGCGGACCACGGACAACCGGCGCGCGGCGCTGATGCGCCACATCTGGCGGCCCCGGCGGTTCCGGGCGCTGCTCGACCGGTTCTCGGGGCGTGCGCCGGTGCCCGCCTCGCGGGCCGCGCTGCTGGCGGAAGACGATCCCATGGCCCGGGCGGAGCCGCTGATCGGCCTGCGCGACGGCGCCGAGATCGCCGACCGCATCGCGGCGCTGCGCGAGGATGCGGCCCAGCCGCCCCTGTCCCGCGAAGAGGTTGCGCTGCTCGAAGGGCTTCTGAAGGTCTCGGAAACCTGTCCGCACGCGCTGGAGCATCTGCGCGACATCGCCGTGGACCTGCCCGCCATCGCCGAGGCGGTGGACCGGTTCGCGGACCGGATCGCGGCGCTGTCGGCGCGCGGGGTGGCAGTGGACAGGCTGCATTTCGAGGCCAGCTACGGGCGGTCGTCGATGGAGTATTACGACGGGTTCGTCTTCGGCTTCGTGGCCCCCGGGCAACCCGGCTGGCCGGTGGTGGCGGGCGGCGGGCGCTACGACGCCCTGACCCGGCAACTGGGGCAGGGCCGCGCGATCCCCGCCGTCGGCGGGGTGATCCGCGCAAGCCTGCTTCTGGAACTGGAGGGCGGCGCATGACCGTCAAGCTGGGGGTGCCGTCCAAGGGGCGGCTGATGGAGAAGACCTTCGACTGGTTCGGGGCGCGCGGCATCGGGCTGGCGCGCACCGGATCGGACCGCGAGTATTCCGGCGCCGTCGAGGGCATCGAGGGCGTCGAACTGGTCCTGCTGTCGGCGGGGGAGATCCCGCGGGAACTGGCCTCTGGCCGCATCCACCTTGGCGTCACCGGCACCGACCTGGTGCAGGAGAAGCTGGTGCAATGGGACCAGAAGGTCGAGCCGCTTGCGGAGCTGGGCTTTGGCCATGCCGACCTGATCGTGGCGGTGCCGCAGTGCTGGGTGGACGTCGACACGCTGGACGATCTGGACGCGGCGGCGGCGGCTTTCCGGGCGCGGCACGGGTTCCGGATGCGGGTGGCGACGAAATACCACCGGCTGGTGCGGGCCTACCTGCATCAGGGCGGCGTGGCGGATTACCAGCTGGTGGACAGCCAGGGCGCGACGGAAGGCACGGTGAAGAACCTCACCGCCGAGGCCATTGCCGACATCACCTCGACCGGCGAGACGCTGCGGGCGAACCATCTGAAAATCCTCTGCGAGGAGCCGGTCCTGCGCTCTCAGGCGACGCTGTTCCGGTCACGGGTGGCAGCGCTGGAGCAGGGGCAGCGCGACACGCTGCGCAGCCTCGTGGAGCGGCTGGGTCTCTGACGGGGGAATTCCTTCGAAGGAATTCGAAAATCCTGTCGACAGGATTTGGTCCCGCCCGGCCTCGGACGGGACCGCGGGGTTCAGCCGATCTTGTCCTGCGTCTTGGTGTCGAAATCGCCCGCGTCATGGCGTTCGTGCAGTTGCTGCGCCGGGTCGCCGGAGGTCTTGTTGACGATCCGTCCGCGCTGCACGGCGGGGCGTGCGAGGATCTCGTCGGCCCAACGGATCACGTTCTTGTAGATGCCGACGTCAAGGAATTCTCCGGCGTCGTAGCTTTCGCCATGCACCGTGCGCCCGTACCACGGCCAGATCGCGATATCGGCGATGGTGTAGTCGTCGCCGGTCATGAAGCGATTGTCCGCAAGATGCCTGTCCAGCACGTCGAGCTGGCGTTTGACCTCCATCGCGAAGCGGTCGATGGGGTATTCCATCTTGTAGGGCGCATAGGCGTAGAAATGCCCGAAGCCGCCGCCCAGATAGGGCGCGCTGCCCATCTGCCAGAACAGCCAGGACAGCATCTCGGGCCGCTTTGCCGGGTCGCCGAGGAAGGCGCCGAACTTCTCTGCCAGGTGCATCAGGATGGCGCCGGATTCGAAGACTCGCACCGGGGTCGCGCCAGAGCGGTCCATCAGCGCCGGGATCTTGGAGTTCGGATTGACCTCGACGAAGCCAGAGCCGAACTGGTCGCCCTCGCCGATGCGGATGAGCCACGCGTCGTATTCGGCGGCATGGCCCGCAGCCAGCAGTTCCTCGAGCAGGATCGTGACCTTCTGGCCGTTGGGCGTGGCAAGGCTGTAGAGCTGGAAGGGATGGTTTCCGACCGGCAGCACCTTGTCATGGGTGGCGCCCGCGACGGGGCGGTTGAGAGAGGCCCACTCGCCGCCGTTGGCTTTCTCCCAGGTCCAGACGCGGGGCGGAGTATATGCTTGGGTCATGTGGCTGTCCTTTGCGAGGGTTTGGCCGCAAGGTATAGGCTTTGAGCGCGAAAACCAGAGGGGGCGGGATGACGGATGCGGACGAGCGGCCCGTGGCGGTGGTGCTGGGGGCGGCGGTGTGGCCGGGGGCGTGGCCTCGCCGACGCTGCGGCGCCGCGCCGAAGAGGCGGCGCGGCTGTGGCTGGAGGGCCGGGTGCGGCTGGTCGTGGGCTGCGGCGGCACCGGGCGCCATGGTCCGTCGGAGGCCGAGGTCATCCGGGCGATCTGCCTCGAACTGGGGGTGCCCGGCGCGGCGGTTCTGGTCGAGGCGCGCTCGACCACGACAGAGCAGAACCTGCTCTACGCGCGTACCGCTTCTGACGGCGGCGGGCGCGGGCCGGATCGTCATCGTCACGGATCGCTATCACCTGCCGCGGGCGCGGCTGGTGGCGCGGCGGATGGGGTTGGATGCAACGGGCGCCTGGCCGCGCGTGCCCGGCCCGGTGACGGCGCGCCGCGCCTGGCTTTGGCTGCGCGAGGGCGGCGCCTACCTGGGCTATGCCGTGCAGGGCCGGGGTCGCGGCTGAGCGATGCGAAATCCGCGACGGATTTCGGGCCGTTTTCCGCGACGGAAAACGGCGGCCCTCAGCGGGCGACGCTGACCTGGACAGAGGTTCCGACGCCGCCCGAGCCGAAGATCTGCACCAGGACCATGGCGCCGCCGCTCATCAGGATCTGTGCCGCGCCGGGCTCGATGGAGCCGGCATTCACCATGCTTTCCATGGCCGCGCGGTTGTCGGCGGAGCCGAAGAGCGGGTCCCATTCGTCCCCGGCCTGCGCGATGCCGAAGCGGTGGTAATTCGCCCTGTCCTGCCGCAGGACCTGCGCGGGCGCGGTCAGCCGCTCGCCGTTGGAATTGAAAAGATCGCGGTCGCCGATATAGGCGGCATAGCTGGCGACGACATCCTGGGCGCTGGCGGGCAGGGCGGCAAGGGCGGGGACAGCAAGGAAAAGGGCAGCAAGAATACGGGTCATGACGACCTCCGAACGATATGAGTCCACAGCAATCTAGTGCGTGTGGCGGCACTTGCCCATAGGTCGCTGTTCGCGGAGCCTGGTCAGAGGACGCCGATTTCGGCCAGCGCCCCGGCCAGTTCCGGCGGCAGGCTGTCTTCGGCCTGGCGGCCTTCGGGCAGATCGCGCGGCGCATCCTCGGGGGACAGGTAGCGCCAGCCCTGAAAGGGGCGCTTCTGCGTGCTGGCGGTGCGGACCAGCTGTGGGTCCAGCACCAGCGCGCAGCGCTCGGTGCCATCGCCGCCGGTGACCCGTTCCATCGCCAGCACGCGCTGGCGGCACTGGATCAGCCCCTTGATCACCCAGTAGATGGATCCGCCGGCCAGCAGCTCGGCCTCGCGCCGGGGCCACATCCGGGTGACGTGGCGCGGCGGCCCGTCGGCGCCCCGCGCCGGGGCCGAGGCCTGCCATGCCGCCAGCGTCTCGACCGAGTCCGTTCCGACGGACAGCTTGATGAGATGGGTGACTGTGGCCAATGGGATTCTCCGCTGCGGGCCCTGCATAGTGTAGGCAGGGCGGCGCGGCTTTCAAGATGCGGGCGTCCCGGCGCGGGCAGGTGGGGGCAGAGGCCAGCCGACGCCGGGGATTGCGCCCGGGCCGGACGCCCGGTGGGCGCGCCGCGCGCTCCGGTCCGGCGCCAGCGTGGCGTCTTTCCCCCGGTCCCGGGCGCCGCATGCCGCGATCCCCTGCCGGTCTCAACCACCGCATGCCGCGACCGTCCGCCGGTCCCGAAGAGCCCCCCGCGCAGCGCCCGGACCTTTTGCCACAGCATGGCTGCGGCGGGCGCGGGTGCGATATATCTGGTGGCCTGCCCAACGGACCTTTCAACCTGTTGCGTTTTGGGCTTAGTCTGGGTGTCCTTCCAAATACACGAGAATCAGCCATGACCCGCTTTGCCGCCCCCATTGCAGAACAGATCTGGGACATGAAATACCGTCTCAAGGACGCGGACGGCACGCCCATCGACCTGTCGGTCGAGGATACCTGGCGCCGGATCGCCCGGGCGCTGGCGGCGGTCGAAACCGACCCGGCGGCCTGGGAGACGCGCTTTTACGGCGCGCTCGAGGACTTCCGCTACCTGCCCGCCGGGCGCATCACCGCAGGTGCGGGCACCGACCGCGCGGTCACCCTGTTCAACTGCTTCGTCATGGGCACCATCCCCGACAGCATGGCCGGCATCTTCGACATGCTGAAAGAGGCCGCGCTGACCATGCAGCAGGGCGGCGGCATCGGCTACGATTTCTCGACCATCCGGCCCAAGGGCGCCATCGTGCACGGGGTGGCCGCCGATGCATCCGGCCCGCTGTCCTTCATGGACGTCTGGGACGCCATGTGCCGCACCATCATGTCCGCAGGCTCGCGGCGCGGCGCGATGATGGCCACCATGCGCTGCGACCACCCGGATATCGAGGCCTTCATCGGCGCCAAGGCCGACAGCGCCCGCCTGCGCATGTTCAACTTGTCGGTTCTGGTCACCGATGCCTTCATGGAGGCGGTCAAGGCCGACGGGTCGTGGGATCTGCAATTCGACGGCAAGGTCTACCACACGCTTCAGGCGCGCGACCTGTGGAACCGCATCATGAAGGCGACCTACGATTACGCCGAGCCGGGCGTGATCTTCATCGACCGCATCAACCAGGCCAACAACCTGAACTACGTCGAGACCATCGCCGCCACCAACCCCTGCGGCGAGCAGCCCCTGCCGCCCTACGGGGCCTGCCTTCTGGGGTCGATCAACATGGCGCGGTTGGTGCGCGAGCCCTTCACCGAGGCCGCCGGTCTGGACGAGGACGCCATGGCCGAGCTGGTAAGCTGCGCCGTGCGGATGATGGACAACGTGGTCGATGCCTCGCGCTTCCCGCTGCCGCAACAGGCCGAAGAGGCGATGAACAAGCGCCGTATCGGGCTGGGCGTGACGGGTCTGGCGGATGCGCTGCTGATGTGCGGGCTGCGCTACGGCTCTGAAGAGGCCGCCGCCCAGACCGAGGCCTGGCTGAAGGCGATTGCGCGCGCGTCCTACCTGGCATCGGTGGAGCTTGCGAAGGAGAAGGGGGCTTTCCCGCTCTTCGATGCCGAGAAATACCTCGCCTCGGGCAATATGATGCAGATGGACGAGGACGTGCGCGACGCGGTCCGCAAGCACGGTATCCGCAACGCGCTGGTCACCTCGATCGCGCCGACGGGGACGATCTCGCTTTATGCCGGCAACGTGTCCTCGGGGATCGAGCCGGTCTTTGCCTATGCCTATACCCGCAAGGTCCTGCAGAAGGACGGCTCGCGGACCGAGGAAGAGGTGGTCGACTACGCGGTGCAGATGTACCGCGCGGTGCATGGCGAGGATGCGCCGCTGCCCGACTACTTCGTGAACGCCCAGACGCTGGCCCCGCTGGAGCATGTGCGCATGCAGGCAGCGGCGCAGAAGTGGGTGGACAGCTCGATCTCCAAGACCATCAACTGCCCCGAGGACATCGACTTCCAGTCCTTCAAGGACGTCTACATGGAGGCCTATGAAACGGGCTGCAAAGGCTGCACCACCTACCGCCCGAACGACGTGACCGGGTCGGTGTTGAGCGTGGCGGAAGAGAAGAAGGAGGCCCCCGAGGTGGTGGCCACCAGCGACGCCGAGCCGCAGACCCCGCATGGCGACGTGATCTACATGTCCGAGCCCCTCGACCGTACCGGAACACCTCGAGGGCAATACCTACAAGCTTAAATGGCCCGATAGCGAGCATGCCATCTACCTGACGATCAACGATATTATCGTCGCTGGCCGCCGCCGCCCCTTCGAGGTCTTCATCAATTCGAAGAACATGGAGCATTTCGCCTGGACGGTGGCCCTGACCCGGATGATCTCCGCCGTCTTCCGCCGCGGCGGCGATGTCAGCTTCGTGGTCGAGGAACTGAAGGCCGTCTTCGACCCGCGCGGCGGCGCCTGGGTGAAGGGCAAATACATCCCCTCGATCCTCGCCGCCATCGGGGGCGTGATCGAACGCCACATGGTCGAGACCGGTTTCCTGGAGGGCGAGGGCATGGGGCTCAAGACAGACCCCACGGCCCAGGTCGTCGGCCTCGACGCCCCGCGCGGCAAAGCCTGCCCCTCCTGCGGCGAGTTCTCGATGATGATGGTCGAGGGCTGCATGACCTGCGCCTCGTGCGGCCACTCGAAATGCCAGTAGGCGGTGGGTTGGGGCAGAAGTTGTAGGACCCACTAAATCTTGACCATTTCCGGGGTAATTTGTCCATTCCGGCACAGGATTAATGACCACCGGCTGCACCGCAGCCGGTGGTTTCTTTTTATATCAATGAGTTGCGCGTCTGGCGGATTTACGGCTTTTGGTGCGCCGTAGCAGTGCTCCGCCCTGGTGGGCGCCGTTGACGGCCAGCCGCGCTTTCGGCATCCCTCAGGGCCAATCCGGCCGGGTTCTTTCCAACATCCCCCTCCAGCAGAACCTCTGCCCGAGGGCATGGCGCCATGCGCCAGAAAGGACCTCCATGACGAAGATCAAGTTCATTGATGCCCGCTTCGCCGATCCCGACGAGGACGAGTTCGCCCTCAAGCGCCGCTTCGAGTGGCACCTGCGCAAGCTCCGTGCGCTCCGAGACGGGGTGTCTCCGAAGGTGCCGGGAGACTTTGAAGATGAGTTGCGCTGGAACGAGGACCTGATCGCGGTGCATCTCTCGGAGAAGGATCGGACCAGGGTCTTGCGCCGCGCGCGTAGGGTGATGCGGGCGCGTGCCAAGGTTTCCGGGCTCAGCCATCTTAACTCGGATGACCGGCGCGCGCTCGAGGCGTTCCGGGGCGGGGCTGATCTGGTCGGCATCGCGAGTGAACACCGCGCCGATGAGATCGCCGCAGCCATTCATGCCGAGATGCCTTGGATGGCGGCGGCCACTGACTTCCTCTGGAAAGCGATGCGCCGCTCGGTGCGGGTGGGGAGCCCGGATTCCGGCTGCCGCCCGTGCTGCTCGATGGCCCGCCGGGGATCGGCAAGAGCGTGTGGTCGCGCGAGCTCGGGCGCCACCTCGGGGTGCCACGCTGTGGCATCGAGGGAACTGCGGAGCAGGCCTCCTTCGTCGTCAACGGCTCGCAACGCGGCTGGGGCTCGGCCTTTCCGGGCCGGCCCCTGCAAACCATCGTGCAGAGCCTCTGCGCGAACCCCATCGTGGTGATCGACGAGATCGAGAAGGCCGGAACGCCGACCTCGACGAAGGGGCAAACCTACGGCTTAGCCGAAGGGCTGCTGCCGCTGCTGGAACGCTCGTCAGCCGTGGCTTGGAAGTGCCCCTATTACCAGGTCGGCTTCGACATGTCCTGGATCAGCTGGGTCCTGACTTCGAACAGCCTGGGGACGCTTCCGGCCCCATTCCTGAGCCGCCTGGAAATCCTGCACCTCGTCGGCCCCGGCAAGGGAGACCTCATCTCCTTCGCTGAGCGTGAGGGCGCACGACGGGGGCTATCTGATGCTGCCCTAGGCGCGATCTGCGAGGTGATCGATCAGATTGCTGAGGCGCATGAGCTCAATCTGCGCCATGTGTCCAGGATGCTGACGAGGGCGGAGGTCATGGCAAGCAGCCTGCAACTCCATTGAGGCGTGCAAGCACGGTCTACAGACAGAGTAGCCATAACAAGTTTTGAAGCGACCAGTGGCAGCAAGCGCGAGTTATCTTAGTTGCCAAAGTGACCGAAGTCTGACAAGCCAATTTCCGGCCCGAGAAGCGGCGTGCGGGGCTCATCCCTTGGGGCAAGCCCACTACACCTGTTGGGCGGCACGTGGTGCGCTCGTCGGCATCGTGGGAACTCAGATGTTCTCTTAACGTTTGTCAGCTACGTTGCAGGCGAGCTTGACTAACTGCTCTGAAGCGTTCACAGTCTGTGACTGTATCGAGATCAGTCTGTAATCCTAACCTCTCAAGTCTCTTATCAGTAAGGGTCGGCGCCTTGAGTGCTCCATTTCGGGAGTAAGTTGCTAGCTGGCGACAGCCATTTTTCCGGGCATTAGGCTTCGAGCTGACCTCTTGGAAAGACAGGGTCACACAGGTGACCAACGCGCTAGGGATGAAGTAACAGACAAAGGTTAATGGGCGCGGAATATCCGCGCCCTTAACTTTTTCAAGGCGCTCGAACTACATCATTCGAATATACATTTGCATGATCGGCGCTAACCGAGATTTCGCCTGCCTCAGCGCATTCAAAAACCGCGCTTTTCAGGAGCCTTCCTCCTTCCAGCTGCACGTCATGTTGGAAACCGTCGGTTAAAGGTGTGCCGAGTAAAGGCAGGCTAGGACATTCCGAAGATCTAACCCCAGGATTTCAAAAATTGATTCCCGCTCACTGATATGTGCAACAGGCCCACATCAAGCGCCAAACTCCAGAACGCTGTTACCTGACCTTTCTGCACAACATTCTACCCATCAAACACAAAGGATTGCGCGCGTGGCGAAATTATAGGTTGACAAGGTGTGTTTGCGCCTGCCCACTCACTCCCATCCAGTGAAGCATTGTTTGACAGTTTCTGTCGTATACTAGGAGTATGTCTATTATGGTTGTCAGAACGGTAACTACCGGTCACCTCGGCGGAAGCAGCGGAAGCGATACGCTGACAGGAATCGCACAGAACGGATTTGGCCAGATCCATGTTTATGCACAAGCCGGTGACGATACGATTCATCTGGATTTTTCAAATATTACAGGCTTCTCCCACGGGCATCACGCTCGTGGCGATGGAGGTAACGGTGCAGACGATACATCGACTGACCGTGGTAGTGACATTTTCAATTTCAGGAACATTCATAAAGTAGATGATATTGTTGTAGGGCGCATTGAGGATTTTGACTCCAGTAGAGATACGTTGTCTATAAACGGAAGCCCTATATCACTCAGTCAACTCCAGAGCGGCTCTGGTATGACCGGGGGATACAGCTGGCGAGTTGTGGAATACGATGCAGACAGTCGCGACTCTGAGGGAGATATGCAGCAATGGCTGTTGATCGACACTAATCAAGGATATATCTTCTACGCCCTTGAGGGAGCGCGAGTCATAAGTGACGACGGCGTCTCGAATTTATATGAGCAAGAGTCTCACTTTGTGGGCGCCCGAGGCGGGCACCAGGTTACGGCAGCAGAACTGGAAGGTCTGGCAACGGTCGGTTACGTTGATCCGCAGAACTATGTGCCAGCCGGTTACACGGCTCAGGGCGGGATTACCATTAATGACGACGACAACATATATGCCGATACTCTTGCTCAAATCACTGGAACTGGTAGTGGTGATCTGATCGCAGCAGGTCTTAACAATGACAACGTGCAGGCTGGTGGTGGAAACGATCTCGTTTGGGGTGGTAGTGGAAACGACACCATCAATGGCGATGATGGAAATGACACCATATGGGGAGGCACCGGAAATGACGATGTTGTCGGAGGTGCGGGGCATGACTGGCTGTATGGCGAAAACGGAAACGATGTCCTCAATGGCTGGGGCGGGAATGACCTTCTATATGGAGGGGATGGGAATGACCGCCTTTACGGGCAGCAAGGAAACGATACGCTTAATGGAGGCGTAGGGCATGATAGGTTGTTTGGTTCGACCGGAAACGATTCCCTTCTCGGCGGAGACGGGGATGACGTCATAAATGGAGGTCAGGGGTCGGATGTGGTCGTCGGCGGTATGGGTGCAGACACTTTCGAGTTCAAGTCCGATGATTTGGTGGATTGGGATGAACTCTCTGGATCAGCGGCGGACAAGAACAGTCAACTCGACCTGATCGCAGACTTTACAATTGGATTAGATGTTATCCACTTCAATGGTTACGCCAGTGTAAATTCGATGGCCGATTTGAAAGCGTGGAAGACGACGATTGACGGAAACGTCCACTTTACGGTCCAAGTGAGGGCGACGAATGAACGTGTTCTGGTAGACGTAGATGAATCAACCACCTGGTCCCAGTTCTTCGACTCCGACAATTTCCTAATCGGATAGGATACTCCAACAGGCTGCTAATAAGCCTTCTATGAGGAGCGGCTCCCTCTGCACGGATGCGGAGTGGAGCTGGATTTCGGGAAGGAAGTTCTTGCGCATCCTTCCACTTTCAGTCCGCCAGCAATCTGGCCAAGTTGCCGAAACTGCTGGCGGCCTCGTCGCCCCTCTGCTGAAAGCTCTTCATCGCCGCCCAAGCTTTGACCGGCGTGCCCGCTGCCGAGGAGTGATCGTGCGACAGTAGCGGTGGCTCCTCGCAATGCACCAAAGTGGCGGCTACGATTTTTCCCGACATATCCGTGGTCAGCAGTCGATCACGGTTCTTCCTGAACGCGGCAAGCACGCAGATGGCTTTGTCGTCGATGTGAGCTGCCGGTACAGCGGGTGAAAGTATATCTACTCCATGAGTCGCCGCTCGGATCCAGTCGAGTACAGGTTCTGCAGCAGGCTTGCCCTGAACAGCCTTCAGGTGCGACGGATGGTCGGCGCTCACCGGCGACGAGATCAGTTGCCAGTCGATCCCTTCCAAGAGCATCGCGAGCTGCGCTGACGCCTGCCGCGCGACCCCAGCGCCGGTGTTCGCCAGGAAAAGCGCCCGCGCGCGAGGGCCTTGTAGTAGAGGCAGAAGTCTTGGCCATCCCAGTGGAGCAGCTTCATCGGCCCCCCTAAACAACACCGGTACGCGAAGAGCGCTCCACTGGTGCGCTTCGGGCGCAGAACATCCTGGGCCAGAGCCGAGAGGCCGAAAATTTCCTTTCGCATGTCAATCGCGCCCCACGCCGCACTGCTACAGCTAAGGTTCCAGCGAAAACGAGCCATGCTTCGGGGAACGCGAAAGTCCGTTTGTGTAAGTTTAGCGCTTGATCTCAATCTGGGTTGAGGTTGTATGCGTGTGATTTGTTTCAAGTTGGAGTGCGCTTTATGCAGGTATTTATCTTGGGCGGCACAGGTACAATCGGCACTGCTGTCGTCGGGGAACTGGTGAGCCGAAACCATCAAGTATTTGCTTTAAGCCGCTCGGAGCGGTCTGACGAACTGCTCCTGTCCGCTGGCGCAACGCCTGTCAGAGGGGATCTTTCAGAGCCGGATGGTTGGGTAAATGCGGCGGTGTCATCCGGTGCGATCATTCAGGCTGCTGCGACCTTTGGTGAAGACATGGGAGATGTGGACGCCAAGGCAATGAAAGCGGTCATGCAGGCGGCGGAAACTCGCAGAGATACCACCCGCCTAGTCTACACTGGGGGCTGCTGGCTCTACGGTGAAACTGGCGACGAGATCGCAACAGAAGACCGAGCCGTTTAGTCCTCTGCCCGCGTTTACGTGGATGATCGCGCATGCCCAGATGCTCCTTGACGCGCCTCAGCTACGCACGGCGGTTGTTCATCCAGCGATGGTATACGACATGCTTGACGGCGGAGCGTTTTGCAACTTCTTGTCCGCTGCGAAGAATGGTCGAAGAACTGAAATCTGGGGGAGCAAGTCTACACGCTGGCCCTTAATCGAAAGCTCCGATTTGGCCCGGGTCTATTGCGACCTCGTGGAGCGGTCTGATCTTGTGGGCTTTTATAACGCGGTTGCTGAGGAGGGGGTCACAGTTGGCAGGATCGCTTCCGTCATCTCCGAAGCCTACGGGTCTCCAATAGAGCCTATGATCCGGACAGTGGAAGAGATTGTGAATGAGAACGGTGCGTGGGCGAAAGGCCCGACACTGGATCAGCAAATGTCGTCGCGGAAATTACAGTCTGCTCTTAGCTGGCAACCGCGTTTCACCGACTTCGCAGAACCGATTTCCCGGTGGATAGCAGGTCCTCGGGCATGTCCTTTGTAAAAAACGCGAAGTTTAAGGATTTCAGTCTATGTTCGACTAAGGATACCGCGAGGCGTTATTTTAGGCTCCGGATCCATTGATTTGGTTGGACGCTCGTGCGTCACCGCTCTAAACGAGCGATGAGCAGATGGCGCATCTTGATCCTTATTTTCCGAAGTCGCACGGCAAGCCCCGGTTCGATGACCGGCGAGTCCTGAGCGGCATTGTTTTCATCGATCGCAATGGCTTGCGGTGGCGCGACGCCCCAAGGGAGTATGGCCCCCACAAGGCACTCTACAACCGATAGAAACGTTGGAGCGATAGAGGCGTCTTCGCCCGGATCATGGTGGGCCTGGCCGCTGAGCACGGGGGGGGCGACTGTGATGATCGATGCCACCCATCTGAAGGTCCATCGCACCTGCTAGATCAAGGGCATCCTTTGGATCAGACTAGGGCCGATATCGCAGCCCATATGCCAAAGCTGATTAGCACCGCGCCGGACAAGCGCGAGACCCAGATCGTGAAGCCTTCTGGGAGGCGGTGACGCGCCAGCGCGACGCCGCCGCTCAGCAGGATCCACCACAGCATTGATCCCGCAAAGACCCCCGACACCACTGGCCATGCGCCTGTAAACCCTGAGGTTGAGGCAAGCCCCAACCCGGCAAAGAGGGCGGCGAAGGACAGAATTGTCATCGGGTTGGTGATTGTCAGCAGAAAGGTTGCCGCAGTCGTGCCCAGCAGATCGCGCGTCGATATCTTCGCCGCGGCGCGGGGTGGTTCCGGTGTCAGGCTTTTCCAGCCCAACCACAACATGAACGCGCCTCCGATCAGCCGCAGAGGCGTGTCAATCTGCGCCAGCACCCCTGAGAATGCCGCCAAGCCCCACGGCAGCCAGCGTCGCGTAAACGCCATCGGCCAGCGCCGCGCCCAGGCCACCCGCCGCCCCGGCAATGAAACCGCGCTCCAGCGTACGGTTGATGCAAAGCGCTCCGATGGGACCAAGCGGCGCGGCGATGGCCAGCCCGAGCAGAACGGACTTCAGAAACAGGGCGGTATCCATGTTACACTTCCTTTGGCGTGAACGAGCCGGGCAGAGGAGAGGACAGGGTGATCACGGTTTCGCTGCGCCCGAGGAAACGATGCTCCTTTAGCTCGGCCAGGAAACCCTCGATCTCGGATGGGGCTATTACGCGGAGCTTGACCAGGTAGGCCCATGCCCCGGTGACATGGTGGCATTCCAGGATCAGCGGGTGGGTTTTCGAATACTCCCGAAAAGCCGTTTCATCCGCATCCTCCCTCAGCGCGATCCAGACAAACACCAGCGTCTGCATGCCCATCGCCGTCGGATCGACATCGAGGGTAAACCTGCGAATGGCGCCGGAGGCGGTCAGTCGCCGGATCTGCTCGTTTACGGTGGAGGGGGCCAGCCCGACACTGCTGCCGATATCCGCCAGAGATCTTTTTGCATCCAAGGTCAGAAGGCCGATGATTCTCAGGTCAATATTATCCATAGGCGCATAATATGCGGCGATATGGCAATGTAAACGTAAGATCGTTGGCCTGCTCTCGTTTTCCGATGCAGGCAGGTGGCAGGCGCCCCGCCCCGCCCCGCCTTGCTCCAGGAGCTATCTGGATCACTCGGCACCACCCGGCGGCTGGACGCTGCCCCATAGCCGCCTTGGCGATGGCGCCACAGCGCCCGCTGACCCGGAGCATGCCAAGGCTTCCCGAGCGAGGTTGGTCAGGCCGTAGCGCTGCGCATAATCACAGACCGCAGCCTCAAGTTTCGCGATCCGCTCTTCGGTATTGGATGAAGTGGTTGTCTTGTTCATCAATTGGCCTCAATTTTTGCATCTTTTTGGCTAGTGTGTAGCGCTTAACATCAGGTTAATGGATGGGAGTCAGGTCTGGTATTCGTGAGGAGGTTTCATGGTTGTTGCGAAGTGGGGGGTTGTCGCAACCTGCGCGGAGCCGAGGAGGCTCGTCGAAGCTTTCATTGCCCATCATCTTTCGATCGGTGCGTCTGAAGTCGTCCTGTTCTTCGATGACCCCGCCGATGGGCTTGCCGTAACTTTCTCGCAGGTGCCGGGGGTTACATGTATCAATTGCGATGCTGCATATTGGACGAAACGGAGGCCACGGAAAGGGCGCCCCTCCGGCCACCGTCAGCGGCAATCCCACAACGCAGAGTACGCCGTGCGGAATCTGTGCGAAACCGAGTGGATCGCACACATCGACGTCGATGAGTTTTTGCTGCCCCGATCTGCCGGGTCGATTGCCGAAATGCTTGGCCGGGTGCCGGAAACGCTCGACGCCGTGCGCGTCCTTCCAGCGGAGCGGATGTTCTCTGGCGAGTGCTCTCACGGAAAGATGGACCTGACCGGGCTGTTCAAGCTCAAGCCGGAACGGGGGGCGGGATGGGGAGCGAAATTGTACGGCGCTGAATTGGGCGAGCTTTTCCCGAACGGCTTTCAGGGGCACGAGGTCGGCAAGAGCTTCAAGCGCCGGAGCAACAGGGATGCGCGTTTCAACATCCACTTCGTGCGCAAGGATGGCCAGAACATCCCGGAACACAAGGTGGACCAGAGCGAAGCGGTCTTGCTGCACCTGTTTCCCGTTTCACTTGAAGATTGGATCGGAAAATATGAGCGCAGGGTAGACGATCCGGAGTATTTCAACACCATGCCTGAGCATGCTCAGAGAAGATACTCGATCTACCGGGAAGCTCGCGACAACGGGGCTACCGGGGGAGTGCCAGGGCTTTTCGAGACGCTGAGTGTTCTGCCAGTAGACAGCCCTGCGCGTGCCAGTCGCCCCGATCTGTTCCTCAAGACCGATTTGGCTATACCTAGCAAGGTAGAACGATTGGTGCGACCCTACCTTTCCAATGCGAAGTTCGAGCACATGTCGGCGCCGTCCCCCTCTCCGATTCCGGATAGTCAACGGGTTTTTCAGATCGGCATGAACCGGGGCGGGAGCAAGGAAATCAGCGCCATGTTCGGTCGCAGAGGCATGAGCTACGCTCACTGGGATCGCGGGCGGATTGCGCGGAATCTCCAATCAGCATTGGCCGAAGGACGTAAACCCTTTTTGGGGTACGAGAACTACCAACTTCTCAGCGACATCTCATACGGGAGCAATGGGTCGGACATTTACGATGGCTTCTATGACTTCGAATACATCGCTCAGTATTATCGCGACTCTGTGTTCCTGTTGAATCATAGGCCCGTTGACGAGTGGCTTTCGAGCAGGAAGAAGTTCCGTGCCGGCAAGTACATCGCCGAGCACATGGCGGCGGTCGGCATTGTATCGGAAGAGGGTATGCTCTCCAAATGGGCAGAAGATTGGTATCTCCACGCGGAAAGGGTCAGGGCGAGCGCAGCTAGGGGTGACATCCGCCTCCTTGAGTATTCACTCAACACCGAGAAGCCGCATTCATTCTTCGCTCGGCTGGACAAGATGCTTGAAGATTGAGGGCCGCTGGTCAACCGTGTCGATTGAGATAAGGAAGTTCGGAAAAGCGGTTAACCTAGCGTGGCCTGCCGACGCCAGCTCTGACGTCGCGCTTCGGCCAGAAGCGGTCGTTTTGGCAGTATAGGCTTTTCCCTTCAAGACATCTACATACCGAGTGTTGCCCATCCAAATCCCGATTTCCCAAAACCGTTTCCGTTGTAAAACATTACATAGCCTTCCCCAAGCGGAAGGATCGAAGGATAGGCCTGCATGAACCCGTCCCAGCCATCTGAGGCTGGGGGGTTGTCGAATTTTAGTAATCGTGGAGTGCCGGTGGGCGCGCCAGATTGATTCAGATCTATATCCATGATTCGGTAGGCTGCATTTGTATCTGTGCGGAAATTGAGACGGGACCGGTGTGAGAACCAAAGTCTGTCCGGTCCGCCCATAGAGATTACCCAAGGTCGGGCCAGCCCCACGGCTTCATCGAAAATCCCATCCTCCAGACCGATAGTCACTGTTGTTGGAGTCCAGTGACGGCCATCGGGCGAGACGGCGCGACGCAAACCGTAAACCGCGTCATGAACGCCATTTGAGCGCTCCTCCCAACCGGTACACGTCATAAACCAGGCTACACTGGAACCGTCAGGCTGGGGCGTGACGTGCATCAAAGATGTAAAGTAGGGATCAAGCTGATTGATTGACAGGATGGGCCCATCCGAAACTCGTTCAAAACTAGTCCCCCCATCAAGGCTTTCAGCTAGCCCCACACAGATGCCGTAAGGTACATCGGCTCGCAGGTGCATCCCGATATAGTACAAGAGTACTTTATCGCCTTCACGGACTACGTGGCTCACCCCTTGAGCAGTGCTGTCAAATCGTACCGGGGGACCAAGTTCCAGCAGTGGCGTGTCATGCACATTCAGAATGCGCATATCATCCAACGGATCAACATCGACGAAGATCATTTGAGCACGGTTTTGTATGTCGCGCGCACTGAAATATATACGCCAGTGACGCGGCCCAAGGATCAGAGGGGATGGCGTTTGCGCATGGCTGGCCCACCACTTGTGCGCTGCGGGCGCACCCGACACCACTAATCCACGGCGGGTCCATAGTTCTCGCCCTCTCATAAAATCTTGTACAGCCGTGAGCTGTCAAAGGGTCTGATAGAGGGCAAATCTGCAGAAATAACGGACCCCTCAGGCAGGCTTCGCGACAACGTCAGTCCATTAAGGACTGCGCAGCGCGGCCCCAAAGTTAGACCATGGGCGACGCCTACCTGTCCAGCCAAATGGCATTCGTTTCCAATCACTGCTGAGCCTCCGATCCCTACCTGGGATGCGATGAACACATGATCCCCCACCTGCGCGTGATGGCCGATATGGTTGCCGCTCCAGATAATTACATTATTGCCGATACTGGAAAAGGGCTGGATGATATTTCTCTCCAGGATAAGGCAATTATCTCCGATTTTATCCGTATATATGTGGCAATCTGGGTGTATGAAGCTGGCAAATGAATACCCGCGGGATTTACCTTCAAGATATCTGTCTCGCCGGATGGTATTCATGCGCTGATAGGTGAGGGGCCCTAGAAGCTTTACCTGATCTGGCGGAAACAAATTTTCGAGATCATTCCAAGAAACCAGCGGGAGACCATCGAAAGTATCTTCCTTCCTATACTCGTGATCAATCGTGTATCCAACAATGTTGAGGTGCGAATGAGCACGGATATACACCGCCGCCACTTGCGCCATGTTTCCGGTTCCGAAGATGACAATATCTTGCTGATTCATTCCGCCTCCTTTTTTGTGAAACTTTTCGCGCTTGTGAGATTATTCTGCCCAATGCCCTATCACTTGGGAGATTCTCTCCAGCGGAATCTCATAATCAGACTGATCAAGATATGTTTGACCCTTGCGTGAAAGTGGGCCGGTGAGAACCAAGAAGTCGATGTTAAGTTGTGCCATCAACTCAGCATAGAGTGCCATGAAGGGCAGCGCAGGATGGCTGAGCATGACCACTTCAGTGCCTGGGCGCGCAAAAAACAACCCGTGTGAAGCTGATCCGTTCTGAACCACAATGCGCTTAGCCGCCCGAATTAGTCGGATCTGGTCAGGAAATTTCAACGTTTCAGGATAAAACTTTACGCAACCTAGATCGGAAATATAAGACTCAATAGCCAAATGGTTATCAATCTTACGGTGCCGGTCTGTGGGTCTTGCCCAAAACAGCTTTTCACATTTCGAAGGTTTTTCCGTGTTGTGTGTCATGTCAAATAGTGCGCCTACTTTCGCGACCATCTGCGCAATGGCGTCCATCGCAGATACAAAGTAGCTTGGATCTATTTTCTGGTCCTCTTTTAGAAGGTGCGGCGCAAAGGGAAAATTTGTGACTATGTAAAGGCTGTCGATTGCGATACGCTGACCTCGCGGAACCTCTATAATCTCGAACCGCCCTTCTCCGATACACTCCAGAGATTGAAGGTGTTGCGGTGGAATGCCTTCATCAATCAGAATGGGAACACCCTGAAACTCAGGCAGGTTCATTCCTGCGATGAACTGCAACATCTGTTCTATCATCCAATGGCCAAATGAAACCGAATTGATGCCGAGCAGGGACCAGGCTTTAGGTAGGTGTCGCAAACGTAATGAATTTTGGTCCTCCAGATAGGTGGCCACGCGCCCATGGTGCGTGAAGATCACCGGATCAAAGGCAAGTTCGGTCGGCACGCCTTCCAGCTCGTCGCGTTGAACATCCATGACTAATTCACCGTTGCGCACGAATGCTCCCGTGCGGCTATGCACGACTGCACTGTCGATGCGCCCCGCGACTACTCGGCGAGATCGTACCGCTTAGGGAAGGAGAGCTTCCCGGACCCACAATGCGTGTCGCGCGACACTTGAAATGCCGCCCACCGGGTTCGACCAGCGCCAACACCTCCCCCTCGCTTTCAAGAACGTCGCACAGCCCGCGGATCGGTAGGGGCCGAGTGCTGACCGCGCAATCGAGACCCATAAGCTGGGCGTAGGCTGCAAAAGCTTCAGACTCGGGCATATGATTGGTACAGGCCAGCTTGACCTTCATTGCATTCATCAGCGATATGGATTTGCCTTCGCGCGCCGGTGCCGAAAGTTCGCGCACCTGTGACAGCAATTCAATCGGAATACGACTTTCAAAATGCGTACTATCCATCGATCAACGCCCGCCAGCCTGTTCTGCGACGAATGCAACTTCGGTCTCACATGTCGCCGCCACCACATCCACGATCTGTGCGATTTTATCTTCGCTTAGGTCGTGTGCCATAGGAAGACCGATCAGTCGGTCGCCGAGATCGGTGGTCACGGCCATTGCGTCTCGCGGACAGTCTAAAAAATGTGCCATGTTGTGCAGGCCGCTCTCGTACCAGCGCCGCCAGCCAAACTGGCTCACCTGGAGCTCAACGCACAACTCCGCAGCAACAATGCTGTCGCGTGCCAAGATCAACGCATAGGCTGAACTGATTTCGGGTGATGCAAAAAATTGGCCGGATGAGTTTGCCCCCGATGAGGCGAAGGCCTGGCGATAAGTGTGGGATACTTCAAAGTATTCCTGTCGCCGCTCCTCCAGCATATCAAGCATTGCAAGGCCGACAGCCGCGCTGTATTCACTCATTTTTCCGTTAAATCCAGCTGAACGGCATTCGCGGGAATTTAGAAATCCAAAATTTGTCGCCTGCACGATGCTTTCGCGTCCGATCTGATCAGACCACAAAACTGCGCCACCTTCACCTGTTGAGAATGTTTTGGTCGCATGAAAGCTGAGGCAAACTGGGATAGTGGCTGAGATACAGCCCGGTGCAGCGACCACCTGCTCGAACGCAGCAGCCGCATCGACGACAACGGCAACGCCGGTCTTTTTGTAGAGCGTCTCAAGCGCGACCATATCTGGCATCCGGCCATAGGGCGCAACGACGATGATCACACCTGCATTGATGATCTTGGGATGTCGCGCGATCATGTCCGGGTCGAGCGACCATGTCTCAGGGTCGACATCCAGAAAATATGGGGTATATCCGCACCTCTCTGCCGCTAATGCCGTTGCCGCAAACGTGTATGATGGCAGAAAAGCGTAGGGTTTGTCCGGGGTCGCCGTACCCGCAGTGGCCAGAATGGACGCTTCGAGTGCCGCGGAACCGGAAGCTGTCGCCACAACTACATTGTGATCTGCGCCAAAAAGCATGGACAACCGTTCTTCCAGAGAAGCCTGGAGTGTCCCACGGTTTGTATACCATCGCGCCTGGTTGAGGGTCTTGAGGTACTCAAAAATCGCTGCCGCCTCCGGCAACAGGGGGTTACATACTTTATGAAATTGGGCGTTCATCCGAACTCTCAAAAATAATGTGGCGAAGACACTTCTCTGCTTTCTTCAACTCTTTCCGCAATACTGCAAGGCGCCAATCATGCATTAATCCATTTTCAACCACAGGTTGATAAGGCGCATTCTATCCTGAAAAGTATATGATACTTGCTCTGCTCCCGGCGTTGTTGCTCAAATCGGCTGAGGGATTCACTACATGAATCCAGCATGATAACTGGTAGCCATGAGCAGTTGGGTCCCCACGAAGTGCAAGGCCACGAACTGGTTGGCTAACAATGAGGCGCTACGGCAATGCGGATCGCTGACGATCTGGTTTGATCCTGACATGGAATGGATCCCTCCGCCGACCGGGAGATGCGGTCGCCAACAGAGCTTCAGCGATGCTGCGATCCAGGCTTGCCTGACGATGAAGGTGCTCTTTGGCATGCCGTGGCGGCAGACGACCGGCTATGTGCAGAGCCTGGCTCAACTGGTCGGGCTGGACTGGAAGGTGCCGGACTGCCGCAGGTTCTGTCGCCGCCAAAGATCGCTGAACGTGAGTATCCCCTACCGCGGCGGCGCGGGTCCGCTGCACCTGCTGATCGACAGTACAGACATCAAGTGTAAATGCTGGATCAAAATTTCCCAGAAGTGCCGGCGCAAATTTCCCCACCTAACGGGTTCGGGGATCAGCCGTGCAGGTGATTGGCACCTCCATTCTTCGGTGGCCACCCGCGCCGTTTCTGGAGCGGTGGCGGGGTGATGGTGGCGTGCTATCGGGTGTGCTCTGGCATCAGATCGGCGCGACCGCGCAGGCGGTAGCTTGCGCCTTCGATCCGCACTACGACCGCGTGTCGCAACAGCCGATCCAGCAGCGCGGTGGCGACGACGGGATCGGCGAAGACCTCGCCCCATGCGGCGAAGCCGCGGTTGGGGGGCAGGATCATCGCCCCTTTCTCATAGCGGGCGTTGACGAGCTGGAAGAACAGGTTCGCGCCGCCGCTGGTAAACGGCAGATAGCCGATTGCGTCGACGATCAGCAGCGAGGACCGGGCGTAGCAGCGGATCTTTTCCGGCAGCCGACCTTCGCGTTCGGCCTGCGCCAGGGCATCGATGAGCTCGGCCAAGGTGCAGCGGTAGACGCTGCGGCCCGCCTTCACTGCGGATACGCCGTGGGCCGTGGTAAGGTGGCTCTTGCCGGTGCCGGGCGCGCCGAGGAAGTGACGTACCTCGGCGCGGTTGATGAACTCCAGCTGCGGCAGGGCCATGATACGATGGCGGTCCAGCGAGGGTTGGAACGAGAAATAGTAGCTTTCCAGCGTCTTGATGGGCATGAGCCGGGCCGTGCGCAGTCCAACACCGACGCGCCGCCCTTCGCGCAGGGTCAGTTCCTCGGCCAGAAGGGCGTCGATCGCCTCGATCGAGGTCATCTCACCCTTTTCCAGCTGGCTCAGGATCTGGTTGAGCGTTTCCAGGACCCGGGCCTCGTGCAGGCTGACAAGGCTCTAGCGACTGCGTTCCGTGACCGGGATCATGGGCGTCCCTCTGGCTGATTGGCCAACCTCTGGCCGACGGCCTCGTAGGAGGCCAGAGACCGGCGCAGCACTGCGGTGTCCGATGGAGATGGGACCTCGATGCCGGCACGGCGCGCTGCAGGCACGGGCTTGCGATGGCTGGGATCGACCCGCTTCTGGTCTTGCCCTCCAGAACCGGATGGCTGGCAATCAATTTCCCATCCTCGAAGATTCTGCACCTCGGTCGCATGGTTCTGGACCTCGACGTTCCGGCGCCTGGCCGTGTCTGGCGCGCTGTATTGGTTGCCGCCAACGGCGACCATGCCCTCTTGGCTGATCCGGCGCTCCACGGCCAGGACCGTATCGTAGGGTCGGCCGGAAGGGCCACTAGGTGCGGTCGTTCCTCGGCAAAGTACTCGTCCACGACCCTCTGCGTGGTGGCGTGGACGGGGGTATTGGCAATGGTCGTCCTCCATCCGTCGAACTGAGCGCTCAGGTCGTCGAGATTGCGGAAGCTGCGCCCCTCGAAGAAGTCCTGGCGC
The DNA here is from genome assembly GCF_039769985.1 of Ponticoccus litoralis. NCBI lineage: Bacteria > Pseudomonadati > Pseudomonadota > Alphaproteobacteria > Rhodobacterales > Roseobacteraceae > Ponticoccus > Ponticoccus litoralis. Next base: position 2,503,772 of record NZ_JBDNCH010000002.1, read on the forward strand.
ACGTAGCGGAAGGGTCGCTCGACCTTGCCCTTGCCCTTGCCCTTGGTCTTGGCCCGATTGGGCTGGCAGGCGCGCGGCGCTGATCCGTAATGCCCCAGCACAGCCGCGAGCAACGCGTTGTAGGTCGCCACCCCGGCGGCATCCTTGCCAATGACCGCCGTCATCATGCGAACATAAAGCACCTCGGAGCAGGCCCCACCCACCACACCGAAGGCCGCCCTGTGGCAGCGCATCACCGTTTCCAGCGTCTGGTTCGGACAGAACTGCCCCCGGAGCCAGCGGCTGTGCCCCTGTACCATGCTGAACAGCCAAACCTTGCGGGTGATACAGAGCTCCGCGGTGAAGGCGAATTGGAATTCGGAAAAATCCACCTGCGCTTGCTGCCCGGCAGGTGTCTCAAACTGCCTTTCGACCGCCGGGCGGATCAGCCGCAGATGTTCCGTTAGCGTCTAATGGGCCCCCTTGAAGCCCATCGCCTTGTTCTATCGGTGCAGCCGCCGGACAGAGAGGCCCGGCCAAGCGGTCAGCCTGTCGACCAGGTAGGTGCGATAGTCCTTGGCCAGCCGCTCTTCCGGCTCGCGCGGCCCGTAGACTGGCACCTCGAGCACGCGCTCGAGGTGCTTCCGCGCCGTCTTGCGATCCAGCCCGGTCTGCCGCGCGATCGTGCTGACCTGCCATTACAATTCCAAGATCATCACGATCTCCCTCAGTGCCACCATCTGCGCGCCCTTCCATCTGCAACAGCGCCAAACTGGGGAAACTTCATCCAGCGCTTTTAGGGAGATTACGTGCAGCACTCACATCAAGCCCGAAGGCGAGTGGAGCGCCGGAGGTCCGGGCCGTCGAGGTCACGGGAAGCAATGTAGGTGATCGGCCCGTCTTGCCTGAATTGCTCGACTAAATCCCGTCCGACGAAGAGATCGGTTCCGTGAGGGCAGATGGCGCATACAATACCTGCTAGTGCCACGAGGCAATCGCTGCCCGTTGTCCCGCTGCGATCATCCCGCCCCGCAAGAACGCCAAGCCGTGGAAGCCGACGAGCCATCACCCGCAATGAGGCTCTGCGCACTTCCAAAAATTTGGGTCGCGTCATCTGGCGACGATGGTCTGGCTGCCACGGCCAGAGCCGGGCTGAGAGTAAGATGGACTTCATCAAGCTGCTCAGTCAATCCCTCATGGCCCGAGAATTCGACTGCCAGGTCGCCAAGTTGCAGGTTCGTATCACCGTCCTGAACGGCTACACCGCGTACGGCATACCCGTCACCGTGGCCGAAGGGTAGGTCCGTCCGGGGAAAGGGGAGCCGCGCTCAAATCCCGATTAGTGCAACAGCGCCAGTTAAATCGCGAAAGCTCTTTCAAAATCTAAATTCTGCGTGCGCTAACAGAATCTCGGTATACGTAGGCGGTGTACTCATAAAGATCGTAGTCGGATCGCAGTATTACGCGCCGCCCCGCCATGAAATAGAGCATCCTTAGAAGGGCATCACTTGGCACGTGAAATAAATCCTCGCGCTGCCAGTCAACGACCGAAGACATCACATTGAAGGCAATTCCGACGCGGCACATGTTCCACATGCGATTCACACAAGATTCCATAAATTGCCACATGTCATCTTGAGAGAGTGTGGCCTTCAGTGTGAATAAACCATTTGCCACAACGAAATCAAAGGGTGCAGCCGTTGGAGTAGGGGCATGCAGGATATCATGGAGCGCAAACAAAGTAGTGCCATGTTTGGCCTGGGCTGCAGTGATGGCCGCTTGTGAAATATCGAGGCCCAAGTAGCGCTTGGGCGCGGCGTTCGACGCCACTAGATGCTCTAAAAAGGCACCAGTTCCACAGGCGAGATCGCAGACATCGCTCATCGCCCCGTTGGGCGCGAGATCGCGCATGATACCAAACCGGGTCTGGCGGTCCGCCTCGTTCGGCCATCCTGCGCCTTCAGCGGTATCGCCGTGGGTGACCAAGCACCGGTCGTAATAGGTGCGTAAGATGTGGGGACTGCGTTCCGGATCTGACATCGGGGCTCTTTCTCAGGCGGCGCTCGGGGCAGGCAGTTCTGCAAGAGCACTACGCAACCGAGGATATGGTTGAGTAGCCAAGGCATGCAACATCGACTGAAATGGTCCGTTATATTTTGACACGAATGACAGGCTCAGGCCCGCGGCTGAAAACGCCGCAGCATCATAAAGCGAACGTCCACCAGGAAGATTGACGTAACTAGTCGCGCCGGTAGCATGTGCCAGCGCAATCACCCGGTCTTGCGCTTGTAGTTTCGATGTAACACGGTAGCTGGATGAAAGTTGTATTTTAGTGCCAATGCCCAGTGCGTCGCAGGCAAAGATTAATTGCGCTGCTAGGTAATCACTGACCCGCCCTGTGCGTAGGGGTGTCAACGTCGCGCGAAGTGCAGGCGCTTGAGCCATCCACGGCAATCTGTCCAACCTTTCGCGCCATATGACTTCCGCATTTTCCGCGAAGGCCAATTCCGAAATTAAGGTGTCGCGCGGCTGTCGTGCCAGAGGCAGGGTCAGCCATGCTTCCTTTTGAGGCACAGGCGCACGATGCACCCGGCCACGGCGGGGAAATTGCACGCAGTCGAAAATCAGAAATAAATCCACTGAGGCAATAAGATGAAAGTACCCAAGGTAAGGATATAGATATGGCTGCATTACTGCGACCCGCATTATTTTTCCATCCGTTCGCGCGTGAGGCGCCGTGCATCGGCTTCAGTCTTGCGAAGTGCAAAAATCCCGGTGGCTGTGGTCACCGCCCCACTTTCGCGACATCCCGTGAGCTCATTTTCTGACAAAAACTGCCGGTCATACTCCTCCCGCAATTTACCGTTTTTCTGAATTTCGATCCACCGTCGCCAATGCCAAGCCTTGTTCCCCGAATGCTCCGCATCGAAACGTTCAAACACAAGCCGCGCATTGTTGACTTTACGCTCGAACCTCTCATAGCTAGAGAACGGCAGATGTGCTATCACAACGTCCTGCCCTTGTGTCCGCCTCAATTGCGTTCCCTCTTTGCCAAACACTGTGTGCATACCAAGACCGAAGCGGGATAACTGATCCGGACGAACCATCAATTTCGGCGCCAGTTTGTGCGTGATCCAGCGGTGCTCTGGCTCGGCATCCATGAGTTCGCGTGACAGTTGCACTTGCTTCACGATAAGTGGCAGATCGCGCAACGCGCCATCCGTTTCAAGATGTACGAGATCCGGCTCTTCCGGGCGCAGCGCGGCATTGAACCGTTCGATTATCACTAGGTCATGATCTTTCAGCGCGTGGGTCTTGCGGAGATCGCCCGACTTTGAAATCCAAAATTCATCGGGATCACCCACGAGTATCCAGTCCGGCTGATCCCGCGCAAGGATAGGGCCAAAGACCGGTCCATCCATCGTAAGTCCACCACTCAAGTCGGTGATTGTTGGAATTCGGTATACATTTGATAAGGTCGCGCACAGAACGTCGATTGCAAGCGCGGTTCCGTCGCCTGAGTTATCATCCATAATCGAGATTGTCTCAACGCCGGAGCGCAGCAATGCACCTATGGTGCGCGGCAGCATATCAATCTCGTCCTTCGCCCAGATAATGGCGCTTATCCTCATTTTTTTCCTCTATCATCGTAGTATGTAGCCCAGTAATTGCTCTAGTGCTTTATGACCTGCCCCCTTGGGTCCCTCATTCATATCGAGAGTCTGCAGGTTGTTGCACTGCTTCCCAACCTTGGACCGCCAGAAGTTGGATTTTTCCGGCTGCCTCACGATGACGGGGCGGTGACGCCATCGGGATAATGCATGGCAATCGGGACGTTGTATCCGATCGCGCTGTGGGGTCGGTCCTCGTTGTAGTGTCGACGTTAAGCTTCCAACTTTTCGCGGGCGTCGGCAAGGCTCATGAACCGGTGAGCGTTCAGGCATTCAGACCGGAGCTTGCTGTTGAATGCCTCGATGAACCCGCTATCGGTTGGCTTTCCTGGCCGAGAGAAGTCCAGCGTGACATCGTTGGCATAGGCCCAGAGGTCGAGGTCGCGGGATATGAACTCGCTGCCGTGGTCGACCCTGATCGTTTTAGGGTTGCCGATCTTGGCACATACCTTTTCCAACGTCTGCACGACATCCTCGCCGCGGTAGGCGAAGCGGGGATCGACAGCTGGACAGAGCCGGGAATGGGTATCCACTACCGTCAGGATGCTGAGCTTCTTGCCCATGGTGAGCTGATCATGCACGAAGTCCATGGCCTATACGTCATTCGGCCCGACCGCCTCCTGGCGATCCTCTCGCAGCTTCGCCTTCACCCTACGCTTCGGGTGTTTGTTCCGCAGATGAAGGCCCAACTCATTGTAAACCCTGCGCGTCTTCTTCATATTGATTACCCATCCTTCCCGCCGGAGCAGTACATGCACGCGGGGATAGCCATACCGCACCCGCGTCTCGCATATCTCCTTAATCCGCCTCTCGACGGCAGCCTGGTCCGTCCGCCCAGACTTGTAGTGGTAGCTGGACGTGTCGAAGCAGATGGCCCGACAGGCCCTCTGGATCGACACACCCCAGTCGACGCACATCCCGGTCACGATCTCTCGCAGACGCCCAGGTTTCAGAGCTTTCGCCGGATCACGTCCTGCAACGTCTCACGGTCGAGCGTCAGATCGGCGACGATCTTCTTAAGCCGGGTGTTCTCGTCCTCGAGCGCCTTCAACGGGCGCATCTCGTCCTGCAGCAAGCCACCATATCTTTTCTTCTGATGGAAGTAGGTCGCTTGGCCGATCCCGGCCTTACGGCAGATCTCAGCGACCGGCGTGTCTTTCTCGCCCTGCTTCAGGATGAAGACCTTTTGCGCCTCCGTGAACTTCGATGCTTGATGGCGCCGTCGGTAGGCAGCCTGCCTTCGATCAGCCGGGGTGCGGCGGGCGCTAGGCGCAATCTGCGCCATGTGTCCAGGATGCTGTCGAGGGCGGAGGCCATGGCAAGCAGCCAGCTGTCGCAATGAGTGGTTGATGCGAGCGCGCGCCTAAGGTCGGTCAAGACCAAAGCGGCCGCTTGGGCCGATGGCCACAGCAGGCAGGTGTCAGCCCAAGCGGCATTCCTGGAAGGCGCAACTTTGCGCTAGGCGCCTACACGAAGGGCGGAGAGCCGACATTCTCTGCGGCGAGGACGGATGACTGCTTTGGGAAAAAACCGCTCGGGATCTGAGATCAAAGGCACTCAGATAGAAAAGAGAAACCGGCACGGCAGAGGATTGGGCCAACACCGCTCGTCTCGTTGATCAAGGCGGTTCTGACGAAGATCAGAAGGCTCACTTCAACATCCGCACCGTAAATCAGTGTCTGTGCCTCGCGCGGTCGGACTATCGCCATCCGTCGCCTGATCAGATTGACACCGCCTCCGCGATTGCGCCATTGTCCCATCGATGGTTCCCGGCACGCTGACCGCATGCCGGGATGAAAAGGGAACGCGGTGAGGCGCAGCCAAAAGGCGCCGAATCCGCGACTGCCCCCGCAACTGTGAGCGGAGAGCGACCCCGAGAATGCCACTGGGCCAAGATGCGGCCTGGGAAGGTTTGGGTGAGCTGTGATCCGCAAGTCAGGAGACCTGCCATCTCCGGCGCGATCCGCGCCGCAGTCACGTTTTGGACCGGGCGGGGTTGCCTGGCAGGAGATGCGCCATGACAGGACGGCCTTTGCCGACCGACGACATCGCCGGATTGCCCGCCCCGCATTTGTGCGGAGGGCACGATGGCAGATGCACGGGTAACACCCCTACAAAGAGAAGAAGGCGGCCAGGGCTCCGGCCGGGCTGGAGACCCGCCGGGCGAGTGGATCCTCTTCGCCTGTTCGGTGGCGAACCTCAGCAAGGGCGGCTTTAAGCGGCTCGAGCTGACCTGCGCAGCGGCGACGGACCGACCGCACATGTTAGTCCGGCTTGAGGATATGGGCCGCAGTCTATTCGAGGCGCTGGACGAGATGCGCTGTGGTGGCGCCCGGACGATCCGGCTTCAGCCGATCGGCCTGCCGTTTCCCGAGAGCCTACTCGCCTGGCTGCCCGGCGCCCTTGCCAACTGGCGAGAGCGCCCTGTCAATAGCACGGTTTCCGTCAGCATCGGCCCCGAGGTGGCGCGCGCGGGCGACGCGGCAGCAAAGATGCTGAAGCGTGTTCTGGCCCTTCATGGGCGGTGCGCTGGACGACACGGTGCCGTCGCTTGGCAAACCCGGCTGGCAGAATCCGCCCGATTTCGACTTTCACCTGCTGGTCTGCAGCGGGCCCCGGTGCCACGTCCGCGACGGGGCGAGCCTGTCCCACATGATGAAGGCCGAATGCGCCGAAGCGGGCATTGCTGCCCGCTGCCTGACTACAACCACGGGCTGCATGTTCCCCTGCAACCGCGGCCCAATGGTCGCGGTCTATCCGCAGGGCGACTGGTTCCACCTGCCGGACCGCGCCGCCGTCCGTCGCTTCGTCCGCGAGGTGCTCTGCGAGGGTCGTGCGCTACCCGAATTTCACTTCCACACCGCCCGGCTCGCCCGGTCGGGCGCTTGATTTCCCGGCACCAGAAAGGCCCCTAGACATGAAGATCACCCACGCCGCGCTCGTGGCCCTCGGCATTGCCGCCGCCCAGCCGGCCATTGCCCAAGAGGCGGACCAGCCGATCCGCATCATCACCTCGTTCCAGATCGACAGCATGGACCCCGAGAGCGAGGGGTTCTGGTTTCAGGAGTTCGGCGTGGCCGAGCTTCTGATGGAGTTCCAGCCCGACGGCACCGTCGCGCCCTGGCTGGCGGAAAGCCTGACGCAGGTGGATGACCTGACCTGGGTCATTACGCTGAACGGGGGTGTCACTTTTCACAACGTACCGGGCGATGGATGCCGAAGCGGTGAAGGAGGTGATGGATTACCGTTTGGCGAACAAGTCATCGCTCCAGGGCATCGTCCCGCCCGAGATGATCTTCGAGGTCACCGGCCCGCTGGAAATCACGGTCACCACTCCCCTGCCGGTGCCCGAGCTACCCAACGTGCTGGCCCATGAGAGCTACTTCCTGATCTACGATCGGCAGGCCGTGGAAGCTGTGGAGGCTGCGGGCGAGGGCTGGGAAGCGCTGGAGGACGCCGGCATCTACACTGGCCCCTTCGTGGCCGAGGACTTGAGCGACGCTGCACTCACCGCCACCCGCAACGAAAACTACTGGCGCGGGCAGCCGGTCATGCCCGGCGTGACCGTCAGCTTCGTGACCGACATCAACGCCCGCGTGCTGGCGATCCAAAATGGAGAGGGCGACATCGCGCTTTATCCGCAGGCCTCGGCCAAACCGGTCTACGATGCCACGCCGAACGTTAACTTCGCCACGGGGACCCTGTCCACCGGCGGCTACGCCGCCTTCATGAACACCGGGGAGGGTGTCCTGACCGATGTCGCCGTGCGGAAGGCTTTCATGCAATCGGTCAACTACCAAGAAATGGCCGAAGTCGTCTTTCAGGGCGCCACCGCCGAGGCCGAAGGGCTCTACGGCATGGACTTCCCCCGGGCCGTGGCCAACTACCGCCACGATCCCGAAGGCGCGACCGCGCTTCTGGACGAGGCCGGCTGGGTGCTGGAGGGGGATACGCGGATGAAGGATGGCGAGGCGCTGACCCTCGACATCGTCATCTATCCCCAGCAGCCGGACTTGGTGCCGATGTCTGGCGCACTGCAATCCTATCTGCGAGAGCTTGGCATCAGGTCCGAGATCGTTTCTGTCGACGACGTCGGCGCCGCGATCACCGCGGGCAGCATCGACTGGGACGTGGCGCTGCTGGGCAACGGGTCGGCCACAGTGGGCGCTGTGCAGGGGTTCCTTGCCCGCTACCTCGCCACCGATGCCGACCGGAATTATGCCGGATATTCCAATGCCCGCATGGACGAGCTGATCGCCACCCTCGCGACCGAGACCGATGCCGAAATGCGCAACCAGATCCTGGGCGAGATCCAGCACATACTGGTCGAAGAAGATCCGTACATCTTCAACGTGACCATGCTGCGGGGACGGGTGCTGGTGTCCGATGACTGGAGCACCTACCAGCCCGGCGTGGCCTTGCGGCACATCGGCTGGCAGACCGCCCCCGACGCGCTGAAGTAAGATGATCCGGGTCGCCCTTCGCCGACTGATGCAGGCCGCGCTGACAGCCCTCGCGGCCAGTGTGCTGGTCTTTGCCATGCTGCCGCTGGCGCCGGGTGATCCGGCCTACCGGATCCTGAAGGCCAAGGCGCCGGAGCATGAGCCGACCAGCCTAGAGGTCGCGGAACTGCAGGACGAGATGGGGCTCGATAAGCCCCTGCCGGTGCAATACGCCGCCTGGCTCGGTCGGGTGGTGCAGGGCGACCTCGGCACCTCATGGCGCAGCGGGCGGCCGGTGGCGGACGAGATCGCTCGGCGGCTGCCCGCCACGCTGACCCTTCTGGGCACTGGCGCTCGTCGTCTCGGTCGTCGTGGCGCTGGTCCTGGCGCTGATCTCGGCCGCCTACCGGGACCGGTGGCCGGACCGGCTGATCCGGGGTTACACCCAGATCGGGGCCGCATTGCCCACCTTCCTCTTCGGCCTTCTGGCCCTGCAATACTTCGTCGTCGGCGCCGGGGTCGGGCAGGTGCTGTCCGGCGGGGCGCTGTCGATGGCGCTCCTGCCCGCGCTCATCATCGGGGTGGACCGGGCGGCGGGCTGGACGCAACTGCTGCGCGCTTCCCTGATCGACGCGATGAACAGTGGCTACGCCCATGTCTCTCGCGCCCGGGGCGCCCGGCGGCGGCGGACCCTACTGGTCCATGCGCTGCCCAATGCCGCGCTGCCCTTCCTCACCGCCATCGGCGTCTCGATCGGGGCGCTGCTGGGCGGCTCACCCATCATCGAAGAGCTCTTCACTTGGCCGGGCCTTGGCAGCTTTACGCTCTCAGCCCTGACGGCGCGGGATTTCCCGGTGATCCAGGCCTTCGTGCTAATCTCGGCGCTGCTCTACACCACGGCCAGCCTGCTGATCGACCTCGCCGCCCTCGCCCTCGACCCGCGCCTGCGGGAGGTGCGGACATGAGCATGACCAGGCCCCGCATGACTCCGGCCGCCGCCCGGCTCCTGACCCTGCGTCCGACCCGGCGGCTCCTGCCCCGGCTCTGGCGGCACCGCAGCGGGCGGGCCGGGCTTATGCTCGGCGCGCTACTCCTCGCCTTTGCGGTGGTCGGCAGCCTCTGGACACCTTACGAACCCGACTGGCCCAACTACGCCGCCGCCCTGCAGGGCCCTCGGCCGAGCACCTCTTCGGAACCGACGAGACCGGGCGCGACCTGCTTTCTCGGCTGATGGACGGAGCGCACAGGTCGCTCGGCGCGGCGCTGATGGTGCTTTGCGGGGTCTTTGGCATCGGGTTGGTCTACGGCACCATCGCGGGCCTGACCGGCGGGCCTGTGGATACCCTGTTGATGCGGCTGGCCGACGTGATGATGAGCCTGCCGGGGCTTGTCCTCGCCTTCGCCGTCATCGGCGTTCTCGGCCCCGGCTTCGTCAATCTGCTGATCGCCCTGATCGTGGCGGACTGGGCCGGATACGCCCGTCTGGCCCGATCCATGGCGATGGACAGCGAGAGCAGGCCCGACGTTATCGCCGCCCGCATGGCTGGGGTGCCGGGCTGGCGGATTGTCACCGGGCACATTCTGCCCGGCATTTCGCTGCACCTCGGCGTGGTGGCCTCGCTCGCTCTCGGGGGCATGATCGGCGCGATCTCGGGGCTCTCCTTCCTTGGCCTCGGCGCCCAGCCGCCCCATGCCGAGTGGGGCGCCATGCTGTCCCAAGCGCGGCTGTTCTTCGCTGTCGCTCCTTGGTTGCTCTGGGGGCCGGCGCTGATGATCTTTTTGTCGGTTCTGGCGGCGAACCTCATCAGCAATGCCCTGCGCGACGTGCTGGCAGTGGAGGGGCGGCGATGATCCTATCGCTGGAGAACTTGTCGGTCAGCTATGGCGTGGGGCCGGCGGTTTCGGGGATCACCCTGTCCGTCGCCCCGGACGAGTGCCTCGCCCTTGTCGGGGCCTCTGGGTCGGGCAAGAGCACGATCGCTCAGGCCGTTCTCGGTTTGCATCGGCCACAGTCGCGGGTGACGGGGCGGCTCAGCATCGCCGGTCAGGAGATGGCAAAGGCGACCGAAGCGGACTGGGCCGCCCTGCGCGGCACCAAGGTCGGATACGTCAGCCAGGACCCATACTCCGCCTGCGACCCGCTGCGCGGCGTCGGCCACCACCTGCGTGAGGCCTGGCACGTCAAGGGCATATGGCCGGAACCGGGATGGGCCGAAGTGCGGCTGGCCGAAGTCGGTATCGCTGAGGCTCCGGCCATGGCCGATCGTCCACCCCACGCGTGGAGCGGAGGGATGCTACAGCGCGCCTGCATCGCTGCCGCCGGGGCGCTGACCCCGCCGTTGATCGTTGCGGACGAGCCGACGAGCGGGCTGGACGCGGACCGGGCCGACCGCATCCTCGCCGCGATCCGTGCCAGCGGCGCGGCAATCCTGCTGATCAGCCATGACCTCGGCCTCGTCCGCCGTCATGCGGACCGGGTCATGGTGCTCGACGGCGGGAGGTTGGTGGACGGATGCGCAGTCGCGGACCTGTACGGGCAGGCGAGGCATCCGGCGACCCGCCGACTGGTGCAAGCCCTTGCGGCACCTGCTTTGCCCCCACGGGAAGCCACTTGTCGGACGCCCCTGCTCACTGCAAAGCGCCTTTGCCGCGACCACCCCGGCGGTCGGCGGATCGGGCCAGTGGACCTCACGGTTCGGACCGGGGAAGTTACCGGGCTGGTCGGAGCGTCCGGCGCAGGGAAGTCCACCATTCTGCGACTGATCTCGGGACAGGACGCACCTGATGCCGGGCGGATCGATCGGGCCGCTGCCCTGCGCCGTCCCGGCGCGGTCATGCCTGTGTTCCAGAACCCGGCAGCCAGCCTGAATGCCTATTGGCCGATCTGGCGGACGGTCAGTGAACCGGCGACGGTTTCCCGGCGCGTCCGCAGAAGCGCCCGCCGGGATCTTGCCGCCGATCTGCTGGCCCGGGTCGGTCTGAAGGGCGCTGACCTCGACGCCCGGCCCGGGGAGTTCTCGCTCGGCCAATGCCAACGCATTGCCCTCGCGCGCGCCATTGCCGCCAAGCCGCTGCTCCTGATCGCGGACGAGCCGACCAGCGCGCTCGATACCGTCTCGCGCGCGCAGATCGCCGACTTGTTCGCCGCCCTGCGCGACCAGGGCATCGCCATCGTCCTGGCCAGCCACGATCATTGGATGCATGACAGGCTCGAGGCTCGCGCGGTCGACCTGAACTGAGCTGTCGCGATTCATGGCGAGGTGGCGTTGGCACCGGCGATGCCCCGTTCCCGCCACAGGGTCTTCTTCTCCCTGCTTGTGTAGAGCGATGATTCCAGCCTCGGGCGTGCTGTGCTTGCCTTGCTTATCGAAATCCATTTCGCCGGGCCTAGAAATGGAGACCAGACGTACATTTCCGGGCAGCCGAACGACGGCATTGGGCCGTGAACTACTTTGCGCGTTTCGCTAGGCCATCGCGGATGATTTTGATTTCGTCCTCGAGGTGCCCACCACGATAGACAAAAGATGTTTCGTGCCTCGCGTATTGGCCCTTTCGATCTGCGCTGAGCCAATTAAAGGAACCAGCGCAAAGAAGGTCTTTGTCGACCGTTACAATCTTACTGTGAAGCTTCGGGATCCGATGTACCGCGATGCCGACCTCCGATAGCCTGCGCTCAACGGCTTCCATCTGGCCCAGACCGCCGGCGGCCTGGCCAGTGTTCAGCAGCGGATCGGCAAAGACCTCAATCTCTGCCCCTCGTTGGCGAGCGGTGGCCATGGCATCAAAGAGACCTGTCCGCTCAATCGTTCCTGCGACGACCCAGGGGCTGACGATCATGTATTTCCGCCCCTCCCCCTTGAGTGCCTCAATCAGGAATGCATCATGCTCGGCGGCGTGCTGAAGCATCTCAATCTGAGCATCGCGACGGGTCAGATCCTCGCGTGGTTCCATGGCGAAATCCAACGCGGTTCCCTTGGCCGACAGGAACTCGGACAGCAAGGCTCGAGGAGACCCGCTGCGGGCCGTGGCGAGGACGTCCATGTCGCCGAAAACGAGGCAACTGTCCTTGGCCCGCGAGACGGTCACGTTCAGCATGCTGGGCGAAGCGTCGATGAAACCGCCATCAGCGTGCTTGGAATAGACCGGTGAGAAAATCACGACGGGGCGTTCGGCGCCCTGCAGCGCGTGAACGGTGCCAATGGTCATGCCGTCACGCCCTGAAACGGTGATGCCCCGCGCGGCGCATGCGTCCCTGATGGCGCGCACTTGCTGGCCAAACGGTGTAACGACACCGACGACCTGCTCCAGCGGACGACCATACCGGCCTTCCAGCAAGGTGCGGTTATCCGCCAACCATGCGGCGACGGTGCGAGCCTCGACAGGGTTGGCGCGGCTGCCGCCGCTGGTGAATGCCCGTCCTTCGACATGCAGGTATCCAAGCGCAGGAATCGGCGCGTCCGCTGGCGCGGGACCACGCATCGGACGAAGCTTGCCTTTGTAGCACAGCGCATTGCTGAACCCGATGATTTCATCATGGCAGCGGCGATGCTCAAACAAATACAGCCCGCGATCAAGCTCGGGCCATGGCGAAACCTGACAGGCCTGTTGGGCAAGGCGCATGGCGCTACCGTTCGTTGACTGGACGCCGCTGATGGTGATTTTCTCGGGCACCACTTCACCATCCATCAGCCCACTGTCCTTGAGGTTGCCGATATCGACGGGGCCCGGAAGGGACGAGATCGGTTCGATCTGCTGCGTGTCGCCGATCACCAACGCGCGTTTGGCCAAGGCGAAGGACGCGCCGGCAACCTCGGGCAGCACCTGACCGGCTTCGTCGACGATCAACAGGTCGATGAAGTTATAGAGGCTGTCACTCGCGAATTTGCCGCCCTGAAAACGGCTACAGGACAGTTTCCCGGGCAGGCTGGCAAAGGTGGCAACGGCGCAGGGCGTCAGCATCATCCGGCGTTTCCAGCGAGGCTCGACCGCCTTCCGCCCTGTCTTTTCATGCGAGGCGGAGATGGTCGCGAGGTCCGCCTCCATCGCCATCAACCATCGGCCTTCCCAATAATGAGTCGCAAGCAGGAACAGGTTGAACCGTGTGCCGAGATCCGCTCGCAGCTCAAGGTCGCCTAGGGCATCCGATCCACCGAAAGCTTCAGCCGCTTGATGCCAAGTCGTTTCGCTGGCCTTGGCCTGCTGGCTCAGGTTTTCAGCGCGCGCCAGGAGATCTTTTGCCTCGGTCAGGCTCTTTTTCCCCCGTCTGACCTCTTCCGAAACCCGCGCTTCGATATCTTCGACGTTGGCGAGATCCCGCAGTCCGTCCAGCCGATCCCCGATAGCCAGCCGCGCCTTCAGGGCACGTTGCCGCTTTACCGAAGGAAGGAAACTGAAAAACCCGGTGAACCAAGACTCTGAGGCCAAGTAGTGATCCAGCGCTGCGCGTGCAGCGGCCTGTCGATTTGCCCTGTCCTGACTGACCCGAAGCGCATCGGCGCGCCGCGTGTGCTCCACCTCCGCTTCTTCGCCGAGTTCAGACACGAGGGCGGCGGCGCACGCATTGCGGCGGTTCAGCGCCGCATCAAGGTTACGGAGCGTATTGGCCTCTTCGGTCATCCGATCCCGAAGCTTTGCAACAAACCCGGCGACATCCGTACTCTCAGAACCCGGGAACGCCTTTCCTGCGGCGTGCAGCCAGACCGCCCGCGCCCGTTCGACATAAGCGACAGACTCACATTCAGCTTGGAACGACTCGGTCTGATAGCGCTGCGCGGCCTCCATGCGGCGGGAATGCGACGGAAGAAACATCCCGAAGCTCTTGATGTCCGGCAACCAGCGCCCGGCAAACGCACCTTCGCCTTGCGCGAAATCCTTGCCAAAAGCATCGATGATATTGGTGACCGCCTGATTGTTCGACGAAGCCGCCACGATCACCGGCGGATCACCTCCGTCGAGCGCTGCTTTAACCCAAAGCCCGGCCACGGTACCGAAAGCAACAAGGTCGTCTTGCCAGTCCCGGGCGGACCGTTCACCACGATCACCTCGCCGGGTTTCGCGGCGTCGAGCCAGGCAAGGACCTGCCGTTGATGTTCGGCCAGCGGAAAGTGCGGGTTCGAATGCCCAAGACGGCGGCCAAATTCCTTTTCAATGCCTTGATCTGCCGCCTTCTCCGGTACGGGGTAAGGCGATCTGACGCAGAAGCGGGGTATCTGGTTCATTGGCCAACAGGCTGTCGTACAGGTCGAGCATGCCGCGAACCGTTGCATCGGCGCCATCCGACACCTCGATGAACCCGCTCCCGGTCGGCAGATACTCCGTCTCGTCCGTGGGCCAACCCGGCGACAGGGCGTCCAGCATTTGACGGCAATGCGTGCGATAGTCCTGCCAGCCGTCTGCGGTGGTCATTTCCGGCAGAGGCGTTGTCGTCAGGAAGGCGTCGAGATCTTCCACCGATCCAAGCGCAAAGGCGCCCCGTGGCAACGGTGCCAGAAGGTCACGCGCAATGGCATTGCGTGTTGGCACGATCCTTCCTGACCGATCCACGAACCCTTCGGTGACGACTGGGGCGACGATCTCTGGCATGCCATCCGCCCGTGACGCAGCATGAGACGCCCTACGGGCTGTCACCAAAGGCCAAAAGCGCACAGAGACGGTGCCCAACCCATCCTTCCCCCGGAACAAGGACTGCACCAGCGGCTCTGGCACACTGCCGGTTTTAAGTGCTTCATTCGGGAGCACCATGAACCGCTTTCGATCAGCTGCCCGGAACGTCCCTTCGCCAAGAGCACCATCTGCCAAGGATGTTCGCCAATACCGCAGAACTTTGGAAAGAGATGCTGTCATTTGAAGCCACCGTTGAACTGCTACGGCGAAAAACTTCGTATTCCCGTAGACTTGCAGTGCAAACTCCTGATTAGTGACCCAGCGGATGTTTGAGTGCAAGGGGTGATCCGACCTTCACGCAAATTGCGAAATTGCAGGTTTCTCAAAATCGGCGGAATGACTCTCCAAAAATTTCTTTCGTCACTGGCAAATCGAACCGACTTTGCTATTCGTCAGGCGAGGGAAGCACCAATGCGGGCGCTGTACGCCGAACCAACCCAGTGAACGCAAGTCGCGAGCCGGGATACTGCACGCAGAATTCGCTCCCTCGTCGTACTGCAGCGTCCCAAGTCGAGACGCAGCACTGACAGCGAAAGTCGGCAAAGCGGGCTGCAGCTGCGGCACTTGAACTATGTTCCGAGTGCCCGCTATGGGCCGGTCCCACCTGCCTGACCTCGATGAGGTTGAGGTAGCCTCCGCCCTGGCACACCCCGCATCCTTGGCGGCGTGGCTATCCCACGGCGATCCAAGCTGCTGGTGATCGAGGATATCTCCGAATGCCGTCTGGTCACGCTTTTCACCGATGCCTGCTGAAGCCCCGTCGTAGGCCCTGGTGCTATACCGGATACGAACTGCCGAGTTGCGGCGGCCTGCAGTCTTCCTCGGTTGGATGGGCCCCAAACTAAGGTCACAACCAGGCGGGCGTGACGACCAAATGAAAGTCGTTTGCGAAAAAGAAACTTGTCGACGCCTTAAGTCCAGCGAATCCAGGGGCTTTGGGTCGCCAATGATTTTGTGAAAAACCATTTATTTCCAACTGCTTGCGATCCTTGCCGCCGCAGGGCACTTTGCCCTCGGCTGAGCGAGTCGAGCATTGCAACTCCTCGCGATCAGCCGTGACGCGGCCTGCCTTCCCTGTGGGTCAAAACTCGCTCGAATTCATCGGAGGCGATTTTGCCCGGCCCCAACCCTATCGAAATCCCGGACAATGGCGGGGCGGTCGCAGTAATGGCCGACCTCCACCTCAAGTCCTATTTTTGGCATGGCAGCAACCCGCTCGAGTTTCATGGCCTCGAAGATCGGCTGCTCGGGGAAAACGTCGATGCCTTGATCGTCGCGGGTGACCTGTCCGACACCTTCGGCCCGTCTCTGCAGGACGCGCTCGCCTACCTGAGCCGCTATGTTCCCGCCGATCGCATCTACGTCGTCCCCGGCAACCACGACTACTATTCTGGGCGGCTCGACAACGAGAACCGGCTCCGTGCCCTGGTTCACGCCAGCGGGAGTTGGTTCGTGCAGAAGACCGAACTCCGCCACCGCAGCGACCGATTTCTCTGCGCCACGTTATGGACGAACTTTGACCTACTGGGGGATCAGGAGGCTGCCAAGAACTTCGCCCGTTGTTTCATGCGCGACTTCGACAT
This sequence comes from Ponticoccus litoralis, assembly GCF_039769985.1. Taxonomy (NCBI): domain Bacteria; kingdom Pseudomonadati; phylum Pseudomonadota; class Alphaproteobacteria; order Rhodobacterales; family Roseobacteraceae; genus Ponticoccus; species Ponticoccus litoralis. The sequence continues at coordinate 2,520,110 of NZ_JBDNCH010000002.1, forward strand.
GATCTCCATCGAAGCGCCCGGTCATGTGTCGCTTGACTCGGACGAGGTGCTGCCGCGCCGCATTGTCCCGGTTACACCTGAGGACATAATCGCCGTGCATGGGGAACACCGCGCTTGGCTGGAAGAAAGACTGGCGACCCCACATTTCGCCGGCAATGGCCGGACCTTTGTCGTCACGCACCACGGCCCGCACCCGTCCGCCGCAGGCCCGGTCGATGGTCTCACACCAGCCTTCCACTCAGACCTGACCGAAGTCATCGAGCGGAGCGACATCGACACATGGTTCTTCGGGCATTCCCACCGGCGGCTGTCCTCCGTGGTTGCAGGAACACGTATTCAGAACGTTTCAATCGGCTACCCCGACGAAGATCATGGCCCCGACGAGGATGACCTGGCGGAGGTCTGCTTCATTGCGGCGGCGCTGAACACGCAGTCCTCGAATGAGGTTAGGGAACTGCCGGCCGACCGACAGACGCTCGGGCAGGACTTCGAGTATGCGCTTCGGTGCAGCGAAACCAGCGTTCCTGTCCTGGTGGACAAGCTCACACCCGAAACGCGCGCCCTTCTGCGTCACGCGTTGAGGGGATGCGCCTGCCCTGTCGTGCCGGAAGGAGACGCGTACTACGCAACCGATGTCATCGTCGCGCTCGGTACGGGCAGCGACGCCTGAGTCTCCGGACGTAAATGGGGGCGATCAATGACCATGGGCGCCCTTCTGGGAATTGCAGGCATGGTAATCGGCGCGAGCGCCATCATCCGATCGCTGATGATTTACGGGCAGAGCATCGGCTCTGCCGAGCCCGATCCGGAACGCGTCCGCCGGTTCATCGAAACCGCTCCTCCCCTGCCGAAGCACCTCCTTCGGGCCGACCACGAGAGCGCTGGCAGTGACGCGCAGGGCCCTTCGACGACCAGGGCCGACCCAGAAGCATATGGTCACGATCCTCAGGGCGGAAGTCGATGACGATGCTCTCACTGGCACGAGAGTGGTCCGGATTGTTGAGCATGGATGCACTGATCTCGATCACCGGGATGCTCGTCTGCCTGTTCGGCCTCGTCCGTGTCATCGTCGCCTATTCTGGGACGACGCGGTCTGCCGCCCCTGATCCCGAAAGGGTGAAGCGCTTCATCGAAAGCGCCCCGCCAATTCAGGCTCCCCTGATCGATGACCTTATCGCCAAGAGCCCCGAGGAGATGCACGGTCGCGCGCAAGAGGCCGAGCCTGCTGAGGAAGACACAAAAGACTACGAGGCGCCGCGTTGACCACACCACTCCCCTCGCGCCCGATCTCCAGGATCGGGAAACTGCCTTCTCCTTCGTATCGCGCCTCGCCGCGATGAACGGCGTGGATACTGCGGGCTTTTGTACCGACATGGGGCTGCCATTCACCAAGATGATTGACGGCACGCCCGATGCTCTGGCCCGTCTGGCAGATCTCAGCGCGACTGATGTCGAGGAGCTGCGGCGTTGGTCTCCGCGCTACCTGGGCAACCGGGAGCATGAGTTCCGCGGCAATCGTCTTCATGCCAAGGCCATCAAGGAAAGCACCGTCCGGGGCTGCCCTGCCTGTCTGCGGGAGGATGCGGAAGCCGCCCCAGACAGTTTTGAAGGCGACATGTACATCAGGGGCCACTGGCTCTTCCGGCCTGTGACACTCTGCCTGAAGCATCACCATCTTCTCGTTCCGCTATGGGCCGAGGCCAATGTCAGCCGGCGCTACGACGCTGCCGCTCGCTTGGCCGAGATCGCGCCCGGCGTATGGGCTGGAAAACTGGACAAGGAGCTTCGCGCCCCCAACCCGTTCGACGAATGGATCGAGGCGCGCCTTGCGGGCACCCCCACGGAGAGCTGGCTGGATCAGTTCGACCTCTACGCCGCCGCGCATTTCTGCGAGTTGCTCGTGCCGCGCCATCTGGGCGGTTAGATACCCGAAGTGGAAGAAGTTCGGCCCGGAACTTGCCTGGATGTCCTTCGAGATGGGCTTCCGCTTCGCGACCCAAGGGGAAGCCACAGTCCGCGATACCCTGATGCAGCTGCAGGAGACGATTGGCGAGCCGACCGACGGCCCCAAGAAGAAGTACGGCGCGCTGTACGACAGGCTCGCCTTCGACCTCCTGGGCGAGGCCTACGCTCCCTTCCGGGAGCTTCTCCGCGACCACATCGCAAGCACCCGGCCACTAGGTCCGGGGGATGACCTCATGGGAGAGCCTGTGCTGGAGCGAGAGGTCCACTCGGTCCGCACCGCCGCGCGCGAGCTTGGCATGGATCCCCGGCGCCTGCGCAAGCTGCTGGTCGATGTCGGTCTCGTCCGGCCCGCCGAGACCGAGCGCGATGACCAGTGGGAGCTGTTCGATGTCAGGGCAGCGCAGCCACATCTCGACCGGATCAACACCCTGGTGTCCGCGAAGGACTTCCAGGAAGCATTGAGCATGTCCCGCTCGCAGTTCGAACTTTTGCGGAACGAGGGTCATTTCCCGCCCGCGATCGGCGGTGGAGATCACAAGCCACTCTGGGACGTCCGTGCCGCGCAGCTGCATCTGGAAAGCCTGCTGACTGGTGCCGAGCCGATCTACGTGAACATGCACGGCTGGGATGACATCCCGACGACTGCGCAAAGCCTCAAGGTCTCCCCCGGCACGGTCCTGAAGCTGCTCGAGGACGGCAGGGTTCAGCGGATCGGCCGGCACACCAACCGTGATGGCTACGCCAGCATCGTGGTCACGAAAGGCGAGATCGAGCGCCTTCTGGATCGCCCCGAGGCCCCCGGCCTCAGTATCGACGTCTTCGCCCGCCAGTGCGGTCTGACACGCTCCGCCGCCATGCGGCTGGTGCGTGAGGGACATGTCCCCTCCACGGAAGGTCGACACCCCAAGACCAAGGCGCGGCAGCGCTTCCTGGCTCCGGGCGACCTCGCCACTTTCCATAAGCGCTTCGTGACCCTGCGCGGCCTGGCCGTCGAGCTTGGCATGCCTTGGCAAGCGCTCCGGCCCAAGTTGACGGCTGCGGGTCTCGAGCCCTTCAGCCCGGACGGGCAGGACTACGGCGCGGTTTTCGAGCGCGATGCCGCTACCGCAGCTGACCTTGCCGTCGCGAAACCGAGAAGCCATCAAAACAAGGAGAACGACGGGGAATGAAGTACCTCATCACGACATATGACCGCAATGATGTGACGGATCATGCCAACTACTGCGAAGCTCATCAAATCCCGTGCATCTATGCGCTGGTTCTGGGCGAAAAATGTACTGTCTTCGTTCACTGCGAAAAACTTACTGGCCCCCGGAGCCAGGCCATCAAAGCCCATGAGGCCGAGTTTGCAGAATTTATCGCTCATCTCCGCAACACCTACGCGGAGCCCGCTTGGATTCAGGAAACCCTGCCAATGTCGTTCTGGTATCACGACCTGCCTGCTTCAGCTGCGGAGGACGTGGCGGAAGAGACATATGAGTTCTTGAGAACGATCCTGGCTCCTTTCGACGACAAGTAGGTGACGAGCGGCTTCGCCACGCGAGGCATACCACTTGCGAGACAGACCAGGCCACTTGGCCAGCATTGCGGTCGAGCTGTAACGGGATCCCCCAAAGCCCTCGGTCACCCCGCTTCACGGCATAACGAGCGCAAACCCCGATGCAGTCTTTGCATCGGGCTTCATCCCTGGCCGGCGGTGTCACGCCCACCACATATTGCGCTCCCGACAACGAACTATGGAGAAGACGCACATGGACTATTCACCTGACGACTGGGTGATTCTGAACGTTTCGTTTGCGACGCGGGACAGAGCTTTCACTCAGCTCAGAGTGTTGGGCGGCTGGCGCGGAGGGTATCTCAGTGGGGATGCCTGGCGAATAAACTCAGGCATCCAGGCCGTTCATGCGGATGACCTCGGATACCGCTTCCTTGGTCGATCAGGTTCCGTCTATCTATGCCATCGCGGCGGATATCGTATGTCACGCATCATGGCGTCTGGCCTGGGCGAGTTGAAGCGTCAGCCGACCGTTGTCGATGCAGAGATTCTGGAAGACCGGAATTGGCTTGAACCAGGGCTCCTTGAAGCACTTTTCTCGACGGCGGCTGAGGATACAGCGGCGAAGTGACTTCGCCTCGAGACCTTCGTGAGTCAGCTAGGGACTGCATGATGCGCAGGTGTGAAACCTCAGCCGGAAGCGCCGTGGTCGGCCCATTGCGGACCTTCGCGCCAGGCGCTGCGAATGACCGGAGGTAGCGACTTGAGCTTAACGACCTCCTTCTCAGGGCTGCGATCTCCGCCAGTTCGGCGCGCTGCTGCCCGTTGCCGGGGAAAGCCGTCGCAGGAGCCGAGGTTGCCTCACGCATCTACCGACGCAGCACTCTCTCTGCCATTTCCAGATCCCGGCACGCCTGAGAGACCGAAACACCTCGTTCGGTCACCAGCTTCACCGCCTCAACTTTGAACTCGCGGCTGAACTTGCGTCTCTTCATTTCCAATCTCCAGTTCCATGGTCACGATCTTATCTTCGTGTCCACGAAAACGGCAGCGGGCCAAACCTATAAGTGCGGACTCAAAGGGGAGCAGGTCAGTGGTTGCACTGACGCACCCGTCGAAATCCTCGGATTGTTCATTTATCGAAGCTGCATCAAACTGTTCGTCCTAATCTACGGAAAGTCTTCGTCTACCTGTCTGTCTTTCCATGTTCTTCTTGACGCTCTGTGCGTAGGACGTAACCTCGAAGAGTTATGTAGCCGCAAAATGGGTTAAAGTTCTTATGTTCAATGCGTTGAGGCTCTTCGGTTCAGCTACCTTGCTTGCAATGGTTGGACCGCCATCTGCGTACGCAGAACCAATGGACTTTCGGGAAACATCAAACGGGGGTAGGTGCGCAGGCTGTATTTGGTTTGCAGCGGAAGGCGAAATAACCCCGGACACGCCTCATCGCTTCCGTGAGTACTTTGGTGAGGAGCAGAACTTAGAGTTCGGCTCAACTATAGTAATCAACTCAAAAGGAGGAGACCTCGCGGCAGCGTTGGAGCTTGGAAGGTTGTTCCGATCTCACTCTGTCAGTATCAGTATCGGGAATACAGAACCACTGGCAGAGTACGGGGATAGCACATCTCAAGTTCTTGAGGGGGAGTGCTTGTCAGCCTGCGCCTATGCTTTTCTTGGCGCAAAAGTCCGTCATCTATCGGATGAGGACAAGCTGGGCTTTCACCAGTTTTTTGACCGAGACATTTTTTATAATAAGGATGAAGCAGAATTTGGCATAGCCGATCGGCTGCGAGACCAATACGTCGTTGGTGAATTGATCAGCTATCTCGTCGAGATGGACGTATCAACGGAGCTATATTCGTACGCCTCCTCCGCTCCACCGGATTCCTTTGCCTTCGTCACGAAAGACTATGCGGAGCGGACCAGGATCATCGACAATCCGCGCGATATGAGCCCGTGGTCAATTCTTCCACTTGCTTCGGGCTTGATGCTTGAGACACGGTCGTATGATGAGCAAAAGGGTTTGCGGTTCTTCTGCTTGAAGCGAGAGAAGGGCAGGGTTCACGTACAGATTTTGAACCGTTCGCCAGATGGTTCCGGGAACCTTGTCAGCCAGTACGCACAAGGAACGCCTGAGGACTATTTCGTGTCGATGGTAAGCAAATTCTCAAGCGAGTTGAGATATCCCGACAAGACCAGCACAGGCGAAAATAAAAGCTTCGATCTCGACCTAAGATTCAATAAAATTTTGTCCGAACCTGAAAGCGGTTACCACGTCAATTTCGACTTCACCATGAGTGCCCGCGAGTTCAAAGCGACTGTGGGTGCCGACCACCTCTACTTCTGGCCGGGGCATGCGTATATTCCGCTCGTGAACTTTTGGGGAAGCTTTGTCGCATCCGCACTGCCGTCAGGCATGTCCCAAGAACTGAATGATATCGTCTTGAGGAATTGCGTATGATCCGAACGATCTTCCGAGCTTCGATTTTGTTCGTAGTTTCGTGTCTTCCTTCTCAAGCAGAAGACATGACATTTAAGAAGGTTAGTAACGGAGGAAACTGCTACGTGGGCTGTGCCTGGACGGTCGCTGAGGGCGTTATTACCGCCGACACGCCGGCACTATTTGCGAAATTTCTTGACGAGGAAGGTGCCGCTGGCACCGTCATGCTCCACTCCGAGGGCGGCGACGCCAGCGCTGCGATTGAGCTTTCTCGGGCGTTTCGAGCCAACGGCGTCGATACCATGATTGGGATGTCACGCGCTTATTTCGACGCTTGGCACGAACCCGTCGAAGGTGGCAAGTGTCTGGGACCTTGCGCGTTGGCCTTCTTAGGGGGTAAGAACAGAACGGTTGGGCTCAAGACATTTAATCATCAAATGACCGGCGATCTCGCTTTTGAAAAAATCAAAGGCTCGGAAATGATTGCGTCTATAGATGCAAGTGTTACGGGCGAAGACCGGCTTCAGGAACAGATGGAAATCGGTGTATTCGTGAATTTCCTTTTGGAAATGGATGTAAGCCCTGAACTATACGCCGCACTTTCGAAACTTCCACTCGGACAACGTCTCGAAGTTGACGCGAAGTTGGCCGGAGAACTGAATGTTGCCAGTTCTGTCGAGAACGACAGCAAATGGCAGTTGATCCAATTCGGAAACGGCTTGGCGGTAAGCACTCGCCCAACTAAGAAGTCAGACAGTGTCCTGTCGGCATTCTGCCACTCTGGCGTCTACGTCATTGGGCGTTCTTTTACAGAAGTCGATTCCGACGGAGACCCTTGTGATGATAATTTCTGCTATCCCATCAACAACATGGAAGTCAGGTTTGATGGTTCCAGTGTTGAAATCGCCGGCAATTCTTTTGGGGTAGAATATATTGGCACTATGTATAACTCTGGTGCTGACGGAGAAAGAGCTGTGGTGATGATGTCTGTGTCAGTAGAGGCTCTCAAATCTCTACCAAAAGCGACTGGGATAACTTTGATCCCTCGCGAACAATCCCGCGTCATGCTCGCGGAAAGCCAAGTCATGGAATTCTATTGGGGTGAGACATTCGACAGCAGACTGATCGACCTCGCCATGAAAAACTGTGCCGGGTAGTTTGCCTCGACGTCAGCAGTTCTCTTCATACTTAATCAGATCGTCAAGGTAGCTCCCAAGGTCATCCAATAGGAGTTCTTTGCTGATCTCTCGGGTGTAGGGAAGTAATAGACAGGCATAACGAGTTGCGGACTCACCAATCGTTCCCGCCACCACATCCGCGTCACAAAGCCCGGACTGGACGCAGATCGCAACTTCGTCAAAAAAGCTTATGATGGCGATGATATCCTGCTGCATCCCGGCTGGATCGTCGCTCACCTCAACCATGTTTGCTACGATCCCAGCAATCGCCGACCTTTCGATTGCCATATCAAACCTGCCAAGTTTCAGCTTGGTCAATTCGATCGAAATGTTGCGCTGGGCGGCAAACATTTCTCCTGAATCCATGCCACTCGCCATTTCCATGGCCACTTCGCGCTTAGACTGATCGATCTGATAGCGGTAGGAGTACACAGCGATCACAAGAGAAACGATGACCGTCACATTCGCCGCGATAGTCGATAGGCTTTTCCAAAAGTTCAGCGATCGCATACGTCTCTCTTGGGGATGTATGCCATGTCACCTTCAATGCGAATAACGTCGCTCGACAGACATTTGAAATCCTCAGAGGTGAAGGAGATCACAGTGTTATTGGGTGAGTTGTCGGCACGAGTTTTGACGTTCCCGATACTCGTATTGCCTCTTTGTTTGAGAGCGCCGACATAAGGATCAGGGTTTGGACATGCAGGAGCGACGATTATGACCACAGGTGAGCCCACCGCCAGATACTGAGAGGAGTGTTCCAAAATGCACTTGGCTTGATCAGAGGTGACAACCCACTCTTCATTGTTCTGTGCGACCGCGGGCGAGCCTATGACCAACATCAATGAGACAGAAAACTTCGTCAACATTTCACAAGGCTTGAACGATTTCGATTCTGGGAATGAAGCGGTAAATACGGTCGGCAGTCAAGTCCTTAGCTTGGTTGCTGGCGGATCGAGTTGTCTGCGGTCAAAGGGTGTCGTTCAGGCAGCGCGCGAATAGACCGCAACTCGGGTCGATCTGCCGAAAACCGCTCTACAGTAGATGTCCACATCGCGAAGGAGGTTGACCCTGATACGACGCTTCACCCAATCAAGACGTTGACACATGAAGCAGCGAAGGTCCGCTCCCCGCCCGGTGTACGCCGCGGTCTGCGTCGTTGGCATCCGGCAGTCCATCGTAACTCGTGCCTGGCGAACGTCTGCATTTTGCGGTCTCAGCGGCTCGTCAGGCCACTTCGCAAGAAACGGATAGGGCGTCGGGTTTACTCGCAAGCGAGTTTGTTGCCACCATGGGTACAAACTGCCCGATCTTCAAACCTCCGGATTTTCCTCGCTCATAGGTTCGTCCGTCGTGGGCGACTTGGGTGTGCGACTTGTTGCGGCAGCGTCGACGGCGGCACGGCGTGCAACCAAAGCGAGATCTGGCCGCTACCGAAATTACGCCATGGCTGCTCGTCCGCAGGGAGCGTGGAAACTTTCTTCTCGCGATGTCCTGATCATCACCGTGCGAGAACATGTCCGCCCTCGTCGCGCTGGCCCCGGGAGCGTGACGCCGATGGCCCTTGAAGTGGTCGTCTGAAGAAAATTTGGAGGATATTTTTTCGCATTTTCAGGGGGTTGATTCCAATTCAGCAAGAGCCTTGAAGGCCGGGCGCATTTTTCTGTTTTGGATTTTCAGCGGATTCGCGGACCTTCCCCTTGTGCAAGGTCGGCGGTCCATGAGGGCCACGTCCTGCGCAAAAGAAAACGCGCACCCTCGGGTGCGCGCACTGGAAGTTGGGGCAAAGATCGCCCGTGTATCACTTGCCAAGCTAGAGGCCGAAAACGGTCCGGGCAAGCGCGGTCTGAGCTCCAGGATGAAAATATGACTACTCCGGAAACGCCTCGTTTCCGGGAATGGAGACGGCATGTCGAATTACGAAGACTGGTTGCAGGACCAACCGGCACCCAAGAAGAAACAGCCAGCCCTGGTGGTGGCACCGATCCACGGGGTGCTTCCCTATGCTGGTGCTCTCAATCCGCTGACCCGCAGCGACACGGCCAAGCGGGTGTCGGTTGCGATCGCAACGCCGATGACGGGCGGCATCCGGCAGGTCTACCACTATGATGGCGAGTCCGAATACGCCGTCACCCTGGATGCCCTTCGCAGCCCCGAACTCTATGGGCTGGAAGTGCAGCTTGCGCCTGTTTACTACTATTGCCGTCGCCAGAGGGGAGTGTACCCCCATCATTTCGACTTGCGGCTGACCTTCAAGGATGGGTACCGGCGCGCGGTCTTCGTGCGCAACGCGACGAGCTTGGCGAAGCGCGAAACCCAGGACGAGATCGACGACATCTTCGCGGCGGTCACCGAGGACTTCGCTGACGACTGCATGGTCGTCTGCACCGATGACTACACGCGGGCCTATCGCGACAACCTTCGCCGTATCTGGGACTATCTGCAGGTGTCGGACGATGACGCGGATGCGCTCGTCGAGGATGCCGCACGCAATACCAGCTATTGGTATCTGAGCGACCTGATCGCGAATTGCGACATGGAACCATGGCGCTGTTACCAGGCGGCGATGCGGCTCATCGGCCAGAATGTGCTCTGGACGGACATGCATGGGGTCATCGACTACCCCTCCCGCGTCGCTCTGAACACATGACTTCGCAGCCGCTCTACAACATCCCCAAGGGATCCATCCTGAAGCTGGATGGCCGCGAACTGATGGTGTCGGTTCGCGAGGAGAGCGGATATGCGGTGCGGTGTCTCGACAGCGGTGAGTGCTTCAGCCTGACGGTTGAACGGGTCGACGATGCAATCCGGGAGCGGGATTGCGAGGTGATCAAGCCGGCGGATGCAGAGAAGAGGTATGCCCTTCTGGAGTACACCGGCGGCATTGAACGCGTGGAGCAGTTTCCGGAAGAGACCCAGCGTATCGTGCAGGGCCGTCTGGCCCTCGTATTGGCCCAGGACGCGCTACGTGAAGAGGGCGAAAAACTCACTCAGCGCTCCATGGACAAGGCCGGGAAGCATCGCCGTCTTGTGCTGGAGCGAGCTGATAGGATCGCACCCGGTTTCAATTTCCTCAGAACTCGGCGGGGCGGCAAACTGGCCGCCGGCTTTGATGTTCCTCAGGGGCGTACTCTCGCCAGCTATCATGATGTCTATCATCGCTTCGATCGCAACCCGGTGGTTCTGGCCGACCGCGATCACAAGAAGGGACGCCGGGAACCCAGGCTCTGGGATTGGCAGGAGCGGTTCATCAGTTTCGTGCTGGATTGTTGGCTAGTTCCACAGAAGCCGAAGCTGGCCGATCTTTATGCACAGGCGAAGGAGGAGTTTCACCGCTCTCCCCAGGAGATCGCGCAATGTATCAGTTTTCCGACGATCACGACGATCCGAAGCAGGATCAAGGCCATCTCGGAAGTCGTGCGCGTTATCGGTCGGGGCGGAAAGCGGCACGCGACGAACGTAAAGGGGCCCGGTTCAACGGACGTGCGCGCCCTGGCGTTCGGTGAGAAGTTCGAAACCGATCAGTGCCTGCTGTCGATCTTCACCTCCGGCGACGGCGTCGTCAGAGCGAAGGTGATCGATCCCAAGCAGGCACCACAAGAGCTCGCGGACAACGAGGTCCGACGCTGCTGGCTTCACCTGATCATCGACGTCGCGACCCGCGAGGTGCTTGGTTGGGTTATCTCCGAGACAGCAGACGCCGACCATACCAAAGCGCTGCTTCGGATGGCGACGCGGGACAAGACCAAGGAAAAGGTCCGGTACGGATGCAAGCAGGAGCCAGTGCCTCCCGTGCGGCTGGGCCTCAGCCTGGCCGACAATGGTACCGCCACTCGAAATGCCGATGTCTATGCCAGCCAACTTGGTATGGGCATGAGCGTCATGACTGCGCGTGCCTACCAGCCCCTGGATAAGCAAGTGGTCGAACGGGTGTTCGGGACACTGCAGTGGCAGGTGCTCAATACCCTGCCTGGGTACACGGGCAGTCGTCCTGGAGAGTTGGCCGGGTACGACCCGAAGAATTCTGCCAAGCTCAGCCATGATCAGCTTTACGGCATCATCACGCGGTACTTCATCGACGAGTATCCCTTCCGACCGCATCGCGGCACCGGGATGAACGGGGCGACCCCACGCCAGAAGCGAGAGGAAGCGCAGAAGCGATATGGCGCTATCGAGGCGCCCTCCCAGCGTGACAGGTGTCTCCATCTTGGCGCAAAGGTCATTGCGACCACGACTTCAGATGGCGTTCGGGCCTTCAATATCCCCTTCAATTCGAGCCAGCTCGTGCGCTTCGATGATGGCAAGTCCAAGCGGGTTACGGTTCATCTCGACCCCGACGACCTCCGCAAGGTCTATGTCACCGCCGAGGGAGTGGAGGAGGTCATGGAGGCAGAGCTGAGCATGACTGTCTTCAAAGACCAATCGCTCGAGGAGGCCATTGAGATCATGGAGGCAGCGTCGAGATCCAACCCGACGCTGCGTGAGCTGCATGACCGACATTTGAGAGAAGCTCGCGCGCGTCGCGCGCGCGACTCCGGTTTCTTCCCGGATTCACGCGATCCGTCGAGCTACCCGACACTCGCGCAACTCGAGGCTCGCGCAAGCGAACTGCTTCAGGTCGAAACGCGCCCCGCCGCCTACATCGGCGCCACTTCTGCTCCCGGGCAGCTCATGAGCAGGGGACGCGCGTCGGGTGTGGTGCCGGCACGCCCGGTACCGGTACGGCTCCGTCCAAACCGCCATCCGCATCGACGCCTCCCAGGGCAAGCGCACCTTCGCCGGAGTCCGCTGGACCGACGGATGTAGCCCCAGGGAAGGTGAGCACTTCGGCGCCAGACCCTGACGACATCAAGACCATGACCTTCGGCCACATCAAGGATAGCAAACTGTGACCAACCCCTTCATCATCCCCTCGTTGGCAAACCTGAATGCGGACCTGGCGCAGCGTCATTTCCCGCTCGCCAGGGGCGAGGAACTTCAGCAGACCTTCGCGCAGCTCTTCAGTCGCCACCTGGGGCGTCTGCAGTCTGGCAAGGGCTTCGAGGCGCGCAGCCTCCTTGTGACGGGGCTGTCTGGCTCGGGTAAGACGGTCGAGATCTCGGACATGCTGAACCGCTTCAACGAGAGCGCTGTTCCCATGCCGGACGGCAAGGATGCGCGGTTTGCAAGCTGCGTGCTGGAGGCGAAAGGGAGCTGGAAGGACCTTGGCCGCAAGACGCTGCACGCCTTGGGCTATCCTATTACGAACAAGACCCGCCGGACCCAGTTTGAAATCTGGGATCTGGTCATCAAGCAGGCCAAGCTCCAGGGCGTCATCGGCATCTACTACGATGAGGCCCAGCATATCATGCGCGGAAAGTCGGATGCCGAGGTCCTGAGCGTCCTGGATGCGTTCAAGACGCTCATGAAGTCACACGACTGGCCGCTAATGCTGATCCTTTCGGGCGTGCCGGAACTGGGTGACTACGTGCAGCGCGAGCCACAACTCGATCGGCTGATGACAAGGATCGAGTTCCAGGAAATCGATTTGAGCAGTGCGCCCGGGCATCCGGCACAGGACTACGAAACCCTCAACGAGATCGTTGGCAGCTACGCGATCAGCGCGGGGCTCAAAGTAGATGCCGGCCTACCGACGGGAGATTTCCTGCACCGCCTTGCGACTGCCGGTGCATTCCGGTGGGGCCTGGTCATCGACATGGTCGTCGATGCCGTGGCACTTGCCGTTGCCAGGAGGGAAGGGGTGGTTGAGCGGTCGGATTTCGTGGCGGCCTGGTGTGAGAAAACCGGAATGAACCAGCTGGCGACGCCGTTCACCCATGACAGCTACGAGAGGATGTTCCGGAGGGACAAGCCGTTCCGGGCTGCCATCGGCACCTGATCTTCCAGGACAATTCAGTCTTCGAGAAACCCGCGCTTCGGCGCGGGTTTTTTCATGCATGGATTCTGGCGCCCGGTTGCCCGCGCGGGCTAAGCCTCTGATGCTGCTTAGGTTTTTGGTTTCTGCGCAGGCATTTTCTTTTACTCTGGAAATCGCGTCCGGCAAGTTTTTGAAAATGTTTATGGATTCCTTGCGCCGAATCGGAAGTGATTGATTTTGCGCATTCATCTGCTTTCTCTGACTGCAGAAGTCAGAGAAAGCAGATGAATGCGCAAACGGAAGCATAAGTCTGCGCAAGGGGTGTCAAGGGCGAAACGTACCGCCTGGTGCCCCTGGGCTGCGCTCTGAAGGACGCTGATAGAGGCGCTGGGGCAGACGCTCCGGCGCCTTTCGCGTAGGAAGGGGATGTGGGGTTCGTGGCATGAAGCGGCGGATCTGGCGGAGGACCGTTGTGCCCTCCCTGTAAGAGCCTGAGCATGGCGCAGTGGGGCTGGCTTGCGATGGTGGGACCTTGGACACGAGGTCGCTGAGACGCGGTGGGAACTCCGATGAAGACCATTAAGCCGACGCAAGCTGTCGCTACGATCCTCAGCCGATATCAGCGTCAGAGAAATTGTCAGGTGCCCGTCACAGCATCAGATGTCTACGCTGACAGCATTGCTCGCGTCTGTGGAGACGACGTTGACCTCGATCCGGTCGAACGGGGCCTCATACACCTCAAGCGCCAGAAGGTAATTTCCGGTAGAAGACTGGTCGCGCTTCTTGCTCGCCATCAGCGCGAGATTAGACCTGAGTGACGCCTCCAGGGGGCTTCCTGGGCTGCTGGGCTCAACACCAGATACGAATACACGAGGCGCCATCGCTCTTGGGAGCGAATGGTTTGCTTCAAGGGGGCGTAGTCCCCACTCACGTCCGGCGCTGCATGATGATCTGTCCGCGAAGGGCGGGGAGCAGACATTCGCGGCGGCGACGATCCAATCACCCACAAGAGGTGGAAGCCGACATTCGGAGCGGACCAAGATCGAGGGTTGTTCTGCATCGCCGCATGACCGAGCCAAGCCCTTTTCCGACGGTCGGTCGACAGATCAGACGGCTTGATCTGCTACAATGCCCCCTGAGCGCCAGCGCTGGCAGCGAACAGCGGTTCGGCGTCGCACCCTCGGATTGAGCCGCGCGACGGCGTCATTTTCTGGTGACCTGAAGAACACTTTCATGAACACATGTCATGATCTTGCCGAACGTAGCCGGTCGATCAAAAGCCGTAGAGCCGAGCTAAGATTCCGCCGCCCCATGTAGCACAGATGGTAACCGTCGAAGGGCGGGCAGAAGTCCGCGAGGACCCTGCGCGCACGTCCGGTATCGAGGTCAGCGCGGACTTCCGGCAGCGGCAGGTAGCCGAGCCCGTGACCAGCCCGCACCGCTTCCATCACAAGGCCGGGGTCGTTCAGGATGAAGGGACCGGTCAGCTTCTTCACCACCTCGGTGCCCTCGATCTCGAACTCCCAGTCATAGACCGGCCCGTCGGATCTGTGCCGCATCAGGATACAGTCATGGGCGTCGAGATCGTCGGGGTGCTTCGGCGTGCCACGCCGCGCGAGGTAATCGGCGCTGGCGACCGCCGCCATTTCCAACTGTGGCCCGACGGGGACTGCGATCATGTCGGGGCTCAGGTGTTCGCCGAGCCGGATTGCGCAGTCAAAGCGGTCTTCGGCAAGATCAGAAAGCCGCCCTTCGCTGCTGATCTCGATGCGCACGTCGGGATAATCGCGCACCAATTGCGAGGCCACCGGCCAGAGGATGTCGCGGGTGGCGGGCACGCTGGAGGTCACCCGCACCAGCCCCGACGGACGCTCGCCCAGCGAGCGGATTTCCTCGATGCGGTTGCCGAGTTTCTGAAAGCTGGGGCGCAGCGCCGCGAGAAGCTGTTCGCCCGCATCGGTGGGGGTCACCTTCCGCGCGCTGCGGTTGAGCAGCCGCACGCCGATCTTGTCTTCGAGCCGCCGGATTGTGTGGCTCACGGCGGATTGCGACACGCCGAGACGGTGCCCGGCGCGGGTGAAGTTGCCCTCTTCGGTGACGGCGAGCAGGGTCGAAAGATCGCCGAGCAATTCACGGTCCATGGCGCGCTCCTTCTGTAGCTCGCGGTGTTCTGGGGCACCGAACAGCCTGACGCAAAGGAAATGCGCCGCCCATGCATGAATCCAGCTCATAGCAACGATAAGGCCAGGCGGGCTTATCCGGCCCCGGGGGCAGCTCCAGATTGGAGGGCAGACGACACATCCGAACCGGAGTTCCTAAGATGACCACCCCGACCGTTCCCCAAAACCCCGCCCGCCGCGAGCTGCTGCTGACTGCCGGAATGGGCGCCGCTGCGCTTGGCATGGCCTCGCTGAGCGCCGAGGCCGCACTGGCGCAGGCGACCACCGAGTGGGACAAGACCTTCCCACAGAGCGACCGCGTCGACCACCGCAAGGTCAGCTTCACCAACCGCTACGGCATCGCGCTGGTGGGTGATCTCTACCTACCAAAAGACCGCGGCGACGCTCTTCTTCCGGCGCTTGCGGTCGTCGGCCCTTTCGGCGCCGTCAAGGAGCAGGCCGCGGGCCTCTACGCGCAGGAAATGGCCGAGCGCGGCTTTGCCGCCGTGGCGTTCGATCCCTCCTACATCGGCGAAAGCGGCGGAGCGCCGCGCTACGTCGCCTCGCCCGACATCAACACCGAGGACTTCATGGCCGCGGTTGACTTCCTTGGCCTGCAGGACGCAGTGGACCGCGACCGCATCGGCATGATCGGCATCTGTGGCTTTGGCGGCATGGCGCTCAACGCCGCCTCGCCCGACAAGCGGGTCAAGGCAGTGGCTGTGACCTCGATGTACGACATGAGCCGGGTGAACGCCCGCGGCTATTTCGATGCGATGACCGAGGAAGATCGCACCGAGGCGCTGACCGCCATGAGCCTGCAGCGCTGGGAAGACGCCGCCTCGGACGAGGCTCCGAAGCTGGCCGGTGGCCTGCCCGGCACGCTGGATGGCATCGATAACCCGGTAATCGCCATGTATCACGCCTACTACAAGACGGACCGCGGTTATCACCCGCGCTCGCTCAACTCGAACGGCGGCTGGAACGTCACCTCGGCCATGTCCTTCATGAACATGCCGCAGCTCACCTACATCCATGAGATATCGCCGCGCCCGGCGCTGATCATCGCGGGGTCCGAGGCGCATTCTCGCTACTTCAGCGAAGACGCCTATGCCGCGGCCCGCGACCCCAAGGAACTGGTGATCATCGACGGCGCGGATCACTGCGATCTCTATGACCAGAAGAACATCATACCCTTCGACCGACTTCAGGCGTTCTTCGAAGGCCATCTCGCGTAAGTCCCGGGCCTGCCCCCGAATGCGGGGGCAGGTCTCATCGCCCTTTCCAGATCATGGAGACGCCCCAATGAAAATGACCCTCGCCACTCTTGCACTGAGCCTCGCCGCCCCGGCAGCCTTCGCCCAGCAGATGACACAGACCACGCCTCTCGAGCGGGGCGGCCAGATCGGCAGCCCCGAGACCTTCACCGGCACGGTCTTTGTCGCGCCGGTCTTCGGCCCCGGGATGAACGAGGTCAGCGCAGGTGAAGTGACCTTCATGCCCGGCGCCCGCTCGGCGTGGCACACGCATCCCGTGGGCCAGTACCTCATCGTGACCGCCGGAACCGGCTGGTACCGAGGAAGAAGGCGAGGACAGGCAGGTGATGCGCACCGGCGATGTGGTCTTTGCCCCGGCAAGGGTAAGCCACTGGCACGGCGCGACGGGCGGAACCTCCGTCACCCATTACGCGATCCAGGCGGTTCAGGACGGCTCGGCAGTGACATGGGGGGAGCTGGTCTCTGACGAGGACTATGGCGGCTGAGACCGGCGTGATCGGTCCCCGCCCCATCGCCACTTCACCGATATCTAGGATGTTCGCATGAAAACCCGGATCATTGCTTCCGCCTTCGTTCTCGCCAGCACAGCCGCCTCGGCGCAGGATCTTTCCCGCACGCTGCCTGCCGCCGCCGACAAGGTGGCTCCGGCCCTCGCTGCTTATGCTAGGGATGACCTCTTCGGCGCGGTCTGGACCGACGAGACGCTCTCGATGCGCGACCGCGCGCTGGTCACCTTCGCGGCGCTGGTCACACACCACAAAGCGGACACTCTCGGCTGGCATACCGAACTGGCACTCGACGCGGGCGTGACCCCGGCGGAGCTGTCGGAAACCATCACCCATCTCGCGTTCTATACCGGCTGGGGCAACGCCACAGCGGCAGCCGAGGCCATGGCCCCGGTCTATGAGGCGCGCGGCGTGACCGCCGAAGACCTGCCCGCCCTCGACCCCGACCTGCTGCCGCTGGACGAAGAGGCCGAGGCGGCGCGGGAAGAGACGGTCCAGTCCAATTTCGCCAATGTCAGCCCCGGCGTCGTCGACACAACGCGCGATATTCTGTTCAATGACCTCTGGCTGCGCCCGGCCCTTGCGCCCCGCGACCGCAGCATGGTCACCGTCGCGGCGCTGATCGCCGCCGGTCAAGCCGAGCAGATGGCCTTTCACCTGAACCGCGCGATGGACAACGGGCTGACGCAGGAGGAGGCAGGCGCGATGCTGTCGCATCTTGCCTTCTACGCAGGCTGGCCCGTGGTGTTTGCCGCGATGCCCGTGGCGCGGCAGGTGTTCGAGAGCCGCGCAGACTGAAATCCTGCGGCGCGGGCACTGCCTCGCCGCCTCACTAACAGAGACATTCCATGAAGATCATCCGAGCTGGCAGCACGCCCTCCGCCCCCGGTCCCGAGGACTACTTTACCGGAACCGTGCGGATCGACCCCATGTTCCAAGCCGACGCGCCGGGTCGCACCAGCGGTGCCCATGTCACCTTCGAGCCCGGCGCCCGCACCGCGTGGCACACCCATCCGGCGGGACAGACCATCATCATCACCTTCGGTACGCGGCCGGGTCCAGCGCGAAGGCGGCCCGATCGAAGAGGTCAGAACGGGCGACGTGGTCTTCTTCCCCGCCGAGGAGAAACACTGGCACGGCGCATCGCCCCATACCGCCATGTCGCACATCGCCATTCAGGAGAGCATTGATGGCACGCCGGTGACTTGGCTGGAGAAGGTTTCCGATGCGGACTACGCCGGCTGAAGGCAACCGCGCGGCCACATACTGTGGTGGCGGCGCGGCGACGACTGCAAGGCCGAGTTCCGACGCTCCGAGACCTGGGCGTGAGCGACGGTTTGCTTTGAGACGCCATCGACGGACGTCCAGTAACTCCGAGCGTGAGTTCGCCTATGCCTCGGCTTTGCAACCACGGCGAATGGCCGGTCTGGTGAGGCTGCTCCGCAGCGAAGGCGACTTTTATGAACGCTAGGAGTGGGCCGGGAGCAGCGGCGCTTCCGGCTGAGGTCCCACACCTGCGCATCACGCAGCCCCTACGGTGCCTGCGCCGCGATCATCCGGCAGGAAATCGATAACCTCATTCGGGTTGATTACTTGGCCTTCTCTGTCCCCCTCGCAGATCGCGATGAACTGTGCCGATCAGCCCCTTCATCGAGTGGCACGTCAGTATGGCCGCATCGCTGTAGCTCTGCTGGCGGCCGCGCCTGCCTGTCTGCGCGGCCTCCCGGATCATTTCGGGATCGAACCAACCTCCCGGGACATTCCTTCGGAATGCCCTGCCGGTCAGGAGATCGTCAGCGAGCCCCGGCGCTTGAGCGCTTCATTGTAGGCTGGCCAGTACCCGGTCTTGTAGTTCGGGGGTGAGGCTGTTCATGCGCCCCAGATACCGGGCTGGATTCACGAGATGAATCCCACGCGGGATTTGTGCAACAGAGCCCCTCACCAACGCAAAGGAGTGAGCCAGGGTACGGCTCAAGACGGTTGAGCCGCTCTTGGCTGCATCCATCGTATCGCTGCAAACGGTTTTTTCGCCCGACGTTGCCGGTGATGGTCCAGTATTCCGGTTCGATTACGGTCTAGCGCATCATCCGGGCGGTGATCGGACCGGCAAAAAGGACAACCACCGCAAGCAGGGGCATGGCCACGGTGAAGGCGCTGGCGGCGCCCTGGGTTTCCACCAGCGTTCCCAGCATCGGTGGCACCGCGAAAAGTGCCAGAAGCGAGACCAGGGAATAGGCCGCCATGGTTCGCGTCGGGGACCGGGTCGGGTGGTTCATGGCCAGCGACGTGGCAACCGGTGCCGCAAGCGCGACACCGCCGCCGATCATCGCAAAGCCCACCCCAAGCCCGAGCGCCCCAAGCCCGAGGCCGGGCGCAACCAGGCTCAGCAACAGTCCCGCCAGGCAGATGATGGCCATGCTGCGCAGCAGCAGCGGCACCGACACCCGTGCGCGCAACCTGTCACCGATCATCCGCGCGGCGAACATGCCCAGGGTGAAGGCGGCATAGATGCGGGCGGCCATCACGGCGTCCAGCTCCAGCGTATTGCGCAGGTAGAACATCGACCAGTCATAGACGACGCCTTCGGTTACGCTGAATCCCGCGACAAGCAGCAGCAGGCACAGGACAAACGCATCGGGCCGGGCGAAGCGCGGGCCCGGATCCGGCACCGGCGGGGCGGCCGCATCCCGATGACGCAGCAACAGCGCGATCAGCGGCAGGCAGGCAACGCCCAGCAGCAGGATCTGGTGGTTGGGCGATAGCGCCGCATCGGCGGCCCGTCCGCCCAGAAGCGCGCCCACGAACAATCCTGCGGACCAGAAGCCATGACTGCGGGAGATCACTTTGCGACCGCTATGTTCTTCGATCCGGGCGGCGATCAGGTTCTTGGCGACCTCCATGATCGCCATGGCGATGCCGTAGCCGAAAAGCGGCAGGGCCAGCCCCATCGGGCCGGGTGCCATGACGCCCGAGGCGGCCAGCGGCAGCAGGACCAGCGCCGCCAGCAGCATTGCACCTGCCACGCGCCGCGCCCCCAGCCTCTCGACCAGCCGGGCGGCCACCGGAAAACCCAAAAGGGTGCCGGCGGTCTGTGCCAGCAGCGCCAGCCCAAGCGCCGAAGGGCCGATGCCCTGGGCGGCGGAGACCTCTGGCAGGCGCGAGAAGAGCGTGACGTATAGCAGCGCATTGGCGAAGAAGATGCTGGCAGGAAGGGTGAACAGGGGCAGAGTCAGGCGGGTCGTCATGGGTTTTCCTTGGGGATCGACCCGCCTGACCAGTTTTCCGGGCCGCTGTCAAAATCCATCGCGGCGGTGCGCAGCAAAATCATCAAACCGTCATCAAGTACTTACAAAAGCGTAATATTTCGCTCCTATCAGCGCGGCTCTCAAGCCTGCCGAACTCATCCGGCGGGACCGATGACCATGCAGGAGCTCCCATGTCCCTCCCTCTTTCGCGCCGTGCCTTCCTCGGCACTGCCGCTGCCTCGACCGCCGCTCTGGCATTGCCCCGCATCACGCTGGCCGCCGATGGTTTCGTCAACGTCTACACCGGCTCCGACAGCAACATCTCGGACTTCTGGACCAACGTGATTCTGCCCGGCTTCAAGGCGGTGAACGGCGATGCGCGCGTCCGCGTCGTGGATGCCGGTGACAACGCCGGCCTGCGCGCGATGGCCGACCGCGCCATGGCTGCACTGGGCGCCGACAACGACCCCCAGGTCGACCTGTTCGAAGCCTATACCCCCGATCAGACCGAAGGCTCGATCGATGCGGGCCTGTGGGTCAACTTTGCCACCGCCGGCATCGACAACATGGACAAGGTCAACCCCGCCGCCAAACAGACCGATTTCGACCTGCCCTATCGCGGCAGCCAGGTCCTGCTGGCCTATGACGCCTCCAAGGTCTCGGCCGAAGATGCCCCCAAGACCTGGGACGAGATGACTGCCTGGATCCACGCCAATCCCGGCCAGTTCATCTACAATCGCCCCGACAAGGGCGGTTCGGGTGGCAACTTCGTGCGTCGCGCCATCCATGAGGCCAATGGCCGTGATCCTCAGAAGTTCACCCTGATGAACTACTCCGACACCTACGCGGAAGAGACGCTGCCGGGCGCATGGGACATCCTGAACGGCCTGGCGCCCAGCCTCTACGAAGGCGGTTCCTATTCCTCGGGCAACACCCAGTCGATCCAGCTGTTGGCCCAGGGCGTCGTGACTATGACCCCCGTCTGGTCCGACCAGGTGCTGCAGTCGATCACCATGGGCGTTCTGCCGGAAAACACCGGCCTGGTGCAGCTTCAGGATCTCGCGCTTTGCGGTGGGTTCTCCCGCATCACCATCCCGACCAACGCGGCCAACCTGGACGTTGCCATGCAACTGGCGGCCTATGTCCTGTCGGTGGACGTCCAGTCCAAGATCATCACCGAACTGGGTGGCTTCCCGGGCGTGACCTGGGACAGCGTCGATCCCGCCCTGCGCGAAAAATACGCCGATGTCATCCCCGCCACCATCCCGACTTTCCCGGGCGGGGGCTGGGATGCGGCGATCAACGACGGCTGGTACCGCACCGTCGCGCCCGGCATTTCGCGGGGCTGAGTGCAATGACCGATCTTTCGTCCGCGGGTAGGGTCCGGGCGGGCGGCACGGCACGACGCAACGGAAGGGGGCTTACGGGCCTCCTTCTCGTTTCTGTGCCGGTCGCCCTGCTTGGCTGGCTCATCATCTACCCGATCTTCAATGCCATCTAGCCGCACCATCCTGCGTACCGATGACAGCGGCACGCGGTTCAGCCTGGACACCTACGTGCGTTTCTTCAGTGATGGCTACTCGCTGGCGAACCTCTGGCTGACGCTGTGGGTCACGGCGGTCTGCGCGATGCTGCTGCTGGCGATCTGCCTGCCGCTGTCGCTCTACCTGCGCTTCGCGAAAAGCCGCGTTGCCGCCGTGGTGCAGGGGCTGTCGCTGTTCCCGATGTTCGTGCCCTCGGTCATCCTGGCCTATGCGCTGATCCGCACCATCGGCCCCAACGGTGGCGTCGACCTGGTGCTGAACGCCCTTGGCCTGCCCAAAATCAATTCTCCTTACCTGACCCCTTGGGGACCAATCATCGGCCTGGTGTGGGACAACATCCCGCTGACCACCCTGATGCTGGTCGCAGGGCTGGGCGCGGTGTCCGACAACGCGGTCGAGGCGGCGCGGGATGCCGGCGCCCGACCCTTGGCGGTGCTGCGCCACATCATCCTGCCGCAGATCGGCAACGCGGTGCTGGTGGTGCTGTCCTTCACCGTGCTGTCGATCTTCTCGGCCTTCACGCTTCCTTACGTCCTCGGACCCGCCTCGCCCGAGATGATGGGCCCCTTCATGCAACGAACCTTCGGACAGGTCATGGACCCCCGCATGGCCGTCACCCAGGCGGTGATCACCTTTGCCATCTGCGCGGTCTTCGGGGCCTTCTACGTCCGCTCCATTGCGCGCAACCGAAAGAACGGTACCGATGACCATCGCAGAGACTTCCCTTGCCACGGCACCTCCCGTGGTCAGCCGCAAGACCCGCCGCCCCGACTGGGTAGGGCTTCTGCTGGCCGTCCTGCTTGGCATCGTGGTGGTGGTGCCACTGGTCGTCGTGGCGATCTGGGCCTTTGCCGAGGTCTGGCGCTATCCCAGCTTGCTGCCCCAGGAATGGGGCCTGCGCTTCTGGAAGGCGACCCTGTCGCGACCCGATGTCTGGGGCGCGATGTCCCTGTCGATCCGGCTGTCCCTGGTGGTCACCGCGCTGTCCGCGCTGATCTGCCTGCCTGCGGCCTATGCCTTTGCGCGGATGGATTTCCCGGGCAAGAACGTGCTCTTCCTGTCCTTCCTTGCCTCCCATGCCTTTCCGAAATTCGGCCTGCTGGTCGCCATCGCCGGGATCTTCCTGAACCTTGGGCTGATCTCGACCTTCTGGGGCGTGGTGCTGATCCAGCTGGTCGGCACGCTGATGATGATGATCTGGATCCCCGTCGCGGCCTTCCAGAACGTCGACCGCGCGATGGAAGAGGCAGCGCGGGACGCGGGCGCCGGGCCGATCCGCGTATTCTGGTCGGTCAGCCTGCCGCAGGCCGCCCCGACCATCTTTGCCGCCGTGCTGCTCAGCTTCGTCGGCACCTTCTATGAAACCGAGGGCGCCTGGCTGATCGGCGCGCCCGAGATCCGCACCATGCCGGTGCTCATGATCACCTACATCAACAATCAGATCGTCGTGCAATATGGTGCGGTGCTGTCGGTCCTTCTGTGGGTCCCCAGCTTCATCGCGCTGATGTTCACCCGTCGTCTTGTCGGGTCCGCATCCTTTGCCAAGGGCTTCGGCGTGTGAGGAAACTGAAATGGCACAACTGACACTCAAGAACCTGGGCAAGTCCTTCGACGGGACCGATGTCATCGCCGACCTGTCGCTGGACGTGGCCGATGGCGAACTGGTCTGCCTGCTGGGGCCGTCCGGGTCAGGCAAGTCCACCGTGCTGCGCATGGTCGGCGGCTTTGAGACGCCGGAGCGCGGCGCCATCCTGATCGACGGAGAGGACGTGACCGACGTGCCCCCCGAAAAGCGCCCCACCGGCATGGTGTTCCAGAGCCACGCGCTCTGGTCGCACATGTCCGTGGCGGACAATGTGGCCTTCGGTCTGAAACTGCGCCGCCTGCCCAAGGCAGAGATCCGGCGCCAGGTGACCGAGGCGCTGGACCTGGTGGGTCTCGGCGATTTCGGCGCGCGCCGTGTCTGGCAGCTGTCCGGTGGCCAGCAGCAACGCGTCGCCATTGCCCGGGCGCTGGTTCTGAAACCCAAGATCCTGCTGCTGGACGAACCCTTCGCCAGCCTGGACCAGCACCTGCGCGAACGCCTGCGCGAGGAACTGCGCGATATCCAGAGACGCCTCGGGATCACCACGCTCTTCGTCACCCACGGTCAGGACGAGGCGCTTGCGCTGGCCGACCGTATCATCGTGCTGCGCGGCGGTGAGATCGAACAGGCGGCCAGCCCCGACCGCATGTACCGCTCTCCCGAGACGCGCTTTGTCGCGGGTTTCATCGGGTCGATGAACTTCCCGGCCTGCGACATGCGCGGCGGGCGGGCCGATCATCCGCTGTTTCCGGTCGAGGCCGTGGTGCCCAATGGCCCCATCGAACTGGCGATCCGCCCCGAGGCGTTGACCGTCTCCCCGGGACGCAGCGCCGGTATGTCTGCCCGCGTCCACCGGCAGACCGATTACGGCACGCACCTGCTGCTGGACATCGTGCTGGAGGATGGCGCCCGGCTGAAGGCGATGTGCCCGCCCTCGGGGGCGTTCGAGGCGGGGCAGGAGGTTGGCCTTTCGGCCTCCCACGTGGCCCTCTTCCGGGATGGGGTGAAACTCGCAGAGGTCCGGCCCGATCAACGCGCCGGCCTGCGTGAGGTGGCTCATGTCTGAGGGCAATGGGTCCGAAGCGGCGGGCCGCACTTCCGTGAGAATCGCGCACGCCGCCGGGGAAACCTGGCTGAAGTGGCATCGCGGCCGTAGGGCAGGCGCGGATTTCGAATTCGATCCGCGCCGCATCCTGGAGGGTATGCTCCTTGGCGCCTCGGTCGAGGTGGATCTGCGGGCTCATGCGGGTGGCGGTTTCGCCGTCCTGCATGATGAGGGGCTCGAGCGGGCCACGACCGGTGCCGGTCAGGTGGCCGACACGTCTGGCCGAGGGGCTGCGCGCGCTGACCCTGCGCGACAACGCAGGCCGGGATACCAGCGTGCCCGTCGCCCTGCTGGGCGATCTCTGCCAGGATATTGCGCAAGCCACGATCGGAGACGGCGCCCTGTTGCAGCTGGACCTGAAGGAAACCTCTGCCACGCTGACCGATGCCGACATTGCCGCCTTTGCCCGCGATGTTGCCCCGGTGCAGCGCCACATGATCCTGTCAGGCGGGGATGCGGCGGCGGTCGGGCGGCTGGCGGAAGCACTGCCCGGGATGCAGCTGGGCCACGATCCCTGCCACAATGGCACGCGCGAGGCGCTGGCCGTGTCGG
Source organism: Ponticoccus litoralis (assembly GCF_039769985.1). NCBI lineage: Bacteria > Pseudomonadati > Pseudomonadota > Alphaproteobacteria > Rhodobacterales > Roseobacteraceae > Ponticoccus > Ponticoccus litoralis. The sequence goes on from NZ_JBDNCH010000002.1 coordinate 2,545,018, forward strand.
GCGACAATGCCGGTTTCGTGGCGCGCGCCATGGCCGAGGCGGGCCGTGCGCGAATGATCTACCTGGATATTCGGCTGATCCTCGATGCTTTGTCGCGCGACTTCGACATGATCGGGGCCTTCCACGCCGAAGGTTGCCGGATCGATGCATACACGGTGCAACGGCCAACATCGCAGGCCGTCGCGCTGTGTGAAAGGCTGTTGGGACTGGGGGTCGACCAGATCACCACGGACGACCCCGAAGGGCTTTACGCCGCGCTGACAGCCTGATCGGCGAAGCCCTGCAGAAGCCAGGGATGCATCCCGGCGCTGCCCGCGAGGATGGCGCCGGGATCGCGGATCTCGCCCCCGTCGAAGCCCGTGACGATGCCGCCTGCCTCGCGCAGGATCAGCACCGAGGCGCCATAATCGACCAGGGACAGGCCGTCTTCGAAGAACCCGTCAAGGCGCCCCGCCGCGACATAGGCGATCGACAGCGCAGAGCTCCCCAGCCGTCGCACGCCCGATGTCTGGTCCATCGCGCGCCGCAGTGCCGCGTGATAAACGTCTTCCGGTACGCTGCGCACCTCGCCGCGCACCGGCAGACCAGCGCCGATCACGGTGTTTTCCACGTCCGACATGCCGCGCGCATCCAGCGGCGCACCGTTCAGCCAGGCTCCCTTGCCCTTTTCGGCGGCGAAGACCTCTCCCATCATGGGGTCATAGGTGATGCCCGCCGTGACCTCGCCCCGGTCCATGCGGGTGATCACCACGCCGAAGTGGGGGATGCCCCATGCATAGTTGGTGGTGCCGTCGATCGGGTCGATGACGAAGGTGGGGTGGTCGTCCTCGGCGGACCGGTCGCCCACTTCTTCCTCGCCGCGAATGCCACAGCCGGGGAAGGCCTCTTTCAGCACCGTCAGGATCGCGGCCTCGGCGGCAATGTCGCCGTCGGTCTGGTAGTCGTGGCGGCCCTTCAGAACCATGTCTGGCCGCGCTGCGACGCGCCATGCTGTTGCTGGCGGTTTCGCCACCGGCAAGGGCGGCACGCGCCATGGCGCGCAGGCTGTCGGAGGCCTCCCGAGGCAGAAGGGTGGCAAGATCAGTCATCTGGGGAGGGCGCATTGCAGGCTTTCCACTTGTCGTTGGTCGGGCCTCTCTCTGTCGCGGCTGGCCAGGCGCCACAAGTGAACCTTTGATGACAGGGCGGAAGGGGGGAGAAGGGAACGAACAGATGCGTTCAGCCGCATGGGCGCCCGTGTCACCGGCGTCGTGCGGGCGCCGGGTCCGCGACCAGCGCATCCGACCACGCGGATGGAACGCCCCGGCGGATCTCGATGCCCTGTTTTCCCGTCCGCGCGGCACGCGTTGTCCGGAGGCGTCCTCTTCGACAGGCCGGTCGAGCTGGCTGAGCCAAGGGTTCCTGCCAGGGCCGAGGCGCGCCACCAGAGCGTTGCGGGGGCGTGGCAGGGGCTGCATGAACCCCGGCTTGCCGGACAGGATCACCCCTGCCTTTGCCCCGCCGCGCGGGACAAAGGCCTTGGCAGGGCGCGTGCAGTCAGAAATCGCCGGGGGCGCATTGCAGGCAGACCAGGCCTTCGCCGCGCCAGGCCTCGACGACCGAGCTGCGGTCGTCGACGACCAGCCAGTGGATCAAAGCCGTCGTCGCGCATCTCTTTCAGCGCGCGGCGCTTGACTTCGGGGTCGGTGGCGGCGTCCTGGTCCTCGGAGCGCAGGTAGATGCCGTCAAACGGCAGGTCGTGCTTGCGCAGCCAGGCGATGGTGTGCGCGGCCCAGCCATTGGGTCGGCCCGAGCAGATCAGGATCGTTTCGCCGCTTGCCTTGAGCCGGTGCATCAGCCGGGCGATCGGGGCGATCAGCGCGGCATCGGCCATGGCTGCATGGAAGTCGTCCCAGTGCTTTTCCGCGCCATGCACGAGGTGTCCAAGGCGGTCGGCATCGAATTCGGCAAGCGTTCCATCGACATCGAATACCACGCAAGGGGTCGGTGCAGCTTTGGTCATAAGGGTGTCTCCGTCAGGTCAGGCCCCGCCTTGCGGAACAGAAGCGGGGTTGCATTCGGGGGCGCCCGCCCGCATGGCCCGTCGTCCACAGGACGCGTGCGGCGCGGATGACGCCCGAGTGGCAGATGAGGACAGGCAGGGCGCCGGGCTGGTCCGCGCAGATCCCGAGGATCGTCGCCTCGACACGCCGAAGCATGTCGGCCCGTGGCTCGCCGCCGTCGGGAGTGTCTTCGCGGGCCGGTTGCTCGGCCAGGGGGCGCCCCTCGAACACGCCCCAGTCCCGTTCGCGCAGGCCGGGGTGCAGCCGGACCTGCCGTCCGGGAAAGGCAAGGCGCGCGGTTTCCCGGGCGCGTGCCAGAGGGCTTGCGTAAACGGCAAGATCGTCGGGCCGGGGCCCAGCGGCCAGCGCGCGGGCCTGATCCCGGCCCTGCGCGGTCAGGGGCACGTCGGTGATGCCCGCGATGATCCCGTCCGCATTCGCCGTCGTTTCGCCGTGCCGGATCAGGCAGAAGTCCCGCGCCGGACGCGTCAGGCCCCTCACAGGCGCACCCGGTCGTGGAAGAAGACCTCGACCTCCAGATCCTCGGCCAGGTAGTCCTCGGGGCGGGTGCAGAAGGCCGGTGCGAAGCGCCGTGCGCCGAGACGCCTGAGCATTTTCAGCTGGTCGCGCAGGGGGATGCACGTTCCAACGCTGGAAATGCCCGCCCGGGACGCTGCAGATGCCGCGCGCATGGGCGGTCATGTGGCCGGTGAAGACCACATGCGCATCGCGGCCCAGGCGACTGCTTTCGTTCCAGGCCCGGACATAGCCCCAGTGCGGCGCCGCCATCGGCGTTGGGGGTGTCGCAGACAAGGAACCGCGCCTGTTCCATCGGGCCGCGATCCAGCAGCGGCGCCACATCGCGGGCGTCGGGACAGACCGCCCCGCTGTCGAGCGCGATCCGCAGCGCCGACTGGCATTCGGGGTCCAGCATGACGCTTTCGCAGCCATGGCGCCGCATCAGGTGCAGGGCCATCTCGCCGGCGCGTCCCGAGGGCGGCACTGGCAGAAGCACCTGGCCCTGCATCCGGTCCAGCAGCCCATCAAGCGCGGCGAAGCGCTCGGACTGGGGCACGTCATCCAGATGGTACGAACAGTCGAGGACGGCGGTCGCCGCCGGGGGCGGGGCATCGAAGGTGAACCAGTCGGATTCCTCGGACCAGTCACCGGAATAGAAGAACCCGTCGCCGAGGTCGAAATGGAACCAGACGCCGCCCAGGGCATGGCCGTTGCGCCCGGTGGTCAGCGTCACGCCGTCGATCACCGTCTGCCCCCGCTCGGGCAGCAGGATTACCCCGCCGCCGGCGGCAGGGCCTTGGCGGTCTGCGCGGTGGCATAGATCGGCAACCCGGCCTCGACCGCGTGCGAGGCGCCGCCGATGTGGTCGATGTGGTCATGGGTGATAAAGACCGCCTCGGCGCCTTCCAGCCAGGCTGGGTCGAAATGGGCATGCGCCTCGGGGCCAAAGCCGCAATCCAGCAGCCAGATCCGCCCGTCCACGGTCAGTTGAATGCAGGCAGGGCCCTTGTCGCCGATGCCTGACAGTATCTTCACGCTCTGCATCAGTCCTCCGCGAAGGCCCAGGGGCTGCTGATGGCAAGGCCCAGTTGTGCGCCGACCTCGAACCGCGTCCGCGTTTCGACGAACAGGCGCGCGCCACAGCCGGAGATCGCCTCGAGCAGGTACTTGCCGCCCATGTAGGTGATCCGCGAGACCTTGCCGCGCAGGTCGCCCGTCTCGGCGATGCTGAGGTTCTCGGGGCGCAGGCAGACGTGGCTGACAGGGGCTTGCCCGCGTTGCGGTTCCGCCTGCACCGCCACGCGGGCGCCCAGCACCTCGGCCTCCAGCGCCTCGCTGCGGGGCGCGACAGCCCGCACCGGCACAACCGTGCCGCGCCCGACGAATTCCGCCACGAAGCGGTTCTTCGGTCGTTCGTAAAGCGTCTGCGGCGTGTCGAACTGCCGGATGCGGCCCTGGTCCATCACCGCGATCCGGTCGGCCATGGCCATGGCCTCGGCCTGGTCGTGGGTGACATAGACCATGGTGGCGCCGGTGCGTTGGTGGAAGTCGGTGAACACCCCCTGCATCGAGGCGCGCAGCGCCACGTCAAGGTTGGCCAGCGGTTCGTCCAGCAGCACGGCGCAGGGATCGGAGACAAGGCAGCGCGCCAGCGCCACGCGCTGACGCTGGCCGCCCGACAGGTCCGATGGCATCCGGTCCGCGTAGGGTGCAAGCCCGGTCGCCGCAAGCGCGGCATCGGCCTGGCGCGCGATCTCGGCCTTCGACAGGCCGCGGATCTCCAGCGGGTAGGACACGTTGCGGCGCACGCTCATGTGCGGCCACAGCGCGTAGGACTGGAACACGAAGCCGATGTTGCGCTCTTCGGGGGGCAGGTTCACCCCGGTGTCGGCATTCGCCATCTCGCGCGCGCCGATCCGCAGGCGGCCGCGCGTGGGGGTCTCGAACCCGGCGAGGATGCGCAGCAGGGTGGTCTTGCCACAGCCCGAGGGCCCGAGCAGCGCGATGAACTCGCCGTCCTCGAAACGGGTGGTGATGTCTTGCAGCGCGGGCGTGCCCGCGAATGTCTTGCCGACGGAAGACAGGTCTATGTCTGCCACGGGACGACTCCTTTCGGAAAACGGCGCGACAGCAGCTGGACCAGCCCCATCAGCGCCATGACAACGAAGACGATGGTCATCGCCAGGGCACTGGCCATGCCGGTTTCCCCGCTGTCGTTGAGGTTGAAGATCACCACGCCAAGGGTCTCGGTCCCCGAGGACCAGAGCAGCGCCGAAACGGTGAGCTCGTTGAAGGCGGTCAGGAAGACGAGGATCGCGCCCGCCGCCGCCGCCGGGGCGGACAGCGGCAGGATCACGTCGCGCAGCCGCCGGCGCAGCGAGGCACCGACCGATTGCGCCGCCTCGTCCATGGCCGGGTCGAGCAGCTTCAGGCTGGCCTCGACCGGGCGGAACATGACCGCGAAGAACCGCGCCATGTAGGCCAGGAAGATGATCCAGATCGTGCCGTACAGCGTGGCATCGGTGAAGGGCAGATTGATCAGCAGCAGGATCATGGCGATGGACAGCACCACGCCGGGCAGCGCGTAGGGCAGATCGAGCAGGCTGTCGAAAACCCGTGCCAGGCGCGTCCGCCGCCGTTCCATCAGCCAGGCCAGCGGCAGGCAGATCAGCATCAGCGCCAGCGAGGCCCCGGCGGCGAGGCCGAAGGAGTTCGCGAAGGCCCGCGTCGTCACCGGCTGGCGGAACAGCACCTCATGCCACTTGTCCAGCGTCAGCGTGTCCAGCCGCAGCGGCACGCCGTAGGCCGGCACCAGCGAGGTGGCCAGCAGTCCGAACATTGGCAGGACGAGGATCGCGCAGACGACGGCCCAGAGCGCAATCTCCACCGGCAGCCGCGCCGCGCCCAGCGGCAGGGCCAGGGGGCGCGAGGTGCTGCCGACTAGGTGCAGCTTCTGCCGCCCCCGGAAATGGCGTTGCAGCAGGATGCCCGTCACGGCGACGGCGCCGATCAGCATGGCCAGCACCGAAACCTCGGCCAGCACGGTCGTGCCCATGCCGGCAAGCTTCTGGTAGACCAGCGTCGGCAGCGTCGAATAGCCCGCGGGAATGCCCAGCATGGCCGGAATGCCGAAATTGCCCAATGCCGTCACGAAGGTGATCGCGGTGCCCGCCGCAAGGCTTGGCAGGGTCAGGGGCAGCACCACCTGCCACCAGGTCCGAAGCCCCCGGGCGCCGCTGATGCGTGCGGCCTCGACCACGTCCTGCGGAATGGAACGCAGGCCCGCGCGCAGGGTCAGGAAGATGATCGACATGTGCTGGATGCCCAGAAGCAGGATGATGCCTTCGGGCGAATAGAGCGGCTGCGGCGACCCCAGCGGCGGCGCGATGCCAAGCGCCTTCAGCAGCACCGACGACGGCCCCATGATCTGGGTCCAGGACAGCGCCGTGATCTGCGGCGGGATCATCATCGGGATCATCAGGCAGAAGACCAGCGCAGCCTTGGCGCGCAGGTCGGTCAGCGCCACGAGAAAGGCAAAGGCCGCGCCCAGCACCAGCGACACCACGGTGCCGAGGCCCGCGGTGACGATCGAATGCTTCAGCGCGCTCAGGGTGGAGGGCTGTGCCAGCACCTCGCGCATCAGCACGAGGCTTGGCCGCCCCCGGTCGGTGACGCCCTCGAAGAACAGGCGCACCACGGGCGCCAGCGTCAGGAAAAGCGCAATGATCAGGATGGACGAAAGCAGCCGAGCCTCGGCTCGGCTGCTTCCTGATTGCAAGGCTGTCCCCATTACTCGGCGCCAAAGAGCTCTGCGAACCGGGCCTTGTTCGCTTCGGCGTTTGCGAGCGCCTCGGCCGGATCGAAGGCCATCAGCTGGATGTCCTCGCGGGCCGGGAAGCCCTCGGGCACGCCCATGCCGTCACGGGCGGGAATGTAGCCCATGTCCAGAACCAGCTGCTGGCCTTCGGCGCTCAGCACGAAATCGACGAACTTCTGCGCGCCTTCCATGTTGTCGTACCGAGGACATGATCGCCACCGGCTCGGTCACGTAGGACACACCTTCCTCGGGGAAGACGAACTCGACCGGCGAACCTTCGGCCTTGTTGCGGATGGTCAGGAAGTCCACGACCATGCCGTAGGGCTTCTCGCCCGAGGCCACGGCCTCGGAAGGTGCCGCCGTTGCCGCCCTGTGCGCGGGCCTCGTTTCCGGCCAGGCTGGCGTAGTAGTCCCAGCCCAGGCTTTCCTCGCCGGTCAGCGTGGCCAGGTGGATCAGCGCGGCGCCGGAATAGAGCGGCGAGGGCATGGCGACCATGCCCTTCATCGAGGGATCGGCCAAGTCGCTCCACGAGGCCGGAACGGTGTCGACGCCGGTGTTGTAGATGATGCCGGTGGTGATCAGCTTGGTCGAGTAGTAGTGGCCTTCGGGCGAATAGAGCGCCGCATCGTAGGCGTCGGCCTCGGGCGACTGATACGGGCTCAGCAGGCCTTCCTGCGCCATGCCTTCCAGCGTGACGGTGTCGGCGATCAGCAGCACGTCGGGCTGCGGGTTGCCGGCTTCGATCTCGGCCCGCAGGCGTGCCAGAAGCTGGGTCGTGCCGTCACGGACCCACTCGACCTCGGTGCCCGGGTTGGCCGCCTTGAAGGCGTCGACGGTCTGCTGCGCATCGGCATTGGGCTGCGAGGTATAGAGCGTGATGGTGTCGGCCATGGCGGTGCTGGCCATGAGCGCGAAAGCGGTGGTGGTGAGGACGGATTTCATGGGGCACTCCCGGGTTGATGCTTTCGAACGAAAGCTGTCTTCGGCGCCCTTATCCCCGCGCTTATTAACAGTTTTGTAACTGTAGTATTAAATATTTATTTATATTGAGACACTTACCGATCCCTCATAAGCTTTCCCCGGATGCATGTGTTTTCGAAGGAAAGTTCTTGTGAGGCTGGACCTGCATGGGCGTCGTGACGCCATCATCGCGCTTCTGTCGGAGAACGAGTCCCTGTCGGCGGTCGATCTGTCCCGGCGTCTGGGCGTATCGGTCCAGACCCTTCGCGCGGATCTGCGCGATCTTGACGAGGCTGCCCTGGTGCAGCGGCGCAATGGGCGGGCGCAATTGCGTCAGCAGAGCGAGAACATCGGATATCTGCCGCGCGAGGGGATTGCCCGGAAAGAAAAGCAACGCATCGCTCTGGCGGTCAAGAACCTGATCCCCGACGGCGCCCGCGTGGCGCTTGGGACGGGGACGACGGTAGAGCAATGCGCAAGGTTCCTGACCTCCCACAAGGATCTCTTCGTGGCCTCGAACAGCATCCACGCGGTCTGCGCGCTGCAGAACGCGCCCGGTGTCGCGGTCGAGCTGGCCGGCGGACCGGTCCGCATGCGCGACCTCGACATGATCGGCGTGGCCGCGCATGCGTTCTTCTCGAGATACCGGGTCGATTACACCGTGTTCAGCTGCGGCGGGGTGTCTGCCTCGGGCAGCGTGATGGACTACAACTCGGACGAGATCGCCGTGCGCAGGGCCATCGTCGACTGCGGCAAGCAGAGTGTCCTTGTGGTGGACAGCACCAAGATCGGGTTGGATCTCGCCTGCCAAATGGGCCATATCCGCGACTTCGACGTGGTCGTCACCGGCGCGCGGTTGGCACCGGCGCTGCTGCGGGACTGCAGGCAGGCCGAATGCCGGGTCATCGAGGTGTGAGCGCAGCGCGGCCCTGACCTGCTTCTTGCCTCCCGGGGCGCATTTCGGCCCCGCGTGATGCGCCGGGCAGCCCGATGAAGGAACTCACCTGGCCGACTTCGGCACCCTGCGGACATCTGGGCTTCGCAGTCGATGCAGCGCATGCCTGCAATCCGTTTTCCCTGAAGGGCGCAGCGGGTCCGGTGGCGTGATCCTGAAGATGCGACCGCCTCCCGGTTCCGGCAAGGGTGGGGTGGCGTTTCCGGCAACGGGGGCCGAGCATGCGGCGCCAGTGCGGGGGCGGGAGGGCGCCGATCCGGGAAGGGCGGGCGGCAATCGGGGCCATGCCGGACCCTGAAAGCCCGTCCCGGCGCGGCCCCCGGCGCAGGGCTTCCGCGAGAGAGGCCCGTCGCCCCCTGTCCAGCGGGGGGCAGCTCGCCCGCTACGGCATCAGGCCCAGCGTCAGGATCACGATGACCGTGCCCGCCGCCAGTTGCAGGCCCGCGCCGATCAGGGCGGTTCCGGCGCCAAGCGACCGGGGCGCCCGGTCGCGCAGCAGGCGCCCCAGAAACCCGCCCCCGGCGACGGCAATCAGGTTGAACCCGGCGGTCCCCAGCCCCATCGCAAGCGTGGCAAGGATGCCGGCAAGCGGGATGCCCAGCCCGAAGGAGATGGCAAGCAGGAACAGGGCGCCGGTGCAGGGGCGGATCGCGATGGCAAGGATCAGGGCCGCGATCTCTCGGGGCGAGGTGACGGCGGCGACCTCTGCGACCGTGGGGCCATGGGCATGGCCGCAGCCGCAGGCCGGGTCATGGGCCGCGTGGTGATCGTGGTGGGCGCCGGGGGTCTGGCCCGAGGCTGCCCCCGCATGGGCCGCGTGGCGGAATGCCCGTGCCTTGAACGGCAGGTCCGTCGTCGCCGCGAGCGTCCCGTGCCGGTCCATCCGCGCCGGGGCGGCCGCAAGCCCGTCAAGGCCGGAGCCGATGGCGACGGGGGCCGCTGCGCGCCGGACCTGCCAAAGATGCCGTGCCCCGCGCAGGGCGATCAGCGCGCCGATGGCCGCCACGATCCAGCGGCTTGCATTTGCCAGCAGGCCTTCGGCAAGGGCCTCGCCACCGCCCGCGGCGGCCACGATGCCCGCGCCCACCGTCACCATGGCGATGGCCGTCACGGACTGGCCAAGGCTGGCGGCGATGCCGATGGCCGCCATCTTGCGCATCGGCACGGCTCCGGCAAGGGCGGCGCCGCCCAGCAGGATCTTGCCGTGGCCCGGCCCGAAGGCATGCAGGAAGCCGTAGGCCGCGCTCAGGCCGCACAGACCCGCCAGCGCCAGCCTGTCGCCAGAGCGGATCGCCCGCAGCGCGCCCGCCATCGCGTTCTGGACATCGCGTTGCTGCATCGCGGCCCAGTGAAACAGCGCATCGGCCTGAGGCCCCGATGCCGCCCATGTCAGAAGCAGCACCAGCCCCAGCGCCCCGGCAAGCGTCAGGACGAGCCGCATGTCAGCCTTACCTCATCGGCGAAGCGTTCACCGATCTGCGGATCGTCGGGCACCTCTTCGGCGGACAGCGCGGCAAGCTGGCGCTGCGCCTCTGCGTCGGCGGCGTCGGGTTCGAAGGGCACCACCGAAAGGGCGCAGTCGGCGGGCAGGGCCGAGGGCTCCAGCACCGTTTCCACCGAGTAGGCGTAGAAATAGGTCGGGTCGTAGAGCTTCAGGACCGCGCCATCGGTCACCGCCAGCGGTTCCGCAAGGGGCAGGTCGAAGGTGACCTCGACCCGGTCGCCGATCATCCGCGCGGTGCCGTTCCGGGGCCGCCCCAGCGGCACCTTGGCGTTGCCCTGAAGAAGATAGGTGTCGCCTTCGTAGTCGGGGGGCCAGTCGGTCTCGCCATGGGCAACGCGGGCGAGGTCGATCTCGTTCAGCGCGCCGTCGCCGTCTTCGTCCAGTGCCAAGCTGCACATAAAGGTTCAGCGTCGTCATGCCGTCGTAAAGCCAGACGATCCGCAGCGCCTCCAGCCGTCCGGCGTCGTCGAAACGCAACCCGGCAGAGGCATCGACGAAGATATGCGGGTGGGCAAGGCCGGTGCTGGGCAGCAGCAGAAGGGCAAGGGGGGCGAGGCGCATCATGGGGCTGTCTTACCTGTGCCGGGCGCCGCACTCAATCGCGCAAGCCGCGCCGCGCGGCGCCCCGGCGGAGATCCGAGCATGCAGGGAAGGGCGGGTCGCGCCGGTCATCGCCGCGCTCCCGTCGCCGCGCCTCCCGTCGTCGCGCCCCACGGGGCGCCGCTGTCCCGGAGGGCCGGGGCCCCGACCTCGTCGCCCGGCCCGCCTTCGCATCCCCGGGACGCCCCCGCCTCAGGTTGCCTTGACCTTGACGTAGCTGCCCGGCGCGGGGCCCAGATCGCTTTGCCTGGGCTTGCGGGCGGGCACCATCTCGCCCGAGCGCTCGGTCAGCCAGGCATCCCAGCGCGGCCACCACGATCCCTCGTGGAAGCTGGCCTCGGCCAGCCATGCCTCGGCATCGCCGCGCAGGTCGTCGTTGATGTAGTGGCCGTATTTCTTCTTCGACGGCGGGTTCACGATCCCGGCGATATGGCCCGATTCCGAGACCACGAAGGTCTTGGCGCCGCTGCCCATGGCCTGCACCCCCCGGTAACAGTCCTTCCACGCGGCGATGTGGTCGGTCTGGGCGACCACCGCCATCAGCGGCACGTCGATATCCCGGACTGACAGGCTGTGCCCCATCAGCTCGAAGGCGCCCTTGGCGAACTCGTTGCGCTGGCACAGCCCGCGCAGGTACTGCATCGTCATGCGCCCCGGCAGGTTGGTGCTGTCGCCGTTCCAGTACAGCAGGTCGAAGGCGGGCGGCGTTTCTCCCAGCATGTAGCTGCGGATCGCCGGGCCGTAGACTAGGTCGTTCGAGCGCAGGAAGGACATGGTCCGCGACATCACCCGCGCGGGCAGCAGACCCGACCGGTTCACCTCGACCTCGATGCCGTCGATGAAATCGTCCTGAAGGAAGGGCGTGAACTCTCCCTGATCGGAGAAATCCGTGAGCGCGGTGAACAGCGTGGCCGAATTGACCGAGCGGTCGCCGCGCTGCTTCAGCAGCGACAGCGTCAGCGACAGCGTCGTGCCCGCGATGCAGTAGCCGACCGCGTTGACCTTCTTCTGCTTGGTGATCTTCTTGGCGGCGTCGATCCCCGCCAGAAAACCGTGCTCGATGTAATCCTCCATCCCGGTGTCGGCCATGTCGGGGCCGGGGTTGACCCAAGAGGCGACGAAGACCGTGTAGCCCTGATCGACCAGCCAGCGGATCAGGCTGTTCTGCGGCTTCAGGTCGAGCACGTAGAACTTGTTGATCCAGGGCGGAAAGATCACGATCGGCACGGCGTGGACCTGTTCGGTCGCGGGCGCGTATTGGATGAGTTCCATCATCTTGGTGCGCAGCACCACTTGGCCGGGCGCGGTGGCGATGTTCTCGCCCACCGAAAAGGCGCTGTCGTCCACCAGCTTGACCAGAAGCTCGCCGTCGTTGGCCTCCAGATCGGTCACCAGGTTCTCCAGCCCCTGGATCAGGCTTTCGCCGTCTGTCTCCATGGCGCGGCGCAGCGCCTCGGGGTTGGAGCCGAGGAAGTTGTTCGGCGCCATCAGGTTGGCGATCTGGTCCGAGAAATAGCGCAGCCGCCGCTTTTCCTTGTCGGGCAGCGTGTCCAGATCCTCGACCGCCGCGCGCATGGCGCCGGAGGTCACCTTGTACTGCCGTTTCAGGTAGTTCAACCAGGGGTTGCTGTCCCATTCCCCGTCGGTGAAACGCTTGTCCGGCTTGGCCTCGGCGTCGTCGGGGCCGGGGTTCATCGCGCCGGTCCAGGCGCGGATCGAGCCTTCCCAGAAACCCATGGTGTGCCCGACCGCGCGGGCGGGGTTCTGCATCATCTGTTCCCACCACGCGGCGGCGGTCTTGGCGTAAAGGTCGGGGCCGGGCGCCTCGATGCCCGGGTTGGGCGCCTTGCGCCGCGACAGCGCGGACATCAGGCGCAGGGACAGCTGTTGCAGCCGCTCTGCCGTTTCGCGTTGCCTGCTGCCGAGATCGCCCATGTCCACGGTCTCGCCGGTGGTGGTTTCGTCGCTCATGACCCCCTCCCCGGGTTATGGCACGGCTAGGGACGATCTGGCGCCGTCTTCCTGGCCGCGTCCTGTCAGAGTGGTCCAAAAGGCATTACAGATCCAGCCCCTTGCGGGCCGGTCCCGGGTTGGTGTCAGGTATTGGGCAGGGACGGAGGATCTGCGCCATGACAACGGTGGAAAAGGCGGCAAGGACGGTGGTCGCGCGGCTGGACGGGCTTGCCCCGCGGGGCGGGCGCCTGATGGTGGCGCTGGCCGGTGCGCCGGGCGCGGGCAAGTCGACGCTGGCAGAGGCGGTGGTCGCGGCGCTTGGACCGCAGGCGGCGCTGATGCCGATGGATGGCTTTCACCTCGACGATTCGGTGCTGCGCCGGAAGGGGCTCTTGCCCCGCAAGGGCGCGCCTCAGACCTTCGACGCGGGCGGCTTTACCGCCACCCTGGGCCGGGTCGCCGCCGGAGAGCATGTTTATGTGCCGGTCTTCGACCGTTCGCGCGAAATCGCTATCGCCGGGGTGCAGGAGATCGGGCCGGAGGTCTCGGTCGTCGTGGTCGAGGGTAATTACCTCTGTCTCGCAGAGGCCCCGTGGACGGCGCTGGCGCCGCTTTGGGACCTGTCGGTCTTCCTTGACGTGCCGGTGCCGGAACTGGAGCGGCGGCTGCTGCAGCGTTGGGCAGGCTTCGGCTACAGCCCCGCGCAGGCCCGGGAAAAGGCAGAGGGCAACGATATCCCCAACGCCCGCCGGGTGGCCCCGGGGCGCGGGCCGGTGGACCTGGTGCTGCCCTGGAGCGACTGACGCCCAAAAATTAGGCGAACTGCTGCCCGCTGCCCGCCAAAGCCGCCCCGATATCTGGCCGCGCCCGCCACCGGGGGGCATAAAAGGGGCAGAGGCAGCGAAGGAGCGGATGTGCCCGGGCTGATGGTGGTAAGCGACCTCGACGGGACGCTTCTGGATCACGAGACCTATTCATGGCAGGCCGCCGCCCCGGCGCTGGCGCTGCTGAAACAGCGCGGCATCCCGCTGATCCTCGCCACCTCCAAGACCGCCGCCGAGGTGCGGGGCCTGCACCGGGCGCTGGGGCTTGGCGCCCTACCGGCCATCGTCGAAAACGGTGCGGGCCTGTACCGGCCCGGTGTGGCCGATGGCGCAGCGCCGGGTTACGCCCGCATCCGCGCCGCGCTGGAGAGGCTGCCCGACCGGCTGCGTCAGCGCTTTCGCGGGTTCGGTGACATGACGGCGGCAGAGATCGCGGAGACGACCGGCCTGCCAGAGCAGGGCGCGGCGCTGGCCCGCCGTCGCGAACACTCGGAACCGGGGCTCTGGACGGGCGGCGACCGCGACCTCCGGGCGTTTCTTCAGGCCACTGGACCGGCAGGGCATCCATGCGCGGCACGGCGGGCGCTTTCTGACCCTGTCGCTGGGCCGGACCAAGGCGGACGGGCTGCGGCAGGTGGCGGCAGAGCTGTCGCCCGATACGGTCATCGCGCTGGGGGACGCGCCCAACGACGTGGATCTGCTGCAGGCGGCGGATGTGGGCGTGATCGTCCGCAACGACCATGCGCCCTCCATCGCCCCGCTGCCCGAAGAGGCCGGGGGCCGCATCCGCCGAACGAGGAAGATCGGCCCCGAGGGCTGGAACGATGCCGTGATCGGACTCGTTCAAGAGTTGCAGAAGGCAGGGGATTGAGACCATGGCCGATTTTCACCAGAACGGAAACATCGCGCAGTTTCACAACCTTCGGCAGCGCCCGTTAGAGGAGCTGGTCTACGAGATCGAGACCTTTGCGCAGACGCGGAAAATCACGCTGGTGCTGCCCTCGCTCTTCTCGGAACTCGAAGGCCCGGCACTGGGCAATATCCTCGACGAATTGCGCCAGGTCACCTACCTGCACCGCATCATCATCGGGCTGGACCGGGCCGACGAAAGCCAGTTCCGCCGCGCGCGCGACTTCTTTTCCAGACTGCCGCAGAACCACGTGGTGATCTGGAACGACAGCCCCCGGATGAAGGCGCTGGAAGAGCGGCTGACCGAGCACGGCCTTGCCCCCGAAGAGCCGGGCAAGGGCAAGAACATGTGGACCTGCATGGGCTACCTGATTTCCTGTCAGGACAGCGCCGTGATGGCCCTGCACGACTGCGATATCGTCACCTATGACCGCGAGATGCTGGCGCGGCTGGTCTACCCGGTGGTGAACCCGAACTTCCGCTACCAGCTGTCCAAGGGTTTCTACCCGCGCATCGGCGACGGCAAGCTGAACGGGCGGGTAACGCGGCTTCTGGTCTCGCCGCTGCTGATCGCGCTGAAGAAGGTGGTGGGCGACCGCGATTACATCGACTACCTGCGCGCCTTCCGCTACCCGCTGTCGGGGGAATTCGCGCTGCGCACCTCGCTTTTGCCCGACCTGCGCATCCCCTCGGACTGGGGGCTGGAAATCGGTGTCTTGTCAGAGGTCTGGCGCAATCTCGGGCGGCATTCGGTCTGTCAGGTCGAAATCTCGGATGCCTATGACCACAAGCATCAGGAGGTCAGCGAAGAGGACGCGCAGGGCGGGCTGAACCGCATGTCCACCGACATCTGCAAGGCGATCTTCCGCAAGCTCGCCGCCGACGGGACGGTGTTCACGGCGAACTCCTTCCGGGCGCTCAAGGCGACCTACTACCGCGTCGCGCTGGACCTGCTGGAGTTCTACGACAACGACGCCAAGATGAACGGGCTGACGCTGGACCGGCACCGCGAAGAGAAGACCATCGAGCTGTTCGCCGAGAATATCATGGTGGCCGGGCATACCTTCCTGGCCAAGCCCAACGAGGCGCCCTTCATCCCGAACTGGAGCCGGGTGAACGCCGCCGATCCGTCGCTGGTGGCCGAGCTGAAGGCGGCGGTGGCGGCGGACGAGGCGGAATTCGCGCCCATGCCGTTCTGAGGGGCAGCGGGGCGCTCGCCGGGGGCGGGCTTGGCCCCGACAGCATGCTCGCGGCGAAGAGGGCAGGGTGACCTGCGCAAGGCGTCTGGCCTGCGCCGCGTCACGCGATGCGGCCAGAGAGGCGGCAGCAGGCTGTTCGACCCCTGCGATCATGGGGCCTGTCCGGGCAGGGGGCCTATGGATGACCCGACCGGGCTGATGCGGCGCAGGGGGCGAAACGTTGTCGGCCCCGGTCGATCCTCGCGTGCTTCGTGCAGGTGGCCGAAGGCGCTCGGGCAACGCCGAAGCGCCGTCGGACATGTCGGCTTTCTGCGCCCTGCCCGGAAAGAGTCCGCTGGGGCCGAACGGGCGGCGGGCGGATCAGTCGGCGCTCGAAAGCGCCATGATCTGCCAGCCGGACCCGGTGTCGGTGAACTCCATCCGCAGCCGGTAGGATTCGCCGCTGGACGCGCCGCAGGCGGTGACGCTGGCCCGCAGCACGACAGAGGCAGACCGCCCGGACCGCGACTGGTTCAGGATGTCGAGCGCCTCGAGTCGCGCAGATGCCCGAGGCGGCGCTGTCGATGGCTTCGCGCTTTTCCGAAATCCACAGGGCAGAGGGGGCGCCATTGCCCGTCCGGTCCAGCCGCCGGAAATACTCGCGCGCCAGTCCGGTCAGTTCGGGCAGGGACACCGAAGCGCCAGAGCCGGAGCCGCCCCATGACAGGCCGGCCACCGGCGTCTGGGCGGGATAGGCCATGCTGTAATGCAGGCGGTCCCGTTCCTCGGCGGGCGTGTCCTGCGAAGGGAAGGCATCGCCCCGGTACAGCGCCACGTCCAGCATGGGATTTCCCTCGAACCCCTGGACCTGGCACCATCCCGACCAGCCGATCCCAAGGTTCAGACCGTCGAAGCGGACGAATTGCTCGTTTCCGCGCCTGCGGTAGTCGGCGACGCTGGGAACGTCTCCGAGGGTCATGGTGCCATAATCCTCGAACCCGTATTCCGAGTGGTTCCAGCCCCGGTAGGTATCGTAGAGGACGTTGTAGCACAGCATTTCCGCCTGCCCGCGGGTTAGATCCGGCGCGCGGTCCTCGGGCACATCGCCGGTCAGGCCGATGCCGAAGGTGTGGAACTGGTCGTTGGTGACGATGGTGTAGAACTCTTCGGGCGGCGTGCTGAACATCTTGGCGAAGAGGTCGGCATGGATCATCGACCCGGAGTAGCCGGTGCTGGCGACGCTGGCGGAAATCCGGGAAAAGGTGTTCTGGATATCGGCGAAGATGCCCAGGGCAGCCTTGAACGACAGGTCCAGTGGCACCAGTTGCTCTGCCTGGCCGGGCTTCAGGAAGGGCGCGTGAAACCCCAGCGTCGCGGTCGGGTGCATGTTCCGCGTCGGCGCACAGTAATAGGGCGCGCCGCCGCAGGTCCGTGCCGCCATGAAGATCAGCGCGCAGGCGGACAGGCACTGCTGATCCGCCTCGATGAAGGTGATCACGTTCATGAGGCTGTCGGCGATGGACAGCGCCTCTTTGACGCTGCCGCCGGGGGACGAGAGATACAGCTCGAAGTAGCGGCAGCTATCGCTGTCCCGGATCGCCTGCAGGCGGTCGCCGTCGCCGGGGTCGATCTGCCCGGTCAGCGAGGCCTCGCAACTGCCGCGCCGGGTGATCTCGGCGGCGGAGGCGGGAGTTCCCGGCGTTAGGCTGACGACAAGGCCAAGGGTCGCCAGGGTGAAGGCGGACAGAAGCGGGCGCAAAAGGCGCGGGTGTAGACAGGTCAATGTATCGGGTCCAATTCATGGAACAGACCGTCACGATGCCATGGTTCGCTGAATCCGCATAGCCTTTTGCCCTCTGCGGCCCCCGGGTCAGCGGTTGGTGATCCAGCGGCACTGGTAGGGCGCCAGAGTCACGCCGTCCTCTTCGGGGTGCAGGGTCTCGCCCGACAGCAGGTCGGTCCATGTCTCGTCCGCGATCAGGTTCAGCGCGCCGGGGGGCAGCTCGACCGTCTCTGCGCTGACGTTGTGCAGGGCAAAGATCGACTGGCTGCGGTCGATGGACTGGCGCCAGACGCAGAAGACGCGGTCGTCCACCGTCAGGGTGAAGTTGGTGGCATTGGGGTGAAAGGCGGGCTGCTTCGCGCGGATCTTCAGCCGGTCGGACAGCGCCGTCAGCACGCGGCTCTGATCGCTTTCGGGGTCCTCCAGCAGCCTGCGCAATGCGGGGTAGTCCCAGCGGTGGCGGTTGATCGCGCGGTTCATGCCGCGCCGGTCCACGCCCTCGAGATCGTTGGGCGTGCCCAGCATGGCATGAATGTAGAAGGCGGGCACCCCTTCCAGCGACATCACGATGGTCTGCGAGCAGAGGAAGCGCGGCACCTGCATCCCGTCCTCGCCCCTGTAGGTCTTCCTCACCGCCGAGAAATAGGTGGCGTTCAGCTCGTAGACGGCGGTGCCGCCATCGGGCAGCGCGCGCATCGAGGCGAGCCCGCCGCCCGATTGCACGGTGCGGATCATGCGGGCGATTTCCTCGTCCGGCAGCAGGCCCTCGGCGGGGCGCATGCCGATGCCGTCGTGGCTGGCGGAGAAGTTCAGGTAGGCGCAGCCCTGCGGCGCGGGCGGCATGGCGCGCTGCCACTTGGACAGCGAGACCGCGTTGCCCGAAAGCATGGCGTGCAGGATCAGCGGCGGCAGCGGGAAGTTGTAGATCCAATGCGCCTCGTTCAACTGGCCGAAGTACGACAGGTTCTCGGCCTTGGGGACGTTGGTTTCGGTCAGCAGGATCACGCTTTCGCTGGCGAAATCCGCGAGCACCCGCAGTAGCTGCACGATGGCATGGGTCTTGGGCAGGTGGATCGAGGGCGTGCCCGGCTCCTTCCAGACGAAGGCCACGGCGTCCAGACGGATGATCTTGACCCCCATGTCCACATGCAGGCGGATGATGCGCAGGATCTCCAGCAGCACCTCGGGGTTGCGGAAGTCGAGGTCGACCTGATCGTGGCTGAAGGTGCACCAGACGTGTTTGATCCCCTTCGCCGTCTCGACCTCTTGCAGCAGCGGCGTGGTGCGCGGGCGGACGACCATGGACAGGTCGTCGTCCGGGGAGGCCTCGAAGAAGAACCTGTCGTAGGGTTCCTGTCCCTGCCGGTAGGCGTTGAACCATGTGCCCTGGCTGCTGACGTGGTTCAGCACGAGGTCGGACATCAGGTCGAAATCCTCGCCGATGCGCTGGATGTCGGGCCAGTCGCCAAGCGCCGGGTTCACCTTGCGGTAGTCGGTCACCGCAAAGCCGTCGTCCGAGGTGAAGGGGAAGAAGGGCAGGATATGCACCCCGTTCACGGTGCCCTTCATGTAGCTGTTCAGGAAGTCGCGCAGCAGGTCGAGCGGCTTGTAGACGCCGTCGATCAGGCTGTCGCCATAGGTGATCAGCACCGCGTCCTTCTGAGACCAGAGCGCATTGCCCGGCCTGCGCGTGCGGCGCCGCCAGGTGCGGTCGGGCCAGAAGGCGTTCAGCACTTCAGCGGTCAGCGCGTCGCTATCCCGATCCGGGTAGAGGCGCATCAGAAGCGCCCTGAGACGGCTGTCGAGGGCAGCGGGGGCGGGTGCTGGCTTGGCGTCCGGCTGGGTCATGGCTCAAAGGGTATACGGCTCTGGCGGCGGGTAAAGGCCCGGGCGGCGAATGGCCGGGCCGGGATGGCGGCTTTATGGTGGGTGAGGGGTGGGGGCTGCCCATGAATTGGGCAGAACGCCGGCGGCGGTCCGATGGGGCGGTGTCGGAACCGGGGCTCTGCCCCGGACCCCGGGATATTTTCCGGACAGAAGAAGGACGGATGAGGGGAGGCCTGGGCCGTGCGGGCATGCGGCTGTGCAGGACGGCCGCCGGGGACGGGGCGGCGCGGTCCGGGGCGGATGTCAGGCGGCGTGCAATTCGGCGAGGACCTCGGACAGATGCCTGCGCCAGTCGGGGCGGGCGATGCCGAAGCGGTCTGCCAGTGACCTGCAGTCGAGGCGCGAGTTGAAGGGCCGTTCTGCCGGGGTCGGGAAGTCGGATGTGGGGATGTCGGTGATGCGGCAGGGCAGCCCGGCCTGCGCCATGATCTCGCGCGCGAAACCGGCCCAGCTTGTGTCCGGACCGCCTGAGAGGTGGTAGGTGCCGGGGGTGCCTTTGCCCTCTGCCAGCTGCCCGGCCATGGTCTGGCAGGCGCCCGCGATGGCGGCGGCGGGGGTCGGCCCGCCGATCTGGTCGGCCACCACGCTCAAGCTGTCGCGGCTGGCGCCGAGGCGCAGCATGGTCTTCACGAAATTGGCCCCATGGGCGGAGAAGACCCATGAGGTGCGCAGGATGGCATGGGCCGCATGGCTGTCGCGGATCGCCTGCTCTCCGGCCAGCTTGGAACGGTCGTAGGCGTTGAGCGGTCCGGTGGGGGCCCCGGGGTCGCGCGGGCTGTCGCCGCTGCCGTCGAAGACGTAATCGGTCGAGACATGCACCAGCGGGATGTCCAGCGCGGCGCAGGCCCGGGCCATGGCGCCGGGGGCCTCTGCATTGATCCGGGTGGCGAGGGGTTCCTCCTCTTCGGCCCGGTCGACGGCGGTATAGGCGGCGGCGTTGATGACCGCGCGCGGGCGGGCGTGGTGGATGGCCGTCGCGCAGGCCTGCGGGTCCGACAGGTCGGCCCGGTCGCGCCCCAGCAGGGTGACGCCGCCCAGGCGACCGAGTTCGGTGGCCACCTGGCCGGTCTTGCCGAAGACGAGGATCATGGCGGCTGTTCCTTCGGTGGCGATGCGCCGGTGGGCGCGCGGCGGGTCGGGGCTTGTGTAGCGCGCGCGACAGCGGCAGGGCAAGGAGAGGGCGCGCCGGGCCGGTCGGAGAGGCGGCTCTTCTGGCCGCCGCCGCAGGGGCAAACACCCCCGCGGTGTCCCGCAGGGGTGTCGTTTCCCGGTCAGGCCGCGCGGAGGGCCCGGCCCTCGCGCGGGCCGGGCGCGTCAGGGACCGAAGCCGTCGCGGCTCAGTCCAGCGCCTTGTCAGAGACCACGTGGGTCCATGCGCCCTCGGGCTGTTTGGTGATCACCGGGTCGGAGCCGCCCGCCAGCAGCGTTTCGACCGTGCGCTCGTAATCGGCGGGGTCCAGCGCGCCGTTGGAGCCCGCGGTCAGCTTGGCGACCTCGCCCATCATGCGGATCTGGTGCGCCTCGGTCTGGGCGCCGGTCTCGTCGTAGTCGAGCACGATCATCGCCGCCTCTTCGGTGTTCTCCTCGGCCCATTTCCAGCCCTGCATCGAGGCATCGACGAAGCGCGCCATCTTGTCGACGAAGGCTTCGTCCGAGAGGTTCTCTTCGAGCACGTAGAGGCCGTCCTCCATGGTGGCGACGCCCTGGTCCTGGTACTTGAAGGTGATCAGCTCGTCCTCGGTCACACCCGCATCGAGCACCTGGCCGAACTCGTTGTAGGTCATGGTCGAGATGCAATCGGCCTGCCGCTGCAGCAGCGGATCGACGTTGAAGCCCTGCTTGAGCACCTCGACCGAGCCCTCGGCCTTGCCGTCGGTGGCGATGCCAAGCGCCGACATCCACGACAGGAAGGGGTATTCGTTGCCGAAGAACCAGACCCCCAGCGTGCGGTTGTCGAGATCCTCGGGGCTTTCGATGCCCACGTCCTTCCAGCAGGTCAGCATCATGCCCGAGGCCTTGAAGGGCTGGGCGATATTGACCAGCGGCAACCCGTTCTCGCGCACCGCCAGCGCGGCGGGCATCCACTCGACGATCACGTCGGCGCCGCCGCCGGCGATCACCTGCGTCGGCGCGATGTCGGGGCCGCCGGGCAGGATGGTCACGTCAAGGCCGGCCTCTTCGTAGAAACCCTTTTCCAGCGCTACGTAGTAGCCCGCGAACTGGGCCTGCGTGACCCATTTCAGCTGCAGCGTGACCGCGTCGGCGGCCAGCGCCGGGCTGGCAAGGCCGAGGGCCGCGGTGGCGGCGATCCATGTCTGTTTCATTGGCAGTACCTCCTTGGTGGTCGTGGCCCGTTTGCCCGGGCCCGTTATCGGCTGCCCCTCTGCGAGGGGTGCCAGAAAGTCATGCGCTTCTCGACCAGCGCCGCAAGCCCGTAGGTCAGCGTGCCCGCGATGGCCGCGACGAGGATGGCGGCCCAGACCATGCCGAGATCGAGCTGCCCGATGCTGGTGGAGATGCGAAAGCCCAGACCCAGAGTCGGAGAGCCGAAGAATTCCGCGACGATGGCGCCGATCAGGGCCGAGGGTGGTGCAGATCTTGAGCCCGTTGAAGATGAAGGGCAGCGCGGCGGGCAGGCGCAGCTTCAGCAGCGTCTGGCCCCAGGAGGCGGCATAGGTGCGCATCAGGTCGCGCTGCATCGCCGTGGTGTCCGTCAGCCCCGCGACGCAGTTCACCAGCATCGGGAAGAAGACCATCAGCACCACGACCGCCGCCTTGGACTGCCAGCCGAAGCCGAACCACATGACGAGGATCGGCGCGGTGCCGACGATGGGCAGCGCCGCCATGAAGTTGCCCAGCGGCATGAGGCCCGCGCGCAGGAAGGGGCTGCGGTCGATCACCAGCGCCGTGACGAAGGCGGCGGAGCAGCCGATGAGGTACCCCGAAAGCGCGCCCTTGAGGATGGTCTGGGTGAAGTCGCTCCAGAGCAGCGGCAGGTTGGCGGCAAAGGTCTGGGCGATCTGGCTGGGCGGCGGCAGGATCACCCGGGGCACGCCGAGGCCGCGCACCGTCAGCTCCCACATGCCGATGAGGGTGGCGCCGAAGATCAGCGGCACCAGCAGGCGGGTGGTGGCGCGGTCGCGGGCGGGGCCGGTGGCGAGCCGCAGGTTGAGCGCGAGACCCGCGGCCCAGAGCGCGAGGGCGGCAAGAACCAGCATCATGGCGCGGGCCTTTCCCGGTGGGGGGCGGATTTCGGGACGAAATCCGCGCCGTTTTCCGGGCCGGAAAACGGGTTGCTGCGGGGGGTGGCGAAATCCGCGGCGGATTTCGCGTTTTCCGGTGCGGAAAACGGGTTTGCGGCGGTCATTGGCTCATCCCCATGCGTTTCAGGGTGCTGCGCTCGGCGGCACCGATGGCCCAGACCAACAGCGCGGCAAGGGCTGCGGCCATGAAGAGCGCGGCCCAGATCTGCGCGGTCTGGCCATAGTAGCTGCCCGCCAGCATGCGCGCGCCGAGGCCGCCTTTCTGGACCGGAAGCTCTCCGACGATGGCGCCCACGAGGCTGGCGGCGATGGCGATCTTGAGCGAGGCGAAGAGATAGGGCACCGAGGCGGGCAGCCGCAGCTTGCGCAGCACCGTGGCCTTGCTGGCGTTGTAGGTGTGCATCAGGTCCATCTGCATGGCGTCGGGGCTGCGAAGCCCCTTCACCATGCCCACGACCACCGGGAAGAAGGACAGGTAGGCCGAGATCACCGCCTTGGGGATCACCCCCTGCACGCCGATCGAGTAGAGCACCACGATGATCATCGGCGCCAGCGCCACGATGGGCACGGTCTGGCTGACGATGGCCCAGGGCATCACGCTCATGTCCATCACCCGGCTGTGCACGATGCCGATGGCCAGCAGCACGCCCAGCCCGGTGCCGATCAGGAAGCCCAGCAGTGTCGCGTTCAGCGTCACCAGCCCGTGGTAGATCAGCGAGCGGTTCGACAGGCTGCCGGAGTTCACCAGCCCGCGCCGTCCGTTCAGCTCTTCGTCGATGGTCGAGGTATAGAGTTCCGCCACCACCTGATGCGGGGCGGGCAGGCGGGGCCGGTCGAGGCTCCAGCTTTCGCCGAGGAGGCCTGTGTTTTGCAGCACCAGCGACCAGCTGCCCTGGTCCCGGCGCTCGACGGTAGCGTGGGCGGAGAGACCTCTGCCCCGGCGCGCTCGGCGCGGGTCAGCACCTCCTGCACGTTCATCGGCACGGCGGTCGCGTACCAGAGCGCCAGCACGGCGGCGATCATGGTGAGGATCGGCAGGGCGCGGGTCATGTCCGGGCCTCCCGTTGCGGTGTGGGGGAGAGGGCGACATGGCCCGGGCAGCCCGGGGCGGCGCCGGCATGCAGGCGCCGGGGCGAGGCGGTCACCCCGGCGGCAGCCGCAGGGCTGCGGCCCGGTGCCCAGAGGGGGATGGCGGCGATGGCAGCGCGGCGGCATGTGGCGCGCGCTGCGGGGCGGATCTTGCCGCGGGTCGGTGCCCCGGCGGCGAGGGGGCTGCGGCGGCGCGTGGCGGCGGGGAGCGTCAGGGGGCGGGTCATCGCTGCCACTCCATCCTGAGCATGGCCGGGGCACCCGCGCGGTCGGGCGGAAGCTCGGCGGTGGTGGTGAAGCCTTCGCGTTTGTAGAAGCCTATGGCCCGGATGTTCGGGACATAGACCGTCAGCCAGAGCTGGTCCCGCCCGTCCTTGGCGCGGTCCATCAGGCGCGTGCCGGTGCCCTTTCCGGGTTCGGCCAGGTAGAGCGCGCCGAGCTTGGCCTCGGCCGGGTCGATGGAGAGATAACCGGAGACGGGATCGCCACAGACATGGATCTCGCGCGCGGGAAAGGCCTCGAGGATATAGCCGGTCAGGGTTTCAAGGTCGGGCGTGTCGTGGATATAGCCCGTGGCCCGTTCCCAGTCGTGGACGAGGCGGGCGCAGGCGGGAATGTCGGCGCGCGTGGCGGGGCGGATCGGGGTCATGCGGCGCGGCCTTTCGGACGGGGCGTATGTGGCAGTGGTGCAGGAGGTATTTGGGCCAAGAAGAAGCCAGGCGAGGTGAGACCCCGGCGGCGGGGTGCGCGGGGCGCTTCGGTGTTTTGGCGCAGAAGAGACGCGGGCCTGCCTGCCGGAGCGGTCCGGGTCGCGTCTTGGCGCGGGAGCGGTGCGGGGATCCTGCCGTCCTCCCGCCTGTCCTGAGTCGCGCCGCCGCTGCGGTTGGGATCGGGGCGGTCGGCCCCGCCGGTCACATTATCGCGCGTGCCGGATCGGGTTCCGACCTCCGGCCAGTCCGCCCGGTGCAGGGGGGCGGAGGCGGCCCGGGCGGCGGGGAAGAACCCGGCGCGCCCGGAGGCGCGGAGGCCGGATGCGGGGCGGATGGCCCGGCAAAGGGGGCTGGGGCGCTCATTCCTGATACCCCGCGCGCAGGCCTTCGCGGACGCGGTGGGCGATCTCGATGAACTCCGGCGTGTCGCGGATGTCGAGCGGGCGGTCGCGCGGCAGGGGGCTTTCGATGACGTCGGTGATGCGGCCCGGGCGCGGGGACATGACGACGATATGGGTCGAGAGGTAGACCGCCTCGGGGATCGAATGGGTGACAAAGGCGATGGTCTTGCCGGTCTTGTCCCAGAGCCTGAGCAGTTCCTCGTTCAGCCGGTCGCGGACGATCTCGTCCAGTGCGCCGAAGGGTTCGTCCATCAGCAGCAGGTCGGCGTCGAAGGCCAGCGCGCGGGCGATCGAGGCGCGTTGCTGCATGCCGCCCGAGAGCTGCCAGGGGAATTTCTTCTCGAAGCCGGAGAGCTCTACCAGGTCGAGGACGCGGGCGGTGCGTTCCGCCTGTTCGGCCCTGGAAAAGCCCATGATCTCCAGCGGCAGGCGGATGTTGCCGCCGATGGTGCGCCGTGGGTAAAGCCCCGCCGCCTGGAAGACGTAGCCGTAGGCGCGGGCGCGGCGGGCCTCATCCGCCGTCATGCCGTTGACGGTGAGGCTGCCTCCGGTCGGTGTCTCCAGCGCCGCGATGCAGCGCAGAAAGGTGGTCTTGCCGCAGCCCGAGGGCCCGATGAAGGAGACGAAGGCGCCGGGTGGCACGTCGAGCGAGACATCCTTCAGCGCATGCACCGGACCGTCCGCCGTGTGAAAGGTCAGGTCGAGGTGGCTGGCGCGGATGACCGGTTGGTCGGGGCTGGCTTGGGTCTGGGTCATGGCGTCTTTTTGATCTTGGATCCTTGGGGGGGCGGTCGGGCGTCGGCAGGGGTCATGGCTTTGCCCAGAGCGCGGGATCGGCGAATTCCACCGAGTTGCCCGCCGGGTCGCGCACGTAGATCGAGCGCGGGCCGTGCGGCCAGTGAAAATCCGCCTCGATGGCGATGTGGTTTGCGGTCAGGTGGTCGCGCAGCCTGTCGAGGGAGGCGGCGGCAAAGCACAGGTGCCCGGGGCCTGACGCGCCATGCGGCGGGACGGGCAGGGCGCCTTTGGCGGGTGGCTGCCGCGTTGCGCTTGCGACGAAGCACAGGACGACGGTCTCGCCCGCGCGAAAGAAGACGTGGCGGCCATCGACGCGCAGGATACGCTCCAGCCCGAGGAGACCGGCGTAGAAGGCTTCGGCCTTGTCGAGGTCGTCGACGTAAAGCGCGGCTTCGAGCACGCCGGAGAGCGCGGGGGCGGTCATGAACGGCCTGCCCATGCGGCGCGCTGCGGGTCGCCGGGCCGGAAAGGCGGTGCGATCCCAGCCCGGTACGGACCTGCGGCGGCGCGGGCAGGCCCCGGGCGCTGGGGCCATGCCTTTGCGCCGTTTCCATGAGCGGTGCCCGACATCACACGCCGCTGGCCGGAATGCCCGAGCGTTCCACCGGGCGCGGCGCGGTCAGGGCCTTCCACTTCGACAGCGCCCTGTTGGTGGGCGTATTGCCGGTCCGCTTGACGAATTCGCCGTGGCCCGCGCGCGACCGCAGCTCTCCGTCGTAGACGGCGACATGGCCGCGGGTCAGGGTGAAGCGCGGCAGGCCCTTGACCTTGTGGCCCTCGAAGACGTTGTAATCGATGGCAGAAACCTGCGTGCCGGCGGTGATGGTCTTTTCCTTCTCGGGGTCCCAGACCACGATATCGGCATCGGCGCCGGGCAGGATCGCGCCCTTGCGGGGGTAGCAGTTGAGGATCTTGGCGATATTGGTCGAGGTCATGGCGACGAATTCCTCGGGCGTCAGGCGACCGGTTCCGACGCCATGGGTCCAGAGCATCGGCAGCCGGTCTTCCAGACCGCCGGTGCCATTGGGGATCTTGGTGAAATCGCCGAGACCATAGCGCTTCTGCTCGGTGGTGAAGGCACAATGGTCGGTGGCCACGACCGACAGGGACCCCGCCTGCAGCCCCGCCCAGAGGCTGTCCTGATGCCTCTTGTTGCGGAAGGGCGGCGACATGACGCGCCGCGCCGCGTGGTCCCAGTCGGGATGGGCGTATTCGCTGTCGTCCAGCGTCAGATGCTGGATCAGCGGCTCGCCCCAGACGCGCTTGCCCTGCTGGCGGGCGCGGCGGATGGCCTCATGCGCCTCTTCGCAGGAGACGTGGACGATGTACAAAGGCACGCCCGCCATATCGGCGATCATGATGGCGCGGTTGGCGGCCTCGCCCTCGACCTCGGGGGGCGCGAATAGGCATGCGCCTCGGGCCCGGTATTGCCCGCCGCCAGCAGCTGCTGCTGCAGGTCGGCCACCACGTCGCCGTTCTCGGCATGGACCATGGCGATGCCGCCCAACTCGCCGATCCGGCGGAACGAGGCATACATCTCGTCGTCCTGCACCATCAGCGCACCCTTGTAGGCCATGAAGTGCTTGAAGGTGGTGATGCCACGGTCCTCGATCACCGTCTTGATCTCGTCGAAGACCTGCTCGCCCCACCATGTCACGGCCATGTGGTAGCTATAGTCGCAATGGGCGAGGCCCGACTTGTTGTCCCACATCTGAAGCGCGTCCAGCAGGCCCTGACCGGGCGAGGGCAGGGCGAAGTCGATCACCATGGTGGTGCCGCCCGCCAGCGCCGCCTGGGTGCCAGAGTCGAAATTGTCGGTGGAATAGGTGCCCATGAAGGGCATCTCCAGATGCGTATGCGGGTCGATCCCGCCGGGCATGACATAGCAGCCGGTGGCGTCCAGCGTCTCATCGCCCGACAGGCCTTCGCCGACCTCGACGATCCGGCTCGCCCTCGATCAGCACATCGGCCTTGTAGCTGCGGTCATGGGTGACGACGGTGCCGTTCTTGATCACTGTGGTCATGGGGTCTCTCCTGTCGTTTGTGCCCCGCCGGGGCCGCCGGTCTTCAGCCGACGCATGTCAGAAAATGGTGCCGCCCGTCCCGGCGGTCTTGCAAACGGAAATCCTCGCGGGCGAAGACTTCGGCGACCGGGAGGCTCTCGGGCCGACCCAAAGGGGCAGCGCCAGGCCCCGGGGCTGCCGCGCCGGGGCGCCGAGGGCCGGCATCCGCGCCAGCCCGGCAACCACTGCAATCCCAAGTCTCATCTCGCGCACCGTCCCGTGTTTCTTCTTGGTCCAAATACCCTCGGGGGTGGGCCCGCAGGGTCAGGGGGCAGCGCCCCCTATGCGACGATCTGTGCCGTCTCGACGACCGCGTGGAACAGCACGTCGGCCCCGGCCCGCGCCCAGTCCTTGCTGATCTCTTCCGCCTCGTTGTGCGACAGGCCGTCCACGCAGGGGCACATGATCATCGCGGTGGGGGCGACCTGGTTGATCCAGCAGGCGTCATGCCCCGCGCCCGAGATGATGTCGCGATGCGCATAGCCCAGCCGTTCCGCCGCCGCGCGCACGGCGCCCACGCAGGTCTCGTCGAAGGCCACGGGGTCGAAACCGCCGACCTTTTCAAAGGCCACCTCCAGCCCCATCTCGTCGCAGATCGCCTGCGCCTCGGTCCTGAGCCGCGCCTCCATGTCCTCGATCACCGACAGCTCGGGAGAGCGGAAGTCGACGGTGAAGATCACCTTGCCGGGGATCACGTTGCGCGAATTGGGGTAGACGTCGATGTGCCCCGCGGCGCCGACGGCGTCGGGCTTGTGGCTCCAGGCGATCTCGTCGACCTTCTCGAGGATGCGCGCCATCCCCAGTGCCCGCGTTGCGGCGCATCGGCATGGGGGTCGAGCCGGTATGCGCATCCTTGCCGGTCACGGTGACCTGGGTCCAGGACAGGCCCTGCCCATGGGTGACGACGCCGATCTGCTTACCCTCGGCCTCCAGGATGGGGCCCTGTTCGATGTGCAGCTCGAAGAAGGCGTGCATCTTGCGCGCGCCAACCGCTTCCTCGCCCTTCCAGCCGATGCGGTCGAGTTCGGCGCCGAAACTCTTGCCCGCCGCGTCCTGCCGGGCATAGGCCCAGTCCTGCGTATGCACACCGGCGAAGACGCCCGAGGCCAGCATGGCGGGGGCAAAGCGCGTGCCCTCTTCGTTGGTCCAGTTGGTGACGACGATGGGGTGCTTCGTGCGGATGCCGGTGTCGTTCAGCGTGCGGACCAGCTCCAGCCCGCCCAGCACGCCCAGAACGCCGTCGTATTTGCCGCCGGTGGGCTGCGTGTCGAGATGGGATCCCACGTAGACCGGCAGCGCCTCCGGGTCGGTGCCCGGGCGGGTGAAGAACATGTTGCCCATGGTGTCGAGGCCCATGGTCATCCCGGCCTCTTCGCACCAGCGCCGGAACAGCGCGCGGCCCTCGGCATCCGCGTCGGTCAGCGTCTGGCGGTTGTTGCCGCCCGCCACGCCGGGGCCGATCCCGGCCATCTCCATCAGGCTGTCCCACAGCCGGTCGCCGTCGATCTTCAGGTTCGCTGCCTGAGTCGCCATATCTTTCCCCGTCATATCCGGCCCGTCTTGCGCGGGCCTGTTTCGATTTGACCAATCGGTCAAAACAACGCTAACAGAGGTCGGCATTCAGTCAAGCGGCATGCCGCGCAAAGCGGCATCTGCACGATTACGGGGCGGATCGGGACGGAACATGGCGGATATTTCGGCAAACGGAGCCCCCAAGCCCCCGCAGACCCGGATTCAGCGCCGCAAGCGCGAGGCCATTCTCGAAGCCGGGCTGACGATTTTCTCCGAGGCCGGGTTCCGGGGCGCGACGCTGGACCGGATCGCCTCCGAGGCCGGGCTGTCGAAGCCGAACCTGCTGTATTACTTCGCCTCCAAGGACGCGATCTACGACGCGCTGCTGCACGGCCTTCTGGAAACCTGGCTCGATCCGCTGCGGGCGCTCGACCCCCAGTGGCGAACCGGTGGACGAGATCCTCGCCTACGTCCGGCGCAAGCTGGAAATGGCCCGCGATTTCCCGCGCGAAAGCCGTCTTTTCGCAAACGAGATCATCCAGGGCGCGCCGCAGATGCAGGCGTTTCTTGAAGGCGAATTGCGCGATCTCGTGGACCAGACGGCGGCGGTGATCGACGGCTGGGTCGCCGAGGGGCGGTTGGCCGAGGTCAACGCCCGTCACCTGATCTTCTCGATCTGGGCGCAGACCCAGCACTATGCCGATTTCGATGTGCAGGTGCGGGCGGTGCTGGGCGGACAGGATTTCGAAGGCGCGGCGCAGCATCTCGAGACGCTCTTCGGGCGGATGCTGAAGACCTGAGGCCGCGGGGCCGGTGGCGGGACGGGTTTGCCCGGAAGCCGCGGCAGGATCCGCGCGTCTGGCGCATTTGACCGGGCAGGTTAACCGAAGCGTAACCCTGTCGGGGCAAGAATGCGCTCATGCCGACGCTCCGCCTGACCCATCACGCCGCAAACGAACGCTGGCTTGCGCAGATCTTCGACGCCAAGGCGGCGCGCAGGGGCGGCATCGTCCGCCGCGCCGTCCGCGACGTGGAGCGTGAGATCGGGCGCGACCGGCTGAAGGCAGAGGTGGCGGGACGGGGCTTTCACATGATCGAATGCGGCGGGCAGTTCGTGATCATCTGCCGGGCTTCGGACCTCGTGGTGCACGTCTGATCCGCGCGGGGTCAGGCTTTTCGCCGAAAAGCCTGACCGGGCAAGAGTTCTCGTCGAGAACTCTTGCGAGACGGCGCCGTTACTCTGCCGCCTTGGCCATGGGGTTGTTCGGATGGGTCGTCCAGTTGGCGTAATCCGCCTCGACGGTGCGGCCGGTGCGCGGGTCGGTGGCGCCGGGGGCCAGACGCTCCATGGTGATGCAGTCCTCGACCGGGCAGACGTCGATGCACAGGTTGCAGGCCACGCATTCCGCGTCGTTGACCTCGAACACCCGGCCTTCCTTCATCCAGATCGCCTGGTGGCTGGTGTCCTCGCAGGCGGCATAGCAGCGTCCGCACTTGATGCAGGCGTCCTGGTCGATGCGGGCCTTGGTCACGTAGTTGAGGTTCAGGTACTGCCAGTCGGTGACGTTCGGCACCGCCTTGCCGATGAAGTCCGAGGTCCGGGTGTAGCCCTTTTCGTCCATCCATTGCGACAGGCCGCGCTTCATCTCTTCGACCACCTTGAAGCCATAGGTCATAGCAGCGGTGCAGACCTGTACGTTGCCGCAGCCCAGCACCATGAATTCCGCCGCGTCGCGCCACGTGGTGACGCCGCCGATGCCGCTGATCGGCAGGCCCCGGGTCGCGGCGTCGCGGGCGATCTCCGAGACCATGGACAGCGCGATCGGCTTGACCGCCGGGCCGCAGTAGCCGCCGTGGCTGCCCTTGCCGTCGATGGTCGGTTCGGGGGCGAAATTGTCCAGATCGACCGAGGTGATCGAGTTGATCGTATTGATCAGGCTGACCGCATCGGCGCCACCGTTCTTCGCCGCCGCGGCGGGTTTGCGGATGTCGGTGATATTGGGCGTCAGCTTCACGATCACCGGGCGGTCGTAGTACTGCTTGCACCAGCGGGTGACCATCTCGATATATTCCGGCACCTGTCCCACCGCCGCGCCCATGCCGCGTTCCGACATGCCGTGCGGGCAGCCGAAGTTCAGCTCGATCCCGTCGGCGCCGGTTTCCATCACGCGCGGCAGGATGGCCTTCCAAGCGGCCTCTTCGCAGGGCACCATGATCGAGGCGATCAGCGCGCGATCCGGGTAGTCGGCCTTCACGCGGGCCATTTCCTCGAGGTTGGTGTCCAGCGGGCGGTCGGTGATCAGCTCGATATTGTTGATCCCCAGCACCCGGCGGTCGGCGCCGTGGATCACGCCATAGCGCGGGCCGTTGACGTTCACGACCGGCGGGCCTTCGGCGCCCAGCGTCTTCCAGACGACGCCGCCCCAGCCCGCCTCGAAGGCGCGGCGGACGTTGTATTCCTTGTCGGTCGGCGGCGCCGAGGCCAGCCAGAAGGGGTTGGGCGAGGTGATTCCGATGAAGTCTGTCGTGAGGTCGGCCATGGTATTTCTCCTCTCAAGAGGGCGCTGCGGCTAGCAGGCGGGAAAGAATGATCGGGCAGTCCGGGCCACCGTCGATCCCGCGCCTGTGGCAGGGCAGTCGAGCGGCAACCATCCGGGAGTGCCAAAGGGATAGGCATTTCGAAACAAGGGCTTGTGCGCGGACGTGCGGTTTTTCTCTCGCCGGTCGCCCCGCAGGGCCCCTGTCGGTCAGACGCGTGTCGCCCGCGCCCGGAAGCGCGGGGGCGGCAAGGGATTTATGCCACCAGGGCACGATGGATGTCCTCGGCGGCATCGCGGCCCTCGGCCACGGCAACCACCGTGAGATCCTCTCCCGGGGTGCAGTCGCCGCCGGCCCAGACACCGGGCAGCGAGGTGCGGCCCGCGGCGTCGACCCTGATCTTGCGACCGTCGAGGTCGAGACCCTCGGGCGGGACGAGGCTTTGACCGATGGCGCGGAAGACCTGATCTGCCGGCAGGCGAAGGGTCTCGCCGGTGGGCTCCAGACCCTTGGCGCCCTCGGCCATATAGGCCAGTTCGATCTGGGTCGCTGCGCCATTGCCGTGCACGGCCACCGGCGCCACGTTGGTCAGGATGCGCACACCCTTCGAGGTGGCGAGGTCCTGCTCGTAGCGGCTGGCGCCCATGCGGTCCTGCCCGCGCCGGTAGGCGATGGTCACGGTTTCCGCGCCCAGCAGGCGGGCCTGCACCGCGGCGTCCACGGCGGTCATGCCGCCGCCGATCACCACGACGTTGCGGCCCACGGGCAGGGCGCCAAGATCCGAGGCCTGCCGCAGCTCGGCGATCCAGTGCCACCGCGTCGAGCACGCCGTCACGCTCCGCGCCCTCGATCCCCAGCGGATTGACGTCGCCAAGGCCGAGGCCGAGGAAGACGGCGTCGTAGTCCGCCTGCAACTGGCCCAGGGTCACGTCGCGCCCCAGCGCCCTGCCATAGTCGACGGAAATGCCGCCGATCTGCATCAGCCAGTGCCGCCTCGCGCGCGGCGAAGTCGTCGGTGCTCTTGTAGGCGGCGATGCCGTATTCGTTGAGCCCGCCGGGCTTGGGCCGCGCCTCAAGGATGGTGACGTCATGGCCTTTCATGGCCAGACGGTGGGCACAGGCGAGCCCGGCGGGGCCGGCGCCGACCACGGCGACGCGCTTGCCGGTGTCCGGGGCGCGGGTGAAGGGGTGGTCTTGACGCGCCATGACGCTGTCGGTGGCATGGCGCTGCAGGCGGCCGATCTCGACCGGTTTGCCCTCGGCGGCTTCGCGCACGCAGGCCTGTTCGCAGAGCGTTTCGGTGGGGCAGACCCGGGCGCACATGCCGCCGAGGATGTTCTGTTCGAGGATCGTGCGGGCCGCGGCCTCTGGCTGGCCGGTGGAGATCTGCCGGATGAAGAGCGGGATGTCGATCTCCGTGGGGCAGGCGGTCACGCAGGGCGCGTCGTGGCAGAAGTAGCAGCGGTCGGCGGCGACGGCGGCCTCATGCGCGTCGTAGGGCGCGTGCAGATCGGAGAAATTTCGGGTCAGCGTTTCGGCGTCGAGACGCCCCGGGGTGATGCCGGGCGAATGTGGGCTGGGCATGGCGGTTCCCTGTCGGTTTGTTTTTTTGTGGGATCAGAGTGCCACAGTCCGAAATTTTATCAATTGGTAAAATTTTGGGGTGCCGATGGCGGGGATGGCGCGGTGTTCCGACCCGCAGCCCTTGCCCGGTCTATGCGCGCTGCGCGCGGCGGGCCGGGGCGGGACTCGTGGCTGCGCCACATCGCCCGCCCGCCGGCCCTTTGGGGTGGCGGGGTTGGAAAGGCAGCTCTGGTCCCACCCGGGCAAAAGCCCCGGAGCCTGCCCTCGCCTTGCCCTTTCGTGACGAACCCGGCCTTGGGCGCAAGCGCAATAGCCGTATCCCCCTGCGGGGGGCCGCGGCGATTGCGCTGGCCCCTGCGGGCGGGCCCGTCCGATGCGGGGCAGGCGACGGCAGGCTCCGGGGCAAAGGCGGGTCCGGGGGCTGCGCGGTGCGGTGGCGCGGCTCAGGCGCCGGGCACGAGCACCAGCTGTACGCGGCGGTTCTGCGCCGAGGTCGGGTCGATGGTGTTCTTGAGGCGCGAGAAACCGACGCCCACCGCCTCGATCCGGGAGGGGGACAGCTGCATGGTCGCCTGCACGTAGTTGGCCACAGCCTGTGCACGGCGTTGCGAGAGGTCGGTGTTGTAGGGGGCGCTGCCGACCGCATCCGTATGGCCGATGAACAGCAGCTGGCTGCCCGCAAGGCGCGGGTCGCTGAGCGCTGCGGCCAGCGTCGAGAGCTTGGCCATGGCCTGCGGCGTCAGGTCGTCGGAGTTGTAGGCAAAGAGCACTTCGAGGTCGATCGAGGGCAGCGGTGCCGGGTCGGGGTTGGTGGCGGCGATCCGTTGCTGCTGCGAGCGGTCGATGACCCCGAGGTTGTAGACATCGTCCAGCGTGAAATCCGCGGCATTGCCGAATTCGGCGCTGGCGCAACTGGCCTGATCCATGAGGCAGTCGCGCATTTCGCTGTCCGGCTTTGCCTGTGGCGCCGCTTGCGCCGGGGCTGTGTCGGTCAGGTCGTCGAGCGAGAAGTCGTCCAGTGTCACCGTCGACTGCGCAAGCGCGGCGGCGGGCAGGGTGAGGGCGGCGAGGATCGAAAGGGCTTTGGGCATGGCAGGCTCCCGGAAATGCTGTCGGCATCATGCCGCATGTGCCCCGCTGCGGTCCAGTGGGGGATTTCCTGCCTGCGCGGGCCAGTCGGGCTGTTGCGCTCCTGCGCGCGATCCGGACCGGAGGGAACGACAGGTGCCGTTCGATTGCCGGGCGAGGCCACGTCTTTCGATTCAAATAAAACGCAAACTGCGATAGGGTCCGGTCATAGATTGTCGCCCGGAGGATTGTCATGCGCCTTTTGCCGTCTCTTGCCTGTCTTGCTCTCACCTGCGGGGGGCTTGCGACAGGGGGCTTGCCCGTCCGCAGGCGGGGATCGACAACGAGGTGGCCATCGAGGGCTACAACAACGAGCCGATCAGCACCTATTCCGCCGAGGCGGACTTCGTGAAGCTGGGCCGGGGGGTCGGCCTGTTGCGGATCGAGACCGACGGCGGGACCTTTCCCTGCACCGCTTTCCTCGTGTCCGAGACGCATCTTCTGACCAACAACCATTGCGTCCCCGGCGTGCTGGAGCATCCCGATGTGACGGCCACAGAGATCCTCTCTGTCACCTGGATGGCGGGCTATACCCATCCCGGGATGATCGAGGAGGCCGAAGGCTTCGACGTCGACGTGACGCCGGTCGAGACCTCGCAAGAGCTTGACTACACGGTGTTGCGGGTGCGCGGCGATCCCGCGGCGCGCTACCCGGTGCTGCCGCTGACCGATGCGGTGGCCAAGGAGGGCATGCCCTACTGGATCATCGGCCACCCCAAGGGAGAATCGCAACGCATCAGTCGCGAGGGCTGCCGGGCGGCGCGACCGCCGTCGGAGGGCAACCGGCTGCGGCACACCTGCGACACGCTGGGCGGCAATTCCGGCTCGCCGATCTTCGACAGTTCGGCGCGGCAGGTGATCGGCCTGCACAATGCGGGCAACGACCGCGTGGGCATCAACTTCGGCGTGCCGATGGCGCTGATCCTCGGCCAGTCCGGGGTGTTGAAGGCGACCGCCGCGGCAGCGCCCAAACCGCTGCCGCTGGTGATGTCGCTGTATCCCGAGGTGCTGGGGGTGGGCGAGGAGCTTTCGGTCGCCGCCGATGTGCCTGCGGACTGCACGCCGCTGTTCTACGACGTGGCGCCCAGCGGGCGGCTGGTGCCGCTGCCCAGTGAGATCTTCCAGCAGGTGACGCTGAGCGCGCTGCAGACCCGGTTCCAGACCTCTCCGGCGGCGCAATACGGGCTGGTGGTCGTGGAAGAGGACGAGAAGGGCACGCACAGGCTGGGCTTTGCCTGCGGGCCAGAGGATCAGGATGTGCGCCAGTGGCTGCGCCCGGTGATAGAGCGCGTCATGGGCGGCACCCTTGTCGGAGAGGTGGCGGTCACTGGCGGCACGGCCAGCTTCGCCTTCCGCGCGTTCACGGTGCGCTGACCCGGGGCCGTTTCCCGGGCAGGGCGGCGGGTGTCGCGGGCCATGCCGCTGCGATTGCCCAGAAAAAAGGCGGTCCCGAATGAGACCGCCCAGTTGATCTGCTGCGAAGAGTGCCTTTGATCACGCAGAGAGAGAATGTGTTGCGGGCCGTCATCGCCTGCGGCTGAGCAGCATCCCGAGCAGGACACCGCCACCCAGGGCGCCGGCAATGGCCAGCCCGGGATGGCGGCGGATGCCGGTTTCGACCTCGTCCCGCAGGGCCATCGCCCGGTTGGATCCTTCGGCATAGGTGTCGCGGGCCAGCGCCTGCGCCTGGCGGGTCGCGTCGCGTAGCCGCTCTTCTGCCTCGGCGGCGCTGTGGCGCACGGCATCCTGTGCTTCCGCCGCAGCGTTCTGAAGCTGCTTCTTCACCGCCTGGAAGTCGGCTTGGCGGTCGGTCCCGTTGCTTTTCGATTTGCTCAGTGCCATCGGATGGTTCTCCTTCGAGAATGCTTCACCTCGGCAACGCGCGATGGCGCTCCGGGTTCCCTGCCTTTGCGACAAATTCTTCGCGCCGGGATGGGGAACGGCGGGCCGGGCATGGCCGTTCTTTCCCCAAGTGAATGACCAAGTACCAAGTGAAAAGGAGACGACGATGCCTTTCTGGCCATCCGTTCTTCTGGCGCTTGCGGTGGTAACCGGTGTCTTCGGTTTTTCAGGCCTCGGCGCTGCTTCGGCGCCGGTTGCCCAGGTTCTGTGCCTGATCTTCGGGGCGCTCTTCGCCCTGTCGCTGCTGGCGCGGCACATAAACGGGGGATCGCCATCCCGCCGCAGTCGGCACGAGCTGTACCGCCCTGTCCGCGCCTCGGAACGCTCTGGACTGACACGTTAGACTCGAAAGGCCCGGGCGCGATCCCGGGCCTTTCGTCTGCATGGGCCGATGTCTCAGACCCGCAGGGTTTCCGTCGACGAGAAGAACATCGCCTGGCTGACCGCCGAGCGCACCTGCTCGACCGTGTAGGGCTTGGGGATCAGGAAGGCGGGTTCCGGCCCCTCGCCGGTCAGCAGACGTTCGGGGAAGGCGGTGATGAAGATCACCGGGATATCGGGCGAGGCCTTCAGGATGTCGTTGACCGCGTCGATGCCGCTGGAGTTGTCGGCCAGCTGGATGTCGGAGAGGATCAGGTTGGGCTTCTCGCGCTCGAACAATTCGCGTGCGCCATCCGCGGTGCGGGCGACGCCGGTGACGCGGTGGCCCATTTCGGAGACGGTCGATTCGAGATCGAGCGCGATGATCGCCTCGTCCTCGATGATCATGACAGAGCCGGACAGCGATTTCGCCATCTCGGCATAGGCGATATCCACGAGCTTCGAGGCCTCGTCCTCGGAGAGGTCCAGGATCGTGGCGACATCGCCCATGGGGATTTCCTCGATGGTGTGCAGAAGCAGGGCTTCGCGGGTGCCGCTGGTGAGGCCGGCGAGATGCTTCTGGGCCTGCCCGCGCAGCCCATCCTCTTCGGTCTCCATCGAGCCGCCGGAGGTCGACCAGATGGTATGGAAGACCTTGAAAAGAGACACTTTTGCGGGGGCGCTGCGATCAAAGGCAGAGGGGTCTGTCAGGATCGCTTCAAGCGTGGCCGCCGCATAGCCATCGCCGCGTGTCTGGGAACCGGTCAATGCCCGGGCATAACGCCGAAGGAAGGGCAGTTGCGCACCGATCTGCTCTGTCAGTGTGCCGGTTGTGGCGTCGGTCATAATTTTCGTCCCATTTTTTCGGTCTGTCACGGAACCAACATGGATATCCCGGGTTGGTTCCGCGAGAATGTGTAAAAAATCAACGCAGGCCCAGCCCCCCTAATGACCCAAGCAAAGAAACACACACGGCTTCAGGACGAGATCGACGAAAACCTTCGCCGCGCCTACAACGATGTTTTGAAAGAGGATGTTCCCGACCGCTTCACGGACCTGCTGAACCAGCTTCGCGCGCAGGATAACAGCGCGTCGTCCAGCGGGAGCGGTGCAGATGGCAACTGATCCCCGCGACGAGATCGTCACCCACCTCAACGCCATGCGCGCCTTCGCCATGAGCCTGACGCGCAATTCCGCGCTGGCCGATGACATGGTGCAGGATGCGGTGGTCAAGGCCTGGACCAAGATCGACACCTTCCAGCCCGGCACCAATATGCGGGCCTGGCTGTTCACGATCCTGCGCAACACCTATTATTCGCACCACCGCAAGGCCCGCCGCGAAGTGTCCGACAGCGAGGGCGAGATGTCCGCGCAGCTGGCACAGAAGCCGGATCACGACGGGCGCCTGAACCTGCGCGACTTCCAGACCGCCTTTGCGACCCTCAGCGACGAGCAACGCGAAGCACTGATCCTTGTGGGCGCCTCGGGTTTTTCCTACGAGGAAGCGGCAGAGACCTGCGGCGTCGCCGTCGGCACGATAAAGAGCCGGGTGAACCGCGCACGGGCGCAACTGTCCAAGTTGATGCATCTTGAGGACGACGTGCTCGAGTTGACCGATAGCGTGACCGCGGGCATCGTGTCGGACAACCAGAGCGCCGCTTAGAATAGGAGCGCGGTGGATGAACCGTGTCTCGACCTTCGGGAAACGCATTTCGACAAGGCTGGCGTTGCTGCTGACGCTGGCCTTGTTGCCGCTTGGCCTGATTTCCCTCTACCAGACCCAACAGGTCATCGACGACGCGCAGGATGTGACCCGCGCCTCGCTGATGTCCGAGACCGTGGCCGCCAGCCATGCCGGGCGCGAGCTGATCCAGCAGGCGCTGGGCGCCGCGCAGGGCCTTGGCGCGGCGGTGGTCGGCATGCCGGTGGACAGCTGCAACGCCGTGATGCAGGAATTTGTCCGGTCGCATGAAACCTTCAGCTTCGCCGGGCTGATCACGCCGGAGTTGCAGACCGACTGCAATTCCGCCGCCACCCCCACCGATGTCTCGCAAAGCCCGACGATCCTGGGCGCCGTGGATGCGAAGCGGCCCTATGTGGATTTCACCATTCGCGGCACCTATTCGGGCGAGGCGGTGACCGTCGCGGTTCAGCCGATCCGGCGCGGCGAAGAGCTCGTGGGGATGATCTCGATCTCGATCCCGCACCGGATCATCAGCGCGCTGATTGCCGAGGCGTCGAGCGTCGAGACCGTGCGCATCGCCACGATCAACTCGAACGGCGACATCGTTGTCGCCAACAATACCGTGAAAGAGGCGCAGGGGTTCCTGCCGCGCGACATCACGAACCAGGGCCTGTCCGAGCTGCGCGACGAAACCTTCGAGGCGGTCAGCAACGATGGGGAACGCCGTCTTTACGCGGTCAGCTCGGTGCTGCCGCAAAGCGTCGTCATGGTGGGAAGCTGGCCGGTCGAGGACGGCGAAACCGTGATCGGCGGGTTGCAGTCGGGCCTGGCGCTGGTCTTCCCGATCGTCATGTGGATCGCCGGGATCGCGGTGGCCTATGTCGGCCTGCAACGGCTGGTGATCCGGCACGTCAGCGGGCTGCGCTCGGCGATGCGGCGCTTCGCCCTGGGCGACCGCACCGTGGCCGCACTGACCCTCGGACGACCCGCCCGAGGAACTGGCCGAGGCGGCGCGCGCCTTCAGCCGTATGGCGCTGATCATCTCCGAGGCCGAGATCCGCCAGCAGAAGGACCTTCAGGACAAGGAGGTGCTGCTGAAAGAGGTGCACCACAGGGTGAAGAACAATCTTCAGCTGATCGTCTCCATCATGAACATGGAAATGCGCAACGCCGAGACCCCCGAGGCGCGGCGCATGCTGCGCGGGCTTCAGCGCCGGGTGCGCGGGCTCGCCACGCTGCACCGCACGCTCTATGCCTCGCCCGACATGACCACGGTCGACGGCGGAGAGCTGGTGCGCGCGGTTGTCGAGGACGTGGCGCAGGTGTCGCTGCCGCCGGATGTGTCGCTGTCCGTGGACGTGATCCCGACTCGACCTCTACCCCGATCAGGCGGTGCCCCTGTCGATGCTGTCCGCCGAGGCGCTGACCAATGCGGTCAAATACGTGGGTCGTCCGGCGGACGGATCGGACCCGCGCATCTGCGTGTCCCTTGTGCGGCTGGACGACGGCGACCGGCTGCGGTTGCGGATTGCCAATACCAAGGGCGCGCCGGTCACCGTGCAGAACGAGGAAGGCCCGGGCACAAGCGGGCTTGGGTCGCGGCTGATGAAGGCCTTCGTGATGCAGATCGAGGGCGAGGCGGAGGTTGTCGAGGACGAGGGGCAATATCTCTACGACGTGGTCTTCTCGCGCCGCGAATTCGCAAGGGATGCAGAAGGTCGCCGCGCCGCGGCCTGACAGCGGCGGCGTCGCAACAGGGATCCTCTTTCGAACCGGGTATGGCGGGCATGCGGGAACAGCCGCCCCGCCCCGGCGTTCGTCCCTTGAACAAAGGGATAACGCACCATGGAACTTCTGAAAATCATCGCCGCCATCCTGCTGCCGCCGCTGGGCGTCTTCCTGGAGGTGGGCATCGGAAAGCACTTCTGGATTAACATCCTGTTAACCATCCTTGGCTACATTCCGGGTATCGTCCATGCCGTCTACATCATCGCGCGCCGCTGAAACCGGCGTGCAGGACAGCAGCCTGCACGCCCCTGATACTGCCGCCCGCTTGCGCCGGGTCGAGAAGCTCGCCAACTGGATGGACGCCGGATACCGTGTTCCGGTGCTGGGCATCCGCTTTGGCTGGGACAGCATTCTCGGTCTCGTTCCCGTGGTGGGCGACGTGGTCGCGGCGCTGCCGTCGCTGTGGATCCTGACCGAAGCGCACCGCATGGGCGCCCGCCGTGGCACCCTGCTGCGCATGGCCCTGAACACCGGTGCCGATGTGATGCTGGGCTCTGTCCCGATCCTCGGCGACCTTGCCGACGTCGCGCTGAAGGCAAACCGCCGCAACGCTGCCCTGTTGCGCCGGGACATGGCGCCCGGACCGCGCGCCCGGACAGCGCCGCGCCGCTCGACCGTGGAGCTGGAATAGACGGGCAGGGGGAAGGCTCTGCCGCGCTGCGGCACCATCCCGGGAACCCGAGCGGTCCGGGGGCGTTGGGCAGATTGGAACTGGCGCCGATTGGCGCTGCAAGGATCTAGGTGCACATGCGACTGACCCGGATAAAGACCCTGCCCGTCATGATTTCTGGCGAGACGCAGCCTGTCGGGTTCATCCGTGACGGGCTTCTGGACATGCAGCGCCGCCGGGTCACCTACTGGTCGGTGCAGCTTAGCAAGGCGCGGCGTTCCGTGCTGGTATCCGCCAGCCGGTCCGCGCTGAGTGAGGATTCGGTCCGGTTGGAGCTGTCGGACGCGGCGGTGCTGGAAAGCGGCGATCCCGCCGAGGGTCTGGACGAGGATACGCTGGCCACCGGCACGCTGCCGGATGTGCTTGCCGCCGACGGTCCCGACACCGACGGGCCGCCCTTGCGGGGGGTCCGCCGGGTGCTCAGCCTGCTGGAACGGGCCTGGCGTCCGACGGTCCCGGAAAAGCCCGCGAATGCCCCGGCCAGCTGGGTCTGGGGCAGCGAGGTGACCGGCAAGCCCTTCTTCACCTCGGAGGGAGAGCTGGGCCGCATCAGCGACATAGAGATCAACGAGCGTGACGCGGCCCTGCGGCAACTTCAGGTCTCGCAGGGCGGGGGCGTGACGCTGCATATCAACATCGAAGCGATGCGCCACATCCCGGAAGGCAACAGCCATTTCGTCGCGCGCTCGGCTATTCGCAGGCCGACGGTCGGCAACGATCCGGTGCCGCCGAGTCGCCGGGCAGAGGCTGGCGGGCGACCCGAGGCCTGAGCCATCTGGCGGCGGGTGTCCCGCCTCGACCCCCGGCAGGTCGCGCCGTTCCCGGAAAGCAGCCGCTGACCCAAGCCTGCCGATCCTCTTTCGCCTGCGCCGGACAACGGTGCACGCTTTGCGCCATCCATCAGGCGCGGGGCGCGGTGGCAAGCGCTGCGCGTCACACCAGCCCCCGCCTTCCGGATGCCAAAGCCGCATCGACCTGCCGCAGGTGGCCGCGCCGCGCGGCAGCCGCAGCGACCAGCGCCCGGAAAATCGCGCGCTGGCGCCGGGAATAGAACAGATGTTCCGGGTGCCACTGGACGCCAAGCGCAAAGGGATCGTCCAGCCGCTCGATGGCCTGGATCATCCCCGCCATGTCGCGAGCCGCGACGCGCACGCCCTTTCCGGGATCGCGGACCGCCTGCGTGTGAAGCGCGTTGACCGTCATCTCCTCTGGCCCTGCGATCCGCGCCAACCTTGTGTCCGGCTCGATCCGGATCGCCCGGCGGGGCAGGACGGTGCGGATCTTGTGCTCCATCCCGAAGGTCTGCCAGGCGCTCTGATCCAGCGTGCCGCCAAGGGCAACGCTGATCATCTGCGCGCCCCGGCAGATGCCCAGAACCGGCAGGTTGCGCGCAAAGGCCTGCCGCGCCAGTTCGCATTCCAGCGCGTCGCGTTCGGGGTCGAGCCGGGCACTGATGCCAAGGCTTCCGCCGTAGAGATCCGGCGAGATATCGTCCCCGCCGCCGATCACGACCCCGTCGACCGCCTCCAGCCGGGGCGGGCGCCTTGTGTCCCAGCGGACGGCCTTGCCCCCGGCCAACCAGATGTTGAAGGCCACCAGCGGGAAGATGCGCCAGCCAGAGCGGCGCGAGGTCGTGACGCCGATGACGGGTTTCATGCCCGGTGCCCCGCCTCTGCCAGAATCGCGGTGGACTCGTTGCGCCAGTCGCCGCGCCCGCTGAGCAGGCGGTCCCGGTATCGCAGCCGCGCCGCGGCCAGCCGGTCCAGCAGCGCCTCGTCCGCGGCCACCGTCTCGACCAGCAGCCAGTCGCGCCATGCCTGCGACAGCGACCAGTCCGCCTCGTCGATGCGGCTGTCGGGCAGGCGGAAGTGGAAGGTCGGGCGCGCATGGGTGGTGCCGCCGTCGCCCCCGCCGAAAAGCCGCTGAAAGCGGCGGTCGTCGAGGTGGCGAAACAGCGGCAGCAGGTCCAGCCCGTGATTGCGGCTGGTGGTATGGCGCGCGTAAAGCACCATCAGGTCGCGCAGCGAGGCGGTCGCGGCCCCGGCCGGGGCGTCGATCAGCGCGGCGGGCCAGCGGTCGACGAAGGGCAGCAAACGCCGGGTGCCGTCGATGCGGTCCTCGGCGCGCAGGTGTTCCTCGATCAGCCCGTAGGCGCGGATCGTGGCCGGAGTCAGCGGGTGATCCAGCCCCGCGATCTCCGGGTTCAGGTGCACGCCGAAGCCGTAGAACAC
This sequence comes from Ponticoccus litoralis, assembly GCF_039769985.1. Taxonomy (NCBI): domain Bacteria; kingdom Pseudomonadati; phylum Pseudomonadota; class Alphaproteobacteria; order Rhodobacterales; family Roseobacteraceae; genus Ponticoccus; species Ponticoccus litoralis. The sequence goes on from NZ_JBDNCH010000002.1 coordinate 2,587,671, forward strand.
CCCCTGACCAGACCCCTTGGCCCCGGCGTCGCGCAGGGCGGAGAGGGCCGCGTCAAGCCGGGGCAGGGCGCTGGCGGGGATGGGCGCGGTGATCACCTCGACGGGGATGATGCCACGGGCAAGGTCCAGCCCCTCCTGCACCAGCCGCCGGTCGGAATTCTTGCGCAGCGCGGTGTCGAGCTCGACGGTCAGATCGCCGATCCGGGACCCGCAGAGGCTGTAGAGATAGGGACCGCTTTGCTCGATCTCGCCGCCCAGCACCCCGGAGAGGACGCGGGCAACTTCGCTTTCGTCCAGCCCGGCGAATTCCACCTCGACACCCGTGCGGCGGGGGCGGCCTTCAGCGTTCAGGGCCACCGGCAGGGGCGGGAAGGGCGCTTCGGCAGCTCGGGCGCGGTCCGACGTCATTTGCGCCGCCGCCGGATCAGCCATGCGGTGGCGAGGCCCGCGCCGAAGGCAAGGCCCAGCGTCTTCCACGGGGTTCGCCGGGGCGCGGGGTCTTCGACCGGGCGCACGGGCGCCTCTTGCGGTTCCTCGGGCGCCGGAGCCACCAGCACCAGCAGCCGCGCGGCCAGCGCCTCGCGCTCGGCCTCGGCCTGCTGGGCAAGGCGTCTAGAGGTCTCGCCGGGCACGCAGCACCTCCTCGACCGCCGCGATATCCGCGCGAAGCTGGGCCAGCGTCTTGTCCGGGGTCAGGGCCCGCGACGACAGGCGCCTGCGCGCCATCAGCAGGCAGACCAGCGCCAGACCCAGCAGGACGCCCGCGACGATCAGCGCCGACAGCGCGACCGACAGGCCGAAGCTGGCGGCTATCAGCGCCACGGCGGCGGCGGCCAGCACCTGCAGCATGACCATCGCCAGCACGGCGGCGGCGATGTAGAGGACCACGCCGGACCCGGCCCCGGCCCATTTCTCGGATATCTCGCGGCGCGCCAGAAGCAGCTCTGTCTGGATATGGCCTTTGGCAAGGGCGATGATTTCGGGCAGAAGGCGGGTCAGCTCGACGAGCACTGGCAGTGTTCATTCGCGGCGTCCCGGTCGCGCCTGTCCGGGTCAGGCGGCGCGACTTTCCTTTGGTGTCATTCGCGGGGGCAACGCGGATCGCGCGGAATGGTTCCGCCAAACCCTTGAAAAATCTGTTCCATGCGCCCGGTCCCCGCGACAAGCCCGTCGGCAAGGGCGCGGCGGCTCGGTCAGCGCTAGCCCCTGCGTGGCGGAAAGGGGGCGTCAGACCCCCAGGTAGCGCGTCGTCTCTTCCGGGGTCAGCCTGTCCAGCGGCCCGGTCCACTCGGACCGGCCCCGGCTGAGGATCACCGCGCGGTCGGCGACCTGCGCAAGCTCCTTCAGCGACTTGTCGACGATCAGGATGGCCATGCCGGTCTCGCGTTTCAGCCGGGACAGGGCGGTCCAGATCTCTTGCCGGATCATCGGCGCCAGACCCTCTGTCGCCTCGTCCAGAACCAGCAGGCGCGGGTTCGTCATCAGCGCCCGCCCGATGGCCAGCATCTGCTGCTCGCCGCCGGACAGCGAGCGGGCCACCTGCCCGGACCGCTCGGCCAGCCGCGGGAACAGCGCGGTGACCGCCGCGCGGTCCCACGGCCCGGGGCGGGCGGCGGCGGTCAGGTTCTCGGTCACGGTCAGGTCCGCGAAGCAGCGCCGCCCCTCGGGCACCAGCCCGATGCCCAGCCGCGCCGCCTGATGCGGCTTCAGGCGCGACAGGTCCCGGTCGGCGAAGCGCAGGGTGCCGGAGGCGGGCAGCAGGCGGCAGAGGCTGCGGATGGTCGTGGTCTTGCCCATGCCGTTGCGCCCCATAAGCGCCAGCACCTCGCCCTCGGCGATGTCGAAGGACACGGAAAACAGCGCCTGGCTGGCGCCGTAGAAGGCGGCAAGGTCGCGCACGGTCAGAAGCGTCACGATGCATCCCCCAGGTAGGCCTCGCCCACGGCCCGGTCGGCGCGGATCTCGGCGACGGTGCCCGAGGCGATGACCTTGCCGTAGACCAGCACGGAAATCCGGTCCGCAAGGGCAAAGACCGCGTCCATGTCGTGTTCGACCAGCAGGATCGGCGCCTCGGCGCGCAGCCCGTCCAGCAGGCCTGTCAGCATGGCAGAGCCCTCGGTCCCGAGGCCCGCCATGGGCTCGTCCATGACAAAGGCGCGGGGCGACAAGGTCAGGGCGACCGCGACCTCCAGCAGCCGCCGCTGCCCGTGCGACAGATCGGCGGCCCGGGTGGCGGCCTGCGCCTCCAGCCCGACCCGCGCCAGCGCCGCCTCGGCCCGCGCGCGCAGGGAACGGTTGCGCAGGACCGGGCGGAAGGGATGCCACGCGGCCCCGGCGGCCCCCACGGCGCCCAGCAGCACGTTTTCCAGCACGCTGTCCTCCAGCGCCAGACGGCTGACCTGGAAGGTCCGCGCCAGCCCGGCGCGGGCGCGGGCCGGCGCGGCCTGGGCCGTCACATCGCGGCCCGCCAGCCAGACCGACCCTGCGTCCGGCGCCAGCGTGCCGCAGATCTGCGCGATCAGGGTCGACTTGCCGGCGCCGTTGGGCCCGATCACCGCATGGATCTCGCCGGGGCGCAGGGTGATCGACACCCCGTCCGTCGCCGTCAGGGCGCTGAAGCGGCGCACCAGCCCGCGGGTTTCCAGAACCGGCTCAGCCATGGGTCCGCGCCCGCCCGGCGATCAGCCCGATCAGCCCGCCCCTGCCGAACAGCACGACCAGCAGCAGGATCAGCCCGAACCAGATGTGCCAGAACTCGGTGACCCCGCCCAGTACATGCTCCAGCACCACGAAGACCACGGCGCCGACCACCGGCCCGAACAGCCGCGCCGTGCCGCCGAGGATGACGAAGACGATCAGCTCGCCCGACAGCTGCCAGCTGAACATCGACGGCGAGACGAAGCGGTTGAGGTCGGCGTAAAGCGCCCCCGCCAGCCCGGTCACCGCGCCCGACAGGGTGAAGCCCGCCAGCCGCAGCCGGTAGGGATCCAGCCCCACCGCCTGCGCCCGCTCGGGCGCCTGCCGCGCGGCGTTCAGGGCCAGTGCCGAAGGCGGAGCGGCGCAGCAGGGCGGTCAGGCCCAGCACCAGCAGCAGCGCCCCGAGGCACAGCCCGTAGAACTGGATCGGCACCAGCGTGTTCAGCCCGGGAAAACCGTTCCGCAGGTAGATCGACATGCCGTACTCACCGCCATAGGTGCCCCAGCTGATGGTGAAGAAATAGAACATCTGCCCGAAGGCCAGCGTGATCATGATGAAATAGACGCCGCCCGTGCGCAGGCTCAGAAGCCCGATCAGGAAGGCCGCCAGCCCCGAGGCCGCCACGGCCACCAGCCAGATCACCGGCATCGACTTCGTTCCCGGCACCATAAGGGGCCACTCGGCCACCGGTGTGTAACTCTGCGCGTGGAAGGCAAGGATGCCCATGGCGTAGCCGCCGATCCCGAAGAAGGCCGCATGGCCCAGCGAGACCATCCCGCCGATCCCCAGCGCGATGTTCAGCCCCACGGCGGCCAGCGCAAGGATCGCCGCCCGCGTCGCCAGCGTGACGGTGAAGGGCTCGTCCGACAGATGCGCCCAAAGCGGCACCGCCACCAGCCCCAGCAGGATCGCGGCATTCAACAGCGTCTCTCGGCTCATACCCGCGCCTCTCCTGCAGCAAGGCCCTTGTCGAAGCGCCGCCCGCTTTCTTCTGTCCGAAAATATCCCGGGGGGGCTGCGCAGGAGCGGGGGCAGCGCCCCCTCCAACCGCTGCCGGACAGCGCCGGGCACGCGGAGGGCAGGGAAACGCACCCCAAGCGGCCCGCGCCACGCACCAAACCCCTCATGCCCGCGCTCCGAACAACCCGGTGGGTTTCCAGATCAGAACCCCCGCCATCAGCACGTAGATCGCCATGGCCGCCAGAGCGCCGCCGGTCTGGGTTGCCTCGGCGGGCGGCAACACCAGCTTGAAGAGTTCCGGCAGGAAGAGCCCGCCCAGCGTGTCCGTCAGCGCCACGAGGATCGCGCCCACCAGCGCGCCGCGGATCGAGCCGATGCCGCCGATCACGATGGTCACGAAGGCCAGGATCAGCACCGGCTCTCCCATGCCCACCTGCACCGATTGCAGGACACCCACCAGCGCCCCCGCCAGCCCCGCCAATGCCGCCCCCAGCGCGAAGACCAGCGTGTAGAGCCGGTCGATATCCACCCCCAGCGCCGCGATCATCTCGCGGTCGTTCTCTCCGGCGCGGATCTGCACGCCCAGCCGGGTGCGGTCGATCAGCCAGAACAGGCCCGCCGCCACCACAAGGCCGACCAGGATCAGCGTCAGCCGGTAGAGCGGATACTGGATGCCGCCCGGCAGGGTGACGGGACCGGACAGCGCCGCGGGCACGTCGAGGTACAGCGGGAAGGAGCCGAAGAGCCAGCGCGTGCCCTCGGAGAAGATCAGGATCAGGGCGAAGGTGGCCAGGACCTGGTCGAGGTGGTCGCGGGCGTAGAGACGGCGGATCACCACCCGCTCGATCAGCGCACCCGTGGCCGCCGCCCCCGCGAGCGCCGCCACCAGCCCCAGCAGGAAGGATCCCGTCGCCGCGGAAACCGCCGCCGCGCAGAAGGCGCCGACCATGTAAAGCGAGCCATGGGCAAGGTTGATCAGCCCCATGACGCCGAAGATCAGCGTCAGGCCGGCGGCCATGAGGAACAGCATGATGCCGGATTGCAGGCCGTTTAGGACCTGCTCGGCGAATAGGGTCAGGGTCATCGTCTCATTCCGGGTGGCCCGCCGGAACCCCGGCGGGGCCAAAATCCTTCGAAGGATTTTTCAAATTCCTTCCAGGGAATTTGCGGCTCACATCTTGCACTGGTCGAGATAGGCGTTGTCGCGGTCCTCGATGGCGGTCTCGACGATCTTGTTGGTCAGCAGGTCGCCTTCCTTGATCACCTCGCGCACATAGATGTCCTGGATCGGGTGATTGTTCGCCGCAAAGGAGAAATCGCCCCGGACAGAGGCGAAATCCGCCGCCTTCAGCGCCGCGCGGAAGCCATCGGCATCCTCCGGTCCGGCACTGTCCAGCGCCGAGAGCAGCAGGTTCGCGGTGTCATAGCCCTGCGCCGCGTAGATCGAGGGCAGGCGGTCGTATTTCTCCTCGAAGGCCGCCACGAAGGCGGTGTTGGCCGCGTTGTCGAGGTCCTTGGACCAGGACGAGGTGTTCTTCACCCCCAGCGCCGCGTCTCCCACCGCCTGCAGGATGCCCTGATCGAACGAAAACGCCGGCCCGATCAGCGGCAGGTCCACACCCGAATCCGCGTATTGCTTCAGGAAGGAGATGCCCATGCCGCCGGGCAGGAAGAAGAAGACCGAATCCGCCCCCGAGGCGCGGATCTGCGCGATCTCGGCGGCATAGTCGGTCTGGCCCAGCGTGGTGTAGATCTCGCCCGCAAGCGCGCCCTCGTAGAAGCGCTTGAAGCCGTTCAGGCTGTCATGGCCCGCCGGGTAGTTGGGCGCGAGGATGAAGGGCTTGGTGAAGCCCGCCTTGGCCACATAGGCACCCGCGCCCTCGTGCAGGTTGTCGTTCTGGTAGGAGACCGAGAAGAAATTCGGGTTGCAGCCCGGGCCGGCCAGCTGCGCGGGCGCGGCGTTGGTGGACAGGTAGAACAGCCCCTGCGCCGTCGCGGCGGGCACCACGGCCATGGCGAGGTTCGACCAGACGATGCCGGTCAGCACGTCGACCTTGTCGGACTGGATCATCTTGTCGGCCAGCTGCACCGCGATCTCGGGCTTCTGTTGGTCGTCCTCGATCACCACCTCGACGTCGTCGCGGCCCGCGCCCTCGATCGCCAGCATGAAGCCGTCGCGGGTGTCGATGCCCAGACCGGCGCCGCCGCCGGAAAGGGTGGTGATCATGCCGACCTTGACCTCGGCAGAGGCGGTGGCGGCGGTCAGCGCGGCAAGGGCCGTGCCCAGGGCAAGGCTGCGGAATGTGGTCATGTCTGTTTCCCCGTTGTTCTATGTCCTGCGCCGGTCAGAAGGCGCGGAAGGTCAGTGTCGTCAGGGTCCGTTCGATCCCGGCGATGTCCAGAAGGTTGTCGTTGATGAACTTGCCCACGTCATCCCCGGCGGGGATGTAGAGCTTCAGCAGAAGGTCGAATTCGCCGCTGGTCGAATAGAGTTCCGAGTGGATCTCGCGCAGCGTGATGTCCTTGGCGACGCGATAGGCGGTGCCGGGTGTGCACCGGATCTGGACGAAAACGCAATTCATAAGGGCCTCCCTGCGGCTTGCGGCCTGAATTGACCCGAAAACGGCGCGCGAATCCAGCCCCTTGCGGCGTGAAGTTTGCCTCTGCCCTGCCGCCGCCCTGTCCGGCCCGTCCGGCGGTCGCCGCTTTCCGGCACCTCGACGCGGCTGGGCCTTGCGCCCCGGGGCGGGGCGGATCAGCATGGGCCGCGACACCGGGGAGGGATCGATGACGGATGACGGCGTGTTGTCGCGCACGAAATGCGCGCTGGGAGAGGGACCGCTGTGGCACCCCGAGCGGCAGACGCTGTTCTGGTTCGACATCCTCGGCCACCGGCTGTTCGAGCATGACGGCACCGCAGAGCGGTCATGGCCGCTGGATCGTGCCGCCTCTGCCGCGGGCTGGGTGGACCGGGACCGGCTGCTGATCGCGACCGAGACGGACCTCTGCCTGTTCGATCTCGCGACCGGGAAGGCAGACAGCCTTGTGCCGCTGGAGGCCGACAACCCGGGCACCCGGTCGAACGACGGGCGGGCGGATCCCTATGGCGGCTTCTGGATCGGCACCATGGGCCACGCGGGCGAGGCGGGCGCGGGGGCCATCTACCGATACCACCGGGGTGAACTGCGGGTGCTCTATCCCGGCATCAGCATTCCCAACGCCACCTGTTTCTCGCCGGACGGGCAGTTTGCCTTCTTTACCGACCTGCCCACGGGGGTGATCCAGCGCGTTGCCCTCGATGCCGAGGGCTGGCCCAAGGGCACCCCCTTTCCATGGCTGGATCTGAGCGGCGAGGGGCTGAACCCGGACGGCGCGGTGATCGATGCGCAGGGCAACCTGTGGTCGGCGCAATGGGGGGCGGGCCGGGTGGCCTGCTACGACCCGGAGGGCCGCTTTCTTCGGGCGCTGGATCTGCCGACCCCGCAGACCACCTGCCCGGCCTTTGGCGGGGCAGAGCTGTCCCGGCTGTTCGTGACATCGGCGGCAGAGGGGCGCCCGGCAGAGGACCGGCTGGCAGGTTGTACCTTCACGCTGGAGCCGGGCCTGCGCGGGCAGGCCGAACACCGGGTGATCCTGTGACCGCCGCTGCCCTGAAGTGCCCCCGCCGGTCCGGTCGGTCCGGCGCCGGGGGCCCGGCGCCGGGGGTGGCCTGCCCACCGGCTGCCCCGTTCCGGGGGCCGGGCCGGTCCCATGCCTATCCGGCGACCCGGCGCCCCGGTGGCGGGCAGCGCGGCGCGGCTCTGCCCGGGCGCGTCTGGGCCGGTCGGCTGCGGGACGGGGCCGCTGGCCCGCGCCGTCGCTGCGCCGGTGCAGGGGATCTGGCGGGCTGCGGCGGGCAGGTCAGAGGACGGGGGCGCAGATGACGGACCATCACGGCGATGCCCGGAGACCGGGGGAGATTCTCGCCGACCTGCCAGAGGCGACCGACGCGGGGCTGCGCTTTGTCGGCGTGATCCGCACGCCCTTTGCCACCCGGGCCGATTGCCCGCGGCGCGGCGACGCAGAGCAGGGGCCGGACTGCCGGATCGAGGTGGCCGCGCTTTATGAGCCCGCTCTTCTGGCGGTCGAGGATCACGCGCGGATCGAGGTGCTGTACTGGCTGCACGAGGCGCGGCGGGACCTGCTGACCCAGTCGCCGAAGTCCGACGGGGCGCAGCGGGGCACCTTCTCGTTGCGCTCGCCCCTGCGGCCGAACCCGATCGGGACGTCGATCGTCACGCTTCTGCGGCGCGAGGGGCGCGTGCTGGTGGTGCGGGGGCTGGACTGCCTCGACGGGACGCCGCTGCTGGACCTGAAGCCCGCGCGCTGCGGCTACGCGGTGGTGGCGCCGGACAAGGCCTGAGCCGGGCGCCGGTCAAGGCAGGCGGCATCGGCTGGGGCCCATCCGGTGCCGCACCGGGTTCAGACGGCGCGCCGTTGCGGGGGCTCTGGCACATCCCGCAGCGCGGCTTCGGCAGCGGTCCAGCAGGCGGTCAGAGCGGCCCGCAGTTCCGTCAATTCGTCCGGAGAGGCCTCTGGCACGAAGACCTGCGCCTCGCGCAGGCGCTGCGTCAGCTGCATGGCGCCGAAGACCCCGGCAGAGCCTGCCATGCGATGCGCCTCGGCAGCCAGCGCCGCGCGGTCGGTCTGTGGCACCATGCCCTCCAGAAAGCTGGTCATCTCGGCGCGGAATGTCGCCAGCAGGGCGGCAAGCCGCGCCGCGGGCAGGTCCGCCTGCAATTCCGCAAGATGCGCGCGGTCCAGAATCGGCGCGTCCTCGGTCGCGGTCGCGCCGACGGAAAGCGGTCTGCCCGACAGCGCCTCTGCCAGTGGCCTCGCGCACCGAAGCGGCAGAGATCGGCTTGACCAGAACGCCGACCATGCCCGCCTCGTCGAAGGCGCGGCGTTCCTCTGCCAGTGGCGTGGGCGGTGGTTGCGATGATCGGCACATTGGCCGACAGCCCGCCGCCCTCGCGGATGGCCCGGGCCGCCTCGATCCCGTTCATGCCCGGCATCGAGATGTCCATCAGGATGACGTCGAAACGGGTCTTTGCCGCCTCTGCCACGCCTTCGGCCCCGCCCGGCGCCTCTGTCACCTTGTGGCCGCCGCGATGCAGGAATTCCCGCGCGACAAGCCGGTTGATCTCGTTGTCCTCGACCACCAGAACGCGAAGAGGCGGCAGCCGCTCTGCCTTCGGTGGCCGGACCGGCGCTGTCGCCTGCGGCGCGTGGCTTTCGCCGGGCAGGGCCATGGGAAGTTGCAGCCAGAAGACACTGCCCTCGCCCGCCTCGCTTTCGGCGCCAAGATCGCCCCCCAGCGCCCGGGCCAGACGGCGCGAGATCCCCAGTCCCAGCCCGGTGCCGGTGGTGCGGCGCGCGTAAGAGCTGTCGATGGTCACGAAGTCGTCGAAGATGCGGTCCAGATCGGCCTCGGGGATGCCGATGCCGGTGTCGATGACCCGGAACTCGACCGCGTCCAGACCGCCGTCGCAATCGACCTCCAGTGGTGATCGTCCCGTCGCGGGTGAACTTGACCGCGTTGCCGACGAGGTTCAGCAGGATCTGCCGCAGCCTGTCGGGGTCGCTGTAGACCGTGTGCAGCGCCGGATCGGAGGGCGCCAGCACGATCCGGTTGCCCTGCGCGCGGGCGCGCTCTGCCCGGTTTTCGACGATCTCTTCCATCAGCGCGACAAGGTCGAAGCGCCGCTTGCGCAGGGTCATCTTGCCGGCGTCTAGCCGCGAAATGTCGAGGACGTCGTTGACGTGGTTCAGCAGCACCTTGCCGGAATTCCGCACGATCCGCAGAAAGCGCTTCTGCCGGGCGTTCAGGTTGTCGCCCTCGAACAGCTCCAGCGAGCCCAGCATGCCGTTCAGGGGCGTGCGCATCTCGTGGCTCATGACCGCCAGCAGGTCCGCCTTCTGGCGTTCCCCGGCGATGGCGCGGTCGCGGGCCTCGCGCAGGGCTTCCTCGTCCGAGACGCGGGTCGAGATGTCGCGCAGGAAGATCACGAAGATCTCGCCGCCGGGGCTGTGCGCCCGGGCCGAGGAGACATCGACCGGGAACAGGCTGCCGTCGCGGCGCCGCGCTTCGGCCTGCCGGGTGCCGGAGCCGGTGGCGAGGAAGGGCGCCAGCGCCGCGCCATAAGGCAGAAGCAGCGCGGCCATGTCGGCGCCGATCGCCGGGTCGCGGCGGCGGCCAAAGATGCGTTCGGCGGCGCCGTTGTACTCGACGATGCGCCCGGCGCGGTCGACCACCAGGATGGCGTCCAGCGAGGTCGAGATGATGGTTTCCAGCCGTTCGCGCATTTCGCGGTTGGACTGGGCGCTGAGTTCGCGCTGACGGCCCAGCCGCACCAGCATCAGGATCAGCACCAGCAGCAGCACGACCAGCGCGAGGGTCAGCACGCCGATGCGCAGCAGGGTGCTGAAGATGCTGGTCCGGCGGGTGTCGTCGAAACGCGCGTAATAGGCGATGCCGTCCAGTGCGGTCTTGCGCACGACGCCGCGCATCTGGGCGGATTCCGCCTGCAGCCGGGGCAGTTGTGCGGCAAGCCGTCTATCCGGCCCGTCGATTACCGGCACCCGTGAGTCGCGCCAGGCGAGGATCTCGTCCAGCTGCGCCTGAACCTCGGGGACGCTGCGCAGCCCGCGGAACAGGGTGCTGTCGGTGATGGTCTGGACCCGGCTGTAAAAGACATTGAACCGCAGCCGGATCTCTTCGAGGCCGGCCCCGCTGGCGCTGTCCTCGGCCATGGCGGCATAGGTGGCGAGTTCCAGCGCCGCAAGCTCGGTCTCTGTCTGGCCCAGGGTCCATTGCATGTTGTCCGAGGAAGAGGAGGACAGCCACCCCATCTGTTGGCTGACATCCATGACCAGCACGCCGATGGTGGTCACGAAAAGCGACACCACGAAGGCCGTCAGGCCGCGGCGGACGATGTAGTTCTCGGCAAATCCGACGTTGATCTTGCGTTGCACCTCTGACGGGCTTTCCTGTTACCGCTCGGGCCGCAGCCTAAGCCCTTTGCGGCGCGCTTGCATGGGGAAATCGCCCGTAGCGCCGCGTGCCTGGCGATCGGGTGCGGGGCTTGCCGCCCGCTGCCGGTCTCAGGGGATCACCTCGATCCGGTCCAGCTGCCAGACGCTGCGGGCGTGGTGGGTTTCCTGCCGGAAGACCGGGTCGCTGTCGTAGGGGTAGACAAGCCACAGCGGCCCCTTGTCGCGTACCGACATCGGCTGGCCGTTCCGGGTGTAGGCGATCAGGGCAGTGCCGCTGGTCACGTCGGACCACGGGATGTCGATGGCGTAATCGTTTACCGCATGGGCCCGAAGCGCCTGGCCGCCTGCGCCGATCCGCGTCATCAGGTCGCGAAGCGTGACCCCCGTGAAAGTCTGCGGTCCCGCCGTCCAGATCGTCGTTGTCCGCAGGGACGTCGCCGGAAACGCCGCCAGCGCCGCCCGGTCCAGCCGGATCGTCTGCCCCCCTGGCTGGGACAGGGTCAGCAGCACCGGGCCTTCCGGCCCCGGCAGGGGTTGGGCGGTTGCGCCCGGGCCGCTGGCAACGAGCAGGGCCATGGCAAGCAGGAGAGCACGGGGTATCGGCAGCATAGCGATGGTCCAATATGGCGTTGCGCGCGTGCGGAACGACCCCCGTTTTACAACATGTTGCGCCGACAGGGCATAGTGTGCTTTCGCACGGGCAGGCGGGGTGCTACATCCCGGGACGAACATGCGAAGCCGGCAGATTTCTGCCCGAGATGCCCTGACAGTTTAAACATCTCCTTAATCCCGAAAGGGCACATCTTTGCCGCACCGGCAGGTGGACGACGCCCGGACGGTTCGTGTTTTGGAGAGGAATATGCTGGAAAGGCGGCGCAGCCCGGACAGAGCGGGAAGCAGGACGAACACTATGCGGATACTCGTGGCGGACGATCACGATCTGGTGCGGGAAACCATTGCCGCCTACCTGAACGGAACAGAGATCGAGGAGGTGCAGACCGTCGCCACCCTCGACGAGGCCGTGCAGGTGGTCGAAGAGACCGGCAGCTTCGACCTTGTCCTGCTGGACTACAATATGCCGGGCATGAACGGGCTGGACGGGCTGACGCGCATGCAGGCGGCGAACGCCGGGCGACTCGGTGGCGATCCTGTCGGGCAGCGCCACGCGCGAGATCGCCGATGCGGCGCTGAAGGCAGGGGCGCAGGGCTTCATCCCCAAGACCCTCAGCGCGCGCTCGCTGCTGAGCGCGGCGCGCTTCATGGCCGCCGGGGAAACCTACGTGCCGGTCGAATTCCTTCAGCAGCAGCCCGCGGACAAGGGCGGCCCGCTGACCCGGCGCGAGCTGGAGGTGCTGCGCGGGATCTGCGCGGGCAAGGCCAACAAGGAAATCGCCCGCGACCTCGACCTTCAGGAGGTCACGGTGAAGCTGCACGTCAAGACGCTGTCGCGCAAGCTGGCAGCGCGCAACCGCACCCATGCGGCGATGATCGCCCGCGACCGGGGGCTGGCCTGAGCGCCGCAGGCCGGGCGTAGAGCCGGGCGGGGGGCCGGTGCGGCCCTGCCTGCGCCGGTGGCGCCGGGGCTTTCGGGGCGGTGACGACCAGCGATGCGGCCTCAGTCGGGGCCGTAGCGGCGGCGGTCGAGGGTCAGCCCGCCATCGGAGTCGCTGCGCAGGATGTGCAGGTCGCCATAGGCCAGCGGCGCGGGATCGGAGAGACCCAGATCCTCCCAGATGGTCGCGATATTGCCCTTGTTGCCGATCCAGATCACCGATTTCCCGGCCCCCGCCTGCATCAGCGCGGCGGTCGGCGCCTCCTGCGGGATGCGATGCACCGCAAAGCCCCGGGCGGCGGCCAGCGGGGCGGCGGTGTCGAGGTTCCTCTTGATGCCGGGCGCATAGATCGCGTCGAGCGGCATCCCGTCCAGCGCCGCAACCAGCGCCCGCGCTCTCTGCCGGCCCTTGGCGGTCAGATCCTCGCCCTCGCGGTCGGCGTGGCGGGTCACGATCAGAACCGAGTTCGGCGCCATGGCCAGCCCAAGCGGTCCCCCGGTGCAGGCCCCCAGCGCAATGAAGGCGGGTGCGGTCAGCAGGAGGTGTCGGCGGAACATGGGCGCTCTCCGGATGGGATGGGGAAGAGCTTACCCATGATCCTTCGTTTCACGCAACAAATTCAGCGTTTCCGTGGCGGGGCCTGCGCATCGCGCCAATCCCGGGGGCTGATCTGCGCCTGACAGGGCGGGATCGCATGCGCGGGCAACGGCCCCGGGGCCGTCAAGGGCGACGGCCTTCCGTTGGTCCGCTGCAAGACAGGCGCCGCGATGCCGGTGCGCGGCGCATCGGCCTGTGGGGCGCATCGTGCTGGCCTGTGCCCGGGCGTGTCAGGCCCGGCTCGGGCCGCTCTGACCGATCCGCCGCTGTCCCCTGAAAGGCGGGCGCTCAAGGGACCGACCAAAAACGGCGCGCCCGGGGGAAGGCGCGCCGTTCGGGGCCGTCATGGAGGTGCCGCTGCCGTTATTCGGTGGCGGCGGGAGCAGCGGGGGCTGCTGCCTCCGGCGCGGCTCGGGGTGATGGTATTGTCGGGGTTGGCGGCAGGGCCTGCCGGTGCCGGAACCATGCCATCCTGCGCCATCGGCTGCGTGACGGCGGGGCCGTCCGGTGCGTCGACCGGGGTGGTCGTGGCGTCGGGGCCAAGCGACAGCATCACCCCCAGCCCGACCAGCAGGGCCAGCGCCACCGCAAGGCCGATGGCCGTGCCGGTGTTCGAGCGCGTCGTCGGAAAGCGGGCGCCCGTGGCGTCCTGCTGCTCCAGCCGGGCATCGTGGCGTTGCAGGTAGGGATCGTGGGTCTGATAGGTCATGGTCTCTTTCCTCTTGTCGGGCGCGCTGGCATGGCCTCCGGCGCCGGTGCCTTGAACATGCCGATGAAACGCGCCGTCGAAAGGGTTGGTGCCACGGGGCGCCGGAATCGGTGCCGGTTTGCCGGAAGCGGCCCCTGCGCCGCGCGGGTTTCGGCCACGCCGCACCGCGGCAGGGCGCGCGACCGGGGGTTTTCGCCGGTCCGGGCGGGAAGGGCGGCAGGTTCCCGCCCCTTTTCGTGGTCTCTGGACCCTTGGCGCCGCACCGCCTATAAGGCGGCACATGATGACCCCCACGGCTTTCATCATTCGAATTACGTGCCCGGCACTCTGAACGCTCAGACTGCCGGGACAAGGCGTATGGGATACCGCGCCGCACGCACCCCCTGACAAGACTTCCGTTTCCAAGGACAAGGCACATGTGCGCCGAGACGCCTGACTACAAAGATACCCTCAATCTGCCGAAGACCGATTTCCCCATGCGGGCGGGACTGCCCAAGCGCGAGCCCGGCTGGCTGGCGCGCTGGGAAGAGATCGGCATCTACGACCGCCTGCGCGAGAAGGAGGGCCGGACGCCCTTCACGCTGCACGACGGCCCGCCCTATGCGAACGGCCACCTGCACATCGGTCACGCGCTGAACAAGACGATCAAGGACATGATCGTGCGGTCGCACCAGATGATGGGCCACGATTCTGCGCTACGTGCCGGGCTGGGACTGCCACGGCCTGCCGATCGAGTGGAAGATCGAGGAACAGTACCGCAAGAAGGGCCGCAACAAGGACGAGGTCAACGTCGTCGACTTCCGGCAGGAGTGCCGCAAGTTCGCCGAGGGCTGGGTCGACGTGCAGCGCGAAGAGTTCAAGCGCCTGGGCATCACCGGCAACTGGGCCGACCCCTACCTGACCATGGCCTTCCACGCCGAGCGCGTGATCGCCGAGGAGTTCCAGAAGTTCCTGATGAACGGCACGCTCTACCAGGGCTCGAAGCCGGTCATGTGGTCTCCGGTCGAAAAGACCGCCCTGGCCGAGGCCGAGGTCGAGTACCACGACAAGGAAAGCTTCACGATCTGGGTGAAGTTCGCCGTGCTGGGGGAGAGTGCGCTTGCCGGGGCCAAGGTGGTGATCTGGACCACGACGCCCTGGACCATCCCGTCCAACAAGGCCGTTGTCTACGGCGCCGACTATTCCTATGGCCTCTACGAGGTCACCGGCACGCCGGACGAATGCTGGCTGGAGGTGGGTGAACGCTTCATCCTCGCCGACAAGCTGGCCGGGCAGACCTTTGCCAAGGCACGTCTGGAGGACGGCCAGTGGCGCCGCGTCCGCGACGTGCCCGCCGATGAACTGGCCGGGCTGTCGCTGGCCCACCCGCTGGCGGGCGCCGAAGGATCGAACGGCGAATGGGACGAGCCGCGCGACTTCCGCGCCGCCGATTTCGTCACCGACGAAGAGGGCACCGGCTTCGTGCATTGCGCGCCTTCGCACGGGATGGAGGAATACGAACTCTACCGTGGTCTGGGGATGCTGGAACAGGTCATCACCTACAACGTGATGGACGACGGCGGCTTCCGCGCCGACCTGCCGTTCTTTGGCGGCACATACATCCTGAACCGCAAGGGCGGCGAGGGCGATGCCAACAAGGCGGTGATCGACAAGCTCGCCTCCGTCGGCGGGCTGATGGCGCGCGGCAAGATCAAGCACAGCTACCCGCATTCGTGGCGCTCCAAGGCGCCGGTGATCTTCCGCAACACGCCGCAGTGGTTCGCCGCCATCGACAAGCCGGTGGGCGACGGTCAGGACCAGAACGGCGAGACCATCCGCGCCCGTGCCCTGACCTGCATCGACAAGGTCAAGTGGACGCCGCAATCGGGCCGCAACCGCCTGTTTTCCATGATGGAGGCGCGGCCCGACTGGGTGCTGTCGCGCCAGCGCGCCCGGGGTGTGCCGCTGACCTGCTTCACGAAGAAGGGTGCGCTGCCGACCGACCCGGACTTCCTGCTGCGCGATGAAGCCGTCAACGCCCGCATCAACGAGGCCTTCGAGGCCGAGGGCGCCGATGCCTGGTACATGGAGGGCGCCAAGGAGCGTTTCCTCGGGTCCGACTATAACGCCGACGACTGGGATCAGGTCTTCGACGTGCTCGACGTCTGGTTCGACAGCGGTTCGACCCACAGCTTCGTGCTGCGTGACCGTCCCGACGGCACCGAGGACGGCATCGCCGATGTCTACATGGAAGGCACCGACCAGCACCGCGGCTGGTTCCATTCCTCTCTCTTGCAGTCCGTGGGTACCACGGGCCGCGCGCCCTATCGCAACGTGGTCACGCATGGCTTCACGCTGGACGAGAAGGGCAACAAGATGTCCAAGTCGCTCGGCAACACCGTGGCGCCGGAGGATGTGATCAAGCAATACGGGGCCGATATCCTGCGGCTCTGGGTGGCGCAGACCGACTACACCGCCGACCAGCGCATCGGGTCCGAGATCCTCAAGGGCGTGGCCGACGGTTATCGCCGGTTGCGCAACACCATGCGCTACCTGCTGGGCGCCGTGGCCTATTACGACGAGGCAGAGCGGGTCGAACCGGCGGACATGCCGGAACTGGAACGCTATATCCTGCACCGGGTCGCCGAACTGGACGCGGTGGTGCGCGAGGGCTATGCGCGCTTCGACTTCCAGCATGTCTTCCAGCAGCTGTTCAACTTCTGCACGCTGGATCTGTCGGCCTTCTATTTCGACATCCGCAAGGACGCGCTTTACTGCGACGGCGACACGGCGCGGCGGCGCGCAGCCCGGACGGTGATGGACATCCTGTTCCACCGCCTGACCACATGGCTGTCGCCGATCCTCGTCTTCACCATGGAAGAGGTCTGGCTGGAGCGTTTCCCCGAGGGATCCGTCCACCTGCAGGACTTCCCCGAGACGCCCGCAGCTTGGAAAGACGAGGCGCTGGCCGCCAAATGGGCGCAGGTCCGCCGCGCCCGGCGCGCGGTGACGGCGGCGCTGGAGGTGCAGCGGGTCGACAAGGTCATCGGCGCCTCGCTCGAGGCGGCGCCGGTGGTGCATGTGCGCGAGGCCGACATGCTGGCGGCGCTGAAGACCACCGCCTTCGAGGATATCATCATCACCTCGGACGTGTGCCTGACCGGCGATCCCTCGCCCGCCGAGGCCTTCCGCCTGCCGGAAGTGGACGGGGTGACGGTGGTCTTCGAAAAGGCCGAGGGCGAGAAGTGCCAGCGCTGCTGGAAGATCCTGCCGGACGTGGGCACGCACAGGCACCCCGGCACCTGCAAGCGCTGCGACGAGGCCCTCGGGCCAGTAAAGCCGACCACACCGACACGCCCCCGCCCGAACCGGCGGGGGCGTTGTCCTTTGCGGGATCGGCATCGCGGCAGCGCCGTGGCCAGCGTCCGGGGCCGACAGGGCCGCCCCGGTGGGGGCCTGCGTCCCTTTGACGCTTGCGCTAACGGGAGTCCGGGTGAGACTCTGGCCCCCATAGGCGGGGGCGAGATGACTTTGACGATCGCGATTGTGGGCGCTGGGATTGGTGGGCTGGCTGCGGCGGCGGCGCTGTCGGGCGCCGGGCACCGGGTCGTGGTCTTCGACCGGTTCGACGCGCCCGCGCCGGTGGGCTCGGGGCTGGTGATCCAGCCGGTCGGGCAGGCGGTGCTGGACGGTCTTTCTGTCGGCGACACGGCCCGGCGCCGGGGCGCCAAGGTGCACCGCATGCTGGGCCGCGACGCAGACAGCGGTCGCCGCGTGCTGGACGTCAGTTACGACGCGCCCGGGGTGCCGCGCTACGGGCTGGCGATGCACCGCGCGGCGCTCTTCGATGTCCTTCATGACGCCGCCACGGCTGCCGGGGCAGAGATCCGGCCCGGCCATCGGGTGACAGCCGTCGAGGCGGGCGCCGTTCGGTTTGCTGCCGGGCCGGAGGGGCCGGGCGGGCAGGACGGGCCCTTCGATCTGGTGGTCGATGCCTCCGGCGCCGGGTCGGTGCTGTCGCCCATGCGGGCGCGGGCGCTGAGCTATGGCGCGCTGTGGGCGACGGTGGACTGGCCCGACACCACGACGCTGCCCTACAACGAGCTTCGGCAGGTCTATCGCCGGGCCGACAGGATGCTGGGGGTGCTGCCGGTCGGGCATCTGCCGGGAGGGGAGGCGCGCAAATGCGCGATCTTCTGGTCTCTGCCCGCCGGGGCGCAGGACGACTGGCGTGCCGCCGGGCTGCAGGCCTGGCGCGCCGAGGCCAGCGCGCTCTGGCCCGAATACGCACCCTTCGCCGCCCAGATCACCGATCCGGCGCAGATGACCATGGCACGCTATTCCCACGGTACGCTGCGCCGCCCCTGGTCGGACGGCGGGCGCCTGGTCCATATCGGCGACGCCGCGCATCGCGCCAGCCCGCAGCTGGGGCAGGGGGCCAATATGGCGCTGCTGGACGCCTGGGCGCTGGCCCGCGCGCTGGAGCGGGCGCAGGGCGACGTGGCGCTTGCGGCCCGCTGGTACGCGCAGGCCCGGCGCTGGCACGTGCGCGGCTATCAGGGGATGAGCCGCCTGTTCACCTCTCAGTACCAGTCCGACAGCCGCGTGCTGCCGCTGTTGCGCGACCGGGTGCTGTTTCCGCTGTCGCAGGTGTCACCGCTGCCGGGCGTGCTGACCCGGCTGGTCTGCGGCGACCTGCTGCCGCCGCTGGGATCGCTGTCCAACTGAGGGCGGTCGGGCCCGTCCTGCGGGCGCCGCGAGGCTGTTCCGGGGGCTGACCGGGCTGGTTTGTGGCGACCTGCCGCCGCCGCCGGGGGCTGTCCAACGGAGAACGGTCGGGCCCGTCCTGCGGGCGCCGCGAGGCTGTTCCGGGGGCTGACCGGGCTGGTTTGTGGCGACCTGCTGCCGCCGCTGGGGGCGCTGTCAAACGGAGAACGGTCGGGCCCGTCCTGAGGGGGCCGCGAGGCTGTTCCGGGGGCTGAACGGGCTGGTCTGCGGCGACCTGCCGCCGCCGCTGGGGTCGCTGTCCAACGGAGAGCAGTCCGGGGGCGTCCTGCAGGGGCTGCTGCGCTGGCGGTAACCCCACCGGCGTCGGAGTGCCCGGCGTGTCCGGCCCTCACCGGTCCAGAGCGTCCCGCCGGCGATCCGGGGCCGCCTGTCACACGGCTGCGCCGCGTGTGCCGCAGGGCAACGGTGTCTTGGCCGCAGGGGGCGTCCTATCCCTTTTCCGTCACCACCAGTCCGCTCAGCGACGAGCGGATGATGCCCCGGACCGAGGGTCGGGGGCGGCGGTGAAGGGCAGCGGGCGGCAGACCTCCATCGCGGCGACGCCGACGCGGGCGGTGAGGGCGCCATTGACCATGCCCTCTCCGAAGCGGCGCGAGAGCTTGCCCAGCAGCCCGCCGCCCAGAATGGGTTCCAGCATGTCGTCGCCCACGGCAACGGCGCCGGTCGCCACGAGGTGGGACATGACGGCGCGGGTCAGGCGCCAGCTGCCCAGCGTGCCCGAGCGGCCGCCGTAGATCTCGGCGATGCGGCGGATCATGCGCAGGTTGGCGGTCAGGGCCGCGACCACATCGGCCAGCGCCAGCGGCACCAGCGCGGTGACCGTGGCGACCTGCCGGGCGGCGGCCTCGACCTCGCGCCGGGCCTGCTTGTCGAGCGGCGCCAGAAGCGCGCTTTCTGCATGGGCCACGAGGCCTGCCGCGTCAAAGATCTCGTCCCGCCGCTCGGCCAGCTGCGCGCGGCCCCAGCGGGTGTCCTCGCGCGCCTTGTAGAGGGTCACGAGGTCGTCGGTCAGGGCGCGGGCCCCGGCCAGATCCTCGGCGGCAAGGACCTCTTGCGCGGCGTGATGCAGGCGGTCGATCTTCGCCAGCCGCGAGAAGGCGGCGATTTCCTTGATGGCGATGGCAAGGCAGACCAGGACGAAGGCCAGGATCAGCGCGGTGACCGCGTAGCCCAGGATCGGGTTGGCGGCGATCAGCCCGGTGGCGACATTCCACGCGGCGATGGAGGCGAAGGTGCCCACAAGCGCCAGCAGCAGCCGCCAGAACCAGCGCGCCAGCGCCGAGCCGGGCCGGGCGGTGAGGGCGGCGACGCTTTGCATCGCCTGCCCGCGCGGCGGGTCCAGATGCGGTTCGGGGACCGGCGGCGCCTCGGAGGGGCCGGGGGCGCTGTCGGTCTCGTCGAGGTCGAAGAGGACGGGGCCTTTGGGCGGGTTGGTCATGCGTCGTGCCCTTCGTTGAGGGAGGCGGGACAGGCGGCTCGGGGAGGGGGCTCTGCCCCCCGCCCTGCGGAGCGCCCCCGGGATACTTCCGGACAGAAGAAGCCCCGGCGTCGCGCGTCCAGGTGAGGTGGATTTCCGGCAGGCCTTCGTCGCTGGCGGGCGGGCGGGCGATGCGGGTGAAGCCTTCGCGCCGGTAGAAGCGGCGGGCGCCGTGGTTCTCGGCGAAGGTCCAGAGGTCGAGGCGCGCGGTCCGGGCCTTGGCGTCGGCGACAAGCGCCCGGCCAAGGCCGCAGCCCTGCGCGTCGGGGGCGACGAAGAGGGCGTGGATATAGCTGCCCTCGCGGGCGAGGAAGGCCAGCGGCTCGCCCTCGGCCTCGACCACGGTGACCCAGCCGCGGTCGATCATCTGGGCGGCATGGGCGATGTCCTCGGCGCCGCTGTGCAGGCGTGGCTTCCAGTGCATTGGCCCGGGCGGCCTGGGTGATCATGGCGCCCAGCCTGCCCGCATCGGTGGGCCGGGCGCGGCGAAGGATTGCGGTGTTCATAGCCGGTCGCCGATCAGGAACTGCGCGGCGCGGTCGAGGCGGATATGCGGCGGGCCTTCGCCCGCCTTCAGCGTCAGCGGCGCGGGCGCGAAGCGCATCACCGAGTAGTCGCCGTCGAGCCATGCCTCGGGCACCCTTGCGGGCGGGGCCAAGCAGGTGGTTCGGGTCCTCGGGCAGGGCGCCGGGGTAGAAGGCGGCCTGCCTGCTCGTGTCCAGTAGCGTGCCACGCACACAGGGCAGGGTCTGCCCGCCGTGGTCCATCATCTGCTCTGTCGTGGCGCGCAGGGCGGCGATGGAAAAGGCCTGCGTCTCGGCCCCGGCAAAGCGGGCGCGGTCGCGGGCGTCGCGGGTCAGCGCCTCCATGATCGCGGTCAGGCGGGGGTGTTGCAGGTGGTGCAGGTGGTCCGCCTTGGTGGCGGCGAAGAGGATCTTCTCGATCCGCTTGCCCAGGAAAAGCTGGCTGAGGAAGGCGTTGCCGCCGGGGCGGAAGGCGGTGAGGATATCGGTCAGGGTCTGGCGCAGATCCTCGACCGCACGCGGTCCGGCGTGGATCGCGCCGAGAGCATCGACCAGCACCACCTGCCGGTCGATGCGGCTGAAATGGTCGCGGAAGAAGGGTTTCACCACCCGCGTCTTGTAGCTGTCGAAGCGGCGTTCGAATTCGCGCCAGAGCGAGCGGCGCCCGGCCTCGGCATTGGGCGGCAGCGGCGCGAAGGTCAGCACCGGCGAGCCTTCGAGCTCGCCGGGCAGCAGGAAGCGGCCCGGGGAACAGTCGGAGAAGCCCGCCTCGCGGGCCTCGTGCAGCTGGGCGGTATAGGCCTCGGCCAGCGCCCTCGCGGTGCCCTCGTCCAGCGGTGCGGCGCTGTCGGTGGCCTTCAGCCGTTCCAGCAGGGCGGGGCCGCCGGGGCGGGTTTCGAGCCGGGTCAGCATCTGTTCGGACCACTGGCTGAAGGACTTTTCCATCAGCCCGAGGTCCAGCAGCCACTCGCCGGGGTAGTCGACGATATCCAGATGCAGCGTGCGCGGCCCCTGCAGGCCGGACAGCAGGCCATTGGGCCGGATGCGCAGCGACAGGCGCAGTTCCGACACCGCGCGGGTGCTGTCGGGCCAATGCGGCGCGCGGGCGGTCAGGGCGCCGAGGTGGGTTTCGAAATCGAAGCGCGGGAGGGTGTCGTCGGGCTGCGGTTGCAGGAAGGCCGAGAGGATGCGGCCCTCGGCCTGCGCGACGAGGCCGGGCATGCGCCCCCGGTCCATCAGGTTGGCTACCAGAGAGGTGATGAACACGGTCTTGCCGGCGCGCGACAGGCCGGTGACGCCCAGCCGGAGCGTCGGCTCGAGGAAGGCCTCGGAGAGCGTGCCCGTCACGTTCTCTACGCCGCGGGTGAGGGTGTCGGCGATGGTGCCAATGACCATGAGGGGCCTTTCCTTGCGCTTGCGGGAAACAGTTAGGGCCTAGGCGGGCCGGCCTCAAGGCTTTGGCGCCCGGGCCGGGCCGATCGGCGCGTCGGGACGGGGCGGGGGCAGGGGGGACAGGCCCGGCCTCCGGCGCGGGGGAGGACGGGGCCGGAGGTGCGGCGACTGCCCCCCGGGTCCGGCACCCCGGGCCGCCCGAGACAGTTGCGGGGGCGCGGGCGTCAGGGTAAGGCCCGGCCATGCCCCGCTATGCTCTTCTTGTGGAATATGACGGTCGTCCCTTTGCCGGGTGGCAAAGACAGGCGGACCAGCCCTCGGTTCAGGGGGCCATCGAGGCCGCGCTGGCGCGACTGGAGCCGCGCGCCCATACCATCGCGGCGGCGGGCCGCACCGACGCGGGGGTCCATGCGCGCGGGCAGGTGGCCCATTGCGACATGGTCAAGGACTGGGACCCGTTCCGCCTGTCGGAGGCGCTGAACCACCACCTGAAGCCAGCCCCGGTGGCAATCCGCGCCTGCCGGGCGGTCCCGGACGACTGGCACGCGCGCTTCTCGGCGGTCGAGCGGCGCTACCTGTTCCGGCTGCTGATGCGCCGCGCGCCCGCAACGCTGGAAACCGGGCAGGTCTGGCGGGTGATGCATTCGCTGGACGTCGAGGCCATGCGGGCCGGGGCGGCCTTCCTGGTGGGGCAGCATGATTTCACCACCTTCCGCTCGGTCATGTGCCAGTCGCACTCTCCGGTGAAGACGCTGGACGAGATCCGCATCGAGCAGATCGAGGGCGCGGCGGGGCCGGAAATCCGGTTCTCGCTGCGGGCGCGGTCCTTCCTGCACAACCAGGTCCGTTCCATTGTCGGCACGCTGGAGCGGGTCGGCGCCGGGGCCTGGCCGCCCGCCCGCGTCGGCGAGGCGCTGGCGGCGCGGGACCGTGCGGCCTGCGGCCCGGTCTGCCCGCCGCACGGGCTGTACCTGACCGGCGTGGGCTACCCCGACCCGGTTTTCTGAGGCCCCGGGGCCAGAGGCCACTCCGGCGGTGCCGCGCCCCGGGCTGTGCTTGTCCGCCCCGATCTCACCGCAGGGCCGGGTGCCGCCGCTCTGGCCTCTTGCATTGCGCGCCGTTTTGCGCAATCTGCGGGTCATGACGCACGTGATCCGCATCCGACGAGCCTGACCTCGCCCCCTGCCGCGCCCCGATCCGGGGCCGCGATCTCTCTCTGCGTCTGCAACCCCCCTAAAACCTTGACTCGGCCCCGGTGCCTTGCCACCAATCGGGCCTCTTCACTTCCCGAGGATACCTCTATGATCGCCTCCGTTCTGCCCACCTACAACCGTGCGCCGCTTCACTTCGTGAAGGGCGAAGGCTGCTGGCTGATCGAGGAGGACGGGCGCCGATTCCTCGACCTCGGCTCGGGCATCGCCGTCAACGCGCTGGGGCATGCCGCGCCGGAACTGGTGCAGGTGCTCACCGAGCAGGCGCAGAAGCTCTGGCACGTCTCGAACCTCTACGAGATCCCGGGCCAGCAGGCGCTGGCCGATGCGCTGGTCGAACGGACCTTCGCCGACACGGTCTTCTTTACCAATTCGGGCACCGAGGCCTGCGAACTGGCGGTCAAGATGGCCCGCAAGTACTGGCACGACAAGGGCAAGCCGGAGAAGGTCGAGATCCTGACCTTCGAGGGCTGCTTCCACGGACGGTCCTCGGCGGCCATCGCCGCCTCGGGCGCGCCGAAGATGGTCGGCGGCTTCGGACCGGTGCTGCCGGGCTTCGTGCATCTGCCCCGGGACGACCACGAGGCCCTGACCGCCGCGATTACCGACAAGACCGCCGCCATCCTGATCGAGCCGATCCAGGGCGAAGGCGGCATCCGTGTCCTGCCCGACCAGTCGCTGAAGGACCTGCGCCGGCTCTGCGATGAAAAAGGCGTTCTGCTGATCCTCGACGAGGTGCAATGCGGCGTCGTACCGGACCGGCAAGCTCTTTGCCCACGAATGGGCGGGCGTCACACCCGATATCATGATGTCGGCCAAGGGCATCGGCGGGGGCTTCCCGCTGGGCGCGGTGCTGGCCACCGAAGAGGCCGCCAGCGGCATGGTCGCGGGCACCCACGGCTCGACCTATGGCGGCAACCCGCTGGGCTGCGCGCTGGGTCTCGCCGTGATCGAGCGCATCGGCAACGACGACTTCCTCGACGCCGTGCGCCAGCGTGCCGGTTTCCTGCGCCAGAAGCTCGAGGGCCTCGTCGCCGCCCACCCCGAGGTCTTCGAGGGCGTGCGCGGCATGGGCCTGATGCTGGGCCTGAAGTGCCGGACCAATGTCGCCGAGGTGGTCAAGGCGGGCTACGCGGCCGAGGTCATCACGGTGCCCGCCGCCGACAACGTGCTGCGCCTGCTGCCGCCGCTCAATATCACCGAAGACGAAATCGCCGAGGCCGTCACCCGCCTCGACAAGGCCGCCAGCGCCGTTGCGGCCTGATCTTCTTCTTGGCCCAAATACCCTCGGGGGTGCGGGGGCAGGGCCCCCGTCCCTCGGCAAAAAAGAAAAGCTTTGAAATGAAAAACTTCCTCGACATTCACAAGACCGACAAGGCCGATCTGCGCGGCATCATCGACAATGCCCGCGCCATGAAGGACGCGCGTCAGGGCCGCCCGCGCGGCGCCCCGGACGACACCCGTCCGCTGGAGGGGCGCATGGTCGCGCTGATCTTCGAAAAGCCCTCGACCCGGACCCGCGTGTCCTTCGACGTGGGCGTGCGGCAGATGGGCGGCCAGACCATGGTGCTGTCGGGCTCGGAAATGCAGCTTGGCCATGGCGAGACCATCGCCGATACGGCCCGGGTGCTGTCGCGCTACGTCGACATGATCATGATCCGGACCTTCGACGAAAGCGTGATCGAGGAAATGGCGGAGTACGCCTCCGTTCCCGTCATCAACGGTCTCACGGATCGCACGCACCCCTGCCAGATCATGGCCGACGTGCTGACCTTCGAAGAACACCGCGGCCCGATCGCGGGCAAGAAGGTGGTCTGGTGCGGCGATGGCAACAACGTCTGCGCCTCCTTCCTGCATGCGGCGGGGCAGTTCGGCTTCGACCTGACCTTCTCGGGGCCGGTCCAGCTGGACCCCGAGCCGGAATTCGTCGGCTGGGCGCGCGGGCAGGGCAGCACCGTGACCATCGAGCGCGATCCGAAGAAGGCGGTCGAAGGCGCCGACCTGATCGTCGCCGACACCTGGGTGTCCATGCATGACGCGCAATCCGCGAAAGAGCGGCGTCACAACATGCTGCGGCCCTATCAGGTGAACGCCGAGCTGATGGCGGCGGCCAAGCCGGACGCGCTGTTCATGCATTGCCTGCCCGCTCACCGCGAAGAGGAAGTGACCTCTCAGGTCATGGACGGCCCCAACTCGGTCATCTGGGACGAGGCCGAGAACCGCCTGCACGCGCAGAAGGCGATCATGCGCTGGTGCCCGGGCGTCTGAGCGGCAAGACCTCCGGTCCCCGGCGGGGCCGGAGCGGCTACTTCCGCGGTTTTGCCCGCAGGGTCGGCGCGGCCCCGGTCGGGTCCTCGGGCCAAGGGTGTTTGGGGTACTGCGCGCGCATGTCCTTGCGGACCTCGGCGTAGGACCCGGCCCAGAAGCCGGGCAGGTCCATGGTGGTCTGCACCGGGCGCTGCGCCGGGCTGAGCAGGGTCAGTTTCAACGGGCGCCGCCCCGAGACCGGATGCGTGGTCTGGCCGAAAAGCTCTTGCAGGCGCAGGGAAATCTCCGGGTGCTCACCCGAATAGTCGATGGGCACCTGCCGCCCCAGCGGCGTGGTGAAATGCGCCGGCACGGCCCTGTCGAGGGCCTGCATCTGGTCCCAGTCGAGCATGGCGCGCAGGGCGGGCAAGAGGTCGAAGCGCTTCCAGTCCTGTGCGCTCCGCACGCCCTGAAGATGCGGCAGCAGCCATGTTTCCACCGTGTCGCCAAGCGCCTTCAGGCTCATGTCGGGCAGGGCGGCGCCGCTCTCCCGGGCCAGCGCCACGCGGGCCATGAAGCGGCGCGCCGCGTCGCCCGGCGCGAGGCCCAGATCCCGGACCCCGTCGAGCATCGCAAGGCAGAGCGCATCCTCGCTGGCATCCTTCCAGAGGCGGTCGTCGAGGAAGATGGCGCCCAGCCGTTCTTGCCGTCTTGCAACAACGCGCCTGTCGCGCCTGTCCCAAGAGCAGCGATCAACCCATTCGATCTGATCGGAAAACTGTGCCCGGATCTCACCTTCCGAAATCGGAATGGCTTGCCGGATTCGCGCCTCGCGCGGATTTCCGTCGGTGTCGGTCACGACAAGAAAGCGGCTGCCTGAAAGCGGGTCGCCGTCGGGCAGGATCGCGCCCTTGCCGCCGGAGAGGACAAAGCGCGGCGCCTCGCCCTTCCGCCGCTGGCCGATCCGGTCGGGATAGGCCAGCGCCGCCATCTCGGCGACCGAGCGCCCGGCATCGGCGGTCCTGGTCAGGCGCGCGAGACGTTTCGCCTCTGTGCGGATGCGTTCAATCGCACCGCGGTCGACCCCCTGCGCCCGGGTCTCGGCGAAACGCCGGGGATCGGTCAGCGCCTCGATGCGCAGGGCAAGGTCTGTGGATGATCCTGTGAGCGGATCGCGTTCGGACAAGAGGGCGGCCAGCCGGGCGGCTTCCGGCCCGGATTCATGCAGCATATGGGCAAGCCGGGGGTGCAGGGGAAGGCGCGAAATCGCCTTTCCCCGGGGCGTGATCAGGCCCTTGTCGTCCAGGGCACCCAGCATCTTCAGCAGCGCCTGTGCCTCGCCGAAGGCGGCGGCGGGCGGCGGGGTCAGGAAGGGCAGCTGATCCGGCGCGGCGCCCCGGGCCGCCAGTTCCAGGGCCAGCGAAGCAAGGTCCGAAGCCTCGATTTCCGCGGGGGGAAAGGCGCTTGAAGCGCCTTCCTCCCCCTTCGTCCACAGCTTGTAGGCGATACCGGGTGCCACCCGCCCGGCGCGCCCGGCGCGCTGCGTGGCCTCGGCGCGGGTCACCCGTTCGGTCACCAGCCGCGACATGCCGGAGCCGGGATCGAAGCGTGCGCGCCGGGCGCGTCCGCCATCGACCACCACGCGGATGTCCTCGATGGTCAGAGAGGTCTCGGCGATCGCGGTCGCCAGCACCAGCTTGCGGCCCTGCGGCTCGGGCCGGATCGCCGCGCGCTGCGCGGGCAGGGGCATGGCACCGAAGAGTGTGTGCAGGCGGGTATCGGCGGGCAGGCGGCCCTTCAGGCGCGCTTCGGTGCGGCGGATCTCTCCTTCGCCGGGCAGGAAGGCGAGGATGCCGCCCTGCGTTTCCTCCAGCGCCTTCAGGATGAGGTCCGACATGGCCTCTTCCAGTGCGGCTGCGCTTGTCGAGCGGGCGGTCGAGCCAGCGGTCCTCGACCGGGTAGGACCGGCCCTGCGAGGTCACCACCGGCGCGCCCATGAGCTCGGCCACCGGGGCGGCGTCCAGCGTGGCGGACATCACCAGCAGGATCAGGTCGTCGCGCAGGGCCGAGGCGATGTCGAGGCAGAAGGCCAGCCCGAGGTCGGCATTCAGCGACCGTTCGTGGAATTCGTCGAAGAGCACCGCGCCCACGCCCGGCAGCTCGGGGTCGGACTGGATCATGCGGGTCAGGATGCCCTCTGTCACCACCTCGATCCGGGTCGAGCGGGAGACCTTGGCCTCGCCCCGCATGCGGTAGCCGACGGTCTGGCCCGGCTCTTCCCCCAGTTGTTCGGCCAGGCGCTGCGCGGCGGCGCGGGCGGCCAGGCGGCGTGGCTCCAGCATGACGATGCGGCCTTTTGTCAGACCCGCCTCGAGCATGGCGAGCGGCACGCGCGTGGTCTTGCCCGCGCCCGGCGGCGCCTGCAGCACGGCGCGCCCCGTCGCGCGCAGCGCGGCAAGTAGGTCGGGCAGGGCGTCGTCGATGGGCAGGCGGGTCATGTCAGCGCTTTAGCGCGGCGGCGGGGCGCTTGGCCAGTGGGGAGGGGGCGCTGTCCCCCGGCCCTCGCGGGCCTCCCCTGAGGTATTTGTGAGACCGAAGAAGCACGGGTTCTGGACTTTCGATCCGGGGCGCGGGATGACAGGGGCATGGATATCGACGATCTGAAGGCCCGCATCCTCGCGGGCGAGCGGCGGGCTCTGGCGCGCGCCATCACGCTGGTGGAAAGCGGGCGGGCGGATCACCGCGCCGATGCGCTGAGACTGTTGGAGTCGCTGAAGGGCCACGGGCGCGAGGCCCTGCGCGTGGGGCTGTCGGGGACGCCGGGGGTGGGCAAGTCGACCTTCATCGAGGCCTTCGGATTGATGCTGACCGCCCGGGGGCTGAAGGTGGCCGTTCTGGCGGTCGATCCCTCGTCGGCGCGGTCCGGCGGGTCGATCCTCGGCGACAAGACCCGGATGGAGCGGCTGTCGCGCGACAAGGGGGCCTTTATCCGGCTCGTCCCCCTCGCAAAGCCAGCTTGGCGGCGTCGCCCGGCGCACCCGGGAGGCCATCGACCTCTGCGAGGCGGCGGGTTTCGACGTGGTGCTGATCGAGACGGTGGGTGTCGGCCAGTCCGAGACCATGGTGGCCGAGATGTCGGACCTCTTCCTGCTGCTGTTGGCGCCCGCCGGTGGCGACGAGCTGCAGGGGGTGAAGCGCGGCATCATGGAGATGGCGGATATCCTGTTGGTCAACAAGGCGGACGGCGAGCTGAAGCGGCAGGCGATCTGCACCTGCGCGGATTACGCGGGCGCCCTGCGGCTGTTGCGCAAACGCCCGCAGGATCCCGAGGGTTTCCCCAAGGCGCTGCCGGTTTCGGCGCTGGAGGAAGAGGGCCTGCAGAAGGCCTGGGACGAGATGACCGCGCTTGCCGACTGGCGCCGGGCCGAGGGACATTTCGCGGCCCGCCGGGCGGCGCAGGCGCGGTTCTGGTTCGAGGCCGAGGTGCGCGACCGGCTGCTGGCGCGGCTGGTGCGCGAGCCCCTGAAAGGCGCCATGCGGTCCATGGCCGGGCAGGTGGAAAACGGCGAGATCAGCCCCTCTACCGCCGCCGAAGAGCTTTTGCGCGCGCATCTGATGCTGGAATAGAGGGGGGCGGGACTTGACGGGCGGGCGCGCTGCGGCTAAAGCCACCCGACAGCTTTCCGGGCGCCCCCCGACTCAACAACGGGCGGCGCCCTTTGATTTTGGCGAGTGGGGCCTTGTCCCGGCGCCCTGAGACAACGAGGACGAAGACATGTCGCGTGTTTGCGAACTGACCGGAAAAGGCCCGATGGTTGGCAACAATGTCAGCCATGCCAACAACAAGACCAAGCGGCGCTACCTGCCGAACCTGAACGACGTGACCCTGCGCTCGGAAGCGCTGGGCCGTGGCATCAAGCTGCGGATCACGGCTTCGGCTCTGCGTTCGGTGGACCACCGTGGCGGTCTCGACAAGTTCCTGGCGAAGGCCAAGGACGTCGAGCTGTCCGACCGCGCGCTGAAGGTGAAGAAAGAGATTGCGAAGGTTCAGGCAGAGGCCTGATTTCCTTTCTTTTTTCCAGGGTTTGACGGCCTCGGGTGGAAACGCCCGGGGCCGTTGCATTTTGTCGCGTGCGTCCCTTGGCGCGGCGCGCTATAAGCCTGCCATGCGCATGATCCGCCCCCTTGTTCTGGTGCTGACGCTGCTGTCGCTGACGGTGACAGGAGTCGGCGGAGCATGGGCGCGCGGGCAGGCGCCCGCCGTGGGCACCGTGGAGCTTTGCCTCGGGCTGTCGGCTGTCACGGTCTCTGTGGACGCCAGCGGCCAGCCGGTCGCGCCGCCGCATCTGTGCGGTGAAAAGGCCCTTTCGCTGATTCTCGCTCTTGCGGCCCCGACCCCCAAGGGCCTTTGGCGCCCGTTGGAAACGGTGGTGCATGTGGCCCCCGCAGAGCAGCGTGCCGCGGGCTTCGGCCCCCGGGCCAGCCGGGCCCGGGGACCGCCACCCGCCCTCTGATCTGCCTTTCCCTTTCCTGAAACCGAATGCAGAGACTCATGAAACACACCGTTATGCTCACCGGCCTGATGGCCGTTCTCGCCATGCCCGCTGCCGCCGAAATCGTCGTCAAGGACGCCTATGCGCGGTCGTCCAATGCCATGGCGGGCGCCGCCTTCATGGCGATCGAGAACACCGGCCCCGAGGACGATCGCCTGATCGGCGCCGCCTCGGACGTGGCGAAGCGCGTCGAATTGCACACCCACCGCGACATGGGCGGCGGCGTGATGAAGATGATGCACGTCGAAGAGGGCTTTGCCCTGCCCGCAGGCGAAACGCATATGCTGATGCGCGGCGGCGATCACGTCATGTTCATGGGGCTGAACGGCACCATGGAGCAGGGCGATACGGTCACCGTGACGCTGACCTTCGAAAACGCCGGCGAGCAGGTCGTCGAGATCCCCGTCGACCTTGAGCGCAAGCCCGATCATTCGGGCCATGGCGGTCACGCCGGCCACTGATCGCGGTGCCTTACCCCGCCAGCAGCCTGTCGACCCACTGGGGGACAATGCGGCTGGCGGGTCCGGTGTGATGCGCGTCGAAGGCGCCCGAGACATCGGTGCTTTCGAGGTTCAGTTCGACCGTATGGGCGCCCCTTGCGGCGGCCTCCTGCACGAATCCGGCGGCGGGATAGACCTGCCCCGAGGTGCCGATGGCCGCGAAGACCGTGCATTCTGCAAGGCGGTCCGCGATCAGGTCCATGTGATAGGGCATTTCGCCGAACCAGACCACGTCCGGGCGCGTGGCCCGGGCCGCGCAGGCCGGGCAGGGGTCGTCGGGCGCCATGGTGGCGGGCGCCTCCCAGCCATGGCCGCAGGCGGCGCAGAGCGCGCGCGACAGGGCGCCGTGCATGTGGATCGCCTCGGCGCCCGCCTTCTCGTGCAGCCCGTCGACGTTCTGCGTGATCAGCGTCACCGGCGCGTGCCCGGCAAGCCGGGCCAGTGCCCTGTGCGCCGCGTTGGGCTGGGCCGCGGCGGCCTGCGCGCGGCGCGCGTTGTAGAATTCATGCACCAGCGCCGGGTTGCGGGCGAAGCCCTCGGGCGTGGCGACGTCCTCGATCCGGTGCTGCGCCCAGAGCCCCTCGGCGTCGCGAAAGGTGCCAAGCCCGCTTTCGGCGGAAAGCCCCGCGCCGGTGAGAACCACGATCCTGTCCATGCCGTCTTCCTTGAGATCCCTCTTCCGGGATTGTAGGGCAGGGGCATGGGAAAACGCATCCTCTTTGTCTGCCTCGGGAATATCTGCCGGTCGCCCTCTGCCGAGGCGGTGGTGCGACGGATGGCCGGGGACCGGGGCCTGACGGTCGGCCTCGGACAGCGCGGGCACCGGCGCCTGGCACATCGGAGAGCCGCCCTACGGCCCGATGCAAAAGGCGGCGCGGGCGCGGGGATACGATCTGTCGGGATTGCGGGCGCGCCGGGTGACCCGGGATGACTTCGACCGGTTCGACATGGTCGTGGCGATGGATCGCGACAACCTCGACGATCTGCGCGCCCTTGCGCCCGGTGGCGCCGACCTGCGGCTGATGACGGAATTCGCGCCGGGCTGCGGGGCCTCGGTGCCGGATCCGTATTACACGCGCGACTTCGACGGCACGCTGGATCTGATAGAGCGCTGCGCGCGGGGCCTGCTGGATCAGCTGTAAAGGCGGCGCGCCACCAGCCAGGCCACCGGCAGCGCCGCGACAAAGCCAAGGGCTGCAGCGATCAGGATCGGCAGAAGCGTGTCGTAGCCAGCCACCAGGACCGCAATGACGGCGGTTCCGGCAAGGGAGGTCGAGATCAGGGTGTAAAGAATACCGGCCAGGCGCAACATCGGGGGTCCTTTCGCTTGTGCATGGACCATGTGCATGGGGGCGGATGCGGCGCCTTGATCCAGGTCAGGCCCTCGGCTTGAACATGCCCGGGGTTTCACCATAGGTTGCGGCAAAACCAATTTGTTTCGGAAATCCCATGTTCAGATCCGGCTTTTTCTGCCTTGCAGCCCTTTCCCTGACAGCCTGTGCCCCAACCCTTCCGCGTCACGGCGGCGGCGGATTCGAGCCCGAGGTCTCTTGCCTGACACAGCCCGGGTGCAGCTTCGACCAAAGCCCGGTCCGGGTGCTGAACGAACCGGTGCGCCTGCCGAACCGGGCCTATACCTTCTTTCCGGTCGCACAGCCGTTGAACTTCGTCGATGCCAAGGGAAGTCAATGGGTTGCCCCGGCCCGGACCCTGACCGACGGGGCCTCTATCCCGAAGATCTTCGTCTCGATCGTCGGAGAGCCGACCTCACCGGAATACATCAACGCGGCGGCGGTGCACGATGCCTATTGCGGGGTCGGAAACGAGACGGGCCCGATGTTCCACCGCGCCGACTGGCAGGACGTCCACCTGATGTTCTACGACGGGCTGATTGTCGGCGGCACGGATCCGAAGCGGGCGAAGATCATGTTCGCGGCGGTCTGGCTGGGGGGCCGCGCTGGCCCGATGGGGGCGGCGGCGGAGTCATTTCGACCCAGGGCACCGAGGTGATCGCGCCGGACAACCATGCGCATGCGCTGGCGCCGGTTCCCGTGGCGCGGCTGCAAGAGGCGATGCGCCAGAGCATCCGGCACATCAACCGCAATGATCCGACCATGCCGGAGCTGGTCGATTACCTCTGGTGGCTGCAAGGCGAAATGCTGCGCGAGGTGGCCGGCACCGATGACCGGCACGGTGGCGGCCTGGCCCATGCCACCGACGGCTACGAGCCCGAGTACACGCCCGATCCCGAAGCGGGCGCAAGCGATCTGTCCCCCGATGAACCCGGCGCGGTGACGGACCCGGTCGAGCCTGGCGTCGCCTTCTAGATCGGCGGCGGA
Source organism: Ponticoccus litoralis (assembly GCF_039769985.1). Taxonomy (NCBI): domain Bacteria; kingdom Pseudomonadati; phylum Pseudomonadota; class Alphaproteobacteria; order Rhodobacterales; family Roseobacteraceae; genus Ponticoccus; species Ponticoccus litoralis. The sequence goes on from NZ_JBDNCH010000002.1 coordinate 2,620,233, forward strand.
GCGTTCCCGCTGCCCGGCAGCCCTTCGATGCAACGCGAATCGGGGGGCGGGGGTTGTCCTGCCAGAGCAAACGAGGCCCGCCGCATGTTTCCCCTCATGACACTGCCGCAGCAGATGATGCTGATCTCGATGCAGGCCACGCAGGCCTATTTCGTCACATATCTCGAGACCTCCCTGCGGCTTATGGCGCAGGGGCACATGGCTTCGGAGGAGGCGGCGGGCAGGGTCACCGCCGCCGCCGAACAGGTGAACCGGGCCGCGCAGGACGCCCTGTGCGCGGCTGGCAAGGACAAGTGCGACTCTCTGCCGGTCTGACCCAAGCCCGATGTCCCGGAGTGGCGGCAAGAGGCCCTGCCGAGCCTACGGGCGGGGCGCCCCGTGACGGGGGCCGTGACACGGACCTTGCATCACCGCCCCTGAAACCGGTCGATCTCGCGGTTGGCGGAAGCCCGCGCAGGTGCCGAAGCGGATCGGATGCCCGCGCGCCCCAAGGGCCCCTGCGCGGGGCGGGATGCGCGCGTTCGGTTGCCGCCCCGGCGGGCACACCGCCTTGTCGGGGTGGGGCTGCGACAGGGCAGGCCGGCGCCGCCTGCGGCAGGGCAGGGCCTGCGACCTGTGACCCTCAGCGCCGCGGCTTCCGCAGGCCGCCCGAGGCCCCGGCTGCGGTCACCGAGACCGCGAACAGCGCCGCCACGATGCAGACGATGGTCGGTCCGGTGGGGGTGTCGAAGCGGAAGGCCGACCACAGGCCCCCAAGCACCGACAGGCTGGCGACGGCGGTCGCGATCACGGCCATGGCCTCTGGCGTGCGGCTGAAGGGGCGCGCGGCGGCGGCGGGGATGATCAGCATCGCGGTAATCAGCAGCGCGCCGACCACCTTGATCGCCACGGCGACGACGATGGCCAGCGCGAGGGTCAGGACCATGCCCTCGCGTTTCGGGTCGAGGCCCTCGGAAAAGGCGAGGTCGGGGTTCAGGGTCGCCATGAGCAGGGAGCTCCAGCGCCAGACGACCAGCGCCAGAACGGCAAGGGCTCCGCCCCATATGACCGCAAGATCCGAGGCCGAGACGGCAAGGATGTCGCCGAAGAGATAGGCCATCAGGTCAATGCGAATGCCGCTGAGGAAAGAGGCCGCCACAAGTCCGAAGGCCAGCGCGGAATGGGCCAGCACCCCCAGCATGGTGTCCATGGCGTAGCCGCGCCCGGCCAGGCTGGAGACGGTGAAGGCCATGAGCAGAGAGATCGCCAGAACCCCGCCGAAGATCGAGGCATCGAAGGTCAGGGCAAGGGCGACGCCAAGGATGGCGGCATGGGCGGTGGCATCCCCGAAATAGGCCATGCGGCGCCAGACCACGAAGCACCCAAGCGGCGCGGCGGCGATGGCAAGACCCAGTCCGGCCAGCGCGGCGCGGACCATGAAATCGTCGAGAAGTCCGGTCATTCCGCGGCCTCCGGTCCGTCGTGGCTGTGGGGGTGTTCGTGGTGGTGATGGTGATCGTGGTGATGGTCGTGATGATGCGTGTAAAGCGCCATGGTGCCCTTTGTCCCGCTGCCGAACAGGGCGCGGTACTCGGGGGCAGAGGCGACCTGTTGCGGCCCGCCCTGACAGCAGATGTGGCGGTTCAGGCAGATCACCCTGTCGCTGGCGCTCATGACCACGTGCAGATCGTGGCTGACCATCAGGACGCCGCAACCGGTTTCCTGCCGGACCGTCTCGATCTGCTGGTAGAAGGCGGCGATGCCGGGTTGGTCCAGCCCCTGCGTGGCCTCGTCGAGCACCAGAAGATGCGGCTTGGAGATCAGGGCACGGGCCAGCAGGACGCGCTGGAACTGCCCGCCCGACAGGACGCTCAGCTGGCGGTCGGCAATCTCTGTGACCCCGGCCTGCGCCATGGCGGCCTGAACCGCCTCTTTGGAAGGCCTGCGGCGCAGGGACAGAAGCCGCGTCACGGTCATCGGCAGGGTCGGGTCCATGTGAAGCCGTTGCGGCACATAGCCGACACGCAGCCCCGGCTGCCGCGTGATCCGGCCCGCGTTCGGCGCGACAGAGCCGATCAGCACCCGCAAAAGGGTCGATTTGCCTGAACCATTGGGCCCGACGATGGTCACGATTTCCCCGGCGTCCATGCTGAGCGAGACACTGTCCAGCACCGCTTCGCCGCCGTAGCGGACGCTGACATCGGAAAGGGCAAAGAGACTCATGCGCGTGGCCCCGCTACGGGGGCCGTGCCGGGGGGCAAGAATCGGTGCACCGGGTCAGTCTCGGTTTCAAGAACGCTCTCCCTTCTTCCTGCCCTGCCTTGCACCGGAGCGTCCGGTGGCGGCGGCCCGCGACTCTCTGACTTGATATATCGTAACATTCAAGATACCGAAATGGCAGTGTTACAACATAACAGGATAACGATATGCGCAAGGGTCTGATTCTCGGGACCGTGTCCAGCCTCGGGCTGGTCTCTGCGGCGACGGCAGAGGTGCCCTCCGTGGCGACGGACATCCCGCCCGTCCACTCGCTGGCTGCCATGGTGATGGCGGGCCTCGGAGAGCCTGCGCTGCTGGTGCAGCCGGGGGCCTCTCCGCACGGGTATTCGCTGCGACCGTCCGAGGCGCGGGCTCTGGACGAGGCCGACGCGGTCTTCTGGATCGGCGAGAGCCTGACACCCTGGCTGCAAGACCCGCTGGAGACGCTGGCGGGCGATGCCCGGACCGTCAGCTTGATGGCGGTCGAGGGGACAACCCTGCTGCCGATGCGGGAGGGCGCGACCTTCGAGGCGCATCTTCACGATCACGGCGATGACCACGGGCACGACCATGGCGGGGACCACGACCATGACCACGGGGATGACCACGGCCACGGGGATGACCACGCGCACGACCATGGTGACGGCCATGAGCATGGCGAGCCTCATGACCATGACCACGACCATGCCGAGGGTGACGGGCATGACCACGGTGACGACCACGGTCATGACCATGGCGAGGCTCATGATCACGACCATGACCACGGCGACCACGACCACGGCGACCACGACCACGGTGCGGGCCATGATCATGCGCACGGCGGACATTCCGGCAGCGATCCGCATGTCTGGCTCGACCCCGGGAACGCGCGGGTCTGGCTGGGTGCCATCGCCGAGACCCTGTCGGAGCTCGATCCCGAGAACGCGGCGCGCTACCGGGAGAACGCGGCCAGCGCCCAGGCCGAGCTGGACATGCTGATCGGCTCGGTCTCGGCAGAGTTGGAGCCGGTGCGCGAGCGGCCCTTCGTGGTCTTCCACGACGCCTACCAGTACTTCGAGCAGCGGTTCGGGATGGCGGCGGCCGGGTCCATTTCCCTCAGCGATTCCACGGCGCCCAGCCCGGCGCGCATCGCCGAGGTGCACCAGAAGGTTTCCGAGCTTGGGGTGGCCTGCGTCTTCTCGGAACCGCAGTTCAACCCGGGACTGGTGCGGACCGTCCTGCAGGGAACGGAGGCCGGGACGGGGATCATCGACCCGCTTGGCGCCGATCTGAAGCCGGGCACGGGCATGTACCCGGCGCTGATCCAGACGATGGCCGACACGCTGCGCGACTGTCTCGGGTAAACCGCGACGCCGGGGGCGCGCCGTCCGGATGGCGCCCCCGGTTTCAGCGCACCCGCGCTGCCTGTGCTTTGACCCCTCGGTGTCGCGCGGCCCGGGGGGCAGGCGCCGCCCTTGACGTCGGGGGCTGCCGCTTCGGCGCCCGCGCGTGACGGTATGGGCGCCGTCGAAGGCCGGTCTGCGTCGCGTGCGGCGTCCCACCGGACCGGCGCGCCCGCACAGGGACCACATCCCACCCTTTTCAACGATTTCGAATGGTTGCGTGGCTTCGCCGGGCTGTCCTGCGCCTGTTTTCCGGGGCGATCCCGAACAGGCGGTGCCATGCCCAGTGCCGAAGGCTTCCGCTCCAGCCTGACGGGATGTTTTCGCATGAAGGGGGAAGTGGTGGCGTGGGGGGACTCGAACCCCCGACCTAACGATTATGAGTCGTTCGCTCTAACCAACTGAGCTACCGCGCCGGACCGTGGGCGGGGGATAAGGTTGCGGGCGGTTGGCGTCAAGCCGAAAATGCCGTGGCCGGTCCATATCCCCCCGGTGTGGTGGAGAGGGGCGGCGGAAGCAGGGCCCCGGGGGCAGGAAACCTGCCCGGTTTCACTTCACGATGTGCTCGTCCTTGACGAACATATTGGCCCAGGCGCGGTCCACCAGCTCTGGCGTCATCCTGTAGGGGAGGCCCTCGAAATCGCAAACCGCGATCATCTGGTCGATCAGGAAGACCGGCTGGTAGTTGGCATAGAGGTTGTCGATCGTCGGATACTTGCGCTTCATCAGGTGAACGAGGCTGGGCTCGTCCAGCTGCATGCCCTTCTTGCGCGCCACCAATGCGAAGATCTTCAGAAAGTTCTCCTGGCTGGGGCCGTCGATCTTGATCTTGAAGAAGATCCGCCGCAGCGCCGCCCGGTCGAAGATCTCGTTCGGGTGGAAGTTGGTCGAGAAGATCACCAGCGTGTCGAAGGGAACTTCGAATTTTTCGCCCGATTGCAGGGCGAGGATGTCCTTGGACTCCTCCAGCGGGACGATCCAGCGGTTGACCAGCTTCTGCGGCGGTTCGGCCCGGCAGTCGAGGTCGTCGACGATGAAGATGCCGCCGGTGGATTTCAGTTGCAGCGGCGCCTGGTAGGTGCGCGCGGTGGGGTTGTAGACGAGGTCGAGCATCGAGAGCGACAGCTCGCCCCCGGTGATCACCGTGGGCCGCTTGCACATCACGTAGCGGCGGTCGAAGCGGGCGGTGCGGCGCAGCGCGGTCGGGTTCTCGGCGTCTTCCTCGGCCTTCGAATGCACGATGGGGTCGTAGACGGTGATGACTTGGCCCGAATACTCGATGGCGCGGGGCACGTAGATGCGGTCGCCCATGGCGTCGCGGATGCCGTTCGAGATCGAGGACTTGCCGTTGCCGGGGGGCCGTACATCAGGATCGAGCGGCCCGAGGATACGGCCGGGCCGAGGTTGCCGATCAGGTCGTCGGGCAGGATCAGATGGCCCATGGCGCCGGTCAGCTGGTCGCGGGTGATCTGGATGTTGCGGATCGACTGGCGTTCGACCTGCTCGCGGTAGACCTCCAGCGGCACCGGCATCGGGCCGAAGTATTCCGACTGCGCCAATGCGTCCAGCGCGCGGGCCTTGCCGCTGTCGGTCAGCTGGTAGGGCATCTCGGAGGAGATCTCTCCGGCGGCGCCCATGGTGCCCATCGCTTCGATCAGGCCCTGTCCGCGGCTGAGGTCGATCAGTTCCTGCGTCACCGGCACCGGAAGGCAGACGGCTCGGGCGAGGTTGCTCACCGTGTTGGTGTTCTTGCGGAACATGGTCTTCAGCACGATGTCGCGCATCATGACGATGGAAAGGTTCATGTCCTCGATCCGCTTCGGCGCCGGGGGCGCCATCACGGTGGTCGTTGCCATGTTCATGCCGGGGGTCCTGCTCTGTCGTTCTTGGGCAGGAGGGTGCCGGGGCAATGTGGCGAGATCTGGGTGGGTTCGGGGTATTCCGGGGGTTTGACCCACCGGGGCGGTGCCGCCGCGGCTGCCGGGCGCGGCACAGGGCGAGGCGGCGAGGGGCTGCCTGTGGTCCCGAGGGGGCTCTGCCCCCCGGCCTGCGGCCTCCCCCCGAGGTATTTGGGAAGACCAAAGAAGCAGGGGGCGTCCGGTTTGTGACCTGGGCCGCATTGGGGGGAGCCACGGGCATGGGCGACTGTCGGGGCGCGCGGGGCGGGGGCGCCGGGGCTGGGCAAGGGGGCATGGCGTGGGAGGCGCGCTCCGGGCGGTCAGCGGGGGCCGCCGCTAGGTTAGTGGCGAAGGCGTGAAGACCCCGGCCCGATACCCGCGCGCCATGGTCCCGATGCCGCCGGGTTTGCCGGTCAGGCGGACCGCCATGGGGGCATCCCGCTGTGGCCGGGCGGGGCCGGTTTCCCGGAAGGATTGCTGCGGGTCTTGCCGGTTATTGCGGCGGTGTCTGGCCGTACCAGACGCCGAGCACGAGGTAGAGCGCCAGCGTGCCGCCAAGTGCCATGCCCATGGGGAACTTGGAGCCGGTGTCCCAGCTTTTCCAATGCGGGGCGAGGCGGCGGAGCGGCGTGTGCTTGGCGAGGCGGTGGGCAAAGAAGGCCGCCAGCAGGTTGGCCGCGAAGAGGATCATCAGGAAGCGCAGGTCGCCGAGGTGGATCAGCGGCGCGGCGGCGGCGGCGAATTTGGCGTCTCCGGCCCCGAGCGCGCCACCGGCGTTCAGCGCGATGCCCGCGATCAGGACCACCACAAGATGCAGATAGCCCCAGAGGTAGGCATCGAGCGGCAGGGCGATCAGCCCAACCATGGCGTAGACCGCGAAGAGGGCCACCACCGCATGGTTGGGGATGCGCATCCCCTTCATGTCGGTGTAGCAGATATAGAGGCAGATCGGCAGGGCGAAGGGCAGGAACCAGGCCGCCGCGCTGGCGGGGATCAGCACGGCACCGGCCCGCGGCGCAGGGTCTTCTGTCGCAGGCGCTGCATGTCCGGTCCTCCTGCCGTCAGTTCAGGACGCTGGCGCTGCTGTCGAGCGCCGAGAGCGCGCGGGCGGCGGCCTCGAAATGTTGAGGATGGGTTTCCAGCGCATCGCGCAGAAGGCCCTTGCCGATCTCGACATCGCCGCGCTTGACCGCGGTCAGCGCCATGGAGTGCAGCAGTTCCGCCCGTTCCGACTGGGTCATCGACATGACCGGCAGGGTGTAGTTGCCCTGCGCGCCGCGCGCCATCACGAGGTTGTTCTTGGCGGTGAACAGCTTGGGATCGTGGCGCAGGGCGTCTGTGAACAGCCGTTCCGCCTCGGCGTGTTCGCCGCGTGTCAGTTTCGAGAAACCCCAGTTGTTCAGCGTCGAGGCCGGGGTGGTGGTCAGGCCCACGGCGGTCTCGTAGAAGCTGTCGGCCTTCTTCCACTCTTTCTTGCTGTCGGCGATCATCGCCTCGAGCCGGTAGCGCTTGAAGGTCTCGACCGTGGGCGGGACGGCGTTCAGGACCTTTTCGGCCTGTTCCCAGTCGCCCGCGCGGATCAGCGCATCGGCCAGCTGCACGCGGTCGTCGTCGATGCTGTCGGGATGTGCCACGACCTGCGCCCAGGCTGTCTTGGCCTCTGTCATGCGCTTGGCGCGCACCAGCGAAGCGGCGAGGTTGCGCTGGAACTCGATCCGCTCGGGCTGTTCCTCGCTGGCGCGCTTGAAATAGGCCACGGATTCGTTCGGGTCGCCGACCGTCAGCATGACATCGTTCAGGTCGGTGCCGTCGATGGCGTTCACGCCCTGGAACTTGCGGTCCATCTCGGCTGTGTCGATGCCCTTTTCACAGGCCGACAGCGCGGCGAAACCCGCCACGCAAAGGGTCACAACGATGGGATGGCGCATGTGCCTGCGTCCTCTTACTGCTCTGCCTCGTGCCCGCCGTGTTCGGCGGTGCCTGTTCTTTGCCGGACCTGTTCCGGTCCTTTGTCTTGCCCCCTTTGCGGGGGAAGGCGCCCGTCGAGGGGCGCCCCTTGCCTGTCTCAGACGTCCAGCGCGGATTTCGAGCGGATCAGGTAGGACCCGCCGCCGCGCCGCACGATCTGAAAATCTTGTTCTGCGGCCTCATCATAGAGGGAATTTTCCATTTTTGCGAGGGCCAAGCGCAGATTGTCGCGGATTGCGTCACTTTCGCCATTGTCCAGCGCATAGGCCTTGCGAAAGATCTGCGAGGCCTCGGCGGTCTGGCCGCGCTCCATCAGGGTGACGCCGAGGTTGTTCCAGTGCCTCGGGCCAGTCCGGGTCCTTCTCGACCGCCTGCCGCAGCAGCCGTTCCGACTGGTTCAGCCGCCCCAGCGCAAGATTGGCCGACCCCAGCGCGGTCAGCACTTCGCCGGTCAGCCCCTGTTCGCCCGCCGCGCGCAGGTAGGCGTCGAGCGCAAGCTCGTGCTGGCCCGCGTCCATCAGCCGGTGGCCGACCGTCAGCCCGTCGACGGCCTCGCCGCCCGGGTCCAGCGTCGGCGCGAAGGGAGAGGCCCTGTCGCGTGCGTCAAGGCCGCCCGTTTGCGAACAGGCGGCCAGCGTCAGTGTCAGGATCAGCGCGGTCGCCCGGGACCATCTGCTCATTCTAGTTGCCCGTCATTGCACTCATCTGCGTGATGCCGACCACGGAGGGACCGACCAGGATGATCAGCAGCGGAGGCACCGTCAGCATCATAGTCGTCAACGTCATCTTTGTCGGCAGCTTGTTTGCCGCTTCTTCGGCGCGCATGACCCTTTTGTCACGCATCTCGCTGGCGTAGACCCGCAGGGCCTCGCCGATCGAGGTGCCGAAGGTCTGGGCCTGGTTCAGCACGGTGACGAAGGACGACACATCCTGCACGCCGCAGCGGTCGCCCATGTCCTTCAGCACCTGGCTGCGGTCCTTGCCGGCCTTCATCTCGTGGCTGATGATCTCGAATTCGTCGGAGAGCGCCGGGTAGGAGGCGCGCAATTCCCGGGCCACGCGGGTGATGGACTGGTCCATCGACTGCCCGGCCTCGACGCAGACCAGCATCATGTCCAGCGCATCGGGAAAGCCCAGCTGGATCTCTTCCTTGCGCTGAGCCTGCCGCTTGGTGACCCAGTATTTCGGCGCCATGTAGCCAAGGGCGCCGGGGCCGAGGATATACATCAGCTTCTGGTTCAGCGTCGCCTCTGCCGGGTCGACGAACATCAGGAAGTAAAGGACGCCCGCGCTCAGAAGACCCAGCCCCAGCGCGAACTGGGCGAAGTAGTAGAACTGCACCGCGTCCTTGGACCGATAGCCCGCCTGCATCATCTTCATGCGGATTTCAGACAGTTCCTTGGCATCCTGCGGTTCGAGGAACTGCGCGTATTTGTTGAGCTTCTCGTTCTTCTTCTTGTCGCGCAGGACCGCGCGGGTCTGCGCATCCAGCTTGTCCTTGCCGGACTGCTTCAGCTTGTCCATCGGGTCCGGACGCGTATTCAGCATCATCGGAATGGTGGCGAGGATCAGCAGGACCGCAAGGCCCGCGACGACGATCAGCGGTCCGGCGGGGCCCAGAAGACCGGTGATCTGGTTGTTGATCTGTTCGAACATGGCGGGGTTTCCTCAGACCTTGATATTCGTCAAAGCGCGCATGACGATCACGTTCAGCGTCAGCATGATACCGACGATGAAGCAGGCCGGTATGAACCAGGGGTGATCGAGCACGTTGTCGTAGTAATCGGGCTTGGCCACCTGGATGAAGATCAGGCAGGCCACGGGGAAGCCCGACAGGAACTTGCCCGACCACTGCGCCTCTGCGGTGATTGCCTTGACCCGGCGGAACAGGCGGAACCGCGCCCGGATCACCTTGGCGAGGCCTTCGAGGATCTCGGCGAGGTTGCCACCCGCCTGCTGCTGGATCGCCACCGCCACCGCGAGGAAGCGCAGATCCTGCATGTCCAGCCGCTCGGCCATGTGCTTGAGCGCCTCGCCGACGTCGCGGCCATAGGCGTTCTCGTCCGCGATGATGCCGAATTCGGTGGCAAGCGGGTCTTTCAGCTCTTTCGACACGATGGTGATCGCCGAGGTAAAGGGGTGGCCCACCCGCAGGCTGCGGACCAGCAGTTCCACGGCATCGGGAAGCTGCTCTTCGATCATGCCAAGGCGTTTCTTCGCGCGGTGGTTCACCCACATGTAGACACCGCCGACGCCCATCATCACCGCCATCACCACGCGGACCGGCAGGCTGGCCTCGGTCGCGACGGACAGGCCCACGAAGGCAAAGGCCCCGGCACCCGCCATGACCATCATCAGCTGTTGCGGGGTAAAGGCCAGCGCGGCCTTCTGCGCCTTGTCCGCAAGCAGCGAATACAGCGGCAGCGACCGGCTTTCCATGTGCTGGTCCATCTCCTTGCGGAGCTTGGCCAGAACGTCCTCGCGGCGCTCGCCCTTGTCGAGCAGTTCGAGGCGGCGGTTGACCTTGTTCGACAGCGAGATCGATTTGCCGAAGGCGACCAGATAGACGCCATTCACCAGCACGAGGACGCCCACGAAGATCATGCCGTAAATGATCGGGGCAGCGGACAGCATAATGGTTACTCCGGGCGGAAGGGTTCGTAGATGGAGGCGGGGATGTCATACCCCCACATCCGGAAGCGCTCGGAATAGGCAGAGCGCACGCCGGTGGCCGTGAAGTGGCCGATGATCTTGTTGTCGGGCGTCAGGCCGACGCGCTGGAAGCGGAACAGCTCCTGCATCGAGATGACGTCGCCCTCCATGCCGGTGATCTCGGTGATCGAGGTCATCCGGCGAGAGCCGTCCTGAAGGCGGCTGGCCTGCACGATCAGGTTGACGGCGCTGGAAATCTGGCTGCGCATGGCCTTCAGCGGCATGTCGATGCCGGCCATGGCGATCATGTTTTCCAGACGCGCCACGCCGTCGCGGGCAGAGTTCGCGTGGATCGTGGTCATCGACCCGTCGTGGCCGGTGTTCATGGCCTGCAACATGTCGATGACTTCCTCGCCCCGGGTTTCGCCGACGATGATCCGGTCGGGGCGCATCCGCAGGGCGTTCTTCAGGCAGTCGCGCGGCGTCACGGCGCCCTTGCCCTCGACGTTCGGCGGGCGGCTTTCCATCCGGCCCACGTGGGTCTGCTGAAGCTGAAGTTCCGCCGTATCCTCGATGGTCAGGATGCGTTCGCTGTCGTCGATGAAGCTGGACAGCGCGTTCAGCGTGGTGGTCTTGCCCGAACCCGTACCGCCCGAGACGATGATGTTCAGGCGCGTGGCCACGGCGGCCTGCAGGTAGATCGCCATTTCCTCGGTGAAGGCGCCGAAATTCACCAGGTCGTCGATGCCCAGCTTGTCCTTCTTGAACTTGCGAATGGATACGAGGCTGCCGTCGATGGCGATCGGCGGCACCATGGCGTTGAAACGCGAGCCATCGGTCAGGCGGGCGTCCACATAGGGGTTCGATTCATCGACGCGACGGCCCACGGCCGAGACGATCTTGTCGATGATCCGCATCAGGTGCTTCTCGTCCTTGAACGTGATGTCCGAAAGCGAGAGCTTGCCGTTGCGTTCGATGAAGATCTGGTGCGGGCCGTTGACGAGGATATCCGAAACCGTATCGTCCTTCAGCAGTGCCTCCAGGGGGCCAAGGCCCTTCACCTCGTCGTAGAGGTCGTTCATCATCGCGCGCCGCTCTTCGCGGTTCAGCACGATGCCCTTGTCCTGCAGGGCCTCCAGCGCGATCTCGCCGATCTCTTCGCGCAGCTCGTGTTCCGTCGCATGATCCAGCGCGGCAAGGTTGAGGTTGTCCAGAAGCGCGCGGTGCAGCTCCAGCTTGATCTCGCCGATGCGTTCCTTGCGCTTCTTTTCCTTGTCCATCGGCGCGGCCTGCGCCGCGACACGCGTCGGTTGTTCGCGGCGCTTGACGACGGGTCTGGGCGCGGCTCGTGGCCACGGCCTCCGGCGCCTTGGCCGGGGCGACCGGTTGCGGGGCTTTGGACTGGACGGAAGGTTTCTTGTAGCGCGAGAACATCGGATGTCCTTATGGCAGCGGGATCAGGCGGCCTCGGCGTCGTCGACACCGATGGCGATGAGTTGGACGGCCAGCTTCGCGATCTCCTTGCGGAGCGGGTTCTTGGCCGCATGGGTGGCCAGCGGAAGCCCGTGGTCGCAGGCCTGTGCCACCACCCGCCCGCCGTCGGGCAATTGCACGTCCAGCGCGATTTCCAGTGCTGTCGGCCATGCGTTTGACCCGGCTTTTCGCCTGAAGGTCGGTGAATTTCGGCGCGCGGTTCAGCACAAAGCGGATCTTCTCGAAGGGCAGGTCCTCGGACTTCAGCGCCTTCTTCAGCCGCAGCGCGTTCTGGGCGGACCGCATGTTCAGTTCGACCATGGCCAGGTAGATCTGCGCCTCTGTCAGCACCGTTTCCGTCCACTGGACGACGGTCCCCGGCATGTCGATGACGATGTAGTCGAAGTGATCGCGGGCGACGTCGAGGATCTTGTGCACCTCGGCGGGGCCGATGAGGTCGAGCGGCAGGATATCCGCCGGAGAGGTCAGCACCTGCAACTTGCCCTCGTAGCTGGACAGCGCCTGGCCAAAACTGTCGCCGTCCATCGCGTCGATGTCCGAGAGCAGTTCGTAGACGTTCTCGCGCCGGGGCAGGTCGAGGTAGGTCGAGACCGAACCGAACTGCAGCCCGAGGTCGATCAGGCAGACGCGCGGCTGCTGGTCCTTGTCGCCGGAGGTGGCCAGCTCATAGGCAAGGTTGACCGCAAGCGTGGAGGCGCCGACGCCCCCGGCAAGGCCCTGTACCGCGATCAGAACGCCGTCGCCGCCGCCCTTCAGCGTGACGCCGGTGGGCGCAGGGGCGGCTGGTTCTGGGGTGATCGCGACAGGGGCCGGGGCGCGCAGCCGTTCGACCGCCGCGCCCAGTTCGCCCTCGGGCAGGGGATAGGGCACGAATTCGTCGGCGCCCTTGCGCAGAAGCTGGTGCAACGAGGCCGGGGTCACGTCTTCGGCGATCAGCACGACCTTGATGCCGGCATCCCGCGCGCTGGCGATGATGCTGGACAGCATCGGCAGGTCGGGTTCGTCGATGGCGTCGATCGCCATGGCGATGAATTCCAGCGTGGCGGCTTCGGGCTGGTGAAAGAAGGCGGCGGCCTCCTCGAACCCCAGGTCGCCCCATGCCTCGCCCAGCAGGGTTTCCATGTCCTCGATCAACAGGTCGAAGTTCTGCACGTCCCGGCTGATCGTGCAGGCCACGATGGGGGGCTTCTGCCTCTGTATCGGTCAAGCTCGTCATGCCTCGCGTCCTTCTTGGCTCGGTCCCGGAGGGGCGACGACATTCTGTCGGGCCTCTTGCTCCGCGACCGCCACCGCCGAGTCGGGTCGGCGGAGTGGTCCTGAGAGGTCAAACTCACCGGAAAAGGCGGCAACATTTGGGCCGAAAAACCGAAATTGTGCGGTGATTCCGGACGACGGGTCTGGTCGGGGAGGGGGTGTCGGTCCTGTTTCGGACCGTGCGCCAAGGCCTGCCTGCGCGCATGGAAGGGGGTGATGAAGGGGGGCAGCGGCCTGTCGATCGCGCGGAAATGGGGCAGAAACGCGACGGGGCGGCCGCAGCCGCCCCCTTGCCGATGCGCGTGCCCCGTCCGGCGCCGCCTTTACTGGTCGATGCCGAAATCCCGGCCCTGCAGCCCGGTCAGGCCGCTCTCCGGTTCCGCGCTGTTGACGTATTCGCGATAGATCACCTCGGCGTATTTGCCGTCGAGGATGGTCGGATGCCCGGTCACGAAGCCCGAAACCTCTGTCACGGTGCGCCGGTTGCGGCGTTCACGGCCCTCGGTCACGATCAGCGGCTGGGTCTCGCCGAAGGAGACCACCGCCTCGAGCCGCGTGCGCGAGATGCCCCGGCTGACGAGGAAATTCACCACCGTATTGGCGCGCTTCAGGCCAAGCGCCTTGTTGTACCCGGCGCTGCCGACCTTGTCGGCGTGGCCGTAGACGCGGAAGCGGACCTCGGGGAACTGGCGGATCCAGCGCGCCTGTTCGCGCAGGGTGTCGATGGCGCCCTGATCCAGCGTGGACGAGTTGAAGGCGAAGTTGACCGTGGTCAGCACCTCCGAGGCGAAGCGCTGCGACAGGTCGTAGACGTATTGCTTCTGCCCGGTCATGTACTGGTGGTTGTTCATGGTGGCATTGCCGAAGTCTCCGGTGTCGATCAGCGACCCGGCCTCGCGGTTGAAGCCGTTGACGTCGTGCGCCGCGCAGCCCGAAAGCATCGCCCCGGCCGAGAGGCCCAGCATCGTCAGTCGGAGGGTCTTTCGCGTCTGCATCATCCGTTCAATCCATCACGTAGCCGTAGGAGCCGGTGTAATCCTGCTTTGCCACCTCTCCGGCACCGCCGCGGACGGGGGTGCGGATCGGGTCGGCGCCCACGGTCTTGCCGCGCAGGAAGAGGTCCTTCTCGGTCGGCGGCACGACGCGGTCGGTGGGCAGGGCAAAGGCCTCGCCCCGGGTCGGCGTCACGAGGTGTGGCGTCACGATGATGACCAGCTCGGACTGTTCGCGCTGGTACGAGGCGCTGCGGAAGAGCGCGCCCAGCACCGGCACGTCACCCAGCCACGGCACCTGGTCGTTGAGGTCCTGGAAGTCGTCCATCAAGAGGCCGGCGATGGCAAAGCTTTCGCCGTCGCGCAGTTCCACCGTGGTCGAGGTCTCGCGCCGCCTGAAGGCATTGACCGCGATGTCGGACAGGACGACCGCGTTGTTGGTGTCGATGGAAGAGACCGCCGCTTCCAGTTCGAGGTTGATCAGATCGCCGTCCACCACCCGGGGAATGAAGTTCAGCTCGACACCGAAGGGCTTGTATTCGATGGAAATCGTGTTGTTCTGCTGGGCCACCGGGATCGGGTATTCGCCACCGGCGAGGAACTTCGCCTCCTGCCCGGACAGGGCGGTCAGGTTCGGCTCTGCCAGCGTGCGGACGACGCCCTTGCGCTCCAGCGCCTCCAGCAGGATGCCCACTTCCAGCCCGCCGGCATTGAAACCGAAAAGCGTTGCGCCCTGCGTGTCGACAGTGCGTGGCCGAAGCTTGTCCGCCACGGCGTCCACATTGGCGAAGGGGGCTGCATTGCCGGTGCCGACCTCAAGCCCCAGATCGCCGTTCAGGACAGAGCCCCCGGTCGCGATGGAGGCGGCAAGCGACTTGGCCGCCGTGCGCTGCATCTCTGCGAAGCGGACCTTCAGCATGACCTGCTGCACGCCGCCGACGCCCATCAGGTTCGACACCCGCTCGGGCGCGTAGCGTTCCGCAAGATCCAGCGCGCGCTGCATGCGCATGGTCGACGACACGGTGCCCGACAGCACGATGCCGTCGTTGGCGGTGCGCACCTCGATCTTCTCGTCCGGAAGGATCTGGCGCAGCCGCTCCTTGAACTCGGACACATCCGCCGACACGCGGACATCGACATTGGTGATCAGCCGGCCCTGCGGGTCGAGGATGGTCAGCGTCGTCGTGCCCGGCGTCTTGCCCAGCACGTAGATGGTGCGATCCGAAAGCGAGGATATGTCGGCGATGGCCGGATTGGCGATGGACAGCTCTGCAAAGGGCACGTCGCTTTCGACCACCACGGCCCGGTTCATCGGGACACTGAGGATCTGTTCGGTCCCGGTGCGGACCACATGCACGGTTTCGGCCTGGACAGCCTCCGCCAGCGGGGCAAACCCCAAGGTCAGCCCCAGAAGGGCCGCCTTCACAAAGTCGAATTTCATGTGACCTGCCTTTCGATCACGCCTCTGCATCCGGGTCTTTTCGCCCGCATTTTGACAAAGCCTGCTGCAATTCCCGATTTTTTGCAACAATCAATGCCTTCGCGCCCGGCCTTTATGTGGATATCTCGCAACAGGTGTGATGGGCGGGCCCGGGGTGTTCTCTTTTAGGTTGCGCGTCTGTGGCGGGCTCGCCCGGGGCGTCTGCCCGTCGGGCCTCAGCCCGTGACTTTGCCAAGGGCCTGCCGGGGCCATCGACCCCGCCGTTGTCCGGCGGGGCAGGGGTTTAGGATCGCGCCATGGCTTGTGGTCCCGCACGGGCCGGGGGGCCGAGGATGCGGAAAGCCCCCGCGCTGCCCGTGGTCGTCGGGCCTTGGTCAGTTGGTGCAGGGGATCGGGATCTCGACCACTTCGGCGCCCCGGCGCACGCGGGTTACGCAGGGCTGCGCCGCCTCCGGTGCCTGCTGCTCGACCTCGGGCAAGGCCCAGCAAGGCGCGCTGGTCGACCTCGATGGCCTCGGCCACGGTGTCGTCGTTGTGGCCCATCAGCGACAGCGACAGGTTGCCGGTCGATTGCGCCTGAGCCAGTGGCCGCGACCTGCTGCGGGCTGGCGGCGACCGTCACGGTCCGGGCGATGGTGGCAGAGTTCAGCTCGGTTACCGCCATCTGGTCGATGGCGATCAGGCGCACCCCCGTCTCGATCAGCTTGGTCACATCGCCCTCGGGCAGGTTCGGATCGTTGGACCCGATCCGCCCGGTCCAGTAGACGTCCACCCGGTCGCCGGGGCGCAGAAAGCCGGAAACGCCGGTGGCCACATCCACCTTGATCGCAAAGGCGCGCTGCCCGCGATCCAGCCGCGAGGTCAGGCCGGCATCGCCGCCGGGCTCCGAGACCTTGACCGCCATGACGGCCTCGAACTTCTCGATCGGGCGCATGGCAACGCGGGGCGCATCGCCGGGCTGGAAAAGCGGTGTCTCGGCGTCGAAGATGCCCTCGGGCAGGATCTCCTTCGGCCAGTTTGCCAGCACGACGTCCTCGGCGGTCACCGGCTCGCCATAGGCGATGGCGCGCTTGGCCACGTAGATCTGCTGCGTCGGGATCGCGCCGACGTTCTTGGCGCGCTCCTGCTGAAGCGCCGTTTCGTAGGCGCCGATGTAGTTCTGCGCCATGTAGACGGCGAAACCGGCCAGGCCGATCCCGGCGATGAGCACAAGTCCGAATAGAAGTCGCATCTGGATCACCTTTGAAACAGCTGTCCGACCGGGGCCGGACCGGGAAGTGTCTGCCCCAGTCTCACCGGGGTTTGGGGCGAAAGCGGGGCGGTCGCGCGGTGCTTTTCCGGCGCCACCGGGCCCGTCGTTTCGGTCGGAAATGCAAAGGGGCGCCCGCCTTCCGGTCTGGAAGACGGGCGCCTGGAAACAGGGGCAAGCGTCAGAAGTTGTTCTGTTCGGTCAGTTCGGTTGCCACAGCGTCCCGCAGTCCCAGCGTAGAGGTCTCGATCGCCGTGTAGGCGGCGATACACAGACCGATCATCGCTGCGGTCAGGACGACCCAGTCGACGGTGACCGCGCCGTCTTCTTCGTTCGAAAAGGTCGACAGGCGGTTGCACATCGCATTTCTCCGGAATGGGGCTGTATGGGGTCTTGGCTTTCCTCACGCTCGCCCGCCGCGTACGGCGGGCGTTCGCATTGTGGCCTCTTCGTAGAGCCCCGGACCTATGCCGGAGATCAGTTGCCGAAGTTGGTGTTCTCGGTTGCGACGGCGGTGGCGGCGGTGCCGATCAGCGTCTGGGTGTTGGCCGAGATGGTGCCGTATGCGGCAATCGCCAGTGCCCACGACGGCGGCGGTCAGAACAACCCAGTCAACCGTGACTGCGCCGTCTTCGTCCTTGCGGAAGTTCTTGATGAAGTTGATCATGGTCTCTCTCCGTAGAAGTGTGTTTGCTCACATTCACCTTCGGGGGCTTGCTGCGGGCCTCTCTCACTTGCCCTGTTCCCTCGTTGGTATGACCCTAATTAGCCCTTCCTTTGCGGCGAGATTTGGACCGGATTGGATTGATTTTGGGTTTTGATCGGGGCCTTGTCGGGGCGCGAACAAGTATTTGGAATTGACCCCCTCTTTCAGGGATTTCTCTCTGGAAAGGGGCGGCAGACCAGTCCTTTGGACGGGAAAACCCGCCACAGCCGTTCACGCAGGGGCAACACTTCGTGGAAATGGGTCCGGTTTTGTGCCAGACTGGCGGAAAACATGCCGCAGGCAGAAGAACGAGCAGGTCCATGGCAGTCAGACTCCTTTGCGCCGCCGCGCTTGGCGCGACCCTTGCGCTGTCCGCGGCAGCGGAAGCCCCGCAGCCCTTCGCCGATTTTTCCGCCAAGCGGGTGAAACCGCCCGCCTCGGGCGCCAGGAAGCGCATCACCGTGCAGATCGCGCCGCGCGCCAACCCGGCGGTGCCGCCGCTGCCGCAGAAATCCGCCCCTGCGCCAGAGGCAAAGCCTGTCTCGACCGCCGCCGCCGCCGTTGCGCCCGCCGCCCCGTCGACCCGCTACGGCTGGTTCTGGAGCACGGTCTCCGCAAGGCAGGAAGACAGCGGTCCAGGCCGGCTGGAACCGGCGCTGATGACACTGGGCAGGGGGCCGGCGGGCGAACGGGTGGCTGCGCCGCGCCTTCAGGCGCTGCAGGACATCGCGGCGCGCCACGGCAAGGACATCCTGCGGGAAACGGTGGGCACCCGGGTCTCGCCGGCGCTGGCCCTGGCGGTGATCTCGGTCGAATCCGGGGGCCGCAAGGATGCGGTCAGCGGCGCCGGTGCGCAGGGGCTGATGCAGCTCATGCCCGCCACCGCCGCGCGTTTCGGCGTGACGGACAGCCTCGACCCGGCGCAGAACATCGCGGGCGGCGTCGCCTTCCTCGACTTCCTCATGCAGAAATTCGACGGCGATCCGATCCTCGTCCTTGCAGGCTACAACGCGGGCGAAAACTCCATCGGCCAGCATGGCGGCGTGCCGCCCTATGCCGAGACCCGCGACTACGTGCCCAAGGTGCTCGCCGCCTTCGAGGTCGCCATGGGCCTCTGCCTGACGCGCCCCATGCTGGTCTCGGACGGCTGCGTCTTCCAGGTCGCGGCGCGCTGAGGCCCGCGCGCCCTGGGTTTCTTCTTGGTCCAAATACCCTCGGGGTGAGCCCGCAGGGCGAGGGGCTGCGCCCCTCCACGAAGGTCAGCCGCGCAGCACCGCGCCGGGGTTCATGATCCCCGCCGGATCCAGCGCGACCTTGATCGCCCGCATCGCCGCCAGCTTGGCCGGATCGCCGTAGCGTTCCAGGTCGCCGACCTTCAGCCGCCCGATGCCGTGCTCGGCGCTGACAGAGCCGTCGAGCGCATGCACCACGTCATGCACGCAGGTCTTGATCGCCTCGCGCAATGCGCGGAACTCCGAGGCCTTGCGCCCCTTCGGCGGGAAGACGTTGTAATGCAGGTTGCCGTCGCCGACATGGCCGAAGCAATTGATCCGGAAGTCCCCCAGTTCCGCCAGAGCCGGTCCGCCGCGCGCGATGAACTCGGGCAGGGCGCTCAGCGGCACGGCGATGTCATGGCTGGAAATCGCGCCGATATGGCGGTTGGCTTCCGGGATCTGCTCGCGGCAGGCCCAGAAATCCGCCGCTTGCTGTTCGCTCTGCGCGACCATGCCGTCGTCGACCAGCCCGGCCTCCAGCGCCTCGCCGAACAGTAGCTCCAGCGCCGCGTCCGGATCCTGCCCGGCGCCAAGCCCGATCTCGATCAGCACCGCCCATTCCGGCGGCTCCGGCCAGGGTTGCCGGACCTCGGGCATCGCCTCGGACAGAAAGTCGAAGCCCATGCGGTGGATCAGCTCGAAGGCGCTGATCTGCTCGCCCAGCTGTCCGCGCGCCATGGACAGAAGGTCCAGCGCCGCCTGCGGTCCCGCGACCGAGAGGATCGCCACACTGGTGGCGGCGGGCCGGGGGAACAGCTTCAGGCTGGCCGCCGTGATCAGCCCCAGCGTTCCCTCGGCGCCGATCAGCAGGTGGCGCAGGTCGTAGCCGGTGTTGTCCTTGCGCAGCCGTTTAAGCCCGTGCCACAGCGTGCCGTCCGGCAGCACCGCTTCCAGCCCCAGCACCAGATCGCGGGCATTGCCGTAGCGCAGCGTGTTCACCCCGCCCGCGTTGGTCGCCAGCAGGCCGCCGATCCGCGCCGAGCCTTCCGAGCCGAGCGACAGGGGAAACAGGCGCCCGGCCTCTTCGGCGGCGGCCTGCACGTCGGTCAGGATGGCGCCCGCCTCGACCGTCAGCACGTTCTCGACGGCGCTGACGGCGCGTATACGGGTCATGCGTTCCAGCGAGATCACCAGCGGCGCGGGCTGATCGGGCGAGACCTGCCCACCCACAAGCCCCGTCCCGCCGCCGTAGGGCACCAGTGCCCACGCCCGCCGCCGCGCAGGCACGGACGATTGTCGCGGCCTCTTCGGCGCTGCGGGGCAGGGCGACCCAGCCGGCGCTGCCTTTCCAGTGCCCGCGCGGCTCTTCCAGATAGCGGGGTTCGGCGCGGCGCAGGGTATCGGCGGGAAGGGTCTTTGCCAGACTGTCGGCAAAGGCGTCATCGGCGGGGAAAGCGGCATGCTGGTCCTCGTGGCGGCTGAAATCCTCTCGCCCCGGTCGGGCTGAGTATTGCATACACTTGGATACTATCTGCGGCAAGCCGGGGTCACTCGGTATCGGTCAGCCACTGCGGTTGCAGGACCACGACTGTCGGGCGCGCGGGCAGGTCGCGCAGCGAGACCGCCATGAAAGGCCCGTCCCGGCGGTCGATGACAAAGCTCTTGTCGATGTCTTCGAGAAACCGCTCCAGCGCGTAGCCGGAAAACCAGTGCATCGGGATCACGATGGAGGATTTCAGCCGCTCTGTCACCCGCACGATCACCGGCAGGGGCAGGGTCAGTCCGCCGTCCACCGGCACCATCAGCACGTCGGCCCGGCCAAGCGCCGCGTATTGTTCATCCGTGGGTTCGTGGTGCAGGTGGCCAAGATGGGCGATGCACAGACCCTCGACCTCGAAGATGAAGATCGAATTGCCCTCGGGTTCTGTCCCGCCATAGGCCGAGCGGATGTCGGTCGAGACATTGCGGATCAGCATCTCGTCAAGGTCGAGGTGATGGTCGATCCCGGTCCCGAATTCTTCGCCCCAGCCGCGCAGCACATGGGGGATGGCCGGGTCGATGGCCTCGGTCCAGTGGGTGCTGTGCGCGTGATTCATCGTCACGATGTCGGGGATCAGCGTCGTCTGGCCGATGTAACCGTTGAAATCGGTCACCGCGTCCAGCCCGCCCGCCGTGCGGATCAGGAACGAGGCATGGCCGATGTAGTGGATGCCGACGCTGTACTCGGGCAGGGGGCTTGCCAGCTTGCCTTGTGCAGGAACTCCAGCCCCGGGGCGGCGTCGGCGATGGCGATGCAATGGCTGGGGCGGCGCTGCTCTTGCGCCGATGCGGGCAGGGTCAGGGGCGTCAGGGTCAAAGCGGTCAGGATCTGGGCGCTCAGGACCCGAAGGCTGCGGCGGAACATGGCGGACTCCCGTGGTGTCCGCCCAGCCTAGGCGCGAAAGCCCAGCCGCCAAAGTCACGACGGCGTCAGAGGCAGGCGCAGCGGTGGGGCGTGCCGTGGAAACGGGCAGGCCGGGGGCACCGGTTGTGGTTGGGGGGCTTCGCCGGAATGTGGCCAAGCGCCGGGGCAACGGGGGCGTTTCGATGTGCCCTAGATAGGAGCGTCAGGCGCGCGCGTCCCCTTCACCCGACAAGCGGCCCGCGCCACCGGCCTGTCCTGCCGGGCCTCGGGCAGGGCCGCGCCCGGACCGTGCTAGCCGACCGAGGTGCGCCCGCGCCGGTCCATGCGCAGCGCCGCATAAAGCACATGTGTCCGCCAGCGCCCGTTGATCTGAAGATAGCTTTGCGCCACGCCCTCGTATTTGAAGCCCGAGCGTTCCAGCAGCCCGCGCGAGGCGACGTTTTCGGGCAGGCATGCGGCTTCGACCCGGCTGAGGTTCAGCCGCTCGTAGGAATGATGCACCAGCGCCGCGATGGCCTCGGACATGTAGCCGCGCCGGGCATAGGCCTGCCCGGTCCAGTAGCCCAGCGTGCCCGCCTGCGCCGGTCCACGGCGGATATTGTCCAGCGTGATGGCGCCCAGGAGCGCCTCGTCCCTGCGCCGGATCAGGAACAGCGGCAGGGCGGTTCCGGCGGCGATCGACCGCGAGGCCCAGTAGACGCGATTGGTGAAGGCCTTGCGCGACAGGTGGTCGGGCGACCACGAGGGCTCCAGGGGGTCAGGTAGTCGCGGCTTTCCCGGCGCAGCGCGACCCGGGGGCGTAATCCGCATGCACCGGGGGGCGCAGCGTCAGACGCTCCGTCTCGAGCCGCAGCTTGCGCCGGAAAGCGATCATCAGGCGGCCCGTCGTTCCTGCAATTGTTCCAGTGTCGGCGCGCCATCCACCGGGCCGTAAAGCGCCAGCGCGGCGCCCGCCGTCCGGGCCTGATCCTGCGCGAAGGCCAGAACGTCCGCGCGGGTCACCGCGTCGATGCGTTCGACCGTGCGCTCGATCGGCGGCACCTCGCCCCAGATCTGCACCATGCGCGCCATGCGCTCGGCCCGCGAGGAAGAGCCTTCGAGGCCCATCAGCAGGCCCGCCTTCATCTGGGCGCGTGCGCGCTCGACCTCGGCGTCGCTCATGTCCTCGGCGGCGCGCTTCATCTCGTCCACCGTCAGATGCGCCAGTTCCGGCATTTCTTCGCCCGAGGTTCCGGCGTAGATCGTCGTCAGGCCGGTGTCGGCATAGGCGCCGTTCTGGGCGAAGATGGTGTAGCACAGCCCGCGCTTCTCGCGGATTTCCTGAAACAGGCGCGAGGACATGCCGCCGCCAAGGGCGATGGAATAGATCTGCGCGGCGTAGAAGGCGGGGTCGCGGTAGCCCGGCGCCTCGAAGGCCAGCGCCATATGCGCCTGTTCAAGGTCCTTCGTGCGCCGCGCCTCGCCGCCGTGAAAGCGCGCGGTGTCCGCGATCAGCGCGCGGCGCGGGGTCATGTCGCCGAAAAGCGCCTCGGCCTGCCGCACAAGCGTGTCGTGATCGACCGCACCCGCCGCCGAAAGGATCAGCTGGTCGGGCCCGTAGTGTTCGTCGACGAAGGCGGTCAGGTCGTCGCGGCCAAAGCCCCGCACCCGGTCGCATTCGCCAAGGATGGTGCGCCCCAGCGCCTGTTCCGGGTAGGCCTTTTCCTGCAGCCAGTCGAAGATGATGTCGTCCGGCGTGTCATGCGCCTGACCGATCTCCTGCAGGATGACGTGCCGCTCGGTCTCTATCTCGCGCTCCTCGAAGAGGGGATTGCGCAGGATATCGGCCAGCACGTCCACCGCCAGCGCGGTATCGGCCTCGAGCACGCGGGCGTAATAGGCCGTGACCTCGCGCGAGGTATAGGCGTTGATATAGCCGCCCACGTCCTCGATTTCCTCGGCGATCTGCAGCGCGCTGCGCCGTCCGGTGCCCTTGAAGGCCATGTGCTCAAGGAAATGCGCGATGCCGTTCTGTTCGGGCCGCTCGTGCCGCCCGCCCGCGGTGACCCAGAGGCCGACAGAGGCGGATTGCAGCCCGGGCATCCGTTCCGTGACGATGCGGAGGCCATTGGAAAGGGTCGCGAGCTGGACGGTCACCGGGCGATACGCTCCTTGATCAGGGACTCGAGTGCGGACAGGTCGTTGGCGACCCGCGTCACGCGTTCCGGACGCTCATACAGGTCGGCCATGCGATTGGGAAGAGGGGGCGGATGCCGCTGGCCGCCTCGACCGCGTCGGGGAACTTGGCCGGATGCGCCGTGGCCAGCGTGATCATCGGCGTCTCGGGGGCCTTTGCGGCGGCCTCGTTGCCGACATGGACGCCCACGGCGGAATGCGGGCAGAGCAGCTCTCCGGCGCTGGCGCGGGTCGCCTTGATGGTGGCGCTGGTGGTCGCCTCGTCGGCGCGGCTCGCTGTCGTAATGCTCGGCCAGCGCGCCCATGGCGTTGGGCGAGATGGCAAAGCTGCCCTCTGTCTGAAGCTCGGTCATCAGCTTGGCGATGGCGGCGCCGTCCTTGTCATGCGCCCAGAACAGCGCGCGCTCGAAGTTGGACGAGACCTCGATATCCATCGACGGAGAGATCGAGGGCTTCACGCCGTTCTTGCGGTACTCGGCGGTTTCCATGCAGCGGTGCAGGATGTCGTTCTGGTTGGTCGCGATCACCGGGCGGTGGATCGGCAGACCCATCTGCTTGGCGATGAAGCCCGCGAAGATGTCACCGAAGTTGCCGGTGGGCACGGTGAAGCTGACCTTGCGCTCGGGCGCGCCCAGCGACACGGCGGCGGAGAAGTAGTAGACGACCTGCGCCAGAACCCGCGCCCAGTTGATGCTGTTGACGCCCGCCAGCCGCACCTCGTCGCGGAAGTCGAAGTGGTTGAACATGTCCTTCAGCCGCGCCTGACAGTCGTCGAAATCGCCGTCGAGCGCGAGGGCGTGGACGTTGGATTCGGCGGGCGTGGTCATCTGGCGGCGCTGCACCTCGGACACGCGGCCATGCGGGAACAGGATCACCACGTCGACATTGTCGAGCCCCTTGAAGGCCTCGATGGCGGCGCTGCCGGTGTCGCCCGAGGTGGCGCCGACGATGGTCACGCGCTCGCCCCGGCGCTTCAGCGCCTCCTCGGAAGAACTGGCCGATCAGCTGCATGGCGAAGTCCTTGAAGGCCAGCGTCGGCCCGTGGAACAGCTCCAGCAGGAAATGGCCGGGCGCCAGCTGCTTCAGCGGCGCGCGGGCCTCATGCCCGAAGCCGGCGTAGGCCTTGGCGATCAGCTCGCGCAGGGTGGCGTCATCGAAGGTCTCGCCGATGAAGGGCCGCATGACGCGAAAGGCGGTTTCCTCGTAGCTGAGGCCGTGCAGTGCCCTGATCTCGGCGGGGGACATCTGCGGGATCGTCTCGGGGACATAGAGGCCGCCGTCGCGGGCGAGGCCCGAAAGCATGGCTTCTTCGAAGGTCAGGGCCGGGGCCTGTCCGCGGGTGGAGATATAGCGCATGGGGTCAGTCCTTGCCTTGCAGGCGGCGCCAGATCCAGGCGCCGGTCATGAGAAGCCAGACCGCGGCGAGGGAAAACCAGGTCACGGCATATTGCAGGTGGTCGTTCGGGATGCCCTCGGTCGAGACGGGCAGGGGGGCGATGCCCGAGTCCGGCGGCGTGATGTCGCGGGCGACGACCAACAGCGGTTCGGTCTTCAGCGCCTCGGCCATGGGGCCGATGTCGCGGGCGAACCAGGTGTTGCCCGCCTCGTCGTTCTCGGGGGTCGAATCGTTGCGGTCGTCGGGCCAGTGCAGGTTGCCGGTCAGGGTGACGGGGCCGCTGCGCCGGGGCGCGGATTTTTCGGCCACCGGGGTAAAGCCCCGGTCGAGCAGGATCGTGCGCCCGTCGTCTGTCGTGAAGGGCGAGATCACCCGCCAGCCCGCGCCCTGCCGCTTGATCGAGACCAGCACGAAGAGCGCGCCGTCGCCGATGTGCCCGGTCAGGGTCACCGGCTGGTAGCGCTGCGCTTCGGGGTCGACGAGCACAGGCAGCGGCTGCGGGTCGCCGTCGATGGTTGCGGTGATCTCTGCCAGCACACCCTGTTTCCAGTGCCAGCCGGTCCATCTGCCAGAAACCCAGCCACAGCAGCACGGCAGCGCCGAGAAGGCCAATCAGCAGGGGGGCGGCAAGACGGTTCAACACGGGTGGCCTCGGTCTTGGTCAGGGCAGGCGGCACGAAAAAGGCGCGCCGTATGGGGCGCGCCTTGGTTTATCGCAGCAGGGTGCGGGTGCAAGCCCTGTCTGTATGGGGGCCGTCAGGCGCCCCAGATGTAGATCGAGGCGAAGAGGAACAGCCAGACCACGTCCACGAAGTGCCAGTACCAGGCCGCCGCCTCGAACCCGAGGTGGTTTTCCGGGGTGAAGTGGCCGCGCATGGTCCGCAGCAGGCAGATGAACAGGAAGATCGTCCCGATGATCACGTGGAACCCGTGAAAGCCCGTCGCCATGAAGAAGTTGGCGCCATAGATGTTGCCCGAGAAGCCGAAGGCCGCGTGGCTGTACTCATAGGCCTGGAAGACCGAGAAGATCAGGCCCAGCAGGATCGCGATGGTCAGGCCGGACACCATGTCCTTGCGGTTGTTCTCGTGCACCAGCGCGTGGTGCGCCCAGGTGGCGGCGGCGCCCGAGCACAGCAGGATCAGCGTGTTGATCAGCGGCAGGTGGAAGGGGTCGAAGGTCTCGATCCCGGCGGGCGGCCAGGGCCGTCGATGGCGGGCGAGTTGCCGTTCGGGTCCATCGGGTACAGCGCGTGTTTGAAGAAGCTCCAGAACCACGCGAAGAAGAACATCACCTCGGACATGATGAACAGGATGAAGCCGTAGCGCAGGCCGATCAGCACGACCGGCGTGTGATCGCCCACCTGGTTCTCGGCGACGGTTTCGGACCACCAGCCGAACATGACGTAAAGCACGCCGACGAGGCCGACCAGGAAGGCCCAGGGCCCGTGGTCGTGCATCCACAGCACAGCGCCGAACAGCATGACGAAGCCCGCCACGGCGCCGGCAAGCGGCCAGATGGAGGGGCTCAGGATGTGGTAGTCGTGATTTTTTGCATGCGCCATGGCGTTCCCTCAGTTCAGGCGTTCGTTATCGGATGCTTGTGCATCGTTTTGGGGGGCGGCGCCAAGGGCACCGGTATCGAGAGCGGCCTGCGTTTCTTCGGGCAGGTCGATCTCGTAGAAGGTGTAGGACAGGGTGATGTGCTTGGTGTACTTCGCGTCCCGGTCGGTGACGATCTCGGGGTCGACGAAGAAGCTGACCGGCATCTGTACCCGCTCTCCCGGCATCAGCACCTGCTCGGTGAAGCAGAAACACTCGATCTTGTTGAAGAAACTGCCGGCATCATAGGGGGCGACGTTATAGGTGGCCTGACCGGCGATGGGCCGGTCGGTGGGGTTGTGCGCCTCGTAGAAGGCCAGGCCCTCTTCGCCGATGCGCACCGTCATCTCGGTCTGCATGGGTTTGAATTCCCAGGCCATGTCGCGGTCCTTCGACGCGTCGAACTTGACCTTGATGGTCTTGTTCAGAATCTCGCCGGTAGAGCCCTGGGCGACGGCGGTCGTGCCGCCGTAACCGGTCACCCGGCAGAACCAGTTGTAGAAGGGGACAGAGGCCCATGCCAGCGCGCCCATGGTCACGACCACGCCGGCGAGTTGGAGAACCGTTTTCTGCTTGCCGTCAATTGCCATCCTGGACCTCCGTTTCCGGTCTTGCCTGATAGTCGCCGCCGCCGACCTTGACGATGGTCAGCCCGAAGATCAGCGCAATGAAGGCAACGAGCACGAGGCCCACGCCCATGTTGCGCCCCTTCCGGCGGCGATGAAGTTCGTGTTCCTTGACCAGACCCGCCATTACCAGGCTCCCATGCGGTCGAGGCCCGCCTCGACGAGGATCGCGCCGAAATGGGCGAAGAGATAGACGAGGGACAGCTTGAAGAAGCTTTTCTCGGCCTTGAAGTTGTCGGCCTCGCAGGTGGCTTCGTCCCGGCGCCAGATGGCCCAGGCGCCGCGCAGGAAGAGCGCGTTCAGCACCAGGGCAGTGGCAAGGTAGATCGGTCCGCCGACCTGCGTGAAGCCCAGCCCGATGGCGAAGGCCGCCAGCAGGACGGTGTAGGCCAGGATATGCGTGCGCGTCGCGCGGCGACCATGGGTCACGGTCAGCATCGGCACGGTCGCATTGTCGTAGTCCATGCGGACGAACAGCGCCAGCGCCCAGAAGTGCGGCGGGGTCCACAGGAAGGTCAGGCAGAACATCAGCACCGAGGCGGTCGAGATGTCGCCGGTCGCGGCGGCCCAGCCGATCATCGGGGGAAAGCCCCGGCGGCGCCGCCGATCACGATGTTCTGCGGCGTCGCGCGCTTCAGCCACATCGTGTAGATGACCGCGTAGAAGAAGATGGTGAAAGCCAGCAGCCCGGCGGCCAGCCAGTTGGTGGCAAGGCCGAGGAACACGCAGGCAAAGACCGACAGGGTCAGGCCGATGGCCGGGGCCTCTTCGGGCGCCACGCGGCCCGCGGGGATCGGGCGCTTGGCGGTGCGTTTCATCACCGCGTCGATGTCGGCGTCGTACCACATGTTCAGCGCGCCCGAGGCGCCGCCGCCCACGGCGATGAAGAGGATTGCGCAGAAGCCGACGAAGGGATGCACGGCGACCGGTGCCGCCAGCAGGCCGACGAAGGCGGTAAAGACCACAAGCGTCATCACGCGTGGCTTGAGCAGGGCGAAGTAATCGCCGAATTCCGCCTCGTTCTCCCGAAGCTGGCTGTCGAAGCTTGCGTCGCTCATGGTCTCTCCTGTGAACAGGGCGGGCCCGATGCCCACCCGTCACGTCGTTCAAAAAGTCGGGGCAGGGCGGGTCTTCAACCCGCCGCGCCGCTTCAGTTCGTCAGGATGGTGCGGACATCCACCGGCCAGCCGTCTTCCTTGGAAGCC
Organism: Ponticoccus litoralis; assembly: GCF_039769985.1. NCBI lineage: Bacteria > Pseudomonadati > Pseudomonadota > Alphaproteobacteria > Rhodobacterales > Roseobacteraceae > Ponticoccus > Ponticoccus litoralis. The sequence goes on from NZ_JBDNCH010000002.1 coordinate 2,648,126, forward strand.
GCAAGCCATGCGTCATAGGCCTCGGGGCTGACGACCTCGGACGGTGATCGGCATGTAGGCATGCGCGATGCCGCAGAGTTCGGAGCACTGGCCGAAGTACACGCCTTCACGCTCGGCGGTGAAGTGCAGCTCGGCCAGGCGACCGGGGACGGCGTCCTGCTTCACGCCGAAGGCCGGGATGGTCCACGAGTGGATCACGTCGGCGGCGGTGACCTGCATCACCACGGTCGCGCCCACGGGCACCACGACGGCGGTGTCGGTGGCCAGCAGGAAATCCTCGTCCGTGTACCCGGCTTCCTGAAGCATGTCAGAGACTTCCGGCGACATGCGGTTTTCGCCACCGGTGGCGGGCGAGCCGATCATGTAGCTTTCGAAGGCCAGGTCCTCGCCGACGTATTCGTAACCCCAGTACCACTGGTAGCCGGTCACCTTGATGGTGATGTCGCCCTCGGGGATCTCCTGCTGCTTGAACAGCACCGGCAGCGAGAAGGCGCCGATGAAGACGAGGATGACGATCGGGCCCAGCGTCCAGGCGATCTCGATCGGGGTGTTGTGGGTGAAGGAACTGGGGGTCGGATTCGACCGGGCGTTGAAGCGCACCACGCACCAGGCGAGCAGGCCCACCACAAGCAGCGTGATGATGGTGATGATCACCAGGATCATGCCGTCGAGCCACTGCAGGTCGCGGGCCAGTTCGGTTGCGGCAGGCTGAAAGCCCAGTCCGCCGGCGTGGGGCTTGCCCACCACATCGAGGTCCTGCGCCAGGGCCGGCGCGGCGAGGAAGGCGGCGGCAAGGCCCGTCAGCATCGTCTTGAGTTGCATGGTCTACCCTGATCTAGCGTCATCGGTCATGGAATGGCTTTCGCGCGCCACGGAATCGCGGCCCGGTCCTCCCATTGCGTTCTGCGGTGCTTAAAACCATATTCCGGGGGTACGATAAAGCAGTACTCTTGCGGCAAAGCGCCGCTTTTTTTGATCCAGATCAAGCCGAGGACCCCATGAGCGACGCCCCCTTCCGCCCGTTCGAGACCCATCTGGACCAGGACCGCGCCTCTGCCATCCTGCGCGAAACCCTTGCGGGGGCTGAGGATGGCGAGCTTTTCCTCGAACGCCGCCGGTCCGAGTCGCTGGTTCTGGACGACGGTCGCGTGAAGACCGCCAGCTACGATGCCGCCGAGGGCTTCGGCCTGCGCGCCGTGAACGGCGAGGTCGCGGGCTACGCCCATGCCACCGAGATTTCCGAAAGCGCGCTGAAGCGGGCGGCGCAGACGGCGCGGCTGGCCGTGGGGGACGGTGGCGGCGTCATGGCACCCCCGCCCGCGGGCACGAACCGCACACTTTATACCGATGCCGACCCGATCGCGGGGGCGTCCTTCCCGGTCAAGATCGACACGCTGAAAGAGATCGACGCCTTTGCGCGCGGTCTCGATCTCGCGCGTCGTGCAGGTGACGGCAACCATCGCGGCCTCTTTGCAGGAGGTGGCCATCCTGCGCCCCGAGGGCGGGCTGGTCACGGATGTGCGCCCGATGACGCGGGTCAATGTCTCTGTCATCGTCGAAGAGAACGGCCGCCGCGAATCCGGCACCGCCGGCGGCGGCGGGCGCGTCACGCTGGAGGGTCTGCTGGAGCCGCAGGACTGGCAGGCCAAGGCCCGCGAGGCGCTGCGGATCGCGCTGGTGAACCTGCGCGCCGAACCGGCACCCGCCGGTGTCATGGACATCGTGCTTGGCCCCGGCTGGCCGGGCATCCTGCTGCACGAGGCCATCGGCCACGGGCTGGAGGGCGACGCCAACCGCAAGGGCGCCTCGACCTTCGCGGGGCTGATGGGCCAGCAGATCGCGGCGAAGGGGGTGACCGTGCTGGACGACGGCACCATCCCCGACCGGCGCGGGTCGATCACGGTGGACGACGAGGGCACGCCCTCGGGCAAGAACGTGCTGATCGAGGACGGGCGGCTGGTGGGCTTCATGCAGGACCGCCAGAACGCGCGGCTGATGGGGGTTGCGCCCACCGGCAACGGGCGGCGCCAGAGCTATGCGCATATTCCGATGCCGCGCATGACCAATACCTACATGCTGGGCGGCGATGCGGACCCCGCCGATATCCTCGCCGACCTCAAGGACGGCATCTACGCCGTGGGCTTCGGCGGCGGGCAGGTGGACACCACCAGCGGCAAGTTCGTGTTCTCCTGCACAGAGGCTTACCGCGTGAAGGACGGCAAGGTCGGCGCGCCGGTCAAGGGCGCCACGCTGATCGGCGACGGCGCCACGGCGCTTCAGCAGATCCGCGCGCTCGGCAACGACATGGCGCTCGACCCGGGCATGGGCAACTGCGGCAAGCAGGGGCAATGGGTGCCGGTCGGCCTGGGCCAGCCCACGGTGATGATCGGCGGGCTGACGGTGGGCGGCTCTGGCGTCTGATCACCCCGTGCCGCCCGCGCGGCCATTGGGCTGGCGCAGCCCGGTCCTTGGGGTGCGCGGGGCCGGGTTCCTGCGGCCCCTGCTGGCGGTGGCGGCGGGGCTGCTGCTGCCCGCGCTGCTCTCCTGGGCGCTGTTGACCCTGGCCGGACCGCCCGGGCTGCTGGACAGCCGGGGCCTGCGCTACGAGATCCTGTTCGTCCTCTCCGCGCTTGTCGGCGCGCCCCTCGTCGGCTTCTTCCTGATGCCGCTGCTCTGGGCTGCGGCGCTTGCGCTTCTGGCGCGGGGCTGGGCGGGGCTGGCGTCGATCATGGCCACGGGGCTGCTGATCGGGCTTCCGGTGGTCCATTGGGCCCTGAACGGCGACCTGACCACAGAGGCACCTTCTGCGCTGCCGCGCCTCGCGCTGGCCATCGCGCTGCAGTGCTGGCTGTGCTGGGCCGTTCTGTGGAGCCTGCCCGGGCCGCGCAGGGCGAAAGCACCGGGCAAGGCCGCGCCGCCCGCGTCGCGCGGCTGACCCGGCGTCATTGAATGTTTCGAAAAATCAGTCTCTTGTCCGTTTGTCTTGAACATTCTCGCCGGCGTTTACCATTGATTAACCAAATGCGCGCTAGAGCTATGCCTGCAAGATGACGGGGACAGGGATGCGCGACGAGGATTACTCTTCCACTCACCCCCCACTCCCACCCACCACGGAAGACGATCGCGTGGCCTGGCTCCGTCTCTTGCGCTCTCGTCGGGTGGGGCCGACGACTTTCTGGAAGCTGATGGCGGATCACGGCACGGCGCAGCGCTCGCTGGAGGCGCTGCCCGAGGTGGCCCGCGCCGCCGGGGTCGAGGGCTATAGCCCGTGCCCCGAGGGTGTCGTGCGGGCAGAGATGAAGGCGGCGCGGATGGCCGGGGCGCGGATGATCTGCCGGGGCGACGGGGCCTATCCCCCGGCGCTGGCCGCGCTGCCCGACGCGCCGCCGCTGCTTTGGGCGATCGGCAGCGCGGAGGTGCTGTCGAAACCGATGGTGGCGGTGGTGGGCGCGCGCAATGCCTCGTCGCTGGGGCTGCGTATGGCGCGCAGCCTGGCCGGGGACCCGGGCGCGGCGGGCTATGTCGTTGTCTCGGGACTGGCCCGGGGGATCGACGCGGCGGCCCATGGCGCGGCGCTGGAGGGCGGGACGGTTGCGGTGCTGGCCGGTGGCGTCGATGTGGTCTACCCTGCGGAGAACGCGCGCCTGTCGGACGAAATCGTGGCGAAGGGCGGGCTGCGGCTGTCGGAACAGCCGATGCGCATACAGCCCGTGGCGCGGCATTTCCCGGTGCGCAACAGGATCATTTCCGGCATGGCCTCGGGCGTCGTGGTGGTCGAGGCGGCGGCCAAGTCCGGCAGCCTGATCACCGCCCGCAACGGGCTGGACCAGGGGCGCGAGGTCATGGCGGTTCCGGGCCATCCGCTGGACGGGCGCGCGGGCGGCTGCAACATCCTGATCCGCGACGGCGCGAAACTGGTGCGCAGCGCCGAGGACATCATCGAGCAGCTGCCGCCCCCGCCAGAGCCGCCGGGCCGGGGGCGCTGCCGCTTGAGCCGCCGAAGGACCGGCGCACGCTGCAGCAGGCGGCGGCGCTGCACCAGCAGATCCTCGACCGGCTGGGTCCGTCGCCGGTCTCGGAGGACCAGCTGATCCGCGACCTTGGCGCCGCGGCGAAGGCGGTCAGCCCGGCGCTGACCGATCTGGAACTGGAAGGACGGGTGCAGCGCCAGCCGGGCGGGATGCTGGCGCTGGTGCCCCGCTAGGACCGGCGGCGTCCGTGGCCAAGAGAATCCGTGGCCAAGAGAAGAAGGTATTTGGACCAAGAAGAAGCACAGGATCACGCGCGCCGCCCGTGTTGCTCGACCGGCGGGCGGGCAGTCGGTGGGGCCTGAGGGGCAAGGGGCCGGGGCCTTTTTCTGGGCCGGGGCGCGGAAGGCCGGCCCGGTCGGGGGCCGCAGAACTCCGGCAGCGGGATTTGCCGGAGCGGGCGGAAAACCGGGGGCGGCCTTCAGGCATCTGTTGGCCTATGTGCCTGACGGCGGCGACCCGGGGCCGGCCCGATTGCCGGTATGCCCCTGCATCGCCCCCTGTGCCATGCGAAGGGATCGTCGCCGGGTCGATCCCTGATCCGTCGGGGCGCAGCGGGGGAGGCGCGGCAGAGGCAGCCGCGCCGCCGCTCCGCGGGCGCAGGGGCAGAAGATCCGCGATGCGCCGACCCTGCGTGGGGCCGGGTCATGTCCATCGGGGCCGCGCGGTCCGGGCTGCCGGGGGAGAGGGTTTCCCCAGCGTCGAGGGCCGCGGGAAGGGGCGCGAAACGCGGGCAAGGACGGGCGTTGCGCGCGGCTTCCTGGTGCGGCATCCGGGGCCGCGACCGGGTCTTTGCCGGGCGCGGCATGGACGCCCGCCTTGACGATTGCCCCTTGCACCCTGCATCTTGCGCCGCCATATCCCGCCCCGTCAAAGGCATTTGACCCAAGAGATAAAGGGAGCAGTACCCGATGCCCGTCGTCGTTGTCGAATCTCCGGCCAAGGCCAAGACCATCAACAAGTATCTCGGTTCCGATTACACGGTTCTCGCGTCCTACGGGCATGTCCGCGACCTGCCGGCGAAGAACGGGTCGGTCGATCCCGAGCATGATTTCGAGATGACCCGGGAGATCGCCAACGATTCCCGCAAGCACGTCGCCGCCATTGCCGAGGCGCTGAAGACCGACGACGCATTGATCCTCGCGACCGACCCCGACCGCGAGGGCGAGGCGATCTCTTGGCACCTGAAGGAGGCGCTGACCAAGCGCCGGTCGATCAAGAAGACCACGGACGTCAAGCGCGTCACCTTCAACGCCATCACCAAGGCCGCCGTGACCGAGGCCATGGCCAACCCGCGCGACATCGACGCGCCGCTGGTCGAGGCCTATCTGGCACGCCGCGCGCTGGATTACCTGGTGGGTTTCAACCTGTCCCCGGTGCTGTGGCGCAAGCTGCCGGGCGCGCGCTCTGCCGGTCGGGTGCAGTCGGTCTGCCTGCGGCTGATCGTCGAGCGCGAGATGGAGATCGAGGCCTTCAAGCCGCGCGAATACTGGCAGGTGCGCGCGCAGCTGACGACGCCGCGCGGCCAGAATTACGAGGCGCGGCTGGTGTCCTACAAGGGGTCCAAGCTGGACCGCTTCGACCTTGCCGATGCCACGCAGGCCGAGATGGCCGTCGATGCCGTGGCGAAACGCGCGCTGACGGTGACCGGCGTCGAGGCCAAGCCCGCCTCGCGCAACCCCTCGGCCCCCTTCATGACCTCGACCCTGCAGCAGGAGGCCAGCCGCAAGTTCGGCATGGGCGCCAAGGTCTGCATGTCGACGGCGCAGCGGCTTTATGAGGCCGGGCACATCACCTACATGCGGACCGACGGCATCGACATGGCGCCCGAGGCCGTGGCGCAGGCGCGAGAGGCGATCAAGGACCGCTTCGGCGAGAAATACGTCCCCGGCAGCCCGCGCATCTACAAGAACAAGGCGAAGAACGCGCAAGAGGCGCACGAGTGTATCCGTCCGACCGACATGACCAAGGACGCCGAGGCGCTGAAGCTGAAGGACGCCGACCAGCGCAGGCTGTATGACCTGATCTGGAAGCGCACGCTGGCTTGCCAGATGGAGGCGGCGCGGCTGGAGCGCACCACGGTCGAGATCGCCAGCGAGGACCGGCAGGTCGGCCTGCGCGCGACCGGTCAGGTGGTTCTGTTCGACGGCTTCCTGCGGGTTTACGAGGAAGGCCGCGACGAGCCGGTCGAGGATGACGACAAGCGCCTGCCGCAGATCATGCAGGGCGAACCCGCCGGTTTCGCCAAGGGCGCGCTGCAGGAAAACTTCGACAAGGCGGCGGAAAAGACCGACGACGTGGTCGACAGCGGGCAGGGGATGCAACGCCACCCCGGTGCCGTTCTCTCCGGCGACGGCGCGACGCTGGCCCTGCAAAGCTTCACCCAGCCGCCGCCGCGCTACACCGAGGCGACGCTGGTCAAGCGCATGGAAGAGCTGGGCATCGGGCGTCCCTCGACCTATGCCTCTGTGATCACGACGATCCAGGACCGCGAATACGTCCGCAAGGAACAGAACCGACTGTTCCCCGAGGACAAGGGCCGCATCGTCACGATCTTCCTGCTCAACTTCTTCAAGCGCTACGTGGAATACGATTTCACCGCCGGGCTGGAGGACGAGCTGGATCAGGTGTCCGCCGGGGCCTTCGACTACAAGGACCTGCTGGCGAAGTTCTGGCGCGATTTCTCTGCCGCCATCGCCGAGACCTCCGACCTGCGCATTGCCGAGGTGCTGGACGTGCTGGACGATGCGCTTGCGCCGCAGCTTTACCCGCCGCGCGACGATGGCTCCGATCCGCGCATCTGCCCCAAGTGCGGGCAGGGGCGTCTGCACCTGAAGACCTCGCGCACCGGCGGTTTCGTCGGCTGCGGCAACTACCCCGAATGCACCTATACCCGCCCCATCGCGGGTGAGGGCGCGGACGGCGAGGAAAAGCTGCTGGGCGAGGATGCGGGCGACGAGATCTGGCTGAAGGCCGGGCGCTTCGGGCCTTACGTCCAGCGCGGCGAACCCACGCCCGAGAACAAGAAGCCGCCGCGTGCGAGCCTGCCCAAGAAGGGCGGCGCCTATCTGCCCGGCTGGGATCCGGCGGATATGACGCTGGAGAAGGCGCTGACGCTGCTGACCCTGCCGCGCCCCATCGGGATGCACCCGGACGGCGGCGAGATCGTCTCGAACCTCGGACGCTTCGGGCCGTATATCATGCACCAGATGCCGGACGAGCCGAAGCCGGTCTACGTCAACCTGAAGAACTTCGAGGATGTCTTCGAGATCGGCATGAACCACGCGGTCGAACTCTTGGCCGAGAAGCGCGCGAACCCCGGGCGCGGGCGGCAGGCGGCCAAGGCGCTGCGCGAGATGGGCGACCACCCGGACGGCGGCAAGATTGCCGTGATGGAGGGGCGCTTTGGGCCCTACGTCAAGTGGGAGAAGGTCAACGCGACCCTGCCCAAGGACGTGGAACCCGCCGACCTGACCATGGCGCAGGCGCTGGAGCTGATCGCGGCCAAGGCCTCGAAGGGCGGCAAGAAGAAGGCCGCGCCGAAGAAGGCGGCAGCCAAGAAACCCGCCGCCAAGAAACCGGCGGCGAAGAAGACGGCGGCCAGGAAACCGGCGGCCAAGAAGGCCGAGTGATCAGTCGACAGGCGGGGGCCGACAGCCCCCCCGCCTGTGGCTTTCCGGCACTGATATTCACGATCAAGGATGTGTGATTTCCAATTGATGCAGACCGCATCCATCTTCCGCTCAAACACGCTGACTGGAAAGGAAATCCAATGTCCTACAAGGGGCTTACCCGCCGCGGCCTGCTGGTCGCAGGCTCTGCCGCGCTGATCGTGCCTGCCACTGCCCGCGCGCAGGACGCGCCCGTGCGGCGCAATACCTCGTCCTTCCTGGCGCAGGACTGGCGCGACCATTTCGACACGCTGGGCAAGGGGGCGATCGTTTGCGATACCACCAGCCGCGCGCTGCACTACTGGGCCGCGGATGGCGAGGATTACCGCATCTACCCGACCTCGGTGCCGAAGTCCGAGGAACTGACCAAGCGCGGCTACACCAAGATCGTGCGCAAGAAGGTCGGCCCCTCCTCGGACCCCCACCGCCAGCCAGATGGAACGCTTCCCCGACTGGCGCCCGGTGGCGGGCGGCGCCCCCGACAACCCGCTGGGCACCCATGCCCTGTATTTCGACTGGCCCGCCTACCTGATCCACGGCACCCACGACACCCGCAAGATCGGGCGCCCCTCGTCGGATGGCTGCATCGGCCTCTACAATGAGAAGGTCGCCGAGCTTTACGAGATCACGCCGATCGGCACGCAGGTCCGCCTGATCTGACCTTGCGGGACCCTCTGCAACGGATGCCGTCCGGGCGCGTTGATCCCTCAGCGCGCCCGGGCACCCCGGGCCAGAGAGGAGATCCCATGAATCGTATCATTCTGACCGCCGCCGCCGCCCTGCTGGCCACCGGCGCCCTCGCACAGGACAAGGCCGCACCCACCGCACAGGCCGCGCTTGTCGGCGCCGACGGCGAAGCGCTTGGCGAGGCCAGTCTGACCCGGGGCCCGGCGGGCGTCCTGATCCACCTGCGGGTCGAGGGGCTGACCCCCGGCGCACACGGGCTGCACCTGCATGCGGTCGGCGAGTGCAAACACGAGGGCGGCTTCGATTCGGCCACCGGGCATGTCGGCAAGGAAGACGGCGGCCACGGGCTGCTGAACATGGACGGGCCGGAACCGGGCGATCTGCCCAACCTCTTCGTGGCCGAGGACGGCACCGGCGAGATGGAGGCCTATACCACCATGGTTACCGTCGAAGGGTTGCTGGATGCCGACGGCAGCAGCTTCATCATCCACGAAAGCGCCGATGACCACCTCAGCCAGCCCATCGGCGGGGCCGGGGGGCGTGTCGCCTGTGGCGTGATCGAGGGCGCGGCCTGACCCGCGACGCGGGCGGTGTACCCCGCCGCCCGCGTTGACTCTTCGCTGCAGAGCGGCGACATATCCGGCAGTCAAGAAAGAGGGGAGCTCCCATGAAAAAGGTCTACGGTTCGGCGTCAGAAGCGCTGGACGGACTTCTGCACGACGGCATGCTGATTGCCGCGGGGGGCTTCGGCCTCTGCGGCATTCCGGAACTGCTGATCGATGCCATCGTCGAGAGCGGCGTCAAGGATCTGACGGTCGCGTCCAACAATGCCGGCGTCGACGGCTTCGGCCTCGGCAAGCTGCTGGATACGCGCCAGATCAAGAAGATGATGTCCTCCTACGTGGGTGAGAACAAGGAGTTCATGCGCCAGTACCTCGGCGGCGAGCTCGAGCTGGAATTCAACCCGCAGGGCACGCTGGCCGAACGCATGCGCGCCGGCGGCTGCGGCATCCCGGGCTTCTACACCAAGACCGGCTACGGCACCCAGATCGGCGAGGGCAAAGAGGTCAAGGTCTTCAACGGGGAACACTACATCCTCGAAGAGGGGATCTTTGCCGACCTCTCCATCGTCAAGGCCTGGAAGGCCGACGACACCGGCAACCTCGTGTTCCGCAAGACCGCCCGCAACTTCAACCCGCCGGCCGCCATGTGCGGCAAGATCTGCGTGGTTGAGGTCGAGGAGATCGTCGAACGCGGCGCGCTGGATCCCGACCACATCCACCTGCCGGGCATCTACGTGCACCGGATCATCCAGGGGCAGCACGAGAAACGGATCGAACAGCGCACGACGCGCAAGCGGGAGGAAGCGTAATGCCTTGGGATCGCAACCAGATGGCCGCGCGCGCGGCGGAAGAACTCGAAGACGGCATGTATGTGAACCTCGGCATCGGCATCCCGACGCTGGTGGCCAACTACGTTGGCGACAAGGACATCACGCTGCAGTCGGAAAACGGCATGCTGGGCATGGGCCCCTTCCCCTACGAGGGTGAGGAAGACCCCGACCTGATCAACGCGGGCAAGCAGACCATCACCGAGCTGAACCGCACCAGCTACTTCGACAGCGCCATGTCCTTCGGCATGATCCGCGGCGGCAAGATCGCCGCGGCGATCCTCGGCGCCATGGAAGTGGCCGAGAACGGCGACCTCGCGAACTGGATGATCCCGGGCAAGCTGGTCAAGGGCATGGGCGGCGCCATGGACCTTGTGGCCGGCGTCGAAAAGGTCGTGGTGGTCATGGACCACCAGAACAAGGCCGGCGAGATCCAAGCTCCTGAAGGAATGCACCCTGCCGCTGACCGGCAAGGGCGTGGTCGATCGCATCATCACCAACCTCGGTGTGCTCGACGTGGTCGAGGGCGGATTGAAGATCGTCGAATGCGCCGAGGGCGTGACCGAGGACGAGATCCGCGCCGCCACCGAGGCGACCATCATCTGACCCCTGCGCGCGCGTCCGGCCCCGCTCCGGTCGCGCGCATCCCCAGAAGGCCCCAGAGCCGAGGCTCCGGTCTTCTGGCCCCCCGCTCTTCTTCTGTCCCCAAATATCCCCGCCGGAGGCATCCGCCGCGGCGACGGGCAGCAACCCCGCCAAAGACCCGGGCCGTGCGACCCCGCGCCACCCCGAGGACCAAGCCGCAGGCGCCGGGACGAGGCATCGCGCGCGCGCCGCAGGCGCGCCCCGCCGGATCACGCCACCAGCGGACAGAGCCCGGCGAAGCGCTCCGGCAGAACGGTGCGGTGCGGGAACTTCAGCGCCCGGGTCTTCACGACCGCGTATTTCTCCAGCCGCGCGGGTTTGACGCTCAGGGCCTCCCGGGCCCGGGTCTCGGCCTTTTCCCAGGGTTTCACAGGCTTTTCGGCGAAGTCCGACAGGAAGCGCGCCGCATCCGCATCCGCCGCCCGCCAGCCTGCGCCGGGCAAGCCGCCCTCCGATCCGCCCGCCACCGCCATGCGCACCGCGACGGCCCGGCTCAGGGCCTCGGGGTCGGCGTATTTCAGATGCGCAAGGTAAAGCCCGCGCGGCATGGTGAAGGGGAAGCCGTCCAGCCGTCGCGCCGCGACCTGCGTGCCATGCAGGACAAAGCCCACCGGGCGCCGCGCCGCCACCGCCTTTGAATAATGGCCCGAGAAACACAGGTTGCGCCGCCGCGCGAACAGCCTGCCGCTGCCGGGGTCGCCGTCCTGCGCCACCAGGTCGAAACCGAGCGCCGTCACCACCGGCGCGGTCTCCTGCGCCGCCAGGGCCTCTTTCAGGCCGCCGTATCGCGCAGGATCCCACAGCAGCAGCTCGTCGGCATCGGTGCGGATCACCCAGTCGTACATCCGGTGCAGGCCCGCCTGAAAGGCGTTCAGCATCTCGCCGCGCCGCCGGTCGAAGGCCTGCAGGTCGTCGCGCGGCACGGTGATGACCGAGGCGCCGGGGCAGATCCGGGCAATGCGGGGGTCGGGGCCATGGGCCACCACGTAGAGGCTTTCGGCGCCCAGCTGCGCCGCGTGATGCGCGTACCAGTGGGCGAGGGCCCAGTAATCGCGGTAGACCATGGTCAGGGCGGCAACCTTCATGCCGCCACTATGGCCGGGTCGCGCGCCTCTTCAACAACAAAAAAGGGACGGGTTCCGAAGAACCCGCCCCCCGGGATTTTGCGCCTGTTGGGAGGAGAGGGCGCAAAGTCCGTCTCTACCGTGAAAGGCAGATCACTTGGCCGCGGCAGTTGCCTTCTTGGCGGTCGCGGTCATGTCGTCGGTCGCCTTTTTCACGGCTGCGGTCGCATCTTCCGAGAAGTCCTTGCCAGCGGCCATCATCAGTTCGACGGTGTCCATCTGGACCTTCTTCGCGATCTCGGCGAAGGCGGCCATGTGCTCAGCGGCGGTTTCGGCCTGGGCCGAAGCGAAATCGGTCATCGCCTTGGCGTAGTCTGCCGGCTCTGCCTTGGCTTTCGACATTTCGGACAGCTTGGACAGCGTGTCCTTGGTCCATGCGGCGGACAGCTCGGTCGACTTGCCGGCGGCTTCCAGAGCCACTGCGGTCAGCTTCTCGTTCATCGTTGCGGTGGTCTTGAACGCATCTTCCATGGCCTTGGTGTCCACGGGGAACGCGCCCATGACATCTTTCAGCATCGCGGTGAAGTCTTGGGTCTGTGCCATTGCTACTGGTCCTTCATATCTCGTGTTCGCCGGCCCGGGCCCACCCCGGTTCGTGATCGGCTGACACGAATATGGATGCTGCATTGCGGCATTTCAAGAATTTTTCTGCGGTGCAGCATCAATCGCGCAAGCTACTGAATTTGCTTGGCGGCCTTTGCCCTAACGTAAGTTCCGGGGGCAGGGGCCAACGGTTCATAGCCCGAATCACCCGGTGTCCGGGCAGGAACCTTCTTGCCGGACCGCCGGCGCAGCCAGGCCTCCCAATGCGGCCACCAGGATCCGGCGTGCTGTTCGGCACCGGCTTTCCAGTCCTCGAAACCGGCCTGCAGGTCGGTGTTGATGTAATGGCCGTACTTGTCCCGCCCCGGCGGGTTGACGATGCCCGCGATATGGCCGGACTGGCCCAGCACGAACTGCTTCTGTTTCGCGCCCATCATCTGCACGCCCCGGTAGACATCCGCCGCCCGCGCGATGTGGTCGCTTTCGGTGGCGATCGACATCAGCGGCACCTCGACGTCCTTGACCGACAGGGTCTCGCCCATGAAGTCGAACCGGCCCTCGGCGAACTCGTTGCGCTGGCACAGCCCGCGCAGGTACTGGCGGAACATCCGCCCCGGCAGGTTCGCCCCGTCGCCGTTCCAGTACAGCAGGTCGAAGGCGGGCGGCGTCTCTCCCATCATGTAGCTGCGGATCGCCGGGCCGTAGATCAGGTCGTTGGAGCGCAGGAAGGAAAAGGTCCGCGCCATGATGAAGGAGGGCAGCACGCCTTTCTGCTCGATCTCCTCTTCGATGGCATCGGCGAAATCGTCCTGCAGGAAGGGGGTGAACTCGCCCTGATCGCTGAAATCCGTGAGCGCGGTGAAGAAGGTGGCCGAGCGCACGGAGGCATCGCCGCGCTTCTTCATCAGCGCCAGCGTCACGGCAAGCGTGGTCCCGGCGATGCAATAGCCCACCGCGTTGACCTTCTCGACGCCGCAGATCTCCTTGGCGACCGCGATGGTCTTCAGAAAGCCCTCTTCGACATAGGTTTCCAGCCCCACGTCGCGATAGGTCGGATCGGGGTTGATCCAGCTGACGACAAAAAGGGTATAGCCCTGATCCACGACCCAGCGGATCAGGCTGTTCTGCGGCTTCAGGTCGAGGATGTAGAACTTGTTGATCCAGGGCGGAAACAGGACAATCGGCACCTCGTGGACCTGCTCGGTCGTGGGGCTGTACTGGATGATCTCCAACATCCGGTTGCGGTAGACGACCTCGCCTTTCGCGGTGGCGATGTTCTCGCCGACCTCGAAGGCGCTTTCGTCCACCAGCCGCACGATCAGCTCGCCATTGTTGGCCTCTAGGTCGCTGACGAGGTTTTCCAGCCCGCGCACAAGGCTTTCGCCCTCGGTCTCGACCGCCTTCAACAGCGCGTCGGGGTTGGTGGCAAGGAAATTGGTCGGCGCCAGCATGTCGACGATCTGCTGCGAGAAGTAGCGCAGGCGGCGCTTTTCCTTGGCATCCATCTCGTCCAGCGCCTCGATGGCGTTGTGAATGCTCTCGGCGTTGATCAGGTACTGCTGCTTGACGTAGTTGAACCGGGGATGGGTGTCCCAGTGCCGGGTTCCTGAAGCGCTTGTCGGTGGGGCCGGGATTCGGGGGCGCCTGTAGCTTGCCCTGCGCCAGCGCCTGCTGCGCCTCGACGAAATGGGTGACGGTCTTGCCCCAGTAGCTGACCTGCTGCTCGATCAGCTTGGCGGGGTTGTTGACCCATTCCTGCCAGTAGGACTGTGCCGCCTTGGTATAGAGCGAGGCATCGGGGCCGTTCAGCGCGACGGGGGTCGGGTGACGTTTTGTCAGGGCGGCCACCAGCCGCTGGGAAAGCGCTTCGACGCGGGCGAGGTTCGCCTCCAGCCGGGTCTGTTTCTCGCCTGCGTCAACCTCGTTTATTGTCATCTGAAAATTTCCCCCCTAATGTCGCAGGTGCAGAATACCGTCGCGGGCAGGGGGAGCAAAGCGGCGAATTGGCTCGGGTATCCCCTTGCGGGCAACGCATGGAGGGCCTGCAACCCCGGGAGTGGCTCTCATGCGCTATATGGCGACGTACGACCTGATGGAAACGATCCGCAACACCAACCAGTGGTTGGGGGCGACGGCCCGGACGATGGCGTCCTACCCCGCGCTTGCGGCGATCCCGAACCCGGCGCTGACCTGGATGGCGGCCTGGGCGAGGTGACGGAACGCACCTTCGAACGCATGGTGGTCAAGCCCGACTGGGACATCCACGCCTTCACCTGCGAGGATGGAAAGGACCATCTCGTCGAGATCAAGACCGTGGTGGAAAAGCCCTTCGGCAACCTGATCCACTTCGACGTGACCGTACCGCAAGGAACAGGCCCGCAAGATCCTGCTGGTGGCGCCCATGTCCGGCCATTACGCGACGCTGCTGCGGTCGACGGTCAAGTCTCTGATCGTCAACTGCGAGGTCTATGTCACCGACTGGCACAATGCCCGCGACATCCCGGTCTCCGCCGGCAAGTTCGATGTCGAGGATTACACGCTCTACCTGATGGACTTCATGCGCTTCATGGGGCCCGAGACCAATGTCGTCGCGGTCTGCCAGCCGGCGCCGCTGACGCTGGCCGCAACCGCCTACCCGGCTGAACTCGACCCGGATGCGCAGCCCCGCACGCTGACCCTGATCGGCGGCCCGATCGATCCCGACGCGACGCCGACCGATGTCACCGACTTCGGCAACCGCGTCACCATGGGCCAGCTCGAAGAGACCATGGTCCAGCGCGTCGGCTTCAAGTACAAGGGCGTCGTAGCCGTCTGGTCTACCCGGGCCTCCTGCAGCTCTCCTCCTTCATGAGCATGAACGCCGACCGCCACGGCAAGGCCTTCCGCGACCAGATCGACCGCGTGGCGCGGGGCGAGGCCTCGGATTACGACGCCCACAACCGCTTCTACGACGAATATCTCGCGGTGATGGACATGCCGGTCGAGTTCTACCTCTCGACGGTCGAGCGGATCTTCAAGAACTGCGAGATCGCCAAGAACGAATTCGTGGTGGCGGGCCACAGGGTCGATATCGGTAAGATCACCCGGGTCGCGGTCAAGACGGTCGAGGGCGCCAACGACGACATCTCAGCCCCCGGTCAATGCGTCGCGGCGCTGGACCTCTGCACCGGCCTGCCGCCCGAAAAGAAGGCCGCGCATCTCGAGCCGGGCGCCGGGCATTACGGCATCTTCGCGGGCAAGAGCTGGCGCAACAACATCCGCCCGCTGGTGCTGGACTTCATCGACGCCAATGCAGCCAAGCCCAGGGCGGTCGCGGCCAACGTCGCCTGAGCCCTGACGGCGGCGCTCGCCCGCGCCGCCCCGCCGGTCCGTCCCGCCCCCGCGCGCCATCAGCTGCCCAAGATCCTCGGCGGAAGACGCGCAGGCACGGGCAAGGCCCGGTCGCGCTCCCCGGGCCACCGCAACCCTCGTCAAGGCGCGCCCGCGGCGGCCCCACCGCAGGCGCGCCGCCCATGCTTCTCCTGTCCGAAAATATCCCGGGGAGTCCGACAGGGACGGGGGCAGGGCCCCCAGCCACCCCTCCACCAAGGGCAAGACCCCGCCACGCCGCCCGAGGCCGCCCCCCCGGGCCACCGCAACCCTCGTCAAGGCCGGCCCGCGCCCATCCCGCCGCAGGCGCGCCGCCCATGCTTCTTCTGTCCGAAAACATCCCGGGAGTCCCGCAGGGACGGGGGCAGGGCCCCCTGTGACGCCCGCTACAGCCCCGCGTAGGCGCAGAGCGCATGGACCTCCATGCCCATGGCCTCCAGCCCGGCCCGTCCGCCAAGCTCCGGCAGATCGACGATGAAGGCGCAGCCGATGATCTCGCCGCCCAGCCGTTCCACCAGCCGGATGCCCGCCTCCGCGGTGCCGCCGGTGGCCAGCAGGTCGTCGACCAGCAGGATGCGCTCGCCGGGGGCGATGGCGTCGTCATGCACCTCGACCACCGCCTCGCCGTATTCCAGCGTGTATTCCTCCGAGATCACGGCCCCGGGCAGCTTGCCCTTCTTGCGGATCGGCACGAAGCCCGCCGACAGCTGGTGCGCCACTGCGCCGCCAAGGATGAAGCCGCGCGCCTCCAGCCCCACGACCTTGTCGAAGCGCAGGCCCGCATAGGGGTTCAGCAGCTGGTCGATGGCCAGCCGGAACCCGCGCGGATCGGCGAACAGCGTGGTGACATCCCGGAACAGGATGCCCTCATGCGGGAAATCCACGATGGTGCGGATGTAATCCTTGACGTCCTTCGGCTCTGGCATGGCCGGTCCCCCTCGTTTTTCCCATGCGGTAGCCTGCCGCCCTGCACCTTGGCAAGGCTCAGGCGCGGCGCAGGGTGGCGGTCAGGACGCCCATGCCGATCAGGCAGGCCCCGCCCGCCCGGGTGATCCAGCCCAGCACGGCGGGCCGCCGGATCATGCCCCGCAGCCGGTCCGCGGCCAGCGCATAGGCCAGCGCGTTCAGGGCGCCCAACGCGACGAATGTCCCGATCAGGATGGCGAACTGCGGCAGCAGGGGCGCCTCGGGCCGGACGAACTGCGGCACGAAGGCGATGAAGAAGGCGATGCTCTTGGGGTTCAGCGCCGTCACCGTGGCGGCATGGCGGAACACCCCGCCCGCGCCGATCTCGGCCCGGGGCAGCGCCAGCCCCTCGCGCGGGGCCGAGCGGATCAGTTTCACGCCGAGGTAGATCAGGTAGACCGCGCCGACCCATTTCAGCGCCGTGAACAGCGCCGCCGAGGTCGCCACCAGCGTCCCCAGCCCGGCCAGCGACAGCGTCATCGCCACGAAATCCCCCAGCGCCACCCCGGCGGCGGATGCCACGGCCACCGACCGGCCCTTGGACAGGGCGTAGGACAGCACCATCAGAACGGTGGGTCCGGGGATCAGCAGCAAGGCGGTCGAGGCGGCGACGAAGGTCAGCCAAAGGTGCAGGTCCATGAAATCACTCCTTGGGGGGATAATGGCGGCGCAGGGCCATCAGGTCCTGCGGACCGAGGTCCTTGGACGCATTGCTGTCCTGCGAAAAGATCGACACGCCTTCGTAGGCGGGATTGCGGATATCGGTCAACAGGCCAAGCGCCTGCGTCAATTCCTCGATCATCGCGGATTCGTAGTGGCTGATGTGCAGCCGCGTGCCGAAGACCACCTGCGCCTTGCGGATCGTGCGGGTGTCGCGCCGAGACCAGACGGTGACCCGTGCGCCGGTGACGACGGCCCCGTCGACCCCCTCGATGCCGGTCCCGCTCACCGGCCCCGCGCCATCGGTATCCACGAAATAGACCCGGATATCGGCCTCGCTGCCCGGCGGCACCTCTGCAAGGGTGATCCCGGCACCCGCCCGGTTGATGTATTGCACCGCGCGCACGATGGCCGCCCGCGCCCGCGCCTGCCGACCGCCAAGGAAGGCCGGATCCACGTATTCCAGCGCCACCCGCAGGGGGCGTTCGGTCGTCCAGCGCAGCAAGGGCTTGGCGCAGTCGCCGCCCGGCGCCGCGCCGCAGGCCACCAGCCGGTAGAAATCGTCATCCGACAGCAGTCCCTCGGTCACGACGAAATCCTCCGCCGCCCATACCGGCAGGGCAAGGCCCGAGCAGAGGACCGCCGGAACCCCCCGTCGCAGATGCCGCGCACCCCCTGCTTCTTTGGTCCCGACAATACCTCGGGGGAGTCCCGCAGGGACGGGGGCAGCGCCCCCTTCGTGGCCTGCATCAGGCGCCCGGGCCGCCCAGCACGCGCCCGGCGACCGCGTCCAGCTTCGCCAGCAGCGCCGGGTCGCGCTTGTCCGGCGCGGTCATGATGGCGAAGTCCAGCGCCCGGTCGCAGCCGTGCGTGCAGGGCGCCCGCTCCGCGCCCGTGAGCCCCGGCAAGAGCCGCACCATGGCGCGCGCCTTGTCGGCATTGCCGCTCAGCACCCGGATGATCTCTGTCACATCCACCGTGCCGTGATCGGGGTGCCAGCTGTCGTAGTCGGTGACCATGGCGACCGAGGCGTAGCAGAGCTCCGCCTCGCGGGCCAGCTTGGCCTCGGGCATGTTGGTCATGCCGATCACGTCGCAGCCCCAGCTTTCCCGGTACATCTTGGATTCGGCAACCGTCGAGAACTGCGGCCCCTCCATCGCCAGGTAGGTGCCGCCCCGGTGGACGGTGATCCCGGCCTCGCGCGCCGCCTCGAAACAGGCCTCGCCCAGTCGCGGGCAGGTGGGATGCGCGACCGAGACATGGGCCACGCAGCCGGTCCCGAAGAACGACTTTTCGCGCGCGACGGTGCGGTCGATGAACTGGTCGACGACGACGAAATCGCCCGGCGCATATTCCTCGCGGAACGACCCGCAGGCCGAGACGGAAATCACGTCCGTCACCCCCAGCCGCTTCAGCGCGTCGATATTGGCGCGATAGGGCACCGTCGTGGGCGAATGCACGTGGCCGCGCCCGTGGCGGGGCAGGAAGGCCATCTTCACGTCCCCCAGCGTGCCGGTCAGAATCTGGTCGGAGGGGCGCGCCCCAGGGCGTTTCGACCCTTTGCCATGTGGCGTTTTCCAGCCCGTCGATCTCGTAGATGCCCGAGCCGCCGATCACGGCGATCATCGTCTCTGTCATGGGGAACTCCCTGATATCTTGCGCGCAGTTAGCCATGCGCGCCGCGCGCCTTCAACCGGCGATTGGCACAGGCGCGCCCAGGATGGACAGGGCGGGGGAGGGGCGGCAAAATTCCCCGGTTGCGCGGCATTGCGCCGGGGCCTGCGGCTTCCCACCTCTCGGCGGCCCGACCCCGGCGCCAGCAGGCGCCCCGCGCGGGCAATGGAGAAGGAATTCCGTCATGCAGACGGTCGGACTGGTGGTGGCGGGCCTTGCGGGCCTCGTGATCGGAGGAGAGTTGCTGGTGCGCGGCGCGGTCAGCGCGGCAAGGGGGTTCGGCATCTCGCCCATGGTGATCGGGCTGACGCTGGTGGGGTTCGGAACCTCGACGCCGGAACTGGTGACCAGCCTTCAGGCGGCGCTCTCGGGCAGCCCGGGCATCGCCATGGGCAATGTGGTGGGCAGCAATATCGGCAACGTGCTGCTGATCCTCGGCATCGCCGTGCTGCTGGCGCCCATTGCCGTCGACCCCGCCGCCCTGCGCCGGGACGGGGTGGCGATGATTCTCGCCACGCTGCTCTGCCTCTGGGTCGTCCCGGCCGGAGCGATCCCGCGCATCACCGGCGCAGGCTTCCTTCTGGCGCTGGCGGGCTACCTCGCCTTCACCCTCTGGTCCGAACGCCGCAGCGCGGCGGCGGCCCCGGTCTACGCGGGGCAGGCAGAGGCGGTCCCGGGGCCGGACATGCGCCTTGGCCTGGCACTGGCGCTGGCTGTTGTCGGGCTGGTGGTCACCATCCTGGGCGCCCGGGCGCTGGTCACCGGCGCGGTGCAGATCGCGCAGGCGGTGGGCCTGTCAGAGACGGTGATCGGCCTGACCATCGTCGCCATCGGCACCTCGATGCCGGAACTCGTGACCTCTGTCATCGCGGTGCGCCGGGGGCAGGGAGAGGTGGCGCTTGGCAACGTTCTGGGCAGCAACATCTTCAATATCCTCGGGATTCCGGGGTCACGGCCCCGGTTTCGCCGCTGGCTGTCCCGCCCGAGATCATCCGCGCCGACATCTGGGTGATGTCCGCCGCCGCCGTCCTTCTGGTGGTCTTCGCCCGCACCGGCTGGCGGCTGGGCCGCCGCGAGGGCGCGGTCATGCTGGGCGGATACGCGGCCTACATGGGCTGGCTGCTGACCTGAGGCGGCAGGGCCGGGGACGGCGCGCGCGATGCCCCGGGGCCGCGCGGGTCAGGGCGCCGCTCCGGTCAGAGTGTCGAGCCGGGCGGCAAGCTGACCCGAGGTGGCAGAGGCCGTGGACGCCGCGCCCGGCGATCCGGGGGGCGGACAGATGGGCCGGTGGCGAGGGACACCTGCGCTTCCGGGGGTGATTTTCGTGCAGAGGGTGCTATAGAACGCGCAAACCGCGCTGCAGTGCAGCCAAGGTGGTGGCGAAGCGGCGCCGTTTGCGCTATCCGGCCGCCGCGCGACCGAAAGGACCCCTGATGAAGAACACCGTTCTGGCGAGTTTCGCCAACCGCATTGCCATGCCGGATCTGTCGATCTCTCCCGGAGGCGACAAGCTGACGCCCTCGCGGATCCGGATCGAGCTTCTGGCGGGCCTGACCGTCGCGCTGGCGCTGGTGCCCGAGGCGGTGGCCTTCGCCTTCGTCGCGGGGGTGCATCCGCTGGTGGGCCTCTACGCCGCCTTCCTCGTGGGCCTCGTGACCGCCGTGATCGGCGGACGGCCCGGCATGATCTCGGGCGCGACGGGGGCGCTGGCGGTCGTCATGGTGTCGCTGGTGGCGGAACACGGCGTCGAATACCTCTTTGCGACCGTTGTCCTGATGGGCGCCCTGCAGGTCTTTGCGGGGGCCATGCAGTGGGGCAAGTTCATCCGGCTGGTGCCGCACCCGGTGATGCTGGGCTTCGTCAACGGGCTGGCCATCGTGATCTTCCTTGCGCAGCTGGGCCAGTTCAAGGTGCCCGGCAGCGCAGAGGCCTCGGGCCACGGGGTCGGTGGCGGCGAATGGCTGTCGGGCACGCCGCTGGCTCTGATGCTGGGGCTGACCGCGCTGACCATGCTGATCATCTGGGGCATGCCCAAGCTGTCCAAGGTGGTTCCGGCGCCGCTGGCCGGGATCGGCATCGTCGCGATCCTCGTGATCGGGCTGGGGCTGGACACGCCGCGCGTGGGTGACATGGCCTCGATCCGTGGCGGGCTGCCCAGCTTCCATATCCCCATGGTGCCGCTGAACTGGGAAACGCTGGAAATCATCCTGCCCTACGCGGTGATCCTTGCTGCCATCGGCCTGATCGAGTCGCTGCTGACGCTGAACCTCGTCGGCGAGATCACCGGCAAGCGCGGCGGCGCCAGCCAGGAATGCATCGCGCAGGGCGCGGCCAACCTGCTGACCGGCTTCTTCGGCGGCATGGGCGGCTGCGCGATGATCGGCCAGTCGATGATCAACGTGAAATCCGGCGCGCGCACGCGGATCGCGGGCATCGCGGCGGCGCTCTTCCTGCTGGTCTTCATCCTGTTTGCCGCGCCGCTGATCGAGCTGATCCCGCTGGCCGCGCTGGTCGGCGTGATGTTCATGGTGGTGATTGGCACCTTCGCGTGGAACTCGTTGAAGATCCTCGCGAAAGTGCCCGCGATGGATGCTTTCGTGATCATCCTCGTGACCGTTGTGACGGTGCTGGAAGACCTCGCCGTCGCGGTGGTGGTGGGCGTCATCGTCTCGGCGCTGGCCTATGCCTGGAACAACGCGCGACGCATCCACGCCAAGACCCGCGAGTCGGTCACCGATGCCGGGGCCAAGGTCTACGAGATCCAGGGGCCGCTGTTCTTCGGCTCTACCGATGGCTTTGCCGAGCTGTTCGACGTCGAGGGCGACCCGGATGTGGTGATCGTCGACTTTGCCGACAGCCGGGTGGTGGATCAGTCGGCCCTGCAGGCGATCGAGGCCATCGCGGGCAAATACGAGGCGTACCGGAAAGCAGGTCAAGCTGCGCCACCTGTCGCGGGATTGCCACCGGCTCTTGTCGAAGGCCGGTCACCTGATGGTCGATCTCGGACGACGATCCGGATTACCAGCTGGCGGTGGATTATAACGTCCGCACGGGCATCCTCGGCGGGCACTGACGCGGTCCGGCGCGCGCCGGACGGGGCAACCGGCAGGAACGGGCGGTCCGGTGAACGGGCCGCCCTTTGTCTTTTGCAGGGCCTGCGCCGGGGCGCGGTCCGCGCTGCGATCCGGCAGGGGCACGCCCTTGGTGGCTCTGCGCCCTCGGCGCGGCAGGGCGGGTCGGCCCGATGGGCGGGAAGATTTTTCGAAAAATCTTCCCACCGCCTGTTGCAGGGCTCAGGGCGCCAGTGCGGCGAGGGCGCGCAGGTCGCCGCCTTCCAGCGCCGGGCGGGCCCGGGCGATACGCTCGGGTTCCCAGTGCCACCAGGCCAGGCGGTTGAGGGTTTCGATTTCCTGCGGCGCGTAGCGCAGGCGCAGCACCCGGGCCGGGTTTCCGGTGACCACGGCGTAGTCCGGTACCGTGCTGCGCACCACCGAACCCGCCCCGACGATCACGCCGTTGCCGATCCGCGCGCCGGGCAGGACAAGGGCGCCATAGCCCAGCCAGACGTCGTGGCCGATCACCATGTCGCGGCTGTCGGGCTGGTAGCCGGTCATGGCGGCGGGATCGAAGACCGTGAAGGGAAAGGTGGTGAGCCCGTCCATGGCGTGGTTCGCGGACGAGCCGATGAAGCGCACGCCGTGGGCGATCTGGCAGAACCTGCCGATCCGCAGATGTTCCTGGCTGAAGGCGAAGAGATAGGGCGCGAGGCGCGCGGCCCAGTCGCCGCCCCAAAGCGCGGGCGGGTCGAAGTCCGAGGCATAGCTGTAGGCGCCGACATTGAAGCGCGGGTGGTCGATGACGTTCTTCAGATAGACGGTGCCCGCATGGGGCGTGCCGTCGGGCAGGGTGATGGGATGCGTCAGCGACGCATCGGGCAGGGCGAAGGGTGCGGGCACGGCGGCCTCCTTTGAATCCTTGAAATCAGGTCAGGGGATCAAAGGTGCTGGTCCACGGCGCTCTCCATCGGTTGCGGGGCTGTGCATAGCAGATTGGCGCCGGTTTGGCCACCGGCAGCGTGGGGCGTTCAAGGCGCGGCAAGGCGCTGCCGGGTGGTCCTGTTCGGCCTGCGGTCGAAGGCGCCCACCTGCCGGCCCCGGGTCCTGCGCCCGGGCGATGGGGGGCGATGGGGGAGGCTGCTGCTGCCCGCCGGGACGCAGGGCGGATGCCCCGGACCCGTGACCCGGCGCGCGCAGGGCGGCGGTGCCCGCCTGCCGCCTGCCAGCCCCGGGGCCGTTTATTCGCCGGGGCGCTTCAGCGCGAATTTCTCGCGCACGACGGTGTAATCGCGGTAGCCCATGCGCGAGAGCGGGTTGAACGAGAGCACGTCGAAGATGCCGTCTTTCAGGCAGTCGTCGCGCATGTGGATGCCGGTGACCTCTCCGAAGACGGCGAAGTTGGCCGCTCCGGGCAGTTGCACAACCTGTGTCAGCTTGCATTCGAGGTTCGCGGGGGCCGCGGCGACACGCGGGCAGTCGATGGTCTGGCACTGCGCCTTTTCAATCCCGGCGAGCTCGAATTCGTCGGCGCCCTTTTCCCAGGGGCCCGAGGTCACGTTCATCGCGTCGCGCATGGCGTATTCCACGATGTTCACGCAGAAGACCCCGGTCTCGCGGATCTGCGCGAGGCTGTCCTTGGTATCGCCCCGGTCGGGCTTGGCGCTGGTCGAGGAAAACATCACCTGCGGCGGGAAATAGGCCACCGCATTGAAGAAGCTGTAGGGCGCGAGGTTGTCGTGACCATCGGCGCCACGGGTCGAGATCCAGCCGATGGGGCGCGGCGAGACAATGGCGTTGAAGGGATTGTGCGGCAGGCCGTGGCCGTCTTCGGGGCGGTAGAACATCGCGGGCTTTTCCGTGGTTTGCGTCGGGTCCGGCCTCGTGATACGCGGTTCGCGCTTGGAATGCACGGGGTCGGCTTGTTCACGCTTGCACAGGAAATGCCGCAGGATTGGTGGGAGGTCGAAGCCCTGTTCGATCTGTGCTTTGCGCCGGGGCGCACGGCGTTGTCGTCCTATCGGCTGCGCGACGAGGTGCCGCCCGTGGCGGGCCTGTGCCGGGTGGCGCGCGACCAGTACGGCAACCTCGGCGGGGCGATCCGCTGCTGGCCGGTGATGGTGGGGCTGCACGAGGCGCTGCTTCTGGGGCCGGTGGCCGTGCACCCGACGGCGCAGGGCGAGGGGCTGGGCGGTGCGCTGGTGCGCGACACGGTGGCCCGCGCCGCAGAACAGGGCTACGCGCGCATCCTGCTGGTGGGCGACGCGCCCTACTACGCCCGCTTCGGTTTCGAACGGCTGGAAGGGGTCGAGATGCCGCCGCCGACGAACCCCGACCGGGTGCTGGGGCTGGCGCTGGTCGATGGCGCATGGGACGGCGTCCGGGGCACGGTGACGCGGCTGGCCTGAGCCGGGTGGCACGGGGGCCTGACGCCCGGCGAAGGGCCGGCGTGCCCGCGTCAACTTGACCGAAGCCGGGGGCGGCCACATCTGATGTGACAGATGTTGAGGAGTGCCCGTGATGACAGCAGAGACCGAGATGAGCCTGCCGACCGTTTCGGTCGATGCCGAGATTGCCGCGCTGGCAAAGCGGTACAGGGCCGCGAATTCCGTGGGCATGCAGGTGCTGAACCTGATCGGCGGACAGGCCGAGAACCTTCTGGAGCGGCTGCCCGACCGGGTGAAGGACCAGCTTGAAGGCGCCACGGCGCGGGCGCTGGAGGTGGCGATGCGCGCGGCGCAGGGCTCGCGCGGAGTGGTGCCGGACCAGAAGGGCTGGCTGAACACCGCGCTGGCCACCGCCATGGGGGCGGCGGGCGGCGCTGGCGGGCTGCCCTCGGCGCTGGCCGAGCTGCCGGTGACCACGACGGTGCTGTTGCGCTCGATCCAGGGGATCGCGGCGGAACACGGCTATGACCCGCAAGACCCGGAGATCGCGAAGGAATGCCTGACCGTCTTCGCCTCTACTCGGGCCGCTGGCACAGGATGACGGGGCGGATCTGGGCTTTCTTTCGGCGCGGGTGACGCTGACCGGGGCGACGGTTCACGGGCTGATCAACCGCATCGCGCCGCGTCTGGCCACGGTCATGGGGCAGAAGCTGGCGACGCAGACGGTGCCGCTGCTGGGTGCCGCGGCGGGGGCGGCCACGAATTACGCCTACACGAGCTACTACCAGCAGATGGCGCATGTGCATTTCGGGCTGCGGACGCTGGTGCGCCGCTCCGGCCAGCCTCGGGAAGAGCTGGTGGAGGCGCTGCGCGTGGCGGTGACCCGCCCGAAGGTGAAGATCGGCTGATCGGGGCCCGCGCGGGCGGACCTGTTTCCTGCGGAAAGGCGGCCCGCCCACCCGGGCCATCCCTGTGGGGCCTTCCCGTGCCGGGCGGGGTGGCCGGGTTAACCTTGGATTAGGTGACGGCATGCTAGGGAGGCGTCATCCGAGAGGAGAACCCTTTGCGACGAAGCGCCCGGTCCCGGGCACGCGATGGCAAAGCCAGCCCATCCGGCACGGCGTGCGACAGGGGCAGGGGACTGTGCCCGCGAAGAATTCGGGTGGCGCGTCCGGCCAGAAGGGCAGGGCGCAAGGGACGAGTGCCGCTGCAGGTCCGGTGTCCGGCAGAAACCGGCACCGGGCTTTTTTCATGCGGCGACGCGGCCCGCGCGCACCCGCCCCGGGACGCGGATGGCGCGCCTTCGTGCAGGCCTTTGGCGCGGTGTCCCGGCCTTGCGCCGCCGGTCCGCGGCATGCCCTCTGGCCTCGTCCGCCGGTCCGTGGGACAAGGGCGCATGAAAGGGACAACGCCCATGACACCGACCCCCAATGCACGGCTGCTGCCGTTCCTCATGATCGCCGGAGCGCTTGCCGGAGCGGCGGGCTGGGCCCTGACCGAGGCCTGGGACAGCGCCGTTCTGGCGCCCCGCGCGCTGCTTTTCCTGACCGCCCTTGCAGCGGCGGGCTTCACGCTTCTGCTCGCCCTGTCGGGGCCCGTGGCGCCGGCGCGCGCGGTGCTGCCGTCGGTGCTGGCGGGGGCGGTGCTGGCGGCGGCGCTGTGGTGGGCGTCGGGGCGGCACGGCGACGTCCAGTCCTTCCTTGAACTGGGCTACCCGCTTGCGGCCTTCGGCCTTGCGCTGTCGATTGCCATACCCTTCCTCGTGGCGGGCCTGTCGCGCCCGGGCGGCTGGACGGACTACCCGGCGCTCTTCGACGCGACATGGGAAACGACGGTGCGCCTGCTGGCGGGTGTCTTCTTTGCCGCGCTTTTCTGGGGGCTGCTGTCGCTTTCGGATGCGCTGCTGAGGCTTGTCGACGTGCGGCTGCTGGAGTGGGTGACCGATATCGAGGCCGTTGCATGGGCCCTGACCGGCACGGTCTTCGGGCTGGCGCTGGCGGTCATGTTCCGGCTGTCGGGGCAGGTCTCTCCGGTTCTGCTGCTCAGGCTTCTGCGGCTCTTGCTGCCGGTGGTGCTGGTGGTGACGCTGGTCTTCCTGGCGGCCTTGCCGCTGCGCGGCTGGGAGGGGCTGGCGCAGGGCTTCTCGCCCGCCGCGATCCTGATGGCGGTGGCCCTGGCGGCGGTGATCCTGGTCACCGTGGCGGTGGACCGCGACAATGGCGAGGCCGTGCACAGCCGCCCCTGGCGGATGATGACCGGCGCGCTGGCGCTCTGTGTGCCGCTTCTGGCCGGGCTGGGGGGCTGGGCGCTGTGGCTGCGCGTGGGGCAATACGGCTGGACACCCTCGCGGCTGATGGCGGCCAGCGTGGCCGCCGTGCTGCTGGTCTACGGGCTGGCCTATGCGCTGTCGGTCCTGATCGGGCGGCACTGGATGGCGCGCCTGCGCGCGGTGAACACATGGATGGCGCTTGCGGTTCTGGCGATCTGCCTGCTGTGGCTGAGCCCGGCCTTCGAGCCCGAGCGCACCGCCGCTTCGGATCAGGTGAACCGGGCGCGCTCGGGTGTTGCCGGTGCGACCCTGCCGCTGCCGGAACTGGCGCAGGAGTGGGGCAGGGCGGGCCGGCGGCGCTGGATGTGATCGCCGAAGCCCGGCCCGACCTGACCGCCGAGATCGAGCTGGCGCGCCTGGGCGCAGCCGGCCCGCACCCGAATCGCTATTGGCAGAGCGCCGCGCCGCGGTGATCGAGGCCCTGCCGGTCTACCCCGAGGGCGCCACGCTGGACAGCGACTCGCTGGCAGAGATGGACGGGATCCAGCTATCCGGCCTGCTGGAGGCCTGCGCGCGGCAGGTGACCGGGGGGCCGGGCTGTGCGTTCTACCGTCAGGGCGAGGCGCGGGCCCTGCTGTTGCAGAAGGTCTCGGAGGATTTCGTGACCCTGACGCCCATGCATCTGAGCGATGGCCTGTGGCAGCCCGGTGGGCGGCTGATCACACTGGACGGTGATCAGGGGCCGGGGGACCGGGTCGCGGCGCTGGAGGCCCTGCATCGCGGCGGGGTCGGCACGCAAAGCCGGACCATAGAGGTGCTCTGGCTGGGGGATATGCTGCTGTACCTGCCCGAGTGAGGCGCAGCGGCGACTATTTATCCGCAATTGCGATTGTTACGCCTTTCTTAAGGCCGCCCGCCCCATGGTCCCCCCCATGCGGCGAGGGTGCCTATGATGCATGGATTGATCCTTCGGACCTTTCAGGTCTTCGTTCAGGACACCTATGGTCCTGAACCATGGCGGCGGATCGTCGACGGGGCGGGGCTGGACGCGCCGGATTTCGAGGCCATGCTCAATTATCCGCAGGACATCTTCACGGCGGTTGTCGGGGCCGCCGAGGTGGAGCTGAGGAAGCCCCCGGACGCCTTTCTGGAAGATGTCGGCACCTACCTCGTCTCGCACCCGAACAGCGAGGGGCTGCGCCGTCTTCTGCGTTTCGGCGGCGTCGATTTCATCGAGTTCCTGCACTCTCTGGAGGATCTGCCAGACCGGGCCCGGCTGGCCGTCGCGGATCTGGAACTGCCGGATCTGGACCTTGTGGACGTGGCGCCCAACCGGTTCACGCTGCTGGTCGGGGCCGGGCTGCCCGGTTTCGGCTTTGTCCTGCTGGGCGTGCTGCGGGCCATGGCCGACGACTACGGCGCGCTTGTCCTGATGGAATGTGACGGCGGCACCCTGGGACGGCAGACCATCGCCATCACCCTGATCGAGACCGCCTATTCGCAGGGGCGGCAATTCGCCCTTGCGGCGTCCGGCGCGCCGGCGGAGGAGGGATGACCCGGGTGCCCACCGAGATCCTGCTGGCGCTCTGCCCGATGCATGCGGTGCTCGACCCCGGGGGGCGCATCCGGCAGGCCGGGCCGACGCTGCGCAAGCTGTGCCCGGGAGGGCTGGACGGCGCGCGCTTTCTCGATGTCTGCGAGGTCTACCGCCCCCGCCGTGTCGAGAGCATGGCGCAGCTTCTGTCCACCGGGGGGCGCAAGCTGCACCTGCGCCTGCGCGGCGGCCTGCGGACCCCGCTGAAGGGCATCATGGTGCCGGACGGGCAGGGTGGGGCCGTGGTGAACCTGTCCTTCGGCATCTCGGTCATGGATGCGGTGCGGGACTATGCCCTGACCAACACCGATTTCGCGCCCACCGACCTTGCCGTCGAAATGCTCTACCTCGTCGAGGCGAAATCCGCCGCGCTGGATGCCTCGCGCAGCCTGAACACCCGCCTTCAGGGGGCCATGGTCGCGGCGGAGGAGCGCGCCTTCACCGATACGCTGACCGGGCTGCGCAA
The DNA here is from genome assembly GCF_039769985.1 of Ponticoccus litoralis. Taxonomy (NCBI): domain Bacteria; kingdom Pseudomonadati; phylum Pseudomonadota; class Alphaproteobacteria; order Rhodobacterales; family Roseobacteraceae; genus Ponticoccus; species Ponticoccus litoralis. The sequence goes on from NZ_JBDNCH010000002.1 coordinate 2,676,652, forward strand.
CCGCCGCGCGCTCGACGCGGTGCTCGACCGGGTCACCCGCAGCGGAGAGCCGTTCTCGCTGATGCATCTCGACCTCGATTTCTTCAAGCAGATCAACGACAGCCTGGGCCATGCCGCCGGGGATCAGGTCTTGCGGCAGGTGGCCGGGGTGATGCTGGAGGTGACGCGCAAGGACGATACGGTCGCGCGCATCGGCGGTGACGAATTCGTGCTGCTGTTCCCGGGCCTCACCCGGCACGAACGCCTGGCAGAGATGGCAGGCCGCCTGATCTCGCGAGTCGAGGACCCGATTCCCGTCGACGCGGAAGAGTGCCGGGTGTCCCTGAGCATCGGAATCACCGTGTCGGACGGCGGGAAGGCGTCCCCGGAAGAGATCCTGTTGCAGTCGGACGCGGCGCTTTATGCCTCGAAACGCGCGGGCCGGGCGCAGTTTCGCTTCTTCGAGAGCACCGCCGAGGACCCTTCTGCCGGACGCATTGCAGAAGAATGATTTTTTCGACATTCGGGGTCTTGATACTCGGGAAAGCTCGTCGTAAATAGCGCGCCACGGTTGGGGTGTAGCCAAGTGGTAAGGCACCGGTTTTTGGTACCGCGCACCGTAGGTTCGAATCCTACCACCCCAGCCATGAATAAAGCCCCGCCCAAAAGGCGGGGCTTTTTCTTTGCGCTACTGGCCATTGTCTTGAGGGTGTTGCCCGCCCTCGGCGCTTGCTCGGTGGGGCGGATAGCCCGCGACCCGATCAGGTGGATTACTTCAATTCGGAAAACCGCGTGATGGCCCATGTCGCCCCCGAGGGCGCGACCAGGACCGAGGCTAGGGTGTATTGACGCTGCCCGGGGGCACCACGCTGTTCGTCGCGTCCGCGATTGCGCGCGTTCCGGTCGGATCCGTCGCCCGCGAGATGTGGTCCCTGCACCGGGTCACGGCCCCGGTTCTTGGCTTGACCCCCTTCGTCCCGGCCTGCACTTCTCTTCCGAGGAGAATAGACATGAATCTTTATACCAAGTTGCTACAGCGCCAGAACGATGGAAATCCGGTGCGCGTCGGCCTGATCGGATCGGGCAAGTTCGGCTCGATGTTCCTGAGCCGGGTGCGGCACACCCCCGGTATGCATCTGGTCGGCATTGCGGATCTGCTCGTACCGAGCGTGCGCGCAAAGCGATGATCGACACCGGCTGGGATGCGGATGCCGCAACCACGACGGACCTTGGCGAGGCCATGAACACCGGCAAGACCTGCCTTACCGAAGACAGCGCGGCGCTGATCGCGACGCCCGGTCTCGACGTGGTGATCGACGCCACCGGCAGCCCTGCCGCGGGCATCCGTCATGCGCTGCTGGCCGCCGAGAACGGCTGCCACATGGTCATGGTCAACGTCGAGGCCGATGTCCTCGGCCGGCGCCTACCTCGTGCAGGAATTCGACAAGGCGGGTCTGGTCTATTCGATGGCCTATGGTGACCAGCCGGCGCTGGTCTGCGAGCAGATCGACTGGGCGCGCACCTGCGGCTTCAAAGTCGTCGCGGCGGGCAAGGGCACCAAGTATCTGCCCAAGTACGCCACCTCGACCCCCGACACCGTGTGGGACTACTACGGCCTGACGCCGGAGGAGGCGGCCAAGGGCGGGATGAATCCGCAGATGTTCAACTCTTTCCTCGACGGCACCAAGTCTGCGCTGGAGATGGCGGCGATCTCGAACGCGGCGGGCCTGCTCGCGCCGCGCGACGGGCTGCTCTTCCCGCCGGCGGGCACCCATGACCTGCCCGAGGTGCTCAAGCCCGGGGCACATGGCGGCGTGCTCGAAGAGGCGGGCATGGTCGAGGTGGTCTCGAGCCTCGAGCGCGACGGCCGGCAGGTCGTCGGTGATCTGCGCTGGGGAGTCTACGTGACGCTGGAGGCGAGCGACGAAAGCGGCCTTGGCGCCGATTACGTGCGCCGCTGCTTCAGGGAGTACGGCGTGACCACCGACAGCTCCGGTCGCTATGCCACGCTCTATCGCCCGTCCCACCTGATCGGGCTAGAGCTTGGCGTCAGTGTCGCCAGCGCCGCGCTGCGCGGCGAGCCCACGGGCCGCACCAACAGCCTGACCTCTGATGTGGTGGCGGTCGCCAAGAAGGCACTGAAGCCCGGCGAGATTCTCGATGGCGAAGGCGGCTTCACCGTCTGGGGCCGGATCGCGCGTGCGGAGGATTCTCTGGAGAAGCGCGGCCTGCCCATCGGCCTGGCCCACGGCATGAAGCTCAAGCGCGCCGTGGCGGAAGGCGCAATGCTGACCTGGGACGATGTCGAGGCCACGGACAGCCAAGCCGTGACCGTACGCCGGGCCATGGAAGACATGTTCCGGGCGCGCCTGAAGAGCACCGCCTGACCCCTCTGTCCGGCACCTGTGACCCGCGGGTGCCGGATCAACTTCGCAAGGTGTCCGGCGATCTGCCTTTTTGCCCCGCACCCTGCCTGTTGCGGCTCTCATCAACGGATCGCCGGGGACGAGGGTCGGCAGAACGGTTGCGGGATGACAGGCCGCAGTCCTGATGGTCATCCACGATGATCCGGTTGCAGCTTGCGGAAAGCACTGCGCGGATATGCCGATCGGCGAGAGGATGCGCGTTCGCCGCCTGAATGGCGGGGCGGTCCTGTTTGATGTTCCCATGATCGCGGTGGAGCAGAGCGTTTCCGGACCGGGCAGGAAAGGTCTTTGGAATGCGACGGGTCCAGCCATCAATCGTTGGCAGACGGCGGCGGTCTTGCGGTCCCTGACGGTGCGACAGGCGATGCGGGGGGCAGCGCCCCCCGGCGTTCGCGTGCGTCAGGACAAGGACGGGTTTCGGGTGGGCACGTGCTTTTTCACCCAATGCTACCGGTTCGGAAGCCGTGCCCGGGGGCGCTCAGACCCGCGGTAGTTCCGAGAAGATCTCGGGGCCGTCCTCGCGCAGGATCACGATCTCTTCCAGACGCAGGCCGAACTTGCCCTCCAGGTAGATGCCCGGCTCGATCGAGAAGACATTGCCGGTGGCCAGCGGCGTTTCGGAGGTGCCGGTGATATAGGGCGGCTCGTGGATGTCGATGCCCAGTGCCGTGGCCGGTGCGATGCAGGAAGCGGTCACCATAGCCGCCTGCGGTGATGACACCGCGCGCGGCGGCATCCACTGCGCTGGCGGGGGCGCCGGGTTTCGCGGCGGCCGTGGGCGGCCTGCACGGCGGCCTCGACCAGGTCACGCACCTTCAGGAACTCGGGGTCGGGATCGGGGCCGAACCAGCGGCAGCGGGTCATGTCCGAGGGGTAGCCATCCAGCACGCAGCCGGTGTCGATCAGCACGGCCATGTTCTGGCCCGGGGCGGTGGCGCCGGGGTGGTGGTGGGGGAAGGCACCGTTGCCGCCGAAGCAGACAGAGCAGAAGGCCGTGGTGGCGCCGTTGGCCTTGTAATGCGCCTCGATCAGCTCGACCACCTGGGCCTCTGTCATGCCGGGTTTCAGGGCGGCGAAGGCGGCCTCGACGGCGGCATCGTTGAGCAGGTGCGAGGCCTTGATGCGGGCGGCCTCGTCCTCGTCCTTGAGGGTGCGAAGCAGGCCGACAGTGTCCTCAGTGAAGCGGCGGCGCGGGCTGTCCAGGCTGTCCAGCAGCAGCAGGGCGAAATCGGCGCGCATGGTTTCGTCCAGCACCACCGACAGGCCGGGGCGGCGGGCGTCGCTGGCGTCCAGAAGGGCGCCGAGGGCCGCCATCGGGCCATCGTCATCGGCCCAGGTGAACAGGGGCAGCGGGGTGATCTCTTTCGCCATGGCGGCGTTGAGCGCGGGCATCAGGAAGCCGGCGTGTTCGGCGGTGACCAGCAGCATCACGGGGCGTTCGTCGCCATGCGGGTTCAGCCCGGTCAGCCAGGCCATGTGGCTGGAGGGGCCCAGCACCACCAGGTCGGTTTCGGTTTCCGCCATCCGGGCGCGCAGCCGCGAGAGGCGCTCTTGGGCCTGCATCAGATAGGACATTCTCTACTCCTGAAACGAAACGAGCCGCCGGAGAACCGGCGACCCTGTGGTCTTGCGGGCGGTCGCGGGATTACTCCTTCTCGACCAGCCGGTAGAAGACGTAATCCGAGGTCGCGCCGTTGACGTAACCCGAGACATCCGCGCCCATGGCGACCTCGTAGGAGGCCTGGAACATGACCACGATGGGAGAGCTCTCCTGCACCTTGGCCTGCAGGTCGCGGTACATGTCCAGACGGGCTTCGGGATCGCTTTCCGACAGGGCGGCCATGGTCTGCGTGTTCAGCTCGTCCGGCACGGCCCAGGCATTCCGCCAGGTGGTGGTGGCCTGGTAGTTGTCGTCCGCGTTGTTCGAGTTGTAGGCGAAGGCCTTGGCGTTGGAATGCGGGTCCATGAAGTCGGGGCCCCAGTACAGCAGCATCGCCTGGTGGGTCCGCTCGCGGTACTTGGTGATCACCTGGGCGCCGGTGCCGGGCAGGATCTCGAACTCGATGCCCGCGTCGGCGAAGCTGGCCTGCAGCGATTGCGCCATGTCGGTGAAGGGGGCCGCGTTGATCACGTCCAGCGTCACTTCGACGGGGGTCTCGATGCCGGCATCCGCCAGGATCTGCTTGGCCTTCTCGGGATCATAGGTGAAGGGCGTCTCGTCGTAGGAGCCGGGGAAACCCTTCGGCCAGAAGGCCTGGTGGACCTCCATCTGGCCCTTGATGATCGTGTCGGTCATGCCGGTGTAGTCGACCAGGTAGCGCGCGGCTTCCCAGACGGCCGGATCGGTCAGGCTCTCGGTCTTCTGGTTGAAGGACAGGAAGTGGACGGCGGCCTGCGGGAAGGTCTCGACCTTGATGTCGTCGCCGGACAGCGAGGCGACCTGGTCGGGGGTCAGGTTGCGCGCCATGTCGATGTCGCCCTGTTCCAGCAGCAGCTGCTGGGTGGCGGCCTCGGCAACGTGGCGGATGATCACCTGGGACATCTTGGGCGCGCCCTTGAAGTAGTCCGCGTTGGCGGCCATGCGCACCATCTGACCCGGGGTGTAGGCGGTCAGCGTGAAGGGGCCCGAGCCTGCCGAGTTGGCGTTCAGCCAGGCATTGCCCATGTCGCCGTCGACCTCGTGCTCCATCGCCAGCGCCTTGTCGACGATGGAGGCGGGGCGCGCGGCCAGCACGTTCAGCACGAAGGCAGGCGAGAAATCGCCCTCGTATTTCACCGTGACGAGGTTGCCCTCGGCGGTCAGCATGTCGTCCACGTTCTCCGGGGTCCAGCCGAGCTGGGCGAGGATGAAGGCGGGCGTCAGGTTCAGCTTGATGACGCGCGAGAGCGAGAACAGCACGTCCTCGGCGGTCACCGGGTTGCCGGAGTTGAAGACCGCATCGTCACGCAGGGTGAAGGTGATGGTCTTGGCTTCGGCGTCGGCGACCCATTCGGTCGCGATGCCGGGGGCCAGGACGGTCGGGTCTTCCGCATCGTACTGCACCAGGCGGTCGTAGAGGTTGGTGACCAGCTCGCCAGAGGTGAATTCATAGGCCTGCGCCGGGTCGATCGCGACGATGTCGTCGATGTTCTGGGCGATGACCAGGATGTCATCGGGCGTGTCGGCCAGCGCCGCGGTGCCCGCCGTGGGCAGCGCGAGCGCCGAGGCAAACAGTGCGGATTTCAGCTTGTTCATGTGGCTCTCCTTGTTGGGGTTGAGTGAAGCGGGATGGCGTTTATCAGCTCTCCAGCGGCGCCATCTCCGGTAGTTTCATCCCGCCCTTGCGGTTCAGCACGGCCAGGGTTCCCGTCCAGAGGATCCGGACGGGCTTGTCAGCTGGATTGGTCCAGGAATGGGGGCGCAACCCGCTGTAATGCAGGCTGTCACCGGCCTTCATCCGGATGACCTGGCCGTCGAGGGTCTGCTCGATCTCGCCCTCCAGGATGTAGATGATCTCTTCGCCCTCGTGGCTGACCACCTCCGAGGCATAGCCCGCAGGCACATGAAGGATGTAGCTGGACAGTTCGGCGCCGGGAAAATCGGTGGCCAGGTTCTCGTAGCCGATGGACGAGCCGTTCAGCGAGAACTGCGAGTACGGGTCTCGGCGCGGGTCAGGCTGTCGGAGGGGCCGGGGGCGGCGATGAAATACTCCAGCGTCACGTCCAGCGCCGCGGCGATCTGCGCCAGCGTTCCCAGCGAGGGCGTCGCGTTGTCGCGTTCCACCTGGCTGAGGTAACCGACCGAGACACCCGCCTTGTCGCACAAGGCCTGCAGAGTCAGCCCAAGCTGCTTTCGGCGCTTGCGAATAAGCGGTCCGAGCTGCGGCTCAGCCTTCTGCTTCTCCCGTGCCATGGTGGGCTCCTCCGAAATCCTTTCCCCCACGCTACAAAAAAATTTTTACTATGGCAAAAAAATTTGTAACACTGGGGGTGAGAATTCATTTGACCGAAGCCAAAGGAGGCGGAGACCTTGGCGACAGAAGCATCAATAGCCGTCAGGGCGGGGCGCGGTGCGCGGGGGATCGGCGGCTTCGTCGTCGTCACCGCGCTGACCTTCCTGGGCCTGCTGGCAATCACCTTCTTCATCGGGCGCGTGGTGCCCATCGACCCCGTGCTTTCGGTGGTCGGGGACCGCGCGACGCAAGAGCAATACGACGCGGCGCGGATCGCCATGGGGCTGGACCGACCGCTGGTGGTGCAGTTCTTCGACTACGTCTGGTCGGTGATGCAGGGTGACCTGGGCCGCTCGATCTCGACCAACCGCCCAGTCGCGGACGATCTGCTGCGGGTCTTCCCGGCGACGCTGGAGATGGCGACGCTGGGCATCTTCATCGGGGTTGTCCTTGGCGTGCCCGCCGGGGTCTGGGCCGCCACGCGGCGCGGCGAATGGGTCGATCAGGTGATGCGGGTCTTTGCCCTGCTGGGCTATTCGGTGCCCGCCTTCTGGCTGGGCCTCGTCGGGCTGGCGGTCTTCTACGCCGGGCTCGGCTGGGTCGCGGGGCCGGGGCGGCTGGACATCTTCTATGAAGGCCTGGTGCCCGCGCGCACCAATGTCATGCTGATCGATGCCGCGCTGGCGGGCGATTGGGACGTCTTCTGGAACGCGCTTTCGCACCTCGTGCTGCCGGCCTCGATCCTGGGCTTCTTCTCGCTGGCCTTCATCGCCCGGATGACCCGCAGCTTCATGCTGGACCAGCTGGGACAGGAGTTCATCACCACCGCCCGCGTCAAGGGTGTGCCCGAGTGGCGGGTGATCTGGGTGCATGGTTTCAAGCCGATCCGCGTGCCGCTGATCACCGTCATCGGCCTGTCCTACGCCGCGCTGCTGGAGGGTTCGGTGATGATCGAGACCGTCTTCAGCTGGCCCGGCATCGGCAACTACCTGACCACGGCGCTGCTGAATGCCGACATGAATGCCGTGCTGGGGGCCACGCTGGTCATCGGCTCGGTCTTCATCCTGATCAACAAGATTTCGGACGTGCTTTACCGCGTCCTTGACCCGAGGAGCCGCTGATGAGCACGAGAGACTGGCTGCTCGACGACAGCCCCGCAACCCTGACCCAGGCCAACCTGGGCCGCGCATGGCGCATGATGGCGGCGCTGATGCGCAATCCGCTGGCCCTGGCGGGCCTTTTGATCATCCTGCTGCTTCTGGTCACGGCGCTGTTTGCGCCCTGGATCGCGCCGGAAAGCCCGGTGGGTCAGAACCTGCAGAACCGCCTGCTGCCGCCCTCGGCAGAGCACTGGATGGGCACCGACGAACTGGGCCGCGACATCTTCAGCCGCGTCGTCTACGGCTCGCGAATCACGCTGATGATCGTGGCGCTTGTGGCGGTGATCTCGGCGCCGCTGGGTCTGATCATCGGCGCTGTCGCGGGCTACTTCGGCGGCTGGGTCGACCGCATCCTGATGGGGCTGACCGACGTCTTCCTGTCGCTGCCCAAGCTGATCCTGGCGCTGGCCTTCGTCGCCGCCCTTGGGCCGGGGATCGAGAACGCGATCATCGCCATCGCCATCACCGCCTGGCCCGCCTATGCCCGTATCGCAAGGGCCGAGACCCTGACCTTCCGCAATGCCGAGTACATCCAGGCGGTGCGGCTGGTCGGCGGCTCGCATTCGCGGATCATCTTCCGCCACGTGCTGCCGCTTTGTACCTCGTCGATGATCGTGCGGGTGACGCTGGACATGGCGGGCATCATCCTGACCGCCGCCGGTCTGGGCTTCCTTGGTCTTGGCGCACAGCCGCCGCTGCCGGAATGGGGCGCCATGATCTCGCGCGGGCGGACCTTCATCCTGGACCAGTGGTGGGTCGCCACCATGCCGGGCTTCGCCATTATCCTCGTCTCGCTGGGCTTCTGCTTCCTGGGCGACGGGCTGCGCGACGTGCTGGATCCGAAACAGGGGGGCGAGAAATGACCGAGGCACCGCTTCTGGAAATCGAGGACCTGCGGGTCAGCTTCGCCACCCCCAAGGGGCCGGTGGAGGTTGTGAAGGGGCTGAACCTGACCCCGGGCCGCGAAGAGCGCCTGGGCATCGTCGGCGAAAGCGGCTCCGGCAAGTCGATGACGGGCCGGTCGATCCTGCGGCTGATCCGGGCACCGGGCAAGCAGACCGCGAAGACCCTGCGATTCGACGGGCTGGACCTGATGGCGCAGAGCAGCCGCCAGATGCGCCGGATCCGCGGCGCGCGGATCTCGATGATCATGCAGGACCCGAAGTTCTCTCTGAACCCGGTGATGACCATCGGCCACCAGATCGCCGAGGCGTTGCAGGTGCATGAGAACCTGCCCCGCCGCGATCTGCAGGCGCGGGTGATCGAGATGCTGAACTCGGTCCGCATCAACAATCCCGAGCGGGTGGCGAAGATGTATCCGCACGAGGTTTCGGGCGGCATGGGGCAGCGGGTGATGATCGCCATGATGCTGATCCCGCGCCCGCAACTGCTGATCGCGGATGAGCCGACCTCGGCGCTGGATGTCTCGGTGCAGGCGCAGGTGCTGGACCTGATCGAGGAGCTGGTCACCGGCAACGGCATGGGGCTGATCCTGATCAGCCACGACCTGAACCTTGTGGCGCGCTACTGCGACCGCATCCTGGTGATGAACGGCGGCGAGGTGGTCGAGGCCTGCGCCGCCGCCGATCTGCACAAGGCCAGCCATCCCTACACGAAGGGCCTGCTGGCGGCTCAGCCCCGCATGCAGGAAACCCGAGACGAGCTGCCGGTTATGGACCGCAGCGGAGGAGCAGGCACATGAGCAGCCCCGCGATTTCCCTCAGGGATCTGGATATCTCTTACGGCGACACCAAGGTGGTGCGTGACGTAAGCTTCGACGTGGCGCCGGGCGAAAGCTTCGCGCTGGTCGGCGAGAGCGGTTCGGGCAAGTCGACCGTGCTGAAGGCCATCGCCGGGCTGGCGCCGGACTGGACGGGAGAGATTTCCGTGCTGGGCAAGCCGCGCGGCCATGGCACCGACCGGGCCTTCTCCGAGACCTGCCAGATGGTCTTCCAGGACCCCTATGCCTCGCTGCATCCGCGCAAGACCGTGGACACGGTCCTGTCCGAGCCGCTGGCGATCCACGGCATCGGCAAGCGCAGCGAGAAGGTGGTCGAGATGCTGGCCGCCGTCGGCCTCGATCAGCGCTTCCGCTTCCGCTTTCCGCACCAGCTGTCGGGCGGCCAGCGCCAGCGTGTCGCCATCGCCCGGGCGCTGATGCTGGAGCCCAAGGTGATGCTGCTGGACGAGCCGACTTCGGCGCTGGATGTCTCGGTGCAGGCCGAGATCCTGAACCTGCTGAAGCGGCTGCGCCGTGAACAGGGGCTGACCTACCTGATGGTCACCCACAACCTGCCGGTGGTCAGCTTCATGTGCGACCGCATGGCGGTGATGAACAAGGGGCGCATCGTCGAGATCGCCCCCAAGACCGCGCTTTACGACGGCAGCTTTGCCGATCCCTACACGCGCGACCTCTATGCCGCTTCGGGCGGCAACCCCGATGCCGATCCCGAGGGGACGGCATCCGAAAGCAAGGACCCCGCATGACCGATACCACAAAGGCGCTCGCCGACTTCACCACCGCGTTGGCCGCCGCGACGACCGAAGAGGCGGCTTTCGACGCGCTCTGCGCGCTGATCAAGGCGACCGTGGGCGCCAAGCTGTTCACCGTGATGACCTCGGACACCGACGCCATGGTGGCGCGGCGCGCCTATACCGACGATGCCGAGAACTACCCGACCTCGGGCGAGAAGCCGATCGAGCTGAACCGCTGGTTCGACCAGGTTCTGATCCGGCAGGAGGCCTTCGTGTCGAACACGCTGGCCGATATCGACACGGTCTTCCCCGATGCCGAGCTGATCGGCAAGCTGGGCTGCGGCTCGGTGGTGAACCTGCCGCTGATCATCGGTGGCAAGGTCATCGCGACGATGAACATCCTGCACGAAGAGGGCTACTACACGCCCGAACGCGTGACCCGGATCCACGACATGCTGCGCCTGCCGGCAACGGCGGCCTGCGCCGTGGCGATGGTGTTGCGGGCCTGATCAAGGCCGCCACCCGACAAGCGCATGGTCCCGGCCTCGAAAACACGGCTGGCCGTGGACGAGGTCGGGATCGCTCTGCCATGCGCGCCAGATGAATTGCACCGGCGCCAGGCTCTTCAGCGTCTTCGGACGCCGCGCGGTGTTGTCGGCGTCAAGGGATGATGTGCGGTGGCGCCAGAGCTGCGCGATCATCGGGGCGGCAGCGTGTCACCGTGGCGTCTTTGACGGTCAGGCGCATCCGTGCGACCTGTGCCTTGGTCCCGGGGGGCTGGTCTTCCGGTGCGCGGTTTCCCGGCCTTGCCGATCCTGTCGCGCCGCCCGAGCCGGGAGGAGGCGGCGGTGGTGCGGTTGCGTGGCTGGATGGCGTACCGGTGGGTGTCTGTCCCAAGCAGAGCCTCCTCTGCGACCCGGCCCGGGGGCCGAACCTCGCGATCAGCGCCTGCGTCGGGGCGGCGCGGGCCGTCGTGGCCAGCCAGGCTGGATCAGGGGCCCTGAAGCGCGTTTCCCCTGTTCTGTTCGGGTCCCACGCGGGGCGAGGATCGCTTGTCGGCGGCGGGGCCGCTTCGAGCGCGGCCTTGAATGCCCTGCGAGAGGCGTTACACTTGGGCCATGCAAACAAATTTGACTGGATCCCTCACCGCGCTCTGGGAGCGCATGAATCCCGTGGAACCTTCGATCAGCTATCTGGTCAAGACGATGATCGTCTGCCTGACGATCATGGCCCTTGGCGGGCTGATCGGGCACTTCTGGATCTGACCCGCACGGGGTCACAGAGAAACAGCCATCGGTGGGAGAGGGCGCGGTCTTCTCTCCGCGTGACCGGGGCGGGCTTCGTCAGCGTCGCTCTGGAACGCTGCGGGTCTGACCCGCTGGTGCGGAGGATCGATCTGCGGCACGGGGCGGCGCGGAAGACGCGCCCCTTCGCAATCGCGGCATGGGGCGCCTCTGCGCGGGCAAGCCGCCGGGCGGGTATCGAAGCACGAGTCGGCGGGCCGCTCTGTTGATCAGCGCCCCGCGCGGGCCCGCCTTCAGCTGTCCATCTTCAGGGCCGAGATAAAGGCTTCCTGCGGGATCTCGACCTTGCCGAACTGGCGCATGCGCTTCTTGCCGGCCTTCTGCTTTTCCAGCAGCTTCTTCTTCCGCGTGGCGTCGCCGCCGTAGCACTTGGCGGTCACGTCCTTGCGCATCGCCGACAGCGTCTCGCGCGCGATCACCTTGCCGCCGATGGCGGCCTGGATCGGAATCTTGAACATGTGGCGCGGGATCAGATCCTTGAGCTTTTCGCACATGGCGCGCCCGCGCATCTCTGCCCGGTCGCGGTGGACCATCATCGACAGCGCGTCGACGGGCTCGTCGTTGACGAGGATCTGCATCTTCACGAGGTTGTCCTCGCGGTAGCCTTCCAACTGGTAGTCGAAGGAGGCGTAACCCTTCGTTACGGATTTCAGCCTATCGTAGAAGTCGAAGACGACCTCGTTCAGGGGCAGGTCGTAGACGGCCATGGCGCGGCACGCCGACATAGGTCAGGTCCAGCTGGATGCCGCGACGGTCCTGGCACAGTTTAAGCACGTCGCCGAGGTATTCGTCGGGGACGAGGATCGTCGCCTTGATGCGCGGTTCCTCGACGTGGTCGACATAGGTCAGGTCGGGCATGTCGGCGGGGTTGTGCAGGTCGCGCCGTTCCCCGTCCTTCATGTGGAGGTGGTAGATCACCGACGGCGCGGTGGTGATCAGGTCGATATCGTACTCGCGCTCCAACCGGTCGCGGATCACCTCGAGGTGCAAAAGGCCCGAGGAAGCCGCAGCGGAAGCCGAAGCCGAGCGCGGCAGAGGTTTCCATCTCGTAGGTGAACGAGGCGTCGTTCAGCGCCAGCTTCTCGATGGCGTCGCGCATGTCCTCGAAGTCGTTGGCGTCCACCGGGAAGAGGCCGCAGAAGACCACGGGGATCGAGGGTTTGAAGCCGGGCAGCGGTTCGGTCGCGCCCTTTTTCTCATGCGTGATGGTGTCGCCGACGCGGGTGTCGCGAACCTGCTTGATCGAGCCGGTGAAAAAGCCGATCTCGCCCGGGCCGAGTTCCGGCACATCCTGCATGGCGGGGCGGAAGACGCCCAGCTTGTCGACGCCGTACTTGCCGCCGGTGCGCATCATCTTGATGTTGTCGCCCTTGCGGATCGTGCCCTCCATGACGCGGATCAGCACGACGACGCCGAGATAGGGGTCGTACCACAGATCCACCAGCATGGCCTTCAGCGGCGCATCCGGGTCGCCGCCGTGGGGCGGGGGCAGGCGGGTGACGATGGCCTCCAGCACGTCGGGGATGCCGACGCCGGTCTTGGCCGAGATCAGGCAGGCGTTGGAGGCGTCGATGCCGATGACGTCCTCGATCTGCTCGGCGACCTTTTCCGGTTCGGCCGCGGGCAGGTCGACCTTGTTGAGCACGGGCACGATCTCGTGGTCGGCCTCGATGGCGGTATAGACGTTCGCCAGAGTCTGCGCCTCGACACCCTGAGAGGCATCGACGACCAGCAGCGAGCCTTCGACCGCGCGCATGGAGCGGGAGACCTCGTAGGCGAAGTCGACGTGCCCGGGGGTGTCGATCAGGTTCAGGATGTAGGTGTTGCCGTCCTTCGCCGGATAGTCGATGCGGACGGTGTTCGCCTTGATGGTGATGCCGCGTTCGCGCTCGATGTCCATGGCATCGAGAAGCTGGGCCTTCATGTCGCGTTCGGCGACGGTTCCAGTCAGCTGGATCAGCCGGTCGGCCAGGGTGGATTTCCCGTGGTCGATATGGGCGACGATGGAGAAGTTGCGGATGCGGGACAAGGGTGTGCTCATGTCTCGCGATATGCGGTGGAACAGGGGTTTGGTCAAGTGGGCTTGCGTGTCGGATGCCGAACCGCCGCGGGTTTCGGCGCAGTCTATGCCGGTTCCTGCCTTTTGCGGTCATCGGGGGCCGGTTTCCCCGGGTGCCGGGCCGTGACAGACCCGCGCCGTCGCGCCGTTGTCGGTGACCCGGTCCCGGCGCGGCAGGGCGAACCGTCGGGATGGGCCAGCGGTTCGCCGGGGGCAGCGGCGGCCCCCTTGCACAGACCCGCTGCCGCTGGCTTTGGCCGGGCGGATTACTCCGCGCCCGGGAGGAAGCCGTAGCGGGTCAGTTCCTCGGGTACGAGAATATAGATCTCGTCCGCCGGGGTGGACATGGCATGCCGCATCACCAGCGGGTCGATCCCCATGTCGTCGAGATAGGTCATGACCTCTGCCTGCCCGCGCTGGATGTCTTCGGTCGCGATGAAGGCGGGCAAGAGCGTATTCTCTCCGAAGCTGTGCTGGTGGACCCCGATGGAGGCACTGTCCGAGGCGCTGCGGGTCGTGCCACCGGCAAAGAGATAGGGGCAGGCGGAATAGCAGATCTCGCCCGACAGGATCTCGGTGGCGATGGCGCGGTCGCGCAGGTGGCGGCCCAGTGTCAGCGCGTCCTGCACCGCGCCGCCCGGGGACTGCAGGACAAGGGTTTCGATCACCGGGTCGGCTTCGTCGATCAGCGCGATCACGCGTTCGGCGTCGCCGGGCGCGATGGTGCCTTCCAGCCGGTCCTGGCCGTTCTCGCGGCTCAGGGTCAGCCGGTCCGGCAGGTCGCCGGCCTCGCGCAGGGGGCGGGTGGCCGGGCGGTCTCGGTCGGGCGCATAGGTGCGGCGCTGGTCGCCGGGGCGCACGGGTTCCGACAGGCGCGGCGTCTGCGGGCCCATGAAGGGCATGGAAAACGGCGCCTGCCGGACGTCGCCCAGGATCAGCAGCGCGCCGATGCCGACCTGGAACAGCAGCACGGCAGAGAGGGTGCGCGCGATGTTGCGGGCGTTCATGGCCGCCGCTCCCGGGGGTCGGTTGGTTGGAAAGCCAGCCTCGGGCCCCGGTGACGGGCCGGTGCCGCCGTGCGGGCTGCGGGGGCGGGGCAGGCTGCGCAGCGGGGCCACCGCAGGCCCGGTGTGTGGCTGTGCCGGGGCGGGGGTGGCTCATTCCGCGGCCTCGCGCGGTGCCTGCGGATCGCGGGCGGGCGTCGGCTTGGCCCCTGCCGTGGGGTCCGGCGCGACAGGGGGCGGGGCGGCGGGCGCTTCCGTCTGCCGGGCAACGGCGTCGCGGCTGGCCGAGACCGCCTCGACCTCTTGCAGCGCGGTCAGGGCGGCGCGCAGTTCGGCCAGCGTCAGCGTGTCCTCGACGCCCGCGCCGTCGCGGCCCTGCCGGATCGCGCCCTGGGTCACCGCGAGGATCAGCACCAAGACGGCAGGCAGAAGGTCGATGGCGATGGCACCGGCCCAGCTTGGCACGAAGTTGCGGGCGTAAAGGATCACCGCGTCCGCCGCGGAGATCGGCGTATAGGTCACGTCGGTGGGCTGGCCCAGATCCTGCACCGCCTGCGCCGCGCGTTCCAGCGTCGCGGCGCGCTGGCCCAGCACTTCGAGCACCGAGGTGATGGTGGCGGACTGGTCGGCGCGCCCCGCCGCCGTCGAGCTGTCGAGCTCCGGCAGCACCACCGAGGCGGCGAGGTCCTGCGCCGCGCGTTCCACCAGCGGCGCGACCGAAAGCTGGCGCAGCTGCGTGATCAGGCCCTGCAGGCGCACGGCGGCCTCGGAAAACTCGACCGAGCGGGCCTCGACATTGCCGGGCTCGACCGTCAGCGCGCGCATCCGCGACAGGATCGAGTTGCCCTCGGTGAAGGCGCTTTCCACCAGCGGGGTCTGGGCGGCGATCTGGGTTTCCAGCGCCTGAAGCTCTGCCGATTTCTGCCGCAGCACGCGGAAGACGGCGCCCCGGCCCGCGAGACCGGAGAGCGAGCCCTCGGCCTCTTGCTGCGACAGGTCCTCGAAGCTTTGCCGCGTGCGGGCGACGTCGCGCTCCAGCCCCTGTCCGGTCAGGGCGATCTCATGCGCGCGTTCCAGCGCGACCTGGTAATCCTGCACGGTCTTGGCCAGGTGCTGTTCGACGGCCGCCGAGCCCGCCAGCGCGGCGGCGTTCAGCCGAGGACGACATGGCGACGATGGCGAGGCTGCCGAGGCCCATGGCGGCCAGCAGGCCGGTGCGTGCGCGGGTGGTGCGGACGGCGGGAAAGAGCCGCATCAGGTAGGACCAGAAGACAAAGATCCCGACCGAGACGGCGGTGGAATAGGCCACGGCGGCAAAGACCGAAAGCGCGCCGTTGTCGTCCAGAAGCGAGGAAACGCCGAGGTAGGTGTAGATGCCCGAGGCGACAGACAAGACGCCGAGCGCCGTGCCCGAGAAGGTTTCCAGCCAGGAGATATGGCCTTCGAGTTCGCGGGCGTTGCGGACGCCGCGCGCGGCCTCGCGGTCCAGGGGGTCTTGGTCTCGGGTCATGCGGTCCTCGGTCCGGGGAACGTTCAGCATGTAGGTATTTTGCCGGTCATGGAAAGCGTTTGCTGCCGGGGGCTTGTATTTGTTCACCTATTGTTCATATTTTTGGACATGGATACAGGGATCTTGGATAGCGGAACGGGGGGCCTGATGCCCGGGCAGGTGCTGGCGCGGGGGGTCTGTCGCCACCTGCTGACGCATGGCTTTGCGGTGATCGAAGAGTTCGTGCCGGAGCGCGGGCTGCGCGTCGACGTGATGGCGCTGGGGCCGAAGGGTGAGCTTTGGGTGGTCGAGTGCAAGTCGAGCCGGGCGGATTTCCTGTGCGACGCGAAATGGCAGGGCTATCTGCCCTATTGCGACCGCTATTTCTGGGCGGTCGATCAGGATTTTCCGACCGACCTTCTGCCCGGGGAGACGGGGCTGATCATCGCGGATGGCTATGACGCCGAGATCCTGCGCATGGGGCCGGAAGAGAAGCTGGCGGCGGCGCGCCGGACCAAGCTGACGCGGAAGTTCGCGGTGCACGCGGCGCGGCGCCTGCAGGCCCTGCGGGACCCGGACGCGCTGCTGCGGTGACGGTTTGTCCGGGCGGGCGAATTCCGGGACGGAATTCGGGCCGGTTTCTTTGAAAGAAACCGGTGGTTGGCGGCGGGGGTGTTTGTGGATCGCGTCGGAACGAGCGGTGTGCTGCGCACGTTCGGCGTTCGCCTCACCCCTCGCGCTCCCCGAGGTATTTATGAGACCGAAGAAGAGCGGGGGCGTGGAGAGCACGGGGCCGATGGGGCGCTGCGCCGGGCCGGCTTTCGCCGAATACCCTGCGCTTTGCGAGGTGTTTGCCGGACCAGAGAAGGGCGGTTCGGCGCGTGCGGGTTGCCGGGGCTTGAGCGCGCGGCGGGGCGCGTCCGACCCGGCGGGCCGGCCTAGCGCTTCTTGTTCTTCGCGCCCTTGCGGGCGGTCGCGGCGGCGGCGCGGAGTTCCTCGGCGATCTCCTCGGCCTCTTCGGGGTCGAA
This sequence comes from Ponticoccus litoralis, assembly GCF_039769985.1. NCBI lineage: Bacteria > Pseudomonadati > Pseudomonadota > Alphaproteobacteria > Rhodobacterales > Roseobacteraceae > Ponticoccus > Ponticoccus litoralis. Next base: position 2,693,508 of record NZ_JBDNCH010000002.1, read on the forward strand.
ATCCATCGGGATCTCGAGGCCCTCGGCGATGACGAAGAGGCGCACCATGCCCTGATCGGTCGGCCCGATCTGAAGCCCGGCCTCGATGTCCTTTTCGTCGTTGATGCCCATGGTCGATCCTGCCTTTTTCAGCCGCCGCGCGGTGACGGGGGAGATAGCCGCGCGGGGCTTGATTTGCAAGGCGCAGAGGCGTTTCATGGCCGCATGAGGATTGACCTGACCGACCTGCGCCCCGGCGATGTGGACTGGCTGGTAGAGCGGCACGGCACGCTCTACGCCCGCGACGAGGGCTTCGACGCGCGGTTCCCGGCGCTGGTGCGGCAGGTTCTGGAGGCTTTCGTTGCAGGGCACGACCCGGCGTGGGAGCGCGCCTTCATCGCGCGGTCGGGTGAGAGGCGGCTGGGCAGCATCTTCTGCGTGCAGGGGCCGGAGCCGGGGGTGGCCAAGCTGCGGCTTTTCCTGCTGGAGCCCGAGATGCGGGGGCAGGGGCTTGGCCGCAGGCTGCTGGCGGCGAACATGGCCTTTGCGCGGGATGCCGGGTATCGGCGCATGGTGCTCTGGACGCATGAAAGCCACCGGGCGGCAGTGGCGCTGTATCGGCGGACGGGCTGGCGCATGCTGCATGCGGAGCCGCGGGTGAGTTTCGGCGTGCCCGTGGTCGAGCAGCACTGGGAGACCGACCTCTGAGGGCAGTTTCGGCTGCCCTGTCTGACCGGCGGAGGCGGGGCAGCCCGACGGAGGTCGCGCGATGCAGCGGGTCGCCGATACCCGTGACAAGGGCAGCTCTGGGGTCGCAGGCCGACCGTCGCCGGCATGCACCGCGCCCGGGTCAGCCCGGGTGCGGCGGCGCGGCTGGGCCGGTCGCGGCCATTGTGCGATGATGAAGCGGCGCCGCGCCGGACGGGCACTCCGGCGGTGCGGCGCCTATGCGCGGCCCGGCTCTCAGCCGAGCGGGATCTCGGGCTGCGCCTTGGTCAGCGCGTCCAGCGCGCGCAGCTGGCCTATCAGGGCCTCCATCCGGTCGACCGGGATCATGTTCGGGCCGTCCGAGGGCGCGTTGTCCGGGTCCTGATGGGTCTCGATGAACAGCGCCGAGACGCCCACGGCCACCGCCGCCCGCGCCAGCACCGGCGCGAATTCGCGCTGGCCGCCGCTGGTCGTGCCCTGTCCGCCGGGCTGCTGCACCGAATGCGTGGCGTCGAAGACCACCGGGTAGCCGGTGCGGGCCATGGTCGGCAGGCCACGGAAGTCGCTGACCAGCGTGTTGTAGCCGAACGACGTCCCCCGGTCGCAGAGCAGGATGCGCTCGTTGCCGTTCGAGGCGATCTTTTCGGCGACATTGCCCATGTCCCACGGCGCGAGGAACTGGCCCTTCTTGACGTTGATCGCGGCGCCGGTTTCGCCCGCTGCCAGCAGCAGGTCGGTCTGGCGGCAGAGGAAGGCGGGGATCTGCAGCACGTCGCAGACCTGAGCCGCCGGGGCGCATTGGCGGGCGTCGTGGACGTCGGTCAGGACCGGTACGCCGAACTCGGTCTTGATCTGGTCGAGGATCGTCAGCCCCTCGTCCATGCCAAGGCCGCGCTTGGTCGAGATCGACGAGCGGTTGGCCTTGTCGTAGCTGGCCTTGAAGACGAATTTCGTGCCGCTGGGCGCGCAGGCTTCGGCGATCTTCTCGGCCATCATGCGCGCGTGGTCGAGGCTTTCCAGCTGGCACGGCCCGGTGATCAGCGCAAAGGGCGCGGTGCCGCCGATGGCGATGTCGCGGACGGTGACGGTTTTCGTTTCGATCATCGGGTCGTGCTCCTTTGGGGCCTTTCGGCGCCGGGGTTCGGGGTCTGTCGCGGACACTGCGCCGGGCCCTCGGTCCGGGGGGCTGGCGCCGGGGGCTGGTCCGGGGCGCCGGGGAAAATCACTTTGTGCCGATCCGGCCACGGAGGCCGGGGGGGCTGGGTTGCCGTCCGGGGCTTTGGCCTTCGGCGCCGGTCCGGCTTGGCGGGGTGCCCGAGCCAAGGGGGGCAGCGCCGCCCCGGACCCGCACAGCCGCCGGGGCGCGATCAGCCCTGCGCCAGCGCGGTTTCGATGCGGGGGATGTCCTCGGGGTTGTTGAGTTCCCAGAACAGGCGGCCACGGGCCTCGACCTCGACGCAGGCGACCGGCGTGCCGTTCACCAGGAAGCGCAGCTGTTCCAGCCCCTCCAGCGTCTCCAGCGTGGTGACGGGGGTGGCGATGTAAGAGGCCAGCGCCTCGGGGCGGTAGGCGTAGACGCCGACGTGGTGGAAGACCGGAATCGGGTCGGGACGCTTGTCGGGATCGATGAAGGGCAGCACCTCTTTCGAGAAGTAGAGCGCCTTCAAGTCCTGGTCGAAGACGGCGGTGGTGCCGCCGACCCGACCGTGCCGGCGGTCCTCGGTGAAGTTCTCGTAGGTCTGGGCGTCGCAGCGCAGCACCGGGGTGGCGACATCGACAGTGGGGTCGTTGGCCATGCGCTCGATCAGCGCCTCGACGAACCACGGCGGCGTCAGGGGCGCGTCGCCCTGCAGGTTCACCACGAGGTCCGGCGTCTCGCCCAGCACCCGCAGCGCGTCGGCGCAGCGGGCGGTGCCGTTCTCGCAGGCGTCCGAGGTCATGACGACCTCTGCCCCGAAAGCGCGCGAGGCCTCGGCGATGCGGTCGTCGTCGGTGGCGACATAGATGGCATCGACGCCGGCGATCTGCCGGGCCGCTTCCCAGGTCATCTGGATCAGCGACTTGGTCGAGCCGTCCTTCTGGCGCAGCGTGGCCAGCGGCTTGCCCGGATAGCGGGTCGAGGCATAGCGGGCGGGGATGAAGAGGATCGTGCGCATCACAGGGCTCCGTCGTGCCGGGGGACAGGTCTGGCCGCGCCTTGGGGCGCGCCGGTGGTGGTCAGGGTGAGGGGCCGCCTCTGCGGCTGTCCCGGCGCCCGCGTGGCCGGGGTGCGGCGCGGGGCGCGATCGGGAAGGCCCGGGCGCATCACATCACCCCCGCGCGCAGGAAGTCGTGCAGATGCAGCACGCCCACGGGGCGCTTGTTGTCATCCACCACCAGCAGCACCTGCACCTGACGCTCGTTGGCCAGCGCCAGCGCCTTCGGGGCATATTGGTCGGGCGCGATGGTGACGGGCGTGCGGTTGGCCACGTCGATCGGGCGCCGCTCCATCAGGCCGGGCAGGTTGCGCCGCAGGTCGCCGTCCGAAATCACGCCCTGCAGCACGCCGTCCTCGGTCAGTGCGGCGATGCCGAAGCCCTTCGAGGTCATGGCGAGGATGACGTCGTCCATGGTGCAGTCGCCTTCGAGCACCGGGATGGCCTCGCCGGTGTGCATCATCTCGGCCACGGTCTTCATCTGCGCGCCCAGCTTGCCGCCGGGGTGGTAGGTGCCGAAGTCCTCGGAGCGGAAGCCGCGTGCCTCCATCAGGGCCACCGCCAGCGCGTCGCCAAGCGCCAGCGTCAGCGTGGTCGAGGTGGTGGGCGCCATGCCCAGCGGGCAGGCCTCTGGCATCTTCGGCAGGGTCAGGCGGAAGTCTGCGGCCTTCATCAGGCTGCTGTCGGGGTTCGACGAGATCCCGATCATCGGGATCGCGAAACGCCGCGTGTGGTAGATGATGTCACGCAGTTCCGCCGTCTCGCCCGAGTTCGAGATCAGCAGGCAGATGTCCGCGCCGGTGATCATGCCCATGTCGCCATGGCTCGCCTCGGCGCCATGCACGAAATACGAGGGCGTTCCGGTCGAGGCGAGGGTGGCGGCGATCTTGCGCCCGATGTGGCCGGACTTGCCGATGCCCGAGACGATGACGCGGCCCTTGGACAGAAGGATGCTTTCGACGGCGCCGGTCAGGTCGGGCGGCAGGTGCTCGGCCATGTAGGCGAGGGCCTCGGCCTCTGTCGTCAGGGTGCGCCGGGCCGAGGCGGCGGTGTCTTGGGGCAGGGGGGCGGTCATCTGTGTCTTCACCGGGTCGCTGATGGGTGCCTCATAGAGGGTTCGGGTCCGGTTTCAAACCCCGGGCGGACAAGGGACCCATCGGCCCTGTCCGGTGACCATCGGCAGAGCGGTGCCGGAAGGCAAGCGGCAAACCGGCGGGTCGCGGCTTTGTGCCGACGCCCGGCGCGCGGGTGCGGGCCTTGACGGGCTTGACGGGGCCGGGCGGGCATACCCTGCCGGTCAGGGTCAGGGTCAGGGTCAGGGTCAGGGTCAGGGTCAGGGTCAGGGTCAGCGGTGCGGGGCGGGGCATGCCGGCATTCCGGGCGGGGGACGCCCCGATCCCGGGGGCTTTTGCGCCTTCTGTCCGGGGCGGCTTGCGCCGCGCCTATGGCCGGTCGATCCCGGCGGCGGCGTGGCGGATCTCGCCCAGCAGGTCCGCCTGCGCGCGGGTCGGCACCCAGCCGTCCCGCACGGTCAGGCCGATGCGCCGCCCGGGCCAGCGGGTGCGGGTGTCCAGCCGTTGCAGAAGGCGGTTGCGGACCTCTGCCTCGGCCTGTCGCGCAGAGATGCAGCCCAGTCCGTCGCCGCGCCTGAGAAATTCGCGCATCAACAGGATAGAGCCGCTTTCGACGATGCTTTCCGGCAGGGCCAGTCCCTCGGCGGCGAAAAGCGCCGCGACCTGCGCGTGCGCGGGGGTGCCGGAGCGGGGCAGGCACCAGGGGTAGGCGGACAGCACCTTCAGCGGAATGTCGCGCCGGTCCGACAGGGGATGGCCGGGGCGGGCGATCACCGCGAGGTGATCGGTGAACAGCGGCTCCTGCACCACGTCGGCGATGGGCAGCGGATCCCGCAGGGCGCCGAGGATGATGTCGATGCTGCCGCGGCGCAGGCTGGCCAGCATCTCGTCGTAGGGGCCATCAAGCACGGTGACGCGCGCCATGGGGCGGGCCTCGCGGAACCGCGCCAGCGCCTCGGGCAGGACGACGGAGCGCGAAAGCGGCAGCGCGCCGATGGTGATCCGGCCCTGTTCGCGGCCATCCAGTTCGGCAAGGTCGGCTTCCGCCTGCTGGAACTCGGAAAAGGCAAGCCGCGCCGCCTGCGCGAGGTCCCGGCAGGGGCGCGTCGGCAAAAGCCCGAAAGAGCTGCGCTCGAACAGCGGGCGCCCGGCGGCGTGTTCCAGCTGGGTGATGGCGCGGTGCACCGTGGGCTGCGCGAGCTCCAGCGCGCGCGCGGCCAGCGTGGTGTTCTGCGCCTCGGTCACGGCGATCAGCGCCTGCAACTGGGCCATGGTGGCCGAGGCCTTGAGGCGGGGCGCGATCTCGTCGAGGCCCGCGTCGAGGCGGCGCATCGCGCGGTCCAGCCGGTCCCGCAGAACCTCGCCGCGCGGCGTCGGGAAGAAGCCCTGCCGTGTGCGTTCGAACAGCGCGCCGCCGCTCCCGCGTTCAAGCTTGGCAAGGGCACTGGGTGACGGCGGGCTGGGACACGTGGCACTGCTGCGCCGCTGCCGTCGGAGAGCGCAGGTCGGCGGTCGCAAGAAAGACGCGCAGGTGGCGCAGGTTGCGAAAGGGCATGGGGCGCGTGCTCCGGGGCGGTTTGCGGGCGGGGTACCATGGGGCCGTCTATAGCAGGAACCGCATCGGTTGCACGGGGCGGGCGGGGCTTGGTGTTGTGCTCTTGCTGGGCCGCCGGGGGCCTTCGGGGCTTGCAGGGGGCCGCCCGCGCGGGAAGGTTGCGGGTGTGGCGGCACCGGCGTCGCGGCCCCGTTCCGGCAGGCCCCCGCCCGGGCGGTCCGGTTGGGCGCCGGAGGTCAGGGCCGGGGCGGGCGCGAGACAGGGCCCTGCCGCCCCGCCGTCTTTTGAAGAGGCTCCCGGGGCACGGGGCGCTTGGGCGTTGCGCCCGACAGGTCCGGTCCGCAAGGCAGGGGGACGCGGCCCCGCGCCTTGCGGGCCGAAGCGGGGCGAGCGCCTCGGGCCCCTAGAACTGCGTGATCACCGTTGCGCCGACGCCCTGAAAGCGGTCCATGGCCATCAGGGCCTCTGGCGCCGCGTCCAGCGCGATCCTGCGGCCCACCAGCCGGTCCGGCGAGACCCGGCCGCTGCGCACCAGATCCAGCATCGCGCCGTAGCGGTGCGCCTGCATGCCATGGCTGCCGTAAAGTTCCAGCTCCCAGCCGATCACCCGGTCCATCGGCACCGCCGGACGCGCCTGATCCGCCAGCAGCAGACCCACCTGCACGTGCCGCCCGCGGCGTTTCAGGCTGAGGACAGAGTTCTCCAGCGTCGCGGGATGCCCCAACGCATCCAGCGAGACATGGGCGCCGCCGCCGCTGGCCTGCATCACCGCCTCGGGCACCGACCCGGCAGAGCCGTCGATGCAGGCCACGGCGCCGAGGTCGCGGGCCAGCGCCAGCTTTTCCGCGTCGATATCCACCGCGATCACCTGCGCCCCCAGCGCGGCGGCGATCATCACCGCCGACAGGCCGACGCCGCCGCAGCCGTGGACCGCAACCCATTCGCCGGGGCGCACGCGGGCCTGATCGACCACCGCCCGGAAGGCGGTGGCAAAGCGGCAGCCGAGGCTGGCGGCGGTGGCGAATTCCATCGCCTCGGGCAGCGCCACGAGGTTCAGGTCCGCCTGATGCAGGCCCACGTATTGCGCGAAAGAGCCCCAATGCGTGAAGCCGGGCTGGAATTGCGCCTCGCAGACCTGCTGATGCCCGGCGTGACATTCGGGGCAGGCGCCGCAGCCGCCCACGAAGGGCACGGTGACACGGTCGCCCGCGCGCCAGTTGCGCACGTCCCTGCCAACCGCCACGACCGTTCCCGCCAGTTCGTGGCCGGGCACATGGGGCAGGGTGATGTCGGGGTCGTGTCCCATCCAGCCGTGCCAGTCGCTGCGGCAGACCCCGGTGGCGCCGACCTGCACCACCACGCCATGCGGCTCTGGCGTGGGATCGTCGACAGAGGCAAGGGACGGCGGGCGTTGGAAAGATTCGTAGAGGACGGCTTTCATCAGGGCTCTCCGGTGGGATCGTCTTTCCTTGTGTAGCAGACCGCGCCGGGGATGCACGCGGCAGGGTGATGGGCTGGAACCGGGGGCGGGGCATTGCGGGGAGGGCCGTGAAAAAGTATGAGATATCATAACAAAAAGGAGCCAGCCCGCATGACCCATCCTTCCGCTCCTCCCCGCCCGTTTCACGGCGCCCATGCGCAGTCCTATGATCAGACCAACGCGTTCTGGGCGCCGTTGCGCGGGGCGCTGGACTTCACGCTGGCGCAGACCCTTGCCGGGGCACCCGAAGAGGTCCGGGTTCTGGTCGTCGGCGCGGGCACCGGGGCAGAGATCGCCTATCTGGCAGAGCGCCACCCCGGCTGGCACTTCACCGCCGTGGACACCTCGGCAGAGATGCTGGCGCTCTGCGCGGAGAAGGCCCGCGCGGGCGGCTACGGCGACCGGGTGACGATCCACGCCGGCCCGGTCGAGACGCTGGAGGCCGGGGGTTCGACCTCGCCACCGCCATCCTCGTCTCGCAGTTCCTGACCGGCAGGGCGGCGCGCCGGGCCTTCTTTGCCGCCATCGCCGCGCGGCTGGTGCCGGGCGGGCGGCTGTTTTCGGTCGACCTCTCGGCGTCCGGGGCAGAACGGGCGGCGGCGGTCGATGAATGGCTCGGGATCACCGGCACGGCCACGCCCGAGCGGCAGGCGCAATTCGACGCCCTGGTGTCGGTCCTGCCGCCCGAAGAGCTTGAGGCGCTGCTGACCGAGGCAGGATTCGCGGCGGTGCGGCCGGTCTTTCAGGTGCTTCTGATGCGCGGCTGGTCGGCGCGGAAGGCCTGACCCCGATCCGCGTGCCGGTGTTGTCTGCTTAGTCCGCGCTGTCCACCCGTCACGGCTGCCCCGGCGGGATCCGCGCGGCGCCGTCCTGCGCGCGCACCAGCCAGTCCCGGAAGGCGCGGGGGGGCGCCGAGGCGCGGGGGTGCGTGCGCAGGTAGAAGACCTGTGGCGAGGCCATGCGTTCGGCAACCAGCGGCACCAGTTCGCCACGCTCCAGCAGCGGGCCGATCAACCCGGTCCAGCCCAGCACCGCGCCCGCGCCGTCGCGCGCCAGTTGCAGCGCGATCATGTGGTTGTTGACCGTCAGCCCGCGGGACCGGGGCGGCTCTTCTCCGAAATGCGCCAGCCAGTCGGCCCAGCCGGTCCAGCCGGTGTCCTCGGCGGTGACATGGATCAGCGGCACGTCGGGCAGGTCGGCGACAGAGGCGATGCCATGGGCGGCGGCAAAGGCGGGCGTGCCCACCGCGAGGATCTCGTCGTGGAACAGCACCTCGCAGGCCTCGTCCACCTCGGCGGCGGCGCCGTAGTGGATCGACAGGTCCGCGCCGCTGCCGGTTCCGGCGACGTCGGTCACGCGCTGCGACACCACGATCTCCGGGTGCTCTCGCCAGAAGGTTGCAATCTGCGGCGTCAGCCAGAAGGCGCTGACGGCGGTGGTGGCCTGCACCGTGACGTCCTCTGCCTCTTGCGGGCCGCGGGTCTCGCGCACCGCGTCGGACATGGTTTCGAACCCGCGCTGCAGGGCGAGGAAAAGATAGGCGCCCGGCTCTGTCAGGTCGACGCCGCGATGCTGGCGGCGGAACAGCGCCAGCCCCAGTTCCGCCTCCAGCCCCTTGATCTGGTGGCTGACGGCGGCGGGGGTCACGTTCAGCTCGGACGCGGCTTCCTTGAAGCTCAGTTTTCGGGCAGCCGCCTCGAAGCAGACCAGGGCAGTCATCGGGGGAAGGTCGTAGGGCCGGGGCATCGGTCGCTTTTGCAGGGTGCGGTGTCGGAAAGGGGACAGGTGAATTCACCTAATCCATGGTGAATATAATTGCCATTGAGAGGCGCGTAAACCATGCGCCATGCACAAGGCAGACTAAACCCATCCGACCCTTCGGGAGGCCCCTCTGATGCACGATCTTCTGCCCGACATGCTGGCCCGCCGCACCCCCGGTCACTCGCTGGAGCGGCCCTTCTATACCGATCCCGCGATCTATGCCGCTGACCTCGAGAACATCCATTACCGCGAGTGGCTCTTTGCGCTTCCGGCCTGTCAGCTGACCAAGACCGGCGCCTATGCGCGGCTTCAGGTCGGCGCCTACAACGTGGTGCTGGTGCGCGGCTCGGACGGCGTGATCTCGCGCCTTCCACAACTCGTGCCGCCACCGCGGCTCGGTGATCTGCCAGAAGGATCAGGGCACGGTGGCCAAGCTGACCTGCCCCTATCACCAGTGGACCTATGACCTGGATGGCCGCCTGATCTGGGCGCGTGACATGGGGCCGGATTTCGATCCCTCGCAGCACAACCTGAAGTCGGTGCACCTGCGCGAGCTGGCCGGGCTGATCTACATCTGCCTCGCCGAAGAGGCGCCGGATTTCGACGCTTTCGCCGACCTCGCGCGGCCCTATCTCGCGGTGCACGACCTGCACCGCGCCAAGGTCGCCTTTTCCTCGTCGATCGTCGAGAAGGGCAACTGGAAGCTGGTCTGGGAGAACAACCGCGAGTGCTATCACTGCGCGGGCACGCACCCGGCGCTGAGCCGCTCTTTCCCGCTGGACCCGGCGGTCGCGGGCGTCTCTGCCGACGGCGGCACGCCGCCCTGGCTTCAGGCGCATGTCGACAAATGCGAGGCCGCAGGTGCGCCGTCGAAATTCGCCATGGCGGGTTTTGCCGGGCAGTACCGGCTGGCGCGCATGCCGCTCGAGGAAAAGGCGCTGTCCTACACGATGGACCTGCAACCGGCCTCGAAGCGCCCGCTGGGCCGCGTCACCGTGCCGGACGCGGGCACGCTGCTGAAGTTCCACTACCCGACCACCTGGAACCACTTCCTGCCCGACATCTCGCTGTGCTTCCGCGTCACCCCCATCGGCCCGCAGGAAACCGAGGTCACGACCTGGTGGCTGGTCGACAAGGACGCGGTCGAGGGCGTGGACTACGACATGAAGCGCCTGACAGAGGTCTGGCTGGCCACCAACGACGAAGACCGCCGCATCGTCGAGGACAACCAGCTGGGCATCAACTCGCCCGCCTACACGCCGGGGCCCTACAGCCCGATCATGGAGGACGGGGTCGATCAGTTCGTCGACTGGTACGTGCAGACCATGCTGCGCGCCTCGGGTCCGCGCTCGGTCGCGGCGGAATAGGCCGATGACCGCGATGACCCCGACGCTGGCCTTCTGGAGTGACGACGAGCCGCTGGAATGCGTGTCCTTCCTGCCCGAGGCGCCCAATACGGTGACCTTCACCTTCCAGGCGCCCTCGGGCGCGCTGTTCCGCTACAAGCCGGGGCAGTTCGTGACGCTGGAACTGCCGGTCCCGGGCGGGCCGCTGCACCGCACCTACACGATCTCCTCCTCGCCCTCGCGGCCGACCTCGCTGACCGTGACGGTCAAGGCGCAGGACGGATCGCTGGGCACGCGCTGGATGCTGGACCACCTGCGCCCCGGCGTGCGGCTGAAGGCCATGGGGCCGACCGGGCATTTCTCGTTCATGAACCACCCGGCGTCGAAGTACCTCTTCATCTCGGCGGGCTCGGGCATCACGCCCATGGTGTCCATGACGACCTGCATGTATGACGCGGGCCGCGCACCGGACATCGTCTTCATCAACTGCGCGCGCCTGCCCTCCGAGATCATCTTCCGCCAGCGGATGGAGATGATGGCCGCGCGCCTGCCGGGCATCGAACTGGCACGGGTGGTGGACCGGCCCGACCCCTACAGCCCCTGGACCGGCTACCGCGGGCCCTTCAACCAGCTTCTTCTGGGGCTGGCGGCGCCGGACTACCTTGAGCGCGAGGTCTTCTGCTGCGGCCCGGAACCCTTCATGACCGCCGTGCGCGAGGCGCTTCAGGGTCTCGGCTTCGACATGGACCGCTACCATCAGGAAAGCTTCTCGGCCCCCTGGGCGAGACCGGCGAATACGACCAGGGCGTGACGCTCGACGAGGACGCCCGGGCCGAGGTGACCTTCGCGCTCTCCGACAAGACCGTGACCTGCACCGAGGCCGACACGCTTCTGTCGGTGGCGCGCGGGGCGGGTCTGGCGATCCCCTCGGGCTGCACATTCGGCGTCTGCGGCACCTGCAAGGTCAAGAAGACCGAGGGGCAGGTCCATATGGTGCACAATGGCGGCATCACCGAGGAAGAGATCGAGGAGGGCTATATCCTCGCCTGCTGTTCGAACCCGCTGGGCAAGGTCTCGATCGAGGCCTGAGGGGGCAAGCGGCGCTCACCGGCTGATCTTCGCTCCGGGGGCGGGCCAATGCCCGCCCTCCTTCGCAATGGGGGGAAACCCCCTCCACCACGCCTGCACCCTCTCCGCCCCGCCCCCCGTCGTGAGGCGCAGGGCGTGCTCCCCTCGGGGCGCCAGACCGCAGGCCGGTCATCCGCACGACCGCCCGGATCACGGCAGGACACCCTCTCCCTACGTCCTTGGTCTCGAAAACACCCCGGGGGGTGCAGCGGGGGCAGAGCCCCTCCGCCCGTGCCGAAACAGGCCGAAGCCCGCCCTCCGGGTCTCGCCGCCGGGGCCGGGTTTCAAAAGCGCGCGCCCCGTGCTTCGTCCCGCCTCTCCGCCGCGCGGTCGCAGCCCCGGGGGGCGCTCGGCCGGCGGGCCGTCGCATCTTTTCGCGCGCCCCTGTTTCTTCTGTCCGAAAATACCCCGGGGAGCGCAGCGGGGGCAGAGCCCCTCAGCCCTCGCCTCGACCGCCCTCAGCCCGCCGTGACGCGCCAGGCCACCGGCATCCCCGCCAGCGCCTCGCGGATGGCGGGCACATCCGCCTCGGCGACGCGTATCTCTGTCCCCTCCGCGCCGACCGTGACGCGGGCGGCGATTCCGGCCTTCTCGGCGGCGGCCTCGAAGGCGCGGCGTGTGGCTTCGGCGCGCAGGCTCGGCTTGAAGATCTTGCCCACGGGGGTCAGCGGCATGGTCTCGATCACCGCGACCGAGCGGGGCAGGGCGACCGGGTCCTCCAGCCGGTCCTCTAGGAACGCCACCAGCGCCTCTCCGGTCACCTCCGCCCCCGCGCGCAGGGTCACGAAGGCCGCCGGCAGTTCGCCTGCGTAGGCGTCGGGCAGGCCCAGGGCGGCGGCGGCGGATACCTCCGGGTGGGACAGCAGGGCCTCCTCGATCATCTGCGGGTCGATGTTGTGGGCGCCGCGGATGATCATGTCCTTCTTGCGCCCGGTGATGAACAGCCGCCCCGCCGCGTCCAGCATCCCCAGATCGCCCGAGACCAGCCAGCCGCCCGGCAGGAAGCTGCCCGCACCCAGCGCCGGGTCCGAGTAGCCGTCCGCCACATTGGGGCCGCGCAGGGCGATGATGCCGGTCTCGCCCGCAGGCAGGGGGCGGGCGGGGTCGGCCTCGCCGTCGGTTTCGCCGAGGATCGCGAGTTCGGTGAAGGGCAGGCGCAGCCCGCAGGACAGCGGCACGCGCGGCCCGTGCACCGGCTCGACCGCGATGGCGCCCGCGCATTCGGTCATCCCGAGGATATTGCGCACCGCCACGCCGGTCTGGGCCTCGATGGTCTCGGCCAGTTCGGTGGGCAGCGGCGAGCCCCCGGTCAGGAACCAGCGCAGCGTTGAGATATCGGCATCCACCGCGCGGCCCTTCAGCCCCGCCAGCACCGTCGGCACGGCGCCGACGATGGTGATGCCCAGCCGCTCGACCTGGTGCCAGAGCGTGCCCATGAAGGCCGGGTTGCGCATCCCCAGCCGCCCGGGGATCACCAGCGTGCCCCCGGCGCAGAGCGTCGACAGCCCGTAGACGAAGGCCCCCGCGACGTGGAACAGCGGAAAGCCGTTCACCACCACGTCCGAGGGTTTCAGGTCATGCATCAGGGCGCAGGAGCGGGCGACATGGGCCTGATTGCCGCGCAGGTGGCGCACCAGCTTCGGCGCCCCGGTGGTGCCGCCGGTGTGGTAATAGGCGGCCAGCGCCGTCTCGTCCCCCTCGGGCCGGATCGGATCGCCGGGTGCGGCGATGAGCCTCTCGAAAATACCGTCGGCGCCGGGACTGTCGGCCTCGGCGTCGCAGGCGAAGATCGGTAGCGCGATGCCCTCGGCGCGCAGCGCGGGCACCGGGGTGGACCAGTAGTCCATCTCGGCGTTTACTCCCATGGCCACCACCACCGCAGCATCCGAGGCGCGGATCAGCGCGGCGATGTGATCGGGCTTCAGCAGCGGGTTGATCGGGCAGGCATGGCCCGCGACCTCTGCGCCCCACAGGGCGACCTGTCCCGAGACCGTGTGCTGGGTCAGGATCGCCACGCCTCTGCCGGGCCGGACGCCATGGGCGCGAAACAGCCGCGCCGCGCCCTCTACGCGCGCGGCAAGCCCGGCATAGGTCACGACCGCATCGCGCGCGGGATCGCCGGCGTCGTGCAGGTAGCGGATCGCGGTCGCATCGGGGCGGCTTCGGGCCTGTGCCGCAAGGATCTCCCGTGCCGAGCGTTGGGGGAAGCTGGCCGCAAGGCCCCGGGCCTCGAGCGTTTCAAGGTCTTGCAGCGTTGCGATCCGTGCCATGGTCCCCCCTCTCGTGTCTGGGTCCTTGCGGCCCCGCCCGGTGCCCTTCTGCGCGGTTCAGACCCGCCCCGCCTGCACGTCGCGCAGGTTGTCGTCGAGGCGCAGCAGCAGGCGGTGCAGGGTCTCCAGATCCTCTGCGGAGAGCCCGGCGGTCAGGCGCGCCTCGTGTTCTTCGACGGCGCGTTCCAGCGCCACCAGCCGCCCGGCGCCTTCGGGCGTCAGGAAGACCCGGCGCACGCGCCTGTCCTGCGGTGCCGCGCGCCGTTCCAGCCAGCCCTCGCGCTCCAACTCCTGAAGGATCGGCACCAGCGAGGAGCGGTCGAGGAAGATCGCCTCGGCCAGCCGGGCCTGCGGAACGCCGGGGTTGGCCTCTATCAGCTTCAGCATGCCGTAGTAGCGCGGCGCCGGGCCATGACCGGAGACCCGGGCCTCGAAGGTCTTGTAGGCGGCGATCTGCACCAGCCGGATGCGGTAGGACACCAGACGCGCCAGCGCCTCGGGTTCGTGCAGCTCGGCGATGTCGCGCATGATCGCCATCAGTTCATACTGTTCGGCAGCGCCATGACCAGCGCCGGAAAGGCGATCAGCAGGATCAGCCGCAGCACGTCGACGATGACGAAGGGCAGCACGCCCCGGAAGATCGTCGTCAGGCTGACGCGGCTGGCGATGGAGTTGATGACATAGACGTTCATGCCCACCGGCGGGGTGATCAGCCCCAGCTCCACCGTCATGACGATGATGATGCCGAACCAGATCGGGTCGAAGCCCAGCTGCTCGATCACCGGGAAGACGATGGGCACCATCAGGATGATCATCGCCATGGCGTCGAGAAAGCAGCCCATCACGAGGAACAGCAGCAGGATCAGCAGCAGCGTGCCGTAGCGGCCCGCGCCGAGGGTGGTCAGGAAGCCGGTGATCTCCTGCGGGACCTGCGTGATGGCGAGGAAATAGCCGAACAGCGTCGCCCCGATCAGCACCACGTAGATGGACACCGAGGTGCGCAGCGCCTCGACGAGGCTGTCGAGCAGGCTGCCCAGCGTCAGGCGGCGGCGGAGCAGGCCGATGAGCGCGGTCAGAAGCGCGCCCACGGCGGCGGCCTCTGTCGCGGTCACGACGCCGAAGTAGATCGACAGGATCACCGCGATGAAGAGCAGGCCGACGGCCCAGATGCCTTTCAGCGCGGCGAGGGCCTGGCCCAGGCGGAAGGGCTCGGCGGCGGGCAGCTGGCGGCCGTACCAGAAGCGCACGGTCAGCATGTACATGACGACCGCCAGCAGGCCCGGCACGACGCCCGCGATGAAAAGCTGGCCGATGTCGGTTTCGGTGATGAAGCCGTAGATCGCCAGCACCACCGAGGGCGGGATCAGGATGCCCAGCGTGCCGCCCGCCGCGATGATGCCGGTCGAGGCGGCGTCGGAATAGCCCGCCTGCTTCATCTCGGGGTAGGCGATCTTGGTCATGGTGGCGGCGGTCGCCACCGAGGACCCGCAGATCGCCGCGAAGCCGCCGCAGGCGCCGACAGAGGCCGGGCCCAGCCCGCCCCGGAAGCCGCCCAGCCAGGCCCGCCCGGCGCGGAACAGTTCCGAGGACATGCCCGAGTTGGTGGCCAGCACACCCATCAGGATGAAGAAGGGGATCAGGGTCAGGTTGAAGTCGGTGATGGTCGAGATCGGCGATTGCGCCAGCAGGTTCAGCGCCGGAGCCATGCCAATCACGGCCCCGAAGCCGCCGATGCCGACAAGGCCCATGGCGATGCCGATCGGCACCCGCAGGGCCATCAGGGCGAAGAGGGCGACGAAGCCCGAAACGGCGAGGAGTTCGTTGCTCATGGGGTCGGGGTCCGGTGGGTCTGCGGGCTGGTGCCGTTCAGGGCTGTCGGGTGGGGGCTGTCGGCCTCGGGGAGAGGGGGCTCTGCCCCCGGCCTTCGGCCTCCCCCCGAGGTATTTCGAGACCAGAGAAGCGGGGGGCCGTGTCCGGGGCGCCCGGGTGGCGCGCCGGACGGGCGGCTGCGGGGCGGTCCTGGCGGGGCGAGAGGCCTGCGGGGGCGCGGGCGGGCGCTGTTGCCGGGCGGCGGGCTGTGGCCCTGCCGGTTTCCCTGTTGTGGGGCGCGGTCGGGCGGGCCTTCGAGGGGCCGGGGCGCGCGGTCGGGGCGGCAGGGCGGCTCATTTCTTCTGGTCCTGCAAGAGCTGCGCGTCGATGCCGTCGAACTCGCCGAGGTCGGCGCCCTGCACGACGATCCGCCAGAGCCGGGCGATGGTGGCAAAGAGCGCCGCCACCAGCCCCAGCCAGATCGCAAGGAAGAAGGGCCAGTGCGGCAGGCGCAGGTCCATGGTGGCATCGCCGCCGGACATGGCGGCGCTGACGCGGCCCCAGATCTTCCATGTCAGCAGAGCGGTGAACAGCAGCAGCACGGCCCATGCGACGGCATTGATCCAGCGCCGGGCCGGGGGGCGGACGGCCTGTGCCAGCAGGTCGACCTTGATGTGCGTACCGTGCCAGGCGACCGAGGCGAAGCCCCAGGCGATGGCCACCCCCAGCACCAGCCGGGACAGGTCGAAGGCATCGGGCAGCGGTCGGGCAAAGCCGTAGCGGCCAATGGCCGAGGCCACGATCAGGACGGTCACAAGGCCGAGAACGGCACCGGCGATCCGCTCGATCAGCTGAACGGCGCGGCGGATCGGCCCGCCGGGGGAAGGGGCGTCACGCATGAGGGGGCTCCGGTCGTTGGGGCAGGCGGGACAGCCCGCGTGCCGAGGGGCGGCGCTGCGCAGAGGGCCGGGGCCCCGCGCAGCGCGGCCTGGCCGGCCATGGCAGGGGCAGGGCACCGGGGCGCCCTGCCGGTGCCTCGGCTCAATAGGCGGCGTCGTATTCTTCCAGCGCGGCCTTGTAGGCCTGAAGGATGGCCTCGGCGTCGTGGCCCTTGGCGGCCACCTCTGCCTTCCATTCCTCGGTCAGCGGCGCGGCGGCAGAGATCCATGCCGCGATCTCGTCCTCGGTGGGCTCGTTGAACGACTGGGCCTCGTCCGCCATCAGCCGGTCCTTGGCGGCCATGTCGTCCTCGTGCCAGCCCGCGGCGACGCGGCCCGACCAGTCCGGCGAGCAGTGGTCGTCGATCACCGCCTTGTTCTCGTCCGAGAGGCCATCATAGCTGCGCTGGTTCATGATCATGACCTGCGCCGACATGTAGAAGGGCATGTCCAGATGCACCGGCACCTCTTCGGAGAGGTTGAAGTCATACATCGCGCCCCAGGGGAAGGTGACCGCCTCTGCCGTGCCCTTGGACAGCGCCTCGCGGGCCTCGGGGGCGGGCACCTGCACCGCACCGCCGCCCAGCAGCGACACGAAGCGCGAGATGCCCTGATGTGCGGGGCGCACGTTCATGCCGCGCACGTCGTCGGGATGGGTCACGTCCACCTTGGAATGGAAGGCGCCCGGCGCGTGCGGATGGAAGAAGCAGACCTTGACGTCGCCCATTTCCTGCGCGGCGCCGTTTTCCATGTACCAGGCGTGGATCGCCTTGGCGCCCTGGATGCTGTCGTCGACGAGGAAGGGCACCTGCGTCAGGCCGTAGATCGGGAAGCGTCCGGCGGTATAGCCGGGGTTCACCCAGGCCAGATCGACGATGCCCTGGGCGGCCATGTCGTAGTGATCGGGGGCCTTGCCCAACTGCTGCGCCGGGAAGATCTGGATGGCGATACGCCCGTCAGAGGCCTCTTGCACCGACTGCGCCCAGGGCTCGATCCCCTTGGACGCGGGGGCGATGGAGGGCGGCACCCAGTGCGAGAGGCGCAGGGTCACCTCCTGGGCGCTGACGGAGAGCGGCGCGCATAGCGCAAGGATCGCGCCAAGCGCGACGGATGTTCTGATCATGATGTCCTCCCATGGGGCCGTATGTCTCCTCCGGCCCTTCTGATTGATGGATATCAAACAATCCTGCCGAAGCAAATGAAATGTCACGTGGGTGGGAGATGCGCGCAATTCGAGCGATCAAGCCCTTGTTCCGCCACGGCTTAACGCTGCTTCAACACTTGTGAGGCAAAGCTGAAGGCGACGCTCGATGGAGGACGCGGATGGCGCATTACCGGTGTCGTGCACCCCTTGCGCTGGCGACGCTGCTTCTGGCCTTTGCCCTTGCCTTGCCGTTCGGGGTGGGGCGCGGAGCGGCCCGGGGGTGATCCGCCCGGGCTGGGGGCCGCTGCCCGCGCGGGTGGAGACGGATCCGCTCAGCTTTGCGATGGCTGGGCCCGCGCGCCCGGCGGTCGGGGGCCTTCTTGTCCCGACGCCCGCGCGGGACAGCCTGCCGACCCGGCTGGACAGGGTGCTTCCCGCTTCTCTTGCCGCGGACCAGGCCCCGCTGTTGGCCGGCGCGGGCATCGGGCTGCCGAAGATCCTGTCGCCCGACCGGGCGCAGGTGCTGATCGTGGCGCTGTGCGCGGCGGGCGCCATGCTGGCAGCCGGGGTCATCTGGCGGAACCGCCAGCGCTCGACGATCGCGGCAGGCCAGGGGCTTGCCGCCGAGCTGATCGACTCCATGCCGGTTGGCCTGTTGCTGATCGCGGTCGATGGCAGGGTTGCCTACGTCAACCGGGAAATCCTCGACGCCACCCCCGGCGGTCCCGATGTCATGCGGTGCGGCGCCCACTACCCGACGGCCATGAAGGCGCTGATCGACAACGGCGCCTTCGATCTGGAAGGCCGCGCGCCGCAGGACATGCTGCGGTTGCTGGCGGTGGAGGGGCTGAAGGACGGCTTCCGGCAAGAGCTTCGCATGGCCGACGGCAGCAGTTTCATCCGCACCGCGCGGCGCCTTGGCAATGGCGAGACGCTGATCGTCCGGCAGGATGTCACCATCGAGCGGGCGCGCCTGCGCCAGATCGAGGCGCTGAACCGCACCCTGGCGGAGAAGGTGCGTATCGCCACCGCCACCAACGCCGAGTTGCGCGCCTTTGCCTATGCCACCTCGCATGACCTGAAATCACCGTTGAATTCCGCGATCATGCTGGCGGATCTTCTGCTGGAGGAAGAGCGGCAGGGCGAGAGGGACGCGCTGCGGGACCTGATCACTGACCTGCGCGGAACGCTGCGCGGCATGTCCGGGCTGATCGACGGGGTGCGGCTTTACACGGATGCCATCGTGACCGGGGCGCCCATGGTGCCCTGTGACCTTCAGGCCATGGCGGAAGAGATCGTCGGGGCCCTGACGCCCGATCTTCAGGTCGCGGGGGCCGAGGTCACGGTGCAGGGCCTGCCGAAGATCAGCGGCAATGCGGTGCAGTTGCGCCAGCTGCTGTCCAACCTGCTGGACAATGCCCTGATCTTCCGCGCCGAAGGCCGCGCCCAGCGGGTCGCGCTCAGCGGCTTCGACGGACCGGAGGAGGCGGGGTTTGTCATCCGCGACAACGGCATCGGGATCGACCCCGCCCACCACGAGCGGATCTTCCAGCTTTTCCAGAGGCTTCACCCCGGTGCGCTGTATCCCGGCAACGGCCTTGGCCTGCCGATCTGCCAGCGGATCGTGCTGGCGCACGGCGGCCGGATCGCCGTCGAGTCCGCGCCGGGCAGGGGCGCGGCCTTCACCGTAACCTTCGGAAAGGATGTCCGATGATAGACACGCTCATGATCGTGGACGACAATGCGCTCGACCAGAAGCTTTATGCCCGGATCATCGCCCGGTCCGGCCTGGTCGGTCAGGTGCACAGTTTCGTCATGGCCGAGGACGCGTTGACGTTTCTTGCCGCGCCCACCTGCCCGGTGATCGACGCCGTCCTGCTGGATATCAATATGCCAAGGATGAACGGGTTCGAGTTTCTCGATGCGGCCACGATGCGTTTCGGATCGGGGTTCGCCCGCGCCGCCGTGATCATGCTGACCACCTCCATGTCGGAGCACGACCAGCAGCGCGCCGCAGGCTACGAGGTGGTGCGGGACTACATCAACAAGCCGCTGCGGCCCGAGCATCTGGAACGGATTGACGCGCTCTTGCAGGGCAGGGCGGCCTGATCTGGCGGGACGCGCTGGCCGGACAGGGGGCAAGGGGCTGTCGGCTGGCACCCCCGGCAGTGCTTTCGGTTGCCGTCGTGAGCGATGGAGGGGCCAGAACAGGCGCGCGTGCCCGCGTCGAAGGGACCGGAGGGACGGACAGGGGGCGGCGTCCTTTGTCCTTTATGGAGGGGGGAGCGGGCCGGACGGTTGTCGGGGGCGAGCGTCGCGGTTCAGCCGGACGCAGAAGGCCTGCGCGGTCAGGCGGCGGTCTTGGCCCCGGGAAGGTCGAAGACCACGCGGCAGCCGTGCCCGGCGCTGGGCTCTTCGATATGGATTTCGCCGCCGAGGGACTTGACCACCTTGCGCGCGATGGCAAGCCCCATGCCCGCGTGCCCGGTTTCGTCCTTGGGGCGCAGGGTATGCAACGGCTCAAAGACCTTCTGGCGATACTGCGCCTCGATCCCGGGGCCGTTATCCGCGACACGGATCTGCACACGCTCGCCGTCACGCACCGCCGTCACCCCGATGTCCGGGCTCGGGTCGGAGTTGTGATCCACCCCGTTCGACAGAAGTGCCGCGAAAAGCCGCGACAGATCATTTTTCGGCCCGTGTACCCGGAAGGCATGCTGCGGGACGGACAGGCGGGCGCTGCCGGGCGTCAGAGAGGCCCATGCGGCATCCAGAAGGTCGTTCAGCGCGTGGTCGGCGCAGGGATCCGCAAGCCGCCCGACGCGGCTGAGCGTCGTCAGCGATTCAAGCATCCGGTCCATGCCGCCCGCGTAGGACTTCAGCATGTCCATGTGTTCGCCGACGCCGTCGGGCAGGGCGATCTTCGCGGCGGTGAGGTCTTCGGCGATCCAGTCCGGAATGACCCGCATGGCGCGGGAAAAACTTTTCAGGTCGTGGGTGATGCAATAGAGGAACTCCTCGTATTCGCGCTCCCTCTCTGAAATGACCGTCATGGACCGTTCCTGCGTTTCGTGGCGTGCATTAACCGCTTATCCCTACCACGACGCGCCCGATCCGGCAATTTTCAGCCGTCCCGGATTGAATTCAAAGTTGAAAGAAATGCCCGGTATTGAGGAGTGGCCCGCCGCTGGGAAAGGGAATACCGTTGGTCGGGGAAATGGAACAGGGGTGCCCGATGAATAAGGCCTCGATACGGGATAGCGCGGCGGCTGCCGAGGCGGCCTATAACAAATCCACCTTCGCGCATGAGCGCCGGGGCGTTTTCGATGTGCTGGTGCTGGACGACAGCCGCTTTGACCAAAGCCGCATCATCCGCGCCTGCGAGAAGACCGGCCTGCCTGTCTCCACGACCACGGCACAGGACATGGACACCTTTGCAAAGGCGCTGGACAGCGCCGCCTACGACCTTGTGCTGATCGACTACAAACTACCCGACGGCAACGGGCTGCACGCGCAGCGGATGGTGCAGAACCACCCGATGAACTTCGGTGCGGCGGTGGTCATGGTCTCGTCCGAGATGCGGACGGACGTGGCGGTGGCCTCGATGAAGAAGGGGTCTCTGGACTGTCTGGACAAGGATGCCCTGACCGCCGAGAAGCTGCGCGAGCTGATGATCGCCTCGGCCAAGATCTTCGCCGAGGCCTCGCGCCACTGGATCGGAGAGCTGCTGGCCCAGCAGCGGGTTCAGATTGCGCAGGATGTGGCGCGGGTGATCCGCGACGAAATGGAATTCGGACGTTTCGTGGATACGATAGACAAGCGGATCATCGATATGCTGGCCTCCAGGGGATTTTCGGAACCGGAGAACTGGAATGTCTCCTATCTGTTCGATTCCGACGAGCCGCTGAAATTCAAATAGGCGACGTTCCATGGTATTGGAATGAAAGAGGGGCCGCAGATCTGCGGCCCCTTTTCTGTTTGGCGAGCGGGGAGGGGGCGTCATGCCAGAGGCATGCTTTCAGCATGACCCCCGTGGCTCACGCCGCCCCCCGAGGTATTGTCAGGACCAAAGAGGGGGCGGGGTGCGCCCGTCCTCAGCCCAGGTCGCCGGGCAGCAGGGCGTCCGGGAAGTTCTGGTAGCAGACCGGTCGCAGGAAGCGGCGGATGGCCATGGTGCCCACCGAGGTCGCGCCGAAGTTCGTCGAGGCCGGGTAGGGGCCGCCGTGAACCATCGCGTCCGCCACCTCGACGCCGGTCGGGAAGCCGTTCACGAGGATGCGGCCCGCCTTGCGTTCCAGCACCGGCATCAGGCGTTGGGCAAGGCCCAGATCGCCGTCGTCCATGTGCAGGGTCGCGGTCAGCTGACCTTCGAAGCCCTTGGCCAGCGTCGCCATCTCGTCGGGCCCGTTCACGCGCACCACCAGACCCAGCGGGCCGAAGACCTCTTCGCCAAGGGCGTGGTCCTGCAGGTAATTCTCGGCGTCCGTCTCGAAGAGGTTCGGCGCGGCGTTGCGGCCCTCGCTGTCGGTGGTCAGCACCGGCTTGACCGCGTTGCGCCCGTCAAAGCGGCCCTTGCCGTCCTTGTAGGCCTGCGCGATGCCGTCGGTCAGCATGCATTGCGCGGGCGCGTCCTTCAGCGCCTCGGCGGCGGCGGCGACAAAGGCGTCGCCCTCGGCACCCTTCTGCACCACGGCGATGCCGGGGTTGGTGCAGAACTGGCCCGCGCCCATGGTCAGCGAACCGGCCCAGCCCTTGCCGATCTCGGCGCCGCGCGCGCGGGTCGCCTCGGGCAGCAGGAACATCGGGTTGACGGAACCCAGCTCGCCGAAGAAGGGGATCGGCTCGTCGCGCTGCGCGCAGAGGTCGAAGAGCGCGCGTCCGCCGCCCAGAGAGCCGGTGAAGCCCACGGCCTTGATCAGCGGGTGCTGGACCAGCGCCGCGCCGACGTCGCGCTTGCCGCCCTGGATCAGGCTGAAGACGCCCTTGGGCAGGCCACAGGTCTCGATGGCGGCGTGGATGGCCTCGGCCACGATCTCGCCGGTGCCGGGGTGGGCCGAGTGGCCCTTGACCACGACCGGGCAGCCCGCGGCAAGCGCCGAAGCGGTGTCGCCGCCCGCGGTCGAGAAGGCCAGCGGGAAGTTCGAGGCGCCGAAGACCGCGACCGGGCCGATGGGGCGCTGCACCATCTTCAGGTCGGGGCGCGGCAGCGGCTGACGGTCGGGCAGGGCCTTGTCGTGGCGGCGATCCAGATAGGCGCCATCAAGGATATGCGTCGCAAAGAGGCGCAGCTGGCCCACGGTGCGGCCGCGTTCCCCCTGAAGGCGGCCCTCGGGCAGGCCGGTTTCCTGCGTGCCGATCTCGGTGATCGCCTCGGCGCGGGCCTCGATCTCGTCGGCGATGGCGTTCAGGAACTTGGCGCGCTCTTCGCGGGTGGTGTAGCCGTAGGTCCAGAAGGCCTCTTCGGCGGCCTTGCAGGCCTGATCGACCAGCGCGGGCGTGCCGACCGAATAGTCATGCGCCGGGCCGTGGGCCGGTTCCGAGGTGAAGGTGGTCTCGCCGGCGACCCATGCGCCCGCGATCAGGTGTTTGCCATGTGGTTGAAAGGTCATGTCTTCCTCACTTTCCCCATTTGAGGGCAATCAGATCCATATCCCTTGCCATGGACAGCAAGCGGTCCTTCGTGCGCTGGGACATGGGCTTCAGCGGATGGCGTACGTGATCGGAGCCGATGACACCACCCTCCATCATCACCGTCTTGGTGGCGCGCAGCCCGCATTGACGGTTCTCGTGGTTGATCAGCGGCAGGCAGTATTGCCACTGTTTCAGGGCGCCGTCGGTGTCGCCCGCCCGATACTGACGCACGATCTTGCCGATATGTTCCGGCTGCAGGCCCGAGGTCATGGTGCCGGTGCAGCCCGCGTCGAGATCCGCCAGAAGGGTCACGGCCTCTTCGCCGTCGAAGGGGCCGATGATGTCGTCGCCGCCTGCCTCGATCAGCGCGGCTAGCTTGTCGGCGGCATAGGGCATTTCCAGCTTGAAGTAGCGCACGCGTTCCAGTTCGCGGGCCATGCGCGCAAGCATCGGCACCGGAAGCTGCACCCCGGAAAGCGGCGCGTCCTGCACCATGATCGGGATCGAGATGGCGTCCGAGACCGCCTTGAAGTGCTCGTAGATGCCGGCCTCGCCGGGCGCGAAGGCGCCCGCGCCGTGGTAGGGCGGCATCATCATGACCATGGCGGCGCCCATGGCCTGCGCCGCCTTGGCGCGTTCCACCGCGATGTCGGTGTAGAAATGCGAGATCGTGACGATCACCGGCACCCGGCCCGCCACCTGTTCAAGGCTGAGGCGCATGACGGTGTCGCGCTCGGCGTCCGACAGCAGGAACTGTTCCGAGTAGTTGGCGAGGATGCAGATCGCGTCGACGCCCTGGTCGATCATGCAGTCCATCACGCGGCGGCAGCCCTCTTCGTCGAGGCGGCCATCGGCGTGGAACGGGGTCGGGGCCACCGGAAGAATGCCGGTCAGCGGGGTTTTCAACAGGTCCATGGTCTCTCCTTACCAGTCGAAGGGGGCGACGGCACGCCGTTCCCCCAGCATGAAAGCGTCGGCCACGTGGGTCAGCGGGCTGAGATCCATGTCGATCCCGCCGCGGGTCACGAGCCGCGCGAAATTGTCGTAAAGGCGGGGGTATTCGCCTTGCAGGGTGTCATCCTCGTCGTCGGCGCCGCGTTCCTTGCCGTCGATCAGCAGCCGCGCGCCACCGTCTTGCAGCAGCAGCGTGCCCTCGGGGGTTTCGACCTCGATTTCCCAGGTCTGCTTGCCGGTCTGCAACCAGTCGAACTCGGCGGTGACATTGCCCGACAGGGTCAGATGCGCCGCGATGGGGGTCTGGCGGTTCCCGGGGACGTCGAGCGTCGCGCGGGTCAGATGCACCGGCGCGGGCAGGATGCGCGTCAGGATCGACAGCGCGTTGATGCCCGGGTCGAAGACGCCCATGCCGCCCGGCTCAAAAACCCAGTCCTGCCCGGGGTGCCAGTGCCGCACGTCCTCGCGCCACGTGATATGGGCGCGGGTGACGCGCTTGTCCGACAGCCAATTGCGCGCGGGGCGCACCATGGCGGCCTCGCGGCTATGCCAGGTCGCGTACAGCGACACGCGGTTCTCGCGCGCCAAGGCTTCCAGCGCGTGGCATTCCGAGAGGCTGGCGCCCGGGGGCTTTTCCAGCATCACATGGCGGCCCGCCCGGATCGCGGCCTGCGCATAGGCAAAGCGCGGCACCGGCGGCAGGCACAGGGACACGACGCGGATGTCCGGGCGCTTTTCCAGCATCCGGGCCATGTCGGTGAAGGCTTCGACCCCCGGCAGGGTGCCCGCGCGCGAGACCGTGGCCCCCACCTCCCAGTCGGGAGAGGCGGCGATGGCAGGGACGTGCTGGTCCACCGCGATCTTGCCGATGCCGACGAGTGCGAGTTTCATCAGTGGCTGTCCTTGCCCACGGCATTGCCCCGGCAGCCCTTGAGAAAGCTGAGGTCGGCCCCGGTGTCGGCGCCTTCCACATGGGCGTTGTGCAGCCATGCGTAGCCGCTGGCGGGCTGTTCGTGCGTGGGCTGCCATGCCTCCAGACGGGCGGCCAGTTCGGCCTCGGTGATGTCCAGATGCAGGCGGCGGTTGGGCACGTCCACCTCGATCATGTCGCCGTTCTGGACGACCGCCAGAGGGCCACCGGCGGCGGCCTCGGGCGAGGTGTGCAGGATCACCGTGCCATAGGCGGTGCCCGACATGCGCGCATCCGAGATGCGGACCATGTCGGTGATGCCCTTCTTCAGCACCTTGGGCGGCAGACCCATGTTGCCGACCTCGGCCATGCCGGGGTAGCCCTTGGGACCGCAGTTCTTCAGCACCATGACGCAGGTCTCGTCGATATCCAGCGCCTCGTCGTTGATCTTGGCCTTGTAGTCGTCGATGTCCTCGAAGACGACGGCGCGGCCCCGGTGCGTCAGCAGGTGCTTCGACGCGGCAGAGGGCTTCAGCACCGCGCCCTTGGGCGCGAGGTTGCCGCGCAGCACGGCGATGCCGCCCTGTTGCGTCAGGCCCTTGCCAACGGGTCGGATGACGTCCTCGTTGTGGTTCTGCACGTCCTTGACCTCGTCCCAGATCGTGGCGCCCGAGACCGTCAGCGCGTCCTTGTGCAGCTTGCCGCCCTCGCCGAGGCGCTTCAGCACCACGGGCAGGCCGCCCGCGTAGAAGAATTCCTCCATCAGGTACTCGCCCGAGGGCATCAGGTTCACGATGGTCTCGATATCGCGCCCGCAGCGGTCGAAATCGTCGAGCGTGAAGTCGACGCCGGTGCGGCCCGCCATGGCGAGCAGGTGGACAACCGCATTGGTCGAGCCGCCGATGGCGCCGTTGGTGCGGACGGCGTTCTCGAAGGCCTGCTTGGTCATGATGTCCGAGGGCTTCAGGTCGTCCTTCACCATCTGCACGATGCGCCGCCCCGACAGCTGCGCCATGACGCGGCGGCGGCTGTCCACCGCCGGGATGGCCGCGTTGCCCGACAGCGCCATGCCAAGCGCTTCGGCCATGGACGCCATGGTCGAGGCCGTGCCCATGGTGTTGCAGGTGCCGGTCGAGCGGGACATCGAGGCCTCGGCTTCGAGGAATTCCTCCTGCGTCATCTCTCCGGCCTTCACCATCTCGGAGAACTTCCAGAGATGGGTGCCGGACCCCACGCGCTCGCCCTTGTAGTAGCCGTTCAGCATCGGCCCGCCGGTGACGACGATGGACGGCAGGTCGACCGAGGCCGCGCCCATGATCAGCGAGGGGGTGGTCTTGTCGCAGCCCACCATCAGCACGCAGCCGTCGATGGGCTGGCCGCGGATGGTTTCTTCGACCGCCAGCGCCGCGAGGTTGCGGAACATCATCGCCGAGGGGCGGAAGGTGTTTTCCGAAGCGCTGAAGACCGGCACCTCGACCGGGAAGCCGCCCGCCTCCCAGACGCCCGCCTTCACCTTCTCGACCAGTTCCTTGACGTGGTGGCCGTTGCAGGGGGTCAGCTCGGCCCAGGTGTTGAGGATGCCGATGATCGGGCGCCCGTCGAAAAGGTCGTGCGGGTGGCCCCGGTTCTTCAGCCAGCCCCGGTGGTAGATCGTGTCGCGGCTGTTGCCGCCGTACCATTCCTGAGAGCGCAGCTTGCGGGGCCATTCGGCGGGTTTGAAGGTCATGTCGGTTCCTTGGGGATTGCCGGACGAAGGCCCGGCCTACGGATGGTCGGAATGGTTTCGGGAAGGGGCAGGCCCGGGTTCAGACCGGCATCCCGGCCCGCGTCACCCCTGTTTCGATTTGTTGTAGACGTCGAAGATCACGGCGGCGAGCAGCACGAGGCCCTTGATGACCTGCTGGTAGTCGATGCCGATGCCCATGATCGACATGCCGTTGTTCAGCACGCCCATCAGGAAGGCGCCGACGACCGCGCCGACGATCTTGCCGACGCCGCCGGACATCGAGGCGCCGCCGATGAAGACCGCCGCGATCACGTCCAGCTCCAGCGCGAAGCCAGCCTTGGGCGTGGCGGTGTTCAGGCGCGCGGCGAAGACGAGGCCGGCGGCGGCGGCGAGGATGCCCATGTTGGTGAAGGCAAGGAAGGTCAGCCGCTTGGTCTTGATCCCCGACAGCTGCGCCGCCTTCACGTTGCCGCCAAGCGCGTAGATGCGGCGGCCCAGCGTCGTGCGCTCGGTGATGAAGGCGTACAGCACCGTCAGCACGCCCATGGTCAGCAGCACGTTGGGCAGGCCCCGGAAGGTCGACAGCTTGAAGCAGATGAAGATCAGCGCAACCGCGATGATGCCGGTGCGCAGCACGAAGAAAGAGGTCGGCTCGTCCTCGATCCCGTAGGCCTTGTTGCGCGCGCGCTTGGCCAGGCCCATCCAGATCACCACGGCGGCGGCCACGACCCCGGTGGCCAGAGCCAGCACGTTCAGGCGGCGGGCGCCGAAGAGCGCCCCAAGGCTTTCGCCGGTCTCGCGGCCCACGATGTCGGGGACGAAGCCATTGGCGATCACCTGAAACTCGCGCGGGAAGGGGCCGACCGACTGCCCTTCGAGCAGCCAGAGCGACGCGCCCCGGAACACCAGCATCCCCGCCAGCGTCACGATGAAGGACGGGATGCCCCAATAGGCCACCCAGTAGCCCTGCGCGGCGCCGATCACGCCGCCGACCACGAGGCAGACCAGCATGGTGGGCACCGTGCCCACGCCCCAGTTGACGATCATCACGGCGGCGAAGGCGCCCACGAAGCCCATGACCGAGCCGACCGAGAGGTCGATGTGCCCGGCCACGATGACGATCAGCATCCCCAGCGCCATGATGACGATATAGCTGTTCTGCAACAGCAGGTTGGTGATGTTCACGGGCTTCAGCAGGGTGCCGTCCGTGACCACCTGAAAGAAGACCATGATGGCGATCAGCGCGAACAGCAGGCCGTATTCCCGCAGGTTCGCTACGAGGTATTCGCCCACGCCCTTGCGGCGGACTTCGGGGGTCGTATCGACGGTTTGCTCTGTCATGGCTTGGTCCTATTCCGTCACGATCAGGGACATGATGGCCTCTTGGCTGGCCTCTGCGGCGGTCAGTTCGCCGACAAGCGCGCCCTCGTTCATCACGTAGATGCGGTCACACATGCCCAGAAGCTCGGGCATCTCGGAAGAGATCATCACCACGCCCTTCCCTTGGGCGGAGAGGTCGTTGATGATCCCGTAGATCTCGAATTTCGCGCCGACGTCGATGCCGCGCGTTGGCTCGTCGAGGATCAGCACCTCGGGTTCGGCAAAGAGCCACTTGGACAGCACGACCTTCTGCTGGTTGCCGCCCGACAGGTTCACCACCCGCTGAAAGACGCCGGGCGTGCGGATGTTCAGCGCCTTCCGGTAGTCCTCGGCCACCGCGGTCTCGCGGTTCTCGTTGAGGATCGCGTTGCTGGACACGGCGGGCAGGTTGGCCAGCGTGATGTTCTTGCGGATGGTCTCGTCCAGCACGAGGCCAAGGCTCTTGCGGTCCTCGGTCACATAGGCAAGGCCCGCCGCGATGGCGCGCGGCACGTCCGAGACATTGGCGGGCTGGCCGCCGATGGTCACGTCGCCCGAGATGTTCTGCCCCCACGAGCGCCCGAAGATGCTCATCGCCAGTTCGGTACGCCCCGCGCCCATCAGGCCCGCGATGCCCACGACCTCGCCCGCGCGGACGGTGAAATCGACGTCGCGGATGACGTGCCGGTCGGCGTGTTCGGGGTGGTAGACGTTCCAGCCCGCGACCTGCATCAGAACGTCACCGGCGCGGCGTTCACGGTCCGGGTAGCGGTGCGCCATGTCCCGGCCCACCATGTCGCGGACGATCTCGTCCTCGGTGATCGGCGCGGCCCGGGCGTCCTTGGTGCTGACGGTGGTGCCGTCGCGGATCACGGTCACGGTGTCGGCCACGCGGCGCACCTCGTTCAGCTTGTGGCTGATGATGATCTGCGTGACGCCCTGCTGTTTCAACTCCAGCATGAGGTCCAGAAGCGCCTGACTGTCGGATTCCGACAGGGCGGCGGTGGGCTCGTCGAGGATCAGCAGGCGCACGTCCTTCGACAGGGCCTTGGCGATCTCGACCAGCTGCTGCTTGCCCACGCCCAGCTTGTCGACCTTGGTGGTCGGCGCCTCGCGGCCAAGGCCCACCTTGCGCAACAGCGCCTCGGTGCGGCTGAGCGTTTCCTGCCAGCGGATCACCCCGCCACGGCCCGCGATCTCGTTGCCCAGAAAGAGGTTCTCGGCAATCGACAGCTGCGGCACCAGAGCAAGCTCCTGGTGGATGATGATGATGCCCCGGGCCTCGCTGTCGGCGATATTGCGGAAGGCGGCCAGCGCGCCGTCGTAGTGGATCTCGCCCTCGTAGCTGCCCGCCGGGTAGACCCCCGAGAGCACCTTCATCAGCGTCGACTTTCCGGCGCCGTTCTCGCCCACCAGCGCGTGGATCTCGCCCTCGCGCACCGACAGGTTCACCGTGTCCAGCGCCTTGACGCCCGGGAACTCCTTGGTGATCGCGCGCATTTCCAGAAGTACCGCATCTCCGACAAACCCCTGTCCTTTTTGGGAAAAGCCGCCCGGACACCGGCCCGGACGGCGCTTGGCCAAAGGGCCGGTTACTGGATCTGGTCTAGCCGTGTAGTAGCCCGAGCCGATCAGCATTTCCTCGTAGTTGGAGGCATCCACCGGATGCGGCACCAGCAGGTAGGAGGGCACGACCTTGACGCCGTTGTCATAGGTCTCGGTGTCGTTGATCTCGGGTTCGCCGCCTTCCAGCAGCGCCTCGACCATGCCCACGGTGACCTTGGCCAGTTCGCGGGTGTCCTTGAAGACGGTCGAATACTGCTCGCCCGCGAGGATCGACTTGACCGAGGGCACCTCGGCGTCCTGACCCGAGACAATCGGCATGGCCATGTCGCCCGAGCCGTAGCCCACGCCCTTGAGCGAGGACAGGATGCCGATGGACAGGCCGTCGTAGGGCGACAGCACGCCATGCACGCGGGCGTCGGTGTAATGCGCGGACAGAAGGTTATCCATGCGCGCCTGCGCCACCGCGCCGTCCCAGCGCAGGGTGCCGACCGTGTCCATGCCCATCTGGCCGGACAGGATCTGGACCTTGCCCGCGTCGATCATCGGTTGCAGCACCGACATCGCGCCATCGTAGAAGAAATAGGCGTTGTTGTCGTCGGGCGAACCGCCGAACAGCTCGACGTTCCACGGCGAGACATCGGGGAAGCGCTGTTCCAGACCCTCGACCAGCGAGGTGGCCTGAAGCACGCCGACCTCGAAGTTGTCGAAGGTGGCGTAGTAGCTGACGTGTTCGCTGTCGCGGATCAGGCGGTCGTAGGCGATGACCGGGATCTCGGCGTAATAGGCGTTCTCCAGCGCGTTCGACAGGGTGGTGCCGTCGATGGCGGCAATCACCAGCGCGTCGACGCCATTGGTGATCATGTTCTCGATCTGCGCCAGCTGGTTGGGGATGTCATCCTCGGCATATTGCAGGATGGTTTCGTAACCGGCGTCCTGGAACTGCTTGACCATGGACTCGCCGTCGGAAATCCAGCGGGCCGAGGATTTGGTCGGCATGGCGATGCCGATAAGCCCGTCCGCCATGGCGCCGGTCGCAAGCGTGAGGGCCGCGACGGACGCGGCCAGAAGGGTCTTGAGCTTCATGTCTTCCTCCACTGGTGGGGGCGTCCGTTGTCCTCCACGACGCGTCCCGAATGTGGGCCCGGTGCGGCCCTGCCCGAACAGGTAGCACGGGGCTGACATGCCTCTCAAATCGGATTAGGCATAAGGTGCATACCGATTTCGTCATGTCTGGAAATGTCATGTCCCTGCTGCGCCGCCTGAAGCCCCAGCACCTGCACCTGATGAACCTGATCGCCGAGCGGCGGCAGTTGCAGGTCGCCGCCGAGGCCATGGGCCTGTCGCAGCCCGCTGCCTCGCGCGCGCTGGCGGAAATGGAGCGGGAGCTGGGCGGCGCGCTGTTCTACCGCCACCCGCGCGGGATGGAGGCAACGGAACTGGGCGCCGCCTGCCTGCGCCATGCCCGCGCGATCCTGTCGGGCTTCGAAAGCCTCGAAACCGAGGTCACCGAGCTTCAGCGCGGCACCGCCGGAGAGGTCCGCGTTGGCACCGTCACCGGCCCGGCGGTGGGCTGCGTGGTGCCCGCCGTGCAGGCGGTGAAGGCCGAGACCCCGGGCATCCGGGTGACGGTGGACGTGGGGCCCTCGGCGCAGCTGGTGCGGGGGTTGCAGGAGGGGACGATGGACTTCATCGTCGCGCGCCTGCCGCCGGGGGTCGAGGGGGCCGACTTCGAGCTATACCCGGCACGCAACGAGGTGGCGGAGCTGATGGTCCGCCGGTCGCACCCGCTGGCGGGGCAGGGGGCGGTGGCGCTGGCCGACACGCTGCCCTTCGAATGGGTCATCCAGGAACGGGGCTCGCCGATCCGGGTGGCGGTCGAGGGCGCCTTCCGGGGGCAGGGCCTGCCGGTGCCGCCCCGGGTCACGAACAGCTCTTCGCTGCTGGTGGCGCTGGCGATGCTGGCGGGGGACACCAGCGTGATCACCTCGCTGTCGGCGGAGGCGGCAAGCCTTCTGGCGGCGGGGCCGCTGGCGGCGGATCTGGTGACCCTGCCGCTGGTCGAGCCGATCCTCGTCACGCCCTATTTCGTGATCAGCCACCGCTACCGCCAGCACAGCCGCGCCGCCGGGCGGCTGATGCAGGAGACGCTGGCGCGCCTGTGACGCGCCGGGCCGTGGCCGACGACCGTGCCCCCTTGCCGGGCCTTCTGCACGCGGGAACGGCGGAAGCGGCTTGCGAATGCCACCTTCTTGCCGCGCAGATCGGTCGCGGACAGGACGGGCGGTGCTCCGCGCCTTGAGGCCCCCGGAAGAACCGCCCGGTCCTCGGGCAGACCGTCGCGGCGCGGGTTTTCGAGCCGCCGGTCAGCGGGGCATCCTCTGGGTGTGGGCGGGCGGGACGCGCGCTGGATGGCCCCGCCGGGGCGCTTCAGAGGGCGGGCACACCCTTGGTGCGGCGCAACCGCTTTTGCGCGGCGATGCGGAAGGGCGCGTTCGGGGCGCCGTATCCGCCGTATCCCGCGCGCCGCTCGACGATCTCGAAGAAGAACCCGCCCGCGAAGGTCGGCGTGTAGCACTGGAAGAAGGCGCCGCTGGCATCCTCGTCGTAAAGGACATTGGCGGCCTGCATCTTCTCCAGCAACCCCTCGGGAAAGTCGAAGCGCGCGGCGAGATCGTCGAAGTAGTTCTGCGGGATCGGCAGGGGGCTGAAGCCCCTCGCGCGCAGCAGGTCGAGCGTTGCGAAGATATCGTCGGTGGCCAGCGCGATATGCTGCACCGGCGCGCCGAAGCTTTCCTCGAGAAAGGCGCCGGCGAGGGTACGGTAGGTGTCCGCGCCGTTCAGCGTGACCCGCAGCGCCCCGTCCGGTGCCTCGACCACCTGGCTGCGCACCAGCCCGTCCGGGTCGATCACATCGACCATGGGGCTTTTGCGCATGTCCAGCAGGGTGGTGTAGAACAGCGTCCAGCTGAGCATCTCGTCATAGGTCATCGTCTGGGCGATGTGATCGACGCGTTGCAGCCCGGCGCCCGGGACGGCGCCCCCCGCTCCGGTGAACTCCTGTTCCCAGACGCCGCCAAGCGTGGCGCTGGAATCCATGAAGTGCAGGACCGAACCGGACAGGCCGCGAACCGCCGGGATCGGCACCTCGCCGGGTCCGATCGGCTGGCTGAAGGGCTGGGAGCCAAGGCGGGCCGCCCGCTCGGCCACCTCGGCGGCACTGTCGACCAGAAGGCCAAGGTCGCAGACCGAGGTGCCGCGCAGGTTGAAGGCCCGCGCCGCGTGGCCCTCTTCCTCGGCATTGACGACGATGCGGATCTCGCCCTGTTGCCAGAGGGTCACCGCCTTGTTGCGGTGCTGGCCGACGACCTCGAAGCCAAGGCCGGACAGCAGGGCGCGCAGCTCTTCCGCCTCCTCCCCGCGCGAGGCGAACTCGATGAAGGACACCCCCCGGGGCGCGACCCGCGCGGGCATCGGCGCAAGGTCGACCTTGGCCTCGGGTTCGGCCCGGCGCACGTCGTCCATCAGCGCCACGATCGAGCGATAGCCGTCGCGGGCCAGCGTCTTCGTCGGGCCGCCGCGGAACTGGTCGTTGAAGATCTCCAGGCTGATCGGCCCGGTGTAGCCCGCCGCCATGACCGCCCGCATGAAGCCCTGCACGTCCAGATCGCCCTCGCCGGGCATGTTGCGGAAGTGCCGCGACCAGTACAGCAGGTCCATGTCGATCTTCGGCGCGTCGGCAAGCTGGACGAAGAAGATGCGGTCGCCGGGAATGCGGCGGATGGTATCGGGGTCGATGCCGCGCGACAGGGTGTGGAAGCTGTCCACGATCAGCCCCACGGCAGGGTGGTCGGCGCGGCGCACCACCTCCCAGGCGTCGCGGTGGTCGTTGATGTGGCGGCCCCGTGCCAGCGCCTCGAAGCCCACGCGCAGCCCGCGTCTGGCGGCGCGCTCTCCCAGTTCGGCGAAGTCGTCGGCGGCGCGGTCGATGCCGCCCAGGCTTTGGGGATGGCAGGAAGAGCAGACCAGCACGAGGTCGGTGCCCAGTTCCTGCATCAGGTCGAACTTGCGCTCGGCCCGGTCGAAGGCCTTGGCGCGCAGCCCGCCGGGCAGCCCCTCGAAATCGCGGAACGGCTGGAACAGCGGGATCTCCAGCCCGTGGTCGCGGATCATCCGCCCGACCTCGCGCGGGCCGGCCTCATCGGCGATGAAATCCTGTTCGAAGATCTCGATGCCGTCGAATCCCGCCGCGGCGATGGCCTCGAGCTTCTCGCGCAGGTTGCCAGAGATCGAAACGGTGGCGATGGCGGTTTTCATGGGTGTCGTCCTGAAAGGCGGAATGTGGGGCCAGCATAGGCGGGTGGCGCCGCAAAGGCCAACCGCTGCGGGGGCGCCAAAGTCTTCGACGAAGACTTTGGCCGCGGGCGGGGTCTTCGTCGAAGACCCCGTGGGCTCAGCGCGCCATGTCGCGGGCGATGGCCTCGGCGAGGCTTTTCAGCGCGGCGGCCTGCGCGGTGGCGATGGCGCCGGGGCCGGGGCCGGTCAGCGGGATCTGCAGATCGAAGTTCCGCGCCTTGTCAGAGAGCGGCGCGGGCCGTTCGATCGGATCCTTGTCGGGATCGTCCGGCACGATCGGGTCGGGCGTCTCGGAGCCCAGGAAATACTGGCCCGACATGCGGAAGCTGCGCTGTCGCGTGGCGATGAAGGTCTCGACCCGGATATCCAGAACGCCGATGGCGGGCTGCGGCAGCGGCCGGGGATCGGGTGCCACCTTGGCCGAGGTCATGGTGTTCAGGTGCCGGGTGATCGCCAGCGTTGTGGCGCGCTCGGGCTCGTCCGCCCAGAGCCCCTTGTTCATCATCTGCACCGACCCGTCCTCGGCCTGAAAGGCGATGGCCTCGTCCGCCGCGTAGCTGGGCAGCGAGACGGTGCGCACCACCATCGTCGGCACCCGGGCGCGTACGCGCAGGTCGGAGGCCGGGGTCTCGACGAGGTACTGTGGCCCGGAGGTTCCGCAGGCGGCCAGTGTAAGGGCGACCATCCCGGCTCGCCAGAGTTTTCATACGCATGTCACCGTCCCAGGAGCAGAGAGTTGGGGTTGCGTTGCAGGGTCCGGGCGAGGGTGCGCATGGCATCCGCCGCCTGGCTGATATCCCGCAGCGTCGACAGCGCCCCGGTGATCAGCCGCGAGCCGTCTCCGTAGGCGTCGATCACCGTTTCGGCCCGTCCGACGAGGCCGCTCACACGGGCGGTGATCTTGGGCAGTTCCAGCGCCGCGCTTTCGACGGCGTCGGCGGCGTCTGCCGCCGAGGTCAGCGCCTGGTTGAGCTTTTCGCTGGCGCCGCCCTCGCGCAGGTCGCGCACGATCAGCGTGGCCTCGCCCAGGGTTCCGCGCGCTTCGGCGACGGTGGTCTGCAACTCGTTCAGCGTCTTCCTGAGGTCGGGCGAAAGCGTGCGCAGCTCGGCCAGCGTGGCGTTGACCTCTGCCGGGATCTGCCGCGTGTCGTCCGAGGCGACCAGGGTATTGGCGTTTTCCACCAGCCCCTGGATCGCCGCCATGAGTTCCTCGACCGGCAGGTTGTTGATGCGCTCGAAGACGCCCTCGGCGGTGGCGTTCAGGTCGGACATCTCGGCGGTGATGGTCGGCAGGCGCGGCAGCGAGTCGCCGTCAGAGGCCAGCACCGCGGGCTCTGCGTCGGGCACCTCGACAAGGTTCACCACGAGGTCGCTGGACAGGATGCTCGCGGTCGACAGCTGCGCCCGCAGGCCCTGCGCGACCATGTCGCTGAGGAAATCCATGCTTTCGGCGGCATTCGTGTCGCTGTCCAGTCCCAGCCGCCCGGGCCGCAACGACAGGGTCGCCTGCATGTAGACCACGCGGCGGTTGCCCTCGGTTTCGGCCACCATGCCGACCGAGCTGACCTCGCCCACCGGCGCGCCGCGGAACCGCACCAGCGCGCCCTCGCTCAGCCCCGCCACCGAGCCGTCGAAGGTGGCCAGCACCCGCAGCCGTGCCGAGCCCGGATCCTCCAGCAGGCTGACGCGCGCCTCTTCGGCATCGGCGTAAAGCGTGTAGCTCTGGCCCGCGCGCGCCATCTCTCCGCCCGCCACCAGCGTGTCGAAGGCGATGCCGCCCTGCAGCAGCGAGGCGACCGAGGTGAAGTCGAGCGACACGCCGCCCGCGCCGACGGAGACCGAGATGCCCGAGATATCCCAGAAGCGCGAATTGCGGGTCAGGATCTGGTTGTAGGGCGCCTCGACGAAGCCGCGGATCACCACGCCGTCGCCGCGCCGGGTCAGTTCGGGGGCCTCGACAGCGCCGACCTTGATCCCCTTGTAGAGGATCGGGGCGCCGGCAACGATCGAGTTGCCCTCCTTGGCCCGCAGCACGATGGCCGTACCGGGCCGGGTCCCGTCGGCCAGCGGCTCGCGCTCCAGCCCCTCGAATTCCGTCAGGGCTTCGCCGGCCTCGGAATCCCAGCGGCCTTCGATGTAGACGCCCGACAGCACGGTGTTCAGCCCGCTGATGCCCTGCGTCGTGACTTCGGGCCGGACGACCCAGAATTTCGCGTCCGCATCGAGGTAGGGCGCCACGTTCCGGGCCACCCGGACGCCGACCACGACCCGCGAGAGATCGCTGGAAAAGGCCACGTCCTCGACCATGCCCACGGTGACGTCGCGGTACTTGAGCTCGGTTTTCGCCGCGACCACGCCGGAGGCGCTTTCAAAGGCGATCTCGACCAGCACCCCGCGTGCGGCATAGCTTTGGTAGGCGATGCCCAGCGACACGGCCAGCGCGAGCACCGGCACCAGCCAGACGAAGGACAGCCCCGAAAGCCGGCGCCTGCGGACGGGTGTGACATGGGGCTCTGCTGGGGTGGGTGCGCTCAAGGGTGCTCTTCTTTCTCGTCTTCGTCCCAGATCAGCCGGGGGTCCAGGGCCCGGGCCGACAGCATCGTGAAGGCAACCGAAAGGGCAAAGCTGACCGCGGCGATACCGGGGTTAATGATAGCGACGGACCCAAGCTGGACAAGGGCCGACAGGATGGCCACGACGAAGACGTCGATCATCGACCAGCGGCCGATGAACTCGACCACCTCGTAAAGGCGGTGCCGCTGGTGCTTGTTCAGCAGGGTCGAGGGCGTCAGGTCCAGCGCCAGGTAGCCGATGGCGATGAACTTGCCAACGGGGATCAGGACCGAGGCGATGAAGACGATGGCCGCCACCGCGTAAGAGCCGTGTTGCACAAGCTCGATGGCGCCGCCGACGATGGTGCTTTCCGATTGGTCCAGCAGGGTGGAGGTGCGCAGCATCGGGTAGATGTTGGCGGGGATGTAGACCACGACGCCCGCCACCAGCCAGGCCCAGACCGCCTGCATGGACTTGCGCCCGGCGGGGTTCAGCGGCGCGCCGCAGCGCGTGCAGGCCTCTTCCGAGGGGCGGTGGACCCGGCCACAGCGCGTGCAGGCGACAAGGCCCGCCTGCCGCGCCGTGATCAGCTCGGCTGTTCCAGCGTTTTCCATATCGTGTACCGGCACATGGCGTTGTCCTGAAGGACGGTGACAAGGACGAGGATGGCAAAGGCCCAGAAGGCCGGGCCAAGGCTGACGGTGGCGAGGCCCGCGACCTTCACCAATGCGACGGCGACCCCGATGATGAAGATTTCGGCCATCGACCAGGGCCGCAGGCGCTCGGACAGGCGGAAGGCCCGCGTGGCCCCGGCGAAGGGCGGGCGCCCGGCCACCAGCGGTCCGATGGTGTAGATGATCGCGAACAGTCGCGCGGTGGGGATCAGCACGATCAGCAGCGCCACCGCGAAGGACAGGGGCACCATCAGCCCGGTCGAGAAGGCCAGAACCGCATCCAGCACCGAGGCGCGGTTGTGCAGGCCCGCGGCATCCAGTTCGATGAAGGGAAAGAAGACCGCGCCGACCATCAGGATGACCGAGGTGATGGCCAGCGCCAGCACGCGGGCAAAGGCGCCCTCGCGCGGGGCGGCCAGCACATGGCCGCAGCGGCGGCAGCGGGCGACATGGCCCACCGGCACCTGTGGCTCTGCGTGCAGCGTGTCGCAGACCGGGCAGGCCAGCATCGGCCCCTCGGCAAGCGGCGCCTGCGGGTGGTCACTCATCGCTCTTTCCCCCTTGGATCGCGGCGCGCGGGCAGGCTGCCGCGTATCCCTGTGGCGGGAATCATAGGGAGCAGAGGGCCATTGTCCACAGCCCGCGGGGGCGTGGAGGCAATCACCCTTGCGTGTGCGACTCCGCAGACGCAGCAAGAGACGCAGCAAGGCAGACCCGATCGCGCGGGCGGGTGCCGCCTGAGGAGGCGGCAAGCCGGACCGGGCCACGATCCGGGCCCGGCGCCGCCGCGGGAAAGGTCGTCCCGCCCCCTTCTCTGGTCCTCCAAATACCGCGGGGGGCGAGCGCAGCGAGCGGGGGCAGAGCCCCCTCCGTCAGAGCGCGGCGCGGAACAGGCCCTCGAGATTCTCCGCCGTCAGCGCCACCGGGTTGCCGCCGCAGGACGGGTCCTTCAGCGCGCCCGCCACCAGCGCCGGGATGGCGTCTTCGGTCACGCCCATGTCCGACAGGCGGCGCGGGATGCCCAGCGTGTCGTTCAGCCCCTGCACGAAGGTCTGGAAGCCCGCGAAGCCGCCCGAGATGCCAAGATAGCCCGCCGCCATGTCGAAGCGGTCCTTGATGGCCTCGGCGTTCATGGCCAGCACGGCGGGCATGCAGACCGCGTTGGTGGTGCCGTGGTGGGTGTTGAAATGCGCGCCGATGGGGTGGCTCATGGCGTGGATCGCGCCCAGGCCCTTCTGGAAGGCGGTGGCACCCATCATCGCCGCCGACATCATCTGCGCGCGCGCCTCGATATCGGTGCCGTCGGCGTAGGCGCGGGGCAGGTAGTCCTTGACCAGCCGCATCCCCTCCAGCGCGATGCCCTGGCTCATGGGGTGGTAATGCGGGCTGCTGAACGCCTCGACGCAATGCGCGAAGGCGTCGAGCCCGGTGCCGGCGGTGATCGGCTTCGGCATGCCCACGGTCAGCTCGGGGTCGCAGATCACCACGGCGGGCAGCACCTTGGGGTGGAAGATGATCTTCTTCTCATGCGTCTCGGAATTGGTGATGACGCTGGCGCGCCCCACCTCGGAGCCGGTCCCGGCGGTGGTCGGCACCGCCACGATGGGCGCAATCACAGAGGCATCGGCGCGGGTCCACCAGTCGCCGATATCCTCGAAGTCCCAGACCGGGCGCGTCTGGCCCGCCATGAAGGCGACCATCTTGCCCAGATCCAGCCCCGAGCCGCCGCCGAAGGCGATCACCCCGTCGTGGCCGCCGTCCCGATAGGCGGCGACACCGGCGGCAAGGTTGATCTCGTTCGGGTTCGGATCGACGTCGGCGAAAAGCGCGCGGCCCAGCCCGGCGGCTTCGAGGATGTCCAGCGTCGCATCGGTGATCGGCAGATCGGCCAGCCCCTTGTCGGTGACCAGCAGGGGGCGCGTCATGCCAGCCTGCGCGCAGGCGGCGGGCAGTTCCGCGATGCGGCCTGCGCCGAACTTGATGGCGGTGGGGTAGGACCAGTTTCCGGTGAGGCTCATGTCGGGGCTCTTTGTCTGTGTTGGGCGCCGGACCCGTCGCGGGGGCGGCCTGTCTGGTGGAGGGTGTGACCCGCCCGGCGAAGGGGCGGGGGCTTGTCGGTCTGGCTGCCCGGCCCTGAAGGGGAGGGGCCGGGTGCCGTCTTGCGCGCGTGGCGGGCCCCCGGTCGGGGAACAGGCCCTTGGCGCTGGTGGGCCGCGCCGGTTGTGCGGCGCGGCCCGCGTGTTCGCACCCGGCCCCGTGCGGGCCGGGCCGGTCCGTCAGGCGCGGGTCACGCGCTTCAGGTGGTAGGACTTGGGCCGGGTCAGGTTGTGGAAGCCGATCACCGACAGGCCGCCGCCGCGCCCGGTCTGCTTGCAGCCGGTCCAGCACAGGCCCGGGTCGAGGTAGTCGGCGCGGTTCAGGAAGACGGTGCCGGTCTCGATCCGGTCACCCACCGCCTGCGCGCGGTCCACATCCGCCGTCCAGAGCGAGGCGGTCAGGCCGAAGGCGCTGTCGTTCATCAGCGCGATGGCCTCTTCGTCGTCGCGGACCTTCATGATGCCCACGACCGGGCCGAAGCTTTCGTCGCGCATGACGCGCATGTCGTGGGTCACGCCGGTCAGGATCTGCGGCGTCAGATAGGCGCCGCCGTCGTCCCCGGGCATGGTCTCGATATGGGCGGTGGCGCCCATATCGACGGCCTCGGCGATCTGGGCGCGGACCTCCTGCGCGAAGCGTACATGCGCCATGGGGCCGATGGTGGTTTCGGGGTCCAGCGGGTTGCCCAGCTTGTAGCCGCGCACCACCGCCAGCGCCTTTTCGAGGAAGGCGTCGTAGAGCGACTCGTGCACGTAGATCCGCTCGATGCCGCAGCAGCACTGGCCCGAGTTGAACATCGCCCCGTCGATCAGCGTGTCGACGGCGGCATCCAGATCGGCGTCCTCCATGACATAGCCCGGGTCCTTGCCGCCCAGCTCCAGCCCGGTGCCGGTGAAGGTGCCCGCCGCTGCGCGCTCGATGGCGCGGCCACCGCCGACCGAGCCGGTGAAGTTCACGAAGTCGAAGGCATTGGCGGCGATCAGCGCCGAGGTGGTGTCGTGATCGAGGAAGACGTTCTGGAAGACATCCTCGGGCACACCCGCCTGATGGAAGGCCCGCGCCATGCGCTCGCCCACCAGAAGGGTCTGGGTGGCGTGCTTCAGCATGACGGTATTGCCCGCGATCAGGGCGGGGGCGACGGTGTTGATCGCCGTCATGTAGGGGTAGTTCCAGGGCGCCACGACAAAGACCAGACCCAGCGGCACGCGCTTGATGTACCGGGTAAAGGTCTGATCCTCGCCGACCTCGATGGGGGCGAGCGCTTCGGCGGCGATCCCCGCCATGTAGGAGGCCCGCTCGTTGAAACCGCCGAACTCGCCGCCGAAGCGGACCGGGCGGCCCATCATATGCGCCAGTTCCGGCACGATCTCGTCGTTCATTGCGCCGACGGCGGCGACACCGGCCATCACGAGGTCGATACGTTCCTGCAACGGACGCGCGGCCCATGTCGCCTGCGCCGCCTTGCCGCGCGCGGCGGCGGCCTGCGCCGCGTCCAGTGTCAGGACCGGGCGCTCGGCATAGGTGCTGCCGTCGATGGGAGAGATGTTCTTCAGGGTCTTGCTCATGTGTTCCTCACTGGGCCTTTGGTCAGGCCATCTCGAAGCCGCGCGCGATCTCGTAGTCGGTCACGACGCGGTTGAAGTCCTCGATTTCCACCTCTGCCGCGCGGGCGTAGTGGATCACCACGTCCTCGCCGAAGGCCTCGCGCAGCAGGTCCGAGGCCAGCAGCGCGGCCCGTGCGGCGGGCAGGGTGGTGGGCAATTCCGGCGCCTCGCCCGCATAGGCGTCGCCGGTGAAGGCCGGTTGCAGGTCCAGCCCGTCCTCGATGCCCTTCAGCCCCGCCGCCAGCAGGGCGGCCATGGCGGTATAGGGGTTCAGGTCCGACCCGCCGACGCGGCATTCGATGCGCACGCCCTTGGTGCCGTCGCCGCACAGCCGGAAGCCCGCGGTGCGGTTGTCGACCGACCAGATGATCCGCGTCGGCGCGAAGGTGCCCGCCACGAAGCGCTTGTAGCTGTTGATGTAGGGGGCGAGGAAAATCATGATGTCGGGGGCGTATTTCAGCAGGCCCGCGGTGTAGCTTTTCATCAGGTCCGACATGCCAAGCGCGTCGTCCTTGTCGTAGAAGGCCGGGTCGAACCCTTTCCACAAAGACATGTGAACGTGGCTGGAGGAGCCCACCTTGTCGTGGTGCCATTTCGCCAGGAAGCTGGCGGCATGGCCCTGCTGCTGGGCGATCTCTTTCACCGCGTGCTTGGCGATGGTGTGGTACTCGGCGGTGTCCAGCGCCGGGGCATACTTGATGTTCAGCTCTTCCTGCCCGGTCTCGGCCTCGCCCTTCGAGTTCTCGATCGGGAGCCCGGCGGCATAGAGGTGATTGCGGACCGGGCGCATCACATGCTCTTCCCGGCTGGTCATCATGATGTTGTAGTCCTGATTGTAGCCGATCAGCGTGTCGAGATCGCGGAAGCCGCCCTTGCGGATCTCGTCGAAGCTGCGCTCGAAGAGGAAGAATTCCAGCTCGGTCGCCATCAGCGGGGTCAGGCCCATGGCCTCGGCCCGTTTCACCTGCTTCTTCAGCATGGCGCGGGGGCTGTGCGGCACCTCTTCGTGGGTGTGGTGGTCCAGAAGGTCGCAAAGCACCATGACCGTCGCGGGCAGCCAGGGCATCGGGCGGATCGTCGACAGGTCCGGCTTCATCACGTAATCGCCGTAGCCCTGCTCCCACGAGGTCGAGGCATAGCCCTCGGGCGTCGACATCACGAGGTCGGTGGCCATCAGGTAGTTGCAGCAGTGGGTTTCCTCCCACGCGCTGTTGACGAAATGCGCCGCGTGAAAGCGCTTGCCCATCAGGCGGCCCTGCATGTCCACCATGCAGACCAGCACCGTGTCGATGGCGCCGGTTGAAACCTGTTGTTTCAGGTCGTCGAAGGTCAGGGGGCCGGGCATGTCTGGCAGTCCTTTCAATAGAGTGGCCCCGGCACCCATGCGCCGGGGCCGGGGCTTGGATGCGTCAGGTGTAGCGGTAGGGACGACCGGCCTTGGCCATGTCGGCGTTGTACTGCTTGAAGATCTGGACGACCTTTGCCTTGGTCTCGGACTCGGCGGCGATCTCGTCCCAGAAGGTCTGGGCCGCTTTCTCGACCTGATCCCATTCGGCATCGGGGATCGAGGTCAGCTTCAGCTTGTCGCCGTTCACGCGAAGCGAGGCTTCGCCGCCCCAGTACCACCACTGGCGGTAGTAATGCGACTGCTCCATGCAGGTGGTCAGCAGCAGTTGCAGGTCCTCGGGCAGTTCGTCCCAACGGCCCTGGTTGGCGAAGAAATGCCCGATCCACGCGCCCGAGATATTGTTGGTGAGGAAATAGTTGGTCACATCCGCCCAACCCACGGTGTAGTCCTCGGTGATGCCCGACCAGGCAATGCCGTCAAGCTCGCCGGTCTGCACCGCGACCTCGATGTCTTCCCACGGCAGGGTGACGGGCACGACCCCGAACTGGCTCAGGAAGCGGCCCGCGGTCGGGAAGGTGAAGATGCGCTTGCCCTGAAGGTCGGCAAGGCTGTTGATCGGGTCCTTGGTGGCGAAATGGCAGGGATCCCAGCTGCCCGCGCTGATGTGCTTGACGCCGACCTTGGCGTATTCCTCGCCCCAGATCTCGTTCAAGCCGTACTGGTTGAACAGCACCGGCACGTCCAGCGAGTAGCGCGAGGCGAAGGGGAAGTAGCCGCCGAAGACCGTCACCTCGGTCGGCGAGGCCATCGAGTCGTCGTCCGACTGCACCGCGTCGATGGTGCCGCGCTGCATGGCGCGGAACAGTTCGCCCGTGGGAACAAGCTGGTCGGCGTAGAACAGCTCGATCTGCATCCGGTCGCCGGCGATCTTGTTGAAGGTGTCGATGGCGGGCTTCACCACATGTTCGGCCAGCGCGGCACCGGCATAGGTCTGCATCCGCCAGGTGATGGTGGATTGCGCCAGCGCGGGCGCGGCGAGGGGGCAGCCGCCGCGCCGACGGCGGCGGTGGTCAGGAACTTTCTGCGGGATGTGGTCATCTTCAACGTCTCCAGGTTGCTAGGGTTTGCGGCCCCGTTGTCGGGGCTCATTATGGTTCAGTTTCCGTATACCAGCCCCGGCAGCCACAGGGCGATCTGCGGGAACACCATGATCAGGGCCAGTGCCAGCACCATGACCAGCGCGAAGGGGATGATCGAGCGGTAGATGTCCATAAGGCCGATTTCCGGCGGCGCCATGGCGCGCATCAGGAAGAGGTTGTAGCCGAAAGGCGGCGTCATGTAGGCGATCTGCGTCGTGATCGTGTAGAGCACCCCGTACCAGATCAGGTCGAAGCCAAGCGCCCCCACCAGCGGCACATAGAGCGGCGCCACGATCACCAGCATCGCGGTGTCGTCGAGGAAGGTGCCCATGACGATGAACGACAGCTGCATCAGGATCAGGATCATCCAGGGGGACAGGCCCAGCTTCTCGGTGAACAGCGACTCGATGGCGCCGACCGCGCCCAGCCCGTCGAAGATCGCGCCGAACCCGAGCGCGGCGAGGATGATCCACATGAACATGCAGGAGATGGCGAGGGTCTGGCGCACCGAGGTCTCGAAGACGGCGCGGGTCATGCGACCCTTCAGCACGGCGGCGAGGAAGGCCGCCATGGCGCCGATGGCCGAGCTTTCGACGAGGCTGGTCCAGCCCTTGACGAAGGGCACCATCATCACCGCAAAGATCGCCAGCGGCAGGATGCCCGCCCGCAGAAGGCGCAGCTTTTCGGCGCGGCTGACGTTGCGCTCTTCCTCGGGGAGGGGCGGGCCCAGCTCGGGCTGCAGGCGGCAGCGCACGTAGATGTAGATCACGAACATCGTGGCCATCATCAGCCCGGGCACCACGCCCGCCAACCACAGCTGCCCCACCGGCTGCCGCGCGATCATCGCATAGAGCACCAGCACGACGGAGGGTGGCACGAGGATGCCAAGACTGGACCCGGCCTGGATCACCCCCGTCACCATGATCTTGTCGTAGCCCCGCCGCAGCAGTTCCGGCAGGGCGATGGTGGCGCCGATGGCCATGCCA
This sequence comes from Ponticoccus litoralis, assembly GCF_039769985.1. Lineage (NCBI taxonomy): Bacteria > Pseudomonadati > Pseudomonadota > Alphaproteobacteria > Rhodobacterales > Roseobacteraceae > Ponticoccus > Ponticoccus litoralis. The sequence goes on from NZ_JBDNCH010000002.1 coordinate 2,737,794, forward strand.
GCCACGGAAAGCCCGTTCATGGCCGAGATCAGCACCATCAAGCCGATGGTGCCGATGGCAAGGCCGCCGCGCACCGGCCCCATCCAGACGTGGAACATCTTGTACAGATCGTCGGCGATCTTCGATTCCGACAGCACGTAGCCCATGAAGATGAACATCGGCAGCGTCAGCAGCGGATACCACTTCATCAGCTTCATGGCGGCGGCGAAGGGCACGTCGACGCCCCCGGTGCCCCAGAGCAGAAGCCCCGCCAGCGCGCCGACAAAGCCGATGGCGCCGAAGACCCGCTGCCCGGTCATCAGCATCAGCATCATGCCCGAGAACATGACGATTGCGATCAGTTCCTGACTCATCAGATATCTTCCCCGCGGATGCGGCTCGATGTCACGGATCAGCTCCGCAAGGCATTGTAAAAGCATCAGGAAAACCCCGAATGCGAGGATCAGCTTGACCGGCCACATCACCGGACGCCAGGCGGTCGAGGAGCGTTCGAGAAAGCCCAGTTTCTCGCCCGCCGCGTCAAAGCCGCCGGTGAAGAGCGCGCCGAAGAACTCGATGAAATACTCCAGCGGCTGCATCCCGAAGTAGCCCATCGAATAGGCCAGCGATCCCAGCGCGCCGTAAAGAAGCACACCGAGGTAGAACATCAGGAAGAAGACGGTGAAGGCATCCATCCAGGCCTTCTGGCGGATCGTCCAGTTGCCGTAGAACAGGTCCATCCGCACGTTCGACCCCAGCTGGATCGAGTAGGGCCCGCCAAGGACGTAATAGGCGACCATGACGAATTGCGCTGTCTCCAGCGTCCAGAGCGAGGGCAGGAAGGCGGCCTTGGACACGCTCGACCAGAGCAGCACGCCGATCAGCACGAAGATGCCGTACATGGCGATGCGCCCGATAAAGCGGTTCATGGCGTCGACGCCGTGGACAAAGCCGGTCGCAAGCCTAGGCATCGGCCACCTCCGCAAGCGCGGGCGTCAGCATGGCCAGCAGGTCCATGGCCATGGTCTGCACATCCTTCGAGGTGGTCAGCAGGTCGTTGCGGGCCTCGATCATCACGTTGGGCAGCCCCTTGCCGTGAAGTTGCAGGGAATGGGTCACGCCATCCTCGGGGCCATAGGGGCGGTTGAGATGCACCACGCGGCCCTGCGGCGCCCGTGCCAGCATGGCCTCGGCCAGCCGCGCGTCGCTGTCGTGCAAGAGGCCGATCTCTGTCTCGCGCGGGGTGCCGTGCCAAAGCGGGGTGAAGCTGTGCACCGTCACCAGCGCCCCGGGCGCGCGGCCAAGCTGCGCCTCTACGGCGGCCAGGAAGGGGGCATAGACCGATTCGACCCGTTCTGCCCGGGCTTCGGGCGTCAGCCCGACATTGCCCGGCACCTCGACCACCTCGGAGCGTTCGGGCATGGCAGAGGGCGAAGAGGGCGGCCGGTTGCAGTCGTAGACCAGCCGCGACACGGCCCCCGCCACCAGCGGCGCGTTCAGGGCAGAGGACAGCACCTGCGCCAGCGCCAGCGCGCCCGGGTCCCATGCCGCATGGCTGTCGCGCCAGTCGGCGCGCAGGCCAAGGCCGCCGTAGCGCGCCGGGATATGCGCCGAGGCATGTTCGCACAGCAAAAGCACGCCGCCCCTGCCGCAGCCGTTGATCACGCGGACCGGCCCTGTGCGGTCGTCGTCATCGCCTTCGAACATCGTCATTCCCCCGTTTCTGAAAAAAGTCTCCACAACTGTCACGGTTGTGTCAATATCTCTTCATCGGTCGGTCGGGGATTCCCGGGCAGAGGCCGTCAACCGCCCAGGAACCAGCCACGGGGGAGCCCACTTGAGCCAGCAGGCCGCGACCGTCCGCGAACGCATCCGCGCGCAGTACACCGCGCTGACCCAGTCAGAGCGCAAGGTCGCCAATGCCCTGCTGGAGGATTATCCTGCCGCCGGTCTGGCCAGCATCACCGTGGTCGCCGCCGGGGCCGGGGTCTCGACCCCCACCATCGCGCGCATGGTGCAGAAGCTGGGCTTCAAGGGCTTCCCGCAATTCCACCAGGCCCTGCGGGAAGAGTTGCAGGCCCGGGCCTCGGGCCCGACCGAGCGCCGCGCCGTCTGGGCGACAGAAGCGCCGGACGGCCACCCGCTGAACACTTTCGCCAAGGCGGTGACGCAGAACATCCAGACGACCTTTGCCAATATCGGCTCTGGTGGCTTCGACGCCGCGGCGGCGCTGCTGTCGGACCCCTCGCATGGGTTGTACATCGTCGGCGGGCGGATCACCCATGCGCTGGCGGATTACGCCTTCACCCATCTTCAGGCGGTGCGGCCCGGGGTCACGCATCTGACCTCGTCCTCGGCCACATGGCCGCATTACCTGGTGGACATGAAGGCGGGCGATGTGCTGCTGGTCTTCGACATCCGCCGCTACGAGGCGAACCTGCTGCGGCTGGCGGAACTGGCGACGCAGCGCGGCGTGCGGGTGGTGCTGATCACCGACCAGTGGTCCAGCCCGGTGGCCGAGATCGCGACGCAAAGCTTCAATTGCTGGGTCGAGATCCCCTCGGCCTGGGATTCCAATGTCTCGACCATGATGGTGCTGGAGGCGCTGATCGCCGCCGCGCAGGAAACCGTCTGGCCCGAGGCCCGGGACCGCTTCGAGGCGCTGGACGCGCTGTTCGAACAGACGCGGCTGTTCCGCAAGCCCTGAGCGGCGGCGGGGTCTGCCGGGCCGGTCTGTGGGCTGGCGGGGCTGCGCCGGGCGGTGTCGCCGGTGGCGGCGTCGGAGGGGGCTCTGCCCCCGGCCTGCGGCCTCCCCCGAGGGTATTTGGAAGACCAGAGAAGAGCGGGAGGCGGTCCCGGTCGGGGGCGGCGTCCATTGGCGGCGGTGACGGTGTCGAGAGGGGCGCGCCGGGGGCGTCGGCGTTGCACCGGGGGGGCGCGGGGGCGGGCTTTCTGCCCGTGTTGCCCGGCGCTTGCCGGGTCTGCGGTGCGGCGAATTGACCGGCAGGGCGCGCGGCCTATGATCGGCGGGCCGCTTTTGGGCGGCTTGGTGAACGGCGGGCAGTGGGGGCGGTATGAGCGATCCGGCGATTTACGGGACCGAAGAGCCGATGGCGGCGCTGCGGCGGGTGGCGGTCGGGCCGCTGTCCTTCCTGTGGGGACAGGAGGCGCTGCGGCAGATCCGCTGGCACGGGGTCGAGGTTGTGCGGGCCCTGGCCTGGCCGATCCGCGACGAAAGCTGGGGCACCTGGCCCGTCACCGTCGAAGAAGAGCAGCTTGATGCGGGAGCGGGCTTTGCCGGGCGGCTGCGTTTTACCGTCGCGGAGGGCGCGCTGCGCTGCCTGCTGGAGGTGCGCGCCGAGGCGGGCGGGAGGCTGACCGCGCGGCTGACCATGGATCCGGGCGCCACGCCCTTCCGCACCAACCGCGCGGGCTTTACCGTGCTGCATCCGATCCGGGGCGTCGCGGGCGCGGATCTGACGGTCACCCATTCCGACGGCACGCAGGAGCAGACCGGTTTTCCGGCGCTGATCTCGCCGGATCAGCCGGTCATGGATATTGCCGGGCTGCGGCACAGCCTGGGGGTGTGGCGGTCGACATCACCTTTGGCGGTGAGGTCTTCGAGATGGAGGACCAGCGCAACTGGTCCGACGCCTCTTTCAAGACCTATTGCGTGCCGCTGGTCCATCCCTTCGTCTACACGCTGGAGGCGCCGGTGACGCAGAGCGTGACGGTGACGCTGTCCGGTGCGGGCGCGGGCGGCGCTGCGGCAGGGGGCGGGCGCGTCGCGCTGGCCCGCACCGGCGCGCGGGCTCCGCAGATCGGGCTGGCGCTGGAGCCGGGCTGGGAGGCGCCGGAAAACGCCCGGGACATCGCCATGAAGACCGGCGTCGGGTGCCTGCTGGTGCGTCAGGCGGGCGTGCCGGACCCGGCCTTTCTGGCGATCGCCGCCAGCATGGCCGCGCGGCTGCGCGCCGAGGTCGATGTGGAGATCGTGACCGGGCCGAGGCCCGAGGCCGGTATCGCAGGGGCCGCCTGCGCGCTGGCCGATGCCGGGCTGGCCCCGCGACGGGTGCTGGCGCTGCCCGAAGGCTACCTTGGCAGCCACCAGCCCAGCGGGCCCTGGCCCGGGGGCGCGACTCCTGCGGAGCTGTTGCCGATGCTGCGCCGGGCCTTCCCCAAGGCAGAGATCGGCGGCGGCATGATGACCAATTTCACCGAGCTGAACCGCTGCCGTCCCGACATGGCGCAGGCCGACTACCTGACCCATGGCAATACCGCGATCGTGCATGCGGGGGACGACCTCTCGGTTCTCGAAACGCTGGAGTGCCTGCCGCAGATCTTCGAAAGCGCCGGGGCGCTGGCGGCGGGCAAGCCCTATCGGCTGGGCCTCGTGTCTATCGGGATGCGGTCCAACCCCTATGGCGCCGATGTGGCCGCCAACCCGGCGCAGCTGCGCCGCACCATGGGGCGCGCGGACCCGCGCCACCGTGGCCTCTTCGGCGCCGCCCGGGCGGTGGGGGTGCTGGCGGCGAGCGCGGGCAGCAGGGTGGCCTCGCTCTGCCTTGCCGCGCCCGCCGGTCCCTTTGGCGTGGCCGTCGCGGAACAGGAGTATCCGCAGGCGGGCTACGATGGGCGCGCGGCGCAGGTCTATCCGCTGTTCCACGTGGTGGCGGAGGCCGCCGCGCTGGCCGGGGCGCCCCGCCTGGGTGTGACCGGCCTGCCGGAGGGCGTCGTGGGCTATGCCGCGGACCGGGACGGGCAGCGGATGATGCTGGCCAACCTCGGTGCCGATGCGGCCTGTGTGACCCTGCCCGCCGAGGCAGAGGTGGCGCTGATGGACGCGGGCGCCTTCGGGGCCGCCACGGAGGACGCCGACTGGCTGGCCAGTGGCGCCGCGCGAGAGACTGCGGGACGTGACGCTGCCGCCCTTCGCGGTGGCCTTCGCGCGGATTGTCGGGGGAGGGGCGGAGATGTGACGGCCCGCCGTTGAGGCGGGGCGGCAGGTTGGGAAGGGTGAGGGGGCCGACTTTTCGGTCCCCCGCCGGAGATGTTGCCTACGTCGGCGGTTTCAGCCGCTGTGCTGAGGGTTGTGCGGTCAGCCGCCGAAACGGCGAACGCTTCGCCCCGGCAATGGCACTTTCAACTATAGCTGATCCCGTAGTGTTTGTGACGTTGGATAGCCTCTAACGCAGCTCCATGTGGGCCTGGCATGAGCGTAGAGTAGCGAATATCGAACTCACTAAGATGTGCAGGGATGCGGACTGCATGGCGATGCGGCAGCGTCATGAGTATTGGTTTGCCGATGTGTTCTATCAGAGGGTCAATGTAGCCTTGGGCTTTTGGATTGTCCGTTAGGTACGCATCTAGCGGCATTACCACCTTGTTTTCTTCATCGACGTCGTTCCACATGCCGTCAGATTGGTGCCTCAGGTTGTGAAGTGTGAATACGCCATTCTGTCTGGCAATATAGGTATTTTGAAAGCTCGCGGCCCTGACCACTTTGACGACCCCAAGCAGCTCGCACATTTCTAGATAATCAAGAGGGAAGAGCCAAACGCCGATCCGCTTATTGTCTTCCTTCGGACGTGGTGCAATTCCGACGCAGGCAAAGAAAAGCGCTTTCAGCGGGTTCGTCGACCAATCCAGAAAACGGGTCGGGACGCCGTGGTGTTGCGCAATGGCCAGTTCGTGAAGCAAGTTCTCGTTTGGAAAGTTGCTCACATTGAAGGTTGGCCCGCGCGGTCCGAGGATGTTGCCAACTTCTGTCGCTGCCCAGTTCTCATGCATCTGTAAAAACGCGATACTCTCCTTTGATAGGTGTGCCGAACTGTCGTTCAGGCCTGACAGGAACGAGGCGAAAACTCTGGTTTCGTAGTCGATGGACGCCCCAGAAATGTACCCATTCATGAAGTAGTCGAACTGGCGTTTCGCGTGATCTCCCTGTGGGCGCCGAAATATCGTGGGGGTGAGAGAATACGCTTCAGCGTCGCTATGCCCACGCGCCAAGAATTTCTTTCGCCGTCCATGGTAGTTCGAGGCGAAGGTGTCGGCTGTCGGCAGCAAGGCCTCCAGAAACGGGACGTCGTCGTCAAAGGCGTAGTGGAGGTGTGTTGGGTGGACTTCAGGGGCGACTCTGCCAACGCGGAAACTCTCGTTTAACTTCCGATAGTTGCTAAACGCTGCTTTTAGCCGTGCCGAGAAATCATCTATCGAAACATGCACACTTGGACTCCACGAGTATTCATTATTGACTTTCCGCATTCACTCTTTGGGGCAGTGCGGCAAACGAAGGGGCTCAAAGTGAATGCGTCGAGACATCAACTTTGCCCCTTCGGGATCGGCAATGCGACACAAAAATTTTGGATTCTAAAGCTATCCAAGTACTATTATGACTATATTTGGTTTGCCCCCCCCGGGCCCCTCTCGGCAGCGCAGGACGTGCCAGGACACAGGCGTTCCGGTCTCCGGCGGCAAGGCCCCGGCGGAGAACCGGGCCGGGGCCGGGGCAAACCCCTCAGGCGGCGGGTTGCCAGTTCATCGTCGTGAAGTCCTCGCGGAAGGCGAAGCGGGCGAGGTGGTCGTCGATGATCGCCCGGGCGCGCGGCAGGCCCTCGGCGCTGTCCGCCTCGATCTCGATGGTCAGCCCCTCGGGATCGGCCCGCAGCTGCGCCGGACCCATGGGCAGGGCGGCGGTGCCCTGTTCGGCGTCATAGGTGACGGCGATCTTGTGGGCGAAGTGCTTGCAGAGCTGTTGCAGGTATTTCGATCCGTTCGGCGTCTCGAAGCGCCCAATTTCGTGATGTGCCATGGCTTCCCTTCCCGAGTGTTTTTGTCAGAATGGGGATTGCGGCGGCGGATTGCAATCGTCTACCACCGGCGCGACATGCGAAGCCAACCCGAGCGGGCCAGCCACGCGCAGACAAATGCCCTGAAAGGAGCACCCATGCGCACCCGCCTTCTTGCCGGCCTCGCCGCCCTGACCCTTGCCGCGCCGGTCCTGGCGCAGGACCTGACCGTCGAGACCGCCACCGGGCCGGTCCGAGGTCGGCGCCAATCCCGAAACACTCGCGGTCTTCGACATTGCCGCGCTCGACACGCTGACCGCGCTTGGCGTGCCGGTCGCGGGAGTGCCGAACCCGGTCTACCTGTCCAGCCTGTCGGAGGTGGCGGCACAGGCGCAGGCCGTGGGCACGCTTTTCGAGCCGGATTTCGAGGCGCTGGCGGTGCTGCAGCCCGACCTGATCGTGGTCGGCGGGCGCTCGTCCGAGCAGCTGGGGCCGGTGTCGGACATCGCGCCTGCCATCGACATGACCCTCGGGGGCGACGACCTGCCGGGGCAGGCGCGCGCGCGCATCGCCGCCTATGGCGCCCTGTTCGGCAAGGAGGCCGAGGCCGAGGCGCTGACCGCCGATCTGGACGCCAAGGTCGCCGAGGCGAAAGAGGCGGTCGCAGGCAAGGGCAGCGGCCTGATCCTGCTGACCAACGGCGGCAAGATTTCCGTCTACGGCGCGGGCAGCCGCTTTGGCTGGCTGCACGGCGAGATCGGCCTGCCCGAGGCGGTCGACGGACTGGACGCCGAGAACCACGGCCAGCCGGTGTCCTTCGAGTTCCTCGCCGAGCACGATCCCGAGTGGCTGCTGGTGATCGACCGGGGCGCCGCCATCGGCGCCGAGGGCGAGGCTGCGGCGGCGACGCTGGACAACCCGCTGGTGGCCAAGACCACGGCGGCCCGCGAAGGGCAGATCGTCTACCTAGACGCCGCGCCGCTTTACATCGCCGCGGGTGGCGCCGGGGCGATGATGCACACGCTGGATCAGATCATCGCGGCCTTCGGCGCCTCCGAAGGCTGATCGCTTGCGGCCTTTCCTCTGCATCGCCGCGCTTGTGGCGCTGGTCGCCCTCAGCCTTGCGCTGGGGGCGGCGTCGCTGTCGCAGGACGGCGGCTGGCTGATCTGGGTCAGCCGCCTGCCGCGCACCGCCGCCGCGCTTCTGGCGGGGGCCGGGCTGGCGCTGGCGGGGGTGGTGGTGCAGCAGGTGGTGCAGAACCGGCTGGTGGAACCCTCGCTGACCGGCACGCCCGAGGCGGCGATGCTGGGCCTGCTGGCGGTGACGCTGATCGCGCCCGGCATGGCGGTGGCGGGCAAGATGTTGGTCGCGGCGGCGGCGGCGCTGGCCGGGATGCTGGGCTTTCTGGCGCTGGCCGACCGGGTGCCGCGTCAGGACCCGATGCTCTTGCCCATCGTCGGGCTGATCTACGGCGGCATCCTCGGCGCCACCGCGACATGGTTCGCCTGGAGCGCGGACCTGATGCAGTACCTCGGCACCTGGCGGCTGGGAGAGTTCTCGGGCGTGGTGCAGGGCCGTTACGAATGGCTCTGGGCCGTGGCTGCGCTGGCGGCGCTGCTTTACGTGGTGGCGGACCGCATCACCATCCTCGGGCTGGGCGAGACGCAGGCGCGGTCGCTGGGCCTGAACTACGGGCGGACGCGGGCGCTGGGGCTTGTTGTGGTCTCGACCCTGACGGCGCTGGTGCTGGTGACAGTGGGGGTCTTCCCCTTCGTCGGGCTGGTGGCGCCCAACCTGATCTCGCGCTGGCGGGGCGACAACCTGCGCGCCAACCTCGGCGTCACGGCGCTGTTCGGAGCGGCGCTGGTGCTGGCCGCCGACGTATTGGGCCGCCTGATCCGCTACCCCTACGAGATCCCGGCGGCGACGGTCTTTGCCGTCTTCGGCGCGGGCGTCTTCCTCTGGCTTCTGCACGCAAGGCCGGGGCGGGCGCATGGCTGACCGGGGCATCGACACCGGGCAGGGACACCTGCCGCTGCCCGCCGAAGCGCCGGGGGCGTCGGGGTCAGCAGGCCGGCTTTGGGTCATGGCGGGCCTGCTGGCGGTCCTGTCGGCCCTCTTCCTGCTCTGGGGTCTGCGCGCACCCTACGGGTTCATCCTCGAACTGCGGGGCGGCAAGCTGGCGGCGCTGATCTGCGTCGGCGCGGCAACCGGCGCGGCAACGGTGCTGTTCCAGACCGTGGCGATGAACCGGCTGCTGACGCCGGGGATCGTGGGTTTCGACGCGCTCTTCGTGCTGATGCAGACCTTGCTGGTGGCGGCCCTGGGCGGCGTCGGGCTGGCGCAGGTGCCCGAGGCGCTGCGCTTTGTGCTTGAGACCGGGGTGCTGATGGCGGCGGCCATGGCGCTGTTTGGCGTGCTGCTGCGGCGCGATGCGGCGGATGTGACGCGGATGATCCTGACCGGCGTGATCCTCGGGGTGCTGCTGCGCGGGCTGTCCGAGATGGTGCAGCGCATGCTGGACCCGGCGGAGTTCTCGGTGGTGCAGCAGGCGGTCGTGGCCTCGTTCAACCGCGTCGACGGCGGGCAGATGGCCGTGGCGGGCGCGTTTCTGGCGCTGGCCATGGGGCTGGCGCTGCGGATGGCCCCGGCGCTGGACGTGGCCGGGCTGGGCCGGGCCACGGCGCGCGGGCTGGGGCTGAACCACGACCGGGTGGTGATGCGGGCGCTGGTGCTGATCGCGGCCATGGTCTCGGTCTCGACGGCGCTGGTCGGGCCGATCACCTTTCTTGGCCTTCTGGCGGCCAGCCTTGCGCGGCAGATCTGCGACACCCACCGGCTCGCGGTGCTGATCCCGGCCTCGGCACTGATCGGCGCGGTGATCCTCGTGGCGGGGCAGGCGGTCTTCGAGCGGCTTCTGGGCATGCAATCGGCGCTGGCGGTGGTGGTGGAATTCTTCGGCGGGCTGGTCTTCCTCGCCCTCGTCTTGAGAAAGGTGCGGACATGATCCGGGTATCGGGACTGACCTACCGGGTCGGCGGTGCAGAGATCCTGCGCGGCCTCGACCTGACCATCCCCGAGGGCGGGATCACCGCCCTGATCGGCCCGAACGGGGCGGGCAAGTCGACACTGCTGCATTGCCTCTCGGGGCTGCTGCGGCCCTCTGGCGGGTCGGTGGCCCTGGGCGACATGGACCCGGTCACCGCAGAGCCCGAGGCCCGGGCGCGGCGCGTGGCGCTGTTGCAGCAATCCCCCACGGTGGTCAGCCGCCTGTCGGTCGCGGAACTGGTGAGCTTTGGCCGCTGGCCGCATCACCGGGGCCGCGTCACCGACCAGGACCGCCGCGTGGTGCGCGAGGCGCTGGCGGCCTTCGCCCTTGGCGATCTGGCGGACCGGCGGATCGAGACGCTGTCGGGCGGCCAGCGCCAGCGCGCCTTCGTGGCGATGACATGGGCGCAAGAGACGCCGTGGATGTTCCTCGACGAGCCGCTGAACGCGCTCGACCCCCGGCACGCGCGCGACCTGATGGCGCGGATGCACGCACTGTCGCGCGGGACCGGGCGCAGCATCGTGATCGTGCTGCACGATATCAACGCGGCGGCGGGCTGGGCCGACCGGGTGGTGGCGATGAAGGACGGCTGCGTGATGGCCGAGGGGGCGACAGAGGCGGTGCTGACCGGCCCCCGGCTGGGCGCGATCTTCGACACGCCTTTCGAGATCCTGCAACACGCCGGGCGGCCCGTGGTGGTGGCCCGCTAGGGCGGGGCATGGGCGGTGCCGGACGGGTCGGCCCCGCATGACGGCGGTGGCGCCGGATTGCGGCACGCGCGGGTCGGCGCCCGGTGGCAGGTGACGCAATCGGAGCGGGGCAGCGCGCGGGTGTTTTGCGGTCCCGCCCCGGGCTGGGGGCGATGCCGCCCCGCCTCGGGCCGGGTTTCGTCATTGCGCCGGGGGGCGCCGTCCAGTCGCAGGGCAGGGCACGTGGCCTCACCGGGCGGGGCCTCGTCCTGCCAGAGGGCAGGGCGCTGAGGCCCACCCTGCGACGTGCCGCACCCCCGGAACGGCAAAAGGGCGAGCCCGGGCCCGCCCTTCGCCTGTCACCCCTCGGACCCGATCAGAACGGGCTGTCCGGGAAGTAGAAGTTCTCGGCGTTTTCCGGCGTGATGATCTGGCTGCCGATGATGAAGCGGCCCGAGACCGGGGTGTCGGACACCAGACCCAGCGCCGTCAGCTCGATCGCGGTGGCGATCTGCGCGGGCGGGTAGGTCACATTGACCGGCAGCATCGGGTCCTTGTCCATGATGCGGGCGATGATCTCCTTCATGCCGGCGCCGCCGACGACCCACATCTCCTCGTTGCGACCGGCCTGCGAGATGGCTTCCAGCACGCCGATGGCCATGTCGTCGTCCGCCGCCCAGACCGCGTCGATGTCGTCGTATTTCGACAGGAAGTCCTGCATCACGTTGAAGGCGTCGTCGCGGTTCCAATTGCCGTGCTGCATGTCCAGCACGTTGATGCCAGAGCCCTCGATGGCGGCGGTGAAGGCATCCACGCGCTCGTTGTCCAGCGTCGTGGGAATGCCGCGCAGCACGACGATATTGTCGCCCTCGCCGAGGGTCTCGGCAAAGTACTCGCCCGCGGTGCGCCCGAAGCCCGGGTTGTCGCCCGCGACGTAAAGGTCTTCGATCCCTTCGACCGAGAGGCCGCGGTCGACGACCGTCACCCAGATGCCCTGTTCCTTGACGAATTGCACCGGCGCGGTCAGCGGCTCGGATTCGAAGGGCAGCACCACCAGCGCCGAGATGTTGCGCGTGGCGACCATGTCCTCGATGTCGTTGACCATTTTTCCGGCGTCCCCCGCCGTGGCGAGCACGAAGTCGAGCTGCGGATAGGTCTCTTCGAGACGCTCGATGGCGGCCTGCGCGTGGTAGTTCAGGCCCCCCATGAAGCCATGCGTGGCCGAGGGGATGGCGACGCCGACGGTCATGGTCTCCTGCGCCAGCGCCGGGGTGGCGGTCAGCGCCAGCCCGAGGGCCGCGCCCTTGAAAAGCGTTCTGCGGTTCATGGTAGTCCTCCCTGATGTTCTGCCGGTTGCCCCGGCGGGTCGTATCGTTTGCCGATGGGGTCGGCGGGTCTTGTGTTGCGCCGGTTGCCCGGCGGGCCGTTCAGGCGCCGGTCACTCGGCGCTCTTGCCCTGCCGCTGCAAGACGACGGCAAGGATGACGATGACGCCCTGGATCGTGCCGTTCAGGTAGGGCGAAACGATCGAGGCGAGGTTCAGGATATTGTCGATCAGGCTGAGGATCAGCACGCCGACCACGGTGCCCCAGACCCGACCGAAGCCACCCTTGAGCACGGTGCCGCCGATGATCACCGCGGCGATGGCCTCAAGCTCCCAGAGCACGCCGGTCGAGCCCGAGGCAGAGCCCGGGCGCGGCACATACATGATGGTGGCCAGCCCCACGAGCCCGCCCAGCAGCACGTAGGTGGCCATGCGCACCCGGTCGACCTTGACGGCGGAATACTTCGCCACCTGCTCGTTGGCGCCAAGCGCCGCGCAGTGGCGCCCGAAGGGGGTCTTGCGCATGCCGATCTCGCCAAGGATCGCGACGAGGGCGAAGACGATGATCGGCCAGGCCACGCCGAGGATGCCGTCGTAATAGACCGGCCGGTAGAAGCTGCGCGCCGCGAAGTCGAGCGACAGCGTGCCGCCATCCGCCAGCCAGGTGGTCAGTGAGCGGTAAATGCCCATGGCGCCCAGCGTGACGATGAAGGGCTCGATCCCGACCTTGGCGATCAGCACCCCGTTCAAGAGCCCCGCCGCAAGGCCCGCCAGCAATGCCACGGCCATGCCGGCGGCGATCAGCGGCACGCCGATGCCAAGGCTGGGGATCAGCGCGTTCATGGCAAGGATCATGACCCCCGCGACGAAGGCCGCCATGGAGCCGACCGACAGGTCGATGCCGCCGCCGGTGATGACGAAGGTCATGCCCACGGCGATGATCCCGATGAAGGCAGAGCGGGCCAGCACATTGGTCAGGTTCGCCGCGCCGAGGAAATTCGAGTTCAGCGAGGCGCCAAGGATCACCAGCGCAATCAGCGCCAGCACCGGGCCCAGCGTGTGCAGCGAAAGGCGGCGGCGCGGCGCGGCCTCGGTTGTGGCGGTCATGTCGGTCATGAAATGGCTCCGGTGCGGGGCGTCGGTCGGCTCTGCGGCTGTGGCTGGCCGGGGAGAGAGGTATTTTTACCAAGAAGAAGCACAGGGGCGCTCTTCACGATCACCCGGCGTGGTTTGCGGTGGCGGGTTTCTTCTGTCTTGAAATATCCCGGGGAGCTGCGCAGCAGCGGGGCGGAGCCCCCATGGCGATGCATCTGCGGGCCCGTGTGACGGATCATGCGGCATCCCCCGAAAGCTCCCCCACGCCCATGGCACGGCGCAGGATGGCGTCTTCGGTGATCTGGTCGCCTGTCAGTTCCCCGGCGATATGGCCGCGGCCCATGACCATGACGCGGTTCGCTAGACCGATGATTTCGGGCAGTTCCGAGGAGACGACGATGACGCTTTTTCCCTGCGTGGCCAGCGCGGCGATGAAGTCGTAGATCTGTTGCTTGGTGCCGATGTCGATGCCGCGGGTGGGCTCGTCGATGATGACGATCTGCGGCTCGGCCAGCATGGTCTTGGCCAAGAGCAGCTTCTGCTGGTTGCCGCCCGAGAGGCTGCCCGCCAGCATGGTCCGGTCCTTGGCGCGGATGTCGAATTCCCCGGTGGCCTGCGTCAGGGCGCGGTCCTCGGCGGGTTTGTCGATGAACAGGCGCCCGAAGCGGTCGAGCGCCAGAAGGGTCAGGTTCTCGGTCAGGTCCTTGCCCAGAAGCAGGCCCTTTTCCTTGCGGTCCTCGGTCAGGTAGACCAGCCCCGCCTCGCGTGCCGCCAGCACCGAGCCGGGTTTCAGCGGCTTGCCGTTGATTTCGACCTGGCCGGTGATCGGGCGCAGGCCCGCGATGCCTTCCATCAGTTCCGTGCGGCCCGCGCCGACGAGACCGGCAAAGCCCAGCACCTCGCCGCGCCGCAAAGTGAAGGAGGCGTTGCGGACATGGCCGGGGACGGTGACATCCTCGACCCTCAGCACGATATCCTCCGAGGGCACGGGTTTCGCCGGGTAGAGGTCGGTCAGGTCGCGGCCCACCATGGCCTCTGCCATGGCGTGTTCGGTGAAGCCCCGGGCGGGGCGCGTGGTGATATGGGTGCCGTCGCGCAGCACGGTGACGCGGTCGGCGATGCGGGCGATCTCGTCCAGCTTGTGGCTGGTATAAAGGATCGCCGTCCCCTGCGCCTTCAGCCGCTCGATCTGCTTCAGCAGCACATCCGTTTCGCGGCCCGTCAGCACGGCGGTGGGTTCGTCCATGATCAGCACGCGGGCATTGCGCCCCAGCGCGCGGGCGATCTCGACCATCTGGCGGTTCGGCACCGACAGGTCGGCGACGCGGGCGCGCGGATCGACGGGGCATTCGAGCCGGGCCAGCCATTCGCGCGCCTCGGCCATCATGGCGCGGCTGTCGAGGAAGGGGCCGCGGCGTTTCTCGCGGCCCAGAAAGAGGTTCTCTTCGACCGTCAGTTGCAGGGCGAGGTTGAATTCCTGATGGATCATCAGGATGCCCGCCGCCTCGTACCGCGCGCTGGTCGGCGAAGGTGACGGGGGTGCCGTCCAGCTCCAGCCCGCCGGTGGTGGGCGAGAGGTAGCCGCCGAGGATCTTCATCATCGTCGACTTGCCCGCGCCGTTCTCGCCGATCAGGGCGTGGATCTCGCCGGGCCGCAGGTCGAAGTCGACGCCGTGCAGCACCTCGATCGGGCCGAAGCTGCGGGTCACCCCCTTTGCGGCGAGGACGGCTGTCACAGCTTCACCCGGGCGGCGTCGCGTTTCGAGGACCGCACGCAGGCATCCACGAAGCGCAGGCCCTCGACCCCGTCGTCGATCGTCGGGAAGAGCACGCCCTCGGGGACCGGATCGCCGGTGCGGGCGGCGCGGATGGCGGCGGCGGCCTCTGCGTAGATATTGGCGAAGGCCTCGTGGAAGCCCTCGGGGTGGCCCGGCGGGATGCGTGTCATGCGCCGGGACGCCTCGCAGGTCGCGGCGGAGGCCCGGGTCACCACCTGCGTCGTGCCGCCCAGAGGCGTGACATGCAGCGCGTTGGGCTGTTCCTGCCGCCATTCCAGCCCGCCCTTGGTGCCGAAGACGCGCAGGCGCAGATTGTTCTCCTGCCCCGCCGCGACCTGGCTGCACCAGAGCGACCCGCGCGCGCCGCCCGCGAACCGCAGCAGCACCTGCGCGTTGTCATCCACGCGCCGCCCGGGGACGAAGCTTTGCAGGTCGGCGGCCAGCGCCTCGGGCACCAGCGCCGTCACGAAGCGGGCAAGGTTCCACGCATGGGTGCCGATATCGCCGGTCGACCCGCCCGCGCCGGAGCGCGCCGGATCGGTGCGCCAGTCGGCCTGCTTGTTGTCGGGGGCAGGGGCCTCGGCCAGCCAGTCCTGCGCGTATTCCACCTGCACCAGCCGGATTTCGCCCAACGCGCCGGATGCCACACGGGCGCGCGCCTCGCGCACCATCGGGTAGCCGGTGTAGTTGTGCGTCAGGATGAAATGCGCCTGCGAGGCGTCGGCTGCGCGCTTCAGCCGCTTGGCGTCCGAGAGCGTTCCGGTCAGCGGCTTGTCGCAGATGACATGGATGCCGCGCCGCAGGAACTCGCGCGCGGCGGGCAGGTGCATGTGATTGGGCGTGACGATGGCCACCGCCTCGATCCCGTCCTTCAGCCGCGCCTCGCGCCGGGCCATCTGGGTGAAGTCGTCGTAGCTGCGGTCCTCGGGCAAGCCCAGCTCGGCGGCAGAGGCCCGCGCCTTCTCGGGTGTCGAGGACAGCGCCCCCGCGACCAGCCTGTAGTGCCCGTCCATGCGCGCGGCGAGGCGGTGCACGGCGCCGATCAGCGCGCCCTGTCCGCCGCCCACCATGCCTAGGCGGATCGGTCCGCTGCGGTCCCTGAACTTGCTCATCTGTCCAGCCCCAGCATGCGGCGGTTGGCGGCGTCGTCGGTGCCGCCGTCCGCGAAGTCGTCGAAGGCGCGCGGTGTCACGCGGATGATGTGGTCGCGCACGAATTGCGCCCCCTCGCGGGCCCCGTCCTCGGGGTGCTTGAGGGCGCATTCCCACTCGACCACCGCCCAGCCGTCGAAATCCATCGCGGCGAGCTTCGAGAAGATCGCGCCGAAATCCACCTGCCCGTCGCCCAGTGAGCGGAACCGCCCGGCGCGGTTCACCCAGGACTGGAAACCGCCGTAGACGCCCTGCTTGGCGGTCGGGTTGAACTCGGCATCCTTGACGTGGAAGGCGCCGATGCGCTCGGCGTAGGTGTCCAGATGCGCCACGTAATCAAGGCATTGCAGCACGTAGTGGCTGGGATCATACAGCATCATGGCGCGGGCATGGTTGTCCACGCGCTCGAGGAACATCTCGTAGCTGGCGCCGTCGTGCAGGTCCTCGCCGGGGTGGATCTCGTAGCAGAGGTTCACGCCATGGGCGTCCGCCAGGTCCAGCAGCGGGCGCCAGCGCTTGGCCAGCTCGTCGAAGGCAGCCTCGACGAGGCCCGCGGGCCGCTGCGGCCGGGGTAGATGTAGGGCCAGGCCAGCGCGCCCGAGAAGGTGGGCAGCGCGGTCAGGCCAAGATTGGCCGAGGCGCGGATGGCCTTTTCCACCTGATCCACGGCCCAGGCCTGCCGGGCGGCGGGGTTGCCGCGCACCTCGGGGGCTGCGAAGCCGTCGAAGGCCGCGTCATAGGCGGGGTGCACGGCGACAAGCTGGCCCTGAAGATGCGTCGACAGCTCGGTCACGGTGACGCCGTTCTCTTGCGCCTTGCCAGCCCAGTCCTCGCAATAACCCTTGCTCTCGGCGGCCTGTGCAAGGTCGATCAGCCGGGCGTCCCAGCTGGGCACCTGCACGCCCTCGTAACCGCAACCGGCGGCCCATGTGGTGATGCCGTCCCAGCTGTCGAAGGGCGCGTCATCGCCCGCGAACTGCGCCAGGAACAGCGCAGGGCCCTTGATGGTCTTCAAGATGTCCTCCCATGGCCGGTTGCCCGGCTCTTCGTGACGCCGCGTCTCCCCTCGCGGTGGTCATGAAATCGTTTACATGAGAGCCTGACAAAGGTTGCAATCGTTTACAAGGGAAATTTTACGGGCCATTGTGGAGCACCGCGAAAGGACGCCGATGGACCGCAGAACCGCCACGATTCAGGATGTTGCCCGCGTGGCGGGGGTGTCGACCGCCACCGTCAGCCGGACCCTGTCGAAGCCCGCGGTGGTGACGAAGGCGACACGGGACGCGGTGCTGAGCGCCGTGGCCGAGACCGGCTACCGCGTGAACACCACGGCCTCGAACCTGCGGCGCCAGCGCACCGGCTCGGTGATCGTGCTGCTGCCCAATATCGCCAATCCCTTCTTCGCGCAGATCCTCGCGGGGCTGTCCTCGGTCCTGACGCCCGCCGAATACGGCATGCTGATCGCCGACACGCAGTCCGGGCCGGACGCCGACGCGCGGCTGGCGCATTACCTCGCTTCGGGGCAGGCGGACGGGCTGGTGCTGCTGGACGGCACGCTGTCGGCGGAGGTGCTGGCCAGCCCCGCGCGCCCGCCCATCGTCATGGCCTGCGAATGGATGGGCAGCACGCTGCCCTCGGTCCGGGTCGAGAACGCCCGCGGCGGCGCGCTGGCGGTGGGCCACCTTGCAGAGCTGGGGCATCGCCGCATCGGCCATGTGACCGGCCCGCCGGACAATGTGCTGACGCAGACCCGGCTGGCGGGCTTTTCCGACGCGCTCCGCGCGCTCGGCCTGCCGCAGAACCCCGCCTGGGTGCTCGAAGGCGATTTCACCATGGACAGCGGCGCTGCCGCCGCCCGGGCCCGGCTGGCGCTGACGGACCGTCCGACCGGGCTGTTCCTGTCCTCGGACGAGATGGCCACCGGCTTTATCGGAGAGGTCCAGCGCGCGGGCCTGAACGTGCCGGGCGACGTCTCTGTCGTGGGCTTCGACAATATCGAGATCGCCCAGCACCTCGCACCGGGCCTGACCACCATCCGCCAGCCGCGCACGCAGATCGGCGTGCGCGCCGCCGAACTGCTTCTGACCATGATCGAAAGCAACAGCCGCGACGCGCCTTCGGAGATCATCGCGGTCGAACTCATCCGCCGCGGCAGCGCCGGCCCGCCGCCGGGCTGACCCACGCCGCCTTCAAGGCGCGCACATGTCTTCTTCGGTCCCGCAAATACCGCGGGGGGAGGGCGCAGCCGGGGGCAGAGCCCCCTTTGCCGCTCACAGGGCAGAGCCAGCCCATGGCTTCGAGAGGGCCGCGCCCCGCCTCGCCGCTCCGGGAAGGCACATCCGCCGCAACCTTTCCTCGGAACAGGGCTGCGTCCCGGCCCGGCCTTCAGCCCGCGCCGGGCGCCATGACCCCCGAGAGGAAGGCCTCCAGCGCGGTTGCCGGGTCGGGCGAGAGATAGCCGCCTTCCTGCACGATCACCGCGGGCAGGCCGCTGCCGGCGATCAGCCGCCCGGCGCGGCGAAAGCCGTCGAAGGTGATCTTCATGCCCTGCAGCGGGTCGTTTTCATGCGCATCCAGCCCGAGGCTGACCACAAGGGCGCCCGGGGCGAAATCCGCCACGCGCGCCAGCCCGGCCTCGATGGCGGCGATCCAGGCGTCGTCCCGGGTCGTGCGGGGCATCGGCAGGTTCAGGTTGAACCCCGCTCCGGCGCCGGTGCCGGTCTCTTCGGCGTAGCCGGTGAAGAAGGGGTAATAGGCGCGGGTCTCGGCATGGACCGAGAGGGTCAGCACGTCGCTGCGGTCGTAGAAGATCTCCTGCGTGCCATTGCCGTGGTGCACGTCGATGTCCAGCACCGCGACCCGGTCGTGTGCGCCGCGCAGATGCGCCGCGGCGATGGCCGAGACGTTCAGCAGGCAGTGCCCGGCGGCCACCTCGGCCCCGGTGTGGTGGCCCGGCGGGCGGCACAGCGCATAGGCGGCGGGGGCGCCCGCCAGCACCGCCTCGGCGGCGGCCACCGCGCAATCGGCGGCGCGGCAGGTGGCCTGCCAGCTTTCCGGCCCGATGGGGGCAGAGGTGTCGCCCATATGCCAGCCCGCCCGCGCCACGACGCTGTCGGGGTAGGTCAGCGGCGCGCCGCGCGGAAAGACATTGGCCACCACCTCGGGCCCGGCGCCGGGCAGGCGCTGCCACTCGGCCCAGGCGGTTTCGAGGAAGGCCAGTGAAGCGCTTCGTGTGCACCGCCTCCAGCACGCTGCGCGGCGCCGACGGAGGCGAGACCGTGGCAAGCCCCAGCCGCTCCAGCCCGGCCAGCAGCAGGCGCGCGCGCTCTGCCTGTTCGGCATTGCGGGCGACGGCGCCATGGGACAGGCGGAAGATCGGATCGTGGGCCTCTGTCTCAGGGGCATAGAAACAGTGCATCGGGGCAGGGGTCCTTTGGCTGGGCGTCCGGGCGAGGGTTTCGTGCCCGTGCCCGGCTGTCAAGCGGTCCGGGCGGGAGGCGCAGACCCATCCGGCACCCGGCCCGGAACCGCGGGGCGGCCCCTGCGGAAGGCCCGGCGGCGCGTGCGGGGAACGGCCTTCGAAGGCCGTTCAAAGCCGGTTCGAACCGGCTTTGAACGCCGCAGGCGCCGCAGCGGCGCGGGGAGGCCTGCTCGATCTAGACCGGCACGACGTCGACGTGATGCCGGGTGTCGTGTGCGCCCGCGCTGGTCAGGGTGCCGCGCACCGGGGCGACATCGGCATAGTCGCGCCCCAGCGCCACCATCACGTGATCGGTGCCCACGCGCATGTCGTTCGTGGGGTCGATCTGTACCCAGCCCAGCTCTGTTCCGCACCAGGCGCGGACCCGGCGTGCATGGCGTCGGCGCCTTCCAGCCGGGGCTTGCCCTCGGGCGGCACGGTGCGCAGAAAGCCCGAGACGTAGCCTGCCGGGATGCCGACCGCGCGCAGCGCCGCGATGGTGACATGGCTGATGTCCTGACAGACGCCCCGGCGGTTGCGGAAGGCCTCGGCGGGGTCGGTGCGCACGTCCGTGGCGGTCGGGTCGAAGTCGAACTCGGCGTGCATCTGCCGCGAGATCGCCTCGGACCGCCGTCAGCGCCGACATCGCCGGAGCGGTCACGGCGCGGGCAAAGGCGGTGATCTCGGGCACCGGCTGCACGCGCTCGGATGCGCCGATGAAATGATGCGGGGCACCCGGCCCGAGGTCGCCGATCTCTGCCATCTCCTCGCCAAGCGCTGCCAGCGGGCAGGACAGGTCGAGCCCCTCGGGGACGCCTATGCGTTCCACCCGCCCGCTGTAGCGGAAGGTCAGCCGGTCCGTCGGCGCGTCATGGGCGACCTCGCAGATCGCATTGCCGAAGAAATCCGTCCAGTCGCGGCGCGTCGCCGGGGCCGGGTCGATGGTCAGCAGGCCCGACACCAGCCGCTGGTCGGGCCGGTTCAGCGGCTGCATCCGCAGCAGCGTCCGGGCCGAACGCGCCGGGTTCTGGTAACGGTAGTGGATCGCGAGGGTGATGTCGTAGAGCTGGGACATGGCTCAGCTCAGGTACTGCGCGGTGATGCTGTCCGAGATCGCCCAAAGCTCGGACCGCAGGGTCAGGAAATCATCGGTGCCCGTGGTCTCGGGCGAGGCGACGGACAGGTCGGTGTGCAGCGTCAGGAGGGCCCGCGCCACCGGGCTGAGCTGGGTGGTGAACTGCCGGTGCGGCAGGGCAAGCTGTTGTGCGCGCAAGAGGTTCACCTGAAAGACCAGAGAGATCGGGTTTTCCGGGTCCAGCGCCAGCAGGTCGATCAGCGTGTTGCGGTTGATCTCGACCGAGTAGCGGCGGCGGTGGGTCATGACGCTGTCGCCGATCTCGATGCACAGGTCGTAGCTGCCCTGCGGCGCCTCGGGCGTGGCGAAGCGGTGCAGCAGGCTGCACATCTGGATGCCGCGTTCCACGGCGCGGCCCATGGTCATGAAGCGCCAGCCCGAGAAGCGGAACATGTTGTCGTTCGAGATCCCCGCGAAGGCCGCGAGGATGCGCAGCAGGCGCCCCATGTTGCGGGCGGTCTCTTCGCCGGGGCGGCTGTCCTTGGCGATGCGGCGGACCTCTTGCGAGAGGTCGTCGAGCGCGTGCAGACCGTCGTCGGAAAAGCGGTCGCGTACCTTGCCGGCGCAGAAGCCGGTGGCATCCATCAGGGCCAGCAGGGAGGCCGGCACCGGCTGGGTCGCCGGGTCCGGGGCCTTGCCGAAGGTGGCGAGGTGTTTGCCCAGCTCGCGCATCATTGGCATGGGCGTCGGACCCGCGGTTTCCAGCCGCAGGTGATAGGCGCGCAGCGCGCGGATCTGCGCGTTGGCCCGCTCGACGTAGCGGCCCAGCCAGTACAGGTTGTCGGCGGCGCGCGCGGGCAGGCGGCCCGGCATCCGGCGGATGAACGGCCCCTTGCGCGTCGCCACCAGCGAGTCGAAATCGGCGGGTTTCCCGCCCGTCACCCAGACGTCCGAGACCGATCCCCCCGCCTGCATGGCCAGCGCCGTGGGGTCCTCGGTCTTGCCGATGCGGGCGTAGCCGCCGGGCATGACGGTCCAGCCCTGTGGCGTGCGCACGGCGAAGACGCGCACCACCATCGGGCGCGGCACAAGCTGGCCGTCGATCATGGCGGGCGTCGTCGACAGGGTCACCGCCTGCTGCGCCACCAGATCGTGGCCTTCGGCGTCCAGCCATTGACGCACCGGCGGATGCGCCGAAGAGCGGAACCTGCCGCCAAGCGCCGTGGCGCTGTCGATGTCGAAGGGCAGCTGCGTGGACATCGCCCGCCCGATCATCATCTTCTCGAAATTCTCGCGGACGTAGGATAGTTCTTTGTCCCGGCCGCACCACCAGGTTGCGATATTGGGCAGCGCCAGCGGCGCACCGGTCAGGGCCTGCGCGATGCGCGGCAGGAAGGCCATCAGCGCCCGTGCCTCCAGCACCCCCGACCCCAGCGCGTTGAGCATCGACACCGAGCGGTTGCGCAGCGTGCCGACAAGGCCGGGCGTGCCAAGCGCCGAGGTCTCGTCCAGTTCCAGCGGGTCGGCGGAACGCGAGTCGAGCCTGCGCCAGAGCACACTGACCGGTTCCAGCCCGTTGATGGTGCGCACCATCAGGCGCCCGTCGACGGCGCGCAGGTCCTCGCATTCCAGCAGCAGAAAGCCGAGGTAGCGCGCGATATAGGCGTGTTCGAAATAGGTGTCGGTGTGCTGCCCCGGTGTCAGGATCGCCACGCGCCCCTCGCCGTCCTGCCGCAGCGCGTTCATGGCGTCGCGGAACTCGCGGAAGAACCCGGCAAGGCGGCGGACGTTGGCGTCGGGCATGAAGTCGTGGAAGATCCGCGCCGTGGCCATGCGGTTTTCCAGCGCGAAGCCCGCGCCGGATGGCGCCTGCGTGCGATCGCCCAGCACCAGCCAGCCGCCGTCCGGCGAGCGCCCGACCTCGAAGGCCAGCACGTGCAGATAATGCCCGTCGCGCGGCTGCACGCCCACCATGGGGCGCAGCCATTCCGGGTTCGAGGCCACCAGCGAGGCGGGCAGTAGCCCGCGCCGCACCAGGTCGCCGGGGCCGTAGAGGTCGGCCATGACCTTTTCCAGCACCTCGGCGCGCTGCGCCAGCCCGGCGGCGAGCGTATCCCATTCTTCCTCGGCGATGATCACCGGCAGGTGGCTCAGCGGCCAGTTGCGCACCGTCGAGCCTTCGGCGGTGTAGTGGCGGAAGTAGACGCCCGCATCCCGCAGGTACTGGTCGCCGCGGGCGAAATCCTGCGCGATATCGGCCGGGTCGTGGCGCGCAAGGTGGGTGATCAGCGGCTCCCACCCCGGGCGGATGCTGCCATCGGCCCGCAGAAGCTCGTCCGCCACGCCCTCGGGCGGGTGGTAGCTTTCCAGAAGCGCGTCCAGCCCCTCGTCCAGGGTGGCGGGTTCGTCCATCTCAGATCCCCGGTGCGCGGCGCAGGTCCAGAGTCATCGGGAATTCCGGGTGCCTCTGTTCCGGTGCCGGCCAGAAGCTGCCCGGCGTGTGGCCGAACTTCTCGAAGCGGGCAAGGCGGCGGGCATCGGCCTCGTTGGTGTTGACCGGGAAGGTGTCGTAGCTGCGCCCGCCCGGATGGGCCGCGTGATAGGTGCAGCCGCCGATGGACCGCCCGGCGTAGGTGTCGAAGATGTCGAACACCAGCGGCGCATTGACCGGCAGCACCGGGTGCAGCGCGTCGGCGGGTTGCCAGGCCTTGAAGCGCAGGCCGCCCACCTTGACGCCGCTTTCGCCGGTGTCGGTCAGCGGCACGGCGCGCCGGTTGCAGGTCACGATATAGCGGTCGGGGTTCAGCGTGGTCAGCTGCACCTGCATGCGTTCCACCGAGCTGTCGGTGTAGCGCACCGTTCCGCCGATGGCGCCGCGTTCGCCCAGCACGTGCCAGGGCTCCAGCGCCTGGTTGATCTGAAGGTGCACGCCCTGATACTCGACCTCTCCGGCGAAGGGGAAGCGGAACTCTTTCTGGGCCTCGTACCATTCCGGGCGGAAGTCGTAGCCGTGGTCAGAGAGGTCGCGCAGCACGTCCATGAAGTCGGCCCAGACAAAATGCGGCAGCATGAAGCGGTCGTGCAGCTGCGTGCCCCAGCGCACCGGCTTGCCCTTGATCGGGGCTTTCCAGAAGCGCGCGATCAGCGCCCGGATCAGCAGTTGCTGGGCCAGCGACATGCGCGCGTCGGGCGGCATCTCGAAGCCGCGGAACTCGACCAGACCCAGCCGCCCGGTGGGGCCGTCGGGCGAGAAGAGCTTGTCGATGCAGATCTCGGCGCGGTGGGTGTTGCCGGTCACGTCGATCAGGATGTTGCGCAGCAGGCGGTCCACCAGCCAGCGGCTGCGGCTGTGGCGCCTCGTCGCCCGGGTCGGGGATCTGCGACAGCGCGATTTCCAACTCGTAGAGGCTGTCGTGGCGGGCCTCGTCGATGCGCGGTGCCTGCGAGGTTGGCCCGATGAACATGCCGCTGAAGAGGTAGCTGAGCGAGGGATGCCGTTGCCAGTACAGGATCAGCGAGCGCAGCAGGTCGGGCCTGCGCAGGAAGGGCGAGTCGCCCGGCGTCTGGCCGCCCACGACGACGTGGTTGCCGCCGCCGGTGCCGGTGTGGCGCCCGTCGATCATGAACTTGTCGGCGCCAAGACGGCTTTGCCGGGCCTCCTCGTAGACGCCATTGGTGATTGCGACGCAGTCCTCCCAGCTTGCGGCGGGGTGGACGTTGACCTCGATCACGCCGGGGTCGGGGGCCACGCGGATCACGTTCAGGCGCGGGTCCTGCGGGGGCGCGTAGCCCTCGATGTGGATCGGCAGGCCAAGCTCTTCGGCGGTGGTCTCGGCGGCGGCGATCAGGTCGAGGTAATCCTCGAGCGTCTCGACCGGCGGCATGAACAGACACAGCCGCCCGTCACGCGGCTCGATGGCGATGGCGGTGCGCACGGGGCCTTCGAATGGGTCGAAGTGCTGCTGCTGCACCTCTTGCCGCTCTCCCAGCTCGCGCGCGGCACTGACGGGCTGGCTGCGGCCCGGGGTCTGCTCGGGTTCGACCAGCTTGCCCTTGTCCTTGCCGCCCTTGCCCTTCTTCTTCCCTTTCTTGCCCGCCTTGCCGGCAGCCTCTTCGGAGGCGATGCGTTCCAGTTCCTCCAGCAGGGCGCGGCGGCGTTCGGCGATCTCGGCGTGGAAATCGGGCAGATCCTCGCGCGGGACGGTGGGATCGGCGGGGTAGGTATAGGGATAGGACGAGGGCGGCACGTAGGGCAGGGTGCCCAGCGGCAGGCGGAAGCCCACGGGGCTGTCGCCGGGGATCAGATACAGGTGCCCGCGCCGGGTCTGCCACTTCTCGGACCGCCAGCGGCGGCCCAATGCCTTGGATTGCCAGCGCTGGATCGGCAGCACGAAGCCAGAGGCCGTGGTCAACCCCCGCTCGAAGACCCGCGCGATGCGCGCCCGCGCCTCGGGGTCCTTCAGGCGCGAATCCTCGGGCGTGACGTTCAGCGGCAGTTCGGCCTCTTTCAGGATCCACTCCGCCGGGTCCTCGTAGGCGGGCAGGGTGTAGTCCTCCTCCAGCCCGAGGTTGCCCGCGAAGGCCTTCATGAACTGCCCCGCCTGTTCGGCAGTGGCGTCCCCGGCGGTCTCGCGGGCGATCAGCGCGGGGTTCTTCCAGACCGGCTGGCCGTCGCGGCGCCAGAACAGCGAGAAGGTCCAGCGCGGCAGGGTCTCGCCCGGATACCACTTGCCCTGACCGTAATGCAGGAAACCGCCGGGCGCGAAGCGGTCGCGCAAGCGGCGGATCAGGTCGTCGGCCAGCCCGCGCTTCATCGGGCCGACGGCGGCGGTGTTCCACTCGCCGCTCTCGAAGTCGTCGATCGACACGAAGGTCGGCTCGCCACCCATGGTCAGGCGCATGTCCTCCTTCGCCATCTCGGCATCGACCTTTTGCCCCAGCGCATCCAGCGCCTGCCAGCTTTCCTCGGAAAAGGGCTTGGTGATGCGCGGGTGTTCGGCGACGCGGGTGACCGTCATGGCGAAGTCGAAGTCGGTCCTGGTGTCCTTGTGCCCGGAAAAGCCGCCGACGATGGGGGCTGCGTTGGAATAATGCGGCGTGGCGGCCAGCGGGATATGGCTTTCGCCGGTCAGCAGGCCCGAGGTCGGGTCCGAGCCCACCCAGCCCGCGCCGGGCAGGTAGACCTCGCACCAGGCGTGCAGGTCGGTGAAATCGTGGTCGGTGCCCGAGGGACCGTCCAGCGCGTCCAGATCCGGCTTCAGCTGGATCAGGTAGCCCGAGACGAAGCGCGTGGCGAAGCCCAGATGCCGCAAGAGGTGGATCAGCAGCCAGGATGTGTCGCGGCACGAGCCCGACCCCTTCGCCAGCGTCTCTTCCGGCGTCTGCACGCCCGGTTCCATGCGGATCAGGTAGTCGATGTGCTGTTCGAGCTTGGCGTTCACCTCGACAAGGAAATCGACCGTGCCCATGGTCTTGCGCGGGATGCCCTTGAGGTAGGTCTGGAAGGTCGGGCCGAACTCTTCGGTCTTGCGGTAGACCGCAAGGTCGCCCGCGATCTCTTCGGGGTAGGTGAAGGGCCAGTCCTTCGCCACGTCCTCGAGGAAGAAGTCGAAGGGGTTGTAGACGGTCATGTCCGCGACCAGATCGACCTCGATCCGGAATTCGGTCACCGGCTCGGGGAAGACGAAACGCGCCAGCCAGTTGCCGTAGATGTCCTGCTGGTGATTGACGAAGTGCCCCTCGGGGCCGACCTTCAGCGAATGCGAGATGACGCGGGTGCGGGAATGCGGCGCCGGGCGCAGGCGGATGATCTGCGGGCTCAGCCTGACCGGGCGGTCGTACTTGTAATGCGTCAGGTGGCGAATGCTTGCAGTGATGGCCATCGGATGTCCGTTTCTCCTGTCCCCCAAGGATAGAGCGCGGAAGGGCACCTGTGTAAACCCGCAGGGCAGGGGCGGTGCGGCGAGAGCGGCCCCCGGGGAGGCAGGCGGGCGAGCCCGATGCCTGTTTCTTGTGCAGGCGGGGCGGCCGGTGTCCCGGGCGGTCGTGGCGGTCGTGGCGGCCTTGCGCGACGGGGCCGGAACGGCCTTCCTCTCGACCCCGAATGTCGCGCTGCGGGAAACATCCTTCCGACAGGGGCGGCAGGGCAGAAAGGCCGTTCCCCGCGCCCGCCTGCAAGGTCTTGACGAAACCGTGACTCGGGCACCCGGATCTGCGCGCAAAAGCGCCGGAAATCCCCTTTTGCCCTTTGCCGTGGCGTGACATGCTCTAGGGTGAACGCGACTGGGGAAAAACAATCCGAACAACGGACGGGACATGCATGTGGGGTAAACGCGCGGCTGCGGCGCTTGTGGTCATGGGGCTTGGCGGCCAGGGGCAGGCGCTGGACAATCTGGAATTCCGCCTCGTCGGGCAAAAGAACGACGACCTTGTCGGGGCGCTGCGCGGTGCCTCGCTGCTGGTGGACCTGAAGTCCCGCGATATCGACGATACCCCCGACATCCTCTCTGCGGCGCAGGGCGATTATGCCCGCCTTGTCGAAACGCTCTATGCGCTGGGCTATTATTCCGCCGTCGTGAATATCCGCGTCGACGGGCGCGAGGCGGCCGAGATTTCGCCGCTCTCCGTGCCGGCGCGGATCTCGACGGTCACGGTGACGGTCGAGCCGCGCTCTGCCTTCACCTTCGGGCGCGCCGATATCGCGCCGCTGGCGCATGGCCGCGACCGGCCCGAGGGCTTCAGAACCGGTCAGCCCGCACTGGCGACCGTGGTGCGTGACGCGGCCAGCGGCGCCATCGACGGCTGGCGCGAGGAGGGCCACGCCAAGGCCGATCTGGCCGGGCAGGACATCGCCGCGCGCCACCGCGAGTCGCAGCTGGACGTGACGCTTCGGGTCGATCCCGGCCAGAAACTGAGTTTCGGCGACGTGATCGTGACCTCTGACAGCGCGGTGAAGGCGCCGCGCATCCGTCAGATCGCGGGCATCCCGCGCGGCGAGACCTTTTCGCCGGACGACGTCGAGAAGGCGGCAGAGCGCCTGCGCGCCACCGGCACCTTCCGCTCGGTCCAGGTGACGGAATCCGAGACCGTGAATCCCGATGCCTCGATGGATATCTTCATCGAGGTGGTCGACCAGAAGCCGCGCCGCTTCGGCGCCGGGCTGGAGCTGTCGTCGAACGAAGGGCTGGCGGTCTCTGCCTTCTGGCTGCACCGCAACTTCCTTGGCGGGGCCGAGCGGTTCCGCGTCGACGGGCAGGCGCGCCAGCTTGGCAATGTCGGCGGGCAGAAACCCGACTACCAGATCACCGCCCGGCTGGAACGGCCCGCGGTCTATGGCCCCGACACGCTGGCCTACCTTTTCACCGACCTCGAGTACGAGGAAGAGCCCGACTACATCTCGCGCAAGTTCGAGATCGGCATCGGCGCCTCGCGCGAGTTTTCGGACCAGGTGACCGGGGATCTCGGCATCACCTACATGCGCTCGCGGGTGACCGACCTCTACCTGCCGGGCGAACCGACGCGGGTGCTGAACGTGCTCAGCGTCCCGGCCTCGCTGACCGTGGACCGCCGCGACGACCCCCTGAACGCGACCGAGGGCTTTTACCTCAAGGTCGAGGCAGAGCCTTTCTACATGCTCAACGACGACCAGCCCGGCGCGCGGGTGTCGCTGGACACGCGCGGCTACCGCGCCTTCGGCGAGGCGCAGGCCGTGGTGCTGGCGGGGCGGTTGCAACTGGGCTCGCTGGTCGGACCGGACGCAGCCGATGCCCCGCCGAACGACCTGTATTACTCCGGCGGCGGCGGCACCGTGCGCGGCCATCCCTACCAGTCGCTCGACGTCGACTATGGCGGCAACAGCCTTGGCGGGCGCAGCTTCGTCGCGCTCTCGACAGAGCTGCGCGTCGACGTGACCGACAAGATCGGCGTCGTGGGGTTCTTCGACACCGGCTACGTCGGCCCCGAAAGCTTCTACGACGGCAGCGGCGACTGGCATTCCGGTGCCGGGCTGGGGCTGCGTTACGACACCCCCGTGGGTCCGATCCGCTTCGACGTGGCCGGGCCGGTGCAGGGCGATACCGGCGACGGGGTTCAGATCTATATCGGGATCGGGCAGGCCTTCTGATGACTTACCTCACGCGCGTTTTCACGCTTTTCATGGCCCTGTGCCTGCCCGCCATGCTGCCGGCGCAGGAGGCTGAAACGGACCGCGGCTTCATCCAGGGGCTGCTGGAGGACGCGCTGTCCGGCGAGGGCCGCAGCGTCCGCATCGTGGGCTTCGCGGGTGCGCTGAGTTCGCGTGCCACCATCGAGGAAATCACGGTCAGCGACCCGGACGGCATCTGGCTGACCATCTCCGACGTGGCGATGACCTGGAACCGCTCGGCGCTGCTGCGCGGGGCCATCGACATCGAGGAACTCACTGCCGCGCAGATCGACCTGCCGCGCCTGCCGCTTCCGGCGGAAGGCGCGGTTCCGACGCCCGAGGCCTCGGCGCCCTTTTCCCTGCCGGACCTGCCGGTCTCGCTGGTGCTGGAAGAGCTGTCGCTGGCGCGGGTGAACCTGGGCGAGGGGCTGTTCGGCGAAGCCGCGTCGCTGACCGTCGAGGGCACGGCGCAATTGGCGGATGGCGAGGGGCAGGCGGACCTGCAGGTCCAGCGGCTGGACAAGGGCGGCGAGATCGCCTTTCGCGGCGCTTACAGCAATACCTCGCGGGTGCTGGGGCTGACCCTTTCGGTGCAGGAACCCGAAGAGGGCATCGTCGTCAACCTGCTGAACCTGCCGGGGCGGCCCTCGCTGGCGCTGACGCTTGAGGGCAACAGCCCGATCGACAATTTCGATGCACAGCTACAGCTGGCCACCGACGGGCAGGAACGCCTTGCGGGCAACGTGATCCTGCGTGCCGATGCCGAGACCGAGGCGCGCCGCTTCCGTGTCGATATCGGCGGGGACATCGCGCCGGTCGTGGCCCCGGCCTACCGCGACTTCCTCGGCGACGAGGTGCGGCTGGTGGCCGAGGTCGCGCAGGACGTCGACGGGCGCGTCGCGCTGAACGAGCTGGAGCTGAGCGCGCAGGCCCTGACCCTGACCGGAGAGGCGGCCATCGGGGCCGACGGCTGGCCCGAGACGCTGGACCTTCAGGGCCGCATCGTGCCGCCCTCGGGCGACGAGGTGCTGCTGCCGGTTTCCGGCGCCGACACCTACGTGCAGTCCGCCACCCTGTCGGGCACCTTCGACGCCAGCGCGGGCAACGGCTGGCGGCTGGAGGCGCGTGTCGCGGGCCTGCGCCAGCCGGCGATGCAGATCGACACCCTGTCGCTGACCGGCGGCGGCGAGATCTCGCGCCAGACCAACCGCGTCGACGGGTCGCTTGCCCTGAACGCCTCGGGGCTGGATCTGACGGATGCGGCGCTGGCGCAGGCGGTCGGCAACAGCCTGCGCGGCGCGCTGCGGTTCGACTGGCAGCCGGGATCGCCGCTGATCCTGGACGAGATCGAGCTTGCGGGCGGCGACTACGGCGTGACCGGGGCCGTCACCGTCTCGGCGCTGGACACGCTCAATCCCATCGTGTCGCCCGACATCACCCTGCGCACCGAAGACCTGTCGCGCTTTGCCGCGCTGGCGGGGCTGGCGCTGTCGGGCGGGGCCGAACTGGGCATCGACGGCGGGCTCGAGCCGCGCTCGGGGGCCTTCGACATCGATGTGCGCGGCACCACGCGCGACCTGGCGCTTGGCATCCCGCAGGCGGATACGCTGCTGGCGGGTGTCGGGTCGGTTGCGCTTCAGGCGCGGCGCAACGAAGAGGGCCTCGTGGTCGATCCGCTGCGGATCGCCACGCGGGCGGCAGAGATCAACGGCACCGCGCGCCTCGCCTCGGGCGCCAGCACGGCGCGGCTGGACGCGGTCATCAACGAGACCGGCGACGTGCTGCCCGGTCTCTCGGGGGCGTCGACGCTGGTCGCGACGCTGGGCCAGACCGGCGACAGTTTCGATATCGACGCCGACGTGACGATCCCCGGCGCGGCGCGCGTCAACTACGTGGGCAACATCCAGACCAACCTGCCTCTGGGCATGCAGATCGCCGGGCGGGCCGAGGCCATGGTCACGCGGCTGGGCGCCTTTTCCGAGCTGGTGGGGCGCGACCTTGGCGGGTCCGCCGAACTGGTGATCGAGGGCACGGGCAACCCGCAGGCCCTGACCTTCGACCTGACCGCCAATGGCACCACGCGGGACGTAGAGGTGCAGATTCCGGCGGTGGATTCCCTGCTGGCGGGGCAGAATGGCATCCGCTTCATGGGCAGCCGCACGGATACCGGTCGGATGGAGATCACCCGGCTGGAGATCGACGGCGCCACCGATGCCTCTTTCGCGGGGATCGTGATGGGCGACAGCCTTGAAACGCTGGACGTGGATGGACGCCTGACCGCCTCCGTTCCGGACCTCGGGCGCTTTTCCGGCGTGACCGGGCGGTCGATGTCGGGGGCGGCCTCGGTGGACCTGACTGTGGACGGGCCGGTGATGCAGGGGCCGCTGACGGTGACGGGCAATGCCACGGCGCAGGACGCGGTGCTGGGGCTCGAGGCCATCGACCCGGTGCTGCAGGGGGCAAGCCGGATCGACCTCGATGCCGCCCGGGCCGAAGACGGCACGATCACCGTCACCCGGCTGCAGACGCAGGGCGCGGCCAATGCCAGCTTTACCGGCACCGTTGCGGGCTTCGACCCGCAGGCGCCGGAGGATCTGGACAGCCTTGCCGTGGACGGGCGCCTGACGGCGGATGTGCCGCAGCTTTCGCGGTTCTCGCGGTTGGCCGGACGCGATCTGGCGGGCTCTGCCACGGCGGATGTGACGGCGCAGGGGCAGGTGCTGCAGGGGCCGCTTTCGGTCGAGGCCATCGCCACCGCGCGCGGCGTCGCCATCGGCATGGGTCAGGTGGATCTCGCTTCTGGGCGGCGAGACGCGCCTTGACCTGAAGGGCAGCCGCGACGCGACGGGTGTCTATACGGTGGAGCGGCTGCAGACGTCCGGAGCGGTCAATGCGACCTACAACGGTACCCTGCAGGTGGCCGAGGGCGATGCCGCGCTGGATGGTTCTCTTGTCGGCGATATTCCCAACCTCGCGGCCCTGTCGGGGCTTGCGGGACGGCGGCTTGGCGGGTCGGTGCGCTTCGACGCCGAGGTGCAGGGGCAGGCGCTGAGCGGGCCGCTGTCGCTGCGGGCCGATGTGACGGCGCAGAACCTCGTGACCGCGGTCGAGACCGCTGACCGCCTGCTGCGCGGCACAACGACCGTGAACCTGCAGGCCGCGCGGGACGCCAACGGCCTGCTCAGGATCGAGCGCGGCGTGCTGGATGCCAGCGGCATCGACGCCACCGTGTCCGGGCAATACGCCTCTTCGAATGCCAATGTGACGCTGGATGTCTCGGTGCCGAATGTCGGGCTGATCGTGCCCGACCTGCAGGGCGGCGGCACGGTGCGCGGCACCGTCAGCCATTCCGGCGGCCCGTGGCAGGTGAACCTGACCGGCACCGGTCCGGGCAGCATCGGCGCCACCGCGCGCGGGTCGATCGCGCAGGACTTCGGCTCTGCCAACCTGTCGCTGAACGGCTCGGCGCCGCTGGCGCTGGCGAACGAGCGGATTGCGCCGCAGGTTCTTACCGGCGTGCTGAACTTCGACATCGGCGTGAACGGGCCGCTGGCGCTGTCCTCGGTGTCCGACCGCGTCAGCACCGATGGCGCGCGGCTTGCCGTGCCCTCGGTCTCGTTGGTGATCGACGGGCTCTCGGGCGCGGTGCGGCTGTCCGGGGGCAGCGCGCAGGTGGAGCTTGGCGGCAGGCTCTCGTCCGGCGGCCAGCTGCGGGTCAGCGGCCCGGTGACGCTTTCGCCGCCCTTCAACGCCAACCTGACGATACAGCTGATCGAGGCGGTGCTGCGGCAGGCCGACCTGCTGGAGACCACGGCCAACGGCACGGTGACGATGAACGGCGCGCTGACCGGCGGCGCCCAGATCGGCGGCGTGATCAACCTTGGCGAGGTCGAGGTGCGGATCCCCAACCTTGGCGCCTCCTATTCGGCGCTGGACGGGCTGCGCCATATCGACCCGCCTGCCGATGTGCAGCGCACGCTGGCCTTCGCCGGGCTGAACGGTTCGGGCCGCGAAAGCACCGGAGGGGCGGCGGCAGCGCCGTGGCCTATCCGATCAACCTGAGGGTCAATGCGCCGAACCAGATCTTCGTGCGCGGGCGTGGTCTGGATGCCGAGCTTGGCGGCTCCCTGCTGCTGACCGGCACGACGGCGAACCTTGTCCCGCAGGGGCAGTTCGACCTGATCCGCGGGCGGCTGGATCTTCTGGGGCGGCGTCTGGACCTGACCGACGGATCGGTCAGCCTGCGCGGCAGCTTCGACCCCTATGTCCGCTTCGGCGCCTCGACGCAGGTCGAGGACACGATGATCACCATCCGGATCGAGGGCTTCGCCTCGGAGCCGGACCTGCGGGTGACCTCGGACCCGGAACTGCCCGAGGACGAGGCGCTGTCCTTCTTCCTGTTCGGACGTTCGGTGACCAACCTCTCGCCGCTTCAGGCGGTGCAGCTGGCGGCGGCGGTGCGGACGCTGTCGGGGCAGGGCGGGCTTGGCCTGACCGAGAACCTGCGCAGCGGACTGGGGGTCGACAACCTCGACATCGGCACCGATGCGGACGGCAATGCGCAGGCGACGGTGGGCAAGTATCTCTCGGACAATATCTACACCGACGTGACGGTGGGGAGCGACGGCACCTCGCAGATCAACCTGAACCTTCAGGTGAACCCCAATGTGACGGTGCGTGGGCGCGTCGGGTCGGATGGCGACACCGGGCTGGGGGTGTTTTTCGA
Organism: Ponticoccus litoralis; assembly: GCF_039769985.1. Lineage (NCBI taxonomy): Bacteria > Pseudomonadati > Pseudomonadota > Alphaproteobacteria > Rhodobacterales > Roseobacteraceae > Ponticoccus > Ponticoccus litoralis. Next base: position 2,771,052 of record NZ_JBDNCH010000002.1, read on the forward strand.
AAGGGACTACTGAAGCGCGCCCTGTCGGGCGGGGCGCTGCGGGGCAGCGTCGGATTTCGGTATTTGGACCAAGAAGAAGCCCAGGGTTGCGATCGGGATTGCAGCGTGCCGCGCTTTGCGGGCGGGGCCGAGGGCGGTTTGATCGCAGAGGGGCTGGTTCAGCCCTCCCCGTAGAGTGCGGGCATGTCCCGCGCGCGTCCGCCGAGACCCAGCGAGGCGCGCCACAAGAGCCGTGCGTGGCGGTCGGGCAGGGTCTGTGCTGCCGTTCCGTCCGGGAGGAGGGCTGACCAGGCCGGGCCGGGCAGGTCGCGCATGTCCACGTCCAGATGCCGCGCGGTATGGGCGAAGAGGGCGCGCAGGGCGCGCGGCGGCAGGGTTGCGCCAAGCGCCTGTTCCGCATCGCGCTGTGCCGCGCTCTCCCACATCGGCTGGCCCGCGAGAAGGCGCGTGCAGGCCCGCGCGTGGTAGCCGAGTATGGCGATGGTCTCTGCGATCTGACCGGACAGCGCGCTGTCGGGCAGGGCGTCGATCAGGCGCGCCACGGCGGCATTGCCGCGCCGCATCCTGAGCAGGGCGTCGGCGGGGGCTTCGGGGGCGTCATAGCGCGCGCCTGCGCCCTGCCGGGCGCGCAGCGCCGCGCGCGGGTCGGTCATCCGCCGACCTGGCTGCGCATGAACTGCAGCCGCTCCATGATCGGGGCGTCGGAGAAGCGGAAGAGGTCGAATTGGGTCTCGGCCTCCAGCGACCACTGGCACCAGGAGGGGGCGACGAAGATGTCGCCCTTGTCCACCGCGTGGCGGGTGCCGTCCAGCACCACCGCGCCGCGCCCCTCGAAGACCTGAAAGACCGTCGAGCCGACCTCGCGCCGCGCCTCGGTCTGGGTGCCCTCGCGCAGGCGGTGAAATTCGCAGCGGATCGTCGGCATAACGTCGCCCCCGGTGGTCGGGTTGACGTAGCGCACCGCCGCATGGCCCGGTGCGACGGTGGCCAGGTGGCCCTCGTCCTCCAGGAGCAACTGCTCGGTCAGGGCGCGGTCCGTGTGCTCCCAGCGGAAGGCGGCCAGCGGCGAGGACACGGTATCCTGCAGCTGTGACAGGGGCCTGAGGCCGGGGTTGGCCCAAAGCCGCTCCCCGCGCGAGAAGTTGGGCGTGGCGTAGTCGGTGACCTTGTCGGCGCCGAATTCGAAGAAACCCACGTCCATCTGCTGGCTGAAGGGGATGTCCAGCCCGTCGATCCAGGCCATGGGCGCGTCGCGGTCGTTGTGGTGGCCGTGGAAGTTCCAGCCCGGCGTCAGCAGCAGGTCGCCGCGCGACATGCGCACCGGGTCGCCGTTGACCACGGTCCAGACGCCTTCGCCTTCGACCACGAAGCGGAAGGCATTCTGGGAATGGCGGTGTTCCGGGGCGGTCTCGCGCGGGCCGAGGTACTGCACGGCAGCCCAGAGCGTCGGCGAGACATAGGCCTTGCCACCCAGCCCGGGGTTCGCCAGCCCGATGGCCCGCCGCTCGCCGCCGCGCCCCACCGGCACCAGTCGCCCCGAAGCCTCTGCCAGCGGCAGCAGCACCGACCACTTCCAGACATGCGGAACGGCCCGGGGCTTGGGATGCATGGGCATCAGGTCGCCGGTCTGGGTCCAGAGCGGGTTCATGTGGTTCTCGGCAAACCCCCTGTAAAGCGCCCGCAACTCGGCGCTGTCCTCGGGCATCATGCCATGCGCCACCGTGTCGTGATCCAGATCCTCGCCCATGCGACCCTCCTCCCGGTCGGTGTTTCTTCTGTCCGAAAATATCCCGGGGAGTCCCGCAGGGACGGGGCAGAGCCCCCTTATCCCCGCGCCCCGATGGTCACCGTCAGGCCCGGCAGCCCGTCGATGGACACGGTGCAGACGTCGCCGGGCACCAGCGCGCCGACACCGGCGGGGGTGCCGGTCATGATCAGGTCGCCGGGCCGGATCTCGACCGAGCGCGACAGGAAGGCCACCACCTCGGGTACCGACCAGATCATTTCCTTCAGGTCGCCGTCCTGCTTGCGCGAGCCGTTCACCGTCAGGCGGATCGACCCTTCCGACAGGTGCCCCACCGCAGCGACCGGATGCACCGGCCCGATCACCGCCGAACGGTCGAACCCCTTGGCGAAATCCCGGGGACGGCCCATCTGCTTGGCCTCGGCCTGCAGGTCGCGCCGGGTCAGGTCGTTGCCCGCGGCATAGCCCCAGACGTGGTCCAGTGCCTGCGCCTCCGGGATATCGCGCCCAGCCCTGCCGATCACCACCACAAGCTCCGCCTCGTAATGCAGGTCCTCGGTCAGCGGCGGATAGGCCAGCGTCGCCCCGTGATCCACCACCGCGTCGGCGGGCTTGGTGAAGAAGAAGGGCGGCTCGCGGTCCGGGTCCTTGCCCATCTCGCGCGCATGGGCGGCGTAGTTGCGTCCCACGCAGAAGATCCGGCGCACCGGCAGGCGATCCTCGCTGCCCGCCACCGCCACAGAGGCCACCGGGGCCGGTTCAAAAACGAAACTCATCGCGCATCCTTCCCTGCGGGGCACCCGGCCCCTGCTTCTTCTCTGCAAAAATACTCAAATCAACCTGCCTGCAACAGGCCTGACCCTCCAACCCGTCAGAGCCGTAAAGCCACTGCAGCTGCCGGTACCAGTCCTGCGGGGACATGCCCTGCATCACGTGGTTGCGCACGGCGGCCTGCGCGTCGGCGGGGTGATAGATATACTCTCCGATCAGGCGCGAGTTCATCTGCACCCGCGCCGTGCGCAGGGTCCGCATCGCCTGGTAGCGCGCCAGCGCGCCATCCCGGTCCGCCGCGCCGTCGAGGCACTGGGCCAGCGCCACCGCGTCCTCCATGGCCATGCAGGCGCCCTGCGCGAAGTATTGCAGCATCGGGTGCGCCGCATCGCCCAGTAGCACCACGCGCCCGTCGACCCATGTGGACACCGGGTCGCGGTCGCAAAGCACCCAGAGCTTCCAGTTGTCGCCATGCTCGATGATCTGCCGCGCCACGGGGTGGATATGCTCGAAGCCCTGCGCGACCTCTTCGCGCGGCACCGGGCGGCCCGAGATCGCCTCCTGCACGTCGCGGTGATAGGTCACCACCAGGTTGTAGACCTTGCCGCCCTTCAGCGGGTAGTGGACGATGTGGCACTTGGGCCCGGCCCAGAGCGTCGCCGCGTTCCAGCGCAGGTCCTCGGGCATCTGCCCGGTCGGGATGACCGAACGGTAGGTGGTATGGCCCGAGATGCGCGGCTCTCCGTCGCCCAGCATCTGCGCGCGGATCGGCGAGCGCAGCCCCTCCGCCGCCACCAGAAGCGCCCCCTTCAGCGGATCGCGGCCCGACAGATGCAGCGTGACCGCCGCGCCGTCCTGCGCATAGCCCGCGACCCGGTGTTCGGTGCGCAGCTCCACGAGGTCCGAGCGTCGGCATTCCTCCAGCAGAACGCCATGCAGGTCGGCGCGATGCACCACCGCGTAGGGGTTGCCGTAGAAGTCGCGGAAGGGCTGGTCGAGCGGGATCCGGGTGATTTCCTCGGCGGTCCGGGCGTCCATCAGGCGCAGGGCGTCGATATAGACCGCCTTTTCGCGCGCCGCATCCCCCACGCCCAGCCTGTCGAAGCAGTGAAAGGCGTTGGGGCCGATCTGGATGCCCGCGCCGATCTCGCCAAAGGCCTGCGCCTGTTCGACGACCACGCTGCGCAGCCCCTTGCGGGCGAGGGCGCAGGCCGTGGCCAGCCCGCCGATGCCGCCCCCGGCGATCAGGATGGGAAGCTCCGTCAACGCGCGCTCCTCCTTCGCGGGTTGATAATACGTGTACTTACTAATTGCACGGGGTGCCGGGCCATGTCAAGAAGGGCCATGGGTGGCGACACAGACATCGGCATGATGGCGGGGCATGTGATCCGCCGGTTGCACCAGCACTCGGTGCAGGTCTTCGCGGCCCATGCCCGCGCGGCGGGGGTGGACCTGACCCCGGTGCAATTCGCCGCGCTGGACGCGGTGCGGGCCGCGCCCGGCCTCGATCAGGCAAGCATCGCGGCGGCCATCGCCTATGACCGCGCCACCATCGGCGGCGTCATCGACCGGCTACAGGCCAAGGGGCTGTTGTCGCGGAGGGTCAGCGCAACCGACCGCCGCGCCCGCGTGATCCAGCTGACGCCGGAAGGAGAGGCGCTGTTGCAGCGCTTCCGTCCGGTGGTCGAGGGCGCGCAAGACGAGATCCTCGGCGCGCTGGACGGGGAGGAGCGGCAGGCCTTTCTGGCGCTGGCGCGGCGGGCGCTGGGGCAGGGGGGTGACGATGCGTCAGGCGCCGGGTAGCCTGTGCTCCGGGCAGCCACGAGGGGCCGGGAGAAGCCCTGGTCCCGACAGTCGAAAGAGGACCCCATGATCACTGTGGCCATCGCACTCACGTTCGTCGGCGGGACGCTTCTGCTGGCCTGGGTGGTCTACTTCGCCATGCGCCGCATTGCCGGAGACCGGACAACGGACGAGACCCAGACGCTGGCCGGGTCGGTGATCATTCGGGTCGCCTCGCTGCATGGGCTGATCCTCGCGCTGGTCTTTGCGCAGGAGCTGGTGGATTACCATGACCTTCAGGACAACCTCGTGCAGGAGGCCACGGCCATTGCCGATATCTACAATGACATCTGGCGCTACGATCCGCGGGTGGCCGACGCCGTGCAGGCCGACCTGAGGCGCTACACCCATACAGTGATCGAGGACGAGTGGCAGGCGCTGGCCCGCGACCAACGGCTGAGCGGCGAGGGCTGGGCGCTGCGCGAGTCCATTTACCTCGCCGTGCTGGATCTGGAGCCCGCGACCGCGCGGCAGCAATCCCTGCGCAGCCACATGGTGACGCAGGTCCAGCAGATCGCCACCCTGCGGCAGGCGCGCGAGAACACCGCGCTGCACGCGGTCAGCCCGCTTTTCTGGGTGGCGGCGGTGGCGGGGGTCGTGCTGGTGACAGTGCCCTATTTCACCTATGCGCCAAGTGGACTGCATCTCATGCTTCTGAGCGTCTACGGCACATTCAGCGGGCTGGTGATGTTCACGATCTTCGCCTTCGCGGACCCATTCCGGTCCCCGGGTGCGCTGGAACCCGCCCCCTTCGAGCGGCTTCTGGAAACGGAGATCGGCGGGGGCTGACCGTTGGCCGCGGGGGGAGCGCTCCGGCCAGCGCGACAGCGCGGTCGCCCACCGCAAAAGCAAAGGGCGGACCGAGGCCCGCCCTTTTCGTGACAGCCGCAGCCCGTCGTTACCGAACAACCAGCACCGACTGGGTGGCGTGGCGCACCACCCGCGCGGCGTTGGGTCCGACGAGGTAGTCGCGCAGCTCGGGGCTGTGGGCGCCGACGACGATGGCATCGGCCTTCAGCGCATTGGCCATGCGGATGATCTGGTCGTAGATCGTGCCGTGGGTCACATGGACCTGCGGTGCCAGCCCCGCGGGCAGGGCGGTCGCGGCCCATGCGGAGAGGCCCGCCTTGGTCTCTGCCTCCATCGTCTTGACGTGATCCGGTCCGAAGGCCGAGCCCACCACCGCCATGCCCATCTTGGGCAGGACCGTCAGAACATGCAGTTCTGCCCCCTCCGTGGCGGCCAGCTTGCCGCCGTACTCTGCCACCTTGGCCGCGCCTTCCAGGTCGTTGTAGTCGACGGCGAGCAGGATTCTCCTGAACATGCGCTTTCCTCCTCAGAACGCGGGTTGCGTGGCGCGGCGGCGCTGGATCATCACGACGCCCGCCAGAAGCAGCAGCGCCGGGATGAAGAACAGCTCTTTCGGCAGGCGCTCTGCCTCGACCTCGACCAGCGTGATCTCGACCGGGTCGTCGCCGTAGTAGTCGTATTCCAGCCCCAGCGTGTCGAAGAGCGGCGTGCCCGGGAAGGGTTCCTCCAGCAAGAGGCGTCCGTCTTCTTCGAGCACCGTCAGGCCCTGCGCCTCCAGCGCGGCCATGCCGTCGCCGGGCACCGCCGGAACCGTGACCGTCGTGGGCCGTGGTTCGCCGTCGTCGAAGTCCGGGCCGGTGACGTTCAGGCGGATCGGCTCTCCCTCCGGCGCGGTGCCCATCAGCTCGATGGCGGCGGGACCGCTGGCGGTGTCGTAGGGCTCGCTCACCTGGTCCAGCCAGAAGCCGGGCCGGAACAGCGTGAAGGCGATCAGCAGCAGGACGACCGTTTCGTACCATTTCGACTTGGCGATGAAGTAGCCCTGTGTCGCGGCGGCGAAGAGCAACATGGCTATCAGCGCGATGATGAAGACGAAGACCGCCTTGAACAGCCCCACGTCGATCAGCAGCAGGTCGGTGTTGAAGATGAACAGGAAGGGCAGCAGCGCCGTGCGGATGTCATAGGCGAAGCCCTGGATGCCGGTCTTGATCGGGTCGCCCCGGCTGATCGCCGCCGCCGCATAGGCCGCAAGGCCCACCGGTGGCGTGTCGTCCGCCAGGATCCCGAAGTAGAAGACGAACATATGCACGGCGATCAGCGGCACGATCAGCCCCGCCTGCGCGCCGACCGAGATGATCACCGGCGCCATCAGCGAGGAGACGACGATGTAGTTCGCCGTGGTCGGCAGGCCCATCCCGAGGATCAGCGACAGGACCGCGACGAGGAACAGCAGGACCATCAGGTTGCCGCCCGAGATGACCTCGATCACGGTGCCGATGACCTGGTGTGCGCCGGTCAGCGAGATGGTGCCCACGATGATGCCTGCGGCACCCGTCGCGACGCCGATGCCGATCATGTTCCGCGCGCCGAGGATCAGCCCCTGCACGAAGTCCTTCCAGCCCGCCGGGGTCTCTGCCGCGGCGCCTTCGCCCCGGAAGAAGGCCTTGATGGGCCGGTGGGTCAGCGCAATGATGATCATGAAGACCGTGGCCCAGAAGGCCGAGAGCGCGGGCGACAGCCGGTCGAGGTTCTCGGTCCGCACCATCAGGTTCCAGACCAGGATGAAGATCGGGATCGAGAAATACAGCCCGCCGACCAGCGTCGGGGTCAGGCGCGGGGCCACCGGGGCGCCGTCCTCTCCGGTCTGGGTTTCGATCTCGGGATAGCGCGACGAGACCCAGAGCAGGTAGAGATAGAGCGCCGCGACCAGCGCCACGGCGGCATAGATCGAGATCCCCCATGATCGGGTCGAGGATGGCCCGCAGGCCGACCATCAGGAAGGCGAGGATGCCCAGCACGATGAAGCCGGTCAGGAACAGGATCGCGATCATGATCACGCCGATCTTGCGGCCCGGCTTCTCAAGGCCCTTCAGGCCCATCTTCAGGCTTTCGAGGTGCACGATGTAGAGCAGCGCGATGTAGCTGATCACCGCCGGCAGGAAGGCGTGCTTGACCACGTCGATGTAGGGGATGTTGACGTATTCCACCATCAGGAAGGCCGCGGCCCCCATGACCGGCGGCGTCAGCTGACCGTTGGTGGACGAGGCCACCTCGACCGCGCCGGCCTTTTCCGCCGGAAAGCCGATGCGCTTCATCAGCGGAATGGTGAAGGTGCCGGTGGTCACGGTATTGGCGATGGACGAGCCGGAGATCATGCCGGTCATCATCGACGAGAGCACGGATGCCTTGGCCGGGCCGCCCCGCAGCGAGCCCAGCAGCGCGATGGCGACCTGGATGAACCAGTTGCCGCCGCCCGCGCGGTCCAGAAGCGCGCCGAACAGCACGAAGAGGAAGATCATCGCCGTCGAGACACCCAGCGCCACGCCGAAGACGCCCTCGGTCTGCATCCAGTAGTGCCCCAGCGCCTTCGACAGCGAGGCGCCGCCGTAGTTGGTGATATTGCGCGCCCATTCCGAATAGCCGCCGAAGAAGGCGAAGGCGATGAAGGCACAGGCGATGATCACCAGCGGCAGGCCCAGAGAGCGGTAGACCGCGATCATCAGGACAACCATGCCGATGGCCGACATGGTGATGTCGGAGGTGCTCCAGAGGCCGGGGCGGCTGGCGATCTCGAAGCGGAAGACCACGAGGTACAGGCAGGCCGCGACGCCAAGGAACATCAGCACCCAGTCATACAGCGGGATGCGGTCCTTGGGGGCCGAGGCGGTCAGCGGAAAGGCCATGGTGGCCAGCGCGATGGCAAAGGCAAGGTGGATGTAGCGCGCCTGCGCCACGAGGTTGGCGAAGAAGCTGGTCCCGAAGGTGGTCGACAGCATCGAGGGGATCGACGAGGCGATATAGAGCTGGAACAGCGACCAGGCGATGCAGGTGCCGATGATCAGTTGTGCTTGCCACCCGGCGGTCGGGTTGCGCGCGCCGGTATCGGCTTCGGCGACCATGTCGTCGGCTGTTCTGTCGGTCGAAGGCGTATCCACCATCTCCGTCGTCCCCCTGTTATGTCGTTCTCTGCTGCAAGGCTGCGTCGTAAGGGGAAGGGGGGCAAGGGAAAAGTGAATTCGACACCGGGATAGAGGGGGCCGGGACTTGAAATCGGGGTGTCGAATGACCAACGCGGGGGCCGGGATGACCCGCCGAAGAGGCGGCGGGGCGGCGTCGCGGCGGTTTCGGCCTCGGGCGGGGCCCTGCCTGCGCCGATACATTTCGCGCCATCCTTGCACCTTGCCGGTGCGGCGGGCCGCTTCTGCGCCGCCGATGCCCTCTGGTTCGATCCGTGGGGCGGGGGTGTCCCGCCGCACCGTCGGCCGGCTGCGGCGTATCGCCCAGAGAGAGACGGGCGCCTGACGGCAAGAAAAACGGCGGCAGGTTGCCCTGCCGCCGTCTGTCACGCTCTCGGGTGAGAGGCGCTTATTCCATCAGGCCCAGTTCCTTGTAGGCCTTTTCCGCACCGGGGTGCAGCGGGGCCGACAGGCCGTCCTTGACCATTTCCTCGGGCTTGAGCTCGGCGAAGGCCGGGTGCAGCTGCTGGAAGTCCGAGATGTTTTCCATCACGGCCTTGGCCACGACGTAAACGGTGTCCTCGGGAACCGAGGCAGAGGTCACGAAGGTCGCGCCGACGCCGAAGGTCGTGGTGTCCTCGTCGTTGCCCTCGTACATGCCGCCGGGGATGGTGGCGACGCGGTAGTAGGGATTGTCCGCGACCAGCGCGTCGATGGGCTCGCCGACGACGTCGATCAGCTTCACGTCACAGGTTGTGGTGGCTTCCTGGATGGCGGCGGCAGGGTGACCCACGGTGTAGATCATCGCGTCGATGTTGCCGTCGCACAGCTGCTGCGCCATTTCCGAACCCTTGTACTCGGTCGCGAGCGCAAGGTCGTCCATGCCGATGCCGAAGGCTTCCATGACGACTTCCATCGTGGCGCGCTGGCCGGAACCGGGGTTGCCCACGTTCACGCGCTTGCCGGCAAGATCCTCGAACTTCTCGACGCCTGCATCGGCACGGGCCAGCAGGGTGAAGGGCTCGGGGTGGACCGAGAAGACGGCGCGCAGGTCGGGGAAGGCCGCATCGCCTTCGAACTGCGAGGAGCCGTTGTAGGCGTGGTACTGCCAGTCCGACTGCGCGACGCCGAATTCCAGCTCGCCCGCCTTGATGGTGTTGATGTTGTAGACCGAACCGCCGGTCGACTCGACGGCGCAGCGGATGCCGTGCTCTTTGCGGTCCTTGTTCACCAGGCGGCAGATCGCGCCGCCGGTCGGGTAGTAGACGCCCGTGACGCCGCCGGTGCCGATCGAGATGAACTCTTGCGCCTGTGCGGCGCCGCCGAAGGCGAGGCCCGCAACCGCGGCAAAGCCGAGTACCGTATGTTTCATGGTGGTGCTCCCTGGTTATACGCTTGCTCCGCGACCCCTCGGGGTCGCCCGGGACCCTCGGCCCCACGAACGTCCACAGTAGAAGCCAAGGATCGCCTCGCTTGCAACCCGAAAAGGGCAAACGAGCCGCGAGGCAGGTCCCTGTCCGGAGGGTGCGCGCCCCTGCGCCCCGCCTGTCCCATGGGTGCGCTTATCGATCTGACAAGTCAGGCAAAGCCTGCCCGGAGGGGGCGGGCGGTCCTGTTCGGGGCAGGGCGATTTGCCTGCCCCCGAGGCGATCCCTGCCCGGCGTGGGCCAGGTTCAGGGCGCAGGCCGCTTCCCGGCGGACCCGGCAGGGAGGGGCGGGCCGGGGTGGCGGGCCGGGGGCTCAGGCCCTGACCCGCGCGCCTGCGGGGATCGTCCGGGGCGCCGCGTTCAATGCGTCGATGGCAAAGCCCGCGGCGCGCTTGTAATCGGCCATGAAGGTCGCGCGCTCGTCTGCCGGGATCACCGTGTCGATGTCCTCGAAGGTGCCGCCGCAGCGCTCGTGCACCATGTTCAGCAAGCCGAAGGGACCGGCGCCCCGATTGCGCAGCACCAGTTGCGAGACCGGGCCGCAGAGGCCTGCGTCGAAGGCGGCCAGCGCGTCGGGCGAAACCCCCTGTTCCAGCAGGCAGACCCCGAGCGTGCGGGCGTCGATCACCGCCTGGCTCGCGCCGTTTGACCCGGTCGGGTACATCGCATGGGCCGCGTCGCCCATCAGCGCCACCGGCCCGTCGACCCATGTGGGCACCGGATCGCGGTCGATCATCGGGTTCTCATAGGCCACCTCGGCGCCGCGCAATAGCGCGGGCACGTCCAGCCAGTCATAGCGGAAGCCGTCGAAGTGATGCGCGAAGCTGTCGACCGAGACCGGGCGGAACCAGCCGGTTTCCTGCCATGCCTCGCTGTCGTCCAGCGTCCGTTCCGCGATCCAGTTGATCAGCGCCTCGCCATTCTCGTCCGGCGGCGAGATGGGGTAGATCACCATCCGGTGCCGATGCGTGCCAAGTCCGACGAAGCTGGACCCGGTGCGGATCGGTTTCGCCCGTGTCACGCCGCGCCACATGAGCGCGCCGCCCCAGTGGATCGGCGGCTGGCCCGGGTGCATCTGGGCGCGCAGGGCGGAATGAATGCCCTCGCCCGAGATCAGCAGCGCGGCGCGATCCTGAAACGGCCCGTCGGCGTGCTCGAAGAAGGCGGTGACGGTGCCGTCCGCCTCCTTGCGATAGCCGGTGACCCGCGAACCGGTCTTCACTGCCTCGGGGCCCGCGCGCTCCAGCAGGGTGCGGTAGAGCAGCATGTGGAAGGCGCCCCGGTGCACCGCGTATTGCGGCCACATATACCCCGCCTCCAGCCCGCGCGGCTCGGCATAGATGTCGCGCCCGTTCAGCCCCACCAGCGCCCATTCGCGCGCGGGCAGCCCGACGCCGTCCAGCGCCTCCGGCCCCAGTCCCATGTCGGACAATTCGCGCACGGCGTTGGGTTGCAGGTTGATGCCCACACCCAGCGGTTTCAGGTCGCGCACCGCCTCGTAGAGGGTGAAGGGCACGCCGATCTCGTGCAGGGTCAGCGCCACCGCCAGCCCGCCGATGCCGCCGCCGGCGATGATCACCCGGTTCCCGGTCATGGTTCGTCACTCCGTCCGTGTTCGTGGGCGTTGGTTTTCCGGCCCGCAGGTCCGTCGCCATGGACGTCAATGCCATGGCGCGTTGCCTCTTACATTCCCGGGAGACGCCGCGCGTTTTCCTTCAGGATCAGCGGGCGCACCTCGTCGCGGATCTCCAGCTCCTCGAAATCCGACAGCCAGCGGTCCGGCGTGATCGCGGGCCAGTCCGAGCCGAAGAGCATCTTCTTCTTCAGGATCGTATTGGCGTATTGCACGAAGATCGGCGGGAAGTATTTCGGCGACCACCCGGACATGTCGATGTAGACGTTGGGCTTGTGCTGGGCGACCATCAGCCCCTCTTCCGTCCACGGGAACGACGGGTGCGCAAGGATGATCGGCGTGTCGGGGAAATCCACCGCCACATCGTCGACATGCACCGGGTTGGAATACTTCAGCCGCATCCCCATGCCGCCGCGCATGCCCGATCCGACGCCGGTCTGCCCGGTGTGGAACAGCATGATCGCGCCTTCCTCGGCAATCGCCTCGTACATCGGGTAGGCCCAGCGTTCGTTGGGATAGAAGCCCTGCATCGTGGGGTGGAACTTGAAGCCCTTCACGCCGAACTCGCGCACCAGCCGCCGCGCCTCGCGGGCGCCCGCCTTGCCCTTGGCCGGATCGATCGAGGCGAAGGGCACGAGGATATCGTCGTTCTCGGCGGCGATCTCGGCCACCTCCTCGTTGGAGTAGCGGCGGAACCCGGTCTCGCGCTCGGCATCGACGGGGAAGATCACCGCGCCGATCTTGCGCTCGCGGAAGTATTCGGCGGTCTGCTGGACCGAGGGCAGCATCCCCGAGGCCCCCGCCGGGTTGCGGAAATACTTGGCCATGGCCGCACTGGAAGTCGTCATAGCCGTCGTCGCGCGGCCCGCAGCAGGGTTCTTCGGCGTGGGTGTGGATGTCGAAGGCGACAAGCTCGTCGAAATTCAGGGGCATGGGATGTCCTTTCTCAGGGCTCGGCGTCGAGCCGCAGGTAGCGTTGCAGCAGGCCGCGCAGGGTGGCGGCATCCTCGGGCGTCATGCCGGAGCCGCTGCGCGCCTCATGCGCCAGCAGCGGGCCACGCACCGCCCGCACGCGCCCGGCGCCCGCCTCGGTCAGCCACAGTTCGACCGACCGGCGGTCGCTGTCGGGCACGGTGCGGCGCACCAGCCCGGCCTCTTCGAAGGCCTGCACCATCTTCGTCATATGCGCGCGCTTGATCATCAGCGCGCGCGCCAGCAGGCCCTGCCGGATGCCCGGGTTCTCGGCGATCAGCAAGAGCACGGTCATCTCTCCGGGGCGCAGGCCAAGGGCCTCGAACCCGTCGTAGAAATCCTGAAAGGCCTGCAATTGCGCGATGCGCAGCAGGAACCCAAGGCTGTCGGACAGCGGACCAAGGCGCACCCCGTCCTCCGTCCGCATGTCGGGCGTGTCGGAAGAGACAGGCGTGTCAGGCATCGGGGGCCTTCACCTTCTCGGCCCGCTTTTCAAGGAAATCGCGCAGGCGCTCCTGTGCCTCGGGGGTCATGGTCGCCAGCGAGGCCACCATGCTTTCGGCAAAGAGCCCGTCCTCGGAGGACATGTCGGCGATCCGGGGCAGGGCGTTGATCACGGCGTAATTGGTGAACTCGGCATTCTGCGCCATGCGGGCGGCGATCTCGATGCCCCGCTCCAGCGCTTTGCCCGGCTCGACCACGTAAGAGACACCGCCCCAGCGCTCCATCTCGGTGGCCGAGACGGACCGGCCCGTCAGCATCATGTCCCCCATGCGCGCCGGCCCGATCAGGCGGGCGATGCGCACCGACCCGCCGCCGCCCACGAAGATGCCGCGCTGGCCCTCGGGCAGGGCGAAGAAGGCGCCCTCCTCGGCGACGCGGATATGGGTCGAGGCGGCCAGTTCAAAGCCGCCGCCCACCGCCGCGCCACTGATGGCGCTGACGAAGGGGATGCGCCCGCGTTCGATGCTGTCGAAGGCGGAATGCCAGCGCCGCGACCCCAGCACCGCCTCGAAAAGCGGCTTCTGCGAATGCTCCGACAGGTCGAGCCCGGCGCAGAAGTGCTTGCCATGGCCGTGGATCACCCCGGCCTCGGCCTCGCGCGTGGCGCGGGCGACGGCCTCTGCGATGGCCTCGACAAAGCGGTCAGAGATGGCGTTGCGCTTGTCGGGGCGGTTCAGGCCCAGAATGGCAACCTCGCCACGCAGCTCGTAGCGGACCAGATCCGAGGCGTCGGACATGGCGTTCTCCTCCCTGAAACACCCCGGACGGGCGTCATTTAGTTTCCTGGTAGACAATATGCGCGATTCGGGACCAAGGTAAAGCGCCCTGACCGGGGCCGCGCGGGGGAGGGCGCCGGCATGGATATGGACTTCATCGCAGAGCTTTTGACCGTGACGCCGGGCTGGCAGGCACAGGCCGAGGCCGCCCGCCTGTGGTGCGCCATGGCCCCGGCGCAGCTGGCCCGGGCCGAGGCGCCGGTCGCCCGGGCCCTGCAGGGCTGACCAAAAGCCCCGTCACCGCGCCGCCCGGCCCGGCCACCATGGCCCGAAGGCGGATGGCCCCCGGATATCGCCCGGACCGCCTTCCATCTTCTCTGGTCTTCCAAATACCTCTGCGCGCGGGGGCCCGGGGCGCGGTGCCTGCGGGGCGCGCGCCGGTCGCAGGGCGCCCCGGGGGCAAGGCCTCAGATGGCGCCGCCCTCGACCATGAAATTCCCCGCCGTGCACATCGCCGCATCGTCCGAGGCGAGAAACAGCACCATGCGTGCCAGGTAGACCGGTTCCAGCGGCACCGGCAGGCACTGCCGGGCGAGGTTCGCCTCCATCGCCTCGGGGGTCACCCACAGCTCTTTCTGGCGCTCGGTCATGACCCAGCCGGGCACCACCGTGTTCACCCGGATGCCATGCGGGCCCAGATCGCGCGCCATGCCCCGGGTCAGCCCGTGCACCGCGGCCTTGGCGGTGGTGTAGGCGGGCATATTGCCCATGGCCTGCCACCAGGAACTCGACCCCATGTTGATGATCGAGCCCTTGCCCTTTTCGATCATCCCCGGCGCCACCGCCTGTATCGCGAAGAAGGCGTGGCGCAGGTTCGTCGCCTGCCGCTCGTCCCAATACTCGGGCGTGACCTCGCGCCAGTCGTGGCGGTCGTCGCGCGCCGCGTTGTTGACGAGGACATCCGCGGCGCCCAGCCGCTCGATGAGCCGGGAAAAGGCGCTTCGAAGCGCCTTCACGTCCCGCAGGTCGCAGGGTTCGAAATCCACCGCGCCCGCTGTGTCCGCCACCAGCGCCCGGGCCGTGTCCTCGTCGAAATCGACAAAGCCGGTGCGGGCGCCCTGCGCGGCGAAGGCCCTGACGATCTCGGCGCCGATGCCCGAGGCGCCGCCGGTGATGAGCACCGTCCGCCCTTCCAGGCTGGGATACTGTGCGAATTGCATGGTCATCGGTGATCCTCCGTCCCGGCCCCCTTGGCCTCTTTGGCCCCCGCGGCACTGAACGCCGGGCGCGCGGGCTTGTCAAACCCGGGCAGCCTGCGCGGGAAACCGGGCCTTTCCCGCGCCATCCCACGCTCGGGCCCACGCCCGGGCGGTCGGGACGCGCCCTGCTGGCCGGGGCCCGCCGGTGCAGGCTTCCCGCCGAAGTCGTGACGCGTGGGGCGCCAGCGCAAGGCACCCGAGGCGAGGCGCGTCAGGCCTCGCGCCGCTTCGCAGGATCGGTGGGCGCGGCATCGGCGGCGGTGTCCACGGCGGACCAGCCTTGCGGCCCGTGCCGCCAATGCGCCCGGTCCAGTTCGGTGAAGCGGTCCGGGGCCTCGGGGCGCGTGCCCATGGTTACCACCATCAGCCGCTTGCCGTCGAAGTCGAGCAGGTTGAAGGTGTTGCGCTGATCGTGGCGCAGCCGGGTCGACAGGCCGGTGCCGGCCTCGACAAACAGCAGGTCCGGCGCGGCGCGGAAGGGCCGGGCCGAGGCGCGGTGCAGGTGCCCCGAGAGGACAAGGTTGGCGCCATAGTCGGACAGGACCTCCAGCGCCTGTGTCGCCCCGCGCATCAGCCGCTTGTCGGTCTCTGGCCCGTGCTCCAGCGGGTGGTGCAGCACCGCGATCCGCAAGGCTTGCGGCGCATCCGCCAGACGCGTCGACAGCCGCGCCAGCCTTGTCCGCCCGACCTTGCCGCGCTGCCACGAAAAGCGGTTCACCGTGTTCACGCCGGCCACGATCATCTGGTCGTCGCGGAACTCGGGCTCCAGATCGCGGCAGATGTGCTTGCGGTAGCGGTAGAAGGGCCAGAGGAAGCGCACGAAGACATTGTCGAGCGGGATGTCGTGGTTGCCGGGCACCGAAAGCACCGGCCCGGGCAGCTGGTCGATCAGGGCACGGGCCTTGCGGAACTGGTTGTGCCGGGCGCGCTGGGTCAGGTCGCCCGAGATCACCGTCAGGTCGGGCGCCAGCTCAGAGACCGCCGCGACCAGCGGGGCGGTCAGCGACTGGTCGACGCGGTCAGAAGTGCAGGTCGGAAAGGTGAACAAGGCGGGTCACGCGTCCTCCGTGTCGGGTTCGGGAATGAGGATGTTCAGCATCCGGTCGGACATGCGGAAATCGAAGGGCGGCCCGGCCAGGGATTTCTCGCCGTCATAGGCCACCAGCGCCCGGGACTTGCGCATGTCCACGGTCAGGCTGCGCGCGGCGATGAAATCGTAGTCGCGCCCCTCGACGGCGGTCCGGGTGACCATGCGCAGGGCGGTGCGGAACAGGTCGGCGCGGGTGTCGCCCCGGCCCACCAGCACCGCAAAGCTGTCGTCGCTGATGGCCTCGGCGCCGCTCAGGCCGAAGCGCTCCAGCTGGAAGGCCGAGCGCGAGACGAACAGCAGCGGTGTGCGCCGGGCCTGCAGGCTGCCGTCCGCCTCGAGGGCCAGATGCATGGGGCGCTGGAAACGCAGGAAGGTCTTGGCCACGGACCAATGCGCCATGATGCGGTGGCGGCCATAACGCGCGTAGACCGACTCGCGCTGCTTCAGGATCGCCGGGTAGATGCCGAGGCTGGCGTTGTTCAGGAAGAGCTTGCCGTTCACCATGCCGACCCGGATGCGGTGCCGGCGCGCGCGCATCAGCGCGGCGGCGGCTTCTCCGGCCTCTTCCGGCAGGCCAAGGCCGCGCGCGAAATAGTTGAAGGTGCCAAGGGGCAGGGCGGCGAAGGTGGTGCCGGTGTCGAGCGCGGCCTGTGCCACGGCCATGGCGGTGCCGTCGCCCCCGGCAGAGACGACGGTCTGCGCGCCCTCGCGGATCGCCGTCTCGACCAGCCTGCGCATCGAGCCGTCGGGATCCTTGCCGGGGGTCCAGCTGTAGCGCCGGGCACGCTCTGCCCCGAAGGCCTTCATTGCGCGCCCGATCGCGGCATTGTCGCGGGCATTGGTGCCGGACTTGCGGTTGGCGATGACCGCGATGCGGCCAAGGTCGGGCGACGACGCGGGGGCCGCCGGGGCGGCGGTAAGGTCTGGGCTTTGCAGCATCTCTGTGTCCCTCTTCGCAGCGACAACGCCGCGCCCGCGGGGATGGTTGCAGTCAGTCACCCCGGTTTCATGTGATTGTCGGGGCCGCTCCGCAAGGCGGGCGCGCAGGCGCGGCCCGTGCCATTGCCCCCGAGGGCCTGCAAGCCCCGCTGTGCGGGTGCTCCGGCAAGCCGACAGGCCCGGGCCGCCGCCTCTGTCTGGGTTGGTCAACCGGAACGGAGCGTGCAGTGAGGACGGGAGGGCGAAAGTCGACACCTGCGCCGTGCAGGACGGAATCCTGCAACGCGGACCTGCCTGCCGTTGCTTTCTTTTACAAACCTCGGGAAATCAGGTAGGGAGATCGGCGAATATTGTTGTCACGGGAAGCAGATAGCCATGCCAATGCCCTGGACATACCGGCACGCATCCAGAGAGTGGCGCGCTTTCCTTGACGACGTGAAAGACCGCATGTGCCTTGAGTCTGACAACATGGCTTACACGGCGGTCGATGCCGTCCTGCAGGTGTTCCGGCGTCGTTTGACCGCCCGGGAAGGCCTGGAATTCGCCAGCGTTCTGCCAAGTGTGCTGCGAGCAATTTTTATTCACAACTGGGATGTTACCGCGCCTCGCGCGACTTTTGACGACCGCGAGAAACTGGTTGCCGAGGTCAAAAAGATCCGTGTGAACCACAACCTGACGCCGGATAACGCGATTGAGGCGACGGCCTGGGCGGTTCGGCGCTGCACCAACGGCAGAGACTTCGAGCGCGTGCTGGCGGGACTTCCGGAAGAGGCGCGGGATTTCTGGCATGTCGATGTGGCTGATCCTGCCGAGCTGGAGCAAAGGATCGTCTAGCTGGGGGGCAGCAGCGCGCCTTTCGGGCGCGACGCCGACCTGTGTCGCAATCCGCCGGTATCAGGTCACGCGTGCAGGCGGCGAGGGACATGAAGAACCCCGTCCGTCCTGCCTGCGCTTTCTGGCTGGGCTGGGCACCGACCGGCGCTTTGCGGGCGCGCCTGTTCCCACCCGCAAAGGCAAAACGCGCGAGCCGCGAGGCCCGCGCGTCGGTGTCTTTGGGGGAAGCGGCGCTCAGGCCACGTTCTTCAGCGACTGGTTCGGGGTCACGCCAAGCGCGAAGCAGACGTCGCGGGTCAGTTCCGGGCGGTTCAGCGTGTAGAAATGCAGCTTGTCCACGCCGCCCTCGATCAGCTCCGAGCAAAGCTCTGTGCAGAGCGCGGTGGCCAGCAGGTCCTGACGGTCGTCGCGCTCGGCCTTCTCGAAGGCCTCGATGACCCATGCGGGGATCCCGGTGCCGCAGCCCTCGGCAAAGCGGCGCGCGCCCTTCCAGTTCTCGATCGGCAGGATGCCCGGCGTCACATATTGGTCGATGCCCGCCTTGGCGCAGGCGTCGCGGAAGCGGAAGAAGGTGTCCGCCTCGAAGAAGAACTGCGTCAGCGCCTCGGTGGCGCCGGCGTCCAGCTTGCGCTTCAGCCAGTCGATGTCGGCGCCCGCGTTCGCGGCCTCGGGGTGGGTGTCGGGGTAGGCGCCGACGCGGATGGTGAAATCGCCGGTCCCGGCCAGTGCCTCGATCAGCTCGACAGAGTTGGCGAAGCCGCCCGGGTGCTGGCGGAACCCGTCCGAGCCCTTGGGCGGATCGCCCCGCAGCGCCACGATGTCGGTCACGCCGACCTTGGCAAAGCTCTGCGCGATCTCCAGCGTCTCTTCGCGGGTGGCGTCGACGCAGGTCAGATGCGCGGCGGTGCGCAGGCCGGAATGCTTGTGGATCGTGGCCACCACGTCGCGGGTCAGGTCGCGGGTCGTGCCGCCCGCGCCGTAGGTCACCGACACGAAGCGCGGCGCCAGCGGGGCCAGCACCTGCACGCTGTCCCAAAGGCGGAACGTGCCCTCGATGTTCTTGGGCGGGAAGAATTCGAGCGAGATCTCGGGGCGGGTCATCTGGGTCATCCTCTAAGCGTTGACCGCTTGTCGCACGCGGACCTTTGTGAGACAAACTCATAGTTTTCAAGTTCAACATGAGCCGGATATGCATATAGAGTTCCGTCACCTGCGGACCATCAAGGCCATCCACGAGGCCGGGGGGCTGGCCCGCGCCGCCGATCAGCTGAACATCACGCAGTCGGCCTTGTCCCATCAGATCAAGGGGTTGGAGGATCAGGCGGGGGTCGAGCTCTTTGTCCGCCGCTCCAAGCCGATGAAGCTTTCCGCCGCCGGTCTGCGGCTGCTGCGGCTGGCAGAGCAGGTGCTGCCGCAGGTCGAGGCGCTTCAGGACGAATTCGCGGGTCTGCGGGCGGGCAACGCCGGGCGGCTGCACATCGCCATCGAGTGCCACGCCTGTTTCGAATGGCTGTTCCCGGTTCTCGAATCGTTCCGCAAGGCCTTCGGCGATGTCGATGTCGACATCCGCCCCGGTCTGGCCTTCGACGCGCTGCCCGCGCTGATGAAGGAAGAGGTCGACGTGGTGATCTCCTCCGATCCCGAAGACCTCGGTGGCGTCACCTTCGTGCCGCTCTTCGACTACAACCCGGTCTTCGTGGCCTCGTCCCAGCATCCTCTGGCGGCGAAACCCTTCATCGAGGCGCAGGATTTCCGCGGCGAGACGCTGATCACCTATCCGGTCGAGCGGTCGCGGCTGGACATCTTCAGCCAGCTGCTGACCCCGGCCAAGGTGGAACCGGCGTCGATCCGGCAGGTGGAACTGACGGCGGTGATCCTGCTGCTGGTGGCCTCGAACCGCGGCATCGCGGTGCTGCCCGACTGGGTGGTGCGCGAGGTCAAGTACAACTCGGACTATGTCACGCGCCCGCTGACGGAACAGGGCATCACCCGCAGGCTATACGCGGCGGTGCGGACCGAGGACCTGGAAAAGCCCTACATGCAAAAGCTCATCGCGCTGGCCGGGCAGGAGGCAGGCAAGCTGCAAAGCGCCTGATCCATGCTCAACGACACCGGTCAGCGGCCTGGGACAGGGCCAGCGCCCGAGGGTCCGCGTAGGTCCAGCCTTTGATGCGGGGTGTGTCCTGCGCCATGATCTGCACGGCCTTCTGCGCAAAGCAGCCGCAGTCCACGCCCGGCAGGGTGGCGCGGCAATAAGAAAGCTCGTCCAGCACGGTCCGGCCCTGCGCATCCTTCCGGCCCAAAGGCGCCTCATAGGCGGTCAGCGGCGGCAGGAACTGCACCGCGCCGACGGCGGCGCCGGATGCGGCGAGAATGGCAAGGGCAGTGGCGGTTTCGCTGGGCATGACGGCGGCCTCCTTGACAGGCGCCATCCTACTCCGACCGGCCTCCGTGCCGGAGCGCGAAGTGCAAAACAGGTTAACCGCGCGCCTGACCCGGGGATCCCCGGGTCGGCCCGCACGGTTCCGGGCGATCTGGCCCGGCCCCTCCGAGACACTGCCCGACATGGCCCGATACAGGCCCCGCAGGCGGCGGGGGCCGGTCGCGGGACAGGGTGTCGGTTCAGAGGGTCTTCAGGTCAGAGGCCATCTGGCGGCCATCGCGGCCTTCGCGCAGCTCGTAGCTGACCTTCTGGTTGTCGGCGAGGCCGGTCAGGCCGGACCGCTCGACTGCCGAGATATGGACGAAGACGTCCTTGCCGCCCTCATCTGGCGCGATGAAGCCGTATCCCTTGGTGGTATTGAACCATTTCACGGTGCCGTTCGGCATTGTTCCCGTGCTCCTTTCCAGTCCTGCATTCGGCCCCTCAGCGCCGGGGCCACCGTGACACATCCGAGGGCCGGTGCCATGGTGGCGGCCCCGCAGGGCGACACCTTATGCCGAACTTCGAAGGTCTCGAAAAAAACATGAAGCCCCTGCAGGAAAAAGCAAGCCCCGTGCTTTCGTATTTCATTCCCGCGACGCATATTTGCGGTACGGATGAAGAAGAAGAGGGCGAGTTTCCCATGCAGCTATACGGATTGCGGACCTGCGACACCTGCCGGAAGGCCTTGAAGGCCCTGCCAGGTGCCACGCTGGTCGATGTGCGCGAAGAGGGGCTGCCCGATGCGGTCCGCGACCGCGCGCTGGCCAGCTTCGGCGCGCGCCCGGTGAACACCCGCTCCACCACCTGGCGCGGCCTGTCCGAGGCAGAGCGCGCGGCCCCGCCCGAGACCCTGCTGGCCAGCCACCCGGCGCTGATGAAGCGGCCCTTGATCGTCGATGGCGACGCCATGTGGCTGGGCTGGGACAAGGCGGTGCAGGCAGAGCTTGCGGGCTGAAACAGGGCGCCCCGGCGGCGCGGCCCCTCAGGCGGCGGGCTGGGGGGCGCGCCGCTCCAGTCCCAGCGCGCGATCCAGCGACAGCGCCCCGGCGCCCTTGAAGACCAGCGTTGCCAGCAGCAGCCCCCAGAACAGGCGCTGGTCCAGGATGACCCCGTCCGGCGCCCGGTCGAACCAGGCCCCCAGCGTCGCCGCATGGGCCAGCCCGCCGTGACCGTAGAGGTCGGTCAGGCTCTGCACCGCGACGAACCCGATCATGCCAAGCGCGGCCAGCCGCGTCAGCAGGCCGGCGAGGATCAGCAGCGGCAGCAGGAACTCCGCCCAGGTGCCCAGCACCACCACCGCCCAGTGCCAGAGGCCAAGCGCCTCGCTGTTGTAGCCCACCGCCTCGAACTGGCGCGGGAAGATCTGCGCATAGGCGCCGCTGGAGGGCCGCAGAAAGCCGAGGATTCCCTCGCCCAGCTTGGTGGCGGCAGAGGCCCAGAAATACCCCGCGAGGCTTGCGGCGAAGATCAGGCGCGCCAGAAGCGGCAGCGCTTCGTCCCCGGCGCGGGACAGGGCGGCAGAAAGCCGCGCCAGCGCGGCCTTGAGGCGGTCAGTCATCGGGGCAGGCATGGGGGTGATCCTCCGGCGCGAGGGTAAGGGCAGAGAGCGCGCCGCCTGACAGAAGCAGCGAGAGGAGCGGACCGGGATCGCTGTACCCGGCATGGCCGAAGGCGGCGCCCAGCGATTCGCCCCGCATCAGCGCGGCGGCAACCTCGGCGCCGCCCGGCGGCAGGGCATGGGGCACCGGGTCAAAGCCGGGACGGCAGACAAGGACATCCTCGGCGACAGGCTTCGGCGCGGGCGTTCCTGGCGTCATCGCGTAGCGGTACAGCGACAGCACCGGCCAGCGCGACCGCAGCAGGCGCGTGGCCGGTGCGACGGTGACGCGGGCCTGCGCCAGCGCCGCCTCGTCCAGCCCGGCAAGGGCGGCGGCATCCAGCCGGGGCGCATCGGCGGCGTGGTAGCTTTGCCGCAAGGCAAGCTCCAGCCGCGCCACCTCCCCAAGATAGCCAAGAGGCGCCAGCCGGGGTTCCGCCTCCGAGGAAGGCCGGGAAACCGCTGCCATAGACCATCATGCGCGGCGAGCGGGGCGGCGACCGGCGCAGGAAGGCCACGGCGACCATGGCGAAATTCTCGGGCCCAAGCAGCACTGGCCACCGCCGGAAAACCCGCTTCCAGCGCCTCGCGCAGCGAGACCGCGACATTGTTGCGATAGATCGCATAGCGCCGTTCCGCCGCGCGGCCCGCGGCATCGCGCAGCCCCCGGGCACCGGCTGCGCCGGATCCAGAAGCCCGCGGTAAAACCTGTCCTGCGAGACGATCATGCGCGCAGCCCGCCCGTCTTCTTTGGTCCGGAAAATACCTCGGGGGTGAGGCCGCAGGCCGAGGGGGCAGCGCCCCCGGCCTTGGCCGCCGCCCGCGCCGGGGCCCGACCGGCCCGCGCCGCCTCTGCCTCCAGCACCGGCCAGTCGGGCACGTCTGTGTCCCATTCGATCAGCACCGGGCGCGGCCCCACCCGGTCGAGCACCCGGTCCAGCAGCGTCCAGACCGGATCGGCCACGGCCCGCCCGTGGCTGTCGATCAGCAGCGGCGCGCCGTGCTCGTCGCTGTCCTCGTCATGGCCGCCCAGATGGATTTCGCCCACGGCCTCCAGGGCGAAGGCGTCCAGGTAGGCCTCTGCCGACAGCCCCAGGTTCACCGCCGAGACAAAGACGTTGTTCAGGTCCAGCAGCAGCCCGCAGCCGCTGCGCCGGGCGATCTCGGCAAGGAAGGCGGGTTCCTCCCATGTGCTTTCGGCGAAGGCCAGGTAGGAGGACGGGTTTTCCAGCAGCATCTGCCGACCCAGCGCCTCCTGCACGCGCCCGATGTGGTCGCAGACCCGGGTCAGGGTGGCATCGGTATAGGGCAGGGGCAGAAGGTCGTTCAGGAAGGCGCCGTCATGGGTCGACCATGCCAGATGTTCCGAAAAGCGGGCGGGCTTCAGCCAGCCGGTCAGATGCGCCAGCCGCGCTAGGTGGTCGCGATCCAGCGGCGCCGCGCCGCCGATCGACAGGCCCACGCCATGGACCGAGACGGGAAAGCGTTCCGCCGGGGCGCGCAGCTGCGCCAGCGGGCGGCCGCCGTCGCCCATGTAGTTCTCGGCGTGGATCTCCAGCCAGCCGACCGCGCCGGGCGCGTCGAGCAGGGCGGCGAAATGCTGCGGCTTGTAGCCGACCCCGGGCAGGGGCGGCAGGTCGCGGAGGGTGTCGAACATGGGCGGGGTCCTTTGACCGGGAAAGCGCGGCGGTGCGGGCGGGGCGGTGCGGGCACGAACACGGCGGTCTGGCACCGCACCGGGACGGGGGCGAAAGGGCGCGGGGGCCCCTCCGCCCCTGCCGGTCATGCGTTGGGCAGGTCGCGGTCCAGCGCCTCGAGCGCGCCCATCCGGGCCGAGCCGTCCGCCATGTCCGGCAGCTCGATCTCGGCGCAGGTGCCGGCCTCGACCAGCGTCCAGGCGTTGCCCTGGTAATCGACGGTCGAGGTGCCCGCGCAGGTGGTGCCGGGACCGGCGGCGCAGTCGTTTTCCCCGGCGAGGCTGACGCCGAAGCACTTCTCCTGTTCCATCGCCTGGGCGCCGGTGGCCGAGAGCGCGGCGGCGACAGCCCCGACGAGGGCGGCGGTCTTGATCGTTGCGGACATGGAATTTCCTTTCGGTTGAGCGGTTGGAACCTCTTGGCCCCAAGGCATCGCCCCGGGGATGACCCAAGGCTGCCCTGACGCAGGGTCAGCAACCATTCACGGCCCCGTGGATCACGCGGCTGTCAGCCCACCGGACCGTTCCGTGAGGCTTTGCAGGTGCAGAAAGTCAGCCTTTTCAAGGCGCAGCGGCGGGGCGGCGAAACATTCGCGGGCCAATGCCGACCTTCCAGCGCTGGAATGTTGCAGTCGCGGGGCCGGGCAAAGGCGGCAAGACAGGCCGCCTCACGTCCCGCGTCAGAAATGTTACGGGCGCCAAGGGGCGTGATCCAGGCAGGGGCGGGCCGGGACGCGGCCCCGGCCCTTGCCAGTCCCGGAGGCCCGGCAAAGCTGTCACGGCAGCACGGCAGCACGGCAGCACGGCAGCACGGCAGCACGGCAGCACGGCAGCACGGCAGCACGGCAGCAGGGGGCAGGGCAGGAAAAAGCCCGCCCCGCGGCGATGCGGGGCGGGCTCTGTTCTGGCGGGCCTCGGTGTCCCGGGCATTCGCCTCGGCTGGTCCCGATCCGGTTACCCGGATCAGAGCCGCGTCAGTCCTTGCGCAGGTCCGGCGGCGTCGCCTCGACGGCCACCGCGCGCAGGAAGTCCTCTAGACCCTGCATGCTGGTCTGCTTCTCGCCAAGGCGGCGGACAGAGACGGTGCGCTCTTCGACCTCGCGGTGACCCACGGCGAGGATCACCGGCACCTTGCCCACCGAATGCTCGCGGACCTTGTAGTTGATCTTCTCGTTGCGGATATCCAGTTCGGCCCGGACACCGGCAGCCTGAAGGGCCTGCACGATCTCTTCGGCATAGGCGTCCGCCTCCGAGGTGATCGTCGCCACGACAACCTGACGTGGCGCCAGCCAGAACGGCAGCTTGCCCGCGTGTTCCTCGATCAGGATGCCGATGAAGCGCTCGAAGGAGCCCAGCGTCGCGCGGTGCAGCATGAAGGGCCGCGTCTTGTCGCCGTTGGGGGCGATATAGGTGGCCCCCAGCCGCTCGGGCAGGTTCGGATCGACCTGGAAGGTGCCGCACTGCCAGACCCGGCCGATGGCATCGGTCAGGTAGAAGTCCAGCTTCGGCCCGTAGAAGGCACCGTCGCCCGGTTCCAGCGTGTAGGTGCGGCCCGTCTTGCGGATCGCCTCTTCCAGCGCGTTCTCGACGTAGTCCCACGACTCTTCGGTGCCGACGCGCTTTTCAGGGCGCGTGGCGAACTTGATCTCGAAGGTCGGGAAGCCAAGCTCGCGATAGATATCGGCGAGGAACTCGATGAACCGCGCGCATTCGTCCTCGATCTGCGCTTCGGTGCAGAAGATATGCGCGTCGTCCTGCGTGAAGCCGCGCACCCGCATGATCCCGTGCAGCGCGCCCGAGGGCTCGAACCGCGAGCAGGATCCGAACTCGGCCAGCCGCAGCGGCAGGTCGCGGTAGGACTTCAGGCCCTGGTTGAAGACCTGAACGTGGCAGGGGCAGTTCATCGGCTTCAGCGCGTTGATGCGGGTCTGCGCCTTGTCCTTCACATCCGCGTCGTCGTTTTCGCCGTCGCGGCTTTCATCCACCTCGACGAGGAACATGTGGTGCTGGTACTTGTCCCAGTGGCCCGAGGCCTCCCACAGCTTGCGGTCCACGACCTGCGGCGTGTTGATCTCGCGGTAGCCGCCGGCGCGCTGCTTGCGGCGCATGTAGTCCTGCAGCTGCGTGTAGATCGTCCAGCCGTTGGGGTGCCAGAAGACCTGACCGGGCGCCTCTTCCTGCATGTGGAACAGGTCCATCTCGCGGCCCAGCTTGCGGTGGTCGCGCTTGGCGGCCTCTTCCAGCATGTTCAGGTGCTTGCGCAGGTCTTCCTTGTTCTTGAAGGCGACGCCGTAGATCCGTTGCAGCATCTGGCGCTTGCTGTCGCCGCGCCAGTAGGCGCCCGCGACCGACATCAGCTTGAAGGCATCGCCGGGCACCTGCCCGGTGTGCTGAAGGTGCGGACCCCGGCAGAGATCCTGCCAGTCGCCGTGCCAGTACATGCGCAGCGGCTCGTCGCCGGGGATGCTTTCGATCAGCTCGACCTTGTAGGGTTCGCCGCGCTCTTCGTAGTACTTCACCGCCACGTCACGCGCCCAGACCTCGGTCCGGACGGGGTCGCGCTTGTTGATGATCTCTTTCATCTTCTTTTCGATGGCGCCGAGATCTTCGGGGGTGAAGGGTTCTGCCCGGTCGAAGTCGTAGTACCAGCCGTGCTCGATGACCGGGCCGATGGTGACCTTCACGTCGGGCCAGATCTCCTGCACGGCGCGCGCCATGATATGCGCGAGGTCGTGGCGGATAAGCTCCAGCGCCGCGCCGTCCTCGGCCAGCGTGTTGATCGCGATCGAGGCGTCGGCCTCCAGCGGCCATTGCAGGTCGAAATGCGCGCCGTCGACGGTGGCGGAGATCGCCTTCTTGCCGAGCGACTTGGAGATGCTCTCGGCGACCGCGGCGGGCGTGGTGCCCTTGTCGAAATCGCGCTTCGAGCCATCTGGGAATGTCAGGGAAATCTGGGCCATCGGCCTCAACTCCTCGTCGGTTTGGCGCCCACGGAACGCCCGGTTGCGGGTTATTGTGTGTGGGCGCGTTTTGACCCCCGGGGGGCGGGCTGTCAACGGGGTAACGGCGGCGGGGCGGCCATGGGCGCCGCCGGAAACCGATCCGCGCGCGTCCCGGGGCCGTATGACCCGGTGACGATGCGGCCCCGCCCGCCGCGTCCCGGACAGGAAACAACAGGCCACGAAGAAAGACACATGACCGATACCGTCGACCTTTACGAGAACCTCACCGGCGCCGAGGCAGAGGTCCGCGCCGCCGAGGCCCGCAACGGGCTGCGCCACATGGCCGCGCTGTCGATGACAAAGATCGCCGACGGGCTGATCGACCCCAAGCTGGTGCTGAGCTGGCTGGCGGGCTCGCTGGGGGTGCCGGCGGCGATCACCGGGCTTTTCGTGCCGATCCGCGAGGCGGGCGCGCTTCTGCCGCAGATCCTGATGGCGGGCCGGGTCGAGGCCATGGCGCACCGCAAATGGGCCTGGGTCGCGGGATCGCTGGGGCAGGGGGTGGCTGCGGCCTGCATCGCCTTGGCGGCGCTGCTGTTGCAGGGCTGGGCGGCGGGCACAGCCATCGCGGCGGCGCTGGCGCTGCTGGCGGTCAGCCGGGCGCTCTGTTCGGTCAGCTACAAGGACATCCTCGGCAAGACGGTCGAGAAGCGGCGGCGCGGCGCGGTGACGGGCGTTGCGGGCTCGGCGGCCTCTCTGGCGGTGCTGGGCTTCGCGGCGCTGCTGATCTTCGGGCCGGGGCAGGAAACCGCCCCGGTGGTGATCGCCGTGGCGCTGGCGGCGGGCCTCTGGCTGGCGGCGGCGGCGCTGTTTTCGACGCTGGAGGAAAGGGCCTCCGAAGCGGCGGGGGCGGGCAGGCCCTTCGACCTGACGCCGCTGCGCGAGGACGCCCAGTTCCGGCGCTTCATCGCGGCGCGCGGGGCGCTGACGGTGACGGCGCTGGCGCCGCCCTATTTCGTGCTATTGGGCGGCGGGCAGGACGCGCTTCGGGGGCTGGGGGCGCTGCTGGTGGCCTCGGCGGCGGCCTCTTTCGTCAGTTCCTACCTCTGGGGGCGGCTGGCCGACCGCTCGTCGCGCTGGGTGCTGGCGCTGTCGGGCTTCGTCGCGGCGGGTTTCATGGCGCTGGCGGTGGGGCTGGACCTTGCCGGGCTGTCCGGCGGGCTCTGGGTCGTGCCCATGGTGCTGTTCGGCCTGATGGTGGCCTATCACGGCGTGCGGCAGGGGCGGTCGACCTACCTTGTGGACATGGCGCCCGAGGACAGCCGCGCGTCCTACTCGGCGCTGGCCAACACGCTGATCGGCGTGCTGCTTCTGCTGGTGGGGCTTCTCGGGGGTGCCCTGGCGGCGCTGGGGCCGGTGGTGGCGCTGGCGGGCTTCGCGGCGCTGTCGGCGCTTGGGGGCGTGCTGGCGCTGGGGCTGGCGGAGGTGGAAGGGCGTTGAACGCCCTTCCCGGCGCGCCACGGCTTGCGGCGCGTACCGGTCCGGTGTTTCCTGCGCGCGAGGGTTCGGTCGGCGCAGGGGGCGGCATGCGGAGATTTGCGGACATTCTGGAGATTGCGGCAGAGCGCAAGGGCGGGCGCGCGGCGGTGCTGGCGGATATGCCGGCGGTGCTCTCCGCCGATGCGCTGGCGGCGATCCCGGACGAGCGCTGGCTGGCGCAGATGGCGCGCGGCATCCTGCAGACCGGGATCAGCTGGACGGTGGTGGACCGCAAGTGGCCCGGCATCCTCGAGGCCTTCCATGGCTTCGACGTGGCCCGCGTTTCGATGATGTCGGACGACTGGTTCGATGCGCTGATCGCCGACACCCGGATCATCCGCTCGCCGCCGAAGGTGCGGGCGGTGCAGGAGAACGCGGTCTTCATCCGCGAGATCGCCGCGGCGCATGGCTCTTTCGGGCGCTGGGTCGGGGATTGGCCCGCAGAGGATTTCGCGGGTCTTCTGGCGCGGCTGAAGGCCGATGGGGCGCGGCTGGGCGGGACGACCGGCGCCTATACGCTGCGGGTCATGGGGAAGGAGGGCTATATCCTCTCCGCCTCGGTGGTGGCGCGGCTGGCGGAAGAAGGGGTCGTGGACAAGGCGCCGACCTCGCGAAAGGCCCGGGCGGCGGTTCAGGACGCCTTCAACCGGTGGCGGGCGGAGAGCGGGCAGAGCCTGACCGTGATCAGCCGGGTTCTGGCGCAAAGCATCGACGCCTGACTTCCGGTCTGGGGGAAGCGCCGTCGACGGCGCTTTGAAGCCGCGTCGGCGCGGCTTCACAAGGCTGTTCTAACAGCCTTCCACGCGTCGGGATTGCAGACGCCCGGACAGGCGCGGCGGGTCAGGCGCGGCGGGCCCCTGCGGGCCAATAGGCGAGGCGCGCGGTTTCCGCCGGTCAGAGCGGGCAGGGGGCCAACAGCCGAGCCGCGCGCAGAGCAGGGGGCGCCTGCGCCGGAGGCTGCGGCCCGGCGGACCGGCTTGGCAATCCGCGTCCGGTGGCTATGGTGGCGGCGTTCCAAAGAAGGAGGCCACCGATGCCAGAACTCCGCCATGTCGACGGTCCGCGCGGCGACCGGCTTGCCTGTGTGAAAACCGAAGGCCGGGGGCCCTGCGTGGTCTTCCTGTCCGGCTATCGCTCGGACATGGAGGGCACCAAGGCGGTCCATCTCGAGGGCTGGGCCCGGGCGCGCGGGCAGGCCTTCCTGAGGCTGGATTATGCCGGGCACGGCGCCTCGGGCGGTGTCTTCGAAGAGGGCTGCATCGGCGACTGGGCGGCGGATGCCGAATCGGTGATCCGCGCCATGGCGCCGGGGCCGGTGGTGCTGGTCGGCTCTTCCATGGGCGGCTGGATCGGCTGCCTTCTGGCGCGGCGCCTGCCGGAGGTCGCGGGCTTCATCGGCATCGCCGCCGCGCCGGACTTCACCGAGGACGGCTTCTGGGCGGGCTTCTCCGAGGACGAGCGGCAGCAGGTCATGGAGACCGGGCAGCTGCTGATGCCCTCGGCTTATGAGGACCCCTATGTGGTGACGCGCCGCCTGATCGAGGACGAGCCGCGACAACCTTGTCCTGCAGGCCCCCCTGCCGATGCCCTGGCCGGTCCGCCTGTTGCAGGGCACCTGCGACGAGGCGGTCAGCCGCGAGACCGCCCTGCGGCTTCTGGATCATATCGACGGCCCGGATGCCCGCCTGACGCTGGTCAAACACGCCGACCACCGCTTTTCTACACCCGAGACGCTTGCCCTGATCGAAGCCGCGCTGGAGGAGGTTCTGGCGTGACCGTCACCGGGCGGGGCCTGTCCGAACGACCGGGCGGCGGCCCCGGCCCGGAGATCCCGGCGGGCGGCGTTTCGGACTGGCTGGCGGCGCGCGAGGCGGGGGTTGTGGACCTGCGCCCCGGGGCGGAAAAGCGCGTGCTTTGGGCCGGCAGGCCGGAGGCGCGCACCGATTGGGCGGTGGTCTACGTGCATGGTTTCTCTGCCTCGGCCGAAGAGCTGCGCCCGCTGCCGGACCGCGTGGCCGGGGGGCTGGGCGCGAACCTCTTCTTCACGCGGCTTGCCGGGCACGGGCGCGACGGCGCGGCCATGGCCGAGGCCTCGCTGGAGGACTGGATGCGCGACATGACAGAGGCGCTTGCGGTGGGGCGCCGGATCGGGCGCCGGGTGCTGGTCATGGGCTGTTCCACCGGCGCGACGCTGATCGCGCTGGCGCTGGCGCGCGACAAGGTGCCGGGGGTGGCCGAAGTAGCCGGGGCGCCGGAGGCGGCCGAGGTGGCCGGGGCGGTCCTGCTGTCGCCGAACTTCGGGCTGCGCGACCGGCGGTCGGCGATCCTGACCTGGCCGGGCATGGGCCGGGTTCTGCCGCTGATCCTTGGGCCGGAGCGGGGCTTTGTGCCCCGCAACGCCGGACATGCGGCGGCATGGACCACGCGCTATCCCGTGGGGGCGCTGATCCCGATGGCACGGGCAGTGCAGGCGTCGCGCCGGGTCCGGGGCCTGTCGGTTCCGGTGCTCACGGTCCTCGATCCGGGCGACACGGTGGTCGATCCCCGCATCAGCCGCACCATGGCGGCGCGCTGGGGGCCGAGGTGCAGGAGGTCCGGGTGGGCGACGGGGACGATCCCGCCCGCCACATCATCGCGGGCGAGATCCTGTCCCCGGGCATGACGGCGCCGGTCGCGGCGCAGGTGCTGGACTGGGCGCGCGGCCTGTGATCCCTGCCGACCCCGTGCGGAAGGTGCATTGACCGCCCCGCGACCGTGGCCAAGGGGGGCTGGTCCCCGCCCCTGCCCGGATCGCGGTATGGGGACATTGATGCACGGGGGCGCCCCGGCGCCTTGCCCGCGCATCTGCAGCGCGGACCCCCCGCGTCTTGCTGCCGTGTCTTGCTGCCGCTTCCTGTCAGGAACCGGGTTCCGTGGCTGGCCGTTCGCGGGCATGATCATCGGGCGGGCCGGGCATCACGCAGACCCGCCAGCACGGCAAGGGAGACGCGACATGGAACAACGGATCAGCCTGATAACCCTTGGCTGCCGCGACATCGCGGCGGCGGCGGCCTTTTACGAGGCCATGGGCTGGCGCCGGGTCGAAACGCCGGACGGCATCGTCGTCTTCGACCTGATCGGGCAGGCCCTGGGCCTCTACCCGCTGGAGGATCTGGCCCGCGACATGGGCGTGGTGCCGGGCACGCTGGGGACCGGCGCCGCCACGCTGGCCTACAACGTCCGCGAAAAACCCGAGGTCACCGCGCTTCTGGCCCGCGCCGAAGCGGCGGGCGCGCAGATCCTGAAACCCGCGCATGACGTCTTCTGGGGGGGCATATCGGCTATTTCTCGGACCCCGAGGGCCATGTCTGGGAGATCGCGCACAACCCCTTCTCGACCCTGGCCCCGGATGGCGCGTTCCGCTGGAACGGCTATGCCGAAGGCTGAGCCATGAGGCGCCCGCGCTCCATGTGGTCGCTGGAGACACTGGGCCGCGAGCGTCTGTCCCGGCACTTCTGGATGCGCGAGTTCCTCTATTCCGAGATCGGCAATATCCACGAGATCGCCAATATCCCCGACGATCCGGACCGGGCGCTGGAGCGGGGCCGCGCCTTTGCCACGCAGCTTCTGGACCCGCTGGAGGAAACCTTCGGGCGGGTCTTCGTGCGGTCGGGCTACCGCTCTGCGCGGCTGAACGCCTTCGGCAATGCCAACCGCCTGAACTGCGCGCGCAACGATTACCCGCTGGAATGCCACATCTGGGACCTGCCCGACCGCCCGGTCGCGGGCGCCTCCGTGGTGCTGCCCTGGTTCGCGGACCGCTATGCCCGGGGCCGCGACTGGCGCGATCTGGCGTGGTGGCTGCACGATCACCTCGATTATTCCGAGATCTGGTTCTTCCCGAAGCTCTGCGCCTTCAACCTTGCCTCGGCGGCCCGACCCGCTGCGGCGGATCGACAGCTACATCGCCCCCCGGGGTAGGCTGCTGCGGGCCGGGGCAGAGCCCTCCGAGGACCGCGCGGCGCGGCAGGCGCGCTACGCGGATTTCCCGCGGTTCCGGGGCATCGCCCATCCATGACGGAGCCCGTGCGATGATCGACAACCGCGCCGTCTACGAGCGGCAGGCCCTGCGCTACGACCGCGAGCGCGGGCGCTCGCTGTTCGAGGCGCCGTGGTTGCGGGCCTGCGTCGCGGATGTGCCGCCCCGTGGCCGGGTGCTGGATCTCGGCTGCGGCGCCGGGGCGCCCATCGGTGCGTGGCTGGTGGCGCGGGGCTTCGCCGTGACCGGGGTGGATTTCTCGCCGGCGATGCTGCGGCTGTTCCGCGCCCGGCTGCCCGGCGCAGAGGCGGTCGAGGCCGACATCGAGGGGCTGTCCCTTGCCGTGCATTTCGATGCGATCATCGGCTGGGGCAGTTTCTTCCACCTGTCCGAAGAGGCGCAGCGCCGCGCCCTGCCGCGCATCGCGGCCCATCTGGCGCCGGGCGGGCGGCTCTTGCTGACGGTCGGCCCCGGCGCGGGAGAGGCCCTGGGCACGGTCGGCGGAGAAACGGTCTATCACGCCTCGCTGGACATCGCGGAGTACCGCGCGATCCTTGCCCGTGGCGGCGTGACGGTGGAACGGTTCAGCCCCGAGGACAGGGAGACCGCGGGGCACTCGCTGCTGCTGGCCCGCCGAAGCGCCGCCTGAGGGGGCGGGTGCAGAGGGTCGGCTTGGGGGCGGCTGCGCCCGTCCCGGCGCCGGGGGCAGCATCTGCGGGGGGGGGCGAGATGCCGGGCAAGGGGCCGTGTCGCCCGGCGACGGGCTGCGGCAGGGGGGAGCGGATCGCCGGGACCGGGTGGCCGGAAAATTCCAAATTTTCCGGGCCGGATTTCCTGCCGGAAATCCGCGCGCGCCGAAGGCAGGGGCGGGGAAATCCGCCGATGCCCGGCGGGTTTGGCTTTCGTCCGCCGACCGCTTTGATAGGGTGCGCGCGCAATCAGGCAGCGCGGGGCGGTTTAGGTGAAGACTATGACAGGGCAGGGCGAATTGGCAGCCGAGGGCGCGCGTGCCTGAACCGCTCGTGTTCCTGCCGGGGCTGATGGCCGACTTGCGCCAGTTTGCGCCGCAGATCGGCGTCTTCTCGCCCGAGCGGGCGGTGATGGTCGCGCCCCTGCAGGGGGGCGAACGCATCGAGGAGATGGCCTCGGGGCTGCTGGATGTGCTGCCCAAGCGGTCCGCCCTCGTGGGTGCGGGGCTTGGCGGCATGGTCGCGCTGGAGGTCATCCGCCGCGCCCCGGACCGGGTTGCGCGGCTGGCCCTCATGGACACGACGCCGCTGGCGGCAACGCCGCAGCAGGTCGCCGATATCGAACCGCGCATCATCCGCGCCCGCGCCGGCAAGTTCGCCGAGGTCATGGCGGAAGAGGTGGCCGCCGCCGACCTCGCCCCCGGGCCGCAGCGCGCCGAGGTGCTGGCGCTTGTCGCCGAGATGGCCCGCGGCCTTGGCCCCGAGGCCTATGTCCGCCAGTCCCGCGCGCTGCAACGGCGCCGCGACCAGCAGGGCACCCTGCGGCGGATCAATGCGCCGGTGCTGGTGCTCTGCGGCGCACAGAACCGCCGCTACGAGGCGAAGCGCCATGCCTTCATGGCAGAGCTGATCCCGGGGGCGAAGCTGGCGGTGATCGAGGGGGCGGGCCTTCTGCCGACGCTCGAACAGCCCGAGGCGGTTGTGGCGGCCCTGCGCGACTGGCTGAAGATGCCCCTGCTGCTGCGCTAGGCGGCTCCGCACGGCAGTGCCGGTCCGGTAGGGCTTCTTCCGCTGCCGCCCCTGCGGGGTGACCATGCGGGCGGACCGCCGTGGGCATCCGCGTTTGTCATGGGGGGGCTTTGACCGGCACCCTCGGAAAGGCCGAAAGCAGGGGGCTGGACTGCGCGGGGGGCGTATCGGCAGGGCCGCGCTGCCGCGGCTCAGGCGCCTGAACGGATCATCTCCCGGATCTTTGTCGCCTTCTCGAAGTGGTCCAACTCGTGGGTCCTGATCCACCATTCGGCGGCTTCCATGAGCAGCTCGGGGTCATCGTTCTTGTTGGCGAAAAACGCATAGAACGAAAGTCCCACGGTCTCGCCTTTCCGGGCGATCCTGTCGTTGCAGATCGCGATTGCCTTGGTTCTCAGCGATGGGCGCATTGGGAATTCGCTTCTCTTGGTCTCTGACGTGCGGATTGGAACGTATAGGGAACGGGCGCGCGCCGCAAGGCGTGCGAAGCGCTGGTCTGGCCTCGAAGCGCAGATCTGCGGCAGGCCGAGAAAATTGCCCGCGCTGCGCTTTGGCTTGTGCATCGGCGCTGCCGTCTTCGGGCATCCCTGTCGGTCGGCGCCGCACATGGGCAAGCCCTGTGGTGTCGAACAGTTCCGGGGCCGCGCCGCTTTGTCCGGCCCCTGCCGGGCCGTCTTTCGCCACCCGCACGCGGCCCGCATGGGTCGCCGGTGCCATGGGCGCCCGGCCCCATGCCCCGGTGCGGACTGCCGGGGCCGGGCGGTAGGGTCCCCTGCCGAGACTTTTGCCCGGCGGCATTCACACCAACCGCCCGAATGCGCTTGACCGGCGCCCGCCGCCTGCCTATCGCTGCCCTCGCGCGGAAGGCCGGACGGCCGCTTTGGGGGCGCAAGCCCCCGAGAGGAAAGTCCGGACTCGCCAAGGCATCGGTGCCGGGTAACGCCCGGGCAGGGCAACCTGACGGAAAGCGCCACAGAAAACAGACCGCCCGTCATGCCCGAGGGTTTCCAAGGGATGCCATGGCGGGTCAGGGTGAAACGGTGGGGTAAGAGCCCACCGGGGGGCTGGCAACAGCGCCCGCATGGCAAGCCCCACCGGGAGCAATGCCAAATAGGGACCCCGCGTGCGTTCGCGGACAGGGCCGCCTTGGCCCGAGGGGGCCGGGTTGGCAGCTAGAGCCGTGCAGCAATGTACGGCGCAGAGGAATGGTCGTCTGAGGGCGGGTTTCGGCCCGTCCAACAACAGAATCCGGCTTACAGGCCTTCCGCGCATCGAAAAACCGCGCCGCAGGGCGGTCGCGGCGCTTGACTCGGTCGCGAGGGCCGTTAAAAGGCGGGCTTCGAGACAGATTTCACATGGGCGCCCCCCATGTTCCAGGAGACGAGACATGGCGAAGCCGACCACCATCAAGATCCGCCTGAATTCGACCGCGGGCACTGGCCACTTCTACGTGACCAAGAAAAACGCACGCACGATGACCGAGAAGATGTCGATCCGCAAGTTCGACCCGGTTGCGCGCAAGCACGTCGAATACAAGGAAGGCAAGATCAAGTAAGATCGCGCCCGTCCATTTTGGACACCGCCAAAGCCGCGACCCGACGGGGAGCGGCTTTTGTCGTTTCAGGACAGGGCCCGCGGGTCGGGCCTACCTGGGCAGCGGCTCTGCCGGAGCGCCGGCCTCTGTCGTCCAGCGCCGCGCGCCGCCGCCGCAGCGCTCCACATGCAGGACCCGGTCCTCGCCGGGGTAATGCACCCGGTCGCGCGGGGCGCGGGTTCCGATGACAAGATAGCGTGCCGGGCTGTCGCTGCGATTCTCCAGCCGGTGCCCCAGCGCCTGACCGGCGGGAAAGGTCGCGGCCTCCCCGGCGTCCAGCGGCACCTCGTCCTCGCCCTCGACAAGGATCACGCTGCCCTCGAGCATGTAGACCATCTCGTCCTCGTCCTCGTGCCAATGCGCGTGGCTGGACCGGGCGCCGGGGGCGAGGGTCTCGACCAGGGCGCCGAACTGGGTCAATCCGCCGCTGTCGCTGAACAAGAGCGCCTCATAGGCGCCAAGCACCCCGTCTCCGGATTCGCGCCGGACGCTGTCTGGCTGATGTTTCGGCATGGCTCCCCCAAGCGTGACCGTTCTGTCCGCCGGCCTGCCCGCGTTGCGGGAAAGCCGGCCACCATCACTATAGCGGAACTCGTGGCGCGCGGGGCAGGGATTCCCCGCCGCGCGGACCGAGGGCGGCGGGGACGTGTCTTGCTTGCACCGTCGGTGGCGGTGTCGCGCCGGGTCAGACCTGCTCTGCGTGGCGCTTGAAGCTGTTCAGGATGGCCTGCCAGCCGTCGCGTTGCAGGGCGATGTCGTTCTCTGTCTCGGCGTCGAATTCGGTCACCACGCGGGTGCCGCCGCCCTCGGGGATGAAGGTGGTTTCGGCCAGCCGCCCGTCGCTCATCCTGAGGGCCACGCGGTCCTTTTCCTCGAAGACCTCGTAGGTGCCCTCGAAATCGAATCCGACGCTGCCGTCCCTTGCCTCCATCCGCGCGGCATGGCGCCCGCCCTGCCGGGGCTCGACCAGGGCGGACGGGCAGCACCAGTCCTCCGAGGCGAAATTCCACTGGGTGATGTGTTCGGGCGTGATCCACGCCTGCCAGACCTTGTCGATGGAGGCATCGACAAGGGCCTCTACCCTGACCTTTTGCGGTGTCATCTGCGTTCCTTTCAAGCAAGCCTTCGCCCCGGGGACCGGCCTGGCCGGTGCGGTGGATGTTACGGACGGCGCGAGGATCGGGTCAACCGCCGGGCATTCGATCCGGCGCGGCGGCTGACCGGGGCCAATGCGGCCAGCGTGGCCGCCTGACAGCCCTTGCCGCCCGCCATCGCGCGCATGGCACGCTCGGCACCGCTGGCGAAGGCGGCGAGCTTTTCGAAGACCATGCGGGCGGCCTCTTCGGGGCGCAGGGTGCCAAGCGCCATCTGCATCACGCGCAGCTGCACCACCGTGGCGGCGCTGAACCACAGCTGCCATGTCTTCACCATCAGGCGCTGGTTCTGGTCCATGGTCTTGAAGAGGTGGGTCAGCATGGGGGGCTCCGGTTGCGGGATCTGGGCTGTCACCGGATCAAGCCGCGACGGGGCGATCCGGTTCCCCGGCGCGGCGGCGATTTCTTCGAAAGAAATCGGGCCGAAATCTTTGGAAGATTTCGGCCCCTGTGTCAGGCGCTGCGAAATGGTCGACGCGGCGGGATAGGTCTGGCTTGCAAGACCGGCGCGGCATGTCGGCGCGGGGCCCGTCACAGGCGCCCCTGCGAGCGGGCAGGGCTGGCCCGGGGGCTCAGGCCCCGGAGCGTTCCGGCAGGTCGGCCACGAGGCCGGGCAGGGCGGTCCACTCCGCGAAGGCCAGCCGGTGCGGCATCGCGGCGACAGGCCCCTTCCGGTAGCCCTCTGTGAACAGCAGGAAGGGCACATCCGCGTTCACCGCCGTATCGGCATCCACCTCGCTGTCGCCGACATAAAGCCCCGGCCCGCCGCCAAGCGCCGCGAAGGCCGCCTTCAAGGGCGCGGGGTCGGGCTTGTGCACGGGCAGGCTGTCGCCGCCGTAGATGCAGTCGAAGTAGCGGGCAAGGCCAAGGTGGTCTAGCACCGCATGGGTCGGCCCCAGCGGTTTGTTGGTGCAGATCCCCAGCGCGTGGCCCCGGGCCACCAGCGCGTCCAGCGCATCGACCACGCCCGGGTAGGGCCGCGTCAGGGTGACGGCGCCGCGATAGCGTTCCATGAAGGCGGCGTGCAGGGGCTCTTGTTCGCTGTCGGGGATGTCGCGGGCGCGGCGCATCTTCTGCACGAAGACCTTGACGCCGTTGCCGATGAAACCGCGCGCCTCAGCCAGCGTGATGGGCGCGCAGCCCTGTTCCCGAAGCAGCGCGTTGGCGATGCCCTGCAGGTCGGGGACGCTGTCGATCAGGGTTCCGTCGAGGTCGAAGACGATACGGGCTGTCATGCGGCTTTCCATTTGATTGAACATCCCACCGAGGGCACCTGCGCGCGCGGGCCTTCGCCGGTTTCGGCCACCTGTTTCATGGCCTCGTAGAGATCGCGGCGGGCGTCCTTTTCGGCGGCCCTCCCCGAGGCGTCGAGGCGGCCCCGGTATTGCAGGCCCAGCCCGGCGTCGAAACCGAAGAAATCCGGCGTGCAGGCGGCGCCATAGGCGCGGGCGACGGACTGGGTCTGGTCGTGCAGGTAGGGAAAGGGGAAGGCGCGGGCCTGCGCCATCTCCTGCATTGCCGGGAAGTCGTCGGCGGGGTGGCTGGTCGCGTCGTTCGAGCAGATCGCCGCCACGCCGATACCGAGCGCCCGCAGGTCGCGCGCGTCGCGGATGATGCGGTCCAGAACCGCAAGGACATAGGGGCAATGGTTGCAGATGAAGAGGATCAGCGTGCCGCGGTCGCCCCGGATGTCGGACAGCGCATAGGTCTGGCCGTCGGTGGCGGGCAGCGAGAAATCCGGTGCCTGCCAGCCGAAGTCGCAGAGCGGAGGAGAGACGGCCATGGGGGCTCCTTCTGTGCGGGTGGTGGGGCCGGTGGCAGACCCCGGGCTGTTGCGCGGTCCGGGCCGAAGCCCGGGCAGGGGATGCGGCGCCGTCTTGCCGCCGGTTCCCGGCGGTCAGGGGCCGGAGCGGCGGGTAGGGGGCAGGGGCGCGCCCGGTCAGGCGGTCTTCTGGCCTGCCGTGGCGGCGGCGCGGATGGCGGCGATGTTCTCCCCGTAGACGCCCGGGGTGTCGACCGAGCCGCCGCGGAAGACCGCGGACCCGGCGACAAGGGAATCCGCCCCGGCCTCTGCCACCAGCGGTGCGGTCACCGGGTCGATGCCGCCGTCGACCTCGGATATGGATCGGGCGGTCGCCGATGGCAGCGCGGATGGTGCGGATCTTGGCGGTCATGTCGAGGAACTTCTGTCCGCCGAAACCGGGGTTCACGGTCATCACCAGCACCATGTCGGCAAGGTCCAGCAGCGGCAGGGCGGCCTCGGCGGGCGTGCCGGGGTTCAGCGCGACACCGGCCTTCATGCCCGCGGCGCGGGTTGCCTGAAGCGTGCGGTGGATGTGCGGCCCGGCCTCGACATGGGCGGTGAGGAAGTCGGCGCCCGCCTCGGCATAGGCCTCGATGTAGGGATCGACCGGGGCGATCATCAGGTGGACGTCCATCACCGTCTTCACATGCGGACGAAAGGCCTTCACCGCGGGCGGACCGAATGTGAGGTTGGGCACGAAGTGGCCGTCCATCACGTCCACATGCACCCAGTCGGCGCCCTGCGCCTCGATGGCGCGGATCTCCTGCCCGAAGTTGGCGAAATCGGCGGAGAGGATGGAGGGGGCGATCTTGATCGAACGGTCGAAGCTCATGGACGGAATCCTTTGCGGGCGGTGCGTGGCTGCGCCCGTTCTACGCGCGGCGGGGCGGGGGCGCCAGTGGCGGCGGCGGGACCGGGGCTCTGCCGTCGCCATTGTCTTTCGGACCGATGGCGCGACGATGACGCCCCCCGAGGTATTTTGGGACCAAAGAAGCAGGGTGTGGGAGCGGTCTTGCGTGTGGCGAGAGGGTCCTTCGGGGTCGACGCAGGCTTGCCGGTTGCAGGCGGGTCTTTCGGGAGAGCGGGACAGGCTTTGGTGTGGCTCGGCTTTGGATCGAGGGGCGTGCCTTCATGAGGATCGCGTGTTGCGAGAGCAAGGGCAACCTTCGGGGAGGGGGAAGAGAAGCGCGCCTTCGAGGGCGCGGCGTGGCGAGGAAGATTCTGCGTCTGCGGGACGGCGGCGTTGCGGTTGCCGGGGCATCCTGCCGTTTGGTCTGATGGTGACGTGGGGGATGACCTGCGGTGTCGCGAGGGTGGCCCCCTCGGCCACGACCGGTGCCGCCGCGTTAGCCCCTCGGCAACGACCGGTATCCCGGGGAGCCACCGCAAGGTCCGTCGGACTGCCGCCGCGCCATTGTCCTGCGGCGCGGCGGCGGGACCGGGCTGACCGGTGCGGGATCAGCCCCTGCGGAAGGTGCGGTCGAGTTCGGGCGAGATCGGGATATGCTCCGATTCGTCGCCCGGGGGCAGGCGGAAGGGGCCGTTTTCCCAGTCGGCGGCTTTCCAGGCTTCCTTGGCTTCTTCGATCCGGTCCTTCGACGACGAGACGAAGTTCCACCAGATGTAGCGGCTTTCGCCCAGTGTCGCCCCGCCGAGCGCCATCAGCCGCGCGCCCTGCGGGCCGTTACCGTCACGCCGATCCGGTCGCCGGGGCGGAAGATCATCATGCGACCGGCCTCATAGGTCTCGCCGGCGATCTCCACCGAGCCCTCGGATGACATAGAGCCCCCGGTCCTCGTGCTCGTCCGGCAGCGGCCGTGGCCTGCCCGGTTGCAGCGTCACGTCGAGATAGAAGGTTTCCGACTGCATGGTCACCGGGCTGGTCTGCCCGTAGGCGCTGCCGAGGATCAGCCGGGCCTCGACGCCACTGTCGCTTATCACCGGCAGGGCCTCGCGTCCGTGGTGCTCGAAATCCGGGGCCATGTCCTCGCGGTCCTCGGGCAGGGCGATCCAGGTCTGCACGCCGAAGAGGCTGTGGCGGGTCCTGCGGGTGCTGGCCGAGGTGCGTTCGGAATGGGTGACGCCGCGCCCGGCTGTCATCCAGTTGACCTCTCCGGGATAGATCATCTGGTGGGTGCCGAGGCTGTCGCGGTGCTCGAACTCGCCCTGATAGAGGTAGGTGACGGTGCCGAGGCCGATATGGGGGTGCGGGCGCACGTCGATGCCGCCCTCGGTGATGAACTCGGCAGGACCCATCTGGTCGAAGAAGATGAAGGGGCCGACCATCTGCCGCTGCGGCGCGGGCAGGGCGCGGCGCACCTCGAAGCCGCCGATGTCGCGGGCGCGCGGGATGATCAGCGTTTCGGGTGTGCCGCCGTGGGTGGGATTCCAGCTCATGTCAGGGTCCTCCGGGGCGCCGGGGTGGCACCGCTATGCCCCGAAGGTAGGCCCGTCGCCGCGCTGCGCAATGCGAAGGAGTGGTGCGCCTGCGCACAGAATCCGGGCCCGCGTGGCGAAGCGTGCGTTCAGCCGACGATCAGCTGTTTCAGCTGCAGGGCTTCGTGTTCCAGCTGCGTCAGGCGGAAGTTCACCGCGTCGCCGATGGTGATCATCCCGGCGAGACCGCTGTCGTCGACCACCGGCATGTGGCGGAAGCGCCCCTCGGTCATGCGCTTCAGCACGGTCACGAGCAGGTCGTCGGGGGTGCAGGTCTCGACCTTGTGGGTCATCACCTCTTCGACCTTCTGGGGCAGGGTCTGGCCCGGGGTTTCGGCCAGCTTGCGGACGATGTCGCGCTCGGAGAGGATGCCGATCAGCGCGCCGGTGGCATCGGTCACCAGAAGCGCGCCGATCCGCTTGTCGCGCAGGTGGACAACCGCCTCGTGCAGGGTTTCCTGCGGGCGGATGGTGAAGGTCTCGGAGCCCTTTGCCTTCAGCACATCCTGCACGCTGGCCTTGGAGGGGGCCATGTTGCTGTCCAGGGACTGGCTGGAGGTGCGTTCGACCGTGTCGTCACCGCGCGTGTGGGGCTGGTAGGATGCGGGCATGAAGGGGACCCTCTTGAATGTCCTTGGGGGCCGTGTCATCAGCCTACGTCCAAACGCACCACCTTGAGAAGAGTTGCTTTTGACCCCTGTCCTGACCCCCGTCACCGCCACGCTGATCTTTGTCGCGGGCTGCCTTGCCGGCTACCAGTATCGCCGGACCTGGAAGGCCGGGGGCGCGCGGTGGAAGCTGTGGCTTTACGGGATGGTGGCGGCGGCGGCGCTTTTGACGCTGGGATTCGTGCCCATGGTCGCGCCGGCGTCCTGACCCTTCGCCCTGGCCTGAACCGGTCGGTTCGGAGGGGCTTTCCGGCTGCGCAGGGGCTTTCTTGCCGGTGCCGCCTTCGCCTTTGGCAGCCTGGGGAAGGGGGCGCTGCCCCCCGGCCCTTTGCGGGCCTCCCCCCGGGGTATTTTCGGACAGAAGAAGATCTGGGCGCCTTCAGAGGCCGGGCGCCTCGGGGCGATCGGGGGGGCGCGGGAAGACGAGGGCTGGGCCCGCGGCGGGGCTCAGGCCTCGTCCTGTTCCATCTGGTCGAGCATCTTCCTGGCGCGTGGGCAGCCCGCCAGGCGTTCGCGCAGCGGGCTGTCCGGGTCGATGTCCTTGTTGCAGACAAGGCATTGGTCCGCATCGGAAATCGCGTTGAGGCCCCCGCAGCTGCCCTTGATCGTCTTGCCCTGGAACATCACGCCGAGCGCCATGCCGAGCATGACGATCAGAAGGAGGCAGAAGGCGAGGATATAGGTCATGCGGGGCCTTTCGCGGTTACGCGGTCAGCGTGTCGAAACGCGGGCTGGGGATGGCTTTGAAAGCCATGTCGGCACCCGCGCCGTCGCGATCAAGGAAGAGCACGGCGAGGTCACGCTCTTGTGCGATTTCCAGACCGCGCTCCGAGCCCAGGGCCAGAAGGGCGGTGGCCCAGGCATCGGCCAGCATCGCGTCTTCTGTCAGGACCGTCACCGAGGCGGTGCGATGGGTGACCGGGCGGCCGGTGGTGGCGTCGAGGATGTGCGAGAAGCGCTGGCCGTTTTCTTCGAAATAGTTGCGGTAGTCGCCCGAGGTGGCCATGCCGAGATCCGACAGGCCGATCACGCGGGAGATGCCGCGATCACGGGCCAGCGGCTGCTCGATGCCGATCTGCCAGGGCTGGCCATCGGGGTTCAGACCGGCGGTATAGAGGTCGCCGCCGATTTCCACCATGAAGTCGGAGATGCCGAAGTCGCGCACGGCGCGGGCCACTTCGTCGACGCCGAAGCCCTTGCCGATGGCTGACACGTAGATCTCGGCGCGCGGGTCCAGCTTGCGCAGGGCGCGGTCCTGAACCTCGATCATGCGGGACTGGCCCGAGGCCTCCATCGCGGCGGCGAGGGTGGCGTCGTCGGGGCGATGGGCCGCGCCCTTGGCGCCGAAGCCCCAGGCGTCGATCAGCGGGCCCACGGTGACGTCGAAACGCCCGTCAGAGCCCGCGTGCACGGCGTCCGCCGCCTGCATGACGCGGGCGAACTCCGGCGAGACCGCGAAGGGTTCGGTCGAGCGCGACGCGTTGAAGCGCGAGATTTCCGAGGATGCTTCCCAGTTCGACATCTGTGCGGTCACGCGGCCAAGGCGCTTGTCGACGGCGGCCTGAAGCTCTGCCTTGTCGACCTTGTTCGAGTGGTCGACGGCGACGATGGAATAGGAAGTGCCCATCGTCCGCCCGGCGAGCTCCAGCACATTCCAGCCGTCCTTGCAGGCGG
This sequence comes from Ponticoccus litoralis, assembly GCF_039769985.1. Lineage (NCBI taxonomy): Bacteria > Pseudomonadati > Pseudomonadota > Alphaproteobacteria > Rhodobacterales > Roseobacteraceae > Ponticoccus > Ponticoccus litoralis. Next base: position 2,814,034 of record NZ_JBDNCH010000002.1, read on the forward strand.
CAAGGGCAAGCGGCATGACGAGGAAGCTGCGGCGAGAGAGCTTGAAAAGATCGGACACGGTTCTGGCCTCCAAGGGGAGTTGATCTGAGGTCTTGATGCGTTGACGGGCTTCTGCGCGGTTTTTCGACGCAATTCAATGTCCGACCCTGATTTTTATTGTCGCAGACCTTTCAAAAGTCGGGCGACCGACGCATAAGACGCCAAAATCAACGACAGGACTGACGACGTGCAGCGATTTGATCTTAGCAAAGGTCTAGACGTTCCGGTCATGGGCGCGCCGGAGGGCGGCATTCAGGATGCGCCGCCGGTGACGACGGTGGCCGTTCTGGGCGATGACTACATCGGGCTGAAACCGCGCCTTGCGGTGCAGGAAGGCGACGTGGTGGGCGCGGGTGCGCCGATCTTCGCCCATAAGGACACCCCCGATGTTCAGGTCACCGCGCCGGTTACGGGACGAGATCAAGGCAATCAACCGGGGCGCGCGGCGCAAGCTGGTCTCGGTCGAGATCGCGGTGGACGACAGCGCGGCGGAGCCCCTGGACTTTTCCGCCGTCGGCGATGTGACCACCGTCGAGGGGCTGGTCGAGCGGCTTTGTGCCTCTGGTCTGTGGACGTCGTTCCGCACGCGGCCCTATTCCAAGGTGCCCGACCCGATGACCCGCCCGGCGGCGATCTATGTCACCGCCATGGACACCGAGCCGCTGGCCGCTGATCCCGCGCCGATCATCGCCGCCGAGGAGAAGGCCTTCGTGCACGGGCTCGAGGCGATCATGGGCCTGAGCGAGGGCAATACCTACCTGTGCCAGGCCGCCGATGCCTCGCTGCCCGGCGACACTATCGCGGGCATCCACGTAGCGGGGTTCTCCGGGCCGCATCCGGCCGGGCTGGCCGGGACTCATATGCATTTCCTGGAGCCGCCGAGCGCCAGCAAGGTGGTCTGGACCATCGGCTACCAGGACGTGATCGCCATCGGCAAACTGCTGGCGACCGGGCGGCTTGACCCGACCCGCGTGGTGGCGATCTGCGGACCCATGGCACGGCACCCGCGCCTGGTGCGCACGGTTGCGGGCGCCTCGATGCTGGAGCTTTGCGCCGAGGACCTGGACAGCAAGAAGCCGGTGCGGGTGATTTCCGGCTCGATCCTGTCGGGGCGGATGGGGGCGGGCGAGACCGCCTTCCTTGGCCGCTACGCACGGCAGATCACGCTGATCGAGGAAGACCGCGAGCAGATCCCGCTGGGCTGGATCCGTCCGATGCCCGGCAAATACGCGGTGCAGCCGGTGCTGGGCTCTGCCTTCGCGAAGAAGCTTTACGCGCTGACCTCGAACCTGAACGGCGGACGCCGGGCCATGGTGCCGATCGGCACCTTCGAAAGGCTGATGCCGCAGGACTACCTGCCGACGCAGCTGCTGCGGGCGTTGCTGGTGATGGACACCGACACGGCGCAGGCGCTGGGGGCGCTGGAGCTGGACGAGGAAGACGTGGCGCTCTGCGGCTTTGCCTGCCCCGCCAAATACGAGTATGGCATCGCGCTGCGCGACAGCCTGACCAAGATCGAAAAGGAGGGCTAGGCCTTGGGGCTGCGTTCATTCTTCGACAAGATAGAGCCGAATTTCACCAAGGGCGGCAGGTACGAGAAGTACTTCCCGATCTACGAGATGGTGGAATCCTTCATCTACACGCCCAAGACGGTGACGACCGTGGCGCCTCATGCGCGGTCCTACATCGACATGAAGCGGATCATGACCTACGTGGTTCTGGCGACGGTGCCCTGCATCCTCTTCGGGATGTACAACGTCGGGCTTCAGACCAACATGGCAATTGCCGAATACGGCGCCTCTGGCTGGCGCGCGGCGATCATCGAGGCGCTGGGGATCGGCTTCGACTACAGCAACCCTCTGGCCAATATCCTGCACGGGCTGCTGTATTTCCTGCCGATCTACATCGTGACGCTGGTCGCGGGCGGCATCTTCGAGGTGATCTTCTCTGTCGTGCGCGGGCACGAGGTGAACGAGGGCTTCCTTGTGACCTCGATGCTCTACACGCTGATCATGCCGGCCTCTGCGCCGCTGTGGCAGGTGGCGCTGGGGATCATCTTCGGGGTCGTCATCGGCAAGGAAGTCTTCGGCGGCACCGGCAAGAACTTCCTCAACCCGGCGCTGGTGGGGCGTGCGTTCCTGTATTTCGCCTATCCGGCGCAGATGTCCGGTGACACGATCTGGACGCCGGTCGACGGCTTTTCCGGTGCGACCGCGCTGTCCATCGGGGCCAGCGACGGCGTGGCGGCCCTGCCCGAGCGCGGCATCACCTGGATGGATGCCTTTATCGGCACGATCCAGGGCAGCTTTGGCGAGACCTCGACGCTGATGGCGCTGATCGGTCTGGCCTTCCTGCTGGTGGTGAAGATCGCCAACTGGCGGCTGGTGGTCGGCTGCCTTGCGGGCATGATCGCCTTCTCGACGCTGCTGAACGTGATCGGGTCGGACACCAACCCGATGTTCGCGATGCCCTGGTACTGGCACCTCGTGGTGGGCGGCTATGCCTTCGGTCTCGCCTTCATGGTGACGGAACCGGTTTCCGCCTCGCATACCAACATGGGTCGCTACATCTACGGCGCGCTGATCGGCTTCATGGTCGTCATGATCCGCGTCATCAACCCGGCCTTCCCGGAAGGCATGATGCTGGCGATCCTCTTCGGCAACGTCTTTGCGCCGCTGATCGACTATTTCGTGGTGCAGGCCAATATCAAGCGGAGGGCAAAGCAACATGCCTGACGATCAGAACAAGGGACCGATCCGCCGCTTCCTGGATGCGCCGCCGGATTCCGTCGCCAAGACCGTGACCGTGGCGGTGGCGCTGTGCCTGGTGGCCTCGATGGTGGTTTCCGCCGCCGCCGTGGCCCTGCGCCCGGTGCAAGAGGTGAACAAGCAGCGCGACAAGCAGATCAACGTGCTTGAGGTTGCGGGCGTCTACCAGCCCGGCGACAACGTGCAGGAGGCTTTCGCCGCCTTCGAACCCCACGTGCTGGACCTGTCCATCGGCGAGTTCACCGACCAGTGGGAGATCGAAGAGTTCGACCAACTGGCCACCGCCAAGGATCCCGCCATCGTGCGGGCGCTGGACGAGGATCCGGCAGGGCTGGGCGGCCAGATGCAGGCCTATCGCATGATCTACCTCCTGCGCGACGACGCGGGCGAGATCGACAAGGTGATCCTGCCGGTCGAGGGCTATGGCCTGTGGTCGACGCTCTACGGCTTCATCGCGCTGGAAGAGAACGGCAACGACATCTTCGGCCTGCAGTTCTACCAGCACGGCGAGACGCCGGGTCTGGGCGCCGAGGTCGACAACCCGCGCTGGAAGGCGCTGTGGAACGGCAAGAAGCTGCGCGACGACGAGGGCGATCTGGAGATCACCGTCGCCAAGACCGTGCCGCCCGCCGGGCCCGAATTCCACGTCGACGCGCTGGCCGGCGCGACGCTGACATCCGCCGGGGTGGATAGCCTCGTGCGCTTCTGGATGGGTGAGGCGGGCTATGCCCCCTTCCTCGAACGCCTCAAGGCAGGAGAGATCTGATGGCCCAGACACGCCGTTCCCAACTGGTCGATCCTCTGGTCGACAACAACCCGATCACGCTGCAGGTGCTGGGCATCTGTTCGGCGCTCGCGGTGACCTCTTCGTTGCAGGTGTCCTTTGTCATGGCGCTGGCCGTGACCTTCGTGACCGCCTTTTCGTCGATGTTCATCTCGATGATCCGCAACCAGATCCCCGGCTCGATCCGGATCATCGTGCAGATGGTCATCATCGCCAGCCTCGTGATCCTGGTGGACCAGGTGCTGAAGGCCTATGCCTACGAGATCTCGAAGACCCTGTCGGTCTTCGTCGGCCTGATCATCACCAACTGCATCGTCATGGGCCGGGCCGAGGCCTTTGCCATGAAGAACCCGCCGCTCGACAGCTTCATCGACGGGGTCGGCAACGGGCTGGGCTACGGGCTGATCCTGATGACCGTCGGTTTCATCCGCGAGCTCTTCGGCTCGGGCTCGCTGTTCGGCATCACCATCTTCGAGACCGTGAACAACGGCGGCTGGTATGTCCCGAACGGCATGCTGCTGCTGCCGCCCTCGGCCTTCTTCATCATCGGCCTGCTGATCTGGGCAATCCGCAGCTGGAAGCCCAGCCAGGTCGAAGAACGTGAATACAAGATCCAGACCGTGGAGGGCCACTGATGGAAGGCCTGATCTCACTCGCCGTCAAGGCGATCTTCGTCGAGAACCTCGCGCTGTCCTTCTTCCTGGGCATGTGTACCTTCATCGCCGTGTCCAAGAAGATCTCGACCGCCATCGGTCTGGGCATCTCGGTCATGGTGGTGCAGGCGATCACCGTGCCCGCCAACAACCTGATCCTGAACTACCTGCTGGCGCCCGGCGCGCTGGCATGGGCCGGGTTCGGCGAGGTCGACCTGACCTTCCTCGGCCTGATCTCCTATATCGGGGTGATCGCCGCGCTGGTGCAGATCCTCGAGATGGTTCTCGATAAGTACTTCCCGCCGCTCTACAACGCGCTGGGTGTCTTCCTGCCGCTGATCACGGTGAACTGCGCCATCCTCGGCGGGTCGCTGTTCATGGTGGAACGCTCCTACGACTTCGCAGAGGCCGCGACCTATGGCGTCTCTTCCGGCTTCGGCTGGGCGCTGGCGATCACCGCCATGGCCGGTGTGCGCGAGAAGCTGAAGTACTCCGACATTCCCGAGGGCCTTCAGGGGCTGGGGATCACCTTCATCTCGGCGGGACTGATGGCGCTGGCCTTCATGTCCTTCTCCGGCGTGAAACTGTAAGGGGGCCGATCATGGAAACCTTCGGACTGGGCATCGCCCTTTTCACCGTGATCGTGCTTGTGCTTGTGACGGTCATCCTTGCCGCGCGGTCGAAGCTCGTCTCGACGGGCAACGTCAACATCGAGATCAACGGCGAGAAGACCATTTCGGTCCCCGCCGGCGGCAAGCTGTTGCAGACGCTGGCCGAGGCAAAGCTCTTCGTGCCCTCCGCCTGCGGCGGCGGCGGCACCTGCGCGCAGTGCCGGGTGCGCATCCACGAGGGCGGCGGGTCGATCCTGCCGACCGAGGAAAGCCACATCACCAAGCGCGAAGCCTCTTGCGGCGACCGACTGTCCTGTCAGGTCGCGGTCAAGCAGGACATGAAGATCGAGGTTCCCGAAGAGGTCTTCGGCGTCAAGAAGTGGGAGTGCACCGTGCGCTCCAACGAGAACGTCGCGACCTTCATCAAGAACCTCGTGCTGGAACTGCCCGAGGGCGAGGACGTGAACTTCCGCGCCGGTGGCTACATCCAGATCGAGGCGCCCGCGCATCACGTCAGCTACAAGGACTTCGACATCGAGGAGGAGTACCGCCCGGATTGGGACAAGTTCAACTTGTGGCAGTACGAGTCCACCGTGGATGAGCCGATCGAGCGGGCCTATTCCATGGCGAACTACCCCGACGAGAAGGGGCTGATCATGCTGAACGTGCGCGTGGCCTCTCCGCCGCCGGGCACGCAGGGCATCCCGCCGGGCAAGATGTCGTCCTACATCTTCAACCTGAAGCCGGGCGACAAGGTGACGATCTCGGGTCCGTTCGGCGAGTTCTTCGCCCGCGACACCAACAAGGAGATGGTCTTCATCGGCGGCGGCGCGGGCATGGCCCCCATGCGCTCGCATATCTTCGACCAGCTCAAGCGGCTGGAGAACCGCGACCGCAAGATCACCTTCTGGTACGGCGCCCGGTCCAAGCGCGAGATGTTCTTCGTCGAGGACTTCGACCAGCTGGCCGAGGAATTCCCGAACTTCACCTGGCACGTGGCGCTGTCCGATGCGCTGCCCGAGGACGACTGGGGCGGCTACACGGGCTTCATCCACAACGTGCTCTATGAGGAATACCTCAAGAACCACCCGGCACCGGAGGATTGCGAGTACTACATGTGTGGTCCGCCGATCATGAACCAGTCGGTGATCAACATGCTGCTCGAACTTGGCGTCGACCGCGAAGACATCATGCTGGACGACTTTGGGGGTGAGGCGCGGTTCCGGGCCCCCGGGCCCGGATGGACAGTCCGGGGGCTGTCCAAGCGCCGAACGGGCGAAGCCCCAGCGGTTCCGGGCCTCCGGGCCCGGATGGACAGTCCGGGGGACTGTCCGAGCGCCGAACGGGCGAAGCCCCAGCGGTTCCGGGCCCTCGGGCCCGGATGGACAGTCCGGGGGGCTGTCCAAGCGCCGAACGGGCGAAGCCCCAGCGGTTCCGGGCCTCCGGGCCCGGATGGACAGTCCGGGGGACTGTCCGAGCGCCGAACGGGCGAAGCCCCAGCGGTTCCGGGCCCCCGGGCCCGGATGGACAGTCCGGGGGACTGTCCAAGCGCCGAACGGGCGGAGCCCCGGGAGGCCTGCCAGCTCGAAGTCCCAAGGGAAAGGCTGCCTTTCCGCGGGAAAGGTCAGCACGCACCGCTGAGCAGGCCCGGTCTCCAAGGCCTCAAACCAAAAAGACCCCGCGCCATCCGGCGCGGGGTCTCTTCGTTTGCGCGGTCCGAGAAGTCTTCGACGAAGACTTCTCGTCCGCCAGAGTCTTCGTCGAAGACTCTGGCTAGAGCAGCCCCTCGGCCTTCACCTCCGCCAGCACCCTGTCGAGCGCGCGCCCCAGCCGGGCGTGGATCTCGGCGACGTCCGCTTCGGTCACGATCAGCGGCGGGCAAAGCGCCACGGTCTCGTAGACCGCACGGACGATCAGGCCTTCGTCGGCGCAGGCGGCCACCACGCGCGGCGCCATGCTGCCGGCGGGCGCGAAGCTTTCCTTCGTCTCGCGGTTCTTCGCCAGTTCCAGCCCGGCAATCAGGCCGGTGCCGCGCACCTCGCCCACCAGCGGGTGATCGGCGAAGCTGCGCAGCCCGCTCTGGAAGACCTCTTCCAGCCGCGCGGCGTTGCCCATCAGGTCGCGTTCCTCGATGATGGCGAGGTTCTCCAGCCCCACCGCGCAGGCGACCGGGTGGCCCGAACCGGTGAAGCCATGCCCGAAGGTGCCGAGCTTAGCGGTGTTGTCGGCGATGGCGTCATAGACGCGGTCGTTCACGATGATCGCGGCCAACGGCATGTAGGAAGAGGTCAGCTGCTTCGAGGTCACAAGAATGTCGGGGGTGAAGCCCATCTTCTGGCAGCCCCATGTGGTCCCGAGCCGACCGAAGCCGTTGATGACCTCGTCCGAGACCAGCAGGATGTCGTGCTTGCGGCAGATCGCCTCGACGCCCGGCCAGTAGCCCTCGGGCGGAAGCATGACGCCGCCCGCCCCCATGACCGGCTCGCCGATGAAGGCGGCGATGGTCTCGGGGCCCTCGCGCTCGATGGTGTCCTCCAGTTCCTTCAGCAGGCGCGCGGTGAACTGTGCTTCGCTCTCGCCATTCTCGCCCCAGCGCCAGTAATGCGGGCAGGTCAGATGTGTCACCGGGATCGCGGGCAGGTCGAAGTCCTTGTGGTTGCCCGGCAGTCCGGTCAGCGAACCCGAAGCGATGGTGATGCCGTGATAGCCCTTGTTGCGGGCCAGGAACTTCTTCTTTTCCGGGCGGCCAAGGCCGTTGTTCAGGAACCAGGCCATCTTCACCACCGTGTCGTTGGCCTCGGAGCCGGAGTTGGTGAAGAACACGCGGTTCATGCCCTCGGGCGCCATCTCGGCCAGCTTCTCGGCCAGCCGGATCGAAGGTTCGTGCGCCTTGTGGGCGAAGCTGTGGTAATAGGGCAGGCGCTTCAGCTGCTCGTAGGCGGCATCCGCCAGCCGCGTCTCGGAAAAGCCCACGGCCACCGACCAGAGGCCCGCCAGCGCCTCGATGTATTCCTTGCCCTGATCGTCGTGGACGCGCACGCCGTCACCCTTTGTGATGATCATCGGCCCCTTTTCCTCATGCGCGCGCATGTTGGTGTAGGGGTGCATGGAATGGGCGATGTCGGAGGCGTGCAGGGAGTTCGGGCGTTCGGTCATGGCGGGCTCCTTTCGGGCAGGGGCCGCGCGGCGGCGGCATGGCACGTTATCGGTACGCCCTGGCAGGGGCGGGGGCCAGAGGGATTGTGCGCAGACCCCGGCGCGCATCGGACCGCAGAGGCCTTGCCACAGGGCCGCAGAGGTCCTGCAAAGGCCCCGGCGCGCGCTTTTGGCGGGAGTGCTGTGGTTCGCCCTGCCGATGGTCTGCCTTGCGAGGGCCTCGGGGGCGGCGCGGCGTGGGTCAGCCTCTGCCGCAGGATGCGCCTGCCGGGGCTTCCGGCGGTTGTGCAGCCATGTGCAGCCGGTGCGGCCCGCGGCGCTGTCCGTCCCCGCGGAACAGGCGGACAGCGTGCCATGCCGACCGCCGGGGCCGCGTCCGGTGGCGCGTCATGGCTCTATGCGCGCTGTCCCGGGCGGCGTGGGGAAGATGCGCGCAAGCTCGGCTTCGTGATCGTAGGGGGTATGGTTTTCCCGCCGGGCCGGGCCAGTTCGATCTGCATGCGGGGCATCGGGACCTTTGCCTGCCGCAGGGCGCGGTCGATCAGCGACAGCAGCTCGTCCCGGCAGTCGGCGTCCCGTTCGAAGCGCGACAGCCAGAACCGCACCGCATAGGAATTTCTGTCGCTGCCCAGCTCTTGCACGCGCACATCCGGGGCCGGATCGGTCTGGATCAGGCGCGCCTCGCCCACGGCCTTCAGGATCAATGCCTTGGCGGTCTCCACGGGCACCTCCTGTGCAAGCTTCAGGGACAGCTGCGCGCGATACTGCGGTTTCGGGGCAGAGTAGTTGATGATGCGTCGGCGCGCGATCTGGCTGTTGGGCATGATCATGTAGGTCGAATCCAGCGTCAGCACCCGTGTCGTGCGCCAGCCGATCTCGATGACCTTGCCCTTTGTCACCTGCTCGATGTCGACCCAGTCCCCGATCCGGTAGGGCGCCTCGATGCCCAGTGCGATGCCGGACAGCGTATCGGCCACGACGTTCCGGATCGCGAACCCCAGCACGGCGAGGATCAGGCTGGATCCCGCAAGCGCGCCCAGAAGCCCCCGATCCAGCAAGAGCGCGGCAGAGGCAACAAGCGCGGCAAAGAACAAAAGCACCGTCACAAGGTCGCGAAACAGGCGCGGATAGGGCCGTTTGTGGCGTCGCCGGCGGTCTGCGAACAGGCCGAAGAGCCGGCTGCCGATCCAGGCCGCGGCAAGCCAGAACACAATGCCGCCCATCAGGCGCAGAGACACTCCGACCCGTCGCTCGACGGCCTGGTCGAAAATCACCATTCCGGCGGCAAAAAACAGCAGGAGCGAAGGCCAGAACAGCCTTCGGAGATGAGAGACCAGCCTCATGTCAGCAGTCCTGCTGGAGAAACCGCGATGATGGCCGCCGAGACCGGCACTGAAGGCAGGTCACGGCGGCTCCGGCCTGTTGCTCGACGGCAGAGCCGCACCGACGACAGGAGATCCGGATGATGGGGGTCACCCCCCGATAATGTGCCGGCAGCTGGGACAGCGGTGCGCGGCTGCACGGGGAAGCGATGACTTGCAGGACGGGCAGGAACGCGGAAGGTGACGAGTCATGAGACCCTCTTTCAACGGGAAGGGAAGGCGCCGCAGGCGCGATTGCCGATATCCCGGAAGGAGCGTCGTGGCTTCGTCAGCGCATCGGGCGGCTCCTTCCGGGCGGGTCATGGGCTTCGGCAAGGCCCCGGGACAGGCGGATCATTGGGCTTCCAGCCCTTCGGGCGCATCCTGGGGCGCGACACTGAGCACGGTCAGAACCCGCCGCTCTCCGTCCCTGGTATCCCAGTAGAGCGATGCGCCCTCGGCCAGGCCGATCAGGGCGACGCCGATCGGTGTCAGGATCGAGATCCGGCCGCGTGCGATATCGGCATCCTCGGGGTAGACCGGGGTGACCGTCTTGTCCTGGCCGGTGGTTTCGTCGCGGTAGGTCACCGCGCGGCCGATGGCCACCACGTTCGGCGGAAGTTTCGCCTCGGCAACGATACGGGCCCGGCCGATTTCGCCCAGAAGCCGGTCGGCAAGATCCGGGGTGCGCTGGAAGGCGCCCTCGGCAAGGGCTTCGAGCCGTGCCAGGCTGTCGTCCCCTATGACGACCCGCAGTCGCCTAGCCGGTGCCGCGGGGTGCTGTGCTTTGCTTTGTCATTGTCTTTTCCTTTCCACCTTTGGTGGTGTGATTGAAATTTGGGTAATCAACGGTCCTGACCCGCCATGGGCGGATCGGGGCATCAGGCCGCGTCGCGGTCCGGCAGGGGCTTCACATCCAGCACGACGACGACATCGATCTGCCCGTCGTCCCGCAACAGCGGCACCTTCTGCAGCTTGCGCATTCCGATCAGGGTTGCCCCAAGCAGCGACGCGACCGGAACATATCCCGCGCCCGGCACCGGGTTCATAGACAGCACGCCGCTGCGTGCCCCCTCGCCGCTGATCATGTAGGTGACATGGCGGCCCGCCACGACGAGATCGGGCGAGGCCGGTTCCTGCGCCCCGCGCGAGATCCGCAGCTTGTGGCGCAGCAGCCCGTTCAGCAGCGGCGGGTTGGGCGCACTCCGGGTTCCCTCTTGGCGAAGCAGCTGCTCGATGCCGAGCCGGTCGTCAACCGTGAGGCGAAAGCCGGTCTGGGCAGCAGCGCGTCTGAAGGGCGGTCGAACCTCCCTGCCGGTCGGCAGCTGGGTGATCCTGGTGATGGTCATGATGTGTCTCCCGGGGCGGCGAAGCCCGCGTTCTCAATGCAAGGATGTGAGAAAGCCCCGGGTGGTCGAAGACGCGCTTATGCGCAGACCGCCCGGGGACCCGAGCGGTTCAGAAGCAGAAACCGGAAAAGGATCTCGTGCGTGACCATAAGGAGACCTTAGTCATTGGGTGCAGGCTGTCAATCTTGGAGACCGGGCCGGAACGGCAAGGGCCCCGGCTGCGCAGCCTGAGTGGCGGGGAAACAGGGGCATTGCGGATGCGGCCCGGCAACACGATCCTGTGAGCGGGACGGGGGCGCGTCAGCGGCGGCGGCGCGCGCCCCGGGGTCTTTGGCGGTCAGACGACGCGCCCGGCGCGCGCAGGCCATGCCTTCCGGGGCGGGTGGCGGGTGCCTTGCGGGACGGTTTCCACCGATGCTGTGCGCGCGCCATCGTCGTCCCGACGGGCCCGGCCCGCTGCCTTCGCCTTCGCGACCGAAGGGGCCTTGTCCTCTGGCGGGAAGAGGCCCGGAAACAGGTCTTCGAAATCCGCCTTGCAGATCATCATTATATGCCTCCTTTCAGTCGCGTAATCGGGGTCGCCCCGGGGCGAAAGCCGCGCAGCGCCAGGGTCCGGCGGTGCGCTTGCTGGTTGTGTCGCCGCGCTTCAGGCTGCCCGGTTGCCGCGCCCCGTCGCATCGGGGTGCCGAACCGCAGACAGCGACCGCATGGCCGGTTCGCGCTCGATCAGCCCGTCGACGAGGCGCGGGATCTCACTGCGTTCGATCCCGATGTCGCGCAGCAGGCGATTGTCCATGCCTTGAAGCGCTTCGATCATCTTGCGGCGCTGGAACTTGCGGAACGCGGCCCGAAGCCAAAGGCGAAGCGCGCCGGGCTTGCGGGGGTTCTGGCGGTCGGTGCGGGGGGCCGAAAGGTGAGGGTTGCTGGCTATGAAGAGGTTGGGGTGCATGTCATGCTCCATGAGGCGGAAACTGAACCGGGACGCAGGCCGGACAATCCGCTTGCAGGCGGAGCTGTCCGGCCGGATTGGCGCGCGCGCGCCATGTCGACTGATCTGAAAAAAGATCGAGAAAACCCCGAGGCGCGGACAGGCACGCGGCCTGATCCCGCCCGGGGTTACCGGCGGTTCAGTGTTTTTCCTGCGTTCAGCAGGAACCTCGTATGAAGACTGAACAGGGTCATGATGGGGATATCGGCAATCCGCCTTTGGTTATCAAGGGCAGGGCAGGGCCTGCGACTTTCTGGCACCTTTTGCAGGGCTCCGGGCCCGCGAAACGCGTCCCCCGGTGGTCGCGGGGCAAGGCCGGACCAGTCGCGTGACGGGGCGCGGCTGGCGGTCGGACGGGGCGCGCGCGGGTGCTCTTGGGGGCTTGGGCAGAAGGCGAGGTTGGACGGAAGCCTTCGCAGCGGTCGGCGTCAGGGGATGACCATGCGGATGGCAGGCCTGCTGCCCCGTCAGGTCGGCGCCCTGCGCCTCATGCGGGGCTGTTGTCGTCGGCCTCGACGGAAGTCTCCAGCCCCTCGATATCCGCCAGCATCGTCATCGCATGGGCGGCATAGGGCCCGATCCAGCGTTTCTGGACGTCATGGATCGGCAGCGCGTCGAGATGGTTCCAGCGTTCGCGCCCGCGCCGCTCGACAACCACCAGCCCGGCCTTCTCCAGCACCGACAGGTGCTGCATCACCGTGCAGCGGTCGAGATCCGTCAGCCGCGCGCAAAGCGCGCCGGTGGTCTGCGGGCCGTCCTTGATCAGGTCGAGGATCCGTCGCCGCGCCCGGTGGCCAAGCGCCTTGAACAGGGCGTCGAATGTGTCTTCGGTTGACATGTTATATTTTTATAACATGATTGAGGGAAAGCAAAGGGGATCTGCATCATGGACCTCAGGTTCACCGTGGCGGGGCGCATATCCAAACCCGTCGAAGAGGTCTTCGAGGCCGTGGTCGCCCCCGAGCGCCTGTCGAAATACTTCACCACCGGCGGGGCGCGGGGCCGGCTGGAAACCGGGGCCGAGGTGACCTGGGATTTCCACGATTTTCCCGGCGCCTTCCCGGTTCTGGTGCAGGAGGTCGTGCCGAACGAAAGGATCGTGCTGCAATGGGAGGCGGACGGCACAACCGCCACCTGGACGACCGTGACCATGGAGTTCAGCGCGCTGGACGAGGGGCGCAGCCTTGTGCGGATCAGCGAATTCGGCTGGCCCGAAACCCAGGCGGGCCTGACCTCGTGCTTCGGCAACTGCGAAGGCTGGACGGCGATGCTCTGCGCCATGAAGGCCTGGCTGGAGCACGGCATCAACCTGCGGGACGGTTTCTACAAGTAATCCAAGACCGAAAGAGGAGAGGCATCCCATGGAAGCCGGAAAGAACATTGCCATCAAGGTTCCCCTGCATCGCTGGGACGACACCGTGGCCTTTTACCGGGACAAGGTCGGGCTGCCGGTCGCCCGCGAGCTGGACGACAGCACGGGGTTCGTCTTCGGCGCCCTGACCCTGTGGATCGACCGCGTCCCGCACCAGAGCCAGGTGGATGTGTGGATCGAACTTTTCGACGACGACCCGGACGCCGCCCTGTCGCGCCTTGGCAGCCCCGTGCGGGATGAGCTGGAACCGCTGACCAATGTCACCGGGCACTGGACGTCGGACCCCGCCGGGACGGTGATCCTGCTGCGCAAGGAGCAGATGGGCTGAGCCGGAAAGCGCACGGCTTCGCCCGGTTTCCCAGCCGGGTGAGGCTGCCCCGCTTCGGCCTGTTCGCGCCATGAAATCCGACCAAGAGGGTCCGCTTGCGCCGGGGCTGTCAGGCCGGTTCCGGCGCGGGCAGGGCGATATCGGCAAGGGTCGAGCGGTTGAGGCTCTCGATAAAGGACATCTCGGCCACCCGAAGCCGGGACTTCAGGCGACAGCACCCGTCGATCGTGCATTCTCCGCCGTCCGGCTGAAGGCATTCGACCAGCGCCTGACCCTCTTCCAGCAGGCGCACCACATCCCCCAGCCGGATCTCCGCGGGCGCGCGGGCCGGGTGGCGCCGCCGCCGCCGCCACGGCGGGTCTGCACCAGCCCGGCCCGGCCGAGTTTCTGCATGATCTTGATGAGATGGTGGCGCGACAGCTGGAATTCCTCGGCCAGATCGGCCGTGGAAAAGGCCCGGTCCGGCGCGCTGGCAAGACGCATCAGCATGCGAAGTCCGTAGTCGGTGAAAGAGGTCAGGCGCATCTGGTCCCCGTGAAGTGGTATTTACAGTGCCTGTTATCGCGCGTATCCAGAAGTGTGAACAGCCCCGGCGCGCAAAGCCTGCCTTATCCGCGCGACGGAATGCATCTCTTGCAGCGCGGAGTTCGAAAATGGGCAACGGATCCAACAGCTTCAAGGGTCGTGGCGACCACGCTTCCCCGCCCTGCATGGCGGCGGAGGTCGATCCCCAGTATTTCGATCCCCTGGCGGTGGACCCCGAACAGGCGCGTGACGTGGCCCGGTGGCGCAGGGCGGAACGCGAGCGGCTGCGCGCGGCGCGCCGGGCGCTTGCCGCACCCGAACGGAAAGCCGTCGGGGATGCGCTGATGGCCGGGCTGGAGAGGCTGCTTGGCGCAGAGACGGTCGGGGCGGGGGACGAGATCGTCTCTTTCTACTGGCCGATCAAGGACGAGCCGGACCTGCGCCCGCTGATGACCGCGATGCACGCGGCGGGCCGCCGCATCGCGCTGCCGCTGGTCGAGACGCGGGCGGCGCCGCTGGTATTCCGCCTCTGGACCCCGCAAACCCGGATGCAGCGCGGCCACTGGAACATCCCCGTGCCGCCACCGGAGGCGCCCGAGGTGGTGCCGGACGTGGTGCTTGCGCCTTTGATGGGCTGGGACGGCGCGGGGTATCGCCTGGGCTACGGGGGCGGGTATTTCGACCGGACGCTGGCGGCGCTGTCACCACGGCCTTTCCGGATCGGCGTGGGGCTCGCCTCGGCGCAGCTGCCCACGATCTACCCGCAACCCCACGATATTCCGATGGATGTCATCCTGACGGAGCGCGGTGTCGAGGTCAGCGCATGAGGCTGGGCCGGGCCGAGATCGCGCGGCAGCTCTTCGAGGGGATGCCCGACGCGCTGGTGGTCGCGGACCGCGCGGGCATCATCCGGCACTGGAACGGCGGCGCCGAGCGGATCTTCGGCTTTGCCGAGGATGAGGCGCTTGGCCGGTCGCTGGATATCATCACGCCCGAGCGCCTGCGCGCGCGGCACTGGCGCGGCTACGAGACAACCATGCGGACCGGCCACACGAAATACGGCGCGGGCGACCTGCTGGCGGTGCCCGCGCTCCGGAAGGACGGGGCGCAGATTTCGATCCAGTTCTCCATCGTGCCCCTGCGCGACGCCGAGGGCGCCTTGCAGGCGATCGCGGCGATCATGCGCGACGTCACCGAAGACTTCGAGGACCGCAAGAGGCTGCGCCGCGCGCTTCGTGAGGCGGAAGGCTGACGAAGCGCGCGGCGGTCAGGCCGGAAGGATCACCCTGCGGCCCGCTTCATGCACGGCGATGTCGGCGCGGATGGCGCGGTTGCCGGGGCAGGCGGCATGGCCCGGCAGCGCAAACGGGTATCAGGCCACGGCGGCCCGGACGCGGAAGGCGCCGCACCCGCATGGCAGGCCTCGGAAGCTACCGGGTCCAGAGGCCGCCGCACCCGACCGGCAGTCATGTGAGGCCGGTGCGCAGATCGCGACGCCCGGTTAGGCCCTTCATCAGAGCGGTATCAGCAGCAGAAGGATGCTCATGATCGCCCCGCCGGAGGTGAATGCCGGTCCGATACGAGCTGGGCGCGGGCCTCGGCGCAAAGGACGCTCAGGCGCTGCGCCGCCGGGACAATCGCGTCGATGTCATCCGCGCCGGTGCCACAGTAAAGCGGCATCTGTTCCAGTGCCCCGCTGGTGGTGCGCAGGGGCGAATCCGTGCTCTGGCGCAGCCGCGGGGTGGGGCCGTCGTAGGCGATGACCTCACGGGCGATCCTCTCGGGGTCATGTCCCATCAGGGTCGGGCCGAAGGCCTCGGTGACACTGTTGCGCAGGACGCGCACCGCCGATCCCATGGGCCAGTTCAGCACGAAACCGTCGGTCAGCACGGTATCCGCGCCCCGGGCGGTCACGATCCGTTGCTTGTGGTAGTCGTGGGCGAAGGATTCCTCGGTGGCCAGAAAGGCGGTGCCGCACTGCACCCCCTGCGCCCCAAGCGTCAGCGCCCGGGCCAGCGCCTTGCCCGAGCCGATGCCGCCCGAGGCGACAACCGGCAGGGCCGTGGTGTCCAGCACGGAGCGGAGCAGGTCGAAGGTCGGGCTGCGCCCGTGCACGTGTCCGCCCGCATCCTGTCCCTGTGCGATCAGCACATCGGCGCCGGCGGCCTCGGCCTCGCGCGCTGCGGGCAGCGTGCCGACCTGGTGCAGCACGAGGGCGCCTGCCGCCTTCACCCGGGCAATGGCCTCGGGCAGGACGTCCCAGAAGAACGAGAAGATCGCGACCTCCATCGACAGGCAGATTTCGATCTGCCGGTGCAGCAGGCCCGGATCGGTGGCTGCCGGGATGAGGTTGACGGCGAAGGGGCGGTCCGACAGCCGGCGGTAGGCCTCGATTTCCGAGCGGATGAGCGACGGCGCCTCGCGCACCATCCCCAGCGTCGGGAAGCCGCCGGCATTGGCGACCGCAGCGGCCAGTTCGGCGCGCGCGACGCCGCCCATGCCAGCAAGGATGACGGGATAGTCACATCCCAGACGGTCGCACAGGGGCGTGCGGAGGGACCCGGAACCGGCGGTCATGACGTGCTCTCCTTCAGGCGCTGCTTCAGATCGTCCCGCAGCACCACCGCCTGATTGTGCTCCCGGTCCGGCGCGGCAAAGCGCAGGGGGCGGGGCGTGCCCGGCACCATGCGAGGCAGCGCCCGACCGCGTCCGCCTTGTTCGACAGTTCGCGCAGGGGGCGGTTGCGGAAGGCGTCCCGTTTCTGCGGGTCGTGGCCGAACCATGCCCCAAGCGCGCCGGTCGGCGCGCTGTCCCTGATCCAGTCGTCGGGCCGCTGCGCTGCTTTCGAGACCCCGCGCGGCCAGATCCGGTCTGCCAGCAGCCGCGCGCGGCCCCTGTCGGGCGCCTTGTCGTGAACGCGGGCGATGTCGATATCGGGGTGCCGGGCCATGCCTGCCTCACGCCAGTTTCGGGATGCCGCCGCCCCGGGCATCCTCGACCGCGAAGCTGAGCGACCGGGCAATGCGCTCGGCCCGCTCGATGACATGGGCGGCGCCTGCGGCGGTGCAGATCTCTGTCGCGGCCTCGCGGAAGAGGCAGAGCCAGCGCTCGAAATGGCCCCGGTCGATGGGAAGGCCGATATGCTTGGGCACGGGGGCGCCATGGTAGCGGCCCGTCATCAGGGCGACCGAGGACCAGAAGGCGGTCATCCGCTCCAGATGCGGCGGCCAGTCGTCGATGCGCGCCGCGAAGATCGGGCCAAGCACCGGATCCCTGCGGATCTTGTCATAAAAGGCATGAACCAGCGCGCGCAGCACCCCGTCATCAAGCCCGGTCCTTGCCTCGATCTCGGCGGTGGTCGCCGGTCGCGCGGAGGGGCTGCGGGAGGGGGGTGTCTGGGTGGAGGTCATCGGTGTGGCACCTTGGACGCAGTTGTCCTGTTGTGGTACGGCCATCAAGTGGTATTGTAAATACCTATTGGGGTCGGGCGCAATCGGACGACGCCGCGCAGAGCCCCGTGGGCCAAGGCGGCAGGGCGCCGGGGTCAGGACAAGGGGCGCGATGCATTGAGCGAGGTATCCAGAACCGACAGCGGCTTTGTCGTAGAGGCCTCCGCCCTCGCACGGGCCTTCGGGATCACGGAAGCACAGGTCCGGGAAGAGATGCGGAGCGGCCTCATCAGCAGCCGCTCCGAGATCGGGGAGGGCGCGGACGAAGGACGTTGGCGCATGACCTTCTACCGTGGCGACCGCGCCTTCCGTCTGGTGGTCGATGCCGAGGGGGCGGTGCTGTCGCGGGGTTACTTTCCGGTCACGCTGCGGTCACGGTCCGGGCACCGGGATTGACACCCGCCGGGCGGCAGGCAACCATACTGCCATGGTCAGGCACCCGATCACGTTTCGGTTTCTTCTGCTGAACCGCCCCTAGCCCCGGGCGGTGCGCGGGCGTGTTCCACGCCGCGATCTCCCGGGGGTATCTCGAACAAACGCTGAGATTGTCGGAGGTCTCTCCGGGGGGAAATATGGCCATACCTGACGCAACAGGGTCAACGATACCGCAGGACGAAACATGTCAGGCCGAGGGCAAGGATGGCGGCTGCCGCCTGACAGCGTCCGACCGGCTGCAGATCGAGAGATTTCTGAGCTTCGCCGACAACAGCAGTGTCGTCTACTCCCAACTCCTGCTGGAGCTTCTGAACCGGAAGCTGCAGGCGGCGGATGTGATCGAGGGGGCGGCGCCACCCGATCTTGCCGCCTTCGGACGCCACATTTCCTGCGTTGTGGATGAGACGGAAGCCGAGAGCGGGGTTCTCAGCTTCGGTCTGGTGGCGCGTGCCGGAGAAATCCCCGTTCACTCGCTTCTGGGGGCCACGCTCATCGGGCTGTCGGTCGGGCAGCGCACGCGTCTCATGTCCGAGGACGGCACCAGCCGGTCCTTGGTGGTCACCCGGGTGGGCGCGCCCTTTGGCGCCTAGGGGCGGGGGTCGCTGCCTCTCCCCGGGGGCGCCCGGGCATCCGGCCCGAGGCCGGGGCGCGCGGCCCGCGCCGGTGTTCGGTGCCGCGGGCCGTAGCCGGGCCCGGCGTGGAAGGATCGGCCCGGCGGGCGGCGGCGGCCATTGCCCCAAGACCCTACCGCGTTTGACTTGGCGTCAGAAACTTCATAGCGTTGCCTCATGTCTGTGTGCTCATCCCTGAACAGAGGCCGGGCTTTTCCCGGATCTCTGCTGAACCGCTCCCTGCCCCGGGCAGGGGGCGCATGGGCTGACCTTCACGCTCGGGGATCTTCTTCACCAACAGCTTTGAAGTCTTGTGGCCTGCGCCGGGCAGGCCGAGGAGAAGATATGCGAACATCAAATGAAGCGGCGGCTTTCGCAGGCAGATCACGCAACGAGGCTGTCGCGATTGACAGCGGGGCCTTCGCAAGCGTGCAGGCCATGCGACCGATCCGGTCGGTGTTGTCGCAGCGTGACTTCCGGCGCCTTCAAGAGCTGCGCAGGCAATGCGCCGCAATCGAAAGCGGTGTCTTTCCTCTGCTCACCCACCTGATCAGGGTCAAGCTTCAGGATGCTCATGTGCGGCTTCCGGCGGAACAGGGGGGGCCGGTGGCCACCCCGGGCTCGCGGGTGACCTTTTCTATCCGGGGCACGGCACCGCTGTCCCGGACCCTCTTTGACGAGGGGTTTGCACATGACCAGGCCGGTATCCCGATCAAGACCTTCCTCGGGGTCACCTTGCTGGGGATGACGGTGGGGCAGACGGTGCCGCTGCTGAACGCGGACGGGACGACGGAGGCGCTCGAGCTTGTGGCGATCCCGTGGCACGTCGAGCCGAGGTAGCAGCGCCCATGCAAAGGACGGGCGCTGGACGACGATGCGCGAGATCCTTGCCAAGCTGCCCGCCGACCACACCCGGTCGGCGGGTGGATCCCTTTTTGGCGCAGGGGCCTGCATCCCCGGGCCGCTATGGAATGGAGATATCATGAAAAGACATTTGCGAAGACGGTTCGAAGCGGTCGTGGCCGCCATTGGCCTTGCCCTGCTGCCCGGCGCCCTGGGTGCCGAGATCGACGGGCATGGTCCCGATGCCTGGCGGGTGACCGGGGTGGCGGCGGATGACGTGCTGAATGCCCGGATGGGCCCCGGCACCCGCTATCCGGTGATCGAGACCTTTGCGCATGATGCGCGGGGGCTGGAGGAAATCACCTGCGTGCCCTTCTTCACCATGGCGCATTACGCCGCCATGACGCTGGCCCAGATCGAGGCGCTGCCGCAGCGGTGGTGCCTGATGCGCTCGGCGGACATGAGCAAGGCCGGCTGGGTGGCGCAGCGCTTCCTGATCGAGGATGGCCTCGAGCCGGTCGCGGTGCCCGCCTCTGACAGCGATGCGGTGCCGGGCGATGCGATGATCCGCGAGGCGCAGGAACTGGTCCGCGCCCTGTACGAGAGCGCGCGCCTGGCCCGCATGGGCGGACCGGAGCCGCTGAACCCGGCAAATGCAGGCACCTTCTTTTCCACCGAGGTTGTGGCCTCCCTGAAGGCGACGCCACTTCAGGCCGACCCGATCTACGGTGCGCAGGATTTCGAAGGCAGCGTCGGCATTCCGCGACCGGACCCCGAACAGCCCATGTTCCGCGGCATGATCACCATCACCGTCGATATCGAGAATTTCGGGCGGCGGCACACGTGCCGTCTTCCGGCTGCGCGCAGACACGGGTCGGCCCGGCGCGCCGCTGCGTATCTTCCGCGTCGAACACGACGGCTGGACATTCCCTTAAGACCCGCAAGACCTTTGGAGACGAGTATGAACACGAAACTACTTTCTGTCCTTGTGACCGCTTTGCTGGCCATGTCCCAGACGGCGACGGCCCGGATCGAGACGGTGCCGGTCGGCACGGTGACGGCCACCATCGGCGAGGCCGCCTACGCGGGGGAAACCCTCGACGTGCCCTCCGAGGGCACCTCGACCGCGGAATGGCGCATCTTCGGTCCGGTCTCCACGCTGAGCATCCAGTGCCCATGACTCGGAGGCGGCAAGCATCATGGAGGGCATCCTGTCGATCGAGATATCGCTGATGGGAACGGACGCCTCGGCTGCGATGATGGATGCCTCTGTGTCGTGGTGGCCAGAGGGCATGAATGAGCCCTTCTATATCAGCGAGGCAATCGGTCCCGACCTGGAAATCGCCATCGACTCGCTTTCGCTCAAGGATGAGGGCTCGACGATCACCGGCAGCTTTACGGCAGAGCTGTGCCGCAAGGACAGCTTCTTTGCCGAGACCGACAGGGGCAATTGCCTTCCGGTCGAGGGGCGCTTCGACACCGCCCTGAAAAAGACGGAGTAGGGCAGCCCCGGACCGGTACCGCTCGAAAGCGTGCCGCCGCCGAAAACCAGTCCCGGATCCCGGCAGGGGCCCGGGCACGCACCGGGCGGTGCCTGCCGCCCGGTGACGCAGCGCGCAGCCCGATGCAAGGCGCCGCTACCCGTCGCGGGGGCGCAGGGGCTGCCTGTCGAGGGATAGGGGCCTTGTCGGGGCCTGCCTGCGGCCCGGCCCGTGGTCTGTCCGGTCCTGTTCCCGGCGGATCAGCCTTCCGCCTTTTGCAGCACAAGGAAGGTCATCATGCCGATGGGGGGCAGGGGCTTTGTCTCTGCAACCTCGAGGTCCGGCTGTTGCAGCACGGTGGCGATGTCGAAATCCGAATGCCAGCCCAGAAGGTTCGAGAAGGGCGCAAAGAACCGTTCGATCCGCGCCAGCATGCCGGTCTCCTGCGCGAAGTGATTGGTGATGACGACCTTGCCGCCGGGTTTGCAGACCCGCGCGATCTCGGCCATCACGCGTTCCGGTTCCGGCACGACCGAGATGATGTGCATCGCGGCCACGGCATCGAAGTGATTGTCCGGAAAATCGAGGGACCGCGCATCCATCTGTCGGAGGTGCCGGACATGCCCCAGCGCGTGGCGCTCGACCTTTTCCCGCGCCTTGCCCAGCATGTCTTCGCTGAAATCGATACCCGTCACCGACAGGTCCGGACGGTAGTTGCGCAGCGCAAGGCCGGTTCCGACCCCGACTTCCAGAACGCTGGTCGCGTTTTGTCCATTGATGTAATCGACCGCCGCGCGCCGTCCGGCATTGGTGATCGCGCCGAAGGTATGGTCGTAGACGGGCGCCCACCGCGCGTAAGAGGTCTTGATTGCGCTGAGTTCCATCTTGTTAGTCCTTTGCGGTGCGTGATTTGCGAGCGGATCGGAACGCCCAGATCAGGCTGCAGATGTAGGCACATGTCATCAGCGCCAGGGTAGCCCAGAGATATGTCAGTAATGCTGCGGCCATAAGTCCTGCGCCCAGAAGGAAAAACTTGGCGTTCCCGCGGTCGATGGTCAGCTGCTTGAAGGCATAGGTCGGGACGCGGCTGATCATCAGCAGGCCGACCAGAAAGACATGGCCGGCGATAAGCGCAGGCACGGCCAGGAGAAGGTCGGGGAAGAGGAACGAGACAAACATGGGCAGCATCACGAGGACGGCGCCCGCCGGCGAGGGGACGCCGACAAAGTAATCAGATCCCGGGCCTTCCTTCTCCAGCCGGCTGTCGACGTTGAACCGGGCCAGCCGCAGGACGCAGCAGATGGAATAGCTCAGGACAGCGATCCAGCCGAGGCTTTGAAAGTCCTGCAGGGCCCATTGGTAGATGATCAGGGCAGGCGCCACGCCGAAGTTCAGGAAATCCGCGAGGGAATCCAGTTCCGCACCGATCGGCGACTCGCTTTTTGTCAGGCGCGCGATCCGCCCGTCCAGACCGTCCAGAAGGCAGGCCACCAGAACCAGGCGCACGGCCAGTTCGAAATCGCCTTCATAGCCAAAGCGTATGGCGGACAGGCCGGCGCAAATGGCCGAGATGGTCACCAGGTTCGGCAACAGCTGCAGGACGTTGATTTTCCGTTTCTTTTCCGGCGTGGTGTCAGGCATGCGTCAATCTGTTCGCGCAACGCGTGCGGGCTCGTCCGAGGTCAGATCCGCAAGGACCGTCTCGCCCGCGACCATGGTCTGCCCCAAAGAGACCAGCGGCGGCACACCATCCGGCAGGTAGACGTCCAGCCGCGAGCCGAAGCGGATCAGGCCAAACCGTTCGCCGGTTGCCGGGCTGTCGCCCCGCGCGGAAAAGCAGACGATCCGCCGCGCGACCAGCCCCGCGATCTGGACCACGGCGATCTGCCGCCCGTCCGCCATGTCGATGCACAGGCTGTTGCGCTCGTTGTCGGCGCTGGCCTTGTCCAGAGAGGCATTGAAGAACTTGCCGGGCCGATAGGCGATGGCCGAGATCCGGCCCGCCACGGGGGCGCGGTTCACGTGGCAGTTGAAGACGCTCATGAACACGCTGACGCGGGTCAGCGGCTGATCGGTCATGCCCAGTTCCGACGGCGGCACGGCCTTCTCGATCAGCGACACCACGCCATCGGCGGGACTGACGATCAGGCCCTCGCGGATCGGGGTCGCACGGGCCGGGTCACGGAAGAAGTAGTAGCACCAGATCGTCAGTCCGACGCCCAGCCATCCCAGCACGGAAGAAAGCAGGAAGAGCACCGCTGTGACAGCCGCAAAGATGGCCACAAACCGCCGCCCTTCCGGATGCATCGGCTTGAGGAACGTGTCGCGCATTTTCATAGATGTGTCGCTTTTCCTTGGCGAATGGTCGTTTGCTTACCCAACCCAGGTCATGACCACAACATCATATGGGTGATGGATGCAACCGGGCCTCGGGTGCAACAGCCGGGGCTGCCGGTCTGTTCCGTGACCGACCGGCGGGGTATCGCCGAGCGATGACCCGCTGCATGGGACCGGGCCGGTGGCGTGAGGGCGCGGGTCTGCCGCCCGGCAGCGACGCCGGGCGGATCACCGGATCGGATTACCGGGGTCAGACCACCGGGGTCAGCACGGGGTTGCCGCGCAGGTGGGCGCGCAGGTTCTTCACCACGAGATCGCCCATCGCGGCCCGCGTCTTGTGCGTGGCGCTGCCGATATGGGGCAGCAGGACGACATTGTCCTGCATGCGCAGCGCCTCGGGCACATTCGGTTCCTGCGCGAAGACATCCAGCGCCGCCCCGGCGATGGTGCCGGTCGACAGCGCCTCGATCAGGGCCTCTTCGTCCACCAGATCGCCGCGCGCGACATTGACCAGACGGCCCTCGGCGCCCAGAGCCTCCAGCACCTCGCGGCTGACGATGCCGCGGGTCTGCGGCGTGCTGGGCGCGATCACCACCAGCCAGTCGACGTCGCGGGCCATGTCCACGGGGTTGTCGTAGTACTGGAAGGGCTGGTGCGCCTGTTCCGAGCGGCCATGGTAGACGACGCGCATGGAAAAGGCCTGTGCCAGCCGCGCGATGGCCTTTCCGATCCGGCCCAGCCCGATGATACCCACCGTGGCCCCGGTCAGTTCGGCGGTGAGCGGCATGGCGCCCTCGTTCTCCCACCGGCCCGCGCGGACATAGGCGTGGCTTTCCGGCAGGCGGTGCGCAAGCGCCAGCATCAGCGCCATGGTCACCTCGGCCACGCAGTCGTTCAGCACGTCGGGCGTGTTGGTCACGCGCACGCCGTGTTCCTTCGCCGCCTCGACGTCGACGGCGTCATAGCCGACCCCGAAGGACGAGATGATTTCCAGCGCGGGCAGGGCCTCGATGATTTCGCGCGAGCAGCCGGTGCCGCCGCCGGTGGCGACAAAGCGCAGGCCCTCGGGCAGGGCCTTCAGGAAGGCGCCCTTGTCCGTGGCGTCGCAATAGCGGTGCAGGGTGAAATCCTGGTCAAGCTGGTCCACCACGCGCGGGGCGAGGTCGGCGACAAGCAGAAGGTCGGGTTTGGTCATGGTCGTTGGGTCTTTTCGGTCAGGGGTTTCGGGTCAGGCCGCCGCACCGGCCCTGCGGCGGCGCAACAGCAGCATCACCACCGGGATCATCCAGACGGCAATGGTGAACAGGCCAAGCCCCGCGGCAATCGGGCGCTCGAAGAAGGCGAGGAAGCTGCCGTCGGACTTGATCATCGAGGTGACGAAGTTCTGTTCCAGCATCGGCCCCAGCACAAGGCCGAGGATCGCGGGGGCGATGGGGATGTCGTTCTCCTCCATCAGGAAGCCGATGATGCCGAAGACGAACATCAGCCAGATCCCGAAGACCGAGTTGTTGATGGCGAAAGAGCCGACCATGCAGAACATCAGGATGATCGGCATCAGCACCCGCTGCGGGATCGACAGCACCTGCCGGGCGCCCTTGATCGCCATCCAGCCCAGCGGCAGCATGATCAGGTTGGCGATCAGGAAGACGATGAAGACCGCGTAGATCATCTGCGGCTGGGTGATGAAGACCATCGGGCCGGGGTTTATGCCCTTGATGTAAAGCACGCCGATGACGATGGCGGTGATGGAATCGCCCGGGATGCCGAAGACCAGCGCCGGGATCCGAGGCGCCGGACATGGCGCCGTTGTTCGACGATCCGGCCTCGACCAGCCCCTCGACATGGCCCTTTCCGAACTTCTCGGGCGTCTTCGAGAACTTCTTGGACACGGCGTAGCTGATCCATGCCGCGATGTCGGCGCCCGCGCCGGGCAGGGCGCCGATGGCGGTGCCAAGGGCACTGCCGCGCAGCGCCTGTACCGGGTAGCGCGCCATGTTGCCGATCTGCTCGCGGAAGATGCCGCGTTGGCCCGTGGGCGGCGGTTTCTCGTCGCTGCCCCGGTGGATGAAGGCGCGGATGACCTCGGAGACGGCGAAGAGGCCGATCATCGCCGGGATGAACTGCACGCCGCCCATCAGCTCGACATTGCCGAAGGTATAGCGCGGCTCGCCCGCCGGGTTTTCGAGCCCCACGGTGGCCGCGAAAAGGCCGATGAACAGGGAAATCAGCCCGCGCGCCGGTGAGCCGGGCGAGATGAAGACCGCGCAGGACAGGCCCAGCACCACAAGCCAGAAATACTCGAAGGACGAGAACTTCAGCGCCACTTCGGCCAGCACCGGCGAGGCGGTGATCAGCACCAGCGTGCCGAAGATCCCGCCCAGCGACGAAAAGACCAGAGAGGCCCCAAGGGCGGATTCTGGCCTGCCCTGTTTGGTCAGCGCATAGGCGTCCTGCACATAGGCGGCAGAGGCCGGTGTGCCGGGCATGCGCAGCAAGGTGCCGGGGATGTCGCCCGCGAAGATCGCCATGGCGGTGGCGGTGACGATGGCGGCGATGGCGGGCACCGGCTCCATGAAGAAGGTGACGGGCACCAGCAGCGCGGTGGCCATGGTCGCGGTCAGGCCGGGAATGGCGCCGACGAACATGCCGAAGGCGGCGGCGGCAAGGATCACCAGCAGGACGGAGGGCTGAAAGACAAGCCCGGCGGCGTCGAGGACTACGGACATGGTTGGCTCACCACAGGAAGGACAGGAAAGAGCTGCGGGGCAGGGGCACCAGAAGCAGCTTGCCGAAGGCCTGCTGGATCGCCACCACGGCCACCAGCGAGACCGGCAGGGCGATGATCAGCCGCACGCGCAGCACCAGCATCGCAAGGACCATGACCGCGAAGGCCGTGGGCAGGAAACCCAGCACCGGCGACAGCAGGATATAGGCGAGGATCAGCACCAGCACCGCGGCCATGCGGGCCAGCGCCGCCGTGCTGGCGGTCCACTCGGCCAGTTTCAGGCCGGGCAGGCGCTCGCCCGCGATGACCGCCTTGACGATGATGAAAAGGCCGGTCAGCGCCGTCACCAGCGCGATGGCGCGCGGCATGGTGCCCGCGCCGTAGGCCTGTCCGGGGATCGCCTTGAAGCCCCATGCGGAAATGTAGATCGCAATGCCGCCCAGCAGGGTCAGAAGCCCAAGGGTCAGGTCGGTGACGCGCATTCTGCTGTCCTCGTGTTCGGGGCCCGGAGACGGGAAGGGGCCGGAGGAAACGAGATCCCCCGGCCCCCGTTCGCCTGTCGGGCCTTATTCGGCGGCCAGACCGGCCTGTTTCATGACTTCGCCGAAGGCGGCGTCGTCGGCGGCCACGATGTCGCGCGCGTCATCGCCGCGCGCCCACCGCAGGCCAAAGCCGCGATCCTGCATGAAGGTCTGGTACTCGTCCGAGTTGTAGGCGGTCTCGATCGCGTCCATGAGCTTGGTCTTGACCTCGTCCGGCAGGCCGGCGGGCGCGGCGACAGAGCGCCAGACGGCCACGGTCCAGTCCGAGCCGGTGGATTCCGCCAGCGTCGGCACGTCCGGGAAGGCCTCTTGCCGTTCTGCCGACATGCTGGCCAGCGCCGTCACGCGGCCCGCGTCGATCATCGAGCGGCCCTCGGCCAGCGACGAGGGGATGATGTCCACACCGCCCGCGACCATGTCGGTCAGGCCCGGCGCCGCGCCACTGGCTGGGCACGAAGGTCACGTGGTCGGGTGCCAGATCCTCGGACAGAAGCCAGCCGGCGAGGCCGACGTGCCAGATGCCGCCCTGGCCGGTGCCCGATGCCTTGTAGGTGCCCGCGGGCTCGCTCTTGATGCTTTCCAGCAGCGCCTCGACGCTGTCGAAGCCGGAATCGGCAGAGACCATGACGCCGCCCGGATCGGCGTTGACGATGGCGAGGATGTCGAAGTCCTCGTAGGTCAGTTCCGTCAGGCCCTGCCAGTGCATCATGTCGATCTCGATGGTCATGATGCCGATGGTGTAGCCGTCGGCTTCGGCATTGGCGATGGCGCTGTGGCCCACCACGCCCGAGCCGCCGGTGCGGTTCACGACGTTGACCGGCACGCCCAGTTCCTTCTGGATCTCGGCGCCCAGCAGGCGGCCCACGGCGTCGGTGCCGCCGCCCGCGCCCAGGGCACGATCAGCTGGATCGGGCGCTCGGGGTACTCGGCCCGGGCGGCGCCGGTGGCGGCGGCCAGCAAAAGCGCGGCGGCTGTGGCGGTCTTGGCAAATTGCATAAATGTCCTCCTTGTGGTCTATAGCGGTTTGGCCGGGCGAACGGACCCGGACCGTGAACCCTCCGGGAGAGCCGACAACAAAGCCCGCGCGCCTGCACGGTTTCGAACGGTCGATGCTGTCCTTGATCCCCCGGAGCCTCCTCCGCTGTTGACGCTATCCAGCGCAGTGATAACGTTCCAATGAATAAATCCGGTTCTGCAATCGCGAAACGCGATCGCTTGACGAGGGGGAGCACGCTGGACAGGGACTTTACCGCCAGCCTCAAGGTACGGCACCTGTCGCTGATCGTCGCCCTGGCGGATCACGGCACCACGCACAGCGCGGCGGACGCGCTGAACATGACGCAGTCCACGGCCTCGAAGATGCTGCGCGATGTCGAGGACGTCTTTCAGGCGACATTGTTCGAACGCGGTCCGCGGGGCATGATCCTGACCCCGCTGGGCCAGTTCGCGGTCGACAATGCGCGGGCGCAGCTGTCCCGCCTGCAACGGTTTTCCGAAGAGTTCTCGGCCCGGCGCGCCGGGGGCTACGGCACGCTGGCGGTCGGTGCGATCACCGGCGCGGCGCCCGATCTGGTTGCCCGCGCGGTGGCCGAGATCAAGGGCCGCCGCCCGCAGCTGTCCGTGGCGCTGCACGGGGAAACCAGCGACGGCATCCTGTCGGAACTGGAGGCCGGGCGGCTGGACCTGGCGGTGGGACGCTTCAGCGCCGAGCGGCACCGGACGGTTTTCGCCTTCGAACCGCTGGCCGAAGAGCGGCTGGTGGTCGTGGCCCGTGCCGGTCACAGGCAGGCCACCGGCGCGCATCGGCTGGAGGATCTTCAGGACTGCGCCCGGGTCCTGCAACCGGTCAGCAACCCGTCGCGGCAGGCGCTGGACGCGGCCTTCGACCGCGCGGGCCTGCGCCGACCGCGCGAAACGATAGAATGCTCGTCGATCCTGCTGATCCTCAACCTCGTGCAGGAATCCGATGCCGTCGCGCTGCTGCCGCAGGCGGTGGTGCTGGCGCATCTGCGGGCGGGCCTGTTCACGGTGTTGGACATCCGCCCCGAGATCCGGCTGTCGGGCTTCGGTCTTGTGACCCGCCGCAAGGAGCCGCTGGAACCGGCGGCGCTGGAGTTCTGCGATATCCTGCGCGCCCGGGCGCGGCGGTAGGCGGGCAGGGGCGGGCGCGCCCCTGCCGTGTCTTGATCCGCGCGCCTGTGGCGCGGCAGGCCGGGCGGCGTCAGCCCCGGCTGGGCACAACCCGGTTGGAACAGGCGCCGAAACCGACCCGGAAGCCGTTGCCCTGCGCATGGCCGCGTATCGTGACCGTATCGCCGTCCTCGATATAGGCGCGGGTCTCCCCCGACGACAGCTGTACCGGCTCCTGGCCGTTCCAGGTCAGCTCGATCATGCAGCCCCGCGACAGCTTTTCCGGCCCCGAGATGGTGCCCGACCCAAGCAGGTCGCCGACCCGCATCGGGCAGCCTGAAGTGGTGTGATGGGTCAGCTGCTGGGCGGCGGAGTAATACATGTGCTTGTAGTTCGACCGGGTGACGACGGTCTCTTCGCCGGAGGGCGGCGCCAGAGCCACCTCCAGTTCCACGTCGTAGAGCATCGGGCCGTTTTCCTGAAGGTAGTCGAGCAGCGGCACTTCGCGCTCTGCGGCGGCGCAGCGGAATGGCTCCAGCGCGGCGGCGGTGACGATCCAGGGGCTGATTGTGGTCGCGGCGGCCTTGGACTGGAACGGGCCGAGCGGCTGGAATTCCCAGGCCTGAATATCGCGCGCCGACCAGTCGTTCAGAAGCACATAGCCGAAGATGTTGTCGAAGGCGGTTGCCACGTCGATCATGCCGCCCGAGGGCTGGCCGACGATAGCCCCGAATTCCAGCTCGAAGTCGAACCGTTCAGAGGGGCCGAAACGCGGCATGGCCTCGTCCTTGGCCTTCAGCTGGCCCATGGGCCGCCGCACATCCGTGCCCGAGACGGCGACGGAGGAGGCGCGGCCGTTGTAGCCGATGGGAATGTGCAGCCAGTTCGGCGGCACCTCGCCATTGGTGCCCCGCAGGACCCGGCCCACGTTGGAGGCATGATGCCGGGATGCGTAGAAATCGGTGAATTCCGTGACCGTGAAGGGCATCAGAAGCTGCACGTCGGACAGCGCCTGCAGATGCGGCGACAGGGTGCTTTCCGCCCCGGCGCCCTCTGCCAGCGCGGTCAGAAGCCAGCCGCGCAGCCGGTCCCATTCCGGTTTGCCGAGGGCCATGAAGGCCGACCAGTCGCCGGACCGGAGGGTGCCGCCGAAATCGAGGACACCGGCCTCTTCCAGACCGTGGAGGTCCAGCACATGGGTGCCGATCGCGGTACAGCAGCGGCCCGGCTTGCCGTCGCGCGCGAACACGCCGTAGGGCAGGTTGTTGAGCGGGAATTCAGCCGTCTCGGCATTTGCGCTCTCTACCCAAGAGCGGATCAGGTCGGTCATGTCGGTGTCTCCTCAAAGGCATCGGTCTGGTTGTCGGGGTGTGCGGCGCGGAAGGCGGGGTGGGCCAGACAGGCCGTTTCGATGGCCACGAGCCGCTGCAGCGGCGCGAGGTCCAGCGCCCACCGGCGCGCGTTGTAAAGCTGCGGGATCAGGCAGATGTCGGCCAGCGAGGGCCTGTCGCCAAAGCAGAAATCGCCGCTGTCCGGCAGCATGGTCTGGAAGGCGGCCAGCCCGCGGCCCATCCAGTGCTGCATCCAGTCGCGCAGATCGGCCTCGTCGTGGCCCATGCCGCGCAGCCGCTTCAGCACCGAGAGGTTGTTCAGCGGGTGCACGTCCGAGGCGATGATCTGTGCGGCGGCCCGGATGCGGGCGGCGGTCATCGGGTCGGCAGAGAGCAGAGTGGGGTCGGGCACTTCCGTCTCCAGCCATTCCATGATGGCCATGGACTGGGTCAGGGGGCCCTGATCTGTTTGCAGCACGGGCACGCTGGACAGGGGGTTCAGCGCCATGAAATCGGCGCCGAACTGCGCGCCGTGGCGCAGATCCCAGCTGCGGGCGTCGTAGTCCAGCCCTTTGAGGGCCAGCGCGATGCGGACGCGATAGGACGCGGACGAGCGCCAATAGCCATGCAGGACCATCACAGGCCGCGTGCCTCCGTTGTCAGCCTCCGCGAGCCGGTCACGGCTTGTTCTCCGTCCCAAGCGTTGCGCGGGTATAGATGGATTTCGCGGCCAGAAGATGGGTGGTCATCACGGCATCGGCCCAGTCCGCGTCGCCGACAAGGAAGGCGTCCAGCAATTCGCGGTGGTGGTTCTGGCTGCGCTCCAGTTCCTCCACCGTCCAGTCCTGGAAGGTCGGGCTGGTGATGCGGTGCCGCGCGACCTGCCGCACCGCCGTGGCCACCGCGCTGCTGTTCGACTGTTGCAGGATCCGCCAGTGGAAGACCTCGTTGAACTGGCGATAGAGGCGCCGGTCGATGGTGTCCGGCTGTGACACGGCGGTCATCTTGTCGATGAGCTGCTGCAGATCCTCGACAAACCCCGGGTCGACGTGGCTTGCCGCCAGCCGGGCCGCCAAGGGCTCCAGCCGGGCACGCACCTCGAAGATCTGGACCACGGTCATCGGGTTGACGTCCGCCAGATAGGCCCGGCGGTTGGGGTGGCGCATGACCACGCCCTCGGTCTCCAGCTGGTGCAGGGCGTCGCGCACCGGGGTGCGGCTGGTGTTCAGCCGTTCGGCCAGCATCTCTTCGGGCATCGGGTCTCCGGCGACGATCTCGCCGGAAATGATGAGGTTCCGGATGCCCTCGTAGGCCTCCTGCCGCGCGCTGCTCATGAGGCCTCTCCGGGTGTTGCCGCGGGCGCGGGCTCTGCCCCGGGCTTGCCTGCCAGCACGCCGTAAAGGTGGCAGCGGGCCAGCGACTTGTCCCCGGCGGCAAGCAGGTCGGGTTCCTGTTCGCGGCAGACCGGTTCCACGTGGCGGCAGCGCGAGGCAAACCGGCAGCCGGGCAGGGTGTCGATGGGCGTCGGCACGTCGCCTTCCAGCACCACCCGTTCCCGCCGCACCAGCGGGTCGGAATTGGGAATCGCGCGGATCAGGTTCTGCGTATAGGGGTGCTGCGGGCGGCGCATGACCTCGCGCACCGGCCCCTGTTCGACGACGCGGCCCAGATACATGACCGCGATCCTGTCGCAGATGTACCCGACGGTCGCGATATCGTGCGAGATGTAAAGCACCGCCAGCCCCAGATCCCGGGACAGCTCGTCGAGGATGCGCAGGACGCCCGCCTGAACCGAGACGTCCAGCATCGAGACGGGTTCGTCGCAGACGATGAAGTCGGGGTCGAGCACCAGCGCCCGCGCGATGGCGACCCGCTGCCGCTGGCCGCCGGACAGGTCGAGCCGGATAGCGGTGCTCGAACTCTTCGGGGGGCAGGCGCACGTGGGACAGGGCCTCGCGCACCTTGGCGCGCTGTTCGTCCGGGGTTCCCTGACGGTGGATGTGCAGCGGTTCGCTGACGATCTCGCCGATGGTCAGCCGCGGGTTGAGCGAGCTGTAGGGGTCCTGAAAGATGATCTGCGCGCCGGCGCGGAAGGTCTTGAGCTCAGAGCCACGGATCTGCGTGATCGAGGCGCCCTTGAACTTCACGTCGCCTGCGGTCGGCTCGTGCATGCGCACCAGTGTCATGCCGAGGGTGGACTTGCCGCAGCCGCTTTCCCCGACAAGGCCCAGAACCTCGCCGGAGCGGATTTCGATATCCACCCCGTCCAGGGCCTTCGCCGTCTTGGCAGGCTGACCCGAAAGCGCGGCAATGATGCCGCCGCCCAGTTTGAAGTGCGTTTTCAGGCCGACCGCTTCGATCACGGTTTCGCCCAGCTGGTGATTTCTCATTGGGACCCTCCTGCAGCGGCTGTCCATGTTTCGGGCCGGGTGGCCAGCGTTCTGAACTCCGCCGCGCGTCCGGCGTGGTGGCAGGCCGCCCGGCGGCCCGGCGCGGTTTCCGCCAGCGGCGGTTCCTCATGGCCGCAGATCTCGGTGGCGAAGGGGCAGCGGTCCCTGAACCGGCAGCCCTTCGGCGGCTTCAGCAGGTTGGGCAGCCCGCCAGCGATGGAAATCAGCGGCGGTCGCTCTTCCGTCTCGCCCAGAATGCGCGGAAAGGCGTTGTAAAGTCCGATGGTATAGGGGTGCTCGGGCGTCACGAGTACCTCTTCGACCGGCCCGGTCTCGACCACCTTGCCCGCGTACATCACCGCCACGGTGTCGCAGTTCTCGGCCACAAGGCCAATGTCGTGGGTCACGAGGATCATCGACCGGTTCAGCATCTCCTCGACCCGGCGCAGCCGCGCCATGATCTGGTCCTGCATGATCGGATCAAGGGCCGTGGTCGGTTCGTCCGCCAACAGCAGCCCGGCGTTCAGGCTGAGCGCCATGGCGATCACCGCCCGCTGGCGCATCCCGCCCGAGAACTGGTGCGGATATTCCCGCAGCCGCGCCGCGGGCAGGCCGACGAGGTCGAAGAGCGTCTCTGCCCGTTTCCATGCCACGTCCCGGCTGACCTTCTCGTGGGCACGGATCGATTCCACGATCTGGTCGCCGATGCACAGCACCGGGTCCAGCGAGTTCATCGCGCTCTGGGTCACCAGCGCCAGCTTGTTCCAGCGCACGTCGCGCAGGTCGGCCTGCGACAGGGTCAAGAGGTTGCGCCGGTCCAGCAGAACCTCGCCCGTGACCTCCGCGTCTTCCGGCAGCAGGCGCATCAGCGCTTTCACGACGGTGCTTTTGCCGCAGCCGGATTCGCCCACCAGACCCAGGACAGAGCCGGGTTTGACATCGAAGGTCACACCGTCGATGGCGTGGAAGGGGCCGCGCAGGGTGCTGTAGGCCACCCGAAGATCGCGCACCGACAGTTCCACGGGCGCCTTGCCGTTCAGCCTGCGGTCGAAATCGGTTTCCTGCATCGTGCTCATCGCTTCGCCCTCAGCCGTGGGTTGTTGTATTCCTCGAAAGCGCGTCCCACGAGGTAGAGCGCCGAGATCAGCGTCACCAGCGCCAGCGAGGGCGGCACGACCCACCACCAGGCGCTGCGCAGGTTGCCGCTGGCGAAGGCGGTGTTGAGCATCTGCCCCCAGCTGGTCGTCGACGGATCGCCAAGGCCGATGAAGCTGAGGCTTGCCTCGGTCAGCACGGCGAAGGCGACCGACATGGTGACCCACAGGAAGACCACCCGGAACACGTTCGGCAGGATGTGCTTGACGATGACATGCAGGTGCGAGGCCCCGGCGGCCCGTGCCCAGCGGACATAGACCCTTTCGCGTTCGGTCAGAACGGCGGCGCGGATGATCCGGGCGCCGTTGCGCCAGAACAGCAGGACGATCACGAGGATGATGTTGTTCACGCTCGGTCCCAGCAACCCGACCGCCACGATGGCGAAGGGCAGGGTCGGGATCGACAGGGCGATGTCGGTGATCCGCATCAGCAGGTCGTCGATCCATCCGCCGAAATAGCCCGAGATCACCCCGAACAGGGTCGAGATCACGCCGACGGCGAAGGCGCCCAGCAGGCCCACCAGAAGCGCCACGCGGAAGCCCAGGATGAACTGGGAAAACACGTCGTGGCCGAAGGTGGTCGTGCCCAGAAGATGCTCGGCAGAGGGGCGGGCGAGGCGGTTGAGCCGGCTGCTTTCGGTCATCGCGGATGCGAAGGGATCATGGGTGGCGATCATCGGCGCGAAGAGCGCGATCACGAAGAACAGGCCCAGGATGATCAGCCCGCCCAGGGCGAACCGGTCGCGCGCCACGGCGGCGAAGGGGTCAAGGAACCACGCAAAACGC
This sequence comes from Ponticoccus litoralis, assembly GCF_039769985.1. Taxonomy (NCBI): domain Bacteria; kingdom Pseudomonadati; phylum Pseudomonadota; class Alphaproteobacteria; order Rhodobacterales; family Roseobacteraceae; genus Ponticoccus; species Ponticoccus litoralis. The sequence goes on from NZ_JBDNCH010000002.1 coordinate 2,848,182, forward strand.
TGGCGCCTCGGATTTGCGGTCATGTCGGTCATTGCTCTATGCCCTCAGCGGTAGACGACGCGCGGGTCGAGTTTGCCGTAGGTCAGGTCTGCGGCAAGGTTGGCCAGAACGATCATCACGGCCAGCAGGAAGAACGCAGCCTGTGCCAGCGGATAGTCCTGCCGGGTCACGGCAAGCACCAGCTCGCGGTCGATGCCGGGCCAGCTGAAGACGATCTCGATCACCACGATCCCGGCGATCGTCTCGGCCAGCGCCGGGAACAGCCATGTGATCAGCGGCAGCAGCGAGTTGCGCGCCGCGTGCCAGGCGACCCGGGCGTTCGAGACGCCCTTGGCGCGGACCAGTTCAACGTAATCCTCGTGCCGGTTCTCGACCACGCCCGAGCGCATGAGAAGCAGGTTCTCCGGCAGGAAGTAGATGACGACGGCCAGAACCGGCAGCGTCAGGTGGATCAGGAACTCCCATTGCAGGAACCGTGCCAGACCCTCTTTGCCATTGGTGTCGCCCATGCCGAAGCCGGGCAGCCAGCCAAGCCAGCTGGAAAAGATCGCCAGCAGGACGATCCCGAGGATGAAACTGGGGGTGCCGCGGATCACCGTGGCCAGCAGGATGCCGGTCCGTTCGACGGTGCCGCCCCGGCGCGACCAGCCGACGATCATGCCCAGCCCGGCGCCGATGAAGGCGCCCAGCAGAAGCCCCGGAACGGCGATCCAGAGGGTGTTGTAGATGCGCGGCAGGATCACGTCCCAGACCGGCTGGCGGTAGAAGAAGCTGTTGCCGAAATCGCCGACCAGCAGGTTGCCCATGTAGTGCAGGTACTGGTCCCAGAGCGACCCGGTCAGGCCCCAGCGTTCGAGCAGCGCCTGCCGCGCTTCCTCGGACATCCCGCGTTCGACCATCATCGCTGTCGGGTCAGAGGGGACGATGCGGAACATCAGGAACATGATTGTCGTGACGGCGAAGATGACTACGACGGATTGGAGAAGGCGGCGTATGATATAAGAGCGCATGGGGTCTCGCGTTTTAGGGCTGCGGAGGACGCGGAGAGACGAGCGGCCCCCGGACAGGGGGCCGCTCCTGAGCGAAAGGGCTCAGTTGGCGGGCAGGTGCAGCTTGCCCGAGGAGTCCCAGCCGTAACCGGCTTCCTCCAGGACGGCGCGCGCGGCCTCGACATCGAAGGCGACCGGCTCGATCTCGGCGTTGTACCACTGGCCGAGGGCACGCGGGACCGGCCCTTCCGAGGCGGGGATGGCGAAGCCCTGCCAGCCCTCGATCATGACCCGGTTCTTGTCGCTGGCCATGCGCACGGCGCGGCGGAAGGCCTGATCGTCGAAGGGCGCTTTCTCGTTGTTCATCCAGACGTAGAGCGTCGCGTGGGACGGCACTTCGATGAACTCGAGATTGTCGTTCTGCGCGGCCAGATCGGACATCGTCGCAACCGGCAGAACCGTCGTGGCGATATCGCCGGTGCCGTCCAGCATCGCAGAGCGGATGGCATCGGCCTGGCCCGAGGGCAAGGCGGCGCAGACCGTCGTACTCGGGCGCTTCCCAGTGCTCGGCGTAGGTCGCCAGTTCGTGCACCTCGTTCGGGCGCCATGTCTGGAACTGGAAGGGGCCAGAGCCGATCACCGCGTCGTCGGCGACGATGTCCCATTCCAGCAGGTCGCCGTCGTGGGCCGACCAGATATGTTCGGGCAGGATGAACATGTAGGTCAGGACGGTGATCTCGAAGGCCGCGTCCGGGGCTTTCAGGTTGATGCGGAAGGTCAGGTCGTCGATCTTCTCGGCGCTCGTGATGTTCGAGGTCCGCGAGGACACGGCGGGCGGCGCGAGGTCGACGACGGTGTTGATGGTATAGACCGCGTCATCCGCCGTCACGGCCTCGCCGTCATGGAAGGTCATGCCGTCGCGCAGGGTGACTTCGAGCGTCGTGTCGTCCACCCAGGTCCAGCCAGCCGCGGCCCAGGGCACGGTTTCGCCTTCCGAGTTGTTCTTGGCGAAGGTGTCGAAGATGAAGCGGACCCAGCCCACGGCGCTTTCTTCCACCAGCGGGTTGTAGGTGCTGACATCCTCGAAATAGGCCCAGTCGAGCCAGCGGTCGTCGGTCAGCGGACGGGCCTTGAGCCAGGGGTTCACCATCTCTTCATGGGCGGCGACCGGCTCGGGGCTGGTCACGTTTTCCCATTTGTCGGAGTTGTAGACGATGCCGTAGATCCGGTTGATCACCGGGAAGAAGGGCATCGCCTCGGTGAATTCGGCCTGCAGGGCATGGACGGCCTCGACGCGCTCTGCGCGGTCGACAAGGGTGCGCTGCTTGGCGGCGCGTTCGCTATAGCCTTCGTCGCACCATTTCGAGCCGTTCCGGCGCAGCCCGCAGGCGGCGACGTCGTAAACCCAATAGGTCGGATCGACACGGTCGGGGTCGGCCCCGACAGAGAAGACGGCCATGTCTTCAAGTTGCCCGCCGACAATGTACTGCGACACGAAGGTCGAGAACTGAACCGGGACCAGTTGCAGGTCCAGGCCAAGCTTCGCCCAGTCGTCGGCCAGCGCCCGGGCCGATTGTTCGAACTCCGGTCCCATGTCGGACGCGTAGTAGACCACGGTCATTTCAGGGACCGGCTCCCCCAGCTGCTGCGCGCCCACGGCGCCGGCTGCGATCATCGCGCCAAGGGCGGCGCCTGTCATCCAGCCGCGCCCGGTCAATCCTCTGTGCATCTCTTCCTCCCTGTTGTCGCGGTCGGCGCGGTCTCCTGTGTCCGCGCTCGCGCCGATGCAGGTTAGTATACAGTTGTTTGGATTGTCAACGATGCCTGGTGTGTTGTGCGTTCGTATATAATCAAGCAAAAACAATAGAGTGGTGGATTGATTTGTGAGTTTCTGTCTTTCTGCTTTGCGCCTCATTGTACGGAATAAAAACATTGTTGCTTTGAGTGCGGATCGCGCGGACCACCCGAGTCGGCTGGCGGCAGGGCGCATTCAGGCGCCGAGGGCATGGATGAGATCCGCGTGTGCCGCGCAAGGCGGCAGCGTCGCCGGGCAAGTCCCGGCAGCGCTTTTGCGGCTGGGCCAGGGCGCGGCGCGCGCTGCGATCCGGTCGGAAACGGCCCTGCGCAGCCGCGACCGGGGGCCCAAGGCCAGCCGCCACGTCGGGTGGTGGCGGCGGGGCTTCTGGCGGCATTGCAATGGTGGGGCGGCCCTCGTCGCGCAGGGGGCGGAACGTCCTGCGCCCGCGCGCCGCCGGTCGGTCGGGCGCGCGGCTGTGGAACGCGATGCTGGATGAGGGGAGGCCAGAGGGCGCTGGCCGCGCTGCCCGGCGCCGCTGCCCAATTCCTGCAACGGCGCCGGAGCGATATGCCGGGGTGTCAGTAGCCGCTGAGGGTTCTCAGCAGCGCGTTGGCCGCCTCGGTCATCCCTGCGGCGGCACCGAAGTCGTACTGGTTCATGGTGATCAGCACCGCGGCATCGTATTGCGGAGCAAAGGCGATGTAGGACATCTGTCCCTGAAGGGCCCCGGATTTCTGCAGGTAGAAGGGGCTTTCGGCTGTTGCGTTCATCGCCACCCATCCCAGCCCCATGGCGTCCATGCGCCCGGATTCGTCCATCGAGACCACCGTCTCCAGCCCGTCGCGGGGCAGGTAGACCGCGTGGTCGAGCAGGCGCACCTGCGCATCCGGGCCGGTTTCATCCAGATGCCAGCGCATCCAGCGCAGCAGGTCGTTCGCCGTGCTGTAGAGGCCGCCAGATCCGGTGATGACCGCGCCGGTCGGCACAATCGGCAGCGCCTCGCCATCCGGCGCGTGGCCGATCATCTGGCGCTCGGCCATCCCGGCGGTCGGCGTGAAGGTGGTGTCGTCCAGTGCCAGCGGACGGGTGATCCTGTCGGCCAGAAGGTCGGGATAGCTGGCGCCCCCCGCGGTCGACAGCGCCGCAGAGAGCAGGTCGAAGCCGAAGTTCGAATAGGCCGAACCGCGCCCCGGCGCGAACTGCAGCGCGTTGCCCTGAAGCCAGTCGGCAAAGGCATCGGGGGTGATGGTCTGGAAGGGGTCGCTGTCGGGGCTTTCGGCGCGCGGGACTTCGCGGGGCAGCCCGCCGGAATGCGTCGCAAGGTCGATCAGCCGGATGTCCGGGTGCTGGGCTGCCGCCGCGCCGAGCGGGTCGGCCAAGAGCGGGGCGACCGGATCGGTGAAGGCAACCTCGCCGCGGGCCACCGCATGGGCCAGCATCTCGCCCGCGAAGACCTTGGTGATCGAGCCGATGCGGAAGACCGTGTCGCCATCCGGCGTGATGCCGTTGCCCCGTGCGGTTTCTCCGAAGCCCTCGACCACCACGGTGTCGCCCTTGATCGCGCCAAGGATCAGGCCCGGCGCATCGCCTTCGAGATAGGTGATCGTACCGCTCAGCGATATCATTTCCTCGATCATCGCCTCGGGGATCGTCTGGCCGGTGTCTGCCCGCAGCGGGACAGCGGCCACGGTGGCGCAGGCGGCGATGACCGTGATTGGGATCATCCTGAATAGACTCATGGCAGTTTCTACCTCGCAAGTGCCACCGGAATGGCGCGTTTCCCTGTGACGGGTGCGCATGCGGGGTTGGGTCAGACCGGAAACCGGCTGACCTGCTCCCAAGGCGTCCCGTTGCGCAATTATGCACCAGACGCGGGCGGTGCGCTCAACCCCCGTTCGTTGCGATGGGGCGGATTTTGTTGATTTTCCCGGCGCCAGACGGATTTGCAGCGGGCCTGTCTTGGGGGCGCGAATAGGCCGCCGGACCGGGTCGCTGCCGGGGCGGCGGGTCCGGGGGGGCTTCAGACCCAGCTGGTCCGACAAGCAGGGGCTGGCCCCTGCCTGAAGGGCCTGGCGGTGCGTGGCGCGTGCCTGCAGGGAGGGGCGGGCGATCCCTTCAGCCTTATCAGGCGCTGTCCGATCGGCCTTGTGCAGGCACTGCCCGACCGCGGGGGCCAAGGCGGGAGTGTCTGGGCGTGGGTCGCAAAACGAAAAAGCCCCGCCGAACCAGGGGTCGGCGGGGCTTGTGGTCTGTGTCTGCCGGTGGCCTGCGTTACTCGCGGTTGCCCATGAGCTGCAGCAGGAACATGAACATGTTGATGAAGTCGAGGTAGAGGCTCAGGGCGCCCATGATGGCAGCCTTGCCCAGCCACTCGCTGTCACCATGCGCAGCGTGCTGCAGGTAGGTGTTCTTGATGTTCTGCGTGTCGTAGGCGGTCAGGCCCGCGAAGATCAGAACGCCCAGGACCGAGATCGCGAAGCCCATCGCCGAGGAGGCGAGGAAGATGTTCACGATCGACGCGACGATCAGGCCGATCACACCCATGATCAGGAACGATCCCCAGCCGGAGATGTCCTTCTTGGTGGTGTAGCCCCAGAGCGACAGGCCCGCGAAGGCGATCGAGGTCACAAGGAAGACCTGCACGATCGAGACGCCGGTGAAGACCAGGAAGATCGAGCTGAGCGACAGGCCCATCAGCACGGCGAAGGTGTAGAACAGCAGCTGTACGCCGGCGGCGGACAGGCGGTTCATGGCGGCGCCGAAGCCGAAGAAGATAAAGGCCAGCGGGGCGAACATGATCACCCATTTTAGCGGCGACATGTAGATCGCCTCGCCGAAGGAGGTCAGGTACTGGCCCTCGCGGATCATGGCAGAGGCACCGGTCGGATCGGTTGTGACCGCGAGACCGGCAATCGCCCATGCGGCGAGGAAGGTGATGAACGTGCCCACGGACATGGTGCCGTAGACCTTGTTCATATGGGCGCGAAGGCCCTCATCGATCTGTGCGGAGCGGGCGCCTGCGACGCCTGTCGTCCGAATGGTGTCGTATTGTGCCATCAAAACCTCCGTTTGGCGGGACCCCGCGCGGATGCGCGCGGAAGTGTTGCGCTTGATATTGTCAAAGCGGACGGGGTTTTCAAGATTTTCCGGTGCGAAAACACACAAGTATTGGAACTTGATCGATGCGGAACCGTTGGGGCCGTCACAGCCGCCAGTGCGCGGGGGCCGACCAGAGCTGTTCGGCGCTGTCGCGCTCGAACCGGTTCGGCTCGCGCAGCGAGGGGGTTTCCGCACGGCGCGGGCGCGCGGTGTCGGGGCCGGAGGGACGGCGTGCCGGGCGGGTGCGCCCCAAAAGGATGTCAAGAGCACGGATCATGATGGGCTCCTTCACGGATCGTGATGATTGATTGTTCTGCCATTTTCGTTACTGATGGTTGTGTCGCAATCCGGATCATGCTGGAAACGAATGTTCTTGAGGTTTGTCATCATGGAGCTTGATGGATGAGGAATCTGGACGTCACCGTCCTGCGGTCGTTCCTTGCGGTGGCGCAGGCTGGCGGGGTCACGCGGGCCGCCGGGTTCCTGAACCTGACGCAATCCGCCGTCTCGATGCAGCTGAAGCGGCTGGAAGAGATGCTGGGCCTGCAACTGCTCGACCGTTCCGCGCGCGGCATCTCTTTGACGCCCGCCGGGGCGCAGCTGCTGACCTATGCGCAGAAGATCGTCGACCTGAACGACGAGGTCTATACCCGGCTCACCGACCAGGCCTGGGAGGGCGAGGTGGTGCTGGGCGTGCCCGCGGACATCGTCTACCCGGTCATTCCCGACGTGCTGCGGCGCATGGGACGCACACATCCCCGGGTGAAGGTCTCGCTGGTCAGTTCCTTCACGCGGGTGCTGAAGACCCAGTTCGCGCGGGGCGAGGTGGACGTGATTCTGACCACGGAGCCGGGGGTCGATTCGGGCGGCGAAACGCTGATAGAGGTGCCGCTGCGCTGGATCGGGGCGCCGGGCGGTCAGGTCTGGAAGAACACCGCGCCGCTGCGCATCGCCTTCTGCCGCAACTGCGGGTTTCGCGAGGACACGCTGGCGCGGCTGGACCGGGCGGGGGTGGCATGGGAAATGGCGGTCGACTCGCAGAGCGACACGACCATCGACGCCAGCGTCAGCGCCGATCTCGCCGTGACCGCGCGGCTGGAGGGGCATGTGCCGGATTACCTAGCCTACATCGACAGGGGCGTGCTGCCGGATCTGGGGACGCAGAAGATCAACATGTATGTGGGCAACGGCAAGGCCGAGGTTGTCGGCGCGCTGACGGACTATATCCGGCAGGGGTTCTGCGCCCTGTAGCGCTGCGGGCCAAGGTCCGTCTCGACCGGGTTTGCGCGGCCCCGGGGCGGACCGCGCCGCGCCCGGTGGTGCAGCCGGGGCGCGGCAGGGGCGGGTGACCTTTGCGCCGGTCCCCGACCTCAGGCCCCGACCTCAGACCCCGACGTCGGGTCCGTGGCAGAGCATGGGCTTGTCGTCCTGCTGCGCCTCGTAGAGCGTGGTGCTGGTCAGGTCGTTCTCGAAGACCGCGCGCAGGCTGCCGCCGTTGCGGTAGAAGCTCCAGCACTGCGGGTCGGGGTTGTCCTCGTATACAAAGCAGATCTGCCCGGCGTTCTCGTACCAGAAGCCGTCCTTGCACTGGCCATCGAGGAAGGACCAGCGCACCTGACGGTCCGGCAGGTATTCCTCGACCCCGTAGGGCTGGCCGCTTTCGCCGTAATACAGCGTCTTGCCGGTGACATAGCTTTCGAAGTCCGAGGCCGACATGGGCTCTGCCGCCATCGCGGGCAGCGCCATGAGGCACGATAGGACAAGGGCGAGGGTCTGTTTCATGCGCCCTTTCTGCCCGAAACCTCCCGGTTTCGGAAGTCGGGTATTCATGGGTGGGTCCGGGCCGGGCGGGGCGCCGCCGATCCTTGACAGATGGGGCGGCGGCTGTCACGGAATTAACTGTCTGGTTACTATGCGGGAGGGGGCATGGCGGCATACGACTATATCGTGACCGGCGGCGGCTCTGCCGGCTGCGTGCTGGCGGCGCGGCTGACGGAAGACCCGGGAACGCGGGTGCTGCTGCTGGAGGCCGGGGGGCGCGACCGCAACCTGCTCTTCCACTGGCCCGCCGGTTTCGCCAAGATGACCGAGGGCATCGCCAGCTGGGGCTGGTCGACGGTGCCGCAGCGCAACATGCAGGGGCGCAGCCTGTGGTACACGCAGGCCAAGGTGATCGGCGGCGGCTCGACCATCAACGCGCAGGTCTACACGCGCGGCAATGCGCTGGACTACGACGCATGGGAGGCCGAGCACGGCTGCCCGGGCTGGGCCTACCGCGACGTGCTGCCCTATTTCCGCCGGGCCGAGGGCAACGAGCGTTTCAACGACGCCTATCACGGGATCGACGGGCCGCTGGGCGTGTCGATGCCGCGCGCGACCCTGCCGGTCTGCGACGCCTTCATCCGCGCCGCGCAAGGCTGGGGCCTGCGCTACAACCCCGACTTCAACGGTGCCTGTCAGGACGGGGTGGGCTTCTATCAACTGACGCAGCGCGACGCGCGGCGGTCCTCTGCCGCCGTGGCCTATCTGAAACCGGCAATGCGGCGTCCGAACCTGACCGTGCTGACCGGCGCAGAGGCCCTGCGCGTCGAGGTCGAGGCCGACCGCGCCACCGGGGTCACCTACCGCCACGAGGGCCGGGTCGAGACCGCGCGGGCGGAGGCCGAGGTCATCGTGTCCAGCGGCGCCATCGGCTCTCCGCGCCTGCTGATGCTGTCGGGCATCGGCCCGGCGGATCACCTGCGCGCGGTGGGCGTGGACGTGGTGCACGACCTGCCCGGGGTGGGCGAGAACCTTCAGGATCACATCGACCTTTGTGCCCTCGCGGAGCTGTCCGGCCCCTACAGCTATGACGGTTGGGACAGGCTGCACCGGAGCGCCTGGGCCGGGCTGCAATACCTGCTGTTCAAGAGCGGCCCGGCGGCGGCCTCGCTCTTCGAGACCGGCGCCTTTGCTACCGCCGACCCCGAGGCGCGCTCGCCGGACATCCAGTTCCACTTTGGCCAGGGGTCGGGGATCGAGACCGGCATCGCCAAGATCGACGGGGCCGGGGTCACGCTGAACTCGGCTTTCCTGCGGCCGCGGTCGCGCGGCACGGTGCGTCTGGCCTCGGGCGATCCCGGCGCCGCGCCGCTGATCGACCCGAACTACTGGTCCGATCCCTACGATCTGAATATGGCGCTGGAGGGCCTGCGCATGGCGCGCGAGATCCTGTCAGAGCCGGCACTGGGGGATTTCGTGCGCAAGGAGGTGCTGCCGGGTCCGGACCTGCGGTCCGAGGCGGAGCTGTTCGACTATGCCTGCAAGGTCGCCAAGACCGACCACCACCCGGTGGGCACCTGCCGCATGGGCACCGGGCCGGATGCGGTGGTGGGTCCCGACCTGCGCCTGCACGGCCTGGCGGCGCTGCGGGTCTGCGATGCCTCGGTCATGCCCGCGATCAACTCGTCCAATACCAACGCGCCCAGTATCATGATCGGTGAAAAGGGCGCGGACCTGATCCGCGGCCTGACGCCGCTGCCGCGCGCCAAGCTGCCGTGATGCGCCGCGGTGCCTCTGCCCGTGCCACCCGGCGGCGCCCGCCTGCCGGTTCTGTTGCGCGTCCCGGCGCGCCCCTGTCTTCCGACGTGCCCCCGCAGCGCGTCCCGTTCCCCGAGGACACCACCGGGGTTTGAGGGCAGGGGGATTGCGCAGAGGGCGCGGCGCGCTTTGTCCCGGGATTGCGGCGCCCCGTGACCCCGGCCACCCGCCGTCTCAGGGTTCGATGCAGATCATCCGCAGGATGGTGTCGATGTTGAAGGCGATGCGGGCGTCCAGCGCCTCTTTCGCCATCATGTCGCGCTCGAACAGCAGCGTGCCGGTGTAGCGGTTGGTCAGGTAGTAGTAGTTGACCGCCGCGATGGTGATGTTCAGTTGCACCGGGTCGATGCCCGGGCGGAAGACGCCCTCGGCCACGCCCCGGTTCAGGATGCCCTCGACCATGGACACCAGCTGCCGCTGCGCCGGGCCGACGCGCTCGGACTTCTTCAGGTGGCGCGCGCGGTGCAGGTTCTCAGAGTTCACCAGCGTCACGAATTCCGGGTTCTTCAGGTAGTACTCCCATGTGAAGCGCACGAAACGCTCCATCGCCTCGCGGGCGGGCAGGTGTTCCAGGTCCAGCTTTTTCTCGGCGGCGCGGATGTCCAGGTAGGCCTCTTCCAGCACGATGCGGAACAGATCCTCCTTGTTGCCGAAGTAGTGGTAGATCATCCGCTTGTTGGCCTTGGCGCGTTCGGCGATCTCGTCGATGCGCGCACCGCCAAGGCCGTTGCGGGCGAATTCCTTCTTCGCGGCGGCAAGGATGCGGGCCTGCGTCGCCTCGGCATCGCGCTGCCGTTTCTCGGGTTTGGGGTCCATCGTCGTCGGGCCTTTCGGGCGGTGGTTCCGCACGCTCTTACAGCAGCCATGGCGGAATCGTCAAAACCCATCCGCCGCTCGTCAGAGCGCGCCGCGCCCCGCAGGCCCTATCGTTTCCTGTTGACGCCTGCGCATTTCATGAAGTAACCAGTTAGTGCGTTAAGGTCGGAATCATATCGGTCTTCCGCGTGCAGGGGCTGTCCGGCAGAGGAGTGGGGCAGGGGGCGCGCGAAGGTTCCGGACCAGGCACCAACGGGAGGAAATCCATTGTCGACGTTCATCAAGGACTTCATCGAGAAAGAGAAACTGAGCCGCCGGAATTTCCTGCTGGCCTCGGCCTATGGCGTGTCCGGCGCCGCGGCGATGCGGATGTTCGGCCCCTCGCCGGTCATGGCGGCGACCTATGACGACCCAACTATCGCCTGGTCCTATCGCAACCGCACCAATCCCTACTGGAACGAGATCGTCACCGGCGGCGAGGCCTTCGTCGAAAGCCTGGGCAAGCCCGAGGACGCGATGGTCCACCTGATCAACGAGGGCTCGTCCGAGAAGTCGCTGGGTGACGTGAAGTCGCTGCTGGCCAAGACCGGCGGCGAACTGGCGCTGGCCATCGACACCAACGACGCGCCCAACTGCCGCCCCATCGTCGAGGCGGTCTCCGAGGCGGGCGGCTATGTCTCGACCATCTGGAACAAGACCGACGACCTGCACCCCAGGACTTCGGCGACCACTACGTCAGCCACATGACATGGTCCGACGAGGGTCCGGCGGAAGAGACCGCGCGCATCCTGCTGGAGGCCATGGGCGGCAAGGGCGGCGTCGTCCACCTTGGCGGCATCGCGTCGAACAACCCGGCCATCGAGCGCCTTCAGGGCCTGAAGAACGCGCTGAAGGACTACCCCGAGGTCGAGCTTCTGGCCGCAGAGCCCGCCGACTGGGACACCCAGAAGGCCAACCAGGTCATGAGCGCCTTCCTGACCCGCTTCGGCGACGAGATCACCGGCGTGCATTGCGCCAACGACACCATCGCCTATGGCGTGCTCGAGGCGCTGCGCGCCGAGGGCATCGAGGACATGCCCATCGTGTCCTATGACGGCAACCCGCAGGCCGTGGGTCTGGTGGCCGAGGGCAAGATCCTCGCGACCGTCTTCACCAACCCGCATTGGGGTGGTGGCATCACGGCGGCGCTGGCCTATCATGCGGCGCGCGGCGACTTCAAACCCTCGGAAGAGCCGCAGGAGCACCGCGAGTTCTACGGCCCGACCATCATGGTCACGCCCGAGGACGCCGCCGAGTTCAAGGCAAGCTACCTCGACAGCACGCCGGAATACGACTGGAGCGACTTCTGGGGCCCGACGGGCGGCCAGATCCAGTACAAGTAAGCCCGACCGGGGCGGTCCACAGGGCCGCCCCCTTCTGACTGATCCCATTTCCCCGGAGGTGCCCCTTGTCCGGCAATCTCTCGCGCGAGGCCCTGTTGAAATGGGCCCCGCTGATCGTCCTGTTGGTGCTGATCGCCCTCTTCACGGTGCTCGAACCGCGCTTTCTGACGGTGCGCAACCTCGCCCGGATCGCGATCTCGGCTTCGCCCGCCCTGATGGTGGCCATCGGCGTGACCTTCGTCATCATCATGGGCAGCATCGACCTGTCGATGGAGGGCACGGTCAGCGTCTCGGCGGTGGTCTTCGCCTATGCCTTCCTCGGGCCTTGGCGGCACGGTGCTGGGCCTCGGCTGGCTGGCCCTGCCGCTGGCCTTGCTGGTCGGCGCCTGCATCGGGCTGGTCAACGGGCTGGTGCATGTGAAGCTGAAGATCCCCTCCTTCATGGCCTCGCTGGCCATGGGCTTCGTCGGCACCGGGCTGGCCCTGCTGCTGACCGGCGGCGACCGCGTGCGGGTCGAGGACGAGGTCTTTCGCGGGTTGCTGACCGAACGCCTGCTGGGTTTTCCGCTGATGGTCTACGTCGCGGGCCTGTTCCTGCTGCTGGCGTGGTTCATCCAGTCGCGCACCGCCTTGGGGCGGAACTTCTACGCCGTCGGCGGGGGTGAGGAACTGGCCCATGCCTCTGGCCTGAACGTCAGCCGCGTGCGGGTGCTGGGCTTTACGCTGGCGGGGATGTTCTACGCGGTCGGCGCGCTGCTGGCGGTGGGCCGCATCGGCATCGCCGAGACCGCGACGGGCAACAACTTCATGTTCATGTCGATCACCTCGGTCGTCGTCGGCGGCACGGCCCTCTGGGGCGGCATCGGCGGCGTCTGGAACACGCTGGTGGGCGTGCTGATCGTCAACGTCATCGGCAATGGCATGGTGGTGATCGGGCTGCCCGGCTACGTGCAGGACGGCGTGCTGGGCGCGATGGTCATCGCCGCGGTGGTGCTGAGCACCGACCGCAAGTCCGTCGCCTTCGTGAAATAGGGGAGGGGGTCATGTATCAACTCAGCAAAGTCGACAAGACGTTCCCCGGCGTGCGTGCGCTGAAGGCCGTCGACTTCACCATCGGGCGCGGCGAGATCGTGGGGCTGGTGGGCGAGAACGGCGCCGGCAAGTCCACGCTGATGAAGGTGATCTACGGCGCCTATCAGGCGGACGGCGGCACCATCACCAAGGACGGCAAGGCGGTGCGGTTCCAGAACCCGCGTCAGGCCATGGACCACGGCATCGGCATGGTCTTTCAGGAACAGTCGCTGATCACCAACCTGACGGTGATGGAGAACATCTTCCTCGGTTTCGAGAAGCAATTCGTGCGTTTCGGCGTGATGAACTGGAAGGCCATGGCGGCGGCGGCGCGCGCCCAGCTGGCCAAGGTCAAGCTGAACATCGACCCCGCGACGGTGACGGCCAAGCTGTCCTTCGCGCAGCGGCAACTGGTCGAACTGGCCAAGGTGCTGACCCTGGAAGAACGCGTCGAGGGCGATTTGGTGATCCTGCTGGACGAGCCGACCTCTGTTCTGGCCCGCGAAGAGGTGGAGCTGCTCTTCGGCATCGTGCGCGAGTTGACCACGCGGGCCTCGTTCATCTTCGTCAGCCACCGCATGGACGAGGTGCTGGAGCTTTCCGACCGCGTCTATGTCATGAAGGACGGCGAGGTGGTGGACGTGGTCACGCGCGAGACCGCGCGGATCGAGGCGATCCAGCACAAGATGGTCGGGCGCGACGTCGACAAGGAATACTACCGCGAGCAGAAGCAGAAGCACCATGGCGACGAGGTGCTTGTGCGCTTCGACGGCGTGTCTGTGGCGAACCGCTTCGAGGATATCTCGTTCGACCTGCGGCGTGGTGAGGTGTTGTGCCTTGTCGGTACGGAGGGTTCCGGGCGCGAGGCGATCCTGCGCACGGTCTTCGGGCTGGAAAAGCCCACCGGCGGCTCCGTCACGATCAAGGACAAGCCCGCCACCCGCTTCAGCGCGCAGGACAGCGTCGCGGCGGGGGTGGGCTATGTCCCCCGCGAGCGCAAGGTCGAGGGCATCGTGGCGGGCATGAACGTCTACGAGAACATGACCCTCAGCCAGATGAAGAACTACTCGGGCGGGGGCGTGCTGCGCATCGCCGAGGAAAAGGCGTTGGCCGAGGACTGGGTGAAGCGGCTGAAGATCAAGACGCCGAACATCTACAAGGATTGCGGCGGCCTGTCGGGGGGTAACCAGCAGAAGGTGGTTCTGGCCAAGTGGCGCTCTGCCGGGTCGGACATCATCCTGCTGGATCACCCGACGCGGGGTCTGGATATCGGCGCCAAGGAAGACGTCTACGACATGGTCCGCGACATGAGCGCGGCGGGTGCGGGGATCATCCTTGTCGCTGACACGCTCGAAGAGGCCATCGGCCTGTCCCACACGCTGCTCGTCCTGAAGGACGGCGTGCAACAGCAGGTCTTTCACGGGCGCCCCGGCGACAAGCCGAGCCTCTACGACCTCGTCCACCACATGACCTGAGGGTGACATGAGCATCGAAAGACTGAAACCGCATCTTCCGTGGATCACCCTGCTGACGCTGGTGGTGATCGTGGGCGTGGCGGACGCGAACTTCCTGCGGTCGGTGAACCTGCTGAACATGGTCGCCGATATCATGCCGCTTTTCATCATGGCGCTGGGGCTGACCTTCGCCATCTACATCGGCGGCATCGACCTTTCGGCGCAGTCGCTTGCGAACATGACGACGGTGATCGCCACCGTCGCGCTGCCCTCGCTGGGGATCGGCGCGGCGCTGGTCTGCATCCTTGCCGGGCTGACCTTCGGCGCCGTCTCGGGCTTCATCACGACGAAGCTTTACGTGCCCTCCTTCGTCTCGACGCTGGCGGTGGGCGGCGTGGCCTACAGCTATGCGCAATACCTGTCGGGGCAGCGCGCTCTGTATATGGATGCGACCCTGCGCGACGCCTCTTTCGGCTGGATGGTCGGCAATACGGCGGGCATCCCGCACGAGATCTTCGTGGGCGCGGTGCTGGTGCTGGCCATGCTCTTCCTGCAAGAGCGCACCACCTTCGGGCGCGCGCTGAAAGCCGTCGGGGCGGGCGAGCTGGCCGCCGTCGCCTCGGGCCTCAACGTGACGCGCATCAAGGTCATGGCCTTCGCGCTGTCGGGGATGCTGGCGGCGATCGCGGGTCTTCTGTTCTCGGTCAAGCTGTCGGGCGGCGCGCCGACGCTGGCGAACGGCTTCCTGCTGCCCGCCATCGTGGCGGTGCTGGTCGGCGGCACGCCCCTGACCGGCGGTGTGGGGGGTGTGCTGAACACGCTGATCGGCACGCTGATCGTCGCGGTGATCCGATCCTCGATGCTGTATTTCGAGGTCGACGCCACCATGCAGCAGATGGTCTTCGGCATCATCCTCATCCTTGCCATTGCCCTCACGATAGATCGCAGCAAACTGCGCATCGTCAAATAAAGGGGAGGAGACCATGACCATGATGAAAGCCGCCGTTCTGGTGAAACCGGGCCGTTTCGAGATCGAAGAGCGCCCGATCCCCAAGCCGGGGCGCGGAGAGGTGCTGATCCGCATCACCCGCACCGGAATCTGCGGCACCGACATCCACATCTTCCACGGCCACTACGCCGCCGAAAGCCTGCCGATGATCCCGGGGCACGAGTTCACGGGCCGCATTCAGGCGCTGGGCGAGGGCGTCGAGGGGCTGACCGTGGGCGGCAAGGTGGTGGTGGACACCAATGTCGGTTGCGGGCGCTGCTACTGGTGCCGCCGCAACGAGATCCTGAACTGCCCGGACATGAAACAGATGGGCATCCATGCCGACGGCGGCTTCTGCGAATACATGGTGGTGCCCGCGCGGCTGGTTATCCCGGCGCCGGAGCACATCCCCGACGAAGTTCTCGCCCTGACAGAGCCGCTGGCCTGCGTGGTGCGCGCGGCGCGCAAGGCGCGCGTGCGGTTCGGCCAGTCGGTGCTGGTGATGGGCGCCGGGCCCATCGGCAACCTGCACGTGCAGTTGATGCGCACCATCGGCGCGGCGCCGATCATCGTGACCGACCTCTCGGAGGACCGCGTGCG
Source organism: Ponticoccus litoralis (assembly GCF_039769985.1). NCBI lineage: Bacteria > Pseudomonadati > Pseudomonadota > Alphaproteobacteria > Rhodobacterales > Roseobacteraceae > Ponticoccus > Ponticoccus litoralis. The sequence goes on from NZ_JBDNCH010000002.1 coordinate 2,863,958, forward strand.
GATGGCGGTGAAGGGCGGGGCCGACATCGGCGTCTCCGACCCCGCGCAACTGACCGAGGCGGTGATGCAGGCCACCGATGGGCGCGGCACCGACATCGTGATCGAAAGCGTCGGCAACCTCGCGCTCTACAGCCAAGCGCAGCGGCTGATGCGCAAGGGCGGCCACCTTGCCTTCTTCGGCCTGACCGGCCCCGAAGAGGCGCTGCCCATGCCGATCCTCGACACCATCCTGCGCGAGAACTCTGCCAAGGGGTCGGTCGCGGGCATGGGCGAGGATATGCACGACGCGTTGACGTTGCTGGTGCATGGCCGCATCGACACCGCGCCTTTCACCGGCGCGACCTATGCGCTGGAGGACATTCAAAGCGCCTTCGACAGCTTTGCCGACAGGCCGATGGACCTGAAGACCCAGATCGTGATGGGGGCGACATGACGGTCGGGCGCGCATGGCCCGACCGTCCGCGGGGGCGCAGGGCACAGCAGAGAGGCGCCGGTCGCCCGGTCTGACAGGGGCGCAGCGCCCGGACAAAGCCCCGGACCGCGTGGCCCGACCGGGGCGCGGCGGCCTGAGAGAAACGCCAAGGCCCGCGTGGCCGTATGCGGGGGCGACCCCCGCCGCAACGATGAAGGCCCGCATGGCCGGAAGGAGATCCAATGGACCAGATCAGTACCCGCCAGTCGCTGCCCGCAGAGCCGCGCGACTTCGGCTTTTACGTGGACGGGGCCCGGGTTCCGGCGGCAGAGCGCGCGGTCTTCATCCGCCACTCGCCCGCCCATGACGTGCCCGTGACGCGCATCCCGAAATGCACCGAGGGTGACCTCGACATGGCCGTCGACGCCGCGCGCCGCGCCTTCGACGACCGGCGCTGGTCGGGGCTGAGCGGGCAGGCACGCGCCGCCGTGCTGCTGAAGGCCGGTGCGCTGATCCGCGCGCGCGCGGAGGAAATCGCCTATTGGGAGACGCTGGAGAACGGCAAGCCCATCGCGCAGGCGCGCGGCGAGGTGCTGGGCTGCGCCGACATGTACGAATACGCCTCCGGTCTGGCGCGCAGCCTGCACGGCGACAGCTTCAACAACCTCGGCGACGGGATGATGGGGCTGGTGACGCGAGAGCCGGTGGGCGTGGTGGGCATCATCACCCCGTGGAACTTCCCCTTCCTGATCCTCTGCGAACGCGTGCCCTATATCCTCGCCTCGGGCTGCACCATCGTGGTAAAACCGTCAGAGATGACCTCGGCGACCTCGCTGATCCTGGCCCAGATCCTGACCGAGGCGGGCCTGCCGGACGGCTGCATGAACGTGGTGACCGGCTCTGGCTCGACCATCGGGCAGGCCATGGCCGAACATCCGCGCATCGACATGCTGTCCTTCACCGGATCGACCGCCGTGGGCCGCCGCGTGGTCGAGGCGGCGGGCAGGTCGAACTTCAAGAAGCTGGGGCTGGAACTGGGCGGCAAGAACCCGCAGGTGGTCTTTGCCGACGCCGATCTGGAGGACGCGGCGGACGGTGTGGCCTTCGGCATCGCCTTCAACACCGGGCAGTGCTGCGTCTCTGGCTCGCGGCTGATCGTCGAACGCTCGGTGGCGGACCGGTTCGCCGAGATGGTGCGCGACAAGCTGGCCAAGGCGGTGACCGGCGATCCGCTGGACGAGGCTACGCAGATCGGTGCGATCACGACAGAGGCGCAGAACCGCACGATCCTGTCCTACATCGAGAAGGGCAAGGAAGAAGGCGCGCGGCTGATCTGCGGCGGCGGTGCGCTGGACATGGGGCAGGGGCAGTACATCGCGCCGACGATCTTCGGTGACGTGACCGCGGAAATGGTCATCGCGCGGGACGAGATCTTCGGCCCGGTGCTGACGATCCTGCCCTTCGATACGCTGGACGAGGCCATCGCGATTGCCAATGATACCGACTACGGTCTGGCCGCTTCGGTCTGGACCAAGGACATCGACAAGGCGCTGGTGGTGACGCGGCGCGTTCAGGCGGGGCGGTTCTGGGTGAACTGCACGCTTGCGGGCGGGCCGGAACTGCCGCTTGGTGGCTTCAAGCAGTCGGGCTGGGGCCGCGAGGCGGGCAAGTACGGGGTCGAGGAATACACCCAGATCAAGTCCGTCCACATCGAGATCGGCAAGCGCAGGCCCTGGATCGCGTGAGGGCGGTGGGCCGGGCGCTGCGGTGTTGCATCGCGCGAGACCGTCCCGAGCGTCGGCAGCGATGGGGGCGAAACCCCGGCCCTGCGGCTGGCTGAGGCGGCTACAAGGCCCCGGCCCTGCGGGTGGCGCACACAGGCACAAGACCGTGGCCCTGTGGGTGACAGGCAGGGCTTGCAGGCCCGGAGGCCCCTGCCACGGGGCGCGCCCGGGCGATGAAACGAGGTGCGGCAGCGTCGGGTCTCCCGATGCTGTCCGGGGAGAGAGACCCGGCGCGCACAAGCCGCGCATCGGGGGAGGAGGCGAGATGGCTGAGGGTTACGATTACATCATCGTCGGCGGCGGGTCTGCGGGCTGCGTGCTGGCCAACCGGCTGACCGAGGACAGCGCCTGCCGCGTGCTGCTGCTGGAGGCGGGGGGCAAGGACAACCACCCGCTGATCCACATGCCCGTGGGCTTTGCCAAGATGACCACCGGGCCGCTGACATGGGGGCTGACGACGGCCCCGCAGAAGCACGCCAACAACCGCGAGATCCCCTATGCGCAGGCCCGGGTGATCGGCGGCGGCTCGTCGATCAACGCCGAGATCTACACGCGCGGCACGCCCTCGGACTACGACCGCTGGGCCGAGGAGGGCGCCGAGGGCTGGAGCTTCGACGAGATCCGCAAGTATTTCATCCGCTCCGAGGGTAACACCATGCTGGCGGGCGAGTGGCACGGCACCGATGGCGAGCTGGGCGTGTCCAATGTGCCGCAGCCGCAGCCGATGACGCGGGCCTTCGTGCAGGCCTGTCAGGAACGCGGCATCCCCTTCAACCCGGACTTCAACGGCGCCGTGCAGGAGGGTTCCGGCCCCTACCAGACGACGACGAGGAACGGGCGGCGCTGTTCGGCGGCGGTGGGCTATCTGCGTCCCGCCATGAAGCGGGCGAACCTGACGGTGAAGATCGGCGCGCTGGTCAAGCGCATCGTGATCGAGAACGGGCGCGCCACGGGGGTGGAATATTCCACGGGCGGGGCGTCTCAGGTTGCGCGGGCCGAAAGCGAGGTCCTGCTGACCTCGGGCGCCATCGGGTCGCCCAAGACGATGCTGCTGTCGGGTCTCGGGCCTGCGGCGCATTTGCAAGAGATGGGCCTGCCCGTGGTGGTGGACCTGCCGGGCGTGGGCGAGAACCTGCAGGACCACTTCGGCATCGACATCGTGGGCGAGCTGACGGGACATTACAGCCTCGACAAGTACAACAAGCTGCACTGGATGCTCTGGGCGGGCGCGCAGTACATGCTGTTCAACAGCGGGCCGGTGACGTCCAACGTGGTCGAGGGCGGGGCCTTCTGGTACTCGCGCGAGGGGCTGGCAACGCCGGACCTTCAGTTCCACTTCCTTGCGGGCGCAGGCGCCGAGGCGGGCGTGCCGAGCGTGCCCAAGGGGTCGTCGGGCGTCACGCTGAACAGCTACACGGTCCGGCCCAAGTCGCGCGGCACGGTGCGGTTGCGGTCGTCGCGGCCCGAGGATGCGGCGGTGGTCGATCCGAATTTCCTTGCTGAACCCGACGACCTGCGCTGTTCGGTCGAGGGGGTGAAGATCAGCCGCGAGATCTTCGAACAGGCCGCGATGCAGAAGCACTTGCGCGCGATCCGCTTCCCCGGACCGGAGGTGAAGACACAGGCCGATTACGAGGCCTATGCCCGCCAGTACGGGCGCACCTCCTACCACCCGACCTGCACCTGCAAGATGGGCGCCGAAAGCGATCCAATGGCAGTGGTGGATGCACAGCTGCGGGTGCGCGGCGTGGACGGGCTGCGGATCTGCGACAGCTCGGTGATGCCGAGCCTCGTGGGGTCCAACACCAATGCACCGACGATCATGATCGGCGAGAAGGCCGCCGATCTGGTGCGCGGAAACCGCTGAGGGATCCTCCACGTCCTCCCGGCGGTCAGGAGGGGCGGTCCGATGGGCCGCCCTTTTTCTGTTTTTGGTGGGATCATGGGCGGATTGGCACCCTAGGCTCCGACGCCATTGTCCCCGGCCCGCGGCACAAGGTTCGGTGGCTTGGTCGCATCCGTGGCGATCAGTCCTGAAAGGCACTGTGTCTCCGTCCTCCACCCGGCGCGGAAACAAGGCGAAGCCGCCGCGCATCATGCCAGAGGCATGTCTCCGACATGACGCGCCGTCCCGGGGCACGGCGATTTGGCTGATGCTGGCGCGACCTGACTGAGGTCGTACGGACTTGGCGGGGATAAAGTGCCTTCCTGAGCAGGATGGAGCGCCGGACCACGGCCCGACGATGCGCGGCTACATGGTTGTGTCGGTCGGTGACACAGCGAAAGCGGGCGGATCAGCGGCTTGACCGTCGTCCGCCCTGCCGCCCTCAGTCGAAGTCCGGTGCGTAGGGCACGAGGTCGCGCGACACGATCCGGTAGCCGGTCTTGGTCATCTCTTCGATCCGGTCCATGTCGATGGAGGACAGGGTGAAATCCATCACCTCGAAATTCGCGCGGATGTTGGCGGGCTTGGTCGACATCGTGTTGATGCTGACGCCCTTCTGCAGGATCCAGCGCAGCACCACCTGCGCGGCGCTCTTGCCGTAGGCCGCGCCAATCTCGCCGAAGATCGCGTGCTTGAAGACCTCGCCCCGCGCCACCGAACAGTAGGAGGCCAGCGGAATCCCCGTCTCTGTGGCAGCCGCCAGCAGCACGTCCTGGTTCAGCAGCGGATGAAACTCCACCTGATTGGTGACCAGCGGCGCCTCGACGATGCGCTCGGCGTCGCGCATCATCTGCGCGGTGTAGTTGGAAATGCCGATGTGCCTTGCCAGCCCCCGGTCGTGTGCCTTCTGCAACTGTTCCAGCGAAAGGCGGATGTCGCCGCCCGGCGTCGGCCAGTGCAGCAGCAGAACGTCGGCCTGATCGATCTGCAGCGCCTTCAGGCTGGCCTCGACCGAGGGCAGAAAGGCCTCTTCGGTGAAGTTCTCGACGCCGACCTTTGTGGTGATCAGAAGGTCCTCGCGCGCAAGGCCGGTATCCCGCAGCGCCGCGCCCGTTTCGGCCTCGTTGCCGTACATCTGCGCGGTGTCGAAGGCGCGGTAGCCCACCTCTGCGGCGGCCATCACCGCGTCGCGAAGCTCTGGCCCCTTCAGCGGGAATGTCCCGAAACTGCGCTGGTAGGTCTTTTCGAAGTAGATGGTCAAAGCGGCGTCCTCCTCGGATCGCGCGACCGCCCGGGCAATTCTCCCTTGATCGAGTCGCGGCTTTCGTCGTATCACAAATAACCATTTGGTTACAAAAAGGGCAAGGTCGGATGTCGAAGGTGATGACAGCGGAGGAGGCCGTCAGCCATATCGCCAGCGGAGCTGTCGTGGCGGTCAATTCGTCGAGCGGGCTGTGCTGCCCGGATGCGGTGCTGGCGGCGCTGGGGGCGCGGTTCGACCGCGAGGGCGCGCCGCGCGACCTGACCTCGATCCACCCGATCGCGGCGGGGGACTTCTTCGGCACCAAGGGCGTGGACCACATCGCCAAGCCGGGAATGCTCAGCCGGATCATCGGCGGATCCTACCCCTCGGGGCCGACCAAGGCCGAGCCGCCGCTGATCTGGCAGATGATCACCGGCAATCAGGTCAAGGCCTGGAATGTGCCCTCGGGGATCGTCTTCGACATGCTGCGCGAGGGTGCGGCCAAGCGCCCCGGCGTGCTGACCAAGGTGGGGCTGAAGACCTTCGTCGACCCCGACCTTGAAGGCTGCGCCATGAACGAGGCGGCGCGCTCGGAATCCATCGTCGAGCACCGGGCGTTCGACGGCGAGGACTGGCTGTACTTCCGCGCACTGAAGCCCGACGTGGCGATCATCCGGGCCAGCACGGCGGACGAACGCGGCAACCTGACCTTCGAGCAGGAGGGCGCGGTGCTGGGCGCGATGGAGATGGCGCTGGCGGCCCGCAACAGCGGCGGCAAGATCATCGCGCAGGTGCGCCGGATTGCGGCCAATGGCTCCTTGAAGGCGCATGACGTGCGGGTGCCCGGCATCCTCGTCGACATGATCGTCGAGGCGCCCGAACAGTTGCAGACCACCGCGACGCTCTACGATCCCGCCATCTCGGGCGAGCTGGTGCGCCCGCTGGATACCTTCCAGACGCCCGCATTCAACGTCGGCAAGGTCATCGCGCGGCGCGTCGCGCAAGAGCTGCGGCAGGGCTGGGCGGTCAATATCGGCTTCGGCATCTCGGCCAATGTGCCGCGCATCCTTGTCGAAGAAGGGCAGCACGGCGCCGTCACATGGATGATCGAGCAGGGCGCGGTGGGGGGCATCCCGCTTCTGGACTTCAAGTTCGGCTGCGCCGCCAATGCCGAGGCCTTCGTCGCCTCGCCGCACCAGTTCTGCTACTTTCAGGCGGGCGGCTTCGATGCCTCGCTGCTGTCCTTCCTCGAGGTCGGTCGCGACGGCTCGGTCAACGTCTCGCGCCTGTCCGGGACGCCGCACCGGACCGCCGGGGCCGGGGGCTTCGTCGACATCACCGCGCGGGCGCGGAAGATCGTCTTCTCGGGCATGTTCAACGCGGGCGCCAAGATGCGGGTGGACGAGGGTCGGCTGATCATCGACACCGAGGGCAAGATCGCCAAGTTCGTGGAGGCGGTGGACCAGGTGTCCTTCTCGGGCGCGCGGGCGCTGGAGCAGGGGCAGGATGTGACCTATGTGACCGAGCGCTGCGTGATCCGGCTGATCGAGGGGCGCCTGACGGTGACCGAGGTGGCGCCGGGGCTGGACCTGAAGCGCGACGTGCTGGATCAGGCGGCGACGGAGCTGCTGGTCGCCGACGACCTGCGCGAGATGGACGGCGCCTTGTTCCGCCCCGAGCCGCTGGGCCTGGAGGTTGCAGGCATGAGCGGCTTCGACCTCGAGGTCGCGGGCGGTGTCGGCGTGTTGCGCATCGACCGCGAGGACAAGCGCAACGCGCTGGATGCCGGGATGGTCGATGCCCTGGGCGCGTTCTGCCGCCGGATCGAGCGGCGCAGCGACATCGACGTGGTGATCCTGACCGGGAAGGGGCGCAGCTTTTGCGCCGGTGGCGACATCCGCGCGTGGTCGGACGAAAGCGCCACCGCCTTCGGGCGCCACTGGGTGCGCGACGGGCACGAGACCTTCGACCGGCTGGCCCGGCTGCGCCAACCGGTGATCGCGGTTCTGAACGGGCACGCACTGGGCGGCGGGCTGGAGCTGGCCGCCTGCGCCGACTACCGCGTGGCCGAGGCCCATGTGAAGATCGGTCAGCCCGAGGCGGGCCTTGGTATCATCGCGGGCTGGTCCGGCACGCAGCGCGCGGTGCGCCGCTTCGGCGCGCAGGCGGTGCGGCGCATGGCGCTGATGGGCGAGGTCTTCTCGGCGGAAGAGGCGCTTGGTCTGGGCGTGGTCGATGCGGTGGCCGAAACGGGCGAAGGGCTGGCCCGGGGGCGGGCGCTGGCCGCGACGCTGTTGAAGCGCGGGCCGCAGGCGAGCGAACTGACCAAGATGCTGATCAACGCCGCCGAGGGCGAAGAGCGTGAGCGGGTGCTGGAAAGCCTCGCCGGTCGTCTCGCCGCCTCTGGCGCCGAGTTGCGCGAGGGCGTGGCGGCCTTCTTCGACAAGCGGCCCGCCGATTTCCCGAGGGAGGGTTGAATGATCCGGCATCTGGTACACCTGCGGTTTCGCGACGACGTCAGCGCGGTCGAGAAGCAGGCGCTTTATGACCGGCTTGCGGGGCTGGGCGGGCATATCGACGGCATCCTCGACTTCCAGAGTCGTCGGAATGTGTCGGTTGAGACGCCCTTGGTGCGCGGCTTCCTCGACATGTTCTGGCTGGATTTCCGGGATCAAGCGGCGCGGGACGCCTACCTCGTGGACCCCGAGCATCAGGCCATCGGCGCGGATATCGTCGCCTGCCCGGAAGGCGGGGCCGAGGGCGTCTTCGTCTGTGATATCGATGTGTGAGAGGGTGACGGCGCCGCAGTCTCGTTGCACTGCCGCAACTTACTCGCGGTCAAGCCCTGACGTTGTCGGAAAGGCGACCTTCCTGACGCCCACCCGGCGCGGAATCAAGGCCGTAGGCCGCCGCGCATCGCCGGGCCGTCCGGGGGCCCGGCGATTTGGTTTATGATGGCGCGACCTGATTCAGGTCGTACGGACTTTGCCAGGATAAATTGCCTTCCTGGCCCTTCAGGGTCGCCGGACCACGGCCCAGCGATGCGCGGCTTGGTGACCTTGGAGTATTAGGTTCAAGAGGGGCAGCATTCCGGGCTGCTGGTGTCCTTGGAAGAGAGTGGAACGGTATTCCTCGACCGCCCTCATACATAGACCATCAGCGCGTTCGTCCCCCTCTGCACCGTCTCGCCCCTCTGGTTGGTCACGTCAAAGCGCAGCGTCGCCACGCCGCGCTTGCCGTCCGAGGTTGCCCGCAAGGCCTCGACCGTGATCATCACGCCGATGGTGTCGCCCGCCAGCACCGGGCCGGTGAACTCCCAGTCCCAGCCCAGCGAGGCCATGGCCTCGAACTGCGCGCCGGCCTGGTTCTTCAGCCCGTCCACCATCGACAGCACCAGCAGGCCATGCGCCACCCGGGCGGCAAAGCCGTGGCGCTGCGCCGCCTTCTTGTCCATGTGGATCTCGAAGCGGTCGCCGGTCATCTCGGCAAAGGCGTCGATCAGCGCGGTCGAGACATGGCGGCGACCGGTCTCGATCCGGTCGCCCACCTGCAAGGCGGCCAGACCGTAGCGGCCCGGCCCAAGCATGCGCCCGCTCATGGCGTCGGTGCGTCTTCGCGCAAAAGCCCCTTGGCCTTCAGGTCGGCCCAGAACGCTGCCGGGATCGGGTGGCTGAACCACGCGAGGTTCTTCTGCAACCGCTCGACCGTGCGGGTGCCCGCGATGAAGCTGGGGATCGCCGGGTGGGCCAGCACGAATTGCAGCGCGGCGGCGGGCAGGGGCACGTTGTGCTCGGCGCAGACGGCCTCGATCTTGCGCACCCGCTCCATGATCCCGGCGGGGGCGGGGGCGTAGTTGTACTTGGCGCCCTCGACCGCGCCGGTGGCGAGGATGCCCGAGTTGAAGCCGCCGCCCACGACCACCGCCGCGCCGCGTTCCTCGCAGAGCGGCAGGAAGGTATCGAGGCTGTCCTGTTCCAGCAGGGTGTAACGCCCGGCCAGCAGGAAGCAGTCGAAGTCGCGCTGTTCGAGGGCGGTCTGGCAGACCTCCCACTCGTTCACGCCGACGCCGATCGCCTTGACCACACCCTGATCGCGCAGGTCCGACAGGGCCTTCCACGCGCCGTCCATGGCCTGCCGGAAGACCTCGGGCTGCTCTGCGCCGCGGGTGAAGACGTCGATGTCATGGATGAAGACGATGTCCATATGTTCGAGGTTCAGGCGCTGCAGGCTGTCCTCGAAGCTGCGCATCGTGCCGTCGTAGCTGTAGTCGAAGTTCAGCGTGAAGCGGCCCGCGTTGGTCCAGGGCGCATAATCGATGTCCTGCTTGCGCGCGGGCTTCAGCACCCGCCCGACCTTCGACGACAGCACGAAATCGTCGCGGTTCTTCCAGCGCAGCGAGTGGCCGGTGCGCAGTTCCGCCAGCCCGTGGCCGTACATCGGCGCGGTGTCGTAGTAGCGCACGCCTGCATCCCAGGCGCTCTGGATCATCCCGTCAGAGGTCTCTTCGTCGATCTCGCGAAAGATGTTGCCGATGGGCGCGGTGCCGAATCCGAAGGCCGTGACCTCCAGGTCCGTGCGCCCGAATTTCACCTTGGCATCCGGTTTCATGATATCCTCCCCATAAGTAACCGTGTAGTTATTAACGCATGGTTTCGCGCCCGGTTCAAGCGCAACAGCATCTTGACCGACCGGGGAATCGCCACTATCAAGTAACCACTTGGTTACTGGGAGGGTCCGGGGATGTATCTGTCCGAAACGCATGTGCAGGTGCGCGACATGGCGCGCCAGTTCGCAAACGAAGTGGTGCGCCCGCTGGCCGAGGAACTGGACCGCGAAGAGCGTTTCCCGGCAGAGGTCTACGACCAGATGGGTGCGCTTGGCCTCTTCGGCATCGGCGTTCCCGAAGAGATGGGCGGCCCCGGCTTCGATACCGTGACCTATGCGCTGGTGATGGAGGAACTGTCGCGCGGCTATGCCTCTGTCGCCGACCAATGCGGGCTAGTCGAACTGCTCTCGACGCTGCTGGTGACCTACGGCAGTGACGCGCAGCGGGCAGAGTGGCTGCCGGGTCTGCTGTCGGGCAAGCTGAAGGGCGCCTACTGCCTGACAGAGGCGGAGGCGGGCACCGACGTCTCGGGCATCCGCACCTCGGCGGTGCGGGATGGCGAGGGCTGGGTGCTGAACGGCGGCAAGATCTGGATCCACAATGCGCCGGTGGCGGATGTGGGCTTTGTCCTTGCCCGTACCGATCCCGAGGCGGGCCATCGCGGCATGTCGATCTTCATCGTCGATTTCCACAGGGATGGCGTCTCGCGCGGGCCGAAGGAGCACAAGATGGGCCAGCGCGCCAGTCAGGTGGGGGCGCTGAACTTCGACGACGTGCGCCTGCCGGCCGAGACCCTGCTGGGGGTCGAGGGGCGCGGTTTCCACATGATGATGAGCGCGCTCGACAAGGGCCGCGTGGGCATCGCCGCGCTGGCCGTGGGGATCGCGCAGGCGGGGCTGGAGGCGGCGGTGGACTACGCCCAGCAACGCAAGCAGTTCAAGAAGCCGATCTCCGAGTTTCAGGGCGTGCAATGGCTGCTGGCCGACATCGCCAAGGACGTCGAGGCGGCCCGCCTGCTGGTGCACAACGCCGCGTGGAAGATCGACAGCGGCGCGGATGCCACGCGCTATTGTTCCATGGCGAAATGCTTTGCCGGGGACATGGCCGTGGCGCGCACGGCGGATGCGGTGCAGGTCTTCGGCGGCTCTGGCTATATTCGCGGGTTCGAGGTCGAACGGCTGTATCGCGACGCCAAGATCTGCCAGATTTACGAGGGGACGAACCAGATCCAGCGCATGATCATCGCCCGCGAACTGCTGTCGAAAGGAGCCGCCGCATGAGCTGTCATGGATTGACCGACGCCGGGCAGGGCCACCCCCGCCGCGGCCTGTCCCGCCGCGAAGGGTCGCGTGTCTTGCGTGCGGGTGAACGCCCCGTCACAGCCAAAGAAGGAGCCGGGGCATGAGCCGCAATGTCGCCCTCGTCACCGGGTCGAGCCGGGGCATCGGTCTCGCCACCGCTGTGGAACTGGCCCGCGAGGGCTTTGCCGTGGCGCTGAACGGGCCTGCGGATGACGACGAGCTGCGCGCCGCGGTCGAGCGGGTGCGGGTCGAGGGGGTGGAGGCCGTTGCCGTGCCCTTCGACGTCTCGGATCTCTCGGCCCATGCGCCCGCTCTGGCGCGCGTGGAAGAGGCGCTCGGCCCGCTGACCACGCTGGTCAACAACGCGGGCGTCGGCGTGCTGGACCGGGGCGACCCGCTGGACGTCTCCGAGGCCAGCTATGACCGCTGCCTCGCGGTGAACACCAAGGCGCAGTTCTTCCTGACGCAGGCTTTTGCGCGGCTGCTGCTGGGTAGGGCGCGCGCCGATCTGTTCCACAGCGTGGTCAACGTGACCTCTTCGAACGCGCTGGCCGTGGCGGAGCCGCGCGCGGAATACTGCGTGTCCAAGGCCGCCGCCGCCATGTCGTCCAAGGCCTGGGCGGTGCGGCTGGGGCGCGAGGATATCGCCGTCTACGACGTGCAGCCGGGCCTGATCGCCACCGAGATGACGGCGCCCGTCATCGCGCAATACGAAGAGCGCGCGAAGGCGGGCCTGACCCTGCTGCCGCGCGTGGGCCAGCCCGAAGAGGTGGGGCGGATCATCGCCTCTCTGGCCTCTGGAAAGCTGCCCTACACCACCGGCCAGGCGATCTCGGCGGATGCCGGGATGCTGGTGCCCCGTTTCTGAGGAGCCGAGACCATGAAGATCGCCCTGCCGGACGAGACCGGCGCCCTCACCGACTACACCCTGACCGGCACCCCGGTGCCCGAGGCGAAGCTGCCCGCCAACCCGGCCCGCGTGGTCTATAGCGCCGCGCATGTGGTGGCCGATCCCTTCACCGCCAACGACCCTTCGGGCGTGGCGACGGTGGATTGGGCGGCGACCATGCGCTTCCGACACCACCTGCACGGCATGGGTCTTGGCATCGCCGAGGCCATGGACACCGCGCAGCGCGGCATGGGTCTCGACTGGGGCGGCGCGCTGGAGCTGATCCGCCGCACCCGCGCCGAACTGCCGGATGCGCTGGTCGCCAATGGCTGCGGGACGGATCACCTCGACCTCGCCAAGGTCGACGGGCTGGAGGACGTGAAGCGCGCCTATCTCGAACAGCTGCACGCGATCCAGTCTCTGGACGCCCGGGTGATCCTGATGGCCAGCCGCGCGCTGGCGAAGGTGGCGAAGGGGCCGGACGACTACGTGAAGGTCTACGCCGATATCCTTTCGGACTGCGATCACCCGGTGATCCTGCACTGGCTGGGCGACATGTTCGATCCGCAGCTTGCAGGCTACTGGGGCGCCGAGACCTTCGAGCAGGCGCTGGAAACGGTGGTGCAGATCATCGAACAGAACGCCGCGAAGGTGGACGGCATCAAGATCTCGCTGCTGGACAAGCACAAGGAAATCGCCCTGCGCCGCCGCCTGCCCGAGGGCGTGCGCATGTATACCGGCGACGACTTCAACTATCCCGAACTGATCGAGGGCGACGAACAGGGGTTCTCGCACGCGCTTCTGGGCATCTTCGACCCGCTGGGGCCGGCGGCGGCCCATGCGGTCGATCTGCTGGGGCAGGGCGATGCACAGGGCTTCCGCGCGGTTCTGGACCCGACCGTGCCGCTGGCCCGGCTGATCTTCCGCGCGCCGACGCAATACTACAAGACCGGCGTGGTCTTCCTTGCGTGGCTGAACGGCTTTCAGGGCCATTTCGTCATGCTGAACGGCGCGCAGGCCATGCGGCCCTTGCCGTATTTCGTTGACGTCTTCCGGCATGCCGACGCCTGCGGGCTGTTGCGTGACCCTGACATGGCGGTCCAGCGGATGAAGCGGCTGCTGGCGGTTTACGGCTGCTGATGCGGGACTTTGCCCGCGATACCTCGGCGCTTGCGCTGAACACGGCGACTCTGGGCCACAACCTCGACGGCCATGGCATGGGCTGGCCGGTCGAACGCGTGATTGACGCCTGCGCCGAGCGGGGCTTTGGCGGGATCGTCTTCTGGCGGCGCGAGATCGGGGCGCGTGCGCAAGAGATCGGCGATCGGGTGCGCGCGGCGGGCATGCGCGTCGATGGCCTGTGCCGGACGCCCTACCTGACCGGGCGCGAGGCCGGGACGGAGGCCGAGGTGCGCGCCAGCATCGACATGGCGGCGGGCCTTGGCGCGCCGGTGCTGACCATCGTGACCGGCGGGACGGAGCCCGGCACGCTGGGGCTGGAGCCCAGCCTCGACCGGCTGGCAGAGCGCGTGGCGGCCCATGCCGACTATGCGGCGGGGCAGGGGGTGGCGCTGGCGCTGGAGCCGCTGAACCCGATGTTCGGCGGCAACCGCACGGTGCTGTTCACGCTGCGCGATGCGCTGGAGGTCTGCGACCGGATCGGCGCGCCGAACCTTGGCGTGGCGGTGGACGTCTACCACGTCTGGTGGGATCGCACCCTTGCCGCGACCCTGCGCGAGGCGCGGGGCCGGGTGCTGGGCTACCACCTTTGCGACTGGCTGGAGGACACGGCGCACATGCTGCTGGACCGGGGCATGATGGGCGACGGGGTGGCTGACCTGAAGGCGCTGCGGGCCGCCGTCGAGGGCGCGGGCTACACCGGCCCCTGCGAGGTCGAGGTCTTCTCGAAGCACTGGTGGCAGCGCGATCCCGCTGAGGTGCTGGACGTGATCGTCGAGCGGTTCAGGACGGTCTGCTGAGATGGGGCGGGCGTTCCCGTCCCGGCCCCGGCGCCCCCGATGGCGCCTTCCGCAGTGCCTGCGTTGCTTGCCCCTCTGGGTGGCGCTGATGACGGGCCGCGCGCCGTAGGCGGAGGGGTCGAGGGCAGAGGTTTGTCGGCGGAAGGCGGCGGGAGGGGGTCGTGTGCGGGCGATGGCCCCTGAGCCGGTAGCGGCCTGTGTGGCGGCGGCCTGTGTGTCGGAGGTGGCGTGTATGCAGGCCGAGGCGCGTGTGGTGAGGGCAGCGCGCACTCAGGCCGCGGCCCGTGCGCCGGACAAACCTGCGCCGCGCCCCGTTCAGTCCTGCGGGGTGAGCTGTCTTTCCGGTGCGATCAGGCCCGGCTGGATCAGGTGATGAAGCGCGTCCGGCGCTTCGCCCCGCAGGCGGCGCAGCATCATCTCTCCCAGCCGCCGTGCGGTCTCGGTCAGATCCTCGACGATGGTGTCGACGCGCGGGCGCATCAGTTCGAAGATCGGCGAGGCCTGCTTGACCACGATATCCACGTCGCGCCCCGGCACCTGTCCCGCGTCCTGCACGGTGAGACAGGGTGGCAATGCCCATCACCTCGCCGACGCAGATATGCCCGTCCGGCGGGGTCGGCCCGCGCTGAATCTCCAGCAGGCTGGCGGCCAGCTTGCCCGGGGGCGTTTCCAGCGTCAGATCCCCGGCGATGACGTGATCGACCCCGGCCTCGCGCACCGCTGACAGAAAGCCGTAACGCAGGTGCTGGGCAAAGGTGAACTGCTTCTCGGGCAGGACGATCATCAGCCGCCTGCGCCCCTTGGCGACCAGCCGCTGCACCGCCTGCCGGGCAAAGCTCTCGTTGTCGAAATCCACGTAAGGATGCGGCGCGGTGAACTCTGTCCGGCCATGGCTGACGAAGGGAAAGCCGCGCTCCAGCAGCAGGCGGACGCGCGGGTCGAAACATTCGGTCCGCGACAGGATGATGCCGTCGGCAAGGCGGTTGCGCAGGATGTTCTCGATCACCGCGATCCGGTCGTCTGCGATGAAATCGGGCATCAGCGTGACCGAATAGCCGGTGCCGCGCAGGGCCTCGACGATGCCGGTCTGGATCTGGCTGAGAAAGCCTAGGAATTCGTGGTCGGGGTTGATCAGCAGCGTGATGACCTTGGTCCGCCCGGTGCGCAGGCGCTGCGCCGCGCGGTCCGGGACATAGCCCAGGCGGCGCGCGGCCTCGGCCACCTTCTGGCGCGTGGCGGGCGCGATCTTGGGGTCGCCGGACAGCGCCCGCGACACGGTCGTGACGGCGAAACCGGTGGCATCCGCCACGGTCCGCAAGGTCGGTTTCCCGCGCTGTTTCCCGATCTCTTCCATGCCCCGGCCTCCGGTCCGGTCGGTCTGTTTCGTGCCGCGCATTTGAAACGTTGCAAATCCCTTTCGTCAAGCGGGGTTTCATGCTGCGCGGCAGCAAACGCTTGCGCCCTGGGGGGCTACAAACATGTTGACAGGTCTCGGATTTGTATCGTTACAATTCCCGCCAGACGGTGCGGATTAAAACCGTCACAGGGAGGAATGACATGACCATGATGAAGACACTGAAGATGTCCGTGGCGGCCCTTGCGCTGACCGCGACCCATGCCGTGGCCGAGGACGTGGAGGTCCTGCACTGGTGGACCTCGGGCGGCGAGGCGGCGGCGCTGAACGTGCTGAAGGAGGACCTGCAGGGGCAGGGCATCGGCTGGAACGACATGCCCGTGGCGGGCGGCGGCGGCGAGGCCGCGATGACCACGCTGCGCGCCCGCGTCACCGCCGGCAACGCGCCGACCGCGGTGCAGATGCTGGGCTTCGACATCAAGGACTGGGCCGCCGAGGGCGCGCTTGGCAACCTCGACACGGTCGCCGCCGAGGGCAGCTGGGACGAGGTCGTGCCGGACGCGCTGCAGAACTTCTCGAAGGATGCGGATGGCCACTGGATCGCGGCGCCGGTGAACGTGCATTCGACCAACTGGGTCTGGATCAGCAAGTCGGCGCTGGACGCCACCGGCATGGATGCGCCCGAGAGCTGGGAAGACCTCATCGCCGTCCTCGACAAGATGAAGGAGAACGGCATCACCCCGCTGGCCCACGGCGGTCAGGCCTGGCAGGACGCGACGATCTTCGACGCGGTGGTCCTGAGCCTTGGCGACGATTTCTACAAGGCCTCGATGATCGACCTCGACCCCGTGGCGCTTGGCGGCGAGCAGATGGTCGAAGCCTTCCAGCGCATGGAAACCCTGCGCGGCTACGTCGACGACAACTTCTCGGGCCGCGACTGGAACCTTGCCTCTGCCATGGTCATCGACGGCAGCGCCGGCATGCAGATGATGGGCGACTGGGCCAAGGGTGAATTCCTGCGCGCCGATCAGGTGCCGGGCGAGGACTTCGTCTGCATCCGCTTCCCCGGAACGCAGGGCGCGGTGACCTTCAACTCGGACCAGTTCGCGATGTTCAAGGTCGACGAAGGGCAGGAGGCGCAGCTGGCCATGGCGGCATCTGTGATGGACCCGGCCTTCCAGTCGGCCTTCAACGTGGTCAAGGGCTCGGTGCCCGCGCGCACCGACGTGCCGAACGACGCCTTCGACGATTGCGGCAAGAAGGGCATGGCCGATCTGGCCGACGCCAACTCTGCCGGTCGCCTCTTCGGGTCCATGGCGCATGGCCACTCGGTCCCCGCGGGCGTGAAGAACGCGATGTACGACGTCATCACGGCGCATTTCAACGGCGAGTTCAGCGCCGAGGAAGCCGCCGAGGAAATGGTCAACGCGGTCGAAGCCGCGATGTGATCCGGCAGGCGGGGCGCCAGGGCGCGTCCCGCCACCCCTTTACCGCCGACGCCTTGACCGCCGGTCCGCAGAGTTTGCGGAGGATACCCCATGGCCACCGATACCCCGGACTTCCGCACCCGTTTGCAGGACTGGATTCCGAAGCTGGTGCTCTCGCCCTCGCTGGCGATGGTGCTGGTCTTCGTCTACGGCTTCATCGCCTTCACGGTCTACCTGTCCTTCACCGACAGCCGCATGCTGCCCAGCTACGACTGGGTCGGCTTCGAGAACTACGCCAAGCTCTGGGGCCTCAGGCACTGGCACACGGCCATTGTGAACCTTGGCATCTTTGCCTTCCTCTATATCTCGATCTGCACGGTGATCGGGCTTGGCCTTGCGATCTTCCTTGACCAGAAGATCCGGGGCGAAGGCATCCTGCGCCCGATCTACCTCTATCCCATGGCGCTGAGCTTCATCGTGACCGGCACCGCGTGGAAATGGTTCCTCGACCCCGGCATCGGGCTGGAACACACCATGCACCTCTGGGGCTGGGAAAGCTTCGAATTCGGCTGGATCAAGGATCGCGACATGGCGATCTACACGGTGGTGATCGCGGCGGTCTGGCAGACCAGCGGCTTCGTCATGGCGATGTTCCTCGCGGGACTGCGCGGCATCGACAACGAGATCCTGAAGGCCGCGCAGATCGACGGCGCCTCGAACTGGAACCTCTACCGGCGCATCGTGATCCCGCTTCTGCGGCCCGCGTTCCTCTCGGCCTTCGTGATCCTCGCCCACCTCGCGGTGAAGTCCTACGACCTGGTGATCGCGCTGACCGGGGGCGGGCCGGGGCGGGCGACCGAACTGCCCGCGACCTTCATGTATTCCTATACCTTCACCCGGAACTCGATGGGGATAGGCGCGGCCTCTGCGGTGATCATGCTGATGACCATCGCGGCGATCATGATGCCCTACCTCTACGCCGAACTGAAGGAGAAGACGTGATGGCCGTCGCTGAACAGGACACCGCCGTCCGCACCGGGCGCATCACGCGGACCTTCATCTACCTGCTGCTGCTGCTCTTCGCGCTGTTCTACCTGCTGCCCTTCTTCGTGATGCTGTCGAACTCGCTGAAGCCTTTGGACGAGATCACCGGCGGCAACATGATGGCGCTGCCACGGGAATGGACCATCGAGCCCTGGCTGGCCGCCTGGTCCACCGCGCAGATCGGGGTGGAGCCGACGGGGTTGAAGCCCTACTTCCTGAACTCGATCCTGATGGTGGTGCCCGCCGTCGCGATCTCGACCATCCTCGGCGCGCTGAACGGCTACGTGCTGACCAAGTGGCGTTTCAGGGGCGACACCCTGCTGTTCGGGCTGATGCTCTTTGCCTGCTTCATCCCTTTCCAGATCGTGCTGATCCCGATGGCGCGGATGCTGGGGCTGATGGGGCTGGCAGGATCGACGCCCGGGCTGGTGCTGGTGCATGTGGTCTACGGCATCGGCTTCACCACGCTTTACTTCCGCAACTACTACGCCGCCTTTCCGACCGAGCTGGTGCGCGCGGCGATGATCGACGGGGCGGGCTTCTTCCGGATCTTCTGGCGCATCCTGCTGCCGGTCTCGGGGCCCATCGCCGTGGTCTCGGTCATCTGGCAGTTCACCAATATCTGGAACGATTTCCTCTTCGGCGCCTCCTTCGCGGATCTCGACTCGATGCCGATGACCGTGGCGCTGAACAACCTCGTGAATTCCTCCACCGGGGTGAAGGAATACAACGTCCACTTTGCCGGCGCGATCTTGGCCGCCCTGCCGACGCTGCTCGTCTACATCGTGGCGGGGCGGTATTTCGTGCGCGGCTTGATGGCCGGATCGGTCAAGGGATGAGGCGCGGTCTCTCGCAGAGAGATCGGAGCCTCCGGGGAGGGTCCGAAGCGCCGAACGCCCCGCGCCCTGCGCGAGGGCACGCGGTCTCTCGCAGAGAGATCGGAGCCTCCGGGGAGGGTCCGAAGCGGCGAACGCCCCGCGCCCGGCGCGGGGCCGGGGGTGGAGGCAGATCCATTCGGTCGGGACGTCAAGCTCCATTGGGCGCGATCCCGAAGCGGCGAACGCCCCGCGCCCGGCGCGGGGCCGGGGGTGGAGGCAGATCCATTCGGTCGGGACGTCAAGCTCCATTGGGCGCGATCCCGAAGCACCGAACGCCCCGCGCCCTGCGCGACGCCGCTTGCGGCACCCGCAAAATTCATCGAAGAATTTTGCCAAGAGTTTTCGAAAACTCTTGGCGCCAGACAGAACCGACGGAGCTGACGCATGGGCTTTCTCGACATCGACAACGTCACCAAATCCTACGGCGCGGTGGAGGTCCTGCACCGGGTCGACATTGCCGTGGAAGAGGGCGAATTCCTCGTGCTGGTCGGGCCTTCGGGCTGCGGCAAGTCCACGCTTCTGAACATGATCGCGGGGCTCGAGGGCATCACCAGCGGCGAAATCAGCATCAGGGGGCGCGTGGTGAACGGGGTGCACCCCTCGAAGCGCAACATCGCCATGGTGTTCCAGAGCTACGCGCTTTACCCCAACATGACCGTGGGGCAGAACATGACCTTCGGGCTGGAGATGCACGGCGTTCCCAAGGCGGAGCGCGACAAGGCTCTGGCGGATGTGGCGAAGCTCTTGCAGATCGAGCAGCTGCTGGACCGCAAGCCGGGGCAGCTGTCGGGTGGCCAGCGCCAGCGGGTGGCCATGGGCCGGGCACTGGTGCGCGATCCGGATGTCTTCCTGTTCGACGAGCCGCTGTCGAACCTCGACGCCAAGCTGCGCGTCGACATGCGCACCGAGATCAAGAAGCTGCACCAGAAGCTGGGGACGACCATCGTCTACGTGACCCACGACCAGATCGAGGCCATGACGCTCTCGACCCGGATCGCGGTGATGAATGGCGGTTATGTGCAGCAGCTGGGTACGCCGCAGCAGATCTACGACGACCCCGAGAACGTCTTTGTCGCCAGCTTCATGGGGTCGCCCTCGATGAACCTCGTGCAGGCCGTGGCGCGGGTCAGTGGCGCGGGCGCGGGGGTCGAGGTCACGGGCGCGGACGGGGTGCCGCATGTGCTGCCGCTGCCGGTGAAGCCTGCAGGCCTCACGGACGGACAGCAGGTGCTCTTCGGCATCCGGCCAGAGGCGGTAACAGACAGTGAGGGCGCGGACCGCAACGCGCGGGTGCTGGCGCGGCTGGTGAATCGGATCGAGGTGATCGAACCGGCGGGGGCCGATACCTTCGTGACCACGACGCTGTCCGAGCCGGGACGTGATCGCGCGGATGCGTTCGCAGACCAGCTGCCGCCCGGGCGATGACTTCGAGCTTGTGCTGAACATGGACAAGGCGGTGCTTTTCGACCCGGAGACCGAAAAGCGTATCCGCTGAGGGGGCTACCGGGGCCCGCAGGGTCGGACGGCGGGCGGTAGGCGGGGGACGTTGCACCTGCGCCGATGCGGCAAGCCGTTCGCCGGGCCTCGTGCCCCGGCTTCCTGACTGCAATGGGCCTCCAGCCCGGCGGGGGAAGGGGGCGCGCGCCCCCTTCGGTCACGCCGCCGTCGTGGCGGGCGTTTTTCCGGGGATGTAGTTCAGGACCGGGGCCAGCCAGCGCTCGGCCTCTTCGATCTCCATCCCCTTGCGGGCGGCGTAATCCGCCACCTGGTCGCGTTCGACCTTGCCGACCCCGAAGTAATAGCTGTCCGGGTGCCCGATATAGAGCCCCGAGACCGAGGATCCCGGCCACATCGCCATGCTTTCGGTCAGCGTGACGCCGGTCGCCTCTTCGGCGTCGAGCAGGCGGAAGAGCGTGCGCTTTTCCGTGTGGTCGGGCTGGGCCGGGTAGCCCGGCGCCGGGCGGGTGCCCGCGTAGGGCTCGCCGATCAGCTCCTGCGGGTCGAAGCCCTCGTCCGGCGCATAGCCCCAGAACTCGCGCCGGACGCGCTCGTGCAGCATCTCGGCCATGGCCTCCGCAATGCGGTCGGCCAGCGCCTTGACCATGATCGCGCCGTAGTTGTCGTTGGCCTTGTCCAGCCGGTCCGCGATCTCTGCCTCTTCCGGTCCCGCGGTCACGACGAAGCCGCCGACATGGTCCGCGCCCTTGCCACCGGGGCGCCACGAAGTCCGACAGGGCGAGATTGGGGCGGCCCGGGCGCTTGCCGGTCTGCTGGCGCAGCGTGTGCAGCGTGGCAAGGTCCTGCGTCCGCTCCGCATCGGCGAAGAGGCGGATGTCGTCGCCCGAGGCATTGGCGGGCCAGAAGCCGACCACGGCGCGCGGCGTGAACCAGCGTTCAGAGACGATCTTCGCCAGCATCTCCTGCGCGTCGGCAAAGAGGGACCGCGCGGCCTCTCCCTGCTTTTCGTCGTCTAGGATCTTCGGGTACTGGCCGCGCATCTCCCAGGTCTGGAAGAAGGGGGTCCAGTCGATGTAGCGCGCGATCTCGGCAAGGTCCCAGTCGTCCACCACGCGGGTGCCGGTGAAGGCGGGGGCGGGCGCCACCACGGTCCAGTCGAAGCTGCCCGCATTGGCGCGCGCGGCAGAGAGCGGCAGGCGCTGCTTGGCGCGTTCGGAGCGTTCGTGCTTTTCCGCCACATCGGCATATTCCGCGTGGATGCCGGCGACGTAATCGGCCTTGCGTTCGGGGCTGAGCAGCGCGCCCACCACGCCGACGGCGCGGCTGGCGTCGGTCACATGCACCGCCGGGCCGCTGTAGCGGGGCGCGATCTTCACCGCCGTGTGCACGCGGCTGGTGGTGGCGCCGCCGATCAGCAGCGGCAGGTCCAGCCCCTCGCGCTCCATCTCGGAGGCCAGGTGCACCATCTCGTCGAGCGAGGGGGTGATGAGGCCCGAGAGGCCGATGATGTCCACGCCCTCGTCCTTCGCGACCTGAAGGATCTTCTGCGGCGGCACCATGACGCCAAGGTCCACGATCTCGTAGTTGTTGCAGGCCAGCACGACGCCGACGATGTTCTTGCCGATGTCGTGGACGTCGCCCTTCACCGTGGCCATCAGGACCTTGCCGGCGGATTGGCGGCCCTCGCCGCCATTCAGGCGCTTTTCCTCTTCCATGTAGGGCAGCAGAACGGCCACCGCCTGCTTCATCACGCGGGCGGATTTCACC
Organism: Ponticoccus litoralis; assembly: GCF_039769985.1. Lineage (NCBI taxonomy): Bacteria > Pseudomonadati > Pseudomonadota > Alphaproteobacteria > Rhodobacterales > Roseobacteraceae > Ponticoccus > Ponticoccus litoralis. Next base: position 2,885,985 of record NZ_JBDNCH010000002.1, read on the forward strand.
ACCTGCGGCAGGAACATCTTGCCCGCGCCGAACAGGTCGCCGACCACGTTCATGCCCGCCATCAGCGGGCCTTCGATCACATGCAGCGGACGCTCTGCCGCCGCGCGGGCCTCTTCGGTGTCCTCTTCGATGAACTCGGTCAAGCCGTTGACCAGCGCATGTTCCAGACGCTTCTCGACCGGCCAGTCGCGCCAGGCCAGATCGCGGACCTTTTCCTCGCGCTTGCCGCCCTTGAAGCGCTCGGCCAGGTCCAGCAGGTTCTCGGTCGCCGTGCCGCCCGCCTTGGGGGTGCGGTTCAGCACCACGTCCTCGCAGGCCTCGCGCAGGGCCGGGTCGATCTGGTCGTAGACCGCCAGCTGGCCCGCGTTGACGATGCCCATGTCCATGCCCGCCGCGATGGCGTGGTACAGGAAGACCGCGTGCATGGCCTCGCGCACGGTCTCGTTGCCCCGGAAGGAGAAGGACAGGTTGGACACCCCGCCCGAGACATGCGCATGGGGCAGGTTGGCGCGGATCCAGCGGGTCGCCTCGATGAAGTCGACGCCGTAGTTGTCGTGTTCCTCGATGCCGGTGGCGACGGCAAAGATATTGGGGTCGAAGATGATGTCCTCGGGCGGGAAGCTCATCTCCTCGACAAGGATGCGGTAGGCGCGGGCGCAGATTTCGGTCTTGCGGGCCTGCGTGTCGGCCTGCCCGGTCTCGTCGAAGGCCATGACCACCACCGCCGCACCATAGGCGAGGCAAAGCCCGGCATGGTGGCGGAAGGCGTCCTCACCCTCTTTCAGCGAGATCGAGTTGACCACGGGCTTGCCCTGCACGCATTGCAGGCCGGCCTCGATCACCTCCCATTTCGACGAGTCGATCATGATCGGCACGCGGGCGATGTCGGGCTCCGAGGCCACGAGGTTCAGGAACTCGACCATGGCCTGTTTCGAGTCGATCAGGCCCTCGTCCATGTTCACGTCGATGATCTGGGCGCCGTTCTCGACCTGATCGCGCGCGACTTCCAGCGCGGCGGCATAGTCGCGGTTCACCACCAGCTTGCGGAAGCGGGCAGAGCCGGTGACATTCGTGCGCTCGCCGACGTTCACGAAGGGGATGTCGGGCGTCAGGACAAAGGGTTCGAGGCCGGAAAGGCGAAGAAGATGGGTCATGCGGGCACCGTGCGGGGGGCAAAGGGGGCGACCGCTTCGGCGATCGCGCGGATGTGGTCGGGCGTCGTGCCGCAGCAGCCGCCGACGATATTGACGAGTCCTTCCTGCGCGAAGCCCGCCACCTGTTCGGCGGTCTGCTCGGCGGTCTCGTCGTACTGGCCGAAGGCATTGGGCAGCCCGGCGTTGGGATAGGCGCAGATCAGCGTCGGCGCCACGCCCGACAGCTCGGCGATATGCGGGCGCATGGCGGCGGCCCCCAGCGCGCAGTTCAGCCCGACCGAGAAGGGGCGGGCGTGGGCCACCGAGTGCCAGAAGGCGGTGGGCGTCTGCCCCGACAGGGTGCGGCCAGAGGCATCGGTGATGGTGCCCGAGATCATGATGGGCAGGCGTCTGCCCGCGCGCGCAAAGGACTCGAAGGCGGCAAAGATCGCGGCCTTGGCGTTGAGCGTGTCGAATATCGTCTCGATCAGGATCAGGTCCGAGCCGCCCTCGATCAGCCCGTCGGTCTGCTGGCCATAGGCGGTGCGCAGGTCGTCGAAGCTGACGGCGCGATAGCCGGGATCGTTGACGTCCGGGCTGATCGAGGCGGTGCGGTTGGTCGGCCCCACGGCGCCCGCGACAAAGCGCGGACGGTACCGTCTTCGGCGGTGGCGCGGTCGGCGGCGCGGCGGGCCACCTGCGCGCCTGCGACGTTCAGGTCGTGCACCGCCGACTCCAGCCCGTAATCGGCCTGCGCGATGGTGGTGGAGGAAAAGGTGTTGGTTTCGAGGATGTCGGCGCCCGCCATTGCAAAGGCGAAGTGGATGTCCTCGATCGCCTCGGGCCGGGTGAGGCTGAGCAGGTCGTTGTTGCCCTTCTGCGGGCGGTCGGTCGGATGATGACGGCAGCCGGGGCCGTGAACGTGACCGCCGTCGGTGAAATCCTCTTCCGACAGGCCAAGGGTCTGGATCATCGTGCCCATCGCGCCGTCAAGGATCAGGATGCGTTGCTCTGCAACCGCGCGAAGGGTCGCGAGGGCAGGGGCGTCGGGCAGGGCAAAGGGCAGCATGGGACCTCCGGTCGGGATTGAGCGCCCTCCTTACCGCATCCGGAACATGAGTTGAATTGAATTCCCCTTGGGATCTTTATGAAATCCGCGCATGATTCGAGTATGTCATTTCTTAAACGAAAACCCCGTTCCGATGCGGCCCCGGAGGCGCGCGGGCGGGGATTAAATTCCACCTGTGTGAGGCGAAATCCGCTTTCCGCGCGTTGTTCCCGCAATTCGCGTGGTGCCTCGCCGTGGCAATCCTATTAACAAATGTTAAATATTCCCACCGGGGCGGGTTTGTCCGATCCGGAACCGGGCAGGAGCACGCATGACCGATGACGACTATCCGAACACCCGGCGGTTCCTTCAGGGCCGCTCTCGGGAGGCCCTGACCGCGCGTGAGAAGGGCGTGCTGGAAGGGCTTGTCGAGCGGACAGAGCGCTTCACCGGACCCCATGTCATCCTGGAACGCGGCGCCGTGCTGCAGCAGAGCACCATGCTGATCGAAGGCTTCGTTGCCCGCGTCATCCATGCCGAGGGCAAGCGGCATATCGTGGCGCTGCACGTGCCGGGGGATTTCGTCGACCTGCATGCCTTTGCCCTGAAACGCCTGGATCATGACGTTGTTTCCATCGGCACCGTGCAGATCGGCTATGCGCCGCACGCGCGCATCGAAGAGGTGCTGAGGACCGAACCGAACCTGGCGCGGATGCTGTGGTACTCGACCCTGCTGGACGCGGCCATGCACCGCGAGTGGATCATGAAACTGGAACGGCTCAGCGCCGACGGGCGCGTCGCGCATCTGGTGGCGGAACTCTGGCGGCGTCTCGATTTCGTGGATCTTGCCTCGGCGGGGGCTTCCCCCTGCCGTTGACCCAGCAGGAGCTTGCGGATGCCTGCGGCACCACATCGGTGCATATGAACCGGGTCGTGCGCAAGCTGCGGGAAACCGGTGTCGTGGATATCTCGCGCGGGCAGGTCACGGTGCTGGACAGTCAGGCGTTGTGGGCCTTGGGCAGCTTTGATCCCGCTTACCTTTACGGCAACGGGCCGCTTAAACTGACCTGACCGGTTGACACTTGGTCATGAAAGTTAACATTGGAACGGCGTGGTGTTGCCCCGGTGGCGACTCCGCCGAGCCGATGTGAAATTGCCCCCAAACACGCCCTGCCGCGAAGGATTTGCCCCCGATGTCGCCATCCGGAACGTCACTTGACCTTGCCTTCGGCTATGCCGGGATCGGGCGCTGGGACTATGACCCGGACGATGGGGCGCTGCTTCTGGACGAGACCTGCCGCGCGCTGTTCGAAATCGACCCCGGCGCCGAGGTGACGCAGTCGCTGATGCAGTCCCGGGTGCATGCAGAGGATCGCGAGCGGGTTTTCGGCGCGCTTGCGGCGCTCGATACGGAGGGCGCCGTCTACGAAGAGGTCTTTCGCCTCGATCTGCCCTCGGGCACGGCACGCTGGGTGCGGGGCGTGGCCCGGCTGGGCATCCGCGACGGCATGCCGAAGATCACCGGGGTCAGCTTTGACGTGACCACCGAGCAGGAGCTGCTGGCCGAACGCGAACTGCACCTTGCGGAGATGAACCACCGCATCAAGAACCTCTTTGCGCTGGTCTCGGCGATGATCTCGAGCGCGGCGCGCGAAAGCGAGGACAAATCCGCCCTGGTCGACAACCTGCGCGGGCGCGTCGCGGCGCTGGACCGCGCGCATTCGCTGATGAAGAAGACCGACAGCACCCAGCCGCTTGGGCTTGCGGCCCTGCTGGAGCGGGTGCTGGCCCCGGCCCGCACGCAGCAGACGATTGCGCTGAGCGGCGCAGAGGTCATGGTTCCCGCCAAGGCCGTGACCTCGCTGGTGCTGATCTTCCACGAATGGGCGACCAACTCGGCCAAATACGGGGCGCTGCACCGCCAGGACGGAGAGATCGCCGTGACCTGGACCATGGTGCCCGAGGGGCTGCATCTGACCTGGCGCGAGACGGTACGAGGACTATGACGAAGGGGCGCAGAAGGGCTTTGGCTCGATGCTGATCAAGGCCTCTGCGATGCAGCTGGGCGCCGAAAAGACGCGCCGGGTCGAGAATGGCTGGCTGATCATCGACATGAAGGTGCCGCTAGAGGCGCTGCACGAAGAGGCCTGACCGGGGCGGGCCGGTCCCGGGCTGGCACGGCGCGGGCATTTCCGCGCTGGCCGGTGGCCGACCCCTTGACCCCGTTGCGCCGCCGGAGTGTCATCCCGCCGGGAAAGGCGGTAATGCGGGCCGGGGCCCGCGGGTCGCGCGTCAGGACAGGACAGAAGACATGATCGAACGGATCGACACCGGCGCCCGGATGAGCCGGATCGTCAAGCACAATGGCACCGCCTATCTCTGCGGTCAGGTCGGCGAGGGCGCCACCGTGACCGAGCAGACGCAGGACTGCCTTGCCCGCATCGACGCGCTGCTCGAGCGGGCCGGATCCTCGCGCGGGAAGATCCTGCAGGCCATCGTCTGGCTGTCCGACATGGCCGACTTTGCCGAGATGAATGCGGTCTGGGATGCCTGGGTGCCCGAGGGCGAGGCGCCCGCGCGCGCCTGCGGCGAGGCCCGCCTTGCCCGCGACACGCTGAAGGTCGAGATTATCGTGACGGCGGCCTGCTGACCGCCCGAAAGGAGACGTGGGATGAAAATCATCGTGATGGGGGCGGGCGTGATCGGCGTGACCACCGCCTATTACCTTGCCCGGGCGGGCGCCGAGGTGACGGTGCTGGACCGGCAGGCCGGGCCGGGCCTCGAGACCAGCTATGCCAATGCGGGCGAGCTCAGCTACGGCATGACCTCGCCCTGGGCCGCGCCGGGCATTCCGGTGAAGGCGGTGAAGTGGCTCTTCATGAAGCGCCGCCCGCTGTTCATATGGCCGCTGATCAGCCCGACCATGTGGGCCTGGGGTGTGCAGATGCTGCGCAACTGCAATGACGAACGCTACCGGGTGAACAAAAGCCGCATGGTGCGGATCTCGAATTACTCGCGCGATGTCATGCCCGACCTGATCGCCGAGACCGGGATCGATTACGACGGGCGCGAGCAGGGCACGCTGCAGTTGTTCCGCACCGAAAAGCAGCTGGAAGGCTCCATGGCGGATCAGGAGATCCTTGCCGAGTACGATTCCCCCTTCGAGGTGCTGGACCGCGAGGGCTGCATCGCGGCGGAACCGGCGCTGGGGCGGGTGCGCGAGAAATTCGTCGGCGGCCTGCGGCTGACGGCGGACCGCACCGGCGACTGCCGGATGTTCACCACCGCGCTGGCCGAGAAATGCGTCGAGATGGGGGTGGAGTTCCAATACGGCCAGACGATCCGATCCATCGCCATTGAAAACGGGCGCGTGGCGGGCATCGAGACCGAGATCGCGGGGCGCATCACCGGCGATACCTATGTCTGCGCCTTGGGCAGCCACGGGCCGAAGCTGCTGACGCCCGCCGGGATCCGCCTGCCGGTCTACCCGGTGAAGGGCTATTCGGTCACGCTGCCGGTGGTCGAGGATGCGGCGGCGCCGCAATCGACGATCATGGACGAGACGCACAAGGTTGCCATCACCCGGCTGGGTGACCGCATCCGGGTTGCGGGCACCGCCGAGATCGCGGGCTATTCCGACCGGCTGGGGCCGCATGCCACCGATACGGTGCGCCATGTGGTGAACGATCTCTTTCCCGGCGGCGGCGACCTGTCCCGGGCCGAGGGCTGGACCGGCCTGCGCCCGATGACCCCGGACGGCACGCCGGTGCTGGGGCGCTCGCGCTACGACAACCTCTTCCTCAACACCGGGCACGGCACGCTGGGCTGGACCATGGCCTGCGGCTCGGCCCGCGCGGTGGCGGATGTGGTGCTTGGCCGTGAGCCCGAGATCTCTTTCGACGGGCTGACGGCGGACCGGTACAACTGACCGGTACAGCCGGCTGGCGCGCCTGCCTTGGGGCAGGGCGTCAGTCGGCCTCGGCGATGAGGGCGGCGGGCATGCCCTGCCGCATCATGAGATCGAGACGCGAGACCACCGCCGCGCGCCAGTCCGGCGCCGCGGTCAGGGCCTCGGGCATGAGCCCCGGAAGCCGCGCCAGACGGTCGTAGAGCGCGCCCGCATCCTCGCCTTGGGCGGCGGCGCGCAGGTCTTCTTCGCGCGGGTCGCGCAGGGCGTAGCCGGTGCCGTCATCCTGCCGCCCCTGCGTGTAGCGCATCCATGCGGCACTGGCGAAGGCGAAGGCATCCAGCGGTTGTCCGCGCCGCAGCGCCTCGGCGGCGGGGGCAAGGATGCGCTGCGGCAGCTTCTGGGTCCCGTCCATGGCGATCTGGTAGGTCTCATGCCCCAGATGCGGATTGGCGAAGCGGCGCGACAGGGCCTGCGCGTAGCCGTCCAGATCGACGCCGGGCAGCGGGTCCAGGGTGCCCGCCGCCGCCCGCAGGTGCCGCTCGACCAGCCGCGCGAGGGCCGGGTCCGCCATCACGTCGCGCACGTAGCGGTGCCCGGCAAGGAAGCCCGCATAGGCCAGCATCGAATGCGCGCCGTTCAGCATCCGCAGCTTCATCAGCTCGAAGGGGCGCACCTCGGGCACAAAGAGCGCGCCGCCCGCCTGCCAAGCGGGGCGCCCGGTGGGGAAGCGGTCCTCGATCACCCATTGGCGAAAGCTCTCGGCCTCGATGGCGGCGTGATCCTCTACGCCGATCATCTCCTGCGCGAGCGCCAGCGTGGCGGGGGTGCGGGCGGGGGTGATCCGGTCGACCATGCTGCCGGGGAAGGCGACCCCGGTCGCGATGTGGTCCACGAGGTCGGGTGCCACATGCCGCGCCATGTCGATCAGCAGCGAGCGGGTCAGCGCGCCGTTGTCCGGCAGGTTGTCGCAGCTGAGTACGGTGAAGGGCGGCACAGCCGCCGCGTGGCGCAGCGCCAGCGCCCGGACCAGAAGGCCCGCAAGGCCCTGCGGGGCCTCGGGCGTGGCGAGGTCGGCGACGATGGCGGGGTGGCTGCGGTCGATGCCGCCGGTGGCGCGGTCGAGGCCATAGCCCTTTTCGGTGACGGTGATCGTCACGATCCGCGTCTCGGGCGCGCAGAGCGCCGCCATCACCGCCTGCGCGTCGGTCCGGGCGCAAAGCGCGCGGGCCAGCGCGCCGATGACGCGGGCGCGGCTGCCGTCGACGTCGCGTTCGATCACCGTGTAAAGCCCTTTCTGCGGCGTCAGTTCCTCTGCCGGTTCGGGGCTGCGCAGGCTGACCCCGATGATGCGCCAGTCGCCGCCCTCGGCGGTCAGCGCGTCGTCCGTGTAGACCGCCTGATGCGCCTTGTGGAAGGCGCCAAGGCCGATGTGGACGATCCCCGTGCCATGGGCCGAGGGATCGTAGCCGGGCCGCGCGACGGTCCCGGGCAGGCTGTCCGGCGTGCCGAGGCGGGTCATGCGGACACGCGCGGCGACAGGGCGGCGATGATGCCGCGCAGTTCCGCAAGCCCCTTGAGCCGCCCGATCGAGGGATAGCCGGGCTGCGTGCGGCGCCCGAGATCGTCGAGGATGTCCTGCCCATGGTCGGGCCGGAAGGGGATCGACCAGTCGGCCCGGCCTGCCTTGCGGCGCCGTGCCTCTTCGACCAGCACGGCCTCGATCAGCGCCACCATGTCGGTGTCGCCGCCCAGATGTTCGGCCTCGTAGAACGATCCACGGATCTCGGTGCTTTCGCGTTTGACGTTGCGCAGGTGCAGGAAATGCACGCGCTCGCCCAGACGTTGCATCATGCCCGGCAGGTCGTTGTCGGGCCGCGCGCCCAGAGAGCCCGAGCACAGCGTGATGCCGTTGGCGGGAATGTCGACCGCCTGCATGACCTGCGCGTATTGCGTCTCTGTCGACATGATGCGCGGCAGGCCCAGCAGCGGGAAGGGCGGATCGTCCGGGTGGCAGCACAGGCGCAGCCCCAGTTCCTGCGCGACCGGCGCGACCTCGGACAGGAAGTCGATCAGGTGGCTGCGCAGGCTGTCCTCGGACAGGGCGGCGTATTCCGCGAGATGGGCGCGCACATCCTCCAGCGAGAAGCGTTCCGCCGCGCCGGGCAGGCCGAAGACCACGTTGCCGGCCAGCGCCTCGCGCGCGGGATCGTCCATGGCGGCGAAGCGGCGGGCGTACCGCGTCGCGCAGGGCCTCGTCGTAATCCTCCGCCGCGCCGGGGCGGGCGAGGATATGCAGGTCGAATGTGGCGAAATCCACAAGGTCGAAGCGCATGCAGCTTGCGCCGCTCTTCAGCCGCCAGGCAAGGTCGGTGCGGGTCCAGTCCAGCACCGGCATGAAGTTGTAGCAGATCACCTCGATCCCCGCCCCCGCGAGGTTGCGCAGGCTGGTCTTGTAGTTGGCGATATGCTCGCGCCACGCGCCCTGCTGCTTCTTGATGTCCTCGGAGACGGGCAGGCTTTCGACCACCGCCCAGTCAAGCCCCGAGGGGCTGCCGTCGGTCATATGCGCGATCTCGGCCTGCCGCTGCGCGATCTCTTCGGGCGTCCAGACGGCGCCGGTCGGCACGTGGTGCAGCGCCGAAACGATGCCCTCGGCGCCCGCCTGCGCCACGTCCTCCGTTGAAACCAGATCTTTGGGTCCAAACCAGCGCCAGGTCTGTTTCATGCTGTCCTCCCGAGTCGATGTCTTTGGCACGGGCCTATCATCCTGCGGATTTAATCTCTAGTATGGAAGTATGGTAGAGTGATCCGGGAAGGGGATGAACGATGCGGGCAGATATCCGGGAAAGCTGGTCGCTTGATCCTGCGACGCCGATCACGCGGCAGATCTCGCGGATCCTGCGCGAACGGATCATCCGAGGTCGACCTGAAGCCCGGCGACCGCCTGTCCGAATCCGAGGTTGCGCGCTTTTACGACGTCAGCCGCCAGCCTGTGCGCGAGGCCTTCATCCGCCTCGCCGATCAGGGCCTCTTGGCGATCCTGCCCCAGCGCGGCACCATCGTCAGCCGGATCGGCTACAATGCCGTGCTGGATGCCCGTTTCCTGCGCGAGGCGATCGAGGCCGATATCGCCAAGATCCTCGCCTTGCAGCAGGATGCCGCCGTGATCCGCGAGTTGCGGGCGCAACTGGACCACCAGGCACGGGTGGGGCAGGACACCCCGCAGGATTTCTTCGGCTATGACGACCTGTTTCACCGCACGCTGGCCGAAGCCGCCGGGAAGGGCGGGGCATGGAAGCAGATCGAGGGGCTGAAGTCGCAGATGGACCGGGTGCGCTTCCTGTCGCTGGGCCAGTTCCCGCAGCGCAAGCTGATCGCGCAGCACGGGGCCATCGTCGATGCCATCGAACGGGGCGCGGTGCCGCAGGCCAATGCGGCGGTGCGCCGACACCTGCGCGAGGTCCTGTCGGAGCTGCCGCAGATCGTGGCGGCGAACGCCGCCTATTTCGAACTGCCCGAGGGGGCGCTTCCGCAGCCGGTCCATGCCCCGATTCAGGGATATCGAGAAGACGGCCTGCCGTCAGACTGAGCAGCAGCGGCGGGGTACAGCGGCCTGCGCAGGGGATGAGGCGAACGCCCGGCGCCTCGACGATGGCGACAGCGCGCATGCACAGGCCGCTGTGCCGCTGCCGCGCATCGCCGCGCCGCCGCATGGACAGGCGGCGCGGGGGGCGTCAGCCGTTGTAATCGGCGTCCGAAACCTTCTCCAGCCAGATCACAGGCGTGCCGTCGATGCTTTCCTGAATGGCGATATGCGACATGGCGGTCCCGGGCGCTGCGCCGTGCCAGTGTTTTTCCTCAGCCGGAAAGAAGACCACGTCGCCCGCCGTGACCTCTTCGACCGGGCCGCCGTCGCGCTGCACCCGACCGCGCCCGAAGGTGATGATGATGGTCTGTCCCGCCGGGTGGGTGTGCCACGCGGTCCGGGCGCCGGGTTCGAAGGTGACATGGGTGCCGCTGGTGCGGCCCGGCGCCTCGGCCTGGAACATCGGGTCGATGCGCACGGTTCCGGTGAAATACTCCTCGGGGCCGGGGGCAGAGGGCGTGCTTCCGGCTCGGATGATCTTCATGGACAAGTCTCCCTTGGTGTGGCGGCGGGGCCGGGCCGGGCCGCGATGTTTCAGGGCGCGCGACCGTCGAGACCCTCGCGGGCCACGGGCATCGCCCGGCCCAGCTTGGGCCAGCCCGCGCAGAAGGCAAGCCGTGACACGCGGCCCCGGCGTCTTTCTGCGCCTGCCGGTTGTTCATCGCGCGGTTCAGGGGGAGGCGTATCTGCGTGGGCTGTCAGGCCGAACGCGCCGCGCTTCGTTTTGCGGGCCGCCGCTGTGACCCACCCAGCGCCGTCTTTCTTCCGAGGGTCCGAAATGGTACTTGTCCGGCTCGCGTGTCGCGGGGCAGTCACCGACCGCCAAGGGGTGGGTCGAGACGGCGTGGCCCGGGCGATGTATCGAGCCGGGGGCGGGATCGTGTCCCCGCAGGCCGGGCCCCGACCTCGGCCGCGCGGTTGCGCGGTCGAAAGGGCAGGGCACCGAAGGGCGGTGCAACAGGCGGCGTCGGTGCAACATTGTGTTGCACCGTCCCCGACAACGGGCGCAAAAGGCCCGGGCATGGGCGGAAGCAGGAGTGGGGTGGATGACGGAAGAGCCAGAAAGACAAGCAGTTTCGGACCTTCACCGGGCCGCCCGCCTCTCCGTCGCCCCGATGATGGACTGGACCGTTGCTCCCGTCTTAGTTCAGTATTTAAGGGTGTTTGATCCTGCCAAGCGGTCTCAGGCGTACATTTGAGCGTACGCGGCGCTTCAGGTACGAAAAAAGCCCCGCCGTCGGGCGGGGCTCTTGGTGGGCGCTGTCGAAAATCTCAGGTCTACACGACGGACTTCCGGCGAAGATCGCGACGTGCGGCGTCACGCCGGGCGTCAAGGTAGTCTGCAAGATCGCGGACATCGACGTAGAGCTTTGCTTTTTGACCCTCCGTGAGTTGGAGGCACGGCAGTTTGAGGGCACCTGAGAACAGCTTACGGCGGAAAGTGTCCCACCCGTACTCAGAGAAGTAGGACGTGCGTACATCGTCAACAGGGACGACCAGGCGCCCGAACTCTTGGTAAAGGGCTGCTGCGGTTTCGTTCTGCATTAAGATCTCCATGGCAGTGACATAGAATCTGTATGCCGCGGATTTCGGCCCGCAACCGGCTGAGATGACGAAAAGCGGTTCCTTCTGCCGAAAAGTGGTTGATTGCAGGAACATATTGAGAACATAAGTCCAGTCTCACTAAATCTGTCGCGAATCTTGCCCAAGATGCGCAGATGTGGTCAGTTGGACGAAAACAACTAAATGGAGGCGGGCATGCGCGACTGGACTGCTATTGACCTATTTTGCGGAGCCGGTGGACTGTCTGAAGGCTTCCGCCAAGCTGGAGCTCATGTGCTCGCCGGGCAAGACATCGATGCGACTTTCGGTGCTACCTTCGAGGCAACTCACTCTGAAGCAAAGTTCGTCCATGGACCGATTCAGGAGATCTCTGCTGCGGACATGCTCGCAGCGGCCGGCGTGAAGGCCGGCGAAGTCGACGTCATTGTCGGCGGACCTCCCTGCCAGGGCTACAGTGTCTACAACCATGGGCGCGGGGTGGATGATCCCAGGGCAGGGCTCTTCAAAGAGTACCTACGGATGGTGTCGGAGATCCAGCCGCGGTGGATCGTTATGGAGAACGTGACCGGGATCACCTCCATCGCAGGAGGGGGTATCGTTCGGGAGATCCAGGCCGGGATGCGGAAACTCGGATACCGGGTGGACATGAAGACTTTGAAGGCCGAGGAATTTGGAGTGCCCCAAGAGCGACGCAGGGTGTTCTTCATCGCGACGAAGGAAGACGAGTGCCCGATCTTGTTCCCCACCGCGAGCCATGGACCTGAACTGGAGCCTTTTGTCACTGTGTGGGACGCGATCTCGGATTTGCCAGAGCTTCTCAACGGTGAGGACCGAGGGAATGAGACGTATCCCACTGGTCCGCAGAATAGCTACCAAGCGCTTCTCAGGGGAGACCGGACAGCAGTCAGTAACCATGCGGCCACTCGTCTGTCGAAGATCAATCTCGCGCGGATGGAGAGCATTCCCGAAGGTGGTTCGTGGCGCGATATTCCCTTCCACCTCCTCCCGGAAGGGATGAAAAAGGCGAAGCGATCCGACCACACAAAGCGTTACGGTCGCCCCAGGAAGACAGACCTGTCCTGTACGGTTCTGACCAAATGCGATGTACACTGGGGCGCTTACATCCATCCGACGCAAAACCGGTCTTTCACTGTCCGTGAAGCCGCGCGCTTGCAAGCTTTCCCTGACTTCTTCGAATTTAAGGGATCCCGGACAGAGCAGTTCGTGCAAGTGGGAAATGCTGTTCCTCCGCTGCTTGGTAAGGCTGTGGCGGAGGCAGTAATGGCCGCGGATGCTGCGCGAAGCGGCGATGTGCCCCTCGACGTGGAGCGGGGCGTTCTTCATGCCGTTTGACCCCCGGGACGCCATTGGCGAAGTCCTCGGGGAGGCGCGCCACCATGGGAGTGGCGCCGGCGGATTCGGGTTACATCTGTCCTTTCATCAAGACGGAGTGCCCCAAGAGATCTACAAATCTCGGCGGGAACGAACCCTATCCGACATGTTCACTCTGGAGGGGTTCGAAGGGCAAGCCGCGAGAGACGGAGCGCGACCTAATATGTGTCTGCCCGAAGCGTTTCTACCAGGTGGACTGGCTGCAGGAAGTGATCGACCATTGTTGGCCCTTCGATCCCCCCAAGAATCCGATGATCGCGTCGGAGGTGCAAATGTCAGGGTTCGGCAATGTGGACTTTGTCATCGCGGACCAAGACGATGATGGGGCGATCGGGAACTTTCTGTCCGTCGAGCTACAGGCGGTTGATATAACTGGATCCGCATACCCTGCGTACGATGCTCTCCGAGGTGGCTTGGAGCTTCCTAAGAGACCTACCTACGGGTTCAACTGGGACAACGTCTACAAGCGGTATATCACACAGCTGGTCCGGAAAGGGTATTTCCATCATCACTGGGGCACCAAGATCATCGCCGTGATCCAAGATCAGGTATATCAATCGGTAATCGACAAGGCCGACTTCATGCGTACTCCGAACGTCCGGGACAAGACCGTGAACATTGTTTTCATGACCTACGTGTTCGAAGATGACCCCACTCGCCCGGGTGAGTTCCGTCCAAAAATTAGCCGCGTAGAGGGAACGAGCCACGCCAGCCTTCAGAACGCGATCATGTACAAGGAAGCCCCGGCGATCGATGATTTCAAGGCAAAGATTAGCGGTGCCCTCTCGCGGCATACCTGACACTTCGTCGGACGTCCACGTAGAGGAAGGGCCGGGGGCGACGTGCCGCTAGATGCGGTATCGGAGCGACCGGTACCGGGAGCGAAGGAACACTGCCTGTCGCTGTGCGACTGGCAGACGGAGCAATGGTCCTGAGCTCGCTCAAGGCAACTGCCTGACCGTCGGAAAGATAAAGGCCGGTACGATCCTGGATCCTTGCTCAAGCACTGCTGCCGCGGATGAGATGTGCGTGACGGCGCCGGGAAAACTACCTCAGCACCGGACCTCGATGTCGCCAGGAGGGTAGATCCGGCTGCATACAGCAAGAGCGAACCCGAAGATTGTGGCGAAGTGCGCGGAGGATGAACTGTCTTTCTTCTTCTTGATGCAGGGGTCTTTCCGACCCGTCCACGGCTTCTAGTTCGAGCATGAATCCTAGAGGCAATGTCTCCGTGAAATTTCTGGATCAGCCCGGAGCGCCGGGCTGATGGCAATGTTGTTGTCGCTTCGCGACCGCCTTTGGCGGGAGTCCGTCTTTGGGTTTTTTGAAGTCACATTGCACCGGAGATCAGAGCGTCCGTAGCGTCGAGGTAGCTAAATTGGGACATCTCGAAGGGAATACCGCCCAGCTGAATATGTAGACCTGGTCTCAACGCGAACTGTGATCGCTGCGGCAAGTAGTCGGAGAGCTGGATGATATTGACGTCTTCCATTTCGCCCGGGAGATGGTGGAGCTTCGCGATATAATTTTCGAGTCCATCCAAGTAATCCCGGACAGAGAGACGAGCGATCCACACGTTCTGCAATTTGTTACCGTAGAAATCTTCGATCCTAGCCACTTCGCCCTTGAGGCCTTCAATTGCTTCTAGGATTTCCGCCGCGCGGGCGTCGTCTCCAAACTCGTGGCACATGTCAACCGTGGCAGCCATTCCTGCGAGCTTGTTGCGTAGACCTTTTGCCACTTGTTCCTCGGCGAGCTGTACGATCGCAGTTGCGACATCGACACCTTCCCCAGTTAGTTGGAGACCGAAGGCATTGATGACGTCCTGAGCGACGGGGTAGGCAAACATCCACTCCCGAAAATCTCGGATTGCACGTTCTGATACATCATCTGCAGTAGGGGGGAGGACGACCGGGGTAAGGTCTTCAGTATCTCCAGATTTTGCGAGTTCCTCAAAGTGCGTGACTTCCCGCGCCTGTTCCTCGACCAGATCGGAAAGCGCAGCACGCGCGAAAGTTGCAGCGTATTGACGCATCCCATGATCGGCGGAGCTCCGGGCTGTCCGGGCTTTCGCGATCTCGCGGGCCTTCACGATCTCGACTTCACCATCGACGCCGATCAGTTCGCCTAGGGTGCGAAGGACGCGTCGCATAGTTGGATTGCTCCGCGCCATCTCCGACGCACTCATGAGCGCGTAGCTCATCTTCGATCCGGAGTCTGGACGGAACTGGCCTTCGATGCGGAAGAGGTCAGGGTCCGCCTCAGACCAGGGGATCTCCCCAGCCGCAGCTCGCTGCAAGTCCTTCTGGTAAATGCGCAGCCGGAACCTGGAAGTAGGGGCTCCTAAGTAGAGGGTTCGTCCTTGGTGACCGGAATCTATTACACGGTAAGAGCTCGTCGGCTTCGAGCCCGGATTGCTCTTCCTGCGGGCGTCGTCGCGCTCAGCTTCATGACGGATCAGCGCCTCGGTCAGGTCCTCGAAAAGGCAGGGGCGTGTAATATCGAGTCTGACATCCGCCCTCGAGAGCAGGGTTGGGACTGATGCCCGCTTGTAAGCCTCTACGTGGACTGGACATGCACCGCCTGCACCATAGAAATGAATGTGAGGCATGCTATCCCGGCTGGCGTGAGACACAGTTGCGTGGACGTCGAGTTCGCCGATGGAAGGGTGACATGGAATGCTGGCGCGGTATCCGTTCTGACCGCCAATGTTGCCGAAGTTCGGTAGGAGGCCAATCTCCCGGACTATGCCGACAAGCGCTGTAGCCGCGGAGCGCTCTTCGTCTGGATAGTCAGGGTCGAAATGACCTGAGATGGTCTTCGCGCTCAGCACAGTACCTTCCCACCAGTCGAATTCGAAGGTCTCGAACATAGTGGAGATCGAGCTGATCTTCTCGAGATCGACAGTCAGCGGGCTGGACTTCTTCTCGTCGTCGATCTGGTCTTTCTCATGTTGAGTAAGCTTTGGCCTTCCCTTCCTTGTCCTGGGGTGTTTCTGGTCGGAATTATGGTGGGCAGTTTTTTTTGCCCCCGTGTTACAGGACGGGGGCTGACCTGTCAGGGCGGGTGCCTCGATGTTGCTTTCCAGGTGCTTTTCGGACATAATTGACTCCATCCAGAGGGATCCTCGATCCCGTGAGAGGGCGGTCGTTGCAGCGACCATCCTTTGCTTTTTGCTGGATCGATTGGCATCGAAGCAAATGCCGCCCCCGTCGGCTTATCTCGTCAAGGCAGAGGTATGCCCCTTATTTCTCAGGACCATCCGGCCTCTGCCGGCTCGGTATCTGCCTGATAAATAATTGCCGGAGGACCTGGTCTCCGGATAGCGAGCCGAAATCTGGTAATTCTTTTTCGGGTATTCCAAGGGTTCAATGACAGGGTATGTGACAGGACAGACCTCTGGTCGACCCTGTCACATACCCTGTCACTCCACCCAATCTATGCTCACCGCAGCTGAAAGAACACGGGGCGTCGGGGACGCCCTGTGGGCGTTGCGGGCCTTCGGCCCTAGTTCAAAGATCAAAAGGATGAGGGCGCTGCGCGCTGTTGCCGGGACGGGCTGATGCTGGGTGTCAGGCGACAAGGCAATCTGTCCCCTGTTTGTGGGGCCTGGAGTTGAACAGTAGAATCTGGCGCATACGTCATCTGAAACAGAGACGGAGAAAAGAGATGACCAACGTAGACCAGGCGCGCTTTCAGTTCAGCCAAGAGCAGATCAGCCAGAAAACTCCGGGGGAGCTTGGGCGCTATATTGCGGGGATGGACGGGACAACAGAGCAGCTCGAGAAAATGGCCGGGTTTGTCGATGCGCTGATGGGATACGACAAGACACAGGGCGCGGAGTTCCGGGACGCGTTCATTCAGGCCCGTGCGCAGGCGGCGTGTAACAGTCTGTCCCTCTGAGGCCCCTGCCGGGACTCAAGGTAGGGGGTTGAAGCGGAGCGGCCCGGAAGATGCCCGTAGGGTGTCCGAGGTGCCTACAGGGCCTTTGGAGGCGATGGAACACGGGGCCTCAAGAGAGGCTCGGGACGAACATCGCTGAAAGTACAGCGATCAAGATGAGCATCGGAAGCCGCGGTTTACGGGTCATGCTCAGGTCTTATCCGGTCCGCCGGGGGCCAGCGACACGCAGATTGTCGATCGGGTCGAAGGCGCTCTTGTCTTGAAGGAAAACCAGTTCCTACGGCACGGTAAACCCTATCTGTCATTTGAACCGAACCATCCGGCATCGTCAGTATGCGTCGGTCGCGCATTCGGCACGGATCGCGTGTGATCCACTGCTGTTAGAAGTCTGCGGGACGCCTCGAACGTATCGATTAGATAGAGCGAATAGCCTGGATCCAGATGCTCCGCTAGGCGGTTTGTCAGCATGGCTCGGTCCCAGAACGGATGAACAATCGCGAAAGCTTCTTCATGTCCCGCCTCGTCGCAGAGCACCATAGGCAGAGCATTCGGACCGATTTGAACGATACGCCGGGTCGAAGGTGACAGACGGCGCAGATCCTCGGCGGCGCGGTTGGCAAGCGTCCTCCAATCCGAAAGCTCCGGTACCGAGAAGTCTCCGTTAAGGCCGACGTCATGGGCAGAGTCGTTCAGACAGCGCAGGAAGCTCATCCCGAGACGCCAGTCCAGAAGGCCGTGATAGTGCCGGTTCCCGTATCTCTGGATGCAGTGATAGCAAGCCAGGCCGCAGTCCCGACGGTGGGCTTTAGCTTGGAAACGGGAGGTCAGCGGGTCTTCCGGATCGTTCAGCATCGACTGAATTAGGGTAGCGACGAGGGGGCGGTCTCCGATGCTCGTTGCAAGCCGACGGCAGAAGCCTGCGCCGTTTACCAGTACATCCGCGATCTGGAGAACCGGGCGATCATCGTTTGATCGTGGCTCCAGAGGCTCGAACTCGTCGGGATCGATGTCGAAGGCCAATGAGGCACGCTGGATCAGCATGTGGGTTGCGCTGATCGCCGCCGCCCGTAGACTGGTTAAGGTGACATCTTTCCTGTTACCGCCAATCCGGTTGAGGGCTAGGCCGGGGGCCATACGCTGCATCGTGATCGTCAGAGCATCTGTGCGCTTGCGCGAGAAGAGTCGGACGGAGTGGGGGGCGAACCCATCCTGCTCCTCAAACCATGAGCCGGCCTGACGGGAGGTGGTCTCCAAGATTGCCTGATGCGGTACTCGCGAGACCTTCTGCGGCTTTCCACCCTCCATTTCAAACCATGCCTGTCCCTGCGTCCGGGAAACAAGCGAATAAGGTTCCGGCGTGCCATCCTTCCCGAGCGGACCGCGATTCCGCCGGATGATCTGTGCTTCCGACCCCGACGAAAGGATCATGTTGGCACCGGGTACATCGCTGGCGGTCATCGGCGAAATGATGGAGGCAGTTTCCCGGCGGAGCAGCGGGGGAAACTGTTCCATTCCGTCCGATTTCTGCGGCTTGAAATCCGTCCGGAAGGCAGCAGGGGAATGATAGGTCTCGACGGCCTCGCCGGAGAGAGGATGGCCGCACTCGGCGCAGGTCAGCTCGGAAATGTTCTGACCGGCTTGAATCATCGTGATACCGTTGCACTTCTCGCAATCCGCAATCGTCTGCGTCTCGCTCCACCACTCCTTTAGTGGGGCGGGTGTAATTTCCCAGTCTCCATGCTTGCCTCGTCGCAACAGGCCTAGGGGCGACGTGAAGCCGACGGGGGTATGCAACATTTTGTCTCGTGCAAGCGTCTGACCTGGGGCGAATTCGTAGATCGCGAGATCAATTTCTCGGTCCACGGTGTCCCAGCCGGCGGCATCCCGAGACGAGGCCTTAGGACCGACGTAAAGATTGCGCACGCGGGTTGGCATGCCGAACATCGGCAACAGCCCCGCTTCTGCGAGATGCTCCGCGAGACCCTCGGGCGCTGCCCCGCCTGCTGGTGGACGCGTGGCCTCAATGGCGTCGATCAGCTCTTTCGGGGACAGGCTCGTCAGGAAGTCGGTACCGCGCGGCACTGGTAGCCAGCGCCGATGCTGGCGGCCAGCCGGTCTCGTGTGTCGATGGAGCGCTCGAGTGCCTCACGCAGAAGGTCTTGCCAGCCGCTCCCTGTCGCGAAATAGGAGCCGACCGGGACATATTCGCCGTGGATGTCGTGCAGCATGTCGCCTGGATAGCCCGCGCCCTGCGCCGCACGCAGGCCCGCGAAGGCCGCTGCAAGCCAGCCCTTTCGTATCAGACGCCGCCCGATATCAAGGTGATCCTGCGTCAGGAACGGTGGTGGCGGGGCATCTCCTGTGATGGCCTTCGGATAGCGGAAGTAGTGCAGGTCATGGCTGCGCCCGCGGCAGAGTGTCAGCGCGATCGAATAGGCCTGACGACGCCGTCCCGCTCGCCCGACCCGTTGTTGGTAGTTGAACCGCTGGGGCGGCATGTTTGCCTGGTAGACGGCCTGTAGGGCGCCGATGTCGATACCAACTTCCATGGTCGTGGTGACAGACAGCATGTCGATCTCTCTTGCCCGCCGGATAAGGCTATCGGGAGCCGCATCAACGAAGATCCCCTTGAAGCGCCTCAACCGGTCGGCAGGCGAGCCGGTCTGTCCAGTCAATTCCTCGCACCGAAGCCGGAAGACACCCTGATCTTCGCCCAGCGCGGTCTCGAGCCTGCGCGAAATGTAGTTGCGCTCCCGGATATCTCGGGCCTGGGCATTGGCCTCCCTTGGGAGTGGAGCGTGACATCGGGTACAGAGTCCGAACCCTTTGTGCAGATGTGCGCGATGGCAGGTCTGGCATTCGAAGACCGGTGCATCGGGAGGAACGACCTTTACGAAGAGCCGCTCGATCCGGATGATCCCGCCGCCGTGACCGAGCCCTTTCAACTCGTCCAGCAGACCGGTGATCTCTTCCTCCGGCAGAGCGAGGGCGTTGAGGAAGGCGCGAACGCGCCGGCTCGTGATATCCCGGGCTTCGTGCCACTCCTTGATGTCATCCTTGACCCACTTGTTGGCTTGCACGCGGTAGCTGTCGGCCAGGACGCGGAGCAGGGCATCGAGCCGGTCACTACGAGGTCCCGCTTTTCCCGTCAGGCAGGGATAACCGATCCCGGTTTCCTCGAGCGCGAAGTAGTTGCGTGAGAAAATTACATCCTCAACCAGTGTGCGTTGTTCACCTGCAACCTGGTTGCGCGCAGCACCCTTATCTTGGACGTCCACGTTACGCGCCCAAGTGGGGACACCACCGGGTTCTTCAAATAGCTCGAACCAGTCGTAGAAGCGGCGAGAGCCGTTCTCCCCCCTTCAGGCGTTCGATGCCGGTGTCGTCCGTTGGATGCATGCCGATGCGGACCATGCCCGCAAGCAGCCGCCCTGCTGCTGGCCTGCCAGAGTCGGCGATCTCGATGATCTCGGAGAGCGGGATACGATCGGGATCGCCCGCGTTTCGCGCCTGCTTGATCTGTTCGTGGAGATCATCCTCGCGGTCATAATCACCTGCCGCTTCCGCCTCCCTCTTCTGCCGACGCAAGTCTTCGACGTCCACCGCTGGAGCCTTAGCCAATTCCCGCATCGCCTCCACGAGCAGACGCCTGCGGATATCGTCGTGGTGCCCACGCTCGACGTTGATGGCCGCGCGCGCTGCATCCTGCCGGCTGTCCGAAAACACAACCGCCTTGGGCTGGGTGCCCGATCGTTTCAGGAGTTCGAGCAGTTCGGAAGCTAGGAGTTGCGAGGTTTTGGCAAAACCGGTGCGGAAGCTACGGATCGGTGACTTGCGGAACTTCTCACTGCGCCGAAAATAGTCGGCTCCACAGCATGGGCAACCATTGGGACCGGCAGAACGGGGGTGACGGGCGGCTTGCCCCTTGAGGATAAAGATGCGACCGGGAATACACCCATCTTGCGCAGTTGGCGCCGTATCGAGAAGCTGGGCATTGGACGGATCCAGCCAGGCGTCGCGCCACGACTCATCCTCGTTTTCACTGACCTGCACTTGCGTGCGCCTAGGCAGGAATAGCACAAACTGTTGATGGCTCAGCGCTTCGTAGTCTGTTTCGCCGCCGATGTCAGGCAGTCCCTCGAGATCGCTCGTTGTCGGCAGAATTTCCGTCCTAGCCGTAAAATCTGATGTCTGCCCACGTCTCCCGCCGATGAATTCGGCATGGCAAACCTCGCAGTAGTAAAGCTCGAACATCCTCTGCGTTCCGCGCGAGGTCTCCGCATGGCTTGCACCGCGCTCCACAGTCAGGTTCTCGTACTCCACCTTGCCTGCATCATTCAGCGTCGGGCTTAGAAACAGCCCCTCGAGGTTTCGGAGAAAGAGATGTAGACGGAAGGCTGGGACATCGCCCGGCATATCGTCTTGTCCGTCTCCCATCCCTCGCAGTATGGTCAGGCCGCGCAGAGCCAGAAGATCCGCCGTCGTGCCAAAGAGAGACTCGCTGATCTGTCTGGCCGGAGCGGCTTTCAATGCGCCGCTTTTGTCTACACAGGCGGCGGCCAGACGCCGTCCAGCCTGCGTGGCGACATCCGTGACTGCGCCGCTCGGTGTTCCCAGCGCGCGTCCGCAGCGAGACACGATCTCGTCCGGGGCCGGTTCCTCGCCCGGCCTGTAATTCAGCGTTCCGGTGAAGTGCCCTTCGGGGCAGAGGAGACGCGCCAGATCCGAGAAGGGGACCGAATCGAGAATCCCGGACCCCCGCTCCGGAAGTTGCATCGTGCCGGGAACCACGCTGTCCGCCCAGTCTTCGGGACTCGTCGCTCCGTTTTCGGCCCCGGCGGAATAGGTGCCGAATGGACCGAAAAAATCAAACAGGTACTTCAGGCTTTGCTCCCGTTCGGCGCCCTCGAGTGGCAGCGAGGCGGAAGAGGAGAGGATACGTAGTTTGTGCCGGAGCTCTGGTCGGTCCAGTCCGAGACGGGTGATCAACAGGCGCATCAGCGCCGCGGCTTCGGTCCCTGCTGAGCCGCGGATCAGATGGAGCTCGTCGAGAACGAGATAGAAATAAGCATCCTCGTCCTGCGCCAGCCAATCTCGGGTAGCGTCAAAAATCGGCGCCTCGACCTCACGCGATAACATGGCGCTGAGCATCGAGACGTTCGTGACTAGGATGTCCGGCGGCGTCTGTTGCATGTCCCAACGGCAAACGAGTTCTGCCCCGTCGATAGACGGGAACAGGTAGCGTGTAGGATCCTGGTCCGGATTCTGCTGATCGTAAGTGCGGGCGAGTTCCTGATCCGCAGCGATTTCTCGAAGCATCCGAGCGGCCTTGCGTTTACGCGTCCGCGCCGCGTTTTTCTCACCTTGATCAGTCCGCCGTGGGTGGCTCAGATGGCCGGGAACTGGTGTCGCAGAGGTGTAGCGCCCGAAGAAGATCCGGTTGCCGCGAGCGCGCCGGTCTAATGTCGCTTTCGCCTCGGGGCTATCGAGCGTTTTACGAAGGCGGACCATCTGATCCTCGACCAGCGCGTTCATCGGATAGAGTAGCAAAGCACGCAACGCCGCAGGTCTTCCCGTCCCTTCCGCTCCCCTATGCGGAGTGAATTCGGGGGTCTTCTGCCGCGTCTTACCATCCGGCATAATCGTCTCGTTGCGGGACGCCTTCCACCAATCTGTATGGCAATACCCGGGCGCCGGCGCAGGCCAGCGGGTCGCTTCTGCCGTGATGCTGGCGAGGATTGGTAATAGGAAGGACTCTGTCTTACCCGAACCCGTGCCGGAAGTCACGATGCCGGGTTGTCCAGGTCGTAAGCCGCGGGTGAGCATTTCTACCTGATGGCTATAGGGCGCAAATTGGGAGCGGCGTGCCAAGCGGCCATCACTCTCGTCACCCGGGAAGAGGCCAGAAAGGAACATCTCCACGATCGCCACGCGCTCTTCCTCCGAGAAATCGCACAACGGGGATCCTGCTCCAGCCGTCACCATATCCTCGAAGCTCAAATCGGAGGCACGGTAGCGCGGCACTGGCTCGAGAAAGGGCTCCGGCATAAGCCCATCCGGTGCCGCAAGCAGCTCTCGGCGCGCTGCTGCGAGATCGGATCGGCCTATCCGGTAGGCTGTGTCGAGGTAGGACAGAAATAGGTTCAAGATCTCGCCATGGGCGCCGAGGGGATCAAGCATTTTCTTGCTCCTTTAGAAGGCCGTTCAGCCATGTCTCACCAGTGCGACGCAATCCGTTCAGTCGTGTCACGCGCGTTGAAATGGTCTCCTCCGACGCGCCAAATAGGCAGGCGGCACGGTGGAGACCGATCTCGAACGCCAATTCAACGGGCGTCCCAATTTCACTGTCCGCGATACGGTCTTCAAGTGCGTCCTTTTCCAGGAGATCGTGGGGCGCGTGGGGCAGGAAATGAAGTTGCCGCTCACGTCCCGAAGCCTCTCTCAGCAAGCTCCCCGCCGAGGCAACCTGCAGGGCCGGGGCGAGACAGAGAGCAGACTGGGTCAATTCGGGCCAAGTCATGCTGTAGTCTGCAGGCCGCGCGGAAAGGCTCATAGAGATCAGTAGGTTGCGGGGGCGCTCCGGGCCGCGCAGAATGTCGAGTAGACTTGGCAGCCAGAGTTTCATCGGCGCCATGTCGAGCCCATCAAGCCAGAGTAGGTGATACCGCTCAGGTGTGCGCCGCGCTGCCGTCCATGCCATCCGTAGCCCGCCAGGCTCACCGTTGCCAGGGCGTGTCCAGAGGTCGTCCAGAGCAATTGTGCCGGGGCCGATCACATCGCGGAAGATCTCACCGCCAGTGACGAGACGCGCATAGCCCGGCATCATCCGCTCAGCCGCCGGCGTTGGCAAAACAGCACATGCCCCCGAGCGCAGGGCGAGGTCGAAGTATTCGAAATCATCCTCGCTTATGCCGACCTCGTTCGCGATCCGCTTGAGCTTTTTGGCAAAGGCCTCGATGGAAAGCGGCTCTGCGGCGCCGCGCCGTGGGGCGATCCAGGGAGGAAGGGTCGGGTTGGTCGGAGTTAATGTCCCGGCATCGGCACCTACAGCCGATCGGAACCGGTCCAGCATGGCGTCGAAGGTTTCGTCACGCTCCATGCTTGCATCTTCCAGTGCGCCCCCGAGCGCCACGATCTCTTTGGCGATTTGGCTCCGGAGTGTGGCCTGTTGCTCGCGTAGCTCATCCGCCTCCCGACGACAGAGCTCTAGTAGCGCCTCCTCTTCCGCCAGTATCCCCGCGATCTCGGCACGCCGCCCGACGAGTCCCGCCTCCGCTTCGACCAGAGCCTCGGCGAGCGAGGCCTTCCGGATCTCGAGATCTGACATTTCAGAGGAGAGGGACTCCCGGATCTCCTCCCTCATCTCCTCCTCAAGCTCTTTGGTCCGAGCAGCCAAGCTGCTTTCCACCTGCGCGCGTACTTCAGGTGTCTCCAGCAGATGTTCTGCGATCAGTGGAATGGTCGCGACATGATCTTGGATTCGTCCAATGAAGCAGGTTGTCCAGTCGAGCCACTCGGTATCGGCCCACGTTTCTTTCTGGAAAGCTTCCATGGCTACAAGTTGCCGGATGATGTTTTCTTCCTCACGTCGCGACGGACCGCTTGAGCTCTTCCGGAATTTCTTCAGCAATTCCTCCAGAAGGCTACGGTCATCCAGCCAATCGATGTGCTGAATTTCGATACCGACCGTTTCGCCGGGTACTTCTCTCCAACGTCCGTTCAGGCGCATGCCCTCGAACAGGCGGTCATCGAATACATGGATCTTGAATGTTCCCGGTTGCGCGACAAGCCTGTTCGTCAGCACATCACGAGCAAGCCGGACCGGCACGCATTTGTTCGAGCTCAGAGCCAGGATGAGCTCTTCGGTGCCGTAGGGAAGATCATCAAATCCGGTATCGAGAACCTTGTAACGGATCTCTTCCAGAGGCACCCCCCGCATATCGATAACCTCGCGAGGGCTCGAATGCTGGTCGACGATGAACTGATCTCGTTCAGCATCGACGGGACGTGGGTTGGGCTTGGAAGTAACGGCAAGATACTGCCCCTTACGTGCAAGGGCCAAGGATGGCGCAAAGACCTTTCCAAGGGGCGGCAGGAAGCGCTCCATCTCAGCATGTTGCCAGCCCCCATTCTGTGCGACAGCTTCGCAGATGATCCGCGTGTGATTGCAGGGCTCGTATTCGCAGTAACCGATAAAAAGATTGTCAGACACGTTCAAAGACCTTGAGGAAGCAGGTTGGGGCGTAGGCCGCGGCGGCGGGCATCCCCAAAGGAGTGCAGTACGGAACGGGCGGGCCGGCCATGTGCCTGGCTGCCGGAAAGGGCAGGGCCATAGACATGCCACAGGGCAGCGAGATCGGTGGCACTGGCAGGATAGCGATAGGTCCACGTGCCGTCCGCTTGCAGGACGGGACCGGTCTGAGCAGCATGCCCACGCCGCAGGAAGATGGCCAGTTCCAAAGGCAGGTGACCGTCCTTGCAGAACCGGCTCAGCCCTTCACCATCCGGCTGGAATAGAGCGATGCCACTCCGGCGGTGATGTTCAAGGATCGCCGCCACGCGGGACTCAAGCAGTAGGTCGGCGCCCACCCCAGTGAGGCGGTAGATATCCTGATCGTCATCGCGCCCGAGACGCTCCAGACGCGCGCCGCTGGCCGCAGGGACGGCCTCTGCAGGCAGGAAATGCCTGTGTTTCTCAGACCATCGACCAACCACCTGATGCCCGATCCCCTCCCGGCGATCTGGCAGCCAGCAGTCCGGGGCCGCGGCAAGGGGCATCTGATCGGGAACTGTCTCGAAGGCCCATTTGCCAAAGGTCGCAAGACGGTTCAGCCCGCGCCCTTCAAGGCGGACGAGAGGTGCAGACCAGGGCGCAGACCGGATCTGCATCATCTTAATGCCGCGTTCGGTCGACAGGGCGTTCAGTTTTTCAAGTTCCGCCTCTCCCCAGGCCCCCTCGCAAATCGCGGTGTTCTCCGAGGTCGCGCTGATCTGTGGCGGTAGCAGGCGCCATTTCCGGCCCCGCCACGTGCGATTTACATCACGCTCCAGCCAACGCGCCTCCTCAAGCGAGCGCAGCGCATCCCAGACCATGCGCGTCTCTGGCAGCACGCGGCAGAGGAGATCGACCACCTCGCCCTCGCTCCGGGAGACCTTTCCGCGACAGTAGAGCGCTTCCAGTGCATCGGTCAGGGGAGACTCTAATCCCCTGGTGTCATGGGCAGACGCTTCCTCAAACTGCAATGTCGCCACCGGCTGCGTGACATCCGCCTGCATTTCTGTCATCCCCCGCGCCGTCTTTGCCCGGGCGGGCCACTCCGTCCTCATAGTGCAACGAGGCAGAAGGCGCAGAGGCAGCTCTTCCTGCAGCTTGTCCCGGCTCAGCGTCCAGATGCCATGTATTGGTTTCGGCGATACGATCCTGAAGACACCGTCCTCCGCAGTCGCCTCGAAGGTCAGATTTCGCTGCTTCTGCTCTTCTCCCTGCATAGTGACGCGAGGTGGGAGGCTGCCTGACAGATGCACTGTGGGGAAGTATCCCGGACGACCGAGCAGGTATCCATTGGGCAAACGTATCCCGCCCTCCAGACGCAGTGGCGGCGGCGTGCTCTCCGCGATCTGTTGGGCAGCTCCCTTCGGATCCTGCAGAGCGCGCGCCTCCTGCAGGCTCATGGGCCTGGTCGCATGCCAGCCGCCGCCCACCGGAACCGTGGGACAGGCCGAGAGGATGCGGGGGAGCCGCGTGAGCAGGAGCGTCCGCAGATCCTCGCGCGGAGGCCGGTGTCCGACCGTCCGGGAAGCGCCGCCGGCCTGCTGGAATAGGACAGCGCCGGAGTTCCACATGGCCTGCACACGGCTGTCGGAAGTCATGTACCTGTGGAGGTCGGCTGTACCGATGTCCCGGGTCCAGATCGGCTTGGCAAGATCGGCTTCGCGCATGCCGCGCGCGAGCTGGAGGTCCACCTGGTCGCCGTCCCATCCGGAGAAGACGGTAGTAAGCTGCCACAGCGGCGCGCGCCGCTTCTCTCCGCTCTGCAGCATGTCCGACGCGATGCTGGAAATCAGTTGCCACGTCGCATTGCCGAAAAGCGCGGCGGGTGCGGCCCGGTAGCTCTTGTGCAGCTCCCTCACCTCGCTCTTCAGCCATAAGGGAAGCTCCGCCTGGCGGGCATGTATCGCATCGAGCAGGGTGAACCGGTCTTCGAAAGTCCGTTCAGGAAGCCTCTTCATGACGGCGCGTAGCGCACGACGGTCCACCCAGCTCGGCTTGGCAAGACGCAGGGCATGTCCGATGAGGGTTTCCCGTCCGGGATCAGGGAGAACGATCCGGCGCCATGGCTCGCCCTGTTGACGCTTACGATCCACTGCAGACGCAAGGGCGCGCCACATCTGGTTCACGCCACTTACGCCCTGTTCAAGTTCGCCCCCATCAAGAAGCTCGCCAAGACGGATACGGAAGTTCTGCGTCGCTCCCGCCCCATGCGACGTGGCCGTGACATGGCAAGTCAGGATAAAGAACCGAAGCGCCCTCAGCGCCCGGATTCCGTCGCCAGAGAAGGCATCGGGGGGAAGAAGTTCCGGACATTGTCGCGGGTGAACAACCGGCAGAAGGCTTGGGCTACCTGCTCGGGAGAGAGATCCTCTCGGTCGATCGCCTGACGCAACTCTTCAGGAGTCGCATCAACAGATCGCATCGGCGTGTCCCCGTAGGGGCCCAAGGTCAAAAAATAGTGCCTCTTGAGATTCCTTTCCCAAAAATGCACGTCTCGAAGAGGGTCTCCCTCACGTATCGTCGAAGCGTTCTTCGAAACCCGGCCTTTTACGACTGCCACTTAAGGCTCGCGGCATTATCTGGTTGCGTCATGACTGCACATAGCTTCCTCAATTGAGGAATACAGTCGAGGAAGCAGTCAGTTAGGTCAAGGCGTGGGCTCGAAGAACTGGAGAAAAAGAGCCACGGTGACTTTGATCTATATCCGGATAACGTTGTTATGCATGATCGTTTAATAATGTCATCCACACCTGGGAATTGTTAAACGATCATGGGAGCTCCTTGCTCAGTCGGTTTGGAATATTTTTCAATCCTCAAACTGCACGTATAGACCAATGAAAGCAGCGAGCGCGACTGGTTGCCAAATCTCGTGAACGATCTCCCACCCGCCCACACCAATCCACATCAGGACGGTGAAAGGGAGGATGAGTAGGAACGGACTCAGGAGGATTGTCGGGATAGCAACCATTGCGAAACAGATCGGTCCGATGGGGTTGTCAGGCAATGCGCCAGCCCATCGCGACACACCGACGATGAACAGCGCGATGACGAAGAAGACGGTCGGCCAGCCGTAGACCTTGAAACCGAACAGATCGACCGACAGTTCGGGAACGAAATGCCAGAGAGCCAGGGGGAAGAATGCGGCGTGCGCGATCAAGAGAACGGCGTAAAACGTCAGACGAGCAGGATAGAACAGGAGCTTCATCTCTTTTCCCTTCAGTGAAGCATCGGGCGCGCTTGAAGCGCGGCTGCGCGATCTAGCAGTCGATTGACATCCCGTAGGTCGACTGGTCGCCGCGAAGACATCGAGAACTGGTCTAGAGCTTCCAGCGCGGCCTCTTTCGCTGGCACGGACAGGTCCCGCCGATGACATTCCCGGGATGCGAAAGTCAGGATCTGCTCCAGGCGAAGGGGCGGACACCGGACAATGTCACAGCGGGAGAGCAGAGGTTGGGCGACCATCTGCAGATCGTTGCTCGTCAGAATCCACGAGATAGCGCTCAGATCGAAGGGCAGGCGATACGCTGGGCAAGTCCACCGTTCAGCAGTGTTGGGCTCCAAGAGCCCGAGTAGCGCGTCTGGGAGGCTAATTCGACCACCCCGAGACGAGTGCATTTGACCAGCCTTGTCGATCTCATCCACGACGATGATCGGGCCAGCATGGTGGTGCTGGATGATCGCTTGGATAGGGCGACCCGGCTCAGCTGAATTGAAGCCTCGCTCAACGCCGGCGACGGAGAACGAAGCATTGCTCGCCCCGGCATCGATCTCCGTGGATGGCGCGGAGAGGAAGTAAGCCAGATGGCGTGCCCAGGCGCTCTTGCCGATACCCGGTGGCCCGTCAAGAATGAGGGGACCGACACGCGCGGGCGTGCCACGCTTCGCCGAGAGGCGCAGATTCTGCCATGCGATATCCGTCGCTGCGGACATCCACGGAAATTGGTCATGCAAGCTGGCCGCGATTTCATCAGCAATCGCTTCGTCGACATGTGAGACCCGGACTCCGCCGGTCAGCTTCTTGATAGTCGTCCGCTCGGATGCGCGGAGGTGACCGATGCCGGCCAGGTCCACGCGGCGCTCTTGATAGAGTTTCACCCGACGCTCGATGCGCGAGCGGACATCGCTTGGGATCCAGATTTCGCCGTCACCAAGGAATTCGTCCTGAGGGTAGGGGTCTTCTAGACCAGATTCGATTGCCGCGCGCCGACGATCGTGGCGTCGTTGACGCAGGGTGCGGTAGTGCTGCTCGAGACGGCGGCACAGTTCATGTGCGTTGTAATCTGAGTCGCGGTATTCGATGAGAAGAGCGCGGTATCCGGACCGCGTGAAGGCACGGGAAGACATAACATATCCTTTTTGAAAACCAGATCGGGTGGGATCAGGTGGTCAGGGATATGAGGTTCCGTTTTGCCATGTGATCGATATTGGACCGATGGGGGGCTAGGTCAAGACCGGGGCTCGAGGTTCTCGAGAATTTCGAGCCATTCCCACTGATCGAACTTGTCGCCCGGGGCTTCAAGCTGCATGTACCGATCCAAGATTTGAGATGTCGCATGTCCCGAAACGCGCATGATCTGATGCGCAGTCCAGCCCGTCTCGCCGAGCCACGACAGGGCTTCGTGGCGTAAATCGTGGAAATGCAGATCCTTAATCCCCGTCGCCTTAACCGCTTCTGTGAAGCGACGCGAAACAGTGTCAGGGTGATAAGGGAAGAGGCGATCGGGATCTCGACCACATGCGCGGTCATGTGCTGCGCTGACCCGCAGCGCCTGCGGAAGAAGCCAGAGTGATTTGTGATTGCCACGGCTGCCCTTGGGCGACTTCATGTCACGGACAACGATCGTTGCTTGGGTGATGTCCTCATGCCTGAGCTGGCAGATCTCTGCTTGCCGCCGACCGGACATGACGGCGAACGCGATCAGGAAATGAAGAGGAACGCGGGTCGAAGTCTCGTCGTGCGCATCAATGCTGAACCGCATGAGTAGATCCAGCTCGTCGAGCGTCGGACGTCTGCTCCGCTTAGAAGACTTGCCTGTGTAGCCGAGTGAATTGGCGGCGAACCGTCCATCTGTGATGGCGCCCACGTCTACACGGACACCCCACGCTGCTCTGGCAAGCTTCATGACTTCTGCAAGGGTGCCGTAGTAGCCCGCGACAGTGGATGGATGGCGGCCCTCTAGGCGAAGGTCTCTTGCGAACTCGGTCCAGTCCGCGGATTCAAGGTCCTCCGCGATACGGGACGCAAACTCGAACTTCTGAAGTTTCCGGAGATAGTCTTTCTTCGTAGGGCCATATACCACATCTGCATCACGTACATAGCGGGCGACGAGATCGCCAACAGTAGGGGAGCCGTGACGTTGCCGTTCTTGGTAGCGTTCTACGCCTCCAGGCGCGTTGAGCCGCTTCTCGACTTCATCGGCCCACGCCGTAGCCTCGGACCTCCGTGAAAAATTTCGACTGAGACGAAGCGGCTTCTTTCCCGGCCCCTGACGCTTCACGATCTCAATGCGGTATTTGCCTGACGACAGCTTTCTGATAGTAGCCACGACTTGCCCTTTGTCTTGGTCTTCAGCGTAACATAGGCGTACACCTTGCACGCCTTCAAGCGTACAGAGTGCTCAAAATGTCCGAAAACGTATCTCCATGTCCGGAAATCATGGGAAATAAAATATGTATAATTCTCTGAAAAGCAGTGAAAAAATGGGATCAGAAGCGATAGCGCGTGCTGCACGCCTCTCCGTCGCCCCCATGATGGACTGGACCGACCGGCATTGCCGGTATCTGCACCGGCTGATGTCTCGCCGCAGCCTGCTCTACACCGAAATGGTCACGGCGCCAGCGCTGGTGCGGGGCGGGGCGCTGCATCTGCTGGATCATCACGCCGCCGAGCATCCCGTCGCGCTGCAACTGGGCGGGTCGAGATCCCGTGGAGCTTGCCGAGGCGGCGCGGTTGGGCGCGCGCGCCGGATACGACGAGATCAACCTGAACTGCGGATGCCCCTCGGACCGGGTGCAGTCGGGCACCTTCGGCGCCGTTCTGATGAAGGACGCGCCGCTTGTCGCGGCCTGCGTTGCCGCCATGCGCGAGGCGCTGCCCGACGGGCCCGAGGTCACGGTCAAATGCCGCATCGGCGTCGACGATCAGGACCCGCAAGAGGTCCTGCCCGCCTTTATCGAGACCGTCGCCGCCACGGGCGTCACGCGGTTTTCCATCCACGCCCGCAAGGCTTGGCTGCAGGGGCTGTCTCCGAAAGAGAACCGCGATATCCCGCCGCTGGACTACGGGCTTGTCCGGGCGATGCGGGCGCGCTTTCCGGCGCTGCACCTGTCGGTGAACGGCGGCATCGCCACGCTTGACGCGGCAGAGGCCTTTCTTGCGGACGGCCTTGACGGGGCCATGATCGGACGCGCCGCCTATCACCAGCCACGGGACATCCTCGAGCCGCGCCGACAGCCGCCTGTTCGGCGCGCCGGACCCCTTCGACAGCCCCGAGGAGGTGGTCCGGGCCATGATGCCCTACATCGACGACCACCTTGCGTCCGGCGGGCGTTTGCATCAGATCACAAGGCACATGATGGGCCTCTTTGCCGGGCGCCCGGGCGCAAGGCGCTGGCGGCAGATCCTGTCCGAGGGGGCCAGCCGGCCCGGCGCAGGCACCGGCCTTGTCGCGGAGGCGCTGGACAGTATTCCCGGACAGGAGGCCGCATGACACTGGACCTATCGACCCTCGCACCGCTGGTGGCGGTTCTCATGGCGGCCTCTGCGGTGGCGGGGCTGCTGGCCGGGCTCTTCGGCGTGGGCGGCGGCATCATCCTTGTGCCGGCCTTCTACTTCGTCCTGCACGGGCTGGGCTATGACGGGCCGCAGGTGATGCAGGTCTGCCTTGCGACCTCGCTGGCCTCGATCATCGTGACCTCGATCCGCTCGGTCCATGCGCACAACAAGCGCGGGGCGGTGGACTGGGATATCCTGAAGGGCTGGGCGCCGGGCATCGCCATCGGCGCGGTGCTGGGGATGCTGGCCGCCGCGCGCCTGCGGTCCGAGGTGCTGGCGGTGATCTTCGGCGTTCTGGCCACGATGGTCGGTCTCTACCTTGCTTTCGGGCGGCAAAGCTGGCGGCTGGGGCCGCAGATGCCGCAGATGCCGCAGATGCCGCAGGGCGGCGCCCGGGCGGCGCTGTCGCCCACGGTCGGCTTCTTCTCGGTGCTGATGGGCATCGGCGGCGGCAGTTTCGGCGTGCCGCTGATGACGCTTTACAGCGTGCCCATGCATCGGGCGGTGGCAACGGCGGCGGGCTTCGGTCTTGTCATCGCGGTGCCCTCGGTGATCGGGTTCCTGTTCCTGAACGTCGCCGGGGCGCCGCCCCTGACGGTCGGCGCGGTCAACGTCCCGGCGCTTGTCATCGCGATCTCGATGACGCTGATCACCGCGCCGATGGGGGCGAAACTGGCGCATGCGCTGGATGCGCTGCTGCTGCGCAGGCTCTTCGCGGTCTTCATCCTGATCGTCGCCGTCAACATGCTGCGCAAGGCGCTCTGGGCCTGAGCCTGAGCCTGCGCGGGTGCGAGGCCTGCGCGATGGATGCCGCAGAGTGTCCCGGCAGCCTGCCGCCTCAGCCGCACATACGGCCCGGCGCAACGGTTCCCCGGGCGCTCTGCCTCAGCCCTCGGTGCCGCCCCCGCGCCGCTTCAGTCGCGCCGCGCGGCCGCCGCGCCGATGCGTCAGATGCCCCTGCCGGTCGGGCAGGGCGGCCATGACGGCGCGGCGCTCTTCGGGGTCCATGCGCGACCAGCGCGCGATCTCGTCGAGCGAGCGCAGGCAGCCGGTGCACAGCCCGGCCTCGGGGTGGATCACGCAAAGCTTCACGCAGGGGCTTTCGATCTCCCGGCGTTTCCAGATCTCGTCACTCATCGCGTCCCGTTCAGGCTGACAGGTGGCGCAGGCGGTCCAGCGCCCCTTGCAGGATGTACGATGCGGCCACGTGGTCGATCACCTCGGCGCGACGCTTTCGGGAGGTATCCGCCTCCAGAAGGGCGCGTTCGGCGGCGACAGTGGACAGGCGTTCGTCCCAGAAGGTCACCGGGCCGTCCCAGAGCGCGGCAAAGTTGCGCGCGAAGGCGCGGGTCGACTGGCAGCGCGGGCCCTCGGTGCCGTCCATGTTGCGCGGCAGGCCCAGCACCAGCCCGCCGATGCCGCGTTGCTTCAGGATCGCCAGCAGGCGTTCGGCATCCAGCGAGAACTTGCGCCGCTTCACGGTTTCAAGCGGTGTGGCGACGGTGCGGAAGGTATCGGTGACCGCGACGCCGATGGTCTTGGTCCCGAGGTCCAGCCCGGCCAGCGCCGTCATGGGCCGCAGGGCGGCGGCGAAATCGGCAATCTCGTCATGGATCACGGGCGGGCCACTCCTTTGCGCGTCACTCCGACGCCAGCCCCGCTGATACCGCCGCGTCGCGCAGCGCCGCAAGGGCCTCTTGGTTTCCGGCAAAGACGGTCTTGCCCTCGGTCCAGATCGCGCCGGCGCGATCGGCCTCGCCCAGCACGCCAAGGGCAGAGATCGCCCGCGCCCATTCCTGCGGCGAGCCGCCCTCGGTCGCCAGCCGCTCCAGCAGCCCGTCGACCATGCCGCGGATCATCGCAGAGCGGTCCTCGTCGCTGAGGTCGGCGGCATTGTCGATATCGGCGGCAGAGGGGCCGCGCAGCGGGGCAGGGGCCTCAGGCAGCGAGAAGTTCGTCACCCCGGCACGGGCGGCCATGTCGGTGATCTGGGCGCGGATCGGCGCCACCCGGGGATCTTCGGCGGCGCTTTCGCGCAGCAGGCGGTTCCACATCTGGAAGCCAAGGTCCGGGCGCCCGGTCTGCGCCATCATCAGCCCGCCGTAGAACCGCGCCACGCCATTGTCGGGGTCGCGGCTCAGCGCCTGTTCCAGCACCTTTTGCGCCTCGGGCGAGACATAGCCCCCCGCCGCGATGATCATCAGGTCGGCGAGGTCGGTGAAATCCTGCGCCTCGGCCTCTTCGCCCTTCAGGCGGATCACCTGCTGCTGCGCCGTGTAGGCGGCCCGGGCATTGCCAAGCGCCGCCTCGTGGCGGGTCAGCAGCATGTGGCCCTGCAGGTCGTCGGGACGTTCGGACACGGCGGCGCGCAGCTTTTCGACCAGCGCGGCGTAATCCTCGGGCACGTCCAGCGGCGCGGTGGCGGGCTGGCGGGCCTCTGCCTCGGCCTGCGCGGTGCGGTCCTGCAAAAGCGCCTCTGCCTGTTCCATGCGCAGCTGAAGCGGGCGGTCCGGGTAGCCGGGCACGCCGAGGTAGGTGTAAAGGCCGAAACCGCCGCCCACCAGCACCAGCGCCACGATCACTGCCATCACGCGCGCCGCGCCCTGCGGCTGGCCCGTCTCTGCCGCCGTGCCGCGCGCCTTGGCGTCGGCGGCCAGCAGGCGGCGCGAGATCTCGGTCTTCAGGCGCTCTGCCTCTTCGGGGGGAACCTTGCCGCTGGCCGCGTCCGCCTCGACCTCGCGCAGCTGGTCGCGATAGACCTGCAGGTCGAAGGCCTCGGCCGGGCCGGTTTCCCTGTGGCCCCGCAAAAGCGCCGCCACAAGGGCCACCGTCAGCACCAGCGCCACCGCGCCCGTCACAATCCAGAACAGCATCTTGCCTCCCCTTCGTCCGGCCTCATGTATGCGGGGAGGGCTTTGAAAAAAAGGTCCAATCGGGCCGCCGCCGCACCATGTCGCAACTGCGCGTCAGAATGACGGTTGCAGCCGCAGCGCCAGAGGCGTTTGAGTCCATACCACCAGAAACCCACGCCGAAACCGGATTCGAGCCATAATGAAACGCTACTCCGCCTTTGCCATCGCCCGGGAAGCCCTGTCGAACCACCAGCGCTGGGAGCGCGCCTGGAAGAAGCCCGCCGCGCCCAAAAGCCGGTACGACGTGATCATCGTCGGCGCGGGCGGGCACGGTCTGGCGACGGCCTACTACCTTGGCAAGCGGTTCGGCATCACCAATGTCGCGGTGCTGGAAAAGGGCTGGCTGGGCGGCGGCAACACCGGGCGGAACACGACCATCATCCGGTCGAACTACCTGCAGGACGCCTCTGCCGCGATCTACGAAAAGTCGCGCTCGCTGTACGAGACGATGAGCCAGGACCTGAATTACAACGTCATGTTCAGCCCGCGCGGCGTGATGATGCTGGCGCAGACGGAACACGAGGTGCGGGGCTATCGCCGCACCGCCCATGCCAACGCGCTGCAGGGGGTGAAGACAGAGTTCATCCTGCCCCGCCGGGTCAAGGAGCTGTGCCCGATCATCAACCTGGACGGGCCGCGTTACCCGGTGCTGGGCGCGCTCTGGCAGGCGCGCGGTGGCACCGCGCGCCACGACGCGGTGGCCTGGGGCTATGCGCGGGCCTGTTCGGCCATGGGCATGGACATCATCGAGAAATGCGAAGTCACCGGCATCGACCGAGACGGCGACCGCGTGACCGGCGTGCAGACCACGCGCGGCGCCATCTCCTGCGACAAGCTGGGGATCGTGGTGGCGGGCCATTCCGGCGTTCTGGCCGACATGGCGGGCTTCCGGCTGCCGGTGGAATCCGTGGCGCTTCAGGCGCTGGTCAGCGAGCCGATCAAGCCGATCATGGACGTCGTCGTCATGGCCAATACCGTGCACGGCTACATGAGCCAGTCCGACAAGGGCGAGATGGTGATCGGCGGCGGCGCCGACGGCTACAACAACTACACCCAGCGCGGCAGCTTCCACCACATCGAGGAAACCG
Source organism: Ponticoccus litoralis (assembly GCF_039769985.1). Taxonomy (NCBI): domain Bacteria; kingdom Pseudomonadati; phylum Pseudomonadota; class Alphaproteobacteria; order Rhodobacterales; family Roseobacteraceae; genus Ponticoccus; species Ponticoccus litoralis. The sequence goes on from NZ_JBDNCH010000002.1 coordinate 2,921,627, forward strand.
TCCGCGCGCTGGTCGAGACCTTCCCCATGGTCTCGCGCCTGAAGATGCTGCGCCAGTGGGGCGGCATCGTGGACATGACCGGCGACCGCTCTCCGATCCTGTCGAAGACGCCGGTCGAGGGCGTCTTCATCAACTGCGGCTGGGGCACCGGTGGCTTCAAGGCCATCCCGGGCTCTGGCTGGGGCTTTGCCGAACTGATGGCAAGGGGGCAATCGCCGCTTTGCGACGCATTCTCGCTGGGCCGCTTCCGCGAAGGCCGCTTCATCGACGAAAGCGTCGCCGCCGGGGTGGCGCACTGATGAGGCCCGACGCCGCCCAGACCCCCATCGGCAAGGATCCGCGCGGATTTCCGCCGGACCCCGGAACCCCCGGGAACCAGACCTGTGCCCACCGTGTTGCGCCTTCAACGGAACATGGAGAAGGAACAGACAAATGGCTGATACCACCCACACCCAAACCACCGCTGCCGACCGCAACGCTGCCCATGGCGCCGGCCACTCGACAACCACGACCACGCACACCACGGGCCGCAGCAATTCCGGCCTCGCCTTCGTCGTGGGCATCGTCGTCGTCGTCGTGGCGGTGCTGGCCTATGTCATCTTCGGCACCGGCGGCGAGCCCGTCACCGCGCCGGGCGACGACGTCGACGTCACCATCCAGAGCGATGCCCCGGCGGCAACCGCACCGGCGGCTGACGCCCCGGCGGCAACCGCGCCTGCCGATGCACCGGAAGCCGCTGCTCCGGCGGCAGACGACGCTGCACCCGCAGCCGATCCCGAAGCCGCTGCGCCTGCCGCAGACCAGTAACGCTTCGCTCGTGACGCTGCCCCGCTCCGGGGCGGCCCGGGCCGGGATGCCGATGGGTATCCCGGCCCTTTGCATGTCCCGCAGTCACACCGAAGCCCCGCGTTCCCTCCGCAAGAAGGTGGTCCCATGCTGACACTCCAATGCCCCTACTGCGGCATCATGGCCGATGAAACCGAACTCAGCCCCGGCGGCGAGGCGCATCTGACGCGCTTCGGTCCCGGCAGCGGCGACGACGACTTCGAGGGCTACCTCTTCCTGCGCGAGAACCCGCGCGGCGTGCATTTCGAACGCTGGCGCCACAGCTACGGCTGCGGCAAGTGGTTCCTTGCCGCCCGCGACACCACGACGATGCAGGTCTTCGGCACCTACGCGGCGCAGACGACAGAGCCGCCCGCGTCAATCGTCGACGAGATCCGGGGCAGCAAACCCGGATTTTCCTGGCGCGACCTGTTCAAGCCGGCGTGACCGAATGACCTTCTTCTCTGCAAAAATACTCGAATCCGCGCCTGCCACGGGCGCAAGGGGGGCTGAATGAGCACCAGACTGGCACAGGGCGGACGCCTCATCGACCGTTCCACCCGGGTTCCCTTCACCTTCGACGGCAAGCGCCTGACCGGCCTTGCCGGAGACACGCTGGCCTCGGCGCTGCTGGCCAACGACCAGATGCTGGTCGGGCGGTCCTTCAAGTACCACCGCCCGCGCGGCATCCTTGCCTCGGGCGCGGAAGAGCCCAACGGTCTGGTGAACCTCGGAGAGGGCAATACCCACGAGCCGAACCAGCGCGTGACCATGACCGAGGTCTTCGAGGGGCTGACCGCCACCTCGCAGAACCGCTGGCCCTCGCTGGAAACCGATATCGGCGCGCTCAACGGCTTCTTCAGCCGCTTCCTGACCGCCGGTTTCTACTACAAGATGTTCATCCACCCGCGTCCGCTGTGGAAGCACGTCTACGAACCCTTCATCCGCAAGTCCGCCGGTCTGGGCAAGGCGCCGGACCCGGAGACCCGCGACCCGGACATCTACGAGCACTTCCACGTCCATACCGACCTGCTGATCGTCGGCGGCGGTGTGGCGGGGCTTCAGGCCGCGCTGGCCGCCGGGGCCTCGGGTGTGCAGGTCCTGCTGATGGAGATGGAGCCGCATCTGGGCGGTACGTGCCCCGGTCGACGGCGGCACGGTCGGCGGCAAGCCGGTCGACGCTTGGATCGCAGAGACCCGCACCGCGCTGGAGGCCATGCCAAACGTGACCATCCGCACCCGCTGCATGGGCTCGGGCGTCTACGATCACGGCTATGCGCTGGGGTACGAGAAGGTCGCCGACCACGTTCCGGGCAGCGGCGCTCCGCGCCATCGCCTGTGGCGGGTCCGGGCGCGGCACATCCTGCTGGCGACCGGCGCGCTGGAGCGGCCCATCGCCTTTGCGGGCAACGACATTCCCGGCGTCATGCTGGCCTCGGCGGTGCGCGACTACATCGTCAACTACGGCGTGTCCTCGGGCGACCGCACAGTGGTGGTGACCAACAACGACGACGCCTACCGCACCGCGCTGGCGGTGAAGAAGGCGGGCCTGAGCGTGCCCGCGATCATCGACACCCGCGTGCTGCCCATCGACTCCGCTCTGGTGGCAGAGGCCAAGGCGGCGGGCATCCGCGTGCTGGAAGGCATGGCCGTGGCCAAGGTCAAGGGCGGCAAGCGGGTCGAGGGTGTCGTGGTCTGCTCGCAGGCGGGCGAGGGCGCCATGATCGAGGAAATCGCCTGCGACGTGGTCGCCATGTCCGGCGGCTGGTCCCCGGCGGTGCACCTGTGGTCGCATTGCGGCGGCAAGCTGCTGTGGGATCCCGAGGCGGTCTGCTTCCGCCCCGATCCCAACCGCCCGCCCACCGGCGCCGAGGGCACCGCCTTCGTCAGCATCGCGGGCGCGGCCAACGGCCATATCGTCACCGGCCCGGTCCTGAAGGATGCCGCCCGCGCGGGTTTCGACGCCGCCGAGGGGCTGGGCGCCACGGTCACGCGCGTGGATGCGCCCGACAGCGACGCACCGGGCGAGGCGCCGGTCATGGCGGTCTGGCTGATGCCGCAGGGCGCCGGTCACGACCTGAAGATGAAATCCTGGCTGGATTTCCAGAACGACGTGAAGGTCTCGGACGTGCAGCTTGCGGCGCGCGAGGGCTTTGAATCCGTCGAACACGCCAAGCGCTACACCACGCTGGGCATGGCGACCGATCAGGGCAAACTGTCCAATATCAACGGACTGGCGATCCTGTCGGGCGCCTTGGGCAGCGACATCCCCGACGTCGGCACCACCACCTTCCGCCCGCCCTATACTCCCATCTCGATGGGGGCGATTGCGGGCGAGGCGCGCGGCGCGACCTTCCTGCCGCTGCGCAAGACGCCGATGCACGCCTGGCACGAGGCGCATGGCGCCGCGTGGGAGCCGGTCGGCCACTGGCGCCGTCCCTACTGCTTCCCCAGGGCGGGCGAAAGCAAGCACGACGCCGTCACGCGCGAGATCAGGGCCACGCGTGACAGCCTTGGCCTGCTGGATGCCTCGACGCTGGGCAAGATCATCGTCAAGGGGCCGGACGCGGGCCGCTTCCTCGACATGCTCTACACCAACATGATGAGCACCCTGCCGGTCGGCAAATGCCGCTACGGGCTGATGTGCAACGAGAACGGCTTCCTGATGGACGACGGTGTCGTGGCGCGGATCGACGAGGATACCTTCCTCTGCCACACCACCACCGGCGGCGCGGACAGCATCCATGCCCACATGGAGGACTGGTTGCAGTGCGAGTGGTGGGACTGGAAGGTCTACACCGCCAACGTGACCGAGCAATACGCGCAGATCGCCGTGGTCGGCCCCAAGGCCCGCAAGGTGCTGGAAAAGCTTGGCGGCATGGACCTGTCGAAAGAGGCGATGCCCTTCATGACATGGGCCGACGGGCGCCTTGGCGGCATCCCGGTGCGGGTCTACCGGATCTCCTTCTCGGGCGAACTGAGCTACGAGATTGCCGCCCCGGCGGCGCAGGGCCTCGCCCTGTGGGAGATGCTGCATGCGGCGGGCGAAGAGTTCAACGCGACCCCCTACGGCACCGAGGCGCTGCACGTCATGCGGGCCGAGAAGGGCTTCATCATGATCGGCGACGAGACCGACGGCACCGTGATCCCGCAGGATCTGGGCCTTGGCTGGGCGATCTCGAAGAAGAAAGAGGACTACCTCGGCAAGCGCGCCCAGACCCGCAGCCACATGGACAACCCCGACCGCTGGCAGCTGGTGGGGCTGGAAACGCTGGACGGATCGGTCCTGCCGGACGGGGCGCTGGCTGTGGCAGAGGGAAAGACTGTGAACGGCCAGCGGCAGACGCAGGGGCGCGTGACCTCGTCCTACTACTCGCCCACGCTGGACCGGGGCATCGCCATGGGCCTTGTCCACAACGGCCCCGACCGCATGGGCGAAGAGATCGATTTCATGAAGGAAGACGGCGAGACCAAGATGCGCGCGCGCATCGTCTCGGCGGTGTTCTTCGACCCCGAAGGAGAGAAGCAGAATGTCTGATCCTGTCCTGCCGCTGGGCGGCGCCTCTTTCGAGGGGCTGTGCCATATCGCCGAACACGGGCCGCAGGGCTGCGTGCTGATCCGGGGCGACCTTGCCACCGCGGCGCTGAAGAATGCCGCGACCGGGCTGACCGGCGTCGACATGCCGGGCACGCGCGGCGCGGCGGGCAACGGCGAGCGCGGCATCCTGTGGATGTCGCCGGACGAGCTGCTGCTGCTGCTGCCCCGGGCCGAGGCGGCGCAGGCCGCTCTGGAGCTTCAGGGCCAGCTGGGCGGCAGCCATGCCCTTGTGGCCGATGTCTCGGACATGCGGGCGCATTTCCTTCTGACCGGCCCGATGGTCCGCGAGGTTCTGGCCAAGCTGACGCCCGCCGACCTCTCGCCCGAGGCCTTCGGCCCCGGGGAACTGCGCCGCACCAAGGTCGGGCAGGTTGCGGCGGGCCTGTGGATGCGCGACGCCCGGACGGTGCAGCTGTTCTGTTTCCGCTCCGTCGCGGACTACATGTTCGCCCTGCTCAAGACCGCCGCGGCCCCGAACAGCGCCGTCGGCTATTTCCGGGAGTAATCTGCGACAGCGGTTGCCATGGCGGGTGCGGGGACCGATAGTCGCAGGACGTTCCCGCCCCGGTAAAGGAGCCGCCATGCGCCGGATCGCCCTTGCCTTCCTCGCGCTGACCGCTCTGGCAGCCCTGACCGCCCCGGCTGCGGCCAGCGTCATGGCCTATCAGTGCCACTTCCCGCAGTCGCGCGACCGCGACTGGGTGCAGCCGCTGATCTTCTTCGGCCATGACACGCGCAGCGGGCGGGTGGTGATCTCGGACGCCGGGATCCTGCATTTCAACGAGGGTCAGCCCGCCGAGGGCCGGGTCGAGGTCACGGGGGCAGAGATCACCGTGCACTGGCAGGTGCGGATGCGCGGGGCCTTCAACATGCGCGTGCTGATGACCTACCGTGCCCGCATCGACCGCCGCACCGGCCAGGTCACCGTTCTGGCGCTGGGGCGCGGGCAGGGCATCCGCCAGGAACGCAGGGGCCAATGCGAGATGCGCGAACTTTCGTGACTCCAGCATGTTTCCGCCGTCACGAACCCTTGACGCGGGGTGACTGGCGAGACACGTATGACGCAGCACCACAACCGTAACGAAAGGGGCCCCTCATGGCTTTTGAACTTCCTGATCTTCCTTACGCACACGATGCGCTGGCCAGCCAGGGCATGAGCCAGGAGACGCTGGAGTATCACCACGATATCCACCACAAGGCCTATGTCGACAACGGCAACAAGCTGATCGCGGGCACCGAGTGGGAAGGCAAGTCGGTCGAAGAGATCGTCAAGGGCACCTATGACGCCAACGCCGTTGCCCAGTCGGGTATCTTCAACAACGCGTCGCAGCACTGGAACCACGCCCAGTTCTGGGAAATGATGGGCCCGGGCAATGCCGGCATGCCCTCCGAGCTGGAAGCCGCCATCAAGGAAAGCTTCGGCACCGTCGAAGACTTCAAGGAAAAGTTCTCGTACCGCCGGTGCCGGTCAGTTCGGCTCCGGCTGGGCCTGGCTGGTGAAGGACACTGACGGTTCGCTGAAGGTGACCAAGACCGAGAACGGCGTGAACCCGCTGTGCTTCGGCCAGACCGCTCTGCTGGGTTGCGACGTGTGGGAACATTCCTACTACATCGACTTCCGCAACAAGCGCCCGGCCTACCTGGCAAACTTCCTCGACAACCTGGTGAACTGGGAAAACGTGGCCTCGCGCCTGTAAGCCCTTCGACCGGTTCGAAACGGAACGCCCCGGCAAACGCCGGGGCGTTTCGCGTTTGGGGGCGCTGGAAACGCATCCCCGGGGCCACGTGCCCGCCGCCGAGGGTGCGCTGATATCCTTGCGTTTTCAAAGCAGTGGCCGGCGATCCGGATTTCGCTGCCCCTTGCCCCGAACCCTGCCGCCCCGGCGCGGTCCCGCGCCGTGAGGGCCGGTGGCCGCAGGCACCCCGGGACCGCGCGGCCCCCGTCACTGGCTTGCAGCCCCCCGCGTCCGGGCGTAGGTCTTCCGGGTACAGGCGGGAGGTGACATGTCAACGCAACGCTCGGGTGTCCTTGCCATCATCGGCGCCTGCATCATCTGGGGCCTGTCCCCGCTCTATTACAAGCTGCTGACCCATGTGCCGCCGCTGGAACTGCTGGCGCATCGCACCGTCTGGTCGCTGGTGGTCTTTGCCGGGCTTCTGGGCCTGCAGGGGCGGTTGGGCCGCATCCGCGTGGCAATGTCCTCGCGCCGCGATGCGCTGATCCTGACGGCGGCGGCGCTGCTGATCTCGGCCAACTGGTTCTTCTTCATCTTCTCGGTGCAGGTCGGGCGGGTGACCGAAACCTCGATGGGCTACTATATCCAGCCGTTGCTGGTGGTCCTTCTGGGGGTCTTCGTGCTGAAGGAGCGCCTTGGCCCGCTGCAATGGCTGGCAATCGGGCTGGCGGCGGCGGGGGTCGCGCAGCTGACATGGGGCCTGGGCGCCGCGCCTTGGATATCCCTGCTGCTGGCCTCGACCTTCGCGCTATACGGGTTGCTGAAGAAAAGCCTCTCGGTCGGCCCGGTTGTCTCGGTCACCACCGAGGTGCTGATCCTGACGCCGCTCGCGGTGGTCTGGCTGGCCTGGGTGCATCTGCGCGGCGAGGGCCTGTTCGGACAGGACCTCTATACCTCGGCGCTGCTGATCCTCTCGGGGCTGCTGACCGCGCTGCCGCTGATCCTCTTCTCGTCGGGCGCGCAGAAGGTCAGCATGGTGACGCTTGGCCTTGTGCAGTATCTCAACCCGACGATGCAGTTCTTCCTTGCGGCGGTGATCTTTGCCGAGCCGCTGACCGGCTGGCACGTCACCGCCTTTGTGATGATCTGGACGGCGCTGGCGATCTACACCGCCGTCACCCTGCGTCAGGAAAGGGCGCGGCGCAGGATCGTCATGACCTCTTCGGCAGAGGCGGCGGCACTGGACGAAATCCAGCAGCGAGCGTTCTGCAAAGCCCTGATCGACGACGTGCTCCATCAGGGCGCGCAGCGGCCCCCAGTAGCCCGCCACGTCCATCAGCACGATGGGCTTCGAGTGCAGGCCAAGCTGGCGCCAAGTCAGCACCTCGAAGAATTCGTCGAGCGACCCGGCGCCGCCCGGCATCACCACGACCGCGTCGGCGTTCATCACCATGACCTTCTTGCGCTCGTGCATGGTCTCGGTGACGATGAATTTCGTCAGGTCGGTCTTGCCGACTTCTAGGCTCAGCAGGTGCGTCGGGATTACGCCGAAGGTTTCGGCGCCGCCGGTCTGCGCCGCCCGCGCGACGGTGCCCATCAGGCCCACGTCGCCCGCGCCGTAGACCAGCCGCCAGCCCTCGGACGCGATGGCGCCGCCGAGGGCCTCGGCTTCGGACGCATAGGCGGGCAGGGCGCCCGCCCGCGAACCGCAATAGACACAGATTGAGAATTTTGTCATGGCTGCCCGCCTCTTGGTGGATTTTCCGCTTTTGACCCTTGTTACCGGGTGGTTTATACACGCTCAACTGCCCTTTTCCGCGATGGGGGTCGCGGAGGGGGGCCTGTGACCGGAACGACTGCCATGAGCAAGACAGGACTCTACCTCGCCGTGACCGCGGCCGCGACCGCCGGGGCCGTGGCCACGGGCATCGCCAGCGGTGTGATCACGCTGCCCGGATCCGACGACCCGCAGGTGCCGGCGCTGGCAAGCCGAGAGGCCGCATCGCCGGACACGCCCGCCCCCTCCGCTGACACCGATCCCGCCGTCGAGGCCAGACCCGCCGCTGACGCCGAGCCTGTCGCGAAAGCCGCCGGGGCCGACCCGGCTTCTGACCCCGATCTTGCCACGGAGGGTGCCGGGGCCGATCCCGCCCTTGCCGATCAAGCGCCCGGGCGCGCAGCCGACCCGGTTTCCGTCGCCGCGCCGGTCTTCGACCTCGTGCGGGCGGAAACCGACGGGGCCGCGCTGGTGGCCGGGGCCGCCGCGCCCGGCGCCCTGCTGGAGCTTCTGGTGAACGGCGAACCGGTCGAAACCGTCGACGTGGGCGGTGACGGCAAGTTCTCGGCCTTTGTCGCGCTGCCGCAGGACGGGGCCGTGCTGGCCCTGCGCATGTCCGTGGAGGGCGAGACGCTGCTGTCCGAGACCGAGGTGATCGTCGCGCCCGTCGATCTTGTCGCCGCGCTGGAAAGCCCGCAGGCCCTGTCGCAGACGCCCGCCGCGCCCGGCGCTGCCGGGGTTCCGGCAGGGTCCGGCCCCGATGCGCACTCCGTGGCCGACCCGGGCCTTGCCGGTGGCGCCGACCCGCGCGCGCCGCAGGCCTCGGACCCCGATACCGCCGCCCGCGCGGTGCCGCTGCCCCGCGCCGGAGAGGCCCCCACGCCGCTGGCGGCGCAGGATGACGCGGTGGGTCAGACGCCGCAGGTGCCCGGCAGCTCGACCGCGCGCCCGGCGCAGGAGGCACTGGCGACGCTGCGGCTGGAGGCGGCGGACGGTCCGCCCGCTTCGTCCCCCGGGAGCCGCGCCGAACCCGCGTCGGTCATCGCCAGCGCCGATCCCTCCCGCGTACCCGGCGCCGCAGAGACCGCCACCCTTGACGCCCTGCCGCGCGATCCGGCCATCGGCGCCCGCAGCCAGACTGCCGCCGCCGCCGCGCCCGACGGTTCCTCGGGCGGGCCGACGGTTCTGGTGTCCGGCCCGAGCGGGGTCGAGGTGCTTCAGACCGCGCCGCTGTCGCCGGGGGACGTGGCGCTCGACTCGATCAGCTACGATGCCGAGGGCGACGTGCTGCTGTCCGGTCGCGGCGAGGATACCGGCTTTGTGCGGGTCTACCTCGACAATACGCCGGTCTCGACCTCGCGCATCCGCGAGGACGGGCGCTGGCGCATCGTCCTCCCCGAGATCGACACCGGCACCTACACGCTGCGGGTGGATCAGCTGGACGCGCAGGGCGCCGTGACCGCCCGGGTCGAAAGCCCCTTCCTGCGCGAAAGCGCCGAGGCTCTGGAGACCGCGACCGCGCTGGCGCAGGGGCCGATCACCTCGGTGATCGTGCAGCCCGGCAACACGCTGTGGGGCATCTCGAAGGGCCGCTACGGCGACGGGCTGGACTACCTACGCATCTACGAGGCCAACCGCGACCGCATCCGCGACCCCGACCTGATCTATCCCGGCCAGCTTTTCGAGCTGCCCGAAACCCGGACAGAGTGACGCCGGGCCGCCGGTTCGGGGCAGGGCGCGCGGCGCCTGCCACCGCTCTGTGCGCTGCCGCACTGGCCTTCCCGGCTGCGGCACCCTAGGTAGGGAGGCCGAGACCGGAGCACCCATGACAGACCAGCCCCCCGCAGACATCGCACAGGCAGAGCGCCGCTCTGGCTGGCGCACCATCCGCCGCGTCGGCCCCTACCTCTGGCCCGAGGGGCAGACATGGGTGAAACGCCGCGTGGTGATCGCGCTGGGGTTCCTCGTGCTGGCCAAGGTGATCGCGGTCTTCACCCCGATCCTCTACAAGCAGGCGGTCGACACCCTGTCGGGCGAGGGCGCGTCGGACCTGATGCTGGGCGCCGTCGGCCTGACCGTGGCCTATGGCCTGGCGCGGCTGATGAACGTGGGCTTCCAGCAGCTGCGCGACGCGGTCTTCGCCAAGGTCGGCCAGCGCGCGCTGCGGCAACTGGCGCTGGAGACCTTCACCCATATCCACCGCCTGTCCCTGCGCTACCACATCACCCGCAAGACCGGCGGCCTCAGCCGCATCATCGAGCGCGGCGTGAAGGGCGTCGAGTTCCTGCTGCGCTTCCTTTTGTTCTCGATCGGGCCGCTGGCGCTGGAACTGGCCCTCGTTGCCATCGTGCTCTTCTTCCTCTTCGACGTCTGGTATCTGGTCGTCGTGGTGGGGGTCGTGGCGCTTTACGTCGCCTTCACCTTCAAGGTGACCGAATGGCGGGTGAAGCTGCGCCGCGAGATGAACAAGCAGGACACCGATGCCAACCAGAAGGCCATCGACAGCCTGCTGAACTTCGAGACGGTCAAGTATTTCGGCGCCGAGAGCCGCGAGGCCGCGCGCTACGACCGCGCCATGGAAGGCTACGAGGCGGCGGCGGTGAAGACCGCGACCTCGCTTGCGGCGCTGAATACCGGTCAGTCGCTGATCATCACCTCGGGCCTCGTCGCGGTCATGGTCATGGCGGCGGTAGGCGTGCAGAACGGCGCGCTGACCGTGGGCGACTTCGTCATGGTCAACGCCTACATGATCCAGATCACCATGCCGCTGAACTTTCTCGGCACCGTCTACCGCGAGATCCGGCAGGCGCTGGTCGATATGGGAGAGATGTTCGACCTTCTGGAACAGCCGCAAGAGGTGCAGGACAAGCCCGGCGCCCCCGCGCTGGACGTGGCGGGCGGGGCGGTGACGCTGGACGGCGTGGTCTTTGGCTACGACGCGGCGCGGCCGATCCTGAAGGGCGTCTCGGTCGATGTGCCCGCCGGGCAGAACGTCGCGCTGGTGGGGCCCTCGGGCTCGGGCAAGTCGACCATCGGGCGGCTGCTCTTCCGCTTCTACGATGTGCAGGGCGGGGCGATCCGCATCGACGGGCAGGACCTGCGGGATGTGACGCAGGCCTCGCTGCATGCGGCCATCGGGGTGGTGCCGCAGGACACGGTGCTGTTCAACGACACGATCCGCTACAATATCGCCTATGGCCGCGACGGCGCCTCTCAGGCGGAGGTCGAGGATGCGGCGCGGGCGGCGCAGATCCACGACTTCATCACCTCGTTGCCGGAAGGCTACGACACGCAGGTGGGCGAACGCGGGCTGAAGCTGTCGGGCGGCGAAAAGCAGCGCGTGGGCATCGCGCGCACGCTGCTGAAGAACCCGCCGATCCTGCTGCTGGACGAGGCGACGTCGGCGCTGGACACCGAAACCGAGGCCTCGATCCAGGAGGCGCTGCGCCGCGCCGGAGAGGGGCGGACCGTCATCACAATCGCGCACCGCCTGTCGACCATCGCCGATGCCGACCGGATCGTGGTCCTGCAGGACGGCGAGGTGGTCGAGGAAGGCACGCACGAGGCGCTGCTTCTGCGGCAGGGGCGTTATGCCCAGCTTTGGGCGCGCCAGCAGGCCGAGGATGTGGAGGCGGCCTAGGGAGGCAGCGGGCCGGGGCCTGGATGTGAGGCAGGGCCGACCAGCGGCTCGGCTGACAGCGCCATCGGGATGGTTGCTGACAGGGGGCCGCGGCGCGTCGCGTGACAGGGCTGTCCGGCTCCCGCGTGAAAAGACGATCCGCCCAGGCGTTTGAGGGGCCACCGGGCGGGGCCTTGGGCCGGTTGGCCTGTCCGCGGCGCGCTGTCCGCCATCCCCGGCCTCCGCGGCAGCGCGCAAAAACCCGGCAGACCTGCATCAGCGCAGGGGCGCTGCGCCGTGCTGTCTCTTTCTTAACCCCGCATTTGGCTTTAAATTGGGGAAAAACAACGGAGCGACCGCGCCATGCACCGCCCAATCGTCGGCATCATCGGCAACCAGCATCTGATCAATGACCAGTACCCGGCCCACGCGGGCGGGGCCATGAACTCCGAGGCGGTGGCCGTGGTGGCGGACTGCATGCCGCTGCTTATCCCCGCCGACCCGCGCTTTGTCTCGATCCCCGAACTGCTGGAGGCCTGCGACGGCTTCCTGCTGACCGGCGGTCGGGCCAACGTCCACCCCGAGGAATACGGCGAGGCCTCGACCGAGGCACATGGCAGCTACGACCGCGCCCGCGATGCCATCGTGCTGCCGCTGGTGCGCGCCTGTGTCGAGCGTGGCCAGCCGGTCTTCGGCATCTGCCGCGGCTTCCAGGAGGTCAACGTGGCCATGGGCGGGACGCTCTACCCGGAAATCCGCGACCTGCCGGGCCGGATGAACCACCGCATGCCGCCCGATGGCACGCTGGAAGAGAAATTCGCCCTGCGCCACAAGGTGACGCTGACCGAGGGCGGGGTCTTTCACCGGCTCTGGGGCGCGACAGAGGTCATGACCAACACGCTGCACGGGCAGGGCATCAAGCAGCCCGGCAAGCGCGTGGTGATCGAGGGCCAGGCACCGGACGGCACCCCCGAGGCGATCCACGTCGAGGGCGCCAAGGGCTTTACCCTTTCGGTGCAATGGCATCCCGAATGGGACGCCGCCAACGACCCGGTGTCCCGTCCGCTGTTCCAGGCCTTCGGCGCGGCGGTCCGCGACTGGGCCGCCATGGGCACGGAACGGACGCGCCAGAGCGCCTGACATGGGCGCGGCCTTCCCGCGCTATTCACATCGCGCCGATGCCTCGGTGCCCGCTTTCGACGACAGCGGTCATGTGGTGGTGGTCGACGGCACATGCGGTGTCTGTTCTCGCGGGGCGCGGATGCTGGCGCGGCGCGATACCCGGCAGGAGTTCCGCATCGCCACGGCGGGCACCGGTCTGGGCCGGGCGCTGTTGCTGCACTACGGGCTGGACCCCGACGCCCCCGACAGCTGGCTGTACCTGCGCGAGGGTGAGGCGCTATTTTCGCTGGATGCCGTGATCGCTGTGGCCACAAGGCTGGGTGGGGCCGGGCGTCTCGCCGCCGCCTTGTGGCTGCTGCCGAAGGGTCTGCGCGACTGGACCTATCGCCGGATCGCCCGCAACCGTTACCGGATCATGGGCCGCACCGATCTTTGCGCGCTGCCGGACCCCGCGCTGCGGAAGCGCCTGATCGGCTGAGGCGCCCTTGCGAGGGGGCGTGACGCCTCCGGCACAGTCGCCTTGCGGTGGGAAAGGCGTCGTGGACCGGGCGCCGTGGGGCAGGGGCCTTTCAGCCGCGCCCCTTGTCCCGTTGCCGCAGGCCCCCTGCGGGAGCGGTCCGGTGGTCCTAGGCCACGCGGCGCAGGGCCATCGGCCCCTGTCCCGTCAGGGCCTGCACCTCGTGCCGTTTCAGGCAAAGCCGCGCGGTGCCGCCATAGGCAGAGACATCGCCGCGCAGATGCGGCATCGCCGCGAAAAGGCTGTCGCGGGCGGGCGGGGTCAGCGCGGCCAGCCCTTCGTCGCCGACGAAGAAGCTCTCGCTGGCGAGGCCTTCGGCGTAGATCACCTGATGCCGGTCCAGCGCGAGGTGGATATAGGTCACCTCTCCCCCTCGACGCGGGACACACCCGGCCTGCCCAGCATGTGGCGGGCCGAGGCAAAGACCTCGTCGGCGCCGAACATCAACTGGGCATCGTAACCTTCCAGAAGCATCCGGTGCTGTGGCGAGACCAGCAGGGGGCGGGTGCCGCCCAGCACCTGCGGCGCGATGCGGATGGGGGCTGCGCGCCCTGCCGCCAGCGCCCGCCGGGCGCCGATCCAGCGCAGCGGTTGCAGGCCCTCGTCGCGGGTCACCAGACGGTCGCCCGCGCGCAGGGACTCGACCGGGCGATAGCCGGTTTCGGTCAGGATCTGCGTCCCGGGCGTGAAACAGATCACGTTGTCGATGTTCGAGAAGGTGACAAGCGAGCCGTCCAGCAGCTGCACCGTCCCGGACTGCTCTCCGCCGACGTTCGAGGTGATCGTGAGCGTCGCGCGATCCGCCAGCCCGTTCAGGTTCAGCGTGTCGCCGCCGGTCTGGCCGCCGGTCAGGCCGTCGATGAAGATGCCGCCGGCGCCGGTCTCTCCGGTATCGACGAGGGTGATGGTGTCGTCGCCGTCGCCGCCGGTGATCGTGTCGCCGTAGGAGGCGAATATCGCGTCGTCGCCCGCGCCGCCGTCGAGCCTGTCGGCCCCCGATCCGCCTGCCAGCCAGTCGTTGCCATCGCCGCCAGACAGCGTGTCGGCGCCGTCGCCGCCTTCCAGCCTGTCCGCCCCGTCGCCGCCGGTCAGGACATCGTCGCCGGTCCCGCCCTGCAGGATGTCGTCGCCGATGCCGCCGTCCAGCGTGTCATTGCCTGCGCCACCGATGAGGGAATCGTCGCCCTCTTCGCCATAGAGCGCGTCAGAGCCGCCGCGCCCGTCCAGCGTGTCGTCGCCAAGCCCGCCGTAGAAGACGTTGGTCCAGTCCGGCCCCTCATCGTCGTATCCGGCAAGGCTGTCGTCGAAGTCCGACCCGATGATGCCGTCGTTTCCGCCAAGGTTCACGTCGCCCTCGGCATGGCCGCCCGAGAAGGCGCCGCTGGCAAGGTCGATGGTCACACCGGCGTCGGACGAGGCATAGGACAGGAAGTCCATGCCGCCGCCGCCAGAGAGCCTGTCGGCGCCCGCGCCGCCCTCCAGCGTGTCGTTGCCCGCTCCGCCGATCAGGCTGTCGGCGCCGCTGCCGCCGGACAGGGAATCCGCCCCGATGCCGCCGTCCAGCGTATCGTCACCCTCTTCGCCGAACAGCGTGTCCTCGCCCGCGCCGCCAAGGATCAGGTCGTCTCCGCCTACCGGGACGGCCTCGAACTGCACATCGGTGACCCAGATGCCCTGCGTGCCGTTCAACGCGTTGCCATAGACGATCTCGATCTGCGACACCGGCCCGGCGATATTCACCAGCACCGACCCCCCGGCCTGGTTCGTCGCCTCGGCCACGCTGTTGGCGGTGACCGTGTTGCCGGACACCGTGTCGCCGCCCGAAGGCGTCAGCACCACGGTCACCGGGTTGCCCTCCGCGTCGAAGGCATTGACCGTCACGACATCGCGGTGGTTGCCGCTGCCCCAGTCCACGTCGTTGATCCGGAAAGAGACGTTCTCGACCGCGTCCGCCACGCTCGACCCGGCGCTGGCGGCGAAATTCAGCGTCGTGCGCGAGGTCGCGCCGTCGCCATTGCCGAACAGGTAGAGCGAGGAGTTCGGGTTGTAGGTCTCGCCGCCCGCCCGGTACTGGGTGTCGTCCGTATCGACCTGGAAGGTCGGGTTGTTGTTGCCGGTGCTGGCGAAAGAGACCGAGACGTCGATCTCTCCGGTGTCCTGCGTGAAGCCGCCCGCCAGGTTGGTGCCGTTTCCGCCCTGCGCGGCCCAGTTCAGGTCCTGCGCGATGCGGCCCGGTGTGGCGCCGCCCAGGTCGCCATGGACCAGGTCGTTGCCGTCCCCGGCGTCGATGGTGTCGTTGCCCGCGCCGCCGTAGACGGTGTCGTTGCCGTCCCGCGCGGTGATGGAATCGTCCATCCCCCGGGCCGCGCCGTCGACCTGCTCGCCGTGGATATCCTGATAGGCGAAGTCGATCAGGTCGTCGCCCCCGGTGCCGTCGATATCGCCATCGGTGAAATCGGCGTAGCGAAAGGCGATGTCGCCCGCCGAGGCATTGGGATTGCTGTCGTAGGCCAGCACGTCATAGCTGCGCCCGGGCACCAAGGGCTGTTCCGAAAGCGTGTACAGCCCGTCCGCCGCGCCGCCTTCGATGTCCAGCTGCGCGACCTGGAAGACCTCGCCGGTGACGCTGTCGCGCAGCGTCCAGACGCGCTCGGCGTCCATGTTCACCCCGGTCGAGGTGCCCGCGCCGGTGGTGGCGTTGCCGTAGGCGCTTTCGCCGCCGGCGCTGTCGTCGTCCAGCGTCTGGCCGCCGATACCGGCCTCAGTGTCGGTGATTGTTGCGGTGCCGCCGTAGGTGGCTGGACCCGTCCAGACAAAGGAACCACCCGTGGGGACGGTGCCCCACGGGTCAAAGTCGTAGAATTCGACAGTATATACGGGCATTTGCCTCTGGTCCCGGTCCTGTCAGCCTTCAGCGCCTGTTGCGGTCTTCCGAAGGGTTTGCCCGCGTTGGGGCGATGCTCGACGGTCTTGTCCGTTCCGCTCTTGCTGGCGGTGTTTCCAATCTGACTACAATCGGACCGGGGCAGGATTGTGCGCGAAATGTGGCAATTTTCTGGCAGGGGCGCTTTTTGGAAACAATCCCGTCCAGGGCCGGGGTCCGCCGCCGCTCTTCTTCGGTCTTCCAAATACCTTGGGGGTCCGGGGGCAAAGCCCCCAGCCGGTCGCCTGCCGACAGGCAGGCGAAATCTTCACGCCTCAGGCATAGAAGTCGAAGTGCTTGTTCAGAGGCAGTTCCCGCACCCGCTTGCCGGTCAGGTCGAAGAGCGCATTGGCCAGCGCCGGGGCGGCGGGGGCGTGCCGACCTCGCCGATGCCGTTCAGGCGCTCCTGGTTCTGCAGGACGCGGACCTCGGTACGGGGCATCTGCGACATCCGCAGCGTCCTGTAGTCGGGGAAGTTGCTCTGTTCCGCGCGCCCGCCCGCAAAGGTGATCTCTTCGCCGATGGCCGCCGAGAGCCCATAGGCCATGGCCCCGGTCAGCTGGGCCTCGATATTGCCGGGGTCCAGCGCCACGCCCGGATCGGCGGCGATCCAGGCCCCGGTCAGGCGGATCAGTCCGTCCTGGTCCTGCACCTCGATCACCATGGCCGTGGGCGTGCCGAAGCTGTAGACCATGGCCAGCCCGCGCCCGGTGCCCTCGGGCGTCTCGCCGGTCCAGCCCGACATCGCGCCGACCGCCTCCAGCACCTGCCAGGCGGGCAGCCATTCGTCGCGGGTCAACTCCATCCGCAATTCCAGCGGGTCCCGACCGGCGGCATGGGCCATCTCATCCATGAAGCTTTCGTGGAAGAAGCCGTTGAAGCTGGCCCCCACCGACCGCCAGAATCCAAGCCGCGGCGCGATATCCGCGCGCCAGCCGCGCACACGGTAGTTCTTCAGCCCGTAGGGCTGGTTGAACAGCGCATCGACGATGGACACGTCCGGCCCGCCCGGCGCGAAGCCGGTCCAGCGGTCCATGGCCTGTCCCATGATCGAGGGTGCGGCCACCTGCGCGTCGATCATCACGATCCCGCCGTCCTGCACCGCGCCCTTCATGCGCGCCTGCGCGGGCGGGCGGTAGAAGTCATGTGTCATATCCTCTTCGCGCGACCACGTCACGTTGACCGGCGTGCCGGGTACCGCCTTGGCCACCCGCGTTGCGAGGACGGCATAGTCCAGCTCTCCGCGCCGGCCAAAGCCGCCGCCCATGAGCGTGACGTTGACCTCGACATCCTCTTCCGCCACGCCCGCCTCTTCGGCGCAGCGCGCCTGCAGGAAGGTCGGTCCCTGATTGCCGCACCAGATCCGCAGCTTGTCGCCGTCGAACCATGCGGTGGCGTTCATCGGCTCCATGGTCGCATGGGCAAGGAAGGGCACGCGGTAGGTTGCCTCGACCACCTCGGCCCCGTCCGGGATCAGCGTCACGATGCCGTCGTCGCGGTGAGTGCTGTCGGGCGCGTCGTTGTCGAAGGCGGCATCCAGAGCGGCGAACATCTCTTCCGTGGTCTCGGGGTAGTCGGACGCCTCCCACTCCACCGCGACCGCCTCGACGGCACGCTGCGCCAGCCATGTGTTGGTGGCGATGGCGGCCACGCCGTCCCCCATGTCGACGATCTTCTCGACGCCGGGCATGCGCTCTGCCTCGAAGGCGTCGAAGCGCGTCATGCCCGCCCGTGTCGGCGCCATGCGCACAGCGGCAAAAAGCATCCCCGGCAGCCGCGTGTCGATGCCGAATTGCGCGGTGCCCATGGTCTTGGCGGCGAGGTCGATGCGCGGCTGGGTCTTGCCCAGAAGGCGCCAGTCCGAGGCATCGCGCAGCTGCACGCTGGGCGGATCGACCTCCGCCGCCGCGGCGGCCAGTTCGGTATAGGGCAGGGTGGTCCCGTCGGCGGCGATCACCGCGCCGCGCTCTGTCCGCAGCGTCTCGATCTCCACGCCCAGCCGGTTCGCCGCGGCGGTCTTCAGCATCTCGCGCGTGGCGGCGCCGGTCACGCGCAGCCTCTCGTAGCCGTCCTTCATGGCGGTCGAGCCACCGGTGACCTGCATCTTCAGCACCTTGCCCATCTTGGCCACGACCTGACCAAGGTTGTGCTGGAAGGCCGAGGCGTCATAGCCCTTCGAGGGCACCGCCTCGGCCAGCATGGCGGTGTTGTAATAGGCAGCGGCGGGCGGGCCGTGGATCACCCTTACCTGATCGAGGTCGAGGTCCATTTCCTCGGCCAGCAGCGCGGCCCATGTGGTATGCGTGCCCTGACCCATCTCGGCGCGCGGCGCGATCAGCGTCACACCCTCGCCGTCGATCAGCACGAAGGGGTTCAGCGTGGCCTCGCCGTCGCCCGGCTTCAGCGGGTTGGGCGCGGGCTTCATCACGTACCAGGCGCCGAAGGCCGCGCCCCCGGCGACGGCGGCGACCCCGATCAGAAAGGTCCGGCGGGCGATCTTGCCGATGCTGGCCATGGCTCAGGTCCCCTCTGACGCGGATTTGATGGCGGCGCGGATGCGCGGATAGGTCCCGCAGCGGCAGAGGTTGCCGGACATGGCGGCGTCGATCTCGTCGTCGCCGGGGTTCGGCACCTCGGCCAGCAGGGCGGCGGCCTGCATGATCTGGCCCGACTGGCAGTAGCCGCATTGCGGCACCTGATGCGCGATCCAGGCCTCTTGCAGCGGGTGCGGGGCCTCGGGCTGGCCCAGCCCCTCGATGGTTGTCACGGCGCCCCAGACCTCCGCCAGCGGCACCTGGCAGGACCGCACGGCCTCGCCGTCGATCTGCACGGTGCAGGCCCCGCAAGAGGCGACGCCGCAGCCGTATTTGGTGCCGGTCAGGTTCAGCGCGTCGCGCAGCACCCAAAGCAGGGGGACGTCGCCGGGCAGGTCGACCTGATGGGTCTGCCCGTTCACGGTGAGGGTGGTCATGAGAGCCTCCGATAAGCGGTGAGTTCAGAATTGGGGCTCTGCCCGGCAGTGTCAATCGAGGCGGGGCAGCGTCACCCGGCCCTTGCCCAGCGGGCCGCGCGCCGGTCCATGACGCGACGCCAGAGCGGCGGCACCAGCGCGATACAGGCCATGACTGGCAGCGAATAGGGCAGGATCGGCATGGAGTCGCGGTCGATCTGAAGCCCCGGATAGGGGCGCGCGGGATGCGCGTGGTGGTCGGAATGGCGCGGCGCGTTCAGCATCAGCGCTGAAGACGCCCCCTGCGGTGCGTTCCAGCTGTGCTGCGGGCCGACCGGTTCGGGCCTGCCATTGGCGCTGTCTCGGCGCCTGAGGCCGTAGTGCTGCACGTAGTCCGACAGGAACAGCTGTGCCTGCGCATAGGCCGACAGGGCCAGCAGGGCCGCGATGCCGGCGAGACCTCCGATCACGGCGGCGATGCCCAGCGACAGGACCGCTCCGCCCGCATACCACGCATAGGGATGCACCCCGCGCCCCTGCCGCAGACGGCTTTCGGCGCGGTAGCCCGCGCGCAGCGATCCGGCCCAGGCCCGCGCCGCAAAGGCATACCACGATTCGCCCAGCCGCGCCGAGTTCGGGTCGCGGTCGGTGGCGGCGTGGATGTGATGCACCCGGACATGGGCCGAGGCATGGTGCCCGAACAGCACCGAGGCATAGACCGCGACGCCCAGCCTGCGCGGCCAGCGCCCGGCGCGGTGGATCAGCTCATGTGCGTTGGAATTGCTGACCTGCCCAAGGAACAGCGACAGCGCGAGGAAGATCAGCAGCTTGTCCAGCCAAGGCGCGTCAGAGGACAGCACCGCGACCCCGCCGTAAAGCAGGGGAAAGTGCAGCAGCCCCAGCGTGATCGACAGCCCGCCGCCCGCCGGGAACTCTGCCCCCGGCACATCGGGCGCGGCCAGCGCGGCGATCTTGTCCAGCGCCCAGACGAGCACCGTGACACAGGCCAGCGCCATCGCCGGAAAGGGGGCGCCCACCACCATGGCCAGCGCCAGCAGCGCCACCATGCCAAGGGTCGCAAGCGCGAAACGGATCATGACTTCCCCTACAATCTACCTTACCGGCCAGTCCTGCACCCGATATCACAACATTCCGTCACCGTTCGGGCAGAGTCACGCTATGTCACGGCCCGGGTTGGGGACAGGGCGTCCCTTTCCGCCAGAGCAGTGCGGGCGGAATCGGTATCCAGTGGAGGGTGCGCCTGGCGCCGGACGAAGGCAAGGGCGCGCTGCCTTGCGGGAAACGGCGGCCAGCGCAAGCCGGGAAGCTTCAGGCGCTGCTTTTACATCGGCTGAAAAGTCATTGTTATTACTTGAGAAATGGCGGTCCGCGCATGGATCGTGGAGGCCGGGCCAGGCTGTCTCTGCCCGGGCGACGGATGCCCCCTCTCTCACGCGATCTTGCGGAGGGACAACAAGGCGCTGGAAGGCGCGGCTCTGGCGGGCGGGGGCTTCTTCGACCTGTGGTGCGGGGCGGGGGCCTTGATTTGCGGGCAGGTCAGGCGGCCCCGAACCCGATCCGCGCGGTTATGCGACACCGCCCCGGCGAAATGCGGGCAAGATCGCAAAACTGTAAGTGGACTGGCGCGTTTCCGAGAAGGTGGCGGCCTTCCTGTCCGATAAGGTCAAAATTTCAGTGGTTCTTGTAGACGGCACAGATGCAGCCCTGCGCCTTCAGGCGGGTGCAGAGCCGCCAGGCAGCGTCCCGCGACTCGTGCCCGATGCGGGCCATGTAGTAGCCGCCCTTGGGGCTCGACCGGCTTTTCTGCCAGACAAGATCCGGGACCGCGTCGCCGACCAGCGCCTTGCAGGCCCGCGCCCGGCTCTTGAATTGCTGCATGGCCACCGCCTTGGTGGTCCCGAAGGCCATCTGGACGCCCCATTTCTTCAGCTTCGGCGTACCCGGTTGCTGTGCCGGATAGGCGGTCAGGCGTCGGTTGCGCGCCATCTGGTGGCAGGCCTCCCGAAAGGGCCGGTCGCCGTCCAGCCGGAAATCCGGCGCCTCGGGCGGTGCGTCGCGCCAGGTTTCGGCGGCCAGCCCGGTGATGATCCTGACGTAATCCACCGTCTCTTTCGCCAGCCCGCCGGTGCCCGCCACCAGCCCGTCGGCGCGTCTTTCGCCGCCGTTATAGGCCACCGCCGCCAGCCCGTGATTGCCGTAGCGCCGCCGCAGTTCACCGAGGTATTCCGCCGAATACTCAAGGGCTTCTGCCGGATTGTAGGGGTCCAGAAGGCCGCGCAGCCGGGCGGTCGAGGCGATGAACTGCGCGATCCCCATGGCATCGGCGTGGCTCAGGGCATTGGGGTCGAAGCGGCTTTCCTGCCAGATCAGCCGCGCGAAGAAGCCCGGATCCAGATCGTGGCTTTCGGCGAAGATCTCGATGGCCTGGCAGGTGTCAAAGACGAAATGCGCGGGCCGGATGCACTGCACCTGGCCGAAGGCGCCGGCAGAACACATCGTGCCGGGCTCCGCGCGCAGGGCGGCAGGCCAAAGCAAGAGGAACAGGACAAGGGCGCGCATGCTTCAGTGATCCGTCGCGCCACGCGCTGCGTCAACTCACACTTTTATTAAGTGGCCCTCCGTATTAGGTGGAGGGAGAGTATCAATCGGGAAAGATCCGCCATGTCCTTCTTTGGAAAGCTGAAGAACCGGCTTTTGAAGTCGTCCTCCAAGCTGGATGAGGGGCTTGATGCCATCGTGCAAGAGGGCGGCTCTGCCGACGCGGGCCAGCCCGAGGATCTGCCCGGGGCAGAGATGCCGGTGACCGCCCCGGCCATGCCCGCACCGCAGGCGCCGACGCCGCCGCCGCCGTCGGACACGGCACGGATCAAGCCCATCGACCTGCCGCCCCAGCCCGTGGCCGCGCCGCCGCAGCCGGGGCTTCTGGGGCGCTTCATCGGCAAGGGCCGGGCAGAGCCGGCGGTGCGCCGTGTGCTGGACGACGAGATGCTGGAGCAGCTCGAAGAGCTGCTGATCGCCTCGGATATGGGGGTCGACACGGCCCTGCGGGTGACCGGAAACATCGCCGAGGGGCGCTTTGGCAAACGCCTGTCGACGCGCGAGATCAAGGAACTGCTCAGCGCCGAGGTGGCCCGGATCATGGCGCCCGTCGCGCGGCCCCTGCCGCTCTACCCGCGCCGCCCGCAGGTGGTGCTGGTGGTCGGCGTGAACGGCTCGGGCAAGACCACGACCATCGGCAAGCTCGCCAGCCAGTTCCGGGCCGCGGGCAAGAACGTGGTGATCGCCGCGGGCGATACCTTTCGTGCGGCGGCGGTGGAACAGCTTCAGGTTTGGGGCGAACGGGCCGGGGTGCCGGTCCTGACCGCGCCCGAGGGTTCGGACCCGGCCAGCCTTGCCTTCGACGCCATGACGCGGGCGCAGGCCGAGGGCGCCGACCTCCTGATGATCGACACGGCGGGGCGACTGCAGAACCGGCAGGACCTGATGGAGGAACTGGCCAAGATCGTCCGCGTGATCCGCAAGAAGGACCCGGAGGCGCCGCACAACACGCTTCTGGTGCTGGATGCGACAACCGGCCAGAACGCGGTGAACCAGGTCGAGACCTTCCGCAAGCTCGCCGATGTGTCGGGGCTTGTGATGACCAAGCTGGACGGGACGGCGAAGGGCGGTGTCCTGGTCGCCCTGGCGGACAAGTTCGGCCTGCCGATCCATGCCATCGGCGTGGGTGAACAGATCGACGATCTCGCCCCCTTCGACCCCGAGGAATTCGCCGCCGCCCTGACCGGCCTCGATACGGAAAGCTGACCTCTTCGGTTTCTTCTGTCCCGAAATATCCCGGGGGAGCGCGGCACGCGCGGGGGCAGAGCCCCCATGGGCCGCCGCGGGCCGCCTCACTGCGTCTCGTGCGTGCCCATGGCCCGCTCGACCCGGCGCAGCACCAGCAGCACGGCGACCACCACGACGGTCGCCATGGCGGCCAGCGGCATCTGTCCCGCGCCGCAGCCCAGTCCGATCCCGCCCACCAGCCAGAGCGAGGCGCCGGTGGTCACGTTGCGGACCTTCTCGCCGGCGGTGAAGATCAGCCCGGCGGCAAGGAAGGCCACGCCCGCCGTCACCGCCTCGATCATGCGCAGCGGGTCGTTGCGCTGCTCGCCCGCGCCGAAGTCCATGGCCGCCAGTTCACGGCCCAGCAGCACGAAGAGGCAGGCCGCCACCGAGACGAGGATATGCGTCCGCAGCCCGGCTCGGTTTCTCGCGCCATTCCCGTTCCAGCCCGACGATTCCCCCCAGCAGGATGGCCGCCACGATACGGGCAAAGGCCACCTCCGGCGGAATGACGGAGAAAGAGCGGGTGAATTCCTGCGAGATCTGTTCGAACATGGTCAAGCGGCCCTGCGGAGGTTTCCGGCTTAACCGGGGCCGGGCGCTCGAGGTTCCTCGAAAGCCGTCAGAACCCTTGCATCCGCCCGCGCAACCGGGCAGATGCATGACACCGTCATGCAAAAAGGGGCGCCCGTGTCGGACTGGCTGATCTCTCTCGAAGGCACGGCAGAGGGGCATCGGCTGGCGCTGATCCTTGCCCTGCTGGCCGCCTTTCTTCACGCGGTCTTCGGGGCGCTTCAGAAGGGGCGGCACGATCCGTGGATGTCGCGCGGCGCCATCGACGGCTGTTACGGGCTGATGGCGGCGCCCTTCGCGCTTTTCGTCGTGCCCGTGCCCGAGCCGCATATGTGGCCGATCTTCGCCGGCGCCTTCCTGATCCACACGGTCTACAAGCTGTTGCAGGCCATGGCCTATACGCAGGGCGCCTATACGGTGGTCTACCCGGTGGTGCGCGGCACCGGGCCGCTTTTCGCGGTGATCGGCGCCTCGCTGGTCTTCGGCGAGCATTTCGCGCCGATGCAATGGGCCGGGGTCGGTGTCCTGTTGTCGGGCATCTTCGGGCTTGCGGTCTACAACCTGCGCTACCTCGAAACCGCGCGCGACACGCTGCCCCGGGCGCTGGCCTTCGCGGTCGCCACCGGGCTTTTCGTGGCGCTTTACACCACCTATGACGCCTATGGTATCCGGGCCACGGCGGACCCCTTCACCTTTCTGGCGTGGTTCTTCTTCATCGACGGCCTGCTGATGCCGGTGATCGCGGTGCTGCGCTACCGCAGGATGGCAGAGAAGCCGACCCTGCCGCCGCTGCTGCTGCGCGGCTTCGTCGGCGGCATCGTCGCCTTCTTCAGCTTCGGGTCGGTCATGCTGGCCACCCGCCTCGACAAGGTCGGCGAGGCCGCCGTCCTGCGCGAGACCTCGACGGTCTTCGCGGCGGTCATCGGCTGGCTGGTGCTGAAGGAAACCGTGGGCCCCCGGCGCATCGCGCTGATGGCGCTGATCGCCGCCGGGGCGGTGATCGTTGAGTTGGCGGGCTGAAACGCCTATCTGGAGCGGGACAGGTACGAGAGGCCCCATGACCGACCCAACGCCCACGACAGAACCCAAGCCCGCAACGGACCCGAAAACCGTGAACCCGATGCTGAAGACCGCGCTGGAATTCGGCCCGATCCTTGCCTTCTTCGCAGCTTACCTTTGGCTGAAGGACGAGATCTTCACCATTGGCGGGACAGAATACAACGGCTTCATCCTGGTGACCGCCGCCTTCATCCCGGTCTTCCTGCTGTGCATGGGGGCGCTTTGGAAGCTGACCGGCCACCTCAGCCGCATGCAGGCGGTGACGGCGGTGCTGATCGTGGTCTTCGGCGGGCTGTCGGTCTGGCTGAACGACGAACGCTTCTTCAAGATCAAGCCGACGCTGATCTACCTGCTGTTCGGCGGCGCGCTGGCGATCGGGCTGATGCGCGGGCAAAGCTGGCTTCAGGCGGTGATGGAGGGCCTGATGCCGCTGAAGCAGGAAGGCTGGATGATCCTGACCAGGCGGGTGATGTGGCTCTTCTTCGGGCTTGCGGCCCTGAACGAGGTGATCTGGCGCACCATGAGCACCGAGACATGGGTCTATTTCAAGACCTTCGGCCTGACCGCCGCGATCCTCGTCTTCTTCATGTTCCAGGGCGGGCTGTTCAAGAAATACAGCACCGAGGAAGCGGCGGAGTAATCCGCCCAAGGGGTGGGGGCCAAGCCCACCCTAGCCACCCCGCCGGTCGATGCGCGTGCTGAGGTGGATCAGGCTTTCCGAGCCGCGCACGCCCTTCGCCTCTCCGATCTGATCCAGCGCGCGGTCCAGCGCCTCCGTGGTCTGCGCCGCCAGTTCCGCCACAAGGTCGAAGCGTCCCGAGGTGGTGTGCACCGTCTCGACCTCTTTGACCTGTTTCAGCCGGGCCAGCACCGAGGCCGTGGCGCGCGGCTCTACCCCGATCAGCACCGTCGCGCGGATCGCCGGGTCCAGCCGCTGGCCGCGCCGGATCGTGTAGCCCGCGATGGCGCCCGATTGCTCCAGCTTCTCGATCCGCGCCTGCACGGTGGTCCGCGCAAGGCCAAGGCGCTTTGACAGCTCGGTCGCCGAGGCGCGGGCGTTTTCGGACAAGAGCGCGATCAGCGCGCGGTCTGTTTCGTCGAATTGTATCATTGGACCTGCGTTTTGACGGGGTTTTCGAACATCCTGACGCATCTGCCCGATGAAATCGACAGGAATCGCGCGGAAACTGGGAGAACAGGCAACCTATACCAGAGGCGCGAACCCCATGGTCCTTCAGCAGGCATTCCACCGCAACCCGACGCAGTACCTGTCCCGCGAGACCCCGCAAGAGCCGGTCTTCTTCTTCGACCCCGCAAGGCTGACCGCCACCGCGCGGGTGTTCCTGGACGGCTTTCCCGGCCTCGTGACCTTTGCGGTCAAGGCCAACCCCGACCGCGCCGTTCTGGAAGCGCTGGCCGCCGCCGGGGTGGGTGCCTTCGACGTGGCCTCGCCGGAAGAGATGCACATGGTCCGCGCCGTGGCGCCGGGCGCCGTGCTGCACTATCACAACCCGATCCGCGCCCTGTCCGAGATCGCCGAGGGGCGGCGCATGGGCGTCACCTCGTGGTCGGTGGACCGCCTGTCGGAACTGGACAAGCTGGGCGACCTGAGCGGGCAGGAGATCGCCGTGCGGCTGAAGCTGCCGGTGGCGGGTGCCGTCTATGACTTCGGGTCCAAGTTCGGCGCAGAGCCCGGGCGCGCCGCCGCCCTGCTGGCCGAGGTGGTGAAGCGCGGCGGCACGCCCTCGATCACCTTCCACCCCGGCACCCAATGCCGCGACGCGCAGGCCTGGGTCGCCTATATCCACGCCGCCGCGCGGGTGGCGGAAACCGCCGGCGTCACCCTGCACCGCCTGAACGTGGGCGGCGGCTTTCCGGCGCACCGCGAAGACCCGGCCCCGGATCTGCCCGCCATCTTCGAAGCCATCGACGAGTCCACCCGCGCCGCCTTTGCCACGCCGCCCGCGCTGGTCTGCGAACCGGGTCGGGCCATGGTCGCCGACTGCTTTGAACTCGCGCTGCTGGTCAAGGCCGCGACCGAGGGCGCGGTCTTCCTGAACGACGGCATCTATGGCGGCCTCAGCGAATGGCGCGACCTCGGGCCCTCGGCCCGCATCACCGCGCTGTCGCCGGAAGGCACGCCGCGCAGCGCCCCCTGCGCCCGCTGACCGTCTTCGGCCCGACCTGCGACAGCCTCGACCGGCTGTCGGAAACCGTGCTGCTGCCCGGGGATCTCGCCGAAGGGGACTACCTGCTGTTCCACGCCTGCGGCGCCTATTCCAACGCGCTGGCGACGCGCTTCAACGGCTATGGCGCGCGGAAGATCGTGACACTGGCGCGGTGACGCGGGCTGGACACTTCGGGCATGGCCGCTAAGGTCCGCGCTAAGGCATCCAGCACGCGCGAGGGACCCCCATGGAAAAGTTCGGCAAGGCCCAATCCGTCACACGCAGGGAAGACACGCGGTTCCTGACCGGGCAGGGGCGCTACGTCGACGACATCGTCCCCGAGGGCGCGCTGCGCGCCTTCGTCTTCCGCTCGCCCGTCGCACATGCGCGGATCACCGGGCTGGACGTCTCTGCCGCGCGGGACGCGGAGGGTGTGCATCTGGTGGTGACGGCGCAGGACATGACCGGGGCGGGCGTCGATATCGCCATGTCGGCGACGCTGACGCCGAACCGCGACGGAACCATGGGCGCGGAGACCCGCCGCCCGGTGCTGGCTGAGGACAGGCTGCGCTTTGCCGGGGAACCGGTGGCCGTGGTCGTGGCCGAGACGCTGGAACAGGCCCGCGATGCCGCCGAGCTGATCGAGCTGGATTACGAGGACCTGCCGGTCATGCTGGACCTCGCACCGGGCGACACGGCGATCCACGACGAGGCCCCGGACAACCGCGCCTATGACTACGGCCTCGGCGACGAGGCGGCCACCAAGGCGGCCTTCGAGTCGGCGGCCGGGACCGTCTCGCTGGAGGTCGGCGACAACCGCATCATCGTCAACGCCATGGAGCCGCGCGGCGCCTATGCGGAGTATGAAGCGGGGCGGATGCACCTTGCCTTCAACGGGCAGGGTGTCTGGGGCATGAAGGAAGAACTGTCGCGCGCCTTCGGCGTCGATCCCCGGACGGTGCGGGTGACCAATCCCGATGTCGGTGGCGGCTTCGGCATGAAGGGCATGCCGTACCCCGAGTATTTCATCCTGCCCTATGCCGCCGGGGTGTTGGGCCGGGCCGTGCACTGGATGTCCGACCGGGGCGAGGCGATGCTGAGCGACAATGCCGGGCGCGACCTGACCACCTTTGCCGAGCTGGCCTTCGACGAGACCCACAGGATCACCGCCTATCGCCTGCACACGCGGTCGAACCTTGGCGCCTACAACTCGCACTTCGGTCAAATGATCCAGAGTTTCCTCTTTGGCCGGGTCATCACCGGGGTCTATGACATCCAGACGATGTACTACCGGGCCGAGGGTTTCTACACCAACACCACGCAGGTCGACGCCTATCGCGGCGCCGGTCGGCCCGAGGCGATCTATGTGCTGGAGCGCATCATGGACCGCGCCGCGCGCGAGCTGGGGGTGGACCCGCTGGAGCTGCGGCGGATCAACTTCATCAAGCCCGAGCAGTTTCCCTACAAGACCGCCTCTGGCGAGCTGTATGACGTGGGCGATTTCGCGCGGGTCATGGGCCATGCGGAAGACTTCGCGGCGCTGGATGGCTTTGCCGAGCGGCGCGCGCAGACCGAGGCGCGGGGCAAGCTGCGCGGCATCGGGCTGTGCTACTACATCGAGTCGATCCTCGGGCAGCCGCATGAGGACGTGAAGGTCGAATTCACCGAGGACGGGGCAAAGATCTACGTCGGCACCCAGTCGAACGGGCAGGGGCACGAGACGGTCTTTGCGCAGTTCCTTACCGACCAGTCCGGCATCCCCGCCGAGAAGATCGAGGTGATCCAGGGCGACAGCGACCTGATCACCACGGGCGGCGGCACCGGCGGCTCGCGCTCGGTGACGACGCAGGCCAATGCGACGCTGGCGGTGGTCTCGACCATGGTCAGCGGCTTTGCCGACTTCCTCGCCGACGAGATGGGCGTGCCGGCGGAAGAGATCTCCTTCGACGACGAACGCTTCCGCGCTGAGGGGTCGAACGTGACACCGACGATGATGGAGGCGGCGCAACTGGCGCGCGAGGCGGGCCGCGAGGACCTGCTGACGTGGGACGCGCGGGCCGAGCTTCCGGGCCGCAGCTATCCCAACGGCTGCCACGTGGCCGAGGTCGAGATCGACCCCGACACCGGGCTGACGGAGTGCGTGCGTTACGCGGTGGTCGACGATTTCGGCAACCTCATCAATCCCCTGCTGGCCGAGGGGCAGGTGCATGGCGGTGTCGCGCAGGGGCTGGGTCAGGCGCTGGTCGAACAGGTGGCCTACGACGAGACCGGCCAGCTGCTGACCGGCAGCTTCATGGACTACGCCATGCCGCGCGCCTTCGACATGCCGATGATCGATTTCGCGACAGAGCCGGTGCCCTCGACCGCCAACCCCATGGGCATGAAGGGCTGCGGCGAGGCCGGGACCGTGGGCGCCACGGCGGCGGTCTCGAACGCGGTGCAGGACGCGCTGTGGACCCGCGGCATCCGCCAGGTCGACATGCCCTTCACGCCGCTGCGCGTCTGGACGATGTTGCGCGATCATGCGGCCACGGCTGGGTAACAGGATCTTCGGCTGGTTCCGTCGGCGGCTGTCGACGGACCATTCCGCATGGGGCCACAGGCGCGGGCCGGTCGATCACGTCATCATCCTTGACGGGACCATGTCCTCTTTGAAGGCGGGGCAAGAGACCAACGCGGGCCTGACCTTCCGCCTGCTGCAGGAGCGCGGGCATGCCTCGCTGTTCTACGAGGCGGGGGTGCAGTGGACGGATTGGGCCGCCACCGCCGATGTCGCCTATGGGCGCGGGATCAACGGTCAGATCCGCCGCGCCTATGGCTACCTGTCCTCGCGCTACCGGCCCGGCGACCGGATCTACCTGATGGGCTATTCGCGCGGCGCCTACGCGGTGCGGTCGCTGGCCGGGATCATCGACCGCGTCGGGCTGATCCGCGCCGAGGCGGCGACGGAACGCAATATCCAGCAGATCTACCGCCTGTATCAGCTGGCGCCCGGCGGCACCGCGGCGCGGGATTTTGCCCGGCTCTATTGTCACGACAGCGCGCCGATCGAGATGGTCGGCGTCTGGGACAGCGTCAAGGCGCTGGGGCTGCGGCTGCCGCTGCTGTGGCGGCTGACCGAAAGCAACCACGAGTTTCACAACCACGCGCTTGGGGCGACGGTCCGGCGCGGCTATCACGCCCTGGCCTATGACGAGACGCGGCAGGCCTATGCGCCGGTGCTCTGGTCCTCGCCGCCCGGGTGGGAGGGCGAGGTCGAGCAGGTCTGGTTTCGCGGCACCCATGGCGATGTCGGCGGGCAGATCGGGGCGGAGACGGCGGCGCGGCCGCTGTCGAACATCCCGCTGGTCTGGATGCTGGAAAAGCTGGAGGCCAGCGGCGTGGCCCTGCCCGAGGGCTGGCGGGCGCGGTTTCCCTGCGATGTACACGCGCCATCGATCGGAACCTGGACCGGGCTGGGAAAGCTCTTCCTGCTGCGGGCGCCGCGGCTGGTCGGTGCGGATTCCACCGAAAGCCTGCACGAAACGCTGATCGACAGTCTTGCAACCGGCAGATCGGGGTGATGGTCAAGAAAATTCGTTCACGAGTTCTTTACAGACCTTTAACCTGTGACATTCTAGCCTATCTTTCTATCAGGTCGCG
Source organism: Ponticoccus litoralis (assembly GCF_039769985.1). NCBI lineage: Bacteria > Pseudomonadati > Pseudomonadota > Alphaproteobacteria > Rhodobacterales > Roseobacteraceae > Ponticoccus > Ponticoccus litoralis. The sequence goes on from NZ_JBDNCH010000002.1 coordinate 2,951,922, forward strand.
GGGCCGGAACCCCCGCGAAACCTTCACTGTCCCTCGTTCCGTAACTGCGCCCGGGTATTTTCCCGGGCGCTTTTTCTTTTTCAGGGCAGGGGTTTGCAGCTTGCGCCCCGGCACCACCGGCCTAGGATGAGGCGTATGGAATATACCGACGGCCATCTCAAGGATATCCTGATAGGCACGCGCAAGATCGCGGTTGTCGGCGTGTCGATGAACCCGGTCCGGCCCAGCTACTACGTCGCGCGCTACCTGAAACTGAAGGGATTCGCGGTGATTCCGGTGAATCCCGGACATGCGGGGCAGACCCTGTTCGGAGAGACCGTGCGGGCCGGGCTGGCGGATTGTCCCGCCGACGTCGACATGGTCGATATCTTCCGCCGGTCCGAGCATGTGCCGCCGATTGTCGACGAGGCGCTGGCCTGTTTTCCGGGGCTGCGGACGGTCTGGATGCAGATCGGTGTCGTCAGCGAAGAGGCGCGGGCCCGGGCAGAGGCGCGGGGCGTCGACGTGGTGATGAACCGGTGTCCCAAGATCGAGTATCAGCGCCTGTTCGGAGAGCTGCGCATGGGCGGCTTCAACACCGGGGTGATCTCGTCGAAGCTGTGAGGCTCCGGTCCGTGGCCGGTCTCGTGATGCGCGAAGGCGCCCGGCCCACCGTCTCGCTGGCCGCCCTTGCGACCGCTGCGTCGCGGGCGGGACCGGGAGCAAGGTCCGTACAGCGCCGGTTAACCGGATCCCGGTAGAGCTTGGTGCCCCGGGGGCGGCCACCCGGGTCATGCGGCCTCTCGGGCCATCTGCGCGGGGATACCCGCAGCCTCCGGTTTTGCACGTCTGGGTCCATGGGGGCGCAAGGCCCTTCGAAGGGCCTTCGACAAGCGGCTTCGAAGCCGCTTCGCGCCCGTCTCAGCCGCCGCGCGCCGCTTTCTCGGCCAGCCCGGACTGCGATTGCCGCGCCGCGAGCACGGCCATGACCTGCGCCACAGACACATCCCGGGCGCGCAGCATCACCAGCAGGTGAAAGAGCACATCGGCAGCTTCCGAGGCCAGCTTGTCGCGGTCCCCCTTCACGGCTTCGATGATCGCCTCCACCGCTTCCTCACCGAATTTCTCGGCGCATTTCTCGGGGCCCTTGGCCAGGAGCTTGGCGGTCCAGCTTTCGTCGGGAGAGGCCTTGGCGCGGCTGGCCACGATGGCTTCGAGGTCTTCCAGTGTCATGGCGGGGTCCTCAGGGGCGGCTGAAACGGGGCAGGGCCGGGTGGTGGGCCTGCGCCCGGACCCGCGATGGCGTGGGGATGTCGTGGCAGGGGGCTGCGCGCCGGGCGCTGTAGGGGCCTTGCCGCTCACAGCCGCACGGGGATGCCGGCGGCGGCCATATGGGCCTTGGCCTCGGCCACGGTGAAGGTGCCGAAGTGGAAGATGCTGGCTGCCAGTACCGCCGAGGCATGGCCCTCGGTCACGCCCTCGACGAGGTGGTCCAGCGTGCCGACACCGCCCGATGCGATCACCGGGATCTCGACGGCATCCGCGATGGCGCGGGTCATGGGCAGGTTGAAGCCGGATTTGGTGCCGTCGCGGTCCATCGAGGTCAGCAGGATCTCTCCGGCGCCCTTGGCGGCGATCAGGCGGGCGAAGGCGACCGCGTCGATGCCCGTGGGCTTGCGGCACGCCGTGGGTGAAGAGCTCCCACTTGCCGGGGGCCACGGTCTTGGCGTCGATGGCGCAGACGATGCACTGGCTGCCGAACTGATCGGCGGCCTCGGCCACCACATCGGGGTTGGCCACCGCTGCGGAGTTGAACGAGACCTTGTCGGCGCCCGCCAGCAGCAGCGCCCGCACATCCGCCACGGTGCGGACACCGCCGCCCACGGTCAGCGGGATATAGCACTGCTCGGCGGTGCGGCTGACCATGTCGAACATGGTGCCGCGGTTCTCGTGCGTGGCGTGGATGTCAAGGAAGCAGAGCTCGTCGGCACCGGCGGCGTCATAGGCACGGGCGGCGTCCACCGGGTCGCCTGCATCGCGCAGGTCGACGAAGTTGACGCCCTTCACGACGCGGCCATCGGCGACGTCAAGACAGGGAATGATGCGGGTCTTCAGCATGGTCTTCCGGTAGCGCGAAACACCGCGCTTGGAAAGGTCAAAGCAGCGGGCTGCCGGGGGTGGGGCCGGTTTCTTGCAAAGAAACCGCCCCGAATTCCTTGGAGGAATTCGGGGCCTGCACAAAAGCGCGCCGCCCCGGGGGAGGAGGCGGCGCGCGGTCGGGCGGCCCCGGGGTCCGGCCCGTCAGCCGGGGAGGGGGCCGCCCGCGGGCGGGGCAAGCCTTGGGTAAGTCAGCCCTCGCCGTTGTCCTGTTTCTGCATGTGCTGCTGCATCATCGCGGTCAGGCGCTCGTTGACCTCGGAATCCGACTGCGAGGCGGCGCCGATGGCATTGTATTGCTCGACGTCGATGCCGTCGGTGGCATCGATGGCCGCGCGCATCTCGGTCAGGGCCTGCTCCTGTAGTTCCTTGACCGTCTCGCCGTCCTGCGCACCCTGGATCTGGGCGGCGAATTCCTGTCGGATCTCGGCAATTTCAGAGGCCGCCTCGACGAAGCTCTGCAGCTCTGCGTCGCTGAAGTCCACGGCTTCGGGCGTGGCGGCGGGAGCCTGTGCAGGGGCCGCTGCCGGGGCATCCTGCGCGGGGGCGGTCTGCGCCAGAACGGGGGCCAGCGGAGCGGCGGCCAGCGCGGCCAGAGTTGCGGTGCCGAGGAGGGTCTTGCGGATGGTCATGTGCCTTTTCCTTCCGTTGTTTCGGGCTGCGCCATGAGGGCGGCGCGGCCTTCGTCCAGAAAGGTGGCGCGCGGTCCGTCCGGCTTCAACCGGGGCGCGGCGGGGCGGCGGCGGCTTGCCGAAATGCCGTGGTTCGGCCTGCGGGGAATCGCGGACGGCGGGGTTTCGCCCTTGAAGACAGGCCACCGTGCCACCACGGCGGCGGTGACCGTACGGCGGCCAGCGCAAGGCGAGGCTGGGGGGCGGCAAGGCGGGCGCGGGCGGAAGGCTGACGCGCCGCGCGCCAGGATCGCGACATTGCTGTCCTGACGGGGTCAAGGCGCCTCGGGCCCTGGTGCGGCGTGCCGGTGCGTTCGGCTATCGAGTGCCGCAGGCGCCTTGGGCTGCGCCTGCGTCCGGGTGGCGGAGCCGGAAAGGTGGGTCGCCGGTCGGTTGGCGGCGGGGCGGTCCTGCGTCGGACCGCTGCGGCCCCTTTGTCAGGCGAGGGCCTTGAGGGCCGCTTTCAGGTCGAGCGCCCCGTCGTAAAGCGCCCGGCCCGAGATCGCGCCGTTCAGCGCGGCACCGCAGTCGCGCAGGGCGATCAGGTCTTTCAGCGAAGACACCCCGCCCGAGGCGATGACCGGGATCGTCACGGCACGGGCCAGGGCCGCGGTTGCCTGCACGTTGGGGCCCTGCATCGCGCCGTCGCGGTTGATATCGGTGTAGATGATGGCCGCGACGCCCGCGTCTTCGAAGGATCGCGCGAGGTCGGTTGCATCGACATCCGTGGTCTCGGCCCAGCCCTTGGTCGCGACCTTGCCGTCCCGCGCGTCGATGCCCACGGCGACCTGCCCCGGGAAGGCGGCGGCGGCCTCGCGCACGAGGGCGGGGTTCTCGACCGCCACGGTGCCGAGGATCACCCGGGAGAGACCCTTCGACAGCCACATCTCGATGGTCGCCATGTCGCGGATGCCGCCGCCCAGCTGGGCCGGGGTCTTGGTCTGCCTGAGGATCTCCTCGACCGCGGCGGCGTTCACCGGCTGCCCGGCAAAGGCGCCGTTCAGGTCGACAAGATGCAGCCACTCACAGCCCTGCGCCACGAACTCCAGCGCCTGGGCGGCCGGATCGTCGTTGAAGACGGTCGCCTTGTCCATATCGCCGCGCAGCAGGCGGACGGCCTTGCCGTCCTTCAGGTCGATAGCGGGGTAGAGGATCATTTGTGCAGCCCTTCCAGAGTCTTGCGGCCCCTTAGTATGACGCCACGATACATGCAAGCGGACCCTGCGTCACGCTTGCCGTAAAGGCCGGGCGGGCGGCATCGTTTCGGTCATGTCACGACGGGAGGAGAGGACATGAGACTTCTGGCAATGGCGCTGGTGGCCGGTGCGGCGGCGGCGGACCCGGTGGAGGGGACCTGGAAGACGCAGCCCGACGAGGGCGCCTATGCGCATGTGCGCATGGTGCCCTGCGGGGACAAGCTGTGCGGCGTGATCGTGCGGACCTTCAACGCCTCGGGCGAATACGAGTCGCCCAACAAGGGCAAGACGCTGGTCATCAACATGGCGCCGCAGGGCGGCGGCCAGTACCGGGGCAAGGTCTGGCGGCCGTCGAACAACAAGGTCTACACCGGCAAGATGGCCCTGAGCGGCAATGCCCTGACCCTGCAGGGCTGCGTGGCGGGCGGCCTGCTCTGTTCCAGCCAGACTTGGAGCCGGTTGAACTGAGCGGTTTCGCCCGGCCCCCGGCCGGGCGAAGGCCCGGGCGCGCGCCTCTTGCCTGCGGCGTGCCTGAGCCCTCGGGATCCCCCGGGGGCGCAGGCAGGGATCCGGCGCGTCTGCGGGGCGGTCGATCAGAGGTATTTGGGCCAAGAAGAAACCCGAAGGGCGGGCGCCCGGCGGGCGTTTTTCTTGAGGGGTCCGGCAGAGAAGAAAGGCGGCGCGGGCGGCCTGAGCGCTGTTCGCGCCGGTTCTGTCAGGGGCGCCAGCGCAGGAAGTTGGCGATCATGCGCAGGCCTGCGGCGGCGCTCTTCTCGGGGTGGAACTGCAACCCGATGCAGTTGTCGCGGGCGACGATGGCGGTGATGTCGCCGGCATAGTCGACATGGGCCACGCGCTGGGTCGGGTCGATCATCCGCATCTGGTAGGAGTGCACGAAATAGGCGTGTTCGCCGGTTTCGAGGCCCGCCATCACCGGGTGCGGGCGTTCGATCACCAGATCGTTCCAGCCCATATGCGGGATCTTGAGCGCCGGATCGCCGGGCGTGATGCGGTCGACGGTGGCGTCGATCCAGCCGAGGCCTTCGGTCTCTTCGTATTCGAAGCCCCGCTGCGCCATCAGCTGCATGCCGACGCAGATGCCGAGGACCGGGCGGCCCCGGTTCACCGCCTCGAGCATGGCGTCGAAGCAGCCCGAGGCGCGCAGGGCCGCCGCGCAGGAGGGGAAGGCCCCGTCGCCCGGCAGCACGATGTGATCGGCCTTTGCCACGACCTCGGGGTCGCCGGTCACCTGCACGGTGCCGGCGCCGACCTCTTGCGCCATCTTCTGGAAGGCTTTCTGGGCCGAGTGCAGGTTGCCGGTTTCGTAGTCGATGATCGCTGTCAGCATGGATTAGAGCGCGCCCTTGGTGGAGGGGATTTCGTCGCCTTTGCGGGGGTCGGCTTCCACCGCCTCGCGCAGCGCGCGGGCGACCGCCTTGAAGGCGGCCTCGGTGATGTGGTGGCTGTTGATCCCGTGCAGCGCGTCGACGTGCAGGGTGATGCCGCCGTGGGTCGAGAGCGCCTCGGAAGAACTCGCGCACCAGTTCGGTGTCGAAGGTGCCGATCTTGGGCGAGGGCAGGTCGAGGTTCCACACCAGGAAGGGCCGCCCCGAGAGGTCGAGCGCGGCGCGCACCAGCGCGTCGTCCATGGGCAGCAGGCAGGCGCCGTAGCGGCGGATGCCGCGCTTGTCGCCAAGCGCCTGGGCCAGGGCTTGTCCGATGGCGATGCCGGTGTCCTCGACCGTGTGGTGGTCGTCGACATGCAGGTCGCCCTCGGCCCGGATGTGCATGTCGATCAGCGCATGGCGCGACAGTTGATCGAGCATATGGTCGAAGAAGCCCACGCCGGTGTCGTTGTCATAAGTCCCGGACCCGTCGAGGTCGAGGGTGACGGTGATCGCGGTCTCGGCGGTCTTGCGGGTGATGGTGGCTTTGCGCATGTCGGATCGTCCTGCTGTATGCCGGGGCTTATAGGCGGGCCGGGCGCAGGGGGAAAGAGGGCAGGGGGAAAGAGCTGGGGCGCGTCGGGCGGGACAGGCGTTGCGCCGGGGGTGGTCGCCAGCGCGACGCGGCGTGCCGCCTTCGGCGCGGTTGGCGTTTTCGCTGTCGCTGCGATCCATCCGGATTAAGAAGGTGACATGGAGCGGGCGAGGCGATTCGAACGCCCGACCCTAACCTTGGCAAGGTTATGCTCTACCCCTGAGCTACGCCCGCGCGCCATGTCATCTGTGGATCGTGACATCGGCTGTCTGCCGTGTCTTGATCCGGCCACTTGGAGCGGGCGAGGCGATTCGAACGCCCGACCCTAACCTTGGCAAGGTTATGCTCTACCCCTGAGCTACGCCCGCGAACCAAATGGTGAAGGCGGATTTATAGCGAGGCTTCGGGGGGTGCAAGAGGAAATCCGGGGGCTGGCAGGTTTTTTCGTCGCTTTGTTTGCGAAGGGGGCTGCGACGGGCGTCGGGGCGCCTGCCCGATGGCGCGGCGATGGGGGCAAAGGGGGTGAGGCGGCGGCCCCGGGGTCCGCTGCGGTCCCCGGTGGCAGGTGCGGTCACTGCCAGAGCTGCGGCACCGGGCGGGGCACCAGCGTCACGCCGATGCGGCTGCGTTGCGGCTCTTGCATGTCCTTCAGCAGGACGCGGGTGGTGAAATAGCCGTAGTAGCGGTACGTCGACGGCCTGCACCGCCCAGTCGTAGATCTGCGGGTAGACGAAGACGATCTCGTCGCGCAGGCGTTTGCCGGGGATGCGGCGCGGCCATGCCGCGAGTCGGGCGGTGAAGTGGTCGCCCCGGCGCCGGATGGTATCGACCCAGACGAATTCTATCGGTCGCTCGGCATCGGGCACCTTGACCGCGATGAGAAGCGCGAGCGAGGGCGAAAAGAACCCGTGGCGCTTTTCCGTGGCCGAAACCACGTTCGGCAGGGCGGCGCGGGCCTGCCGGTAGGCCTCGTTCATGCGTGGATCGGAGGAGCGGAAGCGCAGCACCGGCAGGTGGCGGATCGGGTGGTCGGAGATCGGGACCTCTTCGACCGGGCCTTCCTCGTCGAAGGGAATGACGGGGGCCTCCTGCGCCGGGACCGGCAGGATGCCGAGGGCCAGCAGAAGGGCGCCCAGCCCGATGAAACGGCGCAAGACCATCGCGGTGTCCTTCCCCCAAATCAACATGGAGAGGATTCTACCCTATAAAGGTGAGGGCTGCGCCGCAACTTTCTGTTTCGCGACGGGAAACGGGGTTGTTCACAGGGGCGCGGGGAAGGGCGGCGCGCCGCGCGGCGGGGGCGGCCTTGACGGTGTTGCGGCGGGCCGTCCTGCGGGGCCGAGCCCATCCGGGGTGCCGACAGGCCGGTGTGATCGGGGGGGCGGACAGCGTTCCGGGGCGCATGCGCGGCTGCCATGGTCCCCGCTCGCGGCGCCGGGGGCTATCGCCTATCTCTGCGATCCGGCCTCGACCGATCCGGCGCGGCGGCCTGCGGCCCGCCCGAAGGCGGGCCCTGTGTCAGGCTCCGGGTCTTCTGCGTCACTCGAACTCGATCAGCAGGTCCTTGGCGTCGATCTGGCTGCCGTGCTGGACATGCACGGCCTTCACCGTGCCGTCGCGCTCGGCGTGCATGCCGGTTTCCATCTTCATCGCCTCGATGGTCAGCAGCAGGTCGCCGGTCTTCACCGCATCCCCCGCTTTCACCCCGATAGAGGCCACGACTCCCGGCATCGGGGCGCCCAGATGGGCGGGATTGCCGACCTCGGCCTTGGGGCGAACGCCGCTGGCAGCGCCGGCCTTGCGATCCGGCACGCGGATCGTGCGGGGCTGGCCGTTCAGTTCGAAGAACACCCGGACCTCGCCGTCGTCCTGCGTCTCGCCAACCGCCTGAAGCCGGATTTCCAGCGTCTTGCCGGGATCGATTTCCGCGGCGATCTCTTCGCCCGCTTCCATGCCGTAGAAGAAGGTCCGCGTGGGCAGGGCGCGCACCGGGCCGTAGGTTTCGTGCCGGGCCGCGTAGTCGGTGAAGACCTTGGGATACATCAGGTAGCCGTTCAGGTCCTCGTCGTCGAAGGTGACGCCTTCGAGGGTCGCGGCCAGTTCCTTGCGCTTTTCCTCGATATCGATCGGGGCGGCCTTGAGGCCGGGGCGCTCGGTGAAGGGCTTCTCGGCTTTCAGGACTTTCTTCTGGATGGCCTTGGGCCAGCCACCCGGGGGCTGGCCAAGGTTGCCCTTCATCATGTCGATGACCGAATCGGGGAAAGAGAGATCCTTGTTCGGGTCCTCGACATCGGCGCGGGTCAGGCCCTGGCTGACCATCATCAGGGCCATGTCGCCCACCACCTTGGACGAGGGTGTGACCTTCACTATATCGCCGAACATCTGGTTCACATCGGCATAGGTCTGGGCGACCTCGTGCCAGCGTTCCTCCAGCCCCATGGAGCGGGCCTGTGCCTTGAGGTTGGTGAACTGGCCGCCGGGCATCTCGTGCAGGTAGACCTCGGACGCCGGGGCCTGCATGCTGGATTCGAAGGCCGCGTACTGGCCGCGCACCGCCTCCCAGTAGTTCGAGATCTCGCGGATCGCGGCGATATCCAGCCCGGTCTCACGCTCGGTGTGGCGCAGGCCCTCGACGACAGAGCCCAGCGTCGGCTGCGAGGTATTGCCCGACAGCGCGTCCATGGCGCAGTCGACCACGTCGACGCCCGCGCGCGCGGCCTCCATGATCGTGGCGATGGCGGCGCCAGAGGTGTCATGCGTGTGGAAGTGGATCGGCAGGCCGACCTCTTCCTTCAGCGTCTTCACCAGCAGGGCGGCGGCGGAGGGCTTCAGCAGGCCCGCCATGTCTTTCAGCCCGAGGATATGGGCGCCGGCCTCTTTCAGCTCCTTGCCCATGGCGACGTAGTATTTCAGGTCATACTTGGCCCGGTCCGGGTCGAGGATGTCACCGGTGTAGCAGACCGTGCCTTCGAGGATCTTCCCCGACTCCAGAACCGCATCCATGGCGACGCGCATGTTCTCGACCCAGTTGAGGCTGTCGAAGACGCGGAAGACGTCGACGCCGGTCTCGGCGGCCTGCTTCACAAAGAACTGCACCACGTTGTCGGGGTAGTTGGTGTAACCCACGCCATTGGCGCCGCGCAGCAGCATCTGCGTCATCAGGTTGGGCATGGCGGCGCGCAGGTCGCGCAGGCGCTGCCACGGACATTCCTGCAGGAAGCGGTAGGCCACGTCGAAGGTGGCGCCGCCCCAGCATTCCACGGAAAAGAGCTGCGGCAGCTTGTGCGCATAGGCGGGCGCGACCTTGATCATGTCGAGGCTGCGCATCCGGGTGGCCAGCAGCGACTGGTGGCCGTCGCGCATGGTGGTGTCGGTGATCAGCACCTGCTTCTGGCTGGTCAGCCAGTCCACGACCGCCTGCGGACCCTTTTCGTCCAGCAGGGTGCGGGTCCCGGCGCGCGGCTCCTCCAGCGGGACCTTCGGCGCCTTCGCGGGCTTGAGGTCGGGGTGGGGCATGGCGCGGCCCTGCACCTCGGGGTGGCCGTTCACGGTGATGTCGGCGATGTAGGTCAGCACCTTGGTGCCCCGGTCGCGGCGCTTCTTGAAGTCGAAGAGATCCGGCGTCGTGTCGATGAACTTGGTCGTGTACTGGTTCGACAGGAAGGTCGGGTGCTTCAGCAGGTTGATGACGAACTCGATATTCGTGGTCACCCCCCGGATGCGGAATTCGCGCAGGGCGCGGTCCATGCGCTTGATCGCCTTCTCGGGCGTCGGCGCCTTGGCGGTGACCTTCACCAGCAGCAGATCGTAGTAGCGGGTGATCACCCCGCCCGCGTAGGCGGTGCCGCCATCCAGGCGGATGCCCATGCCGGTGGCCGACCGGAAGGCGGTGATGCGGCCATAGTCGGGTATGAAGTTGTTGGTCGGGTCCTCGGTGGTGATCCGGGTCTGCAGTGCGTGGCCCGTCAGCTTCACGTCGTACTGGCTGGCCTTGCCGGTGGCCTCGGCAAGGCTTTTGCCCTCGGCGATCAGGATCTGCGCCTGCACGATGTCGATGCCGGTCACCTCTTCGGTGACGGTGTGTTCGACCTGCACGCGCGGGTTGACCTCGATGAAGTAGAAGGCGCCGCTGTCCATATCCATCAGGAACTCGACGGTGCCCGCGCATTCGTAATTCACATGGGCGCAGATCTTGCGGCCCAGCTCGCAGATTTCCTCGCGCTGCGCCTCGCTGAGGTAGGGCGCGGGGGCGCGTTCCACGACCTTCTGGTTGCGGCGCTGGACGGAACAGTCCCGCTCGTACAGGTGGTAGATCGTGCCCATCTTGTCGCCGAGGATCTGCACCTCGACGTGGCGCGCGCGGGTGATCATCTTTTCGAGGTAGCCCTCGTCATTGCCGAAGGCGGCGGCGGCCTCGCGGCGGCCTTCGAGGATCTTGTCCTTCAGCTCTTTCGGGCCTTCGATGGGGCGCATGCCGCGCCCGCCGCCGCCCCAGGAGGCCTTGAGCATCAGCGGATAGCCGATTTCCTCGGCCTCCTTGGCGATGGCCTCCCAGTCGTTGCCCAGCACCTCGGTGGCGGGGATGACCGGCACGCCCGCCTCGATGGCGACCTTGCGGGCCGAGGCCTTGTCCCCCAGCGCGCGCATGGTCGCGGCCTTGGGGCCGATGAAGGTGATGCCCGCCGCGTCGCACGCATCGACGAAATCGGGGTTCTCGGACAGCAGGCCATAGCCCGGGTGGATCGCGTCGGCGCCGGCCTCCTTGGCGACGCGGATGATTTCCTCGATCGACAGGTAGGCCTGCACCGGGCCCAGCCCCTCGCCGATGCGATAGGCCTCGTCCGCCTTGAAGCGGTGCAGGCCCAGCTTGTCCTCTTCGGCGTAGACGGCGACCGTCTTCTTTCCCATCTCGTTGGCGGCGCGCATGATGCGGATGGCAATCTCGCCGCGGTTGGCGATCAGGATTTTCTGGAAATCGGCCATTGGAACTCCTCGTCTGTCACGCCAACCGGCGATGGTTCCGGCGATTTGAAGCTCACGCCGCGCCGCAGCGCAAGGGTATTTGCATATTAACCGGACAGGGCGCGCGGGTTTGCAAAGATTGCGTGACCACGCAGCGCCTCTGCCCGGGACGCGCCCAACTGGCCGATATTTGCAATCAGGTCGCGGTGAAGCAGTTCCGTCAGATGCGCCGGGCCGTCCTCGCCCGGGGCGCAGACCGCGTAAAGCCAGGCGCGTCCCAGCATCACCATGTCGGCGCCAAGGCTGATGGCACGCAGCACGTCGAGACCGCCCTCGATGCCGCTGTCGAAGAGGATCGGCAGCGCGGTCGCGGCGCGCACGGCGGGCAGGCAGTCTATCGCCGCCGGAGAGCCATCGAACTGGCGCCCGCCGTGGGTAGAGACCCAAAGCGCGTCGGCGCCCTCGGCCTCCAGCCGGGTGGCGTCCTCGGGTTTCAGCACGCCCTTGACGATCAGCTTGCCGGTCCAGTGCCTGCGCAGCCAGCCGAGGTAGGACCAGTCCGGCGCGGTGCGCAGCAGGTAGCCCACGTGTTTGGTGGGGTCGCGCGGCGTGTCGTCGTCGGCGTATTTCATCAGCGTTTCCATGCGCGGCATCCCGGCGTGGGCGCGGGCCAAGGACCACGCGGGCGTGCGCAGGCATTGCAGGAGGATGCGCGGGGTCAGGCGCGGCGGCTGGACAAGGCCGCCCCGCACCTGCGCCTCGCGCCGCGCCGCGACGGGGACGTCCACGGTAAAGACCAGAGTGTCGAAGCCAGTGTCCCGAAGGCGTTTCAGCATGTCGAGCCGGATGGCCTCGTCGCGCGGCGGATACAGCTGGAACCAGCCCCTGCCGCCGGTCAGCGGGCCGATCTCTTCCGGCGCGGCATTGGCGACATTGGACAGGCAGTAGGGCAGGCGGGCCTTGTGGGCGTGCCCGGCCAGCATCCGCTCGGCCCCGGGCCAGAGCAGCCCGGACTGGCCGACCGGCGCCATGCCCAGCGGCAGGGCATAACTGTGCCCCAGAAACGGCGTTTCGAAGTCGGGGGCCGGTTCGCCGTGCAGGATCGAGGGCATGAACCGGACCCGGTCCAGCCCGTCGCGGTTGCGGCGGGCGGCGGCCCCGGTGCCGGTGGCGGTGTCGAGATAGGCAAAGGCGAAATGCGGCACACGGGCACGGGCGCGGCGGCGCAGGTCCTCGACGGTCAGGTAACGGCTGTGGTGATCCATGGGTCCTCTGGCACTGCGCGGTCGTCCTCGCAAATCTTCAACATATTTTAAGCGGCTTTGGCGAGTCTGTCCGAAACGCTGCCAGAAGGAGTCTTTCGCGATGCATGCCATGATAGTCGATTCCCGCCCGACCCGGCTGGACCTGACCCAGATCGCCTTTCTGGAGGCGGGGATTCACGTCACCGGCAGCGGGTCCCCGGCGGTGGCGGACTGTTGCCTGCGCCGCGCCGTGGTCGACCTGCTGGTGCTGGATGCAGAGGTGGCCGGGCGCCGCACGGGTGAGATCATCGCGCTGGCGGAGCGGCGCAACCCGCGTCTGGTGACGCTGGTGCTGACGCGGAACGTTGCCAGCGTGACGGATACCTATACAGAGGTGTTCCAGTCCGTGCATTGCGTGCTGGAGGCCGATGTGCCCCCCGCGATGGTGGCGCGCATGGCGCAGGCCTCGCTGGCCGGGCGGACCATCGCGCGGGTCGCGGCGGCAAAGAGCATGACGGCAGAGGGCGCGCCGGATGCGGCGGGGCAGGTGGCACGCGACAGGCAGCGGGCGCCGGATATGGCGCCAGGCGAGGTGGCGGTTGCGCAGGCAGGTCACGCGCCGTCTTCTGCACCGGCTGACGGGGCCCATGCCGGGGCCGAACCCTCTTGGCCAGAGGCCGGCGGGCAGGAGGTGGCGGCGCCGGTCGCGCCGGGCCCCGCGTCGGCAGAGAACGCGCCGTTCCCGTCCAGCGCGGCGGATGCGACCATGGCCCCGGCGCCGCGACAGCCCGCGCTGGCGCAGGGGCTGGCCGGGCAGCCTGCCGCAGCGGGGCAGGGCGGCCCGCCCCCGGTCTTCGCCACGCGCCGCCGCCGTGTTGCTCCGCACCATCAACTGATGGCCATGGGGGCGTGACGCGCGCAAGGGGGCGCGGGCCAAGGCGCCCCTGATCCGGTCAAGCGGGAAATTGCCGGGGAAAGCCGAGGAACGTTTCGCGAACACATCTTTCCCTTGCGCATCGCAGGCGTTAGACTGCGCGCATGAGCAGTTTCGACGAATTCGATGCCTTCGAGGCCTCCTCGCTGTCCGCCCGCGCCATGGCGGCGCGGCCCACTCCCTATCTCGACGGGCTGAACCCGGCGCAGCGGCAGGCGGTGGAAACGCTGGACGGCCCGGTGCTGATGCTGGCGGGGGCGGGGACCGGCAAGACCAAGGCGCTGACCGCGCGGGTGGTGCACCTGTTGATGACGGGCCGGGCGCGCCCGAACGAGATCCTCAGCGTGACCTTCACCAACAAGGCCGCGCGCGAGATGAAGAATCGCATCTCGGGCATGCTGGGCCAGACGGTCGAGGGGATGCCACTGGCTTGGCACCTTCCACTCGATCTGCGTGAAGCTCTTGCGGCGGCACGCGGAACTGGTGGGGCTGAAGTCGAACTTCACCATCCTCGACAGCGACGACCAGTTGCGGCTGCTCAAGCAGCTGGTGCAGGCGGCGGGGATCGACGACAAGCGCTGGCCCGCGCGGCAGCTCGCCTCGATCATCGACGACTGGAAGAACCGTGCGCTGACGCCCGATCGCGTGCCCGCCGCCGATGCGGGGGCCTACAACCACAAGGGCTTGGCGCTCTACAAGGCCTATCAGGAACGCCTGCGCGAGCTGAACGCGACGGATTTCGGCGACCTGCTGTTGCACATGGTCACGATCTTCCAGACCCACGAGGACGTGCTCGACCAGTATCAGCGCTGGTTCCGCTACATCCTTGTCGACGAGTATCAGGATACCAACGTCGCGCAGTACCTCTGGCTGCGGCTTCTGGCCTCGGCGCACAAGAACGTCTGCTGCGTGGGCGACGACGACCAGTCGATCTACGGCTGGCGCGGCGCCGAGGTGGGCAACATCCTGCGCTTCGAAAAGGATTTTCCCGGCGCCCATGTGGTCCGGCTGGAACAGAACTACCGCTCGACCCCGCATATCCTGGCTGCCGCCTCGGGGGTGATCCGGGGCAATGCCTCGCGCCTTGGCAAGGAGTTGTGGACCGAGGCGCAGGAGGGCGAGAAGGTCCGCCTGATCGGCCATTGGGACGGCGAGGAAGAGGCGCGCTGGATCGGCGAGGAAATAGAGGCGATGCAGTCCGGCACCCGCGGGATGCGGCCCTTCTCGCTGGACGAGATGGCGATCCTGGTGCGCGCCTCGCACCAGATGCGCGCCTTCGAGGACCGTTTCCTGACCATCGGCATGCCCTACCGGGTGATCGGCGGCCCGCGTTTCTACGAGCGAATGGAGATCCGCGATGCCATGGCCTATTTCCGGCTGGTGGTCTCGCCGTCCGACGACCTCGCCTTCGAGCGGATCGTGAACACCCCCAAGCGCGGGCTTGGCGACAAGGCGCAGCAGACGATCCAGACCATCGCGCGGGCCAATGGTGTTTCGCTTCTGGACGGCGCGGCGCTGGCGGTCGAACAGGGCGAGATCAAGGGCAAGGGCGCCAAGGCGCTGGGCGAACTGGTCGCCGGGCTGGCGCGCTGGGGCCGGATGACCGGCGACGCCGCGATGACCCACATGGAACTGGCCGAGGTGATCCTCGACGAGTCGGGCTACACGGCGATGTGGCAGAACGACAAGACGCCCGAGGCGCCGGGCCGGCTGGAGAACCTCAAGGAACTGGTCAAGGCGCTGGAGCAGTTCGAGAACCTGCAGGGGTTCCTCGAACACGTCAGCCTGGTGATGGACAACGAAAGCGACGAGCAGGGCGCCAAGGTCTCGATCATGACGCTGCACGCGGCCAAGGGGCTCGAATTTCCGGCGGTCTTCCTGCCGGGCTGGGAGGACGGGCTGTTCCCGTCCCAGCGCAGCATGGATCAGAGCGGCGTCAAGGGACTCGAGGAGGAGCGGCGGCTGGCCTATGTCGGCATCACGCGGGCGGAAGAGGTCTGCACGATCTCCTTCGCGGGCAACCGGCGGGTGTTCGGGCAGTGGCAGTCGCAGCTGCCCTCGCGCTTCGTGGACGAACTGCCAGAGGAACACGTCGAGGTGCTGACGCCGCCGGGTCTTTACGGCGGGCCGGGTGGCGGCGCTGCGATGGGCATGGGGAGCGTCGGATCGACCCTGCATGACCGAGCGGCGGAGGCGAATGTCTACAATTCGCCGGGCTGGCGGCGGTTGCAGGAGCGGCAGGGCCAGCGCCCCATCAGCCAGCCGCGCGAGAGCACCTCGACGGTGATCGACCTGCAGGCGGTATCCGCCTACACGGTGGGCGAGCGGGTGTTTCACCAGAAGTTCGGCTACGGCAGCGTCGAGGGCATCGAGGGCGACAAGCTGGAGATCGCCTTCGAGAAGGCCGGGACGAAAAAGGTCGTGGCCCGCTTCATCTGCGCGGCGGACGACGTGCCGTTCTAAAGGGCGCTTTCGTCCGTTGCTCAGTGTTTGCTTCTGGCGTCGCAGAAATGGCCCGCCCGGCGGGCACGCCGGGCAGCGTCATGCCAGAGACCGGCCTTCGGCATGGCCCGCCGCGTCAGACCGAGAGGTTGGCATCGCGGATTTCTGGCTGAGCTTCGAGGTCGGCGAAGGTGCCGTCGAACTGCTTCACGCCGCTTTCGATGATGATGGCGCGGTCGGCCACGGCGCGGGCGAAACGCAGGTTCTGCTCGGAAATCATCACGGTCAGCCCCTCGGCCTTGAGGCGGAGGATGGTCGCCCATCTGTTCGACGATGACCGGGGCGATGCCCTCGGAGGGTTCCTCCAGCAGCAGAAGCATCGGGTTGCCCATCACCGTCCGCGCGATGCTCAGCATCTGCTGTTCGCCGCTCGACAAGAACCTGCCCCGGTGGCCGCGCCGCGCGCCGAGGTTGGGGGAGCGGTAGAAGGTCACGTTCTAGATGGCATCGGGCTTGGCGCGCTCGATGGCCTGCGCCTCGGCGCCCGCGTCGATGTTGAACAGCGCGGGCCACTGTTTGGCGACGGACGCGACCTCGGGCTTCAGCCGCGTCAGGTCTTCGCTGAAGGCGGCGATGGCATCCTGACCGTTGGCGTAGTCCCGCACGATGGTGGCGTAGGTCACCGCGCCGGTCTTGGTGGCCTCTTCGGCCAGCATCGCGACCTGGATCCAGGCCGGGGCGCCTCGCTGCAGCTGGCCGGAAGGGCACAGGTCGTTCCGGCGGCGCTTGCCGGCCTTCCGGGTCCCGGCCAGCGGCAGGACACGGCCCCTATGGCCCCCGGCGCGGTGCCGTCGGCAGCGGGGATGGTGCATCCGACCGGCTCCGCCCGCGCGGATGTGGGCAGGTGGCCGAAGGCATTCCTCGGCATCCGCGTCCCGTTCGCCATCACGGGTATCCCGCTACCTGGCCCCTTGAACACCGGCGCGCCGCCGCAGGCCACGCGGGCCGGCGGGGCCGGGTTTCCTGTTACGCTGGGGCGGGCGCCGCGCCGCCAGGATGGGCATCGGAGCCTGCGAAGGGGCGCATGCGCGCTTCGCCGGATCGGGGACAGAAGCCGCGCCGGGCCCGGTGACATGTCAGCCCTTTTCCTCTGCCCCGATCCGTGCCACCGTCCGGGCCATGACCATGACCACGCTCTCGGGCGCCACGCCCGCCCGCTTCGCCTTTGGCACGATGCAGTTCGGCGGCAAGGCCGACGAGACCGCCAGCCGCGCGCTCTACGATGCCTGCCGCGCCGCCGGTCTCAGCCATTTCGACAGCGCCTATGTCTATACGGAGGGCGCGTCCGAGACGTTGCTGGGCCGCTTCGCCGCAACCGAGAGGCGCGAGGATCTCTTTATCGCCACCAAGGCGAACATGGCCGGGGGCGGCACCCGCGCGGGCATCCTCGACAGCTTCGAGGGCAGCCGCAAGCGGCTGGACATGGATGTGGTCGACCTGTTCTACATGCACCGCTGGCACGCGGAGACACCGCTCGAAGAGACCTTCCAGACCCTCGCGGAACTTCAGCAGGCGGGGAAGATCCGCTACATCGGCGTGTCGAACTACGCCGCCTGGCAGGTGATGAAGGCGCAGGCGGTGGCGGCCAGCTTCGGCACCCGGATCGACGCGATCCAGCCCATGTACAACCTGGTGAAACGGCAGGCCGAGGTCGAGATCCTGCCGATGTGCGCCTCGGAGGGCATCGTGCCGGTGCCCTATTCTCCGCTGGGCGGCGGCTTGCTCAGCGGCAAATACGCGCGCGGCGAAACCGGGCGCCTGACCGAAAACGACCAATACGCCCGCCGCTACGGCGAGGGCAACATGTTCGACACCGCCGCCGCGCTGGAAAACGTCGCGCAGGAGCTCGGCACCCATTCCGCCACGCTGGCCGTGGCACTGGGCCGCCCGCCACCCCGCGCAGCCGCACCCGATCCTCTCGGCCCGCTCGGTCGCGCAGCTCCGCCCCTCGCTGGAGGGCATGCGCTACGCGATGGAGGATGCCCTCTATGATCGCCTCTCAAGCCTCAGCCCGACGCCCCCCCGCGACCGACCGGCTCGAGGAACGCTGAACCCGCAGGGCCGGGCCGGATCGTCGCACCGGCCCCCGGTTTCTTCTGTCCGGAAATATCCCGGGGGAGCCGAAGGCGGGGGCAGAGCCCCCTCCGCCATCCCCGCCGAAGACCGAAGGTCACCGCCAGTCCACCACCTCACCCGGCGCGGCCCGTTCGGTGCGGAAACCGTTCGCCGGGTGATCGGCATCCGGATATCCCACGGCGATCCCGCACAGGACGTCGCGATCCCCGGCGAGGTCGAACCAGTCCCGCACGAAGGGGGCGAAGCCCGCGATCGAGGCCATGGCACAGCTGCCGATGCCGCGCGCCGTCAGGGCCGTCAGCAGGGCCGAGACATAGGCCCCGCAATCCAGCACCCCGTAGGTCCCCAGCGCCACGGGGGTGGTGATCAGCAGCAGCTGCGGCGCGCCGAAGAAGCGGAAGTTCTCGCGCATCTGCCGGGCAGAGGCGGCGCGGTCGCCCTTCTGCACCCCCACCGCCTCGTACAATTGCCAGCCGCAGCGGCGGCGGCGGTCCCGATAGGCGCCCTCATAGGCGGTGGGAAAGGGGATGTCGCTGGCATGCGGGGCCTCGGCCACGTGGGCGTAAAGCGCCTCGGCCAGCCGCGCGGTCTCCGGCGCGCCGCAGGCGATCACCTGCCAGGGCTGCGAATTGCACCACGAGGCGACATGCTGCGCATCCGCCAGCGCCGCGTCGATCAGGGCGGGCTCGACCGGGCGGGGGGCGAAAGCGCGGCATGAGTAACGGCTGCGCAGCAGGCGCCCCAGCCTCTCGGCATCGGTTTCGGTCATAGCAGCCCCTTGCGTTTCAGCTCTGTCAGGATCTCGGCCCCGTGCTCTCCGCGCGCGGGGGCGGGCCGGGGCGGCGCATTGCGCCGTCGAAGCGCGGCGCCGGCACCGGCCCCTCCGGCTGGCCGTGACCCCGCGCCGCCATATGCGGATCCCGCGCCGCCTCGTCCGGGGAGAGCACCGGTGCGACACAGGCCTCGCTGCCTTCGAAGAGCGCCGCCCAATGGGCACGGTCCTGTTGCGCGAAGAGCCCCGCAAGCCGGGCGGTCTGGCGCGGCCATTGGGCGGGGTCGTGCTGCGCCGCAAAGACCGGATCGCCGGTCAGGCCCAGCCGGTCGAGGAAGGCCGCGTAGAACTGCGGTTCGAGGCATTGCACCGCAACATGGCCCCCGCAGGCGCAGGCATAGCAGCGCGACCAGTGCGGCCCGTCCAGCAATGAGGCGCCGCGCGCGGCACTCGAGAACCCCGGACCCATCGACCGGAGCAGCGCCATCATGTGGCTGGTGCCGTCGACGATGGCGGCATCGACCAGGCAGCCCTTGCCGCTCTGCTGCGCCTGCATGAGCCCGGCCAGCATGCCGAGCGCGAGATACAGCGCGCCGCCGCCGATATCGCCCAGTAGCGTCGGCGGCACGGCGGGGACCGCCCCGGGCAGGCCCGCGTAGAACAGCGCGCCGCTGAGCGCGAGGTAGGTCAGGTCGTGCCCGGCCTGCTGCGCGCGCGGCCCGTCCTGCCCCCATCCGGTCATGCGCCCGTAGACCAGCCCGGGGTTCAGGGCGCGGGCGGGGTCCGGGCCAAGGCCCAGACGCTCCATCACGCCGGGGCGGAGCCCCTCGATCAGCCCGTGGGCGTCGCGGATCAGCGCGCGCGCCACGGCAAGATCCCCGGGTGCCTTGAGATCCAGCGCGATGGAGCGCTTGCCCCGGTCGAGCAGGTTGCGCGCGGGCGCCCCCGGAGCCGGGGAGCCGCCGCTTCGGTGAACCACCGTGACCTCGGCCCCCAGATCGGCCAGCAGCATCCCGGCAAAGGGCGCAGGGCCAAGAGCCTCGAATTCGACGATGCGGATGCCTGCGAGCATGGGGTGTCCTCCACCGCCGAGGGAAGCGCATTTGGCCGGGGAAGGAAAGGGGCGCTGCCCCTCGGCCCTGCGGGCCTCACCCCGAGGTATTTGGACGACCAGAGAAGCAGAGGGGGGATCTGATCGAGCGGATTTGTTGAACGGGCGGGAGAGAGAGGGCCAGCGGCGCCTTTGCGGCGGGGTGGCAGCGCGGGGCGTTTTCCTTTTGTTCGGGCCGCGTTATGTCAGGGCGATGATGGATCTGCCCGAAGCCTTGCAGGGATGGTTCGACCGGCGCGGCTGGTCGGTGCATCCCCATCAGCGTGCCATGCTGGAGCGGGCGGGCGCGCCGGCGCTGCTGTTGATTGCGCCCACCGGGGGCGGCAAGACGCTGGCGGGCTTCCTGCCGAGCCTGACCGAGCTGGCCGCGGGGGGCGGCCCGGTCTGCACACGCTTTACGTCAGCCCGCTGAAGGCGCTGGCGGCGGACATCCGGCGCAATCTGCTGATCCCGATCGAGGAGGCGGGGCTGCCGATCCGGGTGGAGGACCGGACCGGCGATACATCCTATGCGAAGAAGCGGCGGCAGCGGGCCGATCCGCCGCATATCCTGCTGACGACACCCGAGTCGCTGGCGCTGATGACCTCTTACGAGGATGCGGCGCGCACCTTTGCGGGCCTGCAACGGGTGGTGGTGGACGAGATCCACGCGCTGGCCGAGTCGAAGCGCGGCGACCAGTTGATGCTGGCGCTGGCGCGGTTGCAGGCGCTGGCGCCGGGGCTGCGGCGGGTGGGCCTGTCGGCGACGGTCGAGGATCCGGGGGCAGTGGCGGCGCTGCTGGCGCACCATCCCGACCCCTGCGAGATCCTGACCGCCGATCCGGGGCCGGAGCCGGACATCCGCATGCTGGAAACCGATCAGGCGCCGCCATGGGCCGGGGGCGGCGCGGCCTATGCCATCCCCGCCGTGCTGGACGCGGTCAGGCGTCACAGGACCACGCTGATCTTTCACAACACCCGCGCGCAGGCCGAGATCTTCTTTCACAATCTTTGGCTGGCCAATGAAGAGGCCCTGCCCATCGGCATCCACCACGGCTCGCTGGATCGGGGTCAGCGTGAGAAGGTCGAGGCCGCCATGGTGCGCGGAGAGCTGCGCGCCATCGTCTGCACCGGGTCGCTGGATCTGGGCATCGACTGGGGTGACGTGGATCTGGTGATCCAGATCGGCGCGCCGAAGAACGTCAAGCGGCTGGTGCAGCGGATCGGGCGGGCGAACCATCGCTACAACGCGCCCTCCAAGGCGCTGCTGGTGCCGGCCAACCGCTTCGAGGTGGTGGAATGCGTGGCGGCCCCGGAGGCGGTGAAGGCGCAGGACCTCGACGGCGACCCGCGCGGGCCGGGGCCGCGTGACGTGCTGTGCCAGCATATCCTGATCGCCGCCGCCTCTGGCCCTTTCGAGGCCGATGCGCTGTACCGGGAAATGGCCAGCGCCGGGCCCTATGCCGGGCTGAGCCGCGCCTCTTTCGACGATTGCCTGAATTTCTGCGCCACCGGCGGCTATGCGCTGCGCGCCTACGACCAGTGGCAGCGGCTGAAACAGCGCGAGGACGGGCTGTGGCAGCTGCGCGATCCGCGATCCGCGGTGCGTATCCGCCAGAACGTCGGCACGATCCAGGACACCGATACGCTGAAGGTGAAGTGGCGGGGGCGCGGGGGGCGCCGCTGGGCGAGATCGAGGAGGGCTTTGCGGCCAGCCTGACCAAGGGCGACACCTTCCTGATCGGCGGGCAGATCGTGCGCTACGAGGGCCTGCGCGAGCTGACCGTCGAAGTGACCCGCGATCCCGGGAAAAAGCCGAAGATCGCCACCTTCATGGGCACCAAGTTCGCCACCTCGACGCAGCTGTCGCAGCGTATCCTGCGGATGTTCCGGCAGGAGCACTGGCCCGAGCTGCCCGCCCATACCGCCGAGTGGCTGGCGCTTCAGCGCGCGGTCAGCCGCCTGCCGGAACCCGGGCGGCTGCTGGTCGAGACCTTTCCGCATGACGGGCGCCAGCAGATGGTGGCCTACGGTTTTGCCGGGCGGAACGCGCAGCAGACGCTGGGGCTGCTGCTGACGAAGCGCATGGAAGAGATGGGGCTGGCGCCCATGGGCTTTGTCGCCACCGATTACGCCACGCTGATCTGGGGGCTGGACCGGGTGACGGACCCGGCGCCGCTCTTCGATCCGGCGGCGCTGGAGGCCGGGCTCGACGGCTGGCTGGCGGGCAACGCGGTGATGAAGCGGACCTTTCGCGCCAGCGCCACCATCGCCATGCTGATCGAGCGCCAGACCGGCGGCCAGCGCAAGAGCGGGCGGCAGGCGACCATGTCCTCGGACATCCTGTACGACACGCTGCTGAAATACGATCCGGATCACCTCTTGATGCAGATCACCCGCGAAGAGGCGATGCGCGGGCTGGTGGATTTCGCCCGCATCCGCGAGATGCAGGACCGCATTGCGGGCCGCATCGACCACATGGCCCTGAGCCGCGTGACGCCGCTGGCCGCACCGCTGTTCCTGGAGCCGGGCCGCGTGCCGATCCGGGGCGCCGCGGACGAACGCCTGCTGGAAGAGGAGGTCACGCGCCTTCTGGAGGCGTCCGGGCTGGCGCAGGTCGAGGCGAAACCGCGCGGCTGGCGGGGGCCTTTCTAGCGGCGGCACTGGCCGTGCCGCGCGGGCCCCCGGTGAACCCTGTCCCGGACCGGATCGGGCAGGCCGGGAAGTCTCGGCAGGGGCGCGGTGTTTCGCCTGCCTGACGGCAGGCGACCGGTAGGGGGCTTTGCCCCCGGACCCCCGAGGATATTTCCGGACAGAAGAAGGAAGGGCGTCGCGCCGCCGGGGGGCGTGGACCGATGCCCATGCCGGTTTCGGATCGAGGCGCCAGCGGGCTTGGCCTGGCACGGGCCTTTGCAAGATGGGGCGGCGCCTTAGCCCACCGGCAGGGGCGCGTCGCCTTTCGGCTGGTCCATGACGATCTGGCTGTGGACCCGCGAGACCGCCGGATGGGCAAGAAGGACCTCGTGGATCAGGCGGTTCAGGCCCGGCAGGTCGGCGCAGAAGACCCTGAGCAGGTAATCCGCTTCGCCGGTCATGGTCCAGGCCGAGATGACCTCGGGGCGGGTGCGCAGCAGTCGGGTGAAGCCCGTGCCCTCTTTCTCGCCGTGGCGGGCGAGCTGCACCTGAATGAAGGCCTGCACCTCCAGTCCCAGCCGCGCCGGGTCGAGGCGTGCGCGGTAGCCACTGG
This sequence comes from Ponticoccus litoralis, assembly GCF_039769985.1. NCBI lineage: Bacteria > Pseudomonadati > Pseudomonadota > Alphaproteobacteria > Rhodobacterales > Roseobacteraceae > Ponticoccus > Ponticoccus litoralis. Next base: position 2,974,731 of record NZ_JBDNCH010000002.1, read on the forward strand.
ATCACGCCGCGCTCTTCCAGCCGTTGGCGGCGGCGCCCGGCCTCGGCTGGCCGAGAGGTTGAGGGTGTCGCCCAGCTCCTGTGCCGTGGCCTGCCCGTTCTTCTGCAGCGCCTGAAGCAGGGCGATGTCGGTGGCATCCGAGGGATATGCGTGATCGTGTCATGGCTGTCCCTTTCGGCGCGTGATCTGCGCGTGATCTGTGTCAATCCTGGCCAGAATGCGCGGAATTCGCGCCCGGGTAAAGTTATACTGCAGGGGACGCAAACGCGAAGAGCACAGGAGGAGAGCGCCATGGGACCCTTCCCGCACGACGCCCCGCAGGCGACGATCACCGATGAGAACCCCGCCGGCACCGACGGTTTCGAATTCGTGGAATTTGCCCATCCGGACCCGCAGGAGCTGCGCGATCTCTTTGCGCGGATGGGCTATGCCCATGTGGCCAATCACAAGACGAAGAAGGTCGAGCTTTGGCAGCAGGGCGACATTACCTATGTGCTGAACGCCGAGAAGGGTTCCTTCGCGGACCGTTTCGTGGATGAACACGGCCCCTGCGCGCCCTCGATGGCCTGGCGGGTGGTGGATGCGCAGCATGCCTTCGAGCATGCGGTGAAGCTGGGCGCCGAGCCCTACGAGGGCGCCGACAAGACCGTCGACTGGCCCGCGATCAAGGGCATCGGCGGCTCGCTGATCTACTTCACCGACCAGTATTACGCGACCTCGCCCTACAACGAGGAATTCGACTGGATCGCCACCTCGAAGCCCGAGGGCGTCGGCTTCTGGTATCTCGACCACCTGACGCATAATGTCTTCAAGGGCAATATGGACACCTGGTTCCGCTTTTACGGGGACCTGTTCAACTTCCGCGAGATCCGCTTCTTCGACATCGAGGGCAAGTTCACCGGGCTGTTTTCCCGGGCGCTGACCTCGCCCTGCGGGCGCATCCGCATTCCTATCAACGAGGACCGGGGCGAGACCGGGCAGATCGTGGCCTATCTGAAGAAGTACAAGGGCGAGGGCATCCAGCACATCGCTGTCGGCGCGAAGGACATCTACGACGCGACGGATGCGATTGCCGGGAACGGTCTGACGTTCATGCCGGGGCCGCCCGACAGCTATTACGACCTCTCGCACGAGCGGGTCACGGACCACGAAGAGCCCATCGAGCGGATGAAGAAGCACGGCATCCTGATCGACGGCGAAGGGGTCGTGGACGGGGGCGAGACCCGCATCCTGCTGCAGATCTTCTCGAAGACGGTGATCGGGCCGATCTTCTTCGAGTTCATCCAGCGCAAGGGTGACGACGGCTTTGGCGAGGGCAATTTCAAGGCGCTCTTCGAGTCGATCGAACAGGAGCAGATCGACAACGGGGAACTGCACGCGGCGGAATAAGACAGCCCGCCGTCCGGCAGGGAGGAGGAGAGGGTGTCCCTTTTGGGGGCGCCCTCTTTCTTTGCGCGGATTGGGGACGGGGGAGGCGCTGCGCGCCTGCGAGAGGCGCTGCCTCTCGCGCTCACCGAGGTATTTCGGGACCAGAGAAGAGGGGGGCGGAAGGGGGCCGGGAGCTGTGCGCTGCGGCGTGGTCAAGCGGGGCGCGGGCCTTTCGGGTCAGCCGCCCGGCATGTCGAGGGTGATAGTGCGGCTGCCCTTGCTATAGCGCAGCTCGGCATCGCCGATGGCGGCGACGCGCCCGCCGTCCAGCCGGTCGCCGACCTTGACCTTCTGGTACTTGCCGTTTGCCAGCCGCACGAGGGCGCGGCGGTTGTTGGGGGTGCCGTAGACGCCGATCAGGTTGATCCGGCCAAGGTTGATCGCATTGCGCACGGTGGCCGAGCGGGCAACGCTGGCGCTTGAGGGCACCGCCGGAGAGACCGTGCGCGGCGCAACCGCGGCGGTCTGCACAGGTTCCGCCTGGGCCTGCGGCTGCGGTGTGCGTTCGGCGCGGCGCACCAGGGCGGCGAAATTGCCGGGCCGCTGGACCGGCGGCGGCGAGGCCTGCACCGCCTGCGCGGTCGAGGGGGTGGCGGGCTCTGCCGCCTCGGCCTCTTCCTGGACCGACTGGGGGCGGGCGGTGGGGCGGAAGGCCGCCAACTCGCTGCGGGAAATGCCTTGCAGCGTCGCCCGCTCGCGCTGTTCGATCACGTCTTCCGGGCGGGCGCGCGGGCGCAGGTCGCGGAAGCGTTCCAGTTGGTCCGCCACGGGGGGCGCATCGGGGGCGGCGTCTTCTGCCTCTGCCTCTGCCTCGGGCTCGGCCTCGGGCGGCGTGCGCAGCGGCGGCACGGCAGGCGGAAGGCCCGCGTAGATACGCAGGCCACGGGGTGTCAGCGCGCCTTCGGGTGTGGCCCGCACAAGCCCGCGGTCGTCGATGTCGAAGGTCATGCCCGGGGGCGGCGGCAGGCCGGGGTCCTCGACCAGAGGTTCCTCCGTCGGCGACAGGGCTGCCGGCAGGGCCACCGCGTCAGAGCTTTCCACCCTCGGGTCGATCGAGGCGACGTAGACATCCTCGACCCCTTCGTCCGGGGGTGAGCGGCGAGGCCGGGGCCCGCTGCCAGATGCCGGTCGCGGCATAGGTGGCGGCGGCCTCTTCCGGCGACAGGGCGCGGGGCGCCACCGGGCGCGACAGCGCGGGCGAGGCCGGTTCCGGCGCCGCGGGGCCGTCGCGGGCCGTCTCGGGTTGCGGGGCCGCGGGTCCCGCTTCGGGGTCCGGGTCGAGGGCCGCCAGTCGCAGCGCCTCGGCGGCCTCGGACTGCGGCGGCGTGTCGGGGCCTGTCGCGGTGTCCGGCTGCAGGTCGGTGTCGGCGGGAAGCGTGGCGATCTGTGTCTCGGGCTCGGCGCTGCGGAAGAGACGGGCCAGCCCGTCGTCGAGGAAGACCGAGGCCCATGCGGCGACACCGGCAAGGAAGATCAGCAGCGCCGCGGTCAGCATCAGCCCGAGGAAGCGGGGCTTGCCGCCGACAGGGGCGTTGTTGCGGGCGCCGAAGACGGTCATGCGCTCGCGTTCTTCCGAACTGGAGGTCAGCGTGCGCCCGGTCTGTTTGGCAGAGGCGAAGCGACCGGCGTCCTCTGCTGGCAGGGCCGCGACTGCCGCCGCCGTTCGGGCCATCACAGGTGCGGCGACGGCGGGCGTGGTGGCGGGTGCGTTCAACCCCTGCGAGCGCAGCGCGGCGAGGCGCGCAAGCGGGTTGGGGCCGGGGGCTTCGGCGGCGGTGCGGGCCGCGATGGGGGCGGGTGCGCCGGGGGCGGCAGGCTTTGCCGCCGGGGGGCCGCGCCTGCGGGGGTTGCCTGCGTGACGGGCGGTTTCGCCGCCGGGGTGGGCGCCGGTTTCGGGGCCGGGCGCGCGGCTTCGGGCACTGTCGCGGCGGGGGCCGCAGGCGATCTGTCGCCCGGCGCTGGCGCCCCGCTCGGGGTCTTCAGCGGCGGCACGGGGCCCGTGCCGTCGGCGGTGTCCCTTGCCGCGGCGGGCGCCACGGGTGCCGGTGTCCCGGCGGCCTTGGCGGCGGCATCCGGGGCAGGGGCGCGGGGCGGCACCGGTCCGGGTGTGGCCGCGGGCACGGCCGCCTGCGGCGTGACCTTCCCGGCAACGGCCCGCGTCACCGGAGGCGTGGCCTTGCCCGGTGCGGGCGGCTCGGAGGTGGCTGGCCGCTTGACCGGCGGGTCGGCGCGCAGGGTCGCGGCCTGCGGCGTGGCGGAACGGTCGGCGTCCGGGGTCTGGGCCGAGGCGGCGGGCGGGGTGCCGCGCGGAGCGGCCACCGGCGAGAAGCGGGGGCGCTGCGACGAGCCGGATCCGGCCCCAGTTTCAACGGTCGCGCGGCCGGAGGGATCGTCTCGTCCCGCTTGGCCCGGACGGAGGCAAGGTGAAACTGCCCTGCGCGTCGTTGTCGTCGAGGGGCGTCATCTCGGGCAGGGGGGCAGATCTGCGGGGTCCGTGGCCTTACCTCCGGCGCGGCCAGCGGTGGCCGCCGGGTCGGGGGTGGCAGGTTGCGGCCCGGGCATCGGCTGCGCGGGCTTGGACGCTGCGGGCTGGGGGGCTGCGGTCGCGCTTTGCGCCGGTTTCTCCGGTGTCGGTGCCGGTGCTTTGACGGTCGCGGTTTCGCTTTGCGCCGCCTCGTGCCGGGGGGCAGGGTGTGGGCCTTTTCGGGGATCGCGTCGGCAGCCTGTGCAGGACTGGAGAGGGCGGGGTCAGCAGGTTTTGCGGCTGCCGGAGCCTCTGGCTTTGCGATTGCCGGTGCTTCGGGCGTTGCGGCTGCCGGTGCTGGTGCTTCGGGAGTTGAGGTTGCCGGTGCCTCCGGCGTTGCGGCTGCCGGTGCCTCGGGCGTTGTGGTTGCCGGTGCCGTGGGTGTTGGGGTTGCCGGTGCCTCCGGCTTTGCGGCTGCCGGTGCCTCAAGCGTTGCGGTTGCCGGGGCAGGCTTGGCTGCATCCGGGACCGGCGCGGGCTCTTGCGGTGCGGGTGCGGCAGAAACGGCAACCGGTGTCCGGGCGGCTTCGTCCGCGGCGACGATCTCGATGGCCCGGGCAGGGCGGTCTGCGGCGCGGCGCCACGAGGCGGCGCGTCCGAAGAACACCGTGCCGTCGAAGGCCCCCTGCGGCGCGATCGCCGCGAAGCCGACAGGCGTGAAGCCGTGCATCTCGGCAAAGCCCTCGGCCTCGGCCAGGGTTTCGTTCGCGACGGCGGCAATCAGCAGCCGCCCGCCCGACAGGGTGTGGTCATGGGTCAACTCGGCGACCGGGTAGGGCGTGGCGCCATCCAGCGCCGCCCGGATCGCGGCGTCGCGCGTGCCGTCGGCGCCACCGGGATCGGCCTGATCGAGATAGCGGATCTGTTCGTTCGGGATGATCAGCAGGACCTGCGTTCCGCGCGGGTCAAGCGCGGCGGCGCGCTCGCGCAGGCCCGCCATGGCCGCGTCGAGGTCGGGGTCGTCGATGGCGACCTCTGCGATCAGGGCCCACCGGGGGCCCATCCGGCGCAGAAGACCGATGCCGTCGAAAGAGAGCGAGAGCGCGAAATTCGGTATCATGGAGCGGTCTTTAGCAGTCCTGCAGGGCCCGCGGGAGTCATTATCCGGATGCTGAACAGTCTAAGGCAACTCTTTGCCGAAGCACAGAAAGACCGGACCGGCCCCCTTGTTTCCAGAGAACAATATGATGATCTGCAGAAGGATTTCAACTTTGGAGCGCTCTCATGCGACATCTCGCGATACTTCTGGCCCTGGCCAGCCCCTTGGCCCTGCCGACGAACGCCCTTGCCCGAGGAGGCGCAGACCCTGACCGTCAACGGCGAGGGCAACATCGCGGCGGTGCCCGATCAGGCGGTGTTGAGGGTCGGTGTGGAGGCGCGCAACGAAAGCGCGGCCCGCGCCATGAACGAGGCCTCGGACCATATGGACGCCCTGCTGGCGGTGCTGGCCGAGCGCGGGATCGAGCCGCGCGACATGCAGACGGCGGCGCTGTCGCTGAACCAGATGAACGGCAATGACAGCGGCTCGCTGCGGGACGGCGACCGGGATTATGTCGCGCGCAACACGCTCTCGGTCACGCTGCGCGACGTCGATGCGGCGGGCGAGGTGCTTCAGGCGCTGCTGGAGGCGGGCGCGAACGACTTCTCGGGCCTCAGCTTCGGCCTGCAGGACCCGCGGCCCGTCGAGGACGAGGCACGCCGGGCCGCAGTCGCCGATGCCCGCGCCAAGGCAGAGCTTTATGCCGAGGCGGCGGGTGTGTCGCTTGGTCCGATCCGCTCGATCACCGAGGGCGGCATGAGCCGCCCGATGCCCATGAGCGCTCCGATGATGTTCGAGGCGCGCGGCAAGATGCCGGTCGCGGTAGGGGAAACGATGGTTCAGTCCAACGTGCAGGTGATCTGGACCACGGGTCCGAGTGATCGCGCCGGGGCGGGGGTGACCCCGCCGGGCACGCAGGGGCGCGGGCGGGGTCTCCGCGCGGCAGAAACAGGGGCGGGGGTGATCCCCCGCCCCGATTTTCAGGTTCAGGCCTTCAGGGCCTGATCAAGATCGGCGATCAGGTCCTCGGCATCCTCGATCCCGATGGAGATGCGCACCACGTTGGGCGCCGCGCCCGCCGCGATCTGCTGTTCCTCTGTCAGCTGCCGGTGCGTGGTCGAGGCAGAGTGGATCACCAGGCTGCGGGTATCGCCGAGGTTGGCGACATGGCTGAAGATCTCCAGCAGATCCACGAACTTGACGCAGGCGTCGTAGCCGCCCTTCAGGGCGATGGTGAAGATGCCCCCGGCGCCTTTCGGGCAGATCCGCGCCACCCGGTCGTTGTAGGGCGACGAGGGCAGGCCCGCGTAGGTCACGGCCTCGACCGCCGGGTGGTTTTCCAGCCAGCTGGCCACGCGCATCGCGTTCTCGACATGGCGTGCCATGCGCAGCGACAGCGTCTCGATGCCCATCAGCGTGTAATGCGCCGCCTGCGGGTTCAGCGTCATGCCCAGGTCGCGCAGGCCGATGGCGATGCCGTGGAAGGTGAAGGCCAGCGGGCCGAAGGTCTCGGCGAATTTCAACCCGTGGTAGGCCGGTTCGGGGTCCGACAGCGAGGGGAACTTGCCCGAGGCGGCCCAGTCGAAGGTGCCGGAATCGACCACCACACCGCCGGTGACGGTGCCGTTGCCGGTCAGGTACTTGGTCATCGAATGCACGACCAGCGTGGCGCCATGCTCGATCGGGCGGCAGAGGTAGGGCGTGGCCGAGGTGTTGTCGACGATCAGCGGCAGGCCGGCCTTGTCGGCGATGGCGGCGATGGCGTCGAGGTCGGTGATATAGCCGCCCGGGTTGGCGATGGATTCGCAGAACACCGCGCGGGTGTCGTCGTCAATCGCCGCTGCCACGGCGTCGAGATCGTCGAAATCCACGAATTTCGCCGACCAGCCGAAGCGCGTGATGGTCTGGCTGAACTGGGTGATCGAACCGCCGTAAAGCCGGGTCGAGACGACCACGTTGCAACCCGGACGCATCAGCGGGAACAGCGCCATGATCTGCGCCGCGTGGCCGGATGAACAGCAGACCGCGCCGGCGCCGCCCTCCAGCGTCGCGACGCGTTCCTGAAGCGCGGCGACGGTGGGGTTGGTCAGGCGCGAGTAGATATAGCCGACCTCTTGCAGGTTGAAGAGCGCGGCGGCGTGTTCGGCATCGCGGAAGACATAGGCGGTGGTCTGGTAGATCGGCACCTGCCGCGCGCCGGTGGCCGGATCGGGCCGGGCGCCCGCGTGGATCTGAAGCGTGTCGAAGCCGTAGCTGGGGCCGTCGGTCATGATGTCCTCCCTGACCAGTGAATTTCCGCATAGGGGTAAGTCATCACGCAGGGCAGGACAACGGCGTTATGGCCCGGTTGCGCGCGGTGCCCGCCGGTTGCAGGATCACCGCAGGGGCCGGTGTTAACCGGCTGGGAACCCGCAGTCGCATAGGCTGCGCAACAGGGACGGACGAGGGCGGAGCGCAGGCGATGGACTGGGACGAATTCGCGGACTGGGGCCGCAGGCTGGCGGATTACGGCGCCGGGTATCACCGCGAGCTGCGCCACCGTCCGGTCCGCCCGGACGTGAAACCCGGCGCGGTGCTGGGGCAATTGCCCAAGGCCCCGCCCGAGGAGGGGTGCAGCATGACCGCGATCCTCGAGGATTTCGACCGCATCGTGATGCCCGGGATCACGCATTGGCAGCACCCCCGCTTCTTCGCCTATTTCCCGGCCAACGCGGCGCCGCCCTCGATGCTGGCAGAGATGCTGGTGGCGCAGATCGCGCCGCAATGCATGCTGTGGCAGACCTCTCCGGCGGCGACAGAGCTGGAGACGCGGATGATCGACTGGCTGCGGCAGGCGGTCGGGCTGCCGCTCGGTTTTCACGGCGTGATCCGAGGACAGCGCCTCTTCGGCGACCCTGACCGCGATGCTGGTCATGCGCGAGAAGGTGCTGGGCTGGAAGGGCAATGCCGAGGGCCTGTCCGAGCAGCGGCGCGTGCGGATCTATTGTTCGGACCAGGTGCATACGTCGGTGGATCGCGCGGCCTGGGTCTCGGGGATCGGGCAGGACAACCTCGTGAAGATCCCGACGGTCGCGGGCGATCCGCTGAGGCCGATGGATGTCGCGGCGCTGGGGGCGCAGATCCGGTCTGACCGCGCGGATGGTTACCTGCCCGCGGGCATCGTCGGCGCCACGGGCGGCACCAGCATGGGCGCCTGCGACCGCATCTGGGAACTGGCCGAGGTCGCCGAGAACCAGGGGCTCTACCTGCATGTCGATGCCGCATGGGCGGGCGCGGCGATGATCTGCCGGTCCTTCCGCGAGCTGTGGCGCGGCGTCGAGAAGGCGGATTCGGTGGTCTTCAACCCGCACAAGTGGCTGGGCGCGCAGTTCGACTGCTCGGCCCATTTCGTGCGCGACCCGGATGCCCTGCGCCAGACCCTGGCGATCCGGCCCGAGTATCTGCGTAGCCATGCCCATGCCGAGGTGACGGATTATTCCGAGTGGACGATCCCGCTGGGCCGCCGCTTCCGGGCGCTGAAGCTGTGGTTCCTGCTGCGCTACTACGGGCTGGAACACCTGCGCCAGATGGTGCGCAACCACGTCACATGGTCGCGCGCGCTGGCCCGGCGGCTGGAGCGCGAGCCCGACTTCGAGATCGTGACAGAGCCGGTCCTGTCGCTCTTTACCTTTCGCCACAGGGGCGACGACGCGCATAACCTGAAGCTGCTGGAACAGATCAACGCGGATGGGCGCATCTACCTGACGCAGACCCGGGTGGACGGCAGGCTGGCGATCCGCTTCCAGGCGGGCGCCTTCGCCATGACCGGCGAGGATGCGGAAACCGCCTTCTACACGATCACCGGCATGGCCCGCATCATGCGCTGACCTCCGCGAGGGGCCAAATTTCTTCGAAGAAATTTGCAAGAGCCTTGCAAGGCTCTTGGGCGCCCGGCTTCAGGGTTGCGCGATGCCGATGGTCTGGCGCAGGCGGCCCGTGGCGCGGTCGAAGATCAGGATCGCCTCGCCCTCGGGGCCCTGCGTCACCACCGCGTACCAGTCGGTGCCCTGCGTGTAGGCGGTGGCCGTGGCGCCGCCCGGCAGGGAGATCACCTCTGGCAGCGGCGCCTGTGCATTGTTATAGCGCACCCAGATCAGGCCGAGGATTCCGAGGATCCCGGCAATCATCACCGCCGTCAGGACCGTGACCAGCAGCCGCAGGAAACGCAGGCCCGGCGGTTCCGGCAGGGCTTCGGGATCAGGATCAGGGGACACGATGACCATCCTTCGCGTGACAATTGCGGCTGATCCGCCGCCGCGCCTAGATAAGGCGCTTGCGCGCGATGTGCCAGAGCAGGCCGCCCTGTCGCGCACCCGCCTCGCGCGGTTGATCGCCGAGGGCGCCGTGACGGTGAACGGCGCGGTGGCCGCGAACCCCAAGGCCCCGGTCGCGGAAGGGGACACCGTGACCATCGCGGTGCCCGAGGCCCGGGACTACGACGTGGTGGCGCAGGACATCCCGCTGGTCATCCTCTTCGAGGACGAGGACCTGCTGGTGATCGACAAGCCCGCCGGCATGGTGGTCCATCCGGCCCCCGGAACGCCGGACGGCACGCTGGTCAATGCGCTGCTGCACCACTTCGGGGGCGACCTCTCGGGCATCGGCGGAGAGAAGCGACCGGGCATTGTCCATCGCATCGACAAGGACACCAGCGGCCTTCTGGTGGTGGCAAAGTCCGATCGGGCGCACCACGGGCTTGCCGGGCAATTCGAGAAACACACGGCGCGGCGGGCCTATCTTGCGGTCGTGCATGGCGTGCCGGACCTTGCCGACCCGCGCCTGATGGGCATGCGGGGGGTGTCCTCCTCGGGCGCCGGGGTGCTGACGATCACCAGCGGGCTGGCGCGGCACAAGACCGACCGGCAGCGGCAGGCGGTCTATTTCGACGGGCAGGGGCGGCACGCGATCACCCATGCCCGAACGCTGGAACGCTTTGGCACGCCCGGAAGCATGGCGCTGGTGGAGTGCCGGCTGGAGACCGGGCGCACCCACCAGATTCGTGTGCATATGGCCCATGCGGGCCATGCGCTTGTCGGCGACCAGACCTATGGCGGGCGCCGCAGGGTCCCGGAAAAGGCGCTGAGCCCCGCCGGCCATGCGGCGGCCAGCCGGTTTCCCCGGCAGGCCCTGCATGCGGCGGAGCTGGGGTTCGAGCATCCCGCCACCGGCGAGGCCCTGCTGTTCGAGGCGCCCCTGCCGGAGGACATGAGCCAGCTGATCGCGGCGCTCAGATCCGCCCCCTGAGCAGCAGCCAGAGGCAGAGCGCGCTTTCCGCCAGCATCGGCAGGGCATAGGCAAATTGGATCACCTCCAGCGCGGCGGGGGCGGCAAGGCGGGCGAGGCCGCCGGTCATGTAGACAAGGCCCGACAGCGCGATGCCGCCGAGGATGACCTTGGGCACCCCGCCAGACATGCACAGCAGCCGCGCCATGATCAGGCTGTTGGCGCCGAACAGGATCAGGCCGACATCGTAGCCGGTCGCATGCAGCTCTGCGAGCAGGGCGGCCAGCGCAATCTCTCCCTGCGCAAGGGCGAAGGGCAGGGCCGACAGCAGCACCAGCGCCGCGCCGATCAGTGTCGCCTGCATCAGCCGCAGCACCATGGCCGCGAGCGCCGCGCCTTCCGAGACGCCGCGCAGAAGGCGCCAGAACAGCAGCGCCAGCGCGATATCGGCGCCCAGCATGACCAGATCCGCCAACAGTGCCATGCGGAAGCGCGGCAAGGCGGCAGAGACGGCGGCGGCGATCTGCTCGGGCCCGCCGGTCAGCAGCGGCCCGCGCAGTAGCAGTTCCGCCGAGAGGCCGGTGACGATGATGACAAGGTACAGCAATCCGGCAAGACGGACGGCACGGGTGGGGGCGGGCAGGGGCTGTGCGGGCATCGGAGGCTTTCATGACGGGCGGTCTGGCTTGACATTAACCGATGCGGATGTGTAGAAAAGTGCCCCGATTTTGAATGAGGGCCGTGCGGATCCGCATGGCGGGGCAGATCTTTTGCACAGCCGCGTGAGGGCGCTGTCACAATGGTTACAGCGACGGAAGGCAACCTTAACTGCGTATCAACGTTTGAAAGCGAACACATCTTGTAACCGCGGCCATGGCACACCATGTTGATGTTAAGCCGCGTAACATGAAAGGGACAGGAACGTGAGCAACTATGCCAATCTTCCGGCTCCGTCGCCCGAAGCGGGCCTGAGCCGCTATCTTCAGGAAATCCGCAAATTCCCTCTTCTGGAACCGGAACAGGAATACATGCTGGCGAAACGCTGGGTCGAGGATGAGGACACCGGCGCGGCGCACCAGCTGGTGACCTCTCACCTGCGGCTCGCCGCCAAGATCGCCATGGGCTATCGCGGCTACGGACTGCCGCAGGCCGAGGTGATTTCCGAGGCCAATGTCGGCCTCATGCAGGCGGTCAAGCGCTTCGACCCGGAAAAGGGCTTTCGCCTTGCGACCTACGCGATGTGGTGGATCCGCGCCTCGATCCAGGAATACATCCTGCGGTCGTGGAGCCTTGTGAAGCTGGGCACGACCTCGGCGCAGAAGAAACTGTTCTTCAACCTGCGCAAGGCGAAAAGCCGCATCGGCGCGCTGGAGGACGGCGACCTGCGGCCCGAGCACGTACAGAAGATCGCCCATGACCTCGGCGTGACCGAGACCGAGGTGATCAGCATGAACCGGCGGCTGTCGGGTGGCGATGCCTCGCTGAACGCGACCATCGGCTCCGAGGGCGAAGGCTCGATGCAGTGGCAGGACTGGCTGGAGGACGAAGACGCCGATCAGGCCGGTGACTACGCCGAGCGTGACGAGCTGGAATCGCGGCGCGCGCTTCTGGCAGAGGCCATGGACGTGCTGAACGACCGCGAGCGCGATATCCTCACCCAGCGCCGCCTGAGCGACCAGCCGGTGACGCTGGAGGACCTGTCGGGCGTCTACGATGTCTCTCGGGAACGGATCCGGCAGATCGAGGTGCGGGCCTTCGAGAAGCTGCAGACCCGGATGCGCGAACTGGCCGGGGAACAGGGGATGCTGCCCGCCAGCTGAGGCCGCCCCTGAAAATCGACGCCCCCGCCCGGCTGACCCGGACGGGGGCTTTTTCATGTCTCATTCATGTCTCGGCACATGGGTCAGGCGGCCTTCGGCGGATAGGCGGGCGCATGCAGGCCCAGTTTCTGCGCCTGTGCCACATCCTTCAGCAGGTCCCGCTCTGCGGCGGCAAACAGCGTATCGAGATCCTCGAGGACGAAGTAGATCGGCTGCGGGATGTCGATGCGGTAGGGCGTGCGCAGGATGTCGATGATGTCGAAGGGCCGGTATTGCGGCTGCCCCGAGACGCTCCACTCCAGCTCTTCCGGGGAAGAGGCCAGGCCGGAGCCAAGCGCCTTCACCCCGGCGCCTTCCCGCGTCAGGCCGAATTCGATGGTGAACCAGTAGAGGCGGATCAGCCAGGCGTAGTCCTTGGGGTCGGCGTCGCGCCCGGCGGCGCCGATGGCCTGGCTGAAGGCGGCAAAGCGCGGATCGGTCAGCAGCGGCGTATGGCCAAAGAGCTCGTGGAAGATGTCGGGCTCTTCGATGTAGTCGAAATCCTCGCGCGAGCGCATGAAGGAGGCGGTCGGAAAGGTCCTGTCGGCCAGCATGCCGAAGAAGCGGTCGAAGGGGATCAGCGCGGGCACCGGCTCGACCCGCCAGCCGGTCATCTCGCCCAGCCGCTCGGAAATCTCGGGACATTGCGGCACCCGGCCCTGCGGCAGCGCGATGCGGGCAAGGCCGTCCAGATAGGGCTGCGCGCTGTGCCGGGCGACCTGCGGGGCCTGCATCGCGTAGAGATCGCGCCAGACCGCGTCCTCTTCGGCGGTATAGGCGATGAAGCCATGGGCATCGGGCAATTTGGCGAGATACTTGGTCGATTTGGGCATTGGGTCCTCCGTTTCTGCAAGCATGGACGGGGAGGCGGGGCAAATCTTGTCGAATGCCATGGATAACGCCGGGGCCTGCGCTAGCTCGTTCCCCTGAACCGGCAGAGGAAGGAAGACCGTGCCTCTCAAACTCGATTCCGTGGACAGAAAGCTCCTGGCGCACCTGCAAAAGGACGGCAAGGCAAGCGTACAGGACCTTGCCGAGGCCGCCGGCCTCTCGCCCTCGCCCTGCTGGCGGCGGGTCAAGCGGCTGGAAGAAGCGGGCGCCATCAAGGGCTATGTCGCCCGGCTGGATCCGAAGAAGCTGGGGCTGGACGCGCTGGCCTATGTCTTCGTCAGCCTCGTCGACCATCAGGAGCGGACGATCAACCAGTTCGCGGGGCTGGTGGAGCGCGAGGAACGCATTGTCGAATGCGCCTCTGTCACCGGGGGCAGCGATTTCATCCTGAAGGTCGCGGCGCGCGATCCCGAGGATCTGGAGACCTTCCTGATGCGCGGGATCCTCGGCAGCGGTCTGGTGCGGGCGAGCCAGACGCATTTCGTGCTGCGCCGGACCAAGACGCGAAGCCCCTGGCCGCTGCTGCCATCGGACGAGTGACCCGCCCGCATTGACCCCCTCCGGCAGCACCGTCATGGTGGCGCAAACATCATGGGGGGAAGGCATGGCGACGGTGAACTGGGGCATTCTGGGCGCGGCGAATTTCGCACGGCGGCACATGGGGCCGGCGATCCACGCCGCCGGGCGCGGGCGGCTGGCGGCGCTGGCCACCTCCAGCGCCGGGAAGGCCGCGCCGTTTCAGGCCTTCGCGCCGGACCTGCGGGTGCATGACAGCTACGAGGCGCTGCTTTCCGATCCCGACATCGATGCGGTCTATGTGCCGCTGCCCAACCACCTGCATGTGGACTGGGCGCTGAAGGCGCTGGAGGCGGGCAAGCACGTGCTGGTCGAAAAGCCCCTTGCGATGAAGGCAGGCGACTTCGACGCGGTGATCGCGGCGCGCGACCGCAGCGGGCTGTGTGCCGCCGAGGCCTATATGATCGTGCATCATCCGCAGTGGCAGAAGGCGAAGGCGCTGTTCGAGGCCGGGGCCATCGGCAGGCTGGTGCGGGTCTCGGGGGCGTTTTCCTTCGACAACCGCGATGCGGGCAATATCCGCAACCGCCCCGAGACCGGCGGCGGCGCGGTGCCCGACATCGGCGTCTACATCTACGGCGCGGCCCGCTTCGTCACCGGCGAGGAGCCGTCAGAGATCCTGTCGGCGAAGGTGGAGCGCGAGAACGGGGTCGATGTCTGGACCCATATCACCGCGCAATTCCCGTCCTTCCACTACAGCGGCGTGGTGTCGATGCGCATGGCGCCCTGGCAAGAGATGGTGTTCCACGGCGAGGGCGGCGTGATGCGCCTGACCGCGCCCTTCAACGCCAATGTCTACGGCGAGGCGCGGGTGGTCGTGCAATCCGCCGATCTTGTCGAGACGGTCCACCGCTTCCCGGCGGACAACCATTACGTCCATCAGGTCGAAGCGTTCAACGCAAGCGTTCTGGACGGCGCCGCCTATGCCTGCCCGCTGGAGTTCAGCCGGGGCACGCAGGCGATGATCGACATGGTCTGGGCGAAAGAGGCGGGGTAGCGGCCGCCCCCTTCCGGGCGCCCTGGCCGCGCCTCTGCCGAGGCGCAGCGGCCCGCCCCCGGGCCAGGGCCCGGCGGTGTCGTGCTCAGAGATCCTGGACCGTGACCACGACCTTGCCGGTGGACTTCCGGTCGCGCAGCAGCGCCATGCCCTCTTCGGCGCGGTCCAGCGGCAGGACATTGCTGACATGCGGGGTCAGGCGGCCTTCGCCATGCCAGGCGATCAACTGCTGCAGAGAGCGGGTCAGAACCTCGGGGCGGAAGTTCAGGTAGCCGCCCCAGTAGAGGCCCAGCACCGAGAGGTTCTTGACCAGCAGGTGGTTCGCCTTGATCTGCGGGACCTCGCCGCTGGCGAAGCCGATGGTCAGGATCCGCGCCTCGGGACGGCAGGCGCGGAAGGCGGCGGCGAACTGCTCGCCTCCGACGGGATCGTAGACCACATCGGCGCCGCCGAGCGCCTTCATTTCGGCGCGGATATCCTGCGTGGTGGCGTCGATCAGCACATCGGCACCGGCGGCCCCGGCGGCCTCCAGCTTGTCGGCGCCGCGGGCGCAGGCGACGACCCGCGCGCCCATCAGGTGGCCGATCTCGACAGCCGTCAGGCCGACGCCGCCCGCCGCGCCCAGCACCAGCAGCGTTTCGCCCGGTTGCAACCGCGCGCGATGGTCCAGCGCCAGGTGGCTGGTGCCATAGGCGATCTGGAAGGCCGCGGCGTCGGTCCAGCCCATGCTGTCGGGCAGCTTCACCGCGCGCTCCGCCGGGAAGCAGCCGAGTTCCGCCAGCCCGCCCTGACCGCCGTAGACCGCAACCCGGTCGCCGGGGGCGAAACCCGTCACCCCGGCACCGACCGCCTCGACGCGGCCCGCGACCTCCATGCCCATGACGAAGGGCAGGGCGGGGGTGTCCTGATAGGTGCCCTTCATCATCAGCAGATCCGCGAAATTCAAACCGCAGGCTGCAATGCGGACCAGGATTTCCCCCTCTGCGGGGGTGGGCTCTGCGACCTCGACAAGAGAGGGGGAGATTCGTGGGAAGAGAGCAAAAGCGCGCGCATGGGGACTCCGTTCTGTTTAAACTTTGTTAAACGCGTTCCCGAGGCGGGGATAGGGGACGAAGTGACGGGGAAAAAATCAGAAACAGTGACAAAAACGGCAATATTTCAACTTTGTGGTGTTTCTGGAGCCTGTTTGCTATCATCGGGCGCGTGATTTGCTTGATTTTTGATCCTGAAATGATGTAGCACCTTACGCCATACACGTGCAGGATGAGGCATGTTTTGGAGCCGGGATTCGATGGCTTTGCCAAGTCTGAAACGCAACCCGTAGTAATAGGAAGATTTTGATGGCACACCCCGTTGATGTACATGTCGGCAAGCGCATTCGCCACCGCCGCTGGCTTGTGGGCATGACCCAGCAGCAACTGGCCGAACGGGTCGGCATCAAGTTCCAGCAGATTCAGAAGTACGAAACCGGCGCGAACCGGGTCAGCGCCTCCCGGCTGTGGGACATCGCCGACGCTCTGGAAGTGCCGGTCAGCTTCTTCTTCGAGGGTATCGAAAACGAGGGTGCCGAGGTCGATGCCACCGACAGTGTCCCGGCGGACATCCTTGGCGACAAGGAAGCTCTGGATCTCGTGCGTTCCTATTACGCGATGCCCGAGAACCAGCGCCGCCGCCTGTTCGAACTGGCCCGGGTGATGTCCGACGTGGCTTGAGCCCGGCCCGCGCCTGCGCTAGCCCTTCGCCGGCGAAGGGAGAACGCACATGGCGGGACGAAACCGTGATATCGAGAACGAGCTGATTGCCACCGCCCATGCGGTGGCGGATGCCGCGCGAGCGGCCATCCTGCCGTGGTTCCGGCGCGCCGACCTGTCGGCGGCCAACAAGGCGGCAGAAGGCTTCGATCCGGTGACGCAGGCCGACCGCGCCGCCGAAGAGGCGATGCGCACTGTGTTGGCGCGGCGCCGGCCACAGGATGCCATTCTTGGCGAGGAGTTCGGGCGCTCCGACGGGTCCAGCGGGTTGACCTGGGTGCTCGATCCCATCGACGGAACACGCGGCTTCCTGTCCGGAACCCCGACCTGGGGCGTGCTGATCGCGGTCAGCGACGAAAGCGGCCCGTTTCTGGGGGTCATCGACCAGCCCTATACGCAGGAACGCTTTGTCGGCGGCCCCGGGCTGGCCGAATGGACCGGACCGCATGGCGGCGCACCGATGACGACGCGGACGACGGCGGGGCTGTCCGATGCGGTTCTCTTCACGACATTTCCCGAGGTCGGGACCCCCGATGAGGGCGCGGCCTTCCAACGCGTCGCCGAGCAGGTCAAGCTGGTGCGCTACGGGATGGATTGCTACGCCTATGCGCTGCTGGCGGCGGGACAGATCGACCTTGTGATCGAAGCGGGGCTTCAGGCCTATGACATCCAGGCGCCGATCGCGGTGATCGAGGCGGCGGGCGGCGTCGTCACCGACTGGCAGGGTGGCCCGGCGCATGGCGGCGGTCGCGCGCTGGCGGCGGCGAACCCGTCGGTTCATGCGGCGGCGCTGGACCTCCTGCGGTCCACGGTCTAGGCTTGCCGCGCGGCCCCGCGCACTTTCCCTTTTCCGGCGGGCGTCGTTTTCGTCTCTCACCGAAAAGGGCAGATCGTGAGGGGCTGACATGACACAGACCGACATTCTCATTCGCAATGCGCGCACCGTCCTGACCATGGACGATGCCGGGGCAGAGCTTGCAAACACCGACATCCGCATCCGCGACGGGGTGATCGCCGGGATCGGGCCGGGGCTGGATCCGGCGGGGGCCGAGGTGATCGATGCCGCGCGCCATGTCGTGACACCGGGATTGGTGAACACGCACCACCACCTGTACCAGACCCTGACCCGCGCGGTGCCGGGCGGGCAGGACGCGCTGCTGTTCGGCTGGCTCAAGACGCTCTATCCGATCTGGTCCCGGTTCGGCCCCGAAGAGATCTTCGTCTCGGCCCAGATCGGGCTGGCGGAACTGGCGCTGTCGGGCTGCACGCTGTCCTCGGATCACCTGTACCTCTATCCCAACGGCGCCCGGCTGGAGGACACCATCCATGCCGCCGCCGAGGTCGAGCTGCGCTTTCATCCGACGCGCGGCGCCATGAGCATCGGCGAAAGCGCGGGCGGGCTGCCGCCGGATGCGCTGGTGGAGCGCGAGGCGGCGATCCTCGAGGATTGCATCCGGGTGATCGACGCCTTCCACGACCCGCGTGAGGGTGCCATGGTGCGCGTCGGCGTGGCGCCCTGTTCGCCTTTCAGCGTCAGCCGCGAGCTGATGCGCGACGCCGCCCTGCTGGCGCGGGACAAGGGCGTGATGCTGCACACGCATCTGGCCGAGAACGACGAGGACATCGCCTATTCCGAGGCGCAGTTCGGCTGCCGCCCCGGTCAATATGCCGAAGATCTGGGCTGGACCGGCGAGGATGTCTGGCACGCCCATTGCGTGAAGCTGGACGGGGCCGAGATCGACCTCTTTGCCCGGTCGCGCACCGGGGTGGCGCATTGCCCCTGTTCCAATTGCCGGCTGGGGTCGGGGATCGCCCCGGTCCGCGCCATGCGCGACGCCGGGGTAAGGGTCGGTCTAGGGGTCGACGGATCGGCCTCGAATGATGCGGGGTCTCTGGTGGGCGAGGCGCGGCAGGCGATGCTGCTGCAGCGGGTGGCGCGCGGCGCCGACGCCATGAGCGCGCGCGAGGCGCTGTGGATCGCGACACGCGGCGGGGCCGAGGTGCTGGGCCGGTTCGATTGCGGGCAGGTCGCGGTGGGCAAGCGCGCCGATCTGGCGCTTTGGGATGTCTCGGGCATCGAGAGCGCCGGAAGCTGGGATCCGGCGGCACTTTTGCTGGCCGGGCCGACCCGCGTGTGCCATCTTTTGGTCGAGGGGCGCGCGGTGGTGCGGGACGGACGGATCGTCAGCTTCGACCTTGAACAGGCGATCCGCAATCAGACCCGTCTGGCCGGGGCTTTGGCCGAGCGCGCCTGAGACCGGTTTCGGAGGGGTGTCATGACGGCTTCGCGGTGGATAGTCCCTTTGCTGATTGGGCTGGCCGCCTGCGGGGCCGGGGTGGACCCGGCAGGCGCCCAACAGGCGCGGCAGATGCTGAACGGGTTTCGGGCCGAGCAGGGGCTTGGGCCGGTCACTGCCTCCGAGGCGCTGGAGGCGGCGGCCATGGCCCATGCGCTGGACATGATGCGGGGCGGGTTCTTCGATCATCGCGGTTCTGACGGCAGCGATGTCATGGCGCGGGTCCGCCGGGCAGGCTACGGCGCCTGCGCGGTGGCCGAGAACATCGCAAGGGGACAGGGCGGTCTGGCGGAGGTCATGGGCGACTGGGTCGCATCGCCGGGCCACCGCGCCAACCTTGCGATGCCGCAGGTCACGGACTACGGGCTGGTGCGCGCGCAGGGCGACATCTGGGTGCTGGTGCTGGGCCGCGACGGCTGCTGAGGCGCGGCTCCGGTGGGGGCGGCGGTCGGAACCCGGCCCGGGGAATGACCGCGCGGAGGGGCGCGCAAAGAGGGGCTCTGCCCCCGCTCCTGCGGAGCCCCCCGGGATATTTTCGGACAGAAGAAGCGCGGGGCGCGTTCAGGATGCGGCGGGGGACGTCCTTTGGCCTGCGACCCATGTCCCCGCGATGGCGCGGTCGTCGCCCATCATGATCGTCGCGAAGAGGGCTTCCCAGATGTCCTCGGCCCGTGCCGCGCGCTGCGCGATGGCCGGTGTCGAGGCGAGGTCCAGCGCGATGAAATCCGCCTCCATCCCCGGGGCGAGATTGCCGATGCGGTCGTCGAGGCGCAGGGCGCGGGCCGAGCCACGGGTGGCGAGCCAGATCAGTTGGCTGGCATGCAGCGGCGTGCCGCGCAGCTGGCCGATCTCGTAGGCCGCCGCCATGGTGCGCAGCATCGAGAAGGACGAGCCGCCGCCGGTGTCGGTGGCCAGCCCCACGCGCAGGCCGCGCGCGGTCAGCCCGGCCATGTCGAAGAGGCCGGAGCCGATGAAGCTGTTCGAGGTCGGGCAGTGGACGAGGGCGGCGCCGACCTCGGACAGGCGGTCGATCTCGCGGGGGTCGAGGTGGATGGCGTGGCCGTAGAGGCCGTTCGGGCCCAGGAGCCCGTGTGCCTCGTAGGTGTCGAGGTAGTCGCGCGCCTGCGGAAACAGCGACCGGACCCAGGTGATTTCGTCCAGCTGTTCGCTGAGGTGGGTCTGCATCAGGCAGTCCGGGTGTTCGGCCCAGAGCGCGCCGAGCGCCGAGAGCTGTTCGGGGGTCGAGGTGGGCGAGAAGCGCGGTGTGATCACGTAGGAGGCGCGCCCGCACCCGTGCCAGCGGTCCAGCAGCGCCTTGCTGTCGTCATAGGCGGATTGCGCCGTGTCGCGCAGGCCCTCGGGCGCGTTGCGGTCCATGCAGGTCTTGCCCGCCAGCACCCGCATGCCGCGCGCCTCTGCCGCCTCGAAAATCGCATCGACCGAGCCGGGGTGGATGGTGGCATAGCTGCAGACCGTCGTCGTGCCCTGTGCCAGCACGAGGTCGAGGTAATCTTCCGCCACGGCGCGCGCATAGGCGGGGTCGGCAAGGCGCATTTCCTCGGGGAAGGTATAGCTGTTCAGCCAGTCGATCAGCCGCTTGCCCCAGCTGGCGATGATTCGGGTCTGCGGGTAGTGCACATGGGCATCGACGAAGCCCGCGGTCAGCAGCGCCTGTCCGTGGTCCACCACCCGGGCCCGCGGATGGGCGGCGCGCAGGCTGGCGGCGCTGCCGAGCGCGCGGATCCTGCCGCCCGCGACCAGAATCGCGCCGGCGCTGTCGTGGCGCGCGGCTGACGGGCCGGCGGCGAAGGGATCGGCCTCGAAATGCAGGGTCTGGCCCAGGTGCAGGGTTTCTTCGGCCATGCGCGCTCTCCAATTGGTCGAAAATCAGCCTATGCTGCGCGTGCAGAAAGGTAAATCGTTCGTGCCCCCTGTTGCCGCGCGCGACCTTGCCCTAGGTTTCGGCCAGCAGGAATCCGGAGGGCAGAACATGGCAGAAGACGCAGAGGCCCCGGCGGCGGAGGCGGAGCGCGAGGACGCCTATACGCTGGACCGCAAGGCGGTGGCGCAGATCCTCTACGCGGTCGATGTCGAGGACCGCGCGCAGCTGGTCGCCCTGATGGAGCCGCTGCACGCCGCCGACATCGCCGACCTTCTGGAGCAGATCAACGCCTTCGACCGGATGCGGCTGATCAAGCTCTACGGCAAGGAGTTCGACGGCGAGATCCTGTCGGAACTGGACGAGGCGATCCGCGAGGAAGTCATCGGCATCCTGCACCCGCAGGTGCTGGCCGACGCCGTGCGCGAGCTGGACAGCGACGACGTGGTCGACCTGCTGGAAGACCTCGACGCGCCGCAGCAAGAGGCCATCCTTGGCGCGCTGGAGGCGGGCGACCGCGCCGCCGTGCAACAGTCGCTGACCTACCCGGAGTATTCCGCCGGGCGCCTGATGCAGCGCGAGGTGGTGATGGCGCCGGAATACTGGAACGTCGGCGAGATGATCGACTTCCTGCGTAACTCGGACCACCTGCCCGAACAGTTCTACCACATCGTTCTGGTGGACCCCAAGCTGCGCCCCGTGGGCAATGTCACGCTGGGCAAGCTGATGGCCTCGCGCCGCGAAGTGCTGCTGAAGTCCATCGTCGAGGACACCTTTCACACCATCCCCGTCACCCAGTACGAGGGCGACGTGGCCTATGCCTTCAACCAGTACCACCTGATCTCGGCCCCGGTGGTGGACGAAAACGACCGGCTGGTGGGCCAGATCACCATCGATGACGCCATGGCGGTGCTGGACGAGGAAAACGCCGAGGACATCCTGCGCCTGGCCGGTGTGGACGAGGAATCGAGCCTGTCCGATAGCGTGGTGGAAACCACCAAGCGGCGCTTTCCACTGGCTGGCGGTGAACCTGGTGACGGCGGTGCTGGCGAGCCTTGTGATCGCGCAGTTCGAGGATGCCATCGCGACGGTCGTGGCGCTGGCGGTGCTGATGCCCATCGTCGCCTCGATGGGGGGCAATGCGGGCACGCAGTCGCTGACGGTTGCGGTGCGGGCCTTGGCGACCAAGGACCTGACCACCGCGAACATCTGGCGCGTCGTCCGGCGCGAGGCGGCGGTGGGGTTGATCAACGGCTGCGCCTTCGCGGTGATCATGGGGATCGTGGGCATCGTCTGGTTCGGCTCTCCGGCGCTGGGGGGCGTGATCGCCTCTGCCATGGTCATCAACCTGGTGATCGCGGGTCTGGCCGGGATCATGATCCCGGTCCTGCTGGAGAAGGCGGGCGTCGACCCGGCGCTGGCCTCGGGCGCTTTCGTGACAACGGTCACGGATGTGGTCGGGTTCTTCGCCTTCCTCGGCCTTGCCGTTCTGGTGCTGCTGTGACGCCGCTGGAAGAGGCCAAGGCCGCGGCCCGCAAGGCGGCCTTTGCAGCCCGGAAACTTGCGTTTCAGGCCGGGATCCCCGGCGCGGCAGGCCGGTTGAGCGAGGTCCTGGCAGGTTACCGGGGGGTGCCGGTCTCGGGCTTCCTGCCGATCAGGACAGAGATCGACCCGCTGCCCGCCATGGCCGAGGCCACGGCCCATGGGCCGGTCGGCGTGCCGGTGATCGAGGGCGCCGGGCTGCCGCTGCGCTTCGCGCTGTGGGAACCGGACATGCCGCTGATCGACGGCCCCTTCGGCGCGGCGGTGCCAGAGACGCCCGAGTGGATGGAGCCGGAGCTGCTGATCGTGCCGCTGGTGGCCTTCGACCGCGCCGGTGGACGGCTGGGCTATGGCGGTGGCTTTTACGACCGCACGTTGGAGAGGCTGCGCGCGAAGCGGTCCACGCTGGCCGTGGGCTTTGCCTTTGCCGCGCAGGAGATGGAGGGCCTGCCGCTGGAGCCGACCGACCAGCCGCTTGACCTGATCGTGACCGAGCGCGAGGTGATCACGCCGGTCGGGTGACGCAGGCCGGGTGACACGGGCCGGGCTGGCGCTACATTGCAAAGCCGTTCGGGCGGCCTGATGTCCATAGGGTCGGCAGGCCGGAGAAGATCTGCCGGCCTACGGGGCGGGGTGCGCTTGCGGTTGCGGGTTTGTCGGTGCCCCCGCGCGTTGCGGGTTTGTTGGTGCCCCCGCGCCATGCCGTCACGGCGGCGCGGCTCGCCCCGTGGCAATCGCGTATCGGATTGCAATGGAGCGCCGCCGGATGCGCCGCCCCGCGCGTGACGGGCGGGGCGGGGCGCGGTGTCAGAGCGCGCGCCAGCCGATGTCGCGGCGGCAGAAGCCCTCGGGCCAGTCGATGGCATCGACCAGCGCATAGGCGCGGGCCTGTGCCTCTGCCAGCGTGGCGCCGCGCGCGGTTGCGTTCAGGACGCGCCCGCCAGAGGCGGTCACCGCCCCGTCCTTCGTCGTGGTGCCGGCGTGGAAGGTCATGTGAAAGCTGTCCTCGGGCAGGGCATCCAGCCCCTTGATCACGCTGCCCTTTTCATAGGCGCCGGGATAGCCCCGCGCCGCCAGCACGACGGTCATGGCATGGTCGTCGGCCCATGTCACCTGTGCCTCGGCCAGGCGGCCCTCGGCGGCGGCCTGCATCAGGTCCAGCGCCTGCGCGCCAAGCCGCATCATCAGCACCTGGCACTCGGGGTCGCCGAAGCGGACGTTGTACTCCACCAGCCGGGGGGCGCCGTCCTCGATCATCAGGCCGACGTAGAGCACCCCCTGATAGGGCGTCCCGCGCCGCGCCATTTCCGCCATGGTGGGGCGGACGATCTCGTCCAGCGCGCGCTGCGTGACCTCGGGGGTCATCACCGGCGCCGGAGAATAGGCGCCCATGCCGCCGGTATTGGGGCCGGTGTCGCCCTCGCCGACGCGCTTGTGGTCCTGCGCGGTGCCCACCGGCAGGCAGGTCTCGCCGTCGACCAGCACGAAGAACGAGGCCTCTTCGCCGGTCATGAATTCCTCGATCACCACCTCGGCGCCCGCCGCGCCGAAGGAGCCGCCGAACATGTCTTCGATGGCGGCGCAGGCCTCGTCCACGCTCTCGGCGATGATCACGCCCTTGCCCGCCGCAAGCCCGTCGGCCTTGACCACGATGGGCGCGCCCTCTGCGCGCACATGGGCCTTGGCGGCCTCGGCATCGGTGAAATGGCCGTAGGCGGCGGTGGGGGCCTGTGCCGCGTCGCAGATTTCCTTGGTGAAGCTTTTCGAGGCCTCCAGCCGGGCCGCCGCGGCAGAGGGGCCGAAGACCGCGAAGCCCGCGTCGCGCAGGCGATCCGCCACCCCGGCGGCCAGCGGCGCCTCTGGCCCGACGATCACGAGGTCGATGGCGTTCTCGCCCGCGAATTCGGCCACCGCGTTGCCGTCCTCGATATCCAGCCGCGCGCATTCGGCGATCAGCGCTATGCCCGCGTTGCCCGGGGCCACGATCAGCTTGTCGCATTTGGGGTTCTGCAGGGTCGCCCAGGCCAGCGCATGTTCACGCCCGCCGCTGCCGAGGATGAGGATGTTCACGGGTCGGTCTCCTTTGCAGCGTGGCACGGGGCTCTGCCCCGCTCGCTGCGCTCGCCCCCGGGATATTTCAGGACAGAAGAAGGGCAGGTTTCGCTTTGTTGCGCGCCGGTTTAAGGTCGGGCGGCGCAAAGGGCAAGAGAGGCACCATGGACCTGCTGGACGACGAGCCGGGCAATACGCCGGAATTCACCGTTTCGGAACTTTCGGGGGCGGTGAAGCGCACCATCGAGGGCGAGTTCGGCTTTGTCCGGGTGCGCGGCGAGCTGGGACGGGTGATGGTCCCGCGCTCGGGTCATGTCTATCTCGACCTGAAGGACGACCGGTCGGTGATTTCGGGGATTGTCTGGAAGGGCGTGGCCGCGCGGCTTCAGATGCGCCCCGAGGAGGGCATGGAGGTTATCGTCACCGGGCGCATGACCACCTTCCCCGGGCAGTCGAAGTACCAGATCGTTATCGAGGACATGGCGCCCGCCGGTGCCGGGGCGCTGATGGCCATGCTGGAGAAGCGCAAGGCGCAGTTGCAGGCCGAGGGGCTGTTCGATGCCGCCCGCAAGAGGCCCTTGCCCTATCTGCCGGAGGTCATCGGGGTGGTGACCTCGCCCTCTGGCGCGGTGATCCGCGACATCCTGCACCGGCTGCGCGACCGGTTTCCGCGCAAGGTGCTGATCTGGCCGGTCGCGGTTCAGGGCGCGAAATGCGCCGCCGAGGTGGCGCGGGGCATCGAGGGGTTCAACCGCCTGACCCCGGGCGGCGCGCTGCCGCGGCCCGACCTGCTGATCGTGGCGCGGGGCGGCGGGTCGGTCGAGGATCTCTGGGGCTTCAACGAAGAGATCGTGGTGCGCGCCGCGGCGGCCAGTGCGATCCCGCTGATTTCCGCCGTGGGGCACGAGACCGATACGACGCTGATCGACTACGCCTCGGACCGCCGCGCGCCGACCCCATCCGCCGCCGCCGAAATGGCGGTGCCGGTGCGGCTGGAGCTTCTGGCGGCGACGCGGGATTTCGGCGCCCGCATGACGCGGGCCATGGGCCACCGGGTCGAGCAGCGCGGCCAGCGGCTGCGCGATCTGGCCCGCGCGCTGCCCCGACCGATGGAGCTGCTGGACGGCCCGCGCCAGGGACTGGATCACCTCGACGAACGGCTGCCGGGCGCGCTGCGCCGTGCCGTCGACCGCAAGCGCCTGATCCTGACCGAGCAGTCCGGCAGCCTGCGCCCGGCCACGCTGCACCGGGCCATCGTGGCAGAGCGCAACCGCGCCGCCGACCGCGCCGCGCGGCTGGGGCCCGCGCTGACGCGGCTGGTGATCGCCCGGCGCGAGGCGCTGGCGCGGCGCGCCGACCGGCTGGACCTGCGGCCGCTGAAGCGCGACATCGCCACCGGTCGCGAGCGGCTGGCCGAGCTGACCCGCCGTCTCGATGGCGCGCAGGGTGCGCGGGTGGCCGATCTGACGGCGCGGGTCGAGGCGCTTGACCGTCTGCGCGAGACGCTGGGCTACCGCGCCACGCTGGCGCGCGGCTATGCGGTGGTGCGCGGCGAGGGCCAGGTCCTGACCAGCAAGGCGCAGGCCGAGGCGGCCACCGCGCTGGAGATCGAGTTCGCGGATGGCAGGCTGAAGCTTGGCGGCGGCCCGGCCCGCCGCGCTGCACCTGCGGCAAAATCCAGGCCGCCGGAGCAGGGAAGCCTTTTCTAGGCCTCCCTCGGCCCGCGAAACCCGCAAAAATCATCACCGAAACAAACGCTTCCTTTTTGTTCTGCGCTCACATAGGCTTTTCTGCAACGCTGCATGACAGCGGCGAGACACGAGGAAGGGGAGCCCTTGGCCATGACTGAAAAGCCGCTTCTGATCAAGCGATACGCCAGTCGCCGTCTCTACAACACGGAGACCTCGGATTACGTCACGCTCGAGGATATCGCGGGCTTCATCCGCGAAGGCCGCGACGTCCAGATCGTCGACCTGAAATCCGGCGACGACCTGACCCGGCAGTATCTTCTGCAGATCGTCGCAGAGCATGAGAGCAAGGGGGAATCGGTCCTTCCGATCAATGTCCTGACCGATCTGGTGCGATCCTACACCACGCAGGCCACCAGCGCGGTGCCGGCCTTTCTGGCGCATACCTTCGAGATGTTCCGCGACAGCCAGTCCAAGTGGGTCGAGAACATGGGTTCGGTGAACCCCATGGCCGTGAAGGGCTTCGAGGCGATGCAGGCCCAGCAAGAGGCCTTCGTGAAGGCCATGACCGGCGGCATGGCGGCAGGCTCTGGTCCCGCGCGCGAAGAGGGCGCAGAGGATCTGGACGCGATCAAGAAGGAACTCGCAGAGCTTCAGAAGAAGCTGGCCAAACTCGGCAAGTGATCACCGCCGCCCGCGCGGTCTGACGCTGTGGGCCGGGGCGCCGGGTCTTCCTCTGTACCCATGATCGCCGTTGTCCCCGTCGCAGGGGCCACCCGCGCGCGCGGTTACAGGGGCTTTGGCGTATCGCCTGCTTTGACGCTTCGTGGGGGAACCGCCCGCTGGGCCATTGCCGCCGTCGACGCCCGCTGATCTCTCCCCCCGCCGATCGCTACCCAGCGGGCCGGATTTGACCGAATTGCCGACCGCGCCGGGTCGCCCCGCCGGGCAGGCAAAGCGGGCACGGATGGCATGCACCGCGCCCGCTTGATTGTCCCGGGTCCCTGCACTGGGGTCAGGTGCCGTATCGCTTGACCTCGCCCATGGCAGCCTCGGCGGCGGCCAGAAGCACGCCCGCCACCGCATCGCAATCGGCCTCTGTCAGCCGGGCGGGCAGGCGGGTGTCGCAGGCGCGCGCCAGCATGGCGCGGGTGCGCGGAAGCTCGGGCATCTCGGGCAGGAACTGCCAGTTCCAGAAGGCCCGGGCATTGTCCTGGCTCTGACCGAAGACCTGCACCTTGACGCCCTCCGCGCCCGCCGCCTCGACAAAGCGGGCGACCTGCGCGTCATCCATGCCGCAGAGGTTGAATTGCAGCGAATCCGGCGCGCGTTCCTCGGGCGGCAGCTTGGCCGGGACCGAGATCCAGGCGCTGCGGTCGATCTGCGCAGCCACGCGGTCGTGGTTGCGCCGCCCGTCGGCGACACGCTGCGCGATATGCGGCATCTGCGGTAGGATCACCGCCGCCGAAAGGTTCGACATGCGCAGATTGTACAGCGGCAGCTGGTTCTGCCAGCGGTCGAAGGCCTCGGCCAGCGCCGGGTCGCTGTCGTCCAAATGCTTCTTCCACATATGCTCGTAGGCGCCCGACAGGATCACCGCCCGCGCCACGAGGTCGGCGTCGTCGGTGACGAGGATGCCGCCTTCGCCCGCGTTCAGCAGCTTGTAGCTCTGGAAGCTGAAGCAGCCGATGCGGCCCAGCGTGCCGATATTGCGGCCATGCCAGGTGGTGCCCAGCGAATGCGCCGCGTCCTCGACGACCGGGATGTCGCGCTGCGCGCAGAGCGCCATGATGGCGTCCATGTCCGAGGTATGCCCGCGCATGTGGCTGACGATGACCGCCTGCACGCCGTCCAGCTTCGCCTCGAAGTCGCGGATGTCGATGCGGTAATCCTCGCCCACCTCGCAGAGCACGGGCAGGCAGTCCGCATGGATGATCGAGGACGGTACGGCGGCAAAGGTAAAGCCGGGGATCAGCACGCGGGCGCCGCGCGGCAGGTCCAGCGCCTTCAGCGACAGGAACAGCGCGGCGGAACAGCTGGAGACGGCCAGCGCGTAACGCGCACCAAGATGGGCGGCGAACTCGCGTTCCAGCAGCGTGACGGGGGCATCCTCGGCGGCGGTGTAGCGGAAGAGGTCGCCGCTTTGCAGAAGGCGGTCGATCTCGGCGCGGGCCTCGGCCGGGATCGGCTCTGCGTCATGCATGTTTGGAAGCATATCTTTCGATTTCCTGAATTCTGTCTTTCAAAATGCTTATATCACGGCGAAGACAGTCTTGTCCCGCCGGAAATGCTCCGTTTGGTTACATCTGTGTGAAATCTACAGCCCCAGCCGGTCGCGCATCGCGAACCAGCTCATCGCCAGCACCAGAAGCGGGGTGCGCAGCGCGGCGCCGCCGGGAAAGGCCGGGGCGGGCAGGGCGGCGAAGCTGTCGAAACCGGCGGATTGCCCGCGCACCGCCTCGGCCATCAGCTTGCCCGCCTGCACGGCATTGCCGACACCATGGCCGGAATAGCCCGATGCGGTCAGCACATTGGGCGCCAGGCGGGCAAGGAAGGGCAGCCGCTTCATGGTGATCGCCAGGGTGCCGCCCCAGGCATGGTCGATCCTGACGTCCTTCAGGGCCGGATAGATCTCCAGCATGGGCTTGCGCACCTTGGCGGCGATGTCGGCGGGAAAGCGGTAGCCATAGCTCTCGCCGCCGCCGAACAAGAGCCGCCCGTCATGCGACAGCCGGAAATAGTTGACGACGAACTTGTCGTCGGCGACCGCGACGTCGCGGGTCAGAACCTCGGCGCTGCGCGCGCCCAGCGGCTCGGTCGCGACGATGAAATTGTTGATCGGCATGACGCGGGCGGCAACCTGACCGTCCAGCCCGCCAAGATAGCCGTTGCAGGCCAGGATCAGATGATCCGCCTCGACGCTGCCACGCTCGGTCCGCACCGTCACCCGCCGTGCCCCGTGCGCGATCCCGGTGACCCAGGATCCCTCGTGGATCCGCGCGCCGGCGCCCTCCGCCGCCCGCGCCAGCCCCAAGGCCAGCGCCAGCGGATGCAGATGCGCGGCGCCCATATCAAGGAGACCGCCGCGATAGGCCGGAGAGGGGCAGAGCGCATGGAAGGCCTCGCGCTCCAGCACCTCGATCCCGTAGCCATGGCGCCGCTGCATGTGTTCGGCATAGCCGGCGAAATCGCGGAAATGCCGCTCCGAGGACGCGGCCCGGGCCACCCCGTCCTTCAGGTGGCAGTCGATGCCGTGCCGCGCCACCGGGTCCCGCACCAGGGCCTTGGCGTCCTCGCCCAGATCCCACAGCCGCCGCGCGGCCTCCATGCCGACCATGCTCTCCAGCACCTGCTGGTCCTGCCTCTGGCCCGATCCCAGCTGCCCGCCGTTCCGCCCCGAGGCGCCAAAGCCCGCCCGATGCGCCTCCAGCAGCACCACTTCCAGCCCGGCCTCCGCCAGATGCAGCGCCGCCGACAGCCCGGTATAGCCGCCGCCGACCACGCAGACATCGGCCCGCACCGTGCCTTCCAGCGCGGGCCGCGCCTCGGGCAGATCGACAGAGGCGGCATACCAGCTTCCGGGGTACTCGCCCCGCCGATCATTGGAAAACAACAGGTCCACGGAGCGTCTCCCGGCTTCTTCTGTCCAAAACTATCCCGGGGTCCGGGGCAGCGCCCCGGCGGGGGTTTGGGGGCAAGGCCCCCAAGAGTGAATGCGCGCCGCAAGGCGCCCATCCGGTGAAAGGGCGGGCCGGGAACCCGCAGCGGATCAGACGTTCAGAAGCAGGTGCTCGCGCTCCCGGGGCGAGATCACCTGCAGGAACTCCTCGTATTCCGCCCGCTTCACCGTGGCATAGACCCGGCAGAACTCCGGCCCCAGCACCTCGTGCAGCGCGCTGGCCTCGTCGAAGACGTCCAGCGCCTGTCCCAGCACCTGCGGGAAGTCGCCGTCGCCCTCGTAGGCATCGCCCCGGAACTGCTTGGTCGGGCGGCGCTCTTCCATCAGCCCCAGATAGCCGCAGGCCAGCGAGGCCGCGATGCCCGGGTAGGGGTTGCAATCCATCCCCGCCAGCCGGTTCTCGACCCGGCGGCCCTGCGGCTCGGACAGCGGGATGCGGATGCCGGTGGTCCGGTTGTCGCGGCCCCATTCCAGGTTGATCGGCGCCGCGTGGTCCTTCACGTAGCGCCGGTAGCTGTTCACATAGGGCGCCATGACCGCGATGGCCGCGGGCAGATGGGTCTGCAACCCGCCGATGAAGTGATAGAACATGTCCGTCTCGCCGCCCTGCGGGCCGGAGAACAGGTTCTGTCCCGTCTCGATATCGAGGATCGAGTGGTGGATGTGCATGGCGCTGCCCGGCTCGTCGGCGATGGGCTTGGCCATGAAGGTCGCGAAACAGTCGTGCCGCAGCGCCGCCTCGCGGATCAGCCGCTTGAAGTAGAAGACTTCGTCGGCCAGCTTGACCGGGTGGCCGTGGCGCAGGTTGATTTCCAGCTGCCCGGCCCCGCCTTCCTGGGTGATGCCGTCGATCTCGAAGCCCTGGCTCTCGGCGAAATCGTAGATGTCGTCGATCACCGGCCCGAACTCGTCCACGGCGGTCATGCTATAGGCCTGCCGCGCTGCGGCGGGGCGGCCCGAGCGCCCGGTCATCGGCGCGATATCCTTGGCCGGGTCGAGATTGCGGGCGATCAGGAAGAACTCCATCTCGGGCGCCACCACCGGCGTCCAGCCCTGCGCCTCGTAGAGCGCCACCACCCGTTTCAGCACGTTGCGCGGCGCGTAGGGGATCGGCGCGCCATGGCGGTCGTAGGCGTCGTGGATCACCTGCAGCGTCCAGTCCCCGGTCCAGGGCGCCGCCGTGGCGGTGCTCATGTCGGGCTTCAGGATCATGTCCTTCTCGATGAAGCCGTCCTCGTCCGCGGCCTCGGACCAGTCGCCGGTGATGGTCTGGAAGAAGATCGAGTCGGGCAGGTGGAAATGCTTCTGCTTGGCGAACTTGCTGGCAGGCACCGCCTTGCCGCGCGCGATGCCCGGCAGGTCCGAGATCACGCATTCCACCTCGTCCAGCCGCCGGCCCTCCAGGTAGGCGGTGGCGGACTCGGGCAGGGTGTCGGTCCAGTCGGTCATGGGGGTCTCCTTTGCGGGGCGCGGGGCCCCGGTCTCCGCCGGGGCGGGCGGGGTGTGGCGGGCGGTCACGAGAGCGTCCTGTCGCGGAAGAACCGCGCGAACTGTTGTGCGATATCGGCGCTGTCCAGCGTCCTGTCCACGGTCCGCCGGGCCTCGTCCAGCACGGCATCCGGCACCACGCCCCGGCCCCTCTTCTCGATCAGGCCACGGGTGAAACCGGCGCCAAATTCCGGGTGCGGCTGAACCGTGTAGGCCTTGCCCGGGTAGAGCAGCGCGGCGTGCTGGCAGAAATCGTTCGAGGCCACGGTCACCGCGCCTTCGGGCGCCTGGGTCACCTGGTCCTGGTGCCAGGCCTGGATCACCTTGGGCCCGTCCGGGAATTGGTAGACCCGGGGCCCGACGGCCCAGCCCCCGGGGTATTTCTCGACCCGGCCCCCCAGCGCCTGCGCGATGATCTGGTGGCCGAAACAGACCCCGATCAGCGGCTTGTCGGCGGCGACGATGGC
This sequence comes from Ponticoccus litoralis, assembly GCF_039769985.1. Lineage (NCBI taxonomy): Bacteria > Pseudomonadati > Pseudomonadota > Alphaproteobacteria > Rhodobacterales > Roseobacteraceae > Ponticoccus > Ponticoccus litoralis. The sequence goes on from NZ_JBDNCH010000002.1 coordinate 3,006,150, forward strand.
GCGGATCAGCGCCTCCAGCGGCGGAATCCAGGGATGATCCTCGTAAACGCCGTGTTTCGAGCCGGTGATAAGCCAGCCCTCCGCCGCCTCGGGGCCGGGGGAAAGTCGCCCTCGACCACCGACCAGCTTTCGAAGTCAAAGCCCTCGCGGGCCAGGAGGCGCGCGAACATGTCGGGGTACTGGCCGTATTCGGCTGCCAGTTCGGGCACCACGAGGCCCGTTTGCAGAATGCCGATCTTCATGAGTCACCTGTTGGAGATCGCGGCGACCGTATGCGCGCGGGCGCCGCGCCGCAAGCGGCCCGCGCGCGTCTTCTCAGACCGTGTCGAGGTAGATTTCGACCTGCTCGGTCTCGCTGAGTTCGGCCATGTAGTGCCGCTCCTGCTTCTTGGTCAGCAGGAAGTTGCGGATCAGTTCCGCCGGGAAGATGCGCGGGATCAGCTCCGAGGTTTCGAAAGCCGCGATGGCCGAGCCCCAGTCCGTGGGGATCACCGGCAGGTCCAGCGCATAGGCATTGCCGGTGATCGGCTCGGGCGGCATGACGCCGTCCTCGATGCCGGTCAGCGCCGCGCCCAGGATGGCGGCCAGCGCAAGGTAGGGGTTCACGTCGCCGCCCGAGACCCGGTGTTCGATCCGCCGCGCCACCGGCGCACCCGAGGGCACGCGGATCGCCGCCGTGCGGTTCTCGTAGGCCCAGGCGATGCCGATGGGCGCGTGGGCGTCGGGCACCAGCCGGTCGTAGCTGTTCAGGTGTGGCGCAAAGACCAGCGTGCTGTCCGACATGGCGTTCAGGCAGCCGGCGATGGCATGGCGCAGCACATCCGTGCCGCGCGGGGTGCCGTCGTCGAAGATGTTGTGCCCCTCCTCGTCCAGCACCGAGAAATGCGCGTGCATGCCCGAACCCGCGTAATCCTCGTAGGGCTTGGCCATGAAAGAGGCCGCGAAACCGTGCCGCCGCGCCAGCCCCTTCACCAGCATCTTGAACAGCCAGGCATCGTCCGCCGCCTTCAGCGCGTCGTCGGTATGCACGAGGTTGATCTCGAACTGCCCCAGACCCGCCTCGGAAATGGCGGTGTCGGCGGGGATATCCATGGCCTCGCAGGCCTCGTAAAGGTCGGTGAAGAAGCTGTCGAAGGCATCCAGCGCGCGGATCGACAGGATCTCTGCCGCCTTGCGCCGCTTGTTGGACCGAGGCGAGATCGGCACCTGAAGGTTGCGCCCCGAATCGTCGATCAGGAAGAACTCCAGCTCGACCGCGACCACCGGCGTCAGCCCGCGCGCCTTGAACCGTTCCATGACGAAGCGCAGGGCGTGGCGCGGGTCGCCGTCATAGGCGCGCCCGTCCTCGCGGTACATCCAGATCGGCACCAGCGCGGTCGGCGCCTCCAGCCATGGCATCGGCACGAAACCGCGCTCGGTCGGAAACAGGGTGCCGTCGCGGTCGCCGGTATCGAAGACCAGCGGGCTGTCGTCGATGTCCTCGCCCCAGATGTCGAGGCTCAGCGCGGACAGCGGAAAGCGCGTGCCCTCCGTCAGCAGCTTGCGCGCCGAGGGGATCGGCATGCGCTTGCCGCGGGCGACGCCGTTCAGGTCGCAGGCGGCGGCGCGGATGGTTCTGACTTGCGGGCGATCGGTGAGCCAGTCGGCACTGGGGGCGGGCATGGGGGCCTCTTGGGGTTGGAATTTGATCAAATTGATAGACCGGGACCGGAGGGCTGGCAAGGGGGGCCGCCCTGCGCGGAACCGGGCGCCGCGCTGCGGGACTTCTCAGCGGATCAGGTTGGGCCGGATCTTCAGCCGCCGCCCCGCGGCCTGCGGCAGGTGCCGGTTCAGCCGCCGGTTCGCCAGGCCGAAGAGGCCGATCACCACCAGCGTCAGGGCGATGAAATAGCCCGCGAGGATGGGGTAGGGTACAAAGGGGTTGAAGGTCTTGTCGGCGAAATAGCTGGCGTAATACAGCGCGTCGCCGCGCTGCTGCCAGGCCGGAAAGCCCGAGAAGAAGACCAGCGTCGTCGCGTGAAAGAGAAAGATCGCCTCGTTTGTATAGGCGGGCCAGGCCAGCCGCAGCATGGTGGGCCAGGTGATCTTGCGGAACTTGGCCCAGCCGGTGAAGCCATAGGCATCCGCCGCCTCCAGATCGCCCTTGGGGATCGACAGAAGCGCGCCGTAGAAGATCTCGCCGGAATAGGCGGCGGTGTTCAGAAACAGCACGATCAGCGCCCCGGCCCAGGCCGCCGTCAGCGGATCGAAGATGGGCGAGACGCTTTTCAGGCTGAGAAAGGCGAAATAGGCAAAGAAGAACTGGATGAACAGCGGCGAGCCCCGGAAGACGAAGATGAACCACTCCGCAGGCTTGCGCAGCCAGGGGTTTGCGGCGGCCTTCCCCAGCGCCACGGCGGTGGCAAGGAAGAAGCCCGAACACAGCGCCAGCACGCCGAAGTAGATGTTCCAGATCATCCCCGAGCCGATCAGCACCACCTGCTGGCACAGGGTGAAATTGTCCCGCGGCAACAGCCGCTCGCCGATCCCCGGGGACCGCAGCCCGTAATCGGCAAGGGTCTCCCAGCAACTCATGCGCGCCCCCGGCGTTTCTTCTGTCCCGAAATATCCCGGGGAGCGCGGCACGCGCGGGGGCAGAGCCCCCTTCGACCGTGGCAAGCAGGCTCATGCGGCCTTCCTCTGCGCTTCGCCCGCCAGCGTCGCCTGTCCGCGGGTCAGCCGCGTCATCAGCCGGTCCAGCACCACTTCGGAGACCCGCGTGAAGGCAAGGTAGAAGACCAGCAGCGCAAGAAAATACCACATCCGCCAGTCGCCATGCGGGTAGTCGGTGAAGCGCGGCGTCTTGGCCCCGCCCAGCTCGCGTGCCCAGAAGACAATGTCCTCGACCCCCAGCAGGAACAGCAGCGGCGTCGCCTTGATCAGCACCATCCAGAGGTTCGACAGCCCGGGCAGCGCATAGACCCACATCTGCGGCACCAGGATGCGCCAGAAACACTGGCGCTGGCTCATGCCATAGGCCTCGGCGGTTTCCAGCTGCGCGCGCGGCACCGCGCGCATGGCGCCGAACAGCACGTTGGCCGCAAAGGCGCCGAAGACGATGGCGAAGGTCAGCACCGCCAGCGAGAAGCCGTAGATCTCGTGTACCATCTGCGGCGCGTTGCCCAGCGGCAGCTTGGCCGCCGCGCAGACGACAAAATCGTTGCCCTGCCGGATCGGTTGCTCCCAGTCGGGGCATTTCACCTCGTGCCGGACCCATTCGAAGAACTGGTCCAGCGCAATCACGAAGAACAGGAAGAAGGCGATGTCCGGCACGCCGCGCACCACGGCGATATAGCCCTTGCCCAGCCAGGACAGCGGCGCAAACTGCGACCGCGCCGACATGGCGCCCAGGAAGCCGAAGCCAAGGGCAACCGGCGCGGTGATCGCCAGCAACAGCAGCACCGTTCCGAAAGAGCTGTAGAAGGCCATGTGCTTACCCGTTGTCAGGTAGCAAAGGTACCACGACAGGCCTTCGAGGGCGGAGGGATCGGCGCAGTAGGAAAACACGAGGGCGGGCTTTGTCAGTCCTGTCTGGTTTTGCCCAGCCTGCGCGGAAATCCGCGACTCGCGCAAGACTTTCCTTGGTGTTTCGCTGCGTCAGACCGCGCCCTGCGGCCCCGATGCCGCCGATGCCGCGATCGGCAGCAGGCGCCGGGGCGGGCAGGGGCGGACCGGCGGGGCGGCTCCGGCGCGCGCCTGTCCGCAAGGCAGCGGCCCCGGACAGGAGGTGTCGGCCCCGGCCCAACCGGTGCAGCCCCGGATGCCCCGGCGGCGGACTGCGGGCCGGGATCCCTCCGGGGTGACCGCTTGGGAAGAGGGCAAGGGCCTGTCGCGCCAAGGGCGGCAGGGCTGCCGTTGAGGGGGCAGGGGCGCCGAAACGCGAAAGGCCCCCGGGGGTCCGGGGGCCTTTGCAGGATCTGTCTTTGGCGTTGGATCAGAAGGTCGGGCTGTTGGCGCCCAGATGCTCGAGGATCATCTCGTTCAGCGTGCCGTCGTCCTTCATCGACTGGACCGCGGCGTCGAACTTGTCGCGCAGCTCGGGGTCGGACTGGCGGAAGGCCATGCCGATGCCGCCGCCCAGCGGGATGTCGTCGCCGACGAAGACCAGTGCGCCGCCGGATTCCTCGACCGCCGGGATCAGGAAGTCCTTGTCGGCCAGCGTCAGGTCGGCCTCGCCGCCCATGACCGCCGCCACCGTCTCGTCCGGGCTGGGGAATTCGACCAGCGTCGCGCCTTCCATGGTCGAGACATGCGCTGCCCGGATGGTGCCGGTCTGCGCCGCGATCACCGCCGTTGTCGGATCGATGCCATCCGAGGTGCCCACGTAGGACGAGGGCGAGGGCGGGGTGTAGTTCTGGGTGAAGGCCACGACTTCCTCGCGTTCGGGCGTGATCGACATGCCCGCGATGATGGCGTCGTAGTTGCCCGACACCAGGTTCGGGATGATCGAATCCCAGTCGTTGGTCACCCATTCGCAGGTCAGCTCGGCGCGCTTGCACAGCTCGTCGCCAAGGAAGCGCTCGAACCCGGCGACCTCGCCGTTGTCGTCGAGGAAGTTATACGGAGGGTAGGCGCCCTCGGTGCCAAGGCGCACCACGTCCTGCGCCAGCGCGGCGCCCGCGGTCATCGCAAGGACGGCTGTCCCGATCAGAAGGTTTTTCATGGTTTTACTCCCTGTTGTCATGCGGCGGCTGTCCCGCCTGTCATATGCCTTGGGCCGTGGCCTCAGGCGTGAACGGTCGAGCGCAGGAAGCCCTGCAACCGTTCCGATTTCGGCGCCCCGAAGAGCGTATCGGGGGGGCCTTCTTCCTCGATCAGGCCCTGATGCAGGAACACGACGTGATCGCTGACATCGCTGGCCATCTTCATGTCGTGGGTGACGATCATCATGGTGCGCCCTTCGCGGGCGAGGTCCTTGATGACCTTGACGACTTCCTGTTCCAGCTCGGGGTCGAGCGCGCTGGTGGGTTCGTCGAACAGAAGCGCCTCGGGTTCCATGCACAGCCCGCGCGCGATGGCGGCGCGCTGCTGCTGGCCGCCCGAAAGCTGCGCCGGATAGGAATCGCATTTGTCGCCTATGCCGACCTTGTCGAGATAGCCGCGGGCAGAGGCCTCGACCTCGGCCCGGTCGCGGCCCAGCACGGTCAAGGGCGCCTCCATCACGTTTTGCAGGATGGTCATATGGGCCCACAGGTTGAACTGCTGGAAGACCATCGACAGGTTCGTGCGGATGCGCAGCACCTGTTTCGGATCTGCGGGGCGGCGGTTGTGGCCCTCTCCTTCCAGCGCACCGGCTCGCCCTTGAAGAGGATCTCGCCCTGCTGGCTGTCCTCCAGCAGGTTGCAGCAGCGCAGAAGCGTGGATTTGCCAGAGCCCGAAGAACCGATCAGAGAGACCACATGCCCCTTGGGGGCCGAGATGGATACGCCCTTGATGACTTCGAGCTGCCCGTAGGCCTTGTGCAGATCGCGGATCTCGATAACGGGGTCCTGGCTGGTCACGTCCCACCTTGCTGTCGCTATGCGGGCAGCATGACGCAGGACCTTCGCGGGATGCAATCACGAAAACGCCTGCCCCGGGCGGTTAATGCCCGGGATGACGGAAGGTCACAAGCGCCCAGCCCGGTCAGCGGGCGGGTCGGGCAGGGCGCGACAGGGGCCTTGGGCGGCGGGGGCGACGCCCTTGGCGCGCAGCCCTGTCTCTTGGGGCACAGGGCCGGTCTGGCCCGGCACGAGGTCCGGCGCCTTCCGCAAGCCCCGGTGAATGCGGTCGCGGTCCGGGCCTTTGGGGCCGCCAGCCAGCCGGTCGCGGACCCTTTGCCAAAGCGTATCGCTGGCCGCGGTGGTCCCGAGCCGCCCCGTCATCGGCAGGTCGAGGATCAGCTGGCGCTGTCGACCCTTTGCCGGGCCAGCGCCGAGTCGCGATCCGAGACGCCCAGCAGGTTGGACACCAGCCGCAAGAGCGCGTCCTCTTCGGCCTCGCGCTGGCCGTCGGCCAGAACCACCTGCCACAGAGCCTCGATCACGCCGATGCGGTCCTCGTAGGGCACGGCATCCTTGATGGCGCGGGTGAAGCGGACGGTGTCGGGGGCCTCGGCCTCCAGCGCCTCGGCCTTGCCGCGCAGCTTCGAGGCCTCGAAAGGGGACAGTCCGAAGCGGTTGGCGGCGATCCTGTCGATGCGCGCCTGTTCAGAGGCGTCGTAATGCGCATCGGCACGGGCGACGCGCACCAGCAGCGCGGTCAGGGCCAGCCGCGCGTCGGCATCGGCAAGCGGGTCGGGCTGCGGCGCGGTCAGGCGCTTGAGGAAATCGGCAAACATGCGTCTGGATATATGCCGCAGGCCGCAAGGGGGCAATGGCGGAGGTATGCGCGGGGGCTTTGGCCTGTACGGCGGTCCGTGGCGCCGGGACGGCCCTACCGCTGCGCCCCGACGCCGGTCGGAGGGCGGGGACAGCCCGCGCCCGGCGCGGTCGGCCCGTGTCAGGGAATGACGGCCTGCATCCGCGCGGCCTCGGAATCCTGCGGCTCTATCCCCAGCGTCGATTCGATCAGTTCGACCAGGGCAGCTTCGCGTTCGTCGGCGATGCCGTCCGCGCGGGCGACGGCCCAGAGCGATTGCACCGTTTCATGGCGGTGGGTGTAATCGACGCTTTCGCGGATCAGCTCGGCCATGTGCATGTCGTCGTGGATCTCATGCGCCAGCCGCTCGCAGGTGGCGCGCATCTTGGCCGCCTCGACCGGGTTCAGCCCGTTGTCATGGGCGAGGATGCGGTCGATCTGTTCGATCTCCTCGAAGAGATAGGCCTGGTCCGCCCAGGCGGTGCGGACCAGCAGCACACCAAGCGCAAGCTTGGCGTCCGGTTCCGGCAGCGGTTTCGGCGCCGGAGCCTTGCGGTCGAAGAAGGATTTCAGGTGCTCGAACATGGGCTTGCCCCTTTTCCGGTTGTCCGAATCCTAGCACCGCGCGCCGCCGCGGTCACGGGGAAACACAGGGGCTGTCCCCGGGGCCTCACAGCGTGGCGAAGCGGTCCGACAGGCGCGCCAGTGCCTCGGCCAGCCCCCGGGGCGGGTTCACCGCGAAGAGGCCAGAGCCGGTCATCCGGTGGCCCTTGCGCGCGGGCGGGAAGGCGACCTCGTGGATCAGCCCCTCGGGGAAGGCCCCGGCCAGCGCGCGGGTCATCGGGCGATGCGTGGCGTCCGAGAGGATCGGATACCACAGGATCAGCACGCCGACGTTCCACTTCGCATGGATCTGCTGAAGGAACTTCGGCACCGAGGCGTAATCCTCCTTCACCTCCCAGCTGGGGTCCACCAGCATCAGGCCCCGGCGCGGCGTCGGCGGGCAAAGGCTTTGCGCCAGGGCAAAGCCGTCCTGGTGGTGCACATGCACGTTCGGCGCCCGCAGCGCGCTGCGCAGGGCGGTGTGTTCCTGCGGATGCAGTTCCGCAAGGTGCAGGCTGTCGGTGGCGCGCAGCAGCGTCCGGGCGATCAGCGGCGAGCCGGGGTAGGCGTCGGGGCCGTGCGTCTCGGCGATCCGGGCGCGGGCGCGGCTATAGGGATGGTCTTCGGGGAACCACGGGGCGGCGCGCAGGATGCCCTGTTCGGCCTCGCCGGTCCGGCTGGCCTCGGGGCTGCGCAGGTCGTAGAGACCCCGGCCCGCGTGGGTCTCTATGTAGCTGAGCGGCTTGTCCTTGCGGGTCAGGTAGTCGCAGACAAGGGCCAGCGCCGCGTGCTTGTGCACGTCAGCGAGGTTTCCGGCGTGATAGGCGTGTTGATAGGACAGCATGGCAGGGGTCTACGCGGTTTCGGCGGGGGGATGAAGGGGCGACTGCCCGGTCCCGCCTGCGGGGGCGGCGCTTTGGTCGGGTCCGGCTGTGGCGGCGAGGTTCTAGGGGGGGCTGGCGGCCAGCGCCGGACGCGCGCCCCCCGCCGGTCGGCGCTGGCCCGGCTCAGAGCGGCGATTCCCTGTGCATTCGAGACTGCGCGATCAGATCGTGATCCGACCCCCTCAGAAATGTGGAATGTTCGGAATGAGCAGCATCGAGACGAGGACGCACTACAGGTGTGACACTTGTGAGAATTCCACTTTGCGCCCGGCCCTTGGCCTGGTCGAAAGACGTGGGGGCTGTGCATGTGCCACGTTTGCGACACCGGTGGACACACCGAGGGCCTCTCGTTGGATCAGGAAAGCCGCCTGAGAGCTGTCTTCGAGGCGAAAGCCATCCCTTTGCCTTTCAAAGAAAGAAAAGCAAAGGGATCTTACTGCTTCCAAGGAAAATCGTGCGTTTCGGTGTATGGTACGGTCGGGTTTGCGTGACGCGGCGTGCCGCTCACACCAACCGCGACACCTCTTTCGCCGCCCGGACAAAGTCGCGGAAGAGCGGGTGCGGGTCGAAGGGTTTCGATTTCAGCTCGGGGTGGAACTGCACGCCGATGAACCACGGGTGGTCGGGCCATTCCACGATCTCGGGCAGGCGGTCGTCCGGGGACATGCCGGAGAAGCGCAGGCCCGCCTCTTCCAGCTTGGCCTTGTAGGTCACATCGACCTCGTAACGGTGGCGGTGGCGCTCGTCGATGGTGGTGGTGCCGTAGGCCTTCGCCACCTTCGACCCCTCGGCCAGCACCGCGTCGTAGGCGCCAAGGCGCATGGTGCCGCCCTTGGCATCGTCGGGGCGTCGGTTGACCTTCTGGTTGCCCTGCACCCATTCCTTCAGGTGGTAAACCACCGGCTCGAAACGCTTTTCCCCGGCCTCATGGTCGAACTCTTCCGAACCCGCCTTGGCCACGCCCGCGACGTTGCGGGCCGCCTCGATGACCGCCATCTGCATGCCGAGGCAGATGCCCAGATAGGGGATCTTGTGCTCGCGCGCGTATTGCGCGGCCTTGATCTTGCCCTCGGTGCCGCGCTCGCCAAAGCCGCCGGGCACGAGGATCGCGTCGTAGTTTTCCAGATGCGGGGCCGGGTCCTCGCGGTCGAAAAGCTCGGCGTCGACCCACTCGATGTTGACTTTGACGCGGTTGGCCATGCCGCCGTGGGTCAGCGCCTCGGCGATGGATTTGTAGGCGTCTTCCAGCTGCGTGTACTTGCCGACGATGGCAACCGTCACTTCGCCCTCGGGGTTGAAGACGCGGTCGGCCACATCCTCCCACTTGTCGAGGTTGGGCTTGGGCGCGGGGGCGATGCCGAAGGCATCCAGCACCGCCTGGTCCAGCCCCTCGCGGTGGTAGGCGATGGGGGCCTCGTAGATCGATTTCAGATCCTGCGCGGCGATCACGCTTTCGGGGCGGACGTTGCAGAACAGCGCCAGCTTCTCGCGCTCTTTCGCCGGGATCGACCCTTCAGAGCGGCAGACGAGGATGTCGGGCGCCAGACCGATGGAGCGCAGCTCCTTGACCGAGTGCTGCGTCGGCTTGGTCTTCAGCTCGCCGCTGGCCTTGACAAAGGGCAGCAGCGTCAGATGCATGAAGACGCATTGGCCGCGCGGCTTGTCCTGAGAAAACTGGCGGATCGCTTCGAAGAAGGGCAGGCCCTCGATGTCGCCGACGGTGCCGCCGATCTCGCAGAGCATGAAGTCGACCTCGTCCTCGCCGATCGAGATGAAGTCCTTGATCTCGTTGGTGACGTGCGGGATCACCTGGATCGTCTTGCCAAGATAGTCGCCGCGGCGCTCTTTCTCGAGCACGTTGGTGTAGATGCGCCCCGAGGAAATCGAGTCGGTCTTGCGCGCGGCGACGCCGGTGAAACGCTCGTAATGGCCGAGGTCGAGGTCGGTCTCGGCGCCGTCGTCGGTCACGAAGACCTCTCCGTGCTCGAAGGGCGACATGGTGCCGGGGTCGACGTTCAGGTAGGGGTCGAGCTTGCGCAGCCGGACCGAATAGCCACGCGCCTGCAACAGCGCCCCGAGCGCGGCAGAGGCGAGACCCTTGCCGAGCGAAGAAACCACACCGCCGGTGATGAAGATAAAGCGTGCCATGTGGGCGACCCCGTGAATTCTGACTGTGTTCTGACCCGGTTCCTGTCGGACCATGGGCCAATGTCTTGCCATCCCGCCGGCCCTGAGGACGGCAGCATCACGGGATTTGACGCTTATCGGATTCGGAACGGTTTGTCCAGCCGACCGCAAGATGCTGTTGCGGTCGGATATGTTCAGGCCATGTCTAGTGGATCAGTCGGCGCGCGGTGTCAGGGGCGCGTCGGCATCGCCCTCCTCCGCGGAGGGCGGGGGAAGCTCGAAGTCGAGCGCCGGGGCGTCCGCGTCCTCGGATTGCTCGGCGGCGGGGCCAGAGCCGAGCCGGTCGAGGATCGAAGAACCCGAGGCGTTGCGCGCCGCGAAGATCGTCAGGGTGATCGACGTCACGATGAAGGCTATGGCGAGGATCCAGGTGACCTTGCCGAGCGCCGTGGCCTGGCTGCGGGCGCTCATGGCGCCGCCGCCGCCACCCATGCCAAGGCCGCCGCCCTCGGATCGTTGCAGCAGCACGACCCCGATCAGGCCGAGGGCAAGGAGAAGGTGGATGATCAGGATGACGTTTTCCATGGGGCCCAGTGCATCGGTCGAAGGTATCGGGGGTGATGTATGGGATCGGGCCGCGGGGTGCAAGCGGGCATTGCCCCGGTGGCGGGATGGGCGGCGCGGCGCCGGGCGCTGTGCCGCCGGGCCGGGGCGGCTCTGTTCCGGCTGCGCCGAAAAGCGCCCGCCCGCCGACCCGGTTCACGGGCGGCGGGCGGGGCATGGTGTCACGGGCCGGCCCGGCGGGGCGCGGCGGCGGCGGTCACACCGCTTCGCGGTCGGGGCGAAAGCTGATCCGGTCCGAGGCGGTGAAGCGGCCGGAGGTGGTCTTGCGGATCTTGCCCTCGCGCAGAAGCTGGCCGAAGCTGCGCAGCCGGTCCTCGCGGCTCGATTCCGTGGCCTCGGCCTGGCGGACGGTGGTCATCAACTGCGGGCGCGAGAACTGGTCGCGTCCCTCGACATAGGACATGTAGGCGGCGGCGGCTTCCAGCAGCTCGGGCAGGGCGTCCGCGCCGACGCTTTCGGCGTATGCGGCGAAGCCGGTCTCTGCCTCTTCGGACCGGGCAAGGTCGCGCGGGGACGGTGCGTCGGCCACCCGGCGCACGCGGCGCGGGCGGATCGGCACGGTCTGCGGCGTGGCGGCGGGCGCGGCCTCTTCCCCGACCCGCTGTTCGGCCACCAGCTTCAGCGGTGCTGCGGGCTGGGCGGGACGCTCGGTCCGTTCGGCGGGCGCCTGCGGGCGGCGCGGGCGCACGACGCTGGCCAGATCTTCGCGATAGGCCTCTTCCTCGTCCTCGGCCTGCGCCTTGCGGCCCAGCAGCCGGTCGGCCTTGGTCGCGGCGACGGCGGCGCGCAGATGCGCGATGGCAGAGCGCCGGCGGTTGCCCTCGGGTTCGTCCATCTCGGAGTTGGTCTGGTCGATCAGCCGCGAGGTGTCCTGATCCGCGACCTCGCGCTCTGTCAGCATGGCGCGGGCGGGGCTGGCCATCTTCACCGCCTTGCGGGCGCTGTCGCGGACCGCTTCGTCGATGGCAGGACGGGGGGTGTCCTCCGCGTCCTCGTCGTCCTCGTCCTGCGCCAGGTCCTGGCCGAAGGCGGCAGAGGCCCGGGCGTCGAGCGCGTCGATATCGGTGCCCCAGTCGCGGTCGGGCCGCGCAATGGGGTTGTCGAGGCGCAGCGGTTCGGTGCCGGTCAGGCGGGCGTCGAAGTCGTCTTCGTCCGCCTCGTCGTCCAGATCGTCCGCGTCCCAGTCACCGGCAGCGGCATGCGCATCGGCGTCCTTGGCGCTGGCGGTCTCTGTGTCTTCGTCCTCGTCGTCCCAGTCTTCGAAACCGGCGGAAAGCTCTGCCTTCACGGCGGCGAGTTCGCGGGCGAGTTCCTCTTCTTCCTCGGCAGAGAGGCTGCTGCCCGTGGCGGGCGCGGGCCTGTCGTCCTCGATCTCTTCCAGCGTGCCCGAGGCGACGGCCTTTTCGAAGTCTGCGCGCTTGACCTTCACCACGCGGGCGCGGATCGGGTTTGCGGTGCGCTGCGGGGCATCGGGTCGGGGCGCGAGGGCTTCGTCGTCGAAGCCGTCATCCGCGTCATCCCCGTCGTTCTCGGCGTCGACCGTCGCGGCGGGCGCCACCGCGTCGGAGATTTCTGCATCGTCGAAGGATTCGAAGGGCTGGCGGTCATCCTCGCCGTCCCGATCCCATGCGGCCACCGCGGCGGGGGCGTCCGGGCCGTCACCGGCCAGAGTGCCGGTGCCCTCTGCCATGGCGCGTTCCTCGGCCATCAGCCCGGCGAGGCTGTCCGCGAAGCGGCTGTCGTCGTCGTCTTCCGCCGTTTCTTCCGTGGCTTTCAGGGCGGTCTCTTCGACCTCGGTGCCCATGTCCTCGGCTTCCAGCTCGGTCAGCAGGGCCGAGAGCGCGGCATCGTCGACCTGGTCGCCGGGGCCGGAGGCCTCGTCCGCTTCGCGGCTGTCGGTGTCGGATGCCTCCTGGGCCGGGGTCTCGGGCATGAAGGACTGGGCCCCCATCGGGCCCGCGGCGGCGGCCACCGCCGCGACGGGGGCACCGGCGTTCCCGGCCACGACGGCGCGAATCCGGTCGAGCTTGGCGGCGATGCCCCCATGGTCGGAGGGACGCGGAGCAGGCGCGTCCCCCTCCAAGGCCGGTGCCTCGGGGACCATGGTCGGGGTGGCAGCCCCGACCGGGGTTGCGGGGGTTTCCACCATGTCGGCGGGGGGCAATGGCATCCGTTGCGCCACTGTCGTCCGCACGCAGCTGCTGTGACGTTTTTGCAAGATCGGCGCTGTCGAGGGCCGGGGTCAGCCCGTCGTCCGGGGCCGTGTCGGTCACCGGCGCCGGGGCTTCGGGATCGGCGCGCAGCCCCTCTGCCGGGGCCCCGTCGAGGCCGGGATCGGGTCGGGGCGCGGCGGTCGGGGCGGTATCCTGCGCCAGCGGTGCGGTCAGGCCGCCGTCGGTCAGCGGCCGTTCCGTCAGGACGGCGGTCGCCTCGATCGTGTCGTCGTCGGGCAGGGCGGGGGCCTCGGCCCGGGTGCGGGCGGGACCGGCCGAGAGCGCGGCGCTCATCGCGCCGGAAGAGGCGGCGCCGGGCCGGCCCAGCGACACGGTGCCCGCGCCATGGGTCGTGCCCAGCTGCTCGCGCATCAGTTCCGTCGCCAGCTCGGGGTCGAATTGCGGGGGCTCGGCGCCAAAGAAGCGATCTTCACCGACGACGCCGCGAAAGAACTGCGTGGTATCCTTGACCACGGCGAGCGGGTCGTCGAACCCTTCGGCGGTGCACGAGAAGGTGCCGTAGGACACCGTCAGGATCTTGCTCGAACTCACCATGTGCTGCTCACTTTCATTCGTTTTGCAACAAAGTGTTTACACCGGTCACCGGGACGAAAGCCGACCGAATCTGTGCCCCGAAGGGTATCATTTCGTGACCTGATTGTGGTCGGTTTCCCAAAGCGCCATTAATTCGCCATGAATGATAAGATTGTAGAAAGTCCGGAGACGGTTGTCCTGGTCGGGGGTGGCGCCTGCCATCTGCCGGCCTTGAAAGCCGCGATGACCGGGCGCGTGGTCGTGGCCGCCGATGGCGGGACAGAGGCGGTTCTGGCGGCGGGCCGGACGCCGGACGCGGTGATCGGGGACATGGATTCGCTGCGCCCGGAGATACGGGCGCGGATTCCGGCGCATGTCCTGCACGAGATATCCGAACAGGACAGCACCGATTTCGACAAGGGGCTGCGTTCCATTGCGGCACCCTTGGTTCTGGGCCACGGCTTTCTCGGCAAGCGGCTGGACCATCAGCTTGCGGCGATGATCGTGCTTGTCCGGCGCGCGGCGCAGCGCTGCGTGCTGGTGGGGGCCGAGGATGTGGTCTGCCTCTGCCCGCCCCGGCTGGCGCTGGATCTTCCGGCGGGAGAGCGGGTCTCGCTCTTTCCCATGGGGCCGGTGCGGGGGCGCTCCGAGGGGCTGCGCTGGCCGATTGACGGCCTCGACTTCGCGCCCGCCGTGCAGGGCGGAACCTCGAACGAGGCGCTTGGACCGGTGACGCTGACGCTGGAGGCGCCGCTGATGCTGCTGATTCTGCCGGTCGATTGCCTCGACGCCCTGCTGGCCGGGCTGGAGAGGGCGCCGGGTTGGTGACGGCGGGCCGGGGTTGGGTCCGAGGGCGCGATTCCCTGCGGGGGGCGCGCGCGGGACCGGTGCTGGCGGCGCCGCCGGGGGCGGCTCAGGCCGGCGGGGTGCCGCTGTGGATCGGCTTGGGCACCGGGCGGGCGCGGGCGTCGCGGTGCTCTCGGAGGATCACGTAGAGGCCCGAGCCCATGGTGACGGCGATGCCCAGCGTGGCGAGCGGCCCGGGCAGGTCGTCGAAGAGCAGCAGGCCGATGGCGGTGGCGAAGGGGATCTCGAGGTATTGCATGGGCGCGAGCGTTGCCGTTGGGGCGTAGCGCAGCGACCATGTCATCAGCAGGTGGGCGAAGGTGCCGGCGCAGCCCATGGCGGCAATCAGGCCCCAGCCGCGGGCCGAGGGCGCGGTCCAGCCGAGGCCCGGCGCGTCGCTAAACAGAAGCAGCGCGGGGCCGGTCAGCGCCAGCGCCAAGAGCGCCGAGACCGCCTGCATGGCAATCGCATCGGTGCTGGGGGCGATGGCGCGGGTGGTCAGCATGAAGAGCGCGAAGACCGAGGGCCACGCCCAGCGGCAGCAGCGCGGGCCAGCCGACCTCGGCGAAGGCGGGCTGCACGACCATCAGCGTGCCCGCGAAACCCACGGCACAGGCGATCAGGCGGCGGGGCCCGACTGTTTCGCCGAAGATCCAGTGCCCCAGCAGAAGCGCGATGAAGGGCATGACATAGGCGATGGCGATGGCATCGGCGAGCGGCAGGTAGAGCAGGGCGGTGAAGACCAGCCCGATGCCGAGGATGTGCAGGATCGTGCGCAGCGCCACGAGGGCGGCGACGCGGCGGGTCATGCGCAGGGGGCGCCGGGTCAGCAGGGCCAGGGGCAGCAGCAGCCCGGCCTGAAAGGCGAAGCGCAGGAAGACCAGTTGTCCCACGGCCATCTCGGGTCCCAGCAGTTTCGCCAGCGCGTCGCCCAGCGGGGCCAGCATGCAGAAGCCCAGCATGAGGGCGATACCGAGAAGGGGACGATCCGTAGCCATGGCGCGGAGCCTAGGGAGGGATCGGAGCGGCGTCCAGCGCGGACGGGGGCGGGCGCTGGTCTCGCTGCGCGCGACCTCGCCCCGCCCACCGTCCCGTGGGGGATGCGGGCGGGGGCTTGTCCCCGGACCCGGCTGTGGGGCGAGGTGAACGGACCCGGGTTCCTTCGTTTGAGGAGAGATTGGCAAGCGGTCTGAGAACACCAGTGGGTCGGTCTGGCCAGCCGCCAGCCTGTCAGGTTGTCTTGAAGTGAAGGCGGGGCTCTTCGGGGGGGCTGGGCGGGGAAAGCGGTGTCGGACAGGCGCATTTTCGCGCCGCTTCGCGGACCCGGCGGGGGCGGCGATCGTTTCAGAGCGCCGCGAGACGGGAGGGGCGCTGGCTGTCAGCCCGTGTCGCGGGGCTGTCCCGACCGCTTCGGCGCGCGAGGGCGGGGCCGTCCCGCTACGGCAACAGCGTCAGCCAGAGCCAGGCGGTGGCGACCGACAGTCCGGTGGCCACCAGCACGCTTGTCGCCGCGACACGCTTGGCGGTGCCGTACATGTTGGCGAAGACATAGGCGTTCACGCCCGGTGCCATGGAGGCGGTCAGCACCGCCGAGCGGAAGGCCTCTGTCGAGATGCCGGTCAGCGATCCCATCCCCCATGTGATCGCCGGGTGCATCAGCAGCGATATCACGCAGACCATGGCGATCACCCGCGTGTCGCCCTCGGGCTTGTAGCGGCACAGCACCCCGCCGATGGCGAAAAGCGCCACCGGCAGCGCCGTGCGCACCACCATGTCCAGCGCCTCTGCGACCGGGCCGGGCAGGGACAGGCCCGAGAGATTCGCCAGCGCCCCGAGCAGAATGCCGATCACCAGCGCATTGCGGAAGATCGCGCGGTCGACCTTGGCGGGCAGGTGGCGTAGCGAGGCGCCCGAGGCCTTCGCGCGCACCAGTTCCATCGCCGTGATGCCGATGGCGTAGCACAGCGGGGCGTGGATCGAGACGATCAGGTAATTGGCCTGCAGCGCGTCCGGGCCATAGGCGCGTTCGGTGATGGCCAGCCCCATGAGCAGAGAGTTGGCGAAGAGGCAGCAGAAGCCGATGGCCACCGAATCCTCCGAGGAACGCGTGAAGGCATAGCGCGCCCCCAGCAGCCCGGCGGCGAAGGCGGCGACGGAACCGCTGTAGAAGCTGATCAGGATCCAGGGATCGAAGGCCTCTTCGAGGTGCAGGTTGGAAATGGCCCGGAAGAGCAGGCAGGGAACCGCGAAGCCGGTGGCATAGGCCATGATGCCGTCCACCGCCGCGTCCGAGACGATGCGGCGCCAGACCGCGAAATAGCCCGCCCCGATCACCAGGAAGACCGGGAGGATGACGTCGATCAGCCCCTGCATGGGGGAAGGCCCTTGGCTGTATGTCCGGGCTGGCGGCGCGCGGTTGGACATCGGGTAAAGAGGTATTTGGGCCAAGAAGAAACATGGGCTGTGCCTTCGCGGGGCCGTCTGCGCCGTACCGGAGGGGGCGGCGGGCGGGGGGCAGGCTTCGGCTGCCTGTGTTTCGGGGGCGGGGCCTTGCGATCTCTGTCCCTTGGCGCGCTGGGGGCGTCCGGTCGGGCCGGGGGGCGCGGCATCTTGGCGCGCCGGGGGCTGTCAGCAGGTCAGTCCGCATAGCTCAGCACCATGCCGTCGTAGGCGGGGGTGACATTGGTGGGGGTCTCGGCCTCCACGGTCGCGTAATCGAGGTCGATGTGCATATTGGTCAGCACGGCACGGCGCGGCGCGGCGCGGGTGATCCACTCCAGCGCGAGGTCGAGGTGCGCGTGGGTGGGGTGCGGCTTGCGGCGCAGGGCGTCGAGGATCCAGCAGTCGAGGTTTTCCAGATGCGGCCAGGCCGCGTCGGACATCTTTGCCACGTCCGGCAGGTAGGCCAGATCGGCGATGCGGAACCCCAGTGCGTCGATGCTGCCGTGGTTCACCTCGAACGGGGTCAGGGTCACCGGCCCGCCCGCGCCCTCGACGGTGAAGGGGCCGTCGATGGTGTGCAGGTTCAGGATCGGCGGATAGGGCGAGCCTTCGGGCTGCACGAAGGCATAGCCGAAGCGCGACAGCAGGCTGGTCTGGGTATCGCCATCCGCCCAGACGTTCAGGCGCTCGCTTGTGTTGAAGACGATCTGGCGCAGATCGTCGAGGCCGTGGACGTGGTCGGCATGGGCATGGGTCCAGGCCACCGCATCGAGATGCCCGACCCCGGCGTCCAGCAGCTGCGCGCGCATGTCCGGGCCGGTGTCGATCAGCACGCGGGTCGTGCCCGCGCCGGTTTCCCGTTCGACCAGCAGCGCGCAGCGGCGGCGGCGGTTCTTCGGGTTCTCCGGGTCGCAATCGCCCCAATGGCCGCCGAGGCGGGGCACGCCGCCCGAGGATCCGCAGCCGAGGATGGTGAAGCGCAGCGTGGCGGTCATCGGCGGAGCCTTCGGTCTTGGGCGGGGGCGGGGCAATCGGCCAGGCCGGTGTGGCGGATCATGCCGGGACGCTCCATGCGGCGGCCTTGGAGAAGAGGCGTTCGAAGTTCTCCTCGCTCTGTCGGGCGAAGGCCGGGAAGTCGAGCCCCAGCGTCTCTGCCGCCACCCGCGCCGTATGCACCACATAGGCCGGTTCGTTGCGTTTGCCGCGATGGGGCGGGGGCGCGAGATAGGGGCTGTCGGTCTCGACGAGGATGCGGTCGCGCGGCGCCTCGGCAAAGATCGCGCGCAGCTCTTTCGAGCGGGGAAAGGCCCCGATCCCCGACATCGACAGGTAGAACCCCAGGTCGAGCGCCGCGCGCGCCAGCGCCGCGGAGGAGGAGAAACAGTGCATCACGCAGGTATAGGGCCGCGCGCGGTAGGCTTCCGTCAGGATCGCCGCCATGTCCTCGTCGGCGTCGCGGGCGTGGATGATCAGCGGCAGCCCGGTTTCCTGCGCCGCCGCGATATGCATCTTCAGCGAGACCTTCTGCGCCTCGGCGCTGTCCGAGGTGTAGTGGTAGTCGAGGCCGGTCTCTCCGATGCCGACGAACTTGGGGTGCTGCGACAGGGCAACAAGCTGGTCGACCGTGGCCATGGGCTCTTCGGCGACGCTCATCGGGTGGGTGCCCGCCGCGTAGAAGACCGGCGCATGCGCCTCTGCGATGGCCCGCACCTGCGGTTCCGCGCGCAGGCGCGTGCAGATCGTGACCATGCGGTGGACGCCCGCCGCAAGCGCGCGGTCGATCACCTCGGCGCGTTCCGCGTCGAAGTCCGGGAAGTCGAGGTGGCAGTGGCTGTCGGTGACGGGGCTTTCGGTCATGTCCGCTCCTTCATTGGTCCGGGTAT
Source organism: Ponticoccus litoralis (assembly GCF_039769985.1). Taxonomy (NCBI): domain Bacteria; kingdom Pseudomonadati; phylum Pseudomonadota; class Alphaproteobacteria; order Rhodobacterales; family Roseobacteraceae; genus Ponticoccus; species Ponticoccus litoralis. Next base: position 3,024,684 of record NZ_JBDNCH010000002.1, read on the forward strand.
CGGGGATACCCGAAGGAAGTGCAAGCCGGGGCGGTTTGCCCATGTGGCGGATCGCGCGGGGGCGGCGTCCGGTCCGGGCCCCGGCCCGTCACCGGCGCCGGAGGGGCGGGGCGGGACGGGTTGCGCGCGGGACGGCATGGGACGGACAGCCGCGGCGCTGCGGGATTTCATGGGAATGCCCGTCCGGCGAGGCATGGGAATTTATGGTCCGGGGCTGCAGCCGCCCGGTTTTCGGGCCGGCAGATCGGCGCCGATCCGATTCGTTCTCGTCGGATTTGCGTGAATTCCTGTGGATAAGCCGGTAAGCTCCGCTGAAATTTCGCCGTGATCGAGGGGCGCGAGGCCTGATTTCGGACTTGTTTGGGAAATCATGGAACTTTTTTTCGACGAGAGAAGGTGTCAACATCTAGGCATAACGTGCCCGTTACCGCACATTTTATAGTGTTTCTGTGGATAAATTGACCGCAAGATGTTGATTTTTGCGCCACAGTGAAACAACGGATAGTGGCTTGATGGTAAAGAAAACTGTTGTCACCCATGAATTCCCATGGCATCCCTAGTTCATCGGAAGAGGGACGGACACGGGGACAAGAAAACAAGCCCCGCACCGAACACCAGAATAAAAAAAGAGCAGGTTTCATACAGGCATCCGCCTCTCTTTCGATGACAACAAAGGATCCGGCGCGCGGGCGAGCAGACATCCCCCCAGGTGGCGCGCGCAGTCGGAGACACCCGCTTAGCGGGTCACGCGGCGGGTTGATCAATGGCAGCTGATCAACCCGCCGCTTTTACGTTTCAAGGGGGCAACGGAGGCCGGAGGGACAGTGGGCCGCAGGCTGAGGTTCAGGGGCGAAAGTCGGCACAAGGTCGACAGCAAGGGCAGGGTGTCTATCCCGTCCTCGTTTCGCGATGTCCTGCGCGCCGGTGACCCGGAATGCACCGCCGAAAAGGCCCTGCCCAACTTCGTCATGGTCTACGGCATCCCCGATGCCCCGTATATCGAGTGCTTCACGATCGATGAGATCGAAAGCATCGAAGAGCAGATCGAGGCAATGGATTACGGCGACGAGCGCGATCTGCTTGAGGAGATCTATTCGTCGAACGCCTCCGAGGCCAATGTCGACAACACCGGTCGCATCGTGATCCCGGCCAAGCTGCGCGAGCAGTTCGGCATCGGGTCCGAGGCGATGATGGTTGCCTCGCTGAACCGGTTCCGCATCTGGGATGCCGAGGCCTATGATGCCGAAAAGGCCCGCCGCACAGCCCAGATGAAGACGGATGTGCCGCGCAATCCTCTGCAATTGCTTAATAAATCCCGGGAAGAATAGATATGGCGGGCGCTGACGATACCGCACGCGCAGACCACGTCCCCGTCCTGCTGGAGCCGCTGCTTGAAGCCGTGGCGCCGGTGGCGGGCACATGGATCGACGGCACGCTGGGGGCGGGCGGCTACACGTGCGGCCTGCTGCAGGCCGGTGCGGATCGGGTGATCGGCATCGACCGCGACCCGCTGGCACATGAGATGGCCGCCGACTGGGCCCCGGCACTGGGGCGACCGGCTGACGCTTGTGCAGGACAACTTTGCCAATATGGATGCCCATGGGCAGGGCGTCGACGGCGTGGTGCTGGATCTCGGCGTCTCGTCGATGCAACTGGACCGGGCAGAGCGGGGCTTTTCCTTCATGAAGGAGGGGCCGCTCGACATGCGCATGGGGCAGGAGGGGCCGACGGCGGCGGATGTGGTCAACAATGCCGAGGAAGGCGAGCTGGCCGATATCCTCTATATCTTCGGGGAAGAGCGGCAATCCCGGCGGATCGCGCGGCGCATCGTCGAACACCGGCCCTTCACCACCACGCTGGCCCTGGCCGAGGTGATCGAGCGTGCCATCGGGCGCACCAAGCCGGGGCAGGCCCATGCCGCAACACGCTCGTTCCAGGCGCTGCGGATCGCGGTGAACGGCGAGTACGAGGCGCTGTGGCAGGGGCTCATGGCCGCCGAGCGCGCGCTGAAGCCCGGCGGGCGGCTGGCCGTCGTGACCTTCCATTCCATCGAGGACCGGATGGTGAAACGCTTCTTCCAGGCCCACGGAGAGCGCAAGACCCGCGTCAACCGCTACGCCGACAGCGCCCCGGAAGAGACCGCGCCCTTCCGCATCCTGACCCGCAAGGCCGTCGGCCCGCGTGCGGACGAGCTGGCGCGCAACCCGCGCGCGCGCTCGGCCAAGCTGCGGGTGGCGGAGCGCACCGGCCTGCCGGTCGAAGAGATCGCCTCTGCCGAGATCGACATGCCCAGCCTCGGATTGAAAAGGAGATAACATGCGCAGCGTCCTGTTCATTCTGGCGGCCCTTGCGGTGATCGGGTCGGGCTACTGGGCCTACCATGAGAACTACAGCACGCAGGCAGAGCTGGACCGCGTGGACAGCCTGCGCCGCGAGATCGGCGCGGCGCGCGAACGCGTGGCTATCCTGAAGGCGGAATGGGCCTACCTGAACCGCCCCGACCGGCTGAGCGACCTCGCCGAGCTGAACTTCGACCGTCTGGGCCTGCTGCCGCTGCTTCCCGACCAGTTCGACCTGATCGCCAATGTGCCGGAACCGATCCCGGACGTGATCGACCTGACAGAGCCGATCGACGTCACCAGCGCAGGAGCACAGCAGCCATGACCCGCACACCGCTGCGCCCGCTGGCGCGCATCCTCGAAGCCCGCCAGAGGGGCGAGAACCCCGACGCCATCGAGCGCGAGAACCGGCGCATCCGTCACGAGCAGATGCGCGACCGGGCGCGGATGCGGGCAGAGGGTCGCCTGCTGGTGCTGGCGGTGATGTTCTTCGGGGCCTTCGGCGTGGTCGGCGCCCGCATGGGCATGCTCTCGGCTTCCGAACCGTCAGAGCCGCGCGCCGCGACCTCGGGCAACTCGATCATCGCCAGCCGCGCCGACATCGTCGACCGGCAGGGGCGGCTTCTGGCCACCAACATGTCGACGCATTCGCTTTATGCGCATCCGGGCCAGATCTACCAGAAGGCCCGCGCGGTCGAGGAGCTGGTCAAGATCTTCCCCGATCTCGACGGCCCGCGCCTGCTGAAGCGTTTCGAGGATCCGAAGCGCAAGTTCCTGTGGATCCGCAAGAAGATCAGCCCCGAGCAGATGCAGGCGGTGCATGACATCGGCGAGCCGGGGCTGCTGTTCGGCCCGCGCGAGATGCGGCTTTATCCCAACGGCGCCCTGGCCTCGCACATCCTTGGCGGCGCCTCCTTCGGTGAAGAGGGGGTGCATTCCGCCGAGGTGATCGGCACCGCGGGCATCGAGAAATACTTCGACGAGGCCCTGCGCGACCCGGCGCGCGAGGGCCAGCCGCTGGCGCTGTCCATCGACATGACGGTGCAGGCGGCCTCCGAGGAAATCCTCGACGCGGGCATGAACCTGATGAATGCCAAGGGCGCGGCCAGCGTGCTGATGGACGTCGAGACCGGCGAGATCCTCTCGATGGTCTCTCTGCCCGATTTCGATCCGAACGACCGGCCCAACCCGCTGGTTCAGGGCAGCCCCTCGGACAGCCCGCTGTTCAACCGCGCGGTGCAGGGGGTCTACGAGCTGGGCTCGACCTACAAGATCTTCGCCGCCGCACAGGCGATGGAGCTGGGTCTGGTCGGCCCCGATACGCTGATCGACACCAGCCCGCCCCTGAAGGTCGGCGGTCACCGCATCGGCGAGTTCGGCAACAAGAACTACAAGACCCTCACGGTCGAGAAGATCATGGTGAAATCTTCGAACCGGGGGACCGGCAAGCTGGCCACTGGCCATCGGGGCGGCCCGGCAGCAGGAGTTCCTGAAGTCGCTGGGGCTGTTCGCGGCACCGCCGATCGAGATGGTCGAGGCAGCGGGCGGCGCGCCCCTGCTGCCCAAGCGCTGGACCGATCTGTCGACGGTCACGGTGTCCTACGGCCACGGCATGTCGACGACGCCGGTGCATCTGGCGGCGGGCTACGCGGCCATCGCAAACGGCGGGCGCTACGTGAAGCCGACGCTGCTGAAGCAATCCGCCCCGCAGGCGGGCGGCCGCGTCATGCGCGAGGATGTGGCGAACCATGCCCGGCGGATGCTGCGGCTGGTGGTCAGCCACCCCGAGGGCACCGCCAGCTTCGCCCGGGTGCCGGGCTATCACGTCGGCGGCAAGACCGGCACGGCGGACAAGCCCAAGGAGGGCGGCAGCGGCTATTACAAGGACAAGACGATCACCACCTTCGCCTCGCTGTTTCCGGCCCATGACCCGAAATACGTGCTGGTGGTGATGCTGGATGAGCCGGTGGAGACCTCGGGCCCCAAGCCGCGCCGCACCGCGGGCTGGACGGCGGTGCCGGTGGCGGCAGAGATGATCAGGCGCGTCGCGCCGCTGCTGGGTGTGCACCCGGACTACAGGGAGATGCCGCTGCTGACCAGCACCTCGGCCTCTGACTGAGCGGGCGCGGCACGGCGGCCTGTACCGGCCCGCCCTCCGACGATGGGGGTGCGGACCGGCGAGGCGCCCCCCGATTGAACCGGCGCAGGCGCGGTGCGCGCCGCGCCGCCGGTCCGGGCCCGCTGACGGTGGGACGTCGCCGGAACGGACTTGCGCCCGGGGGCCTTAACGGGGCATTGGGGCGCAGTGAACCTGCGCGACCGGGGCGCCTTTGGCCCGCGTCGCGTGAGGTATTTGGACCAAGAAGAAGCCGGGGAGCCTTTCCAGATGGCGCCGGACCGCAAGACCATGACCAAGAGCCTGTCCGAGCTGGGCCTGCGCGCGCGTGGCGGGCGAGAGGCGCGGGTGACCGGGCTGACGGTGGACAGCCGCGAGGTGACGGAGGGCGCCCTGTTTGCGGCGCTGCCGGGGGTCAAGGTGCATGGCGCCGCCTTCATCGCCACGGCGCTGGAGGCGGGGGCGGCGGCGGTGCTGACCGATGCGGCGGGCGCGAAGATGGCGGCAGAGGCGCTGGCCGGGTCCGAGGTGGCGCTGGTCATCGCCGAGGATCCGCGGCAGGCCCTGGCCTATACTGCGGCCCTGTGGTTCGGCACCCAGCCCGACACGGTGGTGGCGGTGACCGGCACCAACGGCAAGACCTCGGTCTCGACCTTCGTGCGGCAGATCTGGCAGGAACTGGGCCTGCGCGCGGTGAACCTTGGCACCACCGGCGTCGAGGGCGACTGGCAGGCGCCGCTGCGCCATACCACGCCCGAGCCGATCACGCTGCACCGGATGCTGGCCGGGGCGGCGGAGGCCTCTGTGACCCATGCGGCGATGGAGGCCTCTTCGCACGGGCTGGCGCAGCGGCGGCTGGACGGGGTGACGCTGGCGGCGGCGGGCTTCACCAATTTCACGCAGGACCATCTGGATTACCACACCAGCTTCGACGACTATTTCGCCGCCAAGGCGGGGCTGTTCGCGCGGGTGCTGTCCGAGGACGGCACGGCGGTGATCAACATCGACGATGCGCGCGGGGTGGACATGCTGGCCATCGCCAAGGCGCGCGGGCAGGCGGTGCTGACCGTGGGCCGCGAGGCGGCGGACCTCTGCCTTGAGGCGCAGCGCTTCGATGCCACCGGGCAGGAGATCCGGCTGAGCTTCGAGGGCATCGTCCGGCAGGAGCGGCTGGGGCTGATCGGCGGCTTCCAGTGCGGAAAACGTGCTGCTGGCCGCCGGTCTGGTGATCGCCTGCGGCGGCGACCCCGAGGATGTCTTCGACGTGCTGCCGCTGCTGGGCACCGTGCGCGGGCGGATGCAACTGGCCGCAACGCGCGACAACGGCGCGGCGGTCTTCGTCGATTACGCCCATACGCCCGATGCGGTGGCGACCGCCATTCAGGCGCTGCGCCCGCATGTGATGGGGCGGCTGGTGGCCATCGTCGGCGCTGGCGGCGACCGCGATACCGGCAAGCGACCCCTGATGGGGCAGGCGGCGGCGGATCACGCCGATACGGTGATCGTGACCGACGACAACCCGCGCTCGGAAGATCCGGCTGCTATCCGCGCCGCCGTCATGGCGGGCGCGCCCGAGGCCATCGAGGTGGCGGACCGCGCCGAGGCGATCCTGCGCGGCGTCGATGCGCTGGGGCCGGGCGATGCCCTGCTGATCTGCGGCAAGGGCCACGAGAGCGGGCAGATCGTCGGCGACACGGTCTATCCCTTCGACGATGCGGAACAGGCAAGCGTCGCGGTGGCGGCGCTGGACGGGAAGGGCTCGTGATGCTCTGGACGGCGCAGGAGGCGGCTGCGGCCACCGGTGGCAGGGTTGCCGGCGACTGGCAGGCGCGGGGCGTGTCGATCGACACGCGCACGATTGCGAAGGGCGATCTCTTCGTCGCCCTGAAGGCGGCGCGCGACGGGCATGACTTTGTCGCGCAGGCGCTGGAAAACGGCGCGGCGGCGGCGCTGGTGTCCCGGGTTCCCGAGGGCGTCGACCCCGGAAAATGCCTTGTGGTCAGGGATGTGCAGGCCGGTCTTGAGGCCTTGGGTCAGGCGGCGCGGGAGCGGTTCCAGGGCCGTGTGGTCGCCGTCACCGGCTCGGTCGGCAAAACCTCGACCAAGGAGATGCTGCGCAGGGTTCTGGGCGAACAGGGCAGCGTGCATGCCGCCGAGAAGAGCTATAACAACCACTGGGGTGTGCCGCTGACGCTGGCGCGGATGCCCGCGGACGCGGATTTCGCCGTCATCGAGATCGGCATGAACCACCCCGGAGAGATCGCGCCGCTGGCCCGCATGGCGCGGTCGCATGTGGCCCTGGTGACCATCGTCGCGCCCGCGCATCTTGCTGCCTTCGACAACCTCGAGGGGATCGCGCGCGAGAAGGCGGCGATCTTCGAAGGGCTCGAGCCGGGCGGGACGGCGATCTACAACGCCGACCTCGCCGTCAGCCCGATCCTGCGCGCCGGGGCCAAGGCCCATGCCAAGCGCGTGCTGTCCTTCGGCGAGAAGCCCGGCGCGCATCACCGCGCGCTCGAGGTCTCGGTTCTGGACAGTTGCACGGTGGTGCAGGCGCGGGCCTGGCGCTCGCCGATCCTCTACAAGGTCATGGTGCCGGGGCGGCATTTCGCGGTGAACGGGCTGGGCGTGCTGGCGGTGGCCCATGCGCTGGGACTGGACCGGGCGCGCGCCGTGGCGGCGCTGGCGCAGTGGCACCCGGGTGCCGGGCGGGGCCTGCGCGAGCGCATCCTGCTGGATCCGGTGGACGCGCGGCAGAGCGTGGAGCTGATCGACGACGCCTATAACGCCAACCCGGCCTCGCTGGGTGCCTCGCTGGAGGTGCTGGCAGCGGCAGAGCCGAAGGACGGGGTGGGGCGCTTTTCCGAGGGGCGGCGGATCGCCTACCTTGGCGACATGAAGGAACTGGGCAGCGACGAGGTCGCCCTGCATCAGGCGGTGGCGGGGCTGTCCGCCATGGGGCCCATCGACATCGTGCATTGTGTCGGGCCGCTGATGCGGGCGCTCTGGCTGGCCCTGCCCGAGGGCAAGCGCGGCCACTGGACGGAAACCGCAGAGACGATGGCGGGCCGGGTGGCGCGCGATCTGGATGCGGGGGACGTGGTGCTGGCCAAGGGTTCGCTGTCGATGGGCATCGGGCGCGTGGTCGATGCCATCCGGCGGCTGAGCAAGGCCCCGGCGAGCCCCGAGATCGAACTGGACGTTTAGGAGCGTGGAATGCTGTACTGGTTGGCCGAACTGAGCGACGGCGGCGATGCCTTCAACCTGTTTCGCTACATCACCTTTCGCGCGGGCGGCGCCTTTCTGACGGCGCTGGTCTTCGGCTTCCTCTTCGGGCTGCCGCTGATCAACGTGCTGCGCAAGCGGCAGGGCAAGGGGCAGCCGATCCGCAGCGACGGGCCCGAGGGGCATTTCGTCAAGGCCGGCACGCCGACCATGGGCGGGCTGCTGATCATCGGCGCGCTGGTGACCTCGACACTGCTCTGGGCGCGGCTGGACAATGCCTTTGTCTGGATGGTGCTCTTCGTGACCATTGCCTATGCGGCCATCGGCTTTGCCGACGATTACGCCAAGGTGTCCAAGCAGAACACCGCCGGGGTCTCCGGCAAGACACGGCTGCTGCTGGGCTTCATCATTGCCGGGATCGCGGGCTTCTGGGCGGCGCAGTACCACCCGGACGAGCTGACCTACCAGCTGGCCTTGCCGATCTTCAAGAACACGCTCATCAACCTGTCGTTCCTGTTCATCCCCTTCGCGATGATCGTGATCGTCGGCGCCGCCAACGCGGTGAACCTGACCGACGGGCTGGACGGGCTGGCGATCATGCCGGTGATGATCGCGACCTCGACGCTGGGGATCATCGCCTATGCGGTGGGCCGCGTCGACTTTACCGAATACCTCGACGTGCACTACGTGCCGGGGACGGGCGAGATCCTGGTCTTCGCGGCGGGCGTGGTCGGCGGCGGGCTGGGGTTCCTGTGGTACAATGCACCACCCGCGGCGGTCTTCATGGGCGACACCGGATCGCTGGCCCTGGGCGGCGCGCTGGGGGCCATTGCGGTGGCGACCAAGCACGAGATCGTGCTGGGCATCGTCGGCGGGCTCTTCGTGGTCGAGGCCCTGTCGGTGATCATCCAGGTGCTCTACTTCAAGCGCACCGGCAAGCGGGTCTTCCTGATGGCGCCGATCCATCACCACTACGAAAAGAAGGGCTGGGCCGAACCGACTATCGTGATCCGCTTCTGGATCATCTCGCTGATCCTGGCGATCATCGGTCTGGCGACGCTGAAGGTCCGCTGAAGAAGCGCCGACGGGGTGGGGGCTTTGCCCCCGCTCGCTGCGCTCGCTCCCCCAGGATATTTCCAGACAGAAGAAGCGGTGTAAGGCCCCTCCTTCTTTGGTCCGAAAATACCTCGGAGAGCGCGAGAGGCAGAGCCTCTCGCAGGCCCGCGCAGCGGGTCTTGTCCTGTCTGACCGACGGGGTCAGCTGTCCGTGGGGATCGCCTCGGGGGATTTCTCGCGCTGTTCAGGCGCATCCGGCGGCAGGTCGGCCTCGCGGTTGACCGCATCCAGCGCGGCGTTGAGTTCCGCGCCGACCAAGAGCACCGTCGCGGAAAGCCAGAGCCAGAGCAGCAGCACCACGACGCCCGTGAGCGTGCCGAAGGTCTGCTGGTAGTTGCCGAAGTTCTCGACGTAGAGCGAGAAGCCCACGCAGCCGATCACCCAGAGGACGGTCGCCAGAACCGCCCCCGGCACCAGCCAGCGCCAGCGGGCGCGGTCGCGGTCCGGGGCGTAGCGGTAGAGGATCATCACGCCGACCACCGACAGGCCCAGCATGGCCCCCCAGCGCAGGGCGTCGATGATGCGCTGTTCGGTGTCGCCCAGGGGGACGAACTTCATCGCCGTGGGGATCACGATGGTCGCGGCAAATCCCATGGCCACGCCCAGCACAAGGACCACCGTCAGCAAGAGCTGCGCAAAGGTCTGGCGGATGAAGCCGCGGCTCTCGCGCTTGTCGAAGGCGACGTTGATGCCCTGCATCAGGCTGCCCACCCCGCGCGAGGCCGACCAGATCGCCAGCGCAAACCCGAGGATCGCGGCAAGGCCCAGCCCCTTTTCGTGGCTGCCCGCCACGCCGCGCGCCTGATCCATCACGATGGTGGCCGCGTTCTCGGGCATCAGCTGGGCGACGCTTTGCAGTTCTTCCGTCACCGCGTTGGGATCGAACAGCAGCCCCGCCACCGCCATCATCGCGGTGATCGCCGGGAACAGCGAGAGCAGCCCGTAGAAGGCCACCCCGGCGGCGATCAGGGTGATTCGATCCTCCGCGACCCGCCCCGGCAGCCGCCAGAAGGCGCGGAGCCAGGCCTTCAGCGGCAGGTTCCGGGGGCCATAGGCGCGGGTCCCGGTCATGTCCCGTGGCGAACGCGTGCGGCGCAGGAATGGGCGGGAGGTTGTGGTCATCGGCTCGGGGGGATCTCCCGTTTCGCGGTCGGCAGGGTTTTGCCGGTCCATATGATGCAAGACGCCGCGGGGTAAAGGCCCCGGGCGAGCAAGGGGCGCGTGCCGGGGCATTTCGGCATCGCCGTCCGCCGGGGCTTTTCAGCATCGCCGTCCCGGGGTAGCTCTGATCGCGAAAGACAGGCGGAGGCATGGCATGATCCCGGTCAGAGGGTTCGACGGCGCGGTGGTGGCGGTCCTCGGGGCTGGGGCGGTCCGGCCTGTCGGCGGCGCGGGCATTGCGCGCCGGCGGCGCAAGTGTCCTTGTGTGGGACGACAATCCCGCCGCGCGCGAGGCGGCGGAGGCCGAGGGGTTCGAGGCGCGCAACCTGACCCGCCCCGGCGCCTTCGACGAGGTAGCCTGCCTCGTGACCTCTCCGGGCATCCCGCACCTCTACCCGGCGCCGAATCCGGTCATCGCCGCCGCGCTGGAGGCCGGGGTGCCGGTGGACAACGATATCGGCCTGTTCTTCCGGTCGCTGGGCGCGGGCTGGGAGGGCTTCGACCGCCCGCCGCGCGTCGTCGCGATCACCGGGTCGAACGGCAAGTCCACCACCTCGGCGCTGATCCACCACATCCTGACCGCCTCCGACCGCGAGAGCCAGCTTGCGGGCAATATCGGGCGCGGCGTGCTGGACATCGATCCGCCGGGCGACGGTGGCGTGGTGGTGCTGGAGCTCTCCTCCTACCAGACCGAACTGGCCCGCGCCCTGACGCCGGACGTGGCGGTCTTCACCAACCTCTCGCCGGATCACCTCGACCGGCACGGCGGGCCGGGGGGCTACTTCGCCGCCAAGCGGCGGCTCTTTGCAGAGGGCGGGCCGGACCGCGCGGTGATCGGCGTGGACGAGGTCGAGGGGCGCTTTCTGGCCGGGCAACTCTCGGAGGGGCAGGCCGATGACCGGGTGATCCGGGTGGCCACCGCCAAGCTGTCGGGCCCCGGCTGGATGGTCTTTGCGCGCAAGGGGTTCCTGTCGGAATGGCGCAAGGGGCGGCAGGTGGGCAGCATCGACCTGCGTGCGGTCGCGGGCCTGCCGGGCACGCACAACCACCAGAACGCCTGCGCCGCCTATGCCGCCTGCCGCGCTCTGGCGCTGGGGCCGCGCGAGATCGAGACGGCGCTGCACAGCTTCGCCGGTCTGCCGCACCGCAGCCAACGCATCGCCGAGGTGGGCGGGGTGTCCTACGTGAACGACTCGAAAGCCACCAATGTCGACGCCGCGCTGAAGGCGCTGCTGGCCTTCCCGAAGGTGCGCTGGGTCTGCGGCGGGCTGATGAAGGAGGGCGGGCTGGACGCGCTGGCCCCGGGTCTGGCGCATGTGTCCAAGGCCTATGTGATCGGTCGCGAGGCCGAGGGCTTCGCGCTGGGTCTGCCGGGGATCGAGGCCGAGGTCTGCCGCACCATGGAGGTGGCCGTCGCCCGCGCGGCGGCAGAGGCGCAGCCGGGCGAGGTTGTCCTGCTGGCGCCCGCCGCCGCCAGTTTCGACCAATACGACAACTTCGAGAAACGCGGCGAGGATTTCATCGCGCAGGTGGCGAAGGTGACCGGCGCGGCGTGATGCGGCTGCGCCGCGGGCGCCTCTCGGGCTGCGATGAGCGTGGCGGGGCTCCTGCGCAGCCGGAGAAGGCTACGGAACCGCCAGAGCGCGGCGCGGCGCCCAAGGCGCCGCAAGCGGGGGCGCGAGCCGTCCGGGCAGCCGTTGTCCCTGCGGAAGGACCGCGCCTGCGCTGCCCCGCGCGCCCCGGTCGCCGCAAAGGCCGCGCGCGCGGCCTTCGTGCCCCCCTGTGCGCTTTTCACGCGGGCCGGGCGCTCGCCCCCGTGGCCTCGGATGCCTAGGTTCAGACCGGCGGGCGCGGCCTTGCACCCGCCGCGATGTCCGGGCGGTCGACGCCCCGCAGACCCGCCGGAGGATCATGGCAGACCCCAGCCCTCAGACCGCCCCTGCCGACAGCCGCCGCATGGCTGACCGGATCCTGCGCCCGGTGGCGCGCATGCTGCGCGGCGCGGGCTGGCTGTCGGTGCTGGCCGGGGCGCTCTGGCCGGTGCAGGCGGCGGTCCTCGCCTGGGCGGTTTCGGGCTGGGTCGAGGGGCAGGACCCGCTCTCACGGGCCTTGCCCGCCGCGGCGGTCTTCCTTGCCGTGGCCGTCATCCGTGCCGGGCTCGAACACCGCTCCGGCGCGCTCCTGTTCAAGGCCGCCGACCGCACCATGGCCCGCGAACGCGCCGCGCTGATCCGGCGCGAGGCGCGCGAGCCCTCGGGCATCGGCTCCGCCGCCCCGGCCTCTCTGGCGGTGCAGAAGCTGCCGCTGCTGCAACCGTGGATCACGCGCTACCACGTGGCGATGCTGCGGGCGCGGATCCTTCCGGCGCTGCTGCTGGCGCTGGCCTTCTGGCACTCGTGGCTCGTCGGGTTGACGCTGCTGGTGGCGGGGCCGCTGATCCCGGTCTTCATGGCGCTGGTCGGCATGGCGGCGGAAGAGGCCTCGCGCCGCCAGATGGCAGAGGTCGGGGACATGAACACCATGCTGATGGAACGGCTTTCGGCGCTGACCGATATCCGGTTGCTGGGCGCCACGGAGCGCGCCACGCAGGATTTCGCGGCGCGGGCCGAGTCGCTCAGGCAACGCACCATGGCGGTGCTGCGGGTCGCCTTCTTGTCCTCCACGGTGCTCGAGTTCTTCTCGGCGCTCGGGGTGGCGCTGGTGGCGGTCTTCGTGGGCTTCACCCTGCTGGGCGAGATCACCATCGGCACATGGGGCGCCCCCCTGACGGTGGGACAGGGGCTGTTCCTGCTGCTGATCGCGCCGGAGTTCTTCCAGCCGCTGCGGGACCTCGCCACGGCATGGCACGACCGCGCGGCGGGGCAGGCGGTGGTGGCGGAGCTGGAGGCGCTGGACGCCGCGCCGCGCGCCGCGATGCTGGGGCGGGGCGAGGCGGCAGAGCCCTTGCCCGGCCCGCTGTCGCTGCGCACGGAGGGCGCGGTGGTGGCGCTTGGCGGGGGGCGCGTGGCGCTGCCCGACCTCGCGGTCGAGGCCGGGCAGAGCCTTGCGCTGGTCGGGCCAAGCGGCAGCGGCAAGTCGACGACGCTGGCGGCGCTGGCGGGGCTGGTGCCGCTGGCCGGGGGCGCGGTGACGGTCTGCGGCAGGCGGCTGGACGCCGGTGCGGCGGATGGCTGGCGGGCGCGGCTGGCGCTGGTGCCGCAGCGCCCGCATATGCCGGATATGTCGCTGGCGGAGTGGCTGGATCCTCGCGGCACCGGTGCCGACCCGCGCGCGGCGCTGCGGCTGGCCGAGGCCGAGGCCATCGTCGCGCGCCTGCCAGAGGGCCTTGCGACCCGGCTGGGCGAAAGCGGCGGCGGCGTCTCGGGGGGCGAAATGCGGCGCCTGATGCTGGCGCGCGCGGCCATGGCCGGGGGCGATCTGGTGCTGGCGGACGAGCCGACGGCGGATCTGGATCCCGATACCGCGCGCCGAGTGATCGCGGCGCTGGAACGCATGCGCGCCGGGGGCCGCGCCGTCGTCGTCGCCACGCATGACCCGGCGCTGGCAGTGGCGATGCAGACCCGCGTGACGCTGGGCGGGGAGACCGGGGCATGAGGCGCGCGCTTCTCCCGGCATGTGCCGCCCGCCACCCGGCCCCCGGTCCCGCGCCGCTGTGGCCTCTGCGGGCAGGACGGGCGTCATGAGGATGCTTCTGGGCATGATCCCGCTGCTGTTGCGCGCGGCGCCCGGCGCCATGGCGCGCGGCGCCGCGCTGGCGGTTGTCGTGCTGGTCATGGGGGCGGCACTGCTGGGCCTCTCGGGATGGTTCATCACCGCCACCGGCATCGCCGGGCTGGCGGGGCTGGGCATTGCCTTCGACGTCTTCCGGCCCTCGGCGGGCGTGCGTTTCCTTGCGCTGGGGCGCACGGCGGCCCGCTACGGAGAACGGCTTCTGACCCATGACGCGGTACTGCGGGCATTGGCGGCGCTGCGGGTCACGGTGTTGCGTCAGCAGGGCAGACTGGGCGGGCATGCCCTTGCGCGGTTGCGCGGCGAGGCGGTGCTGACGCGGGTGGTGTCGGACGTGGACGCGCTGGACGGGTTGCTGCTGCGGGTCGTGTTGCCGGTGGCGGCGGGGATTGTCACGCAGGCACTGGTCTTTGCGGCGCTCTGGTGGCTGGTCGGCCCGCTGGTGGCCCTTGCGGTGCTTGCGGCGCTGCTGCCGGCCTCGGCTGTGGTGCTCTGGCTGCTGGCGCGGGCGACGCTGGCCCCCTCCGAGGCGGCCGAGGCGGGGTCTCAGGCGCTGCGGCGCGGGGTGATCGATACGATCCGCGACCGCGAGGCGCTGATCCTCTCGGGGCAGCTGGCTGCGCGTGATGCGGCGCTGCTGGATCGGGACGCCCGGGCGCGCGCGGCGACGGCGGCGCTGGACCGGGCAGAGCGCCGGGCGGGGGCGCATTTGTCGGTCGTCGCGGCGGGGACGGTGGCGGCGGCGCTGGTCGCGGGTGCGCTGCTGCTGGGGCGCGGGGCCGTGGATGCGCCGCGCGCCGCGATCGGCCTTTTCGTGGCCCTCGCCCCGGCAGAGACGGTGCTGCCCCTGCGCCGCGGCCTTGCAGAGATCGGGCGCATGGCGGGCGCGGCGCGGCGGCTGGGGCTTCCTGACCGGCAGAGGGGGCATCGGGGGGACGGCGCCGACAGCGGTGGCGCCGGGGATGCCATCGGCCCGGGCGTCCGCCATGGTGCGCCTGCCCGCAGGGGCCTGACGGGGCCAGCGGTCGGCAGCCCGGACGCGGCCACCAGCACCGGAGCGCCGGGCGGCATCGACCCGGGAGCCCGCCATGGTGCGCCTGCCCGCAAGGGCCTGACGGGGTCGTCGGTCGGCGGCGCCGCCTCGGGTGACGGGGACCAGAGCGACGACAGACCGACGCGGGTCGGCATCGGCGCGCCGGACATGAACCTGACCGAGGCGCCGCTGCTTCGGGTTGATCGGGCGGAGCTTTCCCTCACGGTGCAGGCCGGAGAGGCGGTGGCGCTGACCGGGCCTTCGGGGCGCGGCAAGAGCACGCTTCTGCTGGGCATCGCCGGTCTGCTGCCGCTGGAAGGGATCCTGCTGAAGGGGCGCGCGCCCTGTGACCGCGACGAGGCGGAGCTGCGCCGGACGGTGGCCATGCTGCCGCAGCGCTCGGCGCTGATGGCGGGCACGCTGCGCGAGGCGCTGTGCCTTGCGGCGGACTTCGACGACGAGGCCCTCTGGGCGGTGCTGCGGGCGGTTGCCCTCGACGAGCTTGTCGCGGCGCGCGGCGGGCTGGAGATGCGGCTGGGCGAGCGCGGCGCCGGGTTGTCGGGCGGGCAGGCGCGGCGGCTGGCGCTGGCGCGCTGCCTGTTGCAGGCGCCCGAGCTGCTCTTGCTGGACGAGCCGACAGAGGGGCTGGACGACGCGACCGCCGCGCATGTGCTCTGGGGTGTCCGCCGCCACCTGCCCGAGGCCGCGCTTCTGGTGGTGATGCACCGGGGCAGCGGTCACGCGATGTTCGACGCGGTCCGAGGCGGTGGGGGCGCCGGGCTGAACAGCCGCAGGCGCGCCGGGGATCACGGCCCGGACGGTTGCGCGGGGCACCTTCGACATGGTGGATACAGAGCCCCGGGCGGGCGCTGTCCCGGGGGATCGCGCCCCCCGACGACGGGCGAAGAGCCCGCCTGCGCGACCGGCGCGGGGGCCGGGGCTGCGGTGCGGGTCTGGCCGGGCCGGGCCTTGCCGCCGGGGCAGGGCGACGGGGGGCGATGGCAGGCCGCCACCGGGGCGCGTGGCGGCCCTTGACCTTGTGCGTCGCTGACGAAACAACGGGGCAAACTGCCGTGCCCGTCCGAGGAGAGGCTTATGAAGTTCCGATTCCCCATCGTCATCATCGACGAGGATTTCCGTTCCGAAAACACCTCTGGGCTGGGCATCCGCGCACTCGCCCAGGCCCTTGAAACAGAAGGCTTCGAGGTCCTTGGCGTGACCTCTTACGGCGATCTCAGCCAGTTCGCCCAGCAGCAGAGCCGCGCCAGCGCCTTTGTGCTGTCCATCGACGACGAAGAGTTCGGCCCCGGCCCGGATATCGACCCGGCGGTGATCAAGCTGCGCGCCTTCATCGAAGAGGTGCGCTGGAAGAACGCCGACGTGCCGATCTATGTCTACGGCGAGACCAAGACCAGCCGCCACCTGCCCAACGACATCCTGCGCGAGCTGCACGGCTTCATCCACATGTTCGAGGATACGCCGGAATTCGTCGCCCGCCACATCATCCGCGAGGCGAAAGGCTATCTGGAGGGCATCCAGCCGCCCTTCTTCAAGGCGCTGCTGGATTACGCCGAGGACGGGTCCTATTCCTGGCACTGCCCGGGTCATTCCGGCGGGGTGGCCTTCCTGAAAAGCCCCATCGGCCAGATGTACCACCAGTTCTACGGCGAGAACATGCTGCGCGCCGATGTCTGCAACGCGGTCGAGGAACTGGGGCAGCTGCTGGACCACAATGGCGCCATCGGGGCCAGCGAACGCAATGCCGCGCGGATCTTCAACGCCGACCATTGCTATTTCGTGACCAATGGCACCTCGACCTCGAACAAGATGGTCTGGCATCACACCGTGGCGCCCGGCGACGTGGTGGTGGTCGACCGCAACTGCCACAAGTCGATCCTGCATGCGATCATCATGTGCGGCGCGATCCCGGTCTTCCTGCGGCCCACCCGCAACCACTGGGGCATCATCGGGCCGATCCCGCGATCCGAGTTCGAGCCCGAGGCGATCAAGGCCAAGATCGCCGCCAACCCGCTGCTGGAGGGCTATGACCCCGAGGCGGTGCAGCCGCGCATCCTGACGCTGACGCAATCGACCTATGACGGGGTTCTCTACAACACCGAAGAGATCAAGGGCCTGCTGGACGGCTATGTCGAGAACCTGCATTTCGACGAGGCACTGGCTGCCGCATGCGGCTTTCCATTCTTTCTACGGGCAGTATCACTCGATGGGCCGCAAGCGCGCCCGGACGAAGAAATCGGTGACCTATGCCACGCAGTCGGTGCACAAGCTGCTGGCGGGCATCAGCCAGGCCAGCCACGTGCTGGTGCAGGACAGCGAGGAGGTGGCGCTGGACCGGCATCTCTTCAACGAGAGCTACCTGATGCACACCTCGACCAGCCCGCAGTATTCGATCATCGCGTCGTGCGACGTGGCGGCGGCGATGATGGAGCCGCCGGGCGGCACCGCGCTGGTCGAGGAAAGCGTCGTCGAGGCGCTGGATTTCCGCCGCGCCATGCTGAAGGTCGATGCCGAGTTCGGCGAGGACGACTGGTGGTTCAAGGTCTGGGGGCCGGACGATTTCCGCTCTGACGGGGACGGCATGGGCCGCACCCGCGACTGGGTGCTGCGCAAGACCGATGCCGAGGGTGTGCAGAGTTCCGGCGAGGATGCCTGGCACGGGTTCGGTGACATGGCGCCGGGCTTCAACATGCTGGACCCGATCAAGGCGACCATCGTGACGCCGGGCCTCGATATCGAGGGCAACTTCGGCGAGACCGGCATCCCGGCCTCGATCGTGTCGAAATACCTGTCCGAACACGGTGTGGTGGTCGAGAAGACGGGGCTGTATTCCTTCTTCATCATGTTCACCATCGGCATCACCAAGGGCCGCTGGAACACGCTTCTGGCGGCGCTGCAGCAGTTCAAGGACGATTACGACCGCAACCAGCCGCTGTGGCGGGTCATGCCCGAATTCAGCGCGCAGCAGCCCCGCTACGAGAAGATGGGCCTGAAGGACCTGTGCCAGCACGTGCACAGCCTTTACGCGCATTACGACGTGGCGCGGCTGTCGACCGAGATCTATCTCAGCGACCACCACCCGGCGATGACGCCTTCGGAGGCGTTCTCCTGCATCGCCCGGCGCAGGACCGAGCGGGTGGCCATCGACGACCTGGAAGGGCGGGTGACGACCTCGCTGGTGACGCCCTATCCGCCGGGCATCCCGCTGCTGATCCCGGGCGAGGTCTTCAACGTGAAGATCGTCGACTACCTGCGTTTCAATCGGGCCTTCGCGCGTGAATGCCCGGGCTTCGAGACCGATATCCACGGGCTGGTGGTCGAAGAGGGCGAGAGTGGCGAAAAGGCCTATTTCGCGGACTGCGTGGCGGAATAGGGCGCGGGTTTCGCCCGGGCCTTGCCCGGGCGACCGGCCGGGGCTTTGCCCCCGGACCCCCAAGGTATTTGCAGGACCAGAGAAGAGGGGGCCCGCCCCGGGCAATAGCGGGTTCGCGGCCTGGCCGGTGTGGGGGAGCGGGGATGAGGCCGGTCACGCGGGCTGCCTGTTCGCGGTGCCTGGCGCAGGGGCTTCGGCGCTGGATCGGGGGCGCCCCCGGGCCTGTGGGGCCGGGGGCGCCGCCGTTTTGTTGCACATGACCTGCAGGGTGCGCCCCGCGCCTTTGGGCCGGGGCGCTGCTAGCGGCCACTGGATATTGATCGAGAAGCTGCGTTGCGCGCCGGCGGGCGGGCGGGGGAAGGGTGCCGCCCGGCGTACGATCTGCAGCGCCGCGCGGTCCAGCGCCGACGAGCCGGAGCTGCGGGCGAGGCCGACGCGGGCGATGCCGCCGCCGCTGCTGACCGTGAAGGAGACCACCGCCGTGCCGCGTGCATTGACCCGGGGGCGGCCCGCGCGCGACAGCTTGGCCATGACCTGACCCGGGTAGTTGCTGGCTGCCGCATTGCCGGCATCGCGGCTGGTGCCGCCGCTGCCGCTGCGCCGGGCGGTGGCGCTTTCGGTGCCGGTGGCGGCCCCGGCGCGGGCGTTCTGGTTGCCGTTGCCGGCGGGCTTCTTCGCGGGCGCGGCCTGCCGGACCGGTTTCTTCGGGGCGGGCTTCGGCCTGTGCTGTTCCTCGAAGTCGGCGGAGCGGCGGATCGGACGCAGGGAGCGCGTCACGGCGGCGCTGTCGGGGGCGGCGCCGGACAGCGCCTCTGTCCGTGGCTCCGGGGGGTCTGCGGTCTCGACGGGGCGGGCCGCCTGCAGCGGTTGGAGGGGCTCGGCGGTCAGCGGCTCGGGCTTTGTCGCGGGGGCGGGTCGGGCGCCGAGGGCTTCGGGGGGGCGCTCTGCCCGGACCGGCTCTGTCGGGGTGGCGACGATCACCTTTGCGGGGGCGAGGGCGGGCGCGGGCTGTGCCGTTTCGGGATCCGCGGTTTCCGCCGTCTCTGTCGGCGGCGGCGTGGCGCGATCCGCGGTTTCCGCCGGGGTCTCTTGCGGGCGCGGGGCCGGTTCGGCGGGCCTGGGCCGCGGCTGTTCCGGGCGTTCCGCCTCGGCCCGGTCGGTGACCTCGGGCGGGGCCTGGTCGGTTGTCTCGGGGCGGCTCTGCTCGGCGGTCTCGGGGTCTGCCTCGTCGATGGGCTCTGCCGCTTCGGCGGGGGTCACCTCGGCCTTGGTCGTGTCGGGGCTGAGCGTTCCGGCGGCCATGTCGGCGAAGGCATTGCCCAGCCGCACCTCTCCGGCGCCGGCGGCGCCTTCCATCAGGGTCTCTTCGGGGGTGTTGGTGGCCACCGCCAGCGCGCCATGCGCCGCGAGGGCGGTGGCCAGAGCGGCCACCTTCGCGGTTCTGGAGGACAGCTTCATCACAGGCCCCTTTCGGTCACGATGACGACACGTTCGGCCCCCGCCGCCTGCATCGCGCGGCCGATCCCCACCAGCGTTTCGGCGGGCAGGTCGCGGTCGGGGATGATGCGCATCCGGGCGCGGGCCGCGTCGGGTTGTTCGGCGACGAAGGCCTCGGGCGAGGCGACGGCGGTGCCGCGCCATGTCAGGCGCCCGTCCGCATGCACGACCAGCGCATCCGCCGGGGCCGTGGTTTCGATCTCGGCGGTCGAGACCAGCGTCAGCTCCTTGTCCAGCGGCGCGGCGAGGGTGCCGGCCACAAGAAAGAAGATCAGCATCAGGAAGACGATGTTGATCAGCGGAATGGTGTTCTCTGCCGAGGCACGGCGCGGTTTGCGGTTCATGTCGTCCCAGGACTGTGACGGCGAGGCCGGGCTGGCCGCGCAGGATGGCAAGCACATCGGTCAGGCGCTGCGCCGTCACGCCCTCGCCGAGCGCCACGATGATGGGCAGCGGCGTATCGGTCTCGCCCTTCTCGGCGGCCAGCACCGCGGCCAGCGTCTCGAGCGGGTGGTCCGTGCCGTTCAGGCGCAGGCTGTCGGGGGCCAGCGACAGGAACATGGGCCGCGCGTCGGTGGTGGGCGTCACCCCGGACCCGGCGGCGGCAAGGTCGACCTCGGCGAATTTGCTGAAGGTCGAGGACAGCATGAAGAACAGCAGCAGAAGGAAGATGACGTCGATCAGCGACGTCATCGACAGCCTGCGGCGGCGGGTCCGCTTACGCATGGACGGCCCCGGGCAGGGGCGCCTCGGCGGTGTGGCCGGTGGGCGACAGCACGGTATGCAGGGCGCGCTGCGCCAGCACGCGCTCGGCGTCCATCCGGGCCTCGAACCAGGCCAGCACGACGGCGGTCGGCATGGCGACCGCAAGGCCCACGGCGGTGGTCATCAGCGCCACCCAGATGCCGCCCGCGAGGATCGAGGGATCGACCCGGCTTCCGGCCTCTTGCAGGGCACTGGAAGGCGGCGATCATGCCGAGCACGGTGCCGAAGAGGCCCAGAAGCGGCGCCAGCTGCGCGATGGAATCGAGCACGCGAAAGCCACGTTCCAGCTTGGCGAAGCGGGTCTCGGCCTCGGCGTCCAGCCGCGCGGCATCGGCCCGGCCGTCCAGCGCCATGGCCAGCACCGGGCGCAGGTAGCTGCGCGAGCGGTCGAGCGCCTGGCGGGCCTCGGCGCGCTGGCCCGCATCCCAGTGGTCCACCGCCTCTTGCAGGGCCTTGTGGCGCCCGACACCCGCCGCCGAGAACTGCCAGAGCTTGTAGAGAACCACCGTCAGCACGACGACCGAAAGGCCGCAGAGCAGAAGGACGACGGGGCCGCCGAGATCGTAAAGGCGCAGCAGCGCGTCACGCAGGGTCTCGATCATCCCATCACCTCGACGCCTTCGGCGCGGCTGCGCAGGGTCAGATCCCTGACGCAGGCATCCGGGGCCACGCCGTCGCCCGTGCAGGTGTCGGCGCCGTTGATCAGCAGCCGCCCCAGCGCCGTGCAGGCCATGCCGGGCACCACGAACTGCCGCACCCGGGGACGGGCGGCGGGCAGGGCGCCGAAATCGAACAGGGTCATGCGGTCGACCCGGCCCTCGGTGTCGAAGAGCACCGCCTCGTAGACCGCCTGCGCGATGTCGGTGTCATGGCCGTTCTGGATCAGGAAGCTGATGCGGCAGGCCTCGTCCACCTGCTCGACGGCGTTGAGTTCGAGCGTGACGTTCTGACCCTGGGCGTCCTGCGCCGTGGCGAGGGCGGGGGCCAGAAGGGTTGCGGCAAGCAGCGCGCGCGCGCTCTTGCCCGGGGGTCGCATGATCATGGGTCCAGCCTTTTGTCGTGCAATCTTCAAAGCGTTGCGCGTCTGGCTGGGGTCCGGTCGGACCCTTGGCTGAACGAGTATGTCGATACCCGATAAGTTTTATCAACTTATCGGGCGATGTCCAGATGGCGCCCGGGGGGCGTGCGCCGGTCAGGCGTCCTGCGTTGCCGCGATTTCCTGGATCGCGCGGAAGCCTTCGAAGCGCGGGGTGCCTTCGTGCAGCTTGCGGTTTTGCCCGGCGCGGGCATGGGAGGCGCGGAAGGCGTCGCTGCGGGTCCATGCGCGAAAATGCTCTTCTGTCTGCCAGACGGTGTGCGAGGCATAGAGAATCCGGCCCTCTTCCTCGGGCCCCTTGAGCATGTGGAAAGAGACGAAGCCGTCGAGCTCGTGCAGGCGGCTTTCGCGCGACAGCCAGAGCTCCTCGAACTCGGCGGCGTTTTCAAGCGGGACGGTGAAGCGGTTCATGGCAAGGTACATGGGGGTCTTCCTTTGGTTGGCACGGGGCTTTCAGGCCGAGGCGGCATGGGGCAGGATGAAGGGTACGCCCGGAGCGGGCAGGGTGGAAACCCGGAGCGCGCAGCCATAGGCCCGCGACAGGGTGGTATCGGTGAGCACCTCGGCGGGCGTGCCGGTGGCCAGCAGCCGGCCCCCGGACAGCACCGCGACGCGGTCGGCGTAAAGCGCGGTCAGGTTGAGATCGTGCATGACCGCCAGCACGCCGCCCCCGGCGCGGGCGAATTCGCGGGCGATTTGCATCACCTGCAACTGGTGCGCGATGTCGAGGCTGGCAACCGGTTCGTCCAGCAGCATCCAGCGCGGCTGGCCGTGGTCCACGGGCCGCCAGACCTGCGCCAGCACGCGGGCCAGCGTCACGCGCTGCGCCTCGCCGCCCGAGAGCTCCTGATAGGCGCGGTGGGCGTGGTGGGCCATGCCGACGCGGGCCGGGGCCTGCATCGGCACCTCTGACCGCTCGCCCGAGGTGCCCGCTTGCAGCCCCATGCGCACGACCTCGAGCGCGGTGAACGGGAAGGCGAGGCGGGTCGCCTGCGGCATCACGGCACGCTGCGCCGCAAGCTGCCGGGGCTTCTGCGTCGCGGTCTCGGCGCCGTTCAGGTGGACGGTGCCGTCATGGGGCAGGGTGCCGGTGATGGCGCCCAGAAGCGTCGACTTGCCGGAACCGTTGGGCCCGACGATGGCGGTCACATCGCCCGCGCGGGCGGTCAGCGTGACCGCGTCCAGCGCCAGCATGTCGCCGTAGCGGACAGAGATATCGCGGGCCTCCAGCGTGGTCATGACAGGGCCAGCCCGCGGCGGCGCAGCAGGATCCACAGGAAGACCGGGGCGCCCAGCACGGCGGTTACGATCCCGATGGGCAGCTCGGCCGGGGCGATGATCACGCGGGCGATGACATCGGCAAGGATCAGAAGGCTGGCCCCCAGCAGCGCGGCATTCGGCAGAAGCGTGCGGTGATCCGGCCCCGAGGCCAGCCGCAGCAGGTGCGGCACGACGATCCCGACAAAGCCGATCCCGCCCGAGACCGCCACGGCGGCGCCGGTGGCGCCCGCGACCGACAGGATCGCCACGGCTTTCACGCGCTGCACGTCGATGCCGATATGGGCGGCGGTGGCCTCTCCCATCGCCAGTCCGTTCAACCCGCGCCCCAGCGCCATGGCGGCGATGCCCGACAGCAGGATCAGCGGCGCGGCGGCCGGGGCCTTGGCCCAGCTGGCCCCCGCCAGCGACCCGAGGCCCCAGAAGGTCAGGTCGCGCAGCTGCTGGTCGTCGGCCATGTAGACAAGGATGCCCGAGAGCGCGCCCGCCAGCGCCCCCAGCGCGATGCCCGCCAGCAGCATGGTCGCGACAGAGGTCCGCCCGTGGCGCGTGGCGACCCGGTACAGCAGCAGCGTCGTGGCCCAGCCGCCAAGGAAGGCGGCCAGCGGCACCAGCGCATTGCCGGTCAGCGCCAGAAGCGCGGGCGGCAGCAGCGCGCCCAGCACGATGGCAAGGATCGCGCCAAGGCCCGCGCCCGCGCCGACACCGACGATGCCGGGGTCGGCCAGCGGGTTGCGGAAGAGGCCCTGCATCACCGCGCCCGAGACCGCCAGCGCGGCGCCCACCAGCGCGCCCATGGCAAGGCGCGGCAGGCGGATGTCGAAGAAGACGACGCGTTCGATCCGGGTCAGCGGTTCGCCAGCGGCCAGCTTGGCGGCCAGTGTCGTCACCGTCACGTCGGTCGCCCCGACCTGAAGGCTGAGCAGCGCAGAGGCCACCAGCAGAAGCGCCAGCGGCCCGTGCAAGCGGCGGGCGCGGCGCAGCCGGTCCCCGGCAAGCGCGGCAGAGCTGTCGTCGAGAACCGCCAAGGCCTAGCCGTCCTGCCCGTAAAGCGCGTGGTTCAGCGCCGTGACCGCCTCGGCGGTGCGCGGGCCGAAGCCCAGCAGCAGCAGGCCGTCCATCTTGACCAGCGCGCTTGCCTCTGCCGCCGGGGTCAGGCGCATCGCGGGCATGGCAAAGAGCGCCTCGGCGGTGATGTCGTGGGTGCCGCCGCGCTGCATCATCAGGATCACGTCCGGCGCGGCAAGGCCCACGGCCTCGTCGCCGATCTGCTTGTAGCCCTCGACACCCTGAAGCGCATTGATGCCCCCGGCCATGCGGATGATGGCATCGGCGCCGGTGCCCTGACCGGCGGCATTGATCTTGCCGCCCTGCGTGCTCAGCACGAAGAGCACGCGCTTGCGCTCTGCCTCGGGGCGGTCGGCGTCCTGCATCGCCTCGTCCAGCGCGGCGCCGACCTCTGCCGCCAGCGCCTCGGCCCGGTCGGGCACGCCAAGCGCGGTTCCGATCACCTCGATCTTGTGCAGGATCGCCTCGGGGGTCAGCCCCTCGGGCACCGCGACAAGATCCACCTCGGCGGCGCGGATCACCTCCAGCGTTTCGGCCGGGCCGGCGCCCTCTTCGGCAAGGATCAGCGAGGCGCCCACCGACAACACGCCCTCGGGGGACAGGGCGCGCATGTAGCCCACGTCCGGCAGGCCGGTGACCTCGGGCGGATAGGTCGAGGTGCTGTCGCGGGCGCGCAGCCGGTGGCCCTGATCCAGCGCCACGACGACTTCCGTGACCGCGCCGCCGATCGACAGCACGTCGGCCTCGTCCCCGGGCAGGCCCTGCGCGGCCACGGCCCAGGCGGCAAGGCCGCCAAGCGCGGCGGTCATGACCCCGGCAAAGCCCGTAACGGCAGAGGGCCGGGTCATTCCGCGGGCTCCCGCAGGCTTTCCAGCCCGGCGACCAGATCCTGCCAGTCGGGGCGCCAGTCGCGATCCTCTGTCCGGCGTCCGAAGATCTGGAAGATCAGCCCGCCCTCGGCGTCGAAGGCCTCGACAGAGACGGCGGGGCCGCGCTGTGTCGGCTTGTCGGCGACCCAGACCTCGGCCACCTTGTCCAGCCGCAGGTGCAGGTTGAAGCCCGGGTCCATGACGTTCTGCCACGGCCCCATGGGCTTCAGGCTGCGGATCGGGCCAGAGTGGATCTGGATGCAGCCGCGGTTGCCGACGAAAACCATAACCTCGACACCGCGCGCCTGGATCTGTTCCAGCATGGTGTTGACCGCCTCGGGCGCCAGCGGGCGGGCGAAGGGGTCTCCGGCGGTGCGATAGGCGCCCAGCCGGTTCATCTTCAGCTTGGAACACAGGCGCAGGAACTGGTGCGTGTCGGTAAGGCGGGACCATTCCGCGCGCAGGATATCCAGCTTGTCCGGGTTGGTCCTGGCCGCCTCGACGGGCTTGCGCGGCTCGACCGTCTGCCCCTCGGACTGATCGGGAAGGGCCAGCGCGGCGACCACGTCCTCCCAGGCCTCATGGGCAGAGGTGGCGCGCATGTGGATCTTGTGGACCGCATCGCCGGCGGCGTCGAAAACCTGAAGCGACCGGCGCGGCGGCCCGTCCTCCACGGCGGTTTCGACCGCATAGGCGTGCACCCACTGCGAGGGGAAGATCCGCAGGTCGATCTCTTCGGTCAGCACCATCGCGGCGTGCGGGCCGGGGTGATAGTTGGCATAGCGCCCGACCTTTTCGTGCACGCAGCCCTCCACGCGGGTCAGGGCCATGACCTCGCCCAGCAGCTCGGCGGCGGGCATCAGCCGGTCGGGATGGGCGGCGATCCGGGTGGCGCCCTGACCGATGCGGGCGGCGACCAGCTGCGCCTCCGATATGCCCAGCCGGTCGGCCAGATCGCGGGCGCGCAGCTTGGGAGAGTCTTCCTCCGCCTTGCGGATGGCAGAAGGAGAGAGGGGGATACGGTAGTCATGACGAGCCCTTGCGACAGAAGGTGATGGCTGCCCCCGCACGACGGCGAGCCGGGTCTGGCTTGTCACTATATCCGACCAATTTAATCGGATTGCGGCGGGACCGCAAGCGATTGCAGGGGCTCGATGCACGCCAGCCCGCAGGAAGGCGGCGGGGCCGGGCTTTGGGCGGGTGGCGCGGCCCTGTCGAAACGGGGCCGCGCGACGTGCCGCGTTTCGGGATCGAAACGGATCCGGGCCAGCGCGGAACGGTGGCCCCCTTCGTTTTTCCACAGTGAAATATGGGGCAAGGCGGCGGTGAAAGCGCGTCTTTGTTGCTTTGAACGGAAATCCCGGTCTACTCTCGGGATCGGGAAATGATCCCTGGGGGAAAGACATGAAGAGCGACCTGACGGTCCGCCTGGCCGGGCGTCTGTCGGAGCTGCGCGCTGC
The DNA here is from genome assembly GCF_039769985.1 of Ponticoccus litoralis. Classification (NCBI taxonomy): domain Bacteria; kingdom Pseudomonadati; phylum Pseudomonadota; class Alphaproteobacteria; order Rhodobacterales; family Roseobacteraceae; genus Ponticoccus; species Ponticoccus litoralis. The sequence continues at coordinate 3,050,827 of NZ_JBDNCH010000002.1, forward strand.
CCGTGGCTGGACGCTGGACCAACTTTCGAACGCAAGCGGCGTGAGCCGTGCGGCCCTGTCGCGGCTGGAAAACGCCGAGGTCAGCCCCTCCGCCGATGTGCTGTCCCGGCTGGCGGCGGCCCATGACATGACCCTGTCGCGGCTCTTTTCGCTGATCGAGGACGGCTATGCCGCCCATATCCGCCGCGACGATCAGGCGGTCTGGCGCGACGGGGAAACCGGGCTGGCCAAGCGCATCGTCTCTCCGGCGACGGCGGCGCTGGCGGGCGAGGTTCTGGAATGCCGGATGACCCCGAACACGGAAATGATCCAGGATGCGCCCGACGTGATCGGGCAAGAGCATCACCTGATCATGGTGACCGGCTACATGCGGGTGGAACTGGAAGGCGAGGCCTACCAGCTGGGGCCGGGGGATGCCCTGCGCTACCGCGAGCATGGCGAAGTGAAGTTCCTGACCGCCAAGGGGCAGGGCGCCAAGTTCTACCTGTGCTCGGTGACCGCCTGAGCGCCGGTCTCGACCGCAGGGTGGTTGACCAAAGGTAACACCCCGCTCACGATCTCGTTACCGAAATGCTGAAACAGGGGCCGTCCGGCTGCCGTGTGTACCTGCATCCGATCCCGAGGGACGGGGCAACAACAGACACATGGGAGACCAGACAATGACCAAGACGATGACCCTGAGCGCCGCCGCCTTTGCCATGACCGCCCTTGCCGGGGCCGCCGTGGCGCAGGACAACCCGATGGTGGGCGGCGCCGCGATGTTCGCCAACAAGACCATTGTCGAGAACGCGGTGAACTCGGCCGATCACGAAACGCTGGTCGCTGCCGTTCAGGCCGCCGACCTCGTGGATACCCTGAACTCCGAAGGGCCGTTTACCGTCTTTGCCCCGACCGACGCGGCCTTCGACAAGATCGCCGACGAAAGCCTTCAGGCGCTGATGGCGCCGGAAGCGAAAGACCAGCTGACCAAGATCCTGACCTGCCACGTCGTCGCGGCCAATGCCATGTCCGACGCCATTGCCGGAATGATCGCCGATGACGGCGGCATGCACCCGGTGCCCACCGTGGGCGGCTGCACGCTTCAGGCCAAGATGATGGGCGACAAGATCGTGCTGACGGACGAGAACGGTCGCGACGCGACGGTGACCATCGCCGACGTGCGCCAGTCGAACGGGGTGATCCACGTGATCGACCGCGTGCTGCTGCCGAAGCAGTAAGGCCCGGCAATGCGGGGCGGGGTCCGGTTGTGTGCAAAACGGGTGGTTTTCCCGTCCCGCCGTGCACGAAGCGTTGGGCGACCCCAATATGCCTGACGGGATCGTGCGCGCCCCCGGCTTGCCCCCGCAGGCCGGGGGCGCTCTATTCTGAAGCAGGCCGGTGTGCCCGGCCCGCGCCGAAAACCAAGACAACGCCGAAACCGACACGCCAAAGCCAAGGAGGAGCCGATGAAACGCCGCATCTTTCTGACGGGCGCCCTGGCGCTGCCCGCCCTCAGCCAACCCGCCCTTGCCGCCTTCGAGGTCAGCCGCAGCCGCGAGGAATGGCGCGCCATGCTGACCGAGGCCGAGTTCCACGTCATGCGCGAGGAAGGGACTGAACGCGCCTACACCTCGCCGCTGAATGACGAGACGCGCGCGGGCAGCTTCCTGTGCAAGGGCTGCGATCTGCCTCTGTATTCGTCCCGGCACAAGTTCGACAGCGGCACCGGCTGGCCCTCGTTCTGGCAGGCCCTGCCGAATGCGGTCGAGACGAAGCCGGACCGCAAGCTTTTCGTGACCCGCACCGAATGCCACTGCCGCCGCTGCGGCAGCCACATGGGTCATATCTTCGATGACGGCCCGGCGCCGACCGGCAAGCGGCACTGCATCAACGGCATCGCCATGACCTTCCGCCCGGCCTGACTGGCCGGGTCGGAAGGCGGGCGGACAAACGAAAAGGGCACCCGGATGGCTGCGGGTGCCCCTGTTCGTGAGTGGAGGAGCTCTGGGCCCGTGATGGAGAATTGCACGCTAGAACGATAGCTGTCTAGAAATTAATCAACCTTAGGTAGATTAATTTTGCGTCCATTCTGGCGATAAGGGCTTTTTATGCCGGAAAGGGCCTTGCCGAGGCCGGTGCCAGCCCCGGCAGGGGTTGCGCGGTCAGGCGCTTGGGGGGCGGACCGGCCGTTGCACGCCGCGCGCGCGGCGCTGCCGGTCGGGCTCGCAGGCGTGCGGGCTGCTTCGGGCTGGGCACCCGAGGGCCGTCACGAAACGGAAAAGGGCGGCCCCGTGGCGCCGCCCGTCTGTCATCCAAGCCCGGCAGGGCAGGGGCCGTGGCCCCGATTGGCCGGCCCTGATCCCGTGGCACGCGCCTGTCCGGGCGCGGCCTTACTTGAAGCTGCGCGAGTCCTTGATCTGGTCCCAGGCCCAGACAACCTCTTGCAGCTGCTCTTCCTGGCTGCGGTCGCCGCCGTTCATGTCCGGGTGCAGCACCTTGATGAGCTTCTTGTAGGCCTTGCGGATCTCGACCTTGGTGAGCGCCTGCTCGGCATCGAGGATCTCCAGCGCGCGCTTCTCGGTCGGGGGCAGCTTGCGCCCGCCGCCGGGCTTCTGCCGCCCGGGGTTGCGCGTGGCATTGTCGCCCAGCACCTGATGCGGGTCCTCGATGCCCAGTCTTGCCCAGGCCTTGGCCTCGGGGTCGCGCCACTCCTTGGTCTTGCGCTCCCAGACCTTGTCGGCGCTTTCCTGCGCGTTCATCTCGGCCTCGGTCTTGCCCTCGAAGAACGACCACTTGGCATTGTACTCGCGCACGTGGTCCCGGCAGAACCAGTAGAAGTCATCCAGAACGTCCGGTGCCTTGGGCGCGCGGAACTTGCCTGCCTCTTCGCAGCCGGGGTGGTCGCAAACGCGTGTGGAGGTTTCGGACTCGCCGGTCATGCTCTTGCGTCCACGCGGGTTTTTTTCTTCGCGGACTTCACGGACATGTCGAACCCGAAGGGATCTGATCTGCTCATAAGGCACCTCTTCTCGACTCGGACGCCAGAGCATAGACTATCTGCGAGGCAATGACAGGGGGCAGACCGTAAAATGTCACGAGCAGAAGAAATGCGCCGAAAGCTGGAAGAGGCCTTTGCGCCGACACGGCTGGATATCCGCAACGACAGCGAGCGTCACGCGTCCCATGCGGGCTATGACGGCACCGGCGAAAGCCATTTCCATGTCACGATCCGGGCACCGGGGTTCGCAGGCCAAAGCCGTGTGGCCCGGCACCGGGCCATGCATGCGGCGCTGGGGGATCTGACGACGCGCATCCATGCGTTGTCCTTCGACATCGACGCCTGACGCGGCGCCGTCCGCGATGGCCGCCGCCCGCAAGAACGGCGTGGGGGGACAGCCATCGTGCCCGTCGTTCTTGACGCGCGAAGCGGCGGGGCACATCGGCCCCCGTCACGCGCGATCTGTGCAGGGGGGGCTTGTCCGGAGACGGGGCGGCAGGATGCGGCGTTGGCATCGCATGGCCCGACCTGTGGTCGTGGACAGCGGGCAGGGGGGCGACAGCAATAAGGGGGCCAGGCCCTTCGGCCACGCCCCCTGATGGTGCAAAAAAGGTTCAAAAACCCCCAGTACAATCCTTGGTTGTGACGCCCCGATCAATCCTGAGGCTAAGCCCCCGTCGATTCCGAAGGCCTTGACCCAACGTTAACACAAATCAAGGCCGTTTGTCAGTATGGGAATCGTGACCCAGCGTCAGCCAAACGCAAATTCTGCGTTATTCCAGCGGGCCGATAGGCGCGCCGGGGCGCGTGGGTCATTCAGCGGGGTGAGAGGGGCGCTTGCTGTCCAGCCAGCCGTCGATGCGGCGGGTTTCACGTTTCAGCAGCACGATGCCAAGGCCCACGACGGCGAAGGCAATCAGCGGGATCGCGATCTCGAAGCCAGTCATTCCGGTCTCTCCTTGCGCAGCATGCCCAGAATATAGTGCGAAAGCCCGTGCAATGCCAGTCCGGCAAGGCCCCAGCCTATGGTCAGAGAGTTTACGTGCAGTGAATTTTCGGTCAAGGGCCGCAGGATCGCAAAGCCGATCAGGCCCAGGGCGACCGCATTGGCAAAGCCCGCCAGCAGCTTGACGCGCTCGTTATGGACCATAAGCGTGTCGCGCAGGCGGGGGGCCATGTCACGGCCCCCGCCGGATCGCAGCCGCCACGCGGCGGCAGGCCGGGGTCATGCCTCGGCCAGCTTCTTCGCCACCAGCTCGTTCACCGCCTTGGGGTTGGCCTTGCCGCCCGTGGCCTTCATCACCTGACCGACGAACCAGCCCGCCAGCTTGGGGTTCTGCTTGGCCTTCTCGACCTGCGCGGGGTTGGCGGCGATGATCTCGTCCACCGCGGCCTCGATGGCGCCGGTATCGGTGACCTGCTTCATGCCGCGCGCCTCGGCGATCTCTTCGGGGTTGCCGCCCTCGGTATAGACGATCTCGAAGAGGTCCTTGGCCATCTTGCCGGAAATGGTGTCGGCCTTGATCAGGCGGATCACCCCGGCCAGTTGTTCGGGCGAGACGGGGCTGTCCTCGATGCCCTTGTCGTCCTTCTTCAGGCGACCGAAGAGCTCGTTGATGACCCAGTTGGCGGCCAGCTTGCCGTCACCGGCGCCCGCCGCGACCTTTTCGAAGAAGTCGGCGTTCACCACCTCGGCGGTCAGCACGCCCGCGTCGTAATCCGACAGGCCGAAGTCCTTGACGAAACGCGCCTTCTTCTCGTCCGGCAGTTCCGGCAGAGAGGCGGCGATGTCATCGACCCAGGCCTGCTCGATCTCCAGCGGCAGCAAGTCGGGGCAGGGGAAGTAGCGGTAGTCATGCGCCTCTTCCTTGGACCGCATGGACCGGGTCTCGTTCTTGTCGGGATCGTACAGGCGGGTTTCCTGATCGACCGTGCCGCCGTTCTCGACGATGGCGATCTGGCGCTTGGCCTCGACGTCGATGGCCATCTGGATGAAGCGCATCGAGTTCATGTTCTTGATCTCGCAGCGCGTGCCGAGATGGCTGAAATCCTGCGTTTCCTGATACTTCTCGTACTGGCCGGGACGGCAGATCGAGACGTTGACGTCGGCGCGCAGGTTGCCGTTCTGCATATTGCCGTCGCAGGTGCCGAGGTAGCGCAGGATCTGGCGCAGCTTGGCGATATAGGCGGCGGCCTCTTCCGGGCCACGGATATCGGGGCGGCTGACGATTTCCATCAGCGCGACGCCGGTGCGGTTGAGATCGACGAAGGACATGGTCGGGTCCATGTCGTGGATCGACTTGCCGGCGTCCTGCTCGACGTGGATGCGCTCGATCCGCACCTTGCGGGCGATCCCCGGCTCCATGTCGACGATGATCTCGCCCTCGCCGACCAGCGGGTGGTAGAGCTGCGAAATCTGGTAGCCCTGCGGCAGGTCCGGATAGAAGTAGTTCTTACGGTCGAAGGCGGATTTCAGGTTGATCGCCGCCTTCAGGCCAAGGCCGGTGCGCACCGCCTGCTCGATGCAGTATTCGTTGATGACGGGCAGCATGCCGGGCATCGCCGCGTCCACGAAGGAGACGTTGGAGTTCGGCTCGGCGCCGAATTTCGTCGAGGCTCCCGAGAAGAGTTTCGCCTGAGAGGCCACCTGCGCGTGGACCTCCATCCCGATGACCAGTTCCCAGTCGTGCTTTGCGCCCGCGATTACCTTGGGTTTCGGGGTCTCGAATGTCAGGTCCAGCATGGCCGCCTCTCGTCTCGGATTTGGCAAGCGGTCTACTGCGCGGGGACGCTCTGGGCAAGGGGCAGGGCAGCGCCAGCGCGGCGGGCCATGCGCATTTGGCGCCGATAGGGGCAGAGCGCCCATGGACCGGGGCCTCTGCGCCCGCCGGACCGCCCGGTCAGCCGTCGCGCAGCAGGCTCATGCCATCGGGGCCGAAGACAAGGCGGCGGCCGGTCTCCAGCGCCGGGGCGTAGAATTCCGCAAGGCTGGACATGGCGCGGATGCGGCCCCGGCGGACCAGATCCTCTGCCTTGGTTTCGGCGGGATGCGCGCGCCCCGGCATCGGCGCAAGGGCCCAGACGCGCGGGTGCAGTGCGCGCAGGTGATCCTGCGCGATCCAGCCAAGACTGTCGGCGATGCGGCGGCGTGTGCTGCCGGTCCCGGCAGGGCCGCCCATGGTCAGGCCCGCGAAGGCGGCCAGCCGGTTGGCCATGTGCTGGCCGGGCTGGCGGGCGAGGATGTCGTGCAGCCCCTCGGCGAAAAGCTCGGCATCCGAGGCGCCGCTCGGCGCCCGCGTCGACCTCCAGCGCGCCGATATAGACCCATGCGTAGCCACCCGCGCCCCAGAGATCGCGGGTGCGTTCGGCGGTGCGGCGGGCCTGCCGTTCCAGCATTTCCCAGCTGCCAAAGGCCTTGGGCCGCATGGCGCGGCCCAAGGCCGTGTAATGACCGACCGCAAGGGGGCGAGGTCGATCAGATCCTCGAAGTCGTCGGCGGCGCGCAGGCCGGGCCGGGGGCGGCCTCTAGCAGGGCGCAGCGCACCTCGGCCCATGCCGGCGATTCGCATTCGAAAGGGTCGTAGCGGTCCGCCAGCTCGGCGGCGCGGCGCATGTGCCAGTCATAGGCGTCTCTCCGCTGAGGCGACAGGCCGCCCGGCGGCGAGGCGCCGCGCCAGTCCCGGGCCAGGTCGACATGGGCCATGGCGGCGACAAAGGCGGTGGCCGGACAGTCCGGCTGGTCCTCCATGGCGAGGTCGAGGGCGGCAAGAACGGCGCGGGCGCGGCGCGGTTCCGTGCGCTGCACGGCGCCACGGGCCGCGGCCATCGCATCGGCCCGCGCACCGCTGGCAAGAAGTGCGGCCACCGGCAGCAGGCCGGGGGTCATGTGGCGGTTGCGCTCGGCGGTGTGAAACTCTGTCGCAAGCCTGTCCCATGCATCCTGCCGGGCCAGAAAACGCCCCCGTGTCAGGTGCTTGTCGCGGGCTTCGGTTTCGGGGCAGGGGTCGCAGACCGGGATCTCCACCCGTGGCCGCAGCGGCCCCGGGCCCGATGCGCCGGTGCTGCGGCGCGCGCCTGTCCTTGGTTGGCCGGGGCGGTTCACGGCCGGGCCTAGGACAGGGATTCTGGTGAAAAAGGGTCGCATGGTGGGGCGCTACTCGAACAGGAACATTGCCCCTCAAGATGCCCGGCCACTGTGACCAAAAGGCGGCGCGTTCCGGGAATTGCCCGGGCCTTCCTCCGGCCCCATAGCGCCCCTGTCCGCGCCCCCGGCACAGGGCGTTTCGACAGCCTGCACAATGGCCCGCCCCGTTGCGACAAATTGCATCACTTGCAACAAGGGGCGCTTCATAGCAGCTTGCCCGGATCATGATGCGTATAGCTGCCATACTATTCACGCTTCTCGCTGCTCCGGCCTCGGCCAACTCGGTTCAGACCCCTCTGGCCCCGCTGCCAGAACCTGAAGCGATTGTGCCGCAGGTGTCCGAGCAAGCGGTGAAGACGTCGCTTCGCCCGGTTGCCCGCCGGATGGTCATCCCCGCCGCGCGCTGGGACAAGACCTCTGGCCGGAAAAGCTGGACCCTTGCCACCCTCACGGCGCTGAAGACCCATGCCACGGTCCTGCCGGACATCGTGCCGCGCGACATCGCCGAATACTGCCCGGCCTACCCTCACGCCCCCCGCGAAGTGCGCGAGGCCTTCTGGGTCGGCCTGACGTCGGCGCTGGCCTGGCACGAGAGCACGCATCGTCCCGGTGCCGTCGGCGGTGGCGGAAAGTGGTACGGGCTGACGCAGATCCTGCCCGCCACGGCGCGTGGCTATGGCTGCAAGGCGCGCAGCGGCGAGGCGCTGAAGGACCCCGAGGACAATCTTTCCTGCGCGCTCAGGATCATGGCCAAGACGGTCAAGCGCGACCGCGTGATCAGCGCCGGGATGCGCGGCGTGGCCGCCGACTGGGGGCCGTTCCACTCTGCCAAGAAACGCGCCGACATGAAGGCATGGACCCGCAAGCAACCCTATTGCTCGGGGCTGTTTTCCTCGCTGAAGCCGGTGGCGCGCCCCGATCACATCGGGCCGGAGCCGCAGAGCCCTGCCACCCGGCCCGAGATGATCGCGAAGAAGCCCGGGCTGAACGCCGCAGAAATCATCTCGACCCAGTCGCACGCGCGGTTCTGACGCCCGTCGGACAGGTCGGTCAGGACACAAGGAAAAGGCCGCGCCCCCGGAAGGAGCGCGGCCTTTTCGTCTTTGGCGGTCGGGTGCGCGGCGACAGCCCCGTGGGCCTGTTTCGGATCGGTTGGATCGAAACGCGCCGTCAGGGCGCTTCGCTTCACGTCGGGAAGAGCGTCAGACCTTCAGCCAGCTCGGGCGGCGGGTGGCATCGACCAGCGACAGCCCGGTTCCCTTCGGTCCGCCAAGGGCCAGCGTGGCGCGGCGCAGCATCTCGATCCCGTCCTCGGATTTCGCGGGCAGGGCCGAGGCGGAAATCGGTTCGCCGACCCGCACGAGGAAGGGCTGGCGCGCCTTGTTCAGCGTCTCGTGGAACAGGGTGATGTCCCGCAGGGTCGGGTGGATCAGGTCGAAGAGGTAGAACAGCACCGAATTCCGCGCGCGGATGTTGATCGGGATCACCGGCAGGTCGAACTTGCGGGCGATCATCGCGGCAGAGGCCATCCGGGGGCGTTCGTACAGCCGCAGGCCGCGCCGTTTCGCCAGCCGCCCCGAGGGGAAGATCACGCCCAGCCGGCCCTCGGCCACCGCGCGGCGGGTATAGGCCATGGTCTCGCGGGTCTTGCCGTGGCTGCGCTTGTCCTTACGCCATTCCACCGGGGCAATCATCGCGTCAAGCTGCGGAACCGCGCGGACGATGTCGTGGTTGGCAAAGAAATAGGCGTCGGGCCGGACCTGGCGCAGGATATGATACAGGATGATGCCGTCGGCGATGCCCGTGGGATGGTTGGCCACCACAAGCGCCGGTCCGTGCGAGGGCAGGTTGCCCAGCCCCGAGACCTCGACCTCGTCGGACAGCATGTCGCCCATCACCGCCATCAGTTCCTGCGCGGGCAGATGGTCGACCGAGGAACCGATTTCCAGCGTCTTCTCGTAGCTGAGAAGGCGGTACAGTGCCGCGCGCAAGAGACGGGTGCCCGGGCGGTCCGCAAACAGCCAGGGGGCGCGTTCCTCGATCAGGGGGTCGATGCGGTCTTTCATATCACTGGCCCAAGATCACGATTCGGTATCATACGGATGACAGGCGCGCCGTCATGGCTAGTCTAGCCGACTTAACGATTTAAGCCACACACCCGCGGAAGCAATGGGCAAACATACGCGCACCGCCTAAAGAAGTGCGAAATGATGTTTCTCTACAAGGACACCCCGTGAAACCAGCGCCTCGTGCAACCGGTGGGGCGGGGGAAGCGCATCCTGTGGCAGCGGCACGCGCGTCCCGTCGCGCAGGATCAGCCGGACCCGCACCGAAAGATCAAGCCGCGTGTCCATGCGTACACGGTCGATCCGGGCCAGCGCGACCTCTCCGGTGACCGGGCCAGAGCGCCAGCACAGGGTGCGGTCGTCCAGTGTCAGCCGGGCGCGCCGGGCCCGGGCGAAATCCCAGAGCGCGGGCAGCGTGGCCAGCAGCGCCGCCGCGACGATCGCGGGATGCGCCTGCAGCCAAAGCCGAAGCGCCAGCGCCGCAAGCCAGACCGTCAGGATGACCAGCGCCGCCCGCAGGCTGCGCCCGCTGGCCGCGTGATGCAGCGGGGGCGGGGGGCTGCCCGGGGCGAAGGCGCTCACCGCCCGCCCGCGACATCCACGATGGTGCGGGTGACGTAGGAGGCGCGTTCCGACAGCAGCCAGAGCGCGGCCTCGGCGACCTCGTCGGCGGTGCCGGGGCGGCCCAGCGGCGGCGTGTGGCCGATCTTGTCCAGCCGGTCGGGGAGGCCGCCCTTGGCGTGGATCGGGGTGTCGATCAGGCCCGGGCGGATGGCGTTCACGCGGATGCCCTCGGGCGCCAGCTCGTCCGCCAGCCCCAGCGTCAGCGAATCGATGGCCCCCTTCGAGGCGGCATAGTCGACATATTGGTTCGCCGCCCCCAGCCGCGCCGCGGCGCTGGAGATATTGACGATGGCGCCGCCCTTGCCCCAGTCGCGCATCACCGCGACCGTCTGCCGGATCACCTCGATGGCGCCGAAGACGTTGACGGCAAAGACCTGCGCGACCCGCTCTGGCGTCAGGTCCGCCAGCTTGCCGGTGGGCGCCACGATGCCGGCATTGTTCACCAGCCCGATGCGGCCCGGCTTCATCTCTGCCACCTGCGCAAAGATCTTCGCCACGGCCTTGGGGTTCGAGACATCGGCCTGCACCACATAGGCCTGCGCGCCCATGCTTTCGACCATGGCCGCCGTCTCGTCGGCCCCGGCCTTGTCATGGGCATAATGCACGACGATGCGCTGCCAGCCGTTGAAGGCCGCCATGCGCGCCGTCGCGGCGCCGATGCCGGTGCTGGCCCCGGTGACGATCAGGAGCCCGCTCATTGCGCCAGCATCCGGTCGACCATCTCGCCGGTATCCCGCGAGAGCTTCGGCTTCGCCGCGATGCGTTCCAGCGCGGCGCGCATCAGCGCGCGGCGGCCTTCGTCGTAGCGGGTCCGGGTCTGGAACACGGCGGCCATGCGCGCGGTGGTCTGCGGGTTCAGGTCGTCGAGCCGGATCAGCCAGTCGGCCAGCAGCGCGTAAGAGGCCCCGTCGGCGCGGTGGAAGGCGGCGTGATGCATGGCCAGACCGCCAAGGACGGCGCGGAAGCGGTTGGGGTTCTTCCAGTCGAAGGCCGCATGCCGGGTCAGCGCCTGCGCGCGCTCGACCGCCACATCGGGCGCCGCGGCGCCGATCTGCAGGCCGAACCACTTGTCCATGACAAGGCGGTCGTCCTGCCACTGCTCCTCGAAGGCGGCCAGCGCCTCTGCGTCGCGGCCCGCCCGCACGAGGCTGCCAAGCGCGGTCAGTTGCAGCGTCATATTGTCGGCGCTGTCGAATTGCGCCTGCGCCGCCTTGCCGCCGTCCAGCCGCGTCTGAAGCGCCAGCACACCCGCGCCAAGCGCGCGCTTGCCCACCTGTTCGGCGTCGGGGAGTAGGGGGCCTCGACGGTGGCCTCGGCGGCGAGGCGCGGCAGCAGGTCGGCCCAGCGTTCGGCGCGGAACTGCGCCAGCGTCTCGGCGGCGTTCCAGATGGCCTCCGGGTCGGGGGTGTGGCCGCGCTCGTGCAGCACGCGGGCCAGTTCGGCCTGCGAGGGCGTGCCCATCATCAGCGCGCGATAGGCCGGGTCGAGGTCGGTGTCCCGCAGCACCCGCTCCAGCCCGTCGAGCCACGCGGTGTCGGGCGTCGCGCCCTCGGTGATCATGGCGATCAGGCATTCGATCCCCAGCATCTGCGAGGCGTCCCAGCGGTTGAAGGGGTCGGTGTCATGGGCCAGCAGGAAAGCGCGTTCCTCGGCGCTGGCTTCACGCTCCATCACCACGGGGGCCGAGAAGTCGCGCAGGAGCGAGGGCACGGGCCGGGCAGAGAGCCCGTCGAAACGGAAGGACTGCTCGGCTTCGGTGATTTCCAGCAGGGTGGTGGGCACCACCTCGTCGCCGTTGGGGTTCAGCAGGCCCACGGCCATGGGGATCACCTGCGGCGCCTTATCGGGCTGGCCGGGGGTGGGCGGCGTGACCTGCCGGAAGGTCAGGGTATAGGTGCCATCGGCCCAATCCTCGGTGACGCTGACGCGCGGCGTGCCCGCCTGAGAGTACCAGCGCTTGAACTGGGTCAGGTCGCGGCCCGTCGCATCCTCGAAGACCTTCAGCCAGTCCTCGATGGTCGCCGCGTCGCCGTCGTGGCGGTCGAAATAGAGGTCCAGCGCCTTGGCATAATCCTCATCCCCGACCAGCCGCTTGAGCATGCCGATCACCTCGGCGCCCTTTTCATAGACCGTCGCGGTGTAGAAGTTGTTGATCTCCTGAAAGCTTTCGGGTCGGACCGGGTGCGCCAAAGGCCCCTGATCCTCGGGGAACTGGCGCCCGCGCATCATCTGCGCATCCTCGATCCGCTTCACCGGCGCAGAGCGCATGTCGGCGGTGAACTGCGCGTCGCGGAAGACCGTCAGCCCCTCTTTCAGACAAAGCTGGAACCAGTCGCGGCAGGTGATGCGGTTGCCGGTCCAGTTGTGGAAGTATTCATGCGCGATGATCGCCTCGATCCGCTCGAAATTGGCATCGGTCGAGGTCTCGGGCGAGGCCAGCACGCAGGAGCTGTTGAAGACGTTCAGCCCCTTGTTCTCCATCGCGCCCATGTTGAAGTCGTCCACGGCGACGATATTGAAGATGTCGAGGTCGTATTCGCGGCCATAGACATCCTCGTCCCATTTCATCGACTTCTTCAGCGCCTCCATGCCGAAGGCGCATTTGCCCTCGTCGCCGGGGCGGACCCAGATGTTCAGCTCGACATCGCGGCTCGTTCATGGTGGTGAAGCGGTCTGGGTGGTTGACCAGATCGCCCGCCACCAGCGCAAAGAGATAGGCGGGCTTGGGCCATGGGTCGTGCCACTCGGCAAAGCCCTCGCCGGTCTTTCCGGGGTTGCCGTTCGACAGCTTGACCGGCTCGCCGCCCTCGATGCGGACGGTGAAGACCGACATCACGTCGGGGCGGTCGGGGTAGAAGGTGATCTTGCGGAAGCCCTCGGCTTCGCATTGCGTGCAATACATGCCATTCGACATGTACAGGCCTTCGAGCGCGGTGTTTTTCGCGGGTGCGATCTCGACCTCGCATTCCCAGAGGAAGGGCCCGTCGGGCACCGTGCAGGTCAGACCCTCCGCCGATTGCACCGGGGACACGGTCCGGTACCGTCGATGGCCGCATGGATCAGCGTCAGATCCTCGCCGTGCAGGAAGAACTCCTGCTTCGGCGCGTCGGGGTTTGGGGCGAAGTGGATGCGGGCCAGAACCCGCGTCGCCTCTGGCGCCAGACGGAAGGTCAGGTGCACGTCCTGCACCTGCCAGCCGAAGGGTGTGTAGTCCGAAAGGTAGACGGTTTGCGGGCTGGCGTCCTTCATGGCGGTCCTCGGCGGTTTGGAACTTCGGTTTGGGCCAAGTGTTAGGCCTGCAAGTGAGCCGCTGCAATGGCTGGCACCCCGAGATGACAGGAGAGACGACATGTCTGCCCCGCAAACGAATATCGAGAAGCAAGAGCGCCGCCACCGTCCCGCTCTTGGCGGCATGACCATCGCCGCAGGCTTTGCCGCGCTGCTGTTCGTGGGCTGGATCCTCTGGGTTTTCGCGGTCGGAAATACTCCGGGTGAAAGCGAGGCAGAGCGCGTCGTGCCGGGCGCCGAGGCCGTCGAGACGCTGGACGGCCCGGTGGCGGGCGAAGGCGCAGCCGTCACGGAGTGATGGGGGTAGCGGTCCGGGTGTCGGGCGGGGGCTTCGGGTCCCCGCCGTTTGGCGTGGCATGGCCGTGAAGAAGGGTGACCTGCCACAAAAGACCTGCGCCATCTGCGGGCGCCCGTTCACGTGGCGCAAGAAGTGGGCGAAGGTCTGGGACGAAGTGCGCTATTGCTCGGACCGGTGCAGGCGGGAGCGCAGGTCGTCCGGTCAGGCAGAACGACCGTCCTCAACGCAATCTTAACGGTTCCATTAACCATCCCAACATACACTCCGATGCGTATCCTATGAGGATGCGGAAAGGAGTTTGTATGAGTGAAGATATGTATCGTTGGCTGACTGTCGCGCTGATGATCCTGACGATCCTCGTCATGATCATCCTGGCCTGACAAAAAGTCACCCCGGGGTGTTGCACCACCCCGGGGGCTCTTTAAAAAGAAGTTCGACGAGCGTCGATCTGTATCGTTCCCAACACTTACCCCAAACCACTCCGAAAATCAAGATCTGCACCGCGCGATGGTTGACGGCCCGATCTGTCATTCCGCCGCCCGCAGCGCCAGTTCCGGCTGGCGCGGATCGCTCGGGGTCTCGTCCTCCCAGATGATCTCTGGCGCAGAGACCCGCCGTGCCGCGCGGTTCAGTGCCCAGTCGCGGGCCGCCGTGCTGCTGCGGCCCAGCGACAGCCGCGCCAGCAGGCGCGCCAGCCACAGCACGTAGGTCGTGGCCCAGACCCGCACCGCCAGCAGCGAGGGCGTCACCACCAGCGTCAGTACCGTCGCGACCCCAAGGCCGAAGACCACCGCCGTCGCGAGGTTCTTCCACCACAGCGCCGTCGGGCTGTCGATCGAATAGCCGCCCGCGAAGAAGTCGAGCGACAGCCCGAACATCATCGGCGCAAGGCCTGCCATGGTGGTGATCGTGGTCAGCAGAACCGGGCGGATGCGCGCCTCTGCGGTGCGCACGATGGCCTCGATCCGGGGCATGTAGCGGCTGTATTCCTGATAAGTGTCGATCAGCACGATATTGTTGTTCACCACGATCCCCGCCAGCGCGACGATGCCGGTGCCGGTCATGATGACGCTGAAGTACTGGCCCATGACCAGCATGCCGATCAGCACGCCGGTGGTGGAGAGCACCACGGCAATCAGCACCAGCACCGCGTTGTAAAGGCTGTTGAACTGCGCCAGCAGGATGATGAACATCAGACCCAGCGCCGCACCGAAGGCAGAGGAAAGGAAGGCTTGGCTTTCCTCCTGGTCTTCCTGGTCGCCGGTCCATTCCCACTCGATGCCCGCGGGCAGGGGGGCGGTCTCCAGCCACTCGGTCAGCTGCGCGATGCGGTCGTTGGCGGTCATGGGCACCAGAGAGACACTCGCCCCCCGGTCCACCAGGCGCTGAAGCTCTGCCGCCTCGCTGTCGGAAATCCCGCGTTCCACCTGGAAGTACCGCGTTTCGACCCCGCCGCCGGAGCCACCGAACAAAGAGCCGGGTCGCGGGAAGTCCAGCGACAGATCGTAACCGCCTCCGTCCCGGGCCTGCTCTGCCGGGATCTCGCTGCCGAAGCCAAGCTCGTGCGAGACCGTGGCGGGCGCCTCTGCGCCCTCGGCCCGCTGCGGTTCCTCGTAAAAGCTGGCCTCGCGCGCGACCTCGGCGGGCATCGTGATCCGAACCGTCTTGCGGTCGGTGTTCACCCCGGCCTTGACGTCGAAATAGCGCTTCTGGTCGATGCGGTTGATCTCTGCCAGCTTTTCCACCGGCTGGCGCGTGACGAAGTTCGCCAGCGGCACAAGGCCGTCCGCCGTGCGCACCTTGAGGCTGTCCAGCGTCGACAGCACGCGGTCTTCCTCGGGCAGGCGCACGCGGATCTCGATCTCTTCGTCGGACCCGGCTGGCGTGTAGCTGTCCAGCAGGATGCCGCGCGTCACAAGCTGCACCATGGCGCCCACCACGGCCACGTCGGCGCCGAAGCGCCCGGCCTTTTCGACATCGACGTCGATCTCCCAGTCGATGCCGGGCAGGGGGCGCGTGTCCTCGATCAGGGTCAGCGCGGGCAGGGTGTCGAACCGTTCGCGCGCCGGGGCCGTGGCGGTCAGCAGGTCTTCCCAGTCGTTGCCCTTCAGACGCAGGTGAACGGGCTTGGCCGAGGCCGGGCCGCGCGCCTGTGCGAGGATCTCGATCTCGATGCCGGGGATACGCTCCAGCTTGGCGGTCAGGGCGTCGATGATGTAATCGCCGTCCAGCTGCTCCAGCGTGACCTCGTCGGGGTGTTCGCGGGCATAGGCGGCGCGGTCCTCCCATGGGATGGTCTCCAGCTGGACCTGCCCGATGGTGTCCTTGGGGGCCTGCGCCCCGCCGGTGTTGTTGTCGAGCCCGCCCTCTCCGGCAAAGGCGAAGGCGTTCAGGATGCCGGGCTGCGCCAGCACGATCTGCTCGGCGCGGTGGACGATGGCGTCCTTTTCCTGAAGCGACAGGTTGCCCCGCGCGCGGACGTAGACGATGGCCTGCTCGGGCTCGCTGTCGACGAAGAACTCGACGCCGTTGTTGTTCTCGCCGAAGTAGCTGAAGACGCTGGCGACGAAGAAGCCGACGGCGCCCAGCGTCACCAGCGGCATGACCGGATTGCCCGCGATGGCCTTGATCACGTAGCCGAAGGGCGTGCGGCGGTGGCTGCCCTCGATGCGCTTGCGGCGGCGTTGCAGGGCTGCCGCGTCCATGACCACCGAAGAGAGCACCGCGAACAGCAGGAAGGTCACGATGCCGGGCAGGCGGGCCGCCAGCCCCTCGCCCTCGACGGGGAACAGGTAGGCCGGGTTCAGCACCATCATGGCGCCCAGGAACATGCCGAAGATCATCACCGGCACCAGCGCCGCGCGCACCAGCCAGGGCGTGGCCCCGCGCAGCCAGTTGCCGGCGCGGTGGATGTTGCGCGAAAAGCGGCCCGTGACACCGCCCATGACCGGCAGGTAGATCAGCGCCACCACGAGGCTGGCGGCCAGTACGAAGATCAGCGTGACCGGCAGCATGCCCATGAACTCGCCCGCCACACCGGGCCAGAACAGCATCGGCAGGAAGGCGCAGAGCGTCGTGGCGGTGGACGAGACCACCGGCCAGAACATGCGCTTGGCGGCCTCGACATAGGCATGCATCGGCCCCGAGCCTTCAGAGATGCGCTTGTCGGCGTATTCGACCACCACGATGGCGCTGTCGACCAGCATGCCAACGGCCGGGATCAGGCCGAACATGACGATGTTGGAAATCGTCACACCCATGATCGCCAGCAGCACGAAGCACAGCAGGAAAGAGGTCGGGATGGCGAAACCCACCAGCAGCGCGGGCCGCAGCCCCAGCGAGGCCAGCACCACGATCATCACCAGCGCGATGGCGGTCAGGACCGAGCCTTCCAGCTGGCTGACCATGCTTTCCACCTGACGGCTCTGGTCGTTGGAATCGCCCACGTCCAGTACCGCCTGCAGCTCGGGCGGCCAGCCCTCGCGGGCCTCGGCGATGACCGCGCGCACGTCGGCGGCGGTGTCGATGATATTGAAGCCCTTGCGCTTGACCACCTGCAGGGCGACCGTCTGCACACCGTTGAACCGCGCGGTGCCAGTGCGGTCCTCGAAGGTCAAGTTGATGGTCGCCAGATCGCCCAGCGTCACCACGCGGTCGCCGTTCACCTTCACCGGCAGGTCGTAGACGTCGCGCGCCTCGGAGAAATTCGAGGGCACCTTCAGTGCAAAGGTGCCGTTCTCGGTCTCGACCTCGCCAGCGGCGATCAGCTGGTTGTTGTTCTGCACGACGGTGATCAGCTCGCCCGCGGTGACGTTGTAGCTTTCCAGCCGCAGCGGGTCGATCACCACTTCGAGCATCTCGTCGCGGTCGCCCGCGATCCCGGCCTCGAGCACGGAATCCAGCCCCTCGACCCGGTCCTGAAGGTCCTTGGCGACACGGTTCAGCGTGCGTTCCGGCAGGGGCCCCGACAGGTTGACGATCAGGATCGGGAATTCAGAGAAGTTGATCTCGTTGATGGAATACTGTTCCGCGCCCTCGGGGAAATCGGCCTGCGCGTTGGACATGCCGTCGCGCACGTCGGCCATGATCTTGGTCTTGTCCCAGCCGAATTCGAACTCCAGCGCCAGACCGGCATAGCTCTCGGCGGCGGTGGCGGTCATGCTCTTCAGCCCGTCGAGGTCCGACAGTTCCGATTCCATCGGCTTGACCAGCAGCGTCTCGGCGTCGCTGGCGGAGATGCCGGGGAAGGGCACCGAGACAAACAGGGCGGGGATCTCGATGTCCGGTTCGCCCTCTTTCGGCAGGCTGATGTAGGCATAGGCGCCGACCACGAGGCCCAGAACAATGAAGGCCAGCACCATGCGGGCGCGCTGCGCCGCCCAGTCGACGATCCCGGTCACTGGATGATCTCCTCGAAGCTGGGCGCGACGGGCACCCCGTCGGTGACGTATTCCTGCCCCAGCGTGATGACGTCCACGGTGTCCGGCAGGCCGGTCACCCAGACCCCTTCGCGGGTGTCGCGCAGCAGCGTGACGGGCAGGAAAGCCACGGTTTCCTCGGGTGAGACACTGCGCACGCCAAGGCGGTCGTCGTCGTCCAGCGTCAGGCTGGATTGCGCCAGCAAATGCGCGGGGGCGCCCTCGGCGGCGATGGCGATCTCGGCGGTCTGGCCGTCCCGGATCGAGAGGTCTTCGTTGTCGACAAGGATCTCGACGCGGAAGGTGCGGGTCAGCGGATCGGCAGAGCGCGAGACGAAGGTGACCTTGCCCGCCACCTCGCGGCCCGAGACCAGGCGCGCGCCCGCCTGCGCGCCATGGTCGACGCGGGCCACATCGCTTTCGGCCACGTAGCCCACGATCTTGACCGGGTTCAGCTGGATCACCGTGGCGCAGGCGCTGCCCGGCTGCATCAGGGCACCCAGCTCGGCGGTGTCGGTTTCCAGAAGCCCGGCAAAGGGGGCGTGGATCGACAGGCGCTCGATCTCTTTCTCGGCAGAGGCGATGGCGGCCTCGGCGGCCTGGATGGCGCTGAGCGCGCTTTCCTCGCCGGTCTTGGCGGATTGCACCGCGGCGGCGGCGCCTTCCAGCTGCGACTTGGCCGAGATCACGGCGGCCTTGGCGCCCTCGACGCCCGACAGGGCGCTTTCGACGGCGGCAGAGGCGCCCTCGACATCCGAGGTGGCGCTTTGCACCCCGGCCTTGGCGTTCTGGATCTGGCTTTGCGCGGCCTGCACCCCGGCCTTGGCGTTCTGGATCTGGGCCTTGGCGGCGATCACGCCCGCCTTGGCGTTGCGGATGCCGCTTTGCGCCGACTGCACGGCGGCCTTGGCGGTCTCGACCTGGCTTTTGGCGGTCTCGACCCCCGCCAGCGCGCCCTGCACCTGGCTTTTCGCGGCCTCGATGCCCGAGGCGGCGCTCTTCAGCCCCAGTTGCGCGGCCTGCACCCCGGCCCCGGCGGCCTCGAAGGCGGCCTCGGAAGCGGCCAGCCGGGTCTGCGCGGCAAAGCCGTCGCGGGCCAGCGACTGCGCGGCCTTGAGGTTGATATCGGCCTCTTTCACCCGCGCTTCGGCTTCCAGCACGCGGGCCTCGGCCTCTGGCACCCGCGCCTCGGCCTCGGCAAGCGCGGCGCGGGCGGCGGGCACGGCGGCCTGGGCCTCTTTCAGGCGCGACTGCGCGGCGGGCACGGCGGCCTGCGCCTCGGCCAGCCGGGCCTCGGCCTCGGGGACGCGGCTTTCGGCCTCTTCCAGCCGGGCCTCGACCTCGGGGACGCGGGCCTTGGCCTCGGCCAGATAGGCCTCGGATTCCGGGACGCGGGCCTTGGCCTCGGTCAGGCGGGCGGCGGCGGCGGGCACCCCGGCGCGGGCCTGGGACAGTTGCGCCTGCGTGGCGGGCACGGCGGCCTCGGCCTCGAGGATGCGGGCGCGGGCGGCGGGCAGGGCGGCCTCGGCCTCGGCGAGGCGCGCCTTGGATTCCGGCAACCGGGCCCCGGCCTCCGCCAGCCGCGCCGTGGCCTCGCGCAGCGAGACCTGCCGCGTGCCCGGGTCGATCTTGCACAGCAGCTGCCCGGCCTCGACCAGCGCCCCCCGGCGCAGCGGTTCCGAGACCACCTTGCCCGAGGTCTCGGCCCGCACCTCGACCTCGCGCAGCGCCTCTGTCTCGCCGCGCAGGACCACGGCGCTGTCGACCACCTGCGCCACCGAGCGGTGGGCCATGACGCGCACGGTGCCTTCGGGCAGCGTGTCCGCGGGTGTCTCCGCGACCGCCGCCGCGGGCTCTGCCGCCGGGTCCTCGGGCTCTGGCGTGTCGGCCCCGGCCAATGCGGCGGGCGTATTGTCCCGCGCAAAACCCAGGAGACGGTCCCGTTCCATAACGAGGCCATAAAGGACGACGGCCACAATCAGGGCCGTGATCAGGGAAACGATACGCATTCGGGTCTCATCTGTATTTCAAAAGGTCTTACGCCGGGGCGCCAATGGTGGATCATCGGGCGCGGCCCCCACCGCGTTCCCCCTCTGAACCGAATGGTTCAGTTTTTAGGGGGCTTTGCATCACCGCGCAAGCGTGCCGGTTGTCGCAACGGCACGAAACTGACAGTTTCCGACAGTATTGCCACGCAGATGCCGCGTCCGGGCGCTTTTTCGATGTGGTCTGCGAGCGATTCCGCCGTGGACCGGGGCGCCGGAGATGACCGCTTGGCACCCGCCGCCCGCCTGTGTAAGAGGGGGCAAACCGCGCCAGAGGGAGGCCAAAGGGTGAGCGACACCGACAGTTTCATCGACGAGGTCACCGAAGAGGTCAAACGCGACAAGCTCTTCGCGGCAATGCGCAAATACGGCTGGATCGCGGTGGCGCTGGTGCTGCTGATCGTCGGCGGAACCGCCTGGCGCGAGTTCCGCATCGCCTCGGAAGAGCGCGCGGCGCAGAGCTTTGGTGACGAGATTCTCGCGGCACTGGACGAAGGCGACGAGGCCGCGCGCATCGCGGCGCTGGAAGGCGTCGAGGGCGGCGCGACCGGGGCCGAGGCCATCCTGCAGATGCTGATCGCCGCCGAAGAGGGCAGCGCCGGCAATGATGCCGAGGCCGTGGCCCGCCTGCAGGCGGTGGCCGACAATACCGAGGTGCCGTCGATCTACCGCCAGATCGCCCGCTACAAGGCGCTGACCCGCGGGGCCGAGGTGGTTTCGCTGGAAGACCGCCGCAGCGGGTTCGAGGCGCTGGCCGTCGCGGGGCAGCCGCTGCGCCTGCTGGCCGAGGAACAGCTGGCCCTGATCGAGGTCGAGGCGGGCGATGCCGAGGCCGCGCAGGCGCGCCTGACACGCATCATCGAGGATGCAGAGGTGACGGCGGGCTTGCGCCGCAGGGCGTCTCAGTTGATTGTGGCGCTGGGTGGCACGGTTCCCGAAAGCTGATCGCAGCGCAACCGGGAACGAGAGGCAAGAGGGCAGAACACGATGGCTTTGCACAAGGCGATGATCCTGACGACGCTTGGCGCATTGGCGCTGGCGGGCTGCACCGAACGCGACACGGTTCTGGGCGGCGAGCGCCTGAACGTGCGCGACGTGCTTCAGACCCGTGGTGGCGGCGATATCGACACCCCCGGGCCGAATGTCGCCCGGGCCATCGCGCTTCCGGGCCAGAACGCCAGCGCCTCCTGGGCGCAAAGCGGTGTCTCGCCGCACGCGCGGGTGACCAATGCGGCCTTCTCGGGGCGCTTCCAGCCGGTCTTTGCCACCTCGATCGGGCGCGGCGACACGCGGCGCAACCGGCTGAACGTCGACCCGGTGGTCGGCGGCGACCGCGTCTTCACGATGGATTCCGCCCATGTCGTGCGGGCCACCTCGACCGGTGGCGGCACGCTGTGGGAACATGACCTGACGCCGCTGCGCGACAAGGCGATCCAGGCGCAGGGCGGCGGTCTGGCGGTCAGCGACCGGGCGCTTTACGTCTCTTCGGGCTTCGGCATGCTGGTGGCGCTGGACCCGGCGACGGGGCGCGAGCTCTGGAAGCAGGATCTGGGCAATACCGCCACCGGTGCGCCGTCCTACCGCGATGGCGTGGTCTATGTGACATCGGGCGATCAGACCGGCTGGGCGCTGGAGGCCGATTCCGGGCGCGTGCGCTGGCAGATCGACGGGGCCGAGAACATCAACAACGTCGCGGGGGCGCCCGCCCCGGCGATCGGCGACACGCATGTGATCTTCTCCTTCGGCAGCGGAACCCTGCAGGGCGCGCTGCGGCAGGGCGGGCTGCGGGTCTGGAACGCCGACATTCTCGGGCGCCGCAACGGCTTTGCCATCTCCACCGTGAACGACATCACCGGCGACCCGCTGATCGCGGGCGAGACGGTCTTTGCGGGCAACCACGCCGGTCGCGTCGTGGCGCTGGGGCTGTACAACGGCGAACGCAAGTGGACGGCCCGCGAGGGCGCGCTGGGGCCGCTCTGGCCGGCGGGCGACTCCGTCTTCTTCGTCTCGGACCGCAACCAGTTGATCCGGCTGGACGCGGCGACCGGCGAGCAGGTCTGGGCGGTCGACCTTCCGGGCTACAAGACCAAGCGCAACCCCAACAAGCGCCGCAGCGAAGCCTATGCCAACCTCGGCCCGATCCTCGCGGGCAACCGGCTGATCGTGGCGGGCTCGGACGGCTATCTGCGGGCCTTCGCGCCCGAAAGCGGCGCCCTGGTGGGCAGCGTGCCCATCGACGGCGGCGCGACGACGCGGCCCGTGGTCGCGGGGGGCACGCTCTACGTCGTCTCCGGCAAGGGCGTCCTGCACGCATATCGGTGAGGTAAAGCGCCTTCGAAGGCGCTTTTTCAAAGGCCCTGCGCAGGGCCTTTTGCCGCCCCGGGGCGACAGGTGCGCGCGGGTGGTTCCCTCGTGCGTGGAAATGCGCTAAGCGGCGGGTCTGATCCGCCGGAGCGCCGCATGTCCTTCTCTCTCGCCATCGCCTACCGCCCCAATGTGGGCAAGTCGACGCTCTTCAACCGCCTCGTGGGCAAGCGCCTTGCGCTGGTCGACGACCAGCCCGGAGTCACCCGCGACCTGCGCGAGGGCGAGGCCCGGCTGGCCGACCTGCGCTTCACCGTCATCGACACCGCCGGTCTGGAGAACGAGACCGACGACTCGCTGCCCGCCCGGATGCGCCGCCTGACCGAGCGTGCCGTGGAAGAGGCGGATATCTGCCTGTTCCTGATCGACGCCCGCGCGGGCATCCTGCCCGACGACGAGGTCTTTGCCGAGATCCTGCGCCGCCGCGCCGGGCACGTCATCCTTGCCGCCAACAAGGCCGAGGGGCCTACCGCGGACGGCGGCGTGATCGAGGCCTATTCGCTGGGCCTGGGAGAGCCGATCCGGCTGTCGGCGGAACACGGGCAGGGGCTGGACGAGCTGTACCAGGTGCTGCTGCCGCTGTCGGACGGCTTCGAGGCGCGGGCCGCGGAAGAGGCGCCCGAGACGAACGTGGCCGTGCCCGACGAGATCGACGAGGATGACGATCTCGGTCCCGATGCCGACGCCGACAAAGCCCCTGCAGGTGGCGGTCGTCTACCGCCCGAATGCCGGGAAGTCAACGCTGGTGAACAAGATCCTCGGCGAAGAGCGGCTGTTGACCGGGCCGGAGGCCGGGATCACGCGGGACGCGATCTCGGTGCGGATGGACTGGGGCGGGGTGCCGATGCGCATCTTCGACACCGCCGGCATGCGCCGCCGCGCCAAGGTGCAGGAAAAGCTGGAGAAGCTGTCGGTCTCGGACGGCATCCGCGCGGTGAAATTCGCCGAGGTGGTGGTGGTTCTTCTGGACGCGGCCATTCCCTTCGAGGTGCAGGACCTGAAGATTGCCGACCTGGCCGAGCGCGAAGGCCGCGCCGTGGTCGTGGCGGTGAACAAATGGGACGCCGAGGACCACAAGCAGGACAAGCTGCGCGAGCTGCGCGAGGCCTTCGAGCGGCTCTTGCCGCAGCTGCGCGGGGCGCCGCTGGTGACGGTCTCGGCGCGCACGGGCAAGGGGCTCGACCGGCTTCAGGCGGCGGTGATGCAGGCCTACACGGTCTGGAACCGGCGGGTGTCCACCGGGCAGCTGAACCGCTGGCTGGAGAGCATGGTGCAGAGGCATCCGCCCCCCGCACCGCAAGGCCGCCGCATCAAGCTGCGCTACATGACCCAGGCCAAGACGCGCGTCGCCGGGATTCGTGGTGATGTGTTCGCATCCCGACAAGCTGCCGGAGAGCTACTCGCGCTTCCTCGGTGAACGGGCTGCGCGAGGACTTCGACATGCCGGGCACGCCGATCCGCCTGACCATGCGCGGGCAGGGCGACCGCAACCCCTACAAGGGGCGGCGCGAGAAGAACGCGGGCGCGCTGAAGAAGCATCTGGGCAAGCTGCCGAAGAAGAAGGACTGAGCGGTCCGCAGCAGGGGCAGCACAGAGCGAAACCTGCGGGGCGCCTGCGGCGCGCTCTCACTCTTGGGGGCTTTGGCCCCCAAACCCCCGCTTCGGGGCTCTGCCCCGCGCGCCATGCGCGCGCCCCGAGGGTATTTGGGGACCAGAGAAGCAGGGGAGGCTTTCGGGGCACGGGGTCCGGTGTCGGCGCGGCCCGGTCGAGGGCTTAGCCGTCGCCCCCTGTGGTGTGCAGCGGGCCGTCGGCCATGATCCTGTAGAAAACCCGTGTCGCTCCACTGCAGGGTCAGCGTGTGGCCGTGGCTGAGCCCGGCGCGGCGGAAGCGCTCGGCGCGGATGGTCCGGGCGTGGTTGCGGTCGGGGGCGCCCTCGGCGCGGGGCAGGTTGCCGTTGCAGGACGAGGCTTCGGGGGCGGCCCTTGCCGGTTTCGGAGCCGACGGGGCCCGGCGTCTGGGCGAGACCGGGCATGGGCACCGGAAGGGCGGGGGCGAGACAGGGGCCGTGCGACCCATCCCCTGGCGGGCAATCGCGGCCAGGGTCGTGGGGCTTTGTGCCCGCGCCTATTCCGTGTCGGTGGCGCGCAGGCTGAGGATTGCCAGGATGCCGAGCAGCGAGAGCCCGGCCACGGCGGCATTGAAGGGCTGCATGTTCTCGACGATCACGCCGACCAGCGCCCAGATCACGGTGATGCCGTATTCCGGCGCCCGGTGCAGGCGGTATTGCACTGTGACGGCGATCACCACCGCCACCAGCAGCGACAGAAGCGCCGCCGGGGTCGGCGGCAGCCAGCCGTAGCCGCCCAGCACCACGCCGAGCGCCACGCAGGCGGCCGCCGTCAGCCAGCCCGCCAGCACCGCGACCGGGGCCTGTTGCAGCCAGCGGTCGGTGTCGCCCACGCGGAACAGCGCCGTGAGCGCACCGGCCAGCATCAGCCAGATCAGCAGGGTGGCCCCCAGCGGGGTCAGCACCGCCACCGGCAGCCATGTGGCCCCCAGCGCCAGCGTTGCGAAAAGCGCCGGTCGCATCGGCGTCCAGTCGATGTCGTCGCTTCGGCGCAGCAGGCCGAAGAGGGTGCTGGCGATCAGCCAGGCGTAGATCAGGCCCCAGATGGCGAAGGCGTAGCCCGCGGGCTGGACCGGCGGTTCCTCGATCTGTACCGGGAACTGGCCCGGCTCGAAGCCGCCGAAGCCGGGAACAAGCAGCGGCGCGGCCGCGAAGGCCAGCGCCGCGAGCAGGCAGCCGAGCGCCCAGAGGCGCGCGCGCGTTCCGCTCATGCCAGCGTCCCCTCGGCGGTGAGCCGGGTCCTGCCGCCAAGGTAGGGGTGCAGCACCGCGGGCAGCTCGACCGAGCCATCCGCCTGCTGGCCGTTTTCCAGCACCGCGATCAGGCAGCGGCCCACGGCGAGGCCCGAGCCGTTCAGGGTGTGGACGAAGTCGGGCTTGCCGCCGGCCTCCTTGAAGCGGGCGTTCATGCGCCGCGCACTGGAAGTCGCCGCAGACCGAGACCGAAGAGATCTCGCGGTAGCTGTCCTGGCCGGGCAGCCAGACCTCGATGTCATGGGTGCGGCGCGCGCCGAAGCCCATGTCGCCGGTGCAGAGGACAACGGTGCGGTAGGGCAGGCCGAGCGCCTCGAGGATGCCTTCGGCGCAGGCGGTCATGCGGTCGTGTTCCGCGCGGCTGTCCTCGGGTCGGGTGATCGAGACCATCTCGACCTTCTCGAACTGGTGTTGGCGCAGCATGCCCGCCGTGTCGCGGCCCGCGCTGCCCGCCTCGGAGCGGAAGCACTGCGTATGGGCGACGTAGCGGCGGGGCAGGCTGTCGGCCTCGACCGTTTCGCCGTTGACGATGTTGGTCAGCGTCACCTCTGCGGTGGGCACCAGCCACCAGCCATTGGTGGTCTCGTAGCTGTCCTCGCCGAACTTGGGCAGCTGGCCGGTGCCATACATCATCTCGGGGCGCACCAGCACCGGTGTCCATGTCTCGGTCAGGCCGTTGGTGTCGACATGGGTGTCCAGCATGAACTGCGCCAGCGCGCGGTGGATGCGGGCGACGCCGTGCTGCAGCACCATGAAGCGCGCGCCGGACAGTTTCGCGGCGGTCTCGAAATCCATGCCGGGCACCACGCCCGCGATCTCGTAGTGTTCCTTCGGGGTGAAGTCGAAGGCGCGCGGTTCGCCCCAGCGTTTGACCTCGACGTTGTCGGCCTCGTCGGCGCCGTCGGGCACGTCGTCGAAGGGCAGGTTCGGCAGGCCCATCAGCAGCTCTGTCAGCTGGGTGTCCAGCGCCTTGGCGCGGTCCTGCATGGCGCCGACCTCGGCCTTTTTCTCGCCCACCAGCGCGCGCAGGCGTTCGAATTCGGCCTCGTCGCCCTTGGCCTTGGCGGCGCCCACGTCCTTGGCGGCGCGCTTCTGGTCGGCCTGTGCCGTTTCGGCGGCGTGGATCGCCGTCCGGCGCGCCTCGTCCAGCGCCAGCACCTCGGAGGACATCGGCGCGGCGCCCCGGCGCGAGAGGGCGGCATCAAAGGCAGCGGGATTGTCGCGGATTGCGCGGATGTCGTGCATCGTATCCTCCGAAAGTCTGGCGCGAGTCGCGGGACTTATGCCCTATCCGATCAACGGAGGGTAGGGCCTCGGGTCATGCCGGCCACCGGACAGGGCAGGCTTTTTGTCCCGCGCCGCTCGGGCAGAGGCGGCGATGATCGCGGCGGTTGTGGTCCGGCATGCGGGGGCGGCGGATCCGCATCCCCGAAGAGCGCAAGGCCCGGCTGGCCGGGGCAAGGGCCGCCACCCGGCCACCCGCGCGGCGCCGCCGCCGCGCGGGTGGCGGTGGACCGCAGGGGGGCCGGTCTGTACAGGAGACACATCCGCGGGTTGCGCCGGCCGCGGCCCGCAGAGGTCGTGACGCAGCGTTCCGCCCGGACGGACAAGGCGGGGGCGCCCGCCCGGGCAATGGCGCCCTGCCTCAAAACGCCCCGCGCGCCTTGCATCCGGCCTGCGGCGCGCATAGGTTCCGCGCGACTTCGCTCCGGGGATCTTCCGCGCGGCGACAGACGTTCAAGACCCACAAAGGAGCACCCCTATGGATCCCGCCGCACTCGGCCAGTTCGTCCCGCTTATCCTGATTTTCGTCATCATGTGGTTCCTGCTGATCCGTCCCCAGCAGAAGAAGATCAAGGACCACCAGAAAATGGTCGAGGCGCTGCGCCGGGGCGATCAGGTGGTGACCCAGGGTGGCATCATCGGCAAGGTGTCGAAGGTCAAGGACAACAACGAGATCGAGGTCGAGGTCGCCGAGGGCGTGCGCCTTCGCGTGGTCAAGTCGACCGTCGCGCAGGTCCTGTCCAAGACCGAGCCCGCCGAGGGCTGAGGCCCTTTCGCGGACCTGACCAAGCCAAGCCCGAGACCTGCCCGAAAAGGGGCCTTCGATGCTGCAAATCGACACCTGGAAGCGCGTGCTGATCTGGTCGACCCTTGTGGTCGGGATCGCCTTTGCCGCGCCCAACCTGTTCTATGGCCGCGTCGAGGGCCACAATGACGCCGTGAAGGCCATCGAGGCCGGCGCCGACACCTCTGAAAACCGCGAGGCGGCGTCGGCCTGGCCCTCGTGGATGCCGTCGGGGCTGGTCAACCTCGGGCTCGACCTGAGGGGGGCGCGCATCTTCTGGCCGAGGTACGGGTCTCGGACGTCTATGCCGCCCGGATGGAGTCGCTTTGGCCCGAGGTCCGCGACGTCCTGCGGGACGAGCGCGCCACGGTCGGCACCATCCGCCTTCAGGACGGGCCGCCCGACGAGCTGCGCGTGCGCATCTCGAACCCCGAGGGCATGGAACGTGCCATCGAACTGGTGCGCGGGCTGTCCACCCCGGTGGTTTCGCTGACCGGGCAGGGGACACGGGACATCGAGGTCTCCGGCGACGGGTCGGACCTTGTCGTCACCCTCTCCGAGGCAGAGCGGCAGGCCATCGACGAACGCACCCTGCAACAGACGCTGGAGATCGTCCGCCGCCGCATCGAC
Organism: Ponticoccus litoralis; assembly: GCF_039769985.1. Lineage (NCBI taxonomy): Bacteria > Pseudomonadati > Pseudomonadota > Alphaproteobacteria > Rhodobacterales > Roseobacteraceae > Ponticoccus > Ponticoccus litoralis. Next base: position 3,078,631 of record NZ_JBDNCH010000002.1, read on the forward strand.
GAGGTCGGCACGCGCGAACCGACGATCCAGCGGCAGGGCGGCGACCGCGTGCTGATCCAGGTGCCGGGGCTGGGTTCTGCCCGAGGAACTGAAGGACCTGATCGGCACCACCGCGCAGCTGACCTTCCAGCCGGTTGTCAGCCGCACCGGCAGCGCAAACGACAATCCCGGCGTCGGCAACGAAGTTGTGCCCTCGCTGGATGAAGAGGGCGTCTATTACATCCTCGAACAGGCGCCCGTCGTCACCGGCGAGGAACTGGTCGACGCGCGCCCCGACTTCGACCAGAACGGGCGCCCGGCGGTCTCTTTCCGCTTCAACCCCTCGGGCGGGCGCAAGTTCGGCGACTACACGGCGGCCAATATCGGCAGCCCCTTCGCCATCGTGCTCGACAACGAGGTGATCTCGGCCCCGGTCATCCAGAGCCATATCTCGGGCGGGTCGGGCATCATCACCGGCAATTTCACCGTCGAGGAATCGACGAACCTTGCGGTCTTGCTGCGCGCGGGCGCGCTGCCCGCCGGGCTCGACTTCCTCGAAGAGCGCACCATCGGCCCGGAACTGGGGCAGGACAGCATCGACGCGGGCAAGATCGCCACCATGGTGGCCTTCGCGGCGGTGCTGGTCTTCATGGTGCTTAGCTACGGGCTGTTCGGGCTGTTTGCCAATATCGCGCTGATCCTGAACATCGGCCTGCTCTTCGGCTTCCTGTCCAGCTTCGGCGCCACGCTGACCCTGCCGGGGATCGCGGGCATCGTGCTGACGGTCGGCATGGCGGTGGACGCCAACGTGCTGGTCTTCGAGCGGATCCGCGAGGAACTGAAGACCGCGCGCGGCCCGGCCCGCGCCATCGAACTGGGCTATGAAAAGGCGCTCTCGGCCATTGTCGATGCCAATATCACCACCTTCATCACCGCCGTGATCCTTTACGTCATGGGTGCCGGTCCGGTGCGCGGCTTTGCCGTGACACTGGGCGTGGGCATCCTGACCTCGGTCTTCACGGCGATCTTCGTGACGCGGCTGCTGATCGTGATGTGGTTCGAACGCCGCCGCCCCAAGACGATCGAGGTGTGAGATGCGACTGAGACTGGTTCCCGAGACAACCAACTGGAACTTCTTCGCCCGCCCGACGCTGTGGCTGGGCATCTCGGTGGTGATGATCGTCATGGCGCTGGTCAGCTTCGGCCTGCGTGGCCTGAACTACGGCATCGACTTCCAGGGCGGCACGACGATCCGCACCGAAAGCGCGCAGCCGGTGGACGTGGGGGCCTATCGCGACGCGCTGGCCGCGCTGGAGCTTGGCGACGTGGTGATCTCCGAGGTCTACGACCCCAATTTCGGTCCCGACCAGAACGTCGCCATGGTCCGCATCCAGGCGCAGGACGGCGAGGAAGCGGTCAGTGCCGAGGTCATCGAGACGGCCCGCACGGCGCTGCAGGGCGTGGCCGAGGACATCCGCTTCGTCTCGGTCGGATCGGTGGGTCCGAAAGTGTCGGGAGAGCTGATCCAGACCGCCGCCATCGCCGTGACGCTGGCCATCGCGACGGTGCTGATCTACATCTGGCTGCGCTTCGAATGGCAGTTCGCGCTGGGGGCGGTGATCGCGCTGGTGCATGACGTGGTGCTGACCATCGGCATCTTCTCCGAGGTCGGCATCCGCTTCGACCTGTCGATCATCGCGGCGCTGCTGACCATCGTGGGCTATTCTCTGAACGACACGGTGGTGGTCTTCGACCGGGTGCGCGAGAACCTGATCAAGTACAAGTCCAAGGACCTCAAGGAGGTGCTGAACCTCTCGATCAACGAGACCCTCAGCCGGACCTTCATGACCTCTTTCACCACGCTGATTGCGCTGATCTCGCTGTTCGTGCTGGGCGGCGACGTGATCCGGGGCTTTGTCTTCGCAATGATCTGGGGCGTCGTGGTCGGCACCTATTCGTCGATCTTCGTGGCCTCGATCATCCTGCTGAAGCTGGGGGTCAAGCGCGACTGGACGACGCCTCCGGGCCAGCAGGGCAACCAGTTTGGCAACATCGATGCCTGACCTCTGGGCCAGCCTCCTCGCGACAGAGGGGCTGGCCTTGCTGGGACCGGCAGCCTTCGCCGCGGGGCTGGTGCGCGGCTTTTCCGGCTTTGGCACGGGGCTGGTCTTCCTGCCGGTCGCGGCGCAGATCCTGTCGCCCTTCGGGGCGATCCTCGCGCTGATCTTCATGGAGCTGCTGGCGCCGCTGCCGAACCTGAGACGGGCACGGGCCTCGGTCGAGCGGCCCGACCTGCTGCGGCTGACGCTGTCGGCCTTCCTGCTTCTGCCGGTGGGGATCTTGGTGCTGACCCGGGTGCCGCCAGAGCTTTTTCGCCTGATCGTCTGCGGCCTTGCGCTGGCCATGCTGGCGGTGCTGCTGGCCGGGCTGCGCTGGCGCCGCCCGGTGCCGCCGCGCGCGGTGCTGGGGATCGGCGGCCTTTCGGGCTTTCTGGGCGGGGTGGCGGGGCTGCCCGGGCCGCCGGTGATCCTGTTCTACATGGCCCGCCCGCTGGAGCCCGCGCGCATACGCGCGACGATCCTGCTGTATCTCTTTGTCTTCGACCTTCTGCTGACCGGCTGGATGGCGGGCTTCGGCCACCTGGTGCCGGAATATGCGCTGCTGGGGCTGCTGCTGGGGCTGCCGGGCATGCTGGGCAACTGGCTGGGCGGGCGGCTGTTCGATCCGGCCCGCGAAGGGCTGTATCGCGGCGCGGCCTATGGGTTGATCGCGCTGGCGGCCTTGTCGGGCCTGCCGGTCTGGGGCTAGGGTGCCGCCATGCGCCTGAACGAGATCACCTACGAGGATGCGGCCCCTGTCGAGGGCTATGGACCCGGCTTCTTCCGGGTCTCTGGGCAGGTCCACGAAGGGCCGATGCTGCTGTGGGCGCGCGGCAAGGCGTCCTGGGGCGGGCTGTCGGATGCGGCCAGCCTGCTGACGCTGGCGGGCCATGTGGATGTCCTGTTCGTCGGGGTCGGGGCCGAGATGGCCTATCTGCCGGGCGCGCTGCGCGCCGCGCTGGACGAGGCCGGGCTTGGGGTGGAGGTGATGAACTCGCCCTCGGCCTGCCGGACCTACAACGTGCTGCTGTCCGAAGGGCGGCGGGTGGCGCTGGCGGTGCTTCCGGTCTGACGCGCCGGCGCGAGGCCCTGTCGCAGGGTATTTTTACCAAGAAGAAGCAGGGGGTTGCGTCCCTGTCCTGATGTGGGTCTCTGCGTGGCGAAGGGGCTGGTCTGGCCGCCGGGCTTGGGCTAACCCTTGGGCATGGATTTGATCGCGACGGATCTGGGTGTGGCGCGCGGCGGCGTGCCGGTGCTGGAGGGGGTGGGCTTTGTGCTGCGCCCGGGCCGGGCGCTGGTGCTGCGCGGGCCGAACGGCGCCGGGAAGACGACGCTGTTGCGCACCGTGGCGGGCTTGCAGCCGCCGCTGTCGGGGCGGATCGAGGGCGCCGGGGAGCGGGTGGCCTATGCGGCGCATTCCGACGGGCTGAAGGCCATGCTGACGGTCGCGGAGAACCTGCGCTTCTGGGCGCGGGTTTTCGGGACCAAGGATATCGGGGCGGCGTTGGAGGGCTTCGACCTTACCGGCCTGGGCGACCGGCTGGCGGGCACCCTGTCGGTACGGGCAGAAGCGGCGGCTGGGGCTGGCGCGGATGGCGGTCACGGGGCGGCCCGTCTGGGTTCTGGACGAGCCGACCGTATCGCTGGACGCGGGGGCGGTCGCGCTGTTTGCCGAGGCGGTGCGGCGGCATCTGGCGGCGGGCGGATCGGCGCTGATGGCCACGCATATCGACCTTGGGCTGGCCGAGGCGGAGGTGCTGGACGTGACGCCCTTCCGCGCCCGGCCCGGGGTTGCCGCGGAAGACGAGGCCTTCCTGTGATCGCGCTGCTGTCGCGGGATCTGGCGCTGGCGGTGCGGGCGGGCGGCGGGTTCGGCCTTGGGCTGGCCTTCTTCCTGATCGTCACGGTCCTGGTGCCCTTCGGGGTCGGGCCCGAGACCACGCTTCTGGCGCGGATCGCGCCCGGGGTCCTGTGGATCGGGGCGCTGCTGGCCTGCCTGCTGTCGCTGGACCGCATCCTTGCGCTGGACTGGGAGGACGGCTCTCTCGACCTTCTGGCGACGGCGCCGCTGCCGATGGAGGGGATCGTCAGCGTCAAGGCGCTGGCGCATTGGATCACCACCGGCCTGCCGCTGGTGCTGGCGGCGCCGGTGCTGGGGGTGCTGCTGAGCCTGCCGGTCGAGGGATACCTCTGGGTCTTCCTGTCGCTGGCGCTGGGAACCCCGGCGTTGTCGGTGATCGGTACCTTCGGCGCGGCGCTGACCGTCGGGCTGAAGCGCGGCGGTCTCTTGATGTCGCTTCTGGTGCTGCCGCTTTACGTGCCGACGCTGATCTTCGGCGCAGAGGTGGCACGGCGCGGGGCCGAGGGGTTGGCGGTCTCTGCCCCGCTGGCGATGCTGGCGGGGATCAGCTGCGGGGTCATCGCGGTGCTGCCCTTTGCCAGCGCCGCCGTGCTGCGGATCAACCTGCGCTAGCGGCCGGGACGGGCGCGGCCTCTGCGACCTTGGGGGCGGGCCGGGGATGTTGCCTCTCACCGAGAATTGAGGTGTATGGGGAGGCGCGACCGCAGTAGGAAAAGTCATGTCGATCTGGGACTACGCCAATCCTGTGAAGTTCATCCGCACCGCGGACCACATCCTGCCCTGGGTGTCCGGTGCGGCGCTGCTGTGCCTTGTCACGGGGCTTGTCTGGGGCTTCTTCTTCACGCCGGACGATTTCCGGCAGGGGTCCACCGTCAAGATCATCTACCTGCATGTGCCCGCCGCGCTGATGGCGATCAATGCCTGGCTGATGATGCTGGTGGCCTCGCTGATCTGGATCGTGCGTCGCCATCACGTCAGCGCGCTGGCGGCGCGGGCCGCCGCCCCGATCGGCGCCGTCATGACCGTCATCGCCCTGGCGACCGGGGCGATCTGGGGGCAGCCCATGTGGGGCACCTGGTGGGCACTGGGACCCGCGGCTGACCTCCTTCCTGATCCTCTTCCTGTTCTACCTCGGCTACATCGCCCTGTGGGAAGCCATCGAGAGCGACGACACGGCGGCGGATCTGACCGCGATCCTCTGTCTTGTCGGCTCTGTCTTCGCGGTGCTCAGCCGCTACGCGGTGAACTTCTGGAACCAGGGGCTGCACCAGGGCGCCAGCGTGATGCGGGCGGGCGCCATCGCGGGGGACACCGAAGAGCGCGTGTCGAACGTCTTTGCGGTGCCGCTGTTCGTCTGCATCGCGGGTTTCGTGCTGCTGTTCGTGGCGCTGGTCCTGCTGCGGACACAGACCGAGATCCGCGCCCGTCGGACGCGGGCGCTGCTGGCTCGGGAGCGGGTGGCATGATGCCGGAACTGGGGAAATACGCGGTTGCGGTGCTGTCCAGCTATGCCGTCTCGTTGGGGCTGATCCTTGCGCTGGTGGCGCTGACGCTGCGGCGTGCGCGGCGCGTGCGGGCGGATCTGGAGAAGGTCGAGGAAAGGGTGAAGCGTGGCTAGGATTCCGGTCTTGATGATAGTGCCGCCGCTGGTCTTCGGCGCCTTCGGCTTCATGGCCTGGATGGGGCTGGGGCGCGAAGGCGCGAACGAGCTGGAAAGCGTCTTCGAGGGCCGTCCGGCCCCGGCGATGACCGAAGTGGCGCTGCCGGGCTATCCCGCGATCACGCCCGCCGATCTGGCGGCGGGAGAGGTCACGCTGGTGAACTTCTGGGCCTCGTGGTGCCCGCCCTGCCGCGCCGAACACCCCGAGCTGAAGCGGCTGGCGGAAAGCGGCGTGCGGCTGGTGGGCGTGAACTTCAAGGATCAGGAGAAGACCGCGAAGACCTACCTGGAAAACGACGGAAACCCCTTCCTTGCGGTGGCCTTCGATCCGGCGGGTCGGACGGCGATCGACTGGGGGGTGACGGCGCCGCCAGAGACCTTCATCCTCGATGGCTCGGGCACGGTGGTGTTCAAGTTCGTCGGGCCGCTGATCGGCACCGACTATGAACAACGCTTTGTCCCGGCGCTTGAAAAGGCCCTGGCGGCAGAGAAATAGCCGCGGGCGGTCAGATGGCGGGGCAGGGCGCAGGGCCAGGCCCCGGGGACTGCGGGACCGCCTGGGACGGACCCGCGAGCAGGGTTAGAGGTCGCAGCGCTCTGACACCTCCATGGTTGTGGCGCAGCTGGGTTGTTCCGGCTGGTGGGCGCTTGCGTAGGCCCCGAACATGGCCAGCAGCAAGAGGGCGCCGGCCTGAACGACTGTGATGAGTTTCATGAATACGCCTCGTGTTTTCTTATTCTTTGTAGCTGTGGATTTGGATTTCGAAATGGAAGGGCGGCAAGGGGATTTGTCGTAGGACAGGCGGGCCATGATGAAATCCTGCGCAGGTGTATGCCGGTTGCCGCCGAATTCGGCGCGAAATCGCCGGACCGTTTCGGAAAACCCGGTCGGCTTGAAAGAATCTTAGGCAAAACCTGAAGCCCGCGCAGGTCCGGAAAACCCGGCCTGCGTGTCAGGGGCCGCGCGGCAGGGTTGCGCGGTAAGGGACCGGCCTGCAGGCGCGCAGCCGGGGGGCTGCGGTCGGGCCGAAGACCGCCCGCCGAGGCGATGCGGGCGGACCACCCGGCGCGGGTGATCCATGCTCTGGTCAGGAGAGCATCGCGTTTGCGCCGATCTCGTTGGCGATCTTGCTGCGTTTCTCGCGCATGTCCGCCTCGACCCAGCCGGGGATCAGGAAGGCATCGACGATCCACCAGATGGCGAAGATCGCCAGCAGGAGCAGGCCCACCATGAAGACGGCGGTGAAGATGCCGATCCAGCACAGAAGCAGCATGACCACGGCGCTGCCGGTCTTGCCCATGTAAAAGCGGTGTGCCGCGAAGCCCGACAGGAAGAACCACAGCAGATAGGCGATCAGGGGGATTTCTTCTCGTTGTTCAGTCGTTGTTCGACCAGCATTTGTTGTTGTGTATCCAAAGCCATATCAGCTGCCTTTCTGGTTAAAATCACTGTTTTCCGAGCATTGTCGTATCCGGGAAGGAAGGCAATCGTGTGATGCCATGGCGGCGCTTGGAGGGCGCGCCTGTCAGGGTGCCCGAGCCTGACCTACCCCAGATGCGGCAGGGCGGTGTCGAAGACCGTGTCGGCGATCAGGCGACCGATGCGCAGGCCCTCGGTGTTGTCCGCCTCCCAGTGGATGCCGCCGTATTCGCGGCTGGCGCCCGCCTCTTCGGCGGCCTGGCTGAGGCTGGTGAAAGAGCGCCGCACGCCCTTCAGTTGCATCGGCCAGTTCACGAGGTCGGGTGCGTAGCCGGTGAAGGAAACCATGTCCCTGTCCAGCAGATGCGCCAGCATCCGGGCCGAGGCGCCGGAGAAGGTCGAATGCCCCGAGGTATAGGCCGGGAAGGGCGGTGTGGGGATCAGGGTCTGCCAGTCCGGGTCGTGGAAGCGGGCGAACCTGTCCTGCGGCAGGACCGTGGTGCGGATCGCGGTTTCCGGGCGCAGCACGTCCAGGTCGAACTTGCAGTCCCATGTCACGATGGCCGCATCGGCCTGCGACAGGCTGATCAGCGCCATGAAGCGCGCCTGATCCACAAGGTCCAGCCCCTGCCGCTGCAGCAGGTCCATGGCGATGATCTGCCAATGTCCCGGGGCGTGGCGCCGCGCGGGCCGTCCTCCCAGAAGAAGGCGATCTCGGCCTGATCCTCTGTGCGGTAGGTGCTGGTGGCGCCGCCCCACATGAAGACTTTCTCCAGTTGGCGCAGGAACTCGCGGCTGTCCTGTCGCGGGAAGGGGCGGGGGCGGAAGTCGCGGGCGTTGCCGACGACAAAGGGCTGGATCCTGCCCCAGCCGGGCAGCAGCGGCGGGCCGTATTGCTTGAAGGTCGGGCCGTTCTCGGCGGCGAAGAAGGGGCCGGTGGGTTGCCATGCCATCGGGCCGTCGAGCTTGCCGTAAAGCAGCCCGCGCGAGGCATCGGTGCCGTCGCCGGCGCGGTCGGCCAGCACGGCCCAGGCCACGGCGGCGCCCCATGCCACGCCGTTGGTCTTGGCCTCGCCGTCCGGCAGCCCCGCGAGAAAAGCCTCCAGCGCGCAATTGTCCTGTTGGAACAGCGCCTTCAGCACGGTCGAGACGGCGGCACCATAGGCGACCTGCGGGTCCACCGGCGCGGGCGGGTCCGGCAGGTTGACGGGGCTGGCGTAGCGCGGCGACAGCCCGTTGACCGCGGCAAAACCGGCAAGGTGGCCGATGGCAAAGGCGCGGGTGGCGGGCGGCGGCGGGGTTGCAGTGTCGCGCACCGCCTGCACCAGCGCATCGGACCAGGCCATGACCGGCGTCATGTTGCCCGGCGAGACGACGCCCTCGATGTAAGAGACACGGGCCGCGCAGGCCGTGTCTGCCGTGGCCCGGGGGCTGGCGGCGACAAGCGCCGCGGCGGACAGACCCGCAAGCGCGGCGCGGCGGGTCAGCGGGGCGGATGGCGTGTAAATGGACATGGTGCAAATCTCCGGCTCAAATTTCCGTTACTTCGGATTTTTCACAGGAGAATGCAGGCTGGCAAGGGGTTTGCGGGCATGTCCCCGCAGATCCCGTGGCCCGCGCATCGTTCCCGGAATTGATTCCCGAATGCGGATGGGGCTTCGGGCGTTCCGGGCGGCGGGCCGCGCAGCTGCGCGGTGAGTCGCGGGGCCAGCGGGCGGGGCAGGCGGGCGCTATCGCCGGGGCGCATCCCGGCCTGCGCGCCGCCTGAAACCGGGGTCGGCGCAGCGCCGGACAAAGAAAAACCGCCGGGCGCGTGGGGCGCCCGGCGGTCGGATTGTCTCGGAAGCGGTGGCCTTACTCGGCGGCGACCGGCGCGTCCTGCGCGAGGTTGCGCAGCACGTAGTGCAGCACGCCGCCGTGCTCGATGTACTCCACCTCGATGGCGGTATCGATCCGGCACTTGATCTGGATCTCCTTGGTGGAGCCATCCGCCATGGTGATCGTGCAGGGCACGGTTTCCAGCGGCTTGATCGTGTCCAGACCCGAGATCGAGACGGTTTCTTCCCCGGTCAGGCCCAGCGATTTGCGGGTGTCGCCGCCGGTGAACTCGAAGGGAATAACGCCCATGCCGACGAGGTTCGACCGGTGGATCCGCTCGAAGCTCTCGGCGATGACCGCCTTGACGCCCAGCAGCGCGGTGCCCTTGGCCGCCCAGTCACGCGAGGAACCCGCGCCGTACTGTTCGCCGCCGAAGATCACCAGAGGCGTGTCCTGATCCTGATAGGCCATGGCCGCGTCGTAGATCGAGGTCTGCGCGCCGTCGGGACCCTTGGTATAGCCGCCCTCGACGCCGTCCAGCATCTCGTTCTTGATGCGGATGTTGGCGAAGGTGCCGCGCATCATGACCTCGTGGTTGCCACGACGCGAGCCGTAAGAGTTGAACTCGCGCACCGGCACCTGACGTTCCACCAGATACTGACCGGCGGGGGTGGTTTCCTTGAAGGAGCCTGCCGGAGAGATGTGGTCGGTGGTGATCATGTCGCCGAGGATCGCCAGAACGCGCGCGCCCTCGATGTTCGAGATCGACCCTTTCTCCTTGCCCATGCCCTGGAAATAGGGCGGGTTCTGGATATAGGTCGAGGTCGCCGGCCAGTCGTAGGTTTCCTGCTGCGGAACCTCGACGCCCTGCCACTTCTCGTCGCCCTTGAAGACGTCGGCATACTTCGACTGGAAGGCCTCGCGGGTGACGGTCTTCTCGACCAGATCCGCGATTTCCTTCTGCGTCGGCCAGATGTCCTTCAGGTAGACGTCATTGCCGTCCTTGTCCTGACCCAGCGGCTCGCGGGTGATGTCGACGTTCATGTCGCCCACCAGCGCATAGGCCACCACCAGCGGCGGCGAGGCGAGGTAGTTGGCGCGCACGTCCGGGCTGATCCGGCCCTCGAAGTTGCGGTTGCCCGACAGGACCGAGGTGCCGATCAGGTCGTAGGTGTTGATCGCCTTCGAGATCGGTGCCTCGAGCGGACCGGAGTTGCCGATGCAGGTGGTGCAGCCGTAACCCACAAGGTTGAAGCCCACCGCATCGAGGTCCTTTTGCAGGTCCGCGGCTTCCAGGTAGGCGGAAACCACCTGAGAGCCCGGCGCCAGCGAGGTCTTGACCCAGGGCTTGCGGTTCAGACCAAGGGCCGCCGCCTTGCGCGCCACGAGGCCCGCGCCGATCATCACGTAGGGGTTTGAGGTGTTGGTGCAGGAGGTGATCGAGGCGATCACGATGGAACCGTCGTGCAGCTGGTAATGGCCGTCCTCGGTTTCCACGTAGCCGCGGGCGTGATGGCCCTCGTCGCCGGGGATCTCGCGCGGCTCGGGGGCGCCGCCCTCACCTTCCCAGCGGACTTCGTCCTTGGCCGAGGCGTCCTTGCCGGCGCGCACGCCCTTGACGTAGTCGGCGAAGGTCTTGGCGGCCTTGTCGAGCGCGATGTAGTCCTGCGGGCGCTTGGGGCCCGAGATGGCGGGGACGATGGTGCCCATGTCCAGCGACAGGGTGTCGGTGTAGACCGGGGCATAATCCGCGCCGCGCCAGAAACCGTTTTCCTTGGCGTAGGCCTCGACCAGCGCGATGCGGTCTTCGTCACGGCCGGTGTTGCGCAGGTAGCGCAGGGTCTCGTCGTCGATCGGGAAGAAGCCGCAGGTGGCGCCGTATTCCGGGGCCATGTTGGCAATGGTCGCGCGGTCGGCCAGCGGCAGGTTGTCGAGGCCCTCACCGTAGAATTCCACGAACTTCGACACCACGCCCTTGGCGCGCAGCATCTCGACGACCTTCAGCACGAGGTCGGTGCCGGTGGTGCCTTCCATCATGGCGCCGGTCAGCTCGAAGCCCACGACCTCGGGGATCAGCATCGAGATCGGCTGGCCCAGCATCGCGGCCTCGGCCTCGATCCCGCCCACGCCCCAGCCCAGCACCGCTGCGCCGTTGACCATGGTGGTGTGGCTGTCGGTGCCCACGAGGGTGTCGGGGTAGGCCACGGTCTCGCCGTTCTGGTCCACGTCGGTCCAGACCGTCTGGGCGAGGTATTCCAGGTTCACCTGGTGGCAGATGCCGGTGCCCGGCGGCACCACGCGGAAGTTGTCGAACGCGGTCTGACCCCACTTGAGGAAGGTGTAGCGCTCCATGTTGCGCTCGTACTCGCGGTCCACGTTCATCTGGAAGGCGCGCGGGTTGCCGAATTCGTCGATCATCACCGAGTGGTCGATCACGAGGTCGACCGGGTTCAGCGGGTTGATCTTCTGCGCGTCGCCGCCCGGGGCCTTGATGCCGTCGCGCATGGCCGCAAGGTCGACCACGGCGGGCACGCCGGTGAAGTCCTGCATCAGCACGCGGGCCGGGCGGTAGGCCAGTTCACGGTCGCCCTTGCCGCCGTTCTTGGCCCAGTCGGAGAAGGCCTTGATGTCGTCCAGCGTGACGGTCTTGCCGTCCTCGAAGCGGAGCATGTTTTCCAGCACCACCTTCAGGGCGGCGGGGAGCCGCGAGAAGTCGCCGAGACCGGCGGCCTCTGCGGCGGGAATGGAATAATAGGCAAGGGTCTTGCCGCCGGCGGTCAGGGTCTTGCGGACCTTGGCGCTGTCGTGGCCTACGGTGATGGGCATCTGGATACCTCCGATGGGGTAACGGAATTCAAGGTGTCTGTGCGCCGGGATGGTGCGCCATGCTGCAGGCGCATTCAAGGGCATTCAGCGAACCACGGTATACCGTGGTATGCGATCACCTAGTCGCCTGATTGCGCGGCGTCAAGGCCCGGGGGCGCGGCATTTGCGACAGGCCCTGGCTGTCACACTCTCTCTCGAATGATTGATTGGCAAAGACAAGGGTGCTCTTTTACCTCGGGATGGCAACACTCGACGACAGGACTCCCATGTTTTCAAAGACCGCTTGGCTGGTGATCCCCTGGCTTGCTGTGGCCGGGGCCGTGGCGGCACAGGACGGCGCCGACCGCGCGCCGGTGGTGGTGGAGCTTTTCACCTCGCAGGGCTGTTCCAGCTGTCCGGCGGCGGATGCGCTGCTGGCCGAGATGGCGGGGCGCGAGGACATCATCCCGCTGGCGCTGCACGTGGACTACTGGGATTACATCGGCTGGGCCGACGGCTTTGCCCAGCCCGAGTTCACCATGCGCCAGAAGGGCTATGCCCGCGCCGCCGGAGAGCGGCGGATCTACACGCCGCAGATGGTGGTGAACGGGCGCGAGGACGTGGTGGGCTCGCGTACCGCTGAAGGTGGCGGCGCTGATCGAGAAACACGCGGATACGCCGCCCAAGGTGGCGCTGACCCTGAAGCGCGAGGGCGACCGCCTGCATATCCATGCCCGCGCGCTGGAAGCCACGCGCCCCTGCGTGGTCTACGCGGTGCAGTACGAACCGGCGCGCGACGTCATGATCGAACGCGGCGAAAACGCGGGGCGCAGCATCCGCTACACCCATATCGTGCGCGACTGGACCGAGGTCGGAACCCTGCCGGAAGACGCCCCCTTCGAAGCGATGATGACCGTCGACGCGGCCCTGCCGGTGGTGGTGCTGGTGCAGGAAGATCGCTTCGGCCCCATCGTCGCGGCGGCGCGGCTGGAGTGACCGGCCCCGGTTTGCCGAGCCGTCCCGCCGGGGTCTGCCGGCGCCGGAGCTGAAGACGATCCGCCGCGTCGCAACCGGGCGGGAAGGGCCTTGTCGCCGCTGTTCTCGGCGTGACTGCCTTGGCGGAAGGCCCTTCCGGCGGGCCGCTGCCATGCCTCCCGGGGGCGACGGGGGCGGGAAGGGCCTTTGCGGAAATCTCCTGCACATGGACAGCGGGCAGAGAAGGCCCTTCCGGCGCGGCCTGAACCGTATCGCGACACCCGGAAGGTAGGGGGACAGGCGCCCCGGGGCGCTTTCGTCACACCCCGCGGCTCGGCCTCAGCGCCCGGCCTGCGCCTCGGCCTTGCGGCGGCGTTTTTCCCGGCGGCGGGGCTTCCAGCGGCGGTGCGTCCAGAGCCATTGCCCGGGGTCGGCCTCGATCCGCGCCTCCAGCCGCCGCGTCGCCTCTTGCATCATGCCCCGTGGGTCGCCGTGCGGGATCGGCTCTTCGATCACCGTGTCGAAGCCGTAGCGGTCGGCGCGGCGGATGCCGAAGTAGGGCAGCAGCAGCGCGCCGGTCTTGACGGCGATCTCGGCGGGCGCCAGCGAGGTCGGCGCGGGCTGTCCGAGGAAATCGAGCGGGGGGCCCGCGCTTTCGAAGACGTCGAAGGCCATGGCGAGAATGCCGCCGCCCCGCACGTGTTTCAGCAGGGCCTTGAGGCCCGCAGGCCCCTGTTCGAAGACCGGCTCGCAGACGTCCCGGTAGTTCTGGATGTAGCGGGCATTGGCATAGGGGTTGGCCATGGGCCGCAGCAGGCCCGCGACCCTGTGCCCCCGCGCCACCGAGGGCCGAGCGCGCGCAGATCGGGCTGCCGTAGTGGCCGGTCAGCAGGATCACCGGGCGGCCTTCGGCGCGCGCGGCCTCGAAGGCGGCGAGGCCGGGGCCGGTGACCGGGTAGGCGGCGCCGCGCTTCAGCATCTCGGCGGGGTCGTAGTTTTCCACCAGCGCGCGGGCGAGGTTGTCGATGGCGGCCTCGGCGATGGCGGTCTTGCGCGCCGGCGGGGTGCCGGGCCAGACGTGGTCGAGATTGGCCTCCACCCGGGCATGGTAGCCAAGCGCGGGCGCCAGCAGGCGGCGCACCAGCCAGCTGGTCAGCGCCAGCCGCGACCGCACCGGCAAGAGGCGCAACAGGGCAATGGCTGTCGAGAGCGCGGCATTGGACAACCGGTCCTGCCAGCCGCCGCGCGGGGCGGCGGCGGATCGTGCCTTCTTGGCCGGGGCCTGTGGTTTCGCTGTCATGACGGCGTTCTAGGCGCCTGCGGGAGGGGCGGCAAGAGGCCGGGGGGTCCGGCCGGTTCCGGGGGCGCCTCCGCTGCCCGGTTGCGGCACAGGCGTTTAGTCCTCGCCGTCCGGGTCGATCAGCTCGATCTCGCCGACGCCCACCAGGTCGCGAATGGCGGCGACCACGGCGCCCATGGCCTTTTCGCCGGCCTTGGGTTTGACCGTGCCCTTGACCCCGGCCTCTTCGCGGATCGACTCTGCCATGCGCCCGGACATGTTCGACAGCAGGAAATCGGCGGCGCGCCGGTCCTCCTCCGCCGTGGCGGCGGCGATGGCCGTGGCCAGCGTATCGGGCTGCACGTCCCGGGTAATCTTGGGCACGTCGATGGCATTGAGCCGGTCGGGGATATTGGCGAAGGTGAAGATCGACCGGCGCACGGCCTCTGCGAATGCGGCATCCTCCTGTTCGAGGTTTTGAAGCAGTTCCTCGCGCACCGTGGCCTTGGAGTAGTTGAGGATCGCCCCCAGCCGTTCGTCGGGCCGCGCGGCGAAGGCCTTTTCCGGTTCGGCATCCAGTTGCGCCGCGAGGCTGAGACCGATGCGGTCGACGGCATCGGGGGTGACGCCGGTGGTCATCGAGACCGCGTAGGAAATCCGCCGCGCCCTGTCGCCCGGCAGCCCGGCCAGCACGGCCGCGGCCTTGCCCACGTCGATCTTGGACATCATAACGGCGGCGACCTCGGTGCTTTCGGACAGCACCAGTTTTTCCAGCCGCCCGGCGTCAAGCCGGTTGATCCGGACCCATGGGTCGCCGGTCTGGCGCACCCCGGCCTCCTTCCGCAGCCGCGAGGCGGTGCGCGGGCTGATGTGGCCGTCGAGCGCGCTGAGCGCCCGGGCCATGTCGCCGGGGAAGGACAGGCCGACGGATTCCAGTTCGGACGAGAATTCGGACAGCACGGCGTTCAGCGTCTCGCGGTCGATATAGCGCATGTTGCCCATCAAATGCGTCAGTTCGGCCTGATAGGCGTCGGGCAGGTTGGACAGCGGGACGTCCGAGTCCTCGTTCAGGAGGAACTGCACCACGATCGCCGCCTTGGCCTTGCGGGAAAGCGGCGGGCGGGTGCCGGGGCCGGGAAGGGCGAGGGCGGTCATCCGGAAACGAGATCCTTCGAGGGGTCTTTGGTACAGGCCTAGCGGTCTCCGGGTTTCCGGAAGGTTAAACGAACAAATCGAAGGAATTCTCCGATCCCCTCCGGCTCCGATCAGGCGGATTTTCGTCGAGTTGTCCGCATCGGGCGGGGCCGGGCTTAACCTTGCGTTAGAACATGGCGGGCCAATCATGGCGGACCCGAAGCCTAGCGAGTGCCCCATGTCCGTCGTGCCCCTCAAAGCCCCAGCCCCCCGACAGGTCGACAGTTGCCTCGTGGTCGACGACGATCACTTCGACAGGATGCTGCTGCGGCGCTGCCTCGGGCGCGACCGACCGCATCTGCGGATCGACGAAAGGGCCTCGTTGACAGCGGCGCGTGACTATCTTGCGTGCAACCGGGCGGACCTGATCGTGCTGGACCACCGGCTGCCCGACGGCAAGGGTGCAGAGTTCGCGGCTGAATTGCGCCGGGATGAAACACTGCGGGACACGATGATCTGCGTCGTCACCAGCCAGGATATCAAGGCGCTGGACGCGGCGGTCCCGGCCCTGTCGAAGGACGGGCTGGACAGCAGGACGCTGTGGTCGCTGGTGGGGGAATACCTGTCGATCTGCGATATCGCCAGCGGCTCGGGCGAGGCGCTGGCGGTGAAGGGGTTCGGTGAAGCCATGCAGGACAGGCTGGCACCGCAGCTGTCGCGCATGCTGCGTTTGCTGCGCAGTGCCCGGGCGGGGTTTGGCAAGGCGGCACCGCGCCAGACGGAAGCGGAGCTGGAGCGGCTGGAGGCGACAATCCTGTCGCTGTCCGACTGGGTGGTCCAGACGAGGGATGATCGGGCGGGGGATGACCGGGCGGGGGCGGCGTGCCGGAAAGGCAACCAGTCCGGGGCCCGATCCCCGGATGCGACGAATGGCGGGACGGAAGCGGTGTCCGGCGACATTCAGGGATCGACGACCTGAGCGGCGGGACCGGCACCACCGCGCGAAACCGCAAGCGGGCCGCCCGTCACCGGACAGTCCGTGGTCTTGATCGGCAAGGCCGGGCCGCGCCTCAGCCCGAGACGGGAACGCAGGTCTTGCTGTCTTCGCTGTAGGTCGTGCCGTCCGCACAGGACATGGCGGCCTGCCGGTCGTGCCCGCATTCGGCATGGGCCAGTAGCGGCGTCAGTGTCAGGGCGGTTGCGGCGAGAAGGGTCTTGATCGTCATCGTGATACCTCCGTTGAGCAGGGGAAAGGTAGCACGGGTCCGGGTTTCGTCCAAAAGCTTCCGCTTCCGGGATCTGCGAAGAGCGGCCCGCTGCCCGATTGACGGGCAGCGGGTGCGGCGGCCTGCTCAGCCCTCGTTGAAGACGCGGGCGAAGATCGTGTCGACGTGCTTGGTGTGATAGCCGAGGTCGAATTTCTCGTTGATCTCCTCCTCGGAGAGGGCGGCGCGCACCTCTTCGTCGGCCAGCAGTTCCTCGCGGAAGTCCGAGCGCGTGTCCCAGACCTTCAGCGCGTTGCGCTGCACGAGGCGATAGGCGTCCTCGCGGCTGACGCCGGCCTGCGTCAGCGCCAGCAGCACGCGCTGCGACATCACCAGGCCGGGGAACTTGTTCATGTTCTCCAGCATGTTCTCGGGGTAGACCAGCAGCTTGTCGATGACGCCGGTCAGCCGCGCCAGCGCGAAGTCCAGCGTGATCGTGGTGTCGGGACCGATGTTGCGCTCGACCGAGCTGTGCGAGATGTCGCGCTCGTGCCAGAGGGCCACGTTTTCCATCGCCGGAACGACGGCCATCCGCACGAGGCGCGCGAGGCCGGTCAGGTTCTCGGTCAGCACCGGGTTCTTCTTGTGCGGCATGGCCGACGAGCCCTTCTGCCCCATCGAGAAGAACTCTGCCGCTTCCAGAACCTCGGTCCGCTGCATGTGGCGGATCTCGGTCGCGATGTTCTCGACGCTGGAGGCGATGACGCCCAGCGTGGCGAAGAAGGCGGCGTGGCGGTCGCGCGGGATGACCTGCGTGCTGATCGGCTCGGGGACAAGACCCAGCTGCTCGCAGACATGTTCCTCGACTGCGGGGTCGATATTGGCGAAGGTGCCGACGGCACCGGAAATCGCGCCGGTGGCGATCTCGGCGCGGGCGTCGCGCATGCGCGAGAGGTTGCGGTCCATCTCGGCGTAGAAGCGCGCGAAGGTCAGGCCCATGGTGGTGGGCTCGGCGTGGATGCCGTGGCTGCGGTCGATGCGGACGGTGTCCTTGTGCTCGTAGGCGCGGCGCTTGAGGGCGGCCAGCAGGCCTTCGAGATCGGCGATCAGGATGTCGGCGGCGCGGGTGAGCTGCACGTTGAAGCAGGTGTCGAGCACATCCGAGGAGGTCATGCCCTGATGCACGAAGCGCGCCTCTTCGCTGCCCACGTGTTCGGCAAGGTGGGTCAGGAAGGCGATGACGTCATGTTTGGTCACGGCCTCGATCTCGTCGATGCGGGCGACGTCGAATTCCACGTCCCGGGCTTTCCACACGGCTTCGGCGTTTTCCTTCGGGATCGTGCCGAGCTTGGCCATGGCGTCGCAGGCATGCGCCTCGATCTCGAACCAGATGCGGAACTTGGTCTCGGGCGACCAGATGGCGACCATGTCGGGGCGGGAATAGCGGGGGATCATCGGCAGCGTCCTTTGGGTGGGATTTGGCGCGGGTGATACGATCTGGGCGCCTTGGGGGCAAGGGTGGCGCGCGGGGCGGTGCAGGGTGCGGGGCGCACCGGTGCCCGTGCTTTCCGGTCCAATGCCGCGCGGCTGGCGCCCTGACAAGGTATTTGGACCAAGAAGAAGCAGGGGGCTGCGTGCCATGGCGGCGAGGGACGCTTGTGGCGGCGAGGGACATGGGGCGGGGCCGGGTGGCATCCGGAGCGGCAGGAGGCGGTACGGACCTTGTCGACGGGATGCGCGGGGGGGCGGGGGCAGGCCCGCGCGGGCGGTGTGGCCCGTGCGGATCAGGCGGGCATGCGGTCGGGAAGGGAGGCAGGGCGGCGGGGACGCCGGGAGATGCAGCTTGGGCGACATGGGGTGTTTCCCGGCGCGGTCGCGGCATGGTAAAGGCGCGGGACGTGGCAACAGGTCGGGCATTCCGGTGCATCTTGCGGATTTCATGGGGCTCTGGCGGCTGGACCGGCGGATCGTGCAGGCGGATGGTGTCGAAGGCGCCTTTGCCGGGCAGGCGGAGTGGTTGCCCGCCGATCACGGTGCGCTCTATGTCGAGACCGGCACTCTGGTGATGCCCTCGGGCCGGTTCCGGGCCGAGCGGCGCTATCTCTGGGAGGCGGATCTGACAGTGCGCTTCGACGACGGGCGGTTCTTTCACCGGGTGCCCGGGGCGGGGGGCGCCACGGGGCATTGGTGTGACCCCGACCGGTATGATGTGACCTATGACTTCGACGGCTGGCCGGCGTGGTCCTGCCGCTGGGTGGTGCGCGGGCCGCGCAAGGACTACGCGATGACCAGCCACTACGCACGGGCCTAGGTCGCGCGCTCAAGGCGTGGCGCGCGGGACACAGCGGGCCGGCCCCGGCGGGAGCCTAAGGTGATGATTTGGCGGGGTTTAGCGCCATCATCGGCGGCGTATACAGTGGTGTCCTGCTAACATCATGAAAACCCTGGGTTTTCGGCCTTTACTTCGGCGGGGTGGCGCGGCAGGGTCGAAGGCAAATTCGAGGATCCGAGGACCGATGCCGCCCATTCCCGACCACCCCCTGCGTTACAAGCTGGCAAACGAGTTGCACGCGCGCCCCTTTCCGGCGCTGAAGCCGCCGGCGCGTGCGGTCTACCTTGCCATCAAGCAGGCGCGCGACGCGGCGGCGCGGGACCGGGACGCGGATCTGCAACACCTGATCGCCCTGCTTGATCGCTATGGCTGTCAGCACCCGCAGCCCGGCGCCACGCATTTCAGCGGCAGGATCGGGCAGCACGTGCTGAAGTGGGAACAGCACACCGAGTTCGTGACCTACACTGTCTTCCTTTCCGGGCTGGGCGAGCGCGCCTTCGACCCGGCGGATTTCGAGGTTTTTCCGCCCGACTGGCTGGAGGCGGCGCCGGGCGTGCGCGTGACCTCGGCCCTGCTGCGCGTCGAGACCCGGCGGGACGATACGCAGGTGTCGGCGCAGGCCTCGGAGTGGCTGGTGCCGGAAAGCATGGCGATCAGCGCGGTGGTCGATGGCGATGCGGTGATCGCGGGCGATTTCCGCATCGATCCGGCGGGGCACCAGCGCTTTGCGCTCTTTGTGCGCGAGGGGGTGGGATCGCGCCGCGTCGGGCGGATCGTGCAGCGGGTCTGCGAGATCGAGACCTACAAGGCGATGTCCATGCTAGGCTTTACCCGCGTGCGCGAGATCGGCGCGCGCATGGGCGAGATCGACCGCGAGCTGTCGCGCCTGATGCAGGACATGACGGAGGGAGAGGGCCCCGAGGAAGAGACGCTGAAGGCGCTGCTGGCGGTCTCGGCCGAGCTGGAGAACCTCTCGGCCCGCACGGCCTTTCGTTTCGGCGCAACCGGGGCCTACGAGGCGATTGTCTCGCAGCGCATCGAGGTGCTGCGGGAAGAGCGGTTCCAGGGGCGGCAGACCTTTTCCGAATTCATGATGCGGCGCTACGACCCGGCGATGCGCACGGTCAAGAGCGCCGAGCGGCGGCTGGAGGCCATGGCGCATCGGGCGACCCGCGCGGCGGACCTGCTGCGGACGCGGGTCGAGGTCGGACGCTCGGCGCAGAACCAGCAGTTGCTGGAAAGCATGAACAGGCGCGCGGAGCTGCAATTGCAGTTGCAGAAGACGGTCGAGGGCTTGTCGGTGGTGGCGATCAGCTACTACGCGGTCTCGCTGGTGGGTTACCTGATGTACCCGGTCGCCGAGCTTCTCGGCCTGTCGAAGGGCACGATGACGGCCCTGATGGTGGCACCGGTGGTGTTGGCGGTCTGGCTGATGATCCGCCGCATTCGCCATCACGTCGAGGACGCGGGCCCCGATATCTGACCGCGCCTGACCCGAATGTGCGCCTTGCGGCGCACAGGTCGGTTTGCGCTCGGGCCGCGCAGGCCTTGGAGAGGGCGCTGCCCTCCCCAAACCCCTCCCGAGGTACTTTGGGGACCAAAGAAGCGAAAAAATGCTCCCCTGCTTCTTTGGTCTTTCAAATACCCTTGGGGGAGGGAGCGCAGCGACCGGGGGCAAAGCCCCCATCTTTCGGTGGCATTCATGCCCCTTTGGGGGCGGGGGATACAGGGCCTGCGGGCATGGTGGATGCCCTGTCGCGCTGTGGTCTGGATCAGGGGCTACTCTGCCGGTTGCAGCGCCGCGCCGCGCGGGTTGCGCGTGAGAGCGGCGTTCATGGCAAGGCCACCCGTGGCGATGGCGGCCAGCGCCAGAAGGGCGGCGAAGGAGAGGGTGGGGATGCCTGCAAGGCCCGCGCCCACGGTGCAGCCCCCGGCCAGCACGCCGCCCAGGCCCATCAGCACGGCACCTGTCAGGTAGCGTCCGGTTTCCCGCGGCGCGGTGAAGCTTTGCCAAGTGAAGCGGCGCGCGGCCAGCGCGGACAGGAGGCTGCCGGCGAGGACGCCTCCGACCAGTCCGACACCGAAGCCCGCGGGGATGGAGCTGGAGGCCACGGTCCAGAACAGCGTATCGGCCCGGGGCGAGGTGAACGACAGCGATTGCAGCGCGATAGGGTCGAAGTCGTCGTAGAGGACAAAGCCGGTGCCGACCCAGGCCAGCGGCACGAGGGCGCCCAGCAGCGCGGCGCCGATCAGCGACAGGGGGCGGTTGCCCGACCGCAGCGCATAGGCCAGCGCCGCAAGCGCCAGCAGCGCGGACCAGAGCGCTGCGCCGCCGGGCAGGTTGGCAAGGCTCACCGTCTCGCCCAGGTCCAGCGTCCATGCGCCCAGCGTCGTGCGGACCGGCGCCAGCACGCCTTTCAGCGTCGCGTGGGCGGCAATGGCAAAGACCACCAGCACGGTCACGGCGCGCAGGTTGCCGGTGGCGCTCAGCACCGTCAGGCGCGAGATGCAGCCGCGTGTCAGCACCATGCCGGCGCCGAACATCAGCCCGCCCGTGACGATGGCCACGACCGGCAGGCCGGAGGCCATGAAGCGGTGGTCGCCGAAGTCGATCAGGCCAAGGGCGACCGCCCCCTGTGTCCCGAGGATCGCCACCGCAAGCGCGGTCAGCCAGACGCCCATGGCCTGACGGCGGTCTTCTCCGACGAGGCTGCGGCGAAAGCAGAACTTCGTCCGCTCGGCCAGGATGCCGAAGAGCGCGCCGACGATCAGCGCGAAGAAGACGGAGACCTGCGGTGCGGTCAGGGTCTCGAAGCCGAGGGATCCGAACATGGGAGCCTCCGGAAGGGGCGGATTTCAGGAATTGTTTGCCAATTGAGGGCAATCGCGGCGGATGGCAAGGCCCGCGCCTTGCGGGGCGCCATGGTGCGGCGGGACGGCGTTCCGCAGGCTGCCATCGGGTGGAAACGGGCGTTTTGGTTGCGGTGCGTTGATTGTGAGCGCTTTCGGGCTCTGCCACGGGGGTGGGCCGGGCGTTCTTATTTGCTCTTGGCCGGGGCGGCGGGCATCCGCAGAACGGTTCGCAGCGTCTGAAGGGGGCGCGCGGTGCCGGATCTCTTCGCTGGATGGGGCTGTCTTGGCGCCCCTTGCCCTTGGCGCGGTGGATCCGGAGGGCGCCGGTCCCGCGCGCAGGAGGCTTACACAGCGGCAGAACAAGACCGAGAGCGTTCCGCTTTTGGGGTGGCGCGAACGGGCGGCGCAGAGCTGCCATGCAACCCTTTGAAACCATACGTTCCGTTAGGAAGGATGGTGCCCGGGGGCGGAATCGAACCACCGACACGAGGATTTTCAATCCACTGCTCTACCCCTGAGCTACCCGGGCACGGGTGAAGGTCTGTCCTTCGGGTGGAGGCGGTCTAGCCGAGGCGCTCGGTACTGTCCAGAGCAATTGCACGACTTTTTTCGCCCATCGCATCTTGGCCAAGTTGCGGGTTCCCCGAGCCCCGTTCCGGCGCTACATCGGATCAATGATGTACCGCGCGAAAAGCCTCGACGACCTCCTCAATCATGGCTTCGACAGCGTGATCGACGTGCGCTCTCCCTCCGAGTTCGCAGAAGATCACCTGCCGGGCGCGATCAGCCTTCCGGTGCTGGACGATGCCGAACGGGCGCGGGTCGGGACAATCTACAAGCAGGAGAGTCCCTTCAAGGCGCGCAAGATCGGCGCCGCGCTGGTCTTCCGCAACGCCGCCCTTCATATCGAAGGGCCTCTGGCGCAGCATGAAGGCGGGTGGCGGCCGCTGGTCTATTGCTGGCGGGGCGGTCAACGCTCGGGCACCTTCGGGTGGCTGCTGAGGGAAATCGGCTGGCGCGCCGGGGTGATCGAAGGCGGCTATCGCAGCTATCGGCGCGCGGTGACCGCGGCGCTGTACCAGACGCCGCTGTCCCATCGGCTGGTCCAGCTGGGCGGCTATACCGGCACGGCCAAGACGGAGCTTCTGCCGCTGCTCGCCCGGCGCGGTGTGCAGGTTCTGGATCTGGAAGGGCTGGCGCGCCATCGCGGGTCGCTGCTGGGGCAGATGCCGGGCGGACAGCCCAGCCAGAAGGGATTCGAGACGGCCTTGGTCGCGGCGCTGCACCGGCTTGACCCGGCACGCCCGGTTCTGGTCGAGGCGGAAAGCAGCAAGATCGGGGATCTGAACCTGCCGCCGT
The DNA here is from genome assembly GCF_039769985.1 of Ponticoccus litoralis. Classification (NCBI taxonomy): domain Bacteria; kingdom Pseudomonadati; phylum Pseudomonadota; class Alphaproteobacteria; order Rhodobacterales; family Roseobacteraceae; genus Ponticoccus; species Ponticoccus litoralis. The sequence continues at coordinate 3,101,410 of NZ_JBDNCH010000002.1, forward strand.
CGCTGTGGGAGGCGATGAAGGCCGCCCCCTGGATCGAGGTCGCGGCGCCGGTCGCGGCGCGGGCGCGCTATCTGGCCGAGGCCTATGACGACATTCTGTCGGACGGGGCGCGGCTGAAGACGCTGCTGCACCCGCTGCGCTTTCATCGTGGCCACGCCCTTGTCGACCGCTGGGAAGGGCTGATCGACGCGGGCGAGCGGACTGCCCTGTGCCGGTCGCTGGCAGAAGACCACTACGATCCGGCCTATGACAAGTCCTGCCGGGCGGTTTCTCCGCAGGTTCTGGCGCGCTTTCCGACCGAGGCGCTAGACGCCGCGGCGCTGGAGACCCTGGCGGATCGGATCGCCGGGTTCCTTCAGACCACCTCGATCCGCCCGGGTGCGGCGGTGACCTCGCCGATCTCTGCCGCGCGGTAACCGGCGGCGCGCAGGGCCTCGATCAGGCCCGCGGTCTCCGGCACGGCGGCCAGCAGGCCGCCCGCGGTTTGCGGGTCGAGCAGCAGGTCATGCGCCGGGCTGCGGGGCAGGTCGGGGAAGGCAAGACGGTTCTCCGCGAGCAGGCTGGAGTGAACGCCGCGTTCCGCCAGCGCCAGCGCCCCGGGCATGAGGGGAACCCGGTCCAGCCGGATCCGCGCGCCGGTGCCCGAATTCAGGCAGATGTTGCGCAGGTGGCCGAGCAGGCCAAAGCCGGTCACGTCGGTCATCGCCCGGGCCGCGCCCAGCAGGGTCGCCGCGCGCAGCTGGCTTTGCGTCATCAGTTCCAGCGCCTCTGCCACGGCGGCGCCCGGGGCCTCGCCCGCCATTTCTGCCGCCATCACCACGCCGCTGCCCAGCGGTTTGGTCAGGATCAGCCGGTCCCCGGGCTGTGCCCCGGCCAGCGTGATCGGCCTGCGCGCGCAGCGGCCCAGTAGGGTGAAGCCGACGGTCAACTCGCTGCCCTGCGAACTGTGCCCGCCGACGATCTCGGCGCCGGCCTCGGCAAGCACGGCACGCGCCCCCTGCATGAGCTCGGCAAGGGTGCGGCTGGCAAGCTCGGGCGAGAGGCGCGGCAGGATGACGGTCGCGGTGGCCGAAACCGGCTGCGCGCCCATGGCAAGGATGTCCCCCAGGGCGTGATGCGCGGCGATCCGGGCCATGGTGACCGGGTCGCGCACCATTTCGCGCAGGTGGTCCGTGCTCATGACCGTCGTCTCGCCGCCGATGGTCAGGATCGCCGCATCGTCGCCGGGCAGCCCGCCGGGGCCGGTGGCCTGCGCAAGGACGGACTGGCCCAGTTTCGCCCCGCAGCCGCCGCAGAGCGGCTTGTCGCCAAGGGCCTCGACCAGCCCGGCGCTGTGATGGCGCGGCAGATCCGGCGCCGGCATGGCGGGCAGGGCGTGGAAACGGTCCATGAAGCGGCGGTCGATGCGGTCTTTCCAGCGCCAGACCCATGGGCCGGAGACTGTCAGGCCGAAGCGGCCCCCGATCGCCGATTTCCGGCCCAGCGAGATCAGTTTGAGGTAGTCGCCCTGCGGGCGGTAGCGTCGCAGGACGGTTTGACCGGCCAGTGTCGCGCGCAGGTTGTCGAACAGCACGGGTGCCTGCCGGACCGCGTAGACCCCGGCCTTGGGACGCGGGGTTTCCACCATATGCGCGCAGTCCCCGGCGGCAAAGACGCGCGGGTCGGAACACCGCAGGTCGGCGGCGATGTCGAGGAAACCTTCGGTCGTGCTCAGGCCGGATCGGGCAAGCCAGGGTTGGGCGCGTGCCCCAGCGGCGGCGCAGACGAACCCCGCCTCGATGCGGCCCCGATTGGTCAGCACGCCTTCCGCGTCGATGCGCGCGGCTTCCGTCTGTTCGTGTACCTCGATGCCGGCGGCCTGTAGCGCGGCGCGCAGGCCAGAGGCCTGCCCCGCATGCAGGCCGGAGAGGATGGTGTGACGCTCCACCAGGTGAACCCGGGGTGTGCGCCCGCGCGCCCGCAAGGCATGGGTAAGGGCGAGGGCAATCTCGGCCCCGGCGATCCCGCCCCCGATCACCGCGACAGAGGCGGGACCGGTGCCTTGCAGATACCGGGACCAGGCCCCGGCAAAGGGCGCCAAGGGCTTTGCGGCGACGGCATGGTCGGCGAAGCCGGGCAGGTCCGGGAGGTCGCTGGTCACGCCGATGTCGACGGACAGGACGTCAAAGGCCACGTCCGGTCGCCCCGGGACCTTGACGTGGCCCCCGGCAAGATCGATGCCCTCGGCCCGGCTCGAGGATCAGGCGCGCGCCCGCGAACCGCGCAAGGCGCACAAGGTCGATTTCCAGCGCATCCTGCCTGTAGTGCCCCGCAAGGTATCCGGGCAGCATGCCGGAATAGGGCGTGGTGGGGGCCGGATTGACAAGGGTCAGCCGGGCCCCGGGCAGGGGCGCCATACCCCATTTGCGCAGCACCAGCGCATGCGTGTGCCCGCCGCCGATCAGCACGAGATCGCGTGTGGCGGGAAGCTGTGTCTTGTCCATTTGGCGACCTCCGGACCGTCGGACCCGGGGGTAGCACGCGGCCCGGCGAAGGCCCATGCCCTTCGCGCCCTCTTCAGAAGAGCGTGATCTCCGATGCCACGGGCTTCGGAAGGGGGCGGGGCGTTCGACGGGGGCGGCATCGGGCGCCACCAGCAACTGCCGGACCCGGCCAGAGACCGGCCAGAACTTGACCCTCCGGGCCGAACGCCCGCCAGTGCTTTCGGCGGTGCAGGGGATCCCCTCATCCCGCAGGAATTGCCGGGCAAAGGCGGCATTGGAACCGCCAATGTCGCGCAGATTGCCCATCATGCTGGCGCCGCCGAACATCTTTGCCTGCAAGGCGGAGCGCTCGGCCCCCTTCTTCAGCAGGCCGTTTATCAGCAATTCCATCGCGTAGGCCCCGTAGCGCACGTTTTCACCCTCCGCCCCCGCGCGGCTGGGCAGCAGGAAATGGTTCATGCCGCCGATCCCGGTCCGGGGATCGTACATGCACACCGCGATGCAAGAGCCCAGCACCGTCGAGAGCACAGCCTTCGGATCGCGCGAGATCACGTAGTCGCCCTGGATCACGTTGATCAGCTGTTCGCCGCCGTCGGTCATCTGATCGTCTCCCGTCTGGGGGCGCCTGCACCCGCGGTGCTGCGCAGAAGCGCGGGGCCGATCCGGTGCAGCGGCAGGATGTCCTGCGCGGCGCCAAGATCTGCAGCGGCGCGGGGCATCCCGTAGACAACAGAGGTCGCCTCGTCCTGCGCCATGGTGGTTGCGCCGGCCTTCCGAAGGGCCAGCAACCCCTCCGCGCCGTCCCGCCCCATGCCCGTGAGAAGCGCTGCAGAGATCCGCCCCCCGAGCCTCGCGGCGGATCGAAAAAGCATGTCCACCGACGGGACGTGCCCGGAAACCGGATCGCCCTGTTCCAGCCGGAAACCGGCGGCGTGGTCGGGGTCGATCACCAGGTGGGCCTTGATGCCGGCGCCGATCGTCACGACGCCCGGCGCCAACCGTCCGGCGCCCGTGGCCAGGTGCACACGGGCCCGGCACTGGCGGTCGAGCAACCCGGCGAGGCTTCCACCGAACCCGAAACCGGTGTGCTGCACGATCAGGGTCGGCGGGCAGTCCGGCGGAAAACCCGACAGCACCGTCAGAAGTGCGTCCACGCCGCCGGTGCTGCTGCCGATGAGGATCACCGGCCCGCGCGATCCGGGCGCGGGCGGATGCCGGGCCAGTGTCTGTGGCGGGGGCGGTGCCGGGCGCTGCGACGCGGGCGTCTCGCGCCCCGGCGACCGCAGCGCTGCGTGACGCGGATGCGGCACAGGCGGCTTCGCCGGAGGGCGGGGGAACAGGGCGGTGCGGGTCAGGCTCAGAAGCTGGCGGGCAATATCCGCCTCGCTGGCCTCGGCGGAGACGGCAAAGAGATCCGAGCCGCGGTTCAGGAAATTCGGGCGCACCGTAGGCCTGTTCGGCGTGGCGACCACAAGCCAGCGGATGTCCAGCGTCGAGAACAGGCCGCGCATGACCTCGAATTCGGGCAGGTCCGCCAGCACATCCGCGATCAGCACAGCCTTGGGCAGTTTGTCTTCGACCGCGTTGTAGGTGTTCATGAGGTCGCCCGCACTGGCAATGACGCTGAACTCCGGCATCCGCTCGACCAGCGTGCACAAACGCGCCCGCTCTTGTCGGTCGGGAATGGCCACAACCACTTTCCTGGCCTGCATCGCGGTCCTCCGTCAGGCCTGTATTCCGGCCCGTCCTTTCCATCCACCGGCCATCAGAAGAGCTCGGCATGGCCGGTCTCAGCCTCGGCGGCAGTGCAGCCCGACAGGCGCGCGGCCATGTCCCGAAGCGGCACGGCATTGATGGCGGCAGTCGTATCGACCAGCCCGGCCCCGTCGGTTGTTCCCGCCACATGGTCGATGTAGTCGGCCAGCGCGCCGATCGACTGCCGCAACATGTCCATTTCCTGGATCATGCCGATCGTCTGCCCCTCCAGCCCTTGTGTCGTATGCTCGAACACGCTCTCCAGCCCGACCTCCAGGCGTTCCAGCCGGGCATGCAGGGCCTCGAGCTCTGCCGCGATCCGTATCGCGGCGACCTTGAGGGGAAGCCGTTGCGGCAAGGGCGCGGTCATAGGCGACCGACCACGCTTTCGATGCACTGCTTCATCGAAGCGGAAGTGAAGGGCTTCTTGATCATGTTGTTCAGGCCAAGCTGTTTGGCCTGGGCCACGATTTCCGGCGTCGGCTTGCCGGTCACGAGGATGAAGCCGATCTTCTGGGTCGCCGGTTGCGTGCGCACGGCCTTCAGAAGTCCCAGCCCGTCGAGGCCCGGCATGTTGTAATCCGACAGCACCAGATGGACCGGGTTCGTGGCCATCCGCTCCAGCGCGCGGCGGCCGTCGTTCTCGGTCAGGTAGGTCTTGACGCCGATTTCATCCAGAGCCTGGGTTATGAGGCCACGGCTGGTCGCCATGTCGTCGACCACCATGATTCTCAGCGAGTCTTTCAAGCTCATTGGCTTCTCCTACTGTGCGGGCGCTCCCGAGGGGCCGGGCCTCTTTCGATAGCTCGTGATGCCGACGCCGGAGAGATCCTGTGTCGCGGGGCCGGTGATACGCTCGGAGTGCCCGATGAAGAGGTATCCGCCGGGTATCAGCATCTGGCAAAAGCGTTGCCACAGGTTCTGCTGTGTCTGCTGATTGAAGTAGATCGCGACATTCCGGCAAAAGATGACGTCGAAAGGCCCCTTGAACGGCCATGGGTCCATCAGGTTCAGTTCCGCGAATGTGATCAGCTGGCGCAGCGGCTCGCCCATGGTGAGGCGCCCGCCGTCGTCGGATCTGCGGACCCATTTGGCCTGATAGGGGGCGGGAATGCCCGCGGCTTCCTCGCCGGGGTAACTGCCGGCGCGGGCCCTGTCGACGATCTGCGGATCTATGTCGGTCGCGAGGATGCGAAGGTCGAGGTTCGCGGCGTCGGGAAACTGGTCCAGCACGGACATTGCAATCGAGTAGGGCTCTTGACCAGAGGAACATCCGGCTCGACCAGAGGCGTATGCGCCGGCCCGAACGCGCCCCTGCCGCAAGGGCAGGCAGACATTCCGACGCCAGTGTTTCGAAGTGATGGGTCTCGCGAAAGAAGCTGGTGACATTCGTCGTCAAAGCCGAGATCAGTTCCTGCCGCTCGTCTGTCTCCTCCGCTTGCTCCAGCAACTTCAGGTAGTCCGGGAAACCGTTCAGATTTCGGGCTTTAAGGCGCTTCGACAGGCGGGAATAGACAAGGGGTTTCTTGCTTTCGGCCAGGTTCAGCCCGAACCGCTCCTGCGCAATTGCCGCTATTGCCCGGAAGTCCGCGTCGCTGAAGGCGATTTCTGTCGCTGCCGCATCCCTCGGAACCGATGTCATGGCGCGACGCCCTTGCCAGCCTCGAGGACGGAGTCGAGGTTGACGACCCGCACCATGGTCTCATCGACGGAAATCATGCCAAGGATGCTGTGGCGCGTCGACTCGGACTTGATGTCCGGGGTCTCCTGTATGGCGGTTTTCTCGACCGAAAGGATCTCGGAGACCGATTCCACCAGAAGGCCGATGGTCGTTCCGCCGACCGCCGCGACGATCACCACGTTGCGCTCGTTTGCGGGTGTTGCGCCCAGCCCAAAACGGGCGGCGAGATCGAAGATCGGGATCACCGTGCCGCGCAGGTTCATCACGCCCAGCACATCCCGGGGGGTATGGGGCAGGGCGGTGACCGGCGTCCACCGGCGGATTTCGCGGATCTGCGTGATTTCCAGTGCAGAAGCTCTGACCGCCTGTACCGAAAAGGTGATGAATTCGAACTGCGAGTCCGCTCGGACTTCTGCGGTCTCAGGCATGACGAAGCTCCATTCTGGTCTGCTGTACAATGAGGTCGGAGGCGGCGTTGTGGCCCAGCTTGATAAGCTCTTCCGGGTCGAGGATCAGGGCGATCTTGCCGTCGCCCAGAATGGTCGCCGCCGAGACGCCGGGAATGGCGGCATAGTTGCTTTCCAGACTTTTGATCACCACTTGCCGCTGGTCATGGATGGCGGTGACGCGCAGGGCGGTGAGGCCCTGGGCCTCGGTGCTGACCAGAAGCAGGATCCCGGTTCCCTTGCGGTCAGCCCCGTCAAGGCCAAGGCTGTCGGCGACGTCGACGATCGGCACGTAGGAGCCACGGACACTGACGACTTCGCTGTCGGTGCCGACGATGTGGATGTCTCTCGGAGTGGGGCGGATCGTCTCGAGTATCGAGGCAATCGGGATGACCATGGTTTCCTTCGCGACCGAGATCACGAAGCCGTCCATCACCGCCGTGGTCAGCGGCAAGATGATCGAGAACGTCGTTCCCCTGCCGGGGGTGGACTGGATGGACACCCGGCCCCCGAGCGCCTGCACGGCATTCTTGACCACGTCCATGCCCACGCCGCGCCCGGACAGGTTCGAGACTTGTCCGGCGGTTGAAAAGCCCGGCAGGAACAGGAGGTTGTCAATCTCCGGGTCCGAGAGCTCTGCCTCGGGGGGCACCAGGTTCTTTTCGATTGCCTTGGCGAGGATGCGCTCGCGGTTGAGACCCGCCCCGTCGTCGGAGATTTCGATGAAGACGCTGCCCGAGCGGTGCGCGGCGGAGAGGCGGATGGCCCCGACCACATCCTTTCCGGCGGCCTCTCTGGCCTCGGGCCGTTCCAGCCCGTGATCCACGGCGTTCCGGATCATGTGGGTCAGCGGGTCCGCCAGCCGTTCGATCACCGTCTTGTCGACTTCGGTCGAGTCGCCGACGGTGACAAGCTTGGCCTTCTTCCCCGTTGCGTCCGATGCTTCGCGCACAATTCGCGACATCCTCTGGAAGAGCGGTTTCACCGGTTGTGCCCGGATCGCCATGACGCCTTCCTGAATGTCCCGGGCCAGCAATTTGTAGGCTTCGAGTTCGTTGGTCAGATGCGCAACGGTCGGTAGGTCCAGTTCCTCGATCCGCTGCGAGATCATGGCCTGGTTGATGATCAGTTCGCCGACGGTGTTGATCATCCGGTCGACCCTGTCGAGGTCGACGCGCAGGGTCGGTTTCGGGCCGCGGCTTTCCCGGGCCGAAGCCTCCGGCGCCGCTGTTGCGCCCGGTGGGGCCGGCTTGACCTCGGTGGCCGCGGTATCCGTGCGCTGGGCGGGTGCCGGGGCCCGGTTCGGCGCGGAGGCCGGGGCACTTCCTGCGACGGGCGACGGCGCCTCTGCGGGCGGGGCGGCTTCGCCTACGGAAACCGCCAACTCGCACAGGCCTTCGACGAATTCGAAGACCTCGTGAAGCGTTGTCTCGCTTTCGGTTGTGCTCAGCCACAGGGTCCAGCTGAGCACGGCATCCGACGGGTCGAAACTGTCGAAATCGGGGATTGCCGACACATCCGCCTCGACCCGGAGGTCGCCCAGTTCCGCGAGGGCGTCGAAGATGAGCAGCGGTTCATGGCCGTTGTCATAGAGCGCCCGGTCAGGTTTGAAGCGGATCGTGAACAGGCGGGTGCCGGGGGGCGCTTCCGTCGCGACCGGGATGTCGATCATCGGGCCGTCGAAATCCAGCGTCAGGGCGTCGAAGCTGAAGTCTTCTTCGTCGCCGCCATCGCCGAGATAATCCTCCAACTCTTTGATCAGGCCGGTTTCCGCGCTGGGGTCGAGTTCGGTCTCGTCCCGGGCAGAGGTCACGAGGTCGGACAGCTGATCGCCGGAGCGGTGGAACAGGGCCATCAGCTTTTCGTCGACCGTCAGCTTGCGGTCCCGGACCATGTCCATGACGGTCTCGAATGTATGGGCGAAGGCCACCAGCCGGTCGAGCGCGAAGGCCCCGGCGCCGCCCTTGATGGAATGCACCGCGCGGAAGACGGCATTCACCACCTCCATGTCCTCCGGCGCGTCCTCCATCTGTGAAAGCCCTTCGACAAGCGCCTCCAGCAGTTCTTCGCATTCCTCGAAAAACGTATCCCTGATCGAGTTTCCAGACATCAGCCCATGTGCCCCGTCAATCTGCGCAGCACCGAGACCAGCGATGCATCGTCGAATGGTTTTACGATCCAGCCCGTCGCCCCGGCCCGGCGTGCGCGCGCCTTCAGGTCGTTCGAGCTTTCGGTGGTCAGGACCAGGATCGGCACGTTGGTTCTGTTCGGCCCGCTGCGCAGGGAATCGATGACCCCGAAGCCGTCCATCTTCGGCATGTTGATGTCGGTGATCACCACGTCCGGGTCGACCTCGGGAAAGATGTCGACCCCCTCGACCCCGTCGCAGGCAGAGTGGACTTCGAACCCCGCGCCTTCCAGCGAGACGCGCAGCAGGTTGCGGATGGTGCGGGAATCGTCGATGGCCAGAACCTTCGTGGTCATTGCGACGCCTCCTTGTCGAAATGGTCCCGGGGCAGGCCGAGCCGCGCCAGGCCCTCGCGGAAACCGGGCGCCATGTCGATAAGGTCGAACCCGACGGCGTCCCGCACCCATTGCTTCTGCGCGACCAGCAAGAGTTGCAGGCGATGAGAATCGATCCGCGGCACGTCGCGTGCGGAAATCGTGACGGGGGATTTGCGGGCGTTCAGCAGGAAGGCCACGAGCGGATCTTCCCGGAGCGGGCCCGTGCGGCCCCTAAGGCGTGAAAATTGACATCTGGCATCGTGAAGCAGGATCCCTCGTGGCGCGCGCCGCGTCTGAACTCGGCATGACTGACGCTCAGCAGGAATACGCACGCTGTCTTAACAAACGGTTCTGAAAGATCGGCTTTACGCGGATTGCCTGCGCCAGAGGTCGCATCGGGCGCGCGGGACCGCCGGCGTGGGGCTGGCGGTGCCCGTATTAAATCATGTGCAATCAGTCTGTTGCGCTGCTCTTCCGCGACGGCGGCGCATGTGCTGCCGAAGCGGCGACAATTGTGTGTATCGGCTGCAGCGCCGGGAGGGTGGGCGGGGCCAGCCGGAAAAGCCGGGCTGCGCGACGCGTATCGGATCGGCGCCCCGCTTGGATGGTGCAATGAAAAAGGGGCGGCCGGAGCCGCCCCTGATCCTCAGGCCGCCTGCGCGCCCTCTGTGCCGAAGCGTCCGTAGAAGCTCTGGTTCTTCGCGGCCATCTCGCGCAGCACCTCGGGGCAGGCAAAGCGGGGGCCATGCGCCTCGGTCAGCTGGTCGCAGCGTTCCGCCGCATAGGGTGCGCCGATCATGTCCAGCCAGGACAGCGGGCCGCCCGACCACGGCGCGAAGCCCCAGCCGAGGATCGCGCCCACGTCACCCTCGCGGATGTCCATCAGCACGCCTTCCTCCAGCGCGCGCACCGCCTCCAGCGACTGCACGAAGAGCAGGCGGTGCTGCACCTCGATCAGCTCGGGCTGGTTGTCGGCCTGCGGGTACTGCCGGGCCACCGCCGAGGACAGCCCCGTCCGCTTGCCCTTCTCGTCGTAGTCGTAGAAGCCCTTGCCCGCCTTGCGGCCAAGACGACCTTCGCCTTCCATCCAGAAGATCACCTCGTCGACCTCGCCATCGGGGTAGGCATCCCCCATGGCCGCCTTGGTCGCCCGCGCGATCTTGGCGCCAAGGTCGATCGAGGTCTCATCCACCAGTTGCAGCGGCCCCAGCGGCATCCCCACCAGCTTCGCGGCATTCTCGATCAGGGCAGGGGAGACACCCTCCTTCACCATGCGGATACCCTCGTTGATATAGGGGATGATGCAGCGGTTGGCGTAGAAGAAGCGCGCGTCTTTCACGACGATGGGCGTCTTGCGGATCTGGCGCACGAAGTCGAGCGCCTTGGCCACGGCCCGGTCACCGGTCTCCTTGCCCCGGATGATCTCGACCAGCATCATCTTCTCGACCGGCGAGAAGAAGTGGATGCCGATGAACTGCTCGGGGTTCTTCGAGGCCTTCGCCAACTCGGTGATCGGCAGGGTCGAGGTGTTGGTGGTAAAGATGCAGTCGGCGTTGGTCACCGCATCCACGGCCCTGGTCACCTCGGCCTTGATCTTGGGATCCTCGAAGACTGCCTCGACGATCAGGTCGGCATCGGCCAGCGCGGCATAATCGGTGGTCGCGGTGATGCGGGCCACCATCTCGTCGGCCTTGTCCTGCGTGATCTTCTTGCGCGAGACACCCTTGGCCGCGTAGTCGGCGGCATGGGCCTTGCCGCGCTCCGCGGCCTCCTGCTTCTGGTCGATCAGCACGACCTCGATCCCCGCCTGGGCCGAGACCAGCGCGATGCCCGCGCCCATCATGCCCGCGCCCAGCACGCCGACCTTCTTGACCCGCTGGTCCGGCACGTCGGGCCGGTTCGCGCCCTTCTCCAGCGCTTCCTTGTTGATGAAGAGAGAGCGGATCATCGCCCCCGAAGAGGGGTTCATAAGGACGTTGGTGAACCAGCGCGCCTCGATTTTCAGCGCCGTGTCGAAGGGCACCAGCGCGCCTTCGTAGACCGCCGAAAGCAGAGCCTTGGCCGCGGGATAGACGCCCTTGGTCTTGCCGTTGACCATGGCAGAGGCGCCGACGAAGGTCATGAACCCCGCCGGATGATAGGGCGCGCCGCCGGGCATCTTGTAGCCCTTGGCGTCCCAGGGCTTGAGGATATCGGCATCCTTGGCCGCCAGCACCCAGTCCTTCGCCGCCGCCAGCGGATCCTCGACCACCTCATCGATGACGCCCGCGCGCATCGCGCCCTTGGGATCGTTCAGCTTGCCCTCCAGCAGCAGCGGCGAGGCCGCCATGGCGCCCATCTTGCGCACCAGCCGCGTGGTGCCGCCCATGCCCGGGAAGATTCCGACCATGATCTCGGGCAGGCCGATCTTGGCCTTGGGGTTGTCGGCGGCAAAGATGCGATGACAGGCCAGCGGGATCTCCAGCCCGATGCCAAGCGCGGTGCCGGGCAGGGCGGCGGCCACGGGCTTGCCGCCCTTGTTGGTCTTGGGGTCCATGCCCGCGCGCTCCAGCTTGCGCAGGATGCCATGGGCATTCATGATCCCCTCGAAGAGGCCGCGCGCCGGATCGTCGCCCGCGCTTTCCTTCATCTTCGCAATCACGTTCAGGTCCATCCCGCCGGCAAACGAGTCCTTGCCGGAGGTGATGACGATGCCCTTGACGGTGTCATCCGCCAGCGCCTCGTCGATCAGGCTGTCGAGCAGCGGCCATGCCTCCATCGACATGACGTTCATCGACTTGCCCTTGACGTCCCAGGTGATCACCGCGACGCCATCGGCGCCCTTTTCCATGGTGAAATCGGTCATGTGTGTCTTCCCTTGTTCTGCGGCGCGGCCCGCCGGGGGGCCGCGAAATGGCTCAGACGCGCTCGATGATCGTGGCGGCACCCATGCCGCTGGCGATGCAGAGCGTGGCGAGGCCGGTGCCCTTGCCGCTGCGCTCCAGCTCGTCGAGCAGGGTGCCGATGATGATCGCGCCGGTCGCCCCCAGCGGGTGCCCCATGGCGATGGAGCCGCCGTTCACGTTGACCCCGGAATGGTCCACGTCGAAGGCCTGCATGAAGCGCAGAACGACCGAAGAAAACGCCTCGTTGACCTCGAAGAGGTCGATATCGCCGATGGCCATGCCGCTGTCGGCGAGGATCTTCTCTGTCGCCGGAACCGGGCCGGTCAGCATGATCGTCGGATCGGTGCCGATCTTGGCGGTGGCGCGGATGCGCGCGCGGGGCTTCAGCCCATGCGCCTCGCCGAAGGCCTTGGAGCCGATCAGCAGCGCCGCCGCGCCGTCCACGATGCCCGAGGAGTTGCCGGCGTGGTGGATGTGCTCGATGCGCTCGAGATGCGGGTACTTCATCAGCGCGACCTTGTCGAAGCCGGGCATGGTCTCGCCCATGTCCTTGAACGAGGGCTTGAGCGCTCCAAGGCTCTGCATGTCGGTGCCGGGGCGCATGAATTCGTCGCGGTCGAGGATCGGCAGGCCGTTCTGGTCGCGGATCGTCACGATGGACTTGGCGAAACGGTCGTCCGCCCGTGCGGCGGCAGCGCGCTTCTGGCTTTCGACGGCCAGCGCGTCGGCATCGTCGCGGCTGAAGCCGTATTCGGTGGCGATGATGTCGGCGCTGATGCCCTGCGGCACGAAATAGCGCTCCATGGCGATCGAGGGATCGACCGCGATGGCGGCCCCGTCAGAACCCATGGCGACGCGGCCCATCATCTCGACCCCGCCCGCGATATAGGCCTCGCCGGCGCCGCCCTTCACCTGGTTGGCGGCGAGGTTCACCGCCTCCATGCCCGAGGCGCAGAAGCGGTTGATCGCCAGCCCCGGAATGCGCTCGTCGAGGTCGGATGCCAGCACGGCAGAGCGCGCAAGGCAGCCGCCCTGTTCGCCGACCTGCGTGACATTGCCCCAGATCACGTCCTCGACGGCGTGGCCCTCGAGCCCGTTGCGCTCTTTCACCGCGTTCAGGATCTGCGCCGACAGCCGCAGCGAGGTGACCTCGTGCAGGCTGCCGTCCTTGCGGCCCTTGCCGCGCGGGCTGCGCAGGGCGTCGTAGATATAGGCGTCGGTCATGGGTGACTCCTTTGGTCTTTTGGTCTCAGGCCCGGTCGGCGGGCGAGCCGGGCATCAGGTCATAGGGGGCCTTCCAGCCGTCGAGGCCCTGGATGTTGGACAGCCAGCGGTCGATCTCGGGGAAGGCCTTGCGGTCGAAGCCGAAGGGCTCGGGGTAGTAGAGGTAGCCGCAGCAGGTCAGGTCGGCATTGGTGGGCGCCGCGCCGACGATCCAGTCGCGGCCCTTCAGATGGGCGTCGAGGATGCCGTAGGTGGACCTCAGTCGCGCCTGCATGAAGGCGACGACCTCGGCGGGACGCTTTTCCTCGGGAAGGAAGTTCATCAGGAAGCGGCAGGGGCCGGCCATGCCGGAAAGTTTCTGGTTGTCCCAGATCACCCAGCGCAGCACCTCCAGTTTTTCGGAGGCATCCTTGCCGCCGAAATGGCCGTAGGTGTCCGAAAGGTACTGCTGGATCACGCCGGATTGGCTGAGGCGGATATCGCCGTCCACCAGCACCGGGCATTCGCCCATCTCGTTGACGTCCCGGCGGAAATCCTCGGAGCGCGTCTCGCCACCGAAGAAGTCCACCTTAACCGGCGCCCAGTCCAGACCGGCCAGCTGCAGCGCCAGCGCGGCCTTGTAGGAATGTCCGGATTCCTCGAAGCAGTAGAGTTTCATCGTCATGCGCTCTCCCTTCCGTCGGCGCTTGCGGTCACTGCGGGAGCGGGGGCTTCGCGCCCCCGCTCCCCCGCGAGGGTATTTGGACCAAGAAGAAACATCGGTCGGTCCTGGTAACCGGGCGTTAAGGTTAACGGGTGCATGGTGTCTGCGCGGTACAGGCTGAGGAGCCGATGACCGCCCAAGGAGAAGCCCCGGGACTGGGCAAAGGCCCGGGCATGGCAGGAAGGTCGATTGCTGCCCGAAGGCTGGGCTCGATACGCGACCTTCCTGTTTCTTCTTGGTCCAAATACCTCAATGCGACCTCTCCCCGCGCGGTCCGTTCACAGAGCACGCGCAATCAACTCCTTCATGATCTCGTTGGTACCGCCGTAGATGCGCTGCACCCTTGCGTCGGCCCACATCTCGCCGACCGCGTATTCCGTCATGTAGCCGTAGCCGCCATGCAGTTGCAGGCAGGCATCCAGGACCTCTCCCTGCGTGTCGGTCAGCCAGTATTTCGCCATGGCCGCCTTTTCGACGGTCAGGGCTCCGGCGAGGTGTTCGGCGATGCAGGAGTCGAGGAAGGCGCGGGCGACGGTGGTCTTGGTCCGGCATTCCGCCAGCACGAAGCGGGTGTTCTGGAATTGCGTCAGCGGGCCGCCGAAGGCCTCGCGTTCCTTGCAATAGGCCACGGTGCGCGCAACCGCGCCTTCCATCGCGCCGACGGCGCCGCAGCCGATGATCAGCCGTTCCTGCGGAAGCTGCTGCATCATCTGGTAGAAGCCCTGGCCCTCGGCCTCGCCGAGGATGTTCTCGGGCGGGATCGCGACGTTGTCGAAGAAGAGTTCCGAGGTGTCGGCGGCGTGGCAGCCGATCTTGTCGAGGTTGCGCCCGCGGGTGAAGCCCTCGGCCCCGTCGGTCTCGACCGCCACCAGCGACACCCCTTTGGAGCCTGCCGAGGGATCGGTCTTGGCGGCGACGAGGATAAGGTTGGCGTGCTGGCCGTTGGTGATGAAGGTCTTCTGTCCCGACAGCCGGTAGCCGTTGCCGTCCTTCGCCGCCCCGGTCCGGATCGCCTGAACGTCCGAGCCGGTCGAGGGTTCGGTCATCGCCAGCGCGCCCACCAGTTCGCCGGTGACCATCTTCGGCAGCCAGCGCCGCTTCTGGTCCTCGGTGCCATAGGCCAGCACGTAATGCGCCACGATGCCCGAGTGGATGCCATGCCCCCAGGAGGCGAGGTTGGTGCGGGCGGCCTCCATCAGGATCACCGCCTCGTGGCCGAAATCGCCGCCGGCGCCGCCGTATTCCTCCGGCACCGAGGGGCAGAGCAGCCCCAGTTCCCCGGCCTGCGCCCATGTCGCGCGGTCCATCTGGCCCGCCCTGCGCCAGCGCTCGAACTCGGGCGCCCATTCGGTTTCGATGAACCGGGCGCACATCTCGCCCAGCATCGCATGTTCCTCCGTCATCCAGCCCATGGGACCGGCTCCTCCCTACCGCTTGCGCGCCTCCAGTTCGGCGTTGAACAGGCGCAACCTGTGCGACAGCGCGTCCTCGTCCGTCACGCTGTCGAAATGTTCGAACAGAAACGAGAGCGCCTCGCCCTCGTCCAGCCCGGCGTCATGCGCGAACCGTTTGAGACCACGGTAGCCGTCTTCGGTCATGGCGACAGGAAAACGCCGCGTCAGACGAAACCGTTTGGGCATGGGGCACTCCTTCTGGCATTGGGCAGGGTGGGTCCGAAGACCCACCGCCACCTTCGCCTCAGAACGCTTCGGCCTCAAGCGCCATCACGGTTTCGGCCCCGGACTGGATGCGCGCCAGATGCGTCGCGGTCATCGGCAGCTGCCGCGCCATGTAATAGCGCCCGGTCGCCAGCTTGGTCCGGTAGAAAGCGGCGTCGCCTTCGCCGGAGGCCAGCTTTTCCTGCGCCGTCAGGCCCATGCGCGCCCACATCAGGCCAAGGCAGACGTGGCCGAAGAGGTGCATGAAGTCGTAGGACCCCGCCAGCGCCTCGTTCGGGTTCTTCATGCCGTTCTGCATGAAGAACATCCCTGCCGCCTGAAGGTCTTTGGAGGCGGCCTTGAGCGGCTCGAGGAAGTCGCGGTCGAAGGCTTCGTCCTTGCCCTTGTTCTCCGAGGCGTAACCCTTGACCATCTCGAAGAAGCCCATGACGTGCTTGCCGCCGTCCTGCGCCAGCTTGCGGCCCACGAGGTCCAGTGCCTGCACGCCGTTGGTGCCCTCGTAGATCATGGTGATCCGGGCATCGCGGACGAACTGCTCCAGCCCCCATTCGCGGGTGAAGCCCGAGCCGCCCAGCGTCTGCTGCGCCAGCACCGTGGTCTCGAAGCCCTTGTCGGTCAGGAAGCCCTTGATCACCGGCGTCAGCAGAGAGATCAGCCCTTCGGCTTTGGTATCCTGCGCCCGGTGGGCCTGATCGATCAGCGAGGCGCCCCAGAGGGTGAAGGCCCGCGCGCCTTCGACAAAGGCCTTCTGGTCCATCAGGTTGCGGCGCACGTCGGGGTGCACGATGATCGGATCGGCGGCGCCCTCGGGGTTCTCGGCCCCGGTCACCGCGCGGCCCTGCACCCGGTCCTTGGCGAAGGCCAGCGCGTTCTGGTAGGCCACCGCGCCCTGCGCGTAGCCCTGAAGCCCCACACCCAGACGCGCCTCGTTCATCATGGTGAACATGGCGCGCATGCCCTTGTGCGGCTCTCCCACAAGGAAGCCGGTCGCGCCGTCGTAGTTCATCACGCAGGTGGCATTGCCGTGAATGCCCATCTTCTTTTCCAGCCCGCCGCAGGATAGCGCGTTGCGGTCACCCAGAGAGCCATCCTCGTTCACCATGAACTTGGGCACGATGAAAAGGCTGATGCCCTTCACGCCATCGGGGGCGTCCGGCAGCTTGGCCAGCACGAGGTGGATGATATTGTCGACCATGTCGTGCTCGCCGGCCGAGATCCAGATCTTCTGGCCGGTGATCTTGTAGCTGCCGTCTTCCGCCGGCACCGCCTTGGTGCGGATCAGCCCGAGGTCGGTGCCGCAATGCGGTTCGGTCAGGTTCATGGTGCCGCCCCACTCGCAGCTGACCATCTTGGGCAGGTACATCGCCTTCTGGTCGTCAGAGCCATGGGCGTGGATGGCATTGTAGGCGCCGTGGGTCAGGCCCTGGTACATGTTGAAGGCCATGTTGGCCGAGGAAAACATCTCGCCCACCGCCGTGGCGACCACGTAGGGCAGGCCCTGTCCGCCGTATTCGGGGTCGCAGTCCAGCGCCGTCCAGCCGCCCTCGCGCACCTGGTCGAAGGCCGCCTTGAAGCCCTTGGGCGTGCGCACCACGCCGTTCTCCAGCGTGCAGCCCTGTTCGTCCCCGACGGGGTTCAGCGGCGCCAGCACGTTCTCGGCCAGCTTGGCGGCTTCGCCGAGGATCGCGTCCAGCGTGTCGCGGTCCAGGTCCCCGTAGCCGGGAACCTCGCTGGCGCCGATCCTCAGCACCTCGTCCAGAACGAAAAGCTGGTCCTCTGTGGGGGCGGTATAGATGGGCATGGCGTCTCCTCTCTCCCTGAGACAGGCCGCCGCGCCTGTGCTATTCGGCGGCCTTCCGGTTCTTCATCGAGGACAGCATCCGCTCTCCCCAGGTCATCTGTTCCTCCAGCTCGGCGATGGCCGAGTCGAGGTCGGTGCGCTGCGCCTTCAGGTCGGTCAGCCGCTGCTGAGCCACCTCGTAGGCCGCCGCAATCTGGGTCTGCTGCTCGTCGCCGACATCGTAGAGGTCAAGCAACTGCCGGATCTCCTCAAGGCTGAATCCGAAACGCTTGCCGCGCAGGATCAGCTTCAGGCGGGCCCGGTCGCGCCGCGTGAACAGGCGTTTCTGCCCTTCGCGGATCGGGAACAGCAGCTCCTTCTGCTCGTAGAACCGCAGCGTGCGCGGCGTCACCTCGAAGGCGTCGCACATCTCGCGGATCGTCATCAGTTTCTCGTCACTCATTATGCAGTCCTCGTGCCGGTCCGTAGCTGAGCGCCCGATCTGAGGGTTGCGCTGCCATCCTACAATGGGAAAATGGGGTGACGTAACTTGTACGTCACGTAACTTTCCTCCTGACGTAGGATCAGGCAACGTAAACCAATATCGGGCGAAAGTTTGTTTCAAAGCGCATTGACAGATATAGGGATCCAACGTCAACCCGGCCACTGCAACAGCAGGCTTTCGCCGATCAGGACGGCAGGGATCCGGCGGTTTCATCGCGCAGCGCCTGCAGCTCGGCCATGGCCTCTTCCAGCTGCGCCTTCTGCTCGGCCAACTCGCCAAGCTGCCTGTCGGCCATGCCGACCCATGCGCGCATCTGCGCCTCGGTGCCGTCCTTCTCGTAGATCAGCAGCCACTGGCGGATGTCCTCCAGCTGAAAGCCGAAGCGCCGCCCGCGCAGGATCAGGGTCATCCGCGCCACCTCGCGCGGGCCGTAGAACCGCGACCGTCCTTCGCGTTCCGGTTGCAGAAGCTCGATGTACTCGTAGTACCGCAGCGTCCGCGGCGTCACCTCGAAGCGCGCGCACATATCCTTGAAACTCAGGCGGCTAACCGTCATTGCTGTTCCTCGTCCTCCCGGACGGCAGGGTATCCCCGCGATCCGGGGCTGACAACCGCTTGCGCGGGGGGCGGGGGGCTTTCATAGTCGAGCCGACTCGAAAGGATCGTCATGACCGCCGACAAGACCGCCATCGCCCGCCAGTTCATCGAGATGATTCCCCATACCCGCGCCCTGAACATGGCGGTGACAGAGATCGGCGACGGGCTGGCGCAGATCCAGATGCCCTATGACGCCCGCTTTGTCGGCGACCCGGAAACCGGGGTGATCCACGGCGGCGCGGTCTCGGCGCTGATGGACACCTGTGGCGGGGCGGCGGTCATGAGCCACCCGAAATCGCCCGCCGGAACCGCGACGATCAACCTGCGCATCGACTACATGCGCCCGGCGACCCCGGGCCAGACCATCGTGGCACGGGCCGAATGCTACCACATCACCCGCTCCGTGGCCTTCGTGCGCGCCACCGCCTGCGACGACGACGCGGCGCACCCGGTGGCCACCGCCACCGGCGCCTTCACGGTCGAGGGCGCGTGATGGCCCGCCCGACGCCCGAACCCGTGCAGGTGGTCAAGCAGCGCCGCGATGCCGCGCTCTCGGCGCTGGTCAGCGGGGTGCCCTACATCCAGTACCTCGGCGTGAGCTTCGACCGCAGGGGCGACGAGCTGACCGCGGTGCTGCCCTTCGACAACAAGCTGATCGGCAACCCGCAGCTTCCGGCGATCCACGGCGGCGTCACGGCGGCCTTCCTCGAGATCACGGCGATGATTACCCTGAACTGGACATGGCTCTGGTCCGACATCGAAACCGGCGCGCTGGACCCTTCTGCGCTGAGCGGGGGCAAACTGCCGCGCCTGCCCAAGACCATCGACTTCACCGTGGACTACCTGCGCTCGGGCCTGCCGCGCGACGCTTATGGCCGTGCCCGGGTGACGCGGCTGGGGCGCCGCTACGCCTCGGTGCAGGCCGAAGCCTGGCAGGACAACCGCGACCGCCCCATGGCACAGGCCACCGCGCATTTCCTGATGCCGCGCTCGGGCGCCTGACCCGCCCGGCAACATCCGGCAAGGCGCAGCCGCAACCCGCTCCCGCCCAGAGCCGGCCTCGCCCAAGCGGCCAGACCCGTGTTCCCGGGCGCCTGCGCTTCTTCGGTCTGACAAATACCTCGGGGGTGGCCGCAGGCCGGGGGGCAGAGCCCCCATCGCCCCGGGCCACAGGGCGCGCCATTCGACCGGACCCTCCGGCACCCCGCCGTCAGGAATTCCATGCTCCGGGCATTGACCTCGGCGCCGGTCCGGTATCAGGTCGCCGCGCCCATCTGCCGGAATTGACCCCATGACAGCGACCACCACCGAGACCCCGATCACCCATTCCCGGGTGCTGAAGATCGCCCTGCCCATCGTGCTGTCGAATGCCACGGTGCCGCTTCTGGGGGCCGTCGACACCGGCGTGGTCGGGCAGCTGGGAGAGGCGGCGCCCATCGGTGCGGTGGGCATCGGCGCGGTTGTCCTCTCGGCGCTCTACTGGGTCTTCGGCTTTCTCAGGATGGGCACCACCGGGCTTGTTGCGCAGGCGCTGGGGCAGGGCAACAAGGCCGAGACGGCGGCCCTGCTGACCCGCGCCCTGATGATCGGCTTCAGCGGGGGGCTGGCGATCGTTCTGCTGCAGGGGCTGCTCTTCCGGGCCGCCTTTTCCATCGCCCCGGCCTCGGAAGAGGTCGAGGCCCTGGCCCGTCACTACATGGCCATCCGGGTCTGGTCGGCGCCGGCGGCCATCGCGCTTTATGGCATCCTCGGCTGGCTCATCGCCGCCGAGCGCACCCGCGCGGTGCTGGTCATCCAGATCTGGATGAACGGGGTCAACATCCTTCTGGATCTCGTCTTTGTCCTCGGGCTTGGCTGGGGGGTGGGCGGTGTGGCCGCCGCGACCTTCATCGCCGAGTGGAGCGGTCTCGCGCTGGGGCTCTGGCTGTGCCGCGACGCCTTTGCGGTCCCCGCGTGGCGCGACTGGCCGCGGGTCTTCGACCGCGAGCGCCTGATCGGCATGGCCCGGGTCAACTCGGACATCCTGATCCGGTCGCTGCTGCTCGAAACGGTGATCCTGTCGTTCATGTTCACCGGCGCGCGCTTCTCGGACGTGACGCTGGCCGCCAATCAGGTGATTCTGCAGTTCCTGCAGATCACGGCCTTCGCGCTGGACGGGCTGGCCTTTTCCGCCGAGGCGCTGGTCGGGCAGGCCGCCGGGGCGCGCGCCCTGCATCGCCTGCGGCGTGCGGCCCTGGTCAGCATGTTCTGGGGCGTCGTGCTGAGCATCGGGCTGGCGCTGACCTTCACGGTTTTCGGTCCGCGGATCATCGACCTGATGGCGGCGGACCCGGAGGTCCGCGCCGCGGCCCGCGATTTCCTGCCATGGATGGTGGCGGTTCCGGTGCTGGGGGTTGCGGCATGGATGCTCGACGGCATCTTCATCGGCGCGACCCGCACGGCGGATATGCGCAACATGATGGCGGTTTCGGTGGCGATCTACGGGGCCGCGGCGCTGCTGCTGGTGCCGGCCTACGGCAACCACGGCCTCTGGGCGGCGCTCTTGGTCAGCTTCGTGGCGCGCGGCGCCACGCTGGGCCTGCGCTACCCGGCGCTGGAGCGGTCGTTGGCAAGATCTTAACCAGAGTCATGTGCCATGCGGACATGGCGCAGATTCCCGATTACCTCACGGCGGAGATGTGGCTTCAGCAGGTCTTCGGTTCTGCCGAGGCGCTGCGGGGCGGCGTGGTCAAGCGGCAGATCCGCGACGTCGAACGCCTGGTGGGGCGCGAGGCCTTTGCCCGCGCGGTCGCGCGGCGCGGGTTCCAGGCGGTGGAGAACGGGCGGCATTTCGTGATCTTCTGCAATGACCACCCGATCAGGCGCCTGCGGTGAAAGGGCCTTCGAAGGCCCTTTCGAAAGGCGCTTCGAAGCGCCTTCCCACCGCCCCAAATCGCCTCTGGCCTTACCTGCCCGAAATGCCGTATCCAGACCCCTGCACCAACAAGGGGAGACGCGCCATGGACGACCTGGTCAACAGCTTCATGAACGGGCCGGATGAGAAGGGCCGCTTCGGCATCCACGGCGGACGCTTCGTCTCGGAAACCCTGATGCCGCTCATTCTCGCGCTCGAGGCCGAGTACGAGAAGGCCAAGACCGACGACAGCTTCTGGGAAGAGATGCATTATCTCTGGAAGCACTACGTCGACCGCCCCAGCCCGCTCTATTTCGCCGAGCGCCTGACCGATCACCTCGGCGGCGCCAAGGTCTACATGAAGCGCGACGAGCTGAACCACACCGGCGCGCACAAGATCAACAACGTGCTGGGGCAGATCATCCTCGCCCGCCGCATGGGCAAGACCCGCATCATCGCCGAAACCGGCGCCGGGCAGCACGGCGTTGCCACGGCCACGGTCTGCGCCAAGTTCGGCCTGAAATGCGTGGTCTACATGGGCGCGCATGACGTCGAGCGCCAGCAGCCCAACGTCTTCCGGATGAAGCTTCTGGGCGCCGAGGTCATCCCCGTGACCTCCGGTCGTGGCACGCTGAAGGACGCGATGAACGACGCCCTGCGCGACTGGGTCACCAATGTGCGCGACACCTTCTACTGCATCGGCACCGTCGCCGGTCCGCACCCCTATCCGGCCATGGTCCGCGATTTCCAGTCGATCATCGGCAAGGAAACCAAGGAGCAGATGATGGAGGCCGAGGGCCGTCTGCCCGACACCATCATCGCGGCCATCGGCGGCGGCTCGAACGCCATGGGCCTGTTCTTCCCCTTCCTCGACGACAAGACGGTGAACATCATCGGCGTCGAAGCGGGCGGCAAGGGCGTCGACGACAAGATGGAGCACTGCGCCTCGCTGACGGGGGACGCCCGGGCGTGCTGCACGGCAACCGGACCTACCTGCTGCAGGACGAGGACGGCCAGATCCTCGAGGGCTTCTCGATCTCGGCGGGGCTGGATTATCCCGGCATCGGGCCGGAACACGCCTGGCTGCACGATGTGGGCCGCGCGCAATATGTCTCGATCACCGACAAGGAGGCACTGGAGGCCTTCCAGCTGTGCTGCGCCACCGAGGGCATCATTCCCGCGCTGGAACCCTGCCACGCGCTGGGTCACGTCATGAAGATCGCGCCGACCCTGCCCAAGGATCACGTCATCGTCATGAACATGTGTGGCCGGGGCGACAAGGACATCTTTACCGTCGCCCGCCACCTTGGCGTGTCGATGGACGGCGACGTGGGCCGCGACGCCAACTGACCGGGCCGGGCGCGTTCCGGCGCGCCCCAAGTGGGCCCGGGGCGCCTTCGGGCGCCGCACGAGGGCAGGGCGCGCTGCACAAGGCTTGATCGTGCCGCACACGACTCGGGACGCGTCGTGTCGAGCCGCATGTGGCGGGCGCGTCAAGGGGCGCCACACGCGGGATAGGCGCCACAGGGCACTCCTCACTGCCGCAGGCGGTTTAGAGCGTTTCGCTTCACGCTGTATGGATGCGCCAGGCCGCACCAAACGGGACAGGGGCGCGCTGCACGGGGCAGGGCCGCATCGAAGGCGGCGCCTTCCGGCGCCCGGCTGGCCTGCTTCAGCGCGTCAGGTAAAGGATGTCAAAGCGGCTTTCGAGGATCGGGTCGGGGAAGAGCACGCGCGCGTGCGTCTGGCTGACCTGCTCCACGATCCCGGGCTGAGCCACCGTCTGGCCCGGCTCGATCGCCGTCTGATCGTCGGGCGGCAGTCCGGCGTAATCCACCGCCGGTCCGCCCGCGACATAGCCCACGCCGTAATAGGTCAATGTGCCACCCGGGCCCGAGACGATGGCGCCCTCGGTGCGCTGCGAGCCCGTGCGTTTCTGCATCTCCCAGCGGCCCGGCCCGGCCTCGGTGATGCGGCAGTCGAAGTTGCCATAGACCACCAGCGCGGAGATCTCGCCCAGCTTCAGCGTGCGGCAGCGCCAATCCCCGGCCAGACCGGCCACCGGGCCCGCCGCGCCTGCCATGGCCTGCGTCAGCACGGCGATATCTTCCGGGGCGCCACCCGCAAGGGCTTCCCGCATCGCGGCGCCGAAATGGGCGTCCAGCGCGGCCATCCGTTCCGAGTTCGGTACGGGCGCAGGCTGGCGATATCCTGCGCTAGCGCGGGGCCGGTAAGAGCCGGGGCGGCGAGGAGCAGTGCCCGGCGCATCAAGTTTCCTCCACCGGAAGGGCATGTTCTTTCAGGACGGGCAGCGGCACGATCTCCGTGGCGCGCCGATGCGTGGCGGACAGCTGCACCTTCGGCGCGCAGCCCTCGTCATGGGCCTGCAGGAACCGCCCGGCACAAAGGCACCAGCGGTCGCCCGGCTTCAGCCCGGCAAAGCCGAACGCGGGCCGGGGTGTCGACAGGTCGTTGCCGACGTATTTCGAATAGGCGAGGAACTCGGCGGTCATGACGGCGCAGACCGTGTGACTGCCCTGATCCTCTGCGCAGGTGTTGCAATGGGCATCGCGGAAAAAGCCGGTCAGCGGCGCCTCGGAGCAGGGTTGAAGGGCGTCGCCCAACACATTGATCGCGGGGTCTTTCTGCATGGTCCGTCTCCTTTCCCCTGTGATACGCGTGTATGCCCTGTGACCCTCACCTAGGGTCGCAGGGCGCCGCGCACAGGGCGATCAACGAAACTTGTCCGCCAGCCGTTGCAGCGGGTTGCGTGTATCGGGCGCCTCGGGCTCGGTCGGCGCCGGAGGAGCCGGGGCGGGTTTCTTCGCCGGCTTGGGCTCCGATGGCGCCATCCGCGCCGCCACGGCATTCTGAAAGCGCGAGCGGTCGCCCTCGACCAGATACGGCGCCCCGTCAGAAAGCCCGCGCAGCAGGTCGTCCAGCCAGCCCTCGTCCGCCTTGGCGAAGTCGTGCAGCACGTAGGCCGCCACCAGTTCCTTGCGGCCCGGGTGGCCGATGCCGAGGCGCACGCGGTGGTAGGTCTCGCCGATATGCGCGTGGATCGAGCGCAGCCCGTTGTGCCCCGCATGCCCGCCGCCGGTCTTCAGCCGCACCTTGCCGGGGGCGAGGTCAAGCTCGTCGTGGAAGACGGTCACGTCGCCCGGCTCCAGCTTGTAGAAGCGCATGGCCTCGCCCACCGACTGGCCGGAGAGGTTCATGAAGGTCTCGGGCTTCAGCAGCAGCGCCTTGTCGCCGCCCAGCCGCCCCTCGGCGATCTGGCCCTCGGAACTTGGCCTTCCACGGGCCGAAACCGTGGTCGGAGGCGATGCGGTCCAGCGCCATGAAACCGATGTTGTGGCGGTTGGCGGCGTATTTCGCGCCGGGGTTGCCCAGTCCGACAAGGATCTGCACGCGTGCCTCCGTGGTAATGTCGCGGCCTGTCTAGGGCCTTGCGTGGCGAATGTCACCCGCACAAGCAAAAGCCCCCGCCGGGTCGGGCGGGGGCTTCGGGATCTCTAAGGGCGGCGGCGATTACTCGGCCGTCGCGTCCTTCTGGTTGATGACCTCGGTCTCGGTCGCTTCTTCCTCGTCGTCGGCAGAGGCGGCAAGGCCCGACGGCGCCGAGATATTGGCGATCACGAAGTTCCGGTCGATCGTCGCCTTCGTGCCCTCGGGCAGGGTGACGTCGTTGATGTGGACGATGTCGCCGATGTTCAGGCTGCCCAGATCGACGGTGATCTTCTCGGGGATGTCACCGGCGGTCACGACCAGCTCGACCTCGGGGCGAACGACGGTCAGAACGCCGCCCTTCTTGATGCCGGGCGCGGTTTCCTCGTTGATGAACTCGACGGGGATGAACAGCGCGACCTTCGAGGTGCGGCGCAGGCGCATGAGGTCGAGGTGCGTCGGCAGGTCCTTGACGACATCGCGCTGGACGTCGCGGCAGATCACGCGCACATCCTCGTGGCCTTCGACCTTCAGGTTCCACAGGGTGGACTTGAAGCGACCGTCCTTGAGCTTTTTCAGCAGGACGTTGAAGGGCAGTTGGATTGCGAGGGGGTCCTTTTCGCCACCGAAGACGATGCCGGGAACCATGCCGTTACGGCGTGCTGCGCGAGCGGCGCCCTTGCCCGTCCCCGCACGTTCCTCGGCTACAAGATCAGGGATCTCACCAGCCATATTGATTCTCCATAGGTTAGGGCGGGGTGCCTCCAAGGCTGTCACCCCGCGTGAAGCGGTGCCTATAGGGGAGGTTGGGGGGGATGGCAAGGGGGCGGCCCGGACCTGCTGTTCATGCCAGGCGCTGGTTGCGCCTGGTGTCGGCCCAGACCGGACGTTCGCCAGATCCGGCCTCGATGCAGCGCAGCTTCCCCAAATTGGTCATCAGTGGCATCGTGCATCATGATCTGGCAGGCCAAGGTTGGCGGTGCGGACGTTCCTGCCGTTCGTTGCAATTGCTCGATCTGTGCCGCAGGAGCGAGAAGTCTCGCCGGAAATGGTGAACAGCCGACCTTCGCTGCGCTCTGAGCGAGGGGCGGTGATGCGCCGTTAAATGGTTTTCAAGATCGGAGAAAACCCGAGTGGAGTGCCCCCGCGCAAACCCTACAAGTCAATTTCCACTGCTGCGGCCTCGGCGAAAACGGGCAACGACAGAGGTGGCTCGGTTTGTCTGAACAGGGTCCGGACGTTTCCAAGTGGTTTTCCGCCTCGGCTACGCCGCTGCCAGATCGGGCAGCAGCAGGTTGATGTAGGCTTGATAGGGCGTCCTGCCGTTAAGGAGTAAATGGGGGCAAATAGGTCTGCCAAATCTAAGCGTTGCGACTACGAGAACCGTCGTATCGATTAGGGACTACGGCGTCCGGATCCATTTCGGTGCGATGCACAGGAAACTGAACCTTACGAGATTCTGGGGCGTCAGGTGACGCGGAGATCTGCCCCCGACCTGCGCGGATCAGCCCCGCGCAGATATCCCGGACCAGCGAGTCGCGGTGATCGCCGTGATCGGGATATCGCAACAGGTTGTCGCCATTGTGCATGAATACATGGCCGCCCTTGCCGCAATCACTGGGGTATTGCCACAGCCAGTCGGCGGGCTTCGGATCCTCGACCGTGCCGACCTCGGTTAGCCACGTGGCACCTTCCGGCATCGGGGTCCAGCCGCGGGCATATTGACCAAAGACACCGGACCAGCCGTCGAAATCCTCATCCATGTTGGCAAACATCCCGAAAGGATCGTTCCGCAGACGGACCTTGATATTGGTGAAGGGTCGCGGCGAGACGGCGGTGAAGGTGCCGAGGAAGGGCAGCCAAGAAATCGCCGGTTCTGCGTTGATCAGCAGGTGGCCGCCGCGGTCCAAATGGCCCAGCAGGACATCGGCCTTGTCGCGCAGGAAGAACTCGTCGCACTGGCTGGGGATGTAGAGGATATCGGTTCCGTCCAGCGCTTCTGGCGACAGGTCGTAGAGCGGCAGGAACCGCGTCTTCCCGCCTGCCTCGGCCAGCACCTCTTCCAGTCGCTCGGGCTGCCATTCGGTGTTGTGGCGGATGCTTTGTAGATAGGTCAGCGTAAACCCGTCTTGAGAACGGTCGATCCCAAGCTCGCGGTTGAGCCAAGGGTAGAAGCCTTCAAGGAAGCGGGTCGTCGCGGGCATGAATCGCTGACCGTTGTGATTATGCGGATCAAGCGTCGAGATCATCAGCCGCCCGCCGCACTCCAGATTGCGAAAATCAAGGAACAGGCTGGCACTGTCATCGTCGAGGCTCAACAAGCTTTGCGCGGTCGGATGCGGGGCCAGCACCCCGTGCCAATGCCAGGCCATGTCGCGCAGCGGGATCGCCTCGCAGATTGGATGCAAGGGCCGAGGTTGATGGATCTCGGGGCGCCCGCCGGGCTTCTGCCACCACAGCCAGTCCTTGATCCGCACGTCGCGCCATTCGACATCGACGACATCCAACCAGTCGGCACAGGTCTCGGCGCTGAAGACGATCAAAAATCCGCCGCCCCTGACATAGTCGTTCAGCACTGGCCACATGATCGGTCAGATGTTCCGCGTCGATCCGGTCGGGCAGGATCACGGCGGCGTAGCGCGACAGGTCGTGACTGGCCAGATCACGCACGTGGATCAGGTCGTCCAGCAGATGGCGGAAATCCTGGAAGCTGCGCACCGGCAACTCGATCCCCAGGTCAGGAAGGCGATTTTCTGGGTCATCCGGTATCCTCCAGGACGAAGCGCGGCGCGAAGGTGTGCCGCGGGCTGGCGGCCACATCGGCGCGGTCGATGGCGACCTCGTAGAGATCGCTCAGGTTTTCGGGCGTCAGAACCTCGGCGACCGGACCATGACGATAGGTCCGCGCATCTTTCATCAGCAGCACGTCGGTTGCAGCCTCGAGCGCGTGTTGCGGCGCATGGGTGGTGTAGATGATCGTCTGCCCGTAGTCGCGGTTCAGCCGCCGCAGCGTGGTTATCACCTTGGCCTGGTTCTTGTAGTCGAGCGCCGAACACGGCTCGTCGAGGATCAGGATGCTACATTCCGAGGTCAGCGCCTGAGCGATCATCACCATCTGGCGCTGACCGCCGCTGAGTGTATTGAACCCGCGTTCCTCAAGATCGGCGATGCCCATCAGCTTCAGGAAACTGCGGGCGATATCATAGTCCCTTGTCCCCGGTGACCCGAAAAGGCCCAGATGCCGCGCGCGGCCCATCAGCACCATGTCCATCACAGAATAGGAAAACGCCGCCTGGAACAGCTGTGGCACGTAACCGATGCTGCCCTCGACCCGGAGTTGGCCCGATCTGGGCTGCAGCAGACCGGTGAGTATATTCAGAAGCGTCGTCTTGCCGACGCCGTTGGCGCCGAGAATGGCCAGCAGGCTGCCAGTCTCGACGCGCAGGTCGTAGCCATCGAGGATCCGGGCCGGGCCTCGGTCCAGAATGATGCCCTGTGCCTCAATCAATGCCCCACCCGCTGGTTCGTTGCAGCCGCCGCAGAAGCAGCGCGAAGACCGGCACGCCGATCAGAGCAGTGATGATCCCGATCGGGATCTCGGCCTCGGTCAGGGTGCGGGCGACGGTATCAACGAGGATCATGTAGATCGCCCCCATCAGGGCCGAGGCCGGCAGCAGTCGCCCGTGTTCCGCCCCCACCAATGCCCGCGCGGCATGGGGAATGACCAGCCCGACCCAGCCGATGATGCCTGATGTCGCCACCACGCCGGCCGAGATGAAGGCTGTGCAGGCGAAGACCAGCCATTGCACCAGCATCACGGGGGATCCAAGCGCGCGCGCCTTGTCCTCGCCCAGCGAAAGGATGTTGATCTGGTAACGCAGGGCGTAGATCACGACGGATGCCGGCAGGATCGCCAGCGCGATCAGTGCCAGATCGCGGTAGTTGGTCGAGGCGACGCTGCCCATCAGCCAATAGGTGATCGCAGGTAGTTTCTGATGCGGGTCGGCCATCAGTTTGATGATCGAGATCGAGGCCTCGAAGAAGGCCGAGACGATGACGCCCGACAGCACCAGCGTCAAGATCGAGGTCCGGCCCTTGTAGCTGGCGAGGAAACGCACCACCAGCATGCTACCAATGCCGAAGGCAAAAGCGATGGCCAGCATCGGATATCCGGCACCGATCGTCAGAATTGCCAGCGTCCCACCGAAGGCCGCGCCAGATGTGACGCCGATGATGCCCGGATCGACCAGCGGGTTGCGGAACAACCCCTGCAGCGCTGCGCCGGAAACCGCCAGCCCTGCCCCGATCAGCAGCGCGGCTAGGATGCGCGGCAGGCGGACCAACTCGACCACGCTTTCTTCGAGCTCGGTCCAGGACGCGTCGCCGAGGGGCACGAGGTTATCCAGCAGGATCAGCCAGACATCGACGAAGCCGATCTCGTATCGCCCCAGCGTGACCGCATAGGTCACGGTCAGCACCAGCAAGATGCACAGCCCGGGCAGGATCAGCCGGGGCGCCAATGCACCCATGTCGCGGGGTGCAGTGGCCGATTGGCGCGAAGTTTCACTCATCCCGCGTCAGCCCCTGGGATGGTCACTCGAACAGCTCGGAATAGCCGGCAGAGTCGGCGTTTTGGGACTTGGCCAGCACAAGCGCCACCTCTTCTTCGGTCAGTTGCCGGCCATAGGCGGTTTCATAGGCGGTCTGCATCTGGTCACCGAAGTCGGCGACCGTTTCCGCGCCATGGATCACTCGCGCGGTCCAGGATGCGGCCAGATACACCTCGGGCGCATCAGGGGTCATGGTGAATTGCGGCACCTTGTAGACGCGGCGGTTCTTGATCGCCTCGACGCTGCCCAGCAGCGGGTGGTCGTAGAAGTCCGCCGGTGTCAGGCCATTGGCATAGGACGGGACCAGGATGACTTCGGGGTTCCAGACCAGGAATTGTTCGGCATCGATCGTCTTCCACCATTCCTCGCCCCCTGCGGCCCGGTTCTGCGCGCCGCTCAGGGTGAAATCGTCGGACCCGTTTGCGACGACGCGGATTTGGTCCTGCAACTGGTCGACGACCAGGATCGGAGTGAACTGGTCTTCGGGGACGTCCGTCCACAGCGCCGCAAGCGCGGCGTCCGAGTCTTCCTGCAGCTCAATCAGCGCGTCGGCGCGGTCCGTCTGACCGGTCATCAGCCCGGTCAGGCGCAGGTAGTCAAGACGCTCTTCCTTGGTGCAGCAGCCCCAGCCAACGACGGTCAAGCCGACCCTTTCCAGGGGCTCGATGATCGCCGGATCATGGGTCCACTGAATGATGGCGT
This sequence comes from Ponticoccus litoralis, assembly GCF_039769985.1. Lineage (NCBI taxonomy): Bacteria > Pseudomonadati > Pseudomonadota > Alphaproteobacteria > Rhodobacterales > Roseobacteraceae > Ponticoccus > Ponticoccus litoralis. The sequence continues at coordinate 3,131,305 of NZ_JBDNCH010000002.1, forward strand.
CCGGGTTCATTTCCGGGATCGCCTCGACATTCGGGGCAAAGCCTTCGCGGGCGGCATTGGCGGTGATGTCTGCGAGTTCCGGCAGAAGATCGGCGTAGATGCCGCTTTCGAAATAGCGCTGATGCAGATCCGCGTTCATGCCGGCGATATGGTCGGTACGTGCCATCCACCGCGCGATAAATGATCGGCGCAGACCGCACGATCGTCACGACCCGCTTCGGAGTTGCGTCGAATGTTATCGTCTTGCCTCGATGATCCTCAAAGTTGACCTCTTGGGCCATGGCCATCGACGTACAGGCCGCCAGGGCCGCAGCGTAAACAAGCACGTACTTCATTGAAGATCCTTTCACCGTTCGGAGGCGTCGCTTTTCACGGCTGATTGTCGGAGTTGAGTATTTTTGTCAACTTAAAGAATTTGCGGTTCATCCGCGGCATGGATCGTCATGCCGATTGCAGTCCCCCAAGGCATGAATGGCTGGCCCGGGGTTGCTGCACAGCAGCGCTAGGGAAGGGAACTTGGGTCCGGTAAACGCTCGAACCGGACCTGCGGCGGGGCGACGTTCTGCGTGCCTAGGTGAGGCGACCCGCCCGGCGGAGACGGCCCCTTGCGGCGGTTCGCCAGATCGGGCCTCGCTGCGGCGCAGCTTCCCCAAATCGGTCATCGGTAGCGTCGTGCAGCGTGCTCTTGCGTGCCAAGAACGGGTGCGACGCTGTGCCACGAATGTCCACTCAGCCGAGCCGTCGCAGCCGGGCCTTCAACGCGTCCACGACAAGCCGGAACGCCGGTGAGCTGTGCCGCCGGTTCGGGTAGTAGAGGTGATACCCCGGCAGCGGGGGCGTCCAGTCCTCCAGCACCTGATGCAGCGCCCCCCGTGCCAGATCGTCTTCGACCTGATCCCGTGGAAGATAGGCCAGACCTTGTCCGAGAAGGGCGCTTTCCCGGATCAATTCGACGGTGTTGAAGCAAAGCGCACCCTCGACCCGGACCCGCTTTGCCTCGCCATTCTTTGCCAGCCGCCAGGCGTTGATTGTCTCCGATGACGGCAGGCGCAGGTTGATCGCACGGTGTTCGACAAGGTCCTCTGGGGTATTCGGCACGGGATGCTCCGCGAGATAGGCGGGAGCCCCGACGATCGCCATAGGCACGTCCGGGCTGATGCGCACCGAGATCATGTCCCCGGCCACCTGCTCGCCAAGCCGAACCCCGGCGTCGAACCTGTCGGCCACCACATCGACGAGCCCGTAGTCGACGATGACCTCGACACTCACGTCGGGATAGTCCGGGAGCACCTCGGCCAGCGCCGGGATGAGGATGGTCTTGGCCGCATGTTCGACCGAGGTGATGCGGATATTGCCGGTGGGCGTGTCGCGGAACTCGCTCAGCTCGGCGAGATCGCTGTCGATCTCGCGCAGCAGCGGACCAAGGCGGCGGACCAGCCTGTCGCCTGCGGGCGTGGGGGCAACGCTGCGTGTCGTGCGTGTCAGCAGGCGCAACCCGAGGCGGTCCTCGAGCCGCCGCACGATCTGGCTCAGCGCCGATTGCGAGATGCCAAGGCGCGTCGCGGCCCCGGTGAAGCTGCCCTCTTCGGCGACCGTCACGAAGGCCGTCAGATCGGCGATATCCTCGCGCCGCATTTATCACCTCACTTATAGGTCTATGAAGAATTTACCTTCTAATCACTGAGCGGCTCAAGCGTCATATTGGCTCCATCACCAACGGATCGGTTCGATCCCACCCCCAAGGAGACGACCATGACCAAGATCACCTTCGCCAACACCAACAACCCGAACGTCGAGATGTCGGCCCTCATCAACCTGCCCGAGGGCTTCGAAGAAGGCACCAAGTACCCGACCATCGTCGTCTCGCACCCCGGCGGCGGCGTGAAGGAACAGACCGCCGGCACCTATGCCGAGGAACTGGCCAGTGCAGGGTTTCGTGACCATCGCCTATGACGCCTCCTACCAGGGCGAGTCCGGCGGCAGCCTGCGCCAGCTCGAGAACCCCTACATCCGCACCGAGGATGTCAGCGCAGTCATCGACCATCTGACCACGCTGGACTACGTCGACACCGACCGGATCGGCGCCATGGGGATCTGCGCGGGTGCCGGTTACACCGCCAACGCCGCGATCAACGATCACCGGATCAAGGCCGTCGGCACGGTCAGCGCGGTGAACATCGGCGCGATGTTCCGCAATGGCTGGGACAATGACGTGGCCGATGCCGATGCGCTGCCCTTCCTCGAAGCTGGCGCCGCCGCGCGCACTGCGGATGCGCAGGCGCTCGCCACAGGCGGTGATCTGGCGCAGATCCCGATGGCGCCGCTGAAGGAAGAGGATGCCCCCAACGAAGAGCTGCGCCAGGCACTGGGAATACTACCACACCCAGCGTGCGCAATGCGCCACCGCCCCGGGCTACGGGCTGGCGCGCAGCCTGACCCAGCTGATCAGCTACGACGCCTACAACTTCGCCGAGGCCTTCCTGACCCAGCCCCTGCAGATCGTGGCGGGCAGCGCGGCGGGCAGCAAATGGATGAGCGACGACCTCTATGCCCGGGCCGCAAGCGGCGACAAGACGTTCCACACCGTCGAGGGCGCCAACCACATGGACCTCTACGACGGCGCGCAATTCGTCGATGAGGCGGTCAGCGTGCTGGCGCCCTTCTTCCGGGAAAAGCTCGGCGCCTGAGCCGCCGCAGACGAGGCATGCCCCGCCCGGATCGCGGGCGGGGCGGGCTCTGCCAATTCAACACCCAAGGAGTTCAAACCATGGAAAGCGTGACATTTCGGAACCCCGACATGGCCTGGCATATCGCGGCGGACATTCACCTGCCGCCGGCCTTCGACGCGGACAAGCGCTACCCGACGATCGTCAGCATCCACCCCTTCGGAAGCTGCAAGGAGCAGACCTCGGGCAGCGTCTACGGCAAGGCGCTCGCCGCGCAGGGCTATGTCGTCATCGCCTTCGACGCGAGCTATCAGGGCGCGTCCGGTGGCAGCCCCCGCTGGATCGAGAGTCCCAGCCAGCGGGTCGAGGACGTCAGCCACGTGATCGACCACGCGGTGACACTGCCGTTTGTCGACGCGGACCGGATCGGGGTCATCGGCGTCTGCGGCGGTGGCGGCTACGCGCTGAATGCAGCCATGACCGAGAAGCGGATCAAGGCGGTGGTCGGGATCACGCCGGTGAACCTCGGTCGCCTCTTCCGAGAGGGGTTCAGCGGCTTCGATCCGCTCGGCACGCTGACCGCCATGGCCGCACAGCGCAGCGCCGAGGCGCGCGGCGCAGAGCTGCAGGTCAACGAACTGCTGCCTGCCAGCCTTGAGGCGGCACGCGAGAACGGGATGACCGAGCGCGACGTCTATGAGGCGACGGACTACTACAAGACACCGCGCGGGCAGGCGACCGGGGGCGCGACACGCATGGTCTTCAGCCATGCGCAGAAAACCCTGTCGTGGGATGCGTTTGCCTTCGCCGAAACCCTGATGACCCAGCCGATGATGGTGGTCCTCGGCCAGAAGGTCGGCGCCTTCGGGGCCTATCGGGACGGCATGGAAATCTACGGTCGCGCAATGGCCTCGAAGGACCGGCAACTGGTCGAACTGGAGGATTGGTCCCACTACGACCTCTACGACCGGGAAGAGCCGGTCGGCCTGGCGCTGGAGAAGATCGTTCCGTTCTTCAGGAAGCATCTCGGCGAAGAAGACGTCTCGGCTGCCGAAGCTGCCTGACGACAATACGGCTCGGTCCTGCGCTGCGGGATCGAGCCGCTGAATGCGGAAAGTCTCGGCTAGGGTCTTTTGGTCCGCCGTTGCTCTGACTGTCTTGGGGCTCGAAGCCGTCATGTGGCGGAGCGACATGCCCCTCGTCCAGGTGAGCAAGGCGGGGCACAAACGGCCCTTTGCGGTCATTTGAACCTGGTGCGGCGGAGGTCGACTTTCCGCCCAAATTTCGTTTCCAGAGCCCCATGACTTTATGGAAGAACTGTTGGAACGATCTCGCTCTGGCGCAACGGAAGGTTGACGCCGATTAAGATTGGCGTTCTTTGCCAATCCCCGGCCAAATTCGCTGCTGTGCAGACCTGCGCCGCCGAAGCTGATCGCGGATGGCCGAGCATATGACTTGGAGCGCGACAGCTTGCGCCATGAAAGGATGATGCATGCGCAATCGAAACCGGGCCCTTCTCGCCGACCTTGATATCTTCGTGACCATTCTCACGCATGGCAGCATGAAACGCGCCGCCTTGGAGCTAGGGGTCAGCGTCTCGGCATTGAGTCATCGCATGCGGAAACTGGAGGATCAAGTCGGCGTACGGCTGCTTAACCGCACCAGTCGTTCGCTTTCTGCGACTGTCGCAGGAGAGCGTCTGGCCGAGCAGTTGACAACAGGATTTACCACGATTGACGAAGCTCTCACGTCGCTGGCGCGGCAGCGAGACAATCCAGCGGGCCGTCTGAGGATAAACGTTCTGCAGGATGCCGCACGGTTGCTTGTTACTCCGATTCTTGCCCAATATTCCAAGGCTTTTCCAGACGTTAAGCTCGAAATTCATGCCGATGACCTGATGGTCGACGTGGTTGCTGGAGGTTTTGATGCCGGAATACGCTATGGCGACCGCGTGCCTCTCGACATGGTCGGCGTCGCTCTCAGTGAGCCGACACGATGGATCGTTGTGGGCTCCGACGCTTTGATCGACGCCGTCGGGTTGCCATCGACGCCGGAAGACCTGCTCAAGCTCCCATGTATCGAGATCGAGCTTGGAGATGGGAACTCCTACTCCTGGGAACTCGGCAACGATCCCACCATGACACGTTTGGCGGTTCGCGGACCGGTGCGTGCGAATGGAACGGCACAGATCGTCGCCATGGCGATCGAGGGACTTGGCTTTGCCTATGTCCTTGAGACAGCGGTGCGCCGCGAACTGCAAGATGGTCATCTGCGTGTCGTTCTTGATGGATGGGCCTCTGAAGGGCCGCCATTCACCATCTACTACCCAAGTCGTCGCCAGACCCCATCGGGGTTGCGCGAACTCATCAACCTCATCCGCAGGAAACAGGGGCTTTCTGCTCTTAGCGCTTGAAACCGCGCGCGCCAAACTCCGACTGGGGTCAGAGTTTTGTTGAGAAATTTTCAATGAAGCATTGCTATCCTCGACCGTCGCCTCAAGAAACGCACTTGGCTATCTTGTCCCCAGCGCAAGTTCGTCGCAACGACAAGGATGACAAGATGACCTACCAGCCAGCATCGGACCGATACCGGAACGCGATGAGCTATCGTCGCGCAGGCAAGAGCGGGATCGACCTTCCAGCGATTTCGCTTGGCCTTTGGCAGAACTTCGGCGGCACCGACGATCTCGACATGGCCACCGCGATTTTGCGCCGCGCGTTCGACCGCGGCATCACGCACTTCGATCTTGCCAACAATTACGGCCCGCCGCCGGGGTCCGCCGAAAGTTTCTTCGGTGAGGTGCTCGCAAGAGATTTCTCCCGCCACCGGGACGAAATGATCATCTCGACCAAGGCTGGCTGGCAGATGTGGGACGGACCCTATGGTGGAATAGGCGGCAGCCGGAAGTACCTGGTTGCAAGCCTTGACCAATCTCTGCACCGGATGGGACTCGATTACGTTGACATCTTCTACTCACACCGCGTCGACCCGACGACGCCCCTCGAGGAAACCATGGGCGCCCTTGCGCACCTGCACCGGCAGGGCAAGGCCCTCTATATTGGCATTTCGAGCTACTCGCCCGAACTGACGCGCAAGGCCGCCGCACTGCTGCGCGAAGAGCGCGTGCCGCTCTTCATACATCAGCCGAACTATTCGATGTTCAACCGGCGCATTGAGCACGGGCTTCTCGACACGCTCGAGGACTTGGGAACTGCTTGCATCGCCTTTTCACCGCTGGCTCAGGGCCTGCTCAGCAACAAGTACCTTCACGGCGTGCCTGAGAGCGCCCGCGCCGGACGTGGCGGGTTTGATAAGAGTTTGATCACAGATGAACTTGTTGGGCGCATTCGATCGCTCAACACGATCGCCGAACGCCGTGGTCAGACCACGGCACAGATGGCCATCGCTTGGGCTCTGCGGGATCCCCGAGTTACGTCGGCCCTTATCGGCGCACGTACGGTTGAGCAGCTCGACAATTCTCTCAGCGCGCTTGAAAAGATGGAGTTCGAGACGGAGGAATTGGCCGAAATCGAATTGCATGCCAAAGATGGCAATATCGACTTCTGGCGGATCTCGAGCGACCTCTAATGCGCGAGAACACGGCGAGGGAATTTCCTAGGTCCAAATGCCGCTCGCAACCGTGCCGTCCTGCCCGTGCACGGCGGCACTGCGACTGAGATGGTCTCGATGGAGAGGCCACAAGGCTTGGATTAGCAACTGCGTGCGACACCGCAGCGGAGTCCGAAAAGGTCCGCACACCGGGAGTTTATTAAGTATGCAGCGAACTTCCGCTTCCCGCCCTACACTTTCCTTCAACCGGCTGCGTCAGGCCCCCCTATCACTCCCAATCCCCCGAAAACCCCTTGGGCACCATGAGGATATCGCGGTCCACGCCGCGCACGTCGCGGTGGCCGCAGAGCGCCATGCTCATGTCCAGCTCCTTGTGGATGACCTCCAGCGCCTTGGTGACGCCCGCCTCTCCCATGGCGCCAAGGCCGTAGACATAGGCGCGGCCGATCCAGCAGCCCTTGGCGCCGAGCGCCAGGGCCTTCAGAACGTCCTGACCCGAGCGAATGCCGGAATCGAGGTGCACCTCGATCTTGTCGCCGACCGCGTCCATGATCGGCTCCAGCGCGCGGATCGAGGACAGCGCGCCGTCCAGCTGGCGGCCGCCGTGGTTGGACACGACGATGGCGTCGGCGCCCACGTTGCAGGCCTCCAGCGCGTCGCGGGGGTCGATGATGCCCTTGATGATCAGCGGGCCGTCCCACATCTTGCGGAACTCGCGGATGCGGTCCCAGTTCAGCGACTGGTCGAAGCTCTCGTTGGTCCAGTTGCCAAGCGAGGAGGGGTCGGTGACGCCATGCGCGTGGCCGACGATATTGCCGAAGAAGCGCCGCTTGGTCTGAAGCATCTCCAGGCCCCAGGTCACCTTGGTCATCATGTCGGCGATGGACTTGGCGGTGAACTTCGGCGGGGCGGAGAGGCCGTTCTTGAGGTCCTTGTGGCGCTGGCCCAGCAGTTGCAGGTCGACGGTGATCACCGCGGCAGAGCATTTGGCCGCCTTGGCGCGGTCAAACAGCCGCGTCATGTAGTCGTCGTCCTTCAGCGTGTAGACCTGCATCCAGAAGGGTTTCGTCGTGTTCTCGGCCACGTCCTCTATCGAGCAGATCGACATGGTCGAGAGGCAATAGGGCACGCCGAACTTCTCGGCGGCGCGGGCGGCCTTGATCTCGCCGTCCGCGCTCTGCATGCCGGTCAGGCCGACGGGGGCGAGGGCCACGGGCATCGCCACGTCCTGCCCGATGAGCTGCGATTTGGTCGAACGGTTGGCCATGTCGATGGCGACGCGCTGGCGCAGGTAGATCTTGTCGAAATCCGAGGTGTTCTCGCGGAAGGTCTGTTCCGACCACGATCCGCTTTCGCAATAGTCGTAGAACATCTTGGGCACGCGGCGGCGGTGGATGCGCTTGAGGTCGTCGATATTGGTAATGACGGGCATGGCGGACTCGCTTTGTGCAAATTGGTAAGGATCGATTACCAATTTAGCGCGGCTGGCGCAATGCGCGATTAAGGCGCCGTTCATGCCCCCGGGTTTAGTCTGCGGCAGTTGTTGCAGGAGGGTTCCCGTGAAGGGCATCGTGTTCACCGAATTGCTGGCCATGGCAGAGCAGGCCGTGGGCGAAGCGGTCGTCGATGCGGTTCTCGACGAGGCAGAGCTGAGCTCTGGCGGGGTCTTCACGGCGGTGGGCTCTTATCCCTGCTCCGATCTCATGGCCATCGTCGGCGGGCTGTGTCCGCATACGGGCATGAGCGTGGAGGCTCTGCAACGGGCGTTCGGCGGCTGGATGCTGCGGTATTTCGTGGCCCACTACCCGGGGGTCTTCGCCGGCAAGCCCGGCCCGCTGGAGATGCTGGAGTCGGTCGACGGCGAAATCCACGTCGAGGTGCGCAAGCTGTACCCGGATGCCGAACTGCCGCGGTTCCGGACCGCGCGCAGGGGCGCCGGGGAGTTGCAGATGATCTATACCTCGGCGCGGCCCCTGACCGCCTTCTGCCACGGCCTGATAGAGGCCTGCGTCGCGCATTACGGCATGGCGGTCGAGGTCCGTTGCACCCCGCGCCCGCCCGACGGCGCGGTCTTCGATATCCGGCTGGAGCGGTAGCGGATGGCAGGGCGCGCGGTACCGGTCAGGGGGCGCCGCCGGACGGTGTCTCGCGCCGCCGCTACGAGCGCGAGCGGCTGGCCCGGATCGCGGCAGAGCACCTGTTGGAAGAGAAAGCCCGCGCGCTTTTCGAGTCGCAGCAAAGGCTGGCCACCCACGCGGAGTCGCTGGAAAAGGCCTTTGACGCGCGCACGGAACAGCTGAAGGCCGCCATGGTCGCCGCCGAAAGCGCCAATGCCGCCAAAAGCGGCTTTCTCGCCATGATCAGCCACGAGATCCGGACGCCCCTGAACGGGGTTCTGGGCATGGCGACGGTGCTGGCGGAAACCGAGCTGAGCGCCGAACAGATGGAGATGGCGCAGACCATCCTGCAGTCCGGGCAATCGCTGCTGTCGCTGCTCAACGACGTGCTGGACCTGAGCAAGATCGAGGCCCGCAAGATGGAGCTGGAGGCGCAGGACGTGGATCTGCGCCTGTTGTGCAACGAGACGCTCAAGCTGTACCGCGACCGGGCAGAGCGCAAGGGACTGAGTTTCGCGGTCGAGGTCAACGGCAGTGCCCGGCGCTGGGTGCGCGTCGATCCGACCCGGGTGCGGCAGGTTCTGGGCAACCTCGTCTCCAACGCGATCAAGTTCACGCCGGAAGGGGGCGTTCAGGTCCATGTGCGCCAGACCGGGTCAGAGCTGCAGTTGCGGGTGCGTGACAGCGGCCCGGGGGTGCCCGAAGAGCGCCGCGACCGGCTGTTCGAGGCCTTTTCGCAGACCGACGAGACGATCACCCGGCGCTTTGGCGGCACCGGTCTTGGCCTTGCGATCTCGCGCCAGATCTGTCGGTTGATGGGCGGCGATCTGGTCTATCGCGCGGTGCCCGGGGGCGGAAGCTGCTTCGTCGCCACCCTGCGGGTCGAACGGGCCGGCGGCGCGGCAGACCGGCAGGCCCGCAATCCGCGCAGCGCCGACAGTGTCCTGAGGTCGCGGTCATGGCGCATTCTGGTGGCCGAGGACAGCCTGACGAACCAGAAGGTCCTGCGGCTGCTGCTGCGCAATTTCGAACTGGATATCGAGTATGTCGGCAACGGGGCGCAGGCGGTCGAGGTGCATTGCCACGACCCTTTCGACCTGATCCTGATGGATGTGAACATGCCGGTTCTGAACGGGCTGGAGGCGGCGGCCATGATCCGCCAGAGCGAGGCGGCGCTGGGGCTGAGGCGGGTGCCGATCGTCGCCCTGACCGCCAACGCCATGACGCATCAGGTGGCAGAGTACCTGCGGCAGGGCATCGATGCGCATGTGGCCAAGCCGGTCCGCCGCGAAGACCTTTGCGAAGCCATGGCCCGGCTGTTGTATGACCGGAGCACCGGGCCGCAGGGGCCGGGCGGGCAGGGGCAATGACCTGTGGACGCGGCCCCCGGGCGCGGCGCGGGGGCCGCGACCGGGCCAATCCTGTGCCTCGGCCCGGCAGCGGCGGGCGATGCTGCCGGGCGCCGCCCCGGGGCGGCGATGCGGCTCAGGCGCTGTGGGCGCCGCTTGCAAGGCCCTCGACGAAGGCAAGGATCTCTGCGGTCGGGCGGCCCTTGGCGATCTCGCCGACGATGGCGGAGCCGACCACGCAGCCGTCCGCGACCGATGCGATCTCGCGCGCGGTTTCGGGGGTGCGGATGCCGAAGCCCACGATCACGGGCAGGTCGGTGCCGGCCTTGATGCGGGCAACCTCGGGGCCGACGTCCACGGCCTGCGCGGCGGCGGCGCCGGTGATGCCGGTGATCGAGACGTAGTAGACGAAGCCGCTGGTGTTCTGCAGCACGCGCGGCAGGCGGGCATCATCGGTGGTGGGCGTGGCGAGGCGGATGAAGTTCAGCCCGGCGGCCTGTGCGGGCAGGCAAAGCTCTTCGTCCTCTTCGGGGGGCAGGTCGACGATGATCAGCCCGTCGATCCCGGCCTCTTTCGCCTGGGCCAGGAAGGTGTCGACGCCACGCGAGTAGATCGGGTTGTAATAGCCCATCAGCACGATGGGGGTGCTGTCGTTCCCGACGCGGAAGTCGCGAACCATCTGCAGGGTGCGGTCCAGCGTCATGCCCTGTTCCAGGGCGCGCTGACCGGCCAGCTGGATCGTCGAGCCGTCGGCCATGGGATCGGTGAAGGGCAGACCCAGCTCGATGATGTCCACCCCGGCGCCCGGCAGGCCCTTCATGACCGCAAGCGAGGCGTCGACGTCCGGGTCTCCGGCCATGATGTAGGAAACGAAGGCCTTTTTCCCCTCGGAGCGGAGGCGGGCAAAGGTGGCGTCGATGCGAGTCATATTGGTCCTTCCTTCGGCAGGGGCCTTGCCGTGTTGCCGGATGCGCGCGGGAAAAGCAATGGCGGAGGGAAAGCGCGCCCGGGGGGCTCAGGTCGCCCCACGCGTGGTGCCATGGCGGCGCAGGATCGCGGGGCAGGGTGCGGCGGGGTGGGATTTGACAGGCCGGTGGCGGCCAGAGAAGATGCCGAGTAGACCCGTGACGGTCGAGGAGGGAGAGACGATGCAGGACGCCAGCGGCACGCCCCGGGAAGAGCCCCCCGTCGAGATTGCAACGGCTGCCCCGGGGGCGGCGGCGCAGACCCCTGTCGCACCCCGGGCGCCGACCCGGCGCCAGCCCACGCCTGCCGAGATCCGCCACGCTTTCGAGAGCGGCACCTACCCCTATGACGTGAAGCTCTCGCGCCGCAGCTACGAGCGCGAGAAGGCGCAGCTGCAGGCGGAGCTTCTGAAGGTCCAGCTTTGGGCGCTGGAGACCGGGCAGAAGTTCGTGCTGCTGTTCGAGGGCCGCGATGCGGCGGGCAAGGGTGGCACCATCAAGCGCTTCACCGAACATCTGAATCCGCGCCATGCCCGCGTTGTCGCCCTGAACAAGCCGACCGAGGAAGAGCGCGGGCAATGGTATTTCCAGCGCTACGTCGCGCAGCTGCCCACCGCCGGAGAGATCGTGCTCTACGACCGCTCGTGGTACAACCGGGCGGGGGTCGAGCGGGTCATGGGCTTTTGCGAGCCGGCCGAGGTACCTCGAGTTCATGCGCCAGACGCCCGAACTGGAACGCATGCTGGTGCGGTCCGGCATCCGGCTTTACAAGTACTGGTTTTCTGTCACGCGCGACGAACAGGCCGCCCGTTTCGTCAGCCGCGAGACCGATCCGCTGAAGCAATGGAAGCTGTCGCCGATCGACAAGGCCTCTCTCGGGCGCTGGGACGACTACACCGAGGCGAAGGAGGCGATGTTCTTCTACACCGATACGGCGGATGCGCCCTGGACCGTGGTGAAGTCGAACGACAAGAAACGCGCAAGGCTGAACTGCATGAAGCACTTCCTGTCGACGCTCGACTATCCCGGCAAGGATCCCGGGGTGGCCCGGGCACCGGATCCGCTGATCGTCGGCGGGGCGCAGCATGTCATCCACCGTTCCGATCATATCCTGGGCGGCGTGCTGCGTCCCGGGGCGGACCCGGAAAGCTGACCGGTCAGGTCACCTGCGTCAGCCAGTCCATCAGCGGTACGGAACGCCGCGAAGCGATCCTTCAGCGTCTGTTCCGGGTCGGCGGTCAGCGCCTGTTCCAGCCCGTCGGCCCATGCGATCAGCCCGCGCTGGCGCAGCAGCGCCGCGCGGGGGTGGTCCGCCGGGTAGGGGTGCGGCATCCGCCTCATTTCAGGGTCGTCGATGCGCCAGCCGCCTGCGCCAAGGATCGCCTCCAGCTCTGCCCCGGCGTCAGAGGCCACGGCCTCGCGCCAGCGAAGCTGCTGATCCCTTTCGAAGCGCATGATGCCCGCGCCGGTCGTCGCGTAGTCGGGCGCGATCCCCAGCATCCAGCTGCGCCCGTCGGGCAGGAACCACATCATGTGAAGATGCGTGTGAAAGGGCGTCTTGTCCTCGGAGAAGCGCACGTCGCGGTGCGGGCGGAAGAGTTTCGTGCGCGGGTGCAGGTTCAGCTCTTGCGAGAACCAGGCGGCGATCTCTGTCAGCAGCTTTTCCGAGGGGCGTTTCAGCGCGCTGTCGTATTGCGCCTTGTTGGCGTTGAACCAGCCGCGGTCGTTGTTTTCGGACAGGGCCTTCAGAAAGGCGCGGCTGTCCGCGAAGAAGCCTGACAGGGCGATGGGATCGGCCATGGGTGCCTCCGCGCCGGGTGGGGTCGGTGCAATTCTAGCACAGAACGGCCCGGCTGGCATGCCACATGCGGACGTCCTCGGCGGCGCCCGGTGCCGCCATGGCTTGCCCTTTCGCGGGACCGGGCGTAAGCGCGAAGCATGGGACAGGATGTGATGAATTTTCGGGCACATGCCCGGGCCACGCTGGCGCTGGGTCTGCCGCTGATCGGCGGGCACCTTGCGCAATTCGCCATCGGGTTCACCGATACGCTGATGATGGGCTGGTACGGGGTGCCGGAACTGGCGGCCCTGACACTGGCCTCGTCGCTGTTCTTCACGCTGTTCCTGTTCGGTTCGGGTTTTGCCCGGGCGGTGATGCCCATGGTCGCGACCTTCGCGGCGCAGGGGGATGACGTGTCCGTGCGCCGCTCGACGCGGATGGCGCTGTGGCTGTCGGGGCTGTATTTTGCCGCGGTCCTGCCGGTCCTGTGGTTGTCAGCGCCGATCCTGCGCGGCCTTGGTCAAAGCCCGGAAATCGCGGCGCTGGCGCAGACCTACCTGCGCATCGCCTCGCTGGGCATGCTGCCCGCGCTGGGGGTCATGGTTCTGAAGAACTACCTCGCCGGGCTCGAGGATACCCGCGTCGCCATGGTCATCACGCTGGCGGCGGCGGCGCTGAACGTGCCGGCGAACTACGCGCTGGTCTTCGGCAACTGGGGCGCGCCGGAGATGGGGATCGCCGGGGCGGCGGTCGCCTCGGTGCTGGTGCAAACCGTGTCCCTGTTGCTGGTAGTGGCCTACGCGCTGCGCAAGCGCCCCGAGCACCAGCTGTTCGTGCGTTTCTGGCGGGCGGATGGCGAGATGTTCAGCCGGGTCTTCCGGCTGGGCCTGCCGATCGGGCTGACCACGCTGGCCGAGGTGGCGATGTTCGCCGCCGCCGCGTTGCCGATGGGCTGGCTGGGCAATGTGCCGCTGGCGGCGCATGGGGTCGCGCTTCAGATCACCTCGGCCACCTTCATGATGCAGGTCGGCCTGTCGAACGCGGCCACGGTGCGGGTCGGCAATGCGCTGGGGCGGCGCGACCTCGGGCATCTGCTGGCGGGCGCGCGGGTCGTCGTGGTGCTGGGCGCGGTGGGCGTGGCCCTGTCGATGGCCCTGTTCCTGCTGCTGCCGGAAACGCTGGTCGGGGCCTTCGTCGACCCGGAGGATCCGGCGCGGGACGAAATCATCGCCACCGGCAAACGCTTCCTGTTCTTCGCCGCGCTGTTCCAGCTGGCGGATGCGGCACAGGTTCTGCACCTCGGGCTGCTGCGCGGCCTTCAGGACACGCGGGTGCCGATGATCATGGCCTCGGTGGCCTATTGGGGGATCGGCCTGCCCTCGACGCTGCTGTTTGCCTTCCCGCTCGGGCTGGGCGGGATCGGCGTCTGGCTGGGGCTGACCCTTGGGCTGGCGGTGGCGGCGGCGCTGCTGATCTGGCGGTTCTGGACACGCGGCGCGGCACTGGCAGAGGCGCAGGTTTCGGCGGCCTGACGGCAAAATCCGGAAAGGCGAGCAGCCAGACCGCGTGCGCCACGCGGTTTCGGCCTTGAAATGCCCCGCGCAGAGTGGGGAAAACCAGCATTGTCCCAAGCCCGGGTGAAGTGGTTTACTCTGCCCGGAACCCAAGGGCGACAGGCCCGGGGCAATACAAGACACATGAGATTTGCAAAGGGACATGACCATGGAAAGCACGATGGGTAACGGCGGATACACCGGCGGTTCGGCCTACAGCCGCGAGGTCGGCTACGGCGAGGCGCTGAAGCTGTTTTTCGCCAATTACATCAAGTTCGAGGGCCGCTCGAACCGGGGCGAATACTGGAAGGCCGTCCTGCTGCTGATCGTGATCAACATCGTGGTCGGGGTGGTCGACACCATCCTCACCGGCGCGGGCGGCGTTCCCTTCCTGGGCATGATCTTCTCGCTGGTGACGCTGGTTCCCAGCCTCGCCATCGGCGCCCGCCGCCTGCATGATATCGGCAAAAGCGGATGGTGGTTGCTGATCGGCCTGATCCCGCTGATCGGCTTCATCATCCTGATCGTCTGGTTCGCCAAGAAGCCCGACCCGGCACAGAACCAGTACGGCTGATCTCTGCCGCTTGAAGGAAAGGGGGCGGCGCGAGCGGATCGCGCCGCCCCTTTTTGGTGTCAGCCCTCGTATTCTTCGGCCATGACCATCCAGCGGGTGCCCCATTTGTCGGACAGCGTGCCGAAGGCCGGTGTCCAGAACATCGGCATCATGGGCATCCGAACCTCTCCGCCCTCGCTCAGGGCGTCGAAGACACGTTGCGCCTCCTCCGCTGTCGGCAGCACGATATTGACCGAAGACCCGGCCATGGGCGTGAAGTCCGGCCCGACCTCGTCCGAACCCATCAGCGTACCCGACCCGATATTCAGCGAGGCATTCATGACCGCGTCGTCGGCAACGCCCGGCATATGCGCCTTGTCTTCCTCCGGCAGGTCGGCAAAGGCCATGATCTCGGGCGCCTCGACGCCAAGGATCTCGGCATAGCGGGTCATGGCCTCTCGGCAGGTGCCGGGGAAGAAGAGGTAGGGGATGATTTGCATCGCGCGTTCTCCAAGTTGCGTTGATATCAACCTATCCACCCCGGGGCGCCCGCGTCAAGCGGCGTGCTTGCGCTTTGGCCATGCTCTGCCTAGAAGGCGCCGGAACCGCCAGAAAGGGAACGCGACATGGGATTTCGCATGGGCATCGTGGGTCTGCCGAACGTCGGCAAGTCGACCCTCTTCAACGCTCTGACCAAAACCGCCGCCGCGCAGGCCGCGAACTTTCCCTTCTGCACGATCGAGCCCAACGTGGGCGACGTCGGCGTGCCGGACCCGCGTCTGGATACGCTGGCCGGGATCGCCAAGTCGCAGAACATCATTCCCACGCGCATGACCTTCGTGGACATCGCCGGTCTGGTGAAGGGCGCCTCGAAGGGGAGGGCCTCGGCAACCAGTTCCTCGCCAATATCCGCGAGACCGATGCCATCGCGCATGTGTTGCGCTGCTTTGAAGACGACGACGTGACCCATGTCGACGAGCCGCGTCGACCCGGTGGCCGATGCCGAGACCATCGAGACCGAGCTGATCATCGCCGACATGGAATCGCTGGAAAAGCGGCTTCAGAACATCGTCCGCAAGGTGCGCGGCGGCGACAAGGAGGCGGTCCAGCAGGAACGCCTGATGAAGGCCGCGCTGGCGGTGCTGGAAGAGGGCAAGCCCGCGCGTCTGGTCGAGGTGGCCGAGGACGACCAGAAGGCTTGGCGGATGCTGCAATTGCTTAGCGCGAAGCCGGTGCTCTACGTCTGCAACGTCGATGAAGGCGAGGCCGCAGAGGGCAACGCGCTGTCGGCCAGCGTGGCGGAAATGGCTGCGGCGCAGGGCAATTCCCACGTCGTCATCAGCGCCAAGATCGAGGAAGAGATCAGCCAGCTCGACGCCGAAGAGGCGCGCGAGTTTCTCGACGAGCTGGGCCTTGAAGAGGCCGGTCTCGACCGTCTCATCAAGGCGGGCTACGAGCTGCTGGGCCTTCAGACCTATTTCACCGTCGGCCCGAAAGAGGCCCGCGCACGGACGATCCGCAAGGGCACGCTGGCGCCGCAGGCGGCGGGCGTGATCCACGGCGATTTCGAGCGCGGCTTCATCCGCGCCGAGACCGTGGCCTTTGACGACTACGTCGCCGCCGGGGGCGAGGCGGGCGCCAAGGAGGCGGGCAAGATGCGCGCCGAGGGGAAGGGCTACGAGGTCAAGGACGGCGACGTCCTGCACTTCCTCTTCAACACCTGATCCGTGACGGCGGGCGCGGGGCCGGTGCCCTGCGCCCCCGCCGCGCCGGGGAAAGGCGACACCCCGTCAGCGCAGGCTGCCTTGCCTGCTCAGCGCCTGCGCCCAGGCAGTCTTGCCCGGCCAGCGCGCCCGCCTGTTCTGCCTTGGCGCGCCTGAATGACCGCCGCGCATCAATGGCCAGCCCGGTAGACATTCGCGCCGCATAGGTCCCCCCCGCGTCTATGCCCGCGCGGCCTTCTGCGCCGCCACGGTGCGCGTCACGAGACCCTTGTAGAGCGTTCGGAGGCGTTCTGTGACGGGCATTGACCCGTCGCCCACCGGCTTGCCGTCGATGCTGGCCACCCGGGTCTGCGCCCCGAAGGTGCCGGTCAGAAAGACTTCTTCCGCGCCGTATGCCTCGTAGAGGGAAAAGTTCTTCTCGAAGACCGGGATACCGTTCTCGCGACACAGCGCGATGACATTGGCGCGGGTGACGCCGTTCATGCAGTAGTCGCCCGTCGAGGTCCAGACTTCGCCCCGGCGCACCACGAAGAGGTTGCAGGCGTTGGTGGTGTTCACGAAGCCATGCGGGTCCAGCATCAGCGCCTCGTCGGCGCCCGCCGCCTCGGCCTGAAGGCAGGCGATCACACAGTTCAGCTTCGAATGGCTGTTGAACTTGGCGTCCTGGCTGTGGGGCAGGCCGCGCACCTGCGGCACGCTGGCCAGACGGATGCCCCCGGCCAGCCCGGCGGCGGGTTTGGAATGCTCGACGATGGCGACGATGGTTGGCCCCCAGCGCGAGAGGGACGGGTGCTGGAAGGGCTTGGCCTTGCGCCCGCGCGTCACCATCAGGCGGCAATGGGCGTCGCCGGTCATGCCGTTGGCGGCGGCGGTCTCGTCCAGCAGGGCGCGGATCTGGTCGCGGCTCTTGCCGATGTCGAGGCTCACCGCCTTGCAGCTGTCGAACAGCCTGTCCATATGCGCATCGAAGAAGGCCCATTCGCCGTCGTAAAGTCGCATCCCCTCCCACATGCCGTCGCCCAGCATGAAGCCAGAGTCGTAGACAGAGACCACCGCCTCGTCCTTCGGCACCAGAGCGCCGTTGACGTGGATCAGCAGCGCGTCGTTGCGCGGGTCGTGCTCGGCGTCATGGGTGGTGCGGTCGGTGGGGTCGATCATGGTCTCCAGCGCCTCCGCGCGCATCTTCTCGTAATAGGGCAGGGCCTCGGCGCAGACCCCGGCCAGCGGGCCGTCGAGCACCGGCAGCGGGCCTTCGGCCCCGGCGAAACCGGTAGAGCGGTGCACGGCATCGTACCAATGCGCGGCCCAGACGCCGTCGTCCTTGTGGCCGCCTGCGGGCCAGTGGGTCATCGCCGGGTCGTAGGGGATCGCCAGCGCCGTGCAGAGCCTGCGCAGCATCGGCTCTGGCGCGGCGCGGATCTCGGCGCTGTCGATCACGGTCACGGGCAGGCCCTGCGCGCGGATCGCATCGAAGATCTCGGCCTGCTGGCGAAAGCCGATGTCGTCCAGCGTCGCGCGTTCGCGCTTGCGGTCATAGCTGGCAAGAACGCGGGCCGGATGGCGGATCAGGAAGACATGCGCGACCGAGCCGAACCAGTCGCGGGGCACACCCGGCACCATGTGGTGGGTCATGTGCTTCTGGTAGAAGAGCGGCCTGTCCGCAGGCGCGGCGCAGCGGCTGGCGACGCGGGCGGGGTCGGGCTCTCCGGCGGCGATGATGGCCTCGCGCATCGGGTGGTCGAGGCCGGTAAGCCGCAGGTAGGCGGCGTAGAAGGGCTCGTCCCAGACCGCGCAATCGGACCGCGCGCCGAAGGCGTACATCATGGCCGTCGACAGGTTGCGCGGGCCGGACCACATGGCAATATTCGAAGCGGGCATGGCGGTCTCCTGCAAGGGGGCCCGCGCAGGAGAGCGGAGCCGCAGCGGATTCGCAAGCGGCGGAGGCACCGAAGCCTTGCAAAGACTTCGGGTCGGTTTCTTTGCAAGAAACCGGCGTCCGGTTGGCCGGGACCGGCGCCTCGGGTCTTCGGTGCGAGGGCGAAGGGCGCCGGCGCCTTATGCATGATTTGGCGCCCGGCCTTTTCCCCGGGGCGCGGTCCGGGCGCGGCAGGCCGCTCAGAACTTCGGGCGCGCGAAGCTCCAGTCGGGCCGGTGCTTCTTCATCTCGGTTGCGTCGTCGCGCAGCGTGATGCCGCAGGCAAGGTACTGGCGGTGCAACCGGGCCAGCTCTGCCCGGTCGAGCGTGACACCAAGGCCCGGCCCCTCCGGCACGGCGAGGCAGCCACCGGTGAAGGCAAGCTTGCCGCCCTCGATCACTTCGTCGCTCTGCCATGGGTAGTGGGTATCGCAGTCGTAGGTCAGGTTCGGCGTGGCCGCGGCCAGATGGGTCATCGCCGCCAGCGAGATCCCCAGATGAGAGTTCGAGTGCATCGACAGCCCCAGCCCCCAGATCTCGCAGATCCGGGCAAGCTCGCGGCTGGCCCTCAGCCCGCCCCAGTAATGGTGGTCCGACAGGATCACGCGAAAGGCATCCCGCGCCATATTGGGCGGCAGGTGGCTTTCGTGGACGACATACATATTCGTGGCCAGCGGCGTATCCGTTGCGGCCTGCACCCGGGCGTTGCCCTCGATGCCCACGGTCGGATCTTCGAGGTACTCGACCAAACCGTCGAGCTGCGGCGAGAGCTTCAGCGTGGTCTCGACGCTCCAGCCGCCGTTCGGGTCGATGCGCAGCGGCGCCTCGGGGAAGGTGTCGCGCAGGGCGCGCAGGCCCTCGATCTCTTCCTCGGGCTCGAAGACGCCGGCCTTCAGCTTGATCGCGTCGAAGCCGTGAAGCGCCTTCATCCGGGCGGCCTGTTCGACCAGCCCCTCGGGCGTCAGCGCTTCGCCCCAGTCGTCGGGGGGCGTGCCATCGGCGTGCTGGCCGAACTTGTAGAAGAGATAGGCCGAAAAGGGCACTGTCTGCCGTACCTGCCCGCCCAGCAGGTCGCAGACCCGGCGCCCCGTGGCCTTGCCGTAGGCATCCCAGCAGGCCACCTCGATTGCGGCGATGACGCGGGGCAACAGCCGCTCGCCGCCGGTGTAGGCGTCCATTGCACCCGTGACATGGGTGCGGCAGCGCGCGGCGAGGCCGTTCAGATCGGTGACGTCGAGGCCGGTGAGATGCGGCGTGACGCGGGCCAGCGCCTTCAGCACCGGTTGGGAGCCGTAGCTTTCGCCAAGACCCACCGTGCCATCCCCGGTCTCGACCTCGATGATCGAGCGCAGGGCAAAGGGTTGGTGACAGCCTGCATTGTTCAGCAAGGGCGGGTCGGCAAAGGCGATGGGGGTGACGCGGACGTCGGCGATACGGGTGTCGGGCATACAGGTTTTCCGCTGGTCAATCAGGGCGAACGGTCGGTTAACGGGTGTTTCGGAGTGTCCCTCTCCCTACCGCCCTTCATCCTGAAGCGATTCGGTGGAGAAAGGGTTCAGGCAGCCCGGTGCGACAGCGGTCGGTCCGGGCGGGGTGGCGCGGCAGGGGTCAGACAAGGTTGCCCTCGATGTAATCCCAGTTCAGATCCTGCCCCAGCCCCGGGTCTTCGCGGCCATGCACGTAGCCCTCGGCATCCATCTCGTCGTCGATGCGGTTCTGGTATGCCTTGGGCTCGTCGTAGTCGATGAAGGGGTGCAGCAGCCCGCGCTCGTAGTAGCTGGTGTTGTGGATCGCCAGCGCGACCGAGAGGTTGGCGGCGCCGGTGCCGTGCATCTCGCAACTCATGTGAAAGCTCTCGGCCATGTTCGCGCATTTCATCGCGGGGGTGATGCCGCCCATGTCCCAGACCCCGGCGCGGACGATGTCGCAGGCCTCGTGGCGGACCCATTCGGCGCGGGTCCAGTGCTTGCCGGTCATGGTCTCGGGGCCGAGGATGTTCAGTTTCGTCTTCGCGGTCAGCCACTTGAACGAGGACATCGAGGCCTCTTCCATCGGCTCTTCCATCCAGGCGAAGTCCAGTTTCGCCAGCTTGTCGGCCAGCCACAGGACCTCTGTCCGGGTGTAGAAGTGGTGCGGGTCCAGCATCAGCGGCACGTCCGGCCCCAGCGCCTCGCGCACGGCGGCGCAGGCGCTGTAGTCCTTCCTGACGTCCGGCGCGCCGGGGACGGGGGCATCCAGCCGTGCAGCTTGACCGCCTTGTAGCCGCGCGTGTTCACCAGCCAGTCGGCGAAGCGGGCGTAGTCCTCGGGCGTGGCAAGGCCGTTTTCCAGATCGTCGCCGCACATGGTCGAGCCATAGGCGAGGATCTTGGGTCGCGCCCCGCCCAGCAGCTTCCAGACCGGCATCCCGGCGGCCTTGCCCTTCAGGTCCCACAGCGCGAGGTCCACCGCCGCCAGCACGCGGTCGGTCAGCAGCCCGGCGCCAAGGCGCTGCCACTTGTAGACCCTGTACCAGAGCGCTTCGGTGCAAAGCGGGTCCTGCCCGATCAGGTTGGGCCGCACGAAGCGGTCCAGCAGCGCCTCGGACACATCCGCCGTGCGGGTGACGATATGGCCGGTGAGGCCTTCGTCGGTCTCGATCGACAGGATGGCGCTGGTGGTCTGCGAGACCGGGCCGGGGTGGCCGTGGCCATCGCTGTCGCGCACGGTGTTGGTGCTGTGCCGGAAGGTCCGGGCGGTGATGGCGGTGATCTTCATGCGGTCGTCTCCTTGGTCCCGATCCCTGCAAGGAAGGCGCAGGCCCGGGCGATGGCGGCATCGGTGGCGGGCACGAGGCGACCGCGATTGATGAAGCCGTGGGTCACGCCGGGTTCGACGTGGTAGTCTGTGCGCACGCCCTCGGCGCGCAGGGCCTCGGCAAAGGCGCGGTTGTCGTCGAGCAGCACGTCGTGTTCGGCAGCGATGATCGCCGTGTCCGGCAGGCGGCCCAGGTCATCCGACAGGACCGGCGTGATCAGCGGCTCTGACGCGGCGTGGCGCTCGGGGTCGTAGTGGCCGAAAAGCTCCATCATGCGGGCGCGGGTCAGGCCGGGGCCGTCGCGGTAGCGGGTGTAGCTGTCGCTGTCGAAGTCGCAGCCCAGCACGCCGTAGAAGATCAGCAGCCCCGCGAAGCGCCCCGGGTCGGACCTCAGCGCGGCGGCGGCGGCAAGGTTGCCGCCCGCCGAGGCGCCGCCGATGACCAGCGGCCCGGTCAGGCCAAGCGCCGCGCCCTCACTCTCGATCCAGCGGGCGGCGGCGAGGCAATCCTCCAGTCCCGCCGGGAAGGGATGCGCGGGCGCGAAGCGGTAGCTGATCGAGACCACGTTGGCGCGGGCCCCGGCGGCCAGACCGCGTGCCGAGTAGTCGTGCAGCTCGATGGAGCCGCCGACCCAGCCGCCGCCGTGGATGTAAAGCAGCACCGGCGCGCCCTCCGCGCCGCCCCGGTAGAGGCGCAGCCGCTGCGGCTGGCCCGCGCCGCCGGGGTAGGAAAGCTCTTCCGAGGGCACATCTGCGCCGCCCTGCGACCAGTAGACCCCGGCCTCTTCGGGGGTGAGGGTGGCTTCTTTCTGAAGGGCTTCGGCAATGCCTTGGGCAAGGTTCATCGGGCGGACTCCGTGTAGCGGTGGCGCTGGCGGGTGCCGCGCAGGGTGGGGTCGGGGATCGGAACGGAGGACAGCAGCGCCCGGGTATAGGGGTGCTGCGGGTCGGTGATGATCTGCTCGCTCTCGCCGATCTCGACGATCTGGCCACGATACATCACCGCCACCCGGTCGCAGAAGTAGCGGATCACCGCCATGTCGTGGCTGATGAAGAGGAAGGACAGCCCCATCTCGGCCTGCAGCCGCAATAGGAGGTCCAGCACCTGCGTGCGGATCGAGACATCCAGCGCCGAGGTCGGCTCGTCCGCGATCACCAGCTTCGGGTCCAGCGCAATGGCGCGGGCCACGACGATGCGCTGCCGCTGACCGCCGCTGAAGGCATGCGGATAGCGTTCCATCATGCCCGGGTCGAGGCCGACATCCGACAGCAGCTTCGCGACACGGTCCTCCAGTTCCTGCCCCTCGGCGAGGCCGTTCACCACCAGCGGCTCGGCCACGATCTGCTTGACCGTCATGCGGGGGTTGAGGCTGGCAAAGGGGTCCTGAAAGATCATGCGGATCTGGCGCCGGGCATCCCGAAGCGCGCGCCCCTCGGCGGTGACAAGGTTCTGGCCCGCGTAGTCGATCTGCCCCTTGGGGTCGTAGACCCGCGCGATGCAGCGCCCCACGGTGGTCTTGCCGGAACCGCTTTCGCCGACGATCCCCAGCGCCTCGCCCTCGCGCAGGGTGAAGGACACGCCGTCCACCGCGCGGGTCACATCGGTCACGCGCTGGAAGAAGCCTTCCTTCTTCTCGAAATGCAGGTGCAGGTCGTCGACCGTCAGGATCGGCCGCGCGTCCGGGGCGGGGCGGACCTTGGCGGTGGCGGGTTCCTCCAGCCGGCGCACGGCGCCCAGCAGGCGCTGCGTATAGGGGTGCTGCGGCGCGGCAAACAGGCGGAAGGTCTCTCCCTGCTCGACGACGTGGCCCTTTTCCATGACCACCACCTCGTCGGCGATTTCGGCCACCACGCCCATGTCGTGGGTGATGAACATGATCGCCATACCCAGGTCGCGCTGGAGGTCGCGCATCAGGTCGAGGATTTCCGCCTGTGTCGTCACGTCCAGCGCCGTGGTCGGTTCGTCCGCGATCAGCACGTCCGGGCGGCAGGCCAGTGCCATGGCGATCATGGCGCGCTGCCGCATCCCGCCGGAGTACTCGAAGGCGTAGCGGTCCACGGCCTTCTCGGGCTTGGGGATCTCCACCTGCGCCAGCGCGTCCACCGCCATCCGCCGCGCGGTCTTCTTGTCGACGTCGCGGTGCAGGCGGATCGCCTCGACGATCTGGTTGCCGATGGTGTGGACCGGCGAGAGGGAGGACATGGGTTCCTGAAAGATCATCCCGATGCGTCCGCCCCGGATACGGCGGATCTCGCGCCCGCGCGGGTCCATGGCGGTCAGGTCCATGGGCTCCGTCCCGTCGGGCGAGAACAGCACCCGGCCGCCGTTGATGACACCGGGGCGGGGCACCATGTTGAGGATCGTGCGCGCGGTGACAGACTTGCCGGACCCGCTTTCACCGACGATGCAGGTGGTCTTGCCGCGATGCAGGTCGAAGGACACGCCGTGCAGCACGTCCACCACGCCCCTGCGGCTGGAAAAGCCGACGTTGAGGTCCTGAACCTGGATGATGGGGGCGGTCATGGGCGGGCCTCCGATGGGGTGAACGACGCG
This sequence comes from Ponticoccus litoralis, assembly GCF_039769985.1. NCBI lineage: Bacteria > Pseudomonadati > Pseudomonadota > Alphaproteobacteria > Rhodobacterales > Roseobacteraceae > Ponticoccus > Ponticoccus litoralis. Next base: position 3,154,846 of record NZ_JBDNCH010000002.1, read on the forward strand.
CAGTCCTGATCGGATGCCGGGTGCCACGCCAGCGCATGCGCCATGCCCGACCTCGTGAGGGCCGTTGCGCGGGGCGAACCGATACGGGCGCAGACCACCGGGCTTGCCGAGCGTGACCTCTGTGGGACATATGCCCTCCCGACACGCCATAGGCGTGCCGACCTCGATCGGCGCCCCTTTGGGGCGACGGGGAGGTCGGGCATGGCGCATGCGCGCCGTGTTGCGCGGGGGTTCGGAGGTTCGACACCCCGCCGGCTCGATGCCGTAGTCACTTCGCTGGCGCCGCGCAATGCGAACCGCAAAAGGGTCGGGCATGGCATATACCTGCCTTGTTTCAAACGGTGTCACGGGTCGTGTCTTGTGTCGGACTCCAGCGCTCGAAGGTCTGCCTGCCGGGGCTGTCCGACCCTGTTTGCGAACTGACATCACACCCTCACTGCGCATAGGGGTCGGCGGCATCGCGCATGCCGTCTCCGAGGAAGTTGAAGGCCAGCACCGCGATGACCACGAAGCCGCCGGGGATGAAGAGCCAGGGCGCCTGCGAAATCGAGACGATGTTCTGCGCCTCCTTCAGCAGCACGCCCCAGGATATCGCGGGCGGCTGCAACCCGAGGCCGAGGAAGGACAGCCCGGTTTCGGCGAGGATCATCAGCGGGATCGCCAGCGTCAGCGAGGCGATGATGTGCGAGGTCAGCGAGGGCAGCATGTGGCGGAAGATGATCCGCCGCTCGGACGCGCCGTCCAGCCGTGCGGCGATGACGAAATCGTCGTTCTTCATGGCAAGGAAGCGGCCCCGCACCACGCGGCCCAGTTCTGTCCAGCCGACCAGAGACACGATCAGCGTGATCACGAAATACTGCTGGTAAATCGGCCATGACGGCGGCAGGGCGGCGGCCAGCGCCAGCCAGATGGGGATCGTCGGCAGAGACAGCACGAACTCGATCAGCCTTTGGATCACCATGTCCACGCGCCCCCCGTAATAGCCCGAGAGGCCCCCCAGCGCGATGCCGAGGACCAGCGAGATCGCCACCCCCACCAGCCCGATCGACATGGAAATCCGGGTGCCGTAGATCACCCGGCTGAACATGTCGCGGCCCAGCCGGTCCGCCCCGAAGAGAAAGAACTTCTCGCGCGGCTCGACGGTGGCGAAGAGGTGGCGCTGGGCGTCCCAGAGGCCCCAGAACTTGTAGTCTTCGCCCTTGCCGAAGAGCGTCAGGTAGATCTTTTCCTCGGTCTGCACGTAGGTGATCTTCAGAGACTGCGGGTCGCGCTGGCGGTCCATCTTCCAGACGTAGGGGCGGATGCGGGTGCCGTCTTCGGTGCTGTCGATGAAATGGATCATCTGCGGCGGATGGTAGATCGCGCGCCGGTTCTGCCTGGTCGGATCGGCGGGCGCGACGAACTCGGCAAAGAGCGACAGCAGGTACAAGAGCCCGATCACCCAGAGGCCCGCCATGGCCAGCTTGTGCCGCCTGAAGGCCCACCAGGTCAGCTGCGCCTGCGAGGCGATGGCGACGCGGTCCATGTCGCGCTCTGCCGCGATGGCGGGGGCGTCGTGGACCGGGGTGTCGGCGGGCAGCGCCGTGCCGTGGGGCGCGTCGAGCGCGGGATCCTTCGCGCTGTTACTCATAGCGGACCCTCGGGTCGAGAAGGACGAGAAGGATGTCCGAGATCAGCATCCCGATGACGGTCAGCGAGGACAGCAGCAGCACGAAGGCTCCGGCGAGGTACATGTCCTGAGACAGGAGCGCCTGTAGCATCAGCGGCCCGGCGGTGGGCAGCGACAGCACGATGGCGGTGACCACGGCGCCCGATACGAGGTTCGGCAGCACCCAGCCGATGGTCGAGACGAAGGGGTTCAGCGCCACGCGCACCGGGTATTTCATGATCAGCGCGAATTCCGACATGCCCTTGGCGCGGGCGGTGTCGACATAGGGCTTGTTCAGCTCGTCCAGGAGGTTGGCGCGCATCACGCGGATCAGCGAGGCGGTGGCCGAGGTGCCCAGCACGACGATCGGCAGCCAGAGGTGCTCGACGAGGTTCAAGAACTTGGCCCATGACCATGGCGCGTTCTGGTATTCGGGGCTGAAGAGGCCGCCGACGTCGGTGCCGAAATGGACGACGCCCACATACATCAGGATCAGCGCCAGCAGGAAGTTCGGCGTCGCCAGCCCGATGAAGCCGATGGTGGTGGCGATGTAGTCGCCGACGGAGTACTTGCGCACCGCGGAATAGACGCCGATGGGAAAGGCCACGGCCCAGGTGAACAGAAGCGTCGAGAAGGACAGCAGCACCGTCAGCGCCATGCGGCCCCAGACGAGGTCAGAGACCGGCTGGCGCCATTCGAAGGACATGCCGAAGTCGCCCTGCAACAGGTTTCCGACCCATTTGAAATACTGCACGTAGAGCGGCTGATCCAATCCGAAGCGCGCCCGCAGGTTCTGGATCGAGGCCTGATCCAGCACCTCGTTCGATTCCCCCAGCTTGGCGATATAGGTGGTCAGGTAGTCCCCCGGCGGCGCCTGGATCAGCAGGAAGGCCACGATGGAGACCGCGAAGAGGAAGGGAACCATCCAGAGAAGGCGTTTGAGGATGAAGCGCCAGATCATGCGGGGAACCTTTGGGCAATGCGGCAGCGGGGCAGGGCCTTGTGCCGCGGTTGGGGGCGGTGTCGGGCCGCAGGCCGGCCTGCGGGGTCGCGGCGGCGGGCCGAAGCCTCTGGCCCGGACGATTGCAGAGCGCGGGGCCGGGCCGGCACTCCCCCGCCCGCAAGGGGCGAGGGGCGCGGTCCGGGCGGCGCTATCGACGCACCTGCGCCCCTACTCCGCGTAGTAGTAGGTCTGCGGCAGGGTCGGGCCCGGGTCGGGGTACATCCACGATCCCGGCAGCGCCCCCGGCACGTTGCGCAGCACGGCGTTCACCACGCCGTAGGTCGAGGGCCGCGTCGCCACGCCGATAATCTCGAATTCGTCCGCGGCGATCTGGTGGATCTGGCGGAAGATCTCCTGCGCCTTCTCCGGATCGGCCTCGCCCTTGAACCGGTCGTAGAGCGCCAGCCGTTCCTTCATGCTTGCCGAGGGTTCTTCCCCGTCGGAGCCGCCGGTCAGGTACCAGCGCGCCCATGGAATGGCGAACCACGAGGCCTGCGGGTGGATCGACAGCACGTCGCGGGGCGACAGCGTCGGGTCCAGACCGCCCGGCGCGCCCCAGACCATGAAGTCATGCTCGTTGGCCTCGCCGCGCGAGTAGTAGATCGACCGTTCCACCGAATTCGCCGTCAGGCCGACGCCGATCTCTTCCCACTGCTCGCGGATGATCTCGAGGTTGTCGCCCCATGCCGGGACCTCGACGCCGGTATAGCTGACGTTGAACTCGAACCGGCGGCCATCCGGCAGCAGGCGAAAGCCCTCGTCGTCCCGCTCGGTAAAGCCCTCGGCGTCCAGCATCTCGTTCGCGCGGTCGGGGTCGTACTCGGTGTGTTGCTTGCCCAGCTGCTCGTTGTACAGCGGATGCTGCGGCAGCGGACCGATCTGGTAGGGCTCGGACTGGCCCTGATAGACGATGTCGATGATCTCGTCCCGGTCGATCCCCAGCGACAGGGCGATGCGCACGTTCTTGTTGCGGATCACTTCGCGCATCACCGGGTCCTTGTGGGTGTGGTTGAAGTGGATCGCCATGTCGTTGGCATCCGCGCTGGTGCGCTCATAGAGCTTGTAGCCGCCCTTTTCCTGGTTCTCGAACAGCACCGGCACGTTCTGAAGGTTGGTCAGTCGCCGGGCCTGCATGTCGACATTGCCCGCGATGGCCTCGAGCAGGATGGCCTGCGCATCGCCCGAGACGCCCCATTGCAGCGTGTCGACATAGGGCAACTGGTTGCCCTCGGTGTCGACCTGCCAGAAGTAGGGATTGCGCTCCATGATGACCTGCGTGGACCCGGCGGTGTAGCCGTCCCCCGTCACAACCCACGGGTCCAGCGTCGGACGCTCGGCATTGCCCCAGCGGTTGGGCGCCTCGACCTCGCCGCAGCGCAGGCGGAAGAGCGCGGGCCAGTCCTCGACGGCCTCGGTTTCGTCCACCATGGCCTGCACCTCGTCGTTGTAGGCGGGATGGAACTGCTGGCAGTAGTGCTTGGCCCAGATCACCGGTTCCTGCGCCAGCGGCGTCGCCAGTTCGGTCAGGAAGGTGCCGTAGGGCGCCGCGAAGCTCAGCACGACGGTGGTGTCGTCGATCTTCTCGGCCTGCATCGGCTGCCCGTCGATGACGAAGCGGGCCGGGGCGTTGGGATAGAATTCCTTGTTGTTCAGCAGGTCGTTGACGAAGAAGACGATGTCGTCGGCGGTGAAGGGTGCACCGTCCGACCATTTCATGCCTTCGCGCAGGTGGAAGGTGAAGGCGCTGCTGTCCTCGTTGACCTCCCAGCTTTCGGCGACATTGGGGATCACCTCGGAGAAGTCGGGCGACCAGCGCGTCAGACCCTGCGGCGAGACGAAGCGCAGGATCGAGTTGTGGTCGTTCGACCCGGACAGGAAGCGGCGGATGGTGCCGCCGTAGCTGCCGATGCTGTCCAGCGGCGTGATGACCTCGGGGCTGGCAGGCAGGCGGTCGTCGACCGGGGGCAGGTCGCCCGCCTCGACGCGGTCCGCCAGCATCGGGGCCTCTTCGTAGGCCAGCGCCGCGAGGGGCGCGCAGAGCGCCGTCACGGCCACCCCCGCAAGCGCGGTGGTTCTCCATGTCTTCATCGGTTTCTCTCCTCCCTGGATGCCGGGCTTTGCGCCTCGACCTCGGTAGTCCTGCATCTGAATGACGGCTTGTCAAACATATTATGGCATGTTGTAAGGTCGTCCTGGGTGCTATCGAGGATGCCATGACAGGGATCGCAACAAACGGACCGGGGGCCGAGAAGGGCAGGGAGCGCGCTGGCGGGCGGCTGGAGGATCGCGTCTTCGGCAAGCTGCGCGAGGCAATTCGCTCTGGCACCTACAGCCTTGGCGACAGGCTGCCCTCGGAGATGGAGCTGGCGCAGGAATACGGCGTGTCGCGCCCGGTGCTGCGCGGCGCCCTGTCGCGGCTGCGCGAAGAGGGGCTGATCGTCTCCCGGCAGGGCGCCGGGTCTTTCGTCAGCAGTGGGCTGCAGGCCTCGGGCGAGGGCTTCGGGCCGCTCGACTCGGTCGACGACATCGCCGCCTATTTCGCTTACCGCAGGCTGCTGGAGGCCGAGGCCGTGGCCCTTGCGGCCCTGCGCGCGACGCCGGCGGATCTGGCCGAGCTGCGCGGTCACATGGCGGACATGGCGGCGCTTGTCGAGGTCGGCACCGCGACCATCGAGCCGGACCTGCTGTTTCACCAGAAAATCGCCGAGTTGTCGGACAACCGGTTCCTGGTTGACAGTATCGCGATGCTCCGGCCTCACATGGTCTTCATCGGGCGTTTCGTGCGGTCGCTGGGCAGCACCGGCTACGCGCGTGGCAAGGCGGCGATGTCGGATGAGCACGAAGACATCGTGCGGGCGCTGGAAGCCGGCGATGCAGCGGCCGCGCGGGCGGCGATGGTCGCGCATATCGACAGGTCGCAGCGGCGCGTCTTCAAGGGAGAATGAGCATGGATCCGAAGATCACCTGTGTCGCGCCGACGCGCAGCACGGTCGGCGAGGGCGCCGTCTGGGACGACCGCGAGAACGTGCTGTGGTGGGTCGATATCCCGGCGGGCATCGTCTACCGCTACGATCCCGCGACCGGCGAGAACCGCGCGCATCAGGTGGGCGAACCGGTCGGCTGCCCGGCCCTGCGCGAGGCGGGGGGCATGGTGCTGGCGACGAAGTCGGGCTTCTGGTTCTGGGACCCGGAGACCGGCGCGAAGACCGCGATCCACGACCCCGAGGCGCATCTGCCGGAAAACCGCTTCAACGACGGCACCACGGACGGGCAGGGTCGGTTCTGGGCCGGGACCATGAAAGACGGCGGCGACCCGCAGGCGCGCGGCACCTTCTACCGGCTAGACCCGGACCTGACGGTGACGGCATGGCGCGGCGGCATCTGGACGACGAACGGGCTGGCCTTCAGCCCCGACGGCAAGACCATGTACCACTCCGACAGCAACGCCCGGGTGCGCACGATCTACGCCTGCGACTACGACAGGGAAACCGGCACGCCGGGGGCCGTGCAGGTCTTTCGCGACACCAACGGCCTGCCCGGGCGCCCGGATGGCGGCACGGTGGATGCCGAGGGCTGCTATTGGCAGGCGGGCATCGAGGGCTGGCAGTTGTACCGCTATTCGCCCGAGGGCGCGGTGATCCTGACCGTCGACATGCCCATCGAGAAGCCCTCGAAGCCGATGTTCGGCGGCGAAAAGCTGGATGTGCTTTACGTGACCTCGCTGGGCGTGCCGGACGACCCGAAGCAGCCCGAGGCCGGATCGCTGTTCTCGGTCGAGGGGCTGGGCATGCGCGGCGTGCCGCAGACCCGCTTCGCAGGGTAACGGCCCATGAAGATCACCGGTCTGCGCAGCTTCATGGCCCGCGACGGCAACCGCCCCCGGATGATCGTGGCACTGGATACCGACGCAGGCATCACCGGCTGGGGCGAGTGTTACAACCATGGCCCCGACCGGGCGCTGCCGCCGCTGCTGGATTACCTCTTCGGGCAGATCGAGGGCGAGGACCCGCGCCGGATCGAGCGGATCATGCTGAAGCTCTACCAGCACACGCGCTTTCCCCCGGCGCGCTGGGGCTGGCGGCCATGTCCGCCATCGACCATGCGCTCTGGGACATTTCGGCCAAGGCACTGGGCGTGCCGGTTTACCAATTGCTGGGCGGCACGGTGCGCGACCGGGTGCGTGTCTACCTCGGCGTCTACTCGGCGCCCGGTGCGGAACAGCTGCGCGACCATTGCGCGGCGGCGCATCAGGCCTACGGGCTGAATGCCTTCAAGCTCTCGCCCTATCGCGCCGACATCCATGCCGAGCCATGGGGCAAGGTGATCACGCAGACGGTGGACTGGGTCGAAGAGGTCGCAGACCTCTGCCCCGACTGGGAATTCGCCTTCGACGCGCACGCCCGCATCTTCGAGCCCTGGCAGGCGCAGCAACTGGGCAATGCGCTGGCGCCCTTTCACCCGCTCTTCTTCGAGGAACCCATCCGCCCCGAAAACATCGAGGCATGGGGGCGGCTGAAATCGCAGCTGACGGTGCCGCTGGCCACGGGCGAAAGCCTGTACTCCGGGTTCGAGTTCCTCCGGCTTTTGCAATGCGCGGGCGCCGACATCATCCAGCCCGACATCTGCGCCGTCGGCGGCCTCTTGGAGATGCGCAAGATCGCCACGATGGCAGAGGCCTTCTACGTGCCGGTCGCGCCGCATAACCCGATGGGGCCGCTGGCGACAGCGGTGAACCTGCATTTCGCCGCCGCCTGTCCGAACTTCAAGATCCTCGAATACCGGCTGCCCGGCACCGCGGCCTTCCTTGGCCGGGATCTGGCGCAGGTGGACGAGGCGGCGGGCTACGTCAAGGATCCCTACCTGCCGGTGGATGGCTACCTCGAATTCCGCCCCGACCGGCCCGGATGGGGTGTCGAGATCGACGAGGACTACCTGAAGACCGACCGCTACATCCACTGGGAACGCAAACTGCCCATCCGCCCCGACGGATCGACGGGCTACACATGACCGAGGCCGCTGCCCTGCGCGCGACCCTGCGCCGCCTGCTGGCGCTGGAGCCCGAGGCCCTGCCGCCCGAGCACAGCTTTCTGGTGCCCGAAGGCGAGGGCCCCTTTCCGGCGGTGCTCTATGCGCATCTGCACGGCGGGCACTACCACCTCGGGCGGCGCGAGTTGACCGAGGGCTGGCGCTGCCTGCAAGGCCCCTATGCGCCGGACCTTCTGGCGGCGGGCTACGCGGTGCTTTGTATCGACATGCCCGGTTTCGGCGCGCGGCAGGGCGAGGGCAACGAGGGCGCGCTGGCCAAGGCGGCGCTCTGGCAGGGGCGCACGCTGATGGGCCGGATGCTGGGCGAATTGCAGGCGGGCTTCGACTGGCTGGCGGCGCATCCGAAGGTGGACGCGGGCAGGATCGCCACGCTGGGCCTGTCCATGGGCGGCACCCACGCCTATTGGCTGGCCGCTCTGGAACCGCGCGTCGCCGCCGTGGCGCAGCTTTGCGTGCTGGCCGATATCGGCCCGATGATCCGCGACGGGTCCTTCGACAAACACAACCACTACATGACCGTGCCGGGGTTCCTGCGCCATGCCGAAATGGGTGACGTGGCCGGGCTGGTCGCGCCGCGCCCGCAGCTTGTCTGTCACGGCGCGGCTAGACGCCCTGACGCCGGAACCGGCGCGCGGCCATGCTCTGACGCGCCTGCGCGCAGCCTATGGCGGGTCCGAGGCGCTGGAGCTGTTCACCGCGCCCGGCGCGGGTCACGAAGAGACACCGGACATGCGCCGCAGGGTGCTGGATTTCCTGTCCCGGACCATCGGGCAGGAGTGAAATCAATGGGAGGAACCATGCTGAACCGACTTCTGATCACCGGGGCCAACGGCAATCTGGGGCGCGAGATGCGTACGCGCCTGACGCATCTGGCTAAGACCATCCGCCTGTCCGACCGGGGCGACCTTGGCGCGGCGCAGGCGCATGAAGAGCTGATGCCCTGCGATCTGGGCGACAAGCAGGCCGTGGAAGAGCTGGTCGAGGGCTGCGACGGTATCCTCCACCTTGGCGGGCAATCGGTCGAGGCGCCACTGGAGGTGATCCGCAACGCCAACCTCGACGGCATGTTCAACCTCTACGAGGGCGCCCGGAAATCGCGCGTTACGCCGCGCATCATCTTCGCCTCGTCCAACCACGCCATCGGCTTTCACAAGCAGACGGAACGGCTGGACGCCGAGTCCGTCACCCGGCCCGACGGGCTCTATGGCGTGTCCAAGGTCTTTGGCGAGGCCATCGCCAGCATGTATCACGACAAGTTCGGGATCGAGACGGCCAGCGTGCGCATCGGATCGTGTTTCCCCGAGCCCAAGAACCACCGGATGCTGTCCACATGGATGAGCCACGAAGATTTCGTGCGCCTGATCGAGCGGATCTTCATCACGCCGCGCCTCGGCTGCCCGATCATCTACGGCGCCTCGGCCAATGCGGCGTCCTGGTGGGACAACCGCGAGGTGGCCTACCCGGGCTGGACCCCGCAGGACAGTTCCGAGCCCTTCCGCGCCAAGATCGACGCCGAGATGGACCCGCCGAAGGGCGACGATGCGAACGCCCTCTACCAGGGTGGCGGCTTCTGCGCCGACGGCATTCACGAAGACTGACCCATTCCTCAAACCGAACGATTCAAGGAAGATACGACCCATGATTGCCCCGACCGAGCTGCGCGACATCATCCGATCCGGCCTGCTGTCCTTCCCCGTCACGCCCTTCGACGCTGACGACAATTTCAACCCCACCGCCTTCTCGGCCCATCTGGAATGGCTGAGCCCGCACAAGATCGCGGGGCTGATCGTTGCCGGCGGCACCGGAGAGCTGTTCTCGCTGTCGCCCGCCGAGGTGGTCGAGGTGGTCAGGACCGCCCGCGCCGCACAGCCCGGCCAGCCGGTGCTTGCCGGCTGCGGCTATGGCACGAAGATGGCCTGTGACATGGCCCGCGCCATCGAAGCGGCGGGCGGCGACGGCATCCTGTTGCTGCCGCACTACCTGATCGGCGCGCCGCAGGACGGGATCGAGGCGCATATCCGCGCGGTCTGCAAATCCACCGACATGGGGGTGATCGTCTACAACCGCGGCCAGTCGGTCTGTTCCGCCGACACGCTGGCGCGGCTGGTCGAGGATTGCCCGAACCTGATCGGCTTCAAGGACGGCACCGGCGACATCGACACGGTCAAGCGCATCACCGTGACCCTGGGCGAGCGGCTGGCCTATATCGGCGGCATGCCCACGCATGAGCTCTTCGCACAGGCGGTGCGCGGCGCGGGCGTGGACACCTATTCCTCGGCAGTGTTCAACTTTGTCCCCGAGACCGCGCTGGAATTCCACGCCGCCTTCAAGGCGCATGACGATGCCAAATGCGAGCAGATGCTGCGCGATTTCTACTATCCGTTTGCCAAGATCCGTGACCGCAAGACCGGCTACGCCGTCTCGGCCATCAAGGCGGGTGTCAGCCTGCGCGGCTTCGACACCGGGCCGGTGCGCAGGCCGCTGACCGACCTGACCGAGGAAGAGCGCGGCATGATGATGGCGCTGATCGGGGATCGAAAGTGACGGTTTGGGAACCGGTTTCGCCTCGCTTGCGCGCGGCGACCGGTAGGGGCTTTGCCCCCGGACCCCCAAGGTATTTGCTGGACCAAAGAAGGATGGGGCGCGGTCCCTCCGTCTTCTTTGGTCCGAAAATACCTCGGGGAGTGCGAGGGGCGGAGCCCCTCGTTCCCCCGGTCACCCCTGGGGCGGATGCGGTGCGTAGGACCTAGCTGCGCGACGATCGCCAGCGTTCGAAGTCTCTTTGCGCGGCTTCCGAGGGTCTCGATGTTCAGCGTTCGCGTCACCAGCGCGCGGTTCAGGGCGCGCACGCGTTTGTTCAGCGGGCGGTCGGTCTCGCAGTCGTCGTCCACGCCCAGCTTGTCGTAGAGCGCCAGAAGCCGGTTCTGGACGGTGCGCAGGGACATGCCGCGCCGCTCGGCGATGAGCTTGTCCTGCAAGCCGATCGAGAGGTCCAGCAGCACCGCGTATTCGCTGTCGTCGAGCGCATTGCGCGGGGTGGCGGCGCGGCGTTGCAGGCGGTGGATCTCTCGGTCCACCATGATCTGGCCCTCGATCAGCACCGCGCGCAGCGCCAGTTTCAGCCGGTCGCGCGGCGCGGTCTTGAGCACGTAGCCATAGGCGCTGTCCTCGGGCACGATGGCGGCGATGCCGCGCAGGTAGGCCTCGTCCGCGTAGTTCGACCAGAACAGGATGCGGGTCTCGGGGCGCTCCTGCCAGAGCGTGCGCGCCGCCTCGATGCCGTTGCGGCGGGCCATGCGCAGGTCCATGACCACCGCCTCTATGCCGATGGTCCGCGCCTCTTTTTCGGCCTCTTCGCCGTGCAGCGCGTGGTAGATCTCTGTCACCTCGGGCAGGGCCTCGGCCAGTGTATCCTCCATGTAGGAGGCGTGGAACTGGTCGTCCTCGACAAGCAGGACCTTCATTGCGGCGCCTCCAGCGTGACCGTGACGGTTGTCCCGCCGTCGCCGGTGATCTCGAGCCTGGCCGAGATCAGCCGCGCCCGCGTGCGCATATGGGACAGGCCCGACTGCCGGGCGGGCGTTGGCGGGATGCCGCAGCCGTCGTCGCGGATCGTCACCGCAAGCGCGCCGGGGGCGGGGCGGGCCACGGTGACGCGGATCTGCGCGGCGCCGGCGTGCCGGGTGGCGTTGTTGACCGCCTCCTGCACGATGCGGAAGAGCGCGGTGCGCACGGTGGGGGCGAGCCGGTCGGGCGCGCCATCGGTGCCGTCGTCCACTGTGGTCCGCGCCCGGCCCGAGGCGGCGCGTTCGAGGTGGACCCGGACCGCATGGGCAAAGCCGAAGAGGTCCAGCAGCGTCGGCACGGCGGTGTCGATGATCCGCCGCAGGTCGTCGATGGTGTCGCGCAGCCGCGCCGCAAGCTCGGAGGCGGGCAGGGGCCGGTCGCCGGTCGCCTCGCGCAAGAGCCGCGAGAGATCGGCGAGCGTCTGGTCGTGCAGGTCCATGCCGACGCGCTGCCGCTCCTGCTCCAGCCGCTGGGTGAGTTCCAGCGCGCCCTGCCGCAGGCCCTCGTCGCTGGCGCGCGCCAGCTCGATGCTGCGGGCGCCGCGCCGGATGCGTTCGGCCTGATGCAGGGCGTGCACATGCGGCGCCAGCGTGTCCGCGATGTCCCGGGCGCGGGCCACGGTTCCCGCGTCGTAGAGCCCCTGCGTCGAGTGCGACAGGTTCAGCGTTCCGATCAGCCGCCCCTGTATGCGCATCGGCACGTTCACCCGGGCGCGCAGGGCGTGGTTCAGGATGGGTTCGCAGGAGGCGCACGGGTAGGTGTAGCGCGGGTCCGTGGTGGCGTCCTCGGCAAGCATGACATCGCAGGCGCCGGTCAGGATGTCGCGGATCGGCGCGTGATCGACCCGGCCCGAGGCGCGCGACCAGCGGGTGCGGATGCCGGTCTCGTAGCTGACGACCCAGCCGGGACGGTCGAGCAGGCAGATGTCCGCATGGGTGAAGGGGATTGCCGAGGCGATCTCTGCCGCAACCGAGTCGAGCGCACTGGGTGATGCTGCTGCGCCGGTCCAGCGCCCTGTCGATGCGCGCGCAAAGGCCGTCCTGCGGCAGGGTCAGGGTGTTTTCGGCCATGTCTCCTCCGGGCGGGTCGCGGGGGTCGGGTTGCGCGTCCCTGCAACCTTGCCCCCCGAATGGCGGAAAGGGAACAGCCGAACCCGCAAGCCTCTTGCGGGAACCCGCAAGCGTTCTGCGGGTCGCTGCCTTTACAGTCGGGGCCCGGGCGCTTCACGATTGCCGCGTCGCAGGGGCCTGCCGTGAAGCCGGTCGCCTGACGAAACAGGAGGAGGCGCGGCACAGGCGCCGTAGGATACGGGTGTGCGCGCTGCGCTCGTCCGAAGGCCGCGCGGCAGCGCGCGGTCGGCATTCTGCGCGGAGACGCGCAATCGCTATGCCGCGCGGGAGAGGCGCGGTGCACATGATGCGCGGAGACACGCGCAAGGGAGGACTGACATGAAAAGGCTCTTTCTGGGCGCGGCGACGCTGGCCCTGATGGCGGGCGCCGTCTCGGCGCAGGACGCGGACACCAGCGGCAAGCGCATCGCGCTGTCGAACAACTACGCGGGCAACTCGTGGCGGCAGGCGATGCTGTCGACCTTCCAGGAAACCGCCGATCAGGCCGTCGCGGAGGGTGTCGTGGCCGCCGCCGACCCCTATACCACCTCGGAAAACCAGGCGACCGAGCAGGCCGCGCAGATCCAGAACATGATCCTGCAGGGCTATGACGCCATCGTGCTGAACGCCGCCTCTCCGACCGCTCTGAACGGCGCGGTCAAGGAAGCCTGCGACGCCGGGCTGGTGGTTGTCAGCTTCGACGGCATCGTGACAGAGCCCTGCGCCTGGCGCATCGCGGTGGATTTCGCCGCCATGGGCAAGGAAGAGGTGGACTATCTCGCGGGCCGTCTGCCGGAGGGCGGCAACCTGCTGGAGATCCGCGGTCTTGCGGGGGTTTTCGTGGACGACGAGATCTCCAAGGGCATCCACGCGGGCGTGGCCGAGCATGACCAGTTCGAGATCGTCGGCTCGGTGCATGGCGACTGGGCGCAGGATGTGGCGCAGAAGGCCGTGGCGGGCATCCTGCCCTCGCTGCCCGAGGTCGTGGGTGTGGTGACGCAGGGCGGTGACGGCTACGGCGCGGCGCAGGCCTTTGCCGCCGCGGGCCGCGACACGCCGCTGATCGTGCTGGGCAACCGTCAGGACGAGCTGAAATGGTGGGCCGAGCAGCGCGACGCCAACGGCTACGAGACGTTGTCGCTGTCGATTGCGCCGGGCGTGGCCTCGCTGGCCTTCTGGGTGTCGCAGCAGATCCTCGCGGGTGAAGAGGTGCCGAAGGACCTGACCGTGCCCTTCCTGAAGATCACGCAGGACACGCTGGACGAGGCGCTGGAAACGACGCCCGAGGGTTCGGTCGCCAATGTGTCCTATGCGCTGGAAGACGCGCAGCAGGTCATCGCGGAGGCAAAGTGAGCCGGACCGGAAAATTTCATCGATGAAATTTGCAAAAGGTGTCCACACCTTTTGACACCGCCCCTCGCGCGCGACGCGCGGGGGGCACGCGACAGCCCTTGGGACGAGCGAAGACCATGACAGCGACAGAGGGCCTGCCCATCGTCACATTGACGGGGGCGGCGAAGCATTTCGGCCCGGTGCGGGCGCTGGATGGCGTGGACCTGACGGTCCGGCCCGGCGACTGCCTTGGCCTTGTCGGCCACAACGGCGCGGGCAAATCCACGCTGGTGAATATCGTGAACGGCTCTCTGCCGCCCTCGGGCGGCACGGTGGACTTCCCCGGCGGGCCACAGGGGCTGCGCAGCGTCTTTCAGGAGCTCTCGCTCTGTCCGAACCTGACCGTGGCCGAGAACCTGCGCATCTCGCATCCCGCACTGAAGGGGCCGGGCTGGCGCCGCCCCGCGCGGGCCGAGATCCGCGCGGCGCTGGACGCGGTCTTTCCCGGCCATGGCATCGACGCCGATGCCGAGGTCGACACGCTGTCCATCGCCGAACGCCAGATGGTCGAGATCGCCATCGGCTTCGCCCCCGGGGCGGGGCCGCGCGGCTGGTGATCCTCGACGAGCCGACCTCCTCGCTGGATGCGGGCATCGCCGAGCAACTGCTGGCGCATATCCGCCGCTTCTGCGCCGGGGGCGGGGCGGTCATCTTCATCTCGCACATGCTGGGAGAGATCTTCGCCGTCGCCAGCCGCATCGTCGTGCTGAAGGACGGCAGGGTGGTGGCCGAGCGGCCCGCCGAGGGCTTCACCCGGCAGGGGCTGGTGGATGCCATGGGCCATGTCGCCACCGAGGAAACCGCCCGCGCCGCCGAGGCCCGCCCGCCGCTGGGCGCGGTCATCCTGCAAGCCGAGGGGCTGGAGGCCCGGCGCGGCGAGGTCGTGGGCCTTTCGGGCCTCGCGGGCCATGGGCAGGCCGCCGCTCTGGCGCGGCTTTATCTTGCGCAGACCTCGGACTGGCGCGCGGGAAAGACCGCGCGCGCGGTCTTCGTCGCCGGCGACCGGCCGCGCGACGGGGTGCTGCCGCTCTGGTCCATCCTGCGCAATATCTCGGTCTCCGTTCTGGGCCGCGACGCGCGGCGCGGGATGGTGAACCGTGAGGCGGAACAGCGCATCGCCGAGGACTGGAAGCGCCGCATCGGCATTCGGACCGGGAGCCTCGACAACCCGATCCTCTCGCTCTCGGGGGGCAACCAGCAGAAGGTGCTCTTTGCCCGCGCGCTGGCCTCTGACGCGCCCATCGTGGTCATGGACGACCCCATGCGCGGCGTCGACGTGGGCACCAAGCAGGACGTCTACGCGATGATCCGCGCCGAGGCCGCCCGGGGCCGCACCTTCCTGTGGTACTCGACAGAGACAGAAGAGGTCTGCCAGTGCGACCGCGTCTTCGTCTTCCGCAACCACGCCATCAGCGCAAAGCTGACCGGCGCCGACATCACCGAAGAGAAGATCCTCGAAGCCTCCTTCGAGATGCAGGAGGCCTCGTGAATTTCCTAGCCCGCCACCGGATCATCCTGCCGGTCGTGTCCCTTGCCGTCCTGCTGGCGCTGACCTTCTGGATGCAGCCCCGCGCCATGAGCTATTTCGGCCTGAACCTGCTGTTCAACCTCGCGGTGCCCATCGCGCTGGCGACCATCGCGCAGATGTGCGTGATCATGGTCAACGACATCGACCTCTCGATCGGCGCCTTCGTCAGCCTCGTGGCCTGCGTCACCGCGACTTTCCTGAACGATACGCCCATGCTGGGGGTGCTGATCCTCCTGGCGCTGATCCTGTCCTACGCGGTCATGGGCGCGGTGATCCACGGGCTGGACCTGCCCGCCATCGTCGTCACGCTGGGCATGTCCTTCGTCTGGGGCGGGCTGGCGCTGTTCATCCTGCCGACGCCGGGTGGCGCGGCGCCGGGCTGGATTCGCACGCTGATGACGGTGAAACCGCCGCTCGCGCCCATGGCCGTGGTGGCGGCGGTGCTGATCGCGGCGGTGACGCATGTCATGTTCATCCGCTCGGGCCTTGGCACGGTCCTGCGCGGGGTCGGCGGCAACATGCGCTCGGTCCAGCGGGCGGGGTGGAACGTGATCTACCTCAAGGCGCTGGCCTACGGGCTGGCGGGCCTTTTCGGCGTGCTTGCGGGCATGGCGCTGGTCGGGCTGACCACCTCGGCGGATGCCAATATCGCGCTGCGCTACACCCTGCTCAGCATCGCGGGGGTGATCCTCGGCGGCGGAGAGTTCATCGGCGGCAAGGTCTCCCCCGTGGGGGCGGTAATCGGGGCGCTGACGCTGACGCTGGCGGCCTCCTTCCTCTCCTTCATGCGGCTTTCACCCGACTGGCAGATCGGCGCGCAGGGGGCGATCCTGATCCTCGTGCTGACCGCGCGGCTGCTGTTCGCCCGGAAAGGAGCGGCAGCATGATGACGCGTGCGACCCCGCTTGCCGCCCTCGCGCGCCCCTGGCTCTGGGCCTGGGTTGCCGCCGGGCTGGCCTTTGCCGCGACGCTGGGCCTGACCTCGGGGCGGGGCGCCGGAGAGCTGGCCTATGCCGCGCTCAGCTTCGGCGCCTTCGCCGCCATCGTCGGCATGGGGCAGATGCTGGTGATCACGCTGGGGCCGGGCAATGTCGACCTCTCGATCCCGGCGACCATGACGCTGTCGGCCACGCTGGCGCTGAAGGTCATGGGCTCGGACCCCGGCACCGCCCTGCTGGGCCTTGCGGTGGCGCTGGCCGCCGGGCTGGGCGTGGGGCTGGCGAATTTCGCGCTGATCTACCTGCTGCGCCTGCCGCCGATCATCGCCACGCTCGCCGCCTCGCTGATCTACCAGTCGCTTGCGATTTGGTCGAATCGGGGCCTGCGCATCAAGCCGCCCGAGGGGCTGGCGGATTTCGCCACCGGGCGCTTCCTCGGCCTGCCCAACGTGGCATGGGTGGGCCTCGTGCTGGCCCCGGCCACATGGGTGGTGCTGGAACGCTCGGTCGCCGGGCGCTGGCTGCTGGCCACGGGGCAGAACCTGCGCGCCGCGCGGCTGGCGGGCCTCCCCGTGCAGGCGGTGCGCGCCGTGGCCTATGTCACCGTCGCCCTGTGTGCCGCGCTCGCGGGCTACCTGCTGGCCAGCTTTTCCGGCGGCGCGGCGCTGAACATGGGGGCGGAATACCTGCTGATGTCCATCGCCGTGGTCGTCATCGGGGGCTGCTCCATCGCCGGGGGCAACTCCAACGTGCCGGGCATCTGGGGCGCCGCGCTCTTCATGTTCCTCGTGGTCTCGATGCTCAACAGCTACGGCGCGGGCGCGGGCGTCCGCAACATCCTCACCGGCGCCATCATCATCGCCATCGTCATCGCCGCCAGCACCCGGAGGTCCCGCCCATGATCACCTTTCCGCCGCACCTTCAGGTGCACGACCCGCGCTTTCTGGAGCTGGTCCACCCCATGGCCAAGCTGGAAAAGATCGCCGAGGGCTTCACATGGACCGAGGGCCCGGTCTGGTTCGGGGATCGCGACTGCCTGCTGTTTTCGGACATCCCCTCGCGCCGCATCCTGCGCTGGTCCGAGAGCGAGGGCCTGTCCACCTACCGGGCCGAGAGCGGCTTCAACAACGGCAACACGCGTGACCGGCAGGGGCGGCTGCTGGGCTGCCGCCATGGCGCGCGCGACGTGGTGCGGACAGAACATGACGGCAGGCTGACGGTTCTGGCGGATCACTTTGAGGGCAGGCGGCTGAACTCGCCGAATGACGTGGTGGTGTCTTCGGACGGCGCGGTCTGGTTCACCGATCCGACCTACGGCATCCTGTCGAACTTCGAGGGCTACCGGGCGGACCCCGAGCAGGCCGCCCACAACGTCTACCGCCTGTCGCCCGCAGGCGACCTGACGGCGGTCGTCAGCGATTTCAACCAACCCAACGGGCTGTGCTTCTCGCCCGACGAGAGCCTGCTCTACATCGCCGAAAGCGGGTCGAGCCACGACGACACGGTGCCTTCGCATATCCGCGTCTTCGGCGTGGACGGCGGGCGGCTGGTGGATCGCGGGGTCTTTGCCGCCATCGACAAGGGCCTGCCGGACGGGATGCGCTGCGACGTCTTGGGCAACCTCTGGTCCTCTGCCGCCGACGGGGTGCATTGCTTTGCGCCCGATGGCACGCTGCTGGGCAAGATCCTCGTGCCCGAGGTCGTGTCGAACCTCTGTTTCGGCGGCTCGGACGGGCAGCGGCTGTTCATCACCTCGACCACCAGCGTGCATCGCATCTTCGTCGACACCATGGGCGCCGAGCCCTGGACGCGGGGCCATCAGTGCCCGTAGCCCGCCGGCAGATGTCGAGATCAAAAGAGCGTTCAGAAGCTCTTGCGTCCCCGGTTCTGCTTTGCTAACTAGCCGCACGATCCGAATGGGTGTACTGTTCGGGTTCCGGTGCCGCCTTAGCTCAGTTGGTTAGAGCGCCTGATTGTGGATCAGGAGGTCCCCCGTTCGAGCCGGGGAGGTGGTACCATTCTTCTCCCCCATGACATCGCCAAAAACCGTTGCCGCACCGTGCAGAGGCAGCGAAAGAGCCGCTTGGCCGGGCCCTTGCGGGCCAGAACGGTCCAGTGTCGCCACCGGGGGCGGGCCGCGACACGGTAAGGGCCGGTGCACCGCGAGTCATGGAAAGGACGCGGAATCGCGCGGTTCGGGGGCTGCCGGGCATCGTGCCGGTTCGGGCCGCATCGCGATCCGGCAAGCCATGATCAAATTGCAGCCGAATCCGGCGCTCAGGCGGCCAATTCCCGAATTACGGAAATCCCGACCTTGTTACGGCGTGGGCGCCACGGTTACAATTTCCCGTGAAAGTAGATTTATTGAACAGCGATTCAGTCAAAAAGTGAGTCCGGGGAAGACCTCATGACCGTGACACAGGCGATGGACCGTGCCGCCCGTAAAACCCTCTGTGCCCGCACCCGAGCGCCCTGTCGTGGTGGGGCGAAGGGCTGCGAGGCCGGGGGCATGCGTTCGGATGTCCGCGCCATCCTGCGCCCGACCGCCGGGGCCGGGGCGTGGTTCGACCGCGTGTCGGCGCCGGATCTCATGGCCTTCCGCAAGCGCCGGGCCGTGGTCCGGGGCGCCTGAAACGGGGGGCTGCGCCATGGCCGGGGCGATCATCGTCGGCGGCGGCATCGGCGGGCTGACCGCGGCCCTCGCGCTGCGGCGCACTGGGGATGAGGATTTGCCTGCTTGAGTGCAACGACAGGCCGGGGACGGGCGGAACCGGGCTGACGCTTTGGCCCAATGCGCTGCGGCAACTGGAGCGGCTGGGTCTGCAAGAGGAGATCGTCGCCCATGCACGGCCCTTGCTGAAGGGCGAGGTCTTCGACCAGTCTGGCAAGCCGCTGGCCGAGGTCGACCTGTCGTCGATCGAGGCGCGGACCGGACACCCCCTGATCTGCCTGCGCGAGGCGGATCTTTGCAGGGTGCTTCTGGATGCCCTTGGGGAAGTTGAGGTTTGCGCCGGAATCACTTGTTTTTCCTATGAAAACCATCCGGACCGCGTGGTCGCGCAGACCAGCCGGGGGGTGGTTGAGGGTGACATGCTGGTGGCCGCCGACGGCATGCGGTCGCGCCTGCGCGGACAGATGCTGGAGACCGATCCGCTGCAATACCTCGGATGGATGACATGGCGCGGGGTGGCGCGCCTGCCCGGGGGCAGCTTTCCCGAAGGGCTTTACCGCGAGTTCTTCGGGCGTGGCAGCCGCTTTGGGATCTTCGCGATCGGGAGCGACCTCGTGTACTGGTCGGGCAGCCGCAATGGCCCGGCGGAGGCGGGCGGTCCGGTCGGTCCGGCCCATCGTGCCGAGGCCCTGTGTGCCTTCGCCGGGTGGCCCGATCCGGTGCGGAGCGTCATTGAGACCACCCGGGCCGAGGATCTTGTGCGCAGCGGGGTCTACGACACGCAACCGCTGGCGCGGTGGAGCGACGGGCGCTCGGTGCTGCTGGGAGACGCGGCGCATCCCATGACGCCGGATCTTGGGCAGGGTGCCTGTCAGGCCATCGAGGACGCCCTGTGCCTTGCGGAATGCGTCGTCGCGGCGGCAACGGTGCCGCAGGCCCTGCGCGCCTACGAGCGGCAGGGACAGGAGCGGACGGCCTCGCTGGTGGCGCGCTCGCGGCGCATGGGGCGGATGCGGCAGTGGCAGCACCCGGTCATGGCGCGGTTCCGAAACGGGCTAATGCGGTCGATCCCGCCGAGCGTTCTGTTGAAACTCTTCAACACCCGGTAGGGCCGCCGTTGCGCCGGGTCCTGAGCGTCCGGGATCTGCTTCGGTCCGTGCGGGTGGTCTGGGTCGCGGCTGTGGATGGGCTTCGTGTTTTGCATGAGAAATTGTCGTTAGGTGATTGAAATAAGTTGAGTAATTGTTTTATGGTGATTGGAGAGCGGGGCGTGCTGACGCTGGTGTTGCAGGGGGCTCTGCCCCCGCTGCGCTCCCCCGAGGGTATTTGAGGGACCAGAGAAGACGCGGGCGCGATTATTGCGAGAGCGTCTCGATGCAGAGCACCGTGGGCAGGTGCCGGGCGATCTCGGCCCAGCTGTCGCCCTCGTCCGTGGAGGCAAAGACCGAGCCGCTGTTGGTGCCGAAGTAGAGACCGGGCGTCGCGGCGGTATCGGTGGCCATGGCCTGACGCAGCACGGTGAAATAGCAGTTGTCCTGCGGCAGGCCCCTGCGGCAGGCCTGCCAGGTGTCGCCCGCATCGCGCGAGCGCCAGACGGCGGCGGCGGCGTCGGGCGGGAAGCGGCCCTGCATGTCGCCGTTCAGCGGCAGGGTCCAGAGGGTCTCTGGCCTCCCCGGATGGACCGCCACCGGGAAGCCGAAGGTCGAGGGCAGGCCCGCGGTGATCTCGTCCCAGCTGCGCCCGCCGTCGCGCGAGCGGAAGACGCCGCAGTGGTTCTGCTGGTAAAGCAGGTCGCCGCCGCGCGCGATATTGTGCACGCAATGGCCGGTTTCGCCGCCCGAGGGGCCGGCGGGGTGGCTGTGCTGGGCGCAGGCCTCTGCGTTGGACAGGCGATTGCGGCGCTGCCAGCTTGCGCCGCCGTCCTCGGTGGCAAAGATGCCCGCCGCCGAGATGCCCAGCCACATCCGGTCGGGTGCGTCGGGCGCAGTGACGATGCTGTGCAGGGTCAGCCCCGCGCCGCCGGGCTGCCAGGTGTCCGCCGAGGGGTGGTCGGTGAGGCTGTCGACCGCCGCCCATGTCTCGCCTTCGTCGGTGGAGGTGAAGAGCGACGCGGGCTTGGCACCGGCGTAGAGGCGATGGCCCGCGCGGGCGAGCGACCAGAGGTTCTCGATCCGGCCCGAGAAGGGCGCGGGATCGGCGGGGGTCACGCCGAAGGCCTTCGCCGCCTCGGGGTCATTGCGCGCCCAGTCGTCCATCTGCCCGTCCGCGAGCTTGGTCAGGGTCCATGTGGCGCCCCGGTCGGTGGAGCGCCAGACGCCCGCGCCGAAGAAGTCGCCGCCGCCGCAGGCCCAGAGGCTGCCGCTGACGGGATCGCCGATGGCGTGGTTGATGCCCCAGCCGCCGCAATGCGGACCGGAGACGGACCAGGTGACGCGGTCGTCGGAGGTGAGGAGGAAGAGGCCCTTGGTGGTGCCCGCCAGAACGGTCGTGTGCTGCGACATGGCATGGTTCCCTGTTTCAGGGCGAGCCTAGCACGGGTTTGCCTGTCGGCGGTGGGGATTGTTCGGGAATGCGCGGGGAATGGCGCGGCACGGGGTCGGGCGCGTGGGCCGGCGCCCTTCGCCGTCCCCGGGGTCGCTTTGGGGGCGACGTGGCGCGGGGGGCGGCGGCGGAAGAGGTATTTGGGCCAAGAAGAAGCAGGGGCCCTGTGCAGTGTCTGTGGCGGTGGGGTTTGGTGGGGTCCCTTTGGCCGAGGGCCCGGGGTGAAGGTGGGGTCGGGGGCTCAGCGCATCCAGAAGCCTTCGCGCTTGATGCGGTTGCGGATCGCCTGTTCGCGGCGCGGCAGGTCGTCCCGGTCGAAGAGCGCGCGAACCTTGGCACCCCGGCCCTGGTAGATCATGCGCTTGGCGGGTTCGTATTGCTTCAGCACCTTCTTCAGGCGGTTGGGGGCGGCGATCTCTTCGAGCAGGGCCACCACGGTGTCGGTCTCGCGGGCGTAGAGCAGCGGCAGGGTGCGATAGTGGCAGGTGACCCGGTAGTCCAGCAGGCCCTCGGGCAGGCTGTCGCGCCCGCCGCCGAAGCTGTGGATCACCAGCGGCAGGGCGACCTGGTCGAGCCAGGGGTCGAGGCTCTGGCAGACCAACGCCTCGGGCGTGTCGTCGCGGATCGACAGGGCGTAGTCGAGGAAGCGCTGGCCGAAGGCGCGGGGGCAGCGATAGAAGAAGAAGCCCGCGTTGAAGTAGAGGTAGCGGCGCCAGTATTCGTCGGGCTGCGTCAGGTCGAGCGAGCTGTCGAAGTCCAGACCGAAGCGGTCGTAGAGGGCCTTCCAGGTCTCGGTATAGCCCGGCCCGTAAAGCTCTGGCTGCGGCCAGGTGCCTTCGCGCCGCAGTGAGGCGGTGGGCCGGTCGAAGTCGAAGGGCACGTCGGAGAGGTCGCCGGTCACCAGCGTGTCGGTGTCGAAGAAGACGAAGGCTTCGCCCTCGGGCAGGGCCAAGAGCGCCTCTATCTTGTTGCCGTAGGGGTAGGACTGGCCGAAGTGGCGGCTTTCGAAGGGCAGCAGCGTGGCGCCCATCTCTTGCAGCAGCGCGCGCAGGTCGGCGTCGCGGATGCGCGGGTCATTGTCCCAGATATCACCGGGCTGCGGCTCGGCGACAAACAGGCGAAAACGCGGGCCGGTGGTGCGGGCGCGCAGCGAGGCGGCGAAGAGCAGCGCCTCGTAGGCCAGCCGCCCGTTCTGCCCGACGATCATCAGATTTACGGTTTGAGGGGCGGGGTTGTCGCGTGCCATCATGGTGCTGCTCGGGGCTTTTGCCGGGCACTATAGGCGGGACGGCGCAGGGCTGAAAGCCTTGCCGCGCGCGGGCCTGCGGGGATTTTTATGAAGGAGAGCGGCATGCTCGATTTTCTCTTGGTGGTGATTGCCTTGGCGACTGGCGGCGCACGGCTGGAGGCAATGGACGGTGGCGCGCCGATCCCGACAGAGGTGGCGAAGCCGCGTGTCGCCGGGGTCGAGGAGAAGGCGCCGGTGACAGGCGGGGAAGAGGCGCCGCCGGGCTACGAGCCGCCGGTGGCCGAGGCGGACGCGCCCTTGCCCTACGAGGCGGAACAGCAGGTCGCCACGGGGCGCTTCACCACCGCCGTCGAGGTCAAGCCGATCATGGCGGCCACGCGGGCCAACTGGATCGCGGTGCGGGAGTTCAACGGGCAGGATCTGGTCTATGTCACGCATATCTGGTCGTGGCGCTGCGGGCTGGTGGCGCTGCACTACGGCGTGAACGGCGCCGCGCCCGAGCCCTGGCCGCTGCCGGACTGCCACGAAGAGACCAACGTGCCCAATGCCATGCTGCCGGACGACGGGTTGCCCTATCGCGGCTACCCGCTGGGGTCCATCGAGACGGTGACGGTCGAGCTGATCTTTGATGACCTGACGGTGGAGCGGGCGACCTTCAACCGCCAGGGTGCGATGATTCCCTGACCCGCGAGCCCCGTCTCGCGGGTCAGCGTGGCAAGGCTGCCTTCTGCGCAGCAGAAGGTCAGCAGCCACTCGGCAGCCAGTGAAGCGCGGGCGGTCGCGCCACCGACCTGCGGGGTGGTTGCCCGTCTCGCGGGTCAGCGAGGTAAGGCTGCGGCAGCAGCCACTCCTCAGCCAGTGAAGCGCACCGTCGCCTGGTGACACAGCGGATCCCTTGCCATCACCCGGTGCCCCTTGCCGGGTGGGTGCGGTGCAAGCCCCGCCGCACCGCGACGGGGCAACCGATCCGCATGGGCCGCGCGGGTGCGCCTATGCCGCGCGTCCCCCTACAGCGTGATCGCCTGCATCACCTGCGGTTCGATCACGTCGACGCCGGGCAGGCCGCGCGTCAGGGCCTCTGCCGATTGCTCCAGCGCCGGGAAGGTGCGGTAGTGGCAGGGGATCACGGTCTTGAAGTCGAAGTACCGCTTCGCAGCCCAGTGCTGCCGCCTTCATGTCCATGGTGTAGTAGCCGCCCGCCGACAGGATGCCGATGTCGGGTTTGTGGTAGGCGCCGATCCAGTCCATGTCGGCCATGATCGTCGTGTCGCCTGAGAAGTAGATCGTGTGGCCCTCGCCGGAGATGATGAACCCGGTCTCCATCCCCATGTAGCGCGCCGTGCCGTCGACCGGCATCGAGGAGGAATGCGAGGCGGGCACCATGGTGACCGCGACCTCTCCGAACCGGACCGTGCCGCCCTTGTTGAAGGCGTGGCCCTCGACTGCGCCCTGCGCCGTGAGGGCACCGGCCAGTTCGACGATGGCGTTCACCGGCACACCGGTCCGCTTCGACAGATCGGCGACGCCGCCGGTGTGATCGCCGTGCCCGTGGGTCACGAGGATCTGCGTGGCGCCCTTCAGGGCGGCCTCGGTATCCTGCCCTTCCATCATCGGGTTGCCGTCGATCCATGGGTCGATGAGCAGGACCTCTCCGCCGATTTCGATGCGAAAGCTGCCGTGGCCAAGCCAGAGGATGTTCATTGTGGGACTCCCGTGTTGTCTGGCCGAAGGGTAGCGGCGGGGCGCGGATTGGCCAGTGCCGTCAGGCAATCGCGTCGGGTGAAGGCCCGGGGCGCCGGTTCCGCGATGCCCGCAGCCGCCGCGGCGGCGCATTCGGGAGAGGAGGGGGCGCGCCCCCGCATCCCCGGTCCCGCCGGGACGGCCCGCCCGCGTCCCGGTGACCGTCGCACAACCGGCGCGTCCGGGCAGTTGCGAGAACACCGGACGAGCGGGACACCACCGGACCGCCGCGCCGTTCGTCAACGGCGGGGTGCCGTGCCGGGAAGCCTGCGTCTTGTCTGGTCCGACAGGCGGGCCTACCTCACGGGCAATCGAGCCGATCGCCTGCGACGAGGGACGGATGGACTGGACACGCCCCGTCGACGGGTATTGCGAAAGGCTGGACGCCGCCTTCTGGGCGGAGCCGGTGAATGCCGCGACCAACGCCGCCTTCCTGTTGGTGGCGCTGTTCATGTGGGGCCGGACCTTCGGTCTGGGCCGGGTGCTGGCGGCGGTGCTCTTCATCATCGGTGTGGGGTCGTTCCTCTTCCACACCCTTGCGCAGCCTTGGGCGGGGCTGGCGGACACGCTGCCGATCCTGGTCTTCGTGCTGCTGTATATCTTCGCCGCGAACCGGGACTTCTGGCGGCTGGGGACCCGGCCCGCCGCCGGTCTGACGCTGCTCTTCTTCCCCTTCGCCGCCGCCACCGCGCCCTTGTTCCGCATGATCCCCGGCATCGGCGGCTCTGCCCTTTACATGCCGGTGCCGCTGCTCATCCTGATCTACGCCGCGCTGCTGGCCGGGCGCGCCCCGCAGACCGCGCGGGGCCTTGCCCTCGGGGCCGGTATCCTGCTGGTCTCGCTGACCGCGCGCATCCTTGACGAACCGCTCTGCGCGCTCTGGCCGCTGGGCACGCATTTCCTGTGGCACCTGCTCAATGCGGCGATGCTGGGCTGGATGATCCACGTCTGGACCCGCCACAGGCTTGCGACCCGCGACGCGGGGCGGTAAAGCCGCAACCGACATTCAGCGAAAGAGGCCCCCATGTCGATCGACATCGAGACCGCCGCGCGCGTGGCGAAACTCGCCCGCATCAAGGTGGAAGAGGACCAGCTGCCCGAGCTGGCGATTGCCTTCAACGACATCCTCGGCTTCATCGAGCAGTTGAACGAAGTCGACGTCGAGGGCGTCGAGCCCATGGTTTCGGTCACCCCGATGCGGCTGAAGCGGCGGCAGGACGGCGTCACCGACGGCAACCAGCAGGCCAAGGTGCTGTCCAACGCGCCCGACGCGCGCGAGGGCTTTTTCGCGGTTCCGAAGGTGGTCGAGTGATGAGCGAACTGACGAAACTGAAAATCGCCGAGGCGCGCGACGCGCTGCGCAAGGGTGACGTGACAAGCGCCGAGCTGACAGAGGCCTGCCTTGGCGCCATCGAGGGCGCCGATGCGCTGAACGCCTTCGTGCACAAGACGCCCGAGATCGCGCGCGAGATGGCCGCACAGGCCGACGCGCGGCTGAAGGCGGGCGAGGCGCCCGACCTCTGCGGCATCCCGCTGGGCATCAAGGACCTGTTCTGCACCAAGGGCGTGGCCTCTCAGGCGGCCTCGGGGATCCTCGAAGGCTTCAGGCCCGAGTACGAGTCCACCGTCACCAGCCAGCTTTTCGACGCGGGCGCGGTCATGCTGGGCAAGCTGAACATGGACGAGTTCGCCATGGGCAGCAGCAACGAGACGAGCGTCTACGGCAATGCCGTGAACCCGTGGAAGACGGACGACCGGCAGCTGACGCCGGGCGGATCGTCGGGCGGCTCTGCCGCTGCCGTGGCCGCCGACCTCTGCCTTGGCGCGACGGGCACCGACACCGGCGGCTCGATCCGCCAGCCCGCCGCCTTCACCGGCATCACCGGCATCAAGCCGACCTACGGGCGCTGCTCGCGCTGGGGCATCGTGGCCTTTGCCTCGTCGCTGGATCAGGCCGGGCCGATGACCAAGGACGTGCGCGACGCGGCGATCATGCTGCGCGCCATGTGCGGGCACGACCCCAAGGACAGCACCTCTGTCGACCTCGCGGTGCCGGATTTCGAGGCCGCGCTGACCGGCGACATCAAGGGCAAGACCATCGGGATTCCCAAGGAATACCACATGGACGGCATGCCCGCCGAGATCGAGGCGCTCTGGGCCGAGGGCCGCGCCATGCTGCAGGATGCGGGCGCCAAGATCGTCGATATCTCGCTGCCGCACACGAAATACGCGCTGCCCGCCTATTACGTGATCGCCCCGGCAGAGGCCTCGTCGAACCTCGCCCGCTACGACGGGGTGCGCTACGGCCACCGCGCCAAGCTGGGGCAGGGGGACGGCATCACCGAGATGTATGAAAAGACCCGCGCCGAGGGCTTCGGCGAAGAGGTCCAGCGCCGCGTGATGGTGGGCACCTACGTGCTGTCAGCGGGCTTCTACGACGCCTATTACAACCGCGCGCGCAAGGTGCGGACGCTGATCAAGAAGGACTTCGAGGATGTCTTTGCCCGTGGCGTCGACGCGATCCTGACGCCTGCCACGCCCTCCGCCGCCTTCGGCCTGGGCGAGATGCAGGATGCCGATCCGGTCAAGATGTACCTCAACGACGTCTTCACCGTGACGGTCAACCTTGCCGGTCTGCCGGGCATTGCCGTGCCCACCGGTCTGGACAAGCAGGGGCTGCCGCTGGGGCTGCAACTGATCGAGCCGATCCGTGGGAGGAAGGCGACCTGCTGAATACCGCCTATGCCCTCGAACGCGCGGCTGGATTTGTTTCCAAACCGGCGAAATGGTGGTAAGGCGCCCGTTAACATTCTGGCAGGAACCCTCATGCGTTACTTGATCTGCGGCGTGGCCAGCCTGGCCCTCATGGCGTGCGACCCCTCGATGCCCGACAGCGGTGCGGGGGTCGCGGAGCGCGGGCAGGGCGTCGGCTTTTCGGATTACGACAGCTACCAGTCCTACCATAAGGAGCGTGAGGCGCGGCTGAACGGCACCGCGTCCGCCACCACCATCGCCGCGCCCCCCGCGGTCAGCGGCGGTGCCCTGAGCGAGGCCGACTCGGTGGCCGACTCCAACGCGCGTATCGCGGCGGCGGCGGCCAATTCCGGTGTGGCGCCGCTGAATGCCTCGCCGTCCAACGCGGCGCCGGCGATCGTGGAAAATGCGCGCGGCATCTCGGGCGAGAACGACTTCGACGCGGTCGCCGCACAGCGCGATATCGACGACGACGCCCGCCTGATCGCGGAGAATCGCGCGCAGTACCAGGTGGTCGCCCCCGAGGCGCTGCCGACCCGCGAGGGTTCGAACCGTCCGAACATCGTGGCCTTCGCCCTGCAGACGACCAACCCGGTCGGCACCGCGCTGTACAAGCGCGGCGGCTTCAATGCCGAGGCCAAGTACCAACGCGCCTGCGCCTCTTACGCCTCGTCCGATCTTGCCCAGGAAGACTTCCTCGCCAGCGGCGGCCCGGAAAAGGACCGGAAGGGCATGGACCCGGACGGTGACGGTTTTGCCTGCAGCTGGAACCCGGCCCCCTTCCGCGCGGTGCGCGGCGGCTGAACCGCGTGCCGGGCACCGGGGTTCCCCGGCATCCCTCGCCGAACCACGGCGAGCGCCGCGGGGTCACCGCCCCCGACATGGTCGTGCTGCACTACACCGCCATGCAGTCGGCAGAGGCGGCGCGGGCGCGGCTCTGCGCGCCCGAGGTCGAGGTCTCGGCGCATTACCTGATCGCCGAAGACGGCCGGACCTGGCAGATGGTCGAGGAAGAGCGCCGGGCCCGGCATGCCGGGGCCGGGGCCTGGGGCGCGGTCCGGGACGTGAATTCCCACAGCATCGGGATCGAACTGGCGAACCGAGGCGATCATCCCTTTCCCGAACCGCAGATGCGCGCGCTGGAAGGCCTGCTGGCTCCGATGCTGGCGCGCTGGTCGATCCCGCCGGAGCGGGTCGTCGGCCATTCCGACACCGCCATCGCGCGCAAGATCGACCCGGGCCCGCGCTTCGACTGGCACAGGCTGGCGCGGCGGGGGCTTTCGGTCTGGCCGACACCCGCCAGCCCCGGGGACTTTCTGCGCGATTGCGCGCGGTTCGGCTATGACAGCGCGCAGGCCGGGGCAGAGGAAGTGTTGTGCGCCTTCCGCCTGCGGTTCCGGCCCATGGCCAGGGGCGCGCTGGAGGACAGGGACCGGGCGCTTGCCGCCGACCTCGCCGCGCGCTGGCCCGCCCGCTGAGGCGCGGGACCAAATTTCTTCGAGGAAATTTGCCAAGAGTTTTCGAAAACTCTTGGCCGCCTGCGGGAGCCGGGCGCGCTATTCCAGCCGGTAGGGCAGGGTGTCGCGTCGGTCCGGGTCGATGGAGAGGTGTTTTTCAAGCGGCGGCACCGAGCGCTGGTGGCAATGGGTGCGTTCGCAGATCCGGCAGGAGATGCCGATGGGTTCGAAGGATGCGGCGCGAGTGAAGTCCATGTCATCGGCATAGACGAGGCCGGCGGCGTGGCGCACCTCGCATCCCAGCGCAATGGCGTAGCGCCGCACCGGCGCGCCGAAATGGCCGCCGGTCTTGGACACGTCCCGCGCCAGCAGGATGTAACGCACCCCGTCCGGCGTCTCGGCCAGTTGCCGCAGGAAGCGGCTCGGGCGTCTCGAAGGCGCGGTGGACGTTCCACAGCGGGCAGGCGCCGCCGAAGCGCGCGAATTGCAGCCGCGTGGCAGAGTGGCGCTTGGTGATGGTGCCGGCCTGATCGACGCGCACGAAGAAGAAGGGCACGCCCTTGCCGCCGGGCCGCTGCAGGGTGGAAAGCCGGTGGGCAACCTGTTCGATCGAGGCGCCGAAGCGCGCCGCCAGAAGCTCCAGATCGTGGCGCGTTTCCTGCGCGGCGGCGAGAAAGGCCTTGTAGGGCATCATCGCGGCCCCGGCGAAGTAGTTGGCCAATCCCAGCTTGGCGATGGCGCGCGCCTCTTCGGACTGGAAGCGCGCAAGGTCCAGCGTCGCGTCAAGCAGCTGGTTCTGCCGCAGGAGCGCGACCTGCACCAGAAGCTGGAAGGTCTGCGTTTCCTTGGTCGCCAGCGCCGAGAGCGTGATCTCCTGCTTTTCGCTGTCGTAGACCCGCAGGGGCGTCGCGCGCACCAGCCGCGTGGTGATCCCGCGTGCCGCCAGCCGCTCCAGCGCGGCGCTGCGGATGTCGCTTTCCCCCTCGCTCAGCCGGGCGAAATGCTCTGCCGCGCGATCCACCGCATCGATGTAGTTGTCGCAGTAGTGGAAGAAGTCGCGCACCTCTTCCCGGGGGCTGGGTTGCAGCTGCGTGCCCTCGCGCCCCAGCGCCTCGTCCAGCGAGGCGAGCCTTTCGTGGGTCTGTCGGTAGGCACGATGCAGGGCCAGGAAGGCCCGCGCCAGAACCGGCGCGTTCGAGGCGGTCAGCCGCAGGTCCGCCAGCTGCGGCGTGCTTTCGCCGAAGACCGGGTCGGCCAGCGCCTCGCGCATGTCGCTGACCAGCCGTTCTGCATCGCCCTGCCCCAGTTCGGTGACGTCGAAGCCGAATTCCTGCGCCAGCGCCAGCACCACCGTCGTTGAAACGGGGCGGTTGTTGTTCTCCATCTGGTTCAGGTAGGGCAGCGAGATGCCCAGCTTCGCGGCGAAGTCCTTCTGTGTCAGGCCAAGGCGGCCGCGGATGTCGCGCAGCTTGGCGCCCGCGTAAAGCTTTTGCGGCGGCATATCCGTCCCTTTGCATCTTTGCGAAGCCTTCGGGGCGACTTTGCAATGTCGCTCAGGCGGCGTCCAGCCCCCCGAGCTGCTTCTCGCGTGCCATGACATGCGCGATCGCCAGAACCGAGGCCACGCCGCAGGCGAACATCAGCCACAGCAGCGGCCATGCGCCGCTGCCCGGTTGCAGCATCGCGCCTGCCAGCGCCGAAAGCGCCGCGCCGCCGCCGATCATGATCGCCCCGCCCAGCCCCGAGGCCGAGCCCGCCAGATGCGGGCGCACCGACAGCGAGCCCGCGGTGGCATTGGGGATGGTCAGCCCGTTGCCGAGGCCCACCAGCGTCATGGAGCCGAAGAAGATCAGGGCAGAGCCGCCGCCGATGGCAAACAGCACCATGGTGACCGTCATGCCGCCCGACACGACCACCGCGCCGATCAGCACCATGCGGTTGATCCCGACGCGGGCCGAATAGCGCCCGGACAGGTAGTTTCCGAGCATGTAGCCAATGGCGGGCGCGCCGAAATAGTAGCCGATCACGGTCGAGGGCAGGCCATAGACCTCGGACCCCACGTAGGGGGCGCCGCCGAGGAAGGAAAAGAAGGCCCCGGAGGAAAAGGCGCAGGCCAGCGCATAGCCCCAGAACCGCTGCGAGCGGAAGAGTTCGGGGTATTGCGAGAATTGCTGCGACAGGGTCAGGCCGCTTTTGGCCGCGGTCTCTCCGAGGTCGCTCCGGACCAGCCAGATCATGAAAAGCCCGAGGCCCAGCATCAGCCAGAAGCTGGCCTTCCAGCCGAAGACGTCGCCGAGGTAGCCGCCGATGGCCGGGCTGACCATGGGAATCACCGCCATGCCCATGGTGACATAGCCGATCATCGAGGCGGCTTCGTTGGCGGGGACCATGTCGCGCACGACGGCGCGGCTGAGAACCATGGCGACGGTGACCACCGCCTGAAGCATGCGGAACAGCAGGAAGACGTAGACATTCGTCGCAAGCAGGCAGCCCAGCGTGGCCAGACAGAACAGCGCCAGCCCCGCAAGGATCACCGGGCGCCGCCCGATCTTGTCGGAAATCGGCCCAACGACAATCTGCAGCAGCGCGTTGGCCGCAAGATACACCGTCACCGAAAGCTGCAAGAGACTGTAATCCGCCTCGTACCAGGCCGCCATGTCCGGCAGGCTGGGGAGGAAGATGCTCATCGTCAGCGCCGACATGCCTGCCAGAAGGACAAGCGTCGAGATATGGGGCGGGGTAGAGCGGTCCAGGAACCGCACGGGGCTTGGTGAACTCATGTGTTCAGCGGTAAGAGCATTCCGCTGTTTTGTCCAACCTTAGCGGCGGAAAAACATGCCCTGCGCATCATTTTGCTGCTTTGCAATTTCCACAGCGCCAACTTCGCCGGATTTGCAAATTTGCCGGATAGTTCTTGAGGCCGCTGCATTCCCCTGTATTTTCCAGCCAAACCGAAAGGGGCGCCAGATGAAAGACATTCTCCACGAATTGCAGGACCGCCGCGAGAACGCCCGCCTTGGCGGCGGGCAAAAGCGGATCGACGCGCAGCACGCCAAGGGCAAGCTGACCGCGCGCGAGCGGATCGAGCTTCTGCTCGACGAGGACAGCTTCGAGGAATACGACACCTTCGTCGCCCACCGCTGCACCGACTTCGGCATGGAGAAGAACCGGCCCTACGGCGATGGCGTGGTGACCGGCTGGGGCACCATCAACGAGCGCATGGTCTATGTCTTCAGCCAGGATTTCACCGTGCTGGGCGGTTCGGTTTCGGCCACCCATGCGCAGAAGATCTGCAAGATCATGGATATGGCGGTGCAGAACGGCGCCCCGGTGATCGGGCTGAACGATTCGGGCGGCGCCCGCATCCAGGAAGGCGTGGACGCGCTGGCGGGTTATGCCGAGATCTTTCAGCGCAATATCATGGCCTCGGGCGTGGTGCCGCAGATCTCCGTGATCATGGGCCCCTGCGCGGGCGGGGCGGTCTACAGCCCGGCGATGACCGACTTCATCTTCATGGTGAAGGATTCGTCCTACATGTTCGTCACCGGCCCCGACGTGGTGAAGACCGTGACCAACGAGGTCGTCACCGCCGAGGAACTGGGCGGCGCCTCGACCCATACAAAGAAGTCTTCCGTTGCCGATGGCGCCTTCGAGAACGACGTCGAGGCCACTGGCCGAGGTGCGCAGGCTGGTGGATTTCCTGCCGCTCAACAACCGCGAGAAGCCCCCGGTGCGGCCCTTCTTCGACGACGTGGACCGGATCGAGACCAGCCTCGATACGCTGATCCCCGACAACCCCAACATGCCCTACGACATGAAGGAGTTGATCACCAAGGTCGCGGACGAGGGCGATTTCTACGAGATCCGAGGAAGAATTCGCCAAGAACATGGTGACCGGCTTCATCCGGCTGGAAGGCCAGACCGTTGGTATCGTGGCGAACCAGCCGATGGTTCTGGCGGGCTGTCTGGACATCGACTCGTCGCGCAAGGCCGCGCGCTTCGTGCGGTTTTGCGACTGTTTCGAGATCCCGATCCTGACCTTCGTGGATGTGCCCGGCTTCCTGCCCGGGACGTCGCAGGAATACGGCGGCGTCATCAAGCACGGGGCGAAGCTGCTGTTCGCCTACGGCGAGGCGACGGTGCCCAAGGTGACGGTGATCACCCGCAAGGCCTATGGCGGTGCCTATGACGTGATGGCGTCCAAGCACCTGCGCGGCGACGTCAACTATGCCTGGCCCACGGCGGAAATCGCGGTGATGGGCGCCAAGGGCGCGACCGAGATCATCCATCGCGCCGATCTGGGTGACGCCGAGAAGATTGCCGCCCATACGGCGGAATACGAGGATCGCTTCGCCAATCCCTTCGTCGCCGCCGAGCGTGGCTTCATCGACGAGGTGATCCAGCCCAAGTCCACCCGTCGCCGTGTCTCCAAGGCCTTCGCCATGCTGCGCAACAAGCAGCTGACAGATCCGCTGGAAGAAGCACGACAACATTCCGCTCTGAGGATCGACCATGGTGGCTGAGGCCGACAGCATCGCGGGGCAGGGTGCGCCGACCGCCCGCCCGGGCCGCCGCAACGGCTGGTACAGATCCGCCGCGGCGGGGCGCTATGTCCTTGCCCGGCACTGGCCGCCGCGCTTCGATATCTGCGCGGAAACACGTCTGCCGATTGCGAGATCGCAGGCGGATCGCCTTGCAGGTGCGTCAAGATCTGTGGAGAGAATTAAAGCACTTGCGTGGTTTTTCACCCGTGATAGAAGTCTCGCAGTGCGACCAAGGTCTTAGTCTGGTCGCAGGTGGGCGGTTGAACGCGGTACGCACCATCGACCCTTGGGTCCAGGATTTCAGCGCTTTTGGACAATCCCGCCAATCGGGAACGATGGCTGTCCTGGGCGCGGGAGCGCACGTCATGAACCGGCGTGCCTCAATTCCGCTGTCCTCGATGACGGCAGCACGGAACACCACCCCGGGCGCGCCCGCGGGTTCAGCAGCCCCGACGGGAGGAGCCTTCGGGTGTCGGGGCTGCGCCAAACTTGCCCTGATTGCAGTGACGCTTTGCCTGCCCGCGCCGGATCTTTCCGCGCAGGAAGCGGCAGTACGTTTCCCTGCCCTCGGGGCTGGTCGTCAACTATCTGGATCGCATCGACGAATCACCGACCTGGCGATACCGCTACATCGCGCCCGCGCTGGATGAGGAATCCGTCGATTTCACCGCTGTCGCGCAGGACATGGAGGTGCTCTGCGCCACCCATGCCCTGCCGCAACTGCAGCATGACGGACGGTCACCCGAGCGTATCATCGTCTCGCTGATGTCCGAAAAACTGGACTTCGGCGTGATGTCGCCAGAGGTCCGTCAGTTCTTCGAGAGTTATCGCGTCGAGGATAACCTCTGCATCTGGGAGGTATTCTGATGCTTGCACAATATCTTGAGGGGCGTCTTTCATGTGGAAAACCATATGAGGCTTTCGAGTCACAGCTTCAGGACTTGCATCGGCTTGCATATCTTTTTCCAAAAGGCCAAGGTAGTTTGAGCGTCGATTGCACCCAAGCAATCGTTACCTCGAAATGGGGACAGGCAGGGCGCACGCGCTTTGCAGGTTTCGCAGAAACTGACAGGAGTAAGAGATGTCCAAGAGCATCAAGCTTCTTGCCCTTTTTGCAGTCGCAGCCGGCGTTGCCGCATGCGCACAGCAGGAAGAAGAGTACGTCGTGGTCGACCCCGAGCCGATCACGGTCGAACCCGTCTACACCGGCAAGTACAAGTAAGAACCTATCGGGACGGACGTTCGCGCCCGTCCCGATTTTCCTCCCCTCGCGGGCCCTCGAAACACAGGAGGGCAGGGGATGCTGAAGCACCGCGGCTTTCCCGGACGCCTGTCCGGCACCGATTTCCACTTTGTCATCCGTCGCGCCAATCCCAAGGGCGTCACTGCGCTGAAGCAGCTGGAGCGGTATCGCGATCGCCGTCCGGCGGACAAGCGCGCCGATGCCGCCTTCATGCAGGCGCTCTGGCAGCATTTCGGGACCGAGCCCTTCGAGCGCGGGAACCCGGATGCGGGCAGGCTGTCGTGGCTCTTTGGCCGCGAGGTCAAACCCTATGACGATCCCTTCGACCCCGCCAGCTACGACTCGCTTCTGATCATCGACGAGGCGGTGGCCCGGGTCTCCTTCCCCGAGGCCTTCGAGGAGGCAGAGGAATGGTAGGCGCAATAAGCGTGTTCTTGCCAATCCCGCGAAGCCTTGGGCAGGGTGCTGCCTATGGTTGCACAAATCGCTTTGCTGCACGGGGACGCAGGGTAAACCTTGTCCCGGGTACGGTTTGGGGCGCGTTTTCGGCCCCTTGTTCCCTTCGTGCCCACTCCCCATCGGGGCGGCTGGACGTTTCCCCGAACCAGCCGCCCCACCTCTCTCCCTGTCCCATCGGCCAATGTCCGCCTGACCCGGCGGAAAGCCATGGAACGGTTTACAATGCGCTGGCGTTGCCATGGCAGATGCCGCAGGAGAGTGGCCAAGAAACTGACACGGAGTCGAGACAATGCGTACCCTTATCATCGCCCTTACGGCCTGCACCGCCCTTGCTGCCTGCGAAGGCACCGACCTCGAGCGCGGCGCGCTGGGTGCCGGCATCGCGGGTGGCGCGGCCATGGCGACCGGCGGCAACGTGGCGGGCGCCGCTGCGGTTGGCGGCCTCGCCGGGGTGGTCTGCGACGACGTCACGCCGCAGCTCTGCCGCTGACCTGACAGCCGGCCCGCGCGCCGGAACAGAGGGTGCGCCGTCGCTGACGGCGTCTCGCCCCATATCCATGCAACGCCGTCCGAAGCACAGGCTTCGGGCGGCGTTTGTCGTTGCACAACAGCGCCCCAAGGCGCGGAAGACGAAGGGACTGACATGTTCGACAAGATCCTGATCGCGAACCGGGGCGAAATCGCCTGCCGCGTCATCAAGACGGCCCGCAAGATGGGCATCAAGACGGTCGCCGTCTATTCGGACGCCGACCGCAACGCCCTGCATGTCGAAATGGCGGACGAGGCGGTGCACATCGGCCCGCCGCCCGCCAACCAGTCCTATATCGTGATCGACAAGATCATGGAGGCGATCAAGACCTCGGGCGCGCAGGCGGTGCATCCGGGTTATGGCTTCCTGTCCGAGAACGCCGGGTTCGCGCAGGCGCTGGAGGCCGCTGGCGTCGCCTTCGTCGGCCCGCCGGTCGGCGCCATCGAGAAGATGGGCGACAAGATCACCTCGAAGAAGATCGCCAAGGAGGCGGGCGTCTCGACGGTGCCCGGCTACATGGGCCTGATCGAGGACGCCGACGAGGCGGTGAAGATCAGCGGCGAGATCGGCTATCCGGTGATGATCAAGGCCTCCGCCGGTGGTGGCGGCAAGGGCATGCGCATCGCCTGGAACGACGAGGAGGCGCGTGAGGGCTTCCAATCGTCCAAGAACGAGGCGGCCAGCAGCTTTGGCGACGACCGAGATCTTCATCGAGAAGTTCGTCACCCAGCCGCGCCACATCGAGATCGAGGTGCTGTGCGACAGCCATGGCAACGGCATCTACCTGAACGAGCGGGAATGCTCGATCCAGCGCCGCAACCAGAAGGTCGTCGAAGAGGCGCCCAGCCCCTTCCTCGACGAGGCCACGCGCAAGGCCATGGGCGAGCAGGCGGTGGCGCTGGCCAAGGCGGTGGACTACGCCAGCGCGGGCACCGTGGAATTCATCGTCGATGGCGAGCGGAACTTCTACTTCCTCGAGATGAACACCCGTCTTCAGGTGGAACACCCGGTGACGGAACTGATCACCGGCGTCGACCTCGTGGAACAGATGATCCGCATCGCCAATGGCGAGGCCCTGTCGATCACCCAGGACGACGTGAAGATCGACGGCTGGGCCATCGAGAACCGGCTTTACGCCGAAGACCCCTATCGCAACTTCCTGCCTTCCATCGGGCGGCTGGCCCGCTACCGTCCGCCCGCCGAGGGCGATCTGGGCGAGGGCGTCGTGCGCAACGACACCGGCGTCTACGAGGGCGGCGAGATCTCGATGTACTACGACCCGATGATCGCCAAGCTTTGCACATGGGCGCCCACGCGCGCGCAGGCGATCGAGACCATGCGCCGCGCGCTCGACAGTTTCGAGGTCGAGGGCATCGGTCACAACCTGCCCTTCGTCGCCGCCGTGATGGATCACCCCAAGTTCATCTCGGGCGACATGACCACCGCCTTTATCGCCGAGGAATACCCCGAGGGCTTCGAGGGCGTGACGCTGGACGACAGCCAGCTGAAGCCCGTCGCGGCGGCGGCGGCGGCGATGAACCGCGTCGCCGAGATCCGGCGCACGCGGGTCTCGGGCCGTCTCGACAACCACGAACGCCGGGTCGGCTCGGACTGGGTCGTGGGGCTTCAGGGGCAGGACTTCGCGGTGACGGTCGAGGCCGATCAGGGCGGCTCCACCGTCCGCTTCGAGGACGGCACCACGCATCGGGTCGAGGGGGCGTGGACGCCGGGCGACAGCCTTGCGCATATGACCGTCGACGGCGCGGCGCTGGTGCTGAAGGTCGATAAGATCGTGCAGGGCTTCCGCCTTCGCACCCGCGGGGCCGACATGAAGGTCCACGTGCGCTCTCCGCGCCAGGCGGAACTGGCGAAGCTGATGCCCGAGAAGCTGCCGCCCGACACCTCGAAGCTGCTGCTCTGCCCGATGCCGGGGCTGATCGTGAAGGTCAATGTCGCCGAGGGCGACGAGGTGCAGGAGGGGCAGGCGCTCTGCACCGTCGAGGCGATGAAGATGGAGAACATCCTGCGCGCCGAACGCCGGGGCGTGGTGTCGAAGATCAACGCCGGGGCGGGCGACAGCCTTGCGGTGGACGACGTCATCATGGAGTTCGAGTGACATCATGCTCCGCGGCCTCCGCATCTGGCTCTTTCACGGGTTGGCCTTTCTGGCCGGCATGATCGTGTCGGCGGTGGTGGCCTCGGGGCTGATGGTGCTGGCGCCGGGCGGGGCACCGGCGGTGATTGCCGTCGCCGCGGCGGGGCTGACGCTGGGCTACCTGGTCTGGGCGGCGCTGGTCTGCCTGCTGCTGGACATGGCGGCCGGGCCGGTGCTGAAGCTGATCGGGCCGGGGCTGCTGATCGCCACGATGCTGGGCTATTTCGCGCTGATCTACTGGGAGGTGGCCACACCGACCGAGGGCAGCGTCCTGATCTACCTGCTTCTCTTCCTCGCCGGTGGCCTCTGGCTGTCGTTTCGACCCGAGGAATGGGAGGAATGAGCCCGCTGCCGGAAACCCTTTGGCAAGGCCCTTGCGCTAGCCTTTCCCTCGTGGACAACCACGGGGGGAAGGGCCTTGCGACGCGTCTTGATGCAATGGGCGGCCTGCTGGCGGGCGGGGGCGAAGGCCCTTGGCAAGGCGCTGTTGCGGTGCGGGCCGGTTCCGGCAAGGGCCTTCCGCGCGGGCCGCGGGCTGGGCGCCGACTGGCTGGCGGGGGCCTGTGGCCTTGCGCTGCTGGCGGGCTGCCTGCCGCTGGACCGGGAAGAGGCGGTGCGCAGGGAGGTCGGTCGCTTCGTCTTCCTGGCCCAGACGCGCGATTTCAGATCGACCGCGACCTGCACCGCCGCCTCGTTCGAGGTGATTTCGGACCAGTTGCGCACCACCGGCGGGCCGGTCCGGGTGTCCTCGGTGCGCGATGCGCTGCCGCGCTTGCAGAAGGGGCAGGCGGTGGCCTTCGAAATCCCCGGGGCCTCGCCCAATGCGATTTCCGAGGCGTTGATGTCGCTGTCCCTGCCGACCGGTCTGGGCCTTGTCTCGGCGGTGGTCGGCCCGGCGCGCGGCTGCATGTCAGAGGTCTTCAGGATGGATGTCGCGATGGTTCTCGCCTCGCCCGACACGGTGCTGGTCTACGACCCCGGACGCGATGCGGCGCTGCTGCTGTACCGGCCTTTGCCCATCGCCTTCTTCCTGCGCGGCACCGTCTGAGCGGGCTTTACCGCAGCGCGTCGCGGCGCTCGCGGACCTCCTGCTGGCGCAGCGGCTGCTTGTCGATCGAGCGGGTGATCTCGCGCACCGACCAGGGCGAGGGCTTGCGGGCGATGATCGTGCCGTCCTTGGCGATGATCGTCAGGGCGAAGCCGCGTGGCCGCAGCTTTTGCCGCACCGCGGTGCGCGCCGCCGGGTCGGTGTCGGTGATCACCACCACGTCGCGCTCTTCCAGCGCATCCAGCCGTTCTGTCAGCAAGGCCATCTGCTGCACGAACCGGGGGTCGGCGGCATTGTCCGCGAAGACCACGATGGGGCGCCGCAGCCAGATCCAGTCGTCCAGCGTGGTCTCGGCTGCGGAGCGGATCATCTCGAACGGCTCCGGGACGGTGACGTCCTGCTCGGCCCCCTGCGCGGCGCCGATCCCGGCCCAGAGGCCCAGTGTCACCACCGCGAATAGTCGGAAATGCTTGTTCATACGGCAAGATATAAGCCGCCCCCGGCGTTCTGCACAGTCCGCCACCGCCCGCCCGCGCGAAAATTTTATCTTTAACCGCCCGCTCACCCCGATCCCCGACACTCGCGGCACGGCGGCGCCGGTCGCCGCGGCGAAAGGATCGAAGAGCATGGACGTCATTCTGCATCTCGGCGCGCATCGCACCGGCTCCACCAGCTTTCAGCACTGGCTGCGCGCGCATCGCGCCGGGCTGCAGGCGGCGGGTATCGGGTTCTGGGGGCCGTGGCGCACGCGGTCGGGCCTGCTGAACGGCATCGCGGACCCGCGCCAGAGCGCGCAGGCGGCGGCGCGCCGCGCCGGGCGGCTGGGGCTGAACCTTGCCCGCGCGAAGCGGCACGGCCTTGGCGCGCTTGTGGTCTCGGACGAGAACATGCTTGGCACCCCCCGGCGCTGCCTGCGGCGGGGCGTGCTGTACCACGACGCGGGGGAACGTCTGGCGCGGCTGTCGCAGGCCTTTTGCCAGCCCCGGCGCATCGTGCTTCAGATCCGGTCGCTGGACGCCTGGTGGGCCTCCGGCATGGCCTGGCTGATCCCGCGCGGCGAGGCGGTTCCGGCGCCGGAGCATGTCGCGCGCATCGCGGGCAGCGCACGCAGCTGGCGCCATGTGGTGACCGATATCGCCTGCGCCTGCCCGGGCTCCGAGATCGTCGTGACCGCCTTCGAGACATACGGCAACCGGCCCGACCGGCTGCTTGCGGCCATGACCGGCCGGACCGACCGGATGCCGCTGCGCGCCGGGACCTTCTGGGCCAACCGGCGCCCCGACCTTGCGACCCTGCGCGCCTGCCTTGCCGGGCGCGGGCAGGACGGCGGAGCCCTGCGGGCGGATGGCCCGCGCTGGCAACCTTTCGACGCCGCACAGGTGGCGGAGCTGCGCGAACGCTATGCCGACGACCTCTTCTGGCTGATGTCGGGGGCGGACGGGCTGGCGAGCCTGAGACAAGAGGAAGCGCCCGCAAGACCGGGAATACATCCGGCGGCGGGCCTGAAAGACAAAGGACAAGGACATGACCGATCTGCCCGAAGACTGGCGCCGCATCGCCGAGAAGGAACTGCGCGGCAAGGCGCTTGAGGACCTGACGTGGAAGACCCTCGAGGGGATCGAGGTCAAGCCGCTCTATACCGCCGCCGACACCGAGGGGCTGCCGCACATGGGCAGCCTGCCGGGGGCGGAGCCCTTCACCCGGGGCGTCAAGGCGACGATGTACGCGGGCCGTCCCCGGACGATCCGGCAATACGCGGGGTTCTCGACGGCGGAGGAATCCAATGCCTTCTACCGGCGCGGGCTGGCGGCGGGGCAGCAGGGCGTGTCCGTGGCCTTCGACCTGGCCACCCACCGCGGCTATGACAGCGACCACCCCCGGGTCGAGGGCGATGTCGGCAAGGCGGGTGTGGCCATCGATTCCGTCGAGGACATGAAGATCCTCTTCGACGGCATCCCGCTGGATCAGGTCAGCGTCTCGATGACCATGAACGGCGCGGTGATCCCGGTGCTGGCGAGCTTCATCGTCACCGGCGAGGAACAGGGCCATTCGCGCGCGGTGCTGTCGGGGACCATCCAGAACGACATCCTGAAGGAGTTCATGGTCCGCAACACCTACATCTACCCGCCGGCGCCCTCGATGCGGATCATCTCGGACATCATCGAGTATACCTCGAACGAGATGCCGAAGTTCAATTCGATCTCGATCTCGGGCTACCACATGCAGGAGGCGGGCGCGAACCTTGTGCAGGAGCTGGCCTTCACGCTGGCGGACGGCAAGGAATACGTGAAGACCGCGACCGAGGCGGGCATGGATATCGACAAGTTCGCGGGGCGGTTGTCGTTCTTCTTCGCCATCGGCAAGAACTTCTTCATGGAGGCGGCCAAGCTGCGCGCGGCGCGGATGCTGTGGCACCGCATCATGACCGATCTCGGCGCGCAGAACCCGCGCTCGAAGATGCTGCGGACGCATTGCCAGACCTCGGGCGTGTCGCTGGCCGAGCAGGACCCGTACAACAACGTCATCCGCACGGCGTATGAGGCGATGAGCGCGGTGCTGGGCGGGACGCAGTCGCTGCACACCAACGCGCTGGACGAGGCGATTGCGCTGCCCACGGATTTCTCGGCCCGGATCGCGCGCAACACCCAGCTGATCCTGCAGGAAGAGACCGGTGTGACCAAGGTCGTCGATCCGCTGGCCGGGTCCTATTACGTCGAGAAGCTGACCCACGATCTGGCCGAGGCCGCGTGGAAGCTGATCGAAGAGGTCGACGAGATGGGTGGCATGACCCGCGCCGTCGAGAGCGGCATGCCCAAGCTGCGGATCGAGGAGGCCGCGGCGAAGCGGCAGGCCGATATCGACCGGGGCACCGACGTGATCGTGGGCGTCAACAAGTACCGGCTGGAAAAGGAGGATGACCTCGACATCCTCGATATCGACAACGCCAAGGTCCGCGCCGCGCAGGTGGCGCGGCTGG
This sequence comes from Ponticoccus litoralis, assembly GCF_039769985.1. NCBI lineage: Bacteria > Pseudomonadati > Pseudomonadota > Alphaproteobacteria > Rhodobacterales > Roseobacteraceae > Ponticoccus > Ponticoccus litoralis. Next base: position 3,196,444 of record NZ_JBDNCH010000002.1, read on the forward strand.
AGAAGATCCGCGCGACGCGCGACCAGGCCGCCTGCGACGCGGCGCTGGCCGAGCTGGAACGGCGCGCGCGGGAGGGCGGCAACCTGCTGGAAGCCGCGGTAGAGGCCGCCCGCGCACGGGCCACGGTCGGAGAGATCAGCATGGCAATGGAAAAGGAATTCGGACGGCACCGCGCCGAGGTGAAGACGCTGGCGGGTGTCTATGGCGCCGCATACGAGGGCGACGAGGGCTTTGCCGCGATCCAGAAGTCGGTGGAGGCCTTCGCCGAGGACGAGGGCCGGCGCCCGCGGATGCTGGTGGTGAAGATGGGGCAGGACGGCCACGACCGCGGCGCCAAGGTGATCGCCACGGCCTTTGCCGACATCGGCTTTGACGTCGACGTGGGCCCGCTGTTCCAGACGCCGGCCGAGGCGGCGCAGGACGCCATCGACAACGACGTGCATGTCATCGGCATCTCGTCGCAGGCGGCGGGCCACAAGACGCTGGCGCCGCAACTGGTCAAGGCGCTGCAGGCCGAGGGCGCGGGCGATATCATCGTGATCTGCGGCGGGGTGATCCCGCAGCAGGACTACGAGTTCCTCTACAAGGCCGGGGTCAAGGCGATCTTCGGCCCGGGGACCAATATTCCCGAGGCGGCGCTGGATATCCTGAAGCTGATCCGGGCGGCACGCTCGGAAGCGGCCTGAGACGGTGTTTCGCCCCGCTTGCGCGGGGCGACCGGCCGGGGGCCAGCCCCCGGACCCCCCGAGGTACTTGCAAGACCGAAGAAGGGCAGGGCCGGCATGAGACGCGCGCGCGCCCCGGGGCCGGAGGCGCCGGGGTCCGCAGGGGGGCGCGAGCGGTGCGCGCCTATTTCGTCAGGATCAGTTTTCCGGCGCGGGTGATGCGCAGGATGTAGGTCTGGCCGTCCAGCACGATTTCGGCCTTCACGCCATCGGTGATCAGGTCGTGGGCGTCGTAGACCGGCGTGGCACCCTGGGCGGCGGCGGTGACGGGTTCGGGAGCGCGGCTCATGAAGGTCATCGTGCCTCTTCCCCGCCGCGGGTCTTGCGGTCGATCAGCGCCTCGAGCGCGAGGTCACCGATGGCCGATGCATCGGCGCCGGTCTCGATCAGCGTCTTCCAGTCGGGAGTGCGGGGCGCCCGGTCCTGCGTCCTTTGGGTCATTGTCGTTCCTCTTGTCCGACATCCGGGCTTCCTTGGCGGTGGCTGGGACGGGCGCGGCGTCGCGCCTGTTTCTTGCAAAGGTGACGGATCGAGTCGCCTTTTCAGCACCTGTTTTTCATAACCTATTATTTTAGTCAAGAATATCCGGGGCCGGGGAGCGGGGCCGGGTGTGGACTGTCTGATCCATGGGCCGCCTGCACAAGGCAAAGCGTACGCGGATCGCTCCGCGGCTCGCTGTGTTTCTGCCGGTTGGCGCTGGCCTATTGTGCCGCCTGCACCTCTGCCGGGGCGGGTTCCGTGCTGGACAGGCGCAGGGCGACGAAGCCCGTGACGCCCGAGATCAGCGACCCGCAGAGCACGCCCAGCCGCACGCCGTTCATCAGTTCCTGATCGTCGAAGCTGAGAGAGCCGATGAACAGCGACATGGTAAAGCCGATCCCCGCAAGACAGGCGACGCCGAAGATCTGCGCCCAGTTCGCGCCATGCGGTTTGCGGGCGAGGCCCGGGCGCACCATCAGGTAGGTGATGCCGAAAACGCCGACCATCTTGCCCAGCACCAGCCCCGAGGCGATGCCAAGCGGCAGCGGCGCGAGAAGATCGGCAAAGCTGATGCCGGTCAGCACCACGCCGGCATTGGCGAAGGCGAAGATCGGGATGATGCCGAAGAGCACGTAGGGCGCAAGCCCATGCTCGATCGAATGCAGAGGCGACTTGCCCCATTTGTCCTTGAGCGGGATGAAGAAGGCGGTCAGCACGCCGGCCAGCGTCGCATGGACCCCGGATTTCAGCACGAAGAACCACATCACCACGCCAAGCAGCAGGATCGGTGCCACGCGGTGCCAGCGCCGCATGTTCATCCAGAACATCAGCACCGCCGGGATCAGCGCGAGGAAGAGGTAATCGACCTTCAGCTCGGCGGTATAGAACAAGGCGATGATCAGGATCGCGCCCATGTCGTCGAGGATCGCCAGCGTCAGCAGGAAGATCTTCAGCGACGAGGGCACGCGGTCGCCCACCAGCGCCAGAACCCCCAGCGCGAAGGCGATATCGGTCGCCGCCGGGATCGCCCAGCCGCCGACCGTCACCGGGTTGCCCCAGTTGAAGGCCGGGAAGAACAGCGCCGGCAGCACCATGCCGCCCACCGCCGCCATGCCGGGCAGCACCACGTCCGAGGGGTTCTTGAGTTTGCCTTCCAGCAATTCGCGCTTCAGTTCCAGCCCGATGAGGAAGAAGAAGATCGCCATGAGGCCGTCGTTGATCCACAGGATCAGGGGTTTTTCCAGCCCCTCACCGCTGATGGTGACGGCCAGATAGGCGCCCAGCACGCCCTCGTAGACGCCGGAAAGCGCCGAATTGGCCACGATCATGGCCGCCAGGGCCGCGACGATCAGCAGGATGCCCCCTGAGGCTTCGTGCGAAAAGAAGCGGTCGATGGCGCGTAAAAGCATTAAGAGTCCCCCGTTTGGAATGATGGTTTTTCACGTGGGGCTGAATCGTTCCAAATCAACGTCCGAAATGCACATTTAGTGCTTTCTTGCGCCTTCCGACCGAACTAACTTTCTGCATCCGCACGGTCACACGGCAGGGTCCATGGAAAAGCTGGTACTCGATCACATCGCTGTTCTTGCTGCCTCTCTGGCAGAGGCGACCTCTCATGCCGAGCGCACGCTGGGGCAGCCGCTGTCGCCCGGCGGGACACATGCCCGCTTTGGCACCCACAACCAGTTGATCGCGCTGGCCCCGGATCTGTACCTCGAAGCGATCGCGGTGGATCCTTCGGCGCCGGATCCGCAGGACGCGCGGTGGTTCGGGCTGGACAGTTTTTCCGGGCCGGCGCGGCTGGACAAGTGGATCTGCCGGGTCGCGGACCTGGATGCGGCGCTGGCGGTTTTCCCGATGGCCGGGCGCCCGGTGTCCCCGGAACGCGGGGCGCTGCGCTGGCGCATTGCGGTGCCCGAGGACGGTGCGCTGCCCTTCGACGGGGTCTTTCCGGCGCTGATCCAGTGGCAAAGCCCGGTGCCGCCGGGCAAGGCCCTGACCGCCTCGGGCCTGACGCTGGAGCGGCTGACCGTGACCCATCCCGAGATCGAGGCCCTGGAGGCGCTGCTGGCGCCGCATCTGGATGCGCCGCTGGTGCGCTTTGCCAGGGGCGCGCGGGCGGGTCTGGCGGCGCAGGTGAAACGGCCCGACGAGATCGTCACGCTGACCTGAGCGCAGGGCGCCGCTGCCAAAGGCCCGTCGCCGGATGCATCAGGCGGGGTTTTTGCACTGCCGCACAGTTTTTCGCTCATGCAGAAAAATCCCGTGATTCCCGCCCTGACAGTCGGGGCGCTTCCGCGTAAGATGACCCCATGTCGATCTGGACGCGCATATCGCAGGCCCTTCAGGCCCTTGCCTCGGGCGAGGGTCTTGGCACCGTCTTCGAACGGCTGCGCACACCGCCCGAGCGGTCGGTGGCCTTTACCATCGCGGTCATTGCCCTGTCGGCGAAGATGGCCAAGGCCGACGGGCTTGTGACCCGCGCCGAGGTCACCGCCTTCCGCGAGGTCTTTTCGATCCCGCCGGAGGAAGAGCCCAACGCCGCCCGTGTCTTCAACCTGGCCCGGCAGGACGTGGCGGGGTTCGAGGATTACGCCCGCCGCATCGCCGCCATGTTCGAGCGCGACAAGAGCACCCTGTGCGACCTGCTCGAGGGGCTGTTCCATATCGCCATGGCGGATGGCACCTACCACCCGGCAGAGGATGCCTTCCTGACCCGGGTGGCAGAGCTGTTCGGCCTGTCCGAGACCCGCTTTCGCGCGATCCGCGCCCGTTTCGTGCCGGACGCGGTGCCCGATCCCTACACGGTGCTGGGCGTCAGCCCGGACATGCCGCTGAAGGAGATCCGGGCCGAGTGGCGCAAGCTGGTGCGCGACAGCCACCCCGACCGGATGATCGCCCGCGGCGTTCCCGAAGAGGCGGTGAAGATGTCCGAGCGCAAGATGATCGCCATCAACCGCGCACTGGGAAGAGATCTCGGCCCGCGAAACCGCCTGAACCGCCGTGCGCCTTGCGACCTACAATGTGGAATGGTTCGACGCGCTCTTCGACGACGACGGGCGGCTGCTGCGGGACGATGGACCGACGAAACGCCCTGACGTCACCCGGGGCATGCAGGCCGAGGCGCTGGGGCGGGTCTTCCGCGCCATGGATGCCGATGCGGTCATGGTGATCGAGGCCCCGGACACCGGCAGCCGCCGCTCCACCATCCGCGCCCTTGGGGCCTTTGCCGAGATCTACGGCCTGCGCACGGATGCGGTGGCCACCGGCTTTGCCAACGAGACCCAGCAGGAAATCGCGCTGCTTTACGACCCGCAGGTGCTGGTGGCACGCCATGATCCGCAAGAGGGCGCCGGGGCACCGCGCTTCGACGGCGTATTCGGCATCGACCTCGACGTGGACGCGACCGAGGATCGCGTGACCTTCTCCAAGCCGCCGCTGGAACTGGCGGTTCAGGGGGCCGGGGGCAGGGTGCTGCGCCTGATCGGCGCGCATCTGAAGTCCAAGGCGCCGCATGGGGCGCGCAGCCGCGATGCGGTCATGCGCCTGTCCATCGCCAACCGGCGCAAGCAACTGGCGCAGGCGATCTGGCTGCGCCGCCGCATCGAGACGCATCTGGCCGCCGGCGAGAGCCTGATCGTGATGGGCGATCTCAACGACGGGCCGGGGCTTGACGAATACGAGGATCTCTTCGGGCGCTCTTCGGTCGAGATCGTGCTTGGGACGCCGCCGGGGCCGGTGCTCTACGATCCGCATGCCTCCGAGGCGCTGGCCAGCCGGCTTGGCGCCCAGCCCTCGACCGCGCGCTTCTTCCTGAAGGATCGCGGGCGCTACCTGCAGGCGCTGCTCGACTACGTTATGATTTCGCCGGACCTGTGCGCGCTGGCGCCCCGCTGGCGCATCTGGCACCCCTTCGACGACCCCCAGTGCTGGGCGGACGCATCCCTGCGCCGGGCGCTTCTGGACGCGTCGGATCATTTCCCGGTGACGCTGGATATCGCGTTCTGAGCAATGGAACGGTGGGGGTAGGCGGCCTGTCGTGGGGCGGTCAGCCGTGTCGTCCGGACCGGCGGCGCGACACTGGCGCCCTGTCCGAGGGTGTTTGAAAAACCAGGGAAGTCAGGGCGCTGCGACCGGGTCCGCCCTGTCGCCGGATGCGCCCCTTTTTTCCGACGCGGCGACGCGCTATAATCGCCGCCATGAAACCGATTGCCGCCGTCTTTTGCCTTGCTGTTCTGACCGCTCCGGCTGCCGCGCAGGAGGCCGATGAGGGCCTGAGCCTGATGGAAGAGGGGGCGCGCCTGTTCTTCCGGGGGCTGATGTCCGAGATGGATCCGGCGCTCGAGGAACTGGAGGGGATGGCTGACGACATGCTGCCCCTGCTGCGCGAGTTGCGGGCAGAGATGGGGCCGGCCTTCCGCAGGCTGCTGGAAGAGGTCGACGACTGGTCGGCCTATCGTGCGCCCGAGATCCTGCCCAACGGTGACATCATCCTGCGGCGCAAGGTTCCGCTGACGCCCGATGATGAGGCGCCCGAGGCCCCGGAGGAAGGCCCCGTCGATCTGTAATCCCCCGTGTCGTGATGTTGCCGGTGGTCCGCCCTTGCGGGTAAGGGCCGGGCAGGCATCTTGGCAGGGTGCCACTGCCGGTGATCGCCACGGCGTGCGAGGGGGCGGGCCCGAGGCCGTTTCCGTCGCCGCAGGCGGTGATGCCGGGGCGGCGGGTGCGGCGCGGGGCTGCCAGCGGTCGCGGCGCGACAGACGTGCCGGACGCGGGGGGTCGTCTGTCAGGCCTCCGCAGCGATCTTCCAGCTATCGGCCTTCAGCGAGTCGGCCAGCGATTTGAACCGGGACTCGGCCACTTCGTTGTAAAGCACATGGCTCTCGGACCCCAGGTGAAGCGTCAGCGTGGCCTGTTCCGGCTGCCAGTCCAGCCGTGCCCGCCCGTCGACGTCCCGCAGGGTCCAGAGCATGGCCCCGAAGCGCATCGCCTTGCCCAGCACCTCGGCCTCTTGCTGGTGCGCCGCGTCGAGCATGGCGAAGAGGTCTTCGAACCGCGTGCCCTCGCGCTTGTTGCGGTAGCGATGCATCAGCGCCATGCCCAGCCAGACGCGCTCCCAGTGCTTCAGCCCGCCAAGGTTGGCCCGGGTGGCATTGTCGAAGCAGATCTCGGCCCGGTAGTCCGGGTGGGCGCGCCAGCTGACGTCGTGCAGCAGGCAGGCCGCCTTGATCAGCCGCCGCCGCGCCGGGCCGCTGTCGGGGAACAGCGGCAGCACGAAATCGTAGAGGTCGCGCCCGAACCCGGGGTTGCGGGCGTCCTTGGCCTCGGCAAAGCGGCAGGCCTCGACCAGCGGATCGCGGTCGCGCAGCACCTGCGGCATCTGTTCGTACAAAAGCCCCTCGCGGATGCCGTAGGAGGACACCGCGATGTCCTGCGGCTGAAAGGCCTCGACCACCTGTGCCAGGACCTCGGCGGCGTAGGGCACCAGCGCCATCCGGGTCGAGGAAATGCCGCAGCGCTTGCGCAGCGCGTCCGGGTCCTGTCCTTCGAGAAAGGCCAGCGTCTCGCGCACGCTTTCAGCATCCATGCGGTACTCGTGCAGCACATGCAGCGGGTAGCCACGCCGTTCCATGTCGATCTTGGCGATCGAGCGCCAGCTGCCGCCGACCAGGAAAAGCCGGTCGCGCTGCGTGCCCATATGGGCGACCAGCCGGTCGATCTCGGCGCGAATGTGTTTCTCGCGCGCCTTGCGCCCGCCGTCGATGTCCTTCAGCTTCAGCGGCCCCAGCGCCGAGGTGATGCGGCGCCCCACCGACCCGCCCGAGATCTCTGCCAGTTCCATCGACGAGCCGCCGATGTCGCAGACCAGCCCGTAGGAGCCGGGCCAGCCCAGCAGCACGCCCTGCGCCGACAGCCGGGCCTCTTCGGTGCCGTCGATGACCCAGACCTTCAGGCCGGTCTCGCTTTCCAGCTGGCGGCGGAACTCCGGCCCGTCCTGTGCATCGCGCATGGCGGCGGTGGCCACCACGGTCAGGTCTTCCAGCCCCATGCCCTCCGCCAGCTTGCCGAAGCGGCGCATGGCCTTCAGCGCGCGGTCGCGCCCTTCCGGGTTCAGATGTCCGGTTTCGTTCATCCCGGCGCCCAGACCGCAGAGCACCTTTTCGTTGAAGAAGTAGGCCGGGCTGCGCGCGGCGCCGTCGAAGACCACCATCCGCACCGAGTTGGAGCCGATGTCGACCACCCCGACGCGCGACAGGGCGCGGGCCTCCGGGTCGTTGAACAGGGGCCTGCCGAATGGGCTCCAGTGGCCGTGAGTGTCCTCGTCGCCGTCCATATGTCTTCCCCGAGTACCTTGGGGGCGGTTCTGCCGACTGGCGCCGCCGGGGTCAATCGCTAGCGGCAACGCAAATCGGATTTTCGCAGGGTCACTTTCCGCGGCAGGGGCTGGGTGGCGTCCCGGTCTGCCTGCGGCGCCCGGGGTAGGGGACACGGGCCGCGCGGACGTTCGAGCGCGACAATGTCAGCGGAGAAAGGCCCGCCGACGCCTGCCTGCCCGGCGTACCGCGACAGGCCGGGGCATGAAAAAAGGGGCGGCCCGGCAGGGCAGCCCCATGTCACTCGTCAATACCGTAACGCGGTTATACCACGGATTTGCCTCTGACGGCGCGTGCGATCATCATGACCACGAAGAGGACGAGGAAGATCACGAAGAGGATCTTGGCGATCCCGGCAGAGGCCGCGGCCACGCCGCCGAAGCCCGAGGATCCCGGCGATGATCGCCACAACAAGGAATGTCAGTGCCCAGCCAAGCATTTGAACCTCCATCTTTATTGTCGAATGTCAGCTGTTTCGACAACGCGCGGCGGTGCAAAAGGTTGCATGGGCCGGGATCGGGGCCTCAGCCCTGATAGGTGTGCCGGTAGAAGACATGCACGCCGATGCGCGCGGTCCGGCGGTACTTGGACGACCAGTTGGGGCGCACGGCGGTCGTGTGGTAATGCGTCGCGCCTTCGGTCAGGGCGCGCGGGGCGCCATCCAGCACCGCGCGGGCGACCTTGCCCACACGCTCCCGGGCGCCGGGCTCGCGGATCGCTTCGGGGTGGCCGTCGCAGGTATAGGTGAACTGGCAGCCGAACTTGCGCCCGGTGCCCTGATGGATCACGCCGCAGACCGACTGCGGGAAGCGGGACGAGGCGACACGGTTCATGATGACCTCGGCCACGGCGAACTGCCCCTTCACCGTCTCGCCGCGCGCCTCGAAGTACAGCGCCTCTGCAAGGCAGCGCCATTCCGCGCCGCCCGAGGGCTTGGGCTGACGGGACAGCCAGTCGGTGGTGTAGCGAATGCCGCCGGCGCCCTGAACAGAGGCCACCGGCGTCACCAGCGCCTTGAGGTGGCCGTCGTCGACACGGGCAAGCGCGCGCTTTTCCAGCGAAACGAATTGGGCCGCGGTGCGGGCGGGATCGGCGGCGGCGGGCATAGCGGCAAGCGCTGCCACAAGGGCAACGGCACAGCGAAGGGCATTCATCATCGGGCGTCTCGTTCAGCTTCGGGATGCCCCGACGCCTTGGCAGCGACATCCGGGACCGGAGCCTGATACGGAATTTCGCCATTTCCGTAAACCGCGCGAGGATTTTGGGCGGATTCGTGCCGATCGGGGCGCCAGATGCCTTTCTTTCGGGCATCTTATGTATGCGGCCCGCTGCCGCAGGGCAGAGCGGAAAACCCCCGCCGGGTCAGAGCTTGGGCGGCAGCTTCACCCCTTGGCCCGCAGCGCCAGCTGGGCGGCGGCAAGTCGCGCAACCGGCACCCGGAAGGACGAGCAACTGACGTAGTCCATGCCCACATCGCGGCAGAAGGCGATGGAATCGGGGTTGCCGCCATGTTCGCCGCAGATCGACAGGGTGATGCCGGGATTCGCGGCGCGGCTGCGCTCTGCGCCGACCGCCAGCAATTCGCCGACGCCGTCGGTGTCGAGCACATGGAAGGGGTCTTCGTTGAACACGCCCTGACTGACGTAGTCGGACATGAAGCGCCCCGCGTCGTCGCGTGACAGCCCGTAGGTCATCTGCGTCAGGTCGTTGGTGCCGAAGGACAGGAAATGCGCGAAGGGCGCAATCTCGGCGGCGCGCAGGCAGGCGCGCGGGGTTTCGGCCATGACGCCCAGCCGGAAGGTGAAATCGCGGTCGCGTTCGGTGCGCACGGCGGTGGCGACCGCTTCGATCCGGTCGCGCAGCAGTTCGACCTCGCGTTTGGCACTGACCAGAGGCAGCATGATTTCCGGCACCACGGGCGGCGCGCCCTCGTGGCTGGCGTCCAGCGTCGCCTCGAAGATCGCGCGGGCCTGCATGTCGTAGATCTCGGGCACGGTGATTCCCAGACGCACGCCGCGCAGGCCCAGCATGGGGTTGTACTCGCCCAGAGATTGCACGCGCCGGGTAACGTCCGACACCGGCAGGTCCAGCGCCTCGGCCAGATCGCGCAGGCCGTGGCGGTCGGTGGGCAGGAATTCGTGCAGCGGCGGATCGAACAGGCGGATGCAGACCGGCATGCCTTCCATGATGCGGAAAAGCTCTGTGAAATCCTTGCGTTGCATCGGCAAAAGGATCGCCAGCGCCGCCTGCCGGTCCTGCGGGGTATCGGCAAAGATCATCTCGCGCATGGGCGTCAGGCGGTCGGCCTCGAAGAACATGTGTTCGGTCCGGCACAGCCCGATACCCTGCGCGGCAAAGTTGCGCGCGGTGGCGGCATCCTTGGGCGTGTCGGCATTGGCGCGAATGTCGATATCGCGCGCCGCATCGGCCCAGCCCATCAGCACGTGGAAGGCCTCGTCCAGCGCCGCCTCGACGGTCGCGGGGCTGCCCTCCAGCACGTCGCCGCTGGTGCCGTCGATGGTGATCACGTCACCCTCGCGGAAAACCTGCCCGCGCTCGGAGGTCAGGGTCTTGCGCTGCAGGTTGAACCGCAGCCGCGCCGCGCCCACCACGCAGGGCAGGCCGAGGCCGCGCCCGATCACGGCGGCGTGGCTGGTCATGCCGCCGCGCTCGGTCAGCACGCCGACGGCGGCATGCATGCCGCGCACATCCTCGGGCGAGGTCTCGCGCCGGACAAGGATGCAGGGCTCGTTGCGGGCGGTGCTGGCCAGCGCCTCGGCGGCGGAGAAGACGATTCGCCCCGTGGCCGCGCCCGGAGAGGCGGCAATGCCGCGCCCGATGACGCTGCGGGCGGCGCCGGGGGCGATCTGGCGGTGCAGCAGTTCCGAGACGGCGCGCGGCTCGATCCGCATGACCGCCTCTTCGGGGGTGATGATGCCATCCTCTGCCAGCCGCACGGCGATGCGCAGGGCGGCGCGGGTGCTGCGCGGCACCAGCACCCCGTCGAGGATATGCAGCGTGCCGTTCTGGATGGTGAATTCGATCTGCATCTCGGCGCGCAGGCGGCGGCGCATGACGCCCGCGTAGTCCTTGAGCAGGGCAAAGGCCTCGGGCGCGGCCTCTTCCGAGGGAGCGCCCGCGCGGGTCGCGTTCCAGATAGAGGCTGTCGGCCCCGCCGGTCAGCGCCTCGCGGCCACTGGCTCTGGCTGAGGTAGCGCCCGGTGATCTGGGGCAGGCCGGTCTGGCTGTCGACCAGTTGCAGTACGCCCGAGCCGCATTCGCCACGGCCCAGCCCCGGTGCCATTTCCTGCACCACCAGTCCCAGCCCGGCGTCGACGGGCGCGCCCCGGGCCTGCCGCAGCAGGCGGGCGGTCGTGCCCTCCCAGGCGCGGGCCATGGAGCGCAGGACCTCGGCCAGCTGGCGCTGCGGGTCCTGCGGAAAGGGCTCTTCGGCCTCTTCCTCATAGGCGGCGAGCGCGCGGGCAAGGCCTTCCTCGTCGCTTCCGTCGATCTCGTCGAAGAGATCCGGGTCGAGCCGGGCGACATGGACGGCATAGGCCTCGACGAAGCGCAGGTAGAGGCCGGCGGCGGCCTCGGCGCCGATGTTCTCGGCGAGAGAGGCGAGGCGGGCGTCGTTCATGCCGATGTTGAGGATCGCGCCGGGGCCGCCCCAGTCGGTTTCCTGCGAGGAGGGGCGGACGCAGAGCAGCGCATCGGGGTCGAAGGCGGCGGTCAGCGCCGCCATGTCGGGCAGGTTGCCCTGCGCGATGGCATGGACCGAGTCGAAGGACAGCGCGACGGTGCGCGGCACCGGCAGGCTGAGGCGCACCAGCCTTTGCAGGCATTTCGCCCGGCTGCCATGGGTCGGCGGGGACATCGGGGAGGTCGGCGTGATCAGCGTCACGTGGGGATTGTCGTCGCTTGGTTTCTGCACTGCGGCACCTTTTCTTTGGGCGCAGAATACGGCTGCGGCGCCGTCTGGCAAGATGGGCAAGCGTCGCGGGTGACGGCGGCGCGGCGGCGGATCCCACGCGCGGGTGTCACGAGAGGCTGCGTCGGATGCCTCCGGCGGGGATATTTTTGGACAGAAGAAGGGCGGGGCGCGTTCTTGTGGGGGCCGGTTGTGGCGGTGCGCGGGGGGATTTGGGCGGGTCTTCAGATAGAGAAGGCGGCAGCGGGGTTCTGTCGCGGCAGATCGCGGTGCCGGGGGCGCGGATCGGGTGCTTCGGCGGGGCTGGCCGTATGTTCGGCGGGCGGCGGCCCTTTGGGGGCCGCCGTCGGGTGGTCAGCCCTCGATCCGCGTCAGGTCGGCGACCTGCAGGCAGGTCTGGCGGATGCGGCTGAGCAGGTTGAGCCGGTTGCGGCGCACCACCGAATTGTCGCTGTTGACCTGCACCGCCTCGAAGAAGGCGTCGATGGGGGCGCGGAGCGTGGCCATGGCCTCCATCGCGGTGGCGAAGTCCTCGGCTTCCATCGCGGGTTTGATGCGGGTGTCGACGCGCGTCGAGGGACGTGAAGAGCGCGCGTTCCTCGTCGGTCTCGGCGAACTTGGGGTCGGCGCCGTAGGAATATTCGACGCCGTCCTTTTCCTCGGCCTGCGTGAGGATGTTGTTGGCGCGCTTGAAGCCCTGCACGAGGTTCTTGCCGTCTTCGGTCTTCAGGACGGTGGCCATGGCCTCGGCGCGCTTCACCAGCAGGGTGAGGTCGTCGGCTCGGGGCATGGCGAGGCAGGCGTCGATGACGTCATGCGGGATGCCCTCGGCGCGCAGGTGGACCTTGAGCCGGTCGTGGATGAAGGCGAGGAGGTCGGAGGAAATGGCTGGGTCAAGATCGTGAGGTTTGGGATCGTGTAGGCCCCCGGACTCATCGATCTTGGCAACGATTGTCTTTCCGAAGGCAGACCCATGGGCGCGCGTGATTGCGACTTTGAGTAGTTCTGCCAACTCAAACCGCAAGCCATTTGCCAGCACCAGCCGGATCACCCCCAGGGCGGCGCGGCGGAGGGCGTAGGGGTCTTTCGACCCGGTGGGCTTTTCGTCGATGGCCCAGAAGCCGGTCAGCGTGTCGATCTTGTCGGCCAGCGCCACGGCGACCGAGACCGGCGCCGTGGGCACGGCGTCGGAGGGGCCGAGCGGCGAGTAGTGTTCCTGTGCCGCCGCCGCGACGGCCTCGGGCAGGCCCGCGGCCTCGGCGTAGTAGCGGCCCATGAGGCCCTGCAATTCGGGGAATTCGTAGACCATTTCCGACGAGAGGTCGGCCTTTGCGACCTGCGCGGCCTGTTCGGCCTGATCCGCCTCGGCGCCGACCAGCGGGGCGAGGTCGCGGGCAAGCGCCGCGATGCGGTCGATGCGGTCCTTCTGCGACCCGAGCTTGTTGTGGAAGGTCACGTTGGACAGGCGGTCGGTCCAGGCGCTCAGGCCCGCGTCCTTCGCCACGCGCAGGTCGTTGTCCCAGAAAAACTTCGCATCCGACAGGCGCGCCGCAAGCACCTTCTGGTTGCCCGCGAGAATGGTGGCGCCGTTGTCCGCCGTCTCGACATTCGCCACGGTCACGAATTTCTCGATCCGGCCCGTCCCGGGGTTTTTCACCGAGAAGAACTTCTGGTGTTCCTTCATCGAGGTCTGCAGCACCTCGGGCGGCAGGCCGAGGAAGGCCTCGTCGATCTCGCCCATCAGCACCACGGGCCATTCGACCAGCCCCCCGACCTCGGCCAGCAGGCCCTCGTCGTCGACCACCTCAAGCCCCTGCGCGAAGGCCGCGCTGGCGGCGTCGTTGCGGATGGTCTCGGCGCGCTCGCCGGCGTCCAGCACCACGAAGGCGCGCTTGAGCTTGGCCGCGTAGTCGTCGAAGCCACTGACCGTGAAGGCGGCGGGGGCGAGAAAGCGGTGGCCCTCGGTCTCGGCGCCCGCCTTGATGCCGTCGATGTCGAGCGGCACGACCTCGGCGCCGCCCTCGTCCGAGAGCAGGCAGAGGATGCGGTGCAGCGGGCGGACCCAGCGCAGCGTGCCCGCGCCCCAGCGCATCGACTTGGGCCGGGGAAGGTCCGAATGGTCTTTTCCAGCACCTCGGCGACGATGGCCTGCGCGGGGCGGCCCTCGGTCATGACGGTGGCGTAATAGAAGGCGCCCTTCTTCTCTTCGCGCTCTTCCAGCTGGTCGCGGGTGACACCGGCGCCGCGCAGGAAGCCCTCGATCGCCTTGTCGGGCGCGCCGACCTTGGGGCCGCGGCGCTCTTCGCGCAGGGTGGGAGAGTTGGCGGTCAGCCCCTCGATCGCCAGCGCGAGGCGGCGGGGCGTATGAAAGGCCCGGGCGGCGGCATAGGTCAGACCGGCCTCGACCAGACCGTCGGTCACCATCTTCTGCAGGTCGGAGGCGGCGCGGGCCTGCATCCGTGCCGGGATTTCCTCGGAGAAGAGTTCGATCAGAAGGTCGGGCATGACGTCTTTTCCCTGCGGCATCGTGGTCGGGGGTGATTACCGGGCCGGGGCAGGGGCGGCAAGCGGATATGGCGGGACTCGTGGGGGCCAGTGGACCGAGGGGCGCTGCCCCTCGGGCTCCCCGAGGTATTTGCCGGACCAAAGAAGGGGCAGGGTGCGGGTGCGTCGGTTCGATTTAGGGAACCTGTCTCTGCGCCGGGGCTGGCGGCAGCGCGGGGGAATGCAGAGTCTTGGCGGCAGTGGAGAGGGGCGGGGCCCTTCGCAGGCCCCGCCCACGGCTTGTCAGGCGGTGGCCTCGGCCAGCTTGCCCTCGGCCTTCAGCCCGGCGCGGCGGGCGAAGGTCATGACGTCCTCGCCGGAGTGCGCGGGCACGACGCGGTAGAGCGCTTCGACGAGGTTCTCGATGGCGAATCCGATCAGGCCGAGGCCGATGGCGCCCAGCAGCAGGCGCCCGAAGGGCTGCGAGCGGATCATGTGCAGCGCCTCGCCGACGCCGCCTGCCTCGCCGGGGTCGGCGGTCAGGGCGGCGTAGAGGATCAGCGCGCCGATCGCCGCGATCACCACGCCCTGCGCCACGCATCCGGCCTTCATCGCCGGGTCGAGACTGCGGGTCGTGGGGGTGACGCGGATGTGGTCCTTGTAGGTCTCGGCATGGCCCTTGTAGACGTAGTAGCCCCCGGCGCCGATGGTGCCGAGACCGATGGCGCCGACGATCAGCGGCCCGTAGGGCAGGGCCATCACTTGCGCGGTCAGGCTTTGGGTGCCGCCGCCCTCACCGCCGCCGCCGCGCAGCGCGGTGGTCAGAACAGAGACACCCAGACCGGCGTGAATGGCCCCGGTGACCAGAAGCCCGGCGCGGGCGAAGAGGCCCCCGGCATCGGTGCCCCGGCATTCCAGATCCATCCAGGCGGCGATGACGCGCCAGAGGGCATAGGCGATCAGCCCCAGCCCGATGGCCCAGAGCGCGATCAGCCCCGAGGTCTGGCCCTTGAGGTCGGCCAGCGCATCGGTGGTGCCCTGCGCCTGCCCCCCTGCCATGCGGCGAGGACGGCCAGGCCCCCCACGACGGTATAGGTGGCGGCGCGGGCGCCGTAGCCGGCGCGCATCACGGGCACCACCCAGGCGGGGGCTTTGTCGGACATTGTCTTGCTCCTCTCGGTTGCGAGAGAAGCGCCTGAGGGGCGATCGGGTTCCCGGATTGTCCGGAAACAGGGCGCTGGCATGGGCAACAGCGGCGAAGGATCCGTTCGGCTGGACAGCTGCGCCGCCAGCGGGCGGGACAAGGCGGGGCCGCCGGCGCCGGGCGGCCCGTGCTGTCAGTCGCGCGGCGGGCAGTCCTCGCCCAGCGGCGTGCCGTCATAGGCCTTGGCGCCGCAGTCGTTGATCTCGTGCCAGACGTAGCCGCGGCCCTGCTCGGTGATCGCCACGACCCGGTCGATGCCCCATTCGATGTTGCGCACTCCGGTGAAGACCTGCGCGCGGCCCGCCGCGATCTCTGTCCCCAGCGCCTCGGCGTCGAAGCAGTCGAACCACGCGGGCGTGATCTTGGGTTCCGCGCCCTCGTAGGGGGCGTAGGTCGCGGTCAGCTCGGGCAGCGACAGCGCCGTGGTGAAGCAGGCGCGGTAGCGGATCGGAGAGCTGTCGGCGTCGATGCCTTCGAAGGCCTCGACGGGGATGACCTCGGGCGTGCCCGCCAGCGTCGTCAGCTGGACGTCCTCGCCGGTCGGCTCGACGGTGTCGTAGAAGGCGTAGACGTTGGTGTACCAGACGCCGAAGCCCGCAGCCAGGGCGCAGAAGACCGTCAGCCCGGCAAGGAACTGGCCCATCCTCACGCCGCGAACCCTCCGGCTTCTGTCTGGACGAAGGCATCGGCGCACATCTTGGCCAGTGCCCGGACGCGACCGATATAGGCCTGCCGCTCGGTGACCGAGATCACGCCGCGCGCGTCCAGGAGGTTGAAGATATGGCTGGCCTTGATGGTCTGGTCATAGGCGGGATGCGCCATGACGATGCGCTTGCCGGTCTTCGGGTCCTCGTGCGGCTGCGACAGGATGCGGGCGCATTCGGCCTCGGCCTCTTCGAAATGGCGCAGCAGCACCTCGGTGTCCGCCACGTCGAAGTTCCAGCGCGAGTATTCCTCTTCGGTCTGGCGGAAGATGTCGCCATAGGTCAGCGGCTGCGGGCTTTGCGGGTTGTTGAAGGGCATCTCCATGACGTGGTCGATGCCCAGCACATACATGGCCAGACGCTCCAGCCCATAGGTCAGCTCGCCCGAGACCGGGGTGCAGTCGTGGCCGCCGACCTGCTGGAAATAGGTGAACTGGCTGACTTCCATGCCGTCGCACCAGACCTCCCAGCCCAGCCCCCAGGCGCCCAGCGTCGGGCTTTCCCAGTCGTCCTCGACGAAGCGCACGTCGTGCTGGCCCATGTCGATGCCGATGGCCTCGAGCGAGCCCAGGTACAGCGCCTGAAGGTCCGGCGGGCTGGGTTTGATCAGCACCTGATACTGGTAGTAGTGCTGCAACCGGTTGGGGTTCTCGCCATAGCGCCCGTCGGTGGGGCGGCGCGAGGGCTGCACATAGGCGGCGGCCCAGGGTTTGGACCCCAGCGCGCGCAGGGTGGTGGCCGGGTGGAAGGTGCCGGCGCCCACTTCCATGTCGTAGGGTTGCAGGATGGCGCAGCCCTTGGAGGCCCAGTAGGTCTGAAGCGCCAGGATGATCTCCTCGGAAACAGGCGGGTTTCGTCTGGGTGGGGACGGTCTGAACCATGGTCCGTGGGCTCCTTCCGGCAGGTTGGCGCCTGATTGCCGCATTTCGCGCCGGGCTTCAATGACCAACGGGACCGCGCGGCGGGACGCATGATCGCAGCGGCTGTGGCGGCGCGATGCCGCCGGGGGTGCCCGGGCAGGGCGGTGGGCAGGCCATCGCGGTGGGCGCCCTACGGGGCGGGGCGCTTTGCGGCATGGGCGCCGCGCTGGCGGGTCATCACGGCAGGCTCCGCCCGGTGCCGGGGGCCTTTGGCGCCCGGAACAGCCGGGGCGCCGCCGCAGGGTTCCGAGCTCGGGCCTGTGCGTCCTGACCGCTGTTGTCGCGGCGCCGCGCCGTGTCCACGCATCGGCAAGGGTGGGCCGCCGCGATGTGCCGCCCCCGTCACATCTGCTTTACGTGGCCGCGAACGCCCTTGATTTTGCGTGCAACCCGCCGGGGCTGCCCTTAAGACATTGGGGAACTGTTCACGAGGGAGCCCGGGGCCGACAGAGGCCCGATTGACCATGACGAAAACGTTTCTCGCCACTGGCCGCTGCGGCCTTCATCGCCGTACAATCCGCCTCCGCGCAGTCTCCGGATGACAGCGTCTTTATCCAGCTTGAGGCCCGGACCTCGCTGAACAGTGCGCAGGCCAGCGTGCGGACCTACGCCGACCGGCTTCAGGACGTCAGCGGCTTTGCGCTGGGTGGCGGTTGGTACGGCATCGCCATCGGCCCCTTCACCCGCGCCGAGGCAGAGCGCCAGTTGCAGGACCTGCGGGCGCGTCGCGCGATTCCGCTCGACAGCTACATCGAAACCGCCGATGCCTACGGCCGCCAGTTCTGGCCCGTCGGTGCCAACGCGCAGCGCATACCGCAGCCCCCGCGCCACAGCCCGAGCCGGTGCAACAGGCGCAGACCGCGCCGGTGGTCGAGCCGGTGCAGGCCGCGCCCGAGGCCGCGCCGGTGCAGCCCGCACCGGTCCCCGAGGAAACCCCGCGCGAGGCCCGTGCCTCGGAGGCGCAACTGACCCGGGCAGAGCGCGACGAGTTGCAGATCGCCCTGGAATGGGCCGGTTTCTACCAGGGCCGCATCGACGGCGCCTTTGGTGGCGGCACCCGGCGTTCCATGGCCGCATGGCAGGCCGAGAACGGCCACGACGCCACCGGCATCCTGACCACCCGCCAGCGTGACCAGCTTCTGGGGCAATATTACGCCGTGCTCGAAGGCATGGAGCTGGCCCGCTACGCCGATCCGCGCGCCGGGATCGCCATGGACCTGCCCATGGGCGTGCTGGAATTCGACCGCTACGAGGCGCCCTTCGCGATCTTCCGCCCCTCGGGCGATCTTCAGGCCCGCGCGCTGCTGATCTCGCAGCCCGGAGACCTGTCGGCAATGAATGGCCTTTACGAGGTCATGCAGACGCTGGAGATCGTCCCGCTGGAGGGTGAGCGCAGCCGCGACAACGGCGGCTTTGTCATCGAGGGGGCCAACGATCGCATCGTCAGCCATACCGAGGTCTCGCTGCGCAACGGCCAGATCAAGGGCTTCACGCTGATCTGGCCCGCGGGCGACGAGGAACGCCGGACCCGCGTGCTGGGCCTGATGCGCGCCAGCTTCGAGCGTACCGAGGGCGTTCTCAGCGCCGCCGAGGTCAGCGACGACGGCCAGTCCGTCGATCTGGTGTCCGGTCTCAAGGTGCGCACAGCCAAGGCCACGGGCTCGGGCTTCTTCATCGAGACGCGCGGCACGGTGCTGACCTCGTCGGACATGGTTGCCTCTTGCGAGCGGATCACCCTGAACGGCGTCTACACGGCGCGGGTTCTGGCGTCCGATCCGGCGCTGGGTGTTGCCGTGCTGATGCCTGAAGACCGGCTGGCGCCGCGCCGTGTCGCGCAGTTCCGCGCCGGTGATCCCCGCCTGCAATCCGAGGTCGCGGTTGCGGGCTTCTCCTTCGGTGGGGTGCTGGCGGCGCCTACGCTGACCTTCGGCACGCTTGAGGACCTGCGCGGCCTCGGCGGCGAGGAAGAGATGAAGCGCCTTGCCCTTGCGGCGCTGCCCGGCGACGTGGGCGGCCCGGTCTTCGACGCGGGCGGCACCGTGCTGGGCATGCTGCTGCCGCGCGGCGACGAAGAGGGGCGGCGGCTGCCGGACGAGGTGAGCTTTGCCGCCAAGGGCGAGATGATCCTCGACTTCCTGCGCGACAATGGCATCCAGCCGGTCGCGCGCGGCGGAATGGGCCCGATGGCGCCCGAAGACCTGACCGCGCTGGCGACCGACATGACGGTGCTGGTGGGCTGCTGGTAAGGCCGCCACCGACAGCGCAAGAGACGCCCCCGCGAGAGGACCTCGCGGGGGCTTTTTCATGCGCGCAGGGCCGCTGACGGGCTTTGCCGGTTTGACAGGGGGCACGCGCCAGAGGGGGATTGCGGTACACCACCCGGCGCCGCGGCAAGGCGGCCCCGGGATTTGCACATGTTCAAGGCGGCAGGGCCTTCGCCCCGCCGCCCCGTTTACCCCCGCAGGCGGTGATGCAGCACGATGGGCACGACGAGGTCCTCCTCGTCGGTCAGGTGCCGGTCGAGAAAGCCGTTCAGCCCCTCCAGCGTGTCGCGCAGCGGCTTCGCCTCTTCGGCCATGCCGGCGGGGTCCAGCGTTTCCAGCGTGATCACCCGGTTGGCCTGCCGGGTAAGCCGGTCGAGCCGTTCGTCCAGAACCACATGGTCCGCCTCCAGCATCTCCAGCCCGCGGGCAAAGCGGGCATCGGCGGCTTCGAGTTCCGGGAAGAAGCGCCGGTCCTCCCGGGCGTGGTGCCCGTGCAGGTTGCCCACCAGCCGCCCGCCGAAGGCGCCCAGCCGTTCCGCGTAAAGGTCCTCTGGCGTCTCCCCGTCCAGAAACCGCTCTGTCTCTGTCTGCAGCAGCGCGCCGATCTGGCGAAAGCCCAGATGTGCCCCCATCCATTGGCGGGTGGCCTTGTGAAAGCCCGGGTGATCCGGCCAGCCGTCGCGTGGCAGGTCCCGATAGAGGGTCCGCATTTCGGGCGGAAGCCCCTCGCGTTGGGTGATGTCGTAAGTCATGACACCCAAATCGGGATTGCGTTATATCATAACAATACGCATGGACGCACAGAGGTGCTGCCGCCGCGCACCCTTTTCAGTGCCTGAGTGCTGTCTTCCGTCAAGGGCTGTGCGCGGGGCGTCGGGACCGGCGGGGCCAATCCATCCGGCCAGACAGGGGGCCGCAGGCCCGGTCAAACGACGCGGCACAAGGGGCCGGATGACCCGGGCACGCCCCGGAATACCCTGTGCCCCAAAGAGAAAGGGGGCCGCAGGGGCCCCCTTTCGATCCGATCCGTGAACGGGGATCAGTTCTTGGCCTTGTCGACCATCTTGCCGGCGGAGATCCACGGCATCATGCCGCGCAGCTTCTCGCCCACCGCTTCGATCTGGTGCTCGTCGTTGATGCGACGGGTCGCCTTGAAGTAGGGCTGACCGACCTGGTTCTCGGCCATGAAGTCGCGCACGAACTTGCCGCGCTGGATGTCCGTCAGGACCTCTTTCATGCGGGCCTTGGTCTCTTCGTAGGGCAGGATGCGCGGACCCGAGACATACTCGCCGTATTCGGCGGTGTTCGAGATCGAGTAGTTCATGTTCGCGATGCCGCCTTCGTAGATCAGGTCGACGATCAGCTTCACCTCGTGCAGGCACTCGAAGTAGGCCATCTCGGGGGCATAGCCCGCCTCGACCAGCGTCTCGAAGCCCATGCGGATCAGCTCCACAAGGCCACCGCAGAGCACGACCTGCTCGCCGAAGAGGTCGGTTTCGCACTCTTCGCGGAAGTTGGTCTCGATGATGCCGGAACGCCCGCCGCCGATGGCCGAGCAGTAGGACAGGCCCACTTCCAGCGCCTTGCCGGTTGCGTCCTGATGCACGGCCACGAGGCAGGGCACGCCGCCGCCCTTGGTGTATTCGCCGCGCACGGTGTGGCCGGGGCCCTTGGGCGCCATCATGATGACGTCGACGCCGGGCTTGGGCTCGATCAGGCCGAAGTGCACGTTCAGACCGTGGGCGAAGGCGATGGCCGAGCCTTCCTTCAGGTGGTCATGCACGTATTTCTTGTAGGTCTCGGCCTGAAGCTCGTCGGGCATGGTGAACATGATCACGTCGCACCAGGCCGCGGCTTCGGAGATGCCCATGACCTGCAGGCCTTCGGCTTCGCATTTCTTGGCCGAGGCCGAGCCTTCGCGCAGGGCGATGGCGACGTTCTTGGCGCCGGAGTCGCGCAGGTTCAGGGCGTGGGCATGGCCACGGCTGCCGTAGCCGAGGATCGCGACTTTCTTGTCCTTGATCAGGTTCACGTCGCAGTCGCGGTCATAGTAAACGCGCATGGGGATACATCCTTCCGGGTTCTTGTTCTATGGGGCGCACTTTAGCCGGACCGTGGTGAGTGTGTTTGCGTTTTTCAGGTATTTGGGCCAAGAAGAAACATAATCATGCGTCTTGTTGGGGAATGGTGGAGAATTCATGCTCGACGATACGGATCGGCGCATTCTGCGCTACCTTATGGCGGACCCGGGCATGGCACTGTCGGATCTCGCAGAGCGGGCGGGGGTCACCGGATCGACCCTGACCCGGCGGCTGGACCGGCTGCGCAGGCGCGGGCTGATTGGAACGGTGCAGGCCGTGGTGGACTGGAAGGCGCTTGGCTACGAGGTCGAGGTCAGCCTGCGCGTGACCCTTGACAAGACCCAGCCGAGGGCCTTTGACGAGTTCATCCAGGGCGCCGAGGGATGTCCCGGAAGTGCTTGAGATACAGACGTTTCTGGGGCAGGTGGACGTGCGCCTGCTGATCGTGGCGCGGGATATGGCGCATTACCAGAGACTGTACCGTGAACACCTGCTGACCCTGCCGCATATCACCGACATAGAGGCGCTGATGCATGTCGCCCGTGTCTTCGAGAACGAGGCCCTGCCGCTGTGATCGTGCTTGACGACATCGACCGCGCGCTGATCCGGGCGTTGGCCAGAGACATGACGCAAAGCGCCGGGGCGCTGGGGCGCGCGCATGGTCTGTCGCAGCCCGCCTGCTGGCGCCGCATAAAGCGTCTGCGCGAGGCGGGGGTCTTTCGCGGCGCGCGGCTGGACGTGAACGCCGAGGCCATGGGTTTTGGCGTGACGGTCTTTCTGGGTGTCAAGCTGGCCACCAAGGGGCGCGTCAGCCTGGAAGACTTCGAGCGTGTCGTCAGCGCGATCCCCGAGGTGCAGACGGTCGAGCATGTGCTGGGCGCCTATGACTACCGCCTGCGGGTCGTGGCGCGCGACCTCTCCGATTTCGAGCGGGTGCTGCGACGGCGGATCATGGCGCTGCCGGGGGTGGGCAATCTGGACGCCAATGTCATGCTCTCGGAAGAGCGCCGCCCGGGGCCGCTGTAGCCGGGGCGGCGCATGCCGCCGGTGATGGAGGTCGGGCCCACTCCCGGGGGCGTGCCCCTGCGGGTGGACACGCCCGGCGCGCTTGGGGGACGCCGGGGCGGGGGCTTTGGAGTGGCAGGCAGGCGGCGCTGCGGCAATTCGGGTTTTGCCAATCCGTGCACCAGCCGCTACGTCTTGGCCGGAACAGGATGGAGAGAGCCATGGCGCTTTTGGACAGGGTTGACCCCTCGGGTCTGGACGAATTCTCGGTGGTCTTCACCGACCGCTCGCTGAATCACATGTCGGCACAGTTTCAGGAGGTCATGCGCGACATTTCCTCCATGCTGCGCGAGGTCTACGGCGCGGCGGAGGTGGCGCTGGTGCCCGGCGGCGGCACCTTCGGGATGGAAGCGGTCGCCCGCCAGTTCGGACAGGAGGCCCGGGTGCTGGTGGTCCGCAACGGCTGGTTCTCCTACCGCTGGTCGCAGATCTTCGAGGCCGGCGGATTCGCCGGAGAGACCACGGTGCTGAAGGCCCGTCAGACCAGCAACAGCGCCACCGCGCCCTTTGCTCCGCCGCCGATCGAAGAGGTCGAGGCCGCCATCGCCGAGGCGCAGCCGGATCTGGTCTTCGCCCCGCATGTGGAAACCGCGGTAGGGATCATCCTGCCCGATGACTACATCACCCGCATGGCGAAGGCCGCGCATGACGCGGGCGCGCTGATGGTGCTGGACTGCATCGCCTCTGGCTGCGTCTGGGTCGATATGCAGGCAACCGGCGTCGACGTGCTGATCTCGGCGCCGCAGAAGGGCTGGTCCTCGACGCCCTGCGCCGGGCTGGTCATGCTGTCCGAGCGCGCCGCCCGGCGGATGCAGGACACCACCTCGAACAGCTTCGCCGCCGACCTGAAGAAATGGCGCGAGATCATGAAGGCCTACGAGGACGGCGGCCACGCCTATCACGCCACCCTGCCCACCGACGGGCTGAAGATGTTCCGCGACACAATGGCGGAAACCCGGGACTACGGTTTCGACCGGCTGAAGGACGCGCAATGGGCGCTTGGCGACAAGGTCCGCGCAATGTTCGCCGGGAAGGGTATCGCATCGGTCGCCGCCGAGGGCTTCGGCGCCCCGGGCGTGGTGGTCAGCTATACCGGCGATGCCGATGTGAAGACCGGAAAGGCCTTTGCCGCCAAGGGCATGCAGATCGCCGCCGGGGTGCCGCTGGCGGTTGACGAGCCGGCGGGGTTCTCGACCTTCCGCATTGGCCTCTTCGGCCTCGACAAGCTCTACGACGTGGATGCCACCGTCGAACGCCTGCGCGCCACGGTCGACGCGGTGCTCTGATCTCAGGTCCGGGCGCCCGCCCTGCACGGGGCGGGCGCCCGGGGTCCGCGGGCCGGTTGGTCCGTGCTGGCACTGTGCCGCGAGGTACCGGGCCGCAGGATACTGGCCCGCTGCTTCTCTGGTCCCGCAAATACCCTCGGGGGGAAGGCCGAAGGCCGGGGGGCAGAGCCCCTTCGCGCTTGGCCCCCTTCGCGCTCAGCTGCCGGTACCAAGCCCCAGCCGCATCAGCGCCGTCCTGACCGGTTTCGCCCCGTAGAGCACATCCGAGGCCGGCCGCCCGCAGATCCTGCATCGCCGGGGCCGAGACCTGGCTGATCCGGTTGAGCGCGGTGATCCCCGCGACCCGCGCCCGCACGTCGGCGCTGCGGGCGCGGTCATAGGCCTCCAGCATCGCCGCATCGCCCAGCCGCCCGGGTGCGGCGG
This sequence comes from Ponticoccus litoralis, assembly GCF_039769985.1. Lineage (NCBI taxonomy): Bacteria > Pseudomonadati > Pseudomonadota > Alphaproteobacteria > Rhodobacterales > Roseobacteraceae > Ponticoccus > Ponticoccus litoralis. The sequence goes on from NZ_JBDNCH010000002.1 coordinate 3,220,385, forward strand.
TGGCCAGATCCAGCAGGCAGGCAAGGTCGCGCAGGCTCATGTTTAGGCCCCGGGCGCCGATCGGGGGAACGACATGGGCGGCCTCGGCCACCAGCGCAAGGCGCTGACCCGACAGCCGCTCGGCTTCCTGCGCGATGATCGGCCAGAGCGTCCGGCGCGTGGCCAGCGTCAGCGGGCCGAAAAGATGGCACGAGCGTTCCGACATCGCCGCCTCGAAGGCGGGCACCTTGAGGGCATGAAGCGCCTGCGCCTTGGGCCCGTCCTCCATCCAGATGACCGCGGAAGAGGGGTGGCCGTCGCGGTCGGGCAGCGGCACCAGCGTGAAGGGGCCGCCGGTCCGGTGGATCTCTGTCGAGACGTTGCAATGCGGAATCGGATGGGTGACCGCGAAGGCCAGCGCCTTCTGGCCAAAGCGCGTGGTCCGCACACCGATCCCCGCCGCCTGCCGCATCGGAGAGCCACGCCCGTCCGCCGCCACCACCAGCCGGCAGCGCAGGCGGCTGCCGTCGCTCAGGCCGACGCGGGCCTCGCCCTCGCGGGTGAACAGCGAGACCGTGCCGGTGCCGGGACGAAAGTCGACGCCGGCAAGTTCGGACAGGCGTTGCGACAACTCGCGCTTCAGAAGCCAGTTGGGCAGGTTCCAGCCAAAGGGCGCATCGGAGAGGTCGGAGGCGGCGAAATCGCGCATCACGCGCGGCTCCGCCTCTGGCCCGCCCGCGTCGACGATGCGCATGACCTCCAGCGGCATGGCAAAGGGTGCCAGCCTGTTCCAGAGCCCGGCGGCGTCCAGAAAGGCGCGGGCCGGTTGCAGGAAGGCGGTGGTGCGCAGGTCGGCGGTCTCTGCCGTGGCGTCGGTCACCGGCGGCGCAGGGTCGACGCAGACCACCCGGAAACCCGCCCCGGCAAAGGCGGCGGCGGCTGTCAGTCCGGCGATGCCACCGCCAGACACGAGGATATCGCAGTCCATGGTCCTTCTCCTGCCCGAGTCGTGCCGACATGCGTCGGTTCCCCTTCAAGGAGCTATCACTCGGGCCGCTGGCTGCGAGGGGCGAAATGTCGCGGCGGGCCCGGTTGGATGGCCGGGGGCTGGCTTCGGCTTGAACATGGTCGCGCGAGACGGGTATCGTGTCGCAACGACAGGGGAGAGGGTCATGACACAGGGCAGAACGCCGCAAAAGGATGCCTATACGCTGATCCTCGACGCCATCGATTCCGGCGTCTACCGGCCCGGCGACCGGCTGGTGGAAAGCGAGTTGGCCGACCGCTTCGGGGTCTCGCGCACGCCGATCCGCGAGGCGCTTCAGCGGCTGGAAACGCAATCGCTGCTGGCGCGGGACGGGCGGTCGCTGATCGTGGCCTCGCTGGATCACAACCAGATGGCCGAGCTTTACGCCGTGCGCACAGAGCTGGAGGGGCTGGCGGCGCGGCTGGCCGCCCGCCATGCCACGGAGGAAGAGGTCAGGGTGCTGCGCGACATGGTCGCCGACGACCGGGCGCTGTTGCACGATCCGGCCGCGCTGGCGCGGGCCAACCGGCGGTTTCACAAGCAGATCCACCTTGCCTCGCACAACCGGTTTCTCGTCCAGCAGCTGGATCTCGTCTACCGCTCCATGGCGCTGATGGCGACCACCTCGCTGGCGGCGCAGGGGCGCGGAGAGATCGCGCTGGCCGAACATCTTGCCATTGTCGAGGCGATCGCCTGCCGCGACGAGGCGGTACCGCGAACAGCGCGCTGAGGGATCACATCTCTGTCGCCTTCGTCACGCGGCTGAAGCAGGATGCCGCCGAGGCCTGATCGGTGCCCGGCCCGTCGCCGGCCGCGGGATGGCGCGGGCCTGGCCCGAAGCGCCCGGCTCACAACGAGCTGTCGGTTGGCAGGTCGGCGCCGGGGCCGTCGGGCGCCGAGCGGCCATGCATGGTCTTGTCCCAGTAGAAGGGGCTGCGCAGCGTTTCCCAGAGCGCCTTGTAAAGCGCCAGCGTGCCCAGCGGAAAATAGGCGAAGAGCGTCGGCACCCAGCCCATCAGCCCGGCGTGCGGGCTGCGGGCCAGTGCCGCGATCCCCAGAAGGATCGAGATGCCTTCGGCGCTGAGGAAGACCCCGGTCAGCCAGAACACCGCCTCGGGCGTGAGATGCCCGTCCAGCGGGTGCGGCAGGCCGAGAAGGATCATCCAGAAGGACCAGAGCACCGGCGCGAGGGCGAATTGCACCAGCGTGCACAGAAACAGCAGCTGCACCCCGAGGAAGCGCTTTGGCCCAAGCGCGCGCCAAAGCCTGACGGGGCGGCGCGTGTGCACCCACCAGGTGATGCCGTAGCCCTTCAGCCAGCGTGAGCGTTGCTTGATCCAGGGCCACAGGCGGTTGTTGGCCTCTTCGCGGGTGACCGAGGCGAACAGTTCCGTGCGATACCCGTAGCGGGCAAGGCGCAAGCCCAGATCCGCGTCCTCGGTCACATTATGGGCGTCCCAGCCGCCGACCTGGTCCAGCACGGCCCGCTTGAGAAAGACCGATGTGCCGCCCAGGGGCACGGCAAAGCCCATCCGCGCGAGGCCGGGCAGCATGACCCGGAACCAGCTGGCGTATTCGATGGTGAAACAGCGCGACAGCCAGTTGGCGCGCGGGTTGTAGTAATCGAGGATGCCCTGCAGACAGCCGACATCCGGGGCAGCCTGCGCGAAGGCCGCCACCATCCGCTCGATCTGGTCGGGGGCGGGCGCGTCCTCGGCATCGTAGATCCCGACGATCTCGCCCCGGGTGAAGCGCAGCGCGTAGTTCAGGGCGCGCGGCTTGGTCGTCACCTCGCCCGGCGGCACGAAGACGCAGCGCATCCAGGGCGGCAGGGTGGTGCGGGCCAGCGTGGCACGGGTCATCGCGTCCTCGGCTTCCAGCACCAGCACCACCTCCAGCAGCGCTTTGGGGTAGGTCAGCCGCGACAGGCGCCGGACCAGCGTCGCGGCGATCTCTTTCTCGTCGAAGAGCGGCACGAGGATCGTCACCGTCGGCAGCACCTCGGGCAGGTCCGCCTGTCCAACGGCGGTGCGTCGGGGCACGGCAAGCAGCGCCGCCAGCTTCAGCCCCTGCGACAGGATCAGAGAGCCCAGGGCCAGCAGGAGCGCCCCGGCAAAAAGCGCCGTGGGCTGCCAGATCAGCAGGGCGATGAAGGCCGCCCCGGCAAGGATGGCTGCCGCCTGCCGCTGCGGGCTGGACTGGTTCAGGTCGCGGCAGCTTTCGTCCGGGGCCACGCGGTGCGCGGCCTCGACCGCCATGGCGGCGCCGTGGCGTGCGGCGATCTCGGCATGGATATCGGCCTCGGTCGCCAGCGCCATCATCACCGGGCCGATGTCCGAAGGTAGCCTTGGCAGGAGGGCCGGAAACTCTGCCGGGCGGGCGGTGGCCAGCACCAGCGTATCGCCCAGCCGGATCCAGGGCAGCATGCCGTGCCGCAGGCAGAAATCCGGTGCCAGAAGCCCGTCGAGCGCCGCATCGGGCGGCGTCACATCGCGGCGCAGGGCAAGGGCGCCGTAGCTGCGCGCCTGCGCCGAAAGCACCTGGTCGGGCGTGGCCAGCGATTCGGCGGCGACGATGTGCGACACCGGCTGGTCGAACCGCTGCGCCTTTGCCAAGGCGCGCAGCATGTCCGACGCGGCGACAGCGCCATCGTCGATGAGGATATGACTGAGGGGCTGACCGCGCTGATCGGCGGCCTGTGCGCGCCTTGCCTCTGCCGAAAGGAGGCGGTGCTGTGTCATCACCAGTACCCCATGATTGCGGATACCGGTGTTATGGCGGGCGTTTTCTTAATTTTTTCCTAATATCAAAAGGTTAACGGCGGGAGAAATCTGCCCGCCGTTAACCCTTTGGCAAGACCTGACGCGGATCGCTCTGCTCAGGCGGCATCCATCGACGCGGCAAAGCGTTCGAAGAGGTAGAAACTGTCCTGCGGCCCGGGGCTTGCCTCGGGGTGGTGCTGGACGGAAAAGACCGGGCGGTCGGCCATGCGGATCCCGCAGTTCGAGCCGTCGAAAAGAGAGACATGGGTCTCGACCACGCCGGAGGGCAGGCTCTGGCTGTCCACGGCAAAGCCATGGTTCATCGAGGTAATCTCGACCTTGCCGGTCTCGATGTCCTTCACCGGGTGGTTGGCGCCGTGGTGGCCGTGGTTCATCTTGATGGTGCGCGCGCCAAGGGCCAGCCCCAGCATCTGGTGACCGAGGCAGATGCCGAAGAGCGGAAGCTGCGTCTTGTCCAGCAGGTCGCGAATCATCGGCACGGCATATTCGCCGGTGGCCGCCGGGTCGCCGGGGCCGTTGGACAGGAAGATGCCCGCCGGATCATGGGCCATGACATCGTCATAGGTCGCCGAGGCGGGCAGCACCGTGACCTCGCAGCCGGCAGAGGCGAGGCAGCGCAGGATGTTGCGCTTGGCGCCATAGTCGATGGCCACGACCTTGTGGCGCGCCTCGGTCTGGCGCTGGTGACCCTCGGGCCGGGCCCACCGCATCTCGTCCCAGCGGTAGCTTTGCGCGCAGGTCACGGTTTTGGCGAGGTCGAGCCCGGTCAGACCCGGGAAGCCGCGCGCGGCGGCGACCAGCGCGGCGATATCGAAGTTGCCGTCGGGGCTGTGGGCCAGCGCCACATGCGGCGCGCCGGACTGGCGGATCGCCCGGGTCAGGCGCCGGGTGTCGACGCCGCCGATGGCAATGCGCCCGCGCGCGGCCAGCCAGTCGCCCAGTTCCTGCGCGGCGCGCCAGTTCGAGGACTGCGTGGGCATCCATTTGACCACCATGCCCGCGGCCACCGGATCCTGCGTTTCATCGTCTTCCGGGTTCACGCCGACATTGCCGACATGCGGAAAGGTGAAGGTCACGATCTGGCCCGCATAGGACGGGTCCGTCATGATTTCCTGATAGCCGGACATGGCGGTGTTAAAGCACAGCTCTGCTGTGGTCTGTCCGGTGGCCCCGAACCCCTGACCATAGAAGAGGGTGCCGTCGGCAAGGGCAAGACAGGCGGTCGGCGCTGGCGTGGGCATGGGAGGACTCCGGGGCTGGGGGCAAATCGCGCGGAACCTAAGGCGGCGCGGGGCAGGGGTCAAGGGGGTGGCTGAAATGATAAATTGAGAAAATTCAAGAACTTGACGCTTTTGGGTTTGGTTGCGCGGGGGCGGGTTTCGGTATAGGGTGCCAATCTTGTGATATGAGACTGGGGATAAGGCTCATGGAATTGCGAGAGCGTGTGAACGCGGCGGTCAAGCAGGCGATGAAGGACCGCGAGGCGGGGCGCCTGTCGACCCTGCGCCTGATCAACGCCGCCATCAAGGATCGCGATATCGCGGTCCGGGCCGAGGGTCACGAGACCGGCGTCGACGACACCGAGGTGCTGGGCATCCTAGGCAAGATGGTCAAACAGCGCCGCGAAAGCGCCAAGACCTACGAGGAAAGCGACCGACTGGATCTTGCCGAACAGGAACTGGCCGAGATCGAGGTGATCGAGGAATTCCTGCCGCGCGCCCTGAACGAGGCGGAAATCGACGCGGCGGTGAAGGCGGCGGTGGCCGAGGTCGGCGCCGAGTCGATCCGCGACATGGGCCGCGTGATGGGCGTGTTGAAGACCAAGTACACCGGCCAGATGGACTTTGGCGCCGTCGGTGCCCGGGTGAAGGACCGCCTCGCCGCGGGCTGACGGCCCGGTGCCCGCCCGCCGCGAAGGTCTGCGGTGACAATATCGGCGGTGACAAAATCGGGGGCTGCCCCATCCATCGGATGGCCCCCCTGAAGCGCGGAGTTGCCGCCGGTGCTCTGGGGCGCAGACCCGGTCTAGGGAACGGGGAAACCCTCGGCGACTTCTGCAAGCGCATCGGGATCGTCGATGCGGAAGCGCTCGACGAAGCGGGTCTTGAAGCCGACCCGCCCGCGCCGCGCGCCGAAATTCTCGCCATGGTTCAGCACGTAAAGCACGGAAGGCTGCGACAGCGGCGCAAGCGGACGTCCGGCCAGCGCGCCGAGGTAGGGGAACATCCGGTGCTCGTGCTGCGTCATCGCCTGCAGGAAGGCGGCGCTTTGCGGCAGGTCGGGGTCATGGGCCACCGCGGCGCAGGACCCGCAGAGCTTCCAGAACGGCTTGCGCATCGGCTGTTTCAGGTCCGGCGCATCGGCCAGGGCGATCACCCCGGTTGCATCGTCCATCACGTAGCCCGCCTGCACCAGGTAGCCGCCCGGCGCCTGCCGCCGCAGCATCTCGCGCACCGTTCCCTGCCGCAGCAGGTCGTCGGCGTCGAAGCTCATGACGTAGCAGGGGGCGGGGGCGATCTGGTCAAGGTGGCCGGTCAGGGCCGCCAGCTTGCGCCACTTGTCGTTGCCGGGCTCGGGATCGTCGAAGGGCAGGAAGCGGATGCGCGGATCGTCGGGCAGCGGCGGCCGTTCCTGACAGCAGATCACGGCCTGCCAGTGCGGATCGTCCTGCGTGCGCATGCAGTGCAGCGTTGCCTGAAGCCGGTCGGTCACCGCCTGCCAGTCGCCGACCTGATCGGGGCCGACCAGCGGGATCAGGAAGACCACCTGCTTGCGCAGCGGCGGCACCCGGGTCGAGAGCGCGCCGCGCAGCTCCAGCGCCGCCGCTTCGCTGGGCACCGGCTTCAGCCAATGCGCCCAGTCCGCGCGCCCGAGCGCGGCGGCCAGCATCAGCGCGGCGCGGTGGGTCTTGGCGGTTGCGGGGGCCTGCGCCATGGTTTCACGGGGTCCTGATCGGGGGTGGACGGAAGAGGCGCGGGGCCCGGTTGACACAGAGGTGGTGCCGGAAGGCCGGGGCGCATGCAAGGGTAATCCTGCGCCTTTCCGGTGAAGCGCCGAAATATCAAGGGGATGGGCGGGTTCAGGGGGCCGGTGCCGACCCTTCGGGCGCGGTGATCCCGGCAAAGGCCCGCAGCAGCTCGTCATAGAGGGCGATGCGCTCTTCCTCGGAGAGGAAGGCGCCGACCTCGACCTCGCGCCCGGCGCCCTTGAGCGTCACGTAATAGGGCACCGGGCCCTCCGTCTCGTGCATCGTCACGCTGACCCAGTAGGTATTGGCGTCCCAGCGCTGCTCCGCGCCGCGCGGATCGGTGTGGATCAGGGTCGTCCGGTCGGGGGTGATGGTCAGCTCTTCGATGATCCGCCGGTCGAAGGCATTGCGCCGGAGCGCATAGTAAAGCCCCGCCGTGGCGGCAAGCATGAAGGGCAGCAGCCCCCACAGAAGGACCGTGCCGAGCAAGCCGTAGAGCGGGATCGAGGCGAAGAGGAAGAAGCCCAGCACCATGATGGCAAAGCCGCGCGCTGAAAGCGAATTATGCGGCCAGAGCCTCAGCCTGCGCGGCGCGTCGGGGCCTGTGTCTGTCCAGTGGTAGGGCATGGGTCTGTCCGCTGCCTTCGGGGGCTGGTTTTCCGTTTCGCGATGTCTACAGGTGCCGGTCCAGCGCCGCCATCATGGCGGCTGTTTGGGCCTCGGTCTTGCGCCCGACCGAGGCCATGGCAAGGCGGCGCCGCAGGGCCGCATCCCCGGGGTTCCGGCAGAGATCCTCCAGCAGGAAGAGCCGTTTCTGCGTGGCTTCGAACTCGGCGTAGGCGGAGGAGGGAGAGACCGCCTCCAGCCGCCGTGGCCCGAAGCGCCGGGTCAGCGGTTCGAGCATCTGGTGGATGTGCACAAGGCCGAGGCTGAGGTCGATCAGGCGGCGCAGCTGCTGGTGCACATGCGCTGCATTGCCGGGCGCCAGCGTCACCGCAAGGCAGACGGTCTTCACCACGTTGCTGCTGGAATTGAACAGGTAGGACGAGGCGCGGCGCGGCGACAGGCGGTCAAGCTCGCTCAGCGCCGTGGCGGCCAGCGCGGGCAGATCCCCGGCGTCGCGCAGAAGCGCGCTGCCGATCAGCACGTTCAGCACCGAGTAGCGCAGATGGAAGCCGTCCCGGCGCAGGATGTTGCGCTGGGGCAGGGCGCGCGCCCAGTCCAGTGTCTCGTGCAGCTCGGCGTCGATGCTGTCGAGCATATCGGTATCCACCGTCTCGCTGGCCTTGTGGGCGCAGGCGATTAGCGCATAGGTCCGGCTCGAAGCGGTCCAGCGGCTCGGCCCGCGCCAGCGCCCGCAGCAGCGCCATCTGCTGCGCCAGATCCGCGGGGCGGCTGGACTTGCGGTAGATCAGGCGCTGCATGGCCCGGCGCGCGGCCCGGCGCGGCATCGCGTTCAGGCGCGCCAGCGTGTCGTCCGCGGTCATCGAGGTGAAATCCTGCATGGCCAAGGCTTCCTTGCAGTGGTCCGGGGCGGCCATTGGCGTCACCCTTCAACAGGAAAGGCCCCGCACGTGTCGGGGCCTTTCGGTTTGTTTGGCCGCGCCGCTTAGTGGTGGGCGGGCGACTTGTCCCAGTCCTCACGCTTGGGGAGGATTTCGAAGGTATGCTCCGGCGGCGGAGAGGGCAGGGTCCACTCCAGCGTGTCGGCATATTCGTTCCAGGGGTTGTTCTCGGTCGACTTGGCGCCGCGCGTCAGGGCGTGGAACACGATGTAGAAGAAGAACAGGAACGACGCGAAGGACAGCAGCGCACCCCAGGACGAGATGTAGTTCCAGAAGGCAAAGGCCTCGGGGTAGTCGATGTAGCGGCGGGGCATGCCCTGACGGCCCAGGAAGTGCTGGGGGAAGAAGGTCAGGTTGGCGCCGATGAAGAAGGTCCAGAAGTGGATCTTGCCCATCGCCTCGCTGTACATGCGGCTCGGTCATCTTGGGGAAGTAGAAGTAGATGCCCGCGAAGATGGCGAAGACCGCGCCGAGGCTCATCACGTAGTGGAAGTGCGCCACGACGTAGTAGGTGTCGTGATAGGCGCGGTCGACGCCGGCCTGGCTCAGCACGACGCCGGTGACGCCGCCCACGGTGAAGAGGAACAGGAAGCCGAAGGCCCAGAGCATCGGCGTCTTGAACTCGATCGAGCCGCCCCACATGGTGGCGATCCACGAGAAGATCTTCACCCCCGTCGGAACCGCGATGACCATGGTCGCCAGCATGAAGTAGCTCTGCTGGGTCAGGGACATGCCGACCGTGTACATGTGGTGCGCCCAGACGACGAAGCCCAGAGCACCGATGGCGATGATCGCCCAGACCATCGGCAGGTAGCCGAAGATCGGCTTGCGCGCGAAGGTCGCGATGACGTGGCTGATGATGCCGAAGCCGGGCAGGATCACGATGTACACTTCCGGGTGGCCGAAGAACCACAGGATGTGCTGGTACAGGATCGGGTCACCGCCGCCCGAGGGCTGGAAGAAGGTGGTGCCGAAGTTGCGGTCGGTCAGCAGCATGGTGATGGCGCCCGCCAGAACCGGCAGCGACAGCAGGATCAGCCACGAGGTGACGAAGATCGACCACGAGAACAGCGGAACCTTGAAGAGCGTCATGCCCGGGGCGCGCATGTTCAGGAAGGTGGTGATCATGTTGATCGCACCCAGGATCGACGAGGCGCCCGAGACGTGGACCGCGAAGATCGCAAGGTCCATGGAGAGGCCGGCCTCGTTGGTCGAGAGCGGCGGATAGAGGACCCAGCCCACACCAGACCCAAGCTGACCGTTGCCGCCCGGCGCGAAGACCGAGCAGACCGCCAGCGTGGTGCCGGCGACATAAAGCCAGTAGGACAGGTTGTTCATCCGCGGGAAGGCCATGTCCGGCGCGCCGATCTGCAGCGGCATGAAGTAGTTGCCGAAGCCGCCGAACAGCGCGGGAATGACCACGAAGAACATCATCAGGATGCCGTGGCCGGTGATCAGCACGTTCCAGAGGTGGCCGTTGGGCGTGCAGTTCTCGACCGCGGTCGGGAACAGGCGCATGCCCTCCATGCACATGTATTGAACCCCGGGGTTCATCAGCTCCATGCGCATGTAGACGGTAAAGATCACCGAGATCAGGCCTGCGATGGCCGCGGTGATCAGGTAAAGGATACCGATATCCTTGTGGTTCGTGGACATGAACCAGCGGGTGAAGAACCCACGGTTGTCCTCGTGCTCATGGCCGTGAATGGCGGCGTCTGCCATTTGGTGCCTCCTGCTGGTGCCTGCGTCAGAGGCGCGAGAGGGAATCCGCCCACGCCGAAACTCTGCGGCTTTTTAGGATGTGACCAACCTGCGGGCAATGGAGGCTTTTGACGCAGATCAAACAATTTTGTCGCACCCGGTTGCGGCAGGGGCGCTTTCCGACCCGGAAAGCGGTCCGAAATCTTTCAAAGATTTCGGCTGCCGCGCGATGGACGGGGCGCGCGGGGTGGGGAATGCCGGACTGTCGGGGAACCCGGCTGCGGGTTTAACGTTATCCCAGCAACTGCCGCGACGGCGCGGCGCCAGACAGACCGGGGAACCTGACAATGGCCTATTTCGACCACAGCTTCGTTTCGAACCGCTCCACCCTGCGCCAGCGCATCGAGCGCATGTTCGAGACGCCCTTCGACCGCCGCTATCGCCAGCGCACCGAGCAGATCGCCAAGCTGCGCGCCAAGTCCGACGCCGAGCTGGCCTCGATGGGCCTCAGCCGCGAGGATATCCTGCTGCACGTCTTCGCCAACCGCGCGACCATGCGTTGATGCGTCCCGCAGCCTGAGCGCGCCGGGCGATCTCCCCGGCGCCCGCACCCGCATCTCCAGACGCCGCGTGCCTGTCAGACCGGGCAGGCACGCGGCGTTTTCCGTTCCATGACCTCGCCGAACTGGTGGCGCAGCGCCACGTCGAGGTCGTCCATCGTCACCGGCAGCCCGAGGTCCACGAGGCTGGTCACCCCGTATTCGGTGATGCCGCAGGGCACGATGCCGTCGAAATGGTCCAGCTCGGGCTCGACGTTGATCGAGATGCCGTGGAAGCTGACCCATTTGCGCAGGCGGATGCCGATGGCGGCGATCTTGTCCTCTGCCATGGCGCCCGAGGCGGTGCGGGGCCGGTCCGGGCGCTCGATCCAGACGCCGACGCGCCCCTCGCGGATGTGACCGGTCAGGCCGAATTCACCAAGCGTGGCAATGACCCAGCGTTCCAGATCCTGCACGAAACAGCGCACGTCCCGGCCGCGTTTGCCGACGTCCAGCATGACGTAGACCACCCGTTGCCCGGGGCCGTGGTAGGTGAACTGACCGCCCCGCTTGGTCTGGTGGACGGGAAAGCGGTCCGGGTCCGTCAGGTCCTCGCGCCGCGCGCTGGTGCCTGCGGTGTAAAGCGGTGGATGCTCCAGCAGCCAGACGCATTCCTCCGCCGCGCCCGCGGCGATGGCGGCGGCGCGGTCTTCCATGAACGAGACAGCCTCTTCGTAGGGAACGAGGCCGTCGCTGATCTTCCACTCTACCATGAGAGCCTCCTGCAAGGGACCTGTTTCCGGGGTACGCGCTGCGGCGGCGGGGCACAATGCGGCCCGGGGTCAATTTTCCTCTTCACATCCCCTTTGGGCTTCGTTAAGAGGCGCTTCACCAAGTCAGGACAGTGCGGTCGTGGCGGAATTGGTAGACGCGCAGCGTTGAGGTCGCTGTGGGGTAACTCCCGTGGAAGTTCGAGTCTTCTCGACCGCACCAACTTGAAGCTGAAAGCCCCGCGGTTTCGCGGGGCTTTTGCTTTTGGCCCCACGGTCTTCCCCGAACATGGCCTTCCCCGAAGAGGGGCCCGTGCCCGATCTCTGACGCCGTTCGGGGCGGCGGTGTATCGGGGGACATGTCTCGCCTTGTTGAAGCCGGGCAGGGGCGGCGCCCGGACCGGCCTGCCTGCCGTGATCCGGGGCGCTGGTCGCGGTGCGCCGCCGTGCCATGCACGGGGCGGCGTCGCTCAGCGTCATCGAGAGGCCGCGCTGCCCCCGTGTTGCGGCAGGGGAGCGGCGGCCCCCCTTTGTACGCGGGTCTGGCATCGCGTGGCGCCAAGGTTTTCCGGGATGCTGCGCTGCGGGTCTGGCCGTCATGCAGCGCGCTGCCGGTAGCCGAAGGGAAAGCGTTTGCCCTCGACCGGTCGCTCTGCATAGTGAATTGCCGGAGGGGCAGGCAATGCGGGGGCTGCTGCATGATCGTGACGCCGGAGTATTGCGTGACCATGGCGCGCTACAACGCCTGGCAGAACCGGCAGGTGATCGCCGCCTTCGCCGGGCTGGACGAGGAGGCCCTGCGGGCCGAGCGCGGCGCCTTCTTCGGGTCGCTTCTGGCCACGGCCAACCACCTGCTCTGGGGCGACCGGATGTGGCTGTCGCGGCTGACCGGCACCAAGGGGCCGACGGTGCCCGGCAGCGAAAGCACCACCTTCTGCGCCACCCCGGCGGATTGGGAGATGGCCCGCTACCGCACCGACGCAGAGATCCTGCTGTGGGCCGAGCGCCTGCGCGCGGTGGATCTGGCGGGCGAGCTGGACGTGGTACTCGGGGCTGACCAGTGGCAACCCTCGCCAAGCCCGTGACCCTGTGCATCGTGCATATGTTCAACCACCAGACCCACCATCGCGGACAGATCCACGCCATGCTGACGGCGGCGGGGGCCAAGGGGGCGGTGACCGATCTGGCCTTCATGCCGGACGGCGGGCCCTGGCTTTAGACGACACTCAAAGGGAGAGAGACATGACTTTCAACGCGCTCGTGGTCGAGAAGGACGCCGACAGCGGCAAGACCACCGCCGCCGTTCAGGCGCTGGCAGAGACCGACCTGCCGGATGCCGAGGTGACCGTCGCGGTCGAGTATTCCACGGTGAACTACAAGGACGGGCTCTGCATCGGGCCGGGCGGCGGGTTGGTGCGGCGCTACCCCCATGTGCCGGGCATCGATTTTGCCGGCACGGTCGAGGCCTCGGATGACGCCCGCTACAAGCCCGGCGACAAGGTCGTGCTGACCGGCTGGCGCGTCGGAGAGGCGCATTGGGGCGGCTATGCGCAGAAGGCGCGGGTCAGGGCCGACTGGCTGGTGCCGCTGCCCGACGGGCTGGACACCCGCGCCGCCATGGCGGTGGGCACGGCGGGTCTGACGGCGATGCTGGCGGTGATGGCCCTGCAGGACCACGGCCTGACGCCGGACAAGGGGCCGGTTCTGGTGACCGGTGCCGCCGGTGGCGTGGGGTCGGTCGCCGTGGCGATCCTGTCGAACCTCGGCTTCGAGGTCGCCGCCGTGACCGGCCGCCCCGAGCAGGAAGGCTACCTGCGCGACCTCGGCGCCACGCAGATCGTGCCCCGGGCCGAGCTGACCGAGGTCACGCGCAAGCCGCTGGAAGGCGAGCAATGGGCGGGCTGCGTCGATGCGGTGGCGGGCGCGATGCTGGGCCGTGTCCTGAAACAGGTCAAATACGGCGGCTCGGTCGCGGCCATCGGCCTTGCGGGCGGGGCGGCCATCGAGGGCGCGCTGATCACGCCCTTCATCCTGCGCGGCGTGAACCTTCTGGGGATCGACAGCGTCATGCAGCCCTATGACGCGCGCCTGCGGGCCTGGGCGCGGATCGCGTCGGACCTGCCGATGGACCGGCTCGAGGCCATGGTCCAGCCCGCCACGCTGTCGGACCTGCCGCGCCTCGGCGCCGAGATCCTGAAAGGCCAGGTCAAGGGCCGCGTCGTCGTCGATGTGAACGCCTGACGCAGGGGCAGGGGGCGCCCGCGACAAGGCGCCGCGCCCCCGGCCATGGCGGCGGCCTGCCGCTCCGCGCCCCGGCGGACGCTACGGCAACCGGACGCCATCAGGCCCCCTGCGCGTCGCTTTCGGCGGGCGAAGGGTCGTGACGGTTTGAAGTACCTGTCCTTTTCGCGTTACCCTGTCTTCAGAGGCGTCCTGTCAAGGGGGCCTCCGACCAGAGGGACCCTTCGTCGGCAAAAAGCCGCGGCCCGAATGCTTCGGGTGGGTCGCTGCACGACAAGACAAGGAGTGGACTGTGTTCAAACGGATCATGGTGCCGGTTGACTTGACGCATGCGGATCGTCTCGAGAAGGCGCTTGGCTGTGCGGTACGACATGGCAAAACAATACGGAGCCGAGGTGGTCTACGTGGGCGTGGCCAGTGCCTCTCCCAGCGCGATCGCCCACAACCCACAGGAATATGCGCAGAAGCTGAAGGATTTCGCGGATGCGCAGGCCACGGCGCGCGGCATCACGGCACAGGCCCACGCGCTCACCAGCCACGACCCCGCGACCGATCTTGACGCGACCCTGCTGAAGGCCATCGCGGACACCGGGTCGGATCTGGTGGTCATGGCCAGCCATGTTCCGAACGTCACCGACTACATTTGGGCCTCGAACGGCGGCACCATCGCCGCACACGCCAAGATTTCGGTCATGCTGGTACGCTGAACCGAAGGACAGCCGGGCCTTCGGGACCGGACAAGACCGGCGGCCTGCGGCACCGGCGAGACAGAACGAGAAACAGGACAGGGGACATCTACATGTCAGATTCCACCTCTGGACAGGGCATTCCGGAACCGGAAGGCCAGTCCGACATCATCGAAACCGATTACGAGATCGGTCAGGACAATATCGAAACCCAGATCGGCCCCTTCGGGCTGGACATTCACAACCCGGTCTTCGCCATCTCGGCGGCGGCGGTCGTGGCCTTCGTGTTCTACGCGCTGGCCCTGCCCGAGCAGGCGGCCAGCTTCTTCGGCTGGCTGCGGCCCGCGCTGACCTCGACCTTCGACTGGTTCTTCATGAGCGCGGCGAACGTCTTTGTGCTCTTCTGCCTTGCGCTGATCGTGCTGCCGGTGGGCAGCGTGCGCCTTGGCGGGGCCGATGCCACGCCGGATTACACCTACCTCGGCTGGTTCGCGATGCTCTTCGCCGCCGGCATGGGCATCGGCCTGATGTTCTTCGGCGTGCTGGAACCGGCCTATTACTTCGGCACCCCCCGGGGCGACGAGCCGCTGGGCACGGTCCGGCCCTTCACCGAGGACGGCGCGCTGATCCCCGAGAACGTCGAAGCCGCCCGCCGCATGGCGCTGGCCGCGACCTCCTACCACTGGGCGCTGCACCCCTGGGCGATCTACGCCGTCGTGGCCCTGGCGCTGGCGCTCTTCAGCTACAACAAGGGCCTGCCGCTGACGATCCGCTCGGCCTTCTACCCGATCCTCGGAGAGCGCGTCTGGGGCTGGTGGGGACATGTCATCGACGTCACCGCCGTCTTTGCAACGCTCTTCGGTCTGGCGACCTCGCTGGGCTTCGGCGCGACACAGGCGAACGCGGGGCTGGAAAAGGTCTTCGGCCTGCCCAACAACACCACCGTTCAGGTTATCCTGATCTCGCTCATCACCGCCGTGGCGCTGGTTTCGGTCCTGCGCGGCCTCGACGGCGGCGTGAAGGTGCTGTCCGAGATCAACATGGGCCTCGCCATGCTGCTGCTGCTCTTCGTGCTCTTCGCGGCGGGCGTGGTCGGCATCCTGACCGACTTCGGCAAGGGTCTCGTGGCCTACGTGCAAGAGGTCGTGCCGCTGTCGAACCCCTTCGGGCGCGAGGATGACGGCTTCCGTCAGGGCTGGACGGCCTTCTACTGGGCCTGGTGGATCAGCTGGTCGCCCTTCGTCGGCATGTTCATCGCGCGGGTGTCGCGCGGGCGGTCGGTGCGCGAGTTCGTGATCTGCGTGCTGCTGATCCCCAGCGCGGTCTGCCTGCTGTGGATGTCGGTCTTCGGCGGCGCCGCGATCAACGACATGGTCGCCAACCCCGAGACCTCGGCGGTCAAGGCCAATGTGATCGACGCCTACAGCCCGGAACTGTCGCTGTTTGCGATGCTGGAAGGCCTGCCGCTGGCCTCGATCACCTCGGTGCTGGCCATCGTGCTGGTGATCGTCTTCTTCGTGACCTCGTCGGACTCCGGCTCTCTGGTGATCGACACGATCACCGCGGGCGGCAAGGTCGACGCGCCGGTGCCGCAGCGGGTCTTCTGGTGCATCTTCGAAGGCGCGGTGGCCATCGTGCTGCTGCTGGGCGGGGGGCTTGCGGCCCTGCAGGCCATGGTCATCTCGACCGGTCTGCCCTTTACCGTCGTGTTGCTGCTGATGTGCTACGCGATCTGGAAGGGCCTCCTCGGCCGAGCGCGCCCTGCGCTGACATCGCCCTGACATCGCCCTGACAGGGCAGCGAAAGGCCCCGGTTCTCGCCGGGGCCTTTTTGCCTGCGACGGCCGGTCGCCCGCGGGCCCGGCCCGGGGACCGGGCGGCGGTGGCTTGACCTTCGCGGCGCCGGGCGGTCTTGTCGCGCCCAGAGGCAGGCAGGACGAGGTGGACATGCTGGACAGTGATTTCGTGCGGGCGCAGTTTCCCGCTTTCGCAGAGCCGTCGCTGGAGGGGCAGGCCTTCTTCGAGAACGCCGGTGGCTCCTATACCTGTCAGCCGGTCATCGACCGGCTCGAGCGCTACTACCGCCAGCGCAAGGTGCAGCCCTACGGCCCCTATGCCGCCAGCCGCCTCGCAGGCGAGGAAATGGACGAGGCGCGCCGCCGCATGGCCGCGCTCCTGGGGGTCGAGACCGGGGAACTCAGCTTCGGCCCCTCCACCACCCAGAACACCTATGTGCTGGCGCAGGCCTTCCGGCAGTTCATGCAGCCCGGAGAAGCGGTGATCGTCACCAATCAGGACCACGAGGCCAACTCCGGCCCGTGGCGGCGGCTGGCCGAGGCGGGCATCGAGGTGCGCGAATGGCGCATCGATCCCGAAACCGGCCATCTCGACCCCGAAGACCTGGCGGAATTGCTGGACGAAAAGGTCCGGCTGGTCTGCTTCCCGCATTGCTCGAACATCGTCGCAGAGATCAATCCGGTTGCCGAAATCACCGCCATGGCCCACGCGGCGGGGGCCTTTACCTGCGTCGACGGCGTGTCCTACGCGCCGCATGGCTTTCCGGACGTGGGCGCGCTGGGGGCCGACATCTACCTCTTCTCGGCCTACAAGACCTATGGGCCCCATCAGGGGCTGATGGTGGTGCGCCGCGCGCTGGCCGAGGTGCTGCCGAACCAGGCGCATTTCTTCAACGCAGATGTCCTCTACAAACGCTTCATCCCCGCCGGGCCGGATCACGCGCAGGTCGCGGCCTGCGCCGGCATGGCGGATTACATCGAGACGCTGGCAGCCCATCACGGCTGCGCGCCCGGGGCGGTCCACGACCTGATGCGCGCGCAGGAAGAGCGGCTGCTGCAACCGCTGCTGGACGCGCTCAAGGGCCGCAACCGGGTGCGCCTGATCGGCCCGGCCGAGGCGGCGCGGCGGGCGCCTACGCTGGCGCTGGCGCTGGGACGTCCCGCCGCCCCGGTGGCCGCCGCGCTGGCCGAACAGGGCATCATGGCGGGCGGCGGCCACTTCTACGCGGTACGCCCGCTGCGCGCCCCGGGCCTCGACCCCGAAGAAGGCGTGCTGCGCCTGTCCTTCACCCATTACACCTCAGAGGCGGAAGTGACCAAGCTGATAGAGGCGCTGGACGCGGTGCTCTGACCGCCGCCGCACGAGTCCTCCTCGGCAAATCCTTCGCAGAACCCAAGCCCCCGCGCGCGGCGGGATGCCAAAAGCCGCGCGGGATATGCTGGCCATGACCTCCGAAGACGAAGGCCCCCGCGAATGCGGCAGCCCTCGCGTGCGCAGGGACCCAAGCCGCAAAGGGACGGCGTCCCCCGCTTCTTCGGTCTTGAAAATACCTCGGGGGGCGAGCGTAGCGAGCGGGGGCAGAGCCCCCACCGGTCGCCTGTCCCGCAGGGCAGGCGACCCCACTGAAACCGCAGTGCCCGCGCCGGTGGGACCCGCGCTTGGCCTACAGGAGCCGCGTGGCCTCCTTGCGGGCAAAGCCCTTCATCCCCGCGCCATGCGCGTCCAGAAAGGCCCGGACCCGGTCCGGGTCATGCTTCGACAGGTCCCGCAGCCACCAGGCCACCGCTTTCTGGATGAACCAGTCCCGGTCCGGCACATAGCCCGCCGCCCAGCCCAGCACCCGCTCGCGCGCCTCCCGCTCGGCGGGTTTCGGGAAGGACAGCTTCGCCAGCGGCAGCGTCATCACCAGCGCCGCGCGTCGCACCCAGAGGTCCGGCGATACGGTCCATTCCTCGACCCGGTCCATCCGCGACAGGTCCGCCATGACCCGCCGCGCCCCGGCAGAGCAGGCCTGGTCCGCCACCGCCCAGCCGTCGAACTGCGGCACCCAGCCCGCGATCAGCGCCCAGACCGCCGCATCGGGGCGGATGCGTGCCTGGGTCAGCAGCTTGGCCGCCGCGATGCGCGCCTCGTGGATGTCGCTTTGCCACAGCCCATCCGCCAGCGCGACGCGCTCTTCCAGCGACAGGGCCGCGCGCCAGTCGCGGGTCAGGTCGTTGATCGCCGGATTGGGCGTCCCGAGATAGACCCGCTTTGCCTTGTGATAGGCGGCCATCTCCGGCGCCACGGCGGGGTCGGCGGCGGCACGCAGCGCGCCGAGGGCCGCGTCAATCCGCATCGGCGGGCAGGCCGGTGTCGAAGCCGTCGATGGTCGCGGTATTCTTTTCCGCCCAATAGGTGCGGACGCCCTCGGGGCCCTTCTTCTCGGCCCAGCCTTCCAGCACGCGGCGATCCTCGACGAAATCCATGAAGGGCACGGCATAGCCGCAGGAGGTCTGCACCCGGTCGACCGCCACGTCATAGACCTGCCGCGCGCCGGGGTCGGGCGGAAACAGCGCGTCCTGTTCGGCAAAGCCCGGTTCCTTCGCGTGCAGCACCGTCGCGGTGCCATAGGCGCGCAGGATCAGCGGCCGGGTCTCGAAGGAACACCACATCAGCGTGATCCGGTTGACCCGCGCCAGATGCCCGGCGGTCTCGTTGCCGGACCCGGTGAGGTTGCGCCAGAGGATGCGGTTCGGTCCCATGACGCGCAGCGAATCCATGCCCTTGGGCGAGACGTTGACCCGGCCCGTTTCGGCGGCGCTGCCCACGAAGAACAGCGGCTGCGCTGCGATGAAGCTGCGGTGATCCTCTGTCAGGGCGGGGAACTGCTTTGCCACCTATTCCACCGTCACGGATTTGGCCAGGTTGCGCGGCTGGTCCACGTCGGTGCCCTTGGCGATCGCCGTGTGATAGGCCAGCAGCTGCGCGGGCAGGGCATAAAGGAGCGGCGTCAGGATCTCGGGCACCTCGGGCATCTGGATGACGTGCCAGACATCCTGTCCGGCGATCTCGGCGCCCTTGGCATCGGTGATCAGCACCACCTTGCCGCCGCGCGCCATGACCTCCTGCATGTTCGACACGGTCTTTTCGAACAGCCGGTCGCGCGGCGCCATGACCACCACCGGCACCGTCTTGTCGATCAGCGCGATGGGGCCGTGCTTCAGTTCGCCAGAGGCATAGGCCTCGGCGTGGATATAGCTGATCTCCTTCAGCTTCAGCGCGCCTTCCAGCGCCAGCGGATACATCAGCCCGCGCCCGAGGAAGAGGATGTCGCGCGCCTCGGACAGTTGCCGGGCGATGTGTTCGAAGGCATTGTCCCGCGCCAGCGCGGCGTTCATCACGCCGGGCAGGGTGCGCAGCGCGGCCAGCATTGCGTCGCGGTCCTCGGCGGACAGCCGCCCGCGATCCTCGGCGGCCTTGATCGCCAGCAGCAGCAGCACGTTCAGCTGGCAGGTGAAGGCCTTGGTCGAGGCGACGCCGACCTCGACGCCGGCGTGGATCGGCAGGGCAAGGTCGCTTTCCCGCGCGATCGAGCTTTCGGCCACATTGACCACCGACAGGATGCGGTCGGCCTTGTTCTTGCAGTAGCGCAGGGCGGCCAGCGTGTCGGCGGTCTCGCCCGACTGGCTGACGAAGAGCGCGGTGGTGCCGGGCAGCACCGGCGGCTCGCGGTAGCGGAACTCGGACGCGATATCGACCTCGACCGGCAGGCCGGCCAGTTGCTCGAACCAGTATTTCGCGGTGAAACAGGCGTAGAAGGCGGTGCCGCAGGCGACCATGGTCAGCCGGTCGATCCGGCTGAAGTCCACACCCGGGTCGGGCAGGGCGATGCCGTCGCCGGTCAGGTAGGCGGCAAGGGCGTCCGACAGCACCACCGGCTGCTCGGCGATCTCCTTGGCCATGAAGTGCTTGTGCCCGGCCTTGTCGATGCGCGTCTGGTCCATCTGGACGGTGCGCATGTCGCGGATCACGCGGCGGCCCTCGGCGTCGGTGATGGTTGCCCCCGCGCGGGTCAGCACCGCGCGGTCGCCTTCCTCCAGGTAGGTGATGCGGTTGGTCAGCGGCGCCAGCGCGATGGCGTCGGAGCCCACGTACATCTCGTTGTCGCCATGGCCCAGGGCCAGCGGGCTGCCCTTTCGGGCGACGACCATCAGGTCCTCTTCGCCGTCGAAGAGGAAGGCCAGCGCAAAGGCCCCCTCCAGCCGGTCGATGCATTGCATCGCGGCCTCGACGGGTGACAGGCCGCTGTCCAGCAGGTGCTTGGCCAGCATCGAGATGGTTTCCGTGTCGGTCTGGGTCTGCGGCGTCAGCCCGTGTTCCGCCAGATCCGCGCGCAGCTCCTTGTAGTTTTCGATGATGCCGTTGTGCACCACCGCCACCGGCCCCGAGCGATGCGGGTGCGCGTTGTCGGCGGTGGGCGCCCCGTGGGTGGCCCAGCGGGTATGTCCGATGCCCGACCGGCCCGCCAGCGGTTCGTGCACCAGCAGGTCCGACAGGTTCACCAGCTTGCCGACCGCGCGGCGGCGATCCAGCTTGCCCCGATGCACGGTGGCGATGCCCGCGCTGTCATAACCCCGGTATTCCAGGCGCCGCAGCGCCTCGACGATGGTCGGGGCGACTTCGTGCTGCCCCAGCACGCCGACGATTCCACACATGCGACTGTCCTTTTCTGCTCTGGCCCTTGGCGGCCTTGGTGTCTCAGGCCTTGCCGGCCTCTTTGTCCTTGCGTGCCCGCAACATGCGGAACAGCTTTGTCGCCAGCCCGTCCTTGTTGACCTGCCGCGCCCGCGCGACGGCCAGGGCGCCGGGCGGCACATCCTCTGTCACGACAGAGCCCGAGGCGGTCATCGCCCCGTCGCCCACCGAGACCGGCGCCACCAGCATGGTGTTCGAGCCGATGAAGGCGTTCCTGCCGATCACCGAGCGGTGCTTGAACACGCCGTCGTAGTTGCAGGTGATGGTGCCCGCGCCGATGTTGGTCTTCTCGCCCACCTCGGCGTCGCCGATATAGGTCAGGTGGTTGGCCTTGGCGCCCTCATGCAGGACGGCGTTCTTGATCTCGACGAAATTGCCGACATGCACGTCCTCGGCCAGTTCCGCGCCGGGGCGCAACCGGGCATAGGGGCCGACGACGGCGCCTCGGCTGACGTGGCAGCCCTCCAGATGGCTGAAGGCGCGGATGCGGGCGCCGGATTCAACCGTCACGCCGGGGCCGAAGACCACGTTGGGCTCGATCTCGGTATCGCGCCCGATGACGGTGTCCCAGTGCCAGATGCACGGTCTCGGGGGCGGGCAGGGCGACGCCGTTCTCCAGAAGGGCGGCGCGGGCGCGGGCCTGAAAGGCCTGCTCTGCCGCCGCCAGTTCGGGGCGCGAGTTGATGCCCATGGTCTCGGCCTCGTCGCAGACCACCGCCGTTGCGGTCAGCCCCTCGGCACGGGCAAGGCCCACGAGATCGGTGAGGTAGTATTCCCCCGCCGCGTTGTCGTTCGAGACCTTGGCCAGCAGGGCCATCATCCGGCCCGCGTCCATCGCCATGACGCCCGAGTTGCAGAGCGTGATCGCGCGTTCTTCGTCAGAGGCGTCCTTGAACTCGACGATGGCATCCAGCTGGTCGCCCGCCATCTTCAGCCGTCCGTAGCGGCCCGGATCGGCGGCCTCGAAACCCAGCACGACCACGTCGTGGGTCTGCCGCGCCGCCTGCATGGCGGCAAGCGTCTCTTCCGACAGGAAGGGCGTGTCGCCGTAAAGCACGATGGCATCGCCCTCGAAGCCCTGCAGCGCCGGTTCCGCCTGCCGCACCGCATGGCCGGTGCCCAGCTGCTCGGACTGGATCACCACGCGGATCTCGGGATCGTAGTCCAGCGCCGAGGCCTCGACCGCCTCGGCGCCGTGACCGGCGACGACGACGGTGCGGGCCGGTTCCAGCGCCTGCCCGGCGCGCAGCGCGTGCCACAGCATCGGCGCCTGCGCGATGCGGTGCAGCACCTTGGGGCTGTCCGATTTCATCCGCGTGCCCTTGCCCGCTGCAAGGACGATCAGGGCCATGCTCATGTCGCCATCCGTTTGTCTTTTCGTTGGCCCCGTTCTATCCGGTTGCGGGCGTGAGACAAGGGCATGGCTCTCACGCTTGATTGCGGGTTGTGACAGGGGGCATCTGTGATGCGGAAATGCGTGGTTTTCGACCTCGACGGGACGCTGGCGGACACCAGCGGCGACCTGATCGCGGCGGCGAATGCCTGTTTCGAGGGCATGGGCCGGGCCGTGCGGCTCGACCCGGTGGCGGATGCGGGCGTGGGGCTTCTGGGCGGCAAGGCCATGCTGCGGCTGGGGCTGGAGCGCGAGGGCGCCCTGACTGAGGATCTGCTGACCGAGTGGTATCCGCATCTGCTGCGCTTTTACGGCGATGCGCTCTGCGTCCATACGCGGATGTATGACGGCGCCGTCGAGGCGGTCGAGGCGCTGCGCAGCGCGGACCACGCGGTCTCGGTCTGTACCAACAAGCCCGAGGCGCTGGCAGAGGCGCTGCTGCGCGCGCTTGGGGTGCGCGATCTTTTCGGCGCGCTGGTGGGGGCCGATACGCTGCACACGCGCAAGCCGGACGTGGCGCCCTACTGGGCCGCGGTCGAGCGGGCGGGCGGTGCGCGGGGGGCCTCGCTGCTGGTCGGCGACAGCGACACCGACCGCAACACCGCGCGGGCGGCGGGGCGGCCCTGCGTGCTGGTGACCTTCGCGCCGGGCGGGCAGGCGGTGCACGCGCTGGAACCCGAGGGCGTCATCGACCGCTTCGAAGAGCTGCACCCCGAGGTGGATCGCCTGCTGATGTGAGCCGGGCGGTTTCTTTCAAAGAAACCGGCCCGAAATCTTTGCAAGATTTCGGCTGCCCGCCCGTGAAGGACGGATTGACCGCCCCGCGCGGGCGGGCCACAACCGGCGCCATGACAGAGCGTTTCACCGGCAGTTTCACCCAGCAGGAACCGATCCCCGAAGAGGGCATCGAGGCCGCGCTTTCCGTCCTGCGCCACGGGCGGCTGCACCGCTACAACACCGCCCCCGGAGAGATCGCCGAGACGGCGCTTCTGGAAGAGGAACTCGCCGCGCTCACCGGCGCGCGCTACGCGCTGGCGGTGGCCTCGGGCGGCTATGCGCTGGCCTGCGCCCTGCGCGCGCTTGGCGTGCAGCCCGGCGACCGGGTGCTGACCAATGCCTTTACGCTGGCGCCGGTGCCCGGCGCCATTGCCAGCCTCGGGGCGGTGCCGGTCTTCGTCGCCGTGACCGAGGCGCTGACCATCGACCTCGACGATCTGGCCGCCAAGGCGGGTGAGGCGGGCGTGCTGATGCTCAGCCACATGCGCGGGCATCTCTGCGACATGGCCCGCCTGCTGGAGATCTGCGATGCCGCCGGTATCCGCGTGGTCGAGGACTGTGCGCATACCATGGGCGCCACCTGGGAAGGCCTGCCCTCGGGCCGCCATGGCGTCATCGGCTGCTATTCCACCCAGACCTACAAACACGCGAATTCGGGCGAGGGCGGCTTTCTCGTCACCGATGACGAGGAGCTTGCGGCGCGGGCGGTGATGCTGTCCGGCTCCTACATGCTGTACGACCGCCATCGCGCGGCCCCGGCGCCCGAGGTCTTCGAGCGGGTGAAATACGACACGCCCAATGTCTCGGGGCGCATGGACAACCTGCGCGCCGCGATCCTGCGCCCGCAGCTCGCGCGCGCTGGCCGGACAGGTGGCGCGCTGGAACGCGCGGTACCGCGTGGTCGAAGAGGGGCTGCGCGGCACCCCCGGCCTGACGGTGATCGACCGCGATCCGCGCGGCGGTTTTGTCGGCTCGTCGATCCAGATGCTGCTTCTGGACTGGCCCGAGGGTGCGATCCCCGAGGTGCTGCGCCGCTGTGCCGCGCGCGGGGTCGAGCTGAAGTGGTTCGGCGGCGCCGAGCCTGCCGGGTTCACCTCGCGCTACGACAGCTGGCGCTACGCGCCCTCCGAACCCATGCCCGCCAGCGACCGCATCCTGCGCGGCATCCTCGACATGCGCCTGCCGCTGACCTTCTCGGAGGAGGACTGCGCCCTGATCGCCCGGATCATCCGCGCCGAGGTCGGCGCGGTCTGGCAGGCCTCGGGGCGCGCCGGGGCCTAGATCTCCGACAGCCAGGGCCCGGCGTCTTTGCCGTGGTCGTAACGCGACATGCACCGCGTCAGAGGTGGAACGCGTGCGGCGCGTCGCCGTCGGTTCCGCCTGCCGTCTTGCGAGCAGGGGCAGGGCATGGACCGGGCCTTGGGGCAGACGCAGGGTTTGTGTATGTCCGGCAGTGGTATCGCGGCGGTGACCCGCGTTGAAGGTTGGGTGCGTCCGGCGCATCTCTCTCAGCCATCTTGCGAAGGGCAGTCCGGCATGGCGGATGCATGGACCGGGCCTTGGGGCAGGCGCGGGGCTTGTGCGTGTCCGACAGGCGTATCGCGGCGCGACCCGCGTCGCGCGTGGTGGGCGTCCGGCGCGCTGCGTCCTCTGCCGTCTTCGGCGCGCTGGACCGGGCCTGCCTTCGTTTCACCGTGTTACAGGTTCGGCGGCCTGCCGCGCAGGCAGCCAATCTTCCGGGGGAACGAATTGCGGCGCCGGGATGTTCTTGCTCCAGACTGATCAACAGGAGATAACATCATGAAAACGCGCATCCTTATCGCCGCTACCGCCACCTCTGCCCTGCTTGCCGGTGGTGCCGCCGCGGCAACCTCTGCCTTTGCCACCACCGACCTGAACCTGCGGTCCGGCCCCGGCCCGCAGTACGAGATTATCGGCGTCATCGACGGCAGCACCGAGACCATGGTCGAGGGATGCCTCGCCGAAGCCAACTGGTGCCAGGTCACCTATGACGGTCAGGCGGGCTGGGCCTCGGGCGAGTACCTCGCGCATTCGCTGGAAACCCCGGTTCCGGTCTACTCGCCGGAAAGCCAGGTCGAGGTTTCGACCGTGACCTATGAAGAGCCCGGCGACAACGGCGGCGCGGCGGTTGGCGCCATCGGCGGCGGCGCGGTTGCCGCAGCGGCCCTGGGCGGACCGCTGGCCATCCTCGGCGGCATGCTGATCGGCGGCGGC
Source organism: Ponticoccus litoralis (assembly GCF_039769985.1). Taxonomy (NCBI): domain Bacteria; kingdom Pseudomonadati; phylum Pseudomonadota; class Alphaproteobacteria; order Rhodobacterales; family Roseobacteraceae; genus Ponticoccus; species Ponticoccus litoralis. Next base: position 3,245,582 of record NZ_JBDNCH010000002.1, read on the forward strand.
GTCGGTGCGGCGGTCGACGTGGACGAGACCACCGTGACCTACATCCGCAACAACCCGGTCGACCCCGTCTATGCCACCGGTGAGGTCGTCGTGGGCGCCAAGCTTTCGGACACCGCCGTGGTGACGCCGATCCCGGAAAGCGAATACGGCTATGTCGCGGTCAACAACACCACCGCCGTGGTGGACCCGGCAACCGGCGAGATCGTCTACATCGTGCGCTAAGCCACGCGGTTCACCCCGGAAGTTACCGGCCCCTGCCTCGCGGCGGGGGCCTTTTTCATGCCGGGCTTGGTCGCGCGCCTGTCTGCGGACATCCGGGAAGGCGGTTGCGGCACTGAGCCGTCTGCCCGCGCGGGCCGCTTATCCGGCCTCGTAGAGTTCCAGCGGCAGGTCGTCGGGGTCCTTGAAGAAGGTGAAGGCGCGTCCGGTATAGGGATCGGTTCGGATCGGTTCCACCGCAACGCCCGCGGATTCCAGCCTTGCCTTCACGGCGGCCACGTCCTGAACGGTGAAGGCCAGGTGCCGCAGGCCCTGCGCTTCGGGATGCGAGGGGCGGGGCGGTGGCGCGGGAAAGGAAAAGAGCTCCACCTGCGTGCCGTCCGGCAAGGCGAGGTCCAGCTTCCAAGAGTCCCGCTCCGCGCGGTGGTTCTCTGCCACGACGGTCAGGCCAAGAATATCGACGTAGAAGGCGCGCGCGCGGGCGTAGTCCGAACAGATGATCGCGGCATGATGCAGTCCCGACAGCATGACATCCTCCGTTTCGCGTCAGACCGTTTGTCGTACCGGTCGGGGCAGGTGGTCAAGAGATCCCCTCTGACTGGTGGCGCTGGGTGGGGGCGGAGGCTGGAGGCCTGCGGATCGCCCGTGCCAGTGGTCCGGTCCCCTTCGTCGCCAAAGCCTTCAGAGAGGGGGCCGGTCGGGGTGGTGCCTGTGCCGGGAGCCGGGATGGCGCCGCGCCGCTGGGGTTTGAGGGGAAGCGGTGCTGGGTGATCTTCCGGTGGCCCGGTCGCGTTGTCATGGCCCAACAGGACCTGTCCCGGGACAGGGAGCGGCGGCCCATCTGCCGAAGACCGGGAGGGTGGACCGGGAGCGCGCCGTGCCGGTGGGACTCTGAAAGCGAGCGGCGCAAGGGGCGGCGTACCCGGATCAATCTGGCCGAGAGGGTCAACGCACATTGAACCGGGGGACCAACTGCCGGGCGGAGCGGTCTTGCCCGGGCCGCTTTCTGCCGTGGCGGTGCCGGGTGGCCGGGCGTTGCTGTCCCGCCCCCGGGGCCGCGCCATGAAAAAGCCCCCGCGGCGCAGGGGCCGGGGGGCTTTCATCGCCGGACTGTCGCCGCAGGTCAGGCGGCTGCGGCAAAGGTGACGTGGCCGTGTTCGCCGCCATCGGGCGTGTCGTCGGTCAGGTTCGCCTTGGCGATCTCGTAGAGGTAGCCGACGGTCTTCTCCGTCGCCCAGACCTCGGCGTGAAGCGGGGTGAACTTGACGAGGCGCACCTTGCTGTCCTCGCGGCTCGTTCTCGAACCATGCCGCGGCGAAGACGTTCCACATCTCGTCCAGCTTCCGGTCGTCGTGGACCTCGGTCAGCGTGCCTTCGATCGTGGCGTAGAGGTTGGCCTTGGGGTCGGCCACCTCGAAGCTGGCCTTGCCGCCGCCCTCGGCGCCGTCGTGCGCGGCGGTGCCTTCGGCGGTGATGAACCACAGCGCGTTGGCCTTGCGGTCGGGCTGCGGTGCCATCGGCACGGGGCGCTCACCCTCGGGGGCAAGCAGCCCGGCGCGGACGTCGTCGATGCGGTCCCAGAAGGTGTCGATGAGGGCTGTCATGGTGATCTCCTGCAAGCTGTGTCGTTGCAGGAGAAACACGCGGGGGCCGGACCGGGTTCCGGCGCGCCTTTGGCTGCGCGCAAACGCGGGCAAAGGACCGGGCCGGAGGGAACCGGCCCGGCGCGGGGCCTCAGAAGGTGAAGCTGGTGCTGATCTTGAAGGTCCGGCCCGGCTGGGGCAGGGCGTTGGGGTAGATCGTGTATTCCGTGTCGAAGAGGTTATCGACGCTCAGACGCACGGTCGCCCCCTCCAGCGCGCCCCGGCCAGGCTGCCAAGTGGCGAACAGATCCGCCGTCTGCCAGGCGTCGCCGCCGGTGGCGCCCTCGGGCAGGCGGGTCTGTTCGGCGGCGAAGGTGCCCTTCACGCCCATCTCCCAGTCTGCCCGGGGCCGCAGGCCCACGGTCGCCGTCAGCCGGTCCTGCGGGATGGACCCGAGGTTGCCGCCGCCGTCACGCTCGCCCCGGTTGACGGTCAGCCCGGCCTTCACGAACCAGTCCTGCGCGTCGTAGTCCAGTTCGGCCTCAAGCCCCCAGAGCCGGGCGTCGGTGTTCGTCGTGGTCGTGTAGTCGGTGAACAGCAGCGTGCCCGGCGGTACGAAGACCGGCGACACGGTGCTGAAATCGCCCACCACCTGATCGACGTAATCCTTCACGCTGGCATTGTAGATGTTGGCGCTGAAGCCCAGCCGGTCGCCCGCGCGGAAGACATCCGTGCCGGCGTAGCGCGTGCCCAGTTCGACCTGCGTCGAGGTTTCGGGCTTCAGGTCGGGGTTCGGCACGAAGCGGTTCACGAAAGAGCCGGTGGTGCCCGGCCCGAAGGGCGTGGTGAAGGCGAAGTGCACGCCGTCGTTGTAGATCTCGGACAGCGAGGGCGCGCGGAAGGACCGCGAGACATTGCCGAAGACCTGCCAGTTCTCGGTCGGGCGATAGCTGAACCCGATGCGCGGCGAGGTGAAGCTGCGGTCCACCGTGTCGAGCGCGCTGTCGTCCGGGTCGCGGTGGTAGCGGTCGTGGCGCAGGCCAAGGATCAGGTCCATCCGGTCGCTCAGCCCCAGCGTCGCCTCGGCGAAGACACCCAGCGTTTCCGCGCTGGCATTGGGGTAGGTCGAGCGCAGGGCGCCGTCGCGGTCGCCCTCCTGCTCGTCGCGGAAGGCCTCGAAGCCGTAGACCAGTTCGACCGGCACACCCAGCTCGACCTGCGAGCGGTTCACCACCTCGACGCCGGTGGTGGTGTATTTGGTGGTGTCCAGACGCCCGCCGCTGACCTGCTCTTCGGTGATCTCCAGCCTGTTCGAATACAGCAGGACCGAGAGGTCCAGCAGTTCGGAATTGCCGGGGTTGAAGTCCCAGCTCAGGCGCAGGGCGTCGTGGTCGACCGCGCGGTTGACATCCGTCAGCGGATCAGAGGCACTTGAGGCATTGGGCGGCAGAAGGCCGTCGTCGGTGTATTTCGAATAGCTCAGTTCGAAGCGCTGGTCGGCGTTCGGCTCGAAGCCCAGCTTCACCAGCCCGTTCTGCAGGTCGACGGCAGAGCGCCCGATGGCATTGCCACCGCCGTCCGTCAGGTCGTCGCCCATCCGGCGGTCGGCAAGGAAGAACATGGCGTCGACGGCGCCCCAGTCGCCATAGGCGGCAAGGCTGCGCCCGATGGTCTCGCCGTTCGACGAATAGCTGAGCGCGGTGCGCCCGCCGACCGTCTGGCCCTCCTTCAGCAGGTCGCCCGCGTCGCGGGTTTCGATCGAGATGACACCGCCAAGGGCGCCCGAGCCGTAAAGGGTAGAGCCGCCGCCGCGGATCACCTCGACCCGCTGCACTAGCTCGGGGTCGATGAAGAAGCGCCCGCGGTGCGCCTGTCCGAAGTTCAGCCGCCCGCCGTCCAGCCGCAGCACGATCTGGTCGTCGTCGAAACCCCGGATCGAGGGCGTCTGCGACATGCCGCGCGGGCCGCCGAAGATGTTCACGCCGGGAATGTCGCCGATCAGCGATTCGAAATCGGTGGCCTGCACGCGGGCGAGGTCTTCGGCATCCAGCGCGGTCGCGGCCACCGGGGCCTCTGTCATCGGGCGGGAATCGCGGAAGACGGTTTCAAGCAAGAGCGTGCCGAGGCTCATTCCATCCTGTGCGGCGGCGCTTCCGGCGATCATGGTCGAGCCCAGCAGAAGGGCGAGTTTGCGCATGTCGGTTGGTCCTGTCTGGCATGAGGGATGCCTGCGGGGCCTGCCGTATGGGTGGGGCGCAGTCGTCGAGGGATGCGGCAGTGTCGCCAAATCCGACAGGAAAAGTAAGGTTTTCCGCCGGGCGTACTGCGGGCTTGCGCCGACCTGTTGCGCGGATGCACCATCGCCCCACGCTTGCGGCGATTGACGAAAGCCGCGCGGCGTGCATAAATGAACAAGTGTTCAATAAGCGCGGGGAGGGCGCGATGTTTCTGGCCAGCATGGAGTTCGACCTTGGCGAAGACGTGAACGCGCTTCGCGAGATGGTCCACAAATGGGCGCAGGAGCGGGTGAAGCCGATGGCCGCCGACATCGACCGCGACAACGTCTTTCCGCCCGAGCTGTGGCAGGAGATGGGGGCGCTGGGCCTGCTGGGCGTCACGGTCCCCGAGGAATACGGCGGCGCGGGGCTTGGCTATCTCGCCCATACAGTCGCGGTGGAAGAGGTGGCGCGGGCCTCGGCCTCTGTCTCGCTGTCCTACGGCGCGCATTCCAACCTCTGCGTCAACCAGATCCGTCTGAACGGCAACGACGCACAGCGCGCGAAATACCTGCCGCGTCTGATCTCGGGCGCGCATGTGGGCGCGCTGGCCATGTCCGAACCGGGGGCGGGGTCCGACGTCGTCTCGATGAAGCTGCGGGCCGAGAAGCGCAACGACCGCTACGTGCTGAACGGCAACAAGTACTGGATCACCAACGGCCCCGACGCCGACACGCTGGTGGTCTATGCCAAGACCGACCCGGAAGCGGGGGCCAAGGGCATCACCGCCTTCCTGATCGAGAAGGAGATGGCGGGTTTCTCGACCTCGCCGCACTTCGACAAGCTGGGGATGCGCGGGTCCAACACCGCCGAACTGATCTTCGAGAATGTCGAGGTGCCCTTCGAGAACATCCTCGGCGAAGAGGGCAAGGGCGTGCGCGTCCTGATGTCGGGGCTGGACTACGAGCGGGTGGTGCTGGCGGGAATCGGCCTTGGCATCATGGCGGCCTGTCTCGACGAGATCATGCCCTATATGGTCGAGAGAAAGCAGTTCGGTCAGAGCATCGGGAACTTCCAGCTCATGCAGGGAAAGATCGCCGACATGTACACCGCGATGAACTCGGCCCGCGCCTATGTCTACGAGGTGGCGCGCGCCTGCGACCGGGGCACCGTGACCCGGCAGGATGCGGCGGCCTGCTGTCTGTATGCCTCGGAAGAGGCGATGAAACAGGCGCATCAGGCGGTGCAGGCCATGGGCGGCGCGGGCTTCCTGAACGACGCGCCGGTGGCGCGCCTCTTCCGCGACGCCAAGCTGATGGAGATCGGCGCCGGAACCTCGGAAATCCGCCGGATGCTGGTGGGCCGCGAGCTGATGGGGGCCATGGGATGAGGCCACCGCTGCCTCCTGCGCTTGCGGGTGGACCCGCCGCTGCCGGGGTCACGTGCCTTTGCCCGGATCGCGCCGTGACGGCGAAGCGCCGGCAGCGGCATCGGGCGTTGCCTCAGGGCAGCGGGGCCCGGCCCTGAGATGCCGCGCTGGCTGGTCTGGTCACCCGTCTGGGGGCTTCTGGGGCTGACAGCCGTGCTGGGCTGGCGCGAGGGGCGCGCTTTCGTGACGATGACCGAGGGTGACGTGATCGCCGCCTATGCGCAGCGCTACGTGGCGCAGGCGGGGCCGGGGGCGCGGCCATCGGACTGCACGGCGGAACCGGGCGGCGCCGCGTGGCTGGTGATCCGCTGCGGGCGTGGGCCGGTGATGGAATATCACGTCAGCCGCTTCGGCTGGCTGAAGCGCATCACAGGCCCCGCGGGGCGCGATATCTTGGAAGGACCGAAAACATGAAATGGATGGCTCTGATGCTTCTGCCCGGCGCGGCCTTCGCGCAGGACGGGATGGTGTTCTCGCCGCAGGCGACCGAGGCCTGTTTCGCAGAGGAAGGCTATGCCGAGGATTGCATCGGCCTCTCGGCCAACCAGTGCATGACCGACACGTTCGGCGGCGAGTCGACCGCCGGGATGGGCGGCTGTCTGGATGCGGAATGGCAGTATTGGGACAACCGCCTGAATGCCGCCTACGGCGAGGCGATGGCGCAGGCGAAGTCCATGGACGCGGACAAGATGGAGTTTGCCCCCTCGCAGACCGAGGCCCTTCAGGCGATGCAGCGGCTGTGGATTCCCTACCGCGACGGGCAGTGCGACTATGTCCGCAGCCAGTGGGGCGGCGGCACCGGCGGCGGGCCCGCCTCGCTGGAATGCCTGATGACCCTGACCGCGCGGCAGGCGCTGTTCCTCGAAAGCGCAACGCAAGAGTACTGATGCTGCAAAACCCCGGATCATATCAGGCGCTGCGCGACGGCTTCCGGTGGGAGATCCCCGCCCGGCTGAACCTTGCCGCGCAGGCCTGCGATGACTGGGTGGCACGGGCGCCGGACCGGCTGGCGCTTATCGACCTCAGCGGGGGCGCGCGCCGCGACTGGAGTTACGGCGCGCTTCACGACCTGTCCCGGCGGGTACAGGCAGCGCTGTGCGCGCGGGATGTGTCGCGCGGCGACCGGGTGGGTGTGCTGCTGTCGCAATCGCCGTTCTGTGCCGCCGCGCATCTGGCGATCTGGCGCATGGGGGCGGTTTCGGTGCCGCTGTTCAAGCTGTTCCGCCGGGACGCGCTGGCCAGCCGGGTGGGCGACAGCGGCGCGGCGGTGGTGGTGACAGACGACGAAGGCGCCGCGATGCTGGACGGGCTGGGCGTCTCGGCGCTGACCGGCGCGGCGCTGTCGACCGACGCCGCACCCGCCGCGCCGGAACCGACCGGCCCCGAGGACCCTGCCGTGCTGATCTACACCAGCGGCACCACGGGCACACCCAAGGGCGCGCTGCACGGCCACCGGGTGTTGACCGGCCACCTTCCGGGGGTCGCGGTCAGCCACGATTTCCTCGGCCAGCCGGGCGACGTCCTCTGGACGCCCGCCGACTGGGCCTGGATCGGTGGGCTTTTCGACGTGCTGATGCCGGGGCTGGCGCTGGGTGTGCCCGTGGTCGCCGCACGGATGCCGCGTTTCGACGTGGCCGAATGTCAGCGCATCGTGGCAGAGGCGGGGGTGCGCAACGTCTTTTTCCCGCCCACCGCGCTGCGGATGCTGAAGGCGGCGGATGCCACGCTGCCGGGGCTGCGTTCCGTCGCCTCGGGCGGCGAGCCGCTGGGGGCCGAGATGCTGGCCTGGGGACGGCAGGCCTTTGGCGTCGGGATCAACGAATTCTACGGCCAGACCGAGTGCAATATGGTCGCCTCGTCCTGCGGGGCGCTGTTCCCTTCGCGGCCCGGCGCCATCGGGCGCGCCGTGCCGGGCTTTGATGTGGCGGTGATCGATGCGCAGGGGCAGCCGACCGCCGCAGAGGGCGACATCGCCGTGCGGCGCGGGGCGGCCTCGATGTTCCTCGGCTACTGGAACCGTCCCGAGGCCACGGCAGAGAAGTTCCGCGGCGACTGGATGCTGATGGGCGACCGGGGCGTCGCAGAGGGCGGCTTTCTGCGCTTCCCGGGCCGCGAGGACGACGTGATCACCAGCGCCGGTTACCGCATCGGTCCCGCCGAGATCGAGGATTGCCTGATGAGCCATCCGGCGGTCGCCACCGTGGGGGTCGTCGGCAAGCCCTGCGCCCTGCGCACCGAGATCGTCAAGGCCTATGTGGTGCTGAAACCGGGCGCCGCACCGGGTGAGGCAGAGTTGATGCACTGGGTGAAGGAGCGCCTTGCAAGCTATTCCTACCCAAGGGAAATCGCCTTCGTCGAGGCGCTGCCCATGACCGTCACCGGCAAGCTGATCCGCAAGGACCTGAAGGCCCGCGCCGCGGCGGAGGTTTCGGCATGATCCGCGCGCTTGCCCTGACCGCCAGCCTTGGCATTTGCCCTTGCCACGCGCAGGAGGAGGCGCGCGAACCGCTGCCGGATTTCGCCACCTGCATGGATATGGAGGCGGCGCGCTACGAGCGTGCGCTGAAGCGGCTGCGCGAGATGCCCGACGCGCCGGAGTTCGAGATCGGCGACGAACGCGGCACCGGCTATTGCGGGTCGGTGGGCATCGTCCTCTGCGACCGGCTGGAGGTGCCGGAGCAGGTCCAGGACTGCCAGCTGGCCCTCGCCGCAGAGCAGCTGGCGCTGGCCGCAAAGGTCCGCGACACGCTGCCCGATCCCGAGGCGGTCCAGACCGGCGGCGCCTTCGAGCAGGCCCTCTATCCGCAGGTCTACGCGCTGGCCGAGGGCATCTCGGCAGGCCCCGACTGCGATGGGGCCGAAGCCGCCTTTCAGGCCTGGTGCACCGCATGGGAGGCCAACAACCGCCTCTCGACCGCCGTTCTGGCCCGGCAATTGGCGCGCTTCATGGGCCTGGCCGAACCGGCGACAGAGGCGGGCTGGGCCGACAGCCCGCCCCCCGTCCGGCCCCGCGCGCGTGCGGACGAAAGCTGACCCCATGCCGTTATCCACAGGAAATCTCTGGAAATCGCGAAAATCCCGCACAAAGGCGCCGGACCGTACCGGGCACCGGTATTGCGTGGCTTTCCGGCAGGTTGCAGGCTTTGGCCGCCGATCACGGTGCCCTTTGCCGGGCGCCGGTCGCGTTGCTGCCAACCTGTGCGAGGGAAAGATGAAAGCGATCTCTGTGTGTGTTCTGGGGCTGTCCATGGGCCTGACGGGAAAGGCGGCGCTGGCCGCCTCGGACGATCCGGCCCTGACGCCGGGCCTTCTGGCGGTGCAGGCCTGCGTCGCAGAGGTGGGCAAGGCCGCCCGCGTGACCACCGACTATGGCTGCGCCGAGGAAGCCTATGTCGCCTGCGCCATCGGCGGGCGGCTGGAACGGCCGCTGACGCTGTGCCTTGACGGCACGCGGGCGGCGCTGGCGCGTGACGTGGCGGGACTGCTGGACGGTCTGCCGCGCCGGGTGCCCGCGGAACTGGGGATGCCCCAGGACGAATACCGCCAGATGCGGCGGACGCTTGTGGCGGCACCGGACTGGCCGGGCTGCCCCAAGGGCGACGCGGGGGCGGAATGCCTGTACCGCCACGTCGCGGAACAATGGGTCGAGGCGCGCGAGCTGATCCGCGCCTTCGACGCGGTGACAGGCAGGGAGGCCGAATGAAACTGACATCCCAAGCGATTGCCGGGTCCGAGGGGTTTCGCGCCAACGAGGCGGCCCATCTCGAGGCGCTGCGCGTGGTGCGCGAGGCCGCCGAGGCGGCGGCGGAAGGCGGCGGGGCGCGGGCCCGCGAGCGGCACCTGTCGCGCGGCAAGATGCTGCCGCGAGAGCGCGTCGCGGCGCTGCTCGATCCCGGCTCTGCCTTTCTCGAGATCGGCGCCACGGCGGCGCATGGGATGTACGAGGGCGCGGCGCCCGCGGCGGGGATGATCGCCGGGGTGGGCCTTGTCGCGGGGCGGCAGGTCATGGTGGTCTGCAACGACGCCACGGTGAAGGGCGGCACCTACTACCCGATGTCGGTGAAGAAGCACCTGCGCGCGCAGGAGATCGCCGCCGAGTGCCGGCTGCCCTGCGTCTACCTGGTGGATCTGGGCGGCGCGAACCTGCCGAACCAGGACGAGGTCTTTCCCGACCGCGACCACTTTGGCCGAATCTTCTACAACCAGGCGCAGATGTCGGCCCGGGGCATCGCGCAGATCGCCGTGGTCATGGGCTCCTGCACGGCGGGCGGCGCCTATGTGCCCGCCATGTCCGACGTCTCGATCATCGTGAAGGAACAGGGGACCATCTTCCTTGCTGGGCCGCCGCTGGTGAAGGCCGCGACAGGCGAGGTCGTCAGCGCCGAGGATCTCGGCGGCGGCGACGTGCACACGCGGCTGTCGGGCGTGGCGGATTACCTCGCCGAGGACGACGCCCATGCGCTGGAACTGGCGCGGCGGGCGGTGCGCTCGCTGGGGCAGGGCGGCGCGGGAGGGCCGCTTGCGGGCGGTGGCGGGAACGCCGCCCCGACGGGCGAAGCGCCGGCCTATGACCCCGCCGAGATGCTGGGCGTGGTGCCCGCCGACCTGCGCACCCCCTACGACATCCGCGAGGTGATCGCGCGGGTGGTCGACGGCTCCTACTTCGACGAGTTCAAGGCCCGCTTCGGCGAGACGCTGGTCTGCGGCTTCGCCCGCGTCTGCGGCATGGACGTCGGCATCGTCGCCAACAACGGCGTGCTCTTCTCCGAGGCCGCCGCCAAGGGCGCGCATTTCGTGGAACTCTGCTCGCAGCGCCGCATCCCGCTGGTTTTCCTGCAGAACATCACCGGCTTCATGGTGGGCCGCAAGTACGAGAACGAGGGCATCGCCCGCCATGGCGCCAAGATGGTGACGGCGGTGGCCACGACCTCGGTGCCCAAGGTGACGCTGCTGGTCGGCGGCTCTTTCGGCGCGGGCAACTACGGCATGGCGGGCCGCGCCTACCAGCCGCGCTTTCTCTGGACATGGCCCAACAGCCGCATCTCGGTCATGGGCGGCGCCCAGGCGGCGGGGGTGCTGGCGACGGTGAAACGCGACGCGATGGAGCGCGCGGGGCAGGACTGGTCCGCCGAGGAAGAGGCCGAATTCAAGCGCCCCACGATCGAGATGTTCGAGCGCCAGTCGCATCCGCTCTACGCTTCGGCACGGCTCTGGGACGATGGCATCGTCGACCCGCGCAAGACCCGCGAGGTGCTGGCGCTGTCGCTGCGGGCCGCCCTGAACGCGCCCATCGAGGAGACGCGCTTTGGCGTATTCCGGATGTAGCGGAGGAGGGGCGCTGCCCCTCTGCTCCTGCGGAGCATTCACCCCGGGATATTTCGGGACAGAAGAAACGAGGGTCCGGTTTTCTTCTGTCCGCAAATATCCCGGGGAGCGCGAGGGGCTGGCCCCTCGCATCCGACGCAAGACAAACGCGGGACGGCCCGGAAGGAGAAGCCCATGTTCGACACAATCCTGATCGCCAACCGGGGCGAGATCGCGGCCCGGGTGATCCGCACCGCGCGCGCCATGGGGCTGCGCACGGTGGCGGTGCATTCCGACGTGGACGCGGGCGCGCTGCATGTGGCCCTGGCGGATGTGGCGGTGGATATCGGCGGGGCCGCACCGGCGCAGAGCTATCTGCGGGGCGAGGCGATCATCCAGGCGGCGCGGGACACCGGCGCGCAGGCAATCCATCCGGGCTATGGGTTCCTGTCTGAGAACCCGGATTTCGTCGAGCGGGTGGAGGCCGCCGGGCTGACCTTCATCGGGCCATCGGCAGCGGCCATCCGCAAGATGGGTCTTAAGGATGCCGCCAAGCGGCTGATGGCCGAGGCCGGGGTGCCGGTGGTGCCCGGCTACATGGGCGAGGATCAGGATCCCGGCCATCTGGAGGTCGAGGCCGCGCAGATCGGCTATCCGGTGCTGATCAAGGCCGTCGCGGGGGGCGGTGGCAAGGGCATGCGGCTGGTCTCGCGGGCCGAGGATTTCGTCGACGCGCTGGAACGGGCCAAGGCCGAGGCCCTGGGCGCCTTCGGCAACGACCATGTGCTGGTCGAGAAATACATCCAGCAGCCGCGCCACATCGAGGTGCAGGTCTTTGGCGACGGCACCCGCGCGGTGCATCTGTTCGAGCGGGATTGTTCCCTGCAGCGCCGTCATCAGAAGGTCATCGAGGAGGCGCCCGCGCCCGGCATGACCGAAGAGATGCGCGCTGCCATGGGCTCGGCTCGCCGTGCGTGCTGCCGAGGCGATCGGCTACAGTGGCGCGGGCACGGTGGAGTTCATCGTTGACGGGGCGGAGGGGCTGCGCCCGGACGGGTTCTGGTTCATGGAGATGAACACCCGGCTTCAGGTCGAACATCCCGTCACCGAGGAAATCACCGGCGTCGACCTGGTGGAATGGCAGATCCGCGTCGCCTCGGGCGAGCCCTTGCCCGCCCGGCAGGAGGATCTGTCGATCCGCGGCCATGCCTTCGAGGCACGGCTTTATGCCGAGGACGTGCCCGCCGGGTTCCTGCCGGCGACGGGGCGGCTGTCGCATCTGTCCTTTCCCGCCGGTGTCCGGGCCGAAAGCGGCGTGCGTGCCGGCGATGTCATCAGCCCGCATTACGATCCGATGATCGCGAAGATCGTGGTGCACGGGCCGACCCGCGCGGTGGCCCTGCGGCAGCTGGCGCGCGGGCTGGCGGGCACGCAGGTGGCGGGCACCGTGACCAACCTTGGTTTCCTGGGGGCGCTGGCGAACCACGCAGGCTTTGCGCGCGGCGATGTGGATACCGGGCTGATCGCGCGGGATCTCGAGGCCCTGACCGCCCCGGACCTGTCCGACGACAGCAGGGCGCGGGCCACCGCGCAGGCGGCCCTTGTGGCGGCGGAGCTGTGGGAGGCCAGCGATGCCTTCACCGGCTTCACTCTGTGGGGGCCGCTTTCCCGGCTGGTGCCGCTGCTGCATGACGGTGATGACGTCGAGGTCGCGCTGGCGGTGCTTGGTCCCGATGCGGTCACGGTGTCCTGCAACGGCACGGTTGTCGAGGCGCGGCGCGGGGCGGGCGGCTGGCGCCTGAACGGCGCGCTGCCGGCGGATCATGCCGACGACGGCCAGAGGATCACCGTCTTTGCCGGGCCGGGGCTGGTCTTCGACCGGGTCGATCCGCTGTCGCGCGGCGGGGCCGAGGCCGCCGGTTCCGACGTCACCCTGGCGCCGATGCCGGGGCGCGTGGTGTCGGTGCATGTCCGGGGCGGACAGGCGGTCGAGGCCGGTGACAGGCTGGCGGTGCTGGAGGCGATGAAGATGGAACACACGCTGACCGCCGCCCGTGACGGCACCATCGCCGAGGTGCTGGTGCGCGAGGGCGATCAGGTCGAGGCCGGGGCGCCGCTGGTCAGGCTGGAGGAGGTGGAGGCATGAGGGCTTGTGGACCGGGATGTCGGGCGTGGCTGGGCCCGCGCGCCTGCGCGGCGCGGAGGGCGGGGCGATGATGCGGCTGCACCACGTGCAATACGGGCGGTCATTCCGCGTGCTCTGGCTTTATGAAGAGATCGGCGAGGCGGTGCTGGGGCCGCTGGAGATCGTCGAGCACCGGATCGGCTCGAAGGAAATGCGGGAAAGCGACCTGCCGCGGCTGTCGCCCGCGGTGCGCATTCCGGCGATCGAGCTGGACGGGCTGGAGATGTCCGAATCCGGTGCCATCGTGCAGCATCTCTGCGAGACCTGCGCGCCCGCGCTCGACCGTACCGGTTGGAGATGCGGAGCGGCCCGCCTTCCTGCAGTGGATCCATTTCGCCGAGACGCAGGCCAGTCTTGTCGAGAACCTCAACCTGCAGATGGTCTTCCTGCGCCCCCGGCGAAGCCGTCGCCGGTGGTGGTCAAGCTGACCGTGGCGCGGCTGAGGCAGACGGTTGCGGGGATGGAGGCCCGGCTGGGCGCGGGCTACCTTCTGCCCTCGGGCTTCTCGGGGGCGGATGTGATGATGGGCTTCAACCTGTTCGCAATCCCCTACTTCGTGGATCTCGCGCCCTTTCCGAAGGTGCGGGCCTACAAGGCGCTGCTGGAGACGCGCGCGGCGCATCGGCGCGCCTGTGCCCGCGAGGGCGCGCAGCGGTTCTATACGCAGGATTTCTACCCGGTGCCCGAGGCGTGATGCGGCGGGCCGGGTCGCGTGGGGTGCGGTCGGATGCCTCCGGCGGAGGGTATTTGGACCAAGAAGAAGCCCGTTCCCTGCGAGAGGGCGCGGGCGTCGCGGTGACGAAAGGGGGCGGCATGGGCATGGCGCGGGCAGGGCAATGAGCCGGGCGGTCGAGATCTTCGAGGTCGGACCCCGGGACGGTTTGCAGAACGAGGCGCGGATGATCCCGGCGTCGGAAAAGGTTGCGCTGGTCGACTGCCTATCGCGGGCGGGGTTCCGGCGGATCGAATGCGCGTCCTTCGTCAGCCCGAAATGGGTGCCGCAGATGGCCGATTCCGACGCGGTTCTGGCGGCAATCGCCCGCGCGCCGGGCGTGTCCTACGCGGCCCTGACGCCGAACCTGAAGGGGCTGGAGCGGGCAATCGCGGCGCAGGCGGACGAGGTGGCGATTTTCGGCTCCGCCTCGGAGGGGTTCAGCCGCGCCAATATCAACGCCTCTGTGGCCGAGTCGCTGGAGCGCTTCGGGCCGGTGGTCGAGGCGGCGCGCGCGACCGGGCTGCCGGTGCGGGGCTACGTGTCCTGCGTGGTCGAATGCCCCTACGATGGCGCGGTGGCGCCCGGCGCCGTGGCCCGGGTGGTGGCGGCCCTGCGCGACCTGGGCTGCTACGAGGTTTCGCTGGGCGATACCATCGGTCGCGGCACGCCCGAGGCCGTCGATGCCATGCTGGCGGCGGTGCTGGGAGAGATCGGGGCGGATCGTCTTGCCGGGCATTTTCACGATACCGCCGGGCGGGCGCTGGACAATGTCGAGGTTTCGCTTGCCCGGGGGCTGCGGGTCTTCGATGCCGCCGTGGGCGGGCTGGGCGGTTGCCCCTATGCGCCGGGCGCGGCGGGTAATGTGGCGACCGAGGCGGTGGCCGAGCGCCCGGCGGCGCTCGGCTACGAAACCGGGCTGGATGGCGCGGTGCTGGCCGAGGCGGCGCGCATGGCGGTGCGGATGCGGACCGGCTGACCTCGCCTTGCGGGGCGGCTGGCGGCTGAGAGGCATGGGCCGGGTGCGGGCATGCCATGGCGAGGCGGCGCAGGGCAAAGCGCTGCATGGTCGGGCCACGCGTTTGGCCGGGCGGGGTGGACACCGGGGGCTGAGGTGGGGCCGGGTGACGGGGCGCGGGGTCTGTGTGTCGGGCCGGTCGTCCCGGCGATTGGAAGCGGCTTCGGTTCGCATCGGGATGCCGGTGGATCGGGCGGGGGACGGGAGGAGAGCATGATACTACGGGTCGTGGCGCAGGCCTTCGCGATGGACGATGCCACCTGGCGCCGCCACGCCAACCCCTCGGTCGGGCTGGAGCCGCGCGGCGACCGGGCTGCCGCTGATCGCGCTGGCGGTCTGGAGCCGGGTCTGGCTGGGCTGGGCGGCGCTGATCCCCTGCGTTCTGGTGGCGCTCTGGCTCTGGCTGAACCCGCGCCTGTTCCCCGCGCCGCGCCGTTTCGACGGCTGGATGGCGCGCGGCGTTCTGGGCGAGCGCATCCTTGTCAGTTTCCCCGATGCCATCCCCGTGGCCCATCGCCGGATGGCCCGGCTTCTGGCACTGGCCGGCCTGCCGGGGGCGCTTGTCTTTGCAGCCGGACTTTGGACCCTGCGGCTGGATTGGGTGGTGCTGGGCGGCGCGCTGGCGGCGCTTCCCAAGTTCTGGTTCATCGACCGCATGGGCTGGCTGCTGGCGGACTGGCGCGCGGCGGGCCGGTCCGAGTGGGAGGCGCCATGACCGTGACGCTGGTCTGTCTCTCGGGTCTGCCGGGCACGGGAAAGAGCACCATTGCGCGGCATCTGGCGGCGCGGGTCGGGGCGCTATGGCTGCGGGTCGACGCGGTCGAACAGGCGATGCGCGACAGCCACATGACCGTCGTGGGCGACCTGGCCGACGGGGGCTATGCGGCCCTGCAGGCGGTGGCCGCTGCGGCGCTGGAGCAGGGCTTCGACGTGGTGGCCGACTGCGTGAACCCCGTCGCCGAAACCCGGGTGGGCTGGCAGGCGGTCTCGGCCCGGACCGGGGCGCGGCATCTGGACGTGGCCCTGACCTGTGCCGACCGGGACAAGCACAGGGCGCGGGTCGAGGGGCGGGCGCCCGAGGTGCCGGGGCTGGGGCTGCCGGACTGGGCGGCGGTCATGGCCCGCGACTGGAGCCCCTTCGACGGGGCCGATCTGCATATCGATACGGGTGCGGTGGCACTGGAAGATGCCGTCGCGCGGATTGCCGAGAGGATGAGGGAGAACTGACATGGATCTGATCCGGGTGGATCGCGACGGGCGCGGGGTGGCGACGCTCTGGCTGGCACGGGCCGAGAAGCACAATGCGCTGTCGGCGCAGATGATGACCGAACTGCAGGATGCGGCCCAGGCGCTGGCCCGCGACGACAGCGTCCGCGTGGTGGTCCTTGCGGCGGAGGGGCGCAGCTTCTGTGCCGGGGGCGACCTTGGCTGGATGCAGGCGCAATTCGCCATGGACCGCGCCACGCGGCGGGCGGAATCGGCGCGCATCGCCCATGCGCTGGGGGCGCTTTACGCGCTGCCGCAGCCGCTGATCGCGCGGGTGCAGGGCAATGCCTTCGGCGGCGGGGTCGGGCTGGTCTCGGTCTGTGACGTGGCGGTGGGCGCCGACAGCCTGAAGATGGGGCTGACCGAGGTGAAGCTGGGCCTGATCCCCGCCAATATCGGGCCCTACGTGGTGGCCCGCATGGGCGCGGTCAACGCCGCAGAGGTCTTCATGAACGCCCGCCTGTTCGGGGCAGGGGATGCGCGGCGGCTGGGGTTGCTGAACCGGGTGGTGGCGGCGGATGCGCTGGACGCGGCGGTCGAGGACGAGGTCACGCCCTACCTGAGCTGCGCGCCGGGGGCGGTGCGCGACGGCAAGGCCTTGTTGCGGCGGCTGTCGGGCGGGGTCGATGCGGACGCCGTGGATGCGGCCACCGACGCGCTTGCCGACCGCTGGGAGACCGACGAGGCGCGCGCGGGCATCGCGGCCTTCTTCGACAAGCGGACCGCGCCCTGGGCTGGCGGGGACTGACCGGCTCAGGCCAGCGTCGCCAGAATCCACAGGCCCATCGCCACCATCACCAGGTTTTCGGTCAGCGAGACAAAGCCCAGCGGCACGTTGGAGTTGCCGCCCATGCAGGCGCATTTCAGTGCGCGCCTGTCGATGTAGACCGCCTTGAAGACGCTGACCGCGCCCACTGTGCCGATGAACAGGGCCACAGGCCCCGACAGCCAGGGCAGCACGCCCGCCAGCATCAGGATCGCCGCGCCACCCTCGGCGAAGGGGTAGAGGTAGCCATAGGGCACCCAGCGCCGCGCCAGCAGGTCGTAGTTCAGGAACATGGTCGAAAAGCTTTCGACGTCGCGCAGTTTCTGCACCGCCAGCAGCGCCATGGCCATCGCAAGCACGGCGCGCAGCGTGCCCGCCCAGCCCAAGGCCCCGGCCCAACCCGCCGCAAGGCCCATCAGCGCCGCCATGGCGAAGAGGGCGATCACGGGGGTGTAGCTGGTGTCCTTGTCCGACTGCGGTGTCTGCCCGAAGAAGCGGCGGAGGTCTTCATAGCCGCCGACCCGCTTGTCGCCGATGAAGGTCTGGGGCGTGGTTTCCACCCCGTGTTGCGCCATGAAGCGGTCCGTCTCTGCCCGGGTGGTCAGGCGATGGTCTTCGACGTCGTAGCCATTGCGCTCCAGCAGCCATTTCGATTTCAGGCCGAAGGGGCAGAGGTGGTCGGGCATGACCATCCGGTACAGGCGGGCGAGTCCCGGCGGGGCCGTCGCGGGGCATGGTAAACTCCCTTTCGGGGTGTCGGTTGCCATGCGTTAACGTCTTGGTGGAAAACAGGGTTCCATCGCGGGCGGCAAGACCACGTGGGGCGATGTTTCGCAGGGGCGAATATTGACCGCACCGGGACACGGGTTTACACCGCAAGACGAGCCACCGATGCAACCAGTCCGGGCGCGTGACTCCATGGCCCCCGGATGATGAATGGGAGCCACCTCTTGGAAGAGATGCTTCGGGAATATCTTCCCATCCTCGTGTTCCTTGCCGTGGCCGTGGGCCTTGGGGTCGTCCTGATCCTCGCCGCCGTGGTCCTGGCGGTGCGCCGCCCCGACCCCGAGAAGGTGTCGGCCTACGAATGCGGCTTCAACGCCTTCGACGACGCCCGGATGAAATTCGACGTGCGCTTCTACCTCGTGGCGATCCTCTTCATCATCTTCGATCTGGAAATCGCCTTCCTCTTCCCCTGGGCGGTGGCCTTCGGCGAGATCTCGATGGCGGCCTTCTGGTCGATGATGATCTTCCTGGGCGTGCTGACGGCGGGCTTTGCCTACGAATGGAAGAAGGGGGCGCTGGAATGGGAGTGACGGATAACGGGCCGATGGTCACGCAGGTGCAGGGCACGGGCCCGCAGACCGACCGTGTGAAGGCCGGCCCCTCGGCGCTGGCGCCTTACGGCACCAATACGGCGGGCCCCGACCGCGAGGTGGCGACCCAGACCCTGAACCGCGAGTTGCAGGACAAGGGTTTCCTTGTGACCTCGACCGAGGACATCATCAACTGGGCGCGCACCGGGTCTTTGCACTGGATGACCTTCGGTCTGGCCTGCTGCGCGGTGGAGATGATGCATTCGTCCATGCCGCGCTACGATCTGGAACGCTTCGGCGTGGCACCGCGCGCCTCTCCGCGCCAGTCGGACCTGATGATCGTGGCCGGCACGCTGA
Source organism: Ponticoccus litoralis (assembly GCF_039769985.1). NCBI lineage: Bacteria > Pseudomonadati > Pseudomonadota > Alphaproteobacteria > Rhodobacterales > Roseobacteraceae > Ponticoccus > Ponticoccus litoralis. Next base: position 3,263,953 of record NZ_JBDNCH010000002.1, read on the forward strand.
CCAACAAGATGGCCCCGGCCCTGCGCAAGGTCTACGACCAGATGCCGGAACCGCGCTACGTGATCTCCATGGGCTCCTGCGCGAATGGCGGGGGCTACTATCATTACAGCTACAGCGTGGTGCGCGGCTGCGACCGCATCGTGCCGGTGGACATCTACGTGCCCGGCTGCCCCCCGACGGCAGAGGCGCTGGTCTATGGCATCATGGCGCTGCAGAAGAAGATCCGCCGCACCGGGACAATCGTGCGCTGAAGGGCGCCGGAAGGACGTGACATGACCCAAGCCCTTTTGGAACTCGGTGGCCATATCGAGGTCAAGCGCCCGGACTGCGTGATCGGCCACGACGTGACCCATGGCGAGCTGAACGTCGACGTGGCGCCCGCGAATATCCGCGGGCTGGTGGAATTCCTGCGCAACGACCCGACCTGCCGCTTCTCGACGCTGGTGGATATCACCGCCGTCGACTACCCGGCGCGGCCCAAGCGCTTCGACGTGGTGTATCACTTCCTGTCGATGTACCAGAACCACCGCATCCGCCTGCGCGTCTCGGTGCGCGAAGAGGAAATGGTGCCCTCCATCGTCTCGGTCCATCCCTCGGCCAACTGGTTCGAGCGCGAGGTCTACGACATGTTCGGCATCCTGTTCTCGGGGCACCCGGACCTGCGCCGCATCCTGACCGACTACGGGTTCCGCGGCCACCCGCTGCGCAAGGACTTCCCGACCACGGGCTACACCGAGGTGCGCTACGACGAAGAGCAGAAGCGCGTGGTCTACGAGCCGGTGTCGCTGGTGCAGGAATACCGGCAGTTCGATTTCATGTCCCCCTGGGAAGGCGCGCAATACGTGCTGCCCGGCGACGAGAAGGGGGAGGTGCAAAAATGATCGGCGGTAGGGAAGCGAAGATCTCTCGTCCGAGAGATCTTCCGGGGGCAGGATCTTCGGTCGAAGATCCTGCAGTTGCGCGTGAACGGCGCGGTTCAGACAGCGAGGCCAGGTAAGATGGACGGCTCCAAAGGCTTCGATGACGCCCTGACGGGCGAGCAGAAGATCCGCAACTTCAACATCAACTTCGGCCCGCAACACCCTGCGGCGCACGGGGTCTTGCGGTTGGTTCTGGAGCTGGACGGCGAGATCGTCGAGCGCTGCGACCCGCATATCGGCCTGCTGCACCGGGGCACGGAAAAGCTCATGGAGAGCCGGACCTACCTGCAGAACCTGCCCTATTTCGACCGGCTCGATTACGTCGCGCCGATGAACCAGGAACACGCCTGGTGCCTTGCCATCGAGAAGCTCACCGGCACGCCGGTGCCGCGCCGCGCCAGCCTGATCCGGGTGCTTTACAGCGAGATCGGGCGCATCCTGAACCACCTGCTGAATGTGACCACGCAGGCCATGGACGTGGGCGCGCTGACGCCGCCGCTCTGGGGTTTCGAGGAACGCGAGAAGCTGATGATCTTCTACGAGCGGGCCTGCGGCGCGCGGCTGCACTCGGCCTATTTCCGCCCCGGCGGCGTGCATCAGGATCTGCCGCCCAAGCTGATCGACGACATCGAGGATTGGGCCCGGGAGTTCCCGGCCAAGCTGGATGACATCGACGGCCTGCTGACCGAGAACCGCATCTTCAAGCAGCGCAACGCCGATATCGGCGTGGTGACAGAGGCCGAGATCAACGAGTGGGGTTTCTCCGGCGTCATGGTGCGCGGTTCTGGCCCGGCCCGGGACCTGCGGCGCGCCCAGCCCTACGAATGCTACGACGAGTTCGATTTCAAGATCCCGGTCGGCAAGAACGGCGACTGTTACGACCGCTACCTCTGTCGCATGGCCGAGATGCGCGAGAGCGTGAAGATCATCCATCAGGCCATCGAGAAGCTGCGCGCGCCGGAGGGGCAGGGTGATATCCTGTCGCGGGGCAAGATCACCCCGCCGAAACGGGCCGAGATGAAGACCTCGATGGAGGCGCTCATCCACCACTTCAAGCTTTACACCGAAGGCTTCCACGTCCCCGAGGGAGAGGTCTATTGCGCCGTCGAGGCGCCCAAGGGCGAATTCGGCGTCTACCTCGTGGCGGATGGCACCAACAAGCCCTATCGCGCCAAGCTGCGCGCGCCCGGGTTCCTGCACTTGCAGGCGATGGATCACGTGGCCTCTGGCCACCAACTGGCGGATGTGGCGGCGATCATCGGCACCATGGACGTCGTCTTCGGGGAGATCGACAGATGATCCGCGCGACCCTTGCCCTTGCCCTTCTGGCGGGAGCCGCCACGGCGCAAGGCCTGCCGCAGTTCGACGACAGGCTCGGCTTCGAGGTGATCGGCACCGCCGACGACGGGCTGATCCTGAAGAACGACGGCAACACCTTCTACTGCGAGGTCGATGACGCCGAGGGTGAAACCTACCTGTACTTCCGAGGTCTGCCTGCCGATCCTCGGACCCTCGGCGGTCGAGGCCTACCAGGCCTCGCGGATGGCCACGGCCAGCACCGAAGAGGATTTCCTTGCGGCGCTCGACGCCATGCCCGAGGTGGCCTTCATGCCCGCGATCGAGGCGACCATGCGCGAGGATTACGCCTGCGCCGTGCCGATGGGTGGCGATGCCGAAGACGCCTTCCTGAGATCGCTGGCAGAGCGGGTGGCGGATCAGGCGGGCTTTGGCGGGCTTCTGTCTGCCGAGGCCGTGGACGAGATCGGCGAGATCACCGAGGACGCCGCGGAGCGGATGATCGATCAGGGCCGGATCACGTTGGATCGCGAGGCACGGGTGGCGCGGCTGGCCGATTGCCCGTAAGGACAAGGGACGGAGCCGTGCGGCAAAAGACGCGGCGGGACATGAGGGACAAGACCAAGATGAAGACTCGATTCCTTGCGCTGGCGCTTGCCGGGGCTCTTGCTGGATGCATCGCGCCCGAAGGCGTGACCGATCAGGACCTTGCCACGTTCGACGCCGCCGTGGCCTCGATCGGCTGCGATCTGGTGGACAGCAGCGACTATCTGCCCGTGGAGCTTCAGACCGGCCTGCCGCGCGAAAAGGTGATCGAGGTCGCCCAGTACCGCGTCACGCAGAAGAACGCGGTGAACCTGTCGAACGGCGGCATCCGGCTTGTGTCGGGGGCCTGCACGCCGGAGGCTGCCCCGGCGGTTGAACAGGTGGCGCAGGCGGGCTGACCGCCCGGGAAGGAAAGGGACCATGACGCTTCGCTTTGCCTCTGGTCTGGCCGGGTCGGCCTTCGCCGCGCGGCCCGTGGCGGCGCAACGGCGCTCTGCCCGTCTGGCCGGGGGTCGCTGCGCCATGCTTTGCGCGCCGTCGAAAGCTCTTTCCCTTTCCTCCCCCGGTGGGGGCGCGCGGGCGGGCCAGCCCGGGGCCTTGCGCCGCGGCCCGGGTCGGCCTTCCTGACCGACATGATGTGTGAACTGGCGGCGGTGCCGAGCGCCAGGTTCGATCCCGAAGCAACCTGCATGAGTTTCCGCCGATGCTAAGACGCCTGCACCCCGAACAACCCGCCTCTTTCGCCTTCACCGATGCCAACATGGCTTGGGCGCAGGAGCAGATCACCAAGTATCCCGCCGGGCGGCAGGCCAGCGCGATCATCCCGCTGCTGTGGCGCGCGCAGGAACAGGAGGGCTGGCTGACCCGGCCCGCCATCGAGACCATCGCGGACATGCTCGACATGGCCTATATCCGCGCGCTCGAGGTGGCCTCCTTCTACTTCATGTTCCAGCTTCAGCCGGTCGGCGCGCTGGCACATATCCAGATCTGCGGCACCACCTCCTGCATGATCTGCGGGGCAGAGGATCTGGTCGCGGTCTGCCGCGAGAAGATTGCAGAGCGCCCGCACGAATTGTCCGCCGATGGCCGCTTCTCGTGGGAAGAGGTGGAATGCCTCGGGGCCTGCGCCAATGCGCCGATGGCGCAGATCGGCAAGGATTACTACGAGGACCTGACCGCCGAGAAGCTGGGCGCGCTGCTGGACGATCTCGCCGCCGGGAAAGTGCCGCAGGTGGGTCCGCAGAACGGGCGCTTCGCCTCCGAGCCCGAGGGCGGGATCACCACGCTGACCGAGTTCGTGAACGGCTCGATCACACTGAACGCCAGCGCCCAGCTGGCGCATGACATCGGCGACACGATCAAGCGCATCGACGGCACCGAGGTGCCGCTGGACGCGCCCTGGACCGACCAGTCGGGCCGCCGTGGCGATGCGGAACCCCAGTGGCGGGCCGGATCTGTCGCAGGGACGCCCGGCGGATGCCACCGGCATCGACAAGCGCGAGCATCCGGCGGATCGCCCCGGTCGCCCCGAAGGCAAGTCGGAACCGGCAGAGGCCAGCGAAGGCGCGGCCGAGGTCGCGGCGGAAGAGGCTTCGTCCGGGACGAAACCGCAGGGCATCGACGGCCCTCGCGGCGGCAAACCCGACGACCTCAAGCGCATCAAGGGTGTCGGGCCGAAGCTGGAAAAGCTTTTGCATTCCATGGGGTTCTATCACTTCGACCAGATCGCGGCCTGGACCGGCGAAGAGGTCGCTTGGGTCGATGACAATCTCGAAGGCTTCAAGGGCCGCGTGACCCGGGACGAGTGGATCGCCCAGGCCCGCGACCTGTCGAACGAGACCAAAGCCTGATTTCTTTCCCTTTCCCAACCTGTCTAGGTTTGTGCAAACTCAAGCCAAACCGACAGAACAGGGAGAGAGTGGAATGGCACATTCAGGAGAAGGCTGCACCACGCGGTGCTGGGGGCTTGCGGCGATCATCGGCGCGTTGACCTTCCTCATGCTGTTGACGGCGGGCGACAAGTCCTTCGCGGCGGCGGCGGTGCTTGGCATTCTGGCGGCGGTCCTGCTGGGCCTCCTCTTCACGTGGCTCTTCTGTGCCGACAGCAAGGCGGCCCCGGCACCGCGCGAGGCCGCGCCCGCGGCACCGGTCACCGCCCCGACCTCGGCGGCGGCCTCTTCCGGTTCGGCCACCGCGGCGGGGGCGGCGGGCGCCGCGTCGGCGGTGGGGGTCGCTGCGGCGGGAACCGCGCTTGCGGGTGCCGGCGCCGCGCAGGATGCGCCGCGGGCGGACCCAGACCCGGCCCCGGAACCGGTGGCGGCGGCAGGGGCCGCTGAAAGCGCCGGTCAGACCGGATCGCGGGTGAAACCCAGCGCCGCGCTGGCGGGCGAGGCCGATCTCGACAGCCGCAAGGGCACATGGACATACGAGCGCGGCTCCGAAGCCGCCGCCGAAACGGTCCCGGCTGCGGATCCCGTACCAGAGCAGGCCGCGACGGCTGCCGAAGAGCCCGCTTCCGCACCGGCTTCGGCCTCTGCCGCCGATCCGCAGGATGCCCGCATTCTGGTCAAACCGAGTAAAGCGCTGGCAGGTCAGCAGGAGCTTGCCAGCCGCAAGGGGGCGTGGCGATACGAAGGCCCCTCTGACCGCACGGCCCCGGACGGCGCCGGGACCCCCGGCGACGACAGGGACGGTGTGCCGGACGGGACGGGCGAGGGCAGCAAACCCGCCATGCTGGAGGGTGCGCGCGCGGGCGGGCCGGACAACCTGAAGGAAATCAAGGGGATCGGGCCAAAGCTCGAAGCCCTGTGCCACAGTCTGGGCATCTATCACTTCGACCAGATCGCCAATTGGACCGCCGAAGAGGTGGCGTGGATGGACGCCAACCTTGAAGGCTTCCGGGGGCGCGTGTCGCGCGACCGATGGGTCGATCAGGCCAGGATCCTCGCCGCCGGGGGCGATACCGAATTTTCAAGGCGTGTCGACGACGGGGACGTCTACTGACCCTGCGACAACGCCATGCCTTGCACGGGAACCGATCCTGTGCGAGGCCTCCCATACGGGCACTGTTGGGGAGGAACGGCGCTTGAACCGGCGCGCGCCTTCGCGCGTGTCGATCCCGCATGTGGAGCGATGGAGTGACCATGAAGACCCCGTATTTCACCATGACCCCCGACTATTCCCCGGTGGTCAGGATGATGGCGATGCAGACCGTTTTCGCCGTCGAGACGACCCAGAAAATGCTGGAACTGGCGATGCTGCCCTGGAAGGGCATGCCGACGCCCTATGGCCTGATGCGCGCCGGGCTGTGCGTGTCGAACCCGACCGCCGTCAAGGCCATGCCCGAGGCACCCTCGACCGTCGATGAGGTGGTCAAGGAAGCGCGCCGGGTCGCCGAAAGGGCGGAGGCGGTGATCGAGGCCGCCGCCGAGAAGACCGAGGCCGATGCCGAAAAGGCCGAGGCTGTGACGAAGCTGGCCGCGCCCGCGCCGGAACCGCAGGCAAAGGCCGCCGTCACGGCGCCCGCCGCCGAGGCGAAGCCCGTCGAAACCAAACCTGCCGCATCCGTGAAACCGGCCGCCGCGCCGGTCAAGCCCGCCGCGACACCGGCGGCGCCCGCCGCCAAACCCGCCGCCGCCAAGGCAGAACCCGCCGCCCCGGCGCAGGCCCAGGCGGCCAAGGCTCCGGCAACTCCGGTCGCCGCCGCCAAGGCGACCGAGACCCCGGTCGCGGCCTTCGTCGAGCCGGTGAAGCTGGCCGCGCCCAAGGGCGAGGCGGACGATCTGACCGCGCTCAACGGTGTTGGCCCGAAGCTGGCCGAGGCGCTGAACGCGCAGGGCATCTGGCACTACAGCCAGATCGCCGCCTGGACCGAGTCCAACGTGGCCTGGGTCGACGAGAACCTGCCGGGCGTGCGGGGCCGGGCCTCGCGCAACGGCTGGGTGGCTCAGGCCGCCGCGCTGGCCAAGTGACCTGACGCGCGGCAATGGCGGATAACAAGGACTTCAACCGGCGCGGACGCATGATCGCGCTGGTCATTGCGGGGACCGGCCTGTTCTGGATCGCCGCGACGATCATCGGGCAGATGCTGGAACTCAGCCAGCGTCTGCGCGCTTTTATGGATCTTGCCGCCGGGGCGGGCTTCATCTGGGCGATTTGGATGATATACGGTTTGTGGCGGGATCGCCGGGAACATGAGGATTAACAGATGCTTCAGGACCAGGACCGGATCTTTACCAACCTCTACGGGATGCACGACCGAACGCTGGCAGGCGCCAAGAAGCGCGGCCATTGGGACGGCACTGCGGGCATCCTCGACAAGGGGCGGGACTGGATCGTCGACCAGATGAAGGCCTCTGGCCTGCGCGGTCGCGGCGGGGCGGGTTTCCCGACCGGGTTGAAATGGTCCTTCATGCCCAAGGAATCGGACGGTCGCCCGGCCTATCTGGTGGTGAACGCGGACGAATCCGAGCCCGGCACCTGCAAGGACCGCGAGATCATGCGCCACGATCCGCATACGCTGATCGAAGGCTGCCTGATCGCCAGCTTCGCGATGCAGGCCCATGCCTGCTACATCTACATCCGTGGCGAATACATCCGCGAGCGCGAGGCGCTGCAACGCGCCATCGACGAGGCCTATGAGGACGGTCTGATCGGCCCGAATGCCTGCGGCTCGGGCTACGACTTCGAACTCTTCCTGCATCACGGTGCGGGCGCCTATATCTGCGGCGAGGAAACCGCGCTGCTGGAAAGCCTTGAGGGCAGGAAGGGCATGCCCCGGATGAAACCGCCGTTCCCGGCGGGGGCGGGGCTGTACGGCTGCCCGACCACGGTGAACAACGTCGAATCGATTGCCGTGGTGCCGACGATCCTGCGGCGCGGGCCGGAGTGGTTCGCCAGCTTCGGGCGCCAGAACAACGCGGGCACCAAGCTCTTTGCCATCTCGGGCCACGTGAACCGGCCCTGCGTCGTCGAAGAGGCCATGTCGATTTCCTTCGAGGAACTGATCGAGAAGCATTGCGGCGGCATTCGCGGCGGCTGGGACAACCTCAAGGCGGTGATCCCCGGCGGCTCTTCGGTGCCCTGCGTGCGCGGCGAGAAGATGCGCGATGCGGTGATGGATTTCGACTACCTGCGCGGCGAACTGGGGTCCGGCCTTGGCACGGCGGCGGTGATCGTGATGGATCAGTCCACCGACATCATCAAGGCGATCTGGCGGCTGGCGAAATTCTACAAGCACGAAAGCTGCGGCCAGTGCACGCCCTGCCGCGAGGGCACGGGCTGGATGATGCGCGTGATGGACCGGCTGGTGCGCGGCGAGGCCGAGGTCGAGGAAATCGACATGCTCTTCGACGTGACCAAGCAGGTCGAGGGCCATACCATCTGCGCGCTCGGCGACGCGGCGGCCTGGCCGATCCAGGGTCTGATCCGCAACTTCCGGGACGAGATCGAGGACCGCATCAAGGCGCAGAAGGCCGGTCGCGTCAGCGCGGTTGCTGCGGAATAACCGCGCTTTCCCGGGATAGACCGCGCCTTATTCAATGACTGTTACAACCCTGCCGTGCGCGGCGGGGTTTCGCTTCTATGGGGGCGTGTGGCGGGATGTGCTCAAGATGTGGGCGGACGGCCACGCCGGGCCCGCGTTCACGTCATGGTAACTTTACAAAGCCACATTGCCCGGAAATCCTGACAGGACAGATCCGGGCGGGGCTAACAGCTTCTTAAAAGGCGATTTGGGGCGCAGGGGATGTCAGTCAAGGGCGGCGGGCGAAATTAACCGGCCCTTGCCCTTCCAGGGGGCGGACAGGCCGGCCCCGACAGGTCCCGCAGGCCGGTCCATGCGGGGCGTCCGGTAGACGAGCAGCGCAAGGGAAGATGGCAAGATGATCCAGACGACCAAGGCTCTTTTGATCGGCGCATGCCTCTGCGGCGCCACCCTCGCCGGAACGGCACAGGCGGACAAGGCCGCCGCCCGGCTGATGGATATGATGCTTTACGAAGATCAGGCCTATGGCGTGACCTTCGCGCAATACGAGGGCAGGACCGGCGCCACCGACGGCGTGATCGGTCTTGCCGGGAAGGCCCTCACCCGTCCGGCGCCAGAGCCGGAAAGCACCGTGCATGTGCGCAGCGAAGGGGCGCCCGGCCTTGGTCCGCGGGACCGGACGCTGGCGCGCGACCTGGCCAAGGCCTTCTGCGCGCACCATGGCCTGACCGTCGCGGTCGACGCCGAATCGCGGTTTCAGGCCAACGGGGTCTGGACCTTCCGGAACCTCTGCCTGGATACGCCGGGCGTGCAGGGCTCCTGACCGGGGCGGGGCCGAATGGCCTACGGGCTGCCGGTCTCTGCTTGCAGGTCCTCGCGGTCCGTTCCGGGCCTGCCTCCGGCAATGCCGTCCGGGGTCTCGGGGGTCCGCCTGTCGGTGACGCGGTCGCACTGGGCTGCGGTTATCCCCGGACAGGGTGGGGCGGTGACGGCCTCTGGTCGCGTTGGCTCTGTCACGGCGCCGGAAAATCACCGGCGCCGCGCGGCGGGTCCGGGGATTTCCCCCTGTGCGGCTTGACCTTGGGCCGCGCAGGGGAGAGAGTGCGCCGGCGCAGCACCGGGCTGCCGCAATCGAAGCGTTGAGCGCGAAGGGAACGAACAAGCCATGGTGCGCGTGATCTGTCTTTTGCTGATGGTGGTCTCTGTGGCGGGCTGCGGGCGTCTTGGTTTCGGCCAGGGCTCGAAGCCGCTGTTCGACGGTCAGCGCTACAACAGCACCGCGCGGGCGGTTGCCCGGTCGGACCGGCAGAACTTCGTGGCTACCGCGCGCCCCGTTGCGAAATCGCTGGAAGGCGCCATCGCCGCTGCCGAATACGAAGGCATCCGCCACTGCATCACCTTCTACGGCACCTCGGACATCGATTGGCGGGTGGGGCCGGACACGCCGCGCTCTTCGCTGCCGATCACGAAGAACACGGTGACGCTGCGCGGTTCCTGCCGCGATGCCGGCTGATCGGGGAATTTCCGCCGAAAAGCACAAGTCGGGGGTCCGGTTATTGAATAGCCGGCGCGTGTGACCTTCATTCAGGGGGACGTCCAATCCAAAGGAGCACCCCAATGCGCCTGATTCCCGCCGCCCTGATCCTTGCCATGACGGCTGTCCAAGCGCAGGCCAAGCCGCCGCTGCGCGATGTGCCCCAGATCGACAACGGCCTCATGGCCATCGCGATCGCCGACGAGATCCGCAAGAAATGCGACGGCATCGAGCCGCGCCTTGTCCGGGCCATGTCACAGCTCAACACCCTGAAGGGGATGGCCGGGGACATGGGGTACTCCAACGACGAGATCGACGACTACGTGACATCGAAGGCGGAGAAGGAGCGTATGCGCAAGAAGGCCGAGGCCTATCTGTCCAGTCAGGGCGTCAATGCCAAGGATCGCGCGGCGCTGTGTGCCTATGGCAAGGCCGATATCGCGCGCGGCGGGCCGGTGGGCAGCTTCCTGCGGTGAGGTCCCGTATTTCTGACTGATTTAATCGGAAATTACCGCATTCTTTTCAAATCGTTAAATTGCGGGGCGCGGGTCGTCCGCACCCGCGCCCGCGTCGATTTTTCCCGCTTTTGGGCGGTCGCGCATCTGGTATCGGACAGGGATGCGCGGTAGAACGCCCTCGACCGCGGCTCATCTGCGGATGAGCGCTGCCAGCCATGGAACTGGAAAGGCGCCAGCATGTCCGATTTGCGCAAGATCAACATCGACGGAATCGAGTTGGAAGTGGATGGCGCCATGACCCTGATTCAGGCCTGCGAGCAGGCCGGGATCGAGGTGCCGCGTTTCTGCTACCACGAGCGTCTGTCGATTGCGGGCAACTGCCGCATGTGCCTTGTCGAGGTCGTGGGCGGCCCGCCGAAGCCCGCCGCCTCTTGTGCGATGCAGGTCCGCGACCTGCGTCCCGGCAAGGACGGCGAGCCGCCGCAGGTCAAGACGAACTCTCCGATGGTCAAGAAGGCCCGCGAAGGGGTGATGGAGTTCCTGCTCATCAACCACCCGCTGGATTGCCCGATCTGCGATCAGGGCGGCGAATGCGACCTTCAGGATCAGGCCATGGCCTATGGCGTCGACTTCTCGCGCTACCGCGAGGCCAAGCGCGCCGTCGACGATCTGGATCTCGGCCCGCTGGTCGAAACGCATATGACGCGCTGCATTTCCTGCACCCGCTGCGTGCGCTTCACGACAGAGGTCGCGGGCATCACCCAGATGGGTCAGACCGGGCGCGGCGAGGATGCCGAGATCACCTCTTACCTGAACCAGACGCTCGATTCCGAACTGCAGGGCAATATCATCGACCTCTGCCCGGTGGGGGCGCTGGTGTCCAAGCCCTATGCCTTCACCGCCCGCCCGTGGGAGCTGACCAAGACAGAGACCATCGACGTGATGGATGCGCTTGGCTCTTCGATCCGCGTGGATACCAAGGGCCGCGAAGTGATGCGGATCCTGCCGCGCAACCATGACGGCGTGAACGAGGAATGGATTTCCGACAAGACGCGCTTTGTCTGGGACGGTCTGCGCCGCCAGCGTCTCGACCGCCCGTATGTGCGCGAGAACGGCAAGCTGCGCCCCGCGACTTGGCCCGAGGCGCTGGAAAAGGCCGCCGGGGCGATCAAGGGCGCCAAGAGCACTGGCCGGGATCGTCGGCGATCTGGCCCCGGTCGAGGCGGCCTACAGCCTCAAGCAGATGGTCGAGGGGCAGGGCGGCGTGGTCGAGTGCCGCACCGATGGCGTCAAGCTGCCCGCGGGCAATCGCTCGGCCTATGTCGGGACGGCCCGCATCGAAGATATCGACGAGGCGACTGGCATCCTGCTGATCGGCTGCAACCCGCGTGTCGAGGCGCCGGTGCTGAATGCTCGCATCCGCAAGGCCTGGGCGCGCGGCGCGCAGGTCGGCGTGATCGGGCCGGTCGCGGATCTGACCTATGACGTCCAGGGCTTCGGCACGGACCGCAAGGCCTTGGCCGACCATCTGGAGCTCGCGCGCAGCGAGCCGGTCGAAGAGGGCGAACGCGGCATCGTCATCGTCGGGCAGGGCGCCCTTGGCGAGGCCGACGGCGCGGCGGTGCTGGCCATGGCCATGCAGATCGCCGAGGCGCGTCAGGCCGGGCTGCTGATCCTGCACACCGCCGCCGCCCGGGTTGGCGCCATGGACGTGGGCGCCGTGACCGACCGTGGCATGCAGGCCGTCGCCGAGGCGGATGTAATCTACAACCTCGGCGCCGACGAGGTCGAAATCGCCCCGGGTGCCTTCGTCATCTACCAGGGCTCGCATGGCGACCGGGGCGCGCATCGCGCCGACGTGATCCTGCCCGCCGCCGCATGGACCGAAGAGCACGGGCTTTTCGTGAACACCGAAGGCCGCCCGCAACTGGCGCTGCGCGCCGGGTTCGCGCCGGGTGAGGCCAAGGAGAACTGGGCCATCCTGCGCGCGCTCTCTGCCGAACTGGGCGCGGCGCTGCCTTGGGACAGCCTTGCGCAGCTGCGGCAGGCGCTGGTGAAGGACGTGCCGCATCTGAAGAAGATCGACGCGGTGCCGGAAAACGCCTGGCAGCCGCTCGACGCGGGTACGCTGGGCGATGCGAGCTTCCGCACCGCCATCGCGGATTTCTACCTGACCAACCCCATCGCCCGGTCGTCCGAGGTCATGGCCGACCTCAGCCGCCGGGCTAAGGCGCGCGCGGAAGCCCCGCTTGCGGCGGAATGAGTGAGCGTTTCCAGATCCATAGCGGCGCTGGTATCGGCCTGCGCGCTTCTGGCCTGCGAGGCAGAGCCGGTGCCGCGGGACAGCCTGCCCTTCACCCCGGTCTACGAGGGCGTGGAAACGCGGCTGCTGGACGGGGATCTCGTCAGCTTCCTTGTGTCGATGCGCGGCGCGCGCGACCCGGAGGACGTCGAACGCTACGCGGAATGCGCGGCGGCGCAATATGCGATCATTCGCGGCTACGGTTTTGCGCGGCATCTGCGCACGACGGTCGCGGAAGAGGCTGGCCTCTGGCGCGGCGATGCGGTCTACACGATCTCGGCCGCGCTGCCCGCGGGGCTGAAGACAATCGACGCGGAGGTCACCGCCTTGGCCTGCGCGGAAAGCGGAATACCGATGGTGTGAGGACCTGATGGACACATTTTTCTCCACGCCCTCGGGCACCTTCGTGATCATCCTTGCGCAATGCCTTGCGGTGCTGGGCTTCGTCATGATCTCGCTGCTGTTTCTCGTCTACGGCGACCGCAAGATCTGGGCGGCGGTGCAGATGCGGCGCGGCCCGAACGTGGTGGGCACATGGGGCCTGCTGCAATCGGTGGCCGATGCGCTGAAATACGTGGTCAAGGAAGTGGTGATCCCGGCGGGCGCCGACCGCACCGTCTTCATCCTCGCGCCGCTGACCAGCTTTGTCCTGGCGGTGATCGCCTGGGCGGTGATCCCCTTTGCCGACGGCTGGGTGATCTCGGACCTCAACGTCGCCATCCTCTATGTCTTCGCCGTCTCCTCGCTGGAGGTCTACGGCGTGATCATGGGCGGCTGGGCCTCGAACTCGAAATACCCCTTCCTCGGCTCGCTGCGCTCTGCCGCGCAGATGATTTCCTACGAGGTTTCCATCGGGCTGATCATCATCGGCGTGATCCTCTCGACCGGCTCGATGAACTTCGGTGACATCGTCAAGGCGCAGGACACAGGATGGGGCTTCTTCGGCTGGTACTGGCTGCCGCATTTCCCGATGGTTTTCCTGTTCTTCATCAGCGCGCTGGCGGAAACCAACCGTCCGCCCTTCGACCTGCCAGAAGCGGAATCGGAACTGGTGGCGGGTTACCAGGTCGAATACTCGGCGACGCCCTTCCTGCTGTTCATGGCGGGCGAATACATCGCGATCTTCCTGATGTGCGCGCTGACCACGCTGCTGTTCTTCGGTGGCTGGCTGTCGCCCATCCCGGGCCTGCCGGACGGCGCGCTGTGGATGGTCGCGAAGATGGCCTTCTTCTTCTTCCTCTTCGCCATGGTGAAGGCGATCACCCCGCGCTACCGCTATGACCAGCTGATGCGCATCGGCTGGAAGGTCTTCCTGCCGCTCTCGCTGGCCTGGGTCGTCGTGGTGGCCTTCCTGGCGAAATTCGAGGTGCTCGGCGGCTTCTGGGCCCGCTGGGCGGTGGGGGGCTAGGCCTTGGGTCCGACAGCGACACGCATGGTCTGCCGCACCGGCGCCCCGGCCTTTCCCGAGAAGGGGCGGGCGTTCGGTGCTATGCTGTGCAGAGCGGCGGGCCTGACGTCCGTCGCCTCTGACATGGGAGAACCCCGATGAGCGACCTCAAGAATGCGATCCTCGACGCGAAATACATCGACATGATCGAACTGGGCGATTTCGTCGTCCGCGACACCGGCCTGCCGGATGTGGACAGCGACGGCAACCTGATGCCGCAGGCGACAGAGATCGCCGCCGCCCTGTTCCGCTGGGCCGCCGACGTTCAGGCCACCGAGGCGAAGAAAGCCGCCGGGGCCCCGGCGCAGCCGGAGCAGGACGCCGAGCAGCCGATGCAGGCGCCCGGCGCCGGCACCGGGTTTCAGGAATACGACGCCAACGGCGATCCGCTGATGGACGCCTCCGAGGCCGAGCGCCTCGAGGCCCGGACGCAGGGCGCGCCGCAGACACAGGGGAGTTCTTGATGGCCACCATGGATTACGACCGTGCCGCGAAATACTTCCTGCTCGCGGACTTCGTGAAGGGGTTCCAGCTGGGCCTGAAATACTTTTTCTCGCCCAAGGCCACGGTCAACTACCCGCATGAAAAGGGCCCGCTGAGCCCGCGTTTCCGCGGCGAGCATGCCCTGCGGCGCTACCCGAATGGCGAGGAACGCTGCATCGCCTGCAAGCTTTGCGAGGCGATCTGCCCGGCGCAGGCGATCACCATCGACGCCGAACCGCGCGACGACGGCTCGCGCCGCACGACGCGCTACGACATCGACATGACCAAATGCATCTACTGCGGCTTCTGCCAGGAGGCCTGCCCGGTCGATGCCATTGTCGAGGGTCCGAACTTCGAGTTCTCGACCGAGACCCGCGAGGAACTGTTCTACGACAAGCAGAAACTGCTTGAGAACGGCGACCGCTGGGAGGCCGAGATTGCCCGCAACCTCGAACTGGACGCCCCCTACCGATGACCCACGACGCAAAAATCTTCGAGGATTTTTGCCATGGATTTTCCAAAATCCATGGTCGGGAGAGCCGCGATGTCTGACGCCAAGACCCCCTTCGAGCTGATGATGCAGCAGGCGCAGGAGATGGCCAAGGCCTTCAACCCGGCGCTCTCCTCCTTCGATCCAAAGGGCTTTGAAAAGCTCTGGCCGACCATGTCCAAGGACGCGATGGAGATGTGGTTCGGCAAGGGCATGTCGCAGTCCGGGCTGGACGCCAAGACGCGGCTGCTCCTGACCATCGCGGGCATGACCATGCAGGGCGCGCAGGCCGAAACGCCCTTCCGCATGGCGGTGCGCCACGCGCTCGAGGCGGGCGCCACCGACGAGGAAGTGGCCGAGACCATCGCGCAGATGTCGATGTTCGCGGGCATTCCCGCCATGACCCGGGCCATGGACCTTGCGCGCGAGGTCATGACAGACCGAAAGGACGACGAAACATGACCGTCTTTGCCTTCTATCTCTTTGCGATCGGTGCCATCGCGGGCGGGCTGTTCACCGTCGTCAGCCGCAACCCGGTGCATTCGGTGCTCTGGCTGATCCTCGCCTTCCTGTCGTCTGCGGGGCTCTTTGTCCTGATGGGCGCCGAGTTCGTGGCCATGCTGCTGGTCATCGTCTACGTCGGCGCGGTCGCGGTGCTGTTCCTCTTCGTGGTGATGATGCTGGACGTGGATTTCGCCGAACTGAAGGCCGAGATGGCGAAATACATGCCGCTCGCGCTGCTGATCGGCCTGGTGATCCTGATGCAGCTGGTCATGGCCTTCGGCGCATGGGACGCCTCGGACATGGCCGAGGCGCAGCGCGCCGCGCCCATCGGCACCGAGATGCACAACACGCAGGCCCTGGGCATGTTGCTGTATGACCGCTACTTCCTGCTGTTCCAGCTGGCCGGGCTGATCCTGCTGGTGGCGATGATCGGGGCCATCGTCCTGACGCTGCGCCACCGCCAGGACGTGAAGCGCCAGGACGTGCTGGCGCAGATGTACCGCGACCCGGCCAAGGCCATGGAGCTGCGCGACGTCAAACCGGGGCAGGGGCTGTGAGCGCATTCTTCGACTTCATGCTGTCGCCCGCAGGGCTGGCGGCCTATGCGGCCTTCTGGGCCTTCAAGCTGACACTGGGCGCATGGCTGCTGCGGCGGGCGATGCGGCTGGTGCCCGTGCATGTGCGCGAGGGCTGGCGCAGCCGGATGCCCGGCTGGCGGCTTCTGCGGCGCGGGCGGCTGCCGTGAACGCAGTGACCTGGACAGCGGTCGCGGTGGGCATCGTGACGGCGGTTCCGGTGGCCTGCGGCGACTTCGGCGGCTAGGCCGCCACGAAACGCGGCCTTTCAGGGGCGCGCAAGCAAGGGACCGGCGAACCGGCCCCTGACGGACAAGACCACAAATCGGGCGGAGCGGCCCGAGGGGGACAGATGATCGGACTGGAACATTACCTGACGGTGGCGGCGGTGCTTTTCGTCATCGGCATCTTCGGGCTTTTCCTGAACCGCAAGAACGTGATCATCCTGCTGATGAGCATCGAGCTGATGCTTCTGGCGGTGAACATCAACCTCGTGGCCTTCTCGACCCATCTGGGCGATCTGGTGGGGCAGGTCTTCACGCTGTTTGTGTTGACCGTCGCCGCCGCCGAGGCGGCCATCGGCCTTGCGATCCTCGTCTGCTTCTTCCGCAACCGTGGCACCATCGCGGTTGAAGACGTCAACGTGATGAAGGGTTAAGCCGATGATCACCAACGTTGGTCTGCCGGGTTTCATGCTTCTGATTGGAGGAACACCCGCAAATGCGATCGCATGGGCTGCCCCCAAGTTCATGATGCTGCCCTATCCCGATCCGCAGCTTTTGTTGCTGATTTCAATGATCGCGGGCTGAGAGGACAATACCATGGAAACCATCATCCTCTTCGCGCCCCTGCTGGGCAGCCTGATCGCGGGCTTCGGCTGGCGCTTCATCTCGATCCGGGGCGCGCAATGGGTCACCACCGGCCTGCTGTTCCTCGCCTGTGCCTTCTCGTGGATCGTCTTCCTGACCCACGGGCCGGAAACGCAGCAGATTCCGGTGATGCGCTGGATCGAAAGCGGCACGCTGTCGACCGAGTGGTCGATCCGGCTGGACCGCCTGACCTCGATCATGCTGATCGTCGTCACCACGGTTTCGGCGCTCGTGCACCTGTACTCCTTCGGCTACATGGCCCATGACGAGAACTTCAAGGAGGGCGAGGAAAGCTACAAGGCGCGCTTCTTCGCCTACCTGTCCTTCTTCACCTTCGCCATGCTGATGCTGGTGACCTCGGACAACCTCGTGCAGATGTTCTTCGGCTGGGAGGGCGTGGGTGTCGCCTCCTACCTGCTGATCGGCTTCTACTACCGCAAGCCTTCGGCCAATGCGGCGGCGATGAAGGCCTTCATCGTCAACCGGGTCGGCGACTTCGGCTTCCTGCTTGGGATCATCGCGCTGTTCTACCTCACGGATTCCGTGCGCTTCGACGATGTCTTTGCCGCCGTGCCCGAACTGGCGCAGACGCAGATCACCTTCCTCTGGACCTCGTGGAACGCGGCAGAGCTGGTGGCGGTGCTGCTGTTCATCGGCGCCATGGGCAAGTCGGCGCAGCTGCTGCTGCACACATGGCTGCCCGACGCCATGGAAGGCCCGACGCCGGTTTCGGCGCTGATCCACGCGGCCACCATGGTGACGGCGGGCGTCTTCCTTGTCTGCCGCATGTCGCCGCTGATGGAGTTCGCGCCGCACGCCACCATGTTCATCACGATCCTCGGCGCGACCACCGCCTTCTTCGCGGCGACCGTGGGTCTGGTGCAAAACGACATCAAGCGCGTGATCGCCTATTCGACCTGTTCGCAGCTGGGCTACATGTTCGTGGCGGCGGGCGTCGGCGTCTATTCGGTCGCCATGTTCCACCTCTTCACGCATGCCTTCTTCAAGGCGATGCTCTTCCTCGGTGCCGGGTCGGTCATCCACGCGATGCACCACGAGCAGGACATGCGGAACTACGGCGGGCTGCGGAAGAAGATCCCCTATACCTTTGCCGCGATGATGGTCGGCACGCTGGCCATCACCGGTGTCGGCATCCCGCTGACCCACATCGGCTTTGCCGGCTTCCTGTCCAAGGATGCGGTGATCGAGAGCGCATGGGCCGGCACGGCGGGGGGCTATGCCTTCTGGATGCTGGTGATCGCGGCGCTCTTTACCTCGTTCTATTCGTGGCGCCTGATGTTCATGACCTTCTACGGCGAGCCGCGCGGCAACAAGCACAAGCATGAGCACGCGCATGAAAGCCCGACGGTCATGCTGGTGCCCCCGGGCGTGCTGGGTCTGGGCGCGGTCTTCTCGGGGATGGTCTGGTACGGCTCCTTCTTCGGGGACCACGACCGGGTCAACGCCTTCTTCGGCATTCCCGCGCATCACGCCGAGGCCGCCGAGCAGGGCGCAGGGGCGGAGCATGGCGACGGGGCCGAGCACGCGGAGCTGGCCGAGGGCGCAGTGCCCACAGCGGATGGTGCCGAGGCGGTCGATCCGTCCGGCGATCACGCGACGCTGGCCGACGGCACCCATGCCGCGCTGCCCGCCATGGCACCCGAGGGGGCGATCTACATGGCCCCCGACAACCACGTCATGGACGAGGCGCACCACGCACCCACATGGGTCAAGATCAGCCCCTTCATCGCCATGCTGATCGGTCTGGTGACGGCCTATATCTTCTATATCGTGAACCCGGCGCTGCCCAAGCGCCTGGCCGAAAGCCAGCGCCCGCTGTACCTGTTCCTCCTGAACAAGTGGTATTTCGACGAGATCTATGACTTCCTCTTCGTGCGGCCTGCCAAAAGCCTTGGCCGCATCCTGTGGAAGCGCGGCGACGGCGATGTCATCGACGGCGGGATCAACGGGATTGCCATGGGCATCGTGCCCTTCTTCACCCGTCTCGCGGGGCGCGCGCAGTCCGGCTATATCTTCACTTACGCTTTCGCCATGGTGATCGGCATCGCCGTCTTCATCACCTGGATGACCATGACCGGGGGCGCACTGATGGGCAACCTACTTTCCATCGTCACCTTCCTGCCCGCCCTTGCGGCGCTGATCATGGCGCTGTTCCTGCGCGGCGGGGACGAGGCGGCAGACCGCAATGCCCGCTGGCTGGCGCTGATCACCACGACGGCGACCTTCCTGATCTCGCTGTTCATCCTGTTCCAGTTCGACCCCTCCGACACCGGCTTCCAGATGGTGGACGAGGCGGACTGGCTTCTGGGCATGAAGTACCGCATGGGCGTCGACGGCATCTCGGTGCTCTTCGTGATGCTGACGACCTTCATGATGCCGCTGACCATCGCGGCCAGCTGGGGCGTGACGACCCGGGTGAAGGAATACATGATCGCATTCCTGCTGCTGGAAACGCTGATGCTGGGCGTCTTCATGGCGCTGGACCTGGTGCTCTTCTACCTCTTCTTCGAGGCGGGCCTGATCCCGATGTTCCTGATCATCGGCATCTGGGGCGGCAAGAACCGCATCTACGCGAGCTTCAAGTTCTTCCTCTACACCTTCCTCGGCTCTGTGCTGATGCTGGTGGCCATGGTGGCGATGTATACCGAGGCGGGCACCACCTGCATCGGCGCCTGCGGCGAGGGCCAGACCGCGCTGCTGACGCACAGCTTCGACAGCGGCACCTTCAGCCTGTTCGGCATCCAGATCATCGGCGGCATGCAGACCATGCTGTTCCTCGGCCTTCTTCGCCAGCTTCGCGGTGAAGATGCCGATGTGGCCTGTGCATACATGGCTGCCCGACGCCCACGTTCAGGCGCCGACCGCCGGGTCGGTGGTGCTGGCGGCGATCCTGCTGAAGATGGGCGGCTACGGCTTCCTGCGCTTCTCGCTGCCGATGTTCCCGGTCGGGTCCGAGGTCATGGCGCCGCTGGTCCTGTGGATGTCGGCCATCGCCATCGTCTACACCTCGCTCGTGGCGCTGGTGCAGGATGACATGAAGAAGCTGATCGCCTATTCGTCGGTGGCCCACATGGGCTACGTGACCATGGGGATCTTTGCGGCGAACCAGCAGGGCGTCGACGGGGCGATCTTCCAGATGATCAGCCACGGCTTCATCTCGGGCGCGCTGTTTCTCTGTGTGGGCGTGATCTACGACCGCATGCACACCAGAGACATTGACGCCTACGGCGGCCTGGTGAACCGGATGCCCGCCTATGCGCTGATCTTCATGCTGTTCACCATGGCCAATGTCGGCCTGCCGGGGACAAGCGGTTTCATCGGCGAGTTCCTGACGCTGATGGGGATCTTCCAGGTCAACACCTGGGTCGCCGCCGTCGCGGCGCTGGGGGTGATCCTGTCGGCGGGCTATGCGCTGTGGCTGTATCGCCGCGTGGTCATGGGCGATCTGATCAAGGAAAGCCTGCGCACCATCAAGGACATGACGACCCGCGAAAAGGCGATTTTTGCACCGCTGGTGGTCATGACGATCTGGATGGGGGTCTACCCGGCGCCGATCCTCGACCGCATCGGCCCCTCGGTCGAAGCGCTCTTGAGCCAATACGACAAGGCGGTCGCCGCCGCCGATCTTTCGCCCGCGACCACGCAGGTCGCGGATGCGGACCACTGAGGAGAGGGCGCCATGCTGACGGCTGATCTCAATATCATCCTGCCGGAAATCCTGCTGTCCATCTATGCCATGGTGGCGCTGGTCGCGGCGGTCTACACCGGCAAGGACAAGGCGGCGCCGCTGCTGGTCTGGCTGACCTCGGGGCTGTTCCTCGCGGTGGCCTTCTGGATCGGGACAACCGGAGAGGGCACGCGCACCGCCTTTGGCGGCATGTTCAACGACGACGGCTTTGCGCGGTTTTCCAAGATCGTGATCCTGGTGTCCGCCGCCTGCGTGCTGCTGATGTCCGAGGGCTACATGGCAAGACGCGGGTTGTTGCGCTTCGAATACCCGCTGCTAATCGCGCTGGCCGCGGTGGGCATGATGATGATGGTCTCTGCGGGCGACCTGATGGCGCTTTACATGGGGCTCGAACTGCAGTCGCTGGCGCTTTACGTCGTCGCGGCGCTGCGCCGGGACAGCGCCAAGTCGACCGAGGCGGGGCTGAAGTATTTCGTGCTGGGCGCGCTGTCCTCGGGCCTGCTGCTTTACGGCGCCTCGCTGGTCTACGGCTATGCCGGCACGACGCTGTTCTCGGGCATCATCGCCACGGCCTCTGACGGGGAGATCTCCATCGGGCTGCTGCTGGGGCTGGTGCTGCTGATCTCGGGCCTCGCGTTCAAGGTCTCTGCCGTGCCCTTCCACATGTGGACGCCGGACGTCTACGAGGGCTCGCCCACGCCGGTCACCGCCTTCTTCGCCACCGCGCCCAAGGTTGCGGCCATGGGCCTGTTTGCACGCGTGATGTTCGACGCCTTCGGCACCGTCACCTCGGACTGGGGGCAGGTGGTGGCGCTTCTGTCGCTTCTGTCGATGTTCCTTGGCGGGGTGGCGGCGATCGGGCAGCGCGACATCAAGCGGCTGATGGCCTATTCCTCGATCGCCCATATGGGCTATGCGCTGATGGGGCTGGCCGCCGGGACCGCGCTGGGTGTGCAGGCCATGCTGATCTACATGGCGATCTACGTCACCATGAACGTCGGCACCTTCGCCTTCATCCTCTCGATGGAGCGGGACGGACACCCGGTCACGGATATCGAGGCGCTGGGAATGTATTCCCGCAAGGAACCCGGCAAGGCGCTGGCCATGCTGGTGCTCTTGTTCTCGCTGGCCGGTGTGCCGCCGCTGGTGGGCTTTTTCGGCAAGCTCTACGTGCTGCGCGCCGCCTATGACGCCGGGCTGGCCTGGCTTGCGGTGGCGGGGGTGGTGGCCTCGGTCATCGGCGCCTTCTACTACCTGCGGATCGTCTACTACATGTACTTCGGCGAGGACCGCGAGGATGCGCTGGACGGCGGGCGGTCGCCGGTGCTGACGGGCTTCCTGATGGCCTCGGCGATCATCATGGTCGCGGGCGTGGTGAACCTCTTCGGGATCGAGGGCGCGGCGCAGGCCGCGGCGGTGACGCTTGTCCGATAGGGCTGCACGGGTCGCGGCGGCAGGAGCCTCCGGCGGAGGGTATTTTTGCCAAGAAGAAGCCGGGGGCCGATCCTGATGGGCTGGCCATCGGGCTATGGGCGGCGGGTGCTGGCGGAGGTCGACAGCACCAATGCCGAGGCCGCGCGGCTGGCCCCCGGGCTGGTCGGGCCCGAGTGGATCCTGGGCCTGCGGCAGACCGCGGCGCGCGGGCGGCGCGGGCGCGGCTGGGTCATGCCCGCCGGCAATTTCGCGGCGACGCTGGTGGTGCGGCTGGACGAGCCGCCGGACCGGGTTGCGCTGCGGTCCTTCGTGGCGGCGCTGGCGCTATACGACGGGTTGGAGGCGGTGACGGGCACGGCGGCGGGTCTTGCGCTGAAGTGGCCGAACGATGTGCTGATGAACCACGGCAAGGTGGCGGGCATCCTGCTGGAGGGGCTGGGGCAGGGCGCGCTGGCGGTGGGCATCGGGGTGAACCTGGTGGCCGCGCCCGAGGCCGCAGAGGTCGAGAGCGGCGCCGTCCTGCCGGTGTCGGTGCTGGCGGAGACCGGCGTGCGCGTGACACCCGAGGCGCTGCTGGAGGCCCTGGCCGTGGCCTGGGCCAGCCACGAGGAACGTCTGGTGACCTATGGTTTCGGCCCGATCCGCGAGGCCTGGCTGGCGCGGGCCGCGCGCCTGGGCGAAGAGATCACCGCGCGGACCGGGCGCGAGACCCTGACCGGAACCTTCGAGACGGTGGACGAGGCCGGTCGACTTGTCCTAAAGACGCCCAAGGGCCGCGTGGCCATCGCTGCCGCGGACGTCTTCTTCTGAACCCACCTGCCTGAATCGGGACGCCCATGCTTCTTGCCATTGACTGCGGCAATACCAACACCGTTTTCTCGATCTGGGACGGTGAACGCTTCATTGCGACCTGGCGCACCTCGACGGAACACCGGCGCACGGCGGACCAGTATTACGTCTGGCTGTCGACCCTGATGGAGTTTCAGGGCATCGAGGCGGATATCACCGACATGATCGTGTCCTCGACCGTGCCGCGCGTGGTCTTCAACCTGCGGGTTCTGGCGGATCGCTACTTCAACACCCGTACTGCTGGTGGTGGGCCGCCCCGACTGCCTGCTGCCCATCGACGTGCGTGTCGATGCGGGCACGCAGGTCGGCCCGGACCGGCTGGTGAACACGGTGGCGGGCTACAGCCTGTGCGGCGGCGACCTGATCATCGTGGATTTTGGCACCGCGACGACCTTCGACGTGGTGGATCACGACGGCGCCTATGTCGGCGGCGTGATCGCGCCCGGCGTGAACCTGTCGCTGGAGGCGCTGCATCAGGCCGCGGCGGCGCTGCCGCATGTGGACATATCCCGCCCGCAGGGGGTCGTGGGCACCAATACGGTTGCCTGCATGCAGTCGGGCATCTTCTGGGGTTACGTGGGTCTCGTGCGCGAGATCTGTGACCGCATCAAGGGCGAGCGCGACCGCCCGATGCGGGTGATATCGACGGGCGGGCTGGCGCCCCTATTCCAGCAATCGGCGGACCTTTTCGATGAGTTCCGCGAGGATCTGACGATGCATGGGCTGACCGAGATCCATAAATACAACAGCTTACAGGATTGAGGCACATGAGCGACAACAGACTGATCTATCTTCCCCTCGGCGGCGCCGGGGAAATCGGCATGAACTGCTACGTCTACGGCTACGGCAAACCGGGCGAAGAGCGCCTGATCGTCGTCGATATCGGCGTGACATTCCCGGACATGGACACCACACCGGGCGTCGACCTGATCATCCCCGACATCAGCTGGCTGAAAGAAAACCGCCACCGGATCGAGGCGGTGCTGATCACCCACGCGCATGAGGACCACGTCGGCGCCGTGGGCCACACCTTCGAACAGCTGGGCGCGCCGATCTACGCGCGGGCCTTCACCTCGAATATCGCGCGGCACAAGCTGGCGGAATACGGGGTCGAAGGGAAGGCCGTGCGCACCGTGTCGGCCTGGCCGGAAACCGTGACGCTGGGGCCCTTCACCGTGGGCTTCCTGCCGATCTCGCACTCGATCCCCGAAAGCTCGGGGCTGGTGATCGACAGCCCTGCGGGCCGCGTCATCCACACCGGCGACTTCAAGCTGGACCGCACGCCGCTGGTGGGCGAGGCTTGGGATCCCGAGCTTTGGGCCGAGGTGTCGAAGGACGGGGTGAAGGCGCTGGTCTGCGATTCGACCAACGTGTTCTCGCGCCATCCCGGCCGGTCCGAGGCGACTGTCGGCCCGGCGGTGGAAAAGCTGGTGGCCGAGGCAAAAAGCATGGTCGTGGCCACCACCTTCGCGTCGAACGTGGCGCGGGTGAAGACGCTGGCCGAGGCGGGCGACCGCGCGGGCCGGTCGATCTGCCTTCTGGGTCGCGCCATGCGGCGGATGATCGAGGCGGCGGTCGAGACCGGTGTCTTGTCGTCCTTCCCCAAGGTGATCGGACCCGAGGATGTGACCTCGATCCCGCGCGAAAACGTCATGCTGCTGGTCACCGGCAGCCGGGGCGAGCGCCGGGCCGCTTCGGCGCAGCTGGCGCGTGGCAAGTACAATGGCATCGAGCTGCAGGAGGGCGACCTCTTCCTGTTCTCCTCCAAGACCATCCCGGGCAACGAACGGGACGTGTTCCGCATCATGAACCAGCTGTCCGAAAAGGGCGTCGACGTGGTCGATGACGGCATGGGCGACTACCACGTCTCGGGCCACGCCAACCGAGCTGGACCTTGAGACCGTGCACGACGTGGTGCAGCCGCAGGTCGTGGTGCCCATGCACGGCGAACACCGGCACCTGCGCGAACACGCGCGCATCGCCTCTGCCAAGGGGCGCAAGGGGGTGCTGGCGGTCAACGGCATGATGATCGACCTTTCCGGCAACGAGCCCGGGGTGGTCGAATACATCGAGACCGGGCGCACCTACCTCGATGGCTCTGTGCAGATCGGCGCGCTGGACGGCATCGTACGCGACCGCATCCGCATGGCGCTGAACGGGCATGTGATCGTGACCGTGATCCTGGACGAGGACGACCAGCCGCTGGGCGAGCCCTGGTGCGAGACCATGGGCCTGCCCGAGATGGGGCGCAGCCATGCGCCGCTGGTCGACGTTCTGGAAGAGGATCTGTCGCAGTTCATGGGCCGGGCCGGGGACAAGACCCTGACCGACGACGACAAGCTGGAAGAGGGGCTGCGCCGCGTCACGCGCCAGAGCACCCTGAACGAGATCGGCAAGAAGCCCGAGGTCACCGTTGTCGTCAGCCGCCTGAGCTGAGCCGCGACGCAGGGCTGCCGAACCGCGCCGCCAGCGGGTAATAAGGGGCGGCGCGGACGGCCTGCGCCAGATCTGACTGCCCCCGGCGACGGGCGGACCTTCCTCCGCTGGATGCCGGGGTCTGTGCGCAGCCTATCGCTGCAAAGCCGGTGGCCGGGCCTGCGGAAGGACGCGGTGCGACCGACAGCCTTGCGCCCCGGGCCGAGGTGTCGCGGACCCTGCAGGGGCAGTCGAACCCCTCCTGACTGGCCTGCGCCCGGAGCGGGACGGGGCAGCGTACGAAGGCGCCAACGTAGGCGTCATGAAGCGTTCCCTGTCGCGGGGCAGGCCGCGTGGTGCAAGGCTTGCACGGCCTGTCTTAACAAATCGCGAAGTCTGACGCGGCTGGGGGAACTCGGGCCACGCGGGCCACGTTCCTTCTGTATCGCGTTTGTCGCGAAATGGACAAAAGGAGCAAGACCATGATCACGAAAGCCGGTTCCGCGAAATGGATGGGTGGCCTCAAGGACGGCAAGGGCACCGTCTCGACCGAAAGCACGGCTTTGAAGGATCAGCCCTACGGCTTCAACACCCGGTTCGAAGGGCAGGCGGGCACAAACCCCGAAGAACTGATCGCCGCCGCCCATGCCAGCTGCTTTTCCATGGCGCTGTCGATGATCCTGGGGCAAAGCGACCTGACCGCGGAAGAGATCTCGACGACGGCCAAGGTGTCGATGGACAAGGACGGTGAGGGGTTCGCCGTGAAGAAAAGTCACCTGACGGTGGCCGCCAAGGTCCCCGGTGCGTCGGAGGAAGACTTCATGAAGGCGGCAGAGGCGGCCAAGGCCGGCTGCCCGATCTCGAAGCTGCTGAACTGCGAGATCACGATGCAGGCCACGCTGGCCTGATGGTACGCGTAATCCCGGGCGCGTCGGGATGTTGGGTTCTACAATGGTAGCGATTGCCCGGCGCCGGGTGACGAGGGGACGCCCTTGGCGGCCCCTCCGACCTGTCAGGAGGCGCGACGCTCGTCGAAGCTGAGCGCGATGAACTCGGGCATGTGATCGCCCATGCCCACGACATTGCTGCCGCCGCCGCGGCGGTCGCCGCGCTCGGGCCGGTCATTGCGGACCGACCGGTCACCCCGATCTGCGCGCGGGCTGCGCTCGGGGCGGTCGTTGCGCGGCTCGTCCTTGCGGGACCGGCTGCGGGTGCGCGACCGCGAGCGGCTTTCGCCCTCGTCGCTGCGGGCCTCGGGCTTCTCTTCCGGTTCGGCGGCGGGCGCGGGGGCGCTCTTCACCGGGTTGTCGATACGCGGGATTTCCTTCTGGATCAGCTTTTCGACCGCTTCGAAATACTTCTCGTCGCGCGGCGTGCTGATGGTGAAGGCCTTGCCGGACCGTCCGGCGCGCCCGGTGCGTCCGATGCGGTGGACGTAGTCCTCGGCATGGCTGGGCACATCGAAATTGAAGACGTGGCTGACCGCCGGAATATCGAGGCCCCGCGCCGCCACGTCAGAGGCGATCAGCAGACGCACCTCGCCGTTGCGGAAGCCGTCGAGCGTCTTCATCCGGGTCGACTGGTCAAGGTCGCCATGAATCGGCGCGGCGTTATAGCCGTATTTCTTCAGCGACTTGGCGACCACGTCCACATCGACCTTGCGGTTGCAGAAGATGATCGCGTTGGTGCAGGCCTCGCCTTCCTGGTCGATCAGCGCGCGCAGCACATTGCGCTTTTCGGTGCCTTCGCGGTCGCGGCGCGACGGCTTGAAGACAACGGCGCCCTGTTCGATGGTCTCGGAGGCGGTGGCCTGGCGCGCCACCTCGATCCGTGCCGGGGCCGACAGGAAGGTATTGGTGATGCGCTCGATCTCGGGCGCCATGGTGGCCGAGAAGAACAGCGTCTGCCGGGTGAAGGGCGTCAGGCTGAAGATGCGCTCGATATCGGGGATGAACCCCATGTCGAGCATGCGGTCGGCTTCGTCGACCACCATGATCTCGATGCCGGTCAACAGCAGCTTGCCGCGCTCGAAATGGTCCAGCAGGCGACCGGGCGTGGCGATCAGCACGTCGACGCCCTTGTCGATCAGAATGTCTTGTTCCTTGAAGGACACGCCGCCGATCAGCAGCGCCTTCGTCAGCTTCACGTATTTGGAATAGGTGTCGAAGTTCTCGGCGACCTGCGCGGCCAGTTCGCGCGTGGGGCACAGCACAAGGCTGCGCGGCATCCGGGCGCGGGCGCGGCCACGGGCCAGCTTGCAGATCATCGGAAGGGTGAAGGAGGCGGTCTTGCCGGTGCCGGTCTGGGCGATCCCGAGAACGTCCTTGCCTTCGAGGGCATGGGGAATGGCGCCTGCCTGAATCGGCGTCGGCGTCTCGTATCCCGCCTCTTCGATGGCTTTCAGGACTTTGGGGCTGAGGTTCAGGTCAGAAAATTTTGTCATGTGTGTCCGTAGTTTGCGGACACTGGTGGCCTGGCCCGCACATCTGTCAGGGGGCGGACCCGGCTGGCCCGGCGTGAAGTCGCTTGATACCCCGTGGCGGCGCTATAGGGAAAAACCCCGGAAAGGTCAATCCGTGCGTGATCACAGCGCAGGCGCCGGGGCTAGGGTGCGTTTGAGGTGCTGTCCGGGGCCACCGGAACGCCGGGGAAGTGCTTGTCCCGGATCCCGTCAAGATCCATGCGGTGGCGGCGCAGCAGGCCGTGGCGGTCCAGCCGGGCGCAGAGGTCGGCGCCTGCGGTGCAGACCTCGTCGAAGAAGGCGCGCAGGGCGGGTTCGCCGCCGGTGTCCTCTATCATGGCAAAGAGGTCATGCAGGTTCACGGCCCCGTCGCGCCGGACCTGCGGCTTCAGCTCTGACCGGTAGGAACCGCGGGCCAGCCGGAAGCGGTAGGCGTCGATGAAATGCTGCCAGTCGGCGGCATGGAAATGGCCAAGCTCGATACCGGGAAGGGCCTGCTGCCACAGGTTGTCCTGTCCGTTCAGGCTGAGATTGTGGATCTTGATCTGCAGGCCGGGCGTGCCCGCGCGGAAGAACAGCTTGCCCGCGACATGGCTGAGAAAACCGCCGGACAGATGCGGGCCCCAGGTGGGAAAGCAGTCCTCTGCCGCCTCTTGCCGGGGACCCTGCGCAAGGTGGAAGGCCTTGAAGGCGGTCTCTCCCGGTGCCGTGCCGGAACCGGGCGCCAAGGCCTCGACCGGGCGCAGGCGGGCGCAGAGGCAATCCTCAGGCAGAGCGTGAAGATGTTCTGTTATCGGTTTGTCTGATAATAGAAATTCATCGATATCGATATGCGCCAGCCAGTCCGTTTCGGCCTTGCGATTGTTGGCGTGGCGCGCGTTCAGCCCCTGCCGTGCCTGATGCTTGTCGGGGCGACCCTTGCGCTTGGCCCACCAGGCGGCATCGGTGTGCCAGGCCCGGATTTTCGGGTGCGCCTTCAGCACGGCCAGCGTCTCTGGCGCGTCCTCGTCGAGGTAGAAGAACAGCCGGTGCGCGCCCTGTTCAAGATGCCAGGCGGCGAAGGTCAGGATCGTGCGCAGCGGCGCCTTCACGGTGGTCACGGTGCCCCATGTGGTCATGGCAGCGCCCCGTAGACCCGCCGGACCGCGCCGTCGAGGTCGAGGTCGCGGGTCAGCAGCATGCCGTGCGCCGACAGCGCCTCGCGCAGCCTCGGTGTATCGGCGCAGACCTCGTCGAAGAAGCTGCGCAGCGCTTCCTCGCCCTCTTCGGAGAGGAAGCGCAACAGCTCTGCCTGTCCCAGTTCGGGCCGGTCGGCGCGGGCGCGGTAGGATCCCTTTTCCTGACGGAATTTCAGGTGGTTGCGGAAATGCTCCCAGTTTGGCGCATGCAGGTGGGCAAGGTACAGCCCGGCGGGCTTGAAGCGGTTTGTGGCGTCTTCCCCCATGTGTTTCAGCGTGTGGATGCCCAGCCGCGTGTCGGCAATGCCGGTGCGGGCAAAGACCTTGCCCGAGGTATGCGACAGGAACCCGCCGTAGAGGTGCAGGCCGAAGGTCGGGTAGATATCCTGCAGCTGTGCCTTCTTCACGCCGGCCTGCTTGTGGGTCAGCTTGAAGTGGCGCGGGAGACCTTCGAGCAGGGCCAACGCCTCTGCCGGCGGCAGGCGGGTGATCGCGGTGCCGGGCGGGACGGCGGCAAGGGTCTCGGGCATCGGGCGGTCGGTCAGGATGAACTCGTCGACGTCGATGTGACCCAGCCAGTCGAGGTCTCCGGCGGAGGCGCGCAGGCTGCGGGTCGCATTGTGGGCCTGCCGAAGCTGGTGTGCCTCTGGCCTCTTCTTTCCCGTGTTTTCCCAATATGTTGCGTCGCATTGTGTAACCGTCACGCGAGGAACCTGCGTGAGGTAGCGCGCCGCGGCCTCATCGGGTTCGTCGAGGTAGAGGTGCAGAGCATGGGCGCCGAGGTCGAGATGGTAGGCGGCGAAGCGCGCGATGCGGTCGAGCGGCGCCTTGACGGTCGAGACGAGGCCCCAGCGCAGGGTGCGCGGGTCCAGCGGCGTGGCCGGAACCGGGGCGATGTTCGACCGGCGCGGCTTGGCGGCGGGGTCGTCCTTTTCGCGCCGGGTCTTGCGCTGGCTCATGACCCGCAGGCGCCGGAACAGCGTGTTGGGGTCGTGGATCAGCATGTCCAAGAGGTGATGCGCGAGCGGCTGGATGACGACGTCATCCTCGGCCTCTTGCCAGAGACGGCCCAGCAGGTTGACGTCGAGCCCGCCGTTCACAAGGCTGTAGCTGTTCATCTCCATCGGCAGGGTGCCGCGAATTTTCCCATCGAGAACAAAGGCCTTGTCCGAGGGGGTGCCGGAATAAAGCCGCTCTGTCTCGTAGAGTTTCATCATCCCGAAAAGCACGGTCAGCGCCAGCCCGACGGACCGCTGCACGGTGGTCGTGCCGTGGTCGCCGAAGGTGGTGATGGACGACACCAGCCAGCGCGGATCGAGCTCGGCCAGCAAATGCGCACCCTGTTCGGCCCAGAGGCGCTGGAACAGCACGGCGGCCTCGGGCGGAGCGCTGCGCTTGCGCAGGTGCGAGATCAGAAGCGCGTTGAGCGCGCAGAGGTCCGAGGCGCCGGTCAGCTCCTCGCGGATCTGGAAGGTCTTGCGATGCAGGGCGGATCGGAACGGCGGGGCATGGCGCGGATCTTCCCCGGGGGGCGTGATGCGGCTTTGCGTCAGCGGCCCGAGGTCGAGATCGGCGGGGGGCAGGCCCTCGTCCGCGCGGTGCTCGAAGGGGTCTCGGCGGCCTTCGTACTGGGCGATGACGGCATCCATGCCGCCCTTGTAGACCGGGGTTCTGCTCATAAGCGCATGATTGGCGAAGCCCGCGCGCCGGGGCAAGCGGGCATTTCATCCAAAGGGGCGCTGCGCGCGCAGGGGTCTCGTCGGGCGGCCCTTGGCCTTCTCCTCGGGTTGGCGCGCGGGGCGGGCGTTGCGGGCCTTTTCAAATCGCGCGGGGTTTGCCATGAAGCCTCATGACACAGACATCCTATACGGTTCAGGCCCGCGACGGGCAGGCGCGACTGGGCGTGATCCGCACCCCGCGCGGAGAGATTCGCACGCCGGCCTTCATGCCGGTGGGTACGGCGGCGACGGTGAAGGGCATGATGCCCGAAAGCGTGCGCGAGACCGGCGCGGATATCCTGCTGGGCAATACCTACCACCTGATGCTGCGGCCCGGTGCCGAGCGGATCGCGCGGCTGGGCGGGTTGCACCGCTTCATGAACTGGGAACGGCCGATCCTGACGGATTCGGGCGGGTTCGAGGTGATGAGCCTGGCCGACCTGCGCAAGCTGACCGAGGAAGGTGTGGCCTTCCGCAGCCATGTGGACGGGTCGAAGCACATGCTGACGCCCGAGCGCAGCATGGAGATCCAGCGGCTTCTGGGGTCGGATATCGTCATGGCCTTCGACGAATGCCCGGCCTTGCCCGCCGACCGGGGCCGGATCGCCGAGAGCATGGCGCTGTCGATGCGGTGGGCGGCGCGCTCGCGCGAGGCCTTTGGCGACCGAGCCGGGGCATATGCTGTTCGGCATCATGCAGGGTGGGCTGGAACGCGATCTGCGCGAGGAAAGCGCCAAGGCGCTGGTGTCCATCGGCTTCGACGGCTACGCGGTGGGCGGTCTTGCGGTCGGCGAAGGACAGGAGGCGATGTTCGCCTGTCTCGACTACGCGCCGGGGTTCCTGCCCGAGGACAAGCCGCGCTACCTGATGGGGGTGGGCAAGCCTCAGGACATCGTGGGGGCCGTGGCGCGCGGCATCGACATGATGGATTGCGTCCTGCCGTCCCGGTCGGGGCGCACCGGGCAGGCCTGGACCCGGCGGGGGCAGGTCAACCTGAAGAATGCCCGCCATGCGGACGATCCGAGGCCGCTGGACGAAGCCTGCACCTGCCCCTGCTGCCGGTCCTATTCGCGGGCCTACCTGCATCACGTCTATCGCACCGGAGAGATGATCGCGGGCATGCTGCTGACCTGGCACAACCTGCATTACTACCAGGAGCTGATGCAGGGCATGCGCGGCGCGATCGCCGAGGGCCGCTTTGCCGAATGGGAGGCGGGTTTCCAGCAGGTCTTCGAAGCCGGGGATATTCCGCCGCTCTGAGGGGCTTGCGACGGATGTGTCGAGGGGCTTTGCCCGGGCTTCCGCGCCGGGGGAGGCGCCGACCGGTTGGACGGGCTGTGGTGTTTGTGGGACCGGAGCTGTCGGACTGCCATGGTTGCGCGGCAGCTTCCGGCCATTGCCGGGCGGAGCGGCACAGCCGGGTTTCATGGGCTTGAGGCCCGGCGGAACCGGTCTGTTGCGCGGTGTTTCTGAAGGTGGTCAGCAAGGCGCCCCTTGGCGGCGGTCGGATTAGGTATTTGGACCAAGAAGAAGCTGCGGGCTGCGCGGAGCGGCTGTGACGGGCGTGCGGCGGGCCTGAGTATTCTCGCAGGGACAAAGCCCGGGCGCGCGCCTCAGGGCAGGAGGGACGCGAGGGTCCGGTGCAGGAGGGCCGTGCCGCCGGGGGTCCAGCCGAGGCTGGCGAGGCGGGCGCAGCGGAGTTGGCTGACCGCTGTGCTGGCCTTTGCGGGAAGCGGGTATGGGCAGGCGGTGAGGCGCTGGACCTCGGCGAGCAGGTCGTGGCGGTCGAGCAGGATGTCGGACAGGTGGACCGGGCCGGGCGTGGTTTCGGTCAGCAGCAGGCGGACGGCCTGGGCGAGGTCGGCGGTGTGGACCTCTGTGGCGCGGCGGGGCGCGATGGTCTTGCCAGCGCGGTAATCGGCGAAGAGGTCTTGCCATTTGTGCGCGCGGCCCGGGCCGTAGAGGCCGGTGGCGCGCAGGCTGAGGCCGGTGAGCGGGAGCGTCGCGAGGTGGGTCTCTGCCGCCAGCTTGGCCTGGCCGTAGAGGCTTTGCGGATCCGGTGCGCGGTCTTCGGGCAGGTCGGTGCCGGGGGGCAACCCGTCGAATACCGCCCGCGAGGAGAGGAAGATCACGCGTTTCACGCCCTGCCGTGCGGCGGCGTCGAAGAGGCGTTGGGTGCCGTCGCGGTTGGCGGTGAGAAAGCCCGTGGGGTCGTCGCCCTCGCCGCCGCGGTACTTGCCCGGAAGGTGCGAGAAGGCGGCGTGGATCAGGGTGTCGACGCCACCCGAGGTCCGGCGCGGAGCCGGTCAGGTCGAAGGGCCGGTGTGGCTTGCCGGGCAGGGGGCGACGGCCCAGCGTGAGGTCGGCAAGCGGGGTCAGGGCCTCTCCGGCGATGCCGGTGGCGCCGGTGAGGGCGATGAGGCCGGTCACGACGGGTCTTGCAGTTTGGCGAGGTCCGGCGTCTGACCGGCGGCATAGGCCCGCCAGAGGTCGACGAGGGGGCTCAGGCGGTCCAGCTTGGCATGCTCCTGCCAGGGCTTTTCGTACTGGTAATGGATGACCTTGACCGAGGGCCAGTGCCAGAGCTCGGGCAGGTTGAACCAGACATATTGCAGCATGTTGTAGTTGACCGGCAGGCCGTGCCAGTCGGGGAAGAAGCTTTCGAGGAAGGTCTGATCGGTTCGTTTCCAGAAGGCGCCGGGGGCGTCGAGGCGGGCCAGCATGGCCTCGAAGGTCCGGGCCGAGGGGCGGGCTGTGAAGACGCCGGAATTCAGGCGATGGAAGTCGCCGAGGCCCTCGTAGAGGTTGGGGGCGGCGCAGAATTCCGGGTAGTCGAAGAGCCGGTCGATATTGCGGATCGCCAGCGTGTCGGCGTCGAGGAAGACCACCCGGTCATAGGGCAGCTGCCAGAGCCGCAGCTTGCAGAAGTTGTCGAGCGGCGTGTGGAAGGCTGGCTTCTCGCCCTTGGTGAAGGGGTTGCGGCCATGGATCTGGTCCTTGGCATGGGCCGCGACGAAGGCGTCCGAGACCGGCAGGGGATCGACATATACAAGCTGTGCACCAAGCGCGCGCAGGGGCGCGAGATCGGCGTCCTGCACACCGCCTGTATGCAAGACGACTCGATCCGCCGTTGTGCCGGTGGTGGCAAGCGCGTGGAGCAGCGCCCTTGCCCCCAACGCGAAGTCCGCGTTGGTGACAAGGGTGACATAGGCGTTTCTCATGAGACGGCGCGCAGGGCCTTGGCTTCGGGGTCGTGCTCGACCGTCTTGGCGATGTCCTTGGTCCAGGCCGAGACGGCGGGCACCCGCGAGCGGTCGATGCGGTGGGCGTATTTCTTCGCCACGTCGACGACTTCCGACAGCAGGCCTTCGGCGAGGGTGGTCGGGTTCAGACCCAGTGCGAGGAACTGGTCGTTGTTCACGATCAGGTCGTTCTCGGGCGCTTCCTTGCGGGGGTTCGGCAGGTTGCGGACCTCTGCCCCGGCAAGCTCGGCCACCAGCGCGGCAAGGTCGCGGACACGGTGGGTTTCGGTCATCTGGTTGAAGATCTTCACCCGGTCGCCCTGCTGCGGCGCGTCACCCAGAGCCAGCTCGATGCAGCGCACCGGATCCTGGATGTGGATGAAGGCGCGGGTCTGGCCGCCGGTGCCGTGCACGGTCAGCGGGTAGCCGATGGCGGCCTGGATGAGGAAGCGGTTCAGCACGGTGCCGTAATCGCCGTCGTAGTCGAAGCGGTTGATCAGCTGCTCATGCCGACGGGTCTGGTCGGTGTGGGTGCCCCAGACGATGCCCTGATGCAGGTCGGTGATCCGGAGCCCGTCGTTCTGGGCGTAGAACTGGAAGAGGATCTGATCGAGGGACTTGGTCATGTGATAGACCGAGCCGGGCTTCGTCGGGTAGAGGATCTGCTGCTCTTTCGGGCCGGTGGGCGTGTCGATCTGAACGTCGAGGTAGCCCTCGGGGATCGGCGCGCCGACCGAGGAATAGCCGTAGACGCCCATGGTGCCGAGGTGGATCAGATGAGCCTCGGGGGCGGCCTCGACCATGGCGGCCAGCAGGTTGTGCGTGGCGCTGGTGTTGTTGTTCACCGTGTAGACCTTGTGGCGGTCGGTCTTCATCGAGTAGGGCGCGGCGCGCTGCTCGGCGAAGTGGATGATCGCGTCGGGGGCGTGCTCGGTGAGCCAGGCCTTGAGGCGCTCGTATTCCTTGGCGAGGTCGATCAGGTGGAAGCGGATGGTTTCGCCGGAGGTCTGTTTCCAGATGCGGCAGCGTTCACTGGATCGAGATCCATCGGCGTCAGGGACTGTACGCCGAGTTCGGTGTCGATCCAGCGGCGCGAGAGGTTGTCGAGGATATGGACCTCATGGCCGGCGTTCGAGAGGTGGAGGGCGGTGGGCCAGCCGACGAAGCCGTCGCCGCCGAGGATCGCGATGCGCATGGGGGTATCCTGTCCTGATGGTCTTCTCTGGAAGCGCGGTAGGCGCTTTCGGGTTCCCTGTAAAATGAAGGTTTTGCAAAGATTGATACAAGGGGTTTCGGGAAAATTGGCAGAAATCAGCCATCTTTTTCGTTATTGATCTGAAATTGATACATGTGTTGATCCCGATTTCACGGGGGTGGGGGAAATCCCGTGGACGGGATTGGCTCATTCCATGGATGGAATGAGGGTGCTTGCAGAGGCGACTGGCGACGACCGCGTTATGTGGATCGGCGCACCGCGACAGGCATCCCGTGGACGGGATGCGCCAATTCCATGGATGGAATTGGCGGCGTGGGGCGGGTGTGCCGGTTCGATCAGGGGCCGGGCATCCCGTGGACGGGATGCATCAATTCCATGGATGGAATTGGATCAGCGCAGGATGCGGACGGGCTCTGCGTTGCAGAAGATCACCGTCTGCCCGCCGTTCTGCACCGCGCGGAACCCCCGTCTGTTCAGCTCCATCAGGAAGCGGTCGCGGTAGACGATGCGTTCGATATCCCGGGTCTTGCGCCGGATCACACCGCCTTCCGAGACCGCGCGGGCGGAGAAGACCGTGCGCAGCCAGTCGTCGGGTCGGATATGATCGGGAACACCTGCCATGGCCGATCTTTGCCATGGCTTGGTTAATCCTTCCCTAACACCGCTCTCAGCTTTTGCGGCGGCGGCCCCGGCGTTCGCGCTGCGGGCCGTCGTCGTCGCCGGTGCCGTCGCTGTCCGAGGAAAACCCGCCGAGCGCCTCGGTGATCTGGTCCAGCGTCGGGCGCGGTCCCTTGGGCCGTGTCTCCAGCGCCTCGCGCATGGCCTTGAGGTGCACCGGCATCGTGCCGCAGCAGCCGCCGATGATCCGCGCGCCCGCGTCTCGTGCCAGGCAGGCGTAATCGGCCATCAGTTCCGGCGTGCCGTCGTAATGGATGTGGCCGTCGACGTATTTGGGGATGCCCGCATTGCCCTTGGCGATCACCGGGCGTTCGGTGCCCTGGGCGACGAAGCCCAGCACCGTGCGCAACAGGTCCGACGCGCCGACGCCGCAGTTGGCGCCGAAGGCGATGGGCGGATTGCCCAGCCCCTCGACCATCCTGACCATGTCGGCCGAGGTCACGCCCATCATCGTGCGCCCGGCGGTGTCGAAGCTCATGGTGCCGCACCGGGGCGCGCCCACATTGGCAAAGGCCTCGGCGGCGGCGCGGTATTCCTCGGGGGCCGAGATCGTCTCGACCCAGAGCACATCGGCGCCGCCGTCCATCAGGCCTCTTGCGGTCTCTTCGAACATCGCCACGGCGCTTTCGTGCGACAGCGTGCCGGCGGCGCCCATGATTTCCCCGGTCGGGCCGACGGAGCCCGCGACGATCACCTTGCGGCCAGCGGCCTCGGCGATCTCGCGGCCCAGTTCGGCGGCCAGCTTCGACAGGTCGTAGGCGCGATCGGCGGCATCATGCAGTTTCAGCCGCGAGGCATTGGCGCCGAAGGAGTTGGTCAGGAAAATGTCCGACCCGGCCTCGACCGCGCCGCGATAGAGCGCGCGGATCTTGTCGGGTTCCTGCTCGTTCCAGAATTCGGGCGCGTCCCCCGAGGACAGGCCCATATTGAAGAGGTTGGTCCCGGTGGCGCCGTCGGCCAGCAGCCAGTCGCGCGTTGAAAGCAGGTCGGTCAGTGCGTCGGTCATGAAATAGGCCCTCTTTCCCTCAATGGCGCAGGCGATAGCCGTTCTGTGGGGGCGGTGCAAATTGAATGCGCGTCAGTTCGCGTCATCCCTGCCGTCTTCGTCGCCGTCCACGTCCTCCGCGATCTGGTAGGCGCGGGTCATGCCCTGCGTCAGGCGGCCCCACTCTGAGCCCTCGGTGCGCAGCCGGTGCGCCTGCAGCGCGGGGCGGCCAAGGAAGCGTTCCGACACCGCGAAGCGCCCGGGGTCCGACACGCTTTCCATCACGTCGAAGGACAGGCAGCCGGGTTCGGCGCGGGTCAGGGCGATGTGTTCGGGCAGGGCGGCGCGGACCTCTTCGAGCCGGTCCAGCGGGACGGTCAGATATCCGGTCAGGGTCACGGCCACGGGCTCTACTCCAGCACCCAGTCGGGCAGGGTGTCCGCCCGTCCCAGCAGGGCGGAGATCCCGTAGGCGCTGCCGCGCAGGATGTTCAGGCCCCAGGCGGCGGTCTCGCGAAGCCGGTCGCGGGCCCAGTCATGGGCGCCGGTGTCGCCGCGCGGCGCGGCGCAGACCGGAGAGGGGCGGCCCGCCGCCAGAAACGACGCGGCCCCGCGCAGGGCGTGATAGGGTTCGGTCACGACCCGGATGGTGGCGTCTTCGGGCAGCATGGGCAAGGAAAAGAGGGCGTTCTGCAGCGTGGACTGAGAGCGGCCCTCCCGAGGACAGCGCGCTTTCCGGCACGCCGTGGTCCATGGCGTGCCGGGCCATGGTCTCGGCGATGGTGGTGCCGCCCACGGCGCCGCCGCCGCTGAGGTGGACCGCCGAGACAAGACCGCGCCGGTAAAGCTCGGCGCCCGCCTCGGTGCGGGTGGCGCTGTCGGGCGACAGGGTGCCGTCCTTGCGGATGCCGGCGCCCAGCACCAGCGCCACGTCGCGCGCGCCGGTGACAGAGGCGCAGGAGGGCACCAC
The DNA here is from genome assembly GCF_039769985.1 of Ponticoccus litoralis. Lineage (NCBI taxonomy): Bacteria > Pseudomonadati > Pseudomonadota > Alphaproteobacteria > Rhodobacterales > Roseobacteraceae > Ponticoccus > Ponticoccus litoralis. Next base: position 3,301,716 of record NZ_JBDNCH010000002.1, read on the forward strand.
GAAGGCCGATCCGAAGCCCAGCACCGCACAGAGCAGCACATAGGCGAGGCAGAGGCGCAGCGGGAGCAGGATCACTCCCACTCGATGGTGCCGGGGGGCTTCGAGGTGACGTCGTAGGTGACGCGGTTGATGCCCTTGACCTCGTTGATGATCCGCGTCGCGGTCTCGCCAAGGAAGTCGTGGCTGAAGGGGTAGAAATCCGCCGTCATGCCGTCGACCGAGGTCACCGCGCGCAGGGCGCAGGCGTAGTCGTAGGTGCGTCCGTCGCCCATGACGCCGACGGTGCGGACGGGCAGGATGGCCACGAAGGCCTGCCAGATCTCGTCATAAAGCCCGTGCTTGCGGATCTGGTCGATATAGACCGCATCGGCCTTGCGCAGGATCTCCAGCTTTTCGCGAGTGATCTCGCCGGGGCAGCGGATCGCAAGACCCGGCCCGGGGAAGGGGTGGCGGTAGATGAAGCTGGCCGGAAGACCCAACTCGTGCCCCAGCGCGCGGACCTCGTCCTTGAACAGCTCGCGCAGCGGCTCGACCAGCTTGAGGCCCATCTTTTCCGGCAGGCCGCCGACGTTGTGGTGCGATTTGATCGTCACCGAGGGGCCGCCTGAGAAGCTGACCGACTCGATCACGTCCGGGTAGAGCGTCCCCTGCGCGAGGAACTGCGCGCCCTCGATCTGGTCGGCGTATTTCTGGAAGACGTCGATGAAGAGCCGCCCGATGATCTTGCGCTTGGTTTCGGGGTCGCTGACGCCGTCGAGCTCGCCGAGGAACAGCTCTTGCTCCTGCGCGTGGATGACACGCAGGTTCATGTGGTCGCGGAACATGCCCACGACTTCCTCGGCCTCGTTCAGGCGCAGGAGACCGTGGTCGACGAAGACGCAGGTCAGCTGGTCGCCAACCGCCTCGTGCAGCAGCGCCGCCGCAACCGAGGAATCGACGCCGCCGGAGAGCGCGCAGATGACCTTGGCGTCGCCCACCTGTTCGCGGATCTTGGCCACCGCCTCTTCGCGGTAGGCGCCCATGGTCCAGTCGCCCTTGAAGCCCGCCATGCGCACGAAGTTCTCGTAGAGCGTCGCTCCATTGGGCGTGTGATGCACCTCGGGGTGGAACTGCACGGCAAAGAAGCGGCGGTCGAGATCGGCGGTGATGGCGAAGGGGGCGCCCGGCGAGGTGCCGTAGACCGCGAAGCCCGGCGCGATCTCCGAGACGTGGTCGCCGTGGCTCATCCAGACCTGCTCGCGGCCCGAGCCGTCGAGGAACCAGCCGGTCAGCAGCTCGATCCGGTCGTCGGAGGGCACGACATAGGCGCGGTCGAACTCCGAGGTGCCTTCGCCCGCGACGACGCGGCCGCCGAGGTCCTGCATCATGACCTGCTGGCCGTAGCAGATCCCGAGGATCGGCACGCCGAGGTCGTAGACCGCCTGTGGCGGGCGCGGACTGCCCTCGCGGGTGACGCTGTCGGGCCCGCCCGAGAAGATCACGGCCTTGGGCGCGAAATCCGCGAGGAAGGCGTCGGTGACGTTCTGGTAGGGGTGGATTTCACAGTAGACGTTCAGCTCGCGCAGGCGGCGCGCAATCAGCTGCGTTACCTGAGAGCCGAAGTCGATGATCAGAAGGCGGTCATGCTGGGTCATGCTGGCGGAATAGGCCCAGCGGCGGGACTGCGCAAGAGGCGACGGCGCAGGCCCGCCGCTACGGCAGGGACGACAGGTGACGGCGGCGGCTGTGTGCCGCCGGTGGGTGGGCTGTTGCCCGGGGTGGCGCGGGCGGTCAGCGAGTGGGCGGCGCATCCCTGTCCGCCAGCGCACCGGCCCTGCGCTGCGCCGCGACGGCGCGGCGGAGGGCACGGTCCTGTTGGCGCTGGCGGCGACTGACGGACCACCCGCCGAGGATCCAGGTCAGGACGCAGGCGGCGATGGAGATGCCGAAAAGGAAAGCGCCGGCGAGAAAGCCGATCAGCGCCACGGCGATCCCGGCGGCAAGCACGGCGTAGAGGGCCCATTTGCCGGCGGATGTCTTAGAAAAGCCTGTCATGATCCGGTCTCCTTTCAGGCAAAACACCACCGGTGCGGCGCAAGTTCCGGGGGCCTCTGCGGGGTGCGGCAGGCGGCGGAGCATCCCGTGGACGGGATGCGACAAATCCATGGATGGATTTGGGTGCGAGGCGGTATGACGGGTTCGCCTGTGCTGCGGGGTGTGATGCGTGGCTGATGGCGGGGGCATCCCGTGGACGGGATGCGGGAAATCCATGGATGGATTTCTGTGCTGTTGCCGGAGCCGGGGCCGTGCCCGTCTGGCCCGCTTTGTGCCGCTTAGCCCATGCCTGATCCGCCATTGCCGCGGCGGCGGGCGCGGGCATTGTCCCGGCGCCAGCTCCAGTAGGCCATGCCCGACCACCACAGGATGTAGAGGCCGCCCACGGCGATCACCACCCAGCCCGGCAGCGGTCCGACGGCGGAGCGCTCCAGCGCCTGCCCCCAGGTCTCGACCGGCGTCGGGTGGACGGCGACCTTGCCGGCAAAGGCCACGGTCTGGATCAGCAGGATCCACAGGTAGTTGCGCCGGATGCGGCGCCCCATCGCCGAGGCGAAGCTGACGTGGTACTCGGGGCGCAGGTAGTCCTTCGCCAGCACCTCCTGCCAGTTCTCTTCGAGATGAAGGTCGCCCTCCAGCAGCATGGGGGCGTAGAAATGCGTTTCCATCCAGCGGCAGCGCGCGCGCCAGACGTTGAAATAGCGGTAGCGCCGGGCCTCGAGCACCAGGAAGAAGACGATCAGCACGCCGACCAGCACCAGAGGCAGCGGCGAGGCCTCGGGCGAGGCAAAGGAGATCGACAGCGCCACGCCCAGCGTGACCACAGACCAGTTGGTCGTGGTGTCCAGCCGCGTGCGCCAGATCGTGCTGCGATAAACCTCGCCGCGGTACAGATGCGCCACGGCGCCGATTTCCGCCGTGGTGAACCGTTCGCGTTCCTCTTCGGCCACGGTCCGTCCTCCCTGTGGCCAGCCTAGCCGCCCGCCGTGGCCCTTGCCAAGTCGGGCCAGCCGTCCGGGATGTCGCTTTTGCCCCGCGCCTGCCGGAATTCGTCGATGCGCTTCGGGGCAGAGGCGCTAGAAACGGACAGCGGGGCGCCACTGGGCGCCTCCGCCACGATTCAGCGAGGACGAGGGGCCATGGCAGAAGCAGCAGTGCGCAGACGGGGCAGGGGCGGCGGCGGTGCCGCGCGCCGGGCCGAGCGAACCTCGACCGCGATCGAGACCGCGCGCTACATCGAGCGCAATATCGCCAACTTCGAGCTGCTGGACGAAGAGGCGCTGGCGCTGATCGAGGATCACGCCGAGCAGGTCCTGCAGGAGATCGGCGTCAATTTCGTCAACAATCCCGCCGCGCTGCAGCGGTGGCGCGACGCGGGCGCCGATGTCGAGGGCGAGCGGGTGCGCATCCCGCGCGGTCTTGCGCGGCAGCTTTGTGCCACGGCCCCCGCGACCTTCACCCAGCACGCCCGCAACCCGGCGCGCAACGTCGAGATCGGCGGGCGCAACCTGGTTCTGGCACCGGTCTACGGCCCGCCCTTCGTGCGCGATCTCGACGGCGGGCGGCGCTATGCCACCATCGAGGATTTCCGCAAGTTCGTGAAGCTGGGGCAGATGTCCAAGTGGCTGCACCATTCCGGCGGCACGGTCTGCGAACCCACCGACATCCCGGTGTCCAAGCGCCACCTCGACATGCTGCACGCCCATATGACCCTGTCGGACAAGCCCTTCATGGGCTCGGTCACCGAACCCAGCCGGGCGCAGGACAGCGTCGACATGTGCGGGGTGCTGTTCGGGCAGGACTTCGTGCGCGACAACACGGTGATGACCTCGCTCATCAACATCAACTCGCCGCTGACCTTCGACGACGTGATGATGGGCGCGCTGGAAGTCTATGCCGCGAACATGCAGGCCTGCATCGTCTCGCCCTTCATCGTCGGCGGCGCCATGGCGCCGGTCTCGGTGGCGGGGACGCTGGTGCAGGTGCTGGCCGAGGTGCTGGCGGGCGTGGCCTATTCGCAGCTTGTGCGGCCCGGCGCGCCGGTGATCTTCGGCGCCTTCGTGACCTCGATCGACATGAACTCGGGCGCGCCCACTTTCGGCACCCCCGAGGCCAGCCAGATCACCTATGGCGCCGGGCAACTGGCGCGGCGACTGGGGCTGCCCTTCCGCTCGGCGGGATCGTTCTGCGGATCGAAGCTGCCGGACGCGCAGGCCGCCTACGAGACTGCGAATTCGCTGAACATGGGCCTTCTGTCGGGCGTCAACTTCATGCTGCACGCCTGCGGCTGGCTGGAAGGGGGCCTTGTGGCTTCTTTCGAGAAGTTTGTGATGGACGCCGACCAGCTTGGCGCGCTGCACAAGATGGCCGAGGGTGTGCGCGTCGACGCCGACACGCTGGCGATGGACGCGATCCGCGAGGTCGGTCCGGGCGGCCACTACCTTGGCTGCGCGCATACGCAGGCCAATTTCAAGACGGCCTTCTGGCGCTCGGACCTGCTGGACTACAAGCCCTTCGAGACATGGGCGGAAGACGGTGGCCGCGATACCGTCGTGCTGGCGCAGGCGCGGGTCGCGAAGCTTCTGGACAGCTACCAGCAGCCGGCCATGGACCCGGCCACCGCAGAGGCGCTTCAGGCCTATGTGGCGAAGCGCAAGGAAGAGCTTCCGGACGCCTTCGCCTGACCCCTCGCCCGGGGCATTCGTCCCGGGCCGACGACCCGCGCGGGTTTGGACGGCCGTCCGGCGCGGTATCTGGCTGTCCGGCGCTCAGCCAGCGTCGCTCAGGATGCGGGCCTCGCCCATCATGGCGGTCAGAACCTCGACATGGCGGCTGACCGAATAGGCGGCATCATCGCCCCGGCGGCAGTCGTCGAGCAGGGCCTCGATCTCGATCAGCTTCATCAGCGCGGCACCGGGGCGGGGCAGGGATCCCTGCCCGAGCAGGCGGTGCAGCTGCGGGGTGCGCCGGTAGTCCTCGGCCCCGATGCGGGCGGCGCGGATCAACAGTCGCGGGCGGCGCATTTCGGTCAACAGTCCCAGAACATCCTTCATGGGGGAACCCTCTCGTTAGGCGGATGGGTCAAGCTTAGGCACATCCGAAGCGGGTGTTGCGCAGGCGCCGACACCGCGCGCGAGCGATTCAGGAATCGTTATTCTTTCTTAGGTTTCGTCAACAATGACGCGTTTTAAGGGGTCTTTGTTAACGAATAGGTAACTGGCACACGCGAAGGTTGCGTCCCGCGGCTTGTGGATAAAGCTGTGGAAAACTTCCGGGACGGAGGGACGTCATGATGGACACAGGTGTGAAGCCGCCATGGAACCGCTTGCCGGAATGGGTTCCCGATGCGGCGCGCGTCTACCTTGCTCATACCGAGCAGGGGCAATCGATCCGGGCGCTGGCGCGGCAGGCGGGGTGCCATGCCTCGACCGTGCTGCGGCAGGTGCGCAGGATCGAGACGCGGCGCGACGATCCCCTGATAGACGCGGCGCTCAGCAGCCTCGGCGTGGCGCGGGCGTCGGCCATGGATCGAATGACCAGAAAGGACAGGGATCCGATGAATGCTGCCAATCAACACCCGGCACCGCCGGACGCACTGACACTGGCGCGCGAGGCGCGGCAGATCCTCAGGCGCCTGTGTGAAAGCGGGGCGGTGCTGGCCGTCGCCGCCGAGATGGACAAGGCCGTGGTGGTGCGCGACACCGGCGACGGCGGCAGCGCCCGGACCGGGGTGGTCGATGTGGCCGTGGCCGAGGCCATGGCGCTGAAGGGCTGGATCGCCTGCGATCAGCCGGCGCGGATCTCGCGCTACCGGGTGACGGCGTCAGGGCGGGCGGCGCTGAACCGCCTGGTGGCGGAGCAGGAAAACAAGGTCCGGGGTTTCGCCGAGGCGCAGGCCGGGTTCGAGACCGGTCGCGCCGCCGAGGCCGGGCTGGACGCGGTCGAGCGCGATCCGCGCGCCCGCAAGAGCCGCTACGTGCTGGCCGAAAGCCCACTGACGGCGCTGGGGCGGCGGCGCGACAAGGAGGGCATGCCGTTCCTGACAGAGCCGCTGATCGCCGCGGGCGAGCGCCTGCGCGAGGATTACGAGCTGGCGCAGCTGGGGCCGCGCAGCGTGCAAAGCTGGGACCGCTACGTGCAGGAGGCCCCGGTCGAGATCGCCGAGGGCGCGGAGGCCAATCCGGCGCAGGCGCGTCTGCGCGCCGCGCTGCGCGATCTGGGGCCGGGTTTGGGGGACGTGGCGCTGCGCTGCTGCTGCTACCTCGAAGGGCTGGAAACCACCGAAAAGCGGCTGGGCTGGTCGGCGCGTTCGGGCAAGGTGGTGCTGCGGATCGCGCTGCAACGGCTGCGGCGGCATTACGACGCGATGTCCCGGCAGGGCGGAGATTTCCTCGGCTGAGGATTGGGTTGTCCCAGAGCGGACCGCGCTTTGTAGCCTTGCAGCGTTGGCGCGCGGACGCAGGCCAAAGGCCGAGCGCGGCAGCCCGGCGCATTCCGACTGACACCGGAGGTCCGAAGGAAAACGCCCCCGCAGTTGCCTGCGAGGGTGGTCAGTCTTCGGTGCGGTGGCGTCACCTCATCAGAACGGCGCGATCACGTCATCAGAGTGAAGCGCTCACTCCGCCGCCTTGGCGGGCGTGTCCGGTGTCACCGGCAGGGCGGGCGCGCTTTCGGCGGCTTCCCGGACACCCCTGGCGTAGTCCGGATGCACGCGCTCCAGCACCGCGTACCAGCGTTCCTTGACCGCGTCCGAGCAGGGACCCATGGCGCCGGCCATGTTCTGGTGCAGGCGCTTGCGCGCGTCGTCGTCCAGAACCTCCAGATACAGCGCGCGGGGCTGGACGAAATCGTCCTCCGTGACCTCTTGCGGATAGCGATAGGCCTCTGCGTCGATCTTCAGCGGCGGCTCCTGCACCGAGGGGTCGGCGCGCGGCGCGTCCTCGTACTGGTTGGGCTCGTAATAGGCATCCGGGTTGCCGGTGTCGTTCCGGAAAAAGCGCATCGCGCCGTCCTTGTGGTAATGCGCGACCGGGGCCTTGGGGGCGTTGGCGGGCAGCGCCTCGTAATGCGTGCCAAGGCGGTAGCGGTGCGCATCGGCGTAGGAGAAGATCCGCGCCTGAAGCATCTTGTCGGGGCTGAAGCCGATCCCCGGCACCACGTTCGACGGCGAATAGGCGGCGTTCTCGACCATCTGGAAGTAGTTCTCGGGCAGGGTGTGCATCTCCAGCTCGCCGACCTCGATCAGCGGGTAGTCGGCATGCGGCCAGACCTTCGTCAGGTCGAAGGGGTTGAAGGGAAACCTGTCTTCCTCGCCTTCCTTCATGACCTGAATGAAGAGCGTCCACTTCGGGAACCTGCCTTCGGAGATCATGGTCCAGAGGTCCTCCTGAAAGCTCTCCCGGGTCTCGCCGATCAACTTTTTGGCCTCCTCGTTGGTGTGGTTCTCGATGGGCTGCTGGCAGCGGAAGTGGAACTTCACCCAGTGCCGCTCTCCGGCCTCGTTCCACATGCTGAACGTGTGCGAGCCATAGCCGTGCATATGCGCTGGGTTCTTCGGAATGCCCCGGTCGGACATCAGGATCGTCACCTGATGCACCGATTCCGGCTGGCCCGCCCAGAAGTCGAACATCGCCTCGGGCGAGCGCAGGTTGGTCTGGGGGTGGCGTTTCTGCGTGCGGATGAAGTCGGGGAACTTGTAGGCGTCGCGGACGAAGAAGATGGGGGTGTTGTTGCCCACCATGTCCCAGTTGCCTTCTTCGGTGTAGAATTTCAGGCTGAAGCCGCGCACGTCGCGTTCGGCATCCGCCGCGCCCTGTTCCCCCGCCACGGTGGACCAGCGCGACAGCACCTCGGTCTGCTTGCCGATCTCGCTGAAGAGCTTCGCGCGGGTGTATTTCGTGATGTCATGGGTGACGGTGAAGGTGCCCTGAAGGCCCCAGCCCTTGGCGTGGACCGCGCGCTCTGGGATGCGCTCGCGGTTCTGATGGGCGAGTTTCTCGATGAGCTGGTAGTCTTCCAGCAGCACCGGGCCGCGGGCGCCCGCGGTCTTCGACGTCTCGTTGGTGGGGACCGGCGCGCCGGCGCTTGTCGTCTGCCGTTTCGACATGGGGGATGCTCCTTTGTGCTGCCGGGAAAATGCGGGGGTGAATCGATAGGTTCCATTGAAAGAACCTGTCGGAGCGATAGGGAAATCCTTTGCCTCGCCCGCCTGTCGGCAGGCGACCGGGTGGGGGCTTTGCCCCCGCTCGCTGCGCTCGCCCCCCCAAGGTATTTGGGGACCAAAGAAGCGGGGGGCGCGGCTTTTGCGGGGTTTGCGCGGCATGCATGGCGCTGCGTCATCCGGGGCACTGGCTTTTTCGCGGGCGGGGGGTTACCTAGACACAAAGACCGGAGCCCGAGAAAGGCCGCCATCCCATGCGCGATCTCAAGATCCCCGAGGAACGCCACCCCGAGAAGGCCCACCGCAAGGACAATGCCCAGCCGAAGAAGCCGGACTGGATCCGGGTGAAGGCGCCCGGCGGCAAGGGCTATGCCGAGACGCGGCGGATCATGCAGGACAACAACCTGGTGACCGTCTGCCAGGAGGCGGGCTGCCCCAATGTCGGCGAATGCTGGAGCCGAGGGCCACGCGACCATGATGATCATGGGCGAGATCTGTACGCGCGGCTGCACCTTCTGCAATGTCGCCACCGGGCGGCCCGATACGCTGGATGTCTTCGAGCCGGGGCGGGTGGCCGATGCGGTGCAGAAGCTGGGGCTGAACCATGTCGTGATCACGAGCGTCGACCGCGACGACCTGGAGGACGGCGGGGCGGAGCATTTCGCCCAGACCATCCGCGCCGTGCGGCATCGCGCGCCGGGCACGACCATCGAGATCCTGACGCCCGACTTCCTGAAATGCGGGCCGGAGGCGCTGGAGATCGTGGTGGCCGCCAAGCCGGATGTCTTCAACCACAACCTCGAGACCGTGCCGGGGCTGTACCCCGAGGTGCGGCCCGGGGCGCGGTATTTCCATTCGCTGCGCCTGTTGCAGCGGGTGAAGGAACTGGATCCGCATATCTTCACCAAGTCGGGCATTATGGTCGGCCTCGGCGAGGACGCGCAGTCGGTGCGGCAGGTCATGGACGACATGCGCGCGGCGGACGTGGATTTCCTGACCATCGGCCAGTACCTGCAACCGACGCCCAAGCACCACAGGGTGGACCGCTTTGTGCATCCCGACGAGTTCGCGGCTTATGAGAAGGCAGCCTATGGCAAGGGCTTCCTGATGGTCTCTGCCACGCCGCTGACGCGGTCGAGCTACCACGCGGGCGACGATTTCGCCCGGCTGCGGGACGCGCGCGAGGCGAAGCTGGCCAAGGCCTGACCGCAGCAGGCCGCCCGGCTTTTCCGGGACGCTTCGGGGGCGGCTGATCCGGCTGGCCCGGCGCGGCGCCCGAAGCCCCGTTCTGACTGCCATGCGCTTCCCGGAAAAGAAAACCGCCGCTGACCCGGGTCGGCGGCGGTTTCTGTTTGTCGTCCCGCCGGGGCGGGCTCTTGTCACTCGCCCGGGGCGGCAGGGCTTTGACGTAGGCGGCGACGGCCTTGCGGTCCTCTGCCGTCAGCTGCGAGAAGTTCTCGACCACCTCGGCCATGTGACCGCCGACCGCGTCGAACTCCGGCGTGAAGCCGGTTTCGAGGTAATAGGCCACGTCCTCTGCCGACCACGACAGCTTGTCGGGGGTCAGCGGCGGGATGCTGCCCTCGCCCGAGGGGTTCGGCGCGCCACCCATCCAGCGGCCCCGGTCCAGCCCGCCCAGGGCGTTGCGCGGCGTGTGGCATTCGGCGCAATGGGCCAGCGCCTCGACAAGATAGCGAGTCGCGTTCCAGGTCGGGGTCCACGTCCATCACGTAGCTCTCGCGGAAGAACAGCAGCTTCCAGCCGCCGAGCGAACGCCGGATGTTGAAGGGAAAGCCCACGTCATGGGCCTGCGACGCGGTGCCATCGCTGGGCAGGGTCTGCATGTAGGCCCAGAGGTCCGCGACGTCCTGCGGCTCCATCCCGGCATAGGCGGTGTAGGGGAAGGCGGGGTAGTAATGCTGCCCCTGCGGCGAGACGCCCTGTGTCAGCGCGTTGGCGAGGTCGGTCAGGGACCAGTCGCCGATCCCGGCCTGCGCGTCGGGGGTGATGTTGGGCGCGTAGAAGGTGCCGAAGTCCGAGGCGAAGGGCTGCCCGCCGACCAGCACCAGCTTGGCCTCGCCCTCGGCGTCGGGCGCGTGGTGGCAGGAGGCGCAGCCGGCGGCGGTGAAGACGGTCTCACCCCGGTCGGCATCGCCGGTGAGGCCCTCGTAGGCCGAGGCATCGACCTGCGAGGGTCCGGTCAGGAACCAGCCGGCCCCGGCCGCGACAATCGCGGTACGGGACCAGGAAGCCAAGGAGCTTCTTCATCCCGGATTACTCGGGCGTGCGGTAGGTGTCGTGGCAGGCCTTGCAGGCATTGCCGAGCGGGCCCATGTTCGGGCCGATGGCGGCCTGACCCTCGCCGATGGCGGCCTGCATGGCGGTCGCGGCCTCACCCGGGGCGGCCCATTTCGAGCCGAAGTCATCCATGTCGGACCAGATCTCGGCCTTGGCGCGGGTGGCATCGAGGTCGTCGACCGAAGTGCCTTCGGGCCACATGGCGTGCTGGCTGACCATGCTCACCGCCACGAGGGAATCGGCGGCGGCCTGCGCGGCCTCCTGGTCGAAATCGACGGTGCCGCGGGCCATGCCGCCGAGCACGCCGAGGTTCAGGGCGAGGATGTTGAACTGGCCCTGACGGGCCTTCACGGCCTGCGGGATTTCCCGGGCAAAGGCGGGGGTGATCATGAGGGCGGTGGCTGCCGCGACTGCAAAAAGCTTTGTCATTGGGTGACTCCCTAAAGTGCAATGGTGCCAGCATACTGTGCATGGTGACTGTGACAATCCTATAGTGCGACAGCCCGACGCAGGCGGCAAGGCGCTGAAAACCCGTCTGAATCACGTTGAATTGACCGGATGCGAGCGCCGCGCCGATGCTTTCGGCAGCGATGGCGTCAGACGATGCAAAAACCGTGCAAACAGGTGCCTTGGCTGTACCTGCTGGCAGGGGGCGGCATTGAGGGGCGAAGCTAGCGGTGTGCCCGGAGGCGAAGGGCCTTCGTCGCGCGCATGGCCTGCGGTGCGCCGCGTGCCAAGGCCCTTTCGCCCGCGCGGTCCGCGTGCGTGAGGCCAAGGGCCTTCGCCGCGTCCGCGCATAGAGGGAGCGTCGCCGGGCAAGGCCCTTGGCGCCGCCGTCAGCCGATCCGCCGGATCGTGACCGCCTGCTCCGCCAGCTCTGACGGCGCCTGGCGGTCGATGAAGGCCATGTCGCAGGCGTCGCGGCCCACGGCCACCCCTGCCAGCCCGTCGGCGTGGCACGGGCCAGTGGCCATCACCAGATGCCAGGCCTCGTCCCGCCGGACCTGCGCGACGGCGCGGAAGTCAGAGGGCGTCACCCCCCGGCCCCCGGCGCCGCGCCATCCCGCCCCCGGGCACCCGCGCCAAAAGCGTGGCGGCGACCGCAACGTCGCCGCCGATGCGGATGATCTGCGCGCCCGGCCTGTCCGGGCTTTCCGACAGGCTGCGCTGGCCCTCGGTCTGCGCCGCTGCGCTTACAAGCAGCGCGGTGTTGGCCCCGGGGCAGCCGTAGCGCCATGTCACGTCCATGGAGATCCTCCTGCCGTCCTTTCGGCAGGCTGCGCCCCCGTGCCGCCTAGTCCGTGAAGCGGACCTTTCCGATGTAGGGCAGGTTCCGGTTGCGTTGGGCGAAGTCGATGCCGTAGCCCACGACAAACTCGTCGGGGATCTCGAAGCCCAGCCAGTCCGAGCGGAAATCGACCTCGCGGCGCGTGGGCTTGTCGAGCAGCGCGATGCTTTTCAACCGGGCCGGGCCGCGCGACCGCAGCAGGCCGGTGACGTGGTGCAGCGTGTGGCCGGTGTCGACGATGTCCTCGACCACCAGCACGTCGCGGCCCTCGACGCCAGAGCGCAGGTCCTTGAGGATGCGCACCTCGCGGCTCGATTCCATCGCATCGCCGTAGGAGGAGGCCTCGAGGAAATCGACCTCGACCGGCAGGCGCAGCTCTCGCACGAGGTCGGCGATGAACACGAAAGAGCCGCGCAGCAGCCCCACCACAACCAGCTTTTCGGTATCGGCAAAGGCCGCGTCGATCTCGCGCGCCAGCGCTTCGATGCGGGCGGCGATGGATTTGGCCGAGATCATCTCGTCGACGACATAAGGTCGCTCTGTCATGGTATCCCCTTGAATATTCGCGCCCCCTATACGACATCAGCGCCCATTGTGCCCCACCAAAAAGAGCGACATGCCGACACATTCCGAGACCAAGACGCTGCCCTACACGGCCCAGCAGATGTACGATCTGGTGGCGGATGTGGCGAGTTATCCGAAGTTCCTGCCCTGGACCGCCGCCGCGCGCATCCGCAGAACAGAGGACAAGGGCGACCACACGGAGATGCTGGCGGACCTCGTGATCTCGTTCAAGGTGTTCCGCGAGACCTTCGGCTCGCGGGTGGTGCTGTGGCCCGAGGCGATGAAGATCGACACCGAATACCTGGACGGGCCGTTCAGGCACATGAAGTCGAACTGGGCCTTCAAGGATGTCGACGGCGGCTGCGAGGTCGCGTTCTTCGTGGATTTCGAGTTCAAGAACAGGCTGTTGCAAAGCGCGGCGGGGATGTTCTTCTACGAGGCGATGCAGCGCATCGTGCGGGCCTTCGAACGGCGGGCGGCTGAACTCTACGGCTGAAGCGCCGCGTTAACCACAGGGTAGGATCGGCGGCGACCTGCCAAGGTTTCGCCCGATTTCGCGACCAGAGTCCCACCATTCGCAAGGGAGGGACCAATTCATGACGTCCATCTTCACGGCAGCCGCCTATGCGCCCGCCGCGCAGCAGGTCCAGCACCCCGGCGCGTCGGCGGATGGGACGCCTCCGGGACAGGCAAGGAAAGAGGCCGGTGCCTCTTCTGCCGCGCCCAACGGCGCCGGTCTGCCTGTTGCCACGGGGCAGGTGACGCAGGCAACGGGGGCCAACCCGGCCCCGGCGGTGACGCCGACTGCGGCCAGCGCGCAAACGGTCAGGGCCTTCGCGGCGGCGGTGAACGGAAGGGGCGACCCGGTGGCGCCAGAGGATATCGCCTGCGCGGCGGGGCAGGGCTACCGGGATGCCGCCGGGGCCATGGCGGGGGGCGAGATCGGCAAGCTGCTGATCACGGCGTAACGGCCCGGTCCCCTTGCGGGCGGATCGTCGGACCTGGGTCGGGTGCTTTCTGTCCGTGGCCTGTCTTGGCACGGCCTGCCATCGCTGGGCAGGTGGGGCCGTCGCGCGTCCTTAGCCCAATGCGCCAAGGATCAGCGACAGCGCGTGATCGCGGGCGGCAAGGCGCACCTCGGCGCGGCCCAGGGCGCCGTGGTCGATGGTCTGGGCCGTGACCCCCGTTGCGGTGGCAAGGCCATAGCAGACACGGCCCTCGGGCTTGAACTCGGACCCGCCGGGTCCGGCGATGCCGCTGATCGCCACGGCGATATCCGCGCCCGCCCGGACCCGCGCGCCCTGCGCCATCTCGCGCACGACCTCTTCCGAGACGGCGCCATGCGCCTCCAGCGTTTCGGGGTGGACGCCCAGAAGGTCGACCTTGGCGCCGTTGGAATAGGTGACGAAGCCGTAGGCGAAGACGGCGGAGGACCCGGCCACATCGGTGATCGCGGCGGCCACCTGGCCGCCGGTGCAGCTTTCGGCGCAGGTGACGGTGACACCCCGCGCGCAGGCCTGTTCCACGATCTGCCGGGCGAGGGGGCTCACATCAGCACCCCGTGCGCGAGACCTGCCAGCAGGATCGAGACCACTGCCGCCATGATGCCCGCGACGACATCGTCCAGCATCACCCCACCCGCGTCGCCGCGCGCGTCCATGCGGCCCACCAGCCAGGGCTTCCAGATGTCGAAAAGGCGGAACAGCACGAAGCCCGCGACCCAGCCGGGCCAGAGCCGCCAAAACTCGACACCCATCATGCCCGCGCCGTAGCCCACCGGGAACAGCGCGATCCACTGGCCGACAAGCTCGTCCACCACCACCCACGACGGGTCATGCTCGCCGTCCCGCGTGACCTCTGCGGTGGCGTACCACCCCAGCGCAAGGGCCGCGACGGTGGCGACCAGCAACAGCCAGAAGCCGCCCAGCAGCAGGATGCCATAGGCCAGCGGCAGCGCCGCAAGCGATCCCCATGTGCCCGGCGCGGGCGTAAGATAGCCGACGCCACCGACCGATGCGATCCACCTCATGGCTTCACCAGCGTCGCGGTGGCAAGCGCCGCGATGCCTTCTTCGCGGCCCGTGAAGCCCAGCCGTTCCGAGGTGGTGGCCTTCACCGACACCCGGTCCTCGTCAAGGCCCAGCAGGCGCGCCATCCTTGCCCGCATGGCGGCGGCATGGGGGCCGACCTTGGGCCGCTCGCAAATCAGGGTAATGTCCACGTTGGATATCCCGAACCCCTTCTGCCGCGCCATTTCGGCGGCATGGGTCAGGAATATCTCGCTGGCCGCGCCTTTCCACTGCGGATCGGAGGGCGGGAAGTGCTGGCCGATGTCACCCTCGGCCATGGCGCCGTACAGCGCGTCGGTCACCGCATGCATCCCGACATCGGCATCGGAATGGCCCTTGAGCTTGCGGTCATGCGGGACGCGCACACCGCAGAGGATGACGTGGTCGCCCTCTTCAAAAGCATGTACGTCAAAGCCGTTCCCGACGCGGATATCCATGGTGTCTTCCTTCAGCAGGCGCGCTGCCCGGGCGAAATCCTCGGGCAGGGTGATCTTCAGGTTGGCTTCATCGCCCGGAACGATGGTGACGTCCAGACCGGCGGCACGGGCCACCTCGACATCGTCGGCGGCGCCGCCCGGATGGGCGCGGTGCGCGGCAAGAATGTCGGGAAAGTGGAAGCCCTGCGGCGTCTGCGCCCGGTACAGGCCGCTGCGGTCCTGCGTGCCGGTGACCCGCTCCCCGGCGCCGGTCCAGAGCGCGTCGGAGACCGGCAGGGCGGGCGCAGCCCCGGCGGCGGTTTCCAGCGCGGCGCGCACGCGGGCGATGGTATGCGGGGGGTGCAGGGGCGCGCCACGTCCTGGATAAGCACCGCGTCGGGGGCATCGGCCAAGAGGGCCTCTAGCCCGGCGCGCACCGAATCCGCGCGCTCGGCACCGCCCTCGACCAGCGTCACGGGCAGCCCGGCGCAGGCGGCCTCGGCCCGGGCGCGGTCGTCGCGGTGGATGACCATGACGGTCGGCCCCAGTCCGGCGAAGCGTTCCAGCGTCCAGCGGGCGACGGGCTTTCCGGCAAGGTCTTGCCACTGTTTGGGCAGCTCGCCCCCCGCGCGGGTGCCGCGTCCGGCGGCGACAATCAGGACTGCGCAACGCATCATTCTGATATCCTTTCGCTTTCGCCCTTCTAAGAGCGGCAGGCCGGCGTTGCAAACGCCCTGCGCGCATGCCTAAATTTTAAGCATATGCGCATTTTGTCCGCGTGAAATCCGGCCCGAAACATTGAACAAATACAGGGTTCACGGTAATTCGACCCATAACCAGCCCCATCCGGGGAAAACGCACAAGGACTGGGCATTTGCGCCTGACACTCGGCAACCGTGACATTCTGCCTCCGGTGATGCTGGCCCCGCTGGCCGGAATCACCGATCTGCCTTTTCGCACGCTGGTCTCGGGCTTTGGCGCCGGGCTGGTGGTCTCCGAGATGATCGCCAGCGGCGAGTTCCTGACCGCGCGCCCCGGCACCCGCGAGAAGGCGGAACTGGGCGCGGCGGTCGAGAACACCTCTGTCCAGATCGCCGGGCGCGAGCCGGGGCCCATGGCCGAGGCCGCGCGGCAGGTGGCGGACATGGGCGCCCGGGTGATCGACATCAACATGGGCTGTCCGGCCAAGAAGGTGACGGGCGGCTGGTCCGGCTCGGCGCTGATGCAGGTGCCCGACCACGCGCTGCGCCTGATCGAGGCGGTGGTGGGCGCCGTCGACCTGCCGGTGACGCTGAAGACCCGGCTGGGCTGGGACGACGCGGCGCTGAACGCGCCCGAGCTTGCGAAACGGGCCGAAGGCGCGGGGGTGCAGATGGTGGTGATCCATGGCCGCACGCGCTGCCAGTTCTACAAGGGCCGCGCCGACTGGACGGCGATCCGCGCGGTGAAAGAGGCGGTGACGATCCCGGTGGTCGCCAATGGCGACATCACCGATGCCGCGACCGCGCGCGAGGCGCTGCGCCTGTCGGGCGCAGACGGGGTGATGATCGGACGCGGCGCGCAGGGCGCCCCCGGCTGCTGGCCGAGGTGGCGTCCCAGCTGACCGGATCGCCGCCGCCCGAGATCCCGCAAGGAATAGAGCTTATCGACATGGTTTCAGGACATTACGAGGCGATGCTCAGCTTCTACGGCCCCGAGCTGGGCAACCGCGTCGCGCGCAAGCATCTGGGCTGGTACATGGACCGCGCGGGCACGCCCGCGACGCTGCGCAAGCCGCTGATGACAGAGCGCGACACCGCCCGCGTGCTGCGCCTGCTGCCCGAGGCCCTTGCCTGCGAAAGCGAGGCGGCATGACCGGACCCACAGAGATGCAGATCTGGTCCTCGCTGCCGGTTCCGGCGATCCTGATCGACGAATACGAAAAGATCGCCGAGATGAATCCCGCCGCCGAGGGCTTCTTCAACAATTCCGCCAAGTGGTTGACGGGGCAGCCGATCTGGGACCGGCTGGCCGTCGATGCGCCGCTGGAGGAAAGCCTGCAACGGGCCCGCGAACACGGCACGCCGCTGTTCGTGAACGACGTCGACGTGGGCACCGGCGCGCGGCCGCCGCTGGTCTGCAACCTGCAATTCGCGCCGATGCAGGGGCGCGAGGGCTGGATGATCATGCTGATTTCCCCGCGAGAGCTGGCGGGCCGCATGACCCAGAGCCACAGCGTGAAATCGGCGGCGAAATCCGCCATCGGCATGGCCGAGATGTTGGCGCATGAGATCAAGAACCCGCTGGCGGGAATCACCGGGGCGGCGCAGCTTCTCAGCATGAGCTTGCCCAAGGAAGACCTTGAATTTACGGATCTTATCGTTGCCGAGACCCGGCGTATCGTGAAGTTGCTGGAGCAGGTGGAGCAGTTCGGCAACCTCTCTCCGCCGGAACAGCGCCCGGTCAATATCCACGATGTGCTGGACCGCGCGCGGCGCTCGGCCCTGCTGGGCTTTGGCGGGCACATGAAGATCATCGAGGATTACGACCCCTCGCTGCCCATGGCGCTTGGCGACCCGGACCAGCTGTTGCAGGTGGTGCTGAACCTGATCAAGAACGCCTCCGAGGCGGCGGACCCGAAGGCCGGCGGCACGATCCGTCTGCATACCTTCTACGAGCACAGCTTTCGCCTGCGCCGCGCCGATGGCAGCGGGCAGACGCTGCCCCTGCAGATCGAGATCATCGACGACGGTCCCGGCCTGCCCGAGGACATCAAGGGCGACATCTTCGACCCCTTCGTCTCGGGGAAAGAGAACGGAACCGGGCTGGGGCTGGCGCTGGTGAGCAAGATCATTTCCGACCATGGCGGCTGGATTTCGGTGGACTCGGTCCCCGGCCGGACGTTGTTCCGCATCTCGCTGCCGCGCGCGCCGCGCCCCGCAGCCATCGAGGAGACCGAGTGATGGATGGCACAGTTCTGGTTGCCGACGACGACCGCACGATCCGCACGGTTCTGACGCAGGCCCTGACCCGCGCCGGCTGCAAGGTCCACGCGACCTCTTCGCTGACGACGCTGATGCGCTGGGTCAGCGAGGGGAAGGGCGACGTGGTGATCTCGGACGTGATGATGCCCGACGGCAACGGGCTGGAGATGCTGCCCAAGATCGCCGAGGACCGGCCCGGGCTGCCGGTGATCGTGATCTCGGCGCAGAACACCATCATGACCGCCATTCAGGCCGCCGAGGCCGAGGCCTACGATTACCTGCCGAAGCCCTTCGATCTGCCGGATCTGATGAAGCGCACGGCGCGGGCGCTGGAGAACCGCAACAAGCAGCCGCGCCGGGACGAGCCGGTGGTGGGCGCGGACGAGCCGGACGAGCTGCCGCTGGTGGGCAAGACCCCGGCGATGCAGGCACTGTACCGCCTTGTCGCAAGGGTCATGAATACCGATCTGCCGGTGCTGATTACCGGCGAAAGCGGCACCGGCAAAAGCCTGATCGCCCGCGCGCTGCACGATTTCAGCGACCGGCGCAGCTTGCCCTTCGTCACCGTGACCGGGGCCGACCTGTCCGACCTCGACGGCCCGGCGCGGGTGCTGGCGCGGGTCAGGGGCGGCACGCTGCTGATCGACGAGATCGCCGATATCGACGACGAGGTGCAGGGCCGCATCGTGCGCATGATGGACGTGCCAGGCGAACATGTGCCGCGTTTTCTGGCGTCTTCGCAATACGATCCGCAAAGCCTGACCGAGACCGGCAAGGTCCGGCACGACCTGTTTTATCGGCTCGACGGGGCGGCGATCGCCGTGCCCTCGCTGCGCGAGCGGGTCGAGGATATCCCGCTTCTGGCAGAGCATTTCCTGCTGCGGGCCGAACGCGACGGTGCGGCGAAGCGCTGGTTGTCCGAGGGCGCGGCAGAGCTGTTCCGCGTCTATTCCCGGCCCGGCAACGTGCGCCAGCTGGAAAACGCGGTGCGGCGGCTGTCGCTGACCAGCCGCTCCGAGGAAATCACCCGGGCCGAGGTCGAGGCGGTGCTGGGCAATCAGCCGGAAACCGGCCCGGTGCTGCGCGGCGGCGATGGCGACAAGCTGGCCGACAGCGTCTCGCGCCACCTGCGGCGCTACTTCGACCTGCACGGGGCCATGCTGCCGCCGCCGGGACTGTACGGACGCATCCTGCGCGAGATCGAGGCGCCGCTGATCGAGATCGCGCTGGAGGCGACGGGCGGCAACCAGGCCAAATGCGCCGACCTTCTGGGCATCAACCGCAATACTCTGCGCAAGAAGATCACCGACCTCGATATTCGCGTGACACGCCGCCGCAAGTTGATGTAAAAAGACCACAGGACTGTGGCCCCGTTGCCCCATGGGCAGGAGAAGGCCACAGCATAAGGCGGACGCTGCCAACGAGCAGCACATCATGGTGAGAGGTGGTTGTGGCGACAAGGGCACGACCCATGTTTCGGTCGCCGACCTGGGCGTTTCTTATGCGCCTGCGTCGGCAAAGGTGGTTTCACAACCTGGTGACCCTTGCGCTGGTCGCGCTGGGGCCGATCCTTGCCTTCTGTACCTTTCTCGTTCTCGGTCCTCTGGATCAGGGCGGTTCTTCGCTGTCGCTGCGGCTGGTGCTGCTGGCGGACCTTGTCTACACGCTGCTGCTGGCGGCTTTGGTGCTGGCGCGGGTGGCGCGCATGGTGGCCGCGCGGCGGCGCGAATCCGCGGGGTCGCGGCTGCACCTGCGGCTGACGCTGGGCTTTGCCATGATGGCGCTCTTGCCCACCGTGACCGTGGCCGTATTTGCCGTGCTGACCATCAATATCGGGCTGGAGACATGGTTTTCCAGCCGGGTGCAGAACGTCGTCGGCGCCTCGCTGGAGGCCGCGGAAAGCTACGAGGCCGAGGCGCGCGCCGGGCTGGAACAGGACGCCGCCGCGCTTGGCGCCTTCCTCGGATGCCTCGCGCCGCGCGTCCTTCGTCATGGATGACGGCGAATTGCGGCGCATGCTGGGGCAGGGGCAGGCACAGATCCAGCGCGGGCTGCGCGAGGCCTATGTCATCGACGGCACCGGGGCGATCCGCGCCCGGGGCGAACGGTCCTATCTCTTCGATTTCGAACAACCCACCGAGACGGATTTCGCGCAGGCGGACAAGGCCGGCATCGCGCTGATCCCTGACTGGGACAATGGCGAATTCCGCGCGCTGCTGCCGCTGCGGGCCTTCGTCGACCGCTATCTTTACATCTCGCGCGCGGTGGACGGCAAGCTGCTGAACCTGCTCGATGAAACGCAGGAGACCGCGCGGTTCTACCAGCAGCAGGAGACAGAGCGCGGGCGCCGCCTGTTCGACTTCGCGCTGCTGTACCTTGGCTTTGCGCTGCTGCTGATCCTTGCCGCCACCTGGGCGGGCCTGTTGTTCGCCGAACGCCTCAGTCGCCCCGTGGGCCGCCTGACCGACGGCGCGCAGCGCGTCGGCGGGGGCGATCTGGACGTTCAGGTCGTAGAGGACGACGGCGACGACGAAATCTCGCAGCTGGGGCGCTACTTCAACCAGATGACCCGCCAGCTGAAGGCGCAGCGCGAGACGCTGCTGGAGAACACGCGCCAGATCGAGCGCCGCCAGCGGCTGTTCGATTCCGTGCTGTCCTCGGTGACCTCGGGGGTCGTGGGGCTGGACGCCGAGGGCAAGGTGACCTTCGTCAACCGCTCTGCCGAACGCCTGCTGGGCTGGCACGAAACCCACCGCTCGGTGCCCTCGGGTGTCGCGGTGCCCGAATTCGGCGCGCTCTTCGACCGGCTTCGCGCGGATGCGCTGGAGACCGCGCAGGAAGAGGTCAAGGTAAGCCGGGAGGGGCGGCTGGAGCACCTCTTGGTGCGCCTGTCCACCCGCCGCCGCGCCGACCGCTCGCTTGAAGGGTACGTGGTGGCCTTCGACGACGTCACCAACCTTGTCAGCGCGCAGCGCATGGCGGCCTGGGGTGACGTGGCGCGGCGCATCGCGCATGAGATCAAGAACCCGCTGACGCCGATCCAGTTGTCCGCCGAGCGCATCAAGCGCAAGTTCGGGCGGCACCTGCCCGAGGACGACGCCCAGAAGCTGGACGACATGACCGGCGTGATCATCCGCCAGACCGGTGATTTGCGCCGCATCGTCGACGAGTTCTCGAAGTTCGCGCGGATGCCCGAGCCCGAGCGCAAGCCCGAGGATCTGGGCGAGATCCTGCGCGGCGCGGTGTTGTTGCAGGAAACCGGTCAGCCGGACGTGCACTTCGTCACCGACCTGCCATCCGACCCGATGCCCGCCGAACTGGACAGCACCATGATCGGGCAGGCGCTGACCAACCTGATCAAGAACGCGGGCGAGGCCATCGTCACGCTGCAGGAACGGGGCGCGCCCGAGGGCCACGCCCCCGAGATCCGCGTCAGCGCCGCCATCGCCGAGGACGGTCGCGCCGAGATCCGCATCATGGACAACGGCGTCGGCCTGCCCGAGGACCGCGCCAGCCTGTTCGAACCCTACGTGACCACGCGCGACAGCGGCACCGGCCTTGGCCTGCCCATTGTCAAGAAGATCATCGAGGAACACGGCGGCACGCTGGTGCTGGAAGATGCCCCGCCCTTCGGCCCCGAGGCGCATAGCGGCGCCATGGCCCTGATCCGCATGCCCCTGACCCGCCCGGTCCGGGAGGCCCCCGAAGAGGGGCGGGAACTGGAAGATGTTTGATAACCAATACCTGAGAGGCAC
Organism: Ponticoccus litoralis; assembly: GCF_039769985.1. Classification (NCBI taxonomy): domain Bacteria; kingdom Pseudomonadati; phylum Pseudomonadota; class Alphaproteobacteria; order Rhodobacterales; family Roseobacteraceae; genus Ponticoccus; species Ponticoccus litoralis. The sequence goes on from NZ_JBDNCH010000002.1 coordinate 3,323,262, forward strand.
CCAATGAGCGACATCCTGATCGTCGATGACGAACGCGACATCCGGGAACTGATCGGAGACATCCTCGAAGACGAGGGGTTCACCACGCGTCTTGCCGCCAACAGCCAGGAGGCGATGGCCGAGATCAATTCCGAGCCACCGGCACTGCTGATCCTCGACATCTGGCTGAAGGACAGCAAGATGGACGGGATCGACATTCTCAAGACGGTGAAACGGGACAACCCGGATATCCCGGTGGTGATCATCTCGGGGCATGGCAATATCGAGATCGCCGTGGCGGCGATCAAGCAGGGCGCCTACGATTTCATCGAGAAGCCCTTCAATATCGACCAGTTGCTGGTGGTGATCCGCCGCGCGATGGAGACCTCTATCCTGCGCCGCGAGAATGCCACCCTGAAGCGCGGCGACGTGAAGGCGGCCGAGATGATCGGCGACAGCGCCTCTTTCCGCACACTGGTGGGGCAGCTCGACAAGGTGACTAAGTCGAACGACCGCGTGATGCTGACCGGCCCGGCGGGCTCGGGCAAGGAGGTGGCGGCGCGCTACATTCACGGCCAGTCGGCGCGCGCCAATGCGCCCTTCGTGACGGTGAACTGCGCCGGCGTCGAACCCGAGATGATGGAGGCCATGCTCTTTGGCCGCGAATCCTCGAAGCGTGGCATCGAGCCGGGCCTGCTGGAGCAGGCGCATGGGGGGTGATCTACTTCGACGAGGTCGCCGACATGCCCAACGGCACCCAGTCCAAGATCCTGCGCGTGTTGGTGGACCAGCAGTTCACCCGCGTCGGCGGCGCCGACAAGGTGCGGGTCGACCTGCGGGTGATCTCCAGCACCAACCGCGACCTGCAGTCCGAGATCCGAGGCCGGGCGCTTCCGCGAAGAGCTGTATCACCGGCTGAACGTGGTGCCGATCGCGGTGCCCTCGCTGGCGGAACGGCGCGAGGATATCCCGGTTCTGGCGCGGCATTTCATCGAAGCCTGTCACAGCGGGCAGGGCCTGCCGATCCGCGAACTGACCGAGGACGCCGTGGCGCTGATGCAGACCATGTCCTGGCCCGGCAACGTGCGGCAGCTGAAGAACCTCGTGGAGCGGGTGCTGATCCTCGGCGACGGCACCGGCCCGATCGAGGCGCGCGAACTGCCGCAGGAAACCACCGGGCGCGACGACGGCGAAGAGCGGGTGGTGCTGTCGGGCACGCTGGCCACGATGCCGCTGCGCGAGGCGCGCGAGGCCTTCGAACGCGAGTACCTGCTGACGCAGATCAACCGCTTTGGCGGGAACATCTCGCGCACCGCCTCTTTCGTGGGAATGGAACGCTCGGCGCTTCACCGCAAGTTGAAGTCCTTGGGCGTCGTGACCTCGGCAAAATCGGGCGGACGTATTGCCCATGTGGACGATGCCATGCAGGAAGTGTCCTGATTCCAAGGGACAGCCGGGGACAAGGGATATGAACAGAAGACGGTTTTGCAGCCTCCTTTCCGGGGCGGCGCTGGTTGCGGGCTGCGGCATGCCCGCGGACGAGATGGCCCAGTCGCGGGCGGTCATGGCCTTCGCCGAAGGCCGCAGCACCGAAGAGGCCAAGATCGCGGCGCTGACGCGGCGGTTGCTGGACCTCGGGCCGAATGTCTCGTCCGAGGAAGCGGCCCGGGCGGCGCGGATCGCGGTGATGGAGCCGCTGGACTGGGCGGTCGAGTGGCAGGTCACCGACCCGCCGCTGCTGCACAACACCAAGGTCAACAATGGCCTCAGGCCACGCGGCCTGTGCAAGGACTGGGCCGACGATCTGGAAATGCACATGCGGGCGCAACGCTTCCAGACCCTCGACCTGCACCGCGCCATCGCCAATTCGCGGAATGTCCGGCTGGAGCATTCCACGCTGATCCTCTCGGCCAAGGGCGACCCGATGGAAAAGGGCCTTGTCCTCGATCCCTGGCGGCAGGGGCAGGGCCGTCTGTACTACGTCGGGGTCACCGAAGACCCGCGCTATGAATGGGACCGCCGTGCCGATGTCTTCGCCTGGAAGCGCCAGTGGCAGGACGAGGCGCGGGCGGAGATCCGCGGCCAGTGACGGGCGCGTCGCGGGCCGCCTGCGGTGGCAAGCGCCTTGATGCAACGGCCTGCGCGGTCCCGGGCGCCGCGAAGGCGCTTGGCGCCAAACGCGACCGCCGCGCCACGGGGCGGCGGGCTCTGCCACGGCTGGCGTTGACCCGCCGGGCGGGCCGTGTCACTCCGGCAGGGCAATTCCTCGGGGACGGTCCATGAAGGTCATCATTTGCGGCGCGGGGCAGGTCGGCTGGCAGATCGCCCGCCACCTTGCCGGAGAGCGCAACGACGTCACCGTCGTGGACAACAATCCCGACCTCGTGCGGCGCGCCACCGATACGCTGGACGTGCAGGGCATCGCGGGCTTTGCCTCTTACCCGGACGTGCTGGATCAGGCCGGCGCGGGCGATGCCGACATGATCATCGCCGCGACCTATTCGGACGAGGTGAACATGGTCACCTGCCGGGTCGCGCATTCGGTCTTTTCCGTGCCGCGCAAGATCGCCCGCCTGCGCGCCGAAAGCTACCAGAAGGCGCTGTACTCCGACCTGTACCGGCGCGACCACATGCCCATCGACGTGGTCATCAACCCCGAACGCGAGGTGGCCGAGGCCGCCTTTCGCCGCCTCTCCGCCACCGCGGCCTTCGACACCGAAGAGTTCCTTGGCGGCAAGGCCCATCTGATGGGGCTGCTGATCGACGAAGGCTGTCCGATCGTGAACACGCCGCTTCGGCAGCTCACCGACCTGTTCAGCACCCTGCGCGCGGTCGTGGTGGGCATCCGGCGCGACGACACGCTGTTCGCGCCGGAATCCGGCGACCAGCTGTTCGTCGGGGACAGCTGCTATCTCATGGTCCACGACGAGGACGTGCAGCGCGCGCTGGAGATCTTCGGCAAGTCACAGCGCAAGCAGGAGCGGGTGGTGATCATCGGTGGCGGCAATGTCGGCCTCGCCGTCGCGCGGCGGCTGGAGCAGGGGCCGCGCCGCATCCGCGTCAAGGTGATCGAGCGCAACCGCTCGATCGCCGAACGGGCGGCTCGAGGATCTGGAACGCACCATCGTGCTGCACGGCGACGGGCTCGATCCGGCGCTGCTGGCCGAGGCCGGTGTCTCGCGCTCGGACGCGACGCTCTGCGTGACCGACGACGACAAGGTGAACACGCTGGCCGCCGTGCGCGCCAAGGCGGCGGGCTGTCCCATGGTGATCGCGCTGATCAACGACCCGACGCTGGTGCCGCTGATGGATGCGCTGGACATCGACGCCTACATCAACCCGCGCGCCACCACCGTCAGCTCTATCCTGCGCCACATCCGCCACTACCGCGTCAGCGCGGTCTATTCCATCGGCGACGCCGAGGCCGAGGTGATCGAGGCAGAGGTCATGTCGACCTCGCCGATCTCGGGCTCGCTGATCCGCGAGATCGACTTTCCCGAAGGCGTGCTGGTGGGCGCCGTGGGCCGGGGCGACCAGATGCTGAAACCCACCGGCGCCCTGCGGATCGAAGAGGGGGACAAGATCGTGATCTTCGCCCTGTCGGGTGACGTGCCGGAGGTCGAGCGCCTGTTGCAGGTCTCGATCGACTTCTTCTGATGCTGGGCATCCTCTCGCGCCTGCCGTTCTTCCTGTCCATCATGGGGCTGGCCTTCCTGTCGATGCTGGTGCCCGCGGGTTATGCGCTGGCCATCGAGGAATTCCACGACGCGCGCAGCTTCTTCTACGGCACGGTCCTCGGGCTGACGCTGACGGCGCTGATGGGGCTGGCGCTGGGGAACAGGGACCACAACCGGTCGGCCCTGCGGCTGCTGCTGCAACTGGCGGCCAGCTTCCTGATCCTGCCCGCGCTCATGGCGATTCCCTTCCACGAGGCGGTGCGCAACACCACCTACGTCAGCGCCTATTTCGAGATGGTCTCGAGCATGACCACCACCGGCGCGACGATCTTCGATGCGGCGCGGCTGTCGGGGCCGGAACACCTGTGGCGCGCGCAGGTCGGCTGGATGGGCGGCCTGCTGATGTGGATCGCCGCCTCGGCCATCCTGGCGCCGCTGGCGCTGGGGGGCTTCGAGGTGACCGCCAGCGGCGAGCCGGGGCAGACCATCCTCGACGGCTCTGCCCGCAGCGGCACCGGCACGCCCGGCCAGCGGGTCTGGCGCGCCACAGAGGTGCTGGTGCCGATCTACGCGGGGCTGACGCTGGGGCTGGCGGTGATGCTGCTGGTGGCGGGCGACCCGCCGCTGGTGGCGCTCAGCCATGCCATGGCGGTGCTGTCCACCTCCGGCATCACGCCGCTGGCCTCGCTGGGCGCCGCGCCCAGCGGTCTGGCCGGAGAGATGATCCTCTTCTGCTTCCTCTTCTTCGCGCTGTCGCGGCTGACGTTTTCCTCTGACACGCGCAACGGGCAAAGCCTTTGGTACGACCCGGAATTCCGCATGGGTATCCTGCTGGTCGCCGCCGTGCCCGCCGCGCTCTTTGTCCGGCACTGGGCCGGGGCCTTCGACGTCGGGCAGGAACAGGACTGGGTCACCGGCGTTCGGGCGCTGTGGGGCGCGCTGTTCACCGCGATGTCCTTCCTGTCGACCACCGGCTTCCTGTCGGGCGACTGGGACACCGCGCGGGCCTGGTCGGGACTGCCGACGCCGGGGATCATCCTGATGGGCCTCGCGGTCATCGGCGGCGGCGTGGCGACCACGGCGGGCGGCGTCAAGCTGCTGCGGGTCTACACCCTTTACGCCAACGGCCTGCGCGAGATGGAGCGGCTGATTCACCCCTCGTCGGTGGGGCGTGCCGGGCTGATGGGGCGCCGCACCCGGCGCGAGGGCGCCTTCATCGCATGGGTCGTGTTCATGCTGTTTGCCATCATGATCGCCGCCCTGACGCTGATCTTCGGCAGCTACGGGCTGACCTTCGAAGAGGCGACGGTGGTCGCGGTCGTGGCGCTGTCCAACACCGGACCGCTTGCGCAATACGCCGCCGCCGAACCGATCAACATGAGCGCATGGCTCTGGGACACCAAGCTGATCATGTGCCTTGCCATGGTGCTGGGGCGGCTGGAACTGCTGGCCTTCATCGTCATGCTGACCCCGGAAAGCTGGCGGGAATGAGCGCGGCGTGCCCGGCGGGTCGCAAGTTGACGCGCGATTTCGCTTTTCGGCTGGAAACTCCCCGCCGGGCGCGACATACTCTGTCCGACGAGGGCGCCCGAGCGGGGCGCAAGGCAAGAATAAAGGCAAGTCAATGGCTTCTGACAGACAGAACCTTCAGGACGCGTTTCTCAATCACGTCCGCAAGACGAAGGTTCCGGTAACGGTCTTTCTCATCAACGGGGTGAAGCTGCAGGGCGTGATCACCTGGTTCGACAATTTCTGCGTGCTGCTGCGCCGGGACGGCCAGTCCCAGCTGGTCTACAAGCACGCGATCTCGACCATCATGCCAAGCCAGCCGATCAACCTGTATGACGGCGAAGGGGACGCGTGAAGGAACACGCTCCGCATGTGACCCGGGCATGGGTCGTGCATCCCGACATCAAGAGCGACCCGAACCGTCGGGACGCGCGCATGGCCTTGGAAGAGGCCGTGTCGCTGGCGCATGCCCTGCCGGGGCTTGAAATCGTCGGCTCCGAAGTCGTGCCCCTGCCGCGCCCCCATGCCGGGGCGCTGTTCGGCACCGGCAAGATCGCCGAGCTGAAAGACCGCTTCCACGATGCCGAGGTCGAGCTGGTGCTGGTGGACGGTCCCGTCTCTCCGGTGCAGCAGCGCAATCTTGAAAAAGAGTGGAAGGTCAAGCTTCTGGACCGCACCGGGCTGATCCTCGAGATCTTCTCGGATCGCGCCGCCACCCGCGAGGGTGTCTTGCAGGTCGAGATGGCGGCGCTGTCCTATCAGCGCACGCGGCTGGTCCGCGCCTGGACCCACCTCGAACGGCAGCGCGGTGGGCTTGGCTTTGTCGGCGGCCCGGGCGAGACCCAGATCGAGGCCGACCGCCGCGCCATCGACGAGCAGATGGTGCGCCTGCGCCGCCAGCTGGACAAGGTTGTCCGGACGCGCGAACTGCACCGCAAGGCGCGCGCCAAGGTGCCCTATCCCATTGTCGCGCTGGTGGGCTATACCAACGCCGGCAAGTCGACGCTGTTCAACCGCCTGACCGGCGCCGAAGTCATGGCCAAGGACATGCTCTTCGCGACGCTGGACCCGACCATGCGCGCGGTGCGCCTGCCCACCGGCGCCGACGTGATCCTGTCGGACACCGTGGGCTTCATCTCGGACCTGCCGACGCAGCTGGTCGCCGCCTTCCGCGCCACGCTCGAAGAGGTGCTGGCGGCGGATGTGATCGTGCATGTGCGCGATATCTCGCACCCCGAATCCGAGGCGCAGGCCGAGGATGTGAACGCGATCCTCGCCGAGCTGGGCCTCGACGAGGAAACCCCGCGACTGGAGCTTTGGAACAAGCTCGACCGGCTGGACCCGGAGGGGGCCGAGGCGGTGGCCCTGCGGGCCGAGCGCGATGAGGCGGTCTTTGCGGTCTCGGCCCTGACCGGGGCCGGACTGGACGGCTTTCTGGAAGCGGTGACGGCGGCGCTGGGGGAAGAGACCCGGCAGGACAGGGTGCGGCTGGGTTTCGGCGCGGGCCGCCGCCGGGCGTGGCTGTTCGAGAAGGGGCTGGTCGAGGCCGAGACGCAGGACGAGGACGGCTATCTGCTGACCGTAAAGTGGTCCGCCGCCGACCGCGCCCGCTTCGACTCGATGGAGTAGGGCGGGCAGCGTTCCGGGGGCGGGACATGGTCCGGCTGCCGGGATGTGGCTACGGCCTGATTGCCTTGCGTGGCGCCGCTTGGCCTTGGCTCGCAGCCCTGACCGTGACCCCGCGGCCCTGCGTCTGATCTCGACGCGCTGGCCGCCGCCGTCCCGTTCAGGCCGTCCTTGCAGGGCGGACCGGGGTCTTCCCGATCCCCAGTTCGACGCGGCCCTGCGATTGGCTTCGATATGCTGACCGTCGCGCTCCAGCGCAGGCTTTCCGCGCGGCGCGGTCCAAGGCCTGTCAGATCACCGGTTCGCCGAGCCCCAGAATCCACTGCGCCGCGTCCAGCCGCGCCGCCTGTCGGCGCGAGGGCATGACGGGGGTGTTGGCCCAGACCCCGAGCGCGAAGGCCTGTTGCAGGAACAGCCGCGCCTGCGGTGTGGCGATCTCCCGGCCATAGCCCTGCCGCAGGGCCGTCAGCGCCGTTTCCCGCCCGGTCGCGCCCGGCGTCAGGACGCAGAGGTCCAGCGCCAGCGTGAAGAGATCGCGCAGGGGTTCGTCCTCGCGGGCATTTTCGAAGTCGATGCCCCAGAGCGCGCCACCCCCGGTCACGAGATTCGCAAGGGTCATGTCCCGATGGGTCACCGCGCGACAGGCGGGAGAGCCGCGTGCCGCCCCGGCCAGCGGGGTCAGCGCATCGACCTGCGCAACAAAGTCTTCGGGGGCGGGCAGGAGGCGGGCGCCCGAGCGGACAGCGTCCTTCAGGCGCGCGGCCCATGCCAGATGGCCCGCGGGCCGGAAGGGATGTGCGCGCAGGCTGAGATCGTGGAAGGCCGCCAGCCAGCCGCCCGCCTGCGCCGCAACCGCCGCGCCGCCTTCGCCCAGGGTCCGCAGGCTCTCGCCGCCCGGGTCGGTCATGATCAGCGCGTTGCGCGCCGCGTCGAAGCCCAGCACCGCGGGCACCCGCCGGCCCCGTGGGCCATCGCGGCGGCGACCTCGGCCTGTCGCGCCGCCTGCGCCGCCGCCCGCGCCGCGTTGCCCGGCCCCCAGACCTTTGCCACGGTGGGTTGCGGCCCGCCCGCCACGCGGAAGACGGTCGCCCGCAGGGGTTTGGTCAGGGGTTTGAGCGGCGTCAGCGTCACCGCCCGTCGCGGCCAGAGCGTCCCCAGCGCCGCAAGCGCCACAGCAAGGGCCTTTTCGCCATCGAGATGGGTGGGCAGGCCGCTCACCAAGGCCCTTGCCGCCTCACTTCGGGACGAGTCGCGTGATGCCGACAGAGGCGGCGCGCGCGAGGTCGATGTCCAGCGACATGGGGATGTATTCGCCGCGCCGCCACAGCTGCCCGAGGTCGTCGTAATGCCGAGACAGCGGGTGGCCCGATTGTCCGGTGGCATTGATGAAGACCGAAGAATCCGGATCGGCGAAGTCGTAGACGCCGCGATAGCCCGCGCCGTGGACGTTCTGGAAGGGCGCCGGGTCTTTCCCCGAGGTGCGCCCGCGCATCAGCGTGTGGTCGCCGCCCGAGGTGCTTTGGCGGATGTTCACGAAGTAGCGCAGCAGCGGCACCTCGCCCAGCACCGGATGTTCGTGCACGGCGGCATGGGCATCGCCCCAGCGCAGGCTTTCCAGCGCCGATCCGTGGTGTTCGGCGATCCACAGCAGCGCATCGTCCAGCGCCAGCCGCGCGATGTCCGAGCAGGTCTCGACCTCGGCAGAGCGGATCACGTCGCACCAGACCCCGGCGCCGTTCACGTTGCGGAAGACCCGCTCGATGAACAGCGGTTCGACATGGTCGAAGTCCTCGGCCAGCGGTCCCAGCTCGTCGCGGATCAGCCGGTCCTGCAGGGCGCGCAGCCAGGCCGCGTAGATCAGCGGTTCGGGCAGGTGTTCGGACATCTCGCCGTTCCAGTCGGCCAGCAGGTCCAGCGCGCGCTGGCGGCGACGCTCGGGTGTGCCCTCTTCGGCGGCCTCGCCGGTGAACCACAGGTCGCGCCCGATCAGCGGCAGCAGGGTGCGGGCGGCGGGCGACACGGTGTCCAGCTGCGCCTCGATGAAGCTGTCGCGGGTATGCACCTTGCGGCCCTGCATCAGCCCCTGCCAGCGCTGCACCCGCTGGCTGTCGCCCCAGTCAAAGCTGACGTGGTTGGGGAAGGGCCGGTCGATGACCTTGTTGTTGGTATTGCCGACGATGCCGCCCTCGGGGGCGAGGAACTCGGGGTTGGCGGAGTAGGGCATGACCCCCTGCCAGCGGTTCTGTTCCAGCCAGCCGGGCGAGGGCAGGCGCCCCCGGCTCTGGTGCGCGGGATCGCGGCGCGGCATGGCGCCGACCATCTTCATCGCCACCATCTCGTCGTCGATCAGCGTCAGGTTCTGTGCGGGCGCCACGTAGAGCCGCGAGACCTCGATCGCCTCTTCCACGGACTGCGCCATCATCAGCCCCACCGCCGCCGAGGCCGAGGTGTCCTCGCCCGAGAGCGCGGTCCAGGACAGCGACATGACATGGCCCTCGGGCGTCACGTCCTCCAGGTTGAACTGCGAGCCGGGCAGCACCGGGCCGTTTTCCGTCCAGCGCAGGGTGATGGTGATCGGGGCCGCGTCCTTGATCTCGATGATCGACTTGCGGGTGCGGAAGGGGACATAGCCCTCGGGGCTGCGCACCTCTTCGGGGTTCTCGGGGTTCACCTCTTCGAAGTGCAGATCCTGATCGTCCATATAGGCCGAGGTGATGCCCCATGCGAGGTTCTCCGACCGCCCCACCATGATCGCCGGGATGCCGGGAATGGATCCGCCGATGACGCCGCCGGATTGCAGTTGCAGCCGCGCCAGATACCAGATCGACGGCGCGGTGAAGCCAAGGTGCGGGTCGTTGGCCATCAGCGTTCCGCCGCCGGCAGAGCGCGAGGCCGCCGCCGCCCAGACGTTGGAGGCGCCCGCCAGACCGCGCTCGGGCACGGCGGCCAGAAAGCGCGGCATCTCCTTGCCGGGCAGGGCCGCGTGACGTTGCAGCGGCGCCGGCAGCAGGCTGGCGTAAGAGGGCAGGGCCGCGACGCCGGACCCGGGCATGTCCGGCAGGATGTCGGCCAGCCGGTCGGGATCGTCCAGCAGCCATGAGGTCCGGGCGCGCAGCACCTCTTCGGACATATGCGCCGAGAGTTGCAGCGCCATCAGCTTGATCAGGGCGATGGAATCGGCGGGTTGCCACGGCGCCATGGGCGCGTCGAAGAGGAACAGTTCCGGTGCCCCGCGCCCGAGGCTTTCGGTGTTGATCTCGGTGATCCGCGCGTTGACCCCGGCCGCATAGGCGCGCAGCGCGTCCGTCGTGCGCGCGTCCTGCGCCTGCACCGACTGCCGCGCCAGCGCGTAAAGGTCGAGCCGCCGCAGCAGCGTGTCGGTGCGCACCGTGCGCTCGCCGAAGATCTCGGACAGGCGGCCCTGCGCGGTGCGGCGCAGCACGATCATCTGCCACAGGCGATCCTGCGCATGGGCGTAGCCGAGGCCAAAGAAGGCATCCGCGTCGCTTTCGGCAAGGATGTGCGGCACGCCGGAATTGTCGCGCACGATCTCGACTTCGGCGGCGGCGCCCGAGACGCTCAGCGTCTTGTCGTAATCGGGCAGCGACCGCGAGGCGAGGTAATAGGCCACCCCGATGCCCAGAACGCTCAGTACCACCGCGGCGGTGGCCAGTCGCAGAAGCCATCGGAACAGAACCGCCATTTGCACGCGCCTTGTATTGGGGTAGGTGGGGCATGGACGGGATTAACGTGCCTGCCGGGGCTTGCCAAGAGGCGCGCCGGGCGGGCCTGACGGAGGACCAACGACAATGGCAAAGGTTGCATTTCTCGGGCTTGGGGTCATGGGCTACCCGATGGCGGGTTATCTCGCCAAGGCCGGTCACGAGGTGACGGTCTACAACCGCACCGCGGCCAAGGCCGAAAAATGGGTTGCAGAGCATGGCGGTGCCAGCGCCGCGACCCCGCGCGAGGCCGCCAGCGGCGCGGATTTCGTCATGGCCTGCGTCGGCAACGACGACGACCTGCGCTCTGTCTGCACCGGCGCCGACGGCGCCTTTGCCGGCATGGCGAAGGGCAGCACCTTCGTCGACCACACCACCGTCTCTGCCATGGTCACCGCCGAGCTGTTCCAGCAGGCGCGCGAGGCCGGGATCGCCTTCGTGGATGCGCCTGTCTCTGGCGGGCAGGCGGGCGCCGAGAACGGTCAACTTGTCGTAATGTGCGGTGGCGATCAGGCCGCCTTCGACGCCGCCAAGCCGCTGATCGACAGCTATGCCAAGCTGTGCAACCGCCTTGGCGAAAGCGGTGCCGGGCAATTGTGCAAGATGGTCAACCAGATCTGCATCGCCGGGCTGGTGCAGGGCCTGTCCGAAGGGCTGCATTTCGCGCAGAAGGCGGGCCTTGACGGGCGCGCGGTGGTCGAGGTCATCGGCGGCGGCGCCGCCGGGTCCTGGCAGATGGTCAACCGCTTCGAGACAATGCTGGACGACAAGTTCGACCACGGCTTTGCCGTCGACTGGATGCGCAAGGATCTGGGCATCTGCCTGAACACCGCGGACGAGGTCGGGGCCTCGCTGCCCGTCACCGCCCTGGTGGATCAGTTCTACAAGGACGTGCAGAAGCTGGGCGGCGGGCGCTGGGACACCTCTGCGCTGATCAAGCGGCTGAACGCCCTCGGCTGATCGGTTAAGGCGCCTCGCCCTGACCCCGAGGCACCGAAGCCCCGCCAGACCTGCGGGGCTTCGAAGGCAATGGTTTGGCTGAAGGCTAGCGGGTTTCGGCGGGATACCGACGGCCCGGAACGGGCGGCTACATCCCCCACCAGCGCAGGGTCTGCACCAGATGGATGTCGATGGTTTCCTCGACCCGGCGCAGATCGCGCGCTTCCATGGCGGCGATGATGTCCAGATGCTCTTCCATCGCCGAGGTGATCCGGTCCATCAGGAACGGCCGGGTCTGCTGGATCACCGCGATCCGGTCGCGGTTCTGCCGGTAGGCCTCTTGCAGGTAGGGGTTGTCCAGCCCCTCTGACAGCGCGTTGTGCAGGCTGAGGTCGACGCCGATGGCGAGCGTGCCGGTGGCCGTCGGATCGCCGCGCGCGCGCGGGCCAGCAGGTCTTCGTGCGTCCGGCGCAGCCCTTCCGCCGGAAAGGGCGCCTCTGTCAGCAGGATCCGCCGCGCGCCTTCGCGCTCCAGCGCCGAGCGCATGTCCATGCAGGTTCGCGTGGTCCGGGGGCCCGCATCCATCACGGTGATTCCCCGTTTGGGCCGGATGCTGAGCAGGGCGCGGGCCTCTGCCAGCTTCGTCGCCTCGCGGATCGCGGCGATGGGATAGTCCAGCCTGCGCGACAGCTCTGGCATGGAAAAGAAGGCCCCGGCTTCCAGCGCGCCGCTGCGGAGCGCCGAAAGAAGCGCGTCAAATGCCTGATCTGCCAGCGGTTTTTGCATTTCGTCCATGCCTGTCTCACTCTCCTGAACTGCTTGACGCTATCACGGCATTATCAAAATACCACGAAAGGTCCTGATTGGCATTCTGCATTGTCTGACAGATGAAATCCCATCTAACATTTTAGAAGATAGCTCAATTGCGATGGCATACAAGCCCGGGTCCCCCGGGCGGGCATGTCGAAACGGTAGGGAGGCCGATATGACAAGCGAGACACAGAGGACACTGGACCCGGAGGAGGAGATTGCCGGATCCGAGGGCATGCGGATGCCGCATATCTACGTCATTCTATTCGTCTTCACCGCGCTTGCCGCGCTGGCGACGCATTTCATTCCGGCGGGCGTCTTCGACCGCGTGACCCTGCCCAACGGGCGCAGCGCCATCGACCCCGAGAGCTACCGGCAGGTGGCCGCGACCCCGGTCGGGCTGGAGGATTTCATGATGGCGGTGCCGCGCGGGCTCGCCGATGCCTCGGTCGTGGTGTTCTTCACCTTCATCATCGGCGGCATGTTTATGGTGATCCGGCGCACCGGCGTGATCGACGTCGCGGTGGACAAGCTGACACGGCGGTTCGCGGCGCGCTCGATCCTGATCCTGCCGGTGCTCATGGTGACCTTCGCCGTGGTGGCGACGCTGATCGGCACGCAGGAGCTTGCGCTGGTCTACGTGCCGGTGATCCTGCCGCTGATGATCGCCCTGCGCTTCGACAGCGTGACGGCGGTGGCGGTGGCGCTGCTGGCGACGACGGCGGGTTTCACCTCGGGCGTTCTCAACCCGATCAACACCGGCCTCGGCCAGTCCATCGCCGAGGTGCCGCTGTACTCCGGCGCCGGTCTGCGGGCCGCTCTTTTCGTCGCCTTGCTGGGCGCCGCGGTGATCCATGTCACCCGCTACGCCAGCAAGGTCCGTGCCAATCCCGCAGCAAGCCTGATGGCCGGCACTGCGCGCGAGGAAGAGAAGCGCCGCCTGTACCAGACCGCAGAGATCGGCGCGGCGCTGCAATTCACCCCGCGCCAGTTCCGCGCCGGTCTGGTGGCGCTGGCCTTCTTCGGTGTCATGATCTGGGGCGTGCTGACGCGCGGCTGGTTCATGATGGAGATGGCGGGGCTCTTCGTGCTCATGGGGATCACGGTCGGGATGGTGGCCGGGCTCACCACCACGAAGATCTGCGAGGCCTTCAACGAAGGGTTCCGCGACGTGCTGGTGGGCGCGATCATCGTCGGGCTGGCGCGCGCCGTGGCCGTGATGCTGGAGCAGGGGCAGGTGATGGACACGCTGGTGCTGGGGCTTGGCGACCTCGTCGGCTCTTTCCCCGACACGCTGTCGGCGGTGGGCATGTTCCTTGCGCAGCTGGGGTTCAACTTCGTGATCCCGTCGGGCTCGGGCCAGGCTCTGGTGACCATGCCGATTATGGCGCCGCTGTCGGACATCATCGGCGTGACCCGTCAGAACGCGGTGCTGTCCTACCAGCTTGGCGATGGCCTTTCGAACATCCTTTACCCGACGTCGGGGTACTTCATGGCGACGCTGGCGCTTGGCGGGGTCGGCTGGGATCGTTGGATCCGCTTCTTCCTGCCGCTCTTCGCGGTCTGGGTCGCCATCGCCGTGGGCTTCGTGGTCTTTGCACAGGCAACCGGCTGGATCGGGTAGGCCGGTCCGCAACGGAACGCCAAAGGGCGCCGCCATCCGCGGCGCCCTTCTTTTTGTCATCCACGCCGGGGACTGGGGATAAAGCGCAATTTCAGCATTGTGTTCTTGGTGCCTCAGACGTTATGTTGGCTTTCAGGCAGGCTGTCTTCAGGACAGCGCCGACCAGTTTCGCTGCCTCAAAGCCCGGACCAATCCGCTTTCTGGCAGACCGATCCTAGCCGCAAGGCCAAAGAACCGAGCCCGGACCGCTTCTTGCGACGGGTTTCATGAACGGGCGCAGCCGAGGCATGGACCATGCCGCGGTATAGCGTCGGAGAAGAACCGCGATGAAGCGCGCGACAGACATGAGGCACGAGGACAGGAGCGTCTGCGCCCCTCGTGACGGTGCGCTACCTCTCGCCCTGACAAGACACAGTCCCCACGCGCCGCGACCCCCGGGACGGGGCTCGTCCGGCTGTGCATACGGAACCCATGGCAAAGAAAATGCTCATCGACGCCACCCACGCGGAGGAAACCCGCGTCGTGGTGGTGGACGGCAACAAGGTCGAGGAATTCGACTTTGAGTCCGAAAACAAGCGGCAGCTCGCCGGCAATATCTACCTTGCAAAGGTAACGCGGGTCGAACCCTCGCTTCAGGCGGCCTTCGTGGACTATGGCGGCAACCGCCACGGCTTCCTCGCCTTCTCGGAAATCCACCCGGATTACTACCAGATCCCGGTCGCTGACCGGAAGGCGCTGATGGAGGAGGAGGCAGAGCTTGCCGCCGCTGCCGCCGAGGAAGAAGAGAAGCCCAAGCGGTCGCGTTCGCGGTCGCGCCGGAAGCCTGCGAAGACAACCGAGGCCCCGGAGGCTCAGGCCGACAAGGCGGACAAGGCTCCCCGCGAGATCAGCGGGATGGAAACCATCGATCTTGGCGAGGACGGCGATGCCGGCGAGCCGGGCGAGGGCCTGTCGCCGATGGAAACCGTGGCCGAGACCCCGGTGGCAGAGCCTGACGGCACGCCGGATACCGGTGTGGCCGAAGCCACGCCCGCGGAACAGGCGCTGCCGGATCACGTGACCGAGGCACCCGCCGCCGCTGGCGCGGACGTGCCCGGAGAGACCCCGACAGAGGAACCCGCGCCCGCCGAGGCGCCGGAAAACCCGACCCCCGCCGAGACCCCGGCAGAGCCGCCCGCGCCTTCCGAGCTGCCCGAGCCGACGCCCGCCGAGACGCCGGTCCAAAGCCCCGACGAGGCCGGTGCAGAGGCCGGGGACGCCGGGCAGGACAGTCAAGAGGACGAGCCCAAGGGCCGCCCCATGGCCGCCGACAGCGACGATGACGCCGATGTGATCACCGCCGAGCCGGGCGGTTCCGACGACGATGACGACGACTCTTCTGACGGCGACGATGGCATCGAATCCGTCGCCGACGACGACACCGAGGAAGACATCCGCCCGGTGCGCAAGCCGTCGCGCGCGCGCCGCTACAAGATCCAGGAAGTCATCAAGGTCCGCCAGATCATGCTGGTGCAGGTCGTCAAGGAAGAGCGTGGCAACAAGGGCGCCGCTCTGACCACCTACCTGTCGCTGGCCGGTCGCTACTGCGTGCTGATGCCCAACACCGCGCGCGGCGGCGGCATCAGCCGCAAGATCACCAATGCCACCGACCGGCAGAAGCTGAAGGCCATCGCCAACGAGATCGACGTGCCCAAGGGCGCGGGCCTGATCATCCGCACGGCGGGCGCCAAGCGCACCAAGACCGAGATCAAGCGCGACTACGAATACCTGCAGCGCCTGTGGGAGCAGATCCGCGAGCTGACGCTGAAGAGCATCGCGCCCGCGAAGATCTACGAAGAGGGCGACCTGATCAAACGCTCGATCCGCGATCTGTATTCGCGCGAGATCGACGAGGTCTGGGTCGAGGGCGAGCGCGGCTACCGCGTGGCCAAGGACTTCATGAAGATGATCATGCCGTCCCACGCCAAGAACGTGAAGCACTACCAGGACCAGATGCCGCTGTTCGCGCGCTATCAGGTCGAGTCGTACCTTGGCGGCATGTTCAACCCGACCGTGCAGCTGAAGTCCGGCGGCTATATCGTCATCGGCGTGACCGAGGCGCTGGTGGCCATCGACGTGAACTCTGGCCGGGCCACGAAAGAGGGCTCGATCGAAGAGACCGCGCTGAAGACCAATCTCGAGGCCGCCGAAGAGGTCGCTCGCCAGCTGCGCCTGCGCGACCTTGCGGGGCTGATCGTCATCGACTTCATCGACATGGACGAGCGCAAGAACAACGCCGCCGTCGAGAAGCGCATCAAGGACAAGCTGAAGACCGACCGCGCCCGCATCCAGGTGGGCCGGATCTCGGGCTTCGGCCTGCTGGAGATGTCGCGCCAGCGCCTGCGCCCCGGCATGATCGAGGCAACGACGCAGCCGTGCCCCGCCTGTCACGGCACCGGGCTGATCCGGTCCGACGACAATATGGCGCTGAACATCCTGCGTCAGGTCGAGGAAGAGGGCACGCGCCGCCGCTCGCGCGAGGTGCTGCTGAAATGCCCGGTGGGCATCGCCAACTACCTGATGAACCAGAAGCGCGAGCATGTGGCCCAGATCGAAAGCCGCTACGGCATGTCCGTGCGGATCGAGGGGGACGTGCACCTGGTCTCGCCCGACTTCACGCTTGAGAAGTTCAAGACCGCGACCCGCGTGGTGCCCGAGGCGGCGCCGGTGGTGTCGGTCGATACCTCGATCATGGACGAGATCGACGAAGCGGCAGAAGCCGCAGAGGCCGAGGAACTGGAAGCCGCCGAGAAGGCCGAGGCCGAGGTATCTGAGGTGCGCGCGCCCTCGTCCGACGAGGACGGGGAGGACGACGGCAAGCCCGAGGAAGCGCCGTCGCCGCCGTCGCCGCAAGTCCAAGTCCCGCGACAACGGCGAGGGGCAGGATGGGGCAGAGGCCTCTGACAAGCCCGAGGGCGACAGCGCCGAGGATGGCACCGGCGCCGCGTCGGACAACGACCAGCCCGCGCAGAGCCCCGCCGCCGAAGCGCCTGCCACCCCGGCAGAGCCTGTCGCGGCAGAGGCATCGGATGGTGCCGTGGCCGAAGCTGAAACCGCCGAGGCCGCGCCCGAAACCGCGCCCGAGGCAGAGGTTGCCGAGCCGGTGAAGGAAAGGCCGAAGCGGACCCGCAGCCGGACGCGCAAGCCCAAGGTCGTGACGGAAGAGCCCGCCGCGCCCGCTGCCGAAGCCAGCGATGATGCGGCGCCCGCAGCGGCGGCCCCGGAGGCCGTGACGGAGACTGTGACCGAAGCGGCGCCTGCCGCAACCGAGGTGGCGGACACTGCCGAGGCGGCGACCCCGTCCGAGGCTCCGGCGCCCGAGGCGCAGGCCGAAACCGCAGAGGCCCCGCAGGAAGGGCCGAAGCGCAGGCGCACGCGGGCCAAGGCCTCTGACGTCATCGCGTCGGTCGTCGGCGCCCCGGCAGAGCCTGACGCGCCCGTCGAAGCCAAGGACGAGGCGCCGGTTGCTCCGGTGGTGGAGGAGACTGTGACCGAGGCGGCGCCCGAGCCTGCCGAGGCTGAAGAAGCGCCCGCCGCAGAAGCGCCCGAGGCAGCTCGAACGGGCTGGCGAGGACGACAAGCCGAAACGCCGCGGCTGGTGGTCCCCGGGCCGCTGATCCGGCAGGACAGACAAGGAAAGCCCCGGCGCGACGCCGGGGCTTTTTCTTTTCAGATCAGGTGATTGTGAAACGGTCTTGATGTCTTGCCGAGCACCGGATCCCTGTCGGCGGACACGGCGGACACGGCGGACACGGCGGACACGGCGGACACGGCGGACACGGCGGACACGGCGGACACGGCGGACACGGCGGACACGGCGGACACGGCGGACACGGCGGACACGGCGGACACGGCGGACACGGCGGACGCAGGGCCCGCCGGATGCACATCAGCCGCGGCGTATCGTCCAGATCATCACGTTGCCGTCCTCGGCCTGTGTTTCCAGATGATGCCCGGCCTCGGCGCAGAAATGCGGGACGTCGACGATCGCCGCCGGATCGTCGGTGCGCAGCACCAGCAGGCCTCCCGGTTCCAGCGCCCGCAGGCGTTTGCGGGCCTTTAGGACGGGCAGGGGACAAAGCAGGCCGGTGGCGTCGAGTTCATGGGTCATGGCGCAGACATAGAGCGTTTCGACCGGGCGGAGAAGCGGCTCTGCGCGGATTTTCCACCGGCCCGCGACAGGCGGCCCGCGGGGCCGGGGCGGCGCGCCATGGCCCTACGCCCTGGGATGTTTCAAAGACGCCACGCGGATGTGACCCGGGCGGAGCGTGACGCGCCCGCCCGGATGGCCTAAGCCCTGACACATGTTCGGAATCGAGATCATCGACGCATCCCTCTTGCCCGCCATGTTCGTGGCGCTGGCGGCGGGATTCATTTCTTTCCTCTCGCCCTGCGTGCTGCCGGTCGTGCCGCCCTACCTTGCCTATATGAGCGGGGTTTCGATGACGGAGCTGGGGGCCTCGCGCCGCAAGGCGCTGATGTCGGCGCTGTTCTTCGTGCTGGGGCTCTCCACGGTCTTCCTGCTGCTGGGGGCGGCGGCCTCTGCGGCGGGGCGGGCGCTGTTGCAGTATCAGGCGCATCTGAATGCCGCGGCGGGCGTGACGGTGATGATCTTCGGCGCGCATTTCGTCGGGGTCTACCGCATCGGCTTCCTCGACCGCGAAGCGCGCATGGATGCGGGCGACCGCGGCGGCAGCGCCTTCGGCGCCTATGTGCTGGGGCTGGCCTTCGCCTTCGGCTGGACGCCCTGCATCGGCCCGCAGCTTGGGGCGATCCTGTCGCTGGCCGCGTCCGAGGCCTCTGTCTCGCGCGGGACGGCGCTGCTGGGCGTCTACGCGGCGGGCCTGGGCATTCCCTTCCTGCTGGTCGCGGCCTTCCTGCCGCGCCTGACCGGCGCCATGGCCTGGATGAAGCGCCACATGCAGCAGATCGAACGCGCCATGGGGCTGCTTCTGTGGACCATCGGGCTGATGATGCTGACGGGTGGTTTCTCGGCGCTGTCCTTCTGGCTGCTCGAAACCTTCCCGGCGCTCGCGACACTGGGCTAGGCGGCGCCCCTCGCGGGCGCCGAAGTCCATGGTGGACTTCGGACCGGACTTCGGTGCGAAGTCCGGTTGCGCGCGGGGCGGGGCGCGCGCCATACTCCTGCCGGATTGCCAGGCTAGGCTGACCGGCAAAACGAGGGCGCGCCATGGCAGAGCAGCACGACACCCCGCAGGAAGTGGCCCGGCGCCGGGTCTTCTACATTCCCGGCTACGACCCGATTCACCCCCGGCGCTACCGCGAGCTCTACCGCAAGGAGGGCGCGGCGCAGGCGGCAATCTCGGGCTACGCGCTGACGCTGCGTCCCAAGCAGGGCGGCGGCGCCTATGGCTGGCACGTGCAGACGGTCATGGAGGGCGCGGAAACCCGCGCGGATATCGAGGTGCTGGTCTGGTCCGACATCGTTCGCGACAGCATGTCGAACAGCATCCCGGCAACCTACGCGCAGCTTGTCCGCACCTCGTGGGAATACATCGCCACCGGCGCACTGCGGCGGCTGATGCGGCTGCGCAAGGGGCCGGTGATCGCCGCGCTCTACCCGGTCGGGGCGCTTCTGGTGCAACTCGGTCTTGCGCTGCTGCTGGGCTGGGCGGGATTCGCGCTGATCGGCCTGCTGACGCCCTGGCTGGGCATCGCCGCCACGCTGTCCGGCCTTGTCGCATGGGGCGGCATCGCCTATGCGGTGCTGCGCTGGTTCCGGGCCGAGGACGGCAAGCTCTTCGCCTATTACCTGATGCACGACTACGCCTTCTCGGGCCTCCACCGGGGCGCCAACCCGCCCGCGCTGGAGGCCCGCATGTCAGAGTTTGCCGCCACCATCGGCGCCGCCCTGACCGAAGACGTCGACGAGGTTCTGGTGGTCGGCCATTCCTCGGGTGCGCATCTGGCGGTTTCGATCCTCGCCGACCTGATCCGCGCGGGGCGCGTGCCCGCCAACGGGCCGCGCCTGGCCTTCCTCAGCCTCGGACAGGTGGTGCCCATGGTGTCCTTCCTGCGCGACGCCCACCGGCTGCGGGCCGACCTGCGCTTCCTCTCGGCCAGCGAGGCGCTGACATGGGTCGACGTGACCGCGCCCGGGGACGGCTGCGCCTTCGCGCTCTGCGATCCGGTCAGCGTCTCGGGGGTGGCGCCCGCAGACAAGCGCTGGCCGCTGGTCTTCTCGGCGCAGTTCACCCGGTCGCTCAGCCCCAAACGCTGGAAGGAACTGCGCTGGCGCTTCTTCCGCCTGCATTTCCAGTATCTCTGCGCTTTCGACCGTACCGCGCGACTACGACTATTTCCGCATCACCGCCGGCCCCCTGTCGCTGGCCAGCCGCTACGCCGGGCGCCCGCCCTCGGCCAGCCGCATCGACCACGCGGTGTCCAAGTATACGAGCGTCGCCGCATGATCCCCCGAAACCGGCGGCGCGCCCGGACCGGGTCTCGCTCTGGCGCTACGTGAAACTCTTCCGGCAGGACATCCTCTCGGCCCAGCCCGCGCGGCTCTACCGGGCCTGGATGGCAGAGTTCAGGACGCCCTTCTTCCGCTCCTACCTGCTGAACCAGCCCGATCTGGTGAAGACGGTGCTGAAGGAGCGCCCGATGGATTTCCCCAAATCCGACCGCATCGGCGCCGGGCTGCGCCCGCTTCTGGGCAACTCTGTCTTCCTGACCAATGGCGCCGAGTGGCAGCGCCAGCGACGCATCATCGACCCGGCCTTCGAAGGCGGACGCCTGCGCGAGACCTACCCGGCCATGTGGCAGGCGGCGCTTGCGGCGCGCGACCGGCTGGCGGGGCAGCTGGGTACCGGGGGCGCAGAGGTCGAGGTGGAGGAACAGGCCAGCCACGCCGCCGCCGACGTCATCTTTCGCACGCTCTTCTCGATCCCCATCGAGGACGCGCTGGCGCAGGAGGTCTTCCACGAATTCCGCGCCTACCAGCGCAGCCAGCCGATCCTGAACCTCGCCGCCTTCATCCCCGGCCCGCGCTGGATGCCGCGCTTCTTCCGGCGCGACACCCGCGCCGCGGCCACCCGCATCCGAAGCCTCATCACGCAACTGACAGAGGCGCGCCAGAAGGCCATCGCCGCAGGCACCGCGCCCGACGACCTCGCCACCAAGATCATGACGACCCGCGACCCCGAGACCGGGCAGACCTTCTCCGCCGCCGAGATGGTCGACCAGGTGGCGATCTTCTTCCTTGCCGGGCATGAGACCTCGGCGTCGGCGCTCGGCTGGGCGCTTTTCCTCCCGGCCACACATCCCGAATGGCAGGACCGCGTGGCGGCCGAGGGCCGCGCGGTCAACGCCGACTTCGCCAGCGTCTCGAAACTGCGCGTGACCCGCGACGTCTTCCGCGAGACCCTGCGGCTCTACCCGCCGGTGCCGATGATGGTGCGCGAAACGACCCGGCCCGAGCGCTTCCGCGACCGCGCCATCCCCGAGGCGGCACAGATGGTGCTCAGCCCCTGGCACCTGCACCGCCACACGCGCCTGTGGGACAACCCCGATGGCTTCGACCCCGCCCGCTGGCAGACCGAGAACGGCAGGACCTGCGGGCGCGAGGCCTACATTCCCTTCAGCGCAGGCCCGCGTGTCTGCACCGGCGCGGGCTTTGCCATGGTCGAGGGCGTCCTGCTGCTGGCCCTGTTGCTGCGCGACTTCCGCGTGACGCCCGTCACGAACCGCACCCCGATCCCCGAAGCGCATCTGACCGTGCGCGCGCGCGACGGCATCTGGCTGAGGGTTGAGGAACGCTGACCGGCACGCCCGGGGCGGGTTCGGAATGAAGGTATTTGGACCAAGAAGAAACACCCGCCCGCCCGGGCAACGGGTGTCCCACGCCGCCAGTCGGGCGTGCCCTGGGCTTCTTCTTGGCACAAATACCCAAGTGCGACCGTGCCGCTAGCCCGCGGTTGGCGTTTGGCGAAGCCCCGGCCAGGTTTAGCGTTAACAGTGGCGCGCGCCCCTATACCCGCTTCGCGGGACGGGGTATCGACCATGTCTAGAGATTTCACCGTGGCGAGGAAGAGTACATGACACAGGACGATTTCGCGAAGATGAAGGCGCAGATGGCGGGCGGCAAGGGGTTCATCGCCGCGCTCGACCAGTCGGGCGGCTCGACCCCCAAGGCGCTGGGGCTCTACGGCGTCACCGAGGACATGTACGACGGCGAAGAGGCCATGTTCGGCCAGATCCACGAGATGCGCACGCGGATCATCAAGGCGCCTGACTTCACTGGCGAGAAGGTGATCGGCGCGATCCTGTTCGAGCGCACCATGCGCGGGGCCGTGGATGGCACCCCGGTGGCAGAGTACCTGTGGAACAGCCTGTCCGTCGTGCCCTTCCTGAAGATCGACAAGGGGCTCGAGGACGAGGCCAATGGCGTGCAGATGATGAAGCCGATTCCGGGTCTGGAAGAGAGGCTGAAAGAGGCCGCGGGCCTCGGCGTCTTCGGCACCAAGGAGCGCTCGGTCATCCACGAGGCCAATGCCGAGGGGATCAAGGCCGTCGTGGCGCAGCAGTTCGAGGTGGGCGCCACTGTGGTGTCCTGCGGGCTGGTGCCGATTATCGAGCCCGAAGTCTCGATCAACTCCGCCACCAAGGCCGAGGCCGAGGCGATCCTGAAGGACGCGCTCAAGGCCGGCCTCGACGCGCTGCCCGAGGGGCATGACGTGATGCTCAAGCTGACCATCCCCAGCGAGGACGGGCTCTACGACGATCTGGCCGATCACCCGCGCGTGGTGCGTGTGGTGGCCCTGTCGGGGGGCTATTCCACCGACGAGGCCTGTGCGCGTCTGGCGCGGCAGCCGAAGATGATCGCCTCTTTCAGCCGGGCGCTGGCCGAGGGCCTGTCGAAGCAGCAATCCGATGCCGCGTTCAACGCGGCCCTCGGCTCGAACATCGACAAGATCTACCAGGCCTCGCTGTAAGCGACCCGCCCGGCATCTTCGTACCCGGCCGCGCCTGCCCGCGCGGCCGGGTCTTTGTCTGTCGTCACGGCGTGGGCCGCGCCCGGAAATCCGCCAGCCGCTTGCCCGGTTCATCGACGAAGAGGCCGGGCAGGGGCGTCAGCGCCCCGATCCGGTCGATGCGCAGGGTGGCGAAATCGCCCGCCGTCTCGTCCCAGGCCACGCAGGTCCAGACCCGTCCCCAGTAGTCGATATGCAGGGGCCGGATGTCCCGGACCTGGCCGTCGAGCGTGACCCGCAGCTTCTGCCGGGCGCGGATGGCGGCCCGGATCGCGGGCATATGGGTGAAGCCGCGCGCCGCTTCCGCAAAGGCATCGGTGGCAAAGCCGAAGGGCGCCGGCGCGCTGCCCGCGTCTTCGGGCAGGACCGTGTCGATCTTGCGGGCGAGGCTGCGGGCGGCGGCGGCCTGCTCGGCCATCTCGGAGGCGCCGAGCGCGGCGAGCGCGAGGTGCAGCGCCTCGAGCTCTGCCTCTGTCAGGTTGAGCGGCGGCAGGGTGATGGCGGCCTGCACCGTGTAGCCGTAGCCCCGCGCGCCCTCGACCGGAACGCCGGAGGCGGCGAGCACCTCCATGTCGCGGTAGATCGTGCGGACCGAGACCTTCAGATCCTGTGCCATGGCCTCTGCCGTGTGCAGCCTGCCGTCGCGCAGCCGCTGCATCAGGGCGTACAGCCGGTCTTTCCTGTTCATGCGTCAACCTCTGTGCCGGGGGCAAATTCCTTGCAAGGAATTTGGAAGGATTTTGCAAAATCCTTCCGCGCCGCGCTGCTATACTGACAAAATCCTGACAACTGACAAGGTCATGACACACGTGGTCGGGCATAGCGGCGCTTTGGCGCTTTTGTCGGGCGCCGGGAGCCGTTAGAACCCTGTCTCGGATTTCACGCGTCGCAAGGGCTGCGGCGCCGGACAAGGAGACCGCCATGTTGAACAATATCGGCCTTCCGGGCCTTCTGCTGATCGCCGTCGTCGTGCTCGTTCTGTTTGGGCGGGGCAAGATTTCCTCGCTGATGGGCGAGGTCGGCAAGGGCATCACCGCCTTCAAGAAGGGCGTGAGCGAAGGCGGCCAGGAACTTGAAGACCAGAAAAAAGCGGAAGAGGCGCGCGACGTGACCCCGCAGGCGCCGGAGCACAACCCGTACTCGACGAGAAGGACAAGGTGTAACCCGCCATGTTCGATCTTGGCTGGACCGAACTCATGGTCATCGGGGTCGTGGCGTTGATCGTCGTCGGCCCCAAGGACCTGCCGATGCTGTTTCGCAACGTGGGCCGCTTCATGGGCAAGGCCCGCGGCATGGCGCGCGAGTTCAGCCGGGCCATGAACGATGCGGCGGAGGAATCCGGCGTGCGCGACGTGGCCAAGACCTTCAAGACCGCGACCAACCCGATGAGCAGCGCCATGGACGGCGTCAAGGACGCGGCGAAATCGCTGACTGACATCGACCCGGAGAAGGCCGCCCCGAAACCCGGTAGCGAAACCGCCAAGCTGTCGCAGGAGCGCGACGAGGCCCGCCGCAAGATCGAGGCCAGTGCCGCCCGGGCGACCGCCGACCGCAAGAAGCGCGAGGCGGAGGAGGCCATGAAGAAGGCCGAGGCGCTGGAGGCGGACCTGACGGCGCCGGGTGAGGACACCCCGAAGGGGACCGACGCATGAGCCATATCGAAGACGACATCGAGGACAGCGCCGCGCCGCTGATCGAACATCTGGCCGAGCTGCGCACGCGGCTGATCCGGTCGGTCATCGCCTTCATCATCGGGATCGTTCTGGCCTTCGTCGTGGCCGAACCGATCCTGCAATTCCTGCTGCAGCCGATCGAGGCGACCCTGCGCGACCTCGGCGACCCCTCGCCGACGCTGCAGTATACCTCGCCGCAGGAATACCTCTTCACGCTGTTCCGGATCTCGATGGTCTTCGGCTTCGCGCTGGCCTTCCCGGTGATCGCGCACCAGATGTGGCGTTTCGTGGCGCCGGGTCTGTACCGCTCGGAGAAGGCGGCCTTCCTGCCGTTCACCATCGCCTCGCCGATCATGTTCCTGCTGGGCGCCTCCTTTGCGCATTTCGTGGTGACGCCGCTGGCGATGGCCTTCTTCCTGGGCTTCGCCGATGTCAGTTCGATCTTCGCCAACCTGCTGGCGCAGACCACCGACGCGGTGCCCGATGCCGCCGCCGTGGTGCCCGCCACCGAGGACGGGCTGCGGATCACCTTTTTCGGCAAGGTCAACGAGTCGCTCGACATCACGCTGAAGTTCATCATCGCCTTCGGCCTGTGCTTTCAGCTTCCGGTGCTGCTGACGCTGATGGGCAAGGCCGGGCTGGTCTCTGCCGAGGGGCTGGGCAACGTGCGCAAATACGCGGTGGTCGGCATCCTGCTGCTGGCCGCGCTTGTGACGCCGCCGGATGTGATCACGCAGATGATCCTCTTTACCGTCGTCTACGGCCTGTACGAGATCTCGATCTTCCTGGTCGCCCGCGTCGAGAAGAAGCGCGAGGCCGACCTGCGGGCACAGGGCCTGTGGTTCGAGGAGGAGAACGGCGAAGAGGACCCGCTGGTCAAGGAATTCGACGAGGACGAGAAGTGAGCAAGACCCTGAAACGGATCGCGGCGGCGCTGGAACGCATGGCGCCGCCGCCCCCGGACGCGCCGGATTTCGATGCAGAGGCCTTTGTCTGGCACGTGGCACCCGATGCGTTGGTGCCGGTGCCGCGGGTCAGCCGCATCGAGCTGGAGCTGCTGGTGGGCATCGACCGGGCGCGCGACACGCTTTATGCCAATACGCTGCAATTCGCCCGCGGCCTGCCTGCCAACAACGCGCTGCTCTGGGGCGCGCGGGGGATGGGCAAATCCAGCGTCGTCAAGGCGGTCCATGCCGCCGTGCGCGCGGAAGGCCCGGACCTCAAGCTGGTGGAGCTGCAACGCGAGGACCTGCCGTCCGTCGGTCGCCTGCTGGCGCTCTTGCGCGACGCGCCCTATCGTTTTGTGCTGTTCTGCGACGACCTCAGCTTCAGTCATGACGACCAGCACTACAAATCGCTGAAGGCGGTGCTGGACGGCGGGGTCGAGGGGCGCCCGGACAACGTGGTGCTCTACGCCACCTCGAACCGCCGCCACCTGATGCCGCGCGACATGATCGAGAACGAACGCTCGTCCTCGATCAACCCCTCGGAGGCGGTGGAAGAGAAGGTTTCGCTGTCGGATCGCTTCGGGCTGTGGCTGGGCTTCCACCCCTGTTCGCAGGACGAATACCTTGCGATGATCCGGGGCTATTGCGACAGCCACGGCGTGGCGATCGACGACGAGACCCTGCGCGCCGAGGCGATCGAATGGCAGGCCACGCGCGGGTCGCGGTCCGGCCGGGTGGCCTGGCAGTATTTCACCGACCTTGCCGGTCGAAAGGGCGTGGCGCTGAGCTGAGCGCCGCCTTCCGGGCGGCGGTGGCGATTCTGCCGGCCTGAGCCTCGGTAAGAGGGTGTGGAGGGGGCTCTGCCCCCGCTGCGCTCCCCCGAGGTATTTTGGACCAAGAAGAAGCAGAAGGCCGTGCCGGGGCTGGCCGCGGGCGGGGGTTACCGCTTTCGGATCTTGATGGAGCTTGCGCCGTGATACCCCAGCGCGCGGGCGCCGTGCGCAGGGGTATGGGGGCTTTTGGAAAAACCCGGGTGCGTCAGCGCAGGTAGGGCATCGGATCGGTGGATTCGAAGCCTTTGCGGACCTCGAAATGCAGGAAGGAGGGATCGCCGGAGCGCACGCGGGCGATGGACTGGCCCTTGCTGACCGCGTCGCCCTTCTTGACCGAGATGTCGTCGACATAGGTGTAGACCGAGATCAGGTCGTCCGGGTGGCGGATCAGCATGAACTTGACGCCTTCGTCGGTGGCCGAGATCGCCGCGACCTCGGCCCGAGGCGGCGGCCTTGACCGGGGTGCCCGGGGCGGCGGAGATGTCGATGCCCTCGTTCCGGCCCTTGGCGTATTCGCGGATGATCGAGCCGCTGACCGGCATGGACATGGCGCCGCCGCCGCTGCTGCTGGCGGCCTTCTTCTGGCCGATATCGGCCACCGGTTCCGCCGGTTTCGGCGCCGGTTTGTCGACCGTCGCCGCAGGGGCCGCGGCGGCGGTCTGGTTGGCGGGGGGCAGGACCTCTGTCGGCAGCGGCTTGGAGGCGGAGGGCGGTTGCGGCGTGGCCGTGCCTGCGCCGGGCACCGTCACCTGCGCGCTCTGCTGCGGTTGCGGCACGTTCTTGGCCGTCGGAATCAGCAGGTACTGGCCTTCGCGCAGCGAGAAGTTGCTGTCGAGCCCGTTCCATTCCGCCAGCGCGCGCGGGGTGACCTGATAGAGGCGCGCGATGGTAAAGGCGGTCTCGCCGCGCGCGACCTTGTGGCGCACCGGCTCGGTGCCGGTCTGCGGCGTCTGCGCGGGGCGGATGGCGGAGGGGGCGCGCTCGATGGCGCTGCCGGCCGGGGTCGCCACATCCACAGAGGCGGGCGGCTGGATCGGCCCGGTCGTCGCCGCGCCGGTGGCGGGCGAGGGCTCGGCCACGCGGCGGGGCAGGGCTATGATCTCACCCGCGCGCAGCGGGTCGTTCACCTGCACGCCGTTGTAGCGCGCCAGTTCCGGCGCCGGCAGTCCGATGCGGGTGGCGACGGAATTCAGCGTATCGCCGCGCCGGGCCACGGCGACCTGGTAGTTCGGGTAGGAGATCACGCCCCGGTCGTCCGGCTGCGGGCGATTGTCCACGGCCTGCAGGGCGGCCTGAGAGGTATCGACCGCCCCGCCCATGCGTCCGCGCATATCCAGATCGAGGCCGCCATCGCAGGCGCCAAGGGCGATCAGCAGGCCAAGGGCCGTGAAGGAACGGGTCGGGGTTGTCATCTCTCGATTTCCTCATATGCGCCCCTTGTGCCGGGACGTCACTGCACCGCGCCGAAGGCGGTCTAATCCTTGCCCAGCCCCTCGACGAGGGGCACGAAACGCACGGGGCGCAATTCGTCGTATTCGAAGCCGCCCTCGTGCCGCGTCACCCGGATCAGGTGCTGGACGGTGTCGGACTGTCCCACCGGCAGCACCATGATACCGCCAATCTTGAGCTGGGCCAAGAGCGGCCCGGGCGGATCCTCGACCGCGGCGGTCACGATAATGCGGTCGAAGGGGGCCTGATCCGGCAGCCCGAAAGAGCCGTCGGCGGTGAAGGCGGTGATATTGGTCAGTTCCAGCGTATCGAAGACCGCGCGGGCGGCGGCCACCAGCCTGCGGTGCCGGTCGACGGTATAGACCCGCCGGGCGAGATGCGACAGGATCGCCGCCTCGGTAGCCAGAGCCGGTGCCGACCTCCAGAACCTTGTCGCGGGGGCCGACCCGCAGCGCCTGCGTCATCAGGGCCACAACCGAGGGTTGCGATATGGTCTGGCCGCAGGCGATCGGCAGGGGCATGTCCTCATAGGCGCGTTCGGCGAAATAGCCGCGGATGAAGGCGCCGCGGTCGACCTTTTCCATGGCCGACAGAACCGTGGTGTCTGTCACGCCCTTGGAGCGGAGGGCAAAGAGGAACTGCATCTTGGCTTCGCCATCGAAGCTCATGTCAGGCGGTCTCGCAACGCGTCCAGCGTGGCGTGGCAGGTCAGGTCGGCGCGCATCGGCGTGACGCTGATATAGCCCTTCAGGTTGAGGTCCGCATCGGTGCCCGCGTCGGTGGCGGCCCGTTGGTCGCCGCCCTTGATCCACAGAAAACGCCGCCCCGACGGAGACTTGTGCGGCTCTACGCTGAAGCCGGTCGCGTGGCGGTAGCCCTGCGGTGCGACCCGGGTGCCCTTGACCTGCGCCGCCGGGACCGGGGGGAAGTTGACGTTGTAGAAGAGCCGGTAGCCCGGGTCCACGCGGTCGTTTTCGAGGATCTGGCGCACCACGCGGGCGCCATGGACGCGCGCGGATCTCGAAGGGGTCGGAAGCTTCGGCATTGTCGGGGCCGAAGTACTGCGACAGCGCGATGGAGAGGATGCCCTGAAGCGCGCCTTCCATGGCGCCGCCCAGCGTGCCGGAATACAGGGCGTTCTCGGCAGAGTTGTTTCCACGGTTCACGCCGGAGAGGATCAGGTCCGGCGGGGTCTCGGCAAGGACATCGTGCAGACCGGCCAGAACGCAGTCCGCGGGACTGCCTTCGGCGGCAAAGCGGCGCTCGCCCATCTGCGCGATCATCGTGGGGTGGGTGTACGAAATGCAGTGCCCGACGCCCGACTGTTCGAAGGCCGGGGCGACGGTCCAGACCGCGCCGTCGGGCCCCGCGAGCTCTGTCGCGATCTCGGTCAGGACCGCGAGGCCGGGGGCGTTGATGCCGTCGTCATTGGTGATGAGAATGCGCATGAAACCGCTCGTCTAAGCCTGTGCCCTTCCTATGGGAAGGGGCGCGCCGGGGCAAGCGGCGCGTACCAACTGTAGGGAATCACCGCGCGCAATGCGGCAAGATGTGGGGTTCTAAAGCAACGCCAGCAGACGCGCGGCCTCTGCCGAGGGCTGCGCCAGCGGGGCGCGGTCCTCGCCGGGGTGAAACCGGGCGCGGGTGTGGGTTTCCATCGGCTGGGGCGTCAGGATGCGGATGCGCGGGCCGAAGTTTTCCTGTTCCGCCGCCCAGGACCGGGCCAGCGCGATCTGCGCCGCCTTGGTGGTGCCGTAGTGGCCGTAGAACTTCTCTCCGCCATGCGGGTCGTCGAAGAAAAGCGCGGTGCCGTCATCGCCCAGAAGCGGCGCGACGAAGGGGATCAGGTGGCCCATGGCATCGATATTGGTGGTCACCGACTTCTTCCAGTCCTTGGCGTCCATATGCGGTGCGGGCGTCAGGGGGGCCGCGTGAACAGCCGTGTGCGCCCAAAGACCTATGCCGCCCCAGCGGTCGTGGATCGATCGGCACAGATGCGCCATGGCATCGCGGTTGCACACGTCCATCGGCGCCAGCGTCGCTTCTCCGCCCTTGGCCTTGATGCGGTCGTCGAGGTCCTCGAGACCGCCGACCGTGCGGGCCACGGCGACGATGTGATACTCGGGCGAAAGCGCCTCGGCGAGGGCGAAGCCCAGTCCGCGCGAGGCGCCGGTGATAAGAGCGATCCGTGTCATGAGGCGCTTTTCAGCGGCTTTGGCGCCAAGGTCAAGCGTCCGGCATCGACAGGCGGTGCGCCTTCTTGCCCCGCTGAAGGATGATCGAGTCCTCGGCCACCGCCACGACGGTATCGCGGCCGAGGCGGCTGCCCTTGGACACCTCGGCGATCTTGCCCGAGGGCAGGCGGACAAGCGCAGAGGCGTCGTCGGAACTGCCGAAGATGCCGATGAGCATGGGTTCGGCGCGCGGGATCGGCGCGCTTGTGGTGGCGGCCCGGGCCACGGTGTCGTTGCTGGCGGCGGCGGGGACGACCTGCGCGGCGCGGGCGTCGAACCCGTCGGGACGGGCAAGGGGGCGGAGGGATTTGGTCAGTATCATGGGCTGGTCCCGGTGTCTCTGGGTGCCGCTGTCCGCGGCGCGATGGGGGCTGATACAGGCCTTGCTGCATGTGCGAAAGACAGCCCGCAGCGCATGGGCGCCGGGGTGCCGAAGCCCGGAAAAACATCGGCAGAAGGCCGCGCGGGGCGACGGCGTGCCGCAGGCGCAGGCCCTGTATGGCAGGGTCGCGCGGCACGGTCTGACCCGGGCCGGGTGGCAAGAGGAAGGCAGGGCCGGCGGGCCGTCCGGGACGCTGTAAAGGCCACGCGGCAAAACGGCCGCCCCCGGGGACGGCTACGCTGAAAGAAAAAAACAGGGCGGTGGCTGGCCTTACTGGGCGGCCTTGAGCTTGAAGCCCTGCTTGATCATGTCTGCCGGTTTGACCGGGTACTCGCCCGAGAAACAGGCGTCGCAATATTGCGGTACGCTCCGGGTCGCGCCCGCCCGATTCGCCCACCGCCCGGTAAAGACCGTCCAGCGAGATGAACTTCAGCGAATCGACGCCGAGATGTCCGCACATCTCGTCCTCGGTCATGGTGGCGGCCAGCAGCATCTCGCGCTGGGGGGTGTCGACGCCGTAGAAACAGGGCCATGCGGTGGGCGGCGAGGCGATGCGGAAGTGCACCTCGGCGGCGCCCGCGTCGAGGATCATTTCCTTGATCTTGCGCGAGGTGGTGCCGCGCACCACCGAGTCGTCGACGAGGATCACCCGCTTGCCACGGATCAGCGCACGGTTGACGTTCAGCTTCAGCCGCACGCCCATGTTGCGGATCTGTTCCGTCGGCTCGATGAAGGTGCGGCCCATGTACTGGTTCCGCGTGATCCCGAGGCCGAAGGGAATACCGCTTTCGGCGGCATAGCCGATGGCGGCGGGGGTGCCGCTGTCCGGGACGGGGCAGACCAGATCCGCCTCGACCGGCGCCTCGCGGGCCAGTTCCACACCGATCTGGCGGCGCGTTTCATAGACGCTGCGGCCGCCGATGATCGAATCGGGGCGCGAGAAATACACATGTTCGAAGATGCAGAAGCGCGGCTGCTGCGGGCGGAAGGGGTGCTGCGATTCGACACCGTTTTCCTGCGTGATGACGACCATCTCGCCGGGCTCGATCTCGCGCACGTATTCGGCGCCGATGATGTCCAGTGCGCAGGTCTCGGAGGACAGGCACCAGCCGTCGCCGATCTTGCCCAGCACCAGCGGGCGCACGCCCAAGGGGTCACGCACGCCGATCAGCTTGGTCCGGGTCATGGCGACGACGCTGAAGGCGCCCTCGACCCGGCGCAGCGCGTCTTCCATCCGGCTGGGGATGTCGCGCTGCAGCGAGCGCGCCATCAGGTGGATGATGCATTCGCTGTCGCTGGACGACTGGAAGATCGAGCCGCGCTCGATCAGCTCGCGCCGCAGGGCATTGGCATTGGTGATGTTGCCGTTATGGGCGATCGCCGCGCCGCCCATCGAGAACTCTCCGAAGAAGGGCTGGACGTCGCGGATCGCGGTCTGACCCTTCGACCCGGCGGTCGAATAACGGACGTGGCCGATGGCGACGGCGCCGGGCAGGGTCTCCATCAGCGACTGCTTGGTAAAGCTGTCGCGGACATAGCCGAAGCGTCGGGCAGAATTGAAGCCGCCCTTGTCGGGGTGATACGAAACGATCCCCCCGGCTTCCTGTCCGCGGTGCTGAAGGGCGTGAAGCCCCAGCGCCACGAAGTTGGCGGCGTCGGTGACACCCACGACGCCGAAGACGCCGCACTCCTCGCGGAGCTTGTCGTCATCGAAGGGATGGGCTGGGGGCATGTGGCGGTCGGACAAAGCGCGCTCCGAATCCATGGCTACTTACGGAGCCTCCATAGGCCGTATCTTCGCCGGTGTCACGGAACTATCACAGAGGCGGTGCGCGTGTTCCGGTCGCAGGGCCCGGATGGCTGTTGCCCGGCTCGCCGGAGAACCCCCGTGGGTTTTCGGTGACCGTGCCGGGTCGGCCCGCGGTGCCGTCCGTTCTGTGCGCTTCAATTCGGCAACAGCCCCCACAGCCACCCGCGTTGCCTGGCGCGCGTGGTCTTCTTCCGGGCGGTCACAAGGTCATGGGCCGCCCGGCTGCGCAGGAGGCGACCGCGCTGCATGTAGTAGGCGGTGTCGATGCTGCCGTCGCGGCGCAGGCGGATCGGGGTTTCGGTGATGTGCATGGGGATCTCCTTTCGGCGCTGTGCCCCCAGGATGGCAGGCGGTCCGCCGCCGCGCTTGAAGACCGCCTTGCGGTTTCCCCGAGAAACCCTTGTGATTTGCCAAAGGTCCGGGTGCGGGCTTGGTCGGGCGGGCGCTTTGCGGTTAGCTGGTGCCATGGAGTACCGCTTCGCCTCTCTCTGTCTTGACCTGGCGCGTCACCGGCTGACCCGCGACGGCGCACCGGTGCATGTCGAGCCGCAGGTCTTCGCGCTGCTGGCGCTGCTGGCCGAGCGGGCGGGGACCGTGGTCAGCAAGGACACCCTGATAGAACGCGTCTGGAAGGGGCAGATCGTATCCGAGGCGACGGTCGGCGCCCGCATCAGTGCCGCCCGTGCCGCCGTCGGCGATACGGGGCGCGCGCAGGCGATCATCCGAACGGTGCCGCGCGTCGGGCTGGAACTGGTGCCCGAGGTCCGTTGTACCGCAGCCGCACCGGACCCCACGGTGCCGGAGCCGCCGGTTGCGGTGCCGACACCCCGCCTCGCGACACCGGGGCGGATGCGCATGGCCAGGGCGCCGGATGGCAGCCGCCTTGCATGGAGCGCCAGCGGCGCGGGGCCGCCGCTGTTGCGGGCGGGCCATTGGCTGACCAATCTCGACCGCGATCCGGACAGCCCGATCTGGGGCCCATGGCTGGAGCGGATGGGACGCGGGCGCCATCTGGTGCGCTACGATGGCCGGGGCACCGGCGTTTCGGGCCCGGCCTGCGGGCCTCAGTCGCTGGATGCCTTCGTCGACGACCTCGCCTGCGTGGCCGATGCGGCGGGGCTGGATCGCTTCGATATCTTTGCCTCGTCCCAGAGCGTCCCGGTCAGCCTGACCTTTGCCGCGCGCCATCCCGACCGGGTGCGCCGGATCGTCAGCTATGGCGGCTGGGCACAGGGGGCGGCGATGCGCCCCGGGGCGCGGAAGGCGGGCATGACCGATGCCATGGCGACCATGCTGCGGCTGGGCTGGGGCCAGCCCGAGGGCGGCTACATGCGGGCCTTCGTCTCGCTCTTCCTGCCCACGGCCAGCCCCGAACAGATACGCGCCTTCGTCGATCTGCAGTGCGATCCAGCCAGCGCCGAGCGCGCGGTCGAGATCCGCTCGGTGATCGCGCAATTCGAGGTGACGCCGGTGCTGGCGCAGGTCCGCTGCCCGGTTCTGGTCGCCCATGTGCGCCACGAAAGCCTGCATCCCTTCGGACAGGCGCAGCACCTGATGCAGCATCTGCCGGACGCGCAATTGCTGCCGCTGGAGGGGCAGAACCACATCCTGATGCCGGACGAGCCGGGGTTTGCCCGGCTCATGGATGCGGTGGACGCCTTCCTCGCGGATTGACGGACAACTCCGGTCCGGCGACAGGTGATGGGCGACAGGTGACAGGTGGCGGGGCAGGGTGCCCCGCGCCCTCAGCTGTCGGAAACCGGTGCGGCGGGGGCTTCGCAGACGCTCACCAGCGCCTCGTACTGGGTGGTGATCCACCCCAGCGCCTGCTCGGGGTTCTGTTCCTCGATGCGGTCGGTGAAGCGCGAGAAGACGGCGGCAGAGCGCGAGTCGTTGATGGCGGGGATGTCCTGCGCGGTGATCACCGTCTGGTAGACGAAGAAGCCGATGGCCACCAGAAGGATGCCGCGCGCCACGCCAAAGAGGAACCCCAGCGCCTGGTCCAGCCCGCCAAGCGCCGAGCGCTGGATCAGCGACGAGAACAGCGGCGTGAACAGCGAGACCAGCACCAGCGCCACGGTGAAGACGGCGGCGAAGGCGGCGATCACCGACAGCTCGCAGCTGTCCGACAGGAATTCGCCGACCACCGGGATCTCTTTCACCAGCGGCTGCACCTGTGCGGCGAACATGAAGGCCACGACAGCCGCCGCGACCCAGCCGAGAATCGCCATGAGTTCGCGCACAAGACCGCGCGAATAGGCCAGCAGCGCCGATAGCACGATGATGACGCCCACTGCGCCGTCGACAACGGTAAAGCCTTCCATCAGCCTCGCTCGCCTTTCTTCTTTTCCTTGCCTGCCGTCTCAGCCTGCGCCGAAGACATCGCCCACGAATGTGGTCAGGTCGCCCATCAGGGACAGCTTCATGTCGCCCGCGGAACCGGGCTTGCCGCCCTTCGGCAGGATCGCGGTGGAGAAACCAAGTTTTTGCGCCTCTTTCAACCTGTTTTCGGACTGGCTGACCGGGCGGAGCGCGCCGGATAGCGAGATTTCTCCGAAAACCACGGTTTCCGGCGGCAGGCTGACGTCTTCCTCGGCGGAAAGCAGGGCGGCGGCCACCGCCAGATCGGCGGCGGGTTCGCTGACGCGCAACCCGCCCGCGACGTTGAGATAGACGTCGAGGCCCGAAAACGGGATGCCGCAGCGCGATTCGAGCACCGCGAGGATCATCGCGAGGCGTGAGCCGTCCCAGCCCACCACCGACCGGCGCGGCTGCGAATGGGGCGTCGGCGCCACCAGCGCACTGGAACTCGACCAGCACCGGGCGCGTGCCCTCGATGCCCGCGAAGACCACCGATCCGGGCGAGGGCTCTCCGCGCTCGGACAGGAAGAGGGCAGAGGGGTTGGTGACCTCGGCCAGCCCGCCGCCGGTCATCTCGAAGACGCCGATCTCGTCGGCGGGGCCGAAGCGGTTCTTGACCGAGCGCAGGATGCGGAACTGGTGACCGCGCTCGCCCTCGAAATAGAGCACCGTGTCGACCATGTGCTCGACCACGCGCGGCCCGGCGATCTGCCCGTCCTTGGTGACATGGCCCACCATCACCACCGAGGACCCGGTGCGCTTGGCGAAAGTGGTCAGCTCATGCGCCGAGGCCCGCACCTGCGAAACGGAACCCGGCGCGCTGTCGACATTGTCGGCCCACATGGTCTGGATCGAATCGACGATGGCCAGGTCGGGGCGGTGTTCGTCCAGCGTGGTCAGGATATTGCGCAGGTTGGTTTCGGTCGCCAGCTGCACCGGCGCGTCCTGCAAGCCCAGCCTCTGCGCCCGCAGGCGCACCTGCGCACTGGCCTCCTCGCCCGAGATATAGACCACCTTCAGCCCGGCGCGCGCAAAGGCCGCGGCCCCCTGCAACAAAAGCGTCGACTTGCCGATGCCCGGATCGCCGCCCACCAGCACCGCCGAGGCGGGCACCAGCCCGCCGCCCAGCACCCGGTCCAGCTCGTCGATGCGGCAGGCGGTGCGCGGCGGCGGCGCCTCCTTGGCAGAGAGGTCCGACAGCGGCAGGGTGCGGCCGCGCGATTGCCCCAGCGTCTTGCCCGAGGGCCCCTGCGACAGCGGCGCTTCCTCGGCGACGGAATTCCACTCGCCACAGGCCTCGCAGCGGCCCGACCACTTGGAGGTCACGGCCCCGCAGGACTGACAGACGAAACGGGCGGCGGCTTTGGCCATCGGGCCTCCTTCAACGGCGATCGCGCCGCTTATGCCCGATCGCCGCCCCGGCGCCAATGCCCAGCGGCACAGCCGCCTCCAACCGCGCTGCCCGGCCCCGGCGCCCGTACCGATCCCTCTTCTTTGGTCTGAAAAATACCTCGGGGGGCGAGCGCAGCGAGCGGGGCAGAGCCCCCGCGGCACCGCCGCCACCGATACGCGCCCGGCTATTCCGCGGC
Source organism: Ponticoccus litoralis (assembly GCF_039769985.1). Taxonomy (NCBI): domain Bacteria; kingdom Pseudomonadati; phylum Pseudomonadota; class Alphaproteobacteria; order Rhodobacterales; family Roseobacteraceae; genus Ponticoccus; species Ponticoccus litoralis. The sequence continues at coordinate 3,359,458 of NZ_JBDNCH010000002.1, forward strand.
GCGGGGCAGGGGTGTCACCCTGTCGTCATAGGCCGGGGCCTCCGCGGTCCGGATCGGCTCGATCCCGGCGTCGGGTTGCGGTTCCGGCGCCGGGGCCTCCGGCTGCGCGGGGTCCAGCTCCGGCAGGATATCCGCCAGCGACGCGCGCATGCGGTCCAGCTGGGCGCGGGCGACCGCCTCCTCGAGGTCCACCTGCATCGCCCAGCTGCGGATCTCGTTGGCCGCCGCCTTGGCCTGCTCCAGCCTTTCGTTGAAGGTCTCGACCTCCTGCTGGCGCGCGATCAGGAAATCCCGCGCCCGGGCGACCTTGCGGTCCGAGTAGGTCTCGGCCAGCTCCTCGGCTGACATGGCTCATCTGTGCCGCCAGCTCCAGCACCGAGGGTTCCAGCTCGGACAGGTCCGGATGATCGCGCAGGAAGGCGATGCGCTCGCGGATCGAATCGAATTCGCCTTTCAGGGTGAACACCCCTTCGCGGTCGCAGCGGTGCGACAGCGCATAGGCCTGGGCGATGTCGCGCATGCCCATGTGGAAAGACCGGTGCGAGTTTTCCAGCGCCATGATGCGGGCATTGGTCGGCAGGTGGTAGCACAGCAGCACCGCCAGCACGGTCATCCCGATCTGGATCGCCTGACCGGCATCGGTATATAAGGTCTCGCCATAGCCGACCGGCAGGGTAAGCCAGGGCGCGTAGCCCAGGGCTGCGGCCAGGGTCAGCCCCAGCAGGACAAGCGTGACGGCGATCGTGGCGGCGAAGGCCACGCGTTGCAGGACAAGGCGGATAAATTCGGCACCCCTGCGGACCATGGTCGTCATGACATTCCCCCGTCGGATGCCGCTGAACCCGGCACCTCTTTGAGCAAGATTATGCCTATGGTACGCGAAGGAGGGATCTTTTGTTCCCTAAAAACGTAAACGCTTTGTTTACCTGTTTTGTGTCAGGGTCTTTTCGACGGTGCCGAACAGCAGCGAGGCAAGGATGCAGCCGGTAAACAGGTACAGGCCCCAGGCGGTGTCGACCCGGCCCACGCCAAGGCCCTTGGCCAGCGTCACGTAAAGCGCCACCAGGAAGACATCGGCCATGGCAAGCCGTCCCAGCGCGATGAGCGCGGGCAGCCAGCGGCGCGGGGCGAGGCCGAAGCTGACAAGCGCAAGGCCGGCGGTTTTGGCCATCGGCGCCACAAGCGCAAAGAGCGCGACGACAAGCGCGAGGAAACGGTCGCTCTGCCACAGCGAGGCCAGACCCGACAGAACGCTGATCTCGCTCATCCCGAACAGCGGCAGAAGCCCGGCTTTCAGAAGCGGCGCGGTCCAGGACAGCGGATAAAGCAGCAAAAGCAGAAGGTTGCTCCAGCGCGCCAGCGTTGCGGCGCGGCTCAGGAGGTCCACCACCAGAGCCCCAGAAGCACCGCCAGCAGCAGGGCAAAGACCGCGTCCATCCAGCGCCAGCGCGCGCGCGGGCTGATGGCCGAGATCGCGTAAAGCGTGGCGGGCACCAGAAGCGCGGCCATGCCGCCGCCTTCCGCCATGGCCCGCGCGGCCTGCGCGTAGCCCGCCGTGCCGGTCAGCCCAAGCGCGGGGGCGAAGGTGGTCGCGACACCCGCCACGGAAAGGCCGAACGCCACCAGCGCGGGCCAGCGCGCCAGTCCGGGGCCGAGGATCACCCGCAGCAGCGCAAGTACGGCCAGCACCTCGAGGAAAACGAAGCGCTTGAAGGCAAGGAAGGTCAGCAGAAGGTCGGGATCGCCGGAAAACGGGGTCATGACAACGCCTCTGTCGCGGGGGGATGGCAGGACAGGCCCGTGCCGGACGGCGGGGTGCGACCCTGCGCGCCGATCGGCCGGCGCGCCACGGGGGAGGGCCGGGAGCCGCGTCATCGCACCGTCTCGATCGGGCCGGTCGCGCGCCCCGTGATGAATTGGTCGACATAGGGATCGCCGCTGTCGTCCATCCGGGCGACGGGGCCGGTCCAGCGGATCACCCCGCCGTGCAGCATGGCCACGTCGTCGGCAATGGCCCGCACGCTTGACATGTCATGGGTGATGGTCATGGCCGTGGCGCCCATTTCCGTCACGATCTCGCGGATCAGGTCGTTGATCACTCCGGCCATGATCGGGTCGAGCCCGGTAGTGGGTTCGTCGAAGAAGATGATCTCGGGCTCGGCGGCGATGGCACGGGCCAGACCCACGCGCTTTTGCATGCCGCCCGAGAGCTCGGCGGGCAGGCGGTCGGCCACCTCGGGCTTCAGGCCCACCCGGCGCAGCTTTTCGATGGCGATGGCGCGGGCCTCGTCGCGTGACCGCGCCAGCCGTCCGCGCAGCAGGCGGAAGGCGACGTTCTGCCAGACCGGCAGGGAATCGAAGAGCGCGCCGCCCTGAAACAGCATGCCGAAGCGGGCGAGGAAGGCGTCGCGGTCCTGCGTGGTCACATCCTGTCCGTCGAGCAGGATGGTGCCCGCATCCGGCGTCACCAACCCAAGGATGCATTTCAGCAGCACCGACTTGCCGGTGCCGGAGCCGCCGATGATCACCATGGAACTGCCGCGCGGGATCGTCAGATCGACTCCCGGAGAACGGCATTGTCGCCAAAGCGTTTGTGCAGCCCGGTGAGTTCGATCATGCGGCGCGCTCCTGCGGGGCGGGGGCAAGCGCGTTCGAACGCGCTTTCAAAGCGTCTTCGAAGACGCTTTGGCGCCCGGGGCGGATGTCACGGCAGGGTCTCATAGCGAGAAGAACACCCCGGTGAGCAGAAAGTTCGCCGCAAGGATCAGCACGGCGGCGGCCTCGACGCTGCCCTTGGTGGCGCGGCCCACGCCCTGCGCGCCGCGCCCCGAGGTCATGCCGAAATAGCAGCCGATCAGCGCCGCGATGCCGCCGAAGGCGCAGCCCTTGACCAGCGAGGAAACAACGTCCAGCGGTTCGAGGAAATTCACCGTGTTGGTCAGGTAGCCCGCCGCGTTGAAGCCCAGCGTGCCGGTGGCCACCGCGTAGCCGCCGAAGATGCCGATCACGTCGCCGACACCGACCAGCAGCGGCACCGTCACCAGCGCCGCCAGCACCCGGGGCGCCACGAGATAGCCCATCGGGTTGGTCGACAGGGTCACCAGCGCGTCGATCTGTTCGGTGACCTTCATGGTGGCGATCTCGGCGGCGATGCTCGAGGTCACCCGCGCCGCGATCATCAGCCCGACCAGAACCGGGCCAAGCTCGCGCACCATGCCGATGGCGACGATCTGCGGCACCACCGCCTCTGCGTTGAAACGCGATCCGCCGGAATAGATCTGCAGCGCCAGCGCGCCGCCGGTGAAGACCGCGGTCAGTCCCACCACCGGCAGCGACAGCCAGCCGACCTGCAAGAGCGCCCCGGCGACCTCGCGCCCGTAGAAGGGCGGGCGCAGGATCTGCGTCAGGGCCGCAAGCGCAAAGAGCGTCACCCGCCCCACGGCAGAGAGCATGCCCAGCACCGCGCGGCCCAGGGCGCCGAAGGGCGCGGCGAGGCTCACGAGAGGACGTAGTCCCGGGCGTAGCGCGCCCCCAGAGAGGTCAGAACCTCGTAACCGATGGTTCCGGCCCAGTCGGCCAGCTGGTCGACGCCCTGGTGCGGGCCAAGCAGCTCCAGCCACTCGGGATCGCCATCCAGCGCCGAGACATCCACGCCGATCAGGTCCATCGACACGCGGCCAAGGATCTTGCAGCGGGTCTCTCCGGTCCAGAGCCAGCCCTCGGCGCCGATTGCCCGCAGGATGCCGTCGGCGTAGCCGCCCGCGATGGTGGCGACGCGGGTGGGGGCCTGCGCGGTCCAGGTGTTGCCGTAGCCCACGGTCTCGCCCGGCAGGACCTCGCGGGTCTGGATCACCGGGATCGACAGATGCGCGACGGGCTGCGCGCCGACCAGCGGCAGGCCGCCATACATGCCGACGCCGGGCCGCGTGACATCGAAATGATAGTCGGGCCCCAGCAGGATGCCGCCGGTGGCAGACAGCGAGCGCGGCACCTCGATGCCGTCGGTCATCGCCCGGAAGGCGCTGAGCTGCCGGGCGTTCATCTCGTGGTCCGGCTCATCCGCGCAGGCGAGGTGGGACATCACCAGCCGCGGCCCCTGCGCCAGTGGCGATGTCGCGCAGCGCCTGCCACTCGTACCGGCTCCATCCCCAGCCGGTTCATGCCGCTGTCGAGCTGGATCCCGAAGGGGTGGCCCGGCAGGCCCTCGACGTGGCGCAGCATCTGGTCGATGCCGTTGATCATCGGGATCAGGGTGGCGCCGCGGATCAGCGCCGCATCGCCCGCCATGTGACCGGAAAAGACGTGGATCTCGGGCCCCGGTCCGAGGATCTCGCGCAGCTGTGCGCCCTCTTCGGCGACCGCGACGAAGAACTTGCGCGCCCCGGCCCCGGCCGAGGCGGGGGCGACCCGGTCCAGCCCCAGCCCGTAGGCGTTGGCCTTGACCACGGCCCCGGCTTCGGCCGAGGGGGCGGCATCGCGCAACATGCGCCAGTTCGCGCAAAGCGCCGAGAGATCGATGGAAAGTCTTGCCTGTGCCATGGCCTCGTCTTTGGCAGGATGGGCGCGCGGGTCAAGTGCGAAATGCGCGTGCCCGCTTGCGGGCGGGACCCTGCCGCCTATGATCGCTGTGCAACGGGACGGAGAGACCATGGAGCTGCACAGGACCTTGCGGTTGGAGGGGACGCTGTTTCTCATGGCGCTGGGGTATCTCACGCGCCTGCCCGTGCCGGCCGATCTGCCCGAAAGCGACGACCTGACGGTGCGGGCGGTGAAATACCAGCCCGCGGTCGGCGCCCTTGTGGGCGGCATCGCCGCGACGGTGCTGTGGCTGGCATCGGCGGTCCTGCCGGGCATGGTCGCCGTGCTGCTGGGCGTGGCCGCGGCCATCGTGGTGACGGGGGCTTTCCACGAGGACGGGCTGGCGGATGCGGCGGACGGGCTGGGCGCGGGCCGGGACCGCAACCAGACCCTGCACATCATGAACGACGCGCGCCTCGGCACCTACGGCGGCCTGGCGCTGGGGCTGGTGCTGGCGCTGCGCGTGGCCCTGCTGGCGGCCATGCCGCCGCTCGAGGCGGGGCTGGCGCTGATCGCCGCGCATGGGGTGGCGCGCATGGGTGTGGTGCATGTCATGGCGCGCAATACCTCGGCCCACCTCGTCGGCCTGCGGGCGCTGATGCCTAATGTGACGCCGGACGGCTACCGCATCGCCTTGGCCAGCACGCTGGTCCTGATGGTGCCGCTGGTCCTTGCGGTCGGCCCCCTTGCAACGCTCTTCGGCTTCGTGGCCGCGGTGCTCTGCGCCCAGGTCGTCCGTATCCTCTTTATCCGCCGCATCGGCGGCTGGACGGGGACTGCCTTGGCGCCGCGCAGCAGATGGGCGAAGTCGGCTTCTACCTCGGCCTCGCGCTCTGGCTCTGACGGGCTGACGCGCCCTTTGAGCGGCGCGCCCGGCGGCAAGACCTGTTCCGAAGAGAGGTATTTTTAGGACCAGAGAAGCCCCGCGCGCGTGCCCGCCTTCTCTGGTCTTCCAAATACCTCGGGGGGCGCGCGCAGCGCGCGGGGGCAGAGCCCCCACCCGGTCGGCGCGCAAAGCGCGGCGAAACCGGGTCAGAAGCTGTCGCCACCCTCGGCTTGCCAGGGTTTCACGAGGTTGCCGAAGCGCGTGAACTGGCTCTCGAAGGACAGCTCGACGGTGCCGATGGGGCCGTGACGCTGCTTGCCGATGATGACCTCGGCCTTGCCGTGCAGGCGCGACATGCGGTCCTGCCAATCGGCCATCTTGTCCAGCTCGTGATCGCCGGGCTTCTCGCGCTCGACGTAATATTCCTCGCGGAAGACGAACATGACCACGTCGGCGTCCTGCTCGATCGAGCCCGATTCCCGCAGGTCCGACAGCTGCGGGCGCTTGTCTTCGCGGCTTTCCACCGCGCGGCTCAGCTGGGACAGGGCGATGACCGGGATGTTCAGCTCCTTGGCGATGGCCTTCAGGCCCATCGAGATCTCGGCGATTTCCTGCACCCGGTTGTCGGCGGTGCCGCGCAGAAGCTGCAGGTAGTCGACGATGATCAGGTCCAGCCCATGCGTCCGTTTCAGGCGGCGCGCCCGCGCCGCGACCTGGCTGATCGGCAGGGCTGGCGTGTCGTCGATGTAAAGCGGGCAGGATTCCAGCGTCTTGGCGGCCTCGACGAAGCGGCGGAATTCCTGCTCCGTCATGTCGCCCTGGCGGATCTTGTGGCTGGAGATCTCCGAGGCCTCGGCCAGGATCCGGCCCGCCAGCTGCTCGGCGCTCATTTCGAGGCTGAAGAAGCCCACCACGCCGCCGTCCAGCGCGCCGAAGCTGCCGTCGGGGCGTTCACCCTTGCGATAGGCCTTGGCGATGTTGAAGGCCACGTTGGTCGCCAGCGAGGTCTTGCCCATCGAGGGGCGCCCGGCGAGGATCAGAAGGTCCGAGGGGTGCAGGCCGCCCAGCTTCTTGTCCATGTCGGTCAGCCCGGTCGAGATGCCCGCCAGCCCGCCGTCGCGCTGGTAGGCCGCGTTCGCGACATTGACGGCCTCTGTTACCGCCTTGAGAAAGCTCTGGAAACCGCTCTCGGACTGGCCCTGTTCCGCCAGCTTGTAAAGCGCCTGTTCGGCCTCGACGATCTGTTCCTTGGGCTCGGACTTCACGTCCACCTTGGAGGCCCGGTCCGAGATGTCGCGGCCCAGCCGGATCAGGTCGCGGCGCACCGCGAGGTCGTAGATCATCTGCGCGTAGTCGCGCACCGCGAAGGTCGAGACGGCGGCGCCCGCAAGCCGCACGAGATAGGCCGGCCCACCCAGTTCCTTCAGGCCCTCGTCGTCCTCCATGAAGGCCTTGAGCGTCACCGGAGAGGCGAGGTTGTTCTTGGAAATCCGCGCCGCCGCGATCTCGTAGATGCGGCGGTGGACCGGATCGTAGAAATGGTTGGCATTGATGACCGAGGCGACGCGGTCGAAGACCTCGTTGTCGGTCAGGATGGCGCCCAGAAGCTGCTGCTCGGCCTCGATGGAATGCGGCATGGTCTCGACCGCCTCGACCTGCACGCCGGTCGGGTTGATTGTCGCGATCTCGTTCATCTGCCCTGCCTGTCCCCCATCTGCTGCCCCGTGGCGGGTGACCTATCAACGCCGCCCGCGCAGAGGCAAAATGTATGTTTCTGGGGATAAACCCCGGCGCGGGGTGGCTACCGCATCTTGCCACCTGTCAGGGTGGTGCGTCAATATCTGGTCCCGGCGGCGCAGGGCTGTGACCGGACAGTCACAGGCAAGAGGCCGCCGGGGGAGTGGTGTCCCGCGCTCAGGCGTCGGCGCGGGCGGCGCGCCAGCCCTGCGGATCCTTCAGGAACGATTCGACCTCTCCGAGCACGGCCCTGTGTTTCTCGGGCGCTTCGGCCAGCACCTCCCACCAGGTGCAGAGGTGGTGCAGCGCGACGCCGTGGTCGCCCAGCGTCTTGATCGTCTCGGGGAAGATGCCGTAGTAGAAGATCACCGCCGTATGGGCGCAGGTGGCGCCGGTGTCGCGGATGGCATCCACGAAAGACAGCTTCGAGCCGCCGTCGGTGGTCAGGTCCTCGACCAGCAGCACGCGCTGGCCCTCGGTCATGGCGCCCTCGATGCGGGCGTTGCGGCCGTAGCCCTTGGGCTTCTTGCGCACGTAGGTCATGGGCAGGGCCATGCGTTCCGCCACCAGCGCGGCGAAGGGAATGCCTGCGGTCTCGCCGCCGGCGATATTGTCGAAGGCCTCGAAACCGGCGTTGCGCATGACCGTGACGGTCAGGAAGTCCATCAGCGTCGAGCGGATGCGCGGGAAGGAGATCAGCTTGCGGCAGTCGATGTAGACCGGCGAGAGCTGTCCCGAGGCCAGCTTGAACGGCTCGTCCGCCATGAAGTTCACCGCCTCGATTTCCCACAGCATGCGGGCGGTCAGGCGGGCCATTTCTTCGGGCGAGGGGTAGGTCGAGGGGATCATGAGCGCGGTCTCCGGGGGCGTGGCGGGTCGGTTTCGGGGATAGGCGGTTCTGCCGGGTGGGGGCAAGGCCCTTCGAAGGGCCTTGGACCGCGCGTGCAGGCGCGGTGAAAGCGCCTTGGAAGGCGCTTTGCCGCCCGCGTCAGGGCGTGACGTGCCAGTGCAGCGGCATCATCGGGTCGAAGACGGTCACAGGGCCATCCGCCGTGTCGATCTTCGCGGGGTAGGCGACGGGCGCGCCCTTCGTCAGGGTCACGCGGTCCTCGGATGCGGGCAGGCCGTAGAAGCGCGGGCCGTTGAGGGAGGTGAAGGCCTCCAGCCGGTCGAGCGCGCCCTCCTGTTCGAAGACCTCGGCGAGGATCGACAGGGTGTTGGTCGCGGTGAAGCAACCGGCGCAGCCGCAGGCGCTTTCCTTCAGCGGATCGACATGCGGGGCCGAGTCGGTGCCGAGGAAGAAGGAGGGATCGCCCGAGGTCGCGGCGGCGCGCAGCGCCAGGCGGTGCTCCTCGCGCTTGGCGACCGGCAGGCAGTAGTAATGCGGCTTGATCCCGCCGACGAGGATGGCATTGCGGTTGATCACGAGGTGATGCGTGGTGATGGTCGCGCCCAGTGGTGTCGCCGCCCGCGCGCGCGTAATCGACGCCCTGCGCGGTGGTGATATGCTCCATCACCACCTTCAGGCCGGGTGTGGCGCGGCGGATCGGGTCGAGCACGCGGTCGATGAAGACCGCCTCGCGGTCGAAGATGTCGATGTCGGCGTCCACGACCTCGCCGTGTACGCAGAGCGGGCAGCCGATCTCTGCCATGCGCTCCAGCACCGGGCGGACCCGGTCGAAGTCGCGCACGCCCGAGGCGGAGTTGGTGGTGGCGCCGGCGGGGTAGAGCTTGACCGCGGAGATCAGCCCGTCGCCATGGGCACGGGCCAGGTCGTCGGGATCCGTCGTCTCTGTCAGGTAGAGCGTCATCAGCGGTTCGAAGGCGCTGCCCTCCGGGAGCGCGGCAAGGATGCGGTCGCGGTAGGCGGCGGCCTGATCGCCGGTGACAACCGGCGGCACGAGGTTCGGCATGATGATCGCGCGGCTCGAAGTGGCGGGCGCTTTCGGGGGCGACAGCCCGCAACATGGCGCCGTCGCGCAGGTGCAGGTGCCAGTCGTCGGGGCGGCGGATCGTGATCTGGGTCATGGCCGCCGCGTTAGCATGCGGGGGGCGGCGCGCCAGAGGTGCGAGCGCCGAAGCGGCGGGGTTTGCGCGGTTGCGCGGCGGAGGGAGGGGCCGTGCCTTCGCGCGCGTCAGAGGGGCGGTGCCGCGGCGGTCCTTGCGGGGGAGAAGAGGGTGGAAGGGCGTCGCCCGTGGCGGCGTCGGAGGGGGCTCTGCCCCCGCACGTTGCGCGCGCCCCCCCGAGGGTATTTTGAAGACCAGAGAAGCGGAGGTGTGGTTCAGTCTTTCTGGGCTTCGAGCTGGGCGAGGCGGCGGCGGAAGCGGGGGCTTCCATCCGGGCGACCACGTTCCGGCAGAGGCTGCGGGCCAGCCCCTTGCGTCCCTCGGCATCGAGGCGGGCCAGAAGCCTGCGCAGGTAGGGCGGGTGGTCGCGGCGTATGCGCATCAGCTGCGCGAAGTGTTCGGTGGTCAGGCGGTCCTCGGCCACGGCGCTCAGGAGCGCGGGCAGCAGGTCCAGTGTCCTGAGGTCGGCCTGCAGGGTGGTGCCCATGAAGGGCATCCGAAGGCGTGCCACGTTCGGTCGCGCAAAGAGCGCCGCGTGCATGGCGTCCAGCCTGTCGCGCGGATCGAAGAGCACGTAGCCCTGCTGCGCCGCCTCGATCATGTCGGGGGCATAGCCGTAGCGGTCGGTGAAGCTTTGGCGCCGCATCTCGGTAAAGCGGTCGTCCCATTCGGTCATTCGCGGGTCCAGCGTGGCCCGGGGTTGCAACATCATCACCCGCGCGCCCGGAGCCGCCACCGAATAGGCGCCCGCCGCGTAGCCCGCCGGGCCCGCGCCGTAGAAGATCACCCTTTCGAATTCGTCGAAGAAGCCGTCGTCCAGAAGCTGGTCGAAGAAGGCATAGAGTTCCGGGTCGCGGAACCATGTGTCGCCCCGGCTGAGAAGCGACAGCGAGGACCAGCCGCGCGTGCCCACCATGTCGAAGCCCAGCGGCGTGCGGGTGTCGGAGAGGGTTTCGATCGCGCCCATGCTTTCGAAGCTGACCAGCAGCGTGTCGCCCTCTTCGACGAAGATGCCCGCGTGTTTCTTGCCGAGGGATTCGGCAAAGCCGAACTCCTCGCCGATGCGCCGCAGCGCGGTCAGCCATTCGCTGCGCGAGAGCGTGCTGAGGTCTGGTGCGAAGCGGTTTTCCTGCGCTGTCATGCCCGGTGCCCTTTCCCCCTTGAACCTGGGGTTTGGGGGAAACAATGCCCCCGGGATTGGGCGGAATTGTGGTTTTGCCGTGGAAATTCGTGGTTAATTGTGTCCGCGCAGGGCGTGGTTGGCCAGCGCCGCCGCGCGGTCCCGGGGGATCGGGACGGAGGGCGGTGCCATCAGCAGGCGGGCATAGAGGGCGCGGAAGGGCTCTTGGCGCATCAGCGTGGCAAAGCGGTCGTGGCGCCATGCCACGGCGGCCTCGTGCAGGGCCGAGAGGCGCGGGTCGGCGGCAAGGGTCGCGCGGTGCCCGGCGGTGCGCTGCAGCGCGAGGATGGTCCGGTCCTCGGCGCAACACCAGTTGCGTTCGACCCAGTAGTCCATGCCCAGAAGGTCGCCGCTATGGACGGCGCGGCCCCGGTCGGCCTTGAGCACATAGCTTTCCATGGCGCCCAGCGGATAGTGGTTCAGCTGCGCGAGTCCGAAGTTGCGGCGCCCGTAGGGCGAGAACAGGCGCTTGCTGCGAAAGCTCTCGTCCAGCGCGCGGCCATGCCCGTCGAACCAGCGGGCCTGCCCGAGGCGCTCTGGCACCGGGCCGCGCGGACGGTGCACGCCGGGGCGGCGGTAGGTGCCGTCGTTGCGGTAGAGCGTCTTGAACATCGAGGCACGCCACGGCCAGAACATCACCTCGGGCGCGGCGCGGGTGAATTGCTGCGGGACGGGGGTGTCTTGGTAGCGCTGCACGCCCGCGTTGCCGAACAGCCGCCAGGTCAGCGTGATGGCCGTGGCCTCGGGCAGGGCCGCAATCAGCGCGGGCAGGGTCCGGTTTCCCACGTGGACGTTGACGAATTCGTCGATGTCCAGCGGCAGCAGCCAGTCGGCACTGGCGGACGGCCTCGGCCCGGGCGGCCTGTTTCAGGCCGGTGAACTGGATGCCGCCCTTGTCGTAGGGGCCGTCGTTGCGGATATGCGTGACCGGTGCCACCTCGGCCAGCCGGTCGAGCATGGCGTCGGTGCCGTCCTGGCAGTCGTTCGACAGGGCCACCACATGCGTCACGCCGCAGGCGAGGTGATGCGCCAGCCAGTCGAGCAGGAAGGCGCCTTCGTTGCGCACGCAGAGGATGGCGGTGATCCGCATGCCTACCAGCCTTTCAGGAAGGTCACGACCTTGGCCTCTGACGCCTTGGGGAAGTAGGTCAGCCCGGCCCGCATCATGGCGTCGAAGACCGCCTGAACGCCGCTCTGGCCGATCCATTGCGGGTGCAGTTCGATCACCGCGGCGCGCAGGCCGGACCAGTCTCCGGCGGGCAGAAGCGTGGCCTCGGCGCCCTCGATGTCGCAGACCAGCACGTCGGGCCTGACCTCGGCCAGCACCGGGGCGAGGGCCTGGCGGTCGATGGCGACCTCCTGCGTGATGGCGTCCTTTTCGGTCGAGGGGTCCATCGACGAGGCAAGGAAATTGCGGCGGATGTAGAAGGGCACAGGGTCCCCGGGCTCGGGCGACAGGAGCGCGTTGCGCAGGTCGACGTTGGTCACGCCATTGGCGGCGTGGACCGAGCGGATGTAGGGGATCAGGGCTGGGTTGGCCTCGTAGCTGGTGACATGGGCGGCGCCCGCCTTGACCGAAAGCAGCGTCGACATGTAGCCGATGCCGCCGCCCAGTTCGAGCACGCGGTCGCCGGGGCGGACCACGCGCAGGACGGCGTCGCATTCCTTACGCTCGTAGGTGCCCTGCTTCAGCGCGCCGCGCACGCGGCCCCGGGTCAGGTCCGGGTGCTTGGGGATCTTCATGCCGCGCGAGATCAGGAAGGGATTGCGGGCGGGGGCGTGGGGCCCGGGCGCCGGCGTTTCGGCGCCAGCCGTCTTGGGGTCACTCGTTTCGGGCTTGGCTATCACGGGGGTCGCCAAGGCAGGCTCTGCGCTGCCGGTCTCTGCCGTGCCGGTGCCCTCTCCGGGTTCCGACCTCCGGGTGAATGCGGGGTCGGATGTCGCCGACGCATGGTCCGCCGTGTGGGTGGCCGCGACCTCGGTGCTGTCCGTCTCGGGTCTGGCCATCTCAGCTCTCCATGTCGAGGGCGAGGGCATAGGCCACGCGCTCTGTCTCTGTCAGTTTCAGCGCCAGCGCCTGCTCGTAAAGCTCGGCAAACTCGGGGATGGCGCGCAGTTCATCGGCCTTGGCGCGGTGCCAGTCGCAGGCCTTGCGGTGCCATTCGGCCAGCACCGGATCGGCAAGCAGGCGGTCCATCTCGGCGCGCAGGCGCGGCAGGTTGCGCTGGATCGTCAGGTCGCGGTGGACGGACCAGTCCATGCGGATCCAGTAGTTCAGCCCGATGCTGCGGTCGACATGCAGGGCGCGACCGCGCTGGCGCTTGACCAGAAAGCTGTCGGCGGAGCGCAGCGCATAGTGGTTCAGCTGCACCATGTCGTAGCCGATGGTCTTCTTGGAGTTCCGCCAGCCGTTCTTCGCCGCCTCGCGGGTCATGTCGCGGCCCGAGCCGTTGACCCATTTCACGCGGCTTTCAAAGGCCTCTGACAGCTTGTTCGGGCGGTGGCAGGACAGCTTGCCATAGGCGCCGATGTTGCGGAACAGCGTCTTGAACCCCCATGCGGTGTGCGGCTTGGGGCAGAAGCTGGGGGCGCAGGTGTCGAATTGCGCGATCACCGGGCGGTCCTCGAAAGCGGTCACGCCGTTATGGCCGAACAGACGCCATGTCATCGCGATGTTCGTGGCCTCTGGCACGGCGGCGAAGACATCCGCCAGCGTGCCGTTGCCGCAGCGGATGTTGACGAATTCGTCGACGTCGATGTGGGCGATCCAGTCGGCGTCGCGGATCACCGGTTCCGACAGCGCCCGGTTCAGCGCGTGGGTCTGCGGAGACTTGCCCGTCCAGTCGTCGTTGTTGCGGTGTTGCAGCACCCCAAGCGCCTGAAGCCGGTCGAGGATCTGCGCCGTGCCGTCCTCGCAGCCGTTGGTGTAGACGAGGAAGCCGTCGAACCCCACGGCACGGTGATAGGCCACCCATTCGAGGATATAGGGGCCTTCGTTCTTCATGCAGGCGAGGATGACATTGCCGCTGCTGCCCTTGGGCAGCGCGCGCGGCGGCGCGGGGGTGTAGGGCGCGGCGCGGTCGTCCTCGTTCACCGCGCCAAGCCGGTTGTGGGGCGCGAAGCGCGAGCCTTGCAGCCGGGCAAAGTTCTGCTTGGCCAGCGGCGGCATCAGGCGCCGCGCCTCGGGGGACAGCAGCGGGTCGATGTCGGTCGCGGGTGGCGGGGCGGCAGCCGCTTCGCCGGGATCGTCTTGCGCCCTGTGCGGCGAGGCCGTGGGCGCAGGCGCATGGCCTGCAAGCGGGACCTGTTCCAGCAGCGCCTTGGCGTAGGTCCCCGAGGCTTTTGGAGCCTCTGCCATCGCGTCCCCGGTGGGAGCGACAGCTGTGTCCGCGTGGCCAGTTTCGCTGTTGGGGATGCTGCGGGTCTGCGCGGGCCGAGAGGGTGTCAGAGTGTCGGTCGTAGCCCTGCCCGGATCGGCGCCCCCGGTCTGGGCCAGCTGGGCAAGGTCGCGGGCACGCTCCGACATGTGCTCCTTGGTGGCCTGCCGGATGCGCCAGTGGAAGGCGGCAAGGTACTGGGTGGCGCGAAAGCCCTTGGTCGGGTCGGCCTCCTGCCAGTGGTTCGGCCCTTGGGGCGGGCGCCATCTGTGCCGGATCGAGGCCGGGGTGGCGCGCGCAAAGCGCAGCGATGTCCCCGGCGAAACGGTTTGAGAGAGCGAAGAGGCTGCCCGGGTCGATCGGATCGCCGGGCACCTTCATCTCGGCCAGCAGCTTGCGCCAAAGCTGGCGGGGCAGCACGCTGTCGCGCTTGGCCAGCAGGCGCAGGGCGGCCTCGTTGAACAACCGGCAGCGGGTCTGCCAGGCGGCAGAGGGCGCGGCGGGCGGCGCCTCCGGCTCTGCCTTGCCGATGGGCGCGGGCAGGTCGAAGGCGCGGCGCAGCGTCTCTGTCCCGGCCGCGCCGTAGAGCTCATCCTCGTCGATGCCATGCAGGGCGAAGGCGCCGAAGACGCTCTGCCACGCCCGTTGCAGGCCCATCAGGTCGATCCAGAAGACGGCGCCCTGAACCTCGGGGAACAGCCCGGCCTGCGGGTCCGGGGCGGGGCGGGTGGCCAGCGCGGCGGCGCGATGATCCGGTTGCGCCAGCGCCTGAAGGTCCAGCGTCAGGGGCGTCGCGCGCCCCTCCAGCAACTGTGCATGATAGCAGCGCAGCAGCATGCGCGCCGGGTCCTGCACATGGGCGACGACCCGGATGTCGCGCGACAGCGGCCACAGCAGGGCGCGCAGCCGCTCCAGTTCAGAGGGCGCGGTCAGCGCGCTGCCAAGCTGGTGGGCGCAGAGGATCAGGTGGTCGGGACGGTCGCGCGCCACCTCTGCGGCCAGATCGCGGGCGAGCTCGTCGTACAGCCGGGCCTGTTTCGCAGGGTCGATGAAGCCCCGGTTGAAGCGCAGGCTGTCCACGGCCCCGGGGGCCGAACAGGCCATGAAAAGCCGCGTGTGGTTGCGGGCACCGGGCGCGCGGGCAAACAGCACACCCTTGGCAGCCAGCTGGTCGCGTTTCGCTGCGAGGATGCGGGATATCCGGTCGCCCGAGGCCGCGTCCGGCCCGATGTGCAGCGAAATCCGCATCAGGCGATGCCCCCGGGGTTGCGGTTCGCCTGACCCCACCACGGCACGGGACGCCCGATATGGGCGGCCAGCCGGTCGGCGGCATCGGGCGCGCGCACGTCCAGGCGCAGGAAATGCGGGTCGCGGGCGAAGACCTCGTCGAGCATGGCGTAATGGCCTTCGATCCAGCGCATGCGCTGATCGTCGGTGTCGCCATAGCCGCAGGGCAGGCCGGGCACCGCGCCCCGGGGCAGCCGTTCGCTGCCAAGGTTGGTCCAGCGCCGCATGCTGTCCGAGATATCGGCGGGCGGGCGCCAGGTCGCGACATACAGCATCCCGGGCCGGGCCTGCCGCATCGCCCGTAGCATGGCGTAATCGCACTGCGGCCAGAGCGACAGCGTACCCTTCAGCACGCTTACCTCTGTCAGCGCGTCATACAGGTCGTCGAGCAGGGCAAAGGGATCACCCCCGGCAAAATAGGCGTCGTAAAGCTGCTTGCCGATGAAGGTGCCGCCAAGGCCCACGACGCGCGTATGAATGCGCCGCACCTTGTGGTCGGCGGCGACCCATCCCGCCCGGTCGAGCGCCAGCGCCAGCGTCGTGGTGCCGGACTTCGGCAGCCCGAGGTTGACCAGCTTGACCCCGCTCATGCGACATACCCGAGGGACTGCATCAACGCCCATTCCTCGGGCGGATAGGGCGGCAGGGCCTTCAGATGCGCGGCCATCCGCGCGTATTCGGGCTGCGCCCGCAGCGCCTCGGCCCGGGCCATGTGCGCCCTGCAGCAGGCGTCATGCAGGGCGGCGATCCCGGGGTCGGCCTTGAGGTGGTCCAGCGCCTTCGTCAGCGCAGGGAGACAGCGCAGGATCGAACGGTCCTCGAAGGCGGGGTCGTTGCGGGCGCGCCAGTAGGTATCGTCGAAGGCGCGGTGCTCGCGGTTCACGTCGCCCCGGTCGTTCTTGACGAGATAGCTGTCGAGCGAGCGCAGGGCATAGTGGTTCAGCGTCGCGTGCACGCGCGCGCGCGAGGCCGGAAAGCGCCGCATCCGCCGCGGATTGGCGGCGCTCAGGAACTTCGGCGGCACACCGCGGCCAGAGCCGTCCGTCCAGGCCGGATGCCGCTGCGCGGGCAGCCCCTCGCGAAAGAACGGGCGATGCGCGCCGTAGTACTTCAGCGGGAAATCGCGGCGCACCAGTGTCTTGACCTCGATGGCCGTGTCCGAACACCACAGGTCCGGATTGTGCGAGCGGGTGAACTGCCCGATCACCGGGCTGTCCTCGAAGCGGTCGACGCCCGCGTTGGCGAAGAACTGGAAGGTGACAGAGATCGCATGCGGGTTGCCACAGGCGGCGATCAGCGCCGGGATCGTGTGGTCGCCCACATGGATGTTCAGGAACTCGTCGACGTCGGCAATCCAGACCCAGTCCGCATCCCGGACGACCGGCTGATGGGCGGCATCCTTCAACGCCTCCATCTGGTAGTTGCGCCCCTTGGCGGGGTTGGGCAGGTGCACCACGCCCCCGCGCGCGGCCAGCGCATCCAGCAAAGTATCGGTGCCGTCGGTGCAATCGTTGGAATAGAATAGGAAGTCGGTCACGCCCAGAAGGCGGTTGAAGGCGATCCACTCCAGCAGGAAGGGGCCTTCGTTCTTGACACAGGTCACGGCGGTGATCCGCATGGCGGCGCGCCCCGCTGGGATGGAAGGCATCGCTGCTCGAGCCTTGCTGCTTCGTCGCCCCGTCCGGGCGTATTGCGCGGAATCATGGCGCAGGCCCGCTGCGCCGTCAATATGACCGCGCCGATTGTCGGCATATCTGCGACCTTGGCGCTATTGCCCCGACCGGGCGCGCTTGCTTTACAAGGGCAGGACAAGAGGGGGAGCCATGACCATACCCGCCACCATCGACGCGGTTCAGGAGAAACTGGCCGAAACCGGCTACGTCTGCGGGAGGGCGCTGGCGACGGTGGTCTTCCTGTCGCTGAAACTGGGCCGCCCGCTGTTCCTCGAAGGCGAGGCCGGCGTCGGCAAGACCGAGATCGCCAAGGCGCTGGCGCTCTGCCTCGACCGGCGGCTGATCCGGCTGCAATGCTACGAGGGGCTGGATGCCTCAAGCGCGGTCTACGAGTGGAACTTCCCGGCGCAGATGATCGCCATCCGCACCGCCGAGGCGGGCGGCGGCGCCGACCGGGGTGCCCTGCAGGAGGAACTGTTCTCGCGCGACTTCCTGATCGAGCGGCCGCTGCTGCAGGCCATGCGCCCGGACGAGCGCGGCGCCCCGATCCTGCTGATCGACGAGCTCGACCGCAGCGACGAACCCTTCGAGGCCTTCCTGCTCGAGGCGCTCTCGGACTTCCAGGTCACGATCCCCGAAATCGGGACGATCAAGGCGCCCGAACCGCCGATCGTGATCCTGACCTCGAACCGCACGCGCGAAGTGCATGACGCGCTGAAGCGGCGCTGCCTCTACCACTGGGTCGACTACCCCGATTTCGACCGCGAGGTGGAAATCCTGCACGCCCGCGAACCGGCGGTCTCCGAGACCCTGTCGAAGCAGATCATCGCCTTCGTACAGGGCCTGCGGACCGAAGATATCTTCAAGAAGCCCGGTGTCGCGGAAACCATCGACTGGGCGAAATGCCTGCTGGCGCTGGATGTGGTGGACCTCTCGCCGCAGGTCATCAGCGACACCCTTGGCGCGATCCTGAAGTACCAGGACGACATCGCCAAGATCAGCGGCGGAGAGGCCGGGCGGATCCTCGACGAGGCCAAGGCCCGGGTCGAGGCGGCCTAGGCGATGCGCGGCGCCTGCGGCACAGGGGAAGGGGGGCTCTGCCCCCATCGCCTGCGGCGATTCCCCCGCGGTATTTTTACCAAGAAGAAACCAGGGGGCGCGAGTGGCCTGTGCTTCTTCTTGGTCCAAGTACCCTCGGGGGGCTCCACAGGAGCGGGGGGCAGAGCCCCCCTCCAACGCGGGCCGGGGGCGATGCGTCATGGCTGAATACGTCCCGCTGGAAATGCCGGACAATCCCCGGCTGGCGCAGAACATCATCCATTTCGCCCGGGCGCTGAGGCGGGCCGGGCTGCCGGTCGGGCCGGGGCGGGTGATCGAGGCGGTGCGCGCGGTCGAGGCGGCGGGGTTCACCGACCGGATGGATTTCTACTGGACGCTGCACGCCTGTTTCGTCAACCGGCCCGAGCATCGGGTGGTTTTCGCGCAGGTCTTTCGGCTGTACTGGCGCGATCCGCGGTTTCTCGAGCATATGATGAGCCTGATGCTGCCCGCCATCCGGGGCGTGCAGGAGGAAAAGCGCGCGGCGGCGGCAGAGAAGCGGGCGGCGCAGGCGCTGCTGGGCGACCAGATGCCCGATCTGCCGCAGCCCGAGGACAGCGAGGGCGGCACGCAGATCGAGATCGACGCCTCGATGACCATGTCCGCCGAGGAAAAGCTGCGCTCGCTCGACTTCGAGCAGATGTCGACAGAGGAGATCGCGCAGGCCAAGCGGATGCTGGCGCGGCTGACGCTGCCGGTGAAGCCGATCCTCTCGCGGCGTCGCATGGCGGCCTCTCTGGGCCAGCGGCTGGACCGGCAGAAGACCCTGCGCGCCGCCATGCGGCAGGGCGGCGAGATCCGCGCCCTTGCCCGAGCGAAGCAGCGTACCGCGCTGGCCCAATCTGGTGGTGCTCTGCGATATCTCGGGTTCCATGAGCCAGTACAGCCGCATGGTCCTGCATTTCCTGCATGCGGTCGCCAACGAAAAGGGCGCGGGCTGGGCCAAGGTCCATGCCTTCACCTTCGGTACCCGGCTGACCAATATCTCGCGCCACCTGGCCACCCGCGACGTGGATGCGGCGCTGAAGGCCGCCGGGGCCGAGGCGCAGGACTGGGAGGGCGGCACCCGCATCGGCCAGTGCCTGCACGCCTTCAACCGCGACTGGTCGCGCCGCGTCACCGGGCAGGGCGCGGTTGTCCTGCTGATCACCGACGGGCTGGATCGGGACGATGCCAATGCGCTGGAGAAAGAGATGGAGCGGCTGCATCTTTCCGCCCGGCGGCTGATCTGGCTGAACCCGCTGCTGCGCTGGGATGGATTCGCGCCCAAGGCCACCGGCATCCGCGCCATGCTGCCCCATGTGGACAGCTTTCGCGCCGGGCATTCCATCGCCTCGCTGGAGGATCTGGCGCAGGCGATCTCCCGTCCGGACGACGCCGGGGAAAAGGCCCGGCTGACGGCCTTGTTGTGACGTGTCGGGCCTTCGGGTCCGGCCAAGGGCAACCCGCCACGGCGTGGCCTGGCGCGGCGCGCCGGGCCGTCGGCCAGAACCGGGGCGCCGCGCCGCGTGTTGGGCGTTTTCGCACGGGTCCGCGAAACGGCGCTGAACTTTTGTACGCCTCGTGGCGTTTGCCGCTCAAGCCCAGTTTACCGGGCAAATGGGAGACGACATGAAAACCAATATCGCAACCAAACTGTCGGCCAGCGTTCTGGCCCTGACGATCGGAACGGGCGCCGCCGCGCAGGAGAATGCCACTGGAGCAGTTCGTGCAGGCCTGCGAGCAAGGCGCCGAACTGCCCGGGACGCTGACCTGTGAACTGGTCGGTCAGGCGCAGAGCAACCCACAGTTGATGGGGCAGGTGATGTCTGCCGCGAACAGCCAGGCGCCTGTCGAAGCGCAGGAGGCCCCTGCCGGGGAGCCCGCGGAACCGGCGGAGGCTGCCGAGCCTGCGGCCCCGGCAGAACCGGCACGAGGCCGGTGAGCCGGTCGATACCGCCGAACCCGCTGATGCGGCACCGGAAGAGCCCGTCGATACGGCGGAGCCTGCCGAGGAGGCACCGGAAGAGCCTGTCGATACGGCAGAGCCTGCCGCAGAAGCGCCCGAGGAGCCTGTCGATACGGCGGAGCCTGCCGAGGATGCGCCCGAGGAGCCGGTCGATACGGCAGAGCCTGCCGAGGAAGCACCTGAGGAGCCTGTCGAGACGGCAGAGCCTGCCGAGGAAGCACCCGAGGAGCCTGTCGATACGGCGGAGCCTGCGGAGGACGCGCCCGAGGAGCCTGTCGATACGGCAGAGCCTGCGGAGGACGCGCCCGAAGAGCCTGTCGTTACGGCGGAACCTGCGGAGGAAGCACCCGAGGAGCCTGTCGAGACGGCGGAGCCCACTGATGCGGCATCGGAAGAGCCGGTAGAGACGGCTGACCCTGCCGCAGACGCGTCCGAGGCAGAGGTGGATACCGCCGAACCCGCGCAGGATGGCCTTGCCGAAGAGCCGGTAGAGACCGCCGAGGAACCGGTGGCCGAACCCGACCCGCAGGCCCAGGCCGATGCGATTGCCGAGCAGGATGCGGCCCCTGCCGCCGCCGCGGCTGCGGATGGCGATGCCGAGGCCGAGCGGGTCGAGGAGACCGTCGAGGCCGACGAGGTGCGCCGGTCGGACGAGGACTTCGAGACCTCCGTGGACGCAGCTCCCGCCGCGCCTGCCGCCCGTGAGGACGACGATGACGATGACGAGATGGACGACGCAGAGCGCCTGCGCCGCACGCTGGGCACTGCCGCTGCCGTGGGCACTGGGGGCCGTCGTGCTGAACGAGATCCTCGAAAGCAATGACAACGTGGTCAGCAACTCGGGCGACCGCGTCGTGGTCGAGCGGGACGGACGCTATCGCGTGTTGCGCAACGATGACGTGCTGCTGCGTCGTCCGGGAGCCAATGTCGAGACCTACCGCTACAATGACGGGTCCACCCGCGCCGTCGTCACCTACGAGGACGGCAGCACTGTGGAAACCGTGCGCGCCGCCGACGGTCGCGTCCTGCGCCGTGTGCGCACGCTTCAGGACGGCAGCGAGGTTCTGCTTTTCGACGATACGCAAGAGGTGCAACAGGTCGTGGTGAACGATCTGCCGCAGGTGGATCGCGACAACCGCGTCACCTATCGTCAAAGCGACAGCGACGCGCTGGCCCGGGCGCTGGCCGCACAGGAGACGCAGCCGGTCGACCGGACCTTCTCGCTCAACCAGGTGCGCAACATCGATCAGGTGCGCTACCTCGTGCCCGAGATCTCGGTGGACTCGGTGAACTTCCAGACCGGTTCCGCGGCGATCCGCCCGGAAGAGGCGGAAGAGCTGTCGGCTCTGGGGAATGCCCTGCGGGACGCGATCCGGAAGAACCCCTCCGAGGTCTTCCTGATCGAGGGTCACACCGATGCGGTCGGCGGCTATGCCTACAACCTCGCCCTGTCCGACCGGCGCGCGGAATCGGTGGCGCTGGCGCTGACCGAGTACTTCCAGGTGCCGCCGGAAAACATGGTGCTTCAGGGTTATGGCGAAGGCGACCTGCTGGTGAACACGCAGGCGGCCGAGCAGGCCAACCGCCGCGTCGCGGTGCGCCGCATCACGACGCTGCTGCAAAGCAATTCCGCAAGCCGCGACTAAGGCCCTGCGAAGGGTCGGTCCCCCGGTGGGGCCGGACCCTCGGGGTCTGAAAATGCAGACGGGCGCCAAGGTGGCGCCCGTTTCTTGTTCAGGCCGGGGCGAAGGCAGGTCCCCGCGCGGCCCGTTCAGCCGGTTGCAGGCGGGGCCTGGCGGTTCCGACACCCGGACCGGTGCCGCTCAGGCGGGCCGGACAGCCGGCGTCAGACCATCATTTCCTTCGTTGCGGAAAGCGTCACGTCCGGGTAGTCGCGTTCGATCCGGTCGATGTCCCATTGCAGGCGCGTCAGGTAGACCACGTCTCCGTCGTGGTCGTAGCTGATGTGCTGCTTGTTGGCCTGGGTGAACTTCTCGACCGCGTCCCTTGGGCCGTGCACCCAGCGGGCCGAGGTGAACTGCGAGGCGTCGAAACGCACCGGAAGACCGTATTCCAACTCTATCCGGCTGCCCAGAACCTCGAATTGCAGCGCCCCCACGACGCCGACGATATAGCCCGAACCGATCATTGGCTTGAAGACCTTGGCGGCGCCTTCCTCGGCGAATTGCATCAGCGCCTTTTCAAGGTGCTTGGCCTTCATCGGATCGCCCGCGCGGACCGATTGCAGCAGTTCCGGCGCGAAGGAGGGGATGCCCGACACCTTCAGCATCTCGCCTTCGGTCAGCGTGTCGCCGATGCGCAGCTGGCCGTGGTTGGGGATGCCGATGATGTCACCGGCCCAGGCCTCTTCCGCCAGCTCGCGGTCGGCGGCGAGGAAGAGCACCGGGTTCGAGATCGCCATGGGCTTCTTGGTGCGCACATGGGTCAGCTTCATGCCGCGTTCGAAATGCCCCGAGGCGAGGCGGACAAAGGCCACGCGGTCGCGGTGCTTGGGGTCCATATTGGCCTGCACCTTGAAGACGAAGCCCGCGACCTTCTTTTCCTCGGGCGCGATCTCGCGCGGCGAGGCTTTCTGAACCTGCGGCTCGGGGCCATAGGTGCCGATGCCGTTCATCAGTTCCTGCACGCCGAAGGAATTGACGGCAGAGCCGAACCAGATCGGGGTCATGTGCCCTTCGAGGACCGATTGCGGATCGAGCGCGGGCATCAGCTCGCGCGCCATCTCGACCTCTTCGCGCAGCTTCTCGAGCAAGGCGGGCGGGATGTGATCGGCCATGCGCGGATCGTCCAGCCCTTCGAGGCTGATCGATTCCGCCACCTTGTTGCGGTCGGCGCGATCCATCAGTTCGAGGCGGTCGTTGAGGATGTCGTAGCAGCCGAGGAAATCCCGGCCCATGCCGATCGGCCAGGAGGCGGGCGTCACGTCGATGGCGAGGTTTTCCTGGATCTCGTCGATGATCTCGAAGGTGTCGCGGGCCTCGCGGTCCATCTTGTTGCAGAAAGTCAGGATCGGCAGGTCGCGCAACCGGCAGACCTCGAAGAGCTTCTGGGTCTGGCTTTCCACACCCTTGGCGCCGTCGATCACCATGACCGCCGCATCCACCGCCGTCAGCGTGCGATAGGTATCCTCGGAGAAATCCGAGTGGCCGGGCGTGTCGACGAGGTTGAACCGGTAGGTCTTGAAATCGAAGGACATGGCCGAGGCGCTGACCGAGATGCCGCGGTCCTTTTCCATCTGCATGAAGTCCGAGCGCGTGCGCCGCGCCTCGCCCTTGGCACGCACCTGTCCGGCCATCTGGATGGCGCCGCCATAGAGAAGGAACTTTTCCGTCAGCGTCGTCTTGCCCGCATCCGGGTGCGAGATGATCGCGAAGGTCCGGCGCCGGGCTATCTCGGCGGGCAGGGCGGGGCGGTTGGTGTCCATGGCGGCTCCTCAGGCTTGCGCGACCGGGGCGCTTTTCCAGCGCGTGGGTTACAGCGATTTCGGGGGAGGCACAATCCGTGCGCAGAGAATGCACTTCTGCTGCGAAGGCGGTCTGCGCGGCAGGCGGTGCTTTAAGGTATTTGGGCCAAGAAGAAGCCTGAAGGTTCTTCCTGCGGAGAGCGACAGCAGAAGGCGGTCGCGTGGCTGGAGGATCGGGCAGGGACCGGGGCGGCGCGGCAGATGGCCCGGGACGGTCGGGTCGGCGGCCTGTCAAGACCGCTGCACCGCCGGACCCTTGGGCGACCGGCGCTTGACGGCGGGCTGGCGGGGGAATGGCGGCCCGGGGGCTTGTCCGGGCCGGGTGCCGTCAGACCGCGGTTTCGCGGGCGGTGATCTCGTAGGTGAAGCCCTCGGGGTCCAGTTCGTCGCGGCGTTTGCCGCCCACCTCGGCCTGCGGGTACATCAGGAAGGGCAGCAGCGGGCCGTCGGAGCCGGGCAGGGCCACGTCATGGGCGGTGCCGAAGGGGATCCAGTTGCCCTCGGCGGCGCCAAAGAGCGCGGCGCGCACGTCCTGCACGCGGGGGTCGTCCAGCGTCAGGCCGCCGTCCTCTTGCAGGACCACCTTGCGCACATCCGCCGGGTCGGCGGGAATCCAGCCCTCGCCCTCGACGAAGACCTCGGCCCGGCAATGCTGGGCACCGGTGACATTGGTCGAGCCGGCGCCGAGGCTGGAATAGCCGAAGGCCGAGGGCGCCACGCGCAACCCGTAGAGGTCGCGGGCGGGCAGGCCGGCGGCGCGGGCGAGGCCCACGAAGAGCGCGTTGAGGTCGGCGCATTTGCCGCTCAGGTCGCCCATGTGCAGCATCGAGGCGATGTCGCCCAGCCCGCAGCCGCGGGTCTGGGGGTTGCGCTCGGTCTGTTCGACCACCCAGTTGTAGAGGATCCGCGCACGGTCGAGATCGGTCATGGCGCCCTCGATGGCGGCCAGGGCCGTTTCGCGCACGATGCCGTCGGTCGGCAGCAGTTCCGTCGGCGCGGTGAAGCGGGCGCGGTCCTCGGCGCTGAGCGGGGAGCGTCCCTGACCGGGGAAGCGGTCGCGGGTGGTGACGGTCGAGGTCACGGTGAGCTGGGCCGGGGTGTCGGCGGCTTCCCAGGTGGCGTGGAACAGCGCAAAACCTTCCTCGGGCCGGTCGACGCGGGTGAGCGTGGCCCCCGGCGCGGTGGCCGTGCTTTCGCCGGGCAGCGACCAGAGCGGATCGGTATGGGCGGGCAGCGGCACCCAGGCCTGCGCGGGGGCACCGTTGCGGGGCAGGGTCACGCGCGTCGTGACCTCGAACCGGCGCCAGGCCGCGCTGTCGGGCGCGTAGGCGGCGCGCAGGACGGTCGGGGCGGCGATCAGGGCGGCGGCCCCGGTCAGGAGGGTGCGGCGGGTGAGCATGGCTGGGGTCCGGTCGATGCGTGGATGTCAGAGGGGTGTGGTAGGCCATGGCACCCCGTGGCGCAAGGCTGCGCTTTCCGGGAACCCGGGGCCGGCGGTCCCGGTTTTCCCGGCAAAGGAGAGGCTGTCATGGCGAAAGCACGGGACCACGGCCCCAGTATCAAGCGTGACAAACGATACGGCGAACTGCGCGACAAGGGTATGTCGAAGGAGAAGGCGGCCCGGATCGCCAATGCCAAGGCAAACGCCAACATGCACCCCTTCCGGAAGGGCGGGAAGGCATCGCCCTACGAGGAGTGGACCAAGGATGACCTCTACACGCGCGCGCGGGAGATCGGCATCGAGGGACGCTCTGCCATGACCAAGGCGGCATTGATCGAAGCCCTGCGGGACCATTGAGGGCACCTCGGACGGCATGGCGGTCAAGGACACGGCGCTGATCGCCGGACTGGGGCCCGGCAGGCCGTTGTGCTCCTGTCAGCCGCCCGAGGATTTCTTCAGCAGTGCGGCGGCATCCGGGCGGGCGAGCAGGGCTTCCTGCACTTCCAGGCTGTGATGGTCCGAGCGGCGGTGCCCGGACAGGAGATCGGCCAGGCGGTGCTCGACCTCTTCGGGCAGGGCGGCGCGGGTCCGGGTGTCCATCAGCAGCGATTCCGCGGCGATGCCCTCGGCGTAGATGATCTGATGCGCGTCGAAGAGCATCTGGAAGTAATCGACGAAACCGCCCGAGACCCGCGTGACGCTGTCGCCGTTCACCAGGTGGCGGGCGCGCACCATGACCTCTGCGCGACCGGCGCCAAGGTGGTCGCGGCGCTGGTAGATGAACAGGCGGTGATCGGGGCTGACCACGAGATCGCCGGTGTTGTTCAGCGTGCCCGACCGGATGCGGACCGGCGCGAAGGCCCCGAGGGCGCGGGCGGTGTGATGGCCGATCCAGCGGATCGGCTGCGGGCCGTCGTCGCGGGTCAGGACAGGGTCGCCGATGCGCAGACTTTCAACCGGCCGCTGGGCGCCGGTGGCCATGGTGATCATCGTCCCGGCGGTGAAGGACACGCAGGCCACCTGCGCGAACCGTTGCAGCGCCGTATCGGTGCTGAGGCCGACCAGCACGTAGTCGCGCTTGTGCGACAGCGGCACCAGCGGCATGACATAGACCTGCGCGACATCGCCCGCGTCGGTCACTTCGACGAGGACAAGGCCTTCGGTCGTGCTGCCGTCGCCGGACATGAAGGTCAGGCAGCTGTCGAGGTGGAGCGTGGCGCCGGGGCGGCCCTCTTCGCTGTCCGCGGCGACCCGGAAGGCAGAGCCGGGGGCGGGGGTCACCCGCAGCGGACGTTCCGCAGCGAGGGCGGTCAGGCGATAGACGTCGTCGGGGACGACTTCCCCGGCAATGCCAAGGGCATCGCCGAGATTCGCGCCATCGACCACGCGGAACCCCTCGGCGCGGTAGACATGCAGTGTCTGGCTGGTGCGGCGGCTCTCGCTCATGACAATTCCCGGCAGCGTGTGCCTGTAAGGTAGCCCCCATTGTATGCGAAGGGAATGTGTCATCATATGGCCCCCGACCCGGCGTTTTGCCGGCTTTCGGACAATGGCACGACAGGAGGATGAGCATGGACCTTGGAATTCGCGGGAAACGGGCGCTGGTGAGCGCGTCGAGCAAGGGTCTTGGCCGGGGCTGCGCCGAGGCGCTGGCCGAGGCGGGCTGCGATCTGGTGATGAACGCGCGCGGCGCCGAGGCGCTGGAAGAGACGGCGCAGGCGATCCGCGCCCGCTTTCAGGTCTCGGTGACGACGGTGGCGGCGGACATCGTGTCCGAGCAGGGCCGCGCCGAGGTCCTGGAGGCGGCGGGCGCTATCGACATCCTGGTGACCAATGCGGGCGGACCGCCGCCGGGGCTGTGGTCGGACTGGGAACGCGAGGATTTCATCAAGGCGCTGGATGCCAACATGCTGACGCCCATCGCGCTGATGAAGGCGCTGATGCCGGGCATGATCGAGCGGGGCTGGGGCCGGGTGGTCAATATCACCTCGCAATCGGTGAAGGCGCCGATCCCGGTGCTGGGGCTGTCGAACTCGGCGCGGGCGGGGCTGACCGGCTATGTGGCGGGCACGGCGCGGCAGGTGGCCCAGCACGGGGTGATCGTGAACAACCTGCTGCCGGGCATCCATGCCACCGACCGGGCGCAGTCGCTGGACGGCGGCGTGTCGCAGCAGGAGGGCATCTCGATGGAGGAGGCCCGGGCCCGGCGCGAGGCGACGATCCCGGCACGGCGCTACGGCACGCGCGAGGAGTTCGGGCAGACCTGCGCCTTCCTGTGTTCGCAGCATGCGGGCTTCATCGTGGGCCAGAACCTGCTGGCCGACGGCGGGGCGACCAACATGACCTTGTGAGGGAGAAATTCCATGGATGGAATTTTCAAAGTCCTTCCAAGGACTTTCAGCGCCTGCGGAGGCCGGTGTGGCCCGCGGTCCTGACGGTGCGGGCGGCGGCGCGGGGTTCTCGCTGGCCGATCAGGTGTTCAACGCGGGTTCGGTCGGCGATCTGGCGCGGGAATATGCCGTTCTGCCCGGCTTCGATGCGGAGCGGTTCCGGGACGCGGCGCTGTCGGGTTTGGAGGGGCGCGGCTTCATGGAGCGGCTCGACTGGCTCGCCGACTGCATCGAGGCGCAGATGCCCGCGCGGTTCCCCGAGATGGCCGAGCGGCTGGAGGCGGCCATGGTGCCGCCTCTGGACCCGAGGCTGCGAGACGACGACTTTGGCCGCTTCATCCACGCGGTGCCGGGCATCCTTGCGGTGCGCCACGGGCTGGAGGCGTACCGCGAGCGCGCGCTCGACCTGATCCATGCCGCGACGCAGCGGTTCTCGATGGAATACGCGATCCGGCCCTTCCTGAACCGCTGGCCCGACGAGACTCTGGCGCGGCTGGATCTCTGGGCCGGGGACGACAATTACCATGTCCGGCGGCTGGTGAGCGAGGGCACGCGCCCGCGCCTGCCATGGGCGAAGAACATCACGCTGGCGCCCGAGGTGCCGCTGCGCTTTCTCGATCGGCTGCACGCGGATCCGGCGCGCTTTGTCACGCGGTCGGTGGCGAACCACGTCAACGACCTGTCGCGGCTGATGCCGGATGTGGTGGTGGCGCGGCTGGCGCAGTGGCGCGACGCGGGCCGTCAGGCGCCGAAGGAGATGGACTGGATCACCCGCCATGCCCTGCGCACGGCGGTCAAGCGCGGCGAGCGCGGCGCGCTGGATCTGCTGGGTTACCGCGCCGGTGCCGTGCGGGCGCGGCTGGTGGGCCTGCCCGCGCGGCTGCGCATCGGCGAGGCGCTGCCGGTGGCGGTGGAGATCGAGAGCGACCAGCGCCTGCCGGTCATGGTGGACTACCGCCTGCGCTTTGCCCGGCCCGGGGGCTCGGTCGAGAAGGTCTTCAAGCTGAAGACCGGGGTGGCCGAGCCGGGCAAGCCCTTGCGGCTGGAGAAGCGCCACCGCCTGAAGGGCAACGCCACGACCTTCCGGCTGTATCCCGGAGAGCACGGGGTGATCGTGCAGGTCAACGGTCAGGACGTGGCCGAAGGGGTGTTCCGGCTGGAGGAGGCGGGCGCGGCGTGACAGCGGCGCCGGGGGGAGCTGTCCGTCAAGGGCTGCGGCGCCGGGAAGGGGCGGGCACAAGCCCCGCCCGCACCCGCATCGGGCGCGTGCCCGAACCGGCCTGCATCCGCAGGGGGGCGTCCCCTTCCGCGGTCTGTGTCCGGTTGGTCCACGTCCGGCCCGCCCTTGCGCGGACACCGCCGCAGGCCGTCAGGCCTGCTGCCAGCGGTGCTCCAGCGCTTCCAGTGCGGCGATGCGTTCCTGCGTCTTGGGGTGCGACATCAGCCAGGCAGGGACAACCCCGGCGCGGCTTTGCGTCAGCGCCTCGAGCTTGGTGAAGAGGGTCTTCTGCGGCCCTGTCCCGATCCCGGCCTTGGTCAGCAGCGCGGCGGCATAGGCGTCGGCCTCGTATTCGTCCGAGCGTGACAGCCGCGCCGCCAGAAGCGTGGTCAGCATGTTGGCGATCCAGATGCCGATGCCGGGCAGGATGCGGCCCAGCACCATGGCCAGCGCCGCGCGCAGGGCGTTCTGGCCGGAAAAGTCGATCATCCGCCGCCGCGAATGCCCCAGCGCCACGTGACCCAGCTCATGGGCGATCACGCTGGACAGCTCTTCGGCGCTGACCTCGCCGCTTTGATACTTGCGGTAGAACCCGCGGGTGATGAAGATCCGCCCGTCCGGCGCCGCCAGCCCGTTGACCGGGTCAATTTCGTAGATGTGGACCTTGATCCGGGGCAGGTCCAGCGCCTCGGCCATGCGGTCGGTCAGCGTCTTGAGGCGCGCGTCGGCCAGTTCGGTCGACCGTTCGTCCAGCTCGCGCGAGGTCCGCCAGACCGAAAACCGATACATGGCGAGAGCGTAGAGGATGGCCAGCAGGATCGGGGTAAACTTCAGCATGTCGGGAATATGGGGCCGAAACGGTCGGCGGGGAAGGGAGAACGGTCGATTCGGCGCAGGCTTTCGAAGGGATTCCTGCGGGCAGGGAGGCCCCTTTTCCCAAACAGGTTGCTTTGGTTCGGCCCAAAGCAATCTTGAAGGGACAAGTCGCGCGTCGGCGGGCCGTGCAACGGCGATCCGCCACATCTGGAAGGCACATTGTCGCGGCAAACCCGCAAGCCCTCAGTCAGGCCGCGCCTTCATCGGTCAAATCGCCGGGCCCCGGGGCGGCCCGGCGATGCGCGGCGGCTTGCAGCCTTGTCCCGCGCCAGGTGTCCGATCACCCCAAGCCTACCCGAAGGTCGCGCCGAAGCTCTCGCGGTAAAGCGCGGACAGCTCTGCCAGCGGTGCCTCGGAGCCGCCCATCTTCACCGCGTCGCCGGCGAAGCGGCCAACGGTCGTCAGCGCCACGCCGGCCTGACCGGCGGCAATCATCAGCGCCTCGGCGCTGTCGAAGTTGCAGGCGATCAGGTAGCGGCCCTGATCCTCTCCGAAAAGCTCCGGCGTGTCGCCGCTGGTCAGGGTCACGCCCACGCCCGAGGCCTCGGCCATCTCGAAGGCGGCCGGGGCCAGTCCGCCGTCCGAAAGATCGGTACAGGCGCGGATCAGGGCGCGGTTGGCGCGGATGAACTCTCCGGCGGCGCGTTCGGCGGCAAGGTCCACGGCGGGGGCGTCGCCATCCTCGCGCCCGAAGACCTCGTACAGCAGTGCGGACTGGCCGAGGTGGGACCCGGCAGGCCCCAGCAGCAGGGCCACATGGCCGTCGCGCGCAAGGTCGATGATCGGCTCTTCGCCGGCCGCGATCAGGCCGACGGCGCCGATGGTCGGGGTGGGCAGGATCGCCGCGCCGTCGGTTTCGTTGTAGAGCGAGACGTTGCCCGAGACGATGGGCATGTCGAGCGCCGGGCAGGCCTGCCCGATGCCGTCCAGAGCGCCCACGAACTGGCCCATGATCTCGGGCTTCTCGGGGTTGCCGAAGTTGAGGTTGTCGGTGGTGGCCAGCGGCCCGGCGCCCACGGCGCAGAGGTTGCGGAAGGCCTCGGCCACCGCCTGCTTGCCGCCCTCAACCGGGTTGGCGCGCACGTAGCGCGGCGTCACGTCCGAGGTGAAGGCCAGCATCTTCTCGGTGCCATGCACGCGGATCAGACCCGCGCCGAAGCCCGGCGTGCGCACGGTGTCGGCCATGACCTCGGCTGTCGTACTGGTCGTAGACCCATTGTTTCGACGCGTAGTTGGGCGAGGCCAGCAGCGCCTTCAGCCCGTCGATGGGGTCGATGCCGGGCACGTCGGCCATCTCTGCCGCCGGTTCGGTCGGCTGCCACGGGCGGTCGTATTCCGGTGCGGAGGACGACAGGCGCGAGAGCGGCATGTCGGCCTTCACCTCGCCATTGTGCACGATCAGGAAACGGTCCTCGGCGATGGTTTCGCCGACGATGGCGAAGTCGAGGTCCCACTTGTCGAAGACGGCCTTGGCCTCGGCCTCTTTCGCCGGGTCGAGGACCATCAGCATGCGTTCCTGCGACTCGGACAGCATCATCTCGTAGGCGGTCATGTTGGCTTCGCGCTGCGGCACCCTTTCAAGGTCGAGGCGGATACCCAGCTGGCCCTTGTCGCCCATTTCCACCGCCGAGCAGGTCAGGCCTGCGGCGCCCATGTCCTGGATCGAGATGACCGCGCCGGTCATCATCAGCTCGAGCGTGGCTTCCATCAGGCGCTTTTCGGTGAAGGGGTCGCCAACCTGCACGGTGGGGCGCTTTTCCTCGATGCTCTCGTCGAACTCGGCCGAGGCCATGGTGGCGCCGCCGACGCCGTCCTGGCCGGTCTTGGCGCCGAGGTAGACCACCGGGCGCCCGACGCCCGAGGCGGCGGAGTAGAAGATCTTGTCGGCATCCGCGAGACCGGCGGCGAAGGCGTTCACCAGGCAGTTGCCGTTGTAGGCGGGGTGAAAGCGGACCTCGCCGCCTACGGTGGGCACGCCGAAGGCATTGCCGTAGCCGCCGACACCCTCGACGACGCCATGCACCAGCTGGCGGGTCTTGGGGTGGTCCTTCTCGCCGAAGCTGAGCGCGTTCATCGCCGCGATGGGCCGGGCACCCATGGTGAAGACATCGCGCAGGATGCCGCCCACGCCGGTCGCCGCGCCCTGGTAGGGCTCGATGTAGGAGGGGTGGTTGTGGCTTTCCATCTTGAAGACCACGGCCTGCCCGTCGCCGATGTCGACCACGCCGGCATTCTCGCCGGGGCCGCAGATGACCTGCGGGCCGGTGGTCGGCAGCTTCTTCAGGTGGATCTTCGAGGACTTGTAGGAACAGTGCTCGTTCCACATCGCCGAGAAGATGCCCAGTTCGGTGAACGTGGGCTCCCGGTTCAGGATGCGGAGGATCTCGGCATATTCGTCCGGCTTGATGCCGTGTGCCTCGATCAGGTCTTCGGTGATGGCCGGTTCCTGCATGTCTTTTCCCCGCATCTGACGTCGCGGCGACGTGTAGGGCAAGGCGCGGCGGGGGGCAATGGGGCGCGCGCGGGGAAGGGGCTCTGCCCCCGCTGCTGCGCAGCCCCCCGGGATATTTCCGGACAGAAGAGGCCGGAGGGCGCAGCGGAGCGGGGGAGGATGCCGAAAATTCAGGCAGGGGTGGCGGTGCGGGGGATTTTTCGCGCGGCAGGTCTTGACCCGGGGGCGCTGCTCGACGAGCGTTCCGCACCGTGGCGGGTGTCTTCTGGCCCATGTCCCTGAACCCGGGGCCATGGCGGCGCGGCGCAAAAAAAGGCCGAGCACAAAGCTCGGTACGAAGTCCAACAGGGAGGTTGAAAATGACGCGCCGTGAGGCGTTTCATCTTCATCTGCCGAATATGTCATCGGGCTTGAGTCAATCAAGCCAAATCATGTCGCAGGTGCAGCAATCCGGCTATGCGTTGTGTGCAAGTCACACTGCGGTTGTGCTGAATTGACGCCGGGTCAGTCGTCACCCATGGCGCGCCGCTGGCGGCGGTGGGCGATGATTTCCTCTTGCACGAAGTCGCGGAAGGCCGAGACGCGCTTCGACTGGCGCAGTTCCTCGGGGTAGGCGAGGAAGACCGGAACCTCGTTCGATTCGATCTCTGGCAGGACGCGGACGACACTCGGGAAATCCTCGAGGATGTAGTCGGGCAGCACGCCGATGCCGAGATTCGAGATCACCGCCTGCAGCACGCCGAAGTAGTTGTTCACCGTCAGCTTGGCCGGCACGTCGTAGGACAACAATTGCTGGACCAGCTGCGCGCCCGCGGTCACCTGCGCCGAGGTCGGGCTTTGTGCGATCAGGCGATGGGTCGACAGATCCTCCAGCCGTTGCGGCTTGCCGTTGGCGGCGAGGTAGTCCGGCGAGGCGTAAAGGCGCATGCGGATGCTCATGAGCCGCTTGCGCACCAGGTCGGCCTGGCTGGGTTCCTTCATGCGGATGGCCACGTCGGCCTCGCGCATGGGCAGATCGAGCACGCGCTCCTCGAGCATCAGGTCGATGTTGAGGTCGGGGTATTTCTCATACAGCTTGGTCAGGCGCGGCGCCAGCCAGAGCGCGCCGAAGCCATAGGTCGTGGTGACCTTCAGTTCTCCGAAGACCTCTTCCTCGCTGTCGCGGATGCGCGCGGTCGCCGCGTCGATGCGCTTGTTCATCGACTGGGTGGCGTCGAACAGAAGCTCGCCCTGTTCGGTCAGGATCAGCCCGCGGGCATGCCGGTGAAACAGCGTCGTGTTCAGCGCCTCTTCCAGCGCGCGGATCTGCCGCGACACGGTAGGTGCGACAGATGCAGCGAGATCGCCGGCGTGCGTCAGGCTCCCCGCGTCCGCCACCGCGTGGAAAATTCTAAGCTTGTCCCAGTCCATGATACGAATGCTCCTCGCCACGCGCAGTATACGACAGAATCCTCAAGGGAAATGGCATCTTTGGGTAACTTAGCCGTATGTGATCGATTTTACTATGAAGGTCAGCAATTGTGACCTAGATTTGGGGCAGAACGCTGCTAGTTTCATCAAGGGGAGGCCAGGATGACCAAGCACGAGATTTCCCTCAGCGACCGATTCGACCTGTCGAAGGACGATGTGCTGCTGAACGGCACGCAGGCGCTGGTGCGCCTGATGCTGATCCAGAAAGACCGCGACCGGGCGGCGGGGCTGAACACCGCCGGTTACGTGACCGGCTACCGGGGGTCGCCCGCGGGGGCGGTCGATCTTCAGATGAACAAGGCGGCGAAGCAGCTGCACGCCGCCGACGTGCTTTTCAAGGAAGGGCTGAACGAGGATCTCGCGGCCACGGCGCTTTGGGGCAGCCAGCAGGCGGAGCTGCGCGGCGAGGGGCGCTTCGACGGGGTCTTCGGGCTGTGGTACGGCAAGGGGCCGGGGGTGGACCGGTCCGGCGACGTGATGCGGCACGCCAATATGGCCGGGACCTCGCCGCATGGCGGCGTGCTGATGGCCATGGGCGACGACCACACCGGCGAGATCCTCGACCGTGCTGCACCAGTCGGAATGGGCGCTGGTGGATGCCTATATGCCGGTGGTCTCTCCGGCGGGCGTGCAGGAGGTGCTGGACTACGGAGTCTACGGCTTTGCCCTGTCGCGCTTTGCGGGGGTCTGGGTCGGGCTGAAGACCATGAAGGACACGGTCGAGGCGACGGCGGTTGTCGACGGGCGTCCGGACCGCATGACGCTGGTCACGCCGCAGGATTTCGCCATGCCCGAGGGCGGGCTGAACATCCGGCTCGGCGACACGCCGCACGCGCAAGAGACGCGGATGATCGACTACAAGCGCTTCGCGGCAGAGGCGTTTTCCCGCGCCAACGGCATGGACAAGCGCGTCTGGGGCAAGCCCGGGGCCAAGATCGGCCTTGTCGCGGCGGGCAAGAACTGGCTCGACCTCGTGCACGCGCTGACCCTGCTGGGCATCGACGAGGCAGAGGCAGAGCGGCTGGGCATCACCACCTACAAGATCGGGCAGGTTTTTCCGCTGGATATGCAGGGCTTTCACGACTGGGCCGAGGATCTGGACCTGATCGTGATCGTCGAGGAAAAGCGCAAGCTGATCGAGGTGCAGGTCAAGGAGGCGATCTTCGACGACCGCCGGGGCCGCCGCGTCTATGGCTGGTACAAGGGCGGCGCCGGCAACATGCACCGCGAAGAGCTGTTCCCGACCCGGGGCGCGCTTGATCCCACGTGGATCGCGCAGAAGCTGGGCGAGATCCTCGTCGAAGAGGGGCGCGGCACCGACAGCGTGAAGGCCGGGCTTCAGGCGCTGGCCGAGGCGCGGACCGCGGACAATGCGCAGGACATCGCCGCGCGCACACCGTGGTTCTGCGCGGGCTGTCCGCACAATTCCTCGACCAAGGTGCCCGAGGGCAGCCGCGCCTATGCGGGCATCGGCTGTCACTACATGGTGCAGTGGATGGATCGCGAGACCACCGGCTTCACCCACATGGGGGCCGAGGGCGCGAACTGGATCGGCGAGGCGCCGTTTTCCAGCCGTGGCCATGTCTTCCAGAACCTCGGCGACGGGACGTACAACCATTCCGGCGTGATGGCGATCCGGGCGGCGCTCGCCGCGGGGGTCAATATCACCTACAAGATCCTCTTCAACGATGCGGTCGCCATGACCGGCGGCCAGAAGAACGAGGGCGGGCTGACGCCGCAGCGGATCGTGGCGGAACTGCGGGCCATGGGGCTGCGCGACGTCTTTGTCGTCTACGACGAGAAGGAAGAGGTCGACCTTGGCGCCTTCCCCGTCGGTGTCGAGAGCTTCGAGCGGGCCGAGATGCCGGCGGTGCAGGAACGCTGCACCGGGATCGTGGGTGTCAGCGCAATTGTCTATATCCAGACCTGCGCCGCCGAGAAGCGCCGCCGTCGCAAGCGCGGCCAGTTCCCGGACCCGGACAAGCGCGTCTTCATCAACACCGATGTCTGCGAGGGCTGCGGCGATTGCGGGGTGCAGTCGAACTGCGTGGCCATCGTGCCCGCCGAAACGGAACTGGGCCGCAAGCGGGCGGTGGACCAGTCCGCCTGCAACAAGGACTTCTCCTGCCTGAAGGGCTTCTGCCCCTCTTTCGTCACGCTGGAGGGCGCGCAGGTGAAGAAGGCGGCGACCACGGCGCTGGATCTGCCCGACATGCCCGCGCCCGCGCTGCCCGCCATCGACAAGACCTGGAACGTCATCGTCACCGGCGTCGGCGGCACCGGGGTGGTGACCATCGGCGCGGTGCTGGCGCAGGCGGCGCAGATCGACGGCAAGGGCGCCGCGATGATGGAGATGGCGGGCCTCGCCCAGAAGGGCGGCGCGGTCCATATCCACCTGCGCCTTGCCGAGCGCCCGGCGGACATCAGCGCCGTGCGGGTCGCCACCGGAGAGGCCGATGCGCTGATCGGCGGCGACCTGGTGGTCTCGGCGGGGGCCAAGACGCTGGGGCTGACCGGCACCGGGCGCACCGGTGCGGTGGTCAACAGCCACGAGATCGTCACCGGAGAATTCACCCGCAACACCGAGTTCACGCTGCCCGCCGACCGCCTGCGGCTGGCGCTGGAGGCGCGGATGCAGGACCGGCTGGCGCTCTTCGACGCCTCGGAGCTGGCCCGCGTGGTCATGGGGGATTCGATCTTCTCCAACATGATGATCCTCGGCGCCGCATGGCAGCAGGGGCTGGTGCCGCTGAGCCACGAGGCCATCGCGGCGGCGATCGAGCTGAACGGGGCGGCGGTCGAGAAGAACCTGCGCGCCTTCGAGGTCGTACCGCTGGGCCGTGCTGCACCCGCAGGAGGCCGCCCGGATCGGCCAGTCCGAGGTGGTCGAGCGCCCGAAGTCGCTGGACGAGAAGATCGCCTTCCGCGCCGATCACCTGACGCGCTACCAAGGGCGCCGTCTGGCGAAACGGTATCGCAGGCTGGTGGAGGGCGTCACCGATCCGCGCCTGAAGGAGGCGGTGGCCAAGGGCTATCACAAGGTGCTTGCCTACAAGGACGAATACGAGGTCGCGCGCCTGCACCTTGCCACCCGCGACAGGGTCCGCGAGGCCTTCGACGGCGATCCGAAGATGACCTTCCACCTCGCGCCGCCGATCTTCTCGAAAGAGGGCTCGGACGGGCGCCCGGTGAAGAAGCACTACGGCGAGGGCATGCTGACCGCCTTCCGCATCCTTGCCCGGCTGAAGGGCCTGCGCGGCACGCCGCTGGATGTCTTCGGGCGCAGCGCAGAGCGCCGCATGGAACGCGCGCTGATCGCGCAGTACGAGGCCGACATGGCCGAGTGGCTGCCCAAGGCGGCGCCGGAGACCTTGGATGCTCTCGTTGCGCTGGCGGAGCTGCCCCTGCAGATTCGCGGTTTCGGCCCGGTCAAGGCGGCGAACGAGGCCCGGGCGTCGAAGCGGCGCGAAGAGCTTCTGGCGGTGTTGCGGCAGGGCGGCGCGCCGCTGGCGCAGGCAGCGGAGTAGGCGGGAAGGCCCTTCGAAGGGCCTTTCGGGAAGCGGCTTCGAAGCCGCTTCCCCCGACAAAACCCGGCGACATGAAACCTTTACGGTTCTGTTACACAGACTCGCCACAAGGTCCGGACGGCGCTAGACAGCCGGACTCAACCAGCAAGGGGCTTCACCGTTGCCGAACCGGCGTCAGATCGCGCGCGACATCTCTTATTCCTACTCGGCCAGCACGCGGGGCGGGCGGGCGATGATCCGCCTGATGGAGAATGCCACCGGGCGTCTGGGCCTGATCCGCCGCGCCGAGGGCTACGAGGCAGAGGTCGAGCGCGACCGCGACTTCTGGGAGGTCATGGTCGAACGCTACGGGCTGGCGCTGGAGGTCACGGGCGGCGCGCTGCACAACCTGCCCGCAGAGGGCCCGCTGGTGGTGATCGCCAATCACCCCTACGGCATCCTCGACGGGCTGATGCTGGGGCACATCCTGTCGGTCGTGCGCGGCGATTTCCGCATTCTCGCCAACCATGTGTTCCGCAAGGCCGAAGAGCTGGACCGCATCGTCCTGCCGATCAACTTCTCCGAGACAAGGGCGGCGGTGCAGGAAAACCTCGCCACCCGCAAGGAGGCGCTGCGCTATCTCTCGGAGGGCGGCTGCATCGGCGTCTTCCCGGGCGGCACCGTGGCCACGGCAGAGCGGCCCTTCGGTCGTCCCATGGACCCGGGCTGGCGCACCTTCACCGCCAAGATGATCGCCCGGTCGAACGCCACGGTGGTGCCGATCTACTTCGACGGCCACACCTCGCGGCTGTTCCAGCTGGCCAGCCACCTGCACGTCACGCTGCGCATGGGGCTGCTGATCAAGGAGTTCCGCAAGCGCGTCGATACGCCGGTGCGCGTGGCCATCGGTGCCCCCATCGCGCCCGACCAGATCGCGGCGCGCGCCGGCGATCCGCGCGCGCTGATGGATTTCCTGCGGCGCGCCACTTATGAGCTTTCCCCGGTGCCGCTGAGGTCTTACGATTACGGCTTCGAGTTCGAGGAAAAACACAAGGCGCGGCATTAGAACGGGTCGATTGCACGGCGGGACATAGCGGATCGGGCCGTTGCGGTGGCGATCCGGTTCCCACCCCGATCGAGACGAACGAGCGCGCCGGGAGAGGCAAGATGGCAGTAGGGATTTTCGATTCCGGGCTTGGGGGACTGACGGTGCTGGACGCGGTGTCGAAGCGTCTTCCCGACGTGCCCTTCGTCTACTTTGGCGACAACAGTCACGCGCCTTACGGGGTGCGCGATGCGGATGACATCTATCGCCTGACCACGGCGGCGGTGGAACGGCTCTGGGCGGCGGGCTGCGACCTGGTGATCCTCGCCTGCAACACCGCAAGCGCGGCGGCGCTGCGCCGGATGCAGGAATCCCGGGTGCCGCGCGACAAACGGGTGCTGGGCGTCTTCGTGCCGCTGATCGAGGCCCTGACAGAGCGCCAGTGGGGCGACAACTCGCCCCCGCGCGAGGTGGCGGTGAAACATGTGGCGCTGTTCGCGACGCCCGCGACGGTCAGCAGCCGCGCCTTCCAGCGCGAACTGGCCTTCCGCGCCATCGGCGTCGATGTCGAGGCGCAGGCCTGCGGCGGGCTGGTCGATGCCATCGAAGAGGGGGACATGATCCTTGCCGAGGCGCTCGTGCGCAGCCATGTCGACGCGCTCAAGCGCAAGCTGCCGCATCCCGAGGCGGCGATCCTCGGCTGCACCCATTACCCGCTGATGGACGAGGTCTTTCAGGACGCGCTGGGGCCCGAGGTCTCGGTCTATTCGCAGGCCAATCTGGTGGCGGCCTCGCTGGCGGATTACCTGACGCGCCATCCCTCGATGATCGGCCCGGGGACGGAAAGCGGGTTCCTGACCACCGGCGACCCGGCCCGGGTGTCGCGCAATGCCACCCAGTTCCTGAAGCGGCAGATCGTCTTCACCAAGGCCTGAGCGGTTCCGCTTGGTGGTTGCCCGAGGCGGCAGGGGCCGCGTCGCCGCTTCTGCGCGAGGCCTGGGCGCCTTGGTTTGTGCCGGTCATGGTCGGGGGCCGTCCGCGTCGCGGGCGGCACCGACCGGGGTCCGGCAGGCTAGCCGGTAGAGGTTCGCGCGCTGGCTGGAGCCGCCCCTGTGGCAGCCGGGTTTTCCGTTGCGGACCGGCATGACCTGACCGCCCGCACGATTGAGCGATCCCGCCGCGGGGCATCCGGGTGCCGGGTCAGCCGCCGTGTACCGGGTAGCCCTCTGCGTCGCGGGTGTGGCGCGAGGGGCCGACATCGCCCTCCCACCAGGTCCGCCGGAGGCCGTGGTAGACCGGCACCGTGCTGCCGGTGCGGTAGGGTATCAGTTGGTCGCGCCTGTAGGCGAGGCTCTCGCCGCTGTGGCCCGCGCTGTCGCGCCATTGCAGGCGGTAGCGGTGTTCGCCGTTGACGGTCCAGCCTGTCTTTTTCAGCCCGGTCACCTCGGCCCTGTCGCGGCGCCCGTAGCGCCGGGCGCGCAGCGCGGCGACCGTCTTGCTGCCGGGGAACCAGAGCGCCCCCAGCATGAGCAGCCCGAAGACCGCGCCGATGACCTGCGTCACGGTGGCGGCGCTGCGGTTCTGGCCGCGCCGGGTCTCGATCCGCGAGGGATCGGATTGCAGATACCAGACCGGGATGTCGTCGCCGATCCGGGTGCGGTTGTAGAGCCCGCTGCCGACCGAGGGTTTCAGGCGCATCGGGCGGCCGCCGTCGGTCTCGAAGTCGATCTCGAGGTAATAGGTGATGGTCTTGTCGCCGTCGCTGTCGGTGCTTTCGGTGTAATAGCGGTCGATCACCCGGGCGCGGGTCTCGATGCCTTCGGCCTCGAAGCGTTGCGCAAGGCCAAGGGTGAGGTGGCTGACAAGGGTCAGCAGCAGCAGGACGGACCCGCATATCAGCGCCAGCCATCCGCCCATGCGCCAGAACAGGCGCAGGAATGAGACCGGGTGATCCTGTGCGACATGGGCCATGGGGTGTCCTTCGACGGGGGGCGTGCCCTGACAGGGTGGCGCTTGTCGGCGGTGGTGGCAAGTCGGGCATTCCCTGCCTGGGCCCTCGGCCCGTGACGCCCGCCGCATCCGGTGCGGCGCAGGCTGTCACCGCCCACCGCGGGGTGGGTCCCGCGCGCCTTTGGCGTTGATTGCCGGGCAGGGGGCGGCTATCTGTTTGCCAAAGGAGACGTCTCATGGCCCCAGCGCCCATCCAGGTATTGCGACGACAGTGACCGTTGGGGCCGTTTCGCGGCCTCCCTTCCTTTGCCTTCCATCATGACGCGGCGCGCGAGGCGCCTCAGACCAAGGGGACCCACATGTCTCATTCCATCGCCATCATCGGCGCTTCGGGCTATACCGGGGCAGAGCTTATCCGGCTTCTGGCCACGCATCCCTCTTTCGAGATCAAGGCGCTGGCCGCGAATTCGAAAGCCGGGCAGGGCATGGGGGCGGTCTTTCCGCACCTGCGCCACCTCGACCTGCCGGACCTCGGTGACATGGGAAGAGATCGACTTCGACGCGATCGACCTGTGTTTCTGCGCCCTGCCGCACAAGACCTCGCAGGAGGTGATCTCGAAGCTGCCGAAGACGGTGAAGATCGTCGACCTCTCGGCGGATTTCCGGCTGCGCGACCCCGAGGATTACCGCAAGTGGTACGGCAACGCGCATGGCGCCACCGAGATGCAGGAAGAGGCGGTCTACGGCCTGACCGAGTTCTACCGCGAGGCCATTGCGGAGGCCCGGCTGGTGGCGGGCACCGGCTGCAACGCGGCGACGGGTCAGTATATCCTGCAGCCGCTGATCGAGCGCGACCTGATCGACCTCGACGAGATCATCCTCGACCTGCAATGCGGTGTGTCCGGCGCGGGCCGGTCGCTGAAGGAAAACCTGCTGCATGCAGAGCTGTCCGAGGGCACCAATGCCTATGCGGTCGGCGGCACGCACCGGCACCTGGGCGAGTTCGACCAGGAATTCAGCGCGCTGGCAGGGCGCCCGGTAGAGATCCAGTTCACCCCGCACCCGGGGCCGTTCAACCGGGGCATCCTTGCCACGGCCTATGTCCGGGGCGAGGCGGAGGCGGTGCTGGAGGCGCTGCAGCAGGCCTATGCCGAGGAACCCTTCGTCGAGGTGCTGCCGATGGGCGAGACCCCGTCGACGCATCACGTCCGGGGGTCCAACTTCGTGCATATCGGGGTGGTCGCGGACCGGCGCCCGGGGCGGGTGATCGTCGTCGCGGCGCTGGACAACCTGTGCAAGGGATCCTCGGGGCAGGCCTTGCAGAATGCCAACCTGATGCTGGGGGTCGAAGAGACCGCCGGTCTGATGCTGGCGCCCTGTTTCCCCTGAACGGGCTGCGGCGGGGTGATCCGGCGGGGCGCCTTCGGCGCGCATCCCCTCTTGGGGGCTGAGGCCCCCAAACCCCCGCCGGGGCGCTGCCCCGGACCCCGCGGTACTTTCGCCAAAGAGAAGGGGGCTGCGGCAAAAGGCGCGGTCTCTCGCAACATCGGGCCGCGTGGACTATATTGCGCCCGAGTGCCGGAGAGGGAGGTGACCTGTGGCCCTGATGTCCCTGAAGAAGAAGCGCCGCGTGCAGGTGATCGCGCTGGCGGCGGTGGCCCTGATCGTGTCCAGCGGGCTGATCGGCTATGCCATGCGCGATGGCATCAACTTCTTCCGCTCCCCCAGCCAGATCATGGCCGAGCCGCCGCAGCCCGGCGAGGTCTTTCGCATCGGCGGGCTGGTCGAGGAGGGCACGCTTGTGCGCGGCGCGGGCAGCGAGATCCGCTTCAGCGTGACCGATGGCGGGGCGACGGTGCCGGTGGTCTTTTCCGGCGTGCTGCCGGATCTTTTCGAAGAGAACCAGGGCATGGTGGGGACCGGGCGGTATGTCGACGGGGTCTTTCAGGCCTCGGAGATCCTGGCCAAGCATGACGAGACCTACATGCCGAAGGAAGTCGTGGACGCGCTGAAGGAGCAGGGGGTCTACCAGGACCCGGAAAGCTGACGGAGCGCGCAGGGGTGGGTGCGGCTCTGTTCGGGTCGGTGTCCGAGTGGCGGCGCGGGCCTCGGTGGCCGTGGCATGGCGGGCCTGCGACTGATGCCGCGCAGGGCTTTGTTCCCGAGGCGTGAGGGAGACTGAGGCGCCGGACTGTTCGCAGGGCAATGAGGACGAAACCTCTGCCGTGCCGGAGCCGCGGCTATCGCCTATCGCAAGACCTGACCCTGCGCGGGCTGTTCAGCCCGACCGCTGCGCCGCCTTCCGGCCAAGCGGGAAAGGCCCGGGGGCCAGACGTCGAACCGGCCCCCTGCGGCAGGGGCCGGTCCGTATCTGTCGTCAGCGCAGGATCGAGCGGCCCGCGTAGATGGCGGTTTCGCCCAGCATCTCTTCGATGCGGATCAGCTGGTTGTACTTGGCCAGCCGGTCAGAGCGCGCCAGCGAGCCGGTCTTGATCTGGCCGCAGTTGGTGGCGACGGCGAGGTCGGCAATGGTGGCGTCCTCGGTCTCGCCCGAGCGGTGCGACATGACATTGGTCATGCGCGCGCGATGCGCCATCTCGACCGCCTGCAGGGTCTCGGTCAGGGTGCCGATCTGGTTGACCTTGACCAGCATCGAGTTGGCGGCGCCTTTCTCGATCCCCATGGCGAGGCGCCGGGGGTTGGTGACGAAGAGGTCGTCGCCCACAAGCTGGACCTTGTCGCCCAGCTTTTCGGTCAGCAGGGTCCAGCCCTCCCAGTCGTCCTCGGAACAGCCGTCCTCGATCGAGATGATCGGGTAGTCCGCGACCAGCGCGGCAAGGTAGTCGACATTCTCGGCGATCGACAGCGATTTGCCTTCGCCCTTCATCTCGTAGGTGTTGTCGCGGAAATACTCGGTCGCGGCGCAGTCGAGCGCCGGGTGGATGTCCTCGCCCGGCTTGTAGCCCGCCTTCTCGATGCTTTTCAGGATGAAGTCGAGCGCGTCGCGGGTGCCCTTCAGTTCGGGCGCAAAGCCGCCCTCGTCACCGAGGCCGGTGGACATGCCCGCCGCCGAAAGCTCTTTCTTCAGCGTGTGGAAGACTTCCGACCCCATGCGCACGGCTTCGCGGATGTTCTCCGCGGCGACCGGCATGATCATGAATTCCTGGATGTCGATGGGGTTGTCCGCGTGCTCGCCGCCGTTGATGATGTTCATCATCGGCACCGGCAGGGTGCGCGCCGAGGCGCCGCCGACATAGCGGTAGAGCGGCTGGCCGGTGTAATCGGCGGCGGCCTTGGCCACGGCAAGCGAGACGCCGAGGATCGCATTGGCGCCCAGCCTGCCCTTGTTCTCGGTGCCGTCGAGCTCGATCATCGCCATGTCGATGCCGACCTGATCGATGCCGTCGAAACCGACGATGGCCTCGGCCAGTTCGCCGTTCACGGCGGCCACGGCCTCCAGCACACCCTTGCCCATGTAGCGCGCCTTGTCGCCATCGCGGCGCTCGACCGCCTCATGCA
Organism: Ponticoccus litoralis; assembly: GCF_039769985.1. Lineage (NCBI taxonomy): Bacteria > Pseudomonadati > Pseudomonadota > Alphaproteobacteria > Rhodobacterales > Roseobacteraceae > Ponticoccus > Ponticoccus litoralis. The sequence goes on from NZ_JBDNCH010000002.1 coordinate 3,402,581, forward strand.
CGCCGGTCGAGGCGCCCGAGGGCACGGCGGCGCGGCCCATCGTGCCGTCTTCGAGGGTCACGTCGACCTCGACGGTGGGGTTGCCCCGGCTGTCGATGATCTCGCGGGCATGGATGTCGATGATGGTGCTCATGGGGCAACCTCCGGTGGATTGAGTCGCGTGCAGTCATAGCAAACGCGGGGGAACGTGCAAATGTTACGGCGTTAGCGATAACGGGTCGGGGAAACGCTCTCAGGCACCGGTCTCGCCCTCGCGTGCAAGGCGGCGCTCGCGCAGGAAGGTGTAGAGCCCGGCGCAGAGGATGATGGCGGCGCCCAGCAGCGTCATGGCATCGGGCCGGTCGCCGAAGATCAGGATGCCCAGCCCGGTGGTGAAGACCAGCCGCGCATAGCGGAAGGGCGAGACCACCGAGGCCGGGGCCAGCCGCATGGCGGTGGTGATGGCAAGATAGCCGGTGGTGGTGAACAGGATCGCCCCGGCGATGGCCCATAGCGCGGGCGCCTCCAGCTGTGGCGGCAGGCCCTCCATGCTCCAGATCACCAGCCCCACCGGGATCGTCGCGGCGAAGCCCCGGGTCGAAATGGCCAGCGAGGGGATATGCGGCGGCGAAAGCCGCGTCACCAGATCGCGCGCGGCCAGGCTGACGACGCCGAGGATGGCCCAGAACTCATGCCCGGTGAAGCCGGTGCCGAAGGGGCGGATCACCAGCAGCATGCCCAGGATGCCGACGCCCACGGCGGTCCAGCGCCGCCAGCCGACCTGCTCCTTCAGGAAGATCGCGGCGCCCAGAACCACGACCAGCGGCCCGCCCTGCATGATCGCGGCAAAGATCGGCAGCGGCACGTATTTCAGCGCATACAGCAATCCGATCGCGGCGAGGATCTCCAGCCCGTTGCGCAGCATGACCAGCGGATGCAGGGCGTCGCGACCGAAGACCGGGGCGCCCATCGCGCCGGCCAGCGCGACAAAGGCGGCGGTGCCGCCAAGGCTCACCAGCGTCATGACCTGCCCGGCTGGCGCCAGCGCCGTCGAGAGCTTGAAGAAGACGTCGGATCCGGCCAGCAGGGCCATGGCGAGGATCATCAGGGAAATGGCGCGCAGGATCATGGGGCCTCCGGGGTGGTTGCGCGCGGACAAGACGCAGGTTTCCCGCCGGGGTGCAAGAGCGGGGCGCAAACCGGCGCGGCCCCGATCCGCCCGGCTGTCACCGTCAGGTCCGGCGCCCTGTGCCCGGTGCAACACCCCGAGGGCTCGGCCGCCGACGGTCGGCTCGGGGTCGCGCGGGCCCGGGCGATCCCGTGCTTCTTTGGTCCCAAAATACCTCGGAGGGGTCCGGGGAGCCAGAGCCTCCCCGGCTAGGTCGCCTGCCCGCAGGGCAGGCGAAACCACATTCACCCGGGCAGCCGTTCGGCGATATGGCCCGCGCAGCCGCGCAGCCCCGCGTAATCATCCGTCACCAGGTGCACGGGGAACTGTCCCATGAAATCGGCGAAACGGCCCTTGTCGGCGAAGGCCTCGGCAAAGCCCGCGTCCAAGAGGTGGGGCCCGAGGTGGCGCGCCACGCCGCCGACAAGGTAGATGCCGCCGAAGGGCAGGGTGATCAGGGCGAGGTCGCTGGTATAGCGCGCGAGATAGCGCACGAAGATCCGGACGACCCGCGCCGCCCGGGCCTCTCCGGCGGTATAGGCCGCCATGATCGCGGCAGCCTCCAGCGGCCTTCCCGCGCCCTCGTCCTCGCAGGCCCAGGCGTAAAGCCGTTCCAGCCCGCGGCCGGACAGGATCTCTTCGATCCCGGTATTGCCGTGTCGCGCCTGCATCCATTTCAGCAGCCGCATCTCCTCGTCGTTCAGCGCCTGCAGGGTCAGGTGCCCGGCCTCGGCGGCGGGCACCAGCGTCAGCCCGGCCTGCCGGAACACCGGCACGGCGTTCAGCCCGGTGCCCACGTTCACCACCAGCCGGGCGGCATCCGGGGCGGCGGCGGCGCCGGGCAGCACCGGCACAAGGGCGTCGCCGGCGATATGGGCCACCGCGTGGCCCTGCGCCTGAAGATCGTTCAGCACCGCCACGACCCCCGCGCCGGTCGCCTGTTGCAGCGCCGTGGCATCGACGCGCCAGTCGAGGTTCGTCAGCGTGCCGACCCCGTCCTTCACCGGCCCGGCCATGTCGACGCAGGCGGCCTCTGGCCGCGCGTCGTGGCGCGACAGGAAATCCTCCAGCACCGGCGCGATCCCGGGGTGTTCGGCATTGCGGTAGCGCCGGATCGTGTCGGTCAGCACCTGCGGTCCGCGCGCCAGTGCGACGCGGGTGTTGGTGCCGCCGATATCGGCCACGACAGAGAGCGCGTCTCGCATGGGGGGTCAGCCTTTCAGTGCCTCGGCAAGCGCGTGGTAGGATGTTTTCGGCCTGCGCTCAAGCGTGTCGAAATCGACGTGGACAAGGCCAAAGCGCTTCTCGTATCCCAGCGCCCATTCGTAATTGTCCAGCAGCGACCAGATCATGTAGCCCTTCAGCGGCACCCCCTCGGCGATGGCCTGGCGGCAGGCGTCGAGATGCGCGTCGAGGAATTCGCTGCGCCAGGGATCGTCGATCGTTTCACCGTGCAGTTCGTCCGAAGAGGCAAGGCCGTTCTCGGTCACGTAAAGCGGCAGGTCGCCGGTGTAGTCCCGCGCCGTGCGGGTCAGGAAGGCATGCAGGCCGTCGGGGTAGATCTCCCAGTCCATGAAGGTCTTGGGCAGCGGGCCTTCCACGGGTTGCAGATGCGGCCATGGGCCGGGGGCCGGGGCCAGCACCCTGCGCGTGTAGTAGTTGATCCCGCACCAGTCGAGCGGCGCGGTGATCGTGCCGAAGTCGTCCTGCCAGCCCGCCGGCATATGCGGCTCCAGCCCCTCCAGCGCCAGCGCGGGGTATGCGCCCTTGAAAGCGCCGCCCATGAACCAGCGGTTGTAGATCGCGTCGTGGCGGGCGGCTCGCCTGCTGCGCTTCGGGGCTGTCGTCGGCGGGGCTGGCCCATTCCAGGTTGAAGACCCCGCCGAGGTTGCCCATGCCCAGCCCGCGCATCCGCTGGATCGCGGTGCCATGGGCCAGCATCACATGGTGCATGGCCCGGGCCGTCGCCCGGATGTCGCGCAGGCCCGGCGCATGGTGGCCCTCGAAATGCGACAGCCAGGCCACGCACCAGGGCTCGTTGATCGGTGCGACAGAGAACATCCGGTCGCCCAGCCGCCGCATGACCAGTTCGGTGAAATCGCCGAACCACTGCGCCACGTCGCGGTTGCGCCAGCCGCCCAGGTCCGCCAGTGCCGAGGGCATTTCCCAGTGGTAGAGCGTCGCGCAGGGCTTCAGCCCGCGCTCCAGCATGGCATCGGTCAGCCGGTCGTAGAAATCGAGACCCTCGGCATTCGCCGCCCCGCGCCCCTCGGGCAGCACCCGCGCCCAGTTGATCGAGAAGCGGTAGGCATCGAGGCCCGCTGCCGCGACCAGGTCGTGGTCTTCGGCGTAGCGGTGGTAATGGTCGCAGGCTCGCGCGCCGGTTTCGCCCCGCACCACATTGCCCGGCGTCTCGGCGAAATCGTCCCAATGGGTGCGCCCGGCGCCGCCGAAGGACTGGCCCTCGATCTGATAGCTGGAGGTGGCGGCACCAAACAGAAAGCCCTCGGGGAAGTCGGATCGCTTGTGTCGCATGTCTCTCCTCAGCGGCGGGCCGGTCCGGTGGAGCTGCCGATGATCAGTTCGGCCTCCATCATCTGGGTCAGGGGCGGATGCCCCGGCTCGCGGATCAGCTGCAGCAGCATCTCGGCGGCGCGGGTCCCGGCGGCGCGCACCGAGGACCGCGTCGCGGTGAAGAGCGGCACATCCTGCCCGTTCCCGAGATAGCCGAGGTCGTCGTCATGGGTGATCACCGAGACGTCGCGCCCCATCTCCAGCCCGGCGGCGTGGATCGCGCGGCGCACGCCAAGCGCGGCGATCATCGAAGAGGCCAGGAAGGCGGTCGGTGCATCCGGCCCGGCCAGCATCTCCTGCGCGCTGCGAAAGCCGTAGACCTCGGTCATTTCGCCGGACCGCATCAGCGCCGGGTCGGGGGCAAGTCCGCGCGCCGTCAGGGCGGTGACATAGCCCTCGCGGCGGCGGAAGGCGAAGTCCATGAACTCCAGCCCGTTGATCAGCCCGATCCGGCGGTGGCCGAGATCCAGAAGGAACTCTGTCGCCCGGGTGAAGGCGCGCAGGTTGTTGGTGTCGAGCCAGGAATAGGGCGTGTCGATCTGCGACGCGCGGCCATGCACCACGAAGGGCAGGCCAAGCTCTGTCAGCAGCGGGATGCGCGGGTCCTTCATGCGCGGCCCGTGCACGATGATGCCGTCGACACTGCCGCGCAGGCGGATGTTGCGATAGGCGGCTTCCTCGTCGTCGTCGCCGACAAGGCTGATGACGATCTCGTAGCCGGCCCCGGCATAGGCCTGCCCGGCGCCCGAGATGAAGTCACCGAAGATGGGGTTCACCATCTCGTGCTGGGTGGAAATCGGCAGCACGTGACCGATGGCCTGCGCGCGCCCGGTGGCAAGGCCCTTGGCGCGCAGGTTGGGGCTGTAGTGCAGGTCGCGCGCGGCTTTCATCACCCGCTGGCGGGTGGCCTCGCTGACCTCGGGGTAGCCGTTCAGGGCGCGGCTGACCGTGGTCTGCGAAAGCTTCAGATGTTCCGAGAGTTGCTTCAGGTTCATGGCTTCATATGACCCAAAGCGCTTCGGCTATTCAAGGCATTCCATGCACCCGGGTGATGCCGCATCGCGGCGCTGGTAGCTGCGTTGCAGCGTGAAATTCCTTTACGAATAAGTTATGTCTGGTTGACAGGATGGGGCGAGTCAGAAAGTGTGACTGCACTCAAAGCGCTTTGGCTAAAGCGGGTCAGGCGTCCTTGGATTTCAAAAGGGGCAGGTGGCCTTGGGCGGCTGCCCCGGCGGGAGGAGATACCATGAAGAGACGGCTTTATCTCGGCCTGGCCCTTGCGGCGCTTGTCGCGGGCACGGCGCAGGCGCAGGCGCAGACCATGCCGACGCCGGGCGAGGGGCCCTTTGACTGGGACGGCTACGACGCCTTTGCCGAGGCCAGCGATTTTTCGGGCGAAAGCGTCACCATCCTTGGCCCCTGGCTGGCCGGAGAGGCCGAGGCCTTCAAAATTCTGGTGGGTCTGTTCAACGAGGCGACGGGGGCGAACGCCACCTATGTCGGGTCGGATCTCGATGGAGCAGCAGATCGTCATCGACGCCGAGGCCGGATCGCCGCCCAACATCGCCGTCTTCCCGCAGCCGGGGCTGGCCGCCAATATGGCCGCAGGTGGCTTTTTGACACCGCTGGGCGAAGAGACCGCAGGCTGGGTGACGGACAACTACGCCGCGGGCCAGTCCTGGGTCGATCTGGGCACCGCCGCCGGGCCCGACGGCACGGACGCGCTTTACGGCTTCTTCTTCAACGTCAACGTGAAGTCGCTGGTCTGGTACGTGCCCGAGACCTTCGAGGACTTCGGCTACGAGGTGCCCCAGACCATGGAAGAGCTGAAGGCCCTGACCGAGCAGATGGTCGCGGACGGCGAGACACCGTGGTGCATCGGGCTGGGGTCGGGCGGTGCGACCGGCTGGCCCGCGACCGACTGGGTCGAGGATCTGATGCTGCGCACCCAGCCGCCCGAGACCTATGACGCATGGGTCAGCAACGAGCTTTCCTTCGACTCGCCCGAGGTGGTGGGGGCAATCGAGGAATTCGGCTGGTTCGCGCTGAACGACGATTACGTGGCTGGTGGTGCCGGGTCGGTGGCGGCGACGGATTTCCGCGACTCGCCCAAGGGCCTCTTCGAGGCGCCGCCGCAATGCATGATGCACCGTCAGGCCTCGTTCATCCCGGCCTATTTCCCCGAAGGCACAGAGGTCGGTCTGGACGCGGATTTCTTCTATTTCCCGGCCTACGAGGGCAAGGACCTGGGCCAGCCGGTGCTGGGCGCGGGCACGCTGATGGGCGTCACCAAGGACAGCGCGGCCACGCAGGCCTTCCTGCGGTTCCTGCAGACGCCCTTCGCGCATGAGGTGATGATGGCGCAGCCCGGCTTTCTGACGCCGCTGACCGCAGCCAACCCCGAGGCCTATATCGACGACACCCAGCGCGCCCTTGGCGAGGTGCTGACCAACGCGACCACCTTCCGCTTCGACGGCTCTGACCTGATGCCCGGTGGCGTGGGCGCGGGCACCTTCTGGACCGGCATGGTGGAATATGTCGGTGGCAAGTCGGCACAGGACGTGGCGGGCGAGATCCAGCAAAGCTGGGACGCGCTGAAGTAAGGCGGCGGGCGGGGGCCGGACCGGTCCCCGCCACCCGACACCGGGGGAGGAAAGGCCATGCATCCGGCGCTGCTTGGGTTGTTGACCATCGTGATCGGCGTCGGCGCCTGTCTCGGCTATTTCTACTTCTCGAACATGCTGCTGGACCGGGTATTGTTCCCGGCGAAGGGGCCGAACGCCGGGCGCAATATCAACCGCGCCAACATGGTCCGGCCCTGGCTGTTCCTGTTTCCGGCGCTCTTTGCGCTGACGCTTTACCTTGCCTACCCGGTCTTCGAGACCCTGCGCCTGTCCTTCACCAGCCGCGCGCAGGGTGGGGCCTTCGTCGGCTTCGACAACTACAGCCGCATGATGGCCGAGCCGAAGTTCTGGGAGGCGATGCGCAACAACATGCTGTGGCTGGTGGTGGTGCCCGCCGCCTCGACCGCCTTCGGCCTGCTGGCGGCGCAGCTGACCGACCGGATCAAATGGGGCAATATCGCCAAGTCGCTGATCTTCATGCCCATGGCGATCTCTTTCGTCGGCGCGGCGGTGATCTGGAAACTGGTCTACGACGCCCGCCCGGAAGGGTCCGAGCAGATCGGGGTGCTGAACGCGGTCTATGTCTGGCTGTCGGGCGAGGGGCCGGTGCAATGGCTGACGATCCCGTTCTGGAACAGCTTCTTCCTGATGATCGTGCTGATCTGGATCCAGACCGGCTTTGCCATGGTGATCCTGAGCGCGGCCCTACGCGGCATCCCCGAGGAAACCGTCGAGGCCGCCATCGTCGATGGCGCCAACCCCTTCCAGATCTTCTTCAGGATCAAGGTGCCGCAGATCATGTCCACGATCATGGTGGTCTGGACGACGATCACGCTGGTCGTTCTGAAGGTCTTCGACATCGTCTTTGCCATGACCAACGGGCAATGGCAGACGCAGGTGCTGGCCAACTACATGTACGACAAGCTGTTCCGCGCAAACGACTGGGGTGTGGGGTCGGCCTCGGCCATCGTGATCATGGTTCTGGTGACACCGATCCTTGTCTGGAACGTGCGCAACGCGCGCCGGGAAATGCGGTAGGGGGCGGAGAGATGGACACGATTGCAGGCACCAAATCCTCGCTGACATGGGCGGTGCATATCTCTGTCGTGCTGCTGGTGGCGCTTTGGCTGTTTCCGACCGTGGGGCTGCTGGTCTCGTCCTTCCGGACCGCCGACCAGATCTCCGGCTCGGGCTGGTGGAAGGCGCTGGTTCCCACCGAGCAGAGCCTGACCCTGCGCACCGCCGCGCCGTCAGAGCAGGTGCAGGAGGGCGCGCTTTTCGTCATCGAGGGCAATCTCTACGCGCAGGAGGGTGTGGCCCCGGCGCCGATCTCGGCATGGGGGACAAATGCGCGCGACGTGGCGGCCTACCGGCCCGGCGATACCGCCGAGATGCGCGGCGGCGAGCGCATCACGGTGATGGAAAACGGCGATTACCGGCTGGAATCGCAGGTCGAGATGGCGGGGCGGCGCGGCGAGCGGGTCTTTGTCACCGCCACCACCCCGCCCGAGTTCACGCTGGACAACTACCGCTACCTGCTGTTCTCGAACAGCGCCGAGGGCATGGGCAAGGCCTTCTTCAACACGCTGACGGTGACGATCCCGGCGACGATCATTCCCATCGTCGTGGCGGCCTTCGCGGCCTATGCGCTGGCCTGGATGGATTTCCCGGGCCGGGCTTTGCTGATCGCCTTCGTGGTCGGCCTGTTGGTGGTGCCCTTGCAACTGGCTCTGATCCCGCTGCTGAAGCTGCACCTGAATATCGGCATCGGGAAGGGCTACCTGGGGGTCTGGCTGGCGCATACGGGCTTTGGCCTGCCTTTGGCGGTCTACCTCTTGCGCAACTACATGGTCGGCCTGCCGCGCGACATCATCGAGAACGCCCGCGTGGACGGCGCGACAGAGTTCCAGATCTTCACCAAGATCATCCTGCCGCTGTCGTTTCCGGCGCTGGCGAGCTTTGCCATCTTCCAGTTCCTCTGGACGTGGAACGACCTTCTGGTGGCCAAGGTTTTCCTGATCGACGCCACCGGGCAGACCACGGTGATGACCAACCAGATCGTCGAGCTTCTGGGCACGCGCGGCGGCAACTGGGAGATCCTCGCCACGACCGCCTTCGTCAGTATCGCGGTGCCGCTGGCGGTCTTCTTCGCCATGCAGCGTTACCTTGTGCGCGGCTTGCTGGCGGGATCGGTGAAGTAATGCAGGGCGAGAGGCCCGGCCTGTGGAAAGACGGCGGGACAGGCACCCGCCGGGAAAGGACAGAGATGAGCAGCAAACACAAGGACTGGTGGCGCGGCGCGGTCATCTACCAGATCTACCCGCGCAGCTTTCAGGATTCGAACGGCGACGGCATCGGCGACCTCAACGGCATCACGGCGCGGCTGCCGCATGTGGCCTCTCTGGGCGTCGACGCGATCTGGATTTCGCCCTTCTTTACCTCGCCGATGAAGGACTTCGGCTATGACGTCAGCGATTATTGCGACGTCGATCCGATGTTCGGCTCGCTGTCGGATTTCGATGCGCTGGTCGAGATGGCGCATACGCTGGGGCTGAAGGTGATGATCGACCTCGTGCTGTCGCATACCTCGGCGCAGCATCCGTGGTTCATGGAAAGCCGCGCCAGCCGCGGCAACCCGCGCGCCGACTGGTACGTCTGGTCCGACCCGCAGCCCGACGGCACGCCGCCCAACAACTGGTTGTCGATCTTCGGCGGCCCGGCCTGGCAATGGGATGCGCGGCGCGAGCAGTATTACCTGCACAATTTCCTCGTCGAGCAGCCGGACCTGAATTTCCACTGCCCCGAGGTGCAGGACGCGCTTCTGGACGTCACCCGCTTCTGGTTGGATCGCGGCGTCGACGGCTTCCGGCTGGATACGATCAACTTCTACATCCATGACAAGAAGTTGCGCAGCAATCCCGCGCTGCCGCCCGAAAAGCGCAACGCCAATATCGCGCCCTCGGTGAACCCCTATAATCATCAGGAACACCTCTATTCCAAGAACCAGCCCGAGAACCTCGAGTTTCTCAAGCGGTTCCGCGCGCTTCTGGACGAATACCCCGGCACCACCTGCGTCGGAGAGGTCGGCGACGCGCAGCGCGGGCTGGAGATCATGGGCGAATACACCTCGGGTCATGACAAGGCGCATATGTGCTACGCCTTCGAATTCCTCGCCGGGGACCAGCTGACCGCCGCCCGCGTGGCGGATGTGATGGGGCAGGTGGATCGGGTCGCCTCGGACGGCTGGGCCTGCTGGGCGTTTTCCAACCATGACGTGCCGCGCCATGTCACGCGCTGGGATCTGACGCCCGCCGCGCAGCGCGCCTATGCCACGCTGATCCTGACCCTGCGCGGCTCTGCCTGCCTGTATCAGGGCGAAGAGCTGGGCCTGCCCGAGGCCGATGTCGCCTTCGAGGATCTGCAGGATCCCTATGGCATAGAGTTCTGGCCCGAGTTCAAGGGCCGCGACGGCTGCCGCACGCCGATGGTCTGGGAGCAGTCGAACCAGAACGGCGGCTTCACCAGTGGCCACCCCTGGCTGCCGGTCAGCCACGAGCATCTGAACCGCGCGGTGGCCGTGCAGGAGGAAGAGCCGGGCGCGCTGCTGCACCATTACCGCAAGGCGATCCATTTCCGGCACGCGCATCCGGCGCTGATCGGCGGTGACCACGGTGGCGTCTCGCATACCGGCGAGGTGGTGCATTTCACGCGCATCGGCGGCGGCGAGGAGATCTTCGTCGCGATCAACCTCAGCCCCGAGCCGGCGACCATCGCGATGCCGGCGGGGGGCTGGCATCAGATCGGGCAGGAGCTGGGCAGCGCGGCACCGGCGCCGGACGGCAAGCTGCATCTCGGGCCGTGGCAGCCTGCGCTGGCGTTGAAGGCGGGTTAACCGCGGTCGAAGGGGGAGGACCTATGGCCAATCTGAAACTGACGGATGTCGAGAAGACCTATGGCGGGACGGTCAACGTCCTGAAGGATATCAACCTCGACATCCGGCAGGGCGAGCTGATCGTCTTCGTCGGGCCGTCTGGCTGCGGGAAGTCGACGCTGTTGCGGATGATCGCGGGGCTGGAAAAGATCACCGGCGGCAGGCTGGAAATCGACGGGCAGGTGGTCAACGACGTGCCGCCCGCGCAGCGCGGCATCGCCATGGTCTTCCAGAGCTACGCGCTGTATCCGCATATGACCGTGCGCGAGAACATGGCCTTTGCGCTGAAGCTGGCGAAGAAGCCGGCGGCAGAGATCGAGGCCTCGGTCGCGCGGGCGGCGAAGATGCTGCAGCTGGAACCCTACCTCGACCGCCTGCCCAAGGCGCTCTCGGGCGGGCAGCGGCAGCGGGTCGCCATCGGGCGGTCCATCGTGCGCGAGCCCAAGGTCTTCCTCTTCGACGAGCCCTTGTCGAACCTCGACGCGGCGCTGCGGGTGGCGACGCGCATCGAGATCGCGCAACTGAAGGAGCAGATGCCCGACCGCACGATGATCTACGTGACCCACGACCAGGTCGAGGCGATGACGCTGGCCTCGCGCATCGTGGTGCTGGCCGACAAGGGCATCGCGCAGGTCGGTGCGCCGCTGGAGCTTTACGAGAAGCCCAAGAGCGAGTTCGTGGCGCGCTTCATCGGCTCGCCCGCGATGAACCTGCTGCCCGGGAAGGTGACGGCGACCGGCGCGCAGACCACCGTGGCGCTGGAGGGCGGCGGCACGGCGGTCTCGGATTATCCGACGACCGATGCCGACAGCGGGCTGGCGGTGAACGTCGGTATCCGGCCCGAGGACTTCGTGACCGCCGAGCCGGGGCAGGCGGCCTTTACCGGAACGGTGGCCTTCACCGAGGCGCTGGGAGAGGTGACGCTGCTGTACTTCGGGAAGGCTGCGGGGCAGGAGGCGGTGATCGGCAAGCTGCCGGGTATTCACCGCGACATGCGCGGGCGGCAGGTGTCGCTGAGGGCGGCGCCCGGGAAGGTGCATTTGTTCCACGAGGGGCGGTCGCTGCTGTATCGCTGAGAAGGGTGTCGCCTGCCCTGCGGCAGGCGACCGGGGGGCTTTGCCCCCGCGCGCTGCGCGCGCTCCCCCAGGATATTTAGGGACAGAAGAAGGGCTGGTCGCGCCGATTGTTCGGGCTTTGCCGGGACCGGGGCGGGCCGACCGGTATGGGGTCGGCCCGTTTGGGGTCATTCGATGGTCACGGCCTGTCTGGCGAGGACCTTCTTGTCCTGACCGGTCACGTAGCGGACCTCGTAGTTGCCGGGCAGGTCGGGGAGCTTGACCTGCAGCGGGCTGTCCTCGGAGGTGTAGGTATAGGCGGCATACTTGTTGTCCGGGTCGCCCGCGACCGCGACGGAAATGAAGTCGCCCTTGTAGTCCGGCCCCTCCCGAGGTCACGCCGAGGCGAGCCGCCGCGCGGGGCGGTCGCGGGGGCTTCCACCGTGGCCTCGATCGGGGTCAGGGTGATGGTCTTGCGGGTCAGGGCGACCTTGCCGTCGCTGGCGGCGATGTAGCGGATCTCGTAGTCGCCGGGCTCGATGGGCAGTTGCAGGAGCGCCGGGTTGCCGTTGCGGGTATAGGCGTAGAAATCGTAGCCCTCGTTTTCGGCCTTGCTGACGGAGATGTAGTCGGGTTCGTAGCCGGGGCCCTCCCAGCCGACCAGGATCGGGGCGCCGGCGCGGGCGGTCTCGGCCACGTCCAGCGCGGCGGAAACCGCGCCGACCTCGACCGTGCGCGAGGCCAGAACCGTGCGGTCCTGCCGCATCACGTAGCGCAGTTCATAGGTGCCGGGCGCGGCGGGCATGGTGACCGAGGCCGGGCTGCCGTTGCGGGTATAGGCATAGGCCTCGTAGCCGTTGTCGCCGGGTTTCGCGACCGAGATGTAGTCGCCGTCGTAGTTCGGGCCGTCCCAGGTCACCGGCAGGGCCGCGCCTGCGGCGGCGGTCTCTGCCGCGTCCAGCGTCACGGCGACCTCTGTCACCTCGACGATGCGGCTGGCCAGCACCGTGCGGTCCTGCCGCATGACGTATCGCACCTCGTAGGTGCCCGGCTTGGGCGGCATGACCAGCTGCGCCGGAGAGCCGTCGCGGGTATAGGCGTAGTTGATGTAGCCGCCTTCCTCGAGCGGGGCGACGGAGATGTAGTCGCCGTCGTAGTTCGGGCCTTCCCATGTCACGGGGATCGTGGCGCCGACCGGGGCGGTTTCGGCGACCTCGATCGAGGCGGGCGCGGGCGTGACCGTCACCGCCTGCGTCGCCAGCACCGTGCGCCCGTCGCGCATGATGTAGCGGATCTCGTAATCGCCGGCCTCGGGCGGCATGACCAGCTGCGCGGGCGTGCCGTCGCGGGTGTAGGCGTAGTTGATGTATCCAGTGTCATCCAGCGGGCTGACGTCGATGTAATCGCCATCCGTGTTCGGGCCGGTCCAGTCAACCGGGATGGTGGCGCCGGCCAGTGGCCTCTGCCGGGCCGCTGACGGTGGCATCGGGCAGAAGCGAGGGCAGCACCAGCGTCACGGTCTGCTCGGCGCCCGATACGTCGAAGGTGGCCTCTGCGGTGGATTCGTCCAGCGGGCGCATCACCGAGACGCTGTAGCGGCCATCGGTCAGCGCCTTGGTCAGGGTTGCGCCCGGCTCGAACTCGGCCAGCATCTCTTCGCCGCGCTGGATGTCCCACATCAGCGTGTCGGTGCTTTGCGGGCCGTTCTCGCCCTCGATGGCGACGAAGGTCACCGTGTAGGAGGGCGCCGCCTGCGTGACCTCTTCGAGCGCGGAGCCCAGTTCCGTGGCATTGCCAGCCGAGAGGAACTGCCCGCCGGTCTCGTCGGCAAGGCACTGCATCTGGCGCCGCGCCTCGGGATCGGTGACGTCGAAGCCCACCACGTGCACGGTCAGGTTGATGCCCGCCTGTTCCAGCGCCCGGGCGGCGGCACAGGGGTCGGGGTTGCAGGTCTCGATCCCGTCCGAGACGAGGATCACGGTGGCCGCCTCCTCGGTGTACTTCAGCGCCTCGGCGGCCTGCACCACGGCGTCGGTCATCGGCGTCTTGCCGCGCGGCTGAAGCGCGTTCACCGCCGCCGCGATCTGCGCCCGAGAGCTGTCGCCGGGCTGCACCAGCGTCTCGATGTCGCTGCAGTCGCCGCGCGTGCGGTGGCCATAGGCGGTCAGGCCGATGCGCTGGCTTTCGGGCAGGGTGTTCAGCAGGTCGCCGACCACGCCCTGCGCGATCTCGATCTTGGTCACGCCCTCGATCTGGCCCCACATCGACCCCGAGGCATCAAGCACGAGGATCGAATTGGCATAGTCCTGCCCGGACGCGGCAAAGGGCAGCGCGGTCAGCGCCGCCGCATAAATCAGGCGAGCCTGCATGGTGAAATCTCCCGGTCGGTTCACGTGCGGGCACAGTGGCGCAGCGCCGCCTGTCCGGGCAAGGACGGAATTCCTGACCGTCCTTTTGGCATCGCGCAAGTGTTCCTGTTGCGTTCTTCTTTTCCGATTGGCGCCGCGAGTCATTTCAACTATGTCTTAACCACTGCCGAGACCGGGGAACGAGCGATGCCAGAACTCAAGCATATCGAGGTGCGCGGCGCGCGCGAGCATAACCTCAAGAATATCGACGTGGATATTCCGCGGGATGAGCTTGTGGTGATCACCGGGCTTTCGGGCTCGGGCAAGTCCAGCCTCGCCTTCGACACCATCTATGCCGAGGGGCAGCGCCGCTATGTCGAGTCGCTTTCGGCCTATGCGCGGCAGTTCCTGGACATGATGGAAAAGCCCGATGTGGACCACATCAGCGGCCTGTCGCCGGCGATTTCCATCGAGCAGAAGACGACCTCGAAGAACCCGCGCTCGACCGTGGGCACGGTGACCGAGATCTACGATTACCTGCGGCTGTTGTTCGCCCGGGTCGGCACCCCCTATTCGCCCGCCACCGGCCTGCCCATCGAGGCGCAGCAGGTGCAGGACATGGTCGACCGGGTCATGGGCATGGAAGAGGGCACCCGCGGCTATCTTCTGGCGCCGATCGTCCGCGACCGGAAGGGCGAATACCGCAAGGAATTCATAGAACTGCGCAAGCAGGGCTTTCAGCGGGTGAAGGTGGACGGCAGCTTCTACGAGCTGGACGAGCCGCCGACGCTGGACAAGAAGTTCCGCCATGACATCGACGTGGTGGTCGACCGGATCGTGGTGCGCGAGGGGATGGAGACCCGGCTGGCGGACAGCTTCCGCACGGCGCTGGACCTTGCCAATGGCATTGCCATCCTCGAAACGGCGCCAAGGAGGGTGAGCCCGAGCGCATCACCTTCTCCGAGAACTTTGCCTGTCCGGTCAGCGGTTTCACCATTCCCGAGATCGAGCCACGGCTGTTTTCCTTCAACGCGCCCTTCGGTGCCTGTCCCGAGTGCGACGGTCTGGGGGTAGAGCTGTTCTTCGACGAGCGGCTGGTGGTGCCGGACCAGACGCTGAAGATCAAGGACGGCGCGCTGGCGCCCTGGCGCAAGGGCAAGTCGCCGTATTTCCTGCAGACCATCGACGCCATCGCGAAACACTACGATTTCGACAAGAACGCGCGGTGGAAGGATCTTCCGGCGCATGTGCAGCAGGTGTTTCTGTACGGCTCGGGCGAGGAGGAGATTGCCTTCCGCTACGACGAGGGCGGGCGCATCTACAATGTCACCCGCGTCTTCGAGGGTGTCATTCCGAATATGGAGCGGCGCTATCGCGAGACGGATTCGTCCTGGATCCGGGAAGAGTTCGAGCGGTATCAGAACAATCGCCCCTGCGGTGCCTGCGGTGGCTATCGCCTGCGGGAAGAGGCCCTGGCGGTGCGGATCGGGTCGCGGGATGACTTGAGGCACGTCGGGCAAGTCGTTGAAATGTCGATCAGGCAGGCCTTCGACTGGTGCCAGACGGTGCCCGCCAACCTGACCAACCAGAAGAACGAGATCGCCCGCGCCATCCTCAAGGAAATCCGCGAGCGGCTGGGGTTCCTGAACAACGTGGGGCTGGAGTATCTGACCCTCTCGCGCAATGCGGGCACGCTGTCGGGGGGCGAGAGCCAGCGCATCCGGCTGGCCAGCCAGATCGGGTCCGGCCTGACCGGGGTGCTGTATGTGCTGGACGAGCCCTCTATCGGGCTGCACCAGCGCGACAATACGCGGCTGCTGGATACGCTGAAAAACCTGCGCGATCAGGGCAATACGGTGATCGTGGTCGAACATGACGAGGAAGCGATCCGCGAGGCGGATTACGTCTTCGATATCGGGCCGGGTGCCGGGGTGCATGGCGGGCAGGTGGTGGCCCATGGCACGCCCGAGACGATCACCAACGACCCGGCCAGCCTGACCGGGCAGTATCTGGCGGGCACGCGCGAGATCGCGGTGCCGACGGTACGGCGCAAGGGCAACAAGAAAAAGCTGAAGGTCGTGAAGGCCACCGGCAACAACCTCAAGGAGGTCACGGCAGAGTTCCCGCTGGGCAAGTTCGTCTGCGTGACCGGGGTGTCCGGCGGCGGCAAGTCGACCCTGACCATCGAAACGCTGTTCAAGACCGCCTCGATGGCGCTGAACGGTGCCCGCCAGACGCCCGCGCCCTGCGAGACCATCAAGGGGCTGGAACATCTGGACAAGGTCATCGACATCGATCAGCGCCCCATCGGGCGGACTCCGCGTTCGAATCCAGCGACTTACACCGGGGCCTTCACGCCGATCCGCGACTGGTTCGCCGGTCTGCCAGAGGCCAAGGCGCGCGGCTACAAGCCCGGTCGCTTCTCGTTCAACGTCAAGGGCGGGCGCTGCGAGGCCTGTCAGGGCGACGGCGTGATCAAGATCGAGATGCACTTCCTGCCCGACGTCTACGTCACCTGCGAGACCTGCAAGGGCGCGCGCTACAACCGCGAGACCTTGGAAATTCGCTTCAAGGGCAAGAGCATAGCGGACGTTCTTGATATGACGGTCGAGGATGCGCAAGAGTTCTTCAAGGCGGTGCCCTCGATCCGCGACAAGATGGATGCGCTGATGCGCGTGGGGCTTGGCTATATCAAGGTCGGCCAGCAGGCGACGACGCTGTCGGGGGGCGAGGCGCAGCGGGTGAAGCTGTCGAAGGAACTGGCGAAGCGGTCCACCGGCCGGACCCTTTACATCCTTGACGAACCGACCACCGGGCTGCACTTCGAAGACGTGCGCAAGCTGTTGGAAGTGCTGCATGAACTGGTGGAGCAGGGCAATTCGGTCGTGGTGATCGAGCACAACCTCGACGTCATCAAGACCGCCGACTGGTTGATCGACATTGGCCCCGAAGGCGGCGACGGCGGTGGAGAGATCGTGGCGACCGGCACACCGGAACAGGTGGCCGAGGTCGAGCGCAGCCACACGGGCCGCTACCTGAAACCGATGCTGGAAGCCCGGAAGAAGGTCGCGGCAGAGTAAGCCGCGCTCTTTTCGGTGCGGCTGTTGCGGCAGACATGAAAAGGGACCCCGAAAGGGGTCCCTTCGTCGTTCACGGGCTGGAAGAGGCGCGGATCAGAGCACCGCGCGCGCGATCCGGATCAGTTGCAGCATCTCGTACTCGCTGTCGCTGAGGCGCAGGATCTGCCCGTTCACCACGCTGTAGTTCTGCCCATCGGCCAATTGCGGCAGGCGATACAGGCTCATCAGCTCGCGTTGCGTCAGGGCGGCGGTCGGCGCGACGCGCAACCCGTCGTCCAGCCGCGCGACCTCGGCCAGCTCGTTCAGCAGCAAGAGCGCGGTGTAATCGTCCCGATCAAGCAGGATCGGCAGACCGTCGATCAGCGCGTAGCGCTGCCCCTCGGGCGCGGGCGCAAGCCCGTAGAGCTCGGCAATCTCGTCCGAGCGCAACAGAAGCCCGTCGACCCCGGGGATATCGTAGGCATCCAGAAGCGACCTGCGGCGCTCGATCCAGATCTCGTCGTAGCGGTCCGCGTCGTAGCCCAGCCATTCCTCAGAGGTCACGCCCTTGCGCGCGAGACCGGGCGGAACGCAGGGCGGATCCTTCTTGGCCAGACCCGGCGGGCAGTTGGCATAGCCGATCAGTTCGTCGTCGGGCACATCCGCCACCACAAGCTGCGGCGTGGCGAGGGCCAGCGCCGCCAGGCCGAGGATGCGGACCATGTCGCGGCCTTCGGGGGCGGAGGTGCCGACCAAGCGCCTGACCTGCTCCTGCCGTTCGGGCTCGCTCCATTTGGGACCGGCCTTGGCTTTGGCCTTGCCCTGCCCGTTGCCGTTCTCGGTCGCGGCGGGTTTGCCGGGTTTGTCCGGCTTGCCGCCAGCCGCCTGGGGATTGCCGTTTCCGCCAGGCTTGGGCTTCTTGTTTCCGCCGGCATGCTCGGGCTTGCCCTTGGCCTTCTCGGGCTTTCCGCTCCCCTTGACCAAGGGCTTATGGCCGTTTCCCTTCTCGTTCTTCGCGAGCCAGACGGGGTCACTCGCCACGGCGGTGTCGCCCGCATGGGGCTGGAAGAGCGGATTTGCGGACAGGGCAGAGGTCGTCAGCGCAAATGCGACGACGCTTCCCAGAATGATCTTTTCCATGAGCGATGCCTTTCCTTCGGGGGGCAACGCAGGTCGCAAAGATTGCGTTCCCCCGAAGGGGGCCGAGAAGAGAAAAATTGTCCTGCAGCGGGCGGTCCGGCTGCCGGGCGTTATCTATTCTTGCAGGTGTTGATCCCCAGCAGCCGGTAGGGCGGACAAGAGCCCATGGCTGCGGTGGCCAACATCAGCAGGCCCACGATCAGGGCCAGCCATTTCAGCCCGCCCGCGAGCGTGAAGAATAGGATCATGGCCACGACACCGATCACGGCGCGGATAATGCGGTCTGTCTGGCCCATGTTCTTTGCAAACATCGTAAGATCTCCTGGGTTGGGTACCTCCACGCAGCCTAAACGAATTTTATAATTTGAATATGATGTGAATCAAATCCGCAGGATCGGGGCAGGCGGCGGCGCCCTGCGGTCAGCCGCGATGCGCCTCCCGCCCGGCCTCGATATGGGAGGACGCCAGACCCTCGACCGGAGCGGGCTGCGGCATCACCGTTGTATCGTCGACGTCGAAATCCTCTTCGGCCTCGGCGCCGCCAAGAAAATGGCCGACATTGTGCAGGGGCGCGATCTCGTCGCAGAAGATCTTGATGACGATCAGGATCGGCACCGCGACGATCATGCCGATGATCGACCAGATATAGGCAAAGAAGGCCACCACAAGGAAGAGGATCGGCGCATTCAGCCGCATCTGGCGCGACACCAGCGAGGGTGTGATCAGCTGGCCTTCAAGGCCGGTGGCCGCAGCGTAAGAGGCCCCCGCGCCGACGAGTACCCAGAAGGACTCTCCCTGAGAGAAGGCCAGCAGCACGGCGATGCAGGTGCCGACAAGCCCGCCGACATAGGGCACGAAGTTCAGGGCGAAGGCCATGACGCCGATGACCATGTATTGCTCGATCCCCCAGAGGTACATCAGGGTGCCGACACTCAGGCCCAGCCCGGCGTTGATCACCGTGATTGCGCCCAGATACTGGCCCAGCCGCAGTTCGATGGTTTCCACCACCTCCAGCGCGCGGGACTTGTCCTCGACCCGGTCGAGCGACTCGATCATGCGGCGCAGGAAGAAGTCGCCGGAGGCGAGCAGGAAATACAGGAAGATGATCGCGAACAGCACCTGGCTGAGCACCATGGGAGCAAGGAAGAGGATCTGCTTGGAGGCAGAGCCTTCCTCGACGACCTCGACCTTCATCTTGCCGTCGCCGTCCTCGTCGGTATCGATCATCGCGTTCATGGCGTCGGCGGCCTCGGCCACGGCGCGGATCGGGCTGTCGGACAGGCTGCCGATCTCGCGCTGGACGTCGCGCACCAGCCAGGGCAGGCGGCGCAGAAGATCGCTGACCGGCTCGGCAAAATAGATCAGCGCGCCGACCACCAGAAGCAGGATCAGCAGCGTGAACCCCAGGGCGACCAGACCGTTCGGCAGCCCGCGCTGCGACAGCCAGCGGCGCGGGCGGCTGAGCACGAAATAGGCGAGGATCGCCGAGGTCACCGGGATCAGGAAACTGGCGCCGCTGGACAGGCCCTGCACGAAGAGAATGAGAAAGATCCCGACCAGCGGGATCGCGATGGTCTTTGGTGTGTGTGTGGCTGACATCAGCTCCCCCGAGGTTGCCAGCCAACGCGCCGGCACCGCAGGGGGTTCCCGGCGCCGGTCAGCCCCGGTTCAGTTTCTCGAAACGCGGCAGCATGGCCGAGAAATCGCGGCCTGCGCCGTCCTCGTCCTCGACGAAGCTGCGATACAGATCCGTTGCGGCGCGGCCCATCGGGGTCTGCGCATGGGCGGCCTCTGCCGCCTGCTGGGACAGCCGCAGGTCCTTCAGCATCAGCTCGGCGGCGAAACCGGGCTTGTAGCCGTTGTCGGCGGGGCTTTGCGGGCCGACTCCCGGCGCCGGGCAATAGGCGTTCATCGACCAGGAATAGCCCGACGAGGTGGAAACCACATCGAACATGGCCTCGCGGCTGAGGCCCAGCTTGTCGGCCAGCGCGAAGGCCTCGCAGGTGGCGATCATGGTGACCCCGAGGATCATGTTGTTGCAGATCTTGGCAGCCTGACCGTTGCCCGAGGCGCCGCAGTGAACGGCCTTCTGGCCCATGATCTCGAACAGCGGCCGGGCGGTCTCGAAGGCCGTTTCGTCGCCGCCCACCATGAAGGTCAGCGTCCCGTTGGTCGCGCCGACGGTGCCGCCGGACACCGGCGCGTCGAGGGTTCCGAGGCCCGCGGCCCCCGCCAGTTCCGCCACCGCCCGGGCCGAGGCCACGTCGACGGTGGAACAGTCGAGCAGCACCGCGCCCTCGGTCATATGCGGCACGATCCCGGCGACGACGTCGCGCAGGATCTCGCCGTTGGGGAGCATGGTGATGACCACCTCGGCGCCGGCCACGGCGTCCTCGGCGGTCCGGGCCTTGGCGACGCCCTCCGCCGTGGTGCCCGCGACGTCGAAGCCGGTGACGGCGTGCCCCGCCTTGGCGAGGTTGGCGGCCATGGGCGCGCCCATGTTGCCCAGTCCGATAAAGGCGATCTGCATGGTCTAGTCCTCCTCAAGGGTCAGCGTGTCGGGGCCAAGCGGGGCCAGCAGCGCCTCGACGGCCCCGGCGGGGACGGAATCGGCACCGTGACGCCAGCGCGGGCTGCGGTCCTTGTCGATGATGGCTGCGCGGATGCCTTCCGGGAAGTCCCCCTGTTCCATGATGCGGTGGCTGACGCGGTATTCCAGCTCCAGCGCGTCGCGGATCGTGGCATCGGGGCCAAGACAGTCCAGCATCCGCAGGGTCGTTGCCATGGACAGGGGCGCGTTGCGCCCCATGGCCTTGAGCGCCTGCTGCGCGAGGGGCGTGCCGGAGGCCTTCAAGCGGTCGAGGATGGCGGGCAGGTCGGTGCCCGCGAAATCCGCGTCGATCTTTGGCTGCGCCGCGGCAAGCGGGCTGTCGGGCGGCGTATCGCTCTGGGCGGCGATGGCGTCGGGATCGCCCGAGCGGACCAGCCCGGCCTTCAGGTCGGGCCAGCGCGCTTCGGGCACGAAGCTGTCGGCAAACCCCGCATGGATCGCATCGCCGGGCCCCATGCGGGCGGCGGTCAGGCCAAGATAGGCGCCAAGGCGACCCGGTGCCCGGGCAAGGCGATAGGTGCCGCCCACGTCCGGCACGAAACCGATGCCGCATTCCGGCATTGCGATCTGGCTGCTTTCGCCGGTGATCCGGTGCGAGACATGGCCGCCGAGGCCCACGCCGCCGCCCATGGTGAAGCCCTGCAGGAAAGCCACGATCGGCTTGGGGTAGTCGGCCAGCTTGGCGTTCAGGCGATATTCGTCGCGCCAGAAGCGGCGCGCGTAATCGTAGTCGCCCGCCGTGCCGGTGCGGTACATCTCGGCGATATCGCCGCCCGCGCAGAAGGCCTTGTCGCCCTCGGCGTCGAGCAGGACCAGGGCGACGCTGTCATCGTTGCGCCAGCGGTCCAGCGCCTCTTCGATGGCGGTGCACATGGCGTAGGTCAGGGCATTGAGAGCCTTCGGGCGGGTCAGCGTGATGCGGTCGGCGCGGCCTTCGGTGCGGATCTGGATATCGGACAAGGGTGCGTCTTTCGGGGGCAAAAGTTTTCGAAAACTTTTGCAAATTCCTTCGAAGGAATTTGCGTCAGCGCGAGAGGAGATGGCGTGCCACGATCAGGCGCATGATCTCGTTGGTGCCTTCGAGGATCTGGTGCACGCGCAGGTCGCGGACGGTCTTTTCCACGCCGTAGTCGGCAAGGTAGCCGTAGCCGCCGTGCAGTTGCAGGCACATGTCCGCCACGCGCGAGCCGGTTTCCGTCACCAGTTTCTTGGCCATGGCGCAGAAGGCCGTGGCGTCCGGCGCCCCGGTGTCGAGCTTCCAGGCGGTCTGCCGCAGGAAGATGCGGGCGGCCTGAAGGTCTGTCTCCATGTCCGCAAGCCGGAATTGCAGCGCCTGGAAACGGTCGATGCTCTGGCCGAAGGCCTGCCGTTCGCCCATGTACTGCAGGGTCTGCGTCAGGGCCTGTTGCGCGGCACCCAGCGAGCAGGCGGCGATGTTCAGGCGACCGCCGTCCAGCCCGGCCATGGCGTATTTGAAGCCGTCGCCCTCGGTTCCGACGAGGTTGCCGTGCGGCACCGGGCAGGCGTCGAACTGCACCTGCCGGGTGGGCTGGGATTTCCAGCCCATCTTGTCCTCGAGCCCGCCGAAGGACAGGCCGTCGCTGCCCGCCTCGACATAGACCGTCGAGATCCCCTTCGGCCCATCCACGCCGGTGCGCACCATGGTCACGTAGCCGTCAGAGTAGCCGCCGCCCGAGATGAAGGCCTTGGTGCCGGTCAGGCGGTAGCCCTCGTTGGTTTTCTCGGCGCGGGTCTTCAGCGCGGCGGCGTCCGAGCCGGAGCCGGGTTCGGTCAGGCAGTAGCTGAGCACGGTGGTCATGGCCACGGCGCCGGGCAGCAAGCGGCCTTTCAGTTCGTCGCTGCCATAGGCGTCGATCATGCGCGCGCACATGTTGTGGATCGACAGGAAGGCCGCGACAGAGGGGCAGGCCATGGAGAGTGCCTCGAAGACCAGCGTCGCATCGAGGCGCGTCAGACCGGCGCCGCCCGCCTCTTCGCTGACGTAGAGCCCGCCGAAGCCAAGCGCGCCGAGCTGCGGCCAGAGATCCTTGGGGATCGTGCCCTCGGCCTCCCACTGGCGGGCGTTGGGGGCGATGGCCTCTTGTCCGAAGCCATGCGCCATGTCGAAGATCGCCGTCTGCTCCTCGCTCAGCGCAAAATCCATCGCGGCCTCCCTCCCGGTGTGAAATGAACGCTTGTTCAGATTGTGGCCGAGAGGGGGCGCGATGCAAGCCTGTCGCCGGGCGGTCCGGTCTTGCGCCTGTGTCAGGCGTTTCGGGCGCGGGTCGCGGCTACTGCCCGCGCCAGATCCAGCCGCCGCCGAAGATCCGCGTGCCCTCGGGGTCGTAGAAGACGCAGGCCTGTCCGGGGCTGATGCCTTCCTCGGGCGTCAGAAGCTCGACCTCTGCCGTGGTCTCCGACAGCGGGCGGATCACCGCCTCGCGCGGGGGGCGGGTCGAGCGGACCTTGACCGACAGGTGCCATTCCGCGCGGCTGGTGAAGGGCGCGTCGCCCAGCCAGTTGATCTCGCGCACCGGGACGGTGCGGGTGGCAAGCATCTCCTTGGGGCCCACGACCACGCGTTTGCTGTCGACGTCGAGGCGGACCACGTAGAGCGGTTCCGACAGCCCGCCGATGCCCAGCCCGCGGCGCTGGCCGATGGTGTAGTGGATGACACCCCGGTGCTTGCCCAGAACGCGGTACGTCGGCGTGGACGATCTCGCCCGGCTCGGCGGCCCCGGGGCGCAGTTTCTCGATCACGCTGGCATAATTGCCGTCGGGCACGAAGCAGATGTCCTGCGAGATCCGGCTTGTCGGCCACGGCGAGCCCGTATTTCGCGGCCAGCTCGCGCGTCGCGTCCTTCGAGGGCAGGTGGCCCAGCGGGAAGCGCAGGAAGGACAGCTGCTCGGGCGTGGTCGAGAACAGGAAGTAGCTCTGGTCGCGGTTGGCGTCGGCGGCGGAATGCAGTTCCGGGCCGTTTTCCCCGGCCAGGCGCTGGATGTAGTGGCCCGTGGCCATGCAGTCGGCTTCCGAGGTCCTTCGCGGTTTCCAGCAGGTCCTTGAATTTCACCCGCTCGTTGCAGCGGATGCAGGGCACCGGGGTGGCGCCGCCAAGGTAGCTTTCGGCGAATTCCTCGATCACCGCGTCGCGGAAGATGTTCTCGTAGTCCAGCACGTAATGCGGAAAGCCCATTTCCTCGGCCACGCGGCGCGCGTCGTGGATGTCGATGCCCGCGCAGCAGGCGCCCTTCTTGGCCAGCGCGGCGCCGTGGTCGTACAGCTGAAGCGTCACGCCGACCACGTCGTAGCCTTCCTCTTTCAGCATCGCGGCCACGACCGAACTGTCGACGCCGCCGGACATGGCGACGACGACGCGGGTTTCGGATGGCGGTTTCGGCAGGCCCAGCGAGTTCAGCGGGCGCGTATCAAGGGGCATGGGACATATCCTGAAGGTTCCGCGCGAATATAGGAAAATCCGACACACTCTCAAGGGGCGGTTTTAGCCGTCGTTAAATCCCGCCGGGCTTTATGGGCCGTGTTCACGGTTCGGAGAGCTGCCCATGTACCTCAAGAAAGTGGACGGTCCGCGGGCCGTCAAGCTGCCGGATGGCTCGGTCATGACGCGGGCCGATCTGCCATCTTCGGAAACCCGGCGCTGGGTGGCCTCGCGCAAGGCGGCGGTGGTGAGGGCGGTCCGATACGGACTGCTGTCGCCGGACCAGGCCCGCGACCGCTACAGCCTGTCGGAAGAAGAGCTGCTGGAATGGGTGCGCGCCGCCACAGAGCATGGCGAAGATGCGCTGAAGATCACGCGGGTTCAGAAATATCGGCAACCTTGAGTGGAAATCGAAACTGGTCAGGGTATGGTAACAGGGCGTTAACCTTTTTGGCTCAGGTTTTCCGCAGGCACAGACATCACCCGGAGACGGCCCATGCGGATACTGCTGGTAGAAGACGACCCGACGACGGCGAAAAGCATCGAATTGATGCTGAGTCACGCGAATCTGAATGTCTATTCCACCGACATGGGGGAGGAGGGCATCGACCTCGCCAAGCTGTATGACTACGATCTGATCCTGCTGGATCTCGGCCTGCCCGACATGAACGGGCATGAGGTTCTGCGCCAACTCAGGGTTGCGCGGATCGATACGCCGATCCTGATCCTGACCGGCGACGACGACACGCAATCGAAGATCAAGGGCTTCGGTTTCGGCGCCGACGACTACCTGACCAAGCCGTTTCACCGGGATGAGCTTGTGGCCCGCATCCACGCCATCATCCGCCGGTCCAAGGGCCACTCGCAGTCGATCATCCGGACCGGGAAGGTCTCGGTCAATCTGGACGCGAAGACGGTCGAGGTGCAGGGAAAGTCGGTGCATCTGACCGGCAAGGAATACCAGATGCTGGAGCTTCTGAGCCTGCGCAAGGGCACGACGCTGACCAAAGAGATGTTCCTCAACCATCTCTATGGCGGCATGGATGAACCCGAGCTGAAGATCATCGACGTCTTCATCTGCAAGCTGCGCAAGAAGCTCTCCGTGGCCACCGGCGACGACAATTACATCGAAACGGTCTGGGGCCGGGGCTATGTCCTGCGCGACCCGGAGCCTTCGAAGGACGAACCGAAGGCGCTGGCCGTAAACGGCTGATATGGACCTTGCGCCTGCGCGCGCCTATCACATGCGAAGTGACAGGCGGCGGAGCAAGGACCATGAGCGAGATCCCGGTCGAGGAACTGACGGAAGAGCAGGCGCGCGACGAATTGGCGGTGCTGGCCGACCGTCTGGAGGCGGCGAACCGGGCCTATCATACGGAAGATGCGCCAGAGATCGACGATGGCGAATATGACCGCCTGAAGCGCCGCAATGCCGAGATCGAGGCGCGCTTTCCGGAACTCAAGCGCGCCGACAGCCCGTCGGAGCAGGTGGGCGCGGCCCCGTCCGAGGGGTTTTCCAAGGTCCGCCATGCGCTGCGGATGATGTCCCTGTCGAATGCTTTCGAAGACGGGGACATCGGTGATTTCGACCGGGGCGTGCGGCGCTATCTGGGGCTTTCGGAGGATGCGGCGGTTGCCTACACGGCAGAGCCCAAGATCGACGGCCTGTCCCTGTCGCTGCGTTATGAAGACGGCGACCTTGTGCAGGCGGCGACCCGGGGCGACGGCACCACGGGCGAGAATGTCACCGCCAACGCCCGGACCATCGCCGATATTCCGGCCCGGCTGACGGGGGCGCCCGCGGTGCTGGAAGTCCGGGGCGAAGTCTACATGAGCCACGAGGATTTCGCGGCCCTGAACGACCGGCAGGCGGCGCAGGGGGGCAAGACCTTCGCCAACCCGCGCAACGCCGCCGCCGGGTCGCTTCGTCAACTCGACCCACAGATCACCCGCGCGCGGCCCCTGCGCTTCTTCGCCTATTCCTGGGGCGACCTGTCAGAGCCGCTGGCCGAAACGCAGTGGCAGGCCATCGCCCGGTTGCAGGGCCTCGGGTTTTCAGACCAACCCCTTGACCCGGCTGTGCAAAACCGTCCCGGAAATGTTGATGCACTACGCCGCCATCGAAGCGCAGCGGGCGACGCTGGGCTATGACATCGACGGCGTGGTCTACAAGGTGGACGACCTGTCGCTGCAGGAACGGCTTGGCTTTCGCTCGACAACGCCCCGCTGGGCCATCGCGCACAAGTTCCCGGCGGAACTGGCCTGGACCCGGCTGGAGGCCATCGACATCCGAGGTCGGGCGCACCGGGGCGCTGTCGCCGGTGGCGCGGCTGACGCCGGTCACGGTGGGCGGGGTCGTCGTCTCCAACGCGACACTTCACAACGAGGATTACATCGCGGGTCGCGACAACAGCGGCGCGGCGATCCGCCCCGACGACGAGGGCAACGGCAAGGATATCCGCGTCGGCGACTGGGTGCAGGTCTACCGCGCGGGTGACGTGATCCCGAAGGTCGCGGATGTCGACCTGTCCCGGCGCCCCGCCGATGCCGAACCCTACCGCTTTCCCGAAACCTGCCCGGAATGCGGCTCTGACGCCAGCCGCGAAGAGGGCGACGCGGTCCGCCGCTGCTCTGGCGGGCTGATCTGCCCCGCGCAGGCCGTTGAAAAGCTGAAGCATTTCGTCAGCCGCGCGGCCTTTGACATCGAGGGGCTGGGCGCCAAACAGGTCGAACAGTTCTACGCCGACGGCTGGATCGCCGAGCCCGCGGATATCTTCGACCTGTCGTCGCAATACGGGCAGGGCCTGCAACAGCTGAAGAACCGCGAGGGCTGGGGCGAGAAATCCGCCGCCAACCTCTTTGCCGCGATCGAGGAAAAGCGGCGCATCCCGCTGGAACGGCTGATCTTCGGGCTGGGCATCCGCCATGCCGGAGAGGCCGCCGCCCGCGATCTTGCCCTGCATTTCGGCGGCTGGGAGCCGCTTGCGGAGACCGTGGACCGGGCCCGCCCGGCGGCGCTGGCCCACCGCGAGGCCGACGAGGCCGAACGGGCCGAGCGTGCGGCGGCGGTCGACGCAGGCCGGCGCGCCCGCATCAAGGAAACCCGCGACGCGGCCATGGCCGATGTCCCGCCCGCCGCGCAGGAGGCATGGGCCGACCTGACCGGCATCGACGGCGTCGGCGCGACGCTGGCGCAATCGCTGTCCGACGCCTTTGCCAACCCGCGCGAGCGGCAGTCGATCGACAGGCTGGTGGGCAAGCTCGAGGTGCAGGCGCCCGACCGCCCGCAGACGCAGGGCTCTCCGGTGGCGGGCAAGACGGTGGTCTTCACCGGTTCGCTGGAACGCATGACCCGGGCCGAGGCCAAGGCGCGGGCCGAGGCTTTGGGCGCCAAGGTCTCGGGCTCGGTCTCGAAGAAGACCGACATCGTCGTGGCCGGGCCGGGCGCGGGCAGCAAGGAGGCGAAGGCCCGCGAGCTGGGGCTGATGGTTTTGGACGAGGACGCCTGGCTGGCGTTGATCGGCGGATGAGCGGACGGCCAGAGCCGCTCTGGCCGCTGTTCGCGGGCATCGAGGCGCTGGATGGCGTCGGCCCGAAGACGGCGCAGGCCTTGCAGGGGGCGGGCATCGAGACGCCGCGCGACCTGTTGTATACGCTGCCTTATTCCGGGATCGACCGGCAGCTGCGCGAGACCGTGCAGGGCGCCGATCTGCCCGCTGTGCTGACCGTCGAGGCGGTGATTGGCGCGCATCGGCCCGCCAGCCGCAAGGGCGGCGCCTACCGGATCGAGGCGGACGACGCGAAGACGCGCTTTCAGCTGGTGTTCTTCAGGGGCCGCGCCGATTACCTGACCAAGGTGCTGCCCACCGGCGCGCGGCGCATTCTGTCGGGCCGGGTCGAGCTGTTCGACGGCGTGCCGCAGATGGTCCATCCAGAGCATATCCTGCCGCCCGAAGACGCCGGCGATCTGCCGGGGTACGAGCCGGTCTATCCGCTGACCGGGCCGGTCACGCAAAAGCAGATGGTCCGCGCCCTGCGCGACGCGCTGACCCGCCTGCCGGATCTGGCCGAATGGATCGACCCGGGACAGCAGGCGCAGGAGGGCTGGCCGGGTTGGGCCGAGGCCCTGCGCGCCGCCCATGCGCCCGAGGGTCCGGGGGATCTGCAGCAGACCGCCCCGGCGCGGATGCGGCTGGCCTACGACGAGTTGATGGCGCATCAGTTGACGCTGGCGCTTGCGCGCGCCCACCGGCGCAAGGCGCGCGGCATGGTGACCCGGGGCGACGGGCGCCTGCGGGCCGGGGTGCTGGCCGCGCTGCCCTACAGGCCCACCGGCGCGCAAGAGCGGGCGGTGGCGGAAATCGCGGCGGATATGGCCGGGCCGGACCGGATGAACCGGCTGTTGCAGGGCGACGTGGGCGCGGGCAAGACGCTGGTCGCCTTTCAGGCGCTGCTGACGGCGGTCGAGGCCGGGGGGCAGGGCGTGATGATGGCGCCGACCGAGATCCTGGCGCGGCAGCACATGGAGGGCTTGCAGCCTCTGGCCGAAAGCGCGGGCGTGGTGCTGGAGATCCTGACCGGGCGCGACAAGGGCGCCGAGCGCGAAGCCAAGCTGGCGGCGCTGGCCGCGGGCGAGATCCAGGTGCTGGTGGGGACCCATGCGGTCTTTCAGGCGGATGTGGGCTTTGCGGATCTGCGTCTTGCGGTGGTGGACGAACAGCACCGTTTCGGCGTGCGCCAGCGGCTTGAACTGGGGCGCAAGGGGGCCGCCGCGGATGTTCTGGTGATGACCGCCACTCCGATCCCGCGCTCGCTTGCGCTGGCCCAATACGGCGACATGGACGTGTCGGTGCTGGACGAAAAACCGCCGGGCCGGAAGCCGGTGAAGACCGCGCTGATGTCGGTCGAACGCATGGAAGAGGTGGTCGCGCATCTGCACCGCGCCGTGGCCGAGGGGCGGCAGGCCTACTGGGTCTGCCCGCTTGTGGAGGAAAGCGAGAACTCTGACCTGATCGCCGCGGAACATCGGTTCAAGCTGCTGCGCGCGGCGCTTGGCGAGGGTGTGGTGGGGCTGGTCCATGGCCAGATGCCACCCGCCGAAAAGGACCGGGCGATGGCGGATTTCGTCGCCGGGCGGACCAGCGTTCTGGTGGCGACCACGGTGATCGAGGTGGGGGTGAACGTGCCCAATGCCTCGATCATGGTGATCGAGCGGGCCGAGATCTTCGGCCTTGCCCAGCTGCACCAGTTGCGGGGCCGGGTCGGGCGCGGCGAGGCCCAGTCCACCTGCCTGCTGATGTACCAGCCGCCGCTCTCGGAAAGCGGCCTGAAACGCCTGACCACGCTGCGCGAGACCGAGGACGGCTTTCGCATCGCCGAGGTCGACCTCGGAGATGCGCGGCGCGGGTGACCTGATCGGCGTCGCCCAGTCCGGTCTGCCACGGTTTCAGGTCGCGGATCTGGAACGGCAGTCGGCGCTGATGGCCGTGGCGCAGTCAGACGCGCGCAAGCTGCTGGCCGAGGATCCGGCGCTGGAAAGCCCGAGGGGCAGGGCCGCGCGGCACCTGTTGTGGCTGATGCGGCAGGACGAGGCGATCCGCCTGATCGGCGTGGGCTGACCCGTCCACTTCCACTTTGTTCTCAAATGTTCTCATAAAGTTCTTTACACAGCGTAAATGATATGAGAACAAATGGGTAACAAAGCAGCCGATGGAGAGACAGCCCATGTTCGAGATCGTCAAAACCGCCCTGACCCGTGACCACGACGGGCTTTGGCAGGATGCCCTTGGCGGGCTGTCGCTGATTGTCATACTCGTCTGCGCCCTGCATCTGCCGGTGCTTCTGTAACCCTTTCTGCCTGCGTGTTCCTGTCCCGGATCCCGGCACCTGTCTGTCCCGACAGCGTGCCGGCCTGTTCCCAACCTCGGTTCCACTGCCTGTGACCGATCAGATCCGGCGCCCAAAACGCGCGCCTTTCCGCCGCCTCCATCCCCGGAGCGCGGCGGTTTTTTTGGTTGAGGGTCGGGCACGGCCTGCGCCTGACCGGGGCCAGAATGCCGGACGTGAGGCGCGCCGGTTCGACTCGGCGCACCGCTGCGCGGAATGCGGTGGGGGCGTCAGGCGGTCCGGTTCACGCGGGCGATCTCTGCCGCCTCGGTGGCGGCGTCGAGTGCCAGCAGGATGGAGGCGTGGCGGTTCTTGTAGGCCTGCGCGGGACGCAGCACCTCCAGCCCGTCGAAGGGGGCCTCGGGCGTCGGCCCGTCCTCTTTCAGCATGGCGCGCAGCATGTCGCGGGCCCGGGCGATCTGGTCCGGGGTGCAGCCGAGGATTGCGCCGCCCACGACCGAGGCCGCCGCCTGCCCAAGGGCGCAGGCCTTCACATCCTGCGCGTAGTCGGCGACCCGGTACCGTCTTCCATCACCAGGTCGACGGTCACGGTCGAGCCGCAGAGCGGCGAGCGCTTCTTGACGGTGGCGCCGGGGGCCTCCAGCCGCCCGAGGCGCGGGATATCCGCGGCCAGTTCAAGGATGCGCCCGGAATAGAGCTTGATAAGATCGGTCTCGCCGGACATTGGCTGCGTCCTCGTGGTTTCCCTTTGGCCGTGAGTTCCATACATAGGCATCGCACTCAGACAAGCAAAAGGTTTTTGCCCATGCCCTTCGATCCTGCGACCTTGGTCTATGACGCGCGCGGCCTGATCCCCTGTATCGCCCAGGCCGAGGGGACCGGTGAAGTCCTGATGATGGCCTGGATGACTGCCGAGGCCGTGGCGAAGACACTGGAAACCGGGCGCGTGACCTATTGGTCGCGGTCGCGGCAGGCCTTCTGGATCAAGGGCGAGACCTCGGGGCATACGCAGGAGTTGGTGGATCTTCGGGTCGATTGCGACCGCGATTGCCTGCTGGCCGTGGTCCGGCAGGAGGGACCGGCCTGTCACACCAACCGGCGGTCGTGCTTTTATACCTCGGTGGTGGGCGAAGAGACCGAGTTGATGGCGCCCATGGTCTGACCGCGCCGCGCGCGGCGGCTGTGGGCCTTGGGTATTTGGGCCAAGAAGAAGCCGAGGGACGGCGCTTTCTTGGCGGCCTGGGGTGCCGGGAGGCTTGCGGCTCAGAAGCCGACCAGGCGGCGGATGTCCTGCGGCGTGGCGCCCTCGGCCCGGTAGGTGGCGAGGGCGCGGGCGTCGTCGCGTTTGGCGAGGCGTTTGCCATGCTCGTCCCGGATCAGGCGGTGGTGATGGTAGCCGGGTGTCGGCAGGCCCATGAGGCGCTGCAGCACGACATGGATCGGCGTGGCGTCGAAGAGGTCCTCGCCGCGGATCACATGGGTGATCTGCTGCGCCGCGTCGTCCAGCACGACCGACAGGTGGTAGGAGCCCGGGAAGTCCCGCCGCGACAGCACGATGTCCCCGACCGTGTCGATCATCCCGCGCGCGGTGACCTGCGGCGCCGTCCGGGCGCCTGTTTCGGTGAAGGTGATGTCGGCGGGGCCGAGCCTTTCCATGGCGCGGGCCATGTCGAGCCGCAGGGCGCCTTCGGGCAGCGGCCCGCTGCGGGGCTTGCCGCGGCAGGTGCCCGGGTAGACCGGGCCGTCGGGGCCGATCAGCGGCGCGCCTTCCTGCGGGGCAGAGGCGGCCTCGGCGATGTCGCGGCGGCTGCAGCTACAGGCATAGAGCAGGCCCTGCGACCAGAGGCTGTCGAGGGCGGCGCGATAGGCGGGCAGCCGGTCGGACTGGCGCAGGGCCGGTTCGGGCCAGTCGAGGCCCAGCCAGCGCAGGTCATCGTGGATCTGCCGCTCCCATTCCGGGCGCGAGCGGGTGCTGTCGATGTCCTCGATGCGAAGCAGGAAGGTGCCGCCCGCTGCCTGGGCCATGTCGAAGGCGGTCAGCGCCGAGAAGGCGTGACCCAGATGCAGCGGCCCGGTTGGGCTGGGGGCGAAGCGCGTCCGGAAGGTCACGCTTTTTCAGAGGGTTCCGGGGTGACGTTCGCTTGATCCGCCAACCAGCCCGACCATTCCGCCTTGGCGCGGTCGGTATAGCCCTTGTAGCGGTCGCGACGGCCCCGGCGAGCCGCCTTTGAGGCCTTCGAGCGGGCGGAACAGGCCGAAGTTCACATTCATCGGCTGGAAGGTCTTGGCCTCGGCGCCGCCGGTGATGTGGTGGATCAGCGCGCCGTGCGCTGTGTCTTGCGGGACCGTGGGCAGCGTGTGACCGAGGATCTCGGCGGCGGCCATGCGGCCCGCCAGCAGGCCCATGGCGGCGGATTCGACGTAGCCTTCGACGCCGGTCACCTGACCGGCAAAGCGGATATTGGGCTCGGAGCGCAGGCGCATCTGTGCGTCCAGCAGCGTCGGGCTGTTCAGGAAGGTGTTGCGGTGGATGCCGCCGAGGCGCGCGAAACTGGCGTCCTCCAGCCCGGGAATCATTTTGAAAACAGCATTTTGCGCGCCGTACTTCATCTTGGTCTGGAAGCCGACGATATTGTAGAGCGTCCCCAGCGCATTGTCCCGGCGCAGCTGGACCACGGCGTAGGGCTTTTGGTCCGGCTTATGGGCATTGGTCAGGCCCACGGGCTTCATCGGGCCGTGGCGCAGGGTCTCGCGGCCACGTTCCGCCATGACCTCGATGGGCAGGCAGCCGTCGAAGTATTTCGCCGTCTCGCCCTCGTGGAATTCCGTCTTGTCGGCGGCCAGAAGCGCGTCGATGAAGGCCTCGTACTGGTCCTTCGTCATCGGGCAGTTCAGGTAGGCCTTCTGTTCTTCCTCGGTCTCGCCCTTGTCGTAGCGTGACTGGCGCCAGGCCACACCCATATCGATGGTCTCGGCGTAGACGATGGGGGCGATGGCGTCGAAGAAGGCCAGCCGGTCGGCGCCGGTTTCCGCACTGGATCGCGGCGCCCAGAGCCTCGGAGGTCAGCGGGCCGGTGGCGAAGATCCAGCGGCCCTCGGCGGGCAGGTCAGAGATCTCTTCATGGGTGATCGTGATATTCGGATGGGCGGTCAGCGCGGCGGTCACCGATTCCGCGAAAGCCTCGCGGTCGACGGCCAGCGCGCCGCCGGCGGGCAGGCGGTGCTTATGCGCGGTCTCGATGATCAGGCCGCCGGCCTGACGCATTTCCCAATGCAGCAGGCCCACCGCGTTCTGTTCGTCGTCATCCGAACGGAAGGAGTTCGAGCAGACCATTTCCCCAAGGTTTTCAGTCTGGTGCGCGAAGGTCTTCACCTGCGGGCGCATCTCGTGAAGCACGACCTTCACGCCCGCGTTTGCGGCCTGCCATGCGGCCTCGGACCCGGCCATGCCGCCGCCCACGATATGCAATGTCTCTGTCATGGGCCGCAGATAGACGCTGCCGCGCGCTCTGCCAAGGGTCTAGGCCCAGTCCGGGCTGCGCTTTTCGAGGAAGGCCGCGATGCCCTCGTCGGTGTCGCGCCAAAGCATGTTCTCGACCATGACCTCGCCGGTGAAGGCATAGGCCTGATCCAGCGGCATCTGCAGCTGGTCGTAGAAGGCGGATTTGCCGATGCGCACGGCGGCCGAGAGCTTGGCGGCGACCGTCGCGGCCAGTTCGTCGCAGGCGTCTTCCAGCGTCTCGGGGGCGACGGTGCGGTTGATCAGACCGGCGGCCTCTGCCTCTGCGCAGGACAGGAAGCGGCCCGTGGTCAGCATCTCGAAGGCCTTCTTGCGCGGGATACTGCGGGAGAGTGCGACCATGGGCGTCGAACAGAAGAGGCCGATGTTCACCCCGTTGACGCCGAAGCGCGTGCCCTCGGCGGCCGGGGCCATGTCGCAGGAGGCGACAAGCTGGCACCCGGCGGCGGTGGCGATGCCGTGGACCTGCGCGATGACTGGCTGGGGCAGGCGTTGCAGCCCCTGCATCACCGCGCCGCAACGGTTGAAGAGGTCGGCGAAATAGGCGGCGCCGCCGTCCTCGGCCTGCCGCCCGGCCTGCATCTGCTTCAGGTCGTGGCCCGCGCAGAAGGCCTTGCCCGCGCCGGACAGGATCACCACGCGGCTGTCGCGGTCTTCCATCAGCGCGTCGATCTGGGACTGAAGCGCCGCCAGCATCTCGTCCGAAAGCGCGTTCAGCCGCTCGGGTGCGTTCATGTGCAGCCGGGTGACGCCCCCGGTGTCGCGACGTTGCAGGATTTCCATCTTGTCCTCCGCTTTTGGGGCAGCTTAGCTGCCGCAAAGCAAGGAGGAAAGCGAATGGCGCTGATGATCGAAGCCGAGGAAATGGCGGGCTACCTGGACGAGGTCTTTCCGCAGGTGCGCGGCATGTTCGAGATCGACGAGCTGACCGAAGAGCGGCTGGTCATGCGCCTGCATGTGGACGAGCAGCACCTGCGCCCGGGCGGCACCGTGTCGGGACCGTCGATGTTCGGGCTGGCGGATGTGGCGGCCTATGTGGCCACCATGGCGCGGATCGGGCGTCAGGCGCTGGCGGTGACGACCCATTGTTCGATCGACTTCATGCGCAAGCCCGCGGCGGGTGTGGACCTGCTGGCCGAGGCGCGGGTGCTGAAGCTGGGGCGGACGCTGTCGGTGACCGGCGTGCTGCTCTACTCCGAGGGCAGCGGCGATCCGGTGGCCCATGCCTCGCTGACCTACTCGATTCCGCCCGCGCGCGGCTAGGCGGCGCTTCGCCGGGTCATGGAACGGCAGGTCGCGCCGGGCGTTCTTTCCCCAGCAGACGCCTCAGGGCGCCATGAACCAAACGGAGGAAAGACCATGAGTATCGGAAGCATGATCCGCCGCGCCGTCGGAAGCTACAGTGCCGCCAAGACCGGCCGCCATCGCCGCCGTCCCGTCCGCAGCCGCCGCAGCGCCGAAAGCCAGGTGGCCAGCGGGCTGTTCCGGATGTTGCGCCGCAAGATCTGAACAGCCCACGCGGCGTGCAGACGCCTCGCCCCGACCGGGCGGGGCGTTTTGCGTTTCAGGGGGCCCCGGCGTAGCCCCAGAGGAACCCGAAGGCCACGGCGGCGGCGGCGAAGATCGCCGAGGCCCGCAGCAGTTTCATGCGCGAGAAGGGCCGTTCCCCGTAGGTGCGCCCGTCGATCCCCGAGACCACGACCTTCATCGGTTTGTCGCCATAACTGTAGTGCAGGATCCAGACCGGCAGCAGGATGCGCCGGTAGTGGATGCCGCTGGTGTCGGTGTCCATTTGCGAGACCCGGGTGGCGGGTTTGCCGACGTGATCCCTCACGCGATTGCGCAGCAGAAGGTGCTTGTCGGCCTCGTTCGAGGCCAGCCCCTCGGCGACGCTTTGCCGGTGCCGCTCTGCGGCGAAGCCCGCAAGATAGCCCGCGCGATAGGGGCGCAGGCGGCGCGGGTCGAAGTCATGCAGGATGCCGTCGCGGATCAGCGGGGTGACGTGATCCGAGGCGGGCGCGAGCATGTCGTCGAAATGCACCTGAAGGGAGCCGCTCACGCGGACGCGCCGCGCCTTGTCGCCCGAACCCCTGCGGTAGGTGGCGGTGTAGCGGACGAACTCGGTGCTGTCGAAGGTCCAGAAGGGCGCGTAAAGCCCGGCAATCCGGCCTTCGGAGGACGTTGCGCTCAGGTCGTTCGGCGCGCAGAGGCGGCCCTTGATCCATTGCGTGATATGGTCGGGCGCGGCTTCGGCGGGCACCCGGAAGGGGATCAGCGCCATGGCGCGAAAGCCCTCGGCGGCAGAGGTCATGACCACCGGGCCGTCGCAATAGGGGCAATGGGTCGACAGCGCCGGGCCGGTAAAGGTGACCTCTCCGCCGCAGGTCTCGCAATGGCAGTGGATGCTCTCGGGCAGGGCGGGGGCGGTGGCGTCATTGGCGCCGGGATTGTAGCGGGTCTCGGCGGCGGCCTGTGTGTCCCACGGCGTTGCAAGCGAGCGGCGCGTGCCGCAGTGGGTGCAGGTCAGCCCCTGATGCGCGGGGTCGAAGGCGCATTGCCCGGCGCAGCTCTGGCACAGAAGGTCGGACTGCGCGATGCTCAACTGTCCGACTCCGCCATTGCCGCAAGGATTTCCATCATGAGATACAGCCGCAGTTGCGCGCGGTCGATGGCGCCCGCAAGGTCGTCGGTCCGGTGCCAGTCGCCGAGGACCGTGGCGATGAACCAGGTGATCAGCAGCCAGAAGCCGATGCGCGACCAGCCGCGGATCATGCGGAAGAACCCGGCAGAGCCCTGCTTCAGCTCGTGCTTCGCCTCGTAGACCTCGATCATCTTGCGCACGGCCCCGGTGCCGAGAAGCGCGGATAGCGCAAGTGTCAGGGCGGTCAAAATCAGGGCCATCGTATCGGGATCAATCAGGGGCGTCGCAACGCGCCCTTGGTGGCGGCTGAAGCCGGCAGGGTCAAGGGGCCGGGAAGGCCGATTTTCATGGGGTATTCAGATACCGTAATTTTAAACTATTGAAAACGTTTGTTTATTTACGATATGTGCCGCTTGACTGGCTTTCCGCAGGCTGTATAACCCCGCAATCGGATACCGGGCCGGGCGGATTCATCGCGCGGCCCTTGTCAATAAACGGAACTATCACATGAAAACCTTCTCTGCGACTCCGGCAGACATCGAGAAGAAGTGGGTCGTGATCGACGCCGAGGGCGTTGTTCTGGGCCGTCTCGCCTCGATCGTCGCCATGCGCCTGCGCGGCAAGCACAAGGCCACCTTCACCCCCCACATGGACATGGGCGACAACGTCATCATCGTGAACGCCGACAAGGTCCAGCTGACCGGCAAGAAGCGCGAAGAGCACTTCTACTGGCACACCGGCCACCCGGGCGGCATCAAGTCCCGCACCAAGGCGCAGATCCTCGAGGGCGCACACCCCGAGCGCGTCGTGTTCCAGGCCGTCAAGCGCATGCTGCCGGGCAACCGCCTGTCGCGCAAGCAGCTGACCAACCTGCGCATCTACGCGTCGGCAGAGCACCCGCACGACGCCCAGAACCCCGAGGTTCTGGACGTGAAATCCAAGAACTCCAAGAACACCCGGGTGTAATCATGGCTGAACAGATCAACTCCCTGGAAGAACTCGGCGCGGCCGCTGGCTCTGTCGACACCTCGGTTCTCGAAGAGGCCCCCCGCGAGCCCGTCCGTGACGAGCTGGGCCGTTCCTACGCCACCGGCAAGCGGAAGGACGCGGTTGCCCGCGTCTGGATCAAGCCGGGCTCCGGCAAGGTCATCGTGAACGGCAAGGACCAGGACAAGTACTTTGCCCGTCCGGTGCTGCAGCTGATCCTGCGCCAGCCGTTCCAGATTGCTGGCGTGGAAGGTGAATTCGACGTCTTCGCAACCGTCAAGGGCGGTGGCCTCACCGGTCAGGCCGGCGCGGTCAAGCACGGCATCTCGAAGGCGCTGCAGCTGTACAACCCGGAGCTGCGCGGCGCGCTGAAGGCGGCAGGCTTCCTGACCCGCGACAGCCGCGTCGTCGAGCGGAAGAAATACGGTAAGCGCAAGGCGCGCCGCAGCTTCCAGTTCTCGAAGCGTTAATCACAGCCGGAGGGGTGCAGACCCCGCCGTGCCGAAAGTCAGGGCCGTCCCGTATCGGGGCGGCCTTTTTCGTTCCCTTTTTCGTTTGATGGCAGGCGCCTACCAGATGGCGTTGCCGGTCCGGGCAAGGCTGTCGAAGCCGGTCAGCGGCACCGAGACCGGCGTGAGGAAGCTGGCGTTCCGCGCACGCATCTCGGCCAGCATCCGGTCGACGCGCTGGTAGTCCGCATTGCCCTTGGAATAGCCGCCCTCGGTCATGGCCCATTCCAGCTTGCGCAGGATGGCGGGCGTGTACCGGTAGTGCAGCAGCGGCAACAGGATGCGTGCGCTCAGGCTTTGCGTGGTCAGGTGACTGTTCAGGTAGTAGCTGCCGGGCTGCCAGTGTTGCAGGATTGGCTTCACCAGCGTCCCCGAGGGCGCCTTGCGCCGCCCCAGAAAGCGCAGCTTGGCCCGGGCGAGCGGCGACAGGTCGGGCTTTTCCGCGAAGGCTACGTCCAGCCGGTGGCGCACGCCGACATAGTGGTGCCGGGGCGGCTTGTCCGGGCGCAGCGAGAAATGCCGCCGCCCGTCGAAGAACCACTCGCAGCGGGGCCAGGTGAAGCCGCTGTCGGGGCAGGCGGCCAGCGCCGCCATGTCGCGCGGGTAGAGGTCGATCATCCCGCCCCAGACCCCCGCCGCGCCCTCGGCGGTCAGCCTCTGGATCACATCCGGCAGCCGGACGCCCTCGGGCAGCAGCAGGAACTCGTCCACATCGCATTGCAGCGCCCATTGCCCGGCGCAGAAGCGATTCATCAGCCCGGTGCGCCAGACGTGGATCATCCGCGTGTCGCCGGCCTTGCGCAGGGCGGGCGGCAGGCTTTCGGGTTCGGGGGTCTCGCCGTAGCGGCGGCTGGACTGCATTAGGCAGACGTCGGGCTCCTGCATCAGCAGGTCGGGCGTGCCGTCGGTCGAGGCATCGTCGAGGATGAAGAACCGTTCCACACCGATGGCGCGGTAGTGGTCGAGGAACTCGGGCATCAAGGGCCGTTCGTTGCGCACCACAAGAACAAGCGGCAGGCCGGGGCGGTCGCTCAGGTCGTTGTGGCGGACGGTGACGTCCTCGGCGCGGGGCAGGTCTGGCATCGGTATCCTCGGGGCAGCGCAACGGACTTGGCCTAGCAGAGCCGCGGTGGATATTCTAGCATGGGACGGCCCAACAAGCCGGAGCCCGCCTTGCCCCCCTCAGGATTCTCTTTCCCTATACCGGCGACAGTGTCGGCGGCTCTCATATCTCTTCGCTGCTGCTGGCGCGGGCGCTGCGCGAGGCGGGGCATTCCGTGACGCTTGGCCTGCACCGCTCTGGCGCGCTGGAGGATCACCTGCGCGGGCTGGGCGAGTCCCGGGTCTCGCTGCCAGAGGTGACGGCCCCCGAGCTGCGGGCGCCGTGGCGGCAATTGCTGCGCCGCCGGGCGGTGCGGCGGGTTCTTGGGCCGGTGGCGTCGGGCTACGACATCGTCCACAGCCACGACATGCGCAATCACCTGATCTGGAGCGCAGCGACCGAAGGCGGTGCGGCGCGGCACGTCTGGCACCAGCGCACCCCGGCCTCGGGGCGGCATATGGCGGTCTGGGGCGGGCGGGCGGATGCCTTCGTGGCGGTCTCGCGCTTTACCCTGTCCAGCCTGCCGGGGCCGCTGCAGGGCTACGCGCGGATGATCTACAACCCCTTCCTGCCGCAAGAAGAGGCCAGCGCCGAGGCGCGCGCGGCGCTCTGCGCCGAGCTGGGCGTAGCGCCGGGCACCGCCATCGTGGGCTATGTCGCCAATCTCTCGGACCGCAAGCGAGCCGGAACTGTTCGTCGAGATCGCCGCGCGGATCGCGGCGGCCGCGCCGGGGCCGGTGGTCTTCCCGATGTATGGCGCGCTGCACCAGCCCTTCCTGTCCGCGGTCGAGGCGCGGATCGCGGAAGAGGGGCTGACCGGGCGCGTGCTGCCGGTCGGGCCGCGCAGCCCCTTCGGCCCGGTGATGGCGGGAATGTCGGCGCTGGTCGCCCCGGCCCGGCACGAGGCCCTGGGCCGCACGCTGATCGAGGCGGGCATGGCCGGGGTTCCGCTGGTGGCGACCGACGAGGGCGGCACCCCGGAAATCGTCGACAGGGGCCGGACCGGCTGGCTGGTCGCGCCCGACGATGCGGCGGGGTTCGCGGCGGCCACGCTGGAGGTTCTGGCCAATCCAGAAGAGGCGGCACGGCGCTGCGCGGCGGCGCAGGTGCTGTGCCGCGAGCGATTTTCCCTTGCCGCCCACCTGACCCGGATCGAGGCGCTTTACGCAGAGATCACGGCGGGCTGACCGGGGTCAGACCCAGTCCATGTCGACCCCGGGCCGGGCCATGCGGCTGACCCGCTTGCGCAGGGCGCGGGAGCGCGCCACCAGATCCGGCGGCAGCTTGGTCTCGTGGGTCTCGACAAAGATGAAGTCGATGCGCTGCGCCACGGGATCGTCCAGAAGCGCCTCTAGCAGGGCGACCTCGCCGCCTTCGATATCGATCTTGAGCAGGGCGATGTCGCGGTCGAGCTCGCGCAGGAAGGCGGGGAAATCGCGCACCTCGACCTCTGCGACGGGCCTGTCCGAGACATTGCTCTTCGCGGCCAGAAGCGTCGAGGACAGCGAGCCCTTGCGCGGATCGCTGTCGAATTTCTCCGACCGGTACAGCGGCATCCGGCCCGGCGCGATTCCTGCGGCGGCCTCGATCACCTCGATATTGTCGCAGTCTTTCAGGGTCTCGCGCAGCTGTGCCGCCGTCCAGTGGATCGGGCTCGAAGGCATAGACCTTGGCCGCCACCTGCGCCATGCGCTGGCTGAAGACCCCGACATTCGCGCCGAGATCGATGCAGATCTTGCCGCGCGCCGCCTCCAGCGCGGCCTCGAAGGCGGCCTGAACCTCGTCGTGGCGGCTGCGGCTGAGCTTGCGCAGATAGCGCAGGCCGCGCCGTCCGGGCAGGTTGGACATCAGGGCATAATAGGCGCGCGTGCGGGGGCTGACGGATTGGGCCATTGTGTCACTTTCGGTCGTCGTTGGTGGCTGGCCGACGGCGCGAAGCCCGCGCCGGGCGCCGCGCCGTCGTGCCCTAGATAACGAGCGCCCCGGTGGCTTGGCAAGGCCGGGGGGGCCCGCCGGTCAATTGTCGGGCGGCAAAAGGCCGAGGCCGCGCAGGTAGATGCCGATGCCGGATTCCAGCAGGTCCTCGGGCGGGAAGGGCGCGCGGGTGCCGGGAGAGTTCCGCGCGAAAAGTTCCACCACGCCGTGCGACAAGGCCCAGATGTGCGAGGACACCATCTGCGGCGGCGGGCGCTTTTCCGGCGGGATGTGCTGCGACAGGTCGTTCGCGGCCTTCTCCAGCACCCCGCGCGCCTTGGCGGAGATCGCGGCCAGGTCCGGCGAGTGGTTCACCGAGATGCCGCTTTCGAACATCGCGATATAGTGGCCCGGATAACGGCGGGCAAAGGCCGGTAGGCGCGGCCCGTCGACTCGAAGGCGGCAAGCGCCGAGGGCTGGCCCTTGTCATAGGCGAACTGCATCACGTCGGCGAAGATCGCGTAGCCCTGCCGGGCGGCTTCGGCGATCAGGTCCTCGCGCCCGGCGAAGTGGCGGTAGACCGCCGCCGGGGTCACGCCCGCCAGCTTTGCCGCCTCTGACAGGGTGAAGCCGGTCGGGCCCTTTTCCTCGATCAGGCGCAGGGCCGCGTCGACCAGCGCCTGCCGAAGGTTGCCGTGGTGATAGCCGCGCTTGCCCATCTTCAGCACGCGCCCTTACCCATGCCAGAGATCAGGCCCGCCGACGATCTTCGGGTCGGGCTGGCCCACGGCCTTGGGCGCCTTGCTGGCATAGTCGATCTGCAACAGCACGTGGCGGATCGCCTCCAGCCGGGCGCGCTTCTTGTCGTCGGAGCGGATCACCGTCCAGGGGGCTTCCCGGGTATGCGTGCGCTCCAGCGTCTCGGCGATGGCGTCGGTATAGGCGTCCCAGCGCTTCAGCCCCTCGACGTCGATCCACGACAGCTTCCACTGTTTCAGCGGATCGTTCTCGCGCTTCAGGAAGCGGCGCAGCTGTTCGGCCCGGCCCACGGTGAGCCAGATCTTGAACAGCAGGATGCCCTCGTCCACCAGCATCTTCTCGAAGTCCGGCACCTGCCCGAAGAAGTGATCGCGCTGGTCGTCGGTGCAGAAGTCGAAGACCTTCTCGACCACGCCCCGATTGTACCAAGAGCGGTCGTAGAACACGATTTCCCCGGCGGCGGGCAGGTGGTCGATGTAGCGCTGGAAATACCACTGCGTTGCCTCGACGTCCGAGGGTTTCGACAGCGCCACCACGCGCGCGCCGCGCGGGTTGAGGTTCATGCGGAAGCGCTTGATCGTGCCGCCCTTGCCAGAGGCGTCGCGGCCCTCGAAGAGGATGGCGATGCGCGCACCGCTTTCCTTGGCCCAGGCCTGCAGCTTGACCAGTTCGACCTGAAGCCTGTCCATGTCCTTGTCGTAGGGCTTGCGCCCCAGCATGTCGGAATAGGGAAAAGCCGGGTCCAGCACCTCGTCCTTGTCGGCGCGCTTGATCGCTTCGCGCACCTGTCGCGGCGCGTCGGTTTCGAAGAACTCGGAGATGGCGCCGTCGAAAGGTAGGGTCATGAAGGGCCTCTGATGCCGTGCAAGTCACGGGTAATATGGGATGTTAAGCGGATTAGCGCAAACCGTTTGGTCTGGGCTGCGGGCCTGTCAGGGCCCCGGGGCGGTGCGGATGCCGGCGCGGTCCGCCGCGCGGTGGATGGCCTCGACCACGGCACCGGGGCGGGTATGGTGCGGCATGTGGCCGATCCCCTCCAGCGTCGCAAGGTTGGCCCCGGGCAGATCCCGCGCCATGCGCTGCGAGTGGATCGTCAGCGACACGGTCTCGTCCGCCGTGCCGTGAACGATCTCGATGGGCAGGTCGATCCCGTCGTAGCGTTCGGACAGCGCCGCCAGTTCGCCCTTCAGGCTGGCCCGTTGCAGGGCGTTTTCGCGCAGGCTGTGGCGGCGCAGGGTCAGCGGCGCGCCGATGTGGTCGGCGTAGCCGGGCAGCTCCTGCTGCGGCTCGAAGACGCCGGCCACGGCGCGGTCGACGTAGGACTGCGGCACCCATGCGGTCAGGAAGGGGATCGCCAGCGGGCCGAGGACAGGATGCGCATTGACCTTGTAGAGCCTCGGTAACCCGCCCTCCCAAGGATAGGAGGGCGCCGCCACCAGCACCAGCGCCGACAGCGTTTCTGGGTGGTTCACCGCCCATGCCAGCGCCACGGCGCCGCCGTAGGACTGGCCCATGACCACCGGACGCTCGGCGCCCAGCAGCGCGGCGGCACGCGCCAGCAGTGCCGCCTGTTCCCCGATAGAGGCTCCAGCCGCGCCGATGCGGTCGGTGTAGCCCAGCCCGGGCCGGTCGAAGGCGATCACGCGGTAGTGCGCGGCCAGCCGTTCCGCCAGGCCGAAGGTCATGTCGCGCAGGTTGCCCGAGGCCCCGTGGATCAGCACGAGGTCCGGGCCTTCGCCGGTCACCGTGTAATGCACCCGGTGGCCCTCGACCGTGACGAAATCGCCGCCGGGCGGATAGGCCGCCTCTGCCGCCCGCTCGCGCGCGGCGGCGCGCAGCAGCGTGACCCCGACAAGCCCCGCCAGCAGCAGAAGCGCCGCCAGCAGGAGTTTCGACATCACCGGCCCGCCTTGCCGATCGAGGCCAGATCGTAGGGCGTCGACTGGTAGATCTGGTTGATCCAGTTGCCGTAAAGCAGATGCGCATGGCTGCGCCAGCGGTTCTGCGGCCTTTGGGTCGGATCGTCCCCGGGGTAGTAGTTCGCGGGCACGTTGATCGGTTTTCCAGAGGCCACGTCGCGGTCGTATTCTTCCTTCAGCGTGCCCGAGTCGTATTCGAGGTGGTTGAAGATATAAAGCGCGCGATGGTCCGGGTCCTCGACGAGGCAGGGGCCGGTTTCATCGCTGTCGATCAGGATCTTCAGCCCCGCCGCCTCGATCTCGCTGCGGCGCAGTTCCGTCCAGCGCGAAACCGGGATCACCATGTCGTCCGAGAAGCCGCGCAGGTAGGGCGAGGCCGGATCGCAGTTTCGGTGCCGCACGGCGCCAAAGGCCTTGGCGTCCAGCATGTGCTTCTGCACGCCGTGGAAGTGGTGGATCATCGCCATGCCGCCCCAGCAGACGCCGAAGGTCGACTGCACGTGGCCCTGCGTCCAGTCGAAGACGCGGGTCAGCTCCTCCCAGTAGGTGACCTCTTCGAAGGGCAGATGCTCGATGGGCGCGCCGGTGATGATCAGCCCGTCGAACTTCTCTCCCGTATCGGCGACCTCTGCGAAGGGGCGATAGAAGGTCTCCATGTGCTCGGCGGCGGTGTTCTTGGTCTGGTGCTCGCTCATGCGGATCAGCGACAGCTCGATCTGCAGCGGCGTGGCGCCGATCAGCCGGGCAAACTGGTTCTCGGTCTGGATCTTCTTGGGCATCAGGTTCAGCAA
This sequence comes from Ponticoccus litoralis, assembly GCF_039769985.1. Lineage (NCBI taxonomy): Bacteria > Pseudomonadati > Pseudomonadota > Alphaproteobacteria > Rhodobacterales > Roseobacteraceae > Ponticoccus > Ponticoccus litoralis. Next base: position 3,446,496 of record NZ_JBDNCH010000002.1, read on the forward strand.
ACCGATGCGCAGCGGCCGGATATCCTGCCGCGCCGCGGTCTCCTCTGCCATGACCATGACGCCCTCGCGGGTGAGGACGTCGAAGGCGGGCAGGTCGGAAGGCAGCTTGATGGGCATGGGGATGGTCCTGAATTGACAGGACCGACAGATAGGCGATGGGGGGCAGAGGGGCAAGGCGCCACGGCGAGGGGCGGCGCGCGGTCCTCAGCCGGGCAGGGCCTCGGCGATCACCGCCTCGAAATCCCCGGCGTTCTGCACCCGGGCCATGTCGGCGGCCTCGACCGTGACGCCCCAGCGCGCGGCCATCTCTTCGTACAGCGGCTGGCGGTGGGCCAGCGCCTGCGCGTAGGTCCAGCGGATGAAGGCATCGGGGTCGATCTCGGCCTCGGCCAGCCCGGTCTCCGACAGGTAGCGCGCCCAGGCGGCGGCGAGGAAGTCGGGCCGGTAGGCCATGGGCTTCGGCGCCTTGTCAAAGCGGCGGATCAGCTCTGCGGTGTGGTCCTCGCTGCCGCGGATCCAGACCAGCAGCGCCTGTGAGGCCAGCTCCTTCAGGATCGGGTCCTCGGGGTTGGCCGGATCGACCCATTCGCAGATCGAGCCGCCGGTGTCGCAGACGAAATGCGGGTAGCCGTAAAGCTCCTGCGCGCGGGTGATGAAATACCCCGTATCCAGCAGCGCCTGCCGCTCGGCCCGTTCGAACTGCGACTGGCGGCGGCGGTACTCTGCCATCGACAGGCCGCCCACGGCCGGATCGCCGGGCTTGCCGAGGTAGGTCGAGACCGCGTTGAGGTTGTCGAAGCTGAGGTTAGAGCCGATGTAGATCGAGATCCGTCATCAGCAGATCGCGCAGGAAGGGCACCTGCATGGCCTGCGCCTTGGCATTGTCGGCGATGTACTCGCCCATGTAGCGGGTGCCGATGCGGTAATCGATCGAGTAGTGGAACCAGTCGCCGCTGTCGCGCAGCCGGGTCGAGACATGGGTCTTGCCCAGCCCCGACATGGCAAAGAGGACAACACGCTTTTGCGGGGCATGGCGCCAGGCGCGGGCGTCGGGATAAAGCATGGGCGTGGTCCGGAACAGATTGGCTCGGCTGGGGGATATTCTGCCCGTGCGCGCGCGTCAAACCCTCTTGGGTCGCGGCCCCGATGCCAGCACCGTCAGCCCCGCCGCCAGCAGCGCAAAGCCAAGGTAGGCGGTGGGCGCCAATGTCTCGTCCCGCACCAGCGCGCCCAGCGTGATGGCGACCGGCGGGATCAGCAGTGTCACCAGCATCAGGTTGCCGGAGCCCGCCACCGCAAGCACCCGGTAGTACAGCAGGTAGGCCAGCGCCGTGGCGACCGCGGCGTAATAGGCGATGGCGCCCCATGTGACCGCCGACAGGGCCAGCGGGGGCTGCCCCTCGGTGACCAGCACGAGGGGCAGCATGATCAGGCTCGAGGCGGTCAGCATCCCGGCAGCCGAGACCAGCGGCGGCAGGCCGCCCAGCCATTTGCGCGCCCAGACCCCGGCGAAGGCATAGGACAGCGTTCCCGCGACAACCGCCAGCTGCGCGACAGAGGTCAGGTCCAGCGCCAGCAGCTGCGCCGGGCCGATGGCGATCACGACCCCGGCAAAGCCCAGCAGTACCCCGGCGGTCTTGCGCAGCGTCAGCCGCTCGTCGGCCAGCAGAAGCGCCGCGACCAGCACCCCGAAGATCGCGCTGTTGGCATTGAGGATAGAGGTCAGCCCGGTGGGAATATGCATCTGCCCCCAGTGCCATCAGCGAGAAGGGAATGACGTTGTTCAACAGCCCCATGACCAGCAGCCCGATCAGGGGGCGCGGAGAGCGGGGCAGCGGAAGGCCGCGCAGCAGCACGATGGGCCAGAGGATCGCGGCGGCGATGGCGGTGCGGAACAGCACCGAGGTCAGCGGCGGGATCTCGTCAAGCGCGGTGCGGATGGCAAGGAAGGACCCGCCCCAGATGAGGCCGAGCAGTGCCAGTTGCGCCCATGCGCGGGCAGAGAGGGTCGGGGATGTCATGGCTCATCTCTGGCAGGCCCACGCGCAATTGACGACCCGGATTCTGCGCTTTGACACCGATCCTGCACGCCCCCTGCCGGATGGTCGCCAGCACCGCCGGTCCCGGCCTGCAGCCGCCACCGCAGGCCGCGCCGCCAGCCCCCGGTCGGATCGGCCTCCATCTTCGGACCGGCCCCATCTTCTTCTGTCCCGAAATATCCCGGGGGTCCGGGGGCAGAGCCCCCGTCCGGTCGCCATTGTCGCGCCATTGGTCCGGGAAGCGATGGTGACGGAAGAAGGTCCCGGTCCGGCTCGCCCTGCGCCGGGACGGCGACACCTCTCCTTGTCCCGGTCCTGCGCCGCCATGAAAAAACCCTCGCGGGCGGGCGGCGAGGGTTCTCTTCATTTCACCCGAAAGTGGCGATCAGAAGACCATCTCGGCCTTGAATCCGATGCCGACCGCGTGGTTGTCCTCGAAGCTGGCGGCGGGGCGCTCGGCCACGCCGGCCACGGCATCGCCCAGCCAGGAATAGTTCAGCCCGCCCGAGATCTTCAGCGCGCCGCTGCTGTACTGGCCCGCAAGCGAAACACCCCAGAGACCGTCGGTCGGCCCCAGCGGGGACACCGTGTCATTGTTGTTCTCGGGCTCGTAGCTGACGCTCATCGATCCCGCGAAGCTCTCGGAGAAGCGGCGCGCCACGCCCAGCGTGTAGCGGTGCCCGTCGTCAAGGTTCACAAGGTCGGCCCCCAGCGCCGAGGGCACGATGTCCACCGCCGAGAAGTCGGTCCAGCGGTAGGAGGCGGTCAGCAGGGTGCCTTCCATGATGCCGGTCTGGAAATCCAGGTTGAAGCTGGCCGGAGAGACGAAATCCACCGAGTCGCGCACCGTGCGGCCCAGCAGTTCTTCGGTGGTGTCGGCGCTGTGCTCGGTCTGGAAGCGGTAGGTCCCCGAGATCCGCAGCGCGATATCCGGGATCTCGTAGGCGGCGCCGATCAGGTAGGTCGGCTTGGTCGACTGGTCCATGGCGAAGGTATAGCCGCCGGTGCCCAGGAAACTGCCAGAGGTGCTCGCCACGGCGCTGCCCAGTGCGGCGGTGGTGCCCGCGCCATAGGTGCTGTCGATCGCCGTCGCCGCCGCGGCGCTGCCCGACAGCGCGGCGCCCAGCAGGGTCGAATCCAGCCCCGGCACGGTCGAGGCGACCGCCGCGGTCGAGATCGCGCCCGCGTAGCTCAGACCGTTCAGGGCAACGTCGGCCTCGATGCGTTCGACGCCGATGCCGCCGAAGATGCTGAAGCGATCGCCGAACTTGTAGCGCCCGATCACCGTCAGCGCCCGCGAGTCGAGGTCGGCCATGGTGCCGCCGAGGTTCGAGGTCGTCGGGTCGGCGTCGTAATCGACGTTGGTGCCATAGGGCTGGTCGAAGATCAGCGAGTAGTTGAAGCCGGTGCCCTTGAGCCCGTTGGTGTAGGTGATCGCGGTCTGGGTGTAGGATTCGCCCACATCGTAATCGGCGCCCCGGCTGTCCGTGCCGGTGACGCTGGGCATCACGTAGCCGAAGCTCAGGCTGGCGGTGCCGTCGGCGGCAAAGATGGACGCGACGCTTTGTCCCGAACGGTCGAGACCGGCGGCCTGGGCCTGCGATGACAGTAGGGCCAGGACGGCCCCGGCTATGAATTTGTTCATTGTTTTGTCCCTCATCCCGAGCGTGCGGAAGTCTCCTGCAACCTACGCTAGGAGACCCGAGTCTCTGCGGTCAATCTTTGACGGAACGTCAAGGGTGATGGCGCAAACGTAGCGTCACATCTAAGTGACAGCGGGGCGCGCTGCCCGCGCGCGGCGGGTCTCATAGGTGATATTGGCGTAATTGGCGCCAAAGATCAGCGCCGCCCCAAGGAAGACGTATCGGTCCAGGGGTTCTGCGTAGAGCATCATGCCAACGATGGCGATCACCGGCAGGCGGGTAAAGTCGATGGGCATCACCACGGTTGCGGGCGCGAGGCTCAGCGCGGTGGTCAGGCAGAAATGCGCCACCAGCCCGGCAAGGGCGATGATCACGACCCAGGGCAGGCTGGCAAGGCTCGGCAGCGCGATATCGCCGTCGTATCCGGCGCAGACAAGGCCGAAGCCCGCCTGCAGGACGGTCAGCCAGAACAGGATATTGGTGATCGTCGTGGTGCGCGTCAGGCGCCGGGTGAAGACCGCGGAGGCGGCAAAGCCCGCGGCGGCAAGCGCGGCGGTCAGCTGGCCGAACTGCAGCGTCTCGGGGGTGGGGCGGGTGACGATCAGGATCCCGACAAAGCCCACCGCTGCGGCGGCAAGGCGGTTGCCGGTCAGGCGCTCGCCCAGCACGAGGGGGCTCAACAGCATGACCCAGAAGGGCGAGGTGAACTCCAGCGCGAAGACCTGCGCCAACGGGATCACGGTGATCGAGTAGAACCACAGGTTCTGCCCGGCGAAATGGCCGAGGTTGCGCACCACATGGGTGCCGAAGTTGCGGGTGTCGACCTGGCCCAGCGTCCCGGCCAGCCGGGCCACGCTTACCACGATCACGATGCCGATCAGCGAACGGAAGAACATGATCTCGAAGGTGTCGAGGTCCAGGCTGACGGCGCGGCCCGCCACGGCCATGGTGGTGAAAGACGCGATGGCCCCGGTCATCCAGAGGCAGGCCTTGAGGGTGTCGTTCATGGGCAAAGCGCCTTCCAGTCTTGCGGAGGCATGTGGTCACGGGCCTGCGCGAATGGCAAGCCGGGTGCCCGGATATTGTGCACAGGCGTGCCCCGGGGTCGGGGCGCGGGATGGGCAGGGCCGGGGCGTGGGCCGGGCCGGGGCAGGCCCGCAGGGGGGGCGGGTATTGGGCCGGGGCGGGATCGGCGTGGCGGGAACCTTGGAACGGACCCGCGCTGGCGCCGGACATTCGGCGCAGGCACGCGCCGGGGGCAGGGCAAGGCGGCGCGGCTCCACCGGTGCGGTGCAGGGGGGCTGGGCGTCCGGGATGCGCGAACGGCGCGCCCCTTTCCCGGATGTCCCCGGTCGAGCGGCTGAGCCCGGCGGTTGCAGGATCGCGCGGCGGATGTCGGCGGCGCCCGGCCCAGGCTGCGGCGGGGCCGGCCCAAAGAAAAGGCGCGCCCGACAGGGGGCGCGCCATGCATTCCGAACCGAGATTCCCGAAAGGGGGCGGCTCAGCTTTCCTTCATCAGCTGGTCCTTGGCGACCAGCAGCAATTCGTCCATCTTGCCGCGGATCTCGTCGTCGGTGGCCAGATCGCCCAGATCGCCCGAGACCTTGCGCACCACGTCCTCGTGGCCCGCTTCCTCGAAATCGGACTTCACGACTTCGACAGCATAGGCATTGGCCGCATCGCCGGTCTTGCCCAGCATCTCGACCGCCCAGAGCCCGAGCAGCTTGTTCCGGCGCGCCTCGGCGCGGAACTTCATTTCCTCGTCATGGGCATACTTGTTTTCGAACGCTGTCTCGCGGTCGTCGAAGGTGGTCATCGCTCTCGCTCCCTCGGGGATGGTGTTTCCCTTTCGATATGACGCTCCGGGGGCGTTTTCGCAAGGCTTGGCGGTTTCGCTGCGGCAATCGGGGCCGGTCGGTCGCGCGCGGCACGGGCCTGCCCCGGGGGGCGCGGCGCCGTCACCCTTGCGGTGGCCCCCTGCTTGACGTAAGAGAACGCAACACCGCGCCCACAGCGCGGTTTTCCTGTTTGGAAGGGTCCGAAATGGCACGGCGTAAGAAAATCTACGAAGGCAAGGCGAAAATCCTGTACGAAGGCCCCGAACCGGGCACCATCGTGCAATATTTCAAGGACGACGCCACCGCCTTCAATGCGCAGAAGAAGGACGTGATCGAGGGCAAGGGCGTGCTGAACAACCGGCTGTCCGAGTTCTTCATGACGGGGTTGACCAACATCGGGGTGCCCACGCACTTCATCAAGCGGCTGAACATGCGAGAGCAGCTGGTGCGGGCCTGCGAGATCATCCCGCTGGAGATCATCGTGCGCAACTTCGCCGCCGGGTCGATGTCCAAGCGTCTTGGCATCGAAGAGGGCACGCCGCTGCCGCGTCCGGTCGTCGAATACTGCTACAAGGACGACAAGCTGGGCGATCCGCTGGTGACAGAGGAACATATCGCCGCCTTCGGCTGGGCCTCGCAGCAGGACATGGACGACATCGTGGCGCTGGCGCTGCGGGTCAACGACTACATGTCGGGCCTGATGTATGGCGTCGGCATCAAGCTGGTCGATTTCAAGATTGAGGTCGGGCGCGTCTACGAGGGCGATTTCCAGCGGCTTGTGGTCGCTGACGAGATCAGCCCCGACAGCTGCCGCCTGTGGGATCTGGAATCCGGCCAGAAGCTGGACAAGGATGTCTTCCGCCATGACCTCGGCAACCTCGCGGATGCCTATACGGAAGTCGCCAAGCGCCTTGGCGTGATGCCCAAGCAGGCCACCCACATGGCCAAGCCCAAGCTGATCAACTGAGGCATCGCCCCGGTCGCAGCGCGGTCGGGGCCGATGGCATCGGGATAAAAACGGGGGCGTGGCACAGGGGTGCCGCGCCCCTTTCTCTGTCCGGGGATGGCGGCAGGCGGGGGTCGACGCGGCGTCTGCCCCGGGCCGGACCGCTGCGGTAGGCCCGTCGCAGCCCGCGCCCCGGCGGCTGCAACAGCGACCCGACCATGACCGCATGCCGAAACGGCAAGCGGGCCTTGCGGGCGGTCCGTTGCTGGACGGTCATGCGGCGGCGCCGGACCACCGAGCGCGCGATCCGGCAGTCGAGGCGTCGCTTCCACCGCAGCCATCTGGCCGGGATCCATGGCCTGATCCAGCGCCAGAGCCAGCCAGGTTGCAGGAAGGCGATCATGCGGAAGACCGTCTTCCGCGCGTTGCGCCGCAGGCCTCGTGGGCGGTCATGAAGGCGGTGATCACCCAAAGCGGAGGATTGTCGGAAAACAGGATCAGCCACGGGCCCGGCGATGGGGTCAGCGTTGCCCGCAGCACGACCGGGGCCGGGATGGCCGGTGCGACGGCGCCGCGCGCATTGTACCGGCGCATCCTGCCGGAATGGCACTGCCCGACAGCGGTCCGGGCCGTTGCGATCCGCGAAGCGATGCGCCGGTGGATCGCCCGGGCCAAGCGGCAACCGGGCGAGGCAGGCCCGGGGGCCGCTAGGCACCCATGGTCAGCAGCGCGAACAGCGGCACCAGCAAGATGGCCGCGATCAGGGTGAAGTGCAGGTTCCAGCCCCATGTCAGGCGCGTGGCGGGCAGGCCCGAGGCGCGGGCGATCACCAGAACCACGGTGGCGAAGGGCGAAAAGGTCATCGACAGCGCCCAGCCGCAGGAGATCGAGAAGGCCAGCAGGGTCGGGTCGGCGGGCATCTCTGGCAGGGCGGCGAAGAACGACCCCATGAAGACCGCCATCATCGTGGGCGACAGGGCCAGCAGGCTGACAAGGGCGATGAAGAGCGGGATCGCCGACAGCAGCAGCCAGTCCGGCATGGCGCCAAGGCCCGGGAAGGCCGCGACCTCTGCCGCCGGGGTCAGCCCCGCACCCGCGCGCCCGATAAAGCCCGAGCAGGCCAGCGTGATCGCCACGTTCAGAGAGCCGGGCAGCTCCTCGACCACCAAGGTGCGCATCCGGGCCTTCAGGTCCGGCCAGAGCGTCGGAGAGCGCAGGCCGAACTGGGCGGTCAGCCATCCCGCCATCATCACGGGGCAGGCGGCGAGCACGCCGAAGACGATGGAGCCGTCGAAGACCTCGACGAAGAAAACCACCAGCAGCAGGAACCAGCCCGTCGTCGCGGCGAAGCGCAGCGCGGCGGTCCGGGGGAAGGCCATGACGGCGCGCTTGCCGCTGGGCCGGTAGGCGCGGAACCGCAGTTTGTCCTCCAGCGCCCCGACCAGCATCAGCAGCATGAAGAAGGCGAAGCCGTAACCGATCCAGGCGGTGCGTTCGACGCCCGGCATCAGCTCTGCCACGATCAGCGGCGCGAAGGCGGTGGGGGACCAGGTGACGCACCATGCAAAGCCGCGCAGCAGGGCCGACAGCTGACGCTGTTCGCGCAGCGGGTTCAGCCCGTCGTCGGCGCCCGCCCGGCGAATGCCCTGCTGGATCAGCGGCACAAGGAAGCTGACAACGCCAAGGTTGAACAGCACGGCCAGCAGAGAGGTGCCGCCGCTCAGCGCAACGTAGCGGCGGCCCGGCGGCTGGCGCGTCAGGTATTCGCCGAGGATCTCGACAGAGGGCGAGGATCGCGCCGTAGCCTGCAACAGCCCCAAGAGCAGGATGAAGGCCATCAGGAAGACCGCCTGATCCATCGCACCGGACAGGATGGTGCCGGGGTCGGGCTGGGTGACGATCACCAGAACGCTCAGCACCGCGCTGGCGCCCAGCAGGTAGATCTCGCGCAGGGTCAGCTGCCGCACGGCCAGAACCACGACCGTCAGCACAAGGCCCCAGGCGATCTGTTGAAGCAGGTCCGAGCCGCTGAACCGCGCCAGCAGTTCGAGGACCGCGACGCTCATCAGCAGGGTGGCAAGGAAGGGCCGGGGGGCCGGGGTGTGCGCCGCCGCCGGGGCGGTGGCTGGCCGGGGCGCGTCGCTCAACTGGGATGCCTGTGTGCAGGGGCCGGGTCGTGCATGTCTTGTCCTACAGGGTTTCGGGTCTGACTTGGGCTATCCGCGACAGGAATGTCCAGAGAAGAAGGCCTCCGGGGCGGCAGGGACCGCACCCCGGTTTGGCCCGGATGCCCTAGCCGGTCACGCCGATGGGCCAGGGCGCGAATTCCTCGGCGCCGACGCCCAGGGCCTCGCTCTTGGTCCGCTGGCCGGACGCCACGTCGAGGATGCTGCGAAAGATCGCGTCGCCCATCTGCTCCAGCGTGGCGGTGCCGTCGATGACGGGGCCGCAGTTGATATCCATGTCGCCCTTCATCCGGTTGTACATCGGCGTGTTCGAAGCCAGCTTGATCGTCGGCGCGGGGTAGGAGCCAAAGCAGCTTCCGCGCCCGGTGGTGAAACAGATCAGGTTGGCGCCGCCGGCGATTTGCCCGGTGGCGGCAACAGGATCGTATCCCGGTGTATCCATAAGGACCAGACCGCTGTGATCGACTTTTTCGGCGTAGCGATAGACCGCTTCGATGCCGGTCGAGCCACCCTTTTTCGCGCCGCCCAGCGCCTTTTCGACGATATTCGCAAGGCCGCCGTTCTGATTGCCCGGACCGACGACGCCCTGCATCTGCACGTCGCGTCCCTCGGTGTAGTCCAGCCACCAGCGGATGCGGTCGAGCAGGGCGCGGCCCACGCTCTCGTCCCGGGCGCGGGCGGTCAGCGTGTGTTCGATGCCGTAAAGCTCGGGTGTCTCCGACAGGATCGCCGTGCCGCCATTGCGCGCCAGCCGGTCGACGGCGCGGCCAAGCGCGGGATTGGCCGAGAGCCCGGAAAACCCGTCCGAGCCCCCGCATTGCAACCCGATCCTGATGTGTTCGGCAGAGCAGGGGCTGCGGGTGGCCCTGTTCGCCTCGGTCAGCATTTCGCGCACCATGGCGCGGCCCTGCCTGATGGTCTCCGCCGTGCCGCCCAGCGTCTGCATCCGCAGACTGCGCAGCATTGTGCCGGTTTCCAGCGCCGTCGCCTCGAAGAAGCGTTCCAGGTTGTTGCGCTCGCACCCAAGCCCCACGATCAGCGCACCGGCGATATTGGGGTGCTGGATGTAGCCCTTGAGCGTGCGCCGCAGCAGGTCGATGGGTTCGCCCGTCTGCTCCATCCCGCAACCCTGCTGGTGGATGAAGGGCACGACGCCATCGACGTTGGGGAAGTTCTCAAGCCGCTCTTCGTCGAAGTACTGCGCGATCTTGCGCGCGACGGTGGCGGAACAGTTCACCGTGATGAAGACGCCGATGACGTTGCGCGTGCCGACCCGGCCATCGGCGCGGCGATAGCCCATGAAGGTCTCGCGTTCTGCCTGCGGCAGCAGCTGGGCGGGGCGGTAGTCCTGCCCGAAGCGATAGTCCTTCTGAATCTCGTCCACCAGGACGTTATGCGTGTGCAGATAGGTGCCCGGCGCCAGATCCTCACCCGCGTAGCCGATGACGGTGGCGTATTTCAGCACCGGCTCGCCCCGGCGCAGGGCGCGCGTCGCCAGCTTGTGCCCGGCGGGGATGTCGGCGAGGGCGGTCAGGCCCTCGCTCTCGATCCGCGTCCCCTTGCGGATATCCTCTCGCGCGACCACCACAGTGTCGGCGGGGTCCAGCCGGATCACCGGAGAGGTCATGGCCTAGCGCCCGTTCTTCTGCCGCCATGCCTTGAAGCGGTCGAGGTTCTCTTCCTTCGTGGCGGGATAGAGGCCGATGATGGTCTCGCCATTCCGCACCTGCTCGATGGCGAAATCCTCGTAGGCGGTCATTTCGACGGCCTCGTCGGCGATCTCGTCGGCCATATGCGCGGGAATGACGATCACGCTGTCGTCGTCGCCCACAAGGATGTCGCCCGGAAAGACCGGGGCATCGCCGCAGCCGATGGGCTCGTTGATGGCGATGGCCTCGTTGTTGGTCAGGTTCGTCGGAGACGAGGGCCGGTTGTGATAGGCGGGCATCTCCAGCGCGCCGATGCACATGGCGTCGCGAAAGCCGCCGTCGGTGACGATGCCCTCGGCGCCGCGCATCATCAGGCGGGTGATCAGGATGTCGCCCGCGCTGGCCATCGAGGCATCGCGGCGGCTGTCCATCACCAGAACGTGGCCCTCGGGGCAGGTTTCGATGGCGTGGCGCTGCGGGTGGTCGGGGCGGCGGAATTCCGACAGCTGGTTGCGGTCCTCGCGGGCCGGGATGTAGCGCAGGGTGAAGGCGGGGCCGACCATATTGCGGCCCTTGGGCTGCACCGGGCGCACGTCCTGGATCACCTGACGCCGCAATCCGCGCTTGAAGAGCGCGGTGGCGAGGGTGGCGACAGAGACGTCGCGCAGTTTCTCGATGGTCTCGGGTTTGACGTCGGTCATGGGATCGTTCTCCGGGGTCGGGGGCGGTCAGGACAGCAGTCCGGCGCCCGTCATGAAGGCGGTCAGGCGGCGCATCTGGCTGTCGCTCAGCGGCCATGCGGCGGGCGGCCGGGCGGCGCCGCAGTCCTCACCCATCAGCTGCAGCGCGGCCTTGACGCCTGGCACGTTGGCGCCGCCCTGATCCTCGGCGCGGATGTCCTCGAAGACCTGCATCTCGGCGATCAGGGCGCGGGCCTCTTCGTAGTCGCCGCCCTCCAGCGCGGTGTTGATGGCGACCGAGCGCTCGGGCCAGACGTTGATCAGGCCCGAGGTGAAGCCCCGGGCCCCCACGGCGTAGAAGGCGGGGGCCCAGACCTCGGCCAGCCCGCCGGTCCATGTGATGTGATCGGGGCAGGCGGCCATGGCGGCCTTCAGCTTCATCGGGTTGGGCGTGGCCCATTTGACGCCGACAACGCCCTCGACCGCGCAGAGCGCGCGGATCGCATCGGTGCCGATGGCGTCGTTGCGCAGATACAGGATCAGCGGCAGCCCGTCGCCCGCCTCGCGCACCGCCTCGACGTAATGCACCAGTCCACGCGGGGCCACGAAGGGGTCGGGCGGCTGGTGGATCATCAGCGCCGAGGCTCCGGCGAGGCCCGAGGCCTCTGCCAGCGCCTGCGCGTCCCGGACGCCCCGGCCCACGCCCGCCACCATGGGCACGCGGTCGTCGATATGCGCGCCCGAGGCGTGGACCATGGCCATGGCCTCGTCCAGCGTCAGGGAATAGAACTCTCCGGTGTTGCCGTTCGCGGTCAGCACATGCACGCCCGCATCCACGGCGCGGTCGACGATGGCGCGTTGCAGGTCGGGCGCGATCTCTCCGGCCTCGTCGAAGGGGGTGGCAAGGATGCCCGATACGCCGGTCAGGGCGCGCGAGAGGTCATGTGTCATGGAAGTCTCCGAAGGTTTCCCGTGAGGCGGTCGGGTCAAGCGACATCAGTTGATTTCCGGCTCCGGCACCGGGGCGCCGAATTCGGTCCGCAGGAAGTCGAAGTCGCAGCCCTTGTCCGCCTGCTCGACATGCTTCGAGAACATGTAGCCGTAGCCCCGTTCGAAGCGCGGGTCCGGCGGGGTCCATGTTTCGCGGCGCGCGGCAAGCTCTGCCTCGGTCAGGCGGACATTCAGCACGCGGTTGGGCACGTCGATCTCGATGATGTCGCCGGTCTGGATCAGCGCCAGCGGACCGCCGACGAAGGCCTCGGGCGCGACATGCAGGATGCAGGCCCCGTAAGAGGTGCCGGACATGCGCGCATCCGACAGGCGCAGCATGTCGCGGTAGCCCTGTTTCAGCAGCGCCTTGGGCATCGGGATCATGCCCCATTCCGGCATCCCCGGCCCGCCCTGCGGCCCGGCGTTGCGCAGCACCATCACGCTGTCGGGCGTCATGGGGTAGTTTTCGTCGTTGATGATCTCTTTCAGCTGCGCATAGCTGTCGGCGACGATGGCGGGGCCTGCGTGCTTCTGGAACTCGGCGTCCATGGCGGCGGGCTTGATCACCGCACCGTCCGGGGCAAGGTTGCCCTTCAGAACCGCCAGTGACCCTTCGTGGTAGACCGGATTCGACAGGGGCCGGATCACGTCGTCGTTGTAGTTCTGCGCGCCCTCGATGTCCTCGCCAAGGCTGCGCCCGGTCACGGTTGTCACCGAAAGATCCAGCTTGTCGCCCAGTTCCTTCATCAGCGCGGGCAGGCCACCGGCGTAGAAGAAATCCTCCATCAGGTAGTCCTTGCCCGAGGGCCGCAGGTTGGCCAGCACCGGCGTCCTGTGGCCGATCTCGTCGAGGTGTTCCAGCGTCAGCGGAATGCCCGCGCGCCGCGCCATGGCGATCAGGTGGATGATGGCGTTGGTCGAACAGCCCGTGGCCATGGCGACGGTGACGGCGTTGCGGGTGGACTCCCGGGTCATGATCCTGTCGGGGGTCAGATCCTCCCAGACCATGTCGACGATGCGCCGCCCGCAGGCCGCCGACATGCGCTTGTGACCGGCATCGGGCGCCGGGATCGACGAGGCGCCGGGCAGGGTCAGGCCCCAGCCCTCGGCGATCGACATCATGGTCGAGGCGGTGCCCATGGTCATGCAGGTGCCGTAGCTGCGCGCGATGCCGCCCTGCACGCCGTCCCACTGCTCCTTGCCGATGGTGCCAGCGCGCCGCTCGTCCCAGTATTTCCAGACGTCGGTGCCGGAGCCCAGCTTTTCACCCGCGTAATTGCCGCGCAGCATCGCGCCCGCGGGCAGGAAGATGAAGGGCAGCCCCATGCTGACCGCGCCCATGACCAGCGCGGGCGTGGACTTGTCGCAGCCGCCCAGCAGCACGACCCCGTCGATGGGATGGCTGCGCAGCGTCTCTTCGACCTCGAGCGCACCCATGTTGCGGTAGAGCATCGAGGTCGGTTTCAGGAACTGCTCACTGAAGGAATGCACCGGCATCTCGACCGGCATGCCCCCGGCCTGGTAAACGCCCTTCTTCACGAACTCGGCGCGGTCGCGCAGGTGGTGGTGGCAGGGCGACAGGTCGGACCAGGTATTGATCACGGCGATCACCGGCTTGCCTTCCCAGTCGGCGCCGTCGAGGCCCATCTGCATGGCGCGGGACCGGTGGCCCATGGAGCGCAGGTCGTCCGGCGCGAACCAGCGGGCCGAGCGGAGGTCTTCGGGGCGTTTGCGGCTGTCTGTCATGGCGGCGGGTCCTGTGGGTCGGTCCTGTGGAAAGCCTGAACCGGGGCGCGCCGGGGCCCGTACGGGCCGCGCGCCGCCGGGTCGTGGTCACGAGATTGGCGAGGCGAAGGTAAACATCACCCAGATGATGACGGCAACCATGGCGAAACCCAGCAGCCAGGGCCAGACGCCGTATCCGTCGATGTCTTGTCTAGAGTCGCGTCCGATCATGTCGGTCTCCTTGGTCGGGTGGGGGTGGCCGCCACGCGGGACGCGGCGGCGGTCCGTGTCAGTTCAGCAGTTCGGGCAGGAAAAGCGCGATCTGCGGGAAGATCATCACCAGCACCAGACCGATGATCTGAAGCGCGATGAAGGGCAGGACAGAGATGAATATCTCCTGCAGGGTCACATCCTTGGGCGCCACCGACTTCAGCCAGAAGCAGGCCGGGCCGAAGGGCGGAGACAGGAAGTAGATCTGGATGTTCATGACGAAGAGGATGCCGAACCAGATCTTGGCCTGATCCTCGGTCAATCCCAGTTCCGGGGCCAGCGTCATGACCACCGGCGCAAAGACCGGCACGGTGATCAGGACGATGGCGATCCATTCCATGAAGGTGCCGAGGATCATCAGGATCAGCATCATCACCAGCACCGTCCCCATGGCCGAAAGGCCCAGGTCCAGGAAGAGCGAGCGCATGAAATCGCCGCCACCCACAAGGTTGAAGATGCCGACGAAGCTGACCGCGCCCAGCACCAGCCAGATGATCGTGCCCACGGTGGTCATGGTGCCCAGCATCGCCGCCGACAGCACCTCCCACTTGAACTGGTTGCGCACGGCGGCGACGAAGAGCGCGCCGACGCAGCCCACGGCGGCGGCTTCGGTCACGGAGGCGACCCCGCCGTAGATCGAGCCCATGACCGCGCCGATCAGGATGATGCAGAGCACCACGGCGATCAGCCGGTCCTTGGTCAGCTTGCTGTCCCGCCCGGTCATCTGCGCCACCTCTGCGGCGGTGGGGGCCAGCTTGGGGTTCAGGTTCACCCGGATCACCACGTAGCCCGCGTAGAAGACCGCCAGCATGATGCCGGGAATGGCGCCCGCCATGAACAGATCGCCGATGCCGACCTCGGCCGAGCAGGCCGTAGACGATCATGATGATCGAGGGCGGGATCAGCGTGGCCAGGGCGCCCGCGGCGCAGATCAGTCCGATGGACAGCTTGCGGTCGTAGCCCAGCCGGAACAGCTGGGGCAGGGCGACGAGGCCCAGCATGACGATCTCGCCGCCCATGACGCCGGACATGGCGGCGAGGATGACGGCGACAACCGTCGTCTGGATCGCCACGCCGCCGCGCAGGTTCCCCGCAAAGACCGACATCGCGTCGAAGAGATCCTCGGCGATGCCCGCCCGTTCGAGGATCGAGGCCATCAGCACGAAGAAGGGCACGGCCACGAGGCTGTAATGCTCCAGCAGGCCCACGGCGTTCGAGGACACAAGGAACAGCCCGCGCGGACCGAAGAAGGCCACCGCCATGATGACAGAGACGATCAGCGTGACGATGCCCAGCGGCATGCCGGTCATCATCAGCGCGATCAGCAGCACCACCATGATCAGCGAGACGGTGCCCAGCCCCATTTCGCGCATGTTCAGCGCCTTGGACGGATCCATCGCCTTGCCGATATCGCTGATGAAGCCCGAAAAGGCCTGTGCCGGCGCGAACCCGAAGACCTCGGACAGGAAGGCCGAGACGAAGTAGAGCACGAAATAGGCCGCGACCAGCTTCACGACCAGTTTCGCAGGCCCGCTGGTGACATGCCGGTGCAGGTTCACCATCAGCTGCGCGAGATACATGAAGGCGCCGATGACCATCAGCGACTTCATCATCATCGGCAGCGGAGAGTTGAAGGCAGAGCCGGATTTCTCGACCCGCTCGACACTGATATAGGCGCGGATCGGCGCGTCGGTCAGCAGCATGTACAGCGCGATGACCCCGACAACCATGGCAAAGAGATCCAGCCACCAGCGGGTGCGCGGGGTGGTGATGCCGTGGATGACGGTGATCGCGATATGGCGTTGCTTCAGCGTGACATAGCCCGCCGACAGCATCCAGGCCGCGGCGACGGTGACCATGACCGTCTCGAAGGCCCAGAAGGTCGGCGCGTTCAGCGCGTAGCGCGAGAAGACCTCGATCAGCGTGGCGATGGCCGCGACGATGTAGAAGACGGATATGGCGATGCCGGTGATATGGCTGAAATGGTCGACGGGGGTGTAGTCGCCCATGGCGATCTGCACCTCGTCGTGATCGGGATTCTGCGCTCCGATCTCGATCTCGGTCTCGTCCAGTTTGCTCTGATACTCGGTGGCCATGCCTGTCCCCCTGATGGCTCGTGCGCCCGGTCGTGCGCCAAGGCAGCCCGGCGGCGCGGGGCGCGTCCGGGTTCGAAGTACCCCGGGCCGGGGTCGGCCCGGGGGCGGTCAGGTGGCCCTAGAGGAGGCCCGCTTCCTTCATGAAGGCGATATGCGCGTCATAGACCTCTTTCGCGAGGTCGGACTGCGAGGCGAAGTCGGACCATGCCTGTTCGGCGATGGCGCGCAGCGCGTCGCGCTCTTCCTGCGGCCAGTCGATGACCTCGATCTCTCCGGCGGCCTTGTCGCGGGCGACAAGCTGGCGGTCGAGGCGGTCGAAGTGCTGGCGCAGCCCGTTGTAGGCGGCCAGATACCATGTTTCGAGCGCGATCTGGTTGGCCTCGCCGATCTCTTCCCATGCCGCGTCGGACAGGGTGAATTGCAGGATCGGGGTCGAGTGGATGCCCGGGAAGATCGGGTATTTGGCGACCTTGTGCATGCCATTGGCGTCGTTGTTGGCATAGGCCGAGTTGTCGGCGGCGTCGATCACGCCCTTTTCCAGCGCGCCGTAGGTTTCCGAGCCGGACATCGACACGGGCGCCGCGCCCGCGCGCTTGAAGACGTCGGCAGCCAGGCCCTCGGGCGAGCGGATCTTGAGGCCTTCGAGGTCGGCGACACCGCGCACGGGCACCTTGGACACGAAGGCCTCGCGCGCATAGGCGCCGCAGCCGACGACATGGACGCCCTCGAAGTGCTCGTCGTACAGCTTTTGCAGGATCTCCTTGCCGCCGCCCTGCGCGCAGAAGGCCTGGATCTGGTCGGCGCTGTCATAGCCCGCGATCAGGTCGCCCATCAGCGCGAAGGCCGGGTCGATGCCGGCGAAATAGTTGATCGAGGTCAGGTCGCCGTCGAGGATGCCCACGGCGATTGCCTCGGCGGTTTCGCGGCGCGGCACGACGGCATCGATGGGCAGCAGTTCGACCGTGATGGCGCCGTTGGTCATGGCCTCGAGCTTGGGTACCCACTCTTCGTTCAGATAGGCGAGCGAGGCGTGGCTGGCGTTCGAAGAGGTCTGGATCTTCAGCACGCGGTCCGCTGCATCCGCCTGCGAGCCGGTGATTCCGGCTGCGAGAGCCAGGGCAGACGCGGCTGCCATCATCTTGAAAGTCATTAAGTTTCCTCCCTTGAAATGTCCCGATGGGCAGGGGCGTCATCCTCCAAGACGCGACCCTGCAATAACTAATATATTAGTTGAATAATCCGATCAATCCTGTTCTCCTTGCGTTAACCATTTGCCTGTGTTCTCAGCGGTCGAACGCCATGATCCAACGCCATTCCTCTCAGGGCCTGCTGGCCGACCGGGCCTCTCGTTCGGCCCCCGAGGCCGTCTACGAGGATCTGCGCGCGCGCATCCTGCACTTCGACCTTGCGCCGGACCGGGTGCTGAGCCGGGCCGACTTGGCGGCGGAATACGGCGTCAGCCTGACCCCGATCCGCGAGGCGCTTCAGGCGCTGGAGCAGGACGGGCTGGTGCGCATCCGCCCGCAATCCGGCACCGTGGTCACGCGCATCGACCAGTCAGAGCTGGAGCAGGCGCATTTCCTGCGCGTCGCGGCGGAAACCGAGGTGGTCCGCCGCCTGGCCGAAGACCCGGACCCGGCCCTGTTGCGCCGCGCGCGAAGCCTGTTGTCCCTGCAAGAGGTCCTGGTGGGCGACATCGAACAGATGGACATGTTCTCGGAACTCGACCGCAGCTTTCACCGCACGCTCTTCGAGGCGGCGGGGGTCGAGAAGATCTACCACATGGTTGCCCGGCACATGGGCCACCTGATGCGCTGCCAGCGGCTGGAGCTGCCCGAGGGCGGCAAGATGCAAAGCATCGTCGCCGCGCACCGGGCCGTGGTCGAGGCCATCGCCGCGGGGGATTGCGACGCCGCCACGGCAGCCATGCGCAGCCATCTGGCGGGAACCATCACCCGGCTCGAACACCTGCGCGACGCTTTCCCGGCCTGCTTCACGGAGACCGGCGAGGCCTGATCCGGCGCCGCGCCATGGCCCGCGAACGGGCGGCGATGCGGCGCTCGGCGTGCCCCTATCCGCAGCAAATCGAATCGAATGATTCGCGACTTGTTTACCTTTGCGGGCGGCCGTCCAGGCCAATTCCCGTCATGCGTGTTCATTGGTGCCGCGCGCGGAACAAATTGCCCGGATATGCGGCGGGATCGGGGCGGACCGAAGGGCGATTGACCGCCCCAGGGGATTGTTGCGGCAACCATGACAGTGGCGACCGGGTGTTCGGCAATGCTGGCCGCGCCACAGGCGGAAACCGGGAAAGGCAAAGCGTTTACAGGTTTCTAGTGTTTCTCCGCCCGGGACAATGAAGCCGGATCGATCCGCAAGCCGGGCTGGTTTTCGTTCGGCTCGCGTGGAAAAGCGGCGCTTGGCAACCTGGTTCTCGGAATTTCCCCCTTCCCAGTTGATCCATTCGCCGTATTAATAGGCACAAGCCCGACTGGGGGGTGAAGACTGCTGGCCACGGGGGCGGCTCGCTGAACAGCTCGCATCGCGAAAGGATGCGAAGTGAAGCGAGGGCGATGTAACGCCCGTTGCCGCGACGGCGATCTACGTCCACGCAAGAAAAAACGTGGGCCGGGGAACGTGATCACTTCGCAATTCATCAGCCAAGGCGGGCGCGTGACGAAACGGGCTATGCGCGGGCATTGTTGCCGCGCCTGGCGGAACGGGCATACCCCGTTTTGAGGAGTAAAAGGGTCGTAAGATGGCTGATTTGACTTTGAATTGGGGCGCGTTGGGGCCTTTTGGCACGCAGGTCACGGACACCGGGGGCATTTCTGCCACCGTCGATACCGGGGGCGTTGCCGTAGATATCACATACAACGAACTGGCTCCGGGTACGCAGGCCTTCACCTTCAGCGCGGACGGTTACGTTGCCGCCGGTGAGGGCATCAACCCGAACTCGCACCTCAAGCTGTTCGGTGACAATACGCTGGGGGCAAGCGACACCTCGACGGTCAGCTTCGACTTCCGGTCGACCAGCACCGGTCTTTATACCGACAGCGTGCAGGATCTGACCTTCCGGCTGAACGACGTCGACGCCGGTGCCGATGGGGACCGGGCCGCTGGCGGCACCGGGTTCCGAGGATATCGTCACGGTCACGGCCTATGACGCGAAGGGCAACGAGGTGCCCGTGACCCTGACTCCGGCCAGCGCCGTATCGGTCGCCGGGGATACGGCCACCGGCACCATCGAGGGCGATTACGACGCGGACACCGGCTCTGTGCTGGTGTCGATCCCGGGCCCTGTGACCCGTATCGAGATCGCCTATGCCAATGGCGATGCCTCGGCGCAGGCCCTGCTTGTGTCCGACGTGCTCTTTTCCACCGTCGACGTTGACGATGTGAACAAGCCGCCGATCGCCGTCAACGACTCGGTGTCCATCGATATGGATACCGCCGCGACGCTTTATGTGCTGGGCAACGACGTCGATCCGAATGGCGATGTGCTGACCATCACCGGCAACACCGACCCGGCCAATGGCAGTGCCGTTCAGAATGCGGATGGCTCTTTCACCTACACGCCGAACGCCGGTTTCACCGGGGTCGACGTGTTTACCTATACCATCACCGACGGCGAGTTCAGCTCGACCGCCGAGGTGCGTATCGTGGTGGGCATGGCGGACGACGAGCTGCCTCCGGTCGCCGTCGACGATACGGCCTCCACCGTCGAGGGTACGCCCGTATCGCTGGATCCGATCGCGAACGACACGGACCCGGAAGGCGAACCGCTGAGCCTGGACAGCGTTGGCCCGGCAACCAACGGCACTGTCACCATCAATGCGGACGGCACCGTGACCTACACGCCGAACGCTGGCTTCACCGGCACCGACAGCTTCACCTATGAAGTCGTCGATCCGACCGGCCTTGGCGATACCGGCACCGTGACCGTGACCGTCGGCACGGAACCGCCGCCGCCGCCGCCCTCGAACGACCCGCCGGTCGCCGTCGATGACGAGCTGACCACCGACCCCGACACGGTCGTCACGCTGGATCCGGCTGCCAATGATACCGATCCGGACGGCGACGACCTGACCACCTCTTCGGTCGGGACGCCCTCTGAAGGCACCGCGACCCTGAACCCCGACGGCACCGTGACCTACACGCCGCCGCCCGGCTTCACCGGCACCGTGACGATTCCCTATACCGTTACCGACGGCTCTCTGACCGACGAGGGTCTGATCACCATCGAGGTCGAGGAAATCGTGCCTTGCTTCACCCCCGGCACCCTGATCGCCACGCCCCGCGGCGAGCGTCTGGTCGAGGATCTGGAGGTCGGCGACCGCGTGATCACCCGCGACAACGGCATCCAGGAAATCAAGTGGGTGGGCCGCAAGGACCTGACGGGCTTCGATCTGGCCCGCAAGCCGCAGTTCAAGCCGATCCTGATCCAGCAGGGCGCGCTGGGGAACAACCTGCCCGAGCATGACATGCTGGTTTCTCCGAACCACCGCGTGCTGGTGGCCAACGACAAGACGACGCTCTATTTCGAAGAGCGCGAAGTCCTTGTGGCCGCCAAGCACCTGACCGGTCTGGACGGGGTCGACGAGGTCGAGGCCAACGGCGTGTCCTACATCCACGTGATGTTCGACCAGCACGAGGTCATCCTGTCGAACGGCGCCTGGACCGAAAGCTTCCAGCCCGGCGACTACAGTCTCAAGGGCATCGGAAACGCGCAGCGCGAAGAGATCCTCGAACTCTTCCCCGAGTTGGAGCATGCCGAGGGTCTGAAGGCCTACGGCTCTGCCCGCCGCTCGCTGAAAAAGCACGAGGCCGCGCTTCTGACGAAGTAACCGGCGCGCCGGAACGGAATATGCAGCCCGTTCCGGCGACGCGGTCGACCCTTCGCGCGCAGGAACGGAACACAGTGAAACGGGGCGGCGATGATCGCCCCGTTTCAATTTTAGGGACTCGGCGGTGGCCCGTTAATCGAAGCGCAAAGCAGCTGGCGCATGGTGGCAATGGATACCGTGAGGTGCATCATGTCCGATAAGAAAGCTGTTGAGAAAGCTGTCTGCCTGATCGTCGACGATATCGCGTTCGACCGCCGCATGATGCGCCGCGTCGTCGGGAAAAGCTGCCCCGGGCTGCCGATGATCGTTGCCCACAATCTGGGCGAAGCGCGCAGGCGGCTGCGCGAAAGAACCGTGTCTATCCTGTTCCTCGACAATTCCCTGCCGGACGGGCGAGGCGTGGATTTCGTGTCGGAACTGGCGGAAGACCGGAATTTGCGCCGGGTGCCGGTCATTATCGTTTCGGACTTCCCGTCACCCTTCATGTACGCCAAGGCCCAGGCCGCCAATGTCAGAGAGGTCTGGTCCAAGCGAGAGTTCGTGGCGCCAGCGGTTCAACGGGCTGTATGCACTCATGCGTTGCATTAGGTCTTTACGGCAAGGCTTTGACTTAACGCATTATTGTGCGCATATGCGCGCCGCCTGCCATTCCTCCCAGGCCTCCGGCGTGTCGAGGTCGGTCAGCGCCTTGGCCCCGGGCAGCGCCACCCGTCGCACCCGGTGTTCGTTGGTCTTCAGGACATCCCGCGCGCCCTGATCTCCGGTCAACTGTTGCAGGGCCATGAAGCAATCGGCCGGAAACAGGACCGGGTGACCCGGCCTGCCGTCTTCGGATGTCGCCTGCTGAAGCATCGGCTGAGGGGTGGCGCGGAAGCCGGTGATCAGCAGCGATATGTCCTGGGTGTCCAGATCCGGCATATCGGCGGGCAGGATGATCGCGGCGACGATGCCCCGCGGCAGCATGCCGATACCGCGCCGGATAGACGAGGACATGCCCTGATCGCTGTCCGGTACAGCCACAAGCTGAACGGGAAGCCCGGCCAGCACCTTGGCCCGGGGGTGGTCGTAATCGGGCAGGGTGACGCAGACATGCGCTCCGGCTGCGATTGCCCGCTGTGCCTGACGGCGCAGAAGGGGTGTGCCCTCCACCAGTTCGGTCAGCTTGTCGCGTCCGCGCATCCGCGAACTTGCGCCAGCGGCGGGAAGAAGAATGGCTATGTCCTGCATGCGCGCACCCTAGCATAAAGTTGCGCGAAGTGTGGTCGCTCTTTGTGACAAGGCAAGTATATTTTGTGTCTGCGCAAGAAAATGCCGCATCATGCTGCGCTGCAACATTCACAAAGCGCCATGTCAGTGCGGCATGCCAAGGTCGGCGGGACCGAAGCGCGGCGCGGCGGGGATGGGGTCTTCGGGGATCGCTTTCGGCGGCTGACGGCTCCGCAGGACAAGGCCGCCCGCGGGGTGGGTATACCCGCCAGAGATGCAGACCCTCTGTCCGGTGCCGCCGAACCCGGCCTTGCTGACAGCGCCACGGTGAGTCCGGGTGCCATCGGGCGCAAGGGCGCGGATCTTGGAGCTTACCCCCGGATCGCCCGCCATTTATGGAAGTTTTGTATATAAATTCAGATTGTTGAGGTGTTATCTTCATGTGACGTAACGGGGCCCCTGGTGCAGCCGCATCGCATGGCCGGGACGCGCGGCGGCGGTCCTGCTGCTGTTCGGGTTTTGATCGCCGCCCGTCGCCAGGCCCGGTGGAACCGGAGGAGAACCCGGGCCCTTCGCCCGACAAGAGGTTCGACCGGCCAGGTTTTTCCCGGCGGTACTGGCTGCAACAGCCGCCACCAATTGCGCAGAGGCGGAGGGGGCCGTGTCCAGTCTCCTGTTCCCTCACCGGAATTTCCGGGCCAGAGTTGGGCAGGAACCGCCTGTCCGTGACGGGCGATCTCACGAACGAAGGGGCCCCATGTGCTGAACAGCCTTCTCAAGCGGCTGCGCCAACTGTCGCGCCGGATCTATGTGCGCGTCACGCTTTTTGCCGTCTTCGCGGTGGTGGCGGTGCTGCTGTCGAAACTGATCGCGCCGCTGATCCCCTTCGACCTCAAGGGCCGGGTGGGCGCCGAGGCCGTGGATACGATCCTGAACATCCTCGCGACCTCGATGCTGACGGTCACGACCTTCTCGCTGACCATCATGCTGAACGCGCTGATCTCGGCGGCCAATCTCTGGACGCCGCGCAGCCACCTGATCCTGCGCGAGGACACGGTCACGCAAAGCGTGCTGGCGAACTTCCTCGGCGCCTACCTGTTCTCGCTGATCGGCATCATCATGCGCCACGCCGGGCTCTTCGACGAGCGCGAGATCGTGGTGCTGTTCTTCATGTCTCTGCTGGTCGTGGGGATGGTGGTCGTCTCGCTGATCCGCTGGATCGTCCACCTGGAAGGGCTTGGCAGCCTGACCTTCACCGCCGCGCAGATCGAGGCAGAAGTGGCCCGCGCCGTCACCCGCGCCGCCGATCTGCCCTGTCACGGCGCCCATGCGCTGGACGATGCGCAGGCGCAGATCCCGCAAAGCGCATGGCCGCTGCGCGCCGACCGCTGCGGCTATCTTCAGCAGATCTTTCAGGCGGCGCTTCAGGATGCCGCAGAGGCCGCCGATTTCCGCGTCTACGTGGTGACGGAGGTCGGGCAGTACCTGCTGCATGGAGAGCCGCTGGTCTATGTCGACTGTGCCGAGACCCTCTCCGAGGAGGCCGAGCAGCGGCTGCGCAAATGCCTGCCCCTGAGCGAACTGCGCTCTTTCGAGGAAGACCCGGCATTCGGCGCCCGGGTTCTGGCAGAGGTCGCGGTCAAGGCGCTGTCGCCGGGGATCAACGACCCCGGCACGGCCATCGATATCCTCAACCGGATGGCCCGGGTCCTGTCGTCGGCGCGGGTCGGCGCCATGGAGGAACCGCAGTACCCGCGCATCTGGGCCCGCAGGCTGGACCCGGAAACGCTGTTCGAGGCGGGCTTCGACCCCATTGCCCGCTGCGCGGGCGAGGACCTGGACGTGCACCGCACCCTTCAGGTGGCCCTGCGGCAGGTGTGCTTTGCCGCCCGCGATCCGCGCGTGGCCGAGGCCGCCCGCGCCTGCGCGGGAAGGGCGCTGGATCGGGCGGCGCTGGACATCCGCTACCCGCCTGACCTTGAAAAGGTGCGGGCCGCGTCCGAGCCCGGGCGCCCGTAAACGCTCTTTTCACGGCGCGCTGCGACACAAATGGTTAACGAAAGGTTAACGTGTTCCGAACCATGGGAGGATTCGGGATGCGGTGGATCGTTTTATGTCTGGTCATGCTTGCGGGGGCGGCCCAGGCCGAGGGGGTGACGGCACCAGAGCTGCCGGTCGATCCGGCCAGTTTCGAGTTCCGGATGCAGAACCTGATGAACGGTCCCGCCTTGTCCCAGGGGTGCTGCAAGACCTGCCGCAAGGGAAAGGCCTGCGGCAATTCCTGTATCTCGACCAGCAAGTCCTGCCGTGTCGGCCCGGGCTGCGCCTGCAACGGCTAGGGGGTGGCGGCCCGGTTTGCGACAGGCTCTCTGGCCGACCGCCAAGCCCGGCGGCGGATGGACGCCGGTGGGGGCCGCCACTCGCGGCCTCGCTTGATTTCCGGTTCCAAGCGGTTACCGTGCCCGCCTTGGGATGATTGAGGGGTGCCGTGTGACCGGCCTGTCCGAAACGGAAACGGCGCGTCTGACCGCGCTGCACGACTACGAGATCCTCGACAGCGCGCCGGAGCCGGAGTTCGATGAGGTGGTCAACCTCGTCGCGCAGCTTCTCGACACGCCGGTCGCCCTGATCAGCCTCGTCGACGGGGACCGGCAATGGTTCAAGGCCCGTGTCGGCATGGACAGCCCGCAGACCCCTCTGGGCCAGTCGATCTGCGCCCATGCGATCCAGGCCGACAGTCTGTTCGAGATCCCCGACACGCTGGACGATGCGCGGACCGCGGGCAACCCGCTGTGCTGCGGAGAGCTGTCGGACATGCGCTTCTACGCCGGGGCGGTGCTGAAGTCCGCCTCGGGGCACCGGCTGGGCACGCTCTGCGTGCTGGATACCCAGCCGCGCCGCCTGACAGAGCTTCAGCGCCGCACCCTGCAGGTCATGGCCGATCAGGTCATGCGCCAGCTGGATCTGCGCCGGGCGCTGCGGAACGAAGAGATCCTGCGCGACGAGATCGACCACCGGGTGAAGAACTCTCTGCAGACCGTGTCGTCTCTGGTGCGGCTCTACCGCGCCCGCGCCCGCGAGGCGGAAACCAAAGAGATGCTGGACGCGGTGGCCCGGCGGGTGACGGCGGTGGCGGAACTGCACTCGGCGCTCTACCAGTCAGAGCTGCGCTCCGAGATCCCCGCCGACACCTATCTTGGCCGGGTCGTGGCGCTGTTGCGCAGCCAGGCGCCCGAAGCGGTCACGCTGGCCGAGGATCTGGCGCCGGTGCGGATCGCGCCCGACGTGGCCTCGGCGCTTGCGGTGGTGATCAGCGAATTCGCCGCCAATTCCTTCAAGCATGCCTTCGCGGGCGTTCAGGCAGGCCGGTTGACGATCCGCCTGGGCGAGGGGCCGCAGGGGCTGGAGTTGTTCTGCGAAGACAATGGCAGGGGCGCGGGGGTCGCGGAGGTCGCGGAGGCAGAGGAGGGCGCCGGGATCGGCAAGCGGCTCATGCATGCCGCGGCAGAGCAGGTCGGCGGAAAGCTGACGCTTGCGGCGGCGGACACGGGTTACCGGCTGCATCTGGTGGTGCCGCCGCCCGCGCTGCGCGAGGGCGTCGCGGCCTGACGTGACGGGCCGAGCCGGGACGCGACGCCCCGGCACGGCACCCGTGCTCAGGCAGAGCCGCCGTCGGGGTCCAGCGGGCGGATCTTCAGCCGGGTGATGCGGTTGTTCTCGCGCGTCAGCACCTCGAAGCGGAAGCCGTGGAAGTTGAAGACCTGTCCGACCGCCGGGATCATCTGGCTTTCGAAGATCACCAGACCCGCCACGGTATTGGCCTCGTCGTCCGGCAGCGTCCAGTCGGTCGCCCGGTTGAAGTCGCGGATCGTCATGGCGCCGTCGATCACGTAGTTGCCGTCCTCGGCCTTGCGGATCGGGTGCTCGGCATCCGGGTCGAATTCGTCGGTGATCTCGCCCACGATCTCCTCGAGGATGTCCTCCAGCGTGATCAGCCCCTTCAGCGACCCGTATTCGTCCACCACCAGCGCGAAATGCGTGCGGCGCCGCAGGAACTGGCGCATCTGCTCGTCCAGAGAGGTCGTGTCGGGCACGAAATAGGGCTTCATGGCGACATCGGTCACCTTGAAGTCCTGAATGACACCGGCCATCGGGCGCTCTTCGTCCACCAGGCGGTACATGGCGCGCAGCAGGTCCCGGGAATGCAGCACGCCGATGATGTTCTCGGGGTCGCCCTGGTAGACCGGCAGGCGGGTGTGGCTGCTTTCGAGGCATTGCCCCAGGATCTCCTGCGGGCGCGCGTCGGCATCGATCATCTCGATCTTCGAGCGGTGCAGCATGACCTCTTCCACCGTCCGGTCGCCAAGGTCCAGCGCGCCAAGGATGCGGTCGCGGTCCTCCTTCTGGACGACACCCTCCGAGTGGCCAAGCTGCAGCGCCCCGGCGATTTCCTCGCGGACGGCCAGGATGTGGCTGTCGGGATCGGCGCGCACCCCGAAGACGCGCAGCACGCCGCGCACCAGCAGCCGCACGGCAGAGACCACGGGGGCGAAGAGCCGCACCACCACGGCGATCGGCGCCGCCACGCGCGCGGCGGCGGTTTCGGGATTGGTGATCGCATAGGTCTTCGGCAGCACCTCGGCGAAGATCAGCACGAGGAAGGTCATGAACAGCGTCGCCAGCGCCACGCCGCTTTCGCCGAAAAGCCGGGTGAACAGGGCTGTCGCCAGCGAGGTGGCGAGGATGTTCACCATATTGTTGCCCAGAAGGACCGACCCGATCAGCCGCTCGTTGTCCTCGGTGATCTTCAGGGCCTTCTCGGCGCCGCCCGACCCCTTGTCAGAGGCCGCCCGCAGCTTCCCGCGCGAGGCGGCGGTCAGCGCCGTCTCGGACCCCGAGAAGAAGGCCGAAAGCATGATCAGCGCCAGGATCGCCCCGGAGGTGAACCAGAAGGATGAATCGAGAAGGCTGCCAGCCGTTTCCATGGATCAGGTCTTTTCCCTATAGATGCGGTGCGGCCGGTCTCTGTCCGGCCCCCTCGCAGGGTTATGGGCCTCCGCCCGGGGCGGTTCAAGCCCGGCGGGTCAAACTTCCCGCCGGACCGCGACCCGCCACCCCGGCGCGGGCCCTTGCTTCTTTGGTCTTCCAAATACCCTCGGGGGAGGCCCGCAGGGCCGGGGGCAGAGCCCCCTGCGAGATGGCCATGATGTCCCGGCTCCGCCAGCGCCGATCAGTCTTCTCCGGGGCCGCCCGCGCGCCGCGCAGCGGCGCGCCGGTCGGCTCGCGCAGCGAGGCGAAACCGCTCTCAGCCGTCGCGGGCCAGGGGGTGGTGATCCAGCACCAGCGCCCGCAAACGCGCTTCCAGGACATGGGTGTAGATCTCGGTCGTCGCCACATCCGCATGGCCCAGCAGGGTCTGGATCGCCCGCAGGTCGGCGCCATTGGCTAGCAGATGGGTGGCGAAGGCATGGCGCAGCGTGTGCGGGGTGACCTTGGCGGGGCTGACCCCGGCCGCCACCGCGAAGTCCTTGATCGCCATGTAGAAGGCATGGCGTGTCAGGTGCCCGGCCTTGCCGCGAGAGGGGAACAGGAAGGGCGACAGCGGTTTGCCCGCTGCCTGCTTTGCCTCTTCGCCGGCCTCGCGCTGGACCAGCCAGTCGGCCAGCGCCGCGCGGGCCGGCGGCGACAGCGGCACCATGCGCTCCTTGCCGCCCTTGCCGCGGATCAGCAGCATGCGCGGATCGCCCCGGGCCGAGGAAACCGGCAGCGACACCAGTTCCGTGACCCGCATGCCGGTGGCGTAAAGCAGCTGCATCAGGCAGGCGTTGCGGCTGCGGTCGACCGCTGTCCGGCCATGTGCCGCGCCCGCGTCGAGCAGGCGGTCCACCTCCTCGACCGACAGGGTCTTGGGCAGGCGCCTGTCGCGGCCCGGCCCGGCGATCTGCACCGCCGGGTTGTCCCCGCGCAGGCCCTCTTCGAAGGCGAAGCGGTACAGCTGCTTGATCGCCGACAGCCGCCGCGCCCGCGTGGCCCGCGACAGCCCCCGGCGATCGCAATGCACCAGGTAGGCCTCGACGTCGTCCTGCATCGCCGTGGCAAAGTCGCGGCCCTGATCGCCCAGCCAGTCGGCGGCATGGGTCAGGTCGCGCTCGTAGGCGGCCAGCGTATTGCCCGCCGCGCCGCGCTCGGCGGCCATGGCTTCGAGGAAGCGGGGGATCCACTGGGCGGTGCTCATCGCCGCGCCCGTTCCGCGTCAAGCAGCACCAGTTCCAGCGCGGCGCGGCGGGCCGTGTCTTCCAGCCCCACCGCGCGCAGGGTGGCAAGCGCATCGGTCAGGTCGCCGCCGTTGCCAGCCGCGCCGCTGGCAAACAGCGCCATGGCGCGCAGGATCACCTCGCCCAAGCGGCCCTGCGCCAGTTGCTCTGTCAGCACCGGCGGGGGCGCGGCCTCGCCAAAGCCCTCGGCGATCGCCTCGGCATGGGGCAGGTCCGGCAGAGGCGCGGCGGGCGCATCGCCACGGGCAATGGCGCTCAGGAAGGCGATCTCGGGGCTGTTGCCGGTCAGGCCCGACGCAAGCTCTTCGTAGGCGGGCGAGAGGAAGGCGGCCCGCGCCGCCAGCCGTGCCGCCGCCGGGTCGAGCCCCTCGACCGTCGCCAGCGGCGCGGCGAAGAGCTGCGAGAAGGGCACCAGCAGCCCGGCGCTGGCCATCTGCGGCCAGACCTGCCGCAGGGTCAGGCCGACGGTATCCGGCGCCCCGCGCTCCAGCGCCCGCTCGAAGGCCTGCAGGGCCTCGACCCGGTCCCACAGGCCTCCCGAGGCGGCGGGTTCGCGCAGCGAGTAGATGCCCAGCAGGCGGTTCGGCGGCAGGCTGCCCGCCCGCGCCAGCCGTTCCGCCGCCTGGATCTGGTCGCGCCAGCCGTTGTCGCCCGACAGGTCCAGAACCGCGAAGGGCAGGGGCAGCGGGGCGGTGGGCAGCGGCTCCCCCAGCGCCTCGAACAGCCGGAATTCCAGCGGCGAGGGCCGCACCGGCGGCAAGAGCTCGCCCTCTGCTAGTTCGGGATCAAGGAACCGGGTCAGCAGCTCGACCTGCCGCCCGCGCAATTCGCCAAGCGTCTCGCCGGTGCGCAACAGCAGGGCGGCGCGGGTCCAGTCGCCGCCCCGGGCGGTGCAGAAGATGCGCAGGGACATGTCGTCGCTGAGCATCGGGTTGCGTTCCAGCGTCTGGCAGACCGGTTCCGACCGGCCCAGCAGCAGCCCCAGGTCGGCCCAGTGGCGGAACAGCCGGGGATCGTCCACGCCGGTCAGGTCCAGCAGGGCGCGGGCCTCTTCGACGGCGCCGCTGTCCACCAGCCAGCCCAGCCGCCCGGTCAGATGCGCAAGGTCGGCGTCGCCCGCGGGCGGGTCCGCCTCGGCCAGCATCAGCGTGCGCATCTGTTCCCGCAGCACCGGCACCGAAAGGTCCAGCGCGGCGATCAGCGTCGACAGGACCGCCGGGTCCGAGGACCGCCACAGGCTGCCGGGCAGCCCCGTCACCGAGGGCGGCAAGAGCCCTGCGGCGCCGGGGTTCGGCGCGTCCAGCGGGGCGGTCTCGACCGACGGGGGCGTGGCGCTGTCGGCCACAGGCGCATCCTGCGCCAGAGCGGGCCCCGCCGTCAGCAGGGCCAGCAGGATCGCACGGGTCTCAGTTCTCATCCAGCTCCACCGGGACGCGGATCTCGGATTGCGGCGGGCTGAAGTCGGCGCCGAAGAACGGCCCGACATAGGCATAGGCCACCAGGGCAATCGCGCCCAGCACCAGAAGATAAAACAGCCATTTGATCAGTCGGCCCATGCCATTGGTCCTTGCCTCATGTTATTTTTTGAACTTGTACCTAGCCTTTTTGTCCCGTTCACGTCATTCACGCAACGAAGAAACGGATGGGCAAGGGATGGCCGAAGGGGCGGTTCACAAGGGTTTGATCCTGCACAAGACTGTGGTCTTCGTGGGAATGATGGGCGCGGGCAAGACTGCCGTGGGCCGGACCCTTGCCGCCCGGCTGGGTGTGGTCTTCCGCGATTCGGATCACGAGATCGAAGAAGCCGCCAACATGACCATCGCCGAGATCTTCGAACGCGATGGCGAGGCCTTCTTTCGCCGCAAGGAAAGCCAGGTGATCGGTACCGTCTGCTGGAAGGCAGGCCGGGGGTGCTGTCGACCGGCGGCGGGGCGTTCATGACCGAAGGCAACCGCCGGATGATCACCGAACTGGGGGTCTCGGTCTGGCTCAACGCCGATCTGCCGGTGCTCTGGGACCGGGTCCGGCACAAGGACACGCGCCCGCTGTTGAAGACGCCGGATCCGCTGGGCACCCTGACCCGGCTTTATGAACAACGGGTGCCGATCTATGCGCAGGCGGATCTGACCGTGCGCTCGGACCCGGGAATGACGCTCGACGCCATGGCGCGCCGGGTGACAGAGGCGCTGCTGGCAGAGCGGCCCGACGTGCTGGAGAGACGCGAATGATCGAAGTAGTCCCCGTCCCGCTGCCGGGGCGCGCATACGAGGTGCGCATCGGCGCGGGTCTGATCGAGGATGCGGGCGCGCAGATTGCGCCGCTCTTGCGCCGCCCGCGCGTGGCCGTGGTCAGCGACGAGACCGTGGCGGCGCATTGGCTGCCGGTCTTGCAACAGGCCCTGAAGGCCCAGGGCATCGAGAGCACCGCCCTGACCCTGCCCGCCGGAGAGGCGACCAAGGGCTGGCCGCAGTTCACCCGCACGGTGGAATGGCTGCTGGAGCAGAAGATCGAGCGCCGCGACGTGGTGATCGCCCTTGGCGGTGGCGTCATCGGTGACCTCGTGGGCTTTGCCGCCGCCGTCCTGCGGCGGGGCGTGCGCTTCGTGCAGGTGCCGACCTCGCTGCTGGCGCAGGTCGACAGTTCCGTGGGCGGCAAGACCGGGATCAACGCGCCGCAGGGCAAGAACCTGATCGGCGCCTTCCACCAGCCCAGCCTCGTCCTGGCCGACATCGGCGTGCTGGACACGCTGACGCCGCGCGATTTCCGCGCCGGCATGGGCGAGGTGGTGAAGTACGGAATGCTCGGGGATTCCGAATTCTTCCAGTGGCTTGAGGCGCATGGCTCATCCGTTGTGGCAGGGGACCGGGCGGCCCGGAGCCATGCGGTCCGCCGCTCTGTCGAGATGAAGGCAGAGATCGTCCTGCGCGACGAAACCGAACAGGGCGACCGCGCGCTGCTGAACCTTGGCCATACCTTCTGTCACGCGCTGGAGGCGGCGACCGGCTATTCCGACCGGCTGCTGCATGGCGAGGGCGTGGCCATCGGCTGCGCGCTGGCCTTCGCCCTGTCGGCGCGGCTGGGCCTCTGTCCGCAAGAGGATCCAAGCCGCGTGCGCGCGCTGATCCGCGACCTGGGGATGCGCTGCGACCTTTCGGATATCCCCGGAGACCTGCCGGGGGCCGAGGCGCTGCTGGATCTCATGGGGCAGGACAAGAAGGTGGTGGACGGGCAGCTGCGCTTCATCCTCGCACGGGGGATCGGCGACAGCTTCGTCACTTCGGACGTGCCGCGCGACACCGTTCTGGAGCTGCTGCGCGAAGAGCTGGATCGCCGCTGAACCGTTGGGGGAGTTATGAAAGACCTGCGCATCCTCGTGACCGGCGGGACCATCGACAAGGTGCATGACCCGCGCACCGAGGGCCTGTCCTTTTCGCCCGACGGCGCCACGCATCTGCCCGAGATGCTGCGCATCGCGCGCTGTCATTTCCCGGTGGTGCAGCTGCTGATGCTGAAGGACAGCCTGTATTTCGACGATGCCGACCGCGCTTCCATTGCCAAGGCCGTCGAGGACGCGCCCGAGCCCTGCGTCGTCATCACCCACGGCACCGGCACCATGGGCGAGACCGCGCGCTTTCTCGCCCCCTTGGTCGGCGACAAGACCGTGGTGCTGACCGGCGCGATGCGGCCCTTCTCGCTTTATGCCTCGGATG
Source organism: Ponticoccus litoralis (assembly GCF_039769985.1). NCBI lineage: Bacteria > Pseudomonadati > Pseudomonadota > Alphaproteobacteria > Rhodobacterales > Roseobacteraceae > Ponticoccus > Ponticoccus litoralis. The sequence continues at coordinate 3,478,596 of NZ_JBDNCH010000002.1, forward strand.
GCGAGTTCAATCTGGGCGGCGCGGTCGTGGCGGCGCAGATGCTGGCGCCGGGCGTCTGGGGCGTGATGAACGGGCGGGTCTTCGCTGCCGAGGCGCTGAACAAGAACGTCGAACAGGGGCGCTTCGACGCCTGAGCTGCGGCGCTGTCACGGGCAGGGTGCGGCGCGCGCGAAGGACGAAGGCCGAGGAGGCGGCAGCCCCCTGAACGCAAAGACCCCGACCGATGGGCCGGGGTCTTGTTCGTTCTGAAGGCGAAAGCCCTAGAACGGGATTTCGTCGTCGATATCGCGCGAAGGCGCGCGCGAGGGGCCAGAGCCGCCGCCCGAGGAGGACCCGCCGCCGTAGCCGCCGTCATCGTAACCGCCGCGGTCGTCGTAGCCGCCACCGCCACCACCGCCGTAGCTGCCACCGCCGCCACCGCCACCGCCGCCGCCGTCACGACCGTCGAGCATCTGCAGCGAGCCGCCGAAGCCCTGGATCACGACCTCGGTCGAATAGCGGTCCTGACCGCTCTGGTCCTGCCATTTGCGGGTCTGAAGCTGGCCCTCGATATAGACCTTCGAGCCCTTGCGCAGATACTGTTCGCAGACCCGCACCAGCCCTTCCTGGAAGATCGCGACAGAGTGCCACTCTGTGCGTTCCTTGCGCTCTCCGGTGTTGCGGTCCTTCCATGTTTCCGAGGTGGCGATCCGCAGGTTGCAGACCTTGCCGCCGTTCTGGAAGGTGCGCACCTCGGGGTCGCGCCCGAGGTTGCCGATGAGGATCACCTTGTTCACCGATCCGGCCATGTCGTTCCCTTTCGAATCTTGTTTTCGGCGTCGTTTCGCCGACCGTATACCAGCCGTGGCCCTGGCCGAAAGGGGCAGGGCATCGGTGCTGGTCCTATGGGCGAAAACTGGGTAAGGTCGCGCCCGGACAGTGATTGAACGATTACGGGACGGGATGCCATGGGGCTGGCGGCTTTGAAAGTCGGAGCGGTCGTAGGGGCCGCGCTGCTGACCACGGGTGCGGCAGCGGATGTACTTTCGACCAAGAACCGGGCCATGCTGTTCGGCAACCAGACACGGGTTCTGGATAGCCGGGCCGCGCAGCAATACAACAACTCTGTAAGGCTGAAGCCGCCGACCGTCGTGACTCCGACGAAATGGGGCACGGTAACGCCCGAGGACGGGACGGTGCCGCGCTATCGCGGGCGTTACAATGGCCCCTATGCGGATCTGGCCCGCGTCGCCGCGCGGCGCAACGGCATCCCCGAGGACCTGTTCCTGCGGCTGGTCATGCAGGAATCGCGTTTCAACCCGAAGGCCCTGTCCCACAAGGGCGCGATCGGGCTGGCGCAGCTGATGCCGGGCACCGCGAAGGTGCTGGGCGTCGATCCGCACGACCCCGAGCAGAACCTCGAGGGCGGGGCGCGCTACCTGAAGGCGCAATACGTGAAGTTCGGCTCGTGGCGGCTGGCGCTGGCGGCCTATAACGCCGGGCCGGGTGCGGTGATCAAGCACGGCGGCGTGCCGCCCTACCGCGAGACCAAGAACTACGTGAAGGTCATCTGGGGCAGCTGACCGGCTGCGCGGCGGGCTTGGCCCGTGCCGCGCGCCTTTGTCCCCGGGCCGCCCGGCGCCTGCCAGAACTCCGGCTCGGCGCCCTTCCAGAACATCCCGCAAAGGCGGCCCGGCAGGGGCGATGGAGGCCGTGAGAGCCGAGAGAACCACGCAGGTCTCAGCAGCGGCCCCTGACGGCGCGGATGACCGCGGCGCGGCCTTGCGCTGCGGCGGGGGCGAGCGGCAGCGGCGCGGGCAGCGTGCCTTTTCACGATGGCATCACCAATGTCCGCTTTTGGTACGTCCGCGATCGTGGTCGCCTCTGCCGGGGGGGACGGGGCCGGGTTCCCCCGGATTGAACCGATCAAGAGGGATTGAGTGCGTCGGGCCAGCGTCTGGGGTGCTCCGAGATCACCAGAAACACATCTGCATTCGCCAGGGCGGTCCGGGCATCCCGGATCATCTGCAGATTCAGGCTGTCGATTTCCGCTGCCGAAACCCGACGGTCGGGATCATAATACACCATCACCATGTAGGTCCGGCCCAGCTTGGTGATCGACATATCCTGCAGTCTGCCGCCATCCTCGGCGATCGCGGACCGAAGCGCCCGACGCACCGTCGCAAGATGTGCGGGGCTTGCACTGACCCCGGCCAGTTCACCCAAGCCGTCGCGAAGCTCGCGGGCATAGGACGCGATGGCCAGCATGCAGAGCAGCAGGACGATCACGGAATCGCCCACCGGCGCAATCGGCGCCAGCGGGCCGTCCCGGAACAGGTAGATGGCGCCCAGACCAGCCCCCGCCGCCACCGTGATCATCCCGTCGAACAGCGCGGCTTTCGCCTCAAGGCGCAGGATCGCGCTTTTCTTTCCGGTCTTGCGCCAGGTGAAGTAATGGAAGCCCCAGAGCACGGCGCACATCAGGCCGATGCCGGTGAAATAGGCGATCATCGGAGCGAAGTTCAGAGGCTCGGGCATCATGCCGCCGATGTAGTTGTAGATGTTCCGGAGCGCGTTGGTGATGGCAAACAGCAGCAAGCCAAGAAGCGAGAGAGCGCGGAAGGTCGCAAAGATCGCCTCGTCCGCAGCATAGCCCAGGGGACGTGCGTTGTCGGGCCCTGCATCGATCCGGCGGCTGATCCGACGTGCAAGCAGCGCCGATCCAAAGCCGATCAACGAGAACAGACCATCCAGCAGGATTGCATTGGAATTCGCCAGTAGACCGGCCAGCAACCCTGCTCCGGCCATGAGCAGATTGCCCCACATGGCAACACCAAGAGAGCGGCTTTCAAGGCGCTTTTCTACCGTCGATGTCATTTTCTATCCTCAAGCGAAGCTGCAACGCCACATCAGAATGGGACCGGCTTTTTCCAAGGTATCCAACGCATATCGCGGGGACCATTGAACGGGCGTCAGAAAAATCCAAGCCTTGCGCAAAAATATACTGTCTTAACCCTCGGGCCAGGAACGGGCGTTGTGATAGGCGACGGCATGGTCCTGATAGCCCGAGATGACCTTGTGCCACATTTCCGTGGCGAAACCCATCATGGTTCCAAAAGGTCTTTGGCCGCCTCTGTAGGCTGACATCGGCGCGCCATGCGATGCCTGAACCACAATTTCCGGCAGAGCGCTTCTCATTCGGCCCGAAGCGGCAGACCTGTGTGATGAAGGCAACCCTGGCCCTGCGCTGAAGCCCCGCCAGCTGTTTTAGGCCGTGGTTTGCCCCTCCGCGAGGCAGGCCTTCATGGCCCATGCCTCGGGTGGCTTTGGCCGGGAGAGCGGGCGCCCTAGTAGTCCGGGTAGCGCGCGCTGGCAAAGCCGCGGCGGCCAGAGGGGCCGGTCAGTTCGAACCACATCCAGTCGCTCTCGATGCAGGCGGCCAGCTTGTCCTCGTCGTAGGGTTCTGCCGCGTCCGCCGCGCGGCACAGCGCGGCGCAGGCCTCTGCCTCGGGGTGGGTCCAGTCCACCACCGGTGCCTCGGGGACGGTATAGACCGACCCCAGCGGCAACTCGTCGATGCGCTCTGACTCGTGGGTGATGCCTGCGCGCAGTGAGGTGTAATTCTGCACGTCGACGACCCGCGCGATCCGGCTTTCCGCGATGCAGGGGCTGGGTCCCGCGCTTTCGAGTGGGGCAGGCGCTGGTGCCGCGTCCGGCGCGGCCTGCGGCTTCGGTGCGGGGGCCAGCTCTGCCAGCGGCGTATCGGCGGCGAAGAAGGCAAGCGGCGGGATCGGGCGCCAGCGGTCGGGCGGGACCTCTCCGCGCAGGCAGCCTTCGGGGCCGACCCGGGTCGACTGGCTTTCCCGGAACCCGCAGATCACCGGAACCGTGGCACCGTCCGGCTGTGCGACCAGCCCGATCGCGCAGTCATAGCGCATCATGCCTGCGAAACTGATCGCCGTGCGCCGCCCGTCGGCAAAGCCCTCCTGACCCTCTTCGGTGGTGATCGTGGCGCTGTATCCGTCGGGTTCATAGGGGATCTGGTCCCGTTCCAACCGCGCATCCCAGGTCGTCATGTTCTGGCAGGCGTAGAACTTGCCCTCTTCGGTCGGGCCACGCTCGGGAAAGCCGTAAAGCGCGATGTCCCAGCGTCCGGCCTTGTTGACCGTGTCGATCTCGTAGAACTCGGCGCCCTTGTATTGCAGCATCGCCTCCATCAGGTCGCCGTCCACGAAGGGGCGCGGCACCTCGGGGCGGGGCCGGGCGGCCAGCGCCAGCAGCCGCAGCGTCGCCTGTATCGCAAGGTCGAAGGCGGCCTCGACCTCTGCGGCGCTGTACTCCCGGTCACGGTCCAGCGTCAGCTCGGGTTGATGAAAGCCCAGCCGCGCGCGCGGATGCATCCTGCGGTTGGTGACCGGCAGGCTTTCGTGCTGCGCCGCCGTGCCGAACATGAAGACCAGCGCGCAGGACGACAGGCATTCGGCGCCCTCGTCGACGACCGTGCCGATGCGGTTGTCCAGAAGCACCTGCGCCAGTTCCAGCGTGGCGGCAAGGCTGCCGCCGGGGCTGTCGAGACAGAGCGCCTTCCATCGAGTCGTCCTCGAAATCCGGCCAGTCGTCGGGGCGGTCCATCCCGGCCTGCGACAGCTCCCGTGCATCGCCGGGCAGGATCTCGCCCGTCAGGGTCAGCTGGCAGAGCCCCGGTTTGCCCGGCCCGATCTCTGCGGCACAGACGAGGCCGGGCAGGATCAGGGCAAAGAGGCAGGCGAACAGGCGGGGCATGAAACGGTTTCCTTCCAATCGGCCCGGGCGCCGCTATTCGGCGGCGATCCGGATCACCGGCTCCATGCTAGCAAATTCCTCTTCGGAAAGGTGGCATTTTACCTGATGCCCCCGGGCCATCTGCCGCAGGGGGGCACCTCGCGCTCGCACAGGTTGTCCGGCACGCGGGCCTTCCAACGGCAGCGTGTCTGGAAGGGGCAGCCCGGCGGCGGGTTCATGGCCGAGGGGATGTCGCCCTCCAGCACGATGTGCTGCTTTTCCACCCGGGTGTCGGCGATCGGCACGGCGGACAGCAGCGCCTGGGTGTAGGGGTGGTAGGGCGGCGCGAAGACCTGCTCGGTCTCGCCCAGTTCGACCACATGGCCAAGGTACATGACCATGACCCGGTCGCTGAGATAGCGCACGATGGACAGGTCGTGCGAGATGAACAGCAGCGTGGTCTTCTGGGCGCGCTGGATCTCCATCAGAAGGTCGGTGACGGCGGCCTGCACCGAGACATCCAGCGCCGAGACCGGCTCGTCCGCCACCACGATCCGCGCGCCGCCGGCAAAGGCCCGCGCGATGCCGACCCGCTGCTTCTGCCCGCCCGAAAGCTGGCGCGGCATGCGCTCGGCAAAGGCGCGCGGCAGCTTCACCAGATCCAGCAGGTGCAGCATCCTCTCGCGCCGCTCGGCATCGTCGCGGCCCGCGCCGAAGATCTCCAGCGCCCGGGTGATCTGGCGGCCCACGGTCATCGAGGGGTTGAGCGTGTCGAAGGGGTTCTGAAAGACCATCTGCACATCGGCCACGGTCCGGGTGTCGCGCCTTTCGATGGGCGTCGACTGGATCTCGCGGTTGTCCAGCACGATGGCGCCCTCGGTGGCCGTCTCCAGCCCCATCAGCACCTTGGCGAGGGTCGACTTGCCGCACCCGCTTTCCCCCACGATGGCCAGCGTCTCGCTTTCGCGTGCCTCGAAGCTGAGCGTCTCGTTGGCCTTCACCACCCGGCGCGCGCCCGAGCCAAGCAGCGCATTGGCCGCGACCTCGTAGTATTTCTTCAGCCGGTCGATTTTCAGCACCACAGGCCCGGGCTGCGCCTTCTCCTTGACCGAAACGGCCTGCGGCGGCGCCTCCCAGTCGATGTCGTGAAGCCGCAGGCAGCGCGAGCGGTGGCGCGCGCCGCCCGGCACCATCTCCATCGGCACCCGCTTCACCGCATCGCAGCGCCCGGGCTGGAAATAGGCACAGCGCGGGCCGAAGTTGCAGCCGTCGGGGCGCTCGTGGGGCAGGGGGAAGTTGCCCGGGATCGCCACCAGAGGCCGCGCCGCCTTGTCCGCCCCGGGCAGCGGGATCGAGCGGAACAGCGCCTGCGTGTAGGGGTGGCGCATCCGGTCGAAGACATCGCCAATGGCGCCGGTCTCCACCGCCTCGCCGGAATACATCACGCAGATGCGGTCGCAGGTCTCCAGCACCAGACCCAGGTTGTGGCTGATGAACAGCATCGAGGTGCCGTATTTCCGGCCCAGCTCCTTGACCAGCTCCACCACCGCCGCCTCGACGGTCACGTCCAGCGCCGTGGTCGGCTCGTCGAGGATCAGAAGCGCGGGTTCCGCCATCAGCGCCAGGGCGATGACGATGCGCTGCTGCTGGCCGCCCGACAGCTGGTGCGGATAGCTGTCGAGAATGCGCCGGGGATCCGGCAGCTTGACGTCCGTGACCATCTGCAGCGCCCGGTCATGGGCCTCCTTCTCCGAGGCGCCCGCATGGATCATCGGCACCTCCATCAGCTGCCTGCCGATCTTCATGGCCGGGTTCAGCGAGGCCATGGGCTCCTGGTAGATCATCGCGATCTCCGACCCGCGCAGCCGCCGCAGCTCTTCCGCGCCCATCGCGCCCAGATCGCGCCCCTTGAACCGGATCGATCCGCCCACGACCCGCCCGTTCCGCCCAAGATCCTGCATGACCCCAAGCGCCACGGTGGACTTGCCGCAGCCGCTCTCGCCCACCAGCCCCACCGCCTCGCCCGGCATGACCGTGACGGAAAAATCCATCACTGCCGGGATCTCGCGCAGCCGCGTGAAGAAGGAAATCGACAGGTCCTCGATTTCAAGGATCGGCCCGTCATACGCCTCTGTCATTCCCGTCATCCCTCGTCTCCGGCAGGGGCGCGCCCCTGCTTCTTTGGTCCTGAAAATACCTCGGGGGTCCGGGGGCTGGCCCCCGGTCCGTCCGGGGTCAATCGCGCAACGCCTCTTCCCGCAGACCGTCCGCCAGCAGGTTCAGCCCCAGCACCAGCGACAAGAGCGCGAAGGCCGGCGGCAGCGCGGGGTGCAGGTAGATCGACAAGAGCTTGCGCCCGTCGTTGATCGTCGATCCCCAGTCCGGGCTTTCGGGCGGCAGCCCCAGCCCGAAGAAGCCCAGCGTGCCCAGCAGGATCGTCGTGTAGCCGATGCGCAGGCAGAAATCGACGATCAGCGGCCCGCGCGCATTGGGCAGGATCTCCCACAGCATGATGTACCACGGGCGCTCGCCCCGGGTCTGGGCCGCGGCGACATAGTCGCGGGTCTTGATGTCCATCGCCAGACCCCGGACGATGCGGAAGACCGTCGGCGCATTCACGAAGACCACCGAGACGAAGACCACCAGGATCCCCGGCGGCACATCGAAGAAATCCAGCGGCCAGAAGGCGATCCCCGATCCCGGCTGATTGATCACCGAGAGGTAGACCAGCGCCATCGGCCCCAGCACCAGCGCCAGCCACAGCCGGTCCTTCGACGGCTGGGTGCGATAGCGCGCATGGATGAGGACGCCTGCGAAGACGATGGGGAAGGCAAACAGCACCACCGCCATGTATTGCGGCAGGCCCGTCGCCACGATCTCGGGCGTGACCAGCAGGTAGAACAGCAGGATCACCGGGAAGGCGAGGATGAGGTTGGCGAGGAAGGACAGGAACAGGTCCAGCCTGCCGCCGTAGTAGCCCGCGGGCAGGCCCAGCGTGATGCCCACCATGAAGGCGAAGAGCGTCGCCAGCGGCGCGATCTGGATTACCACGACCGCCCCCTTGACCACGCGGCTGAAGACGTCGCGCGCCAGGTTGTCGCCGCCCAGCAGATACCAGAGGTATTCCCCCGTCTCGGCGCCGCGCAGGGGCGTGCCGGGGACCTTGTTCTTCATGCCCGAAACCTGGTCCAGCGGCGGATGTGTGGCGATCAGGTCGAGGAGCCCGGTGAAGAGGGCCGTGTAGACCCAGAACATCACGAGGCCAAAGCCGATCATGCCGATGGTCGAGTCGAAAAGCTTGCCGTACAGCCCCAGCCGCCGTTTGTAGGTGATCGACAGGCCGAAGGTCAGCGCCAGCGCGATCCAGACCGGCGTGAACCGCTGGCTGATGGCGCCGACAATGCCCGCATCCGCGCCCAGCACCACGCCGCCCAAGAGGTAGGCCATCACGAGGGCCAGCAGCGCCAGCCCGATCCGGTTCGACACCCGCGCCGAGAGGCCGCGCAGGCCGCCCGTCGCCATGAGCGTGCCGTCGGGGTTGCTGCGGATGCCGGGATCGGGTTCGAACCACGACAGCAGGATGCGCGCCGCCAGCGAGGCGGCGAAGACCGGTACCAGCACGTAAAACACGGGGTCCAGCACCGTGCCCAGCCAGCCTGTCCATGTAAGGTCTTCCATCACGCCCTCCTCAGGTCACGCTGATGCGGGGGTTCAGGTAGACATAGCCGATATCGGAAATCAGCTGCGTCACCAGCACGACGATGACAGAGACCACCGAGACGCCCAGCAGCAGCTCGATGTCGTTGTTGGAGGCCGCCTGCACCAGCGTCCAGCCGAAGCCCTTGTAGTTGAACAGGGTCTCGACGATCACCACGCCGTTCAGCAGCCACGGGAATTGCAGCATGATGACGGTGAAGGGGGCGATAAGGGCGTTCCTGAGCGCGTGCTTCAACACGATATTGCGGAAGGAAACGCCCTTCAGCCGCGCGGTGCGGATGTATTGCGCGGTCATGACCTCGGCCATGGCGGCCCGCGTCATCCGCGCGATATAGCCCATGCCGAAAAGCGCGATGGTCAGCACCGGCAGGAAGAAGTTCTCGAAGGTCGGGCCGTCCATGGCGCTGGTCGCGGTGCCCTTGAACCATTTCAGCCCGACGGCGGAAGAGGCGAAGACCGCGATGAAGAGCACGCCCGAGACATATTCCGGCGTCGCCGTCGTGGTGATCGACACGGTCGACAGGGACCGGTCCAGCGGAGAGCCCTCTTTCATGCCCGCCAGCACGCCGATGATCAGCGCGCCGGGCACCATCAGCATCATCACCCAGAACATCAGCACGCCGGTCAGCGACAGCCGCGTGCCGATGATTTCGGCCACCGGGTCCCGGAAGACCGTCGAATAGCCCCAGTAGCCCTGCAACACGCCGCAGAACGCGGGCGCCTCTTCTGCCGTCATGCCCGGTTCGATGCAGCGGCCCGTCACGTTGCCCTCGGCGTCGGTGTGGCGGTAGGAGGGCACCAGCCCCAGCCACTCGGCGTATTTCACCGGCGTCGGTTGCAGGTAGCCGCCCTTGTCCAGCCAGGATGCCACCGCCTCGTCCGACATGCGGAAATTGCCCTGCGTCTTGGCGAGCTTTTCAAGGTTCGGGTAAAGGTTGGTCAGGTAGAAAACCAGAAAAGTCAGGCAGAGGGCGGTCAGCAGCATGACGCCGATCCGCCTGAGTATGAACAATCCCATATGGGCCTCTCAGGGCTGGCCGGGCAGGGGGTGCATCGCCGCCCGCCCTTGCTGGCACCCCGCTTCGGGGCGCGCTGTTGCGAAACGGGCCGCCCCGGTCAGGAAACGGCCCGGTCGAGCGTCAGCGGATCCGTCAGGCGGCAAGGCCCCACTTGTAGACCTGCGGCATGTAAGAGATGTGCTGCTCTGCGCCCAGGATGCCCTCTGCCGAATGGCGGTAGAGCGACCGCCAGTAGGGCTGGATCGTCACGCCTTCCTCGATCAGGATGGCCTGCAACTTGCCCATGACCGCGCGCCGCTTGTCGGCGTCGGCGATGGACGAGGCCTCGGCCAGCAGGGCGTCGAATTCCTGGTTGGCAAAGCCGAACTCGTTCCAGGCCTCGCCGGACTTGTAGGCCAGCGCAAGGATCTGCACGGCCAGCGGGCGGTGGTTCCAGTTGGTCGAGCTGAAGGCGTATTTCGTCCAGTCGTTCCAGAAGGTCGAGCCGGGCAGGATCGTCCGGCGCACCTTGAAGCCCGCGTCGCGCAGCTGCGCCGCCACCGCGTCGGTGGTGTTCTTGCGCCAGTCGTCGTCGATGGACTGCAATTCGTGCTCGTAATCGGCCATGCCGGCCTCGGTCATCAGCTCCATGGCGCGGGCCGGGTCATGGGGCAGCCGCCCGACCGAGGGGTCGTATTCCGGGTGGATCGGCCCGACGTGGTGGTTCTCGGCCACCGTGCCCCGGTCGGCATAGCCCAGTTCGAGGCAGATCGCGTTGTCGACCGCCATGGCCAGCGCCTGCCGCACGCGCTTGTCGGCATAGGGCGTGTTGCCCTCGGCATCGGTGGCCAGCTGGTTCGGGCGGATCACGATGGTCGAGCCGGTCGCCACCTCGGAGTTCTGCCAGCCGATCGCGTCCATGATGTCGATGAAATCGCCCACGGTCTCGTAGAAGACGTCGATTTCTTCGGATTCCGCAGCCGCGACCCAGGCCGCCGGGTCCTGCCCGTAGTCGATGATTTCCAACGTGTCGATGTACCAGCCGCCTTCCTCGAAGGCTTCGTTGCCCCACCACGGGCGGTCGGATTTCTGCAGCACCGCTTTCACGCCGACGTCCATCTGTACGATGTCCATGGGGCCGGTGCCGACCAGCTCCGACAGGTCGGCGTTCGGGTCGTAGCTGGAATGCACGACCGGGGCGGGATAATCGGCGAAGCCCGCAACGATGGTGATATCGGGCTGCTTGCAGACCAGCGCCACGGTCATGTCGTCGACCACGGTGATCGCGCCCTCTGCCGCCTTGCCGGTCTGGTCGTCGATCAGCGATGCCATGCGCGCGGCCATGGAATTGCCCTCGACCGAACCGTCGCACCAGCGGGTGACATTGCGGGCCACGTCCTCGGCGGTGAAGGGATCGCCGTTCGACCAGGTGATGCCCGGGCGCACCTTCAGCGTGTATTCGGTGGCGTCGTCGTTCACCTCCCAGCTTTCCAGAAGCATGCCGCGGAAGGTCCCGTCAGAGTTGTACTCGACGAGGTATTCCAGCGTGCCGTGGGTGACATAGGCCATCTGCGTCCAGTCGTAGGTGCGCGTGTCCTTGTGGGCGCGCACCTCGCATTGCAGGCGGATGGTGCCGCCCTCCTGCATGGCGCCCTGCGCGCGGGCCGGCTGGGACAGACCGCCCAGCATGTAGGCCGCGCCCGCCGTCAGCCCAAGCGCCGTGCTGCGGGCCAGGAACTCGCGGCGGCCAAGCTGGCCTGCCCTGAACTCGCGCGCATAAAGCTTGGCGGCGGGATGGACCCGGTCCTGGCTGTGCGTATCGGTCATCTTGGTCTCCCTGTGACACGGATGGGTGTCGTTAACTCGGTTACGGTTGGCCACGGGCGCGCCGGACCCGCGAGGCGGAAGGGGGCTGATCGCATTGCGCATGCCGCAAGTCGATGCGTCAAAGCCCGAATTCGACATTCCGTGGTCAAAATACGACATGGTTACCATTCAAAAGCGACATCGCCGGAAAGGCAACGGGGCAAAGGACAATGTCACAAGACCTTTACGCGCGCCGGGGCGAGGCGCGGGCGGCGCCCGCGCGCAGGGCGCTGGGGGTGAGGCCGGTATGGCTCTGGATGAAGCGGGTGAAATAGGCCGGCGAGGCAAAGCCCAGGCCGCGCGCGATCTCCTGCACAGGCGGGCGCGGGCTTTCCAGCGCGACGCGGGCGGCATGCAGGCGCCGTTCCGTCAGCAGGTCGGCGGCGGTCTTGCCGCAGCACTGGCGACAGACCCGCGACAGATGTGTGGGCGTGACGCCCAGCACCCCGGCATGATGGGCGATCGGCTCGGCGCTGCGGAATTCGCGGGTGACAAGGCGGGCGTAGCGCCGGACCAGCCGCAGGGCGGCGGTCTCTTCCGGGGCCTCGGCGGCGCCGGCCTCGATCTGGCGGCGCAACCAGATGGCGACCAGTTGCAGCCGCGCCTCCAGCGCATCGCCCATCAGCGAACGCGCGCGCTGGGTCTCGCGGGCCATGGCGTCGATCTCTCCGGTCAGTTCGGCCTGCGCCAGCCCGTCGCGGATGCGCAAGAGCAGCGGCTCTTGCGGCATGCGCGGCGCCAGCCCGTGCGGCGACTGGACAAAAAGCGCCTGCGTGCCCTGTTGAAGATCCAGCGCAAAGAGCGTCCCGGCGGGCAGGAAGATCGCGTGATGCATGGACAGGCCGCGCCGCAGGCCGTTGATCGTCACGCGGCCCTGTCCGCGGGTGATCCACAGCAGGCAATCCTCTTCGCGGTCGTGCGACAGGGTGTATTTCCACGGCGCGGCCTGCAATTCCGGTCCGAAAGAGCCGCTGCGGACGGGGCCACCGGCGCGGGCCGGTGCCGGGGGCATCGGGTTGCGCAGGAAGCCCGGTCGGCTCATGGCGTGCTCATGTTGATCTGCGGCCAGTTGCCCATCCGCGCCCGGAACCAGGTGCGCTGGCGCTTGGCGAATTGCCGGGTCAGGATGGTGGCGCGGTCGATCACCCGGTCCAGATCCATTGTGCCATCCAGATAGGCCATAAGCTCGGCCGCGCCGATGGCCTTGGCCGAGGGCAGGTCGGGGCGCCACGTGGCGCGGTTGTTTCGGGCTTCGTCCAGGGCGCCGTCCTCGATCATCTGGCGAAAGCGCGTCTCGATCCGGGGCGTCAGCCAGTCCTTGGGTGCATGAAGCAGGATCGGCTGCGCCTTGGCAAGGGGCAGCAGCGGCGGCGGCGTCTCGTCCTGCCAGTCGGCCAGCCCGCGCCCGGTGGCGCGCCGGACTTCCCAGTGCGCGGGCCACGCGGGCGGGGTTCTGCCGGTCGATGCGCGCGGCGGTCTCGGGATCGAGATCCGCCAGCAGGGCAGGAAGACCCTGCGCGCGCAACAGCGCCTCGCCCTCGGCGCGGATCGCGGGCGGCACGGGGGGTATCTGCGCCAGCCCTTCGGTCAGCGCGGTGAAATACAGGCCGGTGCCGCCCACGATGATCGGGCGCGGGCCGCGCAGAAGCGGCGCGAGATCGCGCAGCCAGTCGCCGACGCTGTAGGTCTGCGTGCCGGGGACATGGCCGAAGAGCGCATGCGGCGCGCGCGCCTCTTCCGCGACCGAGGGGCGGGCGGTCAGCACCCGCCAGTCCCCGAAGACCTGTATCGCGTCGGCATTGACGACCGTGCCGCCCTGCGTCTCGGCGATCCTCAGCGCCAGCGCCGATTTCCCGCTGGCGGTCGGCCCGGCGATCAGCACCGGGCGCGCCGGGTCCAGCGCGGAAATGCGCGCGGTGATCGCGGTGCTGTCGCTCATCCTGCCCTCGGTCCCTCTGGTGGCGGTGTTCACCCTCCGTGCACCATTGCGGCGCGGGCGGTTTTCGGCCACATATGCCCGCAATCCTACCCCCGGGCCAAGACGGAGCGCAACATGAGCGACACATCCATTCAACCCGCCGCTTTCCAGCGCATCATGCTCAAGATTTCCGGCGAGGCTCTGATGGGCCCCGAGGGCTACGGCCTGCATCCGCCGACCGTCGAGCGCATCGCCCGCGAGGTGCAGGCGGTGCATGCCCTCGGCGTCGAGATCTGCATGGTGATCGGTGGCGGCAACGTCTTCCGGGGCCTCGCCGGGTCGGCTCAGGGCATGGAACGGACGACCGCCGATTACATGGGCATGCTGGCCACGGTGATGAACGCTCTGGCCATGCAGTCGGCGCTGGAAGGTCTGGGCGTCTTCACCCGGGTGATCAGCGCGATCCGCATGGACGAGGTGGCAGAGCCCTACATCCGCCGCCGCGCCGTCCGCCACCTGGAGAAGAAGCGCGTCTGCATCTTCGCCGCCGGGACCGGGAACCCCTATTTCACCACCGACACCGCCGCCGCGCTGCGCGCCAACGAGATGGCCTGCGAGGCGATCCTGATGGGCAAGAACGGCACCGACGGCGTCTACGACAAGGACCCGCGCGCCCATGCGGACGCGGTGCGCTTCGACGAGGTCACCTTCGACGAGGTGCTGTCGAAGAACCTCAAGGTCATGGATGCCTCCGCGATCGCGCTGGCGCGGGACAACAACATGCCGCTGATCGTCTTCTCGCTGGACGAACCGGGCGGTTTCCGCGGCATCCTCGAAGGCAAGGGCACCTGCACGCGCATCCACGCGTAACGGCGGTCGGCCCGGGTAGGCCGGGCCGCTGCCGGAACAGGCCTGGCAGGACCTGCGGCGCGGCATTGGGGCAGAGCATCAGGGCGCCCGTCTGGGTCTGCGGACCTGCCTCGGTGCGGGTGGGCTTGTCGTCGTCGCAGACTGCGCTGAAGGCCCGCACCCACCGCGCCCGCCTGACGCGGCCCTGAACCCTCTGCCGCGACCCAGCCGCACAGCTTTGACCCGGTCTCCGACGCGCGGGATGTCCCAGGTGCCTGCGGAACAGACGGTCTGACAAGGGATCCGGGCGGCTCGACAGCCATTTGAACGCAGAAAAAAGACCGCAGCGACAGGGCGCGGCGGTCTTTCGCTGTTTCCGGCTGACGACCATGAACACCCGGTGCAGGGCGGGCCGTGGCCCGCCCTCCCGGGGCCTAGTCCTCTGTGTGGGTCAGCTTCGGCACATCCGATGCGCCCGCCGTGCCCCGCCCCGACAACGAGGGGTTTTCCATGAAGAAGCGGTGGCAGTTGAAAGAGAAGGCCCCCTCCGGCATGGGGTGGCGGGTGAAGGCGCCCGAGGGCTCCATGACCCAGCTTTGCGCCGTATCGGCAAGGTTCGCGGCCATGATCTGGCTGACGATCTGCGCCTTCACGGTGGCGTTCATGATCTCCACCCCGGTCTCGACCCGGCGGTTCAGGTTGCGGCCCATCCAGTCCGCCGAGGACATGAAGACCCGCGCCTTGGCATGGGGCAGGCCGTGGCCGTTGCCGAAACAGGCGATGCGCGAATGTTCGAGGAAGCGGCCCACGATGCTCTTCACCCGGATGTTCTCGGACAGGCCCTTCACGCCCGGACGCAGCCCGCAGATGCCCCGGATCACGCAGTCGATCCGCACCCCGGCCTGCGAGGCGCGGTAAAGCGCGTCGATCATGTCGGGCTCGATCAGCGAGTTCATCTTGATCCAGATCTGCGCGGGCTTGCCCTTGGCCGCATGCGCCATCTCGGCCTCGATCATCTCGATCATGCCGGACTTCAGGTCGTGGGGCGAGATATGCAGGTTCTCCAGCCCCTCCGGCATGGCGTAGCCGGACAGGTAGTTGAAGATCTTCGCCGCATCGCGCCCCAGCGCCGCATCGCAGGTGAAGAAGCTGAGGTCGGTGTAGATCTTCGCGGTGATCGGGTGGTAGTTGCCGGTGCCCCAATGGGTGTAGGTCACCAGCTTGTCGCCCTCGCGCCGCACCACCGAGGAAATCTTGGCATGGGTTTTCCAGTCGAGGAAGCCGTAAACGACGTGGGCGCCCGACCGTTCCAGCCGCCGCGACTGGCGGATGTTGGCGGCCTCGTCGAAGCGCGCCTTCAGTTCCACCAGCGCGGTGACGGACTTGCCGTCCTCCGCGGCCTCGCAGAGCGCCTCGACGATGGGAGAGTTCTTCGACGTCCGGTAGAGCGTCTGCTTGATCGCCACCACGTCCGGGTCCTGCGCCGCCTGGTTGAGGAAGCGGACCACCATGTCGAAGGTCTCGTAGGGGTGGTGCAGCAGCATGTCCTTCTGCGCGATGGCCTTGAACATGTTGCCGTCGTGGTCCTGCACGCGCTCGGGCACGCGCGGGGTGAACAAGGGCCACAGAAGGTCGGGGCGCTGGTCGATCACCAGCTCCTTGGTATCCGCAAGGCCGATCATGCCGTCCAGCTCGATCACCTCTTCCGGCTCGACATGCAGCTCGCGCATGACGATATTGCGCAGCGCCTTGGGGGCGCCGGTGGTGACGGTCAGCCGCACCACCTCGCCGCGTCGGCGGCGCTTCAGCGCCACCTCGAACTCGCGCACCAGGTCCTCGGCCTCTTCCTCGACTTCCAGGTCGCTGTCGCGCAGCACGCGGAAGCCGAAGTGGTCCTTGCTGCGATAGCCCGGAAACAGGCTGTCGATATGCAGCAGGATCACGTCTTCCAGCAGGATGAAGCGGTGGGTGCCGTCCTCGGCGGGCAGGCGCATGAAGCGGTCGATCTGCGCGGGCACCGGCAGCAGCGCCTGCAGCGCGCGCTTGTCGCGCATCCGCTCCAGCTGCAGGGCAAGGCAGTAGCCCATGTTGGCGATGAA
Source organism: Ponticoccus litoralis (assembly GCF_039769985.1). Taxonomy (NCBI): domain Bacteria; kingdom Pseudomonadati; phylum Pseudomonadota; class Alphaproteobacteria; order Rhodobacterales; family Roseobacteraceae; genus Ponticoccus; species Ponticoccus litoralis. Next base: position 3,494,783 of record NZ_JBDNCH010000002.1, read on the forward strand.
GGGGAAGGGATGCGCCGGGTCGATGGCCAGCGGCGAAAGCACCGGAAAGACCTGGTTCAGGAAGGCCTCGTTCAGATAGGCGCGGTCGGCGTCGGTCAGGTCCTTGCGCAGCACCACGTGGATGCCCTGTTCGACCATCAGGGCGCGCAACTCGCCCCAGACCGTCTGCTGCTGCGCCATCAGGCGGCGCGCATCCTCGTCGATCAGCACCAGCTGTTCCGCCGGCGTCAGCCCGTCGGCGGCCAGGGCGGTGTTGCCCGCATGGGCCAGCTCGCGCAGGCCGGCGACGCGGACGGTATAGAACTCGTCGAGGTTCGCCGCCGAGATCGAGGCGAAGCGCAGCCGCTCCAGCAGCGGCACGCGCGGGTTCTCGGCCTCTTCCAGCACACGCCAGTTGAAGCCCAGCCAGCTGAGCTCGCGGTTGAAGAAGCGCCCCGGTCCGGACAGGTCGAGATCCGGCAGGTCGATGGCAGGCGGGAGCGGGGATTTGAGGAAATCGGCTTGAGTCATGGGGGGCTTATGCGGATGAAGTGCAACGGTTTCATGACGCGGAACGCCGCGCCCGGGCACCCACACTCTGCCGTGTTCCGATGCCCCGCCGCAAGCCCCCAAGGGCCTGCCGCGCGGAAAGGCCGTTCCGGCCCCGACCCGTCGCCGACAGGGAACCGCCCTGGGTTTCTTCTTGGCAAAAATACCTGTCTGGCCGGTGGGTCGCGGGCGGGCCGCTTGCGGATCTGCCCGGTCCCGTGCCCGGGTGCCGGGGCATCGGCGCCGCGCCCCGTGGCGTTACGCCGCGATCAGAGCCCGGGGCCCAGCCGCTCCAGGGCCTCTGCGGCCATGCGCCGGGACACCGCTTTCTTCGCCGCCAGCGAGATCCGCGCTCAGCGCCTCGGCCAGCGCGCGAGCGGCGCGGTAGCTGCGCGGCATGTGGCTGACGAGATAGGGGATGACATCGGGCCGCACCTGGGTCTGGTGGTCGGACAGCAGTTTCGCCAGCAGCATGGTCAGCAGCAGGTCGTCCGGTTCGGACAGCCGTGCCGCCTGCGCGCCCTGCACGCGGCTTTGCAGGTCGGGCAGGCCCAGCCGCCAGCGCGCGGGTTCGCGGGCCGCGGTCATCAGCAGCGCGTGGCCCTGCGCCAGGCAAAGGTTGTGCAGGTGAAAGAGCGCCCGCTCGCAGGCGGCGTTTCCGGCGATGGCCTCGACGTTCTCGACGCAGGCCGGTGCCTCGGCCAGCCCCGGCACGCTGTCCTCCGACAGCGCCACGGCCTCGACGATCCGGGCGCCCGACAGCGAGGCCCAGACATGCGCGAGATGCGTCTTGCCGCTGCCTTCGGGGCCGTAGACCACCATCTTGCGCGACGGCCAGTCGCGCCAGGCCTCGACCTGCGCCACGGCCAGTGCATTGGCAGGGCTGACGAAAAAGTCCTCACGCCCCAGTGCCTCGAGTGCAGGCAGGGGCAGGGGAAGCTGCTCTGGACCGCTCATGGCTCGTCGTGCTCCTGCCCGAGCCCGAGGTACAGCCGGCTGCCCTTGTAGCGATCCACAAGAAAACGCGCGACGACCCCCAGCGCGGCGGCGACAGGCACCGCCACCAGCAGGCCCACGAAACCGAAGAGCGAGCCGAAGACCGACAGCGCCAGCAGTAGCCACACCGGGTGCAGCCCGACAGAGTTGCCGACCAGGCGCGGCGTCAGCACATTGCCTTCGATGAACTGGCCGGACTGGAAGATCGCCCAGACCACGATGATCCAGACCCAGTCGCCCCAGAACTGGAACAGCGCGAGGCCGATGGCCAGCACCCCGCCAACGATGGCGCCGACATAGGGAATAAAGGTCAGCATCCCCGCCACGACGCCCACCACCAGCCCGAACTGCAACCCGACCAGCCAGAGCGCCCCGGCGTAATAGACGCCAAGGATCATGCAGACCGACCCCATGCCCCGGATGAAGCCCGCCAGCACGCGGTCGATTTCCCGCGCGAGGTGGCGCACGGTCGCGCGGTGGTCCAGCGGGATCATGGCATCGATCTTGGCCACCATCCGGTCCCAGTCCAGCAGCAGGTAGACCGCCACCACCGGCACGATGACGAACAGCGTCACGATGCTCAGCAGCGAGGCGACCGAGGCCAGCGCGGTGTTCATCAGCTCTCCGCCCTTGTCGCGGATCGCGGTGCCGACAGAGGTGATGGTTTCGCGCACGACGCTGCCCTCGGTCAGGACCGAGGGGAATTTCTCCGACAGGAAGGCCTGCAGGTCGCGGAACACCTGTGGCGCGGTATTGAACAGCGAGACCGTCTGGTTGACCAGCGTCGGGATGATCGCCAGCACCATGATGACGAAGATCAGGATGGTGACCACGGTGATCACGGCGGTCGCGGCGGCGCGCGACAGGCCCAGACGCTCCAGCCAGTCGGCCACCGGATCAAGGCAATAGGCGATGGCGCCGCCAAGGATGAACGGCAGAAGCACATTGCCCAGCGACCAGAGGACGACGGCAAAGATCAGGGCGGCGATGCCCCAGTATTTGAGCTGAGTCCTGACTGGCAAAGCCACGCTGCCTTTCTCCTGCTTCCGGTCGCTGTCTGGCGCAGGATTGCGCGTATCACCGCGCCGCGCAAAGGGAAAGTTGTTCCGAGAGGTCGGTGTCGCTTCCTGTCGCGACAGACCGCACAGGGCGCCCGGCCAGCCGGGTGGCGGCGGCGCGGCAGCCGGTGTCATGGCGCATCCCGCCGATGGGCATGGCCCTGTCGGGGCCGCGCCGGTCGCACGGCGGCGCGCCGGTCCTTGCCGTGACGGGGTCCGGAAGGGCCGGGCCTGCAGCTTTGGCGCGCCTGGCGCCCTCCGACGCCTTTGCGCGCGCCGCCATAGGCCCTGCCGCAAGGCTGTTGCCCTGAGAGGCGTCGCCGACAGGCAGACCGGCAGGCAGCCGGGCAGGCCATCGCGGGGGGCGGGGCCGGGACCGGGTCAGTCCCGGGCGAGACCGGGCAGGGGACAGCCCGCGATCCGCGCCCCGCCGTCGCGGGGCAGGATCGCCACCGCCGAGGGCAGGCCGTCGAACAGCAGCTGCACCGCCTCGACATGGCGTTCCTCGGCGGCGATGCAGCCCGAGGTCGGTTTTCCCGGCGCCCGCCAGACGTGCAGGAAGATGCAGGAGCCGCCGCGTTTCGCCGCATCGGTGGCGTTGCGGATCACCATGCCCTGCCGGTATTGCGGGATCGTCCACATCTTCTCGTGGCTGATGCCCTTGGCAAGCCTGCGGGTGGTGATGCTGTTGTAGGCGGGGCTGCGCGGGTCGTCGACGCAGGCGGTGCCTTCGGTCAGGGTGCGGCGGCGGCCCTCGGGCAGCAGCGTCGGCCCCATGCCAAAGGCCTCGCCCGCCGCAAAGATCCCGGCGGGGGTGCGCCCGTCGCCCTCGCGCTTGATCGGCTCGCTGCCCCGCGCCAGCGCGCCCTGATCGTGCGACCAGCCCAGCCCGTTGCGCCCCAGCACCATGGCGATCGGGCCGCCGACCGCCTGCCAGTCGGCGCCGGGCGTGCGCTTCCAAAGCTGCCCGGTGCCCGTGGGCGCACTCATGCCGGGGGTGGTGACCACCAGCAGACGCGCGGCGCCGGTCAGCACGGCGGGGCATTCTGCCGCCGCGCCGCCCGCCAGAAAGAGCGCCGCGAAAAGCGCCTTCAGGGGCATGTGATCCACCGCGACTTGGCCCAGGACACCCAGCCCTGCAACCCGTCCGGGGTCGAGACGAGGTGCCAGTCGCCCTGACGCGGGCCGACCATCGAGAAGCTCTCGCCCTTGTAAAGCAGGCGCAGGCGGCTACCCGAGCGCGACGAGGGCTGCGAGCGCAGGGCAAGATAGGCATCCGGCGGGCGCACGTCGTTGACGTAGCAGACCCGCAGGGTGGGCTGGCGGGTGGTCTCTCTCGGGGCCACCGGCGCGGCCTGTACGCGCGGCTGAACCGTGGGCGCGGCCTGTGCCGCCTGCATCGAAGCCTGCAGCCGCCGCGCCGCATCGCCTGCGTTGACCGCCGCCGTGGTGCCCGCGTAGTCGCGGGCCACTGCTTGCAGGGCGGTCAGCTTGGCGGCGCCTTCCGGCATCAGCAAGGCCTCGGTCAGGGCAGCGTTGGCCTGTGTCGTCAACGCGCTGGCCTGCTGGTCTTCCAGCCGCGCCAGCATCGACTGGGCGCGCTTGGCCATGTCGGTGCCGGGGTACTCTTCGATCACCGCGCGCAGGCGGGCGATCTGGGTCTCGGCCTCCGGCTCCAGCAGCGCCTCGGACAATGCGGCGCGGGCCTGCTCTGCGCGCGAGGGGGCCGGGGTGGCCGGGCCTGCGGCGGGGGCGGCGGTGCCGACCTCTTCGAAACCCAGACCGAAAGCCTCGTCGATCATCGCGATCTTGTGGCCGCCGTTGAAGCTCTCGTCCAGCCGCGACAACCCGCCCTGGTTGTGCAGCCCCACGACCGCCAGCGTCCGCGCGTCGAACAGCAGCGACCCGGACGAGCCGCCGATGCTTTCGCAGGTGTGCCGCAGCGGCGAACGGCCCGCGTCGATCTCGTCCTGACGGCGGTGGATCTGGCAGGTCCCGGTTGAATACTGCTGCGGCTCGGCGCCCGGGTGGTGGATCATGGCCAGCGACTGGTAGGGTTGCAGGTCACGGCGCATCTTCATCGGGATGTGCCCGCCCAGATCCGCATTGGCATCGCCGATCACCTGCAACAGCAGCGCGTCCAGATCCTCGTCCACCGCCATGGGGCCGGTCAGCACGCGATAGGTTCGGACCGACCCGGTGTCGTCCTTCGAGGTATAGTCGAAATTGATCCGCGCCTCCTGCACGATGGAGAAACCCGCCGCCACCAGATCGGGGTCGAAGTAGCAATGCGCGTTGGTCAGCAGCCGGTTGTCCGGCAGCAGAGCGGCGGTGCAATTGGCGACGAAGGGGCTGTCCAGCGTCATCGTGCCGCCGCCCCGCCGGATCTCGCGCGGCTTGCCGTCGGGGGTGATCAGGCAGACCTGCAACCGCCCGATGTATTTCGCCAGCCCGCGGATTTCCGGCGGCGCGCGGTTGACCGACAGCCAGAAGCCCTTTTTCTGCTCGCCGTCGACAAGCATGGACTGGAAGGCGCTGGACTGCCGGTCGATGTCGAAGCCGAAGTCGCAATCGGCGATCTGCGCCCGGGCGGGCAGGGCGGCCAGCAGGAACAGGGCGGTGATCAGAAAACGCATGGTCTCCCCGGAAATGGCTTTGCCGCAGTATGCCACGGGTTCGACGCAAGGGAAGGTGGGGATTTCCGGCTGGATGGCATCGGGTCGACGGGAAACACCGCTGCCGGGGCGGATGGGGCCGGGCCCAAGGGCGTGCTGCCGCGAAAGGCAGGGCCGCTTCGCGGGCCATCCGGCCTGCACCGCGCGCCACCCTTGTCCGCCCTTCGCCGAGCCGCTAGGGAAGGGCGAAACGCAACCGAAGGTCCCGCCCATGCGCCTGTCCCGCTACTTCCTGCCCGTCCTCAAGGAAACGCCCTCCGAGGCGCAGATCGTGTCTCACCGCTACATGCTGCGCGCCGGCATGATCAAGCAGGCCAGCGCGGGCATCTATTCGTGGCTGCCGCTGGGCTACAAGGTGCTGCGCAATATCGAGCGCATCGTGCACGAGGAACAGCAGCGCGCCGGGCATATCCCGCTGCTGATGCCGACGCTGCAATCGGCGGAGCTGTGGAAGGATCCGGTCGGTATGACGCCTACGGTCCCGAGATGCTGCGCATCCGCGACCGGCAGGACCGCGACATGCTCTACGGTCCCACCAACGAAGAGCTGATCACCGACATCTTCCGCAGCCATGTCAGCAGCTACAAGGACCTGCCGCTGACGCTCTACCACATCCAGTGGAAATTCCGCGACGAGATCCGTCCGCGCTTCGGGGTGATGCGGGGGCGCGAGTTCCTGATGAAGGACGGCTACAACTTCGACCTGACCAAGGAAGACGCGCTGCACGCCTACAACCGCCACCTCGTCAGCTACCTGCGCAGCTACGAGCGCATGGGCCTGCAGGCAATCCCGATGCGCGCCGATTCCGGCCCCATCGGCGGCGACGACACGCATGAATTCCTCGTGCTGGCCGAGACCGGCGAAAGCGAGGTCTTCTACGACAGCCAGATCACCGACCTGAAGTTCGGCGACCGCCAGATCGATTACGACTCGGTCGAGCAGTGCCAGGCGGTGCTGGAAGAGTTCACCTCGCGCTATGCCCGCACGGATGAAACCCACGACGAGGCGCTGTTCAACGAGGTGCCGGAAGAACGCCGCCGCACCGCGCGGGGCATCGAGGTCGGGCAGATCTTCTACTTCGGCACCAAGTATTCCGAGCCGATGGGCGCGACGGTCAAGGGCCCCGACGGGGCCGAGGTGCCGGTGCACATGGGCAGCCACGGGATCGGCGTCAGCCGCCTTCTGGGCGCCATCATCGAGGCCAGCCACGACGACAAGGGCATCATCTGGCCCGAGGGCGTGACACCCTTCCACTGCGGTATCGTCAACCTCAAGACCGGCGACGCCGAGGCGGACGCGGCCTGCGAGGCGCTTTATGCGTCGCTGACCGCCCCGGGGCTGGAGCCGCTCTACGACGACACCGACGAACGCGCGGGCGCCAAGTTCGCCACCATGGACCTGATCGGCCTGCCCTGGCGGATCACCGTCGGGCCGCGCGGGCTGAAGAACGGCGTGGTGGAACTGACCTCGCGCCGCACCGGCGAAAGCGAGGAACTGCCGCCCGAAGCGGCGGTGGCCCGCATCGCGCAGATCTACGGCAAGTCGGCCTGACCGGACGGGTGGCGGGCAGGGCGATCCTGTCCGCCACCCGCCCTTGCCCGGGGCCGGCTTGCATGGGGGCGCACCTCCAATGACGGTCACGGATCGAGCCGTCCTGAGACCCGCGACCTGAAGCCCTCCGTGCACCCGCCGATGTCCGCCGCCGACCCGACACCCGCCGCGCGCCCGTCGATGCCCTCCTCCGACAGATTGGATCCGACCGCGTAGATTGAAGGCGGTTCCGCCCGGACCGCCCCGGCGTCTCTGCGCGTCACGGCCTCCGCTGCCGACCCGTGCGGTCTTGCCGAATGCGCCACACAGGCATCTCGGCGGGCGCGGCTGCACGGCCCCCTTCAAAGCCCGCGCCCTTCGCCGAACCGACCCCCGGTTGTCGCGGGGCGCATATCCAGCCCATGCTGCCAATGCTTGATCCGGCCATCCTCCGCGCGGTATTCTTCCGCCGAGCAGAAAAACAAAGAGGCGCCGGAGATGATCACCCGCGCAGTGACACTGGCCGCCGGGCTGACCGGGGCCGCGGGGCTGTCGCAGTTCCCGGAATTCTCTCAGCAATACATGCAGCGCCTCGGCGGCGCGGTGGACGAGCTGTCCCGGCAGGTCGACCGTTACGGCGCCGATGCAGAGGCGGCGGGCCTGCCCATGGCGACCTACCTGCAACGGCTCGGCGCCGAGGGGCCGCTCGCACAGACGCAGGCGGCGAATATGGCCAGCGACATCGCGCGCCTCGGGGAAATGTCAGCGGCGCTGACGGCGCTTCAGGGCGCCGGCCCCTTCATGCGCGCGAAACTCGCCACGCATATCGGCGACCGCGCGGTGGCCGAACGCACCATGGAAAGCTTCAAGCCCGCCCTGCCGCTGACCTTCGAGGGGATCACCTTCGCCGGGGTGGGGTTCTTCGCGGGCTGGCTCGCTCTCGGGATCGCGCTGTGGTTCCTCAAGACCTCCTGGCGCACCGCCCGCGCGGTCCTCTTTCCGGGGCGGCGCCGCCGGACCGCGCGGCAGGGCTGAGCCGCGCCAGTCACGCCCAGCCCCCCTGAAGCCTCCGGCCCCGGGCCGGACCGGCGCACCGCCAGCCGCCCCTTTGGGGCCTGCGCGCAGGCCGGAACCCGCAACAGGCCGCACATCGCCGGACTGCAAGGTCCCGCCTCGCCCCCGGTGCGCTGCCCCTCGCTTCTTTGGTCCCGAAATACCTCGGGGGGAGGCCGCAGGCCGGGGGGCAGAGCCCCTGCGACATCGGCCAAGGACAGGCGAGCCCGCCTTCCACCCGGCGCGCGGGTCCGGGCGGCTCAGGCCACCGCCTGCACCTCGGCGACGATTCCGTCGACCACCTGCGCAAGCAGGCCCTCGTCCTCGCATTCCGCCATGACCCGGATCAGCGGTTCCGTCCCCGACTTGCGGATCAACAGCCGCCCCTTGCCGGTCAGCGAGGCCTCGGCCTCGGCGATGGCGGCCTGCACGCGGGCCTCTTCCAGCGGCAGCCCGCCCGCGCCGTAGCGCACGTTCTTCAGAAGCTGCGGCACCGGGGCGAAGCTATGCGTCAGTTCCGAGGCGGCGCGATTGGTGCGCACCATCTCGCAGAGGAACTGCAGCCCTGCCATCAGCCCGTCGCCGGTGGTGGCATAGTCGGTCATCACGATATGGCCCGACTGCTCGCCGCCAAGGTTGAAGCCGCCCGTCCGCATGGCCTCGACCACGTAGCGGTCGCCGACCTTGGTGCGCTCCAGCCGCAGGCCCCGGTCCTGCAGGAACCGTTCCAGCCCGAGGTTCGACATCACGGTGGCCACCAGCGTGCCGTCCTTCAGGCGGTCCTCCTCGGCCCAGCGGGCCGCCATCAGCGCCATGATCTGGTCGCCGTCGGCGATCTCTCCGTTCTCGTCGATCAGGATGATCCGGTCGGCATCGCCGTCGAGGCACAGCCCGACGTCGGCCCCATGGGCGACCACCGCCTCGGCGGCGCGCTGCGGCTTGGTCGATCCGCATTCGGCATTGATGTTCAGCCCGTTCGGAGAGACGCCCACCGGGATCACATCGGCGCCCAGTTCCCACAGCACCTCGGGGGCGGTCTTGTAGGCGGCACCATTGGCGCAGTCCACGACCACCTTCACCCCGTCCAGCCGCAGCCCGTGGGGCAGGGTGGACTTCACCCGTTCCTGATAGCGGAAGCGGTCGTCGTCGATGCGCTTGGCGCGGCTCGATGTTCTCGGGCGCGGCGGGGCGCACGCCGCCTTCGACCAGGGCCTCGATCTCGGCCTCGACCGCATCGGACAGCTTGAAGCCGTCGGGGCCGAAGAACTTGATGCCGTTGTCTTCCGCCGGGTTGTGGCTGGCCGAGATCATGATGCCCAGATCGGCCCGCATCGAGGGTGTCAGCAGCCCGACGGCGGGCGTCGGCACCGGCCCCAGCAGCAGCACGTTCATGCCGGTCGAGGTCAGCCCGGCGGTCAGGGCGTTCTCGAACATGTAGCCCGACAGCCGCGTGTCCTTGCCGATCACCACGCGGTGCACGCCGCCATGCTCGTTGCGGAAGTGGCGGCCCACGGCGGCGCCCAGCATCATCGCCATCTCGACGGTCATCGGATAGGTGTTGGCGGTGCCGCGCACGCCGTCGGTGCCGAAGAGTGTCCTGCTCATCTCATGCCTCTGCTTGTTCAATTGCGCGCCAGACCTTCAGCGCCTGCACGGTTTCGGTCACGTCATGCACCCGGACGATCTGCACGCCCTGCGCCGCGGCGGCCAGAGCGGCGGCCAGCGATCCCGCCACGCGTCCCGAGGGCTCGACGGCACCCGACAGGGTGCCGATGAAGCCCTTGCGCGAGGCGCCCACAAGCACCGGGCAGCCCATCCCGTGAAACAGCGAGACATTGTGCAGGAGCGTCAGGTTGTGCGCCATGGTCTTGCCGAAGCCGATGCCCGGGTCGACCACGATGCGGTCGCGGGGGATGCCGGTCCGTTCCAGCGCGGAGACCTGCCGCTCGAGGAAGTCGTAGACGTCCAGCAGCACATCGTCGTAGCGCGGATCGTCCTGCATGGTTTCCGGGTCGCCAAGCGCGTGCATGACGCAGACCGGCAGGCCGCGGGTCTGGCAGAAGCGGCCCAGCATCGGATCGTAGGTGAAGCCCGAGACATCATTGACCAGCGCCGCGCCCGCCTCGACCGCCGCCTCGGCGACGCTGGACTTCCGCGTGTCGATCGAGACCGGCACCGGAATCTCGTGACCGATGGCGCGGATCACCGGCTCGATCCGCGCGATCTCTGCCTCGGGGGGGATCGTGGCGGCGCCGGGCCGCGTGCTTTCGCCGCCGACATCGATCATGTCGACGCCCGCCGCGACCATGCCGCGCGCCCGGTGCAGCGCCGCATTGGCGGTCTGGTGGCTGCCGCCGTCGGAAAAGCTGTCGGGCGTGACGTTCAGGATGCCCATGACGTTGGCCCGCCCCATGTCCAGCCCGGCCACAGCGGCGCGCGGTGCGGTCAGGCGCTGGCGCCAGTCCGGGGGCAGGTCCTGCGCGGGCAGGGCACGGGGGGCGGTGTCGCGGCGTCGGAGCTGGACCTCGGTGAACCAGCCGGGCCCGCCCGCAAGGGGCAGGGCGCCTTCGGGGCGGTCGGGACCGAAGCGGACGATGGGCCTGTAATACTCTGTCATGGCCGAAGTGACTGACGGATCGGGCCGGTCTTGGCAAGAGACGCGGGCGACGGGCGGCAGATCCGGCTGGCAGACCGTCGCCGAAAGCGCTCACGCCATGTTACAACGGGCCGCCGCAGCCCGGGTCGGCAGCGGATTGGCGAATCCGCTGCCGGACCTCGGGTCAGAACAAGGCGTCGTGCAGCGCCAGGGCGCGCAGCGGCACCTCGGCCTGCGCCGGTGCGGCCTCGCCCAGCACGACCATCTCCGAGGCTTCCATCTCTGCCGCGAACCAGGCGGCAAGGGCGACCGACTCAGCGGGCTGCACCCCGGGGCCATGCGTGGCGTCGAGCACGATCTTCGAAGGCGCCCAGACGCAGATCTGGCCGTTCTTCATGGCCCAGTCCAGTTCCGTCCGCGTGGCAACAACCTTGCAGCGCAGGTCCCGCGCCGCCAGCAGCCAGGCGTTCTGCTCGATCGACAGCAGGTCGATGCGCCGCTGGGTCATCTTGTGGCCGGTGACCGGGGCGGGCAGGTCGGGCCGGTCGACGCAGAGGATCAGCGGCTCGGGCCGGGCCGCCAGCGCATCCAGCCAGGCCGCCAGCCGGTCATCGGCCATGGCGGCATTGGACAGGTACACCACGCGGGGATGCGGGCGTTCCTGCGCCACTTCCTGTGCCAGCGCCTCGCGATGGGCCGCCACGTCCTGCCGGGCGCGGACGATCTCGACCCCAAGGGCGCCCGGCCCGCGATCCAGCTTTTCGATCTGCACGAAGCTGCGCAGGGCCTGGGGTTCCAGCAGGATGCGCTCTGCGATCCGTTCGGCCAGGGTTTCGAGAAGGTTCACCCGCTCGGCGGCAAGCTCGTGCGCGATGGCCTCTGTAACGCGGTCGTAGGACAGGATGCGGTCGACGTCGTCGTCCAGCGGCCCGCTGAAGGGCACGACCTCGACCACCACGTCGAAGCGTATCCTTTGCCGGGTGCCGCGTTCGGCCTGAAAGGCGCCGATCTCGACCTCGACGAGGTGATCGCGCAGGCTGATACGGTCGCGCAGGCTGTCCTCTGCCGTGGCGATGGCGCGCTCGGCGGGGTGGGCGAAGGCTAGGCGGGTTTCGCTGACCATGATGTCTCTCCGGTTTCCGGCTTGCGGCCCTTATGCACCGCCCGGCCCGGCTTGGCGAGGGCAGGAGCGACGGATATGCAGGGTGGCGCGACGCGTCAGGGGGAGGTCGACAGCGATTGTCGGTGCGGGTGCCATGCTCGATTGATCTTCGCATCCCGAGGCGATAAGCCGTTTTTTCAAGGCACGACCCCTAGAACGAGGTTCTGAAACCCATGTCCGACGACTTCATGCTCGATACAGACGACCTGACCCGCCGCATGGATGGCGCGATGTCCAACCTGCGCACGGAATTTGCCTCGCTGCGGACCGGGCGCGCCTCGGGCTCCATGCTGGAACCGATCCAGGTGGATGCCTACGGCTCCATGACGCCGATCAACCAGGTCGGCACCGTGAACGTGCCGGAACCGCGCATGGTCACCATCAACGTCTGGGACAAGGGTCTTGTGGGCAAGGTGGAAAAGGCGATCCGCGAGTCGGGCCTTGGCATCAACCCGCAGCTCAACGGCACCATCATCATGCTGCCGATTCCCGAGCTGAACGAGGAGCGCCGCAAGGAGCTGACCAAGGTCGCCGCGCAATATGCCGAACACGCCCGGGTCTCGATCCGCAACGTGCGCCGCGACGGCATGGACCAGATCAAGAAGGCCAAGGCCGACGGCATATCCGAGGACGACCAGAAGCTTTGGGAATCCGAGGTTCAGGACCTGACCAACACCTATATCAAGAAGGTCGACGAGGCGCTGGCCGGCAAACAAGAAGAGATCATGCAGGTCTGAGCGCCCGGCGCGTGCCTCTGCGCGCGCCATGCCGCCTGCTTTGACCGTGCCGCCAGCTATCGGCTTTGGGTTGACCGCCCGATAGGCTACAGAGGGGGGCAGACGATTGATCTCAGGGAACAGTGTAATGTCCAGACCCCTCCGTGAAACCGATGGCCCGTGCCACGTGGCCATCATCATGGACGGCAATGGACGCTGGGCCACGCAGAAGGGGCGTCCGCGCCTCTTCGGGCACCACGCCGGTGCGCGCCGGGTCCGCGAGATCGTCGAGGCCTGCCCGGATGCCGGGGTCAAGTACCTGACGATCTTCGCCTTTTCGACAGAGAACTGGAAGCGCACCCAGGTCGAGGTGGCAGGCCTGATGAGCCTGTTCCGGCGCTATATCATGAAAGAGATGCAGGCCTTCGTGAAGGAAAACGTCCGCGTCCGCTTTATCGGCGACCGGCCCCGGCTGGATGCCAAGCTGCGCGGGCTGATGGACGAGGCGGAGCGCATGACCGGGCATTGCACCGGCACCAACCTGACCATCGCGCTCAACTATGGCGGGCGGGACGAGGTGGCGCGCGCCACCCAGCGGCTGGCGCAGGACGTGGCCGACGGCAAGCTGCACCCGGACGACGTCAACGAAGAGACGCTGCCGCGCTATCTGGACACGCATGTGCTGCCGGATCCGGATCTTGTGATCCGCACCAGCGGAGAGGCCCGGATCTCCAACTTTCTGCTGTGGCAGTCGGCCTATGCGGAATACGAATTCGTCGATACGCTCTGGCCGGATTTCTCAGCCGAGGAATTCGCGGCGCTCTGCGGCGCCTATGGCAAGCGGGACCGGCGGTTCGGCGCCGTGGGCCGATGACGCGCAAGCGCTGGTCCGACCTGAAGCCCCGGGTGATCTCGGGCCTGATCATGATCGCCATCGGCATGGCGGCGGTCTGGCTGGGCGGGGTCTGGTGGCAGGCGCTGATCGCGCTGATCTGCGGCGGCATGGTCTGGGAACTGGTGACCATGGTCGACAGCGGACGCACCAAGGCGCAGTATATCCTGGCCGCCGCAACGGTTGTCTGCGTCTTCGTCGCGATCCGCATTCCGCCCTCTTTCGCGCTGCCGCTGCTGATGCTGCCGACCATGCTGGGGTTCAGCCGGATGGAGCGGGGCGGCGTCACCTATGCGGTCACGACCATGATGATCCTGCTGGCGGGCTATTCGATGATGGCGCTGCGCAGCGACTACGGTCTGACCTGGATGCTGTGGCTGGTGGCGGTGATCGTCGCCACCGACGTCATGGGGTATTTCGCCGGGAAAAGCATCGGCGGGCCGAAGTTCTGGCCCCGCGTCTCTCCCAACAAGACATGGGCGGGCACCGTGGGCGGCTGGGTCGGCGCGGCGGTTGTCGGCGCCTTCTGGGCCGGATGGACCATCGAGGGCGCGGGGCTGATCGGCATTTCCATCGCCGTCAGCATGGCCAGCCAGATCGGCGACATTGCCGAAAGCACGATCAAGCGCAAGGCGGGTGTGAAGGACAGCTCCAACCTGATCCCGGGGCACGGCGGTCTGATGGACCGCTTTGACGGGATGCTGGGCGGGGCGGTCTTCCTGATCATCGCCGGCCAGATCGTGGGCTTTCCGTCGGGGGTCTGATGCGGCGGATTTCCATTTTCGGGGCCACCGGCTCTATCGGGCAGAACACCATCGACCTGATCGCGCGCGACCGCGACGCCTACGCGGTCGTGGCCCTGACCGGCGGGCGCAATATCGCGCAGCTGGCGAAGGACGCGCGCGCCCTGCGGGCGCAGGTGGCGGTCACGGCGCATGACGACCTCTTGCCCGAGCTGCGCGAGGCGCTGGCCGGGTCGGGCGTGCAGGCGGCGGCGGGCCGCGCGGCGCTGATCGAGGCGGCGAGCCGCCCGGCGGACTGGGTCATGTCGGCCATCGTCGGCGCGGCGGGGCTGGAACCGGGCCTGCGGGCGCTGGAGCAGGGCGCCACGCTGGCGCTGGCCAACAAGGAAAGCATGGTCTGCGCCGGGCCGCTGATGCTGCGCACGGCGCAGGCCCATGGCGCGGCCCTGCTGCCGGTGGACAGCGAGCATTCCGCCGTCTTCCAGGCCCTGATCGGCGAGGATATGGCGGCGGTCGAACGGGTGATCATCACCGCAAGCGGCGGCGCCTTCCGCGACTGGCCGCTGGAGGATCTGGCCCGGGCCACGCCGGAACAGGCCGCCACCCATCCCAACTGGGACATGGGCCAGCGCATCACCATCGACTCGGCCTCCATGTTCAACAAGGCGCTGGAAGTCATTGAAACAAGAGAGTTCTTTGCGCTGGACCCCGAGCAGATCGAGGTTGTCGTCCACCCGGAATCGATGATTCACGCGCTGGTCGGCTTCTGCGACGGCGCGCTCATGGCGCATGTCGGCCCACCCGACATGCGCCACGCCATCGGCTTTGCCCTGCACCATCCGCAACGCCGGGCGCTGCCGGTCGAACGGCTGGACCTGGTGAAGCTGGGGCAACTGACCTTCCGCGAGCCCTGCGAAACGCGCTGGCCGGCTCTGCGGCTGGCGCGCGAGGTGATGCAGGCGGGCGGTTTGTCCGGGGCGATCTTCAATGCGGCGAAAGAGGTCGCGCTGGACCAGTTCATCGTGGGGCAGATCCCTTTCACCCGCATGGCGGGGGTGGTCGAAGAGACACTCTCCTGCCTTTCGTCCCACGCGGGACACAATCGTGACCAGTTTACACTTGATATGATCCTGCAGGCTGACCATCTCGCGAGGCATACGGCCCGAGATATCGGCGGCAGGAATTGATAACGGGGGCGTTCCTTTGGACCTGATGACATTGATACCGCAGTTCGGCGGATTCCTCTGGACCGTCGTCTTCTTCGTCGTCGCGCTGTCCATCATCATCGCCATCCACGAATACGGCCATTACATCGTCGGCAAGAAATCGGGCATCTTTCCCGAGGTCTTCAGCACTGGGCTTCGGCCCGGTCATCTGGTCGCGCGTCGACCGCGACGGCACGACATGGCAGATCGCGGCCTTTCCCTTTGGCGGCTACGTCAAGTTCCGCGGCGACGCCAATCCCTCTGGCGGCATCGACGACGAGGCGCTGCGCGGGTTGAACGAAGAGGAAATGCGCCACACCATGTCCGGCGCGCCGCTCTGGGCGCGCGCGGCAACGGTCGCGGCGGGACCGCTGTTCAACTTCGCCCTGTCGATCATCATCTTCACCGGCGTCTTCATGGTCCGTGGCGAGATCGCGGAGCCCGTCACCGTGGGCGAATTGCGCCCGCTGCCGGTGCAGCAGGAATTGCAGGAGGGTGACGAGGTCATCGCCATCGAGGGCAACGCTTTGCCCTCCTTCTCGGACAGCATCGCCTACGAGGCCTACATGCAGGCGCTGCCGGAAGAGCCGCTGCTGGATTACACCGTGCGCCGTGACGGGCAGGAAACAACCGTGGCCGGCCCCTATGTCTATCCGCCCATCGCCACGCAGATCGCGCCGCGCTCTGCCGCCGGCGATGCCGGTCTGGTGGCGGGCGACGTGATCGTCAGCATCGACGGGCAAGAGGTCTTTGCCTTCGAGCAGCTCAAGGACAAGGTCGAGGGCTCTGACGGCGCGACGCTGGCGCTGCAGGTCTGGCGTGACGGCGACATCCTTGCCAAGGAGCTGACGCCGCGCCGCATCGACGAACCGCAGCCCGGCGGCGGCTTCCAGACCTTCTACCGCATCGGCATCGTCGGCGGCGTGGCCTTTGAACCGGCCACCGTGACACCGGGCTTCGGCACCGCGCTCTGGGGCGGGGTCAGCCAGGTGGGCCGCATCATGGAAGGCTCGATCTCGGGCATGTGGCACATGATCACCGGCTCGATCAGCACCTGCAACCTGTCCGGCCCCATCGGTATCGCCGAAACCAGCGGCGACATGGCGCGGCAGGGCACGACCAGCTTCATCTGGTTCGTCGCGGTGCTGTCGACGGCGGTGGGCCTGCTGAACCTCTTCCCGGTGCCGGTGCTGGATGGCGGACACCTGGTGTTCTACGCCTACGAGGCGGTCTCGGGCCGTCCGCCCAGCGACAAGGCGCTGAAGGTGCTGATGTCCATCGGCCTGACTGTTGTGCTGTCGCTGATGATCTTCGCGCTGACCAACGATCTGTTCTGTCCCTGACAACAGTTCGCCCGGTCCCTGCCAAAATTCGGTCTGAATCCGGGGGTAGGACGGTTTCCAGCAGTCAAGGGGAACCGAATCCATGCAGACCCTCTCCGCCGGATACCGCAGCATGAGCCTGCTGGTCACCATCAACTGGGACCGGCTTCTTTACATCGCGACCGTCGTCTTCGCGCTGTTTCTGGGCGCCTACCTCGGGACCGTCCTGACCTGAAACGGGCCTTTGACCCCTGCATGAACGGTACCGCCCCGCCGCACGGGCGGCCTCTGCGCGACAGAAGGGGCAAAAAGGCGACGCTGGCTTTTGACAAGCCCCTGCAATCCCGATACTCCCTTCGCGTGGGATGTCGAAGTGGATTGCGAGAATGGCCTCAGTCATTTCCGCGCGAGCAGCGCAGATTGATAAAAACAAATTTCGGGTCAGGACGGCGGTTCAGGCCGTAACCCTGTCCTTCGCCCTTGGGCTGGGCGCCGGGGTCGTGACCCTGCCAAGCCCCGCCGTGGCGCAGGCCTACAGTTTCAGTTCCGTCCGGATCGAGGGCAACCGCCGCGTCGACGCCAGCACGATCCTGTCCTACGCCGGGATCGCGCGCGGGCAGACCGTGTCCGGCGGCGAGCTGAACGACGCCTACCAGCGCGTCCTGAATTCCGGCCTCTTCGAACGGGTCGAGATCGTGCCGCAGGGCAGCACGCTGCTGATCCGCGTGGTCGAGTACCCGACGATCAACCGCATCTCGATCGAGGGCAACCGCCGCATCAAGGACGAAGACCTTGCCGCCGCGCTGCAATCGCAGCCGCGCCGCGTCTTCAGCCCCAGCGTGGCCGAGGCCGACGCCCAGACCCTGTCCGAGGCCTATGTGACGCAGGGCCGGGTGGCCGCCCGCGTGTCGCCCAAGGTCATCCGCCGCAGCGACAACCGCGTCGACCTGGTCTTCGAGGTCTTCGAGGGCGGCGTCGCCGAGGTCGAGCGCATCGGCTTCTCGGGGAACGGCAAATACACCGACCGGCGCCTGCGCCGCGTGCTGGAAACCAAGCAGGCGGGCCTGCTGCGGGCGGTGATCTCGAAAGACACCTTCATCGAGGACCGTGTCGAGTTCGACAAGCAGCTTCTGCGCGACTTCTATTCCTCGCGCGGCTACGTCGATTTCCGCATCACCGGGGTGAACGCCGAACTGGCGCAGGAACGGGACGGCTATTTCGTCACCTTCAACGTCGAGGAAGGCCAGCAGTTCCGCGTCGGCAATGTGACGGTCTCCTCGGATCTCGCCGAGGTCGATACCGCGCTGTTCCAGCGCCGCGTCAAGATGCGCTCGGGCAAGGTCTACTCGCCGGTTCTGGTCGAGAACGAGATCGCGCGGCTTGAAAAGCTGGCGATTCAGGAAGGTCTGAACTTTGTCCGGGTCGAACCGCGGATCAGCCGCAACGACCGCGACCTGTCGCTGGATGTCGATCTGGTTCTGACGCGCGGCGAGCGGGTCTTTATCGAACGCATCGACATCGAGGGCAACACCACCACGCTGGACCGCGTGGTGCGGCGCCAGTTCGACGTGGTCGAGGGCGATCCCTTCAACCCGCGCGCCGTGCGCGAGGCCGCCGAACGCATCCGCGCGCTTGGCTTCTTCGCCACCGCCGACGTGCAGGCCCGCGAAGGGTCCAGCCCGCAGCAGGTCATCGTCGACGTCGACGTCGAAGAGCAGCCGACCGGCTCGCTGTCCTTCGGCGGCTCGTATTCCACCACCGACGGCATCGGCGCCGCGATCACCTTCTCGGAACGCAACTTCCTTGGCCGGGGCCAGTTCTTCAGCTTCGGGATCAACACCGCCTCGTCCTCGCGGTCCTATTCGCTGCGCTTCGCCGAACCGGCCCTGCTGGGCCGCGACCTGTCGCTGAGCTTCGATCTGAACTACAGCGAGACGGACAACCTGAACGCGACCTTCGACACGGCGAAGGGCCTGTTCCAGCCCGCGCTGACCTTCCCGCTGTCGGAAGCGACCTCGCTGCAACTGCGCTATTCGGCGCGCTACAGCGACATCCGAAACGTCGATCCCAAGGACGACGATATCGGCGGGATCATCCAGGCCGAGGCCGCAGAGGGCGAGCGGTTCGACAGCTCGCTCGGCTATACGCTGAACTTCGATACCGCCCGCTTCGGTCTGGACGACAAGACGCGCTACCTGCTGGAATTCGGACAGGACTTTGCCGGGCTTGGCGGCGATTCCACCTATGTGCGGACCAATGTCCGCGCCGTGGCCCAGACCAAGGTCTTCTCTGAAGAGGTGACGCTGCGGGCCTCGCTCGATGCCGGTGCGATCAGCTACTCCAGCGGCAACAGCCGGGTGACCGACCGCTTCCTCGTGGGGCCGAACCAGCTGCGGGGCTTCGATTACGGCGGCATCGGTCCGCGTGAGATCGGCAACAATGTCGACGATCCGCTGGGCGGCGAATACTTCGCCGTCGCGCGTTTCGAGGCAGAGTTCCCCATCGGTCTGCCGGACGAATACGGCATCTCGGGCGGTCTGTTCTACGACGTCGGCTCTGTCTGGGGGCTGTCGGATGCCACCAAGGCCAAGGTGGCCGGCGGCAACAGCATCGTGTCCGAGGACTTCGACGCCCGCCATGTGGTCGGCTTCTCGATCTTCTGGGACAGCGCCATCGGCCCGCTTCGCCTGAACTTCTCGGAGCCGCTGAAGAAGCGGGACTTCGACGACGACCGGCGTTTCAACCTGACCGTCTCGACCCAGTTCTGAGCGGTCGATGCTGCGCCGGTTCGCTGCGATCTGCATCCTGCTGGCGGGCCTCGGCCCCGCCGGCGCCCTTGCGCAGTCGATGGGCGCGCCGCTGGACACCGGCCTGACCGACAGCCCGATCCTGGTGATCGATTTCGACAGGGTCTTCGCGCAAAGCGCCTTTGGTCAACGGCTGGAGGACACGCTTGAAAGCGAAGGCTCTGCCATTGCTGCGGAAAACCGCCGGATCGAGGCGGAACTGATCGAGGAAGAGCGGCGCCTGACCGACCAGCGTCCGACCATGCCCCCGGCAGAGTTCCGCAATCTTGCCGATGCCTTCGACGAGAAGGTGCAGCGTCTGCGCAGCGAACAGGATGCCAAGGCGCGCGCGCTGTCGGCCCGTCAGGACGAGGCGCGGCGGCGCTTTCTCAGCCTTGCGGAGCCTGCCATCGAACAGCTGATGCGGGAAACCGGCGCCGTGATGATCCTTGAACGGCGCGCGGTCTTCGTGGCCGCCGATGCGGTGGACGCCACCGACCGGGCGATCGCGCTTCTGGATCATGTGGTCGGCGACGGCGGCTCTGACGTGCTGCCGGACCTGCCCGAAGGCGCCGTCCCCGATGCGGAGCCGGCGGACGACAGGATCCCCGAGGCCCCCGCCACCGCGGACTGAAGGCAGGGCGGGAAGCGGCGCAGGCCCGACAGGCTTGCTTGCCCTGACGGGCGCGGATTGCTACGGACAAGGCACCAATAGAAAGAAAAGGCAGGCCCCGCGCATGAGTGACACGCAAATATCCGCCGACATCCAGTTGATCCAGCGGATCATCCCGCACCGCTATCCCTTCCTGCTCGTCGACCGGGTCGAAGAGATCGACGGGACGGCCAGCGCGGTCGGCCTGAAGAACGTCACCATGAACGAGCCGCATTTCCGGGGCCATTTCCCGGGTCTGCCGATCATGCCCGGCGTGACCATTGTCGAGGCCATGGCCCAGACCGCCGCCGTCATGGTGGGTGTCACGCTGGAGATGGCCGACAAGGAGATGAAGGTCTATTTCATGGCTATCGACGCCTGCAAGTTCCGCCGCAAGGTGGTGCCCGGCGACCAGCTTCGGATGAAGCTGGAGACGCTGCGCGGCAAGCCCGGCGGCAAGGTCTGGAAATTCCGCGGCGTGGCCACGGTCGAGGGTGAGATGGCCGCAGAGGCCGAGTTCACCGCGATGATGGACCTGCCGTCTTGAGCGAAACCGAAGGGGGTTCTGTGCCCGAAACCGTCATCCATCCCTCGGCTGTCGTCGAGGAGGGCGCGCAACTGGGGCAGGGCGTGCGCGTCGGCCCCTTCTGCCACGTCGGGCCAGAGGTCGTTCTGGGCGACGGCGTCGAGTTGAAAAGCCATGTCGTGGTGAACGGCAGGACCTCGGTCGGGGCGGAAACGGTGATCTTTCCCTTCGCGGTGATCGGTGAGATCCCGCAGGACCTGAAGTTCCGCGGCGAAAAGACCCGGCTGGAGATCGGCGCCCGCAACCGCATCCGTGAGCATGTCACGATGAACGCCGGTACCGAGGGAGGCGGCGGCGTCACCCGTGTCGGCGACGACGGCCTCTTTATGGCGGGCTGTCACGTCGCCCATGACGCGCAGGTCGGCAACCGGGTGATCCTGGTGAACAACGCCGCGCTGGCCGGGCATTGCGTGCTCGAGGACGACGTGATCGTCGGCGGGCTGTCGGGGGTGCATCAATGGGTGCGCATCGGGCGCGGCGCGATCATCGGCGCCGTGACCATGGTGACCAATGACGTGATCCCCTACGGGCTGGTGCAGGCACCGCGTGGCAAGCTGGACGGGCTGAACCTCGTCGGGCTGAAGCGCCGGGGCGTGGCGCGCGCGGATATCACCGCGCTGCGGGCCGCGTTCCAGATGCTGGCGCAGGGCGAGGGGGCCTTTGCCGACCGCGCCGGGAAGCTGGGCGCCGAAACGCAAAGCGACTACGTGCGCGAGATCGTCGACTTCATCCTTGGCGACAGCGACCGCCACTACCTGACGCCGGGCTGATCCGATGGCGGAACTACGGGGTCGGGGGCTGCCATGCTGGCGGTGATCGCCGGGCGCGGCAGGCTGCCCGAGGCCTTGCTGGCCGCGCTGCCAGAGCGGCCCTCGGTCTGCGCCACGGCCCATGCGCCACCCGACCGGCTGGAGCCGGACCACCTGTTCTGCATCGAGAGACTGGGCAACTTTCTGCGCTGGCTCCGGCAGCGGGGGGTGACCGAGCTGTGCATGGCGGGCGTGGTGACCCGCCCGCCGCTGCGGCTGTCCCGGCTGAGCGTCTCGACGCTTTGGGTGCTGCCGAAGATCCTGCGGGTGCTGAGGCAGGGCGAAGACGGCGCCCTGCGCGCGGCGATCGCGGTCTTCGAGGATGCCGGGGTGCGGGTTGTCGGCGCGCATGAGATCGCACCGGGGCTGCTGCCGCCCGCCGGGGTATATACCCGGGTGCAGCCCTCCCCCGTGCAGCGCCGCGACGCCGCGCTTGGCGACGGGGTGAGCGTCGAGCAGGGCAACCGCGACCTTGGCCAGTGCTGCGTGCTGGGGCAGGGCCGCGTGCTGGCCCGCGAGACGCGGGAGGGCACCGATGCCATGCTTGGCGCGCTGCCCGCCGAGGCCCGCGGCGGGCTGTTCTACAAGGCCCTGAAGCCCACGCAGGACCGCCGCGTCGACATGCCCGTGGTGGGGCCCGCCACGGCGCGGGCCTGCGTCGACGCGGGCCTCTCGGGCATGGTGATCGAAGCGGGCGGCGTGCTGGTGCTGGACCGCGAGGCGCTGGTCGAGACGCTCGACGCCCATGGCCTGTTCCTCTGGATCCGCGAAAGGCCCGCCTGATGCATGTTTTCATTACCGCCGGGGAAGCCTCGGGCGACAAACTGGGCGCGGCGCTCATGGCCGGGCTGAAGACGCTTGTGCCGGGGGTGCGCTTTACCGGCGTGGGCGGGCCGCGCATGATTGCCGAGGGGCTGGGAAGCCTGTTCCCGATGGACGAGATCAGCGTGATGGGGATCACCGAGATCCTGAAGGAATACCGCCACCTCAAGGCGCGCATCCGCCAGACCGCCGAGGCGGTGGTGACGGCGCAGCCGGACGTGCTGGTCACCATCGACCTGCCCGAGTTCTCGCTGCGCGTGGCACGGCTGGTCAAGGCGGCCTCTGACGTGCGCACGGTGCATTACGTGGCGCCGACGGTCTGGGCCTGGCGCCCGAAACGGGCGGTGAAGATGGCGGCGCATGTGGATCAGGTCCTGGCGCTGCTGCCCTTCGAACCGCCCTATATGGAAGCCGCGGGCATCCCCTGCGACTTCGTCGGCCATCCGGTCGTGACCGATCCGCTGGCCAGCGCCGCCGAGGCGCAGGCCTTCCGCGCGCGCCACGGCATCGACGGCGAGATGGCGCTTGTCCTGCCGGGCTCGCGCCGGTCCGAGATCGCGCGCCTGATGCCGGTCCTGACCGACGCGGTGCACCGCATCGCGGCTCGCGCGGCCCTGCCTGCGGCTGGTGGTGCCCATGGCGGCGAATGTGGCGCTGGCGGTGCGCGCGGCCACGCGCGACTGGCCCGGGAACCCGGTGCTGATCGACCCCGCCGAAGACCCGGACGGCGCGGACAAGCGCGCTGCCTTCCGCGCGGCGGATGCGGCGCTGGCCGCCTCGGGCACCGTCGCGCTGGAACTGGCGGCGGCGGGCACACCGATGGTGGTGGCCTACGACATGGGCTGGCTGTCGCGCCAGATCATCGGGCGGTTGCTTCTGGTCGACAGCGTGAACCTCGTGAACCTCGTCAGCGGCACCCGAACCGTGCCCGAGTTCATCGGCAAGGCCTGCCGGCCAGAGCCGATCGCGCGCGCCTTCACCGCGCTCCTGGACGCACCAGAGGCGCAACGCGAGGCCATGGCGGACACCATGCGGCAGCTTGGCCTGCATGAAGACCCGCCGGGGCTGCGCGCGGCCCGCGCGGTGCTGGACGGCCTGTCCGGCGGAACCGGCAGCGCCTGAGACGGGCCTTGCCCCGGGGAGGCAGGGCCCGGCAATCACAAGACCCCTACCGCCAAGTGATCGCATGGAGGCGAGGGGCCAGCCCCTCGCGCTCCCCGGGATATTTGAAGACAGAAGAAGGGAGGGCGAGCGTCCCTGCTTCTTTGGTCCTGAAGTACCTCGGGGGTTCGGGGGCAGAGCCCCCGTCCCGGACCTGAGTGCTTTTCAGCCCCCCCGAAAAGGAAAAGGGCCGCCCGCGGGCAGCCCTTTGGTCTCGGGATGGGGGAAGGCCGTTCCAGCGGCCTTCGCACCGCCTCAGAGCAGCTCTTTCACCTTGGCGGCGACCGCCTCTGCGGTGATGCCGAACTTTTCGTAGAGCACCTCTGCCGGGGCCGAGGCGCCGAAGCCTTCCATGCCCACGAAGCCCGCCTTCTTGGCATTGCCGCGCTCGCCGCAGAGCCAGCGGTCCCAGCCGAAGCGCACCCCGGCCTCGACGGCCACGCGCACCGGACCGGCGGGCGGCAGCACGCGGCGGCGGTAGCTTTCCTCCTGCTGCTCGAAGAGCGCCCAGCAGGGCATGGAGACGACGCGCGTGCCGATGCCCTCTGCCTGCAGCAGGTCGCGGGCGGCCAGGGCGATCTCGACCTCCGAGCCGGTGGCCATCAGGATGGCCTGCCGCTTGCCCTCGGCCTCGGCCAGCACATAGGCGCCTTTCTCGGTGAGGTTGGCGTTCTTGTGCTCGGTCCGGACAGTGGGCAGG
The DNA here is from genome assembly GCF_039769985.1 of Ponticoccus litoralis. Classification (NCBI taxonomy): domain Bacteria; kingdom Pseudomonadati; phylum Pseudomonadota; class Alphaproteobacteria; order Rhodobacterales; family Roseobacteraceae; genus Ponticoccus; species Ponticoccus litoralis. The sequence goes on from NZ_JBDNCH010000002.1 coordinate 3,518,775, forward strand.
TTCTGGCGCGTCAGCGACATCACCGAGGGTGTCGCCGTCTGCTTCAGCGCGATTTCCCAGGCCTCGGCGGTTTCCACCGCGTCGGCGGGGCGGAAGACCAGCGTGTTCGGCGTGGCGCGGCTGATGGCGACATGTTCCACCGGCTGGTGGGTCGGGCCGTCCTCGCCCGGGCCGATGCTGTCATGGGTCATGACGAAGACGGTGGGCGTCTTCATCAGGGCCGCAAGGCGCATCGCCGGGCGGGCGTAGTCGGTGAAGGCCATGAAGGTGCCGCCGTAGGGGCGCAGGCCCCCGTGCAGGCCCATGCCGTTCATCGCCGCGGCCATGCCGTGTTCGCGGATGCCCCAGTAGACGTAGCGGCCCTTGCGGTTGTCCACGTCGAAGGTGCCCATGTCGCCGGTCAGCGTGTTGTTCGACCCGGTCAGGTCGGCAGAGCCGCCGACGGTCTCGGGCATGATCGGGTTGATCACTTCCAGCGCCATCTCCGAGGCCTTGCGGGTCGCGACCTTGGGTTTGGTCTCGGAGATCTGTTTCTTCAGCGCCTTGATCACCGCCGAAAGCTTCTTCGGGGCTTCACCGGCGAAGACGCGGTGGATTTCCTTCTGGCGGCTTTCCGAGGTCTCGGCCAGGCGGGCCTCCCGGGCCTCACGCTCGGCGGCGCCGCGCGAACCGGCCTCTTCCCACCAGGACTTGATCTCGGCGGGGATGTCGAAGGCGCCGTTGGTCCAGCCCCAGGCGGCCTTGGCGGCCTCGTTCTGCTCGGCGTTGGTCAGCGCGCCGTGACCCTTCGAAGTGTCCTGCGCCGCGTGGCCCAGAGCGATATGGGTCTTGCAGGCGATCATCGAGGGCTTGCCGGTCTCGGCCTTGGCCGCCACGATGGCGGCGTCGATGGCCTCGGGGTCGTGACCGTCGATTTCCTGCACATGCCAGCCGGAGGCCTTGAAGCGTGCAACCTGATCGGTGCGGTCCGACAGCGAGACCTTGCCGTCGATGGTGATGTCGTTGTTGTCCCAGAAGACGATCAGGTGGCCCAGTTCATAGCGGCCCGCGAGGCCCAGGGCCTCCTGGCTGACGCCTTCCATCAGGCAGCCGTCGCCGGCGATCACATAGGTGTGGTGGTCGATGATCTTCTTGCCGAAGCGACCGCGCAGCATTTCCTCGGCCATGGCGAAGCCGACCGAGTTCGAGATGCCCTGACCCAGCGGGCCGGTGGTGGTCTCGATGGCGTCGGCAAGGAAGTTCTCGGGGTGGCCGGCGGTGCGGGCGCCCCACTGGCGGAAGTTCTTCACCTCGTCCAGCGTGATCTGCTTGTCACCCGACAGGTAGAGCAGCGCATAGATCAGCATCGAGCCGTGGCCGGCGGACAGGATAAAGCGGTCGCGGTCGTACCAGCCGGGGTTGGCGGCGTCGAACTTCAGGTGCTTCGACCACAGCACGGTGGCCACGTCGGCCATGCCGATGGGCATCCCCGAGTGGCCGGAATTGGCGGCTGCGACGGCGTCCAGCGCAAGGGCGCGAATGGCGGTTGCGCGCATCCAGTGATCGGGATTGCGGGTGCGAAGCTCTGCGATATCCACCGTATGTCCATCCTCAAGTTTTAGCGATAACGGCTCAATATCAATGTCGGGACAAAGTGCAAGCATCGGGCGCCATGCCTCCGGTTTCGCGGGTGAGGGCCTGCCGGTAAGGCCTTGTAACGTATGGGGGGCGCAATTTCCTTTGCGCTTGTTAAACTTTACCCAAACAGCACCGGGCGTGATTCGCGCGCCGGTGACAGGTGGGACGGCAAGAGGGGTGGCATGAGCCAGATCGAAGACTTGCAGACGCGGCTCAGCCGCGCGCTGGACCGGATCGGTCAGACCGTGGAAAAAGCCGGGGCTGCAAGCGTCCCCGCGGCAGAGATCGAGGCGTTGAAGGCGCGGCTGGCAGAGGCCGAGACGGCCCTGACAGCGGCGCAGGAGGCGGCGGATGCCGCGCGGCGGAAGGCGGATGAGGATCTGGCCGCGGCTGTCGAGGCGGCGCGGGCCGAGGCTGCCGCCGATCTGGACAAGGCGGTCGAGGCCGCGCTGGCCGAGGCCGCGCCGGACCCCGAAGAGGATCCGGCAGAGCCCGCGCCCGCGGCCTCCGAACCCACCGCCGACCCGGCGGAACTGACCGCGCTGCGCGAGGCGCTGGAAGACGAGCAGATGGCCAATGCCCAGTTGCAGGAACGCCTGAGGGCGCTGAAGGCGCGGCCCGCCGGTGGCCCGTCGCCCGAGGCGGTGGCAAGGCTCGATCCCGAAATGCAGCGGCTGCGCAGGGCCAACGAGGGGCTTCTGGACAGCAGCGCCGCGCTGCGCGAGGCCAATGCGCAGGGGCTGGCCGATGCCGGTCTGATCGACAGGGCCATGGCCGCCGAACTGGAGGCGCTGCGCGCCGCGCGCGCCTCTGAGGTGGCCGAGGTCGAGGCGGTGATCGGCACGCTGGAGCCGATGCTGGCCGATGCGGTGCGAACCCGGGGGAGGCGGGCTGATGGCTCAGAAAGAAGTCGATATCGTCATCGGCGGGCGCACCTTCGAGGTTGCCTGTCAGGATGGCGAAGAGCAGTTCCTGTTTACCGCCGCCAAGCTTCTGGACGACGAGGCCGGGACCCTGGTGTCGCAGATCGGACGGATGCCCGAGGCGCGGATGCTGCTGATGGCGGGGCTGATGCTGGCCGACAAGACCGCCGGTCTGGAAGAGCGCCTGCGCGACGCGCAGGACAAACTGGCCGCCGCCGAAAGCGCGCTGGCCAGGGAAAAGGCCGTCCGGCGCCGGAGCCCACAAAAGTAGAGGTGCCGGTGATCCCGGACGACCTGACCGACAGCCTTGCAGAGATTGCCGCCCGGGCGGAATCTCTGGCAGAGCAGGTCGAAGAGGCGCTTGGCGCGACCTGAGGTCAGGCGCCGCGATCGGCCCCGGACCGGGGCCGGTCCGGCGCGTCGATCTGTTCCGGTGCGCCGATGCATTGCCAGAGCCCTGAACGCAAACGGGCGGGGAATTCCCCGCCCGTTTTTCGTGTCATCCCGCCTGCGCAGCGGCGCGCGCCTCAGGCGTTGGCTTCGCGGATCTTCTCTGCCGCATCCTTGTCATAGGCAACGCCGTTCTGCTCGAAGAGCGCGTCCAGCTCGCCCGACAGGGTCATCTCGGTGATGATGTCGCAGCCGCCCACGAACTCGCCCTTGACGTAAAGCTGCGGGATGGTCGGCCAGTCCGAGTAATCCTTGATCCCCTGACGGATCGCGTCGTCGGCCAGCACGTTCACATCGGCGAAGTCGACACCCATGTAGTTCAGGACCCCGGCGACACGGCTGGAAAAGCCGCATTGCGGCATGGTCTTGGTGCCCTTCATGAAAAGGACCACGTCATTGGCGGTTACGGTCTGCTTGATCTGGTCTTCGGCGGACATGGCTGTCTCATCCTTCTGATGATCCGCGCCCGGCCCGTGCCGGGGCGGAAAGGTGTGTCAATCCGGGGCCTTGGTGGTCAGCGCCAGCGCGTGCAGGTCCCCGTCGGGGCCGTCCATCCGGCCCTTCAGCGCGGCATAGACCGCGCGTTGCTGCTGGACCCGGTTCTTGCCGCGAAAGCTTTCGTCGATGACCATGGCGGACATGTGTACACCATCGTTACCCTCGACGACGATCCGGGCATCGGGAAAGGTCTGACGCAGCAGATCCTCGATTTCCTGGGCGTGCATGGGCATGAAGAGAAGCCTCGTCTTTACCTGAGTGTTCCGTTTGAAATTAGTGTGCGCGGGGGCGGGGTGCAAGCGGATGCCTGAGCGCCCGCACCGGGTCAGGCGGCAAGCGTCACCCAGACCGGCACGTGGTCCGAGGGTTTCTCGCGCCCGCGCACCGCCTTGTCGATCACGCAGTCGGTCATCAGGTCGGCGGCCTGCGGGGTCAGCAGCAGGTGGTCGATGCGGATGCCGTTGTTGCGGTTCCAGGCGCCGGCCTGATAGTCCCAGAAACTATAGTGACCGGGGCCCTGCACGCGCGCCCGGAAGGCCTCGGTGAAGCCAAGGTTCAGGATTCGACGAAAGGCTGCACGGGTCTGCGGCAGGTAAAGCGCGTCGGTTTCCCAGCTTTGCGGCTTTGCGGCGTCCTCGGCCTGCGGGATCACGTTGTAGTCGCCCGCCATCATCGCGGGCATTTCCGCCGCCATCAGCGCGCGGGCGCGCGCCTCCAGCCGGTCCATCCAGTCCAGCTTGTAACCGTATTTGCCGTCGCGCAGGGGCTTGCCCTCGGCGTCGAACTCGACCGGGTTGCCGTTGGGCAGGTAGAGCCCGCACAGCCGCACGGCATGGCTGTCGCCGACCACCGTCGCCTCGATCCAGCGGGCCTGTTCGTCGCTGTCGTCGCCGGGCAGGCCGCGGGTGACGTCCTCCAGCGGCAGTTTCGACAGGATCGCCACCCCGTTGAAGCCTTTCTGGCCATGGGTCTCGACGTTGTAGCCGCGATCCTCGAAGGGCTCGCGCGGAAAGGCCTCGTCGACGGACTTGATCTCCTGGCAGAGGACGACGTCGGGCTGGGCCTCGTCCAGCCAGTCGGTCAGGGCGCCGATGCGGGCCTTGATCCCGTTGATATTGAACGTGGCGATCTTCATGGCGGGCTCCTTCGATATGCCGCAGGCAGACCCGATGTGGTCAGCCGGGTCAAGGGGGTGACAGGCCGGGTTGCGGGTGGGGCCACCGGGTGCCGCCCCTTGGCGTCGGGTCTGGCACAGGGGGGCTGTGCGGGTTGGGAGGGGGATGCGGATTAGAAACAGGCTGACGCTGACGCGCGGCGAGGACATTGCCGGGCGGGGCAATGATTCGGCTGTTGTCGGCTTTGCAAAGGGCGTTGCGCTGCAAATTCCGGTGTTATCCCCAAGAAATTTATATCTGTGGAAAAACCCGTTCGTTTCGCAGTTCGAAACGGATGCACTGGGCACCGACTGTGCATAACCCCAGCCTTAAACAACCTTAACAAGAATTAACTTTTTGCAAACCCGTTTTGCGTGCAGATTTCAAGGGCATATCACCAAAACTTAAACTGGAGCATGAACATGTCTGCACGCAGTAAACGTATATTCTCTGAAGAAGCCGTTTCCAATGTGGAAGCAAGCGCCCTGACCGGCGAGGCAGTCGAGGCCTTCACCTCGTGGTCCGGTCCCGCAACCGGGGACCGCTTTGCCGGCGATGCCATCGAGGCTTTCACTTCATGGTCCGGCCCGGCGACCGGCGACCGCAGCTCGGGCGACAACGTCGAGGCTTTCACCTCGTGGTCCGGCCCGGCGACCGGCGACCGCAGCTCGGGCGACAACGTCGAGGTCTTCACCTCGTGGTCCGGCCCGGCGAAGGGCGGCATCGCAGAGGGTGAGCAGGTGCAGGCCTTCACCTCCTGGTCCGGTCCCAAGGCCTGACCCCCAGACAGCCGAACCGGGCGGGGCGGGCCCTGTCCTGACAGACAAGGAGCCACGGATATGACCAATGTCATCCCTCTGACCGTCCCGACCCGGATTGCCCCCTCGGAAGCGCGGGTGACCGCGCTTCTGGGCTGTTTCGCCGACCATCGGCGGCCAGAAGAGGATGTCTTCTGGCTGAAGGAGAACGCCGAGCTTCTGAACATCCTCGAATGTACCGGCACCCCGGTGCCGCCCGAGGCGCTGGCCCGCCACGCCGGGTTCTATGCCGGCGCCGAGAAACGCCTGCGGTTCTTCCCGCAGTACTACCGCTTTTTCCTGTCGCTGGCGCTGGATCTCGAAGACCTCGGAATGCCCGGCGCGCAGGCCGCGCGCATGGTGGATTTCGCCGCGTCCGAAGGGCTGGCCCAGGCGGAACTCTCCGACCTGCAACGCGCCGAGGCGCGACGACTGATGACGCGGCGCGGCGTCGACCCGATCCGCGAGCCGGGGCTGGACGACCGGCTGCGCGCCTTCGCCGCCCGCAGCGCGACCTTTGCGCTGCCCAACAAGAAGGCGGCCTACGAGCTGACCCATATCGTCTACTACCTGTCGGAATACGGCCGCCGCGATCCCGATCTGCCGCCCGAGGTGCTGCAAAGCTTGCATTTCGCCGGGCTGACCGCCTTTCTGGACCAGAACGCCGACCTGCTGGCCGAGGTCTGCATCGCCCCGGCCTATGCCGGGGACAGCGCGCCGGCGGTCTGGACGGCCTGGCTGCGCGCCCGGTCCGAGGGTTTCGCCATTGCGGCAGGCGAGGGCGTGGCGCTGAGCGACGATTACCACGAGTTCCTCGTCGGCAACTGGCATCTGGGGGTGATCGGCGAACCGGTCTTTCGCAAGCCGGTCGCGGATGCACGGATGCGCTTTGACCGGGCGCCGCGTCAGGGCAACGCCCTGCGCGAGATCAGCGAGGCCATGCTGGGCATGGAGGAGGGGCGCAGCGGCGACTGGCACAGGATGCGGCGCCGCATGGCGCCGAGGCTGTCGCCGGAGGCGATGGAGCTGCTGAGCGCGGCGGCGCGGTCGAGCGCGCTTTTCGAAAGCTATTTCGAGGGCTTCGCCCGGGCCGGGCGGCTATGAGGGCGCTGACGACAGGCGCCGGGGCGGGCGCGGCGCTGGTCGTGCTGTACACCGGAATGATGGCCGCTGCCGACGGCATCACCAAGTTCATCGCGGGCGGCTACGAGGCGCCGCAGCTGTTCGTGCTGTCCTCGGCGCTGGTGCTGGCCTTCACGCTGGGCGCGGCGCGGGCGCAGGGCAAGAGCGCGGTCGAGGGTATCCGCCTGCGCTCGGTCAGACCAATGGCGGTGCGCGCGGTGCTGACCGTGGTCGCCTCGGTCGCCTTCTTCATGGCCTTCCGGCTGCTGCCCTTCGCGGATGTCTTCTTGTTCATCGGGCTGATCCCGATGATCGCGGCGGCGCTGAGCGGCCCGGTCCTGAACGAGGCGCCGCGTCCGATGGCCTGGGCGGCGCTGGCGCTGGGGGCCGGGGGTGTGCTGTTCCTGATGCCGGGCGGCTTGTCGGGCGCGCAGGCGGGCCATGGCTGGGCGCTTCTGGCGGCACTTTCGGGCACCGGCTCGATGCTGGCGGCGCGGGTGATCGCGCGCGCCGAACGCGTGCCGCTGGCGCAGGTCTTCTGGCCCAACGCGGCGCTGATGGGGGTGATGGCGCTGGCGCTGCCGCTGGTCTGGAAGCCGATGCCACTGGCGGATCTTGGCTGGGTCGCGGCCTATGCCGCCGCGCTTTTCGCCGCGCGCTACGTGGTGGCCGAGGCGCTGCGGCTGCTGCCCGCCTATGTGGCGACACCGCTGATGAACCTGCAATTCGTCTGGATGGTGGGCATCGGCCTGGTTGCCTTCGGAGAGGTTCCGGCGGCGGGCACATGGATGGGTGTGACGCTGGTCATCGGCTCGGGGATCTGGCTGGTGGCCGACGAGAGCCTTGCCGGCGCGCGCGCCACCCGTCCGGCGGCGGCGCTGGCGGCGGAGTAGGGACGGGGGCTCTGCCCCCAGACCCCCGGAGGTATTTGGACCAAGAAGAAGCAGGAAGAAGCAGGATGTCCCGTGCGAAAGGGATGCGGCGCTTTTTCCGGGCGCCGCTTTTCCCTGCGATGCGGAACCGGCCCGGACGCTGCGGTGCGGGCGCGGCAGGCGTGTTACATCGAGAAGGAGGTTCCGCAGCCGCAGGAGCTGGAGGCGTTGGGGTTCTCGATCACGAAACGGGCGCCGATGAGTTCTTCGGAAAAGTCGATCACGGCGCCGGACAGGAAGGGCAGGGAGACCGGATCGACGACAACCCTTTCGGCGCCCTCGCCGATCACCAGGTCGTCGTCGGCGGGTTCGTCGAGGCGGATGTCGTACTGGAAGCCGGAGCAGCCGCCGCCCTCGACGGCGACGCGCAGGGCCTTGCCCTCGTCGCCGGCGCCAATTTCGGCCAGGCGTTCGAAGGCGCGGGGGGTGACTTTGGGCGGCAGTTGCATGGGGCACCTGGGGTATTGCGGTTCTTCCCAGAGATAGGCCCGCGCGGACGCGGCAGCAAGCCCCCGGCGGGTTTGCCGGCGGCGGTGGCCACGAGGAGCAACAGCGTCGAAGCGCGGTGACCGGTCGGCTGCGCCTGCAAAAGCGGGCGCTGGCGGAGCGGGCCTGGGGCGAAGGGAAGCGCCTTCGGCGGCGACGTCGGGGGGGCGGAAGATCGCGGCCTGGGCTGGGCAAGGGGCCCGGTCCTTGCCGCCAAATGCCCGGCGGGGGGCAGGAAGCAATGTCATTCGGGGCCGTCATTCAGTAAACAGCCCCCGAATCCGGAGACCCTGCCATGCCCGACGCCCCTTTTGCCTGCCATCCCGCCGTGTCCCGCGGGCGGCGCCATGCCGAAGAGGAAAGCGCCTTCCGCTCGTGTTTCCAGCGCGACCGGGACCGTATCATCCATTGTTCGGCCTTTCGGCGGCTGAAGCACAAGACGCAGGTCTTCGTCGAACACGAGGGCGATTTCTACCGCACGCGGCTGACCCATTCCATCGAGGTCGCGCAGGTGGCGCGCACCATTTCCAACGCGCTTGGCCTGAACACCGACCTGACCGAGGCGGTGGCGCTGGCGCATGACCTGGGCCACACGCCCTTCGGGCATACCGGCGAGGATGCGCTGGATGCGCTGATGCAGCCCTGGGGCGGGTTCGACCACAATGCCCAGACGCTGCGGATCGTCACCACGCTGGAGCGGCATTATGCCGAGTTCGACGGGCTGAACCTGACCTGGGACACGCTGGAAGGCATCGCCAAGCACAACGGGCCGGTCGAGGGCGCCATCCCCTATGCGCTGTCCGCCTACAACGCCCTGCATGACCTCGAACTGCACACCCATGCCAGCGCCGAGGCGCAGGTGGCGGCGCTGTCGGATGACGTGGCCTACAACAATCACGACCTGCACGACGGGCTGCGGGCCGGGCTGTTCACCGAGGAAGAGATCGCCGCGTTGCCGATCATCCGCGAGGCCTATGCCGAAGTCGATGCCACCTATCCCGGTCTGGATGCCTATCGCCGCCGGCACGAGGCGCTGCGCCGGGTCTTCGGTGCCATGGTCTCGGATCTCATCCAGACCTCCGAGGCCTGCCTGAAGGAGTCTGGCGCGGGCTCGGCACAGGAGATCCGCGAGTTGGGACGCCCGGTGATCCGTTTCTCCGAGGCCCTCTGGGCGGACCTGCGGCAGATCCGCAGCTTCCTGTTCACCAACATGTACCGCGCCCCAGAGGTCATGGAAAAGCGCGCCCGGGTCACGCAGGCTCTGGAGGCGCTCTTTCCGCTGTACATGGCCGATCCGACGCTGCTTCCGGCGCGCTGGCAGGGCGACGTCGAGACGGCCCTGCGGGCCGGTGACGAGGCCGGCCTGGCGCGGCTGGTTGCGGATTACGTGGCGGGGATGACCGACCGTTTCGCGCTGCAGCAGCACATCAAGCTGACCGGGCGCGATTGTCTCGAAGGGCTGGGCGGCAGCGGCTACTGACGGTGCCGCCGTCCGGGCGCTGTGCGGGCCCGGATCGGGGTGGCCTGACAGCGCCTCGTCCCACCGCCGGGCGTGCCTCCCCCGTTCCGCCGTCTTGACCGGCCATGGACGCCGGCGCAGGCTGCGCTAGCTACGCATGACCCGCAAAGGGCTGCGACTGGGACAGGGAAGACCGACAGATGGCAACGGCAGAAACGGGCGGCGCGCTCGATCCGGTACTGGCCTTCGCGCTGGTGGGCGCGCTTGGCGTGGGCAGCCAGTGGCTGGCCTCGGAAGCTGCGGTTGCCCGCCATCGTGCTGATGCTGGCCGCCGGTCTGGTGATCGGGCCGGTGCTGGGCTTTCTCGATCCCGGCGCGCAGTTCGGGGACATGCTGCAGCCGATGATCGCCATTGCCGTAGCCATCATCCTCTTCGAGGGCGGTCTGACGCTGAACCTGCATTCGCTGAAGGATGCCGCCGAGGGGGTGCGCCGCCTCGTGGTGATCGGCGCGCCGCTGGGCTGGCTGTTCTCGACGCTGGCGCTGCATTACGTGGCGGGCGTCAGCTGGGCTGGCGCGGCGGTTTTCGGCGGCATCATGATCGTCACCGGACCGACGGTCATCGCGCCGCTTCTGCGGCAATCGCGGCTGTCGCGCCGCCCCGCCGCGCTCTTGCAGTGGGAGGCGATCGTCAACGATCCCATCGGCGCGCTGGCCGCGGTGCTGGCCTTCGAGGTCGTCGTGGTCTTCGAGACCGCGACCGGCGCGGGCCATGCGGCGCAGGTACTGATCGTCGGCATCCTCGTCGCCATCGTGCTTGGCGCGGCGGCGGGCTGGGGGCTGGTCCGGGCCTTCCGCAACGCCTTTGTGCCCGAGTACATGAAGGTGCCGGTGCTCTTCGTGGTGCTTCTGGCGGTCTTTGCGGTGTCGGACAGCGTGCTGCATGAAAGCGGCCTGCTGGCGGTAACCGTCATGGGCCTGTGGCTGGCCAATGCCGAACTGCCCAGCTTCACCGAGCTGCGCCGCTTCAAGGAACATGCGACCATCCTGCTGGTCTCGGGCGTCTTCATCCTGCTGGCGGCGAACATGAGCTTCGAGAAGCTGGCCATCCTCGACTGGCGGGCGCTGGTCTTCGTTGTGGTGGTAATCCTCGTCGCGCGGCCTGCGGCGGTTCTGATCTCGCTGGCGCTGTCGAATATCCCGTGGAAAGAGCGCCTGCTGGTGGCCTTCACCGGCCCGCGCGGCGTGGTGCTGGTGGCGGTGGCCGGGCTCTTCGGAGAGCGGCTGGCGGCGCTGGAGATCACCGATGCCAATCGCATCGGGCCGCTGGCCTTCGCGCTGGTGGCGGCGACGGTGGTGCTGCACGGCTTCACCCTGACACCCATGGCGCGCTGGCTGGGGCTGACGGCGGCCAAGGTGCCGGGGGTGCTGATCCTCGGCGGCTCGCAATGGTCGGTGGAACTGGGCAAGGCGCTGCGGAAGATGGAGCTGCCGGTGATGATCGCCGACCCGAACCATGCGCATTTGCGGGCGGCGCGCGAGGCGGGACTGGACACCTTCTTCGGCGATATCCTCTCCGAGGCGGCAGAGCACCGGATCGACCACGTCGCCTATGAAAAGCTGATCACGGCCACCGACAACGACGCCTATAACACGCTGGTGGCCACCGATCTGGCGCCCGAGTTCGGGCGCGAGAACGTCTATCAGCTGAAGCGGGTGAAACAGGCCTCGTCGCGCCATGCGCTGCCCGCGACGCTGGGTGGCCGGGCCCTCGGCGCCGACGAGACCTTCTTCGAGGTCAACGCCCGCGTGGCGCAGGGCTGCGAGTTCCGCGTCACCCGGCTGTCCGAGGAATTCACGCTGGAGCACTGGCGCGAGAAACTGCCCGATGCCACGGCCTTCGCAGACATCGGCCCGAACGGGACGCTGCGCCTGCTCGGGCCGGAGGACGAACCCAAGGACGCCGCGGGCACCCGCATCCTGTCGCTGACCCCGAAGAAGCCGCACCGCAATGGCGAGGGCAACGGAAACGGCGAAGCCCGCAAGACCGAGGATCCGCAGGACGTCGCCTAGAGGGCGGTCCGCCGGACCGGCAGGGCAAGGCGCGGCCCGCGCCCCGGCGCGCCTCTCCCGTCTTCTCTGGTCTTTCAAATACCTTGGGGGTCCGGGGGCAAAGCCCCCGCCAGTCGCGCGGCCGCAGGGCCGCGCGAAACACCCCTGTTTGACGCAGCCCGTCAAAGTGGTAGAGGACAGCCAATCCAAGAGGCATCCCATGAACCTGTTTTCCGATATCCGCGCGCTGGTGATCGACAGCATTTCCGCCCTGCAAGCCGAGGCCACGCTGCCCGAGGGCCTGAACACCGATCCCGTCACCACAGAGCCGCCCCGCGACCCGGCGCATGGCGATATGGCGACCAACGCCGCTATGGTGCTGGCCAAGCCCGCGAAGATGAAGCCGCGCGACATCGCCGAGGCTCTGGCCGAGAAGCTGCGCGCCGATGACCGCATCGCCAGCGCCGAGGTGGCCGGGCCGGGCTTCCTGAACCTGCGGCTGTCGAACGCCACATGGGCGGCGCTGCCCGCCGCGATCCTGACCGACGGCACCGGTTACGGGCGCTCCGACATGGGCGCGGGCACCAAGGTCAATATCGAATACGTCAGCGCCAACCCGACCGGCCCGATGCACGTGGGCCATGCGCGCGGCGCCATCGTCGGCGACGCCATGGCCTCGCTGCTGGCCTATGCGGGCTATGACGTCACCCGCGAATATTACATCAACGACGGCGGCGCACAGGTCGACGTGCTGGCGCGGTCTGTCTACCTGCGCTACCGGGAGGCGCATGACCTCAGCGTCGACTGGCCCGAGGGCAGCTACCCGGGCGACTACCTGATCCCGGTGGGCGAGGCGCTCAAGGACAAGGTCGGCGACCGCTGGCTGGACGCCCCCGAAGAGGAATGGCTGGCCGAGGTGCGCACCTTCGCCACCGATGCGATGATGGACCTGATCCGCGCGGATCTGGCCGCGCTGGGTGTCCACATGGACAACTTCTTCAGCGAGAAAAGCCTTTACGGTACCGGGCGGATCGAGGATGCGATCCAGACGCTGGACGACAAGGGCCTGATCTATCGCGGCGTGCTGGAGCCGCCCAAGGGCAAGACCCCCGAAGACTGGGAGCCGCGCGAACAGACGCTGTTCCGCTCGACGGAACACGGCGACGACGTCGACCGCCCGATCAAGAAGTCGGATGGTTCCTGGACCTATTTCGCGCCCGACATCGCCTATCACTACGACAAGGTGACCCGCGGCTTCGACATGCTCATCGACATTTTCGGCGCCGACCACGGCGGCTATGTCAAACGCATGAAGGCCGCCGTCAGCGCTCTGTCCGAAGGCAGCGTGCCGCTGGATATCAAGCTGATCCAGCTGGTGAAGCTGTTCAAGGACGGCCAGCCCTTCAAGATGTCCAAGCGGGCAGGGACCTTCGTCACCTTGCGCGACCTGGTCGACATGGTGGGCGCCGACGTGGCGCGCTTCCACATGCTGACCCGCAAGCCCGACGCGGCGCTCGACTTCGACTTCGACAAGGTGGTCGAGCAGTCCAAGGAAAACCCGGTCTTCTACGTGCAATACGCCCATGCCCGGATCTGTTCCGTGCTGCGCAAGGCCGCCGATGCGGGTGTCGACGTCTCGGACGCCACGCTTGCGGGGCTGACCCCGGTGCTCGAAGACCCCGCCGAGATCGCGCTGGCCGCGAAGCTGGCGGAATGGCCGCGTCTGGTCGAGATCGCCGCGCGCACGCATGAGCCGCACCGCGTCGCTACCTACCTGTCCGAGGTGGCCGCCGACCTGCACGGGCTGTGGAACAAGGGCAACGACAATGTGGCGCTGCGCTTCGTGCAGGATGACCCTGCCGCAACACAGGCGAAAATTCTGCTGGCCCGCGCCACGGCGGTTGTGATTTGCGCCGGGCTTGGTATCCTTGGCGTGACCCCGGTCGAAGAGATGCGCTGACAAACAGGCGCCCCGGCCGGATCTGATCGAGCAGGCACCCACCCGAACGGCCATGTACCGTGCGGGGGAGACATGAGGCAGACATGGCAGAGTATACCTTTGACGGGGCCTATGGGGCCCCTGCATCCGTAAAAGCGGCATCGCTGGCCCATTGGCTTGGGGCGGCTGCCTCTGTTGCGCTGGTCGTGGGCGTGGGCGTCTGGGGCTACAAGGTCATGGCGCGCGACGTCTCGGGCGTGCCGGTGGTGATGGCCCTGGCCGGCCCGATGCGCGAGGCGCCCGTCGATCCCGGCGGCACGCTTGCCGATCACCGAGGGGCTGGCTGTGAACACGGTCGCGGGCCTTGGCGCCGCGGCCTCTCCGGCGGACCGGCTGGTTCTGGCACCGCGCGCCGCCGGGCTGGGGGCAGAGGACGTGGCCGCCGGGCTGCTGGTGCCCGCCGAACAGCCCGAGCCGATGCGGACCTCGCTGGCCGCCAATGCCGAAATCGCCGAGATCGAGCCGGGGCTGTCCGAAGACGAAGACGCCCAGCTTGCCGCGCTGGTCGCAAGCATCGGCGGCGAGGCCACTGGAACCGCTGGACGGCGGGGATATGGTGCCGGTGGTGACCTCGGTCGGAGAGACGTCGCTGGCCGAAGAGACGACACAGGTGGCCAGCCTCGGGCCGGGGCTGGCCCGGTCGCTGCGCCCGAACCTGCGCCCCGCAGGCCTGAGAAGCGCCGCAACTGCGCCGGAGGCCTCCGCCGCCGTGGCAGCGGGGGCCGCCGCTGCCGTCGCAACGCGAGGAGATCGACCCCGCGCAGCTTGCCTCCGGCACCCGGCTGGTACAGATCGGCGCCTATGATTCCGCCGAACTGGCCCGCAGCGAGTGGGACAAGCTGGGCGGGCGTCTGGGCGAGTTCCTCGACGGCAAGGACCGCGTGGTCCAGAAGGCCAGCTCTGGCGGGCGCACCTTCTACCGCCTGCGCGCCCATGGTTTCGAGGATCTGGCCGACGCGCGCCGCTTCTGTTCGGCGCTGGTGTCGCAGAACATCGACTGCATCCCGGTTGTGACGCGATGACGGGGTTCGGCGCGGCCATCTACGGCTGCGCGGGGCTGCGCCTGACCAAGGACGAGACCGCGCTGTTCCGGCAGGCGCGGCCTTTCGGCTTTATCCTTTTCGCCCGCAACCTCGACACGCCGGCGCAGATCCGCGCGCTCTGCGCAGAGATGCGCGCCGCTGTCGGATGGGACGCGCCGATCTTCATCGACCAGGAGGGCGGACGCGTCCAGCGCCTGCGCCCGCCGCTGGCGCGCGACTGGCGCCCGCCGCTGGAGGATGCCACCCAATTGGGCCGCGATGCCGCGCGCGCCTTCTGGCTGCGCGAGCGCATCATGGCAGAGGAACTGCGCGGCCTCGGCATCGACGGAAATTGCATCCCGACACTGGATATCGCGCGCCCAGAGACGCATCGCTTCCTGCACAACCGCTGTTACGGCGCGGATGTGGCGACGGTGGTGGCCCATGGTCGCGCCGCGGCCGAGGGGCTGATGCAGGGCGGCGTCCTGCCGGTGATGAAGCATATCCCCGGTCACGGGCTGGGGACGCTGGACAGCCACCTTGAACTGCCCCGCGTCGCGGCCCCCCTCGACGCGCTGGATGGCATGGACTTCGCCCCGTTCCGGGCCCTGAACACCCTGCCGATGGCCATGTCGGCGCATATCGTCTTCGAGGCGATCGACCACAGGCCCGCCACCCAGTCGCCGGTGATGATCGAGCTGATCCGCGACAGCATCGGCTTTGGCGGGCTGCTGATGACCGACGATATCTCCATGCAGGCGCTGTCCGGCACGGTGCCCGAGCGTGCCCGCGCCGCATTGGACGCGGGCTGCGACGTCGTCCTGCATTGCAACGGCGACCTTGCCGAGATGCAGGCCGTCGCAGAGGCGGCGGGCGCGATGAGCCCGGCGGCACAGACCCGCGCAGAGACGGCCACTGGCGGCCCGGCAGGCGCCCGCGCCGGTTGACATCGAGGCCCTGCAACAGGAATTTGAGGCCTTGATCGCAAGAGCCTTGAATGACAGAGCCTGACGCCCAGTCCGAAATGCCGCTGTCCGTCACCGACCGCCTCGCCGCCGAGGCGCTGGTGGTGGACGTGGATGGATTCGAGGGACCGCTCGACCTGCTGCTGAACATGGCGCGGGTGCAGAAGGTCGACCTGCGCAAGATCTCGATCCTTGCGCTGGCGCGGCAGTACCTGGCCTTTGTCGACAAGGCCAAGGCGCTGCGGATCGAACTGGCCGCCGATTACCTGGTGATGGCGGCCTGGCTGGCCTTTCTGAAATCGCGCCTGCTGCTGCCGCCCGATCCCACCGAAGAGGGCCCGTCGGGCGAGGAACTGGCCGCGCATCTCGCGTTCCAGCTGGAACGCCTGCAGGCCATGCGCGAGGCGGCGGCCAAGCTGATGGCGCGCGACCGGCTGGGGATGAACTTCTTCGCCCGGGGCCTGCCCGAGGAAATGGAACGGGTGCGGCGGGTGCGATACACCGCGACGCTGCTGGACCTGATGCAGGGCTATGCGCGCATCCGCACGCGCGACGAATTCCGCCCCTTCGTGATGGACCGCGACAAGGTCTTCACCATGGAACAGGCGCTGGAGCGGTTGCGCGGCATGATCGGCTTTGCCGGGCAGTGGACCGAGATCTCTAGTTACCTGCCGGACGGCTGGGGCGAGGACGAGGTCATGTGGCGCTCTGCCACCGCCGCGACCTTTGCCGCCTCGCTGGAGCTGGTCAAGGAAGGCAAGGCCGAGCTGCGCCAGTCCGGCAGTTTCGAACCGATCCAGCTGCGCCGCCGGGAGAGACGCGATGACTGACGACGCCCCGGACGAGACCCGCAACAATGCCCCGAATGATGCCCCGAAGGATACCATGACCCCGGACGAGAGCCTGCCACGCCAAAGCCTGTTCGAGGCGCCGCCCATGGCCGAGCAGGAGCGCATGGTCGAGGCGATCCTCTTTGCCACCGCCGAGGCCGTGACGGTCAAGGATCTGGAGGACCGGATGCCGCATGGCTGCGACGCAGCCGAGGCGCTGGTCTATCTGCGCAAGCGCTACGCCGGGCGGGGCGTGCATGTGGTGCGGGTCGGCGATGCCTATGCGATCCGCACGGCGCCCGACCTGGGCTTTCTGATGCAGCGCGAAACCGTCGAGACGCGCAAGCTGTCGCGCGCCGCCATCGAGACGTTGGCGATCATTGCCTATCACCAGCCGGTCACGCGGGCCGAGATCGAGGAAATCCGCGGTGTCGCCGTGTCGCGCGGCACGGTCGACCAGTTGATCGAGATGGAGTGGATCCGCTTCGGGCGCCGCCGCATGACCCCGGGCCGCCCGGTGACCTTCGTGGTGACGCAGACCTTCATGGAGCATTTCGGGCTGGAATCGGCGCGTGACCTGCCCGGGCTGGCGGAACTGCGCGCCGCCGGGCTGCTGGAAAGCCGCCCGTCGCCGCTGGGGGTGCCGCAGGTCGGCGAGGATGCGGACGCCGAGGAAGAGACCGACGAAGGACAAAGCGAGCTGTTCGAGGATTGATCCCCGGTCACGGCGATATGCCCGAAAATCGGCGCAATTTGCTGGTATTCGGGCGGCGAGGCTACTCGCAGGGACAGGACCGCGCCATGAACGCCAACCAGATCGTCAGCATGATCGTCCGCACGGTGATGCGGCAATTGATCAACCGGGGAGTGAACGCCGGGTTCAACCGGATGTCGGGCCGCCGCAGTGGCGCCAAGGAGCAGGGGCCCAAGGCGGTCACGCCCGAGCGTCGGGCGCAGATGCAGGTGCGCCAGGCCCGGCGCGCGGCCCGCGCCGCGAACCGCTAGAACCGGTCTCTCGCGCCCCTTGCGGGCCGGGTATCAGGTATTTTTGCCAAGAAGAAACCCGCGGTCGGCGCCTGGGGCTGCAGCGGGCATTCCTGTTTGCAGGTGTCTCTACCCGCCACGGAGGCGCCTGTTTCCTTGCCTTGGATGGCGTGCGAAAAGCGCCCTGCGCTCTTCGCGTGAAACATCGGGATGGTGGCGTAATGCCTTGATATTATGCCTTGAAGTGCTTGCTCAGCTTCAAACCCTGACCCTGGTAATTCGAGGCGATGCCTGATCCGTAGAGCTGTGCCGGGATCTCGGACATGCGCTCATAGACCAGCCGCCCCACGACCTGCCCGTGTTCCAGCGCAAAGGGCGCCTCGTGGCAGCGCACCTCCAGGACGCCGCGGGCGCCTTCACCGCCCGCAGGGGCATGGCCGAAGCCGGGATCGAAGAAGCCCGCGTAATGCACGCGGAACTCTCCGACCATGGCAAGGTAGGGCGCCATTTCGGCGGCGTAGCCGGGCGGAATATGCACCGCCTCGCGGCTGACGAGGATATAGAAGGCGCCGGGATCGAGGATCAGCCGCCCGGATTGCGAGCGCAGCCTGTCCCAGTAGTCGGCGGGGTCGTATTCGCCGATCCGGTCGAGGTCGATCACCCCGGTATGGGGCCGCGCGCGATAGCCAACGAGCCCCTCGTCGCCGGGCATGAGGTCGACCGAAAAGCCCAGCCCTTCATTGATGACCGGCTCGCCGCCGGAAACCAGCACGTGGTCGCGATGCAGTTGGGTCAGGTCGGCGTCGGTCAGCACCGTCCGCCCGTGCCGAAAGCGGATCTGGTTCAGCCGCTGGCCCGGTCGCACCAGCACCGAGAAGCTGCGCGGGCAGATCTCGGCATAGAGCGGCCCGGTATAGCCCTCGGCGATGCGGTCGAATTCCACCCCGCCGTCGGTGATCACCCGGGTCAGCAGATCCAGCCGCCCGGTCGAGCTTTTGGCATTGGCGATGGCCTGCGTGCCCTCGGGCAGGGCCAGCCGTTCCATCAGCGGGACGACGTAGACGCAGCCCTTTTCCAGCACCGCGCCGTCCGACAGATCGATTCGGTGCATCTCGAACTGGGCAAGCCGGCTTTCGACGCTGGTGCCCTTGCCGGCAAGGAAGGAGGCGCGGACCCGGTAGGCCACCGCGCCCAGCCGCAGGTCGAGGCTTGCGGGCTGCACCTGTCCGTCGACAAACGCTTCCGTGGCGCCGATCGCGCCTGTTGCAATCAGCGTCTCAATTTGCTGGCTGGCCAGTACACCCGTCATGCCGATCTCTCCTTTGCGCCCCTCTTAACAAGGCCGCGCGGGAAGGGGGAGCGAAATGCGACCTTCAGACGGCCCGGCCCGGCGGCTTGTCTTCGACTGCGCGGTGGTGCGGGATTTCCTGTTTTGCCGAGCCGCCCCGACGGGCCGCGTTGCGCGACAGGAACGCCGGGATTCCCGCGCCACATGGGCTGTCCGGTGCCGCGCCCTCCGAGCGTGCCGGACAGGTTGCAGCTTGCGGATCGGCCTTGGATTGCCGCGCCATGCGAGAGCGCGGATCTTTGCGGAGGCTGCGGAAGAGGCGATACGGGAGGGACGGGTGAACCCCGGGGGGTACGCGCGGGGCGCTGCGGCCCCGGTTTCCGTGATCGGTAGCGAATTTATGGTCGGGCTAGCAGGACTCGAACCTGCGACCTTCCGTCCCCCAGACGGACGCGCTACCAGGCTGCGCCATAGCCCGACTTGTCCGCGTGTCATACCGGTTTTTCCGGCACGTGCAACCCCCGCCCACGCAAAAATAAAATGATTAGGGCAGAGGCCGGTTCAGCCGGTCGCGCAGGGCTTTCATCCGGTCGAGCGGAGCGGCAAGCGCCTGAGCCTGCGGTTTGGTCAAGCCGCCGATTCGGGCCAGATGGGTCAGGGGGCCGGGCACCTGCGTGGCCTCTGCCTGCGCGGTGAAATCCGGCAGATCCACCGCGCGGTCAGACCGGCGTTGCGGCGCCCGCGGGTGTGTCGTTCCGGTCTTCGGGGGCCGGGCTGGGCGCGGTTTCCGACTGCGGGGCAGGCACGGGATCTTCGCCCGCCTCGATCCCGTGCGACGGCTCGGGGCTGTCCGGGGCCGGGGCCAAGGCGGGCGCCTCGGCGGTGGCAGGCGCTGCATCGCTTGGCGTGGCGTCCGGCAGATCCGCCATGGCGTCACCGTCCGTGAGGGGCTCGGGCGCAGGCAGCCCGCTGTCCATCATCGATTCGCGACCGGCCCCCGGCGGCGCTTCCGCAGCCTCTGCGGCGTCGGCGGGTGCTTCGGGGGTTTCTTCGGTGCGCCGGTCGGTTTGGTCGACTTCGAGCGGGGGCCCGGTCTCTTCCGGGTCCGGTTGCTGCGCCGATTCGTCCAGTGCCGGGGCCGGGTCCGTCGTCGCGGGGACAGGGGCGCCCGAATCCTCGGAGCGCGCCGTGTCAGCCGCCCCGGTGGCGGTTCTGTCGGTTCCGCTGGCTGCCGGATCCGCGCCCGAAGCGAGCGGCGGAGCGCCGGTTTCCCCGGCAGCGGGCGTCTCGGTCTGGGGCTGTCGCGCCGATGGCCGGGCCGTGGCCGAGGTGGGGAAGGTCAGGATCTCGGAGGTCGCGGGCGCTTCGGCCACTTCCTCGAAGGGGGCGTCTTCGATCAGCGCGGCGTCCGGGATGCCGTCGTCCTCGGCACCCACCATGGCCGAAAGGCTGCAGACATGGCGCACGCCCTGCTCGCGCAGGACTTTCTGGACGCCCTTGATGGTCATCCCGTCCTCGTGCAGCAACTTCTTGATTCCGCCCAGCAATTCCATGTCGGCAGGGCGATAGTAGCGGCGCCCGCCGGCGCGCTTCACAGGCTTTACCTGGCTGAACTTGCTTTCCCAGAACCGCAGCACATGGGCTGGCGTTTCCAGCCAGTCCGCGACTTCGGAGATGGTGCGGAAGGCGTCACGCGATTTCGACATGCCCTAGCGCCTCAGCGCTTGTTGCCCGCGGCCACGCGGTCTTTCATCAGGTGCGAGGGGCGGAAGGTCAGCACGCGGCGCGGCTGGATCGGCACCTCTTCCCCGGTCTTGGGGTTGCGGCCAACCCGCGCCGCCTTTTCGCGCACCGAGAAGGTGCCGAAAGACGAGATCTTGACCTGTTCGCCCGAAACCAGCGCATCGGACATGTGCTGAAGCACGGCCTCGACCAGCTCGGCACTTTCGTTTCGCGAAAGGCCGACTTCGCGAAACACCGATTCGCTCAGATCCATTCGCGTCAGGGTCTTGTCCCCCATACGTCATCCCTCCCGCAGTTTGCCCGAGATTAGGCGGATGTGAAAAGGCCCGTCAAGTTCAATGACTTGTGCGGTGCGATTTAGGCAAAGGTTGACCAGAGCGATGCGCGCGATTGCCCGAAGACCGGGCGTTGGCTGACGCATCGTCCGGAATTCGGGGCCTTACCAGCGCAAAACGACAGCGCCCCGGGCGAGGCCGCCACCGATCGCTTCGGTCACGATCAGGTCGCCCGGCTTGATCTGGCCACGGGCGCGACCCACGGACAGCGCCAGAGGGATCGAGGCGGCAGAGGTATTGCCGTGATCCTGCACGGTCACGACGACCTTGTCCATCGGCAGGCCCAGCTTCTCGGCGGTGCCGGCGATGATGCGGATATTGGCCTGATGCGGCACCACCCAGTCGAGTTCCGAGGCCTGGAGGCCGATCTTGCCCATCGCCGTCTCTGCGGTGGCGGCGAGCTTCTCGACCGCGTGGCGGAAGACCTCCTTGCCCTGCATCCGCAGGTAGCCGGTGGTCCCGGAGCCGATGCCGCCGTCGACGTAAAGGATGTCGCGGAAACGCCCGTCGCTGTTGAGGTCGGTCGACAGGATGCCGCGGTCGGCGTTGCTGCCGTCGCCTTCGGAGGCTTCCAGCACCAGCGCGCCCGCGCCATCGCCGAACAGCACGCAGGTCGCGCGGTCTTCCCAGTCCATGATGCGGCTGAAGGTTTCGGCGCCGATGACCAGAACCCGCTTGGCCTGCCCCGAGACGATCAGCGCATTGGCATTGGTCAGCGCGTAGACGAAGCCGGCGCAGACCGCCTGCACGTCGAAGGCAAAGCCCTTGGTCATGCCAAGCGCGGCCTGCACCATGGTCGCGGCAGAGGGGAAGGTCAGGTCAGCGGTCGAGGTCGCCAGCACGATGGCGTCGATGTCCGACGGTTCCAGCCCCGCATCCGCCAGCGCGGCCTTGGCGGCCCGCGTCGCAAGGTCAGAGGTGGTCTGACCCTCGGCGGCGAAATGCCGCCGCTCGATGCCGGACCGCGAGCGAATCCATTCGTCCGAGGTGTCCAGGCTGGCTTCGAATTCGGCGTTCTCGACGACTCGTTCGGGGAGGTAGTGGCCCACCCCGGCAACTTTTGCCCGCAGTGTCATGTCTTGTTATGGTCCTTCTGCTCGCCGTCATCTTGCGCAAGCTCGGCGGCAGAGGCAACCCGTGCAGCCAGTCGGTCACCGAAGCCCGAACGCGCCAGCTGGAAGGCCAGCTTCACCGCGGCGGAAATGGCGGTCGGATCGGCGGAGCCATGCGACTTCACCACCGTGCCGTTCAGCCCGAGGAAGACGCCCCCGTTGACGCGGCGTGGGTCGATGCGTTTCTTGAGGCGGCTCATGGAGGTCAGCGCCAGCACCGAGGCGATGCGCGACAGCGGCGAATAGGCAAAGGCCTCTTTCAGCAGCTGTCCGATCAGCGAGGCGGTGCCTTCGCCGGTCTTCAGCGCGACATTGCCGGTGAACCCGTCTGTCACGATCACGTCGCAGCGCTTGCCCGGGATGTCGCCGCCTTCGACGAAGCCGACGAATTCATAGGCGCCGTCGCTGGCGTGGTTCTCGATCAGGTCATGGGCCTCGCGCAGTTCGGCGCGGCCCTTGTGCTCTTCGGTGCCGACGTTCAGCAGGCCGATGCGGGGACGGGTGAGATCCAGCGCGTTGCGCGCGTAAGAGGTGCCCATCAGCGCATATTGCAGCAGGTCCTGCGCGTCGGCGCGGATATCGGCGCCGACATCCAGCATCACGTTGAAGCCCTGCGGATTGGACGAGGGCCAGAGGATCGCGATGGCGGGACGGTTGACGCCGGGCAGCTTGCGCAGGCGGATCATCGACAGCGCCATCAGCGCGCCGGTGTTGCCGCAGCTGACCGCCACGGTGGCATCGCCCGAGCGCACCGATTCGAGAGCCGACCACATCGAGGTGCTCTTGCCGTGGCGGACTACCTGGCTGGGCTTGTCGTCCATGCGGACGACATCCTCGGCATGGATCACCGTGCAGCGGCCATCGAGGATCTTGCGCTTGCCGACGAGTCGGTCAAGCTCCTCCCGGTTGCCGTGCAACAGGAAATCCAGCTCGGGATTCTTTTTGGCCGAATGCGAAATACCGGCGACCACGGCCGCCGGTCCCCTGTCGCCGCCCATGGCGTCGACGGAAATCACCACGCGCGTGCCGCCTGCCGCCTGTCGATCCTGCAAGGAACTCATGCCGGTAGGCCCCGCCGGGGTAATTATGCCGCGTCTTCGTCCAGGTCGATCTCGTCGGCCATGGCGACGACTTCGCGCTCTGCGTAGTGACCGCAGGACGGGCAGACGTGGTGCGGGCGCTTCAGCTCGCCGCAGTTGTCGCACTCGTTCGGGTTTGCCGCGGTCAGTGCGTCATGCGCACGACGGTTGTTGCGGCGGGATTTGGAAACCTTGTTCTGTTGGACGGCCATGTCTCAACCTCTATCTTGGTGAGGGGACAGCGTCCCCGCGATGTCTGGAGCCTTGCCGCGCCATATGACCCGGCGTGCGGGGCGTTGCAAGGCTGGCGTTCTCATGAAGGCGCGAAAATACGCGGAAAGTCTGATTTGGCAAGCGCTTTCTCAGCCTTGCTCGTCATCCTTCCGCATTTTTTCGCGCAGGGAGGCCAGACCGGCAAAGGGTTTGACGTCTTCGTCGCTCAGCGGGGCCACGCCATCCTCGGCAAATTGCGCCTGATCGAGGTCCGCGCCCTCGGCCCGGGGATAGGCGGGAAGCGCCAGCGCCAGGGCCTCGGCCATGACCGCCCAAAGGTCGATGACATCGCCAAGGGGTTCGAGGCTGTCGTCCTCGGGCACCTCGGTCTCGGAACCGGCCTCGAAGCTGTCCAGCCGGTCGGCGGGCACGAAGCGGCGCTTGACGGGGGCGTCGATGCGCGTTGTCACCGGGGCCAGCGTCACGATGCAGGCCTGCACCGCCGTGGCGCCCAGCTCTGCGGTCAGTTCCCAGCCGCGGTTGCCCAGCGGCACAAGCCGGCCCTGAAAGCGCAGCTTGCGGATTGTTTGGGCGCCAAGGTGCCCGGCAAGGGCGGCGCGGTCTTCGGCCTCGGGTTCGAGGTTGAAAGCGTGGTCCGTCCCGCGCCCCAGCGTAGAGACACGCAGGCGGGGGTCGGAGGTCGATGCATGGGGCATAGGGTCCGGTTTTCCTGTGCTTGAATGGCGGGCATTCCTTCTGTAATCGGATTACGGGGCCAAGAGAACCAGGACAAGAGGGGCAGGGTAATGCAGGGCAAGACGGGCAGGGCGCGATTGGCGGCAGCCACGGTGATGGTTGTGGCGCTTGGCGCGTGTTCGGCAAGCTACCGGACCCATGGGTACATGCCGCCCGAGGACGAGCTGCAGCAGATCGTGCCCGGCGTGGATACCCAGGCCTCCGTCGAGGATCTGATCGGCGTGCCGAACGCCTCCGGCGTGCGCGACAACTCGGGGTTCTATTACATCGAGACAGAGATGCGCCATTTCGCGTGGCGCCGCCCCGAGATCATGGACCGCCAGATCCTTGCCATCACCTTCGACCAGGCCGGCATCGTGGACAATATCAGCACCTACGGTCTGGAAGACGAGCCGCGTGGTGCCGATCACCCGCCGCGTGACCAAGAGCACCGACGGCGAGATCGGCTTCATCCGCAAGCTCTTCGGCAATATCGGCGGGCTCGACGCCAGCCAGCTTCTGGGCGGCCAGTAACGGCATGGCCGGGGCCGCGCACCGGCCCGGCGAGGAGTCGTCACGCTGCTGTCATGCAATTCGCGCAATCAGGGGCAATATAAATCCTTCGAGGATGGCGTGGCACAAGAGGCGGGCATGGCAGGCACAAAGATCGACCTGAGACGGGGGCGCTACCGCGCCCGGCTTGCCGAGGGACCGGGCGATCTGGCCCGGGCGCAGGCGCTGCGCGGTCTGGCCTTCCATCGCGACGGACCCGATGCCGATGCCTTCGATGCGGTGTGCCATCACGTGCTGGTCGAGGATATGACCACCGGCGCCGTGGTCTGCTGCTTTCGCCTGATGCCGCTGGCGGGCGGGGCCGAGATCGACCGCAGCTATTCGGCGCAGTTCTACGAGCTTTCGGCGCTTTCCGCCTTCGAGGGTCCGATGGTCGAGATGGGCCGGTTCTGCATCCATCCCGACTGGCACGACCCGGATATCCTGCGCGTGGCCTGGGGGGCGATGACCGCCTATGTCGATGCGCAGGGGGTCGAACTGCTGTTTGGCTGCGCCTCTTTCGCGGGCACCGACGCGCGGGAATACTACGATGCCTTCGCGGTGCTGAAGGCCCGGCACCTCGCGCCGCGCCGCTGGCTGCCCCGGGTCAAGGCGCCCAGCGTCTTCCGCTTCGCCGAACGGCTGCGCCGCAAGCCCGACCGCAAGATGGCGATGCTGCGGATGCCGCCGCTGCTGAAAACCTACCTGACCATGGGCGGCTGGGTCTCGGATCACGCGGTGGTGGATGCGCAGATGAACACGCTGCACGTCTTCACCGGCGTCGAGATCGCGGCGATTCCCCCGGCCCGCAAACGCCTGCTGCGGGCGGTGGCCGGGTAACGGCAATCCCTGCGGCGCGGGCATAGGCCGCCCGAGATCCCCGGGCGGAATGGGTCGCCCGGGGCAGCGCCGGGCCGCGATGGGGGCCGGCTGCGGCACGGCCCGACTTGACGGCAGGCCCGGCTTTGCCTAGCTGCGCGGCATGGCACAGGCACCCCTTCTGCAACTCTCCGACATTTCCCTCACCTTCGGCGGCGACCCGGTCTTCGACGCGCTGTCCCTCGTGGTGCAGGAAGGCGACCGGGTGGCCCTTGTGGGCCGCAACGGATCCGGCAAATCGACCCTGATGAAGGTCATGGCGGGACTGGTCGAAGTGGATCGCGGCGACCGGGTTCTGGGGCCGGGCGTCTCGGTCGGCTACATGCAGCAGGAACCGGACCTTTCGGGCTTCGAGACGCTGGGCGAGTTCGCCACCTCGGAACTCGACCCCTCCGAAATGTACAAGGTCGAACGCGCCTCCGAGGGGCTGAAGTTCGACCCCGACCGCCTGGTGGCCACCGCCTCGGGCGGCGAGCGGCGCCGCGCCGCGCTGGCCAAGCTGATGGCCGAGGAACCGGAACTGATGCTTCTGGACGAGCCGACCAACCACCTCGACATCGAGGCGATCCAGTGGCTTGAGGACGAACTCAAGGCCACCCGCCGCGCCTTCGTGCTGATCTCGCACGACCGGCGCTTCCTGACCGAACTGACCCGCGCGACGCTGTGGATCGACCGCGGCGTGGTGGCGCGGCAGGAACAGGGATTCGCGGGCTTCGAGGCCTGGCGCGACAAGGCCTGGGAAGACGAGGACATGGCCCGGCACAAGCTGGACCGCAAGATCAAGGCCGAGGCCCGCTGGGCGGTCGAGGGCATTAGCGCGCGACGCAAGCGCAACCAGGGCCGGGTGCGGCGCCTGCAGGACATGCGGGCCGAGCGCGGCGCGCAGATCCGGCGGCAGGGCGCGGCGGCGATGGACCTCGCCTCCGGTCCCAAGTCCGGCAAGAAGGTGATCGAGGCGCAGGGCCTGCGCCACGCCTTCGGCGACAAGGTGATCGCGCGCGATTTCTCGATCACCGTGCAGCGCGGCGACCGGGTGGCCTTCGTCGGGCCCAATGGCGTCGGCAAGACCACCCTGATCCGCATCCTGATGGGCGAAATCGCGCCCGACGCGGGCACGGTGAAGCTGGGCACCAACCTCGTGCCCGCGGTCTTCGACCAGGCGCGCGCGCAGCTGGACCCCAACCTGTCGCTCTGGGAAAGCCTGACCGGCGACAAGGAGATGCGGGTGTCGGGGCAGGCGGATCAGGTCATGGTCCGAGGTCAGCCCAAGCATGTCGTGGGCTACCTCAAGGAATTCCTCTTCGACGAGGCGCAGGCCCGCGCGCCGGTGCGTTCCCTGTCGGGCGGCGAGAAGGCGCGGCTGCTGCTGGCCGGGCTGATGGCGCGGGAATCGAACCTGCTGGTGCTGGACGAACCGACCAACGACCTGGACGTCGAGACGCTGGACCTGCTGCAGGAGCTGCTGGACGATTACGACGGCACGGTGCTGCTGATCAGCCACGACCGCGACTTCCTCGACCGCGTTGCCACCCAGACCGTGGCCATGGAGGGGGCGGGCCGCACGGTGCTCTACGCGGGCGGCTGGTCGGACTACCGCGCGCAACGCAAGGCCGAGGCGGCCCCGGCCGCAAAACCCAAGGCCGCCGTCGCCCCGGCATCCGAAAAGACGAAGCAAAAGGCAGCCGCCGCAGGGCTCTCTTTCACCGAAAAGCACCGGCTGGAGGAACTGCCCGCGGTGATCGAACGGCTGGAAGCCGAGATCGCCAAGCTGGAGGAATTCCTCGCCGCGCCGGACCTCTTCACGCGCGAACCGCTGAAGTTCAAGAAGGCGACAGAGGCGCTGGTGGAGCGCCAGACGGCCCTCTCCGACGCCGAAGAAGAATGGCTGACGCTGGAGGAAAAGGCCGAGGCGCCCTGACCGCCCTGCGCCTTGACAAGGCGTAGGGCACTGCCCCGCGTCGCCACGCGGATCACCCGCTCTTCTTTGGTCTTCCAAATACCTCGGGGGTTCGGGGGCAGAGCCCCCGATCGGTCGCAGGCCGGCAGGCCTGCGAAACCCGATGAACCCGCGCTACTTCCTTGCGGTAATTCCCGTCACCCGTGCCGCCAGCGGCATTTCCACCACCGTCAGCAGGATGCGGATCACGTGATGCAGGCTGACCAGCGCCGGGTTGGCCGCAAGGCTGAGCGCGATCACCGACATCTCGGCCACGCCGCCGGGGGCGTAGCTGATCAGAAGGTGCAGGAAGGGAATGCCCGTCACCACATGCAGCAGCATCGCGATGGCCCCGCCCAGCACCAGCATATAGGACACCGAAAGCAGGCTCAGCCCCAGCGACCGGCGCAGAAGCTCCAGCTTCACGCCGTGAAACCGCAGACCGAGGCTGACGCCGATCACGCATTGCGCGGCGGCGATCAGCCAGCCGGGCAGGTGGGTGTGCAGTACCCCCGTCACCGTCAGCCCCCCGGCCAGCAGCAGCGGGCCGGTCAGCCGGGCGGCGGGCAGGCGCAGCGGGCCGCCCAGGGCCATGCCCGCCACCGCGATCATCACGATCATCCCGATGGCCAGCGGCCCCACCGGCTCTGATGCGTTCGGAGAGAGGATCCCGGCGGCGCTGCCCACCGGTTCTCCGACCCAGAGCGACAGGGCCAGGGGCAGGGTGGTGATGACCACGATGATGCGCAGGAACTGCTGCACCGTCAGGATGCGGATATCCGCGCCCGCCGCCTCGCCGGTCACGATGCTTTCGATCAGCCCGCCCGGTGTGCCGGAATAGAAGGCGGTCGCAGGGTCCATGCCGCCGACCCGCCGGAAGATCTGGTAGTTGCCCGCATGGGCCGCGATCACGAAGAAGATCAGGCAGAGAAAGGACAGGCCGAGGTCGCCGGCCATGTCCCAAAGCTCGGGTGTGACCTGCGTGCCGATCATCACCCCGATCAGCGCGATGAAGAAGGTCCGAAGCGGCGGCGGGAAGGTGTAGGCCTCCAGCACCCGGGGCCGCACCGCCAGCACCATGACGGCAGAGACAAAGAGCGATCCCAGCATCCAGGGCATCGGCAGGCGGATCAGGCTGGCCGCATAGCCACCGAGGCCGCCGATGGCGAGGAACAGGGCCGTGCGCCAGACCAGCGCGAGAGGGGGAATTTGAATGCCATGTGCATCCAATATACCTGCATCCGGGCGTATACAATCCTCGCCGAGACCCCGCCGACTTTGCGCTGGTGGCGTGCCCGGAAGCCCGCGGGCCCGGTCCTGCCTGCCGTCGTCGCCCGGGGCCGAGGGCGCGTTGCCCGCCTCTCCGTGAAAACACGCAAGGCCTGCTTCAACGGGGGCCGGAAAGCCTGTAGGCCGGGACCATGAGGCAGGTGCAATTCATCGGGTCGGCCATCTACCGCGGCTCTGTCTACGGGCCGCGCCACCCGCTTTCGATCCAGCGCGTGCCGGCCGTCACCGACCTGTGCCGCGCCCTTGGCTGGCTGCCGCCCGGGCGCTACCGCACCTCGCCCCGCGCCAAGCCCGAGGCGCTGACGCGCTTTCACACCCAGACCTACGTGGCGGCCCTGCGCCGGGCCGAGGCCGAGCAGGCGGTCTCTGACGCGGTGCGGGACCGGCACAATCTCGGCACCCTGTCCAATCCGGTCTTTGCAGAGATGTTCCGCAGGCCCGCCA
This sequence comes from Ponticoccus litoralis, assembly GCF_039769985.1. Lineage (NCBI taxonomy): Bacteria > Pseudomonadati > Pseudomonadota > Alphaproteobacteria > Rhodobacterales > Roseobacteraceae > Ponticoccus > Ponticoccus litoralis. The sequence continues at coordinate 3,547,671 of NZ_JBDNCH010000002.1, forward strand.
CGGCGGTGGGCGGCGGGCTGCTGGCGGCGGAACTGGTGGCCCGGGGCGGCGCCGTCTACAACCCCGGTGGCGGCACCCATCACGGCATGCCCGACCGGGCCGAGGGCTTCTGCTTCCTGAACGAGCCGGTGCTGACGATCCTGCGCCTGCTGGAAATGGGTCTGGACCGCGTGGCCTATGTCGATATCGACGCCCATCACGGCGACGGCGTCGAGGCGGCTTTTCACGGCAGCGCCCGGGTGCGGGTGATCTCGGTCCACGAGGCGCGGCGCTGGCCCTTCACCGGCGCGCTCGACGATACGGCGGGGGGCGCGGCGATCAACCTGCCGGTGCCGCGCGGCTTCAACGATACCGAATTCGAGGCCGCGCTCGACGGCGTCATCCTGCCCGCGGTCGCGGGTTTCGCGCCGGATGCGATCTACCTGCAATGCGGCGCCGACGCGCTGGCCGAGGATCCGCTCTCGCGGCTGGCCCTGTCGAACAACGCGCACCGCCTGGCCGTCCGGGCGCTGCGGCCCCGGCGCCCCGGCTGATCGTCTCGGGCGGCGGCGGCTACAACCCGTGGTCCGTGGCGCGCTGCTGGGCCGGGGTCTGGGCAGAGCTGGCCGGCTTCGCCATTCCCGATAGCCTGCCGGACCCGGCCCGCGCGGTGCTGGGCGCCCTGCGCTGGTCGCGCCGGGGTGGCCCGGCCCCGGCCCTGTTGACGACGCTCGCCGACCCGCCCCGGCCCGGCCCGCTGCGCGACGAGCTGCGGGCGGCGATCCGGAAGCTGGTGGGTCGGCTGGCCTGAGGGGCGACATTCGCCCCGAAACCGTCAATTCATAGCTATGAATGAGATCGAGTCCTGACCCTATTGCGGGCGAGCCGGAGGTTTTTTGCATGGGTCGTGCATTGCTGCACAACGATGATGAGTGCATGCTGAAGTTGACCGTTCCCTGGGGTTTCGCTATTTTCGCAACAGCTTCATGTCAGGTCGTAGCTCGATCGCTTGAAGCGTGGATTTAGGTCTGCCTTTATATGCCGTGACCGCATTTGATGAAATTTCTATGCGCGTTAAGGGTGGTCATGGGTGCCTATTGATTTTTTTACGTACGAAAGTCGAGAATATGGAATCCGAGATGAACCGCAGGCCCCCGATGATACTGCATCCGGGCCTCCCCAAGTGCGCTTCCAGTTCGATCCAGAGGATGTTCGTGCTCGATGATCATGCGGTTGGAAAGGCTCTCGACGTTGACGTGATCGGCAGAAACTTTCAGGTTGGAAATGGATACCCAGATGTTTCGAAGCTGATGTACGAACCTGAAACAGTGAAGAATGAGTTGAGGAAGGGTGACTTCTTGCCCGACCGAACCCATTTCCTTTCAAATGAGGCGCTGTCGTCAAATGCCGATTTTCTAGATGAATTAGCCCGTCGTTTCGAAATAAAACGCGTAATTTTCTCGGTTCGTTTTCCACCACTTCAGGCAATATCTAACTTCGCATACAGCGGGTGGTTGCGATCCGGTTTTTCTGATTTCTCTGCAGGCAAGGCCACAAGTCCGCACCGTGCTATTAATCGGGTTCGATCACATTTGGATAGGTTTAGAGCTTATTCTGATGATATTCGGGTCTGCCCTGTCGAGGGGATTTCCGCCCCATTGGAAAAGCGCTTCTTGAAAATTGGCTTCGACCGTATCCCCGATATTTTGGATAGGCCTCCCTTTTGTAAAAGAGAAATGTCGAACGTTTCAATTTCTCCTGCATTCGCAGAGGCGCTTTCATTGGAGGTGCTCGCAGGGGGGTACGTGTCTCAGGACCGGACAGGAATGCAGTCGTAAAGAAGGCGCAGTCGCATGTCTTGCCAGAAGACTTGGCACGTTTGACGATTCCGGAGATTGGCAATCTGAGTGGCGGGAATTTTGATGATAGCCTTTCTGGATACTTTCATTTACTCCGCGAGTTCCGGCTGTCATCGGAAGGGCTGGAAGAGGCCGAGTCAGTGGTGCGCCTTAATATAGAAAAACTTGTAACGGCCGAGGTCGCTTCGCAGGTTCAGATGGACGAGCTTCGAAAACATGCCCGTGCGGTCCTTGCGCATGTAATGCCTGAAAAGATTGTTTAGGCCGATATTCTCACCTTGAGGCACCAGCGGCCAAGTCGCGGATCCGGCGCGCGCTACTGCGGTTGACCGGCAGCGGGCCTAGGATCCGGTGACCGGCCATTGTGCCGGGCTGAGTGGTCGTTCCACCACCCGTCATCTTTGTCTTCTGGCTCCGGGACGTGCAGGATTTTTCCGGTCTGCAGGACCACCTGTGCACCCCGCCGCTGCGCACCAGCAGTGCAAGGAATCGTCTTCCATCTGGGCGCGGCAATCGGGGCAGTGTCTTGGCATATCTCAAAACACTAGCAGCGACGGTGTCCCACAGGCGCATCCGACATTGGACACATTTGGCCCTAAGGTCTTGTCACATATGGGAAATATCATGGGGAATGGAGCGGGTGAAGGGAATCGAACCCTCGTCGTTAGCTTGGGAAGCTACTGCTCTACCATTGAGCTACACCCGCCGCGCTGTTCTGATAGCACCAAGCCGAGCGTTTCCACAAGGCTCTTCGTTGCCGTGGCTGAGAGGCCTTCATGCATAAACGGGGGTGTGGAATTCACGCAGCGAATCCAGATGGTTAGAGAGTGTGTGCCCGACCTGCCAAAGAGGGGAGCCGGCAATGCGGCGCTCAGGCGGCGCGCTCCGCTCACTCCGTGGCGGCCAGTATCCTTCAAGCCGAGGCGGTCGCGCGGAAGGCGGGGCCAAGCGCGGATTGGCAGCCGAGCGGATCGTTCCGGCAGAGACATGCGGGCGCTCAGGCGGTGTCCGGATCGGCGCGATGACGCGCGCCTGCGCCGCGCCTGAACATCCGGTAACGAAACCTTCATACCTGCGGGCTTACCCTGAACATCCGGGCAGGTGGCTTCTGACCGGGAAGGGGCCGCCGGTGCCCTGTGGCGGCCCTGTAAAGGGGGGCTTGGCGGCAGGGCCGCTGTGGCCCCGTTCAGGGGGCCGGGTCCGCGTCCAGTTCCCGCGCGATGTCGTCGTCCAGCGGGGTGCGGTAGGTCATCAGGAGGTAGCCGAGAACCGAATAGAAACCGACCGTGGCAATCAGGTCGATGACGGCGGGGCGACCGAGGGCGGCAGCCAGCTCTGCCTCCTGTGCGGGGGACAGGCAACGCATGTCCAGAAGGGCATCGACGGCGCGGACGAGCAGCCCGTCTTCACCCCGGGCCCAGCCGCGCCGACCGGCATGTCCCGGATCGCGGCGATCCGGGTGTCGGACATGCCCAGCTTGCGCGCCCGGCTGACGTGCTGCTGCCATTCGTAGGAGGATCCCAGCCGGACCCCGGTACGCAGGATCACCACCTCGGAGCGGATCGGGCCAAGGGCGCTGTCCTTCACCACGTGCTGGCGCAGCGGCGCCTGGGCGCGCAGCAGCGCGGGATGATGGGCCATGGTGCGATAGACGTTCAGCTGCCCGGCGAACCCGTCGCGCAGGGCGGCGATCTCTTCGGGCCAATCGGCGTCTGACAGGGGCGGGCAGGGGCTGTCGGTCATGTCAGTCCTTCCCGGGGCCGAGGGTGCGGGCATAGAGGTCGGGGCGGCGGTCCGCCCAGATCCCGGTGAAGCTGCGGTAGCGGGCCACCTCGGCGAGGTCGAGAGCGACGCGCAGCACATCCTCGCGGTCATGGTCCAGACGGCCCAGGACGCGACCGTCGGGCGCAAGGGCACAGGAGCGCCCGAAGAACCGCTGGTCGCCCTGCACCCCAACGCGGTTGCAGGACAGGAAGAAGACGCCGTTCTCGACGGCGCGGGTATAGGCGCGATGCACGAAAAGGTCCTCGTCCGCCACCGGGGCACCATCGGCGCCGAAGGACGCCCAGTGCCGAGGTGACGATATCGGCCCCCTGCGCGGCAAGGGCGCGAGTCACCTCGGGAAAGCGGATGTCGTAGCAGATCTGCATCCCCAGCCGGGTGCCAAGCGCCGGAAAGACCGGCAGGGCGTCACCGGGGGTGAAGTAAAGCTTCTCGGTCTGCCATTGATGGGTCTTCACGTAATGGCCCGCGACCCCCTCGGGCGTGATCAGGACAGAGGCGTTGTGGATCACCCCCGCCAGCCGCGCATCGCGCAGCCCGAGGCCCGCGACAAGGGTCACCTTCAGCTCGGCGGCCAGCGCGGCCAGCGCGGCGATCTCCTTGCCCCCGGGCTCGGCGCAGGCGGCGCAGAGCGCTTCGCCGTAGTGCGGCACCGCCGACACGAAGGGGCCGCCGGGCATCAGCGGTTCGACATAGCCGGTGTTGGACAGCTCGGGGAAGAGGATCAGGTCGGCGCCCGCCGCCGCCTCGGCGCGGATGAATTCGGCCATACGGGCGAAGTTGCGCGCAGGGTCAAGCGGGGCGACGTCGAACTGGACCAGATGGGCGGCTATCATGCGGGCTCCGTTATGCGGCAACCTTTGGCGAAATCCCAGTCGCGACCGGGGGCGGCGTCCAGCAGGGCGCGGGTGTAGTCGTGCTGCGGGTCGGCCAGAACCTGCCCCGCCGTGCCGAATTCCACAACCTCGCCGCGCCGCATCACCATCACGTCGTCGCAGATCTGCGCCGCGACCCGCAGGTCATGGGTGATGAAGAGGATGGCAAGGTTGCGCTTGGCCTGCACCTCGGCCAGCAGGTCCAGCACCTGCGCCTGCACCGAGACGTCCAGCGCCGAGACCGCCTCGTCCGCGACGATCACGTCGGGCGACATCATCAGGGCGCGGGCGATGGCGATGCGCTGGCGCTGCCCGCCCGAGAACTGGTGCGGGTAGCGGCTGAGCGCATCACGGGGCAGGCCGACGACCTCCAGCAGCTCCGCCGCGCGGGCCAGCGCCTCGGCGCGCGGTTCGCCCGCGTTCAGCGCGCCCTCGATCAGGCTGTCGCCGGTGGTCAGTCGCGGGTTGAGCGAGCGGTTCGGGTCCTGGAAGATCATCTGCACCGCGCGCCGGGCCGGGGCCGGGGCCTTCTGGCCCTCCAGCGGGGCGATGTCATGGCCGTTGACCAGGATCGCGCCCGAGCTGGGATCCTCCAGCCGCAGCACGCAGCGGGCGACGGTGGATTTGCCGGACCCGCTTTCGCCGACGATGCCAAGGGTGCGCCCGCGGTCGAGGCGGAAGCTGACGTCGCGCACCGCCTGCACCCGATGGCCGGGGCGGCGCATCATCTTGCTGAGGAACGAGCGGAACTCGAAGACCTTGTTGACATCGACCAGCTCCAGCGCATGGTCCGGGGCCGGTTGCACCCGCGCGGCGCGGGGCGTCAGGGCGGGCACGGCAGCCAGAAGGTCGCGGGTGTACTGCGCCTTCGGCTGGCTCAGGACCTGCTCTGTCGTGCCGGTTTCCACCACTTCGCCGTGGCGCATGACGCAGACCCGGTCGGCGATATCCACCACGACGCCCATGTCATGGGTGATGAAGAGGACAGCCGTGTTCATTTCGTCCTGCAGATTGCGGATCAGTTCCAGGATCTGCTTCTGGGTGGTCACGTCCAGCGCGGTGGTCGGCTCGTCCGCGATCAAGAGCTTGGGTTTCAGGGCCAGCGCCATGGCGATCATCACGCGCTGGCGCTGGCCGCCCGAAAGCTGGTGCGGATAGCTGTCATAGATGCGCGGCGGGTCGGGCAGGTGGACGCTTTCGAAGGCGGCGATGGCGGCGGCCCTGCGCTCGGGACCGCGCATGCGGGTGTGGGCCCTGTAGATCTCGTCCATCTGCAGCCCGATGGACAGGACGGGGTTCAGCGCCGTCATCGGCTCCTGGAAGATCATCGCCATCTCGGCCCCGCGCAGGGCCTTGGTCCGGGCCGGGGTCGCGGTGATGATATCCTCGCCGTTCAGCGCGGCGCGGCCCGCCGTCACCTGCAACTCGCCGCGCGGCAGCAGGTCCATGGTGACCAGCGAGGTGACGGATTTGCCCGAGCCGCTTTCGCCCACAAGGCAGAGCGTTTCGCCCGGGGCGATGTCGAAGGAGAGGCCCTTCAGGATCTCGGCAGGGCGGCGGCCCATGGTGGCGACGCGCAGGTCGCGGACCGACAGGACGGGTTGGCCGGATTGGGAAGGGCTCATCACGAACGGCCTTTCATCTTGGGGTCCAGCCGGTCACGCAGGGCATCGCCCAGCAGGTTGATCGACAGGATGCACAGCGACAGGACGATGGCGGGCCAGTAGACCAGCCAGGGGTTCAGCGCGAAGTAAAGGCGCCCCTCGGCCATGATATTGCCCCAGGTCGGGGTCTCGGTGCCGATGCCGACGCCCAGGAAGGACAGGGCGGCCTCGGTCAGGATGGCGGAGGCGTAGATGTAGGTGCCCTGCACGATCAGCGGCGCAACGGTCGAGGGCAGCAGGTGGCGCCAGATCATCCGCATCGGTCGGGTGCCCAGCAGCACGGCGGCCTCGACGAAGGTTTCCGACCGGGTGGCCAGCACGCGCGAGCGCACCAGCCGCACCACCTGCGGGATTTCGGGCAGCATGATGGCGATGATCACGGTGGTCAGCCCGGCATCGGTCAGGGCGACGATGGCGATGGCCAGCAGGATGCCCGGGATCGCCATCAGCCCGTCCATGGCGCGCATCAGCACGGCGTCCAGCCCGCGGAACCAGCCCGCCAGCAGCCCCAGCGGAAGACCGATGACAATGGCGCCGACGGCGACACCCGCGCCGACCATCAGCGACACGCGCGCGCCGTAGATCACGCGGGAATAAAGGTCGCGCCCGAAGCTGTCGGTGCCCATCCAGTAGGTGCCGTCCGCGGGCTTCAGCCGCATCATGGCGTTCAGCTCGGTCGGGGCGAAGTTGGCGAGGCGCGGCGCAAAGAGCGCCATGGCGACGATCGCCAGCAGCACCGCCAGCGCCAGCAGGGTGGTCCAGTGCGGCGGCGTTTCCAGAAGCCGCTTGCGCAATGCGGCGGAGGCGCTTGGGGTCTGGCTCATTGGTAGCGGATCCTCGGGTCGGTCAGCGCGTAGGACAGGTCGATCAGGAGGTTGATCAGCACGTAGGTCCCGGCGGTCAACAGGATGATCGCCTGGATCAGCGGGTAGTCGCGGGCCAGCACGGCATCGACGACCAGCCGCCCAAGGCCGGGGATGTTGAAGACGGTTTCGGTCACCACCACGCCAGAGATCATCATGGCGAAGCCGGTGCCGATCACGGTCAGGATCGGGATCGCGGCATTGCGCAGGGCGTGGCGGAAGAGGACGATGCCCTCGGGCAGGCCCTTGGCGCGGGCGGTGCGGACGTAGTCCTCGCGCAGGACCTCCAGTATAGAGGCCCGGGTCATCCGAGAGATCAGTGCGATGTAGATCGAGGCCAGCGCGAGACCGGGCAGGAAGATGCGATGCGCGAAGGGGCCGATGCCCTCGGACAGGGCCTTGTAGCCCTGCACCGGGAACCAGCGCAGGTTCACCGCGAAGACCCCGATCAGCACGTAGCCGATGACGAAGATCGGCACCGAGAATCCGATGACCGAGACCGCCATGACCAGCCGGTCGGTCAGGCCGCCGTGCCGCCAGGCGGCCAGCACGCCCATGGGCAGGGCGATCATCAGCGTCAGGGCCATGGCCACCAGTGCCAGTGCGACGGTCGGGCCAAGGCGCTGGCCGATCATCTCCAGCACCGGTCGGTCGGAAATCAGCGAGCGACCGAAATCGCCCTGCGCCATGTTGCCGATCCAGGTCAGGAATTGCACCGACAGCGGGTCGTTCAGGCCAAGGCTGTCGCGGATCGCTTCCAGCTGGGCAAGCGAGGCCTGATCCCCGGCAATGGCCTGGGCCGGATCGCCGGGCGTGAGGCGCAGCAGCAGGAAGACGAAGACCGCGACGAAGAACATCACGGGGATCGCCATCAGCAGCCGACGCAGGAAATAGCTGAGCATCGTGGCCTCCGGGGCTAGGGGCGGCGCGGGCGCGCGCGCAGGGGGCGAAGGAATGGAAAAGGGGCGGGCGGCTAGGAAAAAGCCGCCCGCCCGGTCGGGGGTAAGGTTACTTGCCGACGCCCCAGAACAGGGTGATCGGGCCGGACTGGATGTCCTTCAGCTCGGTCCGCCAGGCGGCGACGGATTTGAACTCGCCCGCGTTGAAGTAGAAGCTGTCGTCCCAGGCGATCTGCTGGGCCTCTTCGGCGATCTCTTTTTGCTCGTCGAGGGTGCCGGCGGTCAGGTAGTCGGCGCGCAGCTCTTCCATGCGGGCATTGACGGGCCAGCCGGCCCATGTGTCGTCATCGCCCGACCCGTTGATCAGCGAATGCACCAGCGGGTTCCAGATGCCCGCGACGCCCCAGTAGGTGAAGAAGAAGTTCCAGCCGCCCTCGCTGACCGGCTGCCAGCCGTTCTTGCGCGATTGCAGGGTCGACCAGTCCATCGAGGCGACATCGACGGTGAATCCCGCCTCGCGCATCCGCTCTGCGGCGACGATGGGCTGGGTGGTCAGCACGGTCAGGTCGGTGGGCTGCATCATCAGCACCGGCGTGCCGTCATAGTCTGAGGCCGCCAGCAGTTCCTGCGCCTTGGCCATCCGCTCGTCCGCCGAGCCTTCGAGGTATTCCGCGCCCGCGTCAGAGGCCAGCGGCACCTCGCAGCCGTAGATCGAGGCGCAGAGCTGGTAGTATTCGGCATTGCCGATCGCGGTCTGCATCAGGGTTTCCTGATCCAGCGCATACATCGCCGCCTTGCGGACCTGCGGATCGTCGAAGGGCGGCAGGCGGTGGTTGAAACGGCCCGTCACCTGCGCGCCCAGCGGGTTCAGGATGCCGGTGTCGACCTCGTCGTTCATCGCCAGCAGCGGCAGCAGGTCGATGGTGACCTGTTCGATCAGGTCCACGTCGCCCGACTGGATCGCGTTGATTGAGGTCTGCATGTCGGGCATCGCCTGCCAGACCACGCGGTCCACGTTCACGACCTTGGCGCCCGCGGTCCAGCTGGCGGGCTCTTCGCGCGGCACGTAGTCCTCGTTCTTCACGTAGACCGCCTGATCGCCGGGGCGGTAGGCCTCGGCCACGAACTTGAACGGGCCCGAGCCGATGACCTCGGGGATCTGTTCGCCCACCGGCGTGTCGGCGAGGCGCTTCGGCATCATGAAGGCGGGAATGGGCGAAGGTTTCGCCAGCAGTTCCAGCACCGGGCCGAAGGGCGATTTCATCGAGATGACCAGCTCTTTGTCCGAGGTGGCCTCGATGCTGTCGACGAACTCCATCATCGTCTTGGCCGACCCGTCGCTTTGCGACCAGCGCATCAGCGAGGCAACGCAGTCCTCGGCGGTGACCGGGGTGCCGTCGTGCCACATCAGCCCGTCGCGCAGGGTCAGGGTATAGGTCAGCATGTCGTCCGAGACGGTGTAATCGGCCATCTGGGGCTGCGGCTGATAGCTGTCATCCATGCCCAGCAGGGTCTCGAAGACCATGAAACCGTGGGTGCGGACGATCTGCGCGGTGCTGAGGTGCGGGTCGAGCGAGCGGAGCGGCGCCTGCATGACGGCGGTCAGGGTGGTTTCGGCAAAGGCGGGCAGGGCCACGCTGCCTGCCAGAATGGCGGCCATGCCGAGGGACTTCAGCGAGTGGAAGGTCATTGTCGTTCTCCGTGTTGGTGGGTCAGTTTCTTGTTGTTATTCGGTTGGGTCCGCCGTTTCGGCGCACCGGGGATAGACCCGGCCCGTGTCGAGCTGGGTATAGCGGACCAGTCGCACGTCGGCGGGGCCCAGATCGGGGGTATCCGTGACCAGGATCGCCGCTGCCAGCGGGGTGTAGTAATCCCGGAAATGGGTCTTCGAGCGCAGCAGGATCACGTCGTAGTCCTCTGGCCGCTCGTCGAAGATGAAGAAGGGGTCGCCATCCACCGCGAAGGCGAAATGCGAGGTGATCGAGATCCGCACCGGCCCGACCTCGACAAGCGCGGTTAGGCCCAGATCGACCGGCGCCCCCTGCTGGTAGCGGCCCGAGACGTTGAAGCGTTTCTCGCCGGTCCAGAGGACGCGGGCGGTCAGCTCCAGCGGGCCGCCGGTTTCCGGCGCGCTCTTGCCGCCAAGCTGCAGCGTGATCTCGGCACCGGCCCCGGCGGCATGGGCCGCTGCGGCGCTGCCGGGATCCAGAAGGAAGGGCACCATGACCCGGCCCAGATCGGCGTCGAGGACGGCGCGCAGCCCGTGGGTGCTGTCGTTCATCCGGTCGGCATGCTCCAGGATCACCACCGGCGCGCCGCTGCCGCGCAGGCGCGCCGCCTCGGCAATGGCCGCGTCCATCTGCCAGATCGGGATCGCATCGGAGAGCGCGGCGCGGGCGGCCTGCAGCGCGGCTGAGAGCCGCGTGGCCTTCTCCTGCGCCGCCTGCTGGCCCTGCCAGTCGAGGCAGATCACCGACATGCCGGTATTGGCGCTGTCGGCATAGGCAAAGCCGCCCATGACCGAGATGTCGCAATCGCCCGAGGCTTCCTCGGCCCGGGCCATGGCGATCAGGCTGGCCAGCGGTTCCAGCGCGGTGGCCGAGAGGATCGAGGGGATGACCACGCCGGGCCGGGCCACGGCGAGACCGGGCCGTTCGCCGGTCTCGATCAGCCGCAGCAGCGCGCGGGTGGCGCGTTCGCCGGTCTCGCCCATGTCGATATGGGGGGAATGGCGGTAGGCCACGGCGATATCGGCGGCGGCAAAGGTCGCCGCGTCGACGTTGCCGTGGTAATCCAGCGGCACCGAGATCGGCAGATCCGGGCAGGCGGCGCGGGCGCGCTCGATCATGTAGCGTTCCACGTCCGGAAACCCCGGGGCCCAGCATGCCCCGTGCAGGTAAAGGACCAGCCCGTCCAGCGGTCCCGCGTCCCGCAGGCCCTGCACCAGCTCATCGGCAAAGGCGGTGACGGCGTCATCCGCGGCGGGGCCGAGGGCGCCCAGCAGGCTGTGGAACAGCGGCACCATTTCGACGCCCGCCGCGTCCAGCACCGAGAGCACGCCGCCCGCCACCGTGTTGCTGCCGCGGTATTGCGCCGGGATCTCCGCACCGCGAAAGCAGGCCCGCTCGAAATCCGCCCGGGTCGAGACCTGCGGCACGGCAGTGACGGATTCCGAGGTTGAACCCGGCAAAGGCAATCCGGCGGGTCATCGGGTCAGCCTTCGGTCACGCGGCGAATGGCCCGCGCGAGGCGCTCGACGATCTGGTCGATCTCGTCCTCGGTGCAGATGTAGGGCGGGGCCAGCAGCACGTGATCGCCGTGCACCCCGTCGATGGTGCCGCCCATGGGGTAGCACAGCAGGCCCTCGGCCATGGCCTCTGCCTTGATCCCGGCATGGATCTTGCGCGCCGGGTCGAAGGGGATCTTGTCGTCCTTGTCGGACACGATCTCGATGCCCCGGAACAGGCCGCGCCCGCGAATGTCGCCGACGTGGGGGGATTGTCCCAGCGCGGCATCAAGCCCCGCCTGCAACCGCGTGCCAAGGTGGGTGACCTGATCCATCAGGCCCGGGCGGGTGAGGATCTCGACCACCTTGTTGGCGGCGGCGGTGGCGATCGGATGGCCGATATAGGTGTGGCCGTGCTGGAACAGGCCAGAGCCGTCGCGGAAGGCCTCGTAGATCTGCTGCGACAACAGCACGCCGCCGACAGGCTGGTAGCCGCCACCCATGCCCTTCGCGATGGTCACGATATCGGGCACCACGCCTTCCTGCTCGAAGGCGAACAGGCTGCCGGTGCGGCCCATGCCGCACATGACCTCGTCGAGGATCAGCAGGATGCCGTGGCGGTCGCAGAGCGCGCGGATGCGCTGGAAGTAATCGGCAACGGCGGCCACCGCGCCCATGGTGGCGCCGACCACCGGCTCGGCGACGAAGGCCATGACCTGATCGCCGCCCAGTTCCTCGATCTTCTGTTCCAGCTCCTGGACCAGCCGCGCGGCATAGGCCTCGGGCGTCTCGTCCGGGCCCTTGTCGCGATAGGGGTAGCAGGGCGACACATGATGCGTCTCGGGCAGGATCGGCTGGAACTGCACACGGCGCATGGCATTGCCGCCCGCCGCAAGCGCGCCGATGGTGTTGCCGTGATAGCTTTGCCGCCGGGCGATGATGTGCCGGCGCTGCGGCTGGCCGATCTCGACGTAATACTGGCGCGCCATCTTCAGCGCGGCCTCCACCGCCTCGGACCCGCCCGACACAAGGTACAGCCAGTTCAGAGGGTCGGGCGCCAGGGCGGTCAGGCGCTCGGCCAGTTCCTCTGCCGCATCGGTGGTGAAGAAAGAGGTATGGGCGTAGGACAGCCGCTCCATCTGGGCTTTCATCGCCGCCAGCACCTCGGGGTGGTCATGGCCAAGGCAGCTGACCGCCGCACCGCCCGATCCGTCGATGTAGCTGCGCCCGGCGGAATCGGTGATCGTCACACCCTGGCCCGAAACGGCATGGGGCAGGGGGGCGCCGATCTTGCGGTGAAGGAGTCTGGTCATGGTCTCGTCCATACTGCGTTCCGGCCGGGGCCGGAGGGGAATCGCGGAACAGGCCGCGGCTGACACTTGGTCGCAGGACTCGATGCGCAGTGCAACAAATGTTTCAAAAAATTATCCGACGCAACGGTTGATACTTGAGTTTTGCTCATGAAACGTTCAAATCTTCCGGGTCTGGCGTCGATCCGCGTCAACCCAACAGTAAAAATTGCCATCTCTGGCCATCAGGCGCAGATAAAGGGACGGATCAGGACAGGGGCTGAAACGAATGTTGCAAAAGGATGCCCTGCGGGACCGGATCGTCGCCCGCTTTGACGAGATGTCGCCGCAACTGCAGCAGGCCGCCCGCTACATCCTCGAGAACACGCAGGAGGTGGCGCTGGTCTCGATGCGGGAACTGTCGCGCAAGGCCGGCGTGCAACCGGCGACCATGACCCGGCTGGCGAAGTTCCTGGACCTGGCGGGCTACGACGACATCCGCACCCATTTCTCCGAGGCGCTGCGGCTGCGGGCCGATGGTTTCGCCGCCCGCGCGCGCGAACGCGAGGGAGAGCACGGACCGGCGGGCAGCGGGCTGGCGCACGACATGCTGCAAAGCCTTTCGGCGCAGATCGCCCGGCTGAGCGAACCCGAGTCGCTGGCCCGGCTGGACGCGGCGGCGGACCTCCTGGGAGGGGCAAGGCGGGTCTATGTGCTGGGCCTGCGCTCCTGCCATTCGGTGGCCTGGCATTTCCATTATGTCATGACCCTGCTGGGCGACCGCACGGTGCATCTGGACGGGCCCGCGGGCACCGGGGCCGATGGGCTGCTGCGCGCCGGGCCCGAGGACGTGCTACTGGTGATCTCGATCAGCCCCTATGCGGTTCAGTCTCTGGACCTGTCGGCGCTGGCGCGCGAGAAGGGCCTGTCGGTGCTGGCGATCACCGACAGCGAGGTCTCGCCCCTGATCCCGATCTCGAACCAGGTCATCCTGTGCTCGACCGAAAGCCGCACCTTCTTCCATACGCTGACCCCGGCGCTGGCGGTGTCAGAGGTCCTGTGCGGGCTGCTCGCCGCGCGGGATCGCGAAGGCTCTCTGAAGGCCCTGCAGGCCGCCGACCAGCATCTTGCGACGCTCGACATCTACGCCAACACGATCCCGCGCCGCCGGATCTGACCAAACCCAAGGACCGCCCATGGCCCAGCCCCGCCGCATCGCCGTTGCCCGTCTCTGGCACGAGGCCAATTCCTTCAACCCGATCCCGACACGGCTGGAGGATTTCCGGCGCCGCGAGTGGATGCGGGGTGAAGAGGCCCTGACCGGTGCACGGGGCACGGCGACAGAACTGGGCGGGCTGGTGCGCTTCCTCGACGACCATCCGCACTGGCAGGTCACGGTCTCGCGCTGCACCTCGGCACCGCCGCTTGGCCCGGTCACCACCGAAGCGCTGTCGGCGATCCGCGACGAGATCCTTGCGGATCTTGCGGGCCAGCATTGGGACGGCGTCTACCTGTCGCTGCATGGGGCCATGGTGGCCGAGGACGACCTGTCGCCGGACTACAGCCTGATCCGCGCCCTGCGCGCGGCGATCGGGCCAGAGCCTCTGCTGGCGGTCAGCCTGGACATGCACGCCTGCCTCGATCCCTCGCTGACCGGGGCGGTCGACATCCTGTCGGGCTACCACACCTATCCCCATGTCGACATGGATGCCGCCGCGCACCGTGCGCTGACCATGATGGAGCGCGCCTTCGAGCAGGGCAGGCGGCCCGCTGTCGCGCTGCGCCAGCTGGACTTCGCCCCGCTGTCGCACGGGATGCGCACCGAGGCCGGGCCGATGGCCGAACTGGTGGCGCTCGGGCAGGAGGCAAGCGGCGCCGAAGGGGTCGCGGACGTGACCTTCTTCGGTGGTTTCACCTATGCCGATACCCCCAACACCCGGGCCGCCGTGGCGGTGACCCATGATCGGGGCCTTGCGCCGGAGCCGCTGCTGGATCGTCTGGCCGCCGCCTATCAGGCGCGGCGCGAGGCCTTCCGCGTTTCGCTGCCCGGCCCCCGCGAGGGCCTGGCCCTTGCCGCCCGGCAGCTGGATCAGGGCGCCCGCTGGCCCGTGACCCTGGTGGATACCGCCGACAACCCGCTGTCGGGCGGGATCGGGGACACCACGGCGCTTTTCCGGGCGATGATGGAGAGCGGCCCGGATCTGCCGATGCTGTTCTGCTTCTTCTACAATCCCGACCTGGTGGCGCGGGCGCATGGGCTGGGCGAGGGGGCGGCGATCGACTGCACCCTCGGCGGGCGCATCGCCCCCGCGTTCGGGGCGCCGGTCCCGTTCCACGGGATGGTCGAGCGCCTGACCGATGGCCGTTTCCGCAACCGGGGGCCTTTCGAATATGGGCGCGAGATCGACATGGGGCGCACCGCCGTGCTGCGCGCGGGCCAGATGCAGGTGGTCGTCAGCGAGACCTGCCAAAGCGCCAACGACCCGGCCTGGTGCGACCTGCACGGGATCGACCTGAGCCGCATCGCGGTCTTCGGCATCAAGGCGAAGAACCACTTCCGCGCGGGGTTCGAGCCGCTCTGCGGTCCGATCCACGACATCGACTGTCCCGGCGTGGCGCCGGCGGATATGTCCTTGTTACCCTACCGCCACGTGCCGCCCGCCTTCTACGCCTGACCGCGAAGGGGGCGAGGCGCAGGGCATCGCCCGGGGATGCCAATACCGGCATCGGGCGGCAAAGGGACGCGCGGCGGGCAACCTCCCGGCGCGGCATGCGGACTTGGCGGGGCCGTGTCAGCCCCGGGCTCTCGGGCGGCGCGGCACGCCTGTTCAGGGCTTCGTGCCGGGTGCGGCCGCCGCCCGCGCAAGGGCAGTGGCGCCACCCGGGCAGACCCGGGCAGCGCGCACCAGGACAAACCTGACAAGTTCGCCGCGCGACTTCGAACGGCGAGGCTTGCTTGCACGAGGGGATCGAGGGCACCCGATCCCGGATGGCTTCACATCCGAACCCTTCTACAACCTAGGCCTGTTGGCGCTGTGTCTCCCTTTCCGTTCGAACGGGAACCGAAGCGGAAAGAACCGGATCGTTGAGCGCCAGGGCGGCCTGCGTTCGGTTCTGCACATTCAACTTGCGAATGATGCACGACACATGCGCCTCGACCGTATTGGTCGAGATTTTCAGGCTGCGGGCAATTTCCTTGTTCGTCTGCCCCTTGGCCACTTCCTGAAGAATTTCGCGCTGTCGCCGCGTCAGCACCTCCTGAGTGATCTCGGTGTTCTCAAGCGTGTTCTTCGACAGAGGGTTGTTCGGAGAGCCAAACGGGACAATCTTGTGACCCTCCATGACCAGGATGATGATGGATTTGATTTCCGCGTGGCCCATCTTGGGATGTACCACCGCGGCGACTTCTTTCGGAAGTTTGGGCAGATTCACGGGAATATCATTGAAACGCGGAAACAATATAAGCCTGGGCGGAGAGTCCGAACGGCTCAGAATAACGTCCATATCGGAAAGAAGGTCATCGATCGCGTCAAAGCTGATTAGAACAACGCTTGCGTGTGTCGGAACCTGCGAAGGACTCTCGCAGGTGGAATAGCGTATGCCCAACTCTGAAACGATTACTCCCAAGGCACTGTTGATTAAAAAATAGTTACCAAGAATTCCTAGTTCACTTACCTCGCTATCCAGCATAAACCCCTCCTCCTGTCCAAAGCACAATGAGGATTGAAATGAATCAATAATAAGCTCCTCCATGAAGAGACAAGGCGCTTCGCGCGCGTCGCATATCAATTGGTTTCTATGTGTGCGTCAGGTAACTTCGGTACTCCGCTTCCGGCCAGTTCGAGAATCCGAGTGCTGCGCGCGGGTGCCGCGCGGACAATGGTGCGTTCGGTTCTTCTCGGCTGGGTCACAGCGCGTCTTAGGGTCCGTTGGTCCTGTATCTGGGATGCCTGCAACACGTATACACTGCCCTTGGCAACAGACGCCTGCCCAACATAAACACGGTCATCGGCAAAAACGGGCGATGCGCTAAGAGCGAATCCTAAAAAAAACACCCCACAGTAAAGTCTTACTTGGTGCATGAGCCTCTTCTTTCGATCAAGGCGGCTGGCAAAAAAGCCAATGAATTATAACTATATATTACTCAACTGGTGACCAAGTTTACTCGGGGTCAAGTGGTTGTCAAGAATGTGTTAACTTTTTCCGCAGATACAGTCATTTGCAGAGCGCTTCCCCGCCTGGACGCCGCGGGCGAATCGGGGAACTAGTCAATTTCCATCAGATCATCGCACCCGGCCTCGCGGGAATCCCCTAGTCCCTGGGGCCCACACCCGGGAATCGGTGGTGGCAATCCAGTGATCCGGTGAGCCGAGGCGCCCGTCCAAGTAGGTGATCCCGGGAATATCGGATCCACCATCAGCTGAATAAATTTGGAACAGGTCGTCTTGGGCAGCACATGTGCCCCCCGAGGCCCTGCAATCGTTCGGATCAAGTATTTAACAGGATTATCACCATGAAAAAGCTACTTATGATGTCTTCGGCCCTGCTGCTGTCTTCGGGCGTGGCCTTCGCTCAAACTCAGACAGGGACCGGAGCCGACCCGACCCAATCGTCGGCCACCTCCGGCACTGCCGCCGTTGCTGATCAGGACACTTCTTCGTTCGGCAACTATGCCGAAGCACTCGACACGGTACCGGTGGCGGCCTTGACGAAACCGCTGACGCCTATGTCGGATCCGGTGCCGATGCAGCGCAGGCGGTACGTGAACGCATACGGCCTTTCCGCAGGCAGCGGCAGCTTCACCGCCGCAGTGGGTGTCACCAGCCAGGCCGCGAATGCCAACGTGCAGTTCCAGGTCGGCAACAACAACCAGGCCGTCAACGTCCAGGTCGGCTCGGGTCAGGAATCGGCGACCGTGCAGCAGGGCAACGACAACAACGCCCTGATCAGCCAGACAACCGCGTCCAACGAAGCTGCCATCATGCAGCTGGGTGACATGAACGACACGGCGATTGTCCAGCAGGGCGTCGACAACGGTGCTGCCTCTGCAACCAGCGGCAACGAAAACACCTCGCTGATCCTGCAGTCCGGCAACGACAACATTGCCGCCAACGGTCAGTTCGGTGATCGCAACACGGTACCGTGACCGTTCAGAGCAACGGCGACAACACCGCGGCGAACCTGCAGATCGGGGACGACAACAACTCGTTCATCTCCCAGGGTGGCGGCACCAGCGGCACGCTTGCGGCGATCGACGGAACGACGCGCAGCTATGGGCTTCCGGCAGGCGTCAGCCTGATCACGTCCCCCGGCTCTGGCCCCGGCAGCTTCAACTCTGCCGCATCGGTCCAGTACGGCAGCAACAACACCTCGGCCATCGTCCAGCTGGGCAGCAGCAACGAAGCTGTGAACTACCAGCAGAACTGAGGCCAAGACACCGCGCCAGGACGGAGCGGAATGACAGTGTTCGGGGGCATCATCGCGATGCCCTCGGATTATTTCAGGTGAAGGGGCGTAACATGTTGCTTCTCATTGTATTTCTTCAATTACCCATGCTGACGTCAACGCAGCTTGAAGGCGTGCCGTCGAAAAACTGCATAATCAGAATGTCGGAAGACGGGAACTTCGTGACGCTTCAGGGCGTCGTCGATGCCGCGCAATGGCCGAGCGGCACCTACAGCATGGCGGTCGAGGCGCGCCAAGCGGGAAGCCGCTCTTTGTCGCGTCAGGGCGGAAAATTCGATGGTGCCAGGCAAAGTATGGACGGTATGCTTGTCGTATCGTCAACGACGGTTTATTTATCGAAAGGAAGCCGTTTGGCCGTCAGCCTCAAGATCGAGGGCGCCGAACGGCAAACCACCTGCTCGCTCGCCTATGAACGTTAACGTCTCACGGAAGGGCTTCGACATGAAAGTCAGCAGACCGCCAATCGTGGCCGCCATGCTTCTTGGCATCGCAAGCACTGCGTCCGCGCAAGAATTCGGCTTCCAGATCGACAATGGTCTGACCTTGGAAGAGGTTGTCGCCAGCCGGCAGAGCAAAGCCGTTCTTGAAACCGGATCGGGGGGCAATTCCGGCTCTGCGGCATCCGGCGCGCGCACATTGATCGCGCAAAGGGGTGAAAACAACAGCGCCTCCACGGCGATCACGAACAGCCAGAATGCAGGCGCATTCATTCTTCAGGCGGGCACCGAAAATTACGCGGTCGCCGCTGTTCAGGATTCGCCCGGAAGCGTGATTGCCCAGCTTCAGATTGGAAGCAACAATACCTCGACTGCCGCTATCGTCGGCGGATCCAATAACGGTATTGCAGTGGCGCAGATTGGCAACAGTCTTCACAATTCCATAGCGCTCGTCAACTCCGAAGGCACACGGGTTGTATACGGACAGGCCGGTGAGGGCTACAGTGGCGGTGTGGTTATCAAAAACGCCCCTGAGGGTACCGTAGTGCGTCTTAATTAATCAGGAGCGTCACTGAGGCTGAAAGGGGAACGGGTATGATTAAAATCAACATGTTACTCCGCATTGGCTCTGCGGTATTGATCCTGAGTCCAGGGGCGGCAATGGCAGGCGATCTTGTCTACAAGCCCTTGAACCCCGGATTCGGCGGAAATCCCGACGTATTTGGTTATCTTATTGGTACCGCACAGATTCAGAACCAGTTCGCCGAGCAGGGCGGAGGGGGCGGCGGAAACGCACCGCCCGAAATCAATTTTCCTCCCATCGTTATAGATCTTGGCGGCGTTGGCGGGACACCAACACCACCCGCACCGGTACGCCGCATCCAATGCAGGCAGGTTCTCAATAGATAACTCGAGCTCCACAAACTAAAGCAGACCGTCGATAACGGCGGGCCAAGAGGTTAGGGCAGAAGCAGTATGGGACATGGAATTTTGATGCGGTCAAAAGCGGTGGCCCTGGTCCCGCTCCTGGCGATTTCATTGAGTGGCTGCGATGGGATAGGCCTTCAGGGAATCGGCACACGTTTCGATGAAAACGCTGTTCCGCCGCTTTCGACACCCGCGACGAACACTGGTCTTGCACTGCAGCAATTGCCGCCTCCACGCAAGAAAATCGATGTCGCCGTCTACAAGTACGACGACAAAACCGGCCAGAACGAAGAGTCGGATTTTCTGACGCGTTTTTCCCGCGCCGTTTCTCAGGGCATGTCGGATGTCTTGATCGATGTGCTGACCGAAGTCGGCGACGGTCAATGGTTCAACGTGGTCGAAAGGGCAAATGTTCAGGACTTGCTGACAGAGCGGCAGTTGATCGACCAAACGAACCAGAACTATCGCGGACTGCAGCGCTCGGCCCTGCAACCGTTGCGGTTCGCGGGTTTGATGGTTTCCGGCGGTGTCATCGACTACGATACGAATGTTCTGACGGGCGGCTTCGGGGCCCGGATCCTGGGGATCGGCAGCAACGCGGAATACCGGCGTGATCGCATCTCGGTCATCCTGCGCGCGGTCAGTGTTCAGACCGGCGAAGTCCTTGCCTCGGTACAGACAGAAAAGACGATTTACTCCGTTTCGGATCAGGTCTCGGCCTTCCGGTTTGTCGCCGTAGACGAGCTTCTGGAGCTGGATGCCGGCTATTCGGTCAACGAGCCGACGGGCATTGCCGTCCGGCAAGCGGTCGAGCTGGCGGTCTACGATCTGCTTCTGGAAGGCGCGGAAGAGGGCATTTGGGGGTTCCAGGACCCGGCGGTCCAGCGAAACCTGATCGCCCGTCAGAAGCAGCGGCTGGCCTTGGTGAACGCGTCTGGAAAGAACGTTCCGATCAGGGGGACCGTCACACGCGCGTCGATGGAAAACGCTCCGGCCCTTTCCACGCGTCAGCTGGCCGAAAACGATGTGCCGCACTAAGCGTCCGGCCCTCGCCTCGGCGGCTCTCTTGGCCGTTCTGGCGGCGTCTCAGGCATCGGCACAGGAACGGGCGGAATTCGACCGGAACAGCCGCAAGGATATCGGCGACTGGGTGGTCGAATGCGTGCAGCCCGGCGAGCCCGAGCCCGGGGCCTGCCAGCTTTACCAAAGGGTGCTGACGCAGGATCCCAACGTGGCGGCTATGGTTGTCGCCCTGGCATGGACACCGGCGGAGGGCGCTTTGCGCCTGCAGCTTTCGCTTCCCCTCGGAACGGATCTGACCCGCAAACCGGTTCTGAGCATCGATGGAGAGGCAGCAGAGGCGTTCTCCTGGTCCCGGTGCCTTGCCCGGGGCTGTCTGGTCGAAGCGCCGCTTTCACAAGAGCTGATCGCGCGCCTGGCACAGGGCAGCGCGGCCTCGATCACCATTGCCCAGCCGAACAGCAACGGATTTCAGATACCGATTTCCCTCGCCGGCTTTCGCAGCGGCATAGGGCAGATCACGCCGCCGTCCACGCTGCCCGAGCAAAGCGCGCCCGACTGAAACCGGGGCCAATGGCGACGGTCCATGCCCCGATGCCGGGGGCATGCGGAGGTCGGATTTTCCGGGCAGGATGAATGACCGGCGTCCGCTGAACAGGGCAGGGCTCGCAGGCGCCGGGATCGAGGGCGCGCTGCGCCAGCTGGCGGGCGGCGCGCCTGCGACGGAGCCGCGCCTCAGGCCCAGAGCTGTCTCAGCGAGTCTTCTGCCACCTTTGTCACGGGCTCGATGATGCTGCCAAGGATCGCGTTGCGATCAAAGACCGTCGGGTCGCTTTGCAAGGTCGCACGCAGCGCCCCTCCGAAGGCCTGTCGCAACTCGGTGCCGATGTTGATTTTCATCACGCGCGTGTCCAGCGCCAGCTGTCGCCGCTGCGCGCGGGGGATGCCGCTGCCGCCGTGCAGCACGAGGGGCGTGGGCACCTCGGCCTGCACGGCACGGATCGCGGCAAGATCCACCGGCACGCTGTCGGATGTGCTCAGGTGGGTGTTTCCCGCCGAGATCGCCGGGGCATCCACCGGCACCGCCGCGATGAAGCGGCGGGCCTCGTCGGGGTCCGTGCCGACCGAGGGGGCGGCCCCCACATAGCCGACGACGCCAAGCTCTGCCTCGACGCTCACCCCGGCGCGGCGGGCCGCTTCAAGCACCCGACCCGTGTTTTCGATGTTCTCTGCCAACGGCAGCGCCGACCCGTCATACATGACCGAGGAAAAGCCGACCTCGATTGCGGCAAGGCACTCTTCCGGGGTCTTGCCGTGATCCAGATGGGCCACCACGGGCACCGCTGCCGCTTCGGCGAGGACGCGGAACATCTCTGCCAGGACCGACAGCGGCGTATGGGCCCGGCACCCGGGTCCGGCCTGCAACACCGCCGGGCAGCCGAGGCGTTCGGCGGCGGCCACGTAGGCCCGGGCATCTTCCCATCCCAACACCACGAGGCCCGCAAGCGCGCCCCGCTGCGCCGGGATGGCGTCCATCGCCTCTTTCAGGGTCACCAGTGCCATGCGTCAGGCCTCGATCACGGTGGGGATCGTCATGCGGTTGGCCTGCATGAAGGCGGTAACGTCCTCGGCGCGCGGCATGGCCTCGGAGCAGCCCGGTCGGGACACCACCAGCGCGGCCGCGGTACGACCCCCGGCGCACGGCCTCGTCCATCCCGCTGCCCGCGAAGCGTGTCACGAGAAACGATGCGAGGAAGGCATCGCCCGCTCCCACGGGTTTCAGCGCCCTGACCGGGAAGATGCCGCTGGCTTGTTCCTGACCCGCGTGGAAGGTGATCGCGCCGTCCTGCCCCATCTTGTAGATGCAGGCCCCGGGCCCTTCGCGGCAAAGCGTGCGGGCGTGATCGGCGGTCGGGGAGGATGCCCCGCGCAGCACGGCAAACTCCAGATCGTTCCCCACCACGATGCTGCTGTGCTGTGCTGCGGCGGTGTAAATCTCGCTGGCCTCTTCGGCGCTGGCCCGGGAATAGGGCCGGTAATCGAGGTCAAGCACCACCGGCACTTCTGCCTCCTGCGCAAGCGCGATGGCACGCAGGGTGACCATGCGCGACGGCTCGCGCGCAAGCGCGGTGCCGGTCACAACCAGCGCGGCAAGGCCGGTCAGGTCCATCCGGTCCGGCAGATCCGCCCCAAGGTCGAAATCTGCCGCCCCGTTGCGATAAATCACTGTCTCATGCTGGTCCATCAGGGTCTCGGACAGCGCAAGCGAGGTGCGCGTCTCGGGGCCGGACCGGCTGATCAGCCGCTGGCCGATCCCGAAGGCGTCCAGCCGGGCGGCACAGAACCGCCCCACCGGATCGTCCGAGAGCGCCGTCATCAGGTCAACCTGAGCGCCAAGCCGCGCGAGACCCGCGGCGATATTGGCCGCCGATCCGCCAAGCATGGCAGAGAACTGCGCGGCCTCGGCGATCTTGGTGCCTGCCGGTTCGGGATAGAGATCCATCCCCGCCCGACCCACGACGATGAAGCGCAGCCTGCTTTCCGGACTGGTCATTCGGGAACCCTTTCTGTTGTCGTGGTGCGCGCAATGAACTCGACCGGAACCGTCACCCGGATCGACTTCTCGGGCTTTTCCACCAGTTCGTTGATGCCGCGTACCGCGGCGGCGATCACCGCCGCCATGTCTTGCGCGACGGTGCTCAGCCGGTAGGGGCGATAGCCTGCGGTCTCGATGTTGTCGTAACCGACCAGCTGGTAGTTCGAGGGAGCCGTGAGGCCGAACTCTTCCTCGGCTGTATCCTTGAAGCCCATCGCCATCAGGTCGTTGCCGCAGAACACCCCGTCGGGGCGCGTGCGGGCGGTGCAGAACTCGCGCGCGGCGCGACGGCCCGCGTCATAGGTGTGGTCGCCGTCATAGGCGGCCATCGCCACCACGCCCGCTTGTTCGAGACCGGCAAGAAAGCCGCGCAGCCGCTCGGCGCTGGCATCCGGATCGTTTCCACCCGGCCCGAGACGAAGCCGATCTTTCGCGCCCCCCGCGCGACCAGTTCGGCGGCGGCCATGCGCCCGCCGCTGAAATGGTCGCTGGTGACGTAATTGGCGGCAAGCCCCTTTATCCCACCCCTGTTGAGGATCAGCGTCGGCGTCCCCCGCTGCGAACACAGGGTCAGCATGCTCGAGGTCGGCACGAAACCTGTCATCACCACGGCCGAGGGCAGGTGGCTGAGGATCGCTTCGATCCGGGCGCTTGCACTGCGTGCATTGGGCACCTGAAACACCAGCGGCAGCGTGCCGCCGCGTTCCAGTTCGCGGATCAGGCGGCTCATGATGCCGGCCCGCACCGGGTTGGTCACATCGCGCACGATCACCGCGATGACATGCGGATAGTCTCGCATCATCAGGCGGGCGGCGGTGGTCGGACGATAGCCCAGTTCGTGGGCCAGTTTCAGAATTCGGCGGCGCACGTCGGGCGAGATCCGCGACATCGGGTCGAAGGCGCGCGACACGGTAGAGCGCGACACATCAAGCCGGGTGGCGATCTCCGGGGCGGTCACCTTTTGCGTCACGCCGCGCCCCAGGGCCGGCCCCACCCGTCAGCAGCACCTTGATATGCTGTTCGGTCCGGAAGGATGCCCGAAAGGCCTCCAGCACGTCGGCGAGGGGAAACCGCGCGGTGAGGATCGGCCCCGGGTCGATCATGCCGTCCACCAGCATCCGCGCCGAGCGTTCGAACACGCCGTTCTGCCGGAAGGTCGAGATCAGGTCGATCTCCCGCGCGGTCATCTGGTTGAAGGGCACCTCGCAGCTTTGCGAGGGGATCATGCCGACAAGCACCGCCCGCCCGCCGCGCCGCGTCATCCGCACCATGTCGAGGAAGGCCGCGGGATGGCCCGAAGCCTCGAAGGCGATGTCGAAGGCGCCTCCGCGGGCGTCGATCACCGGCACCAGGTCGCCCGCGACCGGGTCCATCACATCGGTCGCCCCCATCCTCAACGCGGTCTCGCGGCGAAAGGCGCTGGGGTCCGATACGCAGACCCGCGCCGCGCCTGCCGCGCGCACGACGGCTGCGATGAGCGCGCCGATGGTGCCCGCCCCGGCGATCACCACGTCGCGCCCCAGCACCGGGCCGGCGCGCTCGACCGCATGGACGGCCACCGAAAGCGGCTCTGTCACGCACAGCAGGTCGTGCGGCGTGTCCCCCGGCACCGGCACGCAGCGTCGCGCTTCGACCACGAAGCTCTCTCGATACCCGCCGTCGAGGTGCGGGTCATGACTGGCGGAGCCCATGAAGCGCACCTTGTGACACAGGTTGGCGCGACCGCTGCGGCAGGCGGGGCACTGGCCACAGGTCAGGGCCGGATCGATCACCACGCGGTCGCCCGGGGCAAGACCCTGTACCTCTGCGCCGCATTCGCTGATGTCGCCGCTCATCTCGTGACCAAGGGCGAAGGGACTCTTCAGGACAAAGTTCCCCATCCGGGCGTTGTGGTAGTAGTGCTGGTCGGAGCCGCAGATCCCGAGCCGCGCCGAGGGTCACGCGTACATCGCGCGGGCCAAGCGGTTCGGCGGGGACGGGTTCGAGACGAAGATCCTTCGGTCCGTGCAGAACGGCGCCGAGCAGGGCGGAGTCGGTCACTGGGAGCCTCCATTCAGGAAGTCGGGCAGGGCGGTGCTCAGCCCCGGGATGAAGAGAAGGGCCAACAGGGTCAGCAGGAGCGGCGCCGCAAAGAGCAGCAGGCTCCGGCTGACGAAGCCCGGCGTCACGTCTGCCACCTTGGCAAGGACAAAGATGACCATTCCGACCGGCGGGGTGAGCAGGCCCAGCATCAGGTTGAACATGAAGAAGATGCCGAAATGGATCGGGTCGATCCCCAGCGCGGTTGCGGTCGGCAGGAGGATTGGCACAAGGATCGTGATCGCGGCGATCATGTCGAGAAAACAGCCGACCACCAGCGTGACGACGGCCACGATCAGCAGGAAGAGCCAGGCGTTCTCGGTGACGCCCGTCACCATGTCCTGTACCAGCCGCGCGACGTTGTTGGCGGTCAGCAGCCACGAAAAGATCGCCGATCCGGCCACGATGATCAGGATCGAACAGCTGGTCGTGGCGGTTTCCCGGCTGAGCCGGGTGAAGTCCCGCAGGCTCAGGGAGCGGAACACGATCGCGCTGAGCAGCAGCGCATAGGCCGAGGCGGCCACCGCGGCCTCTGTGGGTGTGAAAACGCCTGTCATGATGCCGCCGATGATCAGAACCGGCGTAAAGAGCGGGAAGATCGCACGGCGCCCACGCTGCAGCACGGTCGGCAGGCTGAAGGCGAGGCTGGGCTTGTAACCGCGGCGCCAGGAGATGACGAAGATCATCAGGCTCATCAGGCCCGCCAGCAGGACACCGGGCAGGATGCCCGCCAGAAACAGGCTGCCGATGGATTCAGAGGCAACGACGCCATAGATGATAAGCGGCAGCGAGGGCGGGATCAGCGGCCCGATGATCGCGCTGGCGCCGGTGATGCCGATCGAGAAGTCATCGTCATAGCCTGCCTCGCGCATCGCCTTCACCTCGATCGCGCCCAGCCCGCCCACATCGGCCACCGCAGAGCCGGACATGCCGGAGAACAGCACGCTGGCAGCCACGTTCACATGGCCCAGCCCGCCCTTCATCCAGCCGACCATGGCATTGGCAAAGCCGAAGATGCGCTCTGTCACCCCGCCCACGTTCATCACCGCGCCGGCAAAGACGAAGAAGGGGATGGCCAGCAGGGTGAAGCTGTCGACCCCGTTGATCATGCGGAACAGCACCTGCGGTGTGCCCAGGCCCTCGGTCAGCAATAGGTAGGCCATAGAGGCGCCGACAAGGGCGAGGCCCACAGGGACCCGAAGCACCAGCAGGACGGCAAGGGCGACGAAAAGGACGGTCACGCGCGAACCTCCGTTGATACAGCGCGCAGGCGGTCGGCCAGGCGCAACAGCGTCGCGGCAAGATTCAGCAGGAGACCGGTGAACACGACGTAGTAGATCACCGACTTGGGCAGCGGGATGGCACTCATCTGCTGGCCCGAAAGCTGCGCAAGCGCCCAGGCCTGCCAGGCGAGGGTGCCGACGATGGCCAGCTGGATCAGCTCTGCGATGCCTTCCAGCCAGGGCCGGGCGGTGACGGGAAGCATCTCGACGAACAGGTCGATGGCAATGTGTTCGCCCCGGCGCGTCACCACCGGCAGGCCGAGGAAGGCCACGGAGATCAGGAGATAGCGGGCCAGTTCCTCGGTCCAGCCAAGGGGCATGTCGAGGAAATAGCGAAAGAAGAACTGGGCGAAGACGGCAAGGCCGAGCGCCCAGAAGGCGACAAGCAGGCAGCTTTCCTCGATCAGGCCGGTGAGCTTGCGCAGGGTGCCAAGCATGGTGTCCTCCTTCGGATGGTGCCGGGCGGCGAGAAGGTTCTCCGCCCGGCGATGATTTCAGAGCGGGCAGGCGCCCGCGACAGGCGCGGTCAGTCCGCCAGTGCGGTCACGCGGTCCACCAGCTCTTCGCCCCATTCCGCCTTGACGGCAGGGATCACGAGCTCTGCAAACGGTGCGCGGTCGACATCGACGATCTCGACATCGTCACCGGCACGGAACTTGTCGAAAAGTTCCTCTTCGCGCGCCACGATCCTGTCGCTGAACAGGGCCGAGGCTTCGCGGGTGATTTCGGTGAACAGCGCCTTTTCCTCGTCGGACAGCCCGGACCAGAGCGGGCCGCCGAAGACCGAGACCACCGAAGAGGTGATGTGGCTGGTCCGCGCGACGTAGTTCTGAACCTCGTAGAACTTGTTCGACTCGATGATGGTGATCGGATTTTCCTGCCCCTCGACGACACCCTGCTGAAGCGCGAGATAGACCTCGGCAAAGGAAATCGGCGTCGGGTTGGCCCCGACCGCGGTCGGGAAGATCTTCCACAGCGGCGCGTTGGCCACGCGGATCTTCATGCCCTGCATGTCTTCGGGCGTCTCGATCCTGTCCCGAGAGCTGGTCTGGCGCGACCCGAAGTACAGGATCGACGTCACCTTGTTCCCGGTCTTGTCGAAATAGCCCTCGCTGACCTCTGCGAAGACATCGCTCTCCTGGTAGGACTTCCAGTGGGCGTAGTCCTTCCAGATGAAGGGGGCTTCCGAGATCGCCATCGGCTTGTGAAACTGGCCAAGGAAGGTCGGCCCGGTATAGGCCATCTGGATCGAGCCGATCTGAAGCCCCTCGGTAATCGTCTCTTCGTTTCCGAGCTGCGAGCCGGGAAACACGTCGACGACAAAGGCGCCGTCGGTACGCGTCTCGATCTCGTCGGCGATCCATTCGGCGGCTTCGTTGTAGAGGGTGTTTGCCTCGTAGACATGGGCAAACTTCAAGGTCTGCTGGGCCAGGGCGGGGCTTGCCAGCACGGCGATGGCAGCTGTGATCGTTGCAAGTGTCTTCATGGTCTCCTCCGGTGCAAAATGTGCATGATCGGTGGGTATAGGCCCGCCTTCATGATGTGGATGGGGCATCTGTGCAAAATTTGCACAGATCGGGGCGCGGGTTGATGTGATCCCTCGCCAAGGCTTTCCGGAGGCCGGCGCCATCAAGCGCAGTCGTTCCAGGGTCGGGTTTCAGGACCATTCGATGACGGTTGCCGCGAGTGCGATGGCCCGAAGAAGGTCTTCCGGCATCGAGCCCAACGGGCCGCGACGCGCCTGTATCGGCCCGGCGTATTCTGCTCAGGGCAAGCCGCCCATCCGAATGCCTCGGCATGGGGGCGCTTGGCAAGAACCGGATGAGGGCGGCGGCCAGTTTTCGCGCGCGGACAAGCCCCGCGAGATCGCCGCGCATGAGCGTGATCCCGGTGCTTTCCACGGCCACGCCGGCCCCGGTGCTCATGGGGATTCCGACATCGGCAGCCGCCGGCGCAGGGGCGTCGTTCACGCCGACCCCGACCATCGCGACCAGCGAGCAGAGAGACGCGGCACCGACCCCAAGCGAAATCAGCGTCCGCATGTCTGGCGAGAGGATGCGGATTGGCTCGATCCCGCGGTGGAAGAAGGGCAGGGCTGCCCAGGGGACGATGGGCGTCGCCAGCGGGCACTCACGATGGACGGCCACTCGGTGCCCGATCCAGCCGCGCACCGGCAAGGCCACCAGTTTGCCCATCGCCAGGATGACCAGCGGCACGGTCGCCGCCCGGTGGGAGGGCCGAAGCCGCGATCCGCCAGTGCCTTTCGCGCCCGGGCGTCGACTTCGTCGGTCCCTGTCCCGGGGATCATGCAATTGATCCCGCCGGACATGACCAAGCGCTTTTTCCTATTTCCGGAGATACTTGATCAGCGCCGCTATGGCCAAGACCAGCAGAACGAGGATCAGCAGGCCGAGCAGCCAGCCAAACCCCATGCCGAAACCCATTCCGGTGCCCATGTCGTTCCAGTTCATGACGTCTTCCTCCTGTTCTCCGGACTGCGAGAGGCCCGTCTCTGCGGATTTCGCAAGACAGCACCGCCGCAGCGGTCGGAAGGGTGGGGCGCCCGAAGCGAACGCCCCGCCTGCGCTCAGACCGAAGACGAGACCGCGAACTCGGTCATCATCCCGGTCTCCAGGTGCGGCATGTGATGGCAATGCAGCATCCAGCGCGCCGCTTCGCCCGCGTCCAGCGCCACGTCCACCATCGACATCGGCGGCACGTAGACCGTGTCGCGCAATGCGCCGGCAAAGCGCCGGCCATTGATGCCGACCACCTGGAACACGTGGCCGTGCAGATGCATCGGGTGCCCCATCATCGACATGTTGTGGAACGAAAGAACAACCCGTTCGCCGCTGCGCGCGACAACCGGCTTGTGCTGGCCCCAGACGGCGCCGTTGATCGTCCAGACATAGGGCTGCATCGAGCCGCCCAGCATCAGCATCTGGCTGCGATCCACAGAGCGCTCCGGCAGGGCCTCCATCGCGATCAGCCGTGCTTCCTGCGCAAGATCGATGTCGAACGCGGGCGCGTCTGCCTCTGCCAGGGCATCGACGCGCCGCACCTCGGCGCCGGGCGTGGCAAGGATCAGGCCGGTGCGCTCTCGCGCGCCTTCGCGCAGCGCAAGGATCGGCCAGGCGCGGCTTTCGTCCGGCAGGTCGATCTCGAGATCAAGCCGCTGTCCCATGGCCAGCCCGAACCGACTGCCCGTCAGCGGCTGTACCGCATGACCGTCCACCGCGACGATGCGCGCCTCTGCCGCGCCGGTATCGATCCAGAACACCGTGGCCGCCGAAGCGTTGATGACGCGAAGCCGGATGCGTCCGCCGCGCTCGACCTGCACCACCTCGGGATCCGACAGCGTCCGGTCGTTGGCGAGATAGGCATCCCAGTCGTAGTCGTTCAGATCCATGGCCATGCCGCCGCTCTGACCGCCCATGGCCGTCATCCCGCTCATGCCCGGCATCCGGCCCGTCGCGCCGTGATCCATGCCCGGCATGGCGCCGGTGCCGCCCATGGGTGTGCCCGGCGCGGGTTCGGCGCCGCCGTGATGCGCGTGCGCGCCGTGGCCGCCTCCTGCGTGGCCTTGGCTGATCTCGTCCAGCACCTCTTCCGGGGTCTTGAACGAGAAGTCGTGCAGGACTGTGCGGGGTGAGGGAAATCAACGGCTTGCGCTGGTGAACCGAAAAATCCCACCCCTTGATTTGATTGGGCTTTTCAGGCCTCTGGCGAACCGTTTCGGAGGTCCCAGAAACCGAAAGGCCGCTGACTGGGCTGGCACCCGTGTCAACGGCCAAATCGAAAAGTTTGCTCCGACTGGATACCAGATCGCAGGCGTGATCGCAATCGCGGGAGGGGCCGATGTCTGAGTTTCTGCCCTTCTGCAAGATCAAGCTGCAATACCTGCTGGAGATGGTCACCGATCACGAGTTGGACGACAACGCTCTGCGCGTGGCGCTCTACCTGGCGTTGGCCCATGCGGATCATGAGACCGGCGAAAGCCACCCCTCCTTTGAGACCATCGGTGCGGCTATCGGCAAACATGCCAAATCCGTCAAGCGGGCGCTGAACAAGGTCGAGGCGGCAGGCTATATGACCGTGGAGCGCGGGACCAACAAGGGGAAATCATCCCGCTACCGCCCGACCGAGGCGGCTATGCAGCGGGCCTCGGATCGGCGCCGTGAAGGGGACAAGGTTGTCCCCCTTAGCCGCACCAAAGGGGGACAACCTTGTCCGCAAAGCGGGACAGATTTGTCCAGCAAAGGGGGACAAAATCGCCCCCCGAATAGAGAACAAGAACTTAGAAAAGAACGGCTGGTCGCGTCTGCGCCGGATTTGCCTGATGAGGGGCAATCCGGCGAAACACGCCCAGATGGTCGGCGGCTGGTTTTTGTGCCAAGGGGTATCTGTTTCGTCAGGGATTGGGACAAGAGGCTGGAAGAATATGGTATGGGGGCGTTGGAGCGAAACCTATCTGTATCGCCTCATGGTCAGCATGTCGGTTTCTGGTTGCCTGCACGGACTCCCGCACCACGGGACAGTTCAGAATGGCGAGAACAGCTTGTCGTGATGCGCGATATGTACCGGCAGGCATGGGCACATAAGGATTATCGCCATGTTGGCTGAACTCGGCCCCATGGTGACGCTGCCTCATCGACCGTCACGAATACGTCCTGAACGTCTCCGGCGCTTGACGGTACCGTGCTACTTTCGCGGGTCTTCTTGCGCTGGAGGAGAGCCAGAAACATCCTCATCATGAGCTTTGAACACCCATTCCCGGGCCGGTTCGGCTTTGCCTTGCGCAATGTCCAAGGCTTCCTCAGCGCTCCGAACCAAGGCTTTGCCAAACTTCATCTATGACGCTCCTCGATTCAGGCGGCAACTGATCGGCCGGTGCTTGCGCGCCGGCCGTCGCGGCCACGGGCGTCTCCGCCCGTTCCGCTCGATCAGGTTACTGGCCGGGCCATCAAAAGCAACCCGGCGGGGCGTCAGTTTTCCGCCAGTGCGGCGCGATAGTCCGCTGTGACGGCTTCGACCTGCGCAATCTGCCCGTCGATCTCGTCGAGATCGATGCGCGGCAGCGGCGGCACGGACGAGAAAATGCGGTCGCCGGGCTCCGGCAACTCAAAGCCGTCTATCCGAGCCTCGAATCTTTCGATCTGCTCGACCTCACGCCGCAGCGGCTCGCCAGTGCAAACCGCCGGCAGGCCCCGGTTGAACAGGCTATGCACCCTGTTCACCTCTTGCAATTCTTCACGGAGCCCCCGCAGGTTTGTGCAGGCGGGGGCCAGAATATCGCGCCGTTCCTGAAGCCCGGCCTTCAGTTCCTGCCCTGCGGCGGCGGCCTCGGCCAGTTCTGCTTTCATGGCCTCGATCTTTGCGGCGTCCTCAGCCGCGCGTTGCTCGGCCCGCGCCGCTTCCTGCGCATCATCCAGCGCAACGATCCGTTCGGCCAGCTCCGCACGTTCGAAATCTTCCAAGGTCAGCTCCGTGCTGTTGCGCTCTGAATCGTTCAGCCAGCCTTGAAACCGCTTGCGACATTCGGTTTTCACCATGCCCAGCATGTCCTGAGGCACGTCCTGATAAACCGCCTCATTGATCCCGCCCAGGACCTCGGCGCATTCGCGCGTTTTCGTCGTGATCTGCGCAGGCTCACCGCCGTCGCCCAGAAGGGCGATAAGCTGTTCGTCGCTGATTTCAGCCAAGTCTTGCTTACAGGCCGCGAGAGCCAGCGCCGCACATCCAGAAATGAAAATTGTGTTAAACCGCATTCCTACCTCACTTTTTTGTTCTGTGACGGAATAGAAAATTACAGTCCATAGCTGAATCCACAGAAGCGCCATAGGCGAAATTGCGCCTGTTCCTCACCTTCTGGAAATATCTACCGTGCATCTTCGGTCAACGCCTTCGCGAGAGGTTAGCAAGGGCATCGAGCGTGGAGACCCCAAAATATCGAAACGCTTGATGCCCTTGCGGGAGCGGCAGAGCGGAGGTTTGTGACATGCGCGGCGAAATCTGGCTGTGAGGTAATAGCTGGTCTACGCGAAGGCGCATATGTTAGCTTTTGCTGCCTGTCTCATTAGAAATGCTCGTGATCACCTTTTGCATCAGGGCGACGAACTGGTCCCTTTCGGCTTTCGACAGTCCAGCCAGTTCAAATTCATTCTCGTCCAGGGCTGCTGAGACGGCAGGAACGCGCAGGCCCTTGGCTTGCTCGGTTAACCAGACCCGCTGCACGCGCCCGTCGTTTTCGTCTTTCTTTCGAACAATCAAACCATCGCGCTCCATCCGCGCCAGGGTGTTGGCCATCGTCGCCTGCTCAATGTCCAGCCGTTCAACCAGCTCTTTCTGGGTGAGGCCGTCCGCTTCCCATAGTTCAAGCAGTGCCGGAAAATTACCGGTTGTGAGGCCGAGCGGTTTGATGCGTGCCGTCAGACCGCGCGCGAAGATGCGTGCCAGATGGTTGAGTAGGTAGCCCGCAGACTGGTTTTTTTGAACTCCATAGCGCTTTTTAGCACTTGCATAGCAAGCTATGCAATAATATATAGCAGGCTATATAATTTACGGAGAAAAATCGATGATGAAAGTTGCCCATCCCATCGCCGGTACCCTGGCGCTTGTCATGATCATGACGTTCTGGGCGTCGACCGTATTTTCCGAACTCTTCGCGAGCACCGTAGTTGTCACCACGATCAAGACATTGATCCCCTGGGGCTTCCTGATCCTTGTGCCCGCTTTGGCAATAACCGGAGCGTCCGGTTTCAGGCTTGGCAAAACCTGGCGTGGGAAAGTGGTTACACGGAAACGGAAGCGAATGCCCATCATTGCGGTCAATGGACTCCTGGTGCTTATTCCATCCGCGCTCTACCTGTCGGTCAAAGCCCAGGCCGGCGCTTTCGACACCGGGTTCTATGTCATCCAGGCATTGGAGCTTATCGCCGGGGCGGCAAACATCACGCTCCTTGCACTAAATATGCGCGACGGATTGCGGTTGTCGGGCAAACTGCCCCGCAGACCAGCTCTAGGCCGCTGAAGACTGTTGATGGCACGGAAAGCAAAGCAGCCACTTCTGCTGACCGGGCTAACGGCATGTTGTCCCACATCTTTCCGGTTCGCGGTACGACATGCGAGGGAAAAGCAGGTGTTCCTGCCCACTGGATCAAGGACCGCCTTTGGTTCATGTTGGGCCTATGCGTTGCCCTGCCAATGATAACAATCCGCGCGTTCATCGCTGGACCTACACCTCTGCGGCGGATGAAGTATCGGTCGTATTGCCCGATGGATGTGTCGATATCCTCGTCTCTTCCTGTGGTAAGACCGGACGCGATCTGGTTCGCGTTACTGATTGGGATTTTTCGCCAAGACAGGTGAGGCTCACGGCGGGAATGTCCTTGATTGGCTATCGCTTACGGCCTGGGGCTACCGTATCGCTGGCCGATCTCCAGATCGAAAACCACGACCCTTCAAATCTGGGCGCAGAGATCGGGGATAGAATAAGGCATGATCAGGAAATTACCGAGATCATTGATGCCCTCGGCCTTCCAGGCAGCAGCGTGGAGCGGCTGGCCAGGCAGCAGGGCGTATCGGAGCGGACCCTGCAACGTCACTTCAAGAAACTGTCCCTTCCCACTCCGGTCTTCTGGCGTCAGCTGGGGCGGGCCAGACGGGCTGTTCAGGCATTGCCATACCGCGTTCCGCTCTCAGAGATCGCATTGGAATATGGCTACAGCGATCAGGCCCATATGACGAGAGAGTTCGTGCGGTGGTTTGGACGGACGCCCGAACAACTACGCCGAAACTCAAGCGCCATGGACGATCTGGCGCAACCTGGTCTGGGTAACTGGTCAGAGGAAATCCCCCTGAAGCCCGCGGGCTTGGCGTAGAAAATCTTCGCATCGCTTTTGGGTGATGTCAGACAGGCGGGCGATTTTGATGTGGCGGCGATGTTTGCCACGGCCTTCCAGAATTCCATCGGGATCGTCCAGCTCCGCGCCATGGGTAAATTCCAGGGACACGTGGTTTGTGTAGGCGAAGACACCGCAGAACTGCGATTTGGCATGTCCGGGGGCACTCTCGACAATTATGCCGCCATATTTTTCAAAGAATGCCGCGTTGGGCTCAACCGTCAGGATCAGGGCTTTCACCTGCTCGAATATCTCGTTCATCATGGCGTCACTCCGGCAGTTGCACCGCAGAGCAAATCTCGATCAGGTAGCCATTCGAGATCGGCAACATATGAGGTCGTCTGCCCCCATGGCTCATCCCGCGCATCCTGAATGAGCGTAGCGCCAGCATCGACGGCCCTTTTCAAAGCGCCCTTAACGTCATCCGTCTCGAAGGCGATCTCGAATGTCGGGGCGTCCGGTCTGGGTGAAGCAGGATTCTTCTCCAGCTGGCGCATCAGCGCTTTTGAGGAAAAGGCCAGTTTGGTGGCTCCAGTCATCAGCTCACCGTAGTCGCCGCTTTCGTGAAGGAAAGCGCGTTCAAAACCAAATGCCTTTTCGAAGAAATCCACGGACGCCGGGACGTCATCCACGTATAAAATTGTATAGCGAAAGATCATTTAAAGGTCCTCAGACAGGGTTGATGCAAGTTGGCACTACACCCCATCGAGATGATATGTCTTGAAAAAAGCCGACAATCATCGGCTGTGCTGCGTTCGTTGTTTTGGGGCTCAGCCGTCCGCCGCTGCTCTTTTCATGAACATTGGCGTTGTCGGTTGAACTGCCCAGGCCTGCCGACAGTCTTCGACTGCCCCATGCCCACTTCGTCATCGATCAAAGCGCTCTGAATCAGTTGCGTTGCGTTTTGCGCGCGCCTTTTCAATTGCGTTACTGTCTACGCCGCCGATCCGACAAGAGACCGTCAACATCCATAGCAGCACCGAATACATTTCCTGTACCTTCCTACTGGCTGGTTCAGACCAAGGCCGATGTTACCGCCCAGACGCCAAAGCCGATCAGAACAGCGCCGGACAGGCGTGAGACCCAGATCGTGAAGCCTTCGGGCAGGCGGTGATGCACCAGCGCGACACCGCCGCTGAGCAAGCTCCACCACAGCATTGATCCGGCAAAGACTCCCGCCACCACCGGCCATGCGCCTGAAAACCCCGAGGCCGAGGCGAGCCCCAGACCGGCGAACAACGCCGCGAAGGACAGGATCGTCATCGGGTTGGTGATCGTCAGCAGGAAGGTTGCCGCGGTCGTTCCCAGCAAATCGCGCGCCGATATCTTCGCCGCCGCACGGGGCGGTTTCGGTGTCAGGCTTTTCCAGCCCAGCCACAGCATGAACGCTCCGCCGATCAGCCGCAGCGGCGTGTCAATCTGCGCCAGCACGCCTGAGAACGCGGCAAACCCCATGGCCGCGAGTGTCGCGTAGACACCATCGGCCAGCGCCGTGCCCAAGCCGCCCGCCGCCCCGGCAATGAAACCGCGCTCCAGCGTGCGGTTGATGCAAAGCGCCCCGATAGGGCCGAGCGGCGCGGCGATGGCCAGCCCGAGTAGAACGGACTTCAGGAACAGGGTGGGGTCCATGGTTACACTTCCTTTGGCGTAAACGAGCCGGGCACGGGCGAGGACAGGGCGATCACGGTTTCGCTGCGCCCGAGGAAACGATGCTCCTTCAGGTCGGTCAGAAACCCCTCGATCTCGGGCGGGGCGTTGACGCGGAGCTTGACCAAGTAGGCCCATGCCCCGGTGACATGGTGGCATTCCAGGATCAGCGGGTGGTTTTCCGCATATTCGCGAAAAGCCGTTTCATCTGCATCTTCGCGCAGCGCGATCCAGACGAACACCAGCGTCTGCATCCCCATCGCCGCCGGATCGAGATCGAGGGTAAACCGGCGAATGGCGCCCGAGGCGGTCAGCCGCCGGATGCGCTCGTTCACGCTGGACGGGGCCAGTCCGACAGTGCTGCCGATATCCGCCAGCGATCTTTTCGCATCCAGGGCCAGAAGGCCGATGATTTTGAGGTCAATGTCATCCATGGCCGCAAAATAACCTGCGCACATGCACTGTCAATGTAAAACTTACTACCTTTTGCTTGATTTTCCGAAGCGGGCGCGGGTCAAGTAGTGACCTGGCCGCAAGATCAACAGAAAAACGGGAAAGTTTCCGAAAATAGGGGCTTCTTCGCAGTCAAGTTTCAGAACGTAGCTGGGGCTTTGCGGCCTTTTCGGACTTTTCCGTTACTGAAGTGACGTGCCGGTACGTTGCCGCACCGCTGCAATGCTGCAATGCTGCAATGCTGCAATGCTGCAATGGGATATTGCTGTATTTCTGTAATGGGGGATAGCGGTTTTGATGTATTGCTGCGTTGCTGCAACGGGGCATTGCTGCATTGGGATATTGCTGCCCTGATGTCCCAAAATTGGAGCCTGGAACACAAAGAACGCCATAGCGGTCCGCTGGAGGCCGCACTGGTGTGCCCGGTTGTTTCGGGGTCATAGAACGGCGCTTTGCACCTCCTCCCCCTTACAACCGTTCCGTGGCGTTGTTCATTTACAATAGGTTGGCCCCTGCCGGAGGCGTCGCTTTTGTGTCTCGCACCCTTCGGGCGTGAGAGGCATCTGAGAGAGAGAAGGGAGAAGGGTTGGGTTTTTTGCGAGGCAGGATATATTCAAAAGTAGAACTTTTGCGAGTATAGAGAAAACCCAACGCCGACAGGCCATCCGCAATGATCAGAGATGACAAAGGCCAGGCGCCATGGAAGAGCCGCCGCATGAAGGGCGGCAACTGGGTGGGGGCTCCCAAAACCGGAGAGACCGGTCGCGTTGATCGTCCAATTTCAGTGAAGATGACGGCTGATGAACTGACTGATTTCGACAGGGAGATCGAACGCCGTGGCCTGAACCGAAACCGGGCGCTACGGATCGCCGTTCGCCGGGTCGCAAGGTTCGTGGAGGTCGATACAGAGACTTTGGCCCTCCTGAAGAACATGGACGCACAGCTTTCCGGTATCGCCCGAAACGTGAACCAGATCGCGAAGGCGGCAAACCAGAAGGACGACCCGCATTATCAGGATTTTATGAAAGAGCGTGCCCTTCTCGGAAAGGAGTTGATGCGGGTCCAGGACAAGATTCGAAAGATCATGGACACTGCGCAGCGACGTGGTGACGCAGACGCCCGCTTGCAAAAGGCGGGGAAACAATGAGCGACCTTGTTCTGAACATGCTCGCTCGTGGTTGGGCCGCGCCGCTTCATGTGTCTCCGCTCGATGCCATCATGGGCGAGGATTGGGCCA
Organism: Ponticoccus litoralis; assembly: GCF_039769985.1. Classification (NCBI taxonomy): domain Bacteria; kingdom Pseudomonadati; phylum Pseudomonadota; class Alphaproteobacteria; order Rhodobacterales; family Roseobacteraceae; genus Ponticoccus; species Ponticoccus litoralis. Next base: position 3,585,153 of record NZ_JBDNCH010000002.1, read on the forward strand.
TCGTCGATTTCGGGGAAGGTGGTCCGACGCGGCAACAAATACGCCGATCTCTTATGGAAGCTCACCGGCGTGACATTGCTTTGAGCGGTTCTCCCATGCCCACGACGGTGCCGGGCTACAGCGCGCAGGTGGTGGTCAAGATGGTGCGAACCGGGGGAGCGCGCGACGCGACCGGATTGAAGGCGCAAATGAATTATCTCGTACGAGACGGTGATGTGAAGCTGCATCGTTCTGAACAATTCATGGGCATAGAGATCGGGCCGGAAGAAGTCGAAAGTATGGTGGCAGGCTGGAACATGCCGACAGATGGGCGCGGCAAGGCAGATCGCACGTCGCATTTCATCGTGAGCTTTCCTCGTGAAACCGGCGTGATGGCGGTCGAACGGGCCGGACGGGCCTGGGCCGAGGAAATGTTCGGATCGGGCAACTATGGCGGCGACAGCTTCGATTATTACACGGCCTTTCACACCGACCGGGATCATCCCCATACGCATGTTGTCGTTCACCGGCGCGGGGTAGACAACGAGACGTGGCTAAAAGTGTCGAAGCGTAGCGATTTCAACTATCAGAACATGCGTGATGTGGCTGTGCAGGTAGGGAAGGCGGAAGGCATCGAGCTTGAGGCGACACCGCGTTTGGCACGGGGCGCATGAAGCCGCCCTATCCCCGATGCCGAGTATCGTCGTGCGCAGGCGGAGAGCCGCGAACCGAAAGCACCGGAGCATACGCCGGTGACGGTCGCGCGCAGCGCGGCGGCCATCATCCATTATGCCCGCAGCTTCTCTGCCGAAGCGAAATTGCTGAAAGGGCCGGCGCCCGAGCTGGCCGAACTTCTGCGTAACACCGCCGAAGCCATCCAGAACGGCCAGGAAGTCACAGAGAAATTCCACAGATCGACGGTCAGCGCGAAGGAAATCACGACTATGGCCGAGCGTGTTGAGACGGCCCGAGCCGAAGCCCGCGAGAAGTTTAGGCAGATGGACGAGGGGCTTGAGAATATTGATGATGCGGCCACCCATGTCCGGTTCATGCGCCAGGTTGCAGCTTTGAAGGCCGAAGCGGCCCCCTACATGGGCCAGCCCCAAATGACCGATTATCAGCGACCTGCCGAGCGGGGGCGCTTTGAGGGTATGGTGGCAAGAACACCCCGCGAAATCGAAATCAAAAAGGAAGCCGACAAACAGGTCCGCAAGATTGCCGAGAAGTATGGAGTAAACCCGAGCGCCACTGTCGAACGGTATTCCGGGGGCTCACCATCGAAGGCTCTGGCCGATCAGTATAGCGATGCAGAGGCGAGGGAGCGAGAACGTCACCGCAGCGAGCATGGCGACCATAAGGAAACCGCTGCGCAACGCGACCAGGAGTTTGCCCGGATGCACGACGAGATCGCCGTGATCTACGCTGCCGCCAATGCGATGGCCCGCGAGATCGGCGGGACCGTTGAAGGCCCTAAACAGCATACGGAAACCGTTCCGAGCATGGATGCGGCGGGCGCAAGCCACGCAACCGAAGTGAACGCTACGAAAAAGACCGCGCCCGAAGACCAACAGCGCCTCGATCAAGAGCGGCGCAACGCAGAAAGGAAAGCCCGCGAACGCGATGGTGGACGCGGGCTTTAAAGAGGTCTGACAGGAGCAAGGCTGTTCGGGACAGCCTACAACTTAGGCTGGCTTTGGCTTGGTGTGCCTATAGGCACGTTAACCTCTACCTCTTGCACCGCGTGGCGCATTGGGGCGAATATCATGATCCCCTCCGCTGGGAAGACCTCGCCACCTGAGCGCGTATGAGCTTGATTTTGGCGCTGTCTTCGCCTTCGCCTTTGTGCCGACGGATCTCTTCGGTGGTGCGGGCAGCCTTGTTGGAGCGAGCGGCTTCAATCATGCCTGCGCGACCGGCCTCCCGCCGTTCGGCGCGGCTGACCACGGAGCCGCGCTCGGCATGTTTCTGGCCGATTGTCTCACGGTTCCTTTTCATCGCATCCGAGGTCATCTTGGCGTCTTGCAGGGCGGCAGCAACCCGATTTCCGGGTTGTGCGGCGCGCGCCGCGCCAGCTGCCGACATGCCTTGCGTAACCCGTGGTCTGGTCGCGTCTATCGCGCGGGAGCCAACCGTTTTGCTCGCGCTTGCGGCGCTCCGCGCCTCCTGCAATCCGCTGGTCGTCGCTACGATTGTCCCAGCCAGGCCACTCACCATATCCGGCACCTTCGCCATCATAATGACGGCACCAAGCCCCACGATCAGAAAGCCTGCTGCCTGGCTCAACTCTTTCGCCTTCCCAGCGTCGTCGATCACTCCCTCCCCGACGCCGACGACCGCCCCCATGATGCCAGCTGAGACCAGTGGGATCATGGCAAAGCCAATCGTAAATTTCGCCCAGCTTTCGAACAGGCTGTTGGTGGCCTTGAATAGCAAAGTCGGAACGAAGACAGGGGCAAGAGAGACCGACATGGCCAGGCCAATTTTCCGATGGAGGTGACGATGATCGCCACGCAAGCCATCAATGCTCCCAAAACCCATACCAGCACGGATGTAATGCTGATCCCGATCAACCCGCTTTGATCTCCGGCGCGATCCGAGAAATCGAACAGCCCCGTAATCATGCGATCCAACGCCTCATTCAGGTTTGGCGCGTCCGTCGCGCCCAATAGGGCTGCACCGATGGAACCCGGCGTTTCTGTTATGATGGTGTAGATTGGCTGGAACGATGCCCAACTGGTCGCCACGGCGAAGACCAGAATGTAGCGTATACTCCATTTCATGTAATCCGAGGCCCGTATCGGCGCCCATTGAAGGAGAGCATTCGCGGCGATGAAAGCGACCCCTACGATCCCCATGGCATCCACCATCTTTGCGACGGGCTCGCCAAATGTTTCGAAAACGCTTTTGGAATATCCTTCGACAGCATCGTCAATCAGCTTCATTGTATCTGCAATATGCGTCGCCATACTCGTGCCTCCGTTACTCGATAGCGCCGACGTCGCGGCAGTAGGCTAGCGCGGCACTGGCTCCGCTATCCTCTTCTTGCAGGGCCAAATAAATCGGACGAACCGCGCTGCGTGGCAGCTCCCAGAACTCTTCCGGTACCATCGCTTCAATCTCGTCCCAGTTCCGCCGGTCGTTCAGGCAGGCGATTTCATATGGCTGGCCCTTTGCGAAGGCTTCACATTGGGCGCGCATGTGTTGGGCATCCCACCGGTCACGGTATTCCTGAAGCACACGCATCATTGCGCGGTTGGGTGCGCGCGCCCTGATTTCATCATCGTCGATGTTGGTCGCGCCATCGCAATGCCAGGCATTTTCCGCAGCGATAGTGATCACTGGGGAAGCGATCAACGATGTCGCCATCGTGATTGCCGAAAGTTGCTTTCTAATAGTGAGCATTTTGCCCTCCTTTTTCGCTGACCCGATTCTACCGGACAGGTCAAAAACGCTACAGGAGGTGGAATTTATTTTTAAATTTCAATTGCATAACAACTTTCAAACTTGAGGCGTCAGGAAGCCAACTTGAGCCCTCAAGACCGAAAGTTATGCATCGAACAGAATGGCTCGGTGCCGTCTTCCGACAATGCAATGCGTGTCTCTGTTGATCACAGCCCCGCGCATGGCAAGTTGCACTATTGTAGTCAGCCCAATCAGGGCATTCGTAGAAAACGCAGATGAACCTGGGCGCTAGCACGAAGGGCGGAGAACTGCCATTCGCTGCAGGTGCGATTGCCGCATGGCGTATCGCTGAAAGCAGTCGTTCACTCCGACTTCAGCGATGCCGAGGCGGCTAGACGTAGACGGTCTCTAGATCTCCCGTTTCTCCTCATCTGCCCAAAGACGCTTCTTCCGCCCGCTCAAGGAGTGCCGCATAGTACCACTATCGATGGTGGAGACTGAGCCTCCGCCAAACGCAAGGGTTAGGTAGGGTTCAACGGACGCTTACGTTCAACCTGACGCCGAAGAGTGTTTTAAGTATGCCAAAATTGACCATTGATCCCCAAAAACCTCCAAGCGAAGGCGAACGTGCTGCCCGTCGTGGCTACTTGCGTCAAGATGATTTTTCCGCGCGCCGCATCTACTCATTGCTTCTTGAACGCTCGTTCGCCTGGGTGGGATGGGCGGATCGCGATGCAGGTGTTCTGGATGATCTTGTCCTAGGTACTACTGACGGCGTTTTGGCGCACCAGATTAAGAGTTCGAAGAACCCTCAAGGTATAGGCGTAACGGCGCTGCTCTTGGGAAAAGGTGAAGAGGTCAAGCGGCTCGCATCATCCTTTCTAATGCTTCGGAAGCAATTTCCAGATGAAAAACTGCGGCTGATCTATGTAACCGACGATCCTCTCACTAAGAATGATTGCCTGTTGAAGGATGAGGACGAGGCATCCACTGAGCAGTTCATGCGAGACTGGAATGCCAACCGTTTCCTATTTGAGAAATTCAAAAACACCAAATGGAAGCCGCTACTTGATCAGCTGCGTCGGGTTTCGGAACTAAATGACGCGGAGTTCGCCGACTTCTTTACTTGTTTTGAAGTGGTCGCCGGAAGTTCCGTTTCGCGTTTGATCCCATCTTCTGACGATGTTCAGGTCGAGCAACAAATCCTAGGCCTGCGTGACAGAATTCCAGCATTGATCGTGGAAAACGATCAGAAGAGCCGATGGTCGCGGCAAGAGCTCCTTCAGGCACTCAACTGGCCGGATAGCTACCGGCTTCGTTTTGACCACCGGTTTCCGCTAGGGAATTTCGTCCAAAAGAACGAACAAACGGAAGCCGAACTGCAAACGGCAATTGATAACTGTTCGTCCGGGTATCTTGGGTTGGTTGGCCCACCCGGCTCTGGGAAATCGACGCTACTTCAGCGAGCCCTCAAAGGAAAACCTGGCGTTCAAGTGCTTCGTTACCTCGCATTCGTACCCGGTAGCGCTCAGGGGCAGGGACGCGGGGAAGCAGACAACTTTTTTGACGACCTGAACGCTCAGTTTTCGGAAATCCTCGGCGGCAGCAAGCGGCTGTTTGAAACCAGTCGGCTCGGACGCCAACGTGCCTTTGAAGGTTCTTTGCTCCGTGCGGGCAAGGAGTTCAGCGAGAACGGCACCAGATTCATGGTTGTGGTCGATGGATTGGATCACATTCCAAGGGAAGAGATGCCCGATAGGTCTCTTCTCTCCGCGTTGCCGTTACCCGATGCTGTGCCGGATGGTGTCGTGTTTGTGTTGGGAACGCAGCGGATCGATCTATCAGACATGCCCGTAGCGGTGAGGAGCCAAGCTAGTAAAAAAGGGCGACAAGTCAGCGTCCAGCCTCTGAACTTCGGCGCGACAAAACGCATGTCCGATCAACTCGGTCTTCCAATTGAAATAGACCGACGATCGGTTCATGACGTCGGGCAAGGGCACCCCTTGGTCACTCGATATTTGGTGGAACTGCTCCGACAGGACCCCACCAAAGCGGATGACCTGCTGGGCGGGGCCTTCGTGTTCGACGGCGATCTCGAAAAGGTCTACGAAACAGCTTGGCTTGGCGCGTCGTCTTCCGACGGTGCCACTCTCGTTCAGCAAGTCTTGCTCTTGATCGCTTTTGCACAGGGAGGGATCGAGCCAGACCTTCTTGCATCAGCCACCTCTGACGAAGCCGTGGAAACGGCGCTCAAATACGCGGGTCACCTACTCCAGAAAAAGCGCGATTATTGGGACGTATTCCACAACAGTTTTCGCCTCTTCTTGAGAGAGAAGGCTGTACTCCGCTTTGGAAAACCGGACGAGGCCTTCCGGGCTCCAAAGGTCTACTCAACTCTCGCGGAACTCTCTGGGAGGGCAATGGAATCCAGCCCACAGAGATGGCTCGCATTTCGATATCTTTTTCTTGCCGGTGAACATGAGCGAGCACTGGCGATGTCGGGGCGGCAATTTTTTGTCCAACAGTATCTGGATGGACGGTCTCCATACGATGTTCACGGGGACATCTCTGATGCCTATCGGTTGGTCGAGAATGACCGTGATCCGGAAAAACTCTTTGATCTCATGCTTGCCGGCGATGAGGTATCTCGCCGGTCTGAAGTTTTTGAGGGCGTCGATCCGCTGATCGATGCCTACCTCGCGGCGGGGCTTTTTGATACGGCGATTGAGCAGTTACGTCACACCCATCCGGCAGGGAAGGAATGGCTGGTGGTGGATGCCCTCCTCGAACAAGGGCGGCTCGATCAGGCAAGGGATTTGTTCGAAGAGGCTGACCTTTTTGGGGGGCATTCGCCAGTTTAAATGTGCATACCCGAGGCGAAGACCGAGCCGCATTAGAGTGGGCGCGACGAGCCGTGCGTTTCATGGATCGTTCATCGCTTGTCACAACCCTGAAGGACTACCTGACGGGGCTGCAGCACGAAAACCGTCATTCTCCTCACGAGGCTGATCTCGAAGAGGTCACAGAGCACTTGCGATACTGCCTTGCTCGGGCTTCGGTCGAGCTCACAGAGTACTCAAATGTAGACGAACTCCTAGCTTTCTGGGCTGTAGACGAAAACGCAATACCGCTGCTCCGTTTGGAGCACGCAGAAAACCTGTTCGCCGGTGGCGACGCGGAAAGCGGGTTGCAAGTTCTGAAGACTCTCACCGAATGTTCTTCGTTCCAGGACTTGCATTCCTCATGGCATCTCTCTGCAGCTCGAATGGCATTCCGTGCCGGTGATCAGGCGCTTGCGCGATCGATCGCGAAGCTGTTGTCACCCAAGCCACTCGACCACGAGCGATACCAGCTGTTTGAGGCAATTGGTGCAGCCAGCGTGGAGTTGGTGTCCGTTGCGTCCTTGTTCTCGGCGCTCGATTTGCCTCTGCCGGACATCGTGACGCCCAAAGAACGCCTTTTCAGGGGTGCGCAACACCACTTGATTGAGTTGGGCCGTCAACTTGGTGCAGCCCGCACACGTGGTTCCCTCCAAGTTGGCGAGGTTTCTCGCGTCACATCAGAAGCGATGCAGTTCCTCGCGTCGGCGAGACTAACCAACGACGACGACTGGTCTGTCGGTCATCTGATGCCGACCCTGGCGGCGCAGATTGCGTTGGCACTCATAGAATTGATCAAGCAGGCCAAAGCAGACTACACGCCCTTGGTTCGCGCGTATGATCAACTTATCCTGCAAGAAGGAACGGCGTTTCGTTGGTGGCTTGGTTTTCGCCGGAAACTGATCCTTGGTCTCTTCAACTTGGATGGTGATCGCGAACGCGCGATCGAACGCTTGAACGCCGCGCTCCAGGATATCCGAGTTGATGATCCGCAAGAGGCGCTTTCAGAGAAAGTTGAGTTCGCAATCGCCTGCGCGAAGGTTGGCGATATTGAACCCGCACAGGCGATCTTGCGAGGTCTCCGGTCGGAAGCTCTCGGTTCGTATCGACCCGCAAAAAAAGATGGTGACTACGAACTTTGGACCGACGTGTTGGCGCTTGCCAACCAGGATGATCCCTCCAACCGAAAATCCCGTTCTCTTGTTGCGGTTCGCCTCGTTGATGGGCTGCAGAACACTAGCGGATATGACAAAGCGGCGCGAATGGCGCAACAGGTGCTTTTTGAAGCATCGGTTCCAGACGCAACTACGGCTTGGAGCGCAGTGCAATGGGCCACGGATTGTGGAGCATTTTCGTGGTTTGGTGTTCTTGACTCGTGCCTGCATGGCTTGGTCGTCAGGAGCCCGGAAAAGGCGAATGTCGCACTACTGGTGTGGTGCCATCTTGCACTGCCATGGCTTCATGATGGCTGGAGGAGCACGACTGAAACGGGTGCCTTCCTTGAAAGGCTATTCCAGGTTGCACCTCGCGAACAACTCGACGGTCTCGAAGAAGTAGTTGTCCACGCGATCGGAACAAACGCTCCACCCTACGTCAAGACCACGCTCCTTCGAATAGTCGAGGACGCTGCGAAAAAACGGTATGGTGGGGGGCTGGCGGAAACCGCCAGAAACAGGTGGCAATCCGAGGAGAAACCCGAAGATGAAGAAAACCCCGACAACCGAGACTACGGTCACTTGGTGGACTTCGGGCAAATCTCCGTCGAGATCGAACACGAGGCCCAATACCACAAGAAAAGAAACGAAAACTGGCACATTGGCGGGATTAGCCATGGCCTACGGAAAGCCATCGTTCGGGTGATTGGGGCTGCGACATGGGCAGAAACGGATAGCTTCCTAGGAGAACACCCGAAGGTCACAAAAGACTGGGAAATCGCGAAGGCCTTTGCGGAAAAAGCAGTTCAAGCGGGCAGAAGCGAACGTGCTAGGGAGATCCTAAAACCGTTCAAAGGAGATCTGGAGACCGGATGGAGTTGGCCTAGCAGCCGCGGTCGTTTCCGGCATCACCAGATTAGGCACATCGTTGGGGAGAGCGATGTACACAATGTCGCGCTTCACGATTTCGTCGAAGACATTGCGGTGACCAAGTACGGCGTCTCAACAACGCTGTGGTCGATTGATGAGATTTTCCCGCTCCTTTTTGAAACGGTGCCATGGGCCGGATTGTGGAACCGTTTAGAAGACAACATTCGGGCGGGACGAGATTTTCAGGCCGGGAGCGATCTGCCGCTCTCCGACGTGTTGAAGGACGATGATGAACTTGTCGTCAGGCTGGTGGAAATGAGCTTGGATTTGGGCGCAACTGACTTGGCACTTCAAGCGTCCAACCTAGTCTGCGATCTATTGGATCAGAGACAAGAACCTATCGTCGAGTCGCTCATAAGGAGGTTACTTGGCGGCGGTGGGGAAAAACGAATGCGTGCCATGGATTTGTTGGTGCAATCACATGAAAACAGAGATGTCCGACGGGCATTTCGGGATGATCTTTCAGACTTGGTTTCCGATCCGGACGTTGGTGTTTCTGCTTCGGCATTCTTCTTGGGTTCTAAGTGGGGGCAACCCTTGGAAATGCCTGCAACCGAACTACCGCCCTTCTATTCACTGGAATTCGCACTGGATGATAGGGCGAAAGGGACGGCATTGCGAGACGATCACTCACATGCGCTGTTGTTAGACGATGCCCTGGGTTGGACTGAACACTGGTTGCGTGTCGTCGAAGTACTGGAGGACTTCTCTGGTATCCCCGCCGTGAAAATTCGAATTCGAGTGGCTCGGTTGGTTAGTTCATGGGGCGGCATCAACGTGTTTGGGCACGAGGCCTCAAAACAACAAGAGGCGAAGCTATCGCGGGTTGGCATAAAGTTGACCTACCGCCGCCCGCACTCGGAGGTGGCAATTCGAGCACTGCGGCACGTTGCCCGCGAGCTTTGGTTTGCGGATCATCTCAGTTTTGACCAAGTACGCCTGGTTCTCCATGAACTACATTGTGATCCGGATCGCGCGAAACTCCCGATGATCGAAGAGAGGCCGCCCACGCTGCCCTGGCCAGATATTCCTCGGCATCTTTGGGGGGACAATCTGGATGAGTGGTTGGAAAATGTTGCCCTAGATGTCGCAGAAGCAGATCCGTTTTTTGGAATTGTGATCGGAGAGTTCCGAGAATGGAAGGCAAAGGATTCGCGAGATGTCTTGATTGTTGAGCAATTGATGTGTGACAGGCTGGAGTTTCCGGTAGTGCCGAGCCTTGATGAGGCGCTCTCCAAGCTCGGTCGTGTTGTGCGCATCGGATATTTGGTCGCTCTGGACGCAAGCAAGTCTCAGAAGCCAGACCCAGTGTGCCGTTTTTTGCCACATCAGCTCGACCTGAAGCCTTCGCAAGTTATCGTTCTCAATCCCGAGGTTGCAAAGCTACTGAATTGGCACAGTATCACCAATGATCCTTACGTGTACTATGATAGCGATGGAAATTGGCGCGCCAAGACGATTGTTTGGCGTGATGGCTTGTGTCAATCCATCGACGACGATGGGCGCTATGGGAACGGTCAAATGGTGACTTTGTCAAAGAAAGGTCGGGAGGCATACGAGCAATATTTTGGCCCGATCTCAATCAAATCCCACTCGTGGCGACGCACTGAGAAATCTGGCAAGAAGGATATCCAAGAGACTTGGAGGTTCGCAGTATCCAGCCAATAGGCGGACCATTCACCGCATCTTACCTTCGTTGGGTCAAGTATTAAGTCGGCATACCAATGTTGCGCGATGCACGAACGGCTGGACCGGCGGCGCTGTGCTGCGGCGTAGAGCGTGTCCATTGAGGTCTCCTTTGGGCCGAGTGGATTTTGGCTTTTGTGGACGATATCCTCAGCTGATTATCGTGTTCGTAGGACATCAAGGCTCTGAAAAATTTCAGCCCACTATACCTTGTTGCTCCCGCACCCCATGCCTAGGTCTTCAAGATGAGATTTGCGCTTTCCGAAGACATACGAGTAGAGGCCACTCCCGGCGCTGTTGGGCTCTGCCCTGGGTGCGGAGCACCGCTGATCGCAAAGTGCGGCTCGAAGAAAGTTTGGCACTGGGCCCATAAGGGACAACGCCATTGTGATGATTGGTGGGAGCCTGAAACCGACTGGCACAGATCGTGGAAGAACTATTTTCCTGCCGATTGGCAAGAGATTCCCTCCCGAGACAAGGCTGGCGAGTTGCATATCGCCGATGTCAAGGTTCCTAATGGTCTCGTGGTCGAGGTTCAGCATTCCGCCATCAAGTCAGTGGAAGCCAAAAAACGCACTCTGTTTCACGCCCCTATGATTTGGGTGGTTGATGGACTTCGACGCAAAACAGATAAGACCCAGTTCGAGAAAGCGCTCGGGTCTGAATTTTGGAGACGGCCTGAAAAACCGACTCTTTCGCGAATGTCGCCTTACGACGTGCGTTTGATTGAGGAGTGGTTCGATCTTCGGGTCATAGTCGCATTTGATTTCGGTGGAGAAGATGTCTGGCTCATGAGCGCTCGCGACTGGGCTTGCGGAATCGGGTTTTGGTACCAGAAAGAGAAACTCGTTGCGAATATCTGTGAGCGCACCGATATCCCATTTATCTTTACCGAGCATAAGAACCGCAGAGGCAAGGTGATCAAGCGCACACATTCGATCTCCAACTCGTTGCCCGAACGGCTAGGCGAGTCCAAATAGCGCACCTAAACTTCTAGCTAAGCGAATGCCGGGATTGAGGAAGCTGCGGTCCGGCGTCGAACGAACCCACCAATGTCTGGATTGGGCCGGACACGATTGGGTACCGTCATTTCGTTTGTGACTTCCGAACGAAAAGACTGAGGATGTCTCCCGATCCGTTCCTCCAGGTCTTGCCGACAGGGACGAACTTGAAGGATGGTAGCACACCTTTTTTCATCGTGGGATTGCTTGTGGTCGCAAAGACGCCGTTTCCGGTCGCAAGGAGCAGCACTTCTGCGACCAATGCTTTCGCTATACCTTGGCCGGAATATTTGGGCGAAACTGAGACATAGCCGAGCTCATACGGATATTCGCTTTCCGGCAGCGAGTAGCCCGCCTTTGCGGCTTCTTGAAGGCCAGATCGGTATCCGACCAGCGGAACTTTCAAGGCAGCAACGCCAACCGTTTGGCCATCAACTTCTGCGAAGATGATTTGAGCGCCCGGTCTTACCGCACCTCTCCGGACATAGTTCTCATCAACGGCACCGCCTGACCCAACCAACTCGACGAAGGTATCCACCTCTTCTTTTGTGGCGGTCGCACCAACAAGGGTTCTGTACTGGATCATACGGACTCTGAACGAACTGGAAGTTGGAAAGCTACTTAGACCGGATGACCATTTTGGGGAAGCTGCAATGCAGCACCGCTTCCTTATGTGGACGGCAGGTTTGGGCCGAGCGCATCATCGCGCCCTGCCAGGTGTGTAAGCGATCGGTTGCAGCGCCGCATGACCGCTCGAGCCCTTTCACGCCATTCTGTAGTATGCCGCCCGGCCAGAAGGACCGGGCGGCAACCAGATCAGCTCTTGTATGCCGAAACCATCAGCATCATCGGTACGTTCCATCTCTTCGGCCAGCTCCGGCATCGTCGCGATCTGATCCGGCGTCGGCGCAAATTCCTCGATCCGGCGCAGCGCGAAGCCCGCGCCGAGCAGGGTGTTGAGCGTGGTCGCCAGCGTCCGGTGATGCTTCAGCACCCCCTCCGCGAACCAGTCGGTGCGGCGTTCGCCCTCCATCGAATAGCCGTTGACCGGCCATGTCTTGCGACCGTCCTCGTCCTTGATCCAATGCGGATGGGTCGCGGCCATGAAGATCGGGTGTTCGATGGTAAAGATCAGATCGCCGCCGGGCGTCAGCGCGCGGTGGATCGCCCGCATCAGCCGCCCGAAGTCCTGCACGTAGTGGAAGGTCAGCGCACTAAAAACCAGATCGAACGCGGCGTCCGGAAGGTCGAGCGCGTCGAGATCGGCAATGCGATAGGTGATGGCGGCATCGTCAGTGTCGGCCCGCGCCCGCTCGATCATGTTCTGTGACAGATCAAGCCCCAGAACCGAGGCCGCACCGTTCTCGCGGAACCAACGGGATGCCCAACCGAAGCCGCAGCCCAAATCGGCCACACGCTTGCCTGTGACGTCCGGCAGCAACGCGCGGATGGCGGGCCATTCCGGCGCACCATCTAGCCCTTGCACCTGCCGGGGAAGCTGGCTGTAGCCAGCGAAAAAATCGGGATCGTCGTAGATATTCTGTGCCATGTGTGTCTCCAGAGAAAGGGGAGGACGAGGCACGTTTTCCACGCCAAAGTACCTCGTCCAAAAGGGCGAGGCCGAGGCTGGCAATCGGCGTGGTCAGGTCGCGTGATTGTCTTCCCGGCATCCCGCCAAGGGGATACCGTACCGACCGGGCGACTATGTGGATGTCCTTCTCAACCATGCGGGCGTTATCGTCCGTGAGGCGAGAAAAGTCAATTTGACCGCCCTCGCGAAGGGCCGGAAGTTCGCTTGCTGTTTTTCAACGCCCTAAAAAATTTGCGCCTGCAGCGAAAGTCCGTTCTAACGGGCTGCGCCGCAGCGCCCGTGACCACCATCGAAGGGTGGATTTGGGCCGTATATGCACGCCAAGAGTGGCATCTTACCACCGTCGCCAGCTTAGTCCCATTGTTGCCGCGATAGGTTCAGGGCAGCCAGCTTGAACACGACTTCGGTATGCGCGTACAGATAGCCCGTTTTCCAGCGCAATTACCTCCCACTCATCATTCGGATTATGCGCTATGTCCCGAACACCTTCAGTTGCAGCCCTTTCACCCGACCAACCTCGTTTGAGGCGCTGTCTGAAGGTTTGAAATGCTATCCCATTTTCTTCAGCAACCGGCCAAGCTGGGAGACCGCTCTCAAATTCAGCCAAACCATCACGGCGCCGGTTTTCAAAGGCAGCACGATCATATGGGAATTGGGTATGCTCACAGGGAACAGTCCACACCTTCGATCCATTCTCGGCGTCCTCAAGGCTCACCGCTGAGGCGTCATCCAATGGAAATGGCTTCAGTCCATAGCGCTTACAAAGCCACCAGGCATCTTCGCGGCTTGCGGCTTTGCCAATTACCTCACCACCCAATGGAGCAACATCGTTGATCATCAATACATTCCGTTTCAGAAATGGTGTGAATCCGCGTGGTCGAGTCAGATTATATCGTTTCTACTCATTGAACGCAGGCGCCGAGAGAAATAGCTCTCAATCCCAACGGCTAGCATAAAGGCCGGAAGGGCCGCCACCACGACAAAACCCGCAACCGTGGCAGTCAGGAGTGGCGCCCATGGCATGCCATCTCCGTTCCAGAGGACACATAGCGCACCCCACGCCATCAAGTAAGTCAATGAAAAACACACATAACGTCGATCACAGGGCGCGTGAAACGGCCAATGTCGCATTGCATCCGTTCGGTTGCCGCTAATTGGTGACGCCTCCAAGTATCGGGTTGTCTCAGGTCCATTTTTATTCTCTCAACAATTCTATCCAGGTGTGGACATCGTCCATGGCTATTTCCTTTCCTTCCAGGAAGGATCGGTACCAGCGCGCGGCAATCGCCCCGCGCTTTTCGCTTTTCAGCTTGGTCCCGCTGTCAGACAAATACTTGTCCAGAGCGACCTCGAAGTCTTCCAGCGCAGTCAGATCATGCTCCAACCGGACGGCCTCGACTCCTAACAGAATCCAGTTCAGGTCTACCCGAAATTGACGGTGCAACTCGACCAATGCTTCGACAGGGATCGAGCGCTTGCCCAGCTCATAGCTCTGATAAGCGCGGAGAGAGATTCCGAGAGCTTCGGCCATTTTCACCTGCGACATACCAAGCTCATTGCGTGCGATCGCGATGCGCGCGCCAAGGGCGCTCAAGTAGTCATACGGACGATCAGCCATTATCGTGAGCAATCCACTTGCGGTTGCGCTCATATGAATGCTATATGCACAAATGAACGTTATTCGTTGTGTTTCGTTGTCGGGCCATGACGCTTGAGCGCATTCAACCCGATTCGCGCCACGTTACTAAAAGGAGAGGGTTTTGGCACAGGAAAAGTTGCTTTCCCCGAAAGAACTGGGCGAGCTTGTCGGGCTGAGCGCCGCGCAAGTTCGCGCGTTGATGAACGACGGACGGCTAGAGTTCGTGGAGATTTCCGCGAAGACAAAGATGCTGACCATGAGTGGTTGGGAGCGGTTCCAGCGCAACGCGACCAGGTTCAAACGCCCTGAAGGCGAGCAACCGAGCCTGCCCTTGGGCGAGCCGCAGCACTCAAGCCTTTGACGTGGAAGGAACCCCTATGGCCATGCCCCGCGCAACGCTGACGCAGAGCGAATTGACCCGATACCTCAAGGCGTACCGGGACGCAGGTATTCCGGTCGTACGGTCTGAGATCAGCCGGGACGGTAAGGTCGTGATCTACAGCACCGAGAAACAGACCGACGAGGTCAACAACCCGTGGGATCGCCCGTGAAACGCCGCAAGCAGTTTCCCGGCGCGACGGCCTATTTCGACCGGCACGGGAAACGGCGGTGGCGGTTTCGGAAGGGTGGGTTTTCGGCGGAGTTGGGAAGTGACTACGGGTCGGAGGATTTCGTTCGCCGTTATGAGGACGCGGTGAACGGGCACAAGACGCGCGGCCTGATTGGGGCGAACCGGACCAAGCCCTACAGCGTCAGCCAGCTCGTGGCGCTCTGGTATCGCTCGCCCGAGTTCCTCGACCTCGCGCCCAGTACGCAGAAGGTGTATCGCGGGGTCGTCGAAAAATTCCGGGGAGAGCATGGCGACAAGCCGGTGCGGCTGATGCAGCGGCGGCATGTGCAGACGATCCTGGCCGAGAAAGCCGAGACCCCGACAGCGGCGAACAACCTGCGCAAGCGGCTGATCCAGTTGATGGATTTCGCGATTACGCTGGACTGGCGCGGTGATAATCCGGCACGGGCGACAAAGCCTTTCCGCGTGGGCGGTGATGGTTTTCATACCTGGGACGAAGAGGAACTGGCGCAGTTCTTCAAGGTCCACAAGCCCGGCACACTTGCGCATACGGCGGTGACGCTGATGCTCTATACCGGCGCGGCGCGTGTCGATGCGGTGACGCTGGGGCCTAAGAACGTCCGCAGCGGCAAGATCGAGTATCGGCGGCAGAAGACGCAACGCTCAGGCGGTGTGCTGGTTTCCGTCCCGATCCACCCGGACTTGGCGGAGGTGCTGGACAAATTGCCGAAGGACAGGCCCTTTCTGGCCACCCAGAAAGGCACCATGCGGTCCGCCGGCGGCCTGGGCAATCTCATGCAACGTTGGACCGAAGAGGCCAAACTGCCCCAGTGTTCCGCCCACGGGCTGCGCAAGGCTTGCGCACGTCGTTTGGCCGAGGCCGGGGCTACTGCGCACCAGATCGGCGCGGTCACAGGCCACAAAACGCTGGCCCTCGTGCAGCGCTACACCGAGGCCGCTGGCCGCGAAGGCATGGCCGATTCCGCGATTGAGAAACTGATCGCCCGCCCCAATGGCGAGCGCAATTTGGCGAACCTTCCCAAGAGGTTCGTCAAATACGACACCAAACCCAAACAGGGAAAGGATAATTTATGAGAAGTGGTGAGCCGTGCAGGAACATCACCACCTCCTGCCTGTCGGCGGCGGCCTCCTCGGCAGACCGCACGATCAGCGGCGCGGCAAGCAGCTGCATCTCCTGGACCGGGACATGGCTGTGCATCCAATGCGTGCCGGGCCGCGCCTCGAAGTCGTAGGACAGTGTCTCTCCCGGTGTGAGCAGGGGCATCGGCATGTCGGGCACGCCGTCCTGTGCATTGGGCGGGATCTGCCCGTGCCAGTGTACAATCGTGCCGATGTCCAGATCGTTGGTCAGATCGACCCGGAACCGCTGTCCGGGGTCGAGTATCAGCCCCTCGGCCGCCGGGTCCGGCAAGGCCGAAGACAGAGGCCGCGCGGTACGTCGATGTCCAGCGTGCGCGTGGCGGCGGAAAGCCGGATCGGGGCCGCCGACTGCGCGAGGGCATGACGGGGCATTTGCGCAACTGCAAAGGTTGCTGCACCTGCGGCAAGAAAGCCGCGTCTCGAAAGGGTATTCATGGTCTTCTCCTCGGGACATTCCGTCCCGTGTCTCAATGCCTGTGGGACGCCGCGGGCGTCGGCCTGCGGCGCGTTCAGAGGAGACGAGGCTTCGGCGGTCGTTTGTTCAGTCCCGGCACCCGGCCGGCATGGATTTCCTCTGCGGGAAGATCGTGGCCGGCGGGTCCGTAGGCAACTCCGGCGTCCATATCAGGGCTCGTCAGCAAGACCGGCAGACCCGCGCAGACGACGTCGCACATTACTGCCTCTGCGGATCCACAATGCTGGCCACCCTCACAAGAGGAATGAACGACAGTCGATGCGTGAGACGTCTCGACCGGATGAAGCGCGTGATCCGCCTGCATGCCATCCATCCGCGCAGCATGGGCTGCGCCGATCGTCGTAACCACGGCGATCGAGAGTATGACAAGCATGGAGAGGACACGGGCGAACATGCCTGAAAGATAGGCATCGCTGCCAAAAATGTCCATTGACGCCGAGGACACGTTTTTGTCCGCTCAAGGCCGAAGGCGCGGCACCCGGGCCCCCGATCAAGTCTTCCGCATCACGCAGGCACACAGGCTTCCGTTGGCCCGCAATAGACCGCGCAGCCGGTGCGTCAGGCGCCGGGGCGGATGGCCGGTTCCAGGCCTTTCGAGAACTTGTGATGCCTGGCCATCCTTCGCGACGATACTTTGCACCCGGCATTGGGGCTGGCAGCCGTCGCATGGTGGCGGTCGGGTAAGGCTCAGACGTTCTCAGAGGTATGGATCGCAATCGGAATGTTGACGCGTTGTGCACCCGCGTCCGGACCGGCCTTGTGGGCCTTGACCATGGTGGCGACGATTTCACGGGCGAAGGTCCTGATCGGATAAGAGAGGGTCATCGTGATCGTCCCGTCGATGAGCCCGGCCCGTGTCGCGTCGAAGATCTCGTAGGCGACGCAGACGAAATCCTTGCGGCGTGGCCGGTCCTTCAGCGCGGCGAGCGCCCCGGTGATGCCACCACCGGACACGAAGAGACCGCACAGGTCGGGATGTTCGCCCAGGAGCTTTTCCGTCATCTCGCGGGCGACGGCGGCGGATTCGAAGGTCTGCAGCGGCTCGAGTACGGAAAACCCGGCATCCTGTTCGCGCAGGTAGGACCGGAAGCCGCTCTCGTTGATTTCCTGGTTGCGGTAGCGGTGATTGCCCAGCAGGACGCCGATCTTGCCGGGGCTGCGGCAGGTGTGGTGGAAGGCCCAGGCGGCGGTGCGCCCCTTCTTCCAGTTGTCGTGGCCGATGTAGCCGACGTTGCCCTGTGCCGACAAAGGCCCGATCAGCGCCGACACCGGGGTGCCGCTGTCCAGCAGCGCGGTGATCGCGTCGGAGATCACCGGATGCTCTGCCGCCACCACGCCGAGCGAGATCGCACTGCTGCCCGACCTCGGTAATCCTGTGCGCGATATGGTCCGGTGACAGGTCGTCCATGTACTCGAGTTCGAGGGTGACGTTGGCCCCGGTGTATTGCTCTGCCGCACGGCGCAAAGCGGCGCCCAGCTCGCGGTAGAACACCCGGTGCCCCTGGTGCAGGATGACCCCGAGGCGGATGGTCTCACGGCTTTGCAGGACCGAATGCTCGATGCTGCCGAGGCCATAAAATCCAATCCTTTCAGCGGCTCCCAGAACGATTTCGCGCGTTGAGCCCCGCACCGCCTGGGCATTGTTGATGACGCGGTTCACCGTGGAAACGGACACCCCTGCCTCCTGCGCAAGGTCCTTGATGGTGGGTCGGGACATGGCTTCTCCGGTCGTGATCCAGTGTTTCATTTTGTCTCATTTAATCTCGATTATGAGATGATTTGAAACGAAACGCTTTGAGACAGATTACGGATATTGATCCATTCAATGTCAATGAGGCATTCAGTAGGTGCCGGGTACAGAGGAGTGCCGAGGCAGAATCCGGTCCCGCTGGGAGGCAGGCCGGAGCAAGCAGACAGACCCGATGACCGGGTGTCGCGTGGCAGGGCCGCGCAGCACACGGGACCAAACGCCCCCGGCACCCCGTGCCGGTGCGGTGGAAGCACGCCCCGCACAGGGCGTCCGCCGATGCGGACAGGAGATGCGGGCCGACAGATGCCAGACCGCCGCCCCCGGGGCGGCACCCACGATCCAAGGGAGGAAACCCGGATGAACCTGACCAAGACCCTCAAGGCCACCGTTGCCGCAGCTGCCCTCGCGCTGACCGCCGTTCCCGCATCCGCGGCGGACATCGCGGTGATCGCCGGGTCCATCGAGGACGGCTTCTTCAACCTCATCAAGAAGGGCGTTGACGATGCGACCCTCGTGGTCGAGGCGAATGGCGGTTCGGTCAACTACCTGCGCACCCCGAACTACGACAACTTCGGCCCTGACCTGGTGAACCTGATCAACCAGGCCGTGGCGCAGGGCGTCGACGGCATCGCGATCCCGGTCTGGGTGCCCGAGGCACAGGTTCCCGCGCTGCAGAAGGCGGCTCGAGCAGGGCATCAAGATCATGATGTACAACTCGGGCATGGACGTGAAGGGCGACATCTCGGGCATCAACTACTTCGGCTCGGACGAGTTCGTCGCCGGCGAGGCCGGTGGCCGCTACATGGCCGAGCAGGGCGCCCAGAAGATCCTCTGCCACATCCACACCCCCGGCGCGGTCAACCACGAAGCCCGCTGCGGCGGCGTCGAGAAGGGCGGCACCGAGGCAGGCGCCGAGGTGGTGATCCTGCGCACCCCCGCCAACCTCGACGGTGACATCACCGGCCTTGCAGAGGCGATCAAGTCCGAACTGGTCGCCGACCAGAGCTTCGACGCGGTGATCTCGCTGTCGGCGTCCTCCGCCGATGCCTCCACCAACGCGGTGCAGCAGATCGGGGCAGGGGATCGGGTGATGGTCGGCGCCTTCGACCTCAGCGAAGCGGCCCTGAACCGCATCCGAGGCGGGCACCCAGAAGATGGCCATCGACCAGCTGCCCTATCTGCAAGGCTTTCTCGCCACCTCGATGCTGGCCGCGCATATCGACTTCGGCACCGAGCTGGCCACCGATCCGGTGCTGACCGGCCCCGCCATCGTCGATGCCTCGAACATCGAAACCGCACTGGCCGGGGTCTCTGCGGGCGCCCGCTGATCCGCTGACCTTTCTCCCGGGCCGCGTCAGGCCCGGGATGCCCGCCAGAACCGGGTCGCTTCGAACCGAGGCCTGGCACCGCACCCTGCCGAGAGAGACAGATATGACCATGGAAACCACATCGCAGACCTCGCGGCCATCACGGCCCGCAACCTCGACGCCGTTCTCTGTCGGCGCCCTGTTCCGGCGTCCCGAAACCGGGGCCTTCATGGGCATGGTGCTGGTCTTCCTCTTCTTCGCCTACTTTGGCTATGACCGGAACTTCCTGTCGCCCTACGGCACCTCGTCCTGGGTCAACATGGCCTCGACCGTGGGCATCATCGCCATCCCCATCGGCTTCCTGATGATCGCCGGGGAACTGGATATCTCCATCGGCGCCGTGGTGCCCGCGGCCAAGATGTCCATGGCCATTGCGGTCGGCTACTATGGCCTGCCGGTGGGCGTCGGCCTGCTGATCACCTTCAGCCTTGCGGCCTTCATCGGCTGGGTCAACGGCATGCTGGTCACCCGTACCAACGTGCCCTCGCTCATCGTGACGCTGGCCACGCTCTTTGCCGTCTCGGGCCTGACGCTGTTCCTGTCGCTGTGGCTGACGGACACCACCAGCCAGGCGCTGACCTCTCCGGCATGGGCCAAGGCGGTGTTCGGCGACTACCACGCCCGGGGGTTCCAGAGCTCGGTGTTCTGGTGGCTCGGCATGGCGGCGGTGCTGTACTACATCCTGCACCTGTCGCCCTGGGGCAACTGGATCTTCGCCCTTGGCGGTGACAAGGAAAGCGCCCGCAACGCCGGTATCCCCATCGACAAGCTGAAGATCGCGCTCTTCATGCTGGCCGCCATGGCCGCCGCCCTGTCCGGCACCTGCGAGGCGATCCTGTCGAACTCTGCCACCACCACCACCAACTTCGCGCTGATCTTCAACTGCATCATCGCGGTGGTCGTCGGCGGCGTGCTTCTGACCGGCGGTTTCGGCACCGTGGCCGGGGTGTTCTTCGGCACCGCAACGCTGGCCATCGTGCAGCAGGGTATCGGTTACACGCCCTTCGACCGGAACCTGTCGTCCCTCATCATCGGTGTCATGCTGCTGATCGCGGTCCTGATGAACGACACCTTCCGCAACATGGCGACCTCCATGTCCGCCTCGAAAAAGGGGAAGTGATCCAATGACCGATACCACCGCACCCGTTCTTGAAATGAAAGCCGTCGACAAGAGCTTTGGCCCCATCGACGTGCTGCACGAGATCACCCTCAAGGTCCGCGCCGGCGAAGTGCTCTGCCTGCTCGGGGACAATGGCGCCGGCAAGTCGACGCTGATCAAGACCCTCTCGGGCGTTCACAAGCCCACCCGCGGCGAGATGCTGATGGACGGCAAGCCGGTCACCTTCTCGGGGCCGAAAGAGGCGCAGGCGGCGGGCATCGCCACGGTGCACCAGTTCGGCGGCACCTATCCGCTGATGTCCGTGGGCCGGAACTTCTTCATCGGCCAGGAGCCGACCAAGGGCTGGGGTCCGTTCAAGATCTTCGACCGACACAAGGCCAACGCCATTGCGGTCGAGGCGGTGCAGAACTTCGGCATCACCCGCATCACCGACGGCGACCGCCTCTGCGGCGGCCTGTCGGGCGGCGAGCGCCAGTCGCTCGCCATTGCCCGGGCGGTGCATTTCGGCGCCCGCGTGCTGATCCTAGACGAGCCCACGGCGGCGCTTGGCGTCAAGCAGGCGGCGCACGTCCTGCGCATCGTCGGCGAGGCACGGCGCCGGGGGCTCGCAGTGATCTTCATCACCCACCAGGTGATGCATGCCATGGCGGTGGGGGACCATTTCGCGGTTCTCATCCGGGGCGCCATCGCCGCAGACTTCCGCAAGGGCGAAAAGTCCCGCGAAGAGATTGCCGACCTCATGGCAGGCGGCGAGTCAATGGCCGATCTCGAGGCCTCCATCGAGGGCTACATGGATACCCACGACGGGCACGTGCCGCCCCCTGCGGGCTGACCCGTTCTGCCCCATCGGCGGTGCGCCCTGCACCGTCCAGTCGCGGTGGCGCGGCCTTTGTCTCCTCGGGGACGGGCCACCGCATTCCCCCTCATGCCCGAAGCGGAGCACGAACCATGACATTGCGGATCGGATGCGTCGGCTACGGAACCGGTGGACGCCACTTCCACACCCCCTTTATCGACGCCGCGACGGGCTGCACCCTGACCGGCATCGTCGCCCGCGCCGAGAAGACCGTCGCGCAGGCAAAGGCCGATTGGCCCGCCGTGCCGGTCTTCCCCAGCCTTGCCGCCATGATCGCGGTAGGCGCCTGCGATGCGGTCACCATCACGACCCCGCCGCACACCCGGCGCGCGCTGGTGCTGGAAGCCATCGAGGCTGGTTTGCACGTCATCGCCGACAAACCCTTCGCCCCCTCCGAAGGCGCGGCGCTGGATCTGGATCGTGCTGCGCAAGAGGCGGGCATCGTGCTGGGCGTCTACCAGAACCGCCGCTTCGACAGCGATCTGCAGACGCTGGCATCGGTGCTGAAGGACGGCGCGCTGGGCGAGGTCTGGCGCATCCATTCACGGATGGATTTCGACGATCCCGCGACGCTGGAGGCCGGGCCGACCGGCGGGCTGTTGCGCGATCTGGGCAGCCATCTCGTGGACCAGATGATCTACCTGCTGGGGCCGGTGGCGTCGGTCGATTGCCAGATGGATCACCTCGACCTGCCCGAGGGGCGGACCGACGCCAGCTTCACCATCACCCTGCGCCACGAGGGCGGCGCGCACAGCCATATCAACGCCTCCAAGTGCAACCACCTGCACCTGCGCGAGCTGCGCGCCTATGGCGCGAAGGGCAGCTTCACCAGCCAGGCCACCGACGTGCAGGCGCAGCAGCTTTTCGCCGGGGAGCGCCCGGCGGACGACCCGGAAAACTGGGGCTACGAGCCCGAGGCGAACTGGCCCGTCCTGCGCGTGGGCCATGGCGACGAACGCCTGCCCGCGCAGCAGGGCCGCTACCACGATTACTACGCCGCCTTCGCCAAGGCGGTCGCCGGCGGCACCCCGCCGCCCGTCACCGCCATCGAGGCGTCCCGCACCATCGCGGTGCTGGATGCCGCCCGCCGCAGCGCCGAGATCGGCGCCTCGGTCGCCCTTTGAACCACTCCGCGCCAGAGGAGGCGCGGCCCGACAACGACCCTCTGGGAGGACATCATGAAGTACACCCTCGACCCCCACATGATCCGGCACCTGTCGCTCGAGGATACGATCCGCAAGGTCGCCGAGCTGGGCTATGATTGCGTCGAGATGTCGCCGCGCCCCGATTTCTTCTCGTGGTGGACGCGGCCCAAGCTCTACCCCGAGCGCATCCAATCCTTCAAAAAGGCGCTGAAGGACCACAATGTCGGCCTTGCCACGATCCAGCCGATGTACCGCTGGGCGTCCCCCTATGCCGATGAATGGGACATGGCAATCGACAACTGGAAGCGCGCCATCGAGTTCGCGGTCGAGCTGGAATGCCCGATGTTCGTGTCGGAATTCGGTCGTGGCGGATCGCCCAACCGCTCGCTGAACGACACCTCCGGCATCCACCGCCCCGAGGTCTGCGAGGGCCAGTTCTTCAAGGCGATGGATGTGCTGGTGCCCATCCTCGAGCGCGAGGGCATCAAGCTGTCGCTCGAAGCGCACCCCGAGGACTGGATCGAGGAGATCCACCCCGCCATCGACATCATCAAGACCATCAACTCGCCGATGGTCCGCGCGTCCTTCATCGCGCCGCACACCTTCTTCTACGGCCCCGACATGGAGGCGAACCTGCGCGCCACCGCCGGGCTGCTAGAGCATGTGCGGCTTGCGGACACCTACGATCACAACAAGTCGTCCGAGCTGCGCTACATCGTCAACCCGCCGGAATCCAAGGTTCGGGTGCACCAGCATCTCGATTTCGGCCAGGGCGAGATCGACTGGGATCTGTTCTTCAAGACCCTCGCCGACATGAAGTTCGACGGCGTCCTGTCGAACTGCGTCTTCGGCTGGGAAGACCGCGCCGAGGACAGCGCGCGCTTCATGCTGGCCGAAACCAAGCGTTACGTCGAGAAATACGGAGTGGGCAAATGAGCCTGAAGGTCGGAGTCATCGGGACCGGCATGATCGGTCAGGACCATATCCGCCGCCTCACCCAGGTGCTGAGCGGCGTGGCGGTCACGGCAGTGGCCGATATCTCGCGCGAACGCGCCGAGGCGGCCGCGCCCGAGGGGGCCGCCGTGTTCGATGACCCTAAGGCGCTGATTGCGTCCGACACGGTGGATGCGGTGGTGATCTGCTCGTGGGGGCCTGCGCACGAGGAACAGCTGCTGGCCTGCATCGACGCGGGCAAGCCGGTGTTCTGCGAAAAGCCCATGGTTACCAGCGAAGACGCCGCCCTGCGCGTGATCGAGGCGGAAACCGCCTTTGGCCGCCGCCTCGTGCAGGTGGGGTTCATGCGCCGCTTCGACGCCGACTACCGTCGCCTCAAGGCGGTGATCGACACCGGCAGCCTTGGCGCGCCGCTGATGTACAAGTCGGTGCACCGCAATGCCTCGGTGCCCGAGGGGCTTTACACCTCGGATATGCCGCTCAACGACACGCTGGTGCATGATGCGGATATCTCGCGCTGGCTGCTTTCGGACGAGGTGACCGGCGTCGAGGTGCGGCTGCCGCGCCGCTCGACCGTCGGCAAGGACCTGCGCGATCCCACCATCGTGCTGCTGCATTGTGCGTCGGGGGCCATCGTGATCGTCGAGATCTCGGTCAATATCGCCTACGGCTACGACATCCGCGGCGAGGTCTCTTGCGAGACCGGCGTTGCCGCGCTGCCGAACCGGCCCGCGACGGTGGTGTCCGACCAGTTCGGCATCCGGCAGGCGATCCCCGAGGACTGGCGCGAGCGCTTCATCGAGGCCTACGACCAGGAATTCCGCGAATGGATCGTTGCCGCGGGGCAGGGCACCGCGACCGGGCCGTCGGCCTGGGACGGCTATGCCTCGACCCTGGTGGCCGACGCCGCGCTGCGCGCCGTGGACAGCGGCGGGCACGAAGTCATCAGCATGATCGAGAAACCGGCGCTTTACGCCTGAGCAGGAACCCGACAATGAAACTTTCCATCTGCACCGACGTGATGGGCGACCTGTCCTTCACCGACATGCTCGACAAATGCGTCGCGCTGGGCGTCGAGGGCATCGAGATGACTGGCGGAGGCTGGTCGCCCGCGCCGCATTTCCGCGCCGAGACGCTTCTGGCCGACCCGAGTGAGCTGTCCCGCCGCCTTGCCGAGATCGAGGCGCGTGGCCTGACCATCGCCGCGCTCAACTGTTCGGGCAACCCGCTCGACCCCGGTCACCTCGGCGAGAAGCATCGCAAGGAGATCGAGGAGACCTTCACCCTCGCCGGAGAGATCGGCGTCAGGAAGATCGTCACCATGTCGGGCCTGCCGGAGGCCGCCGCCGGCGACACGGTGCCGAACTGGTTGACCTATACCAAGAGCTGGCCCGACGAGATGCCCGAGCGCGACCGTTACCAGTGGGAGGACCGCGCGTTCCCCTATTGGCACGGCCTGGTCGAGCACGCGGGCAAGATGGGCGTCGAGAAGATCGCGCTCGAGAATTTCTCGGCCATGCTGGTGTGGAACCCCGAGACCCTGTTCCGCCTGCGGAACGAGGTCGGCGCGATGGTCGGCATGAACCTCGACCCCTCGCATCTCTTCTGGAAGGGGGCCTGCCCGATTGCCGTCGCCCGCGCGCTTGGCCCGGCGATCCACCACGTTCACGGCAAGGACACCCGCATCGAGCGCGGCCTGTGTGACGTGAACGGCCTGCTGGAGATGAAGGAGGTCACCGATGTCGCCAACCGCGCCTGGAACTACGTCGCCGTCGGTGCGGGGCATGACCTGCAATGGTGGAAGGAGTTCTTCTCGGTAGTCGGCATGATGGGCTACGACGGCTGGGTCTCGCTGGAAATGGAGGATTTCACCATGTCCACCGAAGCGGGCATCCGGTCCTCCATCGACGCGCTTCAGGCGACGATCATCCGGTAAGCGATCCCGAGGATAAGTGGGCACCGGTTTTCCGTCCGGGATCACGACAGGACAGGCTGATGTACAAGTTCATCATAACCATCGACTGCCAGCCCGGCACGCGTTCGAAGATCCTAGACCGTGCGCCCGGGGCGCAGGCCGCCACGCGGGCCGAGCCGGGCTGCATCGCCTATGACTTCTATACCTGCACCGATGATCCGGACCGGCTGGTCTTTGTCGAGACCTGGACGGACGAGGCGGCGCACGGCTTCCACATGGAACAGCAGCACACGAAGGACTTCATCGCCTTCCACGAGCCGTTCCACCGCAACTTCACTTTCGAGACGATAAACGTCTCCTGACCCGCAAGACGCCTGCGAGGGGAAAGAACATGGCAGATCTGGACGTAATCACCATCGGGCGCGCCGGGGTGGATCTCTATGGCTCGCAGGTTGGCGGGCGGCTGGAGGATATGGGGTCCTTCGACAAGTATATCGGCGGGTCGCCGACCAACATGGCCTGCGGGACGGCGCGGCTGGGGCTGCGCTCGGGGCTGATCAGCCGCGTCGGCAACGAGCACATGGGGCGCTTCATCCGCGAAGAGCTGCTGCGTCACGGGGTCTGTGTCGACGGCGTCGCGACGGACCCGGAGCGGCTGACGGCTCTGGTGCTGCTGGGCATCCGCGACGAAGAGCAGTTCCCGCTGATCTTCTACCGCGAGAACTGTGCCGACATGGCCCTGTGCGAGGATGACATCGACGAGGCGCTGCTGACGCGGTCGCGCTCTGTGGTGGCGACGGGGACGCATCTGAGTCATCCGCGCACCGAGGCGGCGGTGCTGAAGGCGCTGCGGATCGCCCGCGAAAACGGGCTGAAGACCGCGCTGGACATCGACTACCGTCCGAACCTCTGGGGCGTGGCGGGCCATGGCGACGGCGAAAGCCGTTTTGTCGAAAGCGCCAAGGTCACGGCCAAGCTTCAGGAAAGCCTGCATTTCTTCGACCTGATCGTCGGCACCGAAGAGGAATTCCACATCGCGGGCGGCTCCACCGATACGGTTGCGGCCTTGCGCGCGGTGCGGGCGGTGTCGAAGGCCACGCTGGTCTGCAAGCGCGGGCCCATGGGGGCGGTGGCCTTCGAAGGCGACATCCCGGACAGCCTAGATGACGGTGTCTCGGGGCCTGGTTTCCCTATCGAGGTGTTCAACGTGCTGGGCGCGGGCGACGGATTCATGAGCGGGCTGCTCAAGGGCTGGCTTGACGGCGAAAGCTGGCCGGTGGCCCTGAAGTACGCCAATGCCTGCGGGGCCTTCGCGGTGTCGCGCCATGGCTGCACCCCGGCCTATCCGTCCTGGGACGAGCTGCAGTTCTTCTTCGAAAGAGGCGTCAAGCGCCCCGATCTGCGCAACGATGCCGCGCTGGAACAGGTCCATTGGGCGACCAACCGGCATGGCGACTGGTCGACGGTGCGGACCTTTGCCTTTGATCACCGGATGCAGCTCGAGGAGATGGAGGGATACACCCTCGAGAAGGGCGGCGCGTTCAAGGAGCTGTGCCTTCAGGCGGCGATGCAGGTGCAGGACGGACAGGGGGGCTACGGCATCCTGTGCGACAACCGCATCGGGCGGGCGGCGCTGCACGCGTCCTCGGGGTCCGGCCTGTGGATCGGGCGGTCAGACCGAGCTGCCGGGCTCGCGCCCCATACGCTTCGAGCCGGAGCTGGGCGAGGACATGGGCCAGTTCCGCGAATGGGCGCGGGAAAACGTCGTCAAGCTGCTGGTCTTCTGCCACCCCGATGACGATGCCGAAACGCGGGCCCACCAGGAGGCGAAGGTCAAGGCGCTCTGGACGGCGGCGCGGCGCAATGGGCTCGAATTCCTGCTCGAGGTGATCCCGTCGAAGGTCGGCGCCGTCGACGACAGCACCACGGCGACGCTGATCCGCCAGTTCTACGCGGCGGGCGTCTACCCCGACTGGTGGAAGCTGGAGCCGCTGAAGACCGCAGAGGCCTGGATGCAGGCGGTCGCGGCCATCGAGGAGAACGACCCGCACACGCGCGGCATCGTGGTGCTTGGCCTCGATGCACCGGAGGCCGAGCTTTCCGCAAGCTTCGAGGTCGCCTCGCGCTTTTCGCTGGTGAAGGGCTTTGCGGTGGGCCGCACGATCTTTGGCGATGCGGCGCGGGCCTGGATGAAGGGCGCGCTGTCGGACGAGGACGCGGTGGCGCAGATGGCCGAGCGGTTCCGGCGGCTTTGCGATCTGTGGGATGCGGCGCGGGCAGAGGCCCGGCGCAACGCGGCCTGAGCCTGAGACGGGGAGGGGGCGCTGCCCCCGCGTCTTCGGAACCCCGGGAATATTGTTGATGAAAAGACGGGGCGTGAGCCTCTGAAAGGGAGAGCCATTATGGGCAAGAGTGGCGGCACGATCAGGCTGACGGCGGCGCAGGCCATGGTGAAGTGGCTTTCGGTGCAGATGACACCCGCCGCCTCAGGCAGCGAAGCGGTAGGCGAGCAAAAGCTGGACCGTTACATCGACGGGATGTGGGCGATCTTCGGCCACGGCAACGTGGCGGGGATGGGCGAGGCGCTGCATGCCTATCGCGACGTCTTCCCCACCTGGCGCGGGCAGAACGAACAGACGATGGCCCATGCGGCCATTGCCTATGCCAAGGCCAAAAAGCGCACGCGGGCGATGGCCGTGACATCCTCGATCGGGCCGGGGTCGACCAATGTGGTGACGGCGGCGGCGCTGGCGCATGTGAACCGCCTGCCGCTACTGGTGGTGGCAGGCGATGTCTTTGCCACGCGGCGCCCGGACCCGGTGCTTCAGCAGGTCGAGGATTTCGACGATGGCACCATGTCCGCCAACGACTGTTTCCGCCCCGTCGCGCGGTATTACGACCGGATCTCGCGGCCCGAGCATATCCTCTATGCCCTGCCGCGCGCGCTGCGCATGATGACCGACCCGGCGAACTGCGGCCCGGCGGTGCTGGCCTTCTGCCAGGATGTGCAGTGCGAAGCCTATGATTACCCCGAAGAGTTCTTCGTGCCGCGCGTCTGGCACATCCGCCGTCCGCGCCCCGATCTTGATGAGCTTGCCCGCGTGGCCGACATGGTGCGCGGGGCGAAGCGCCCGGTGATCATCTCCGGGGGCGGCACGATCTATTCGCAGGCAGAGGACACGCTTGCAAAGTTCGCAACAAGGCACCGCATCCCGGTAGCCGAAACGCAGGCGGGCAAATCCGGCCTGCCGCAGGCGCATCCGATGAACTTCGGCGCCTCGGGGGTGGATGGCTCGGCAGCGGCGAACACCGCATCGCAGAACGCCGACCTGGTGATCGGTGTGGGCACGCGGTTCCAGGACTTCACCACCGGCTCGCGCACCCTCTTCGGCGAGGGCGCACGGCTCGTGTCGATCAACATCCACGGCTATGACGCCGCCAAGCACGGGGCGGAGAGCCTTGTGGGCGACGCGAAGGTGACGCTGGAGGCACTGGGCGAGGCGCTTGGCGACTACAGGGCAGAGGCCCCCGACGAGGCGGCGCGCGAGGACTGGCTGCGCGCGGTCGACACCTACTGCGCCCGCCCCGAGGATCAGGCCGCCAAGCCCACGGACGGGCAGGTCATCGGCGCGGTCCAGCGGGCTACCGGCCCGGACGCCGTTGCCATGTGCGCCGCCGGCACCATGCCCGGCGCGCTCAAGCTGCTGTGGAAGCCAAGCCGGGGCGGCTATCACATGGAGTACGGCTATTCCTGCATGGGTTACGAGGTGGCCGGTGCCATGGGGCTGAAGCTCGGCGCACCGGAGCGGGACGTGATCTGCTTTGTCGGTGACGGCAGCTACATGCTGGCCAACTCAGAGCTTGCGACGGCGGTCATGCGGCGCATCCCCTTCACCGTGGTGCTGACGGACAACCGGGGTTACGGCTGCATCAATCGGCTGCAGACCATGGGCTGCGGCGGCGAGCCGTTCAACAACATGTACGTCGATTGCAACGTCGAGGTGCAGCCCGAGATCGACTACGTCATGCATGCGGCCGCCATGGGCGCCCATGCGGTGAAGGTGGCGGGCACCGACGCGCTCGAGGCCGAGGTCGCCGCGGCGCGCAGCCGCAACATCCCCACGGTGATCGTCATCGAGACCCCGGCGAAGGACTTCCCCGGCACGGGGCTCGAGACCTCCGCCGGCGACCACGGCTTCTTCTGGGATGTCGCCGTGCCGGAGGTGTCGGAGCGCCAGAAGCAAAGGGACCGTTTTCAGGAATACCTCGGCCAGATCGCCAATGCGCGGCTGGTCAACTGACGGAAAGGACAGGACATGAGCCATCTTCTGCATCGCCCCTTCGGCACCCATGGCGAAGTTCACCGCATCACACCCGAAAGCGCGGGCTGGCGCTACGTCGGGTTCAGCCTGCACCGCCTGCGGGCCGGAGAGACCGTCGCCGAGGCCACGGGAGAGCGTGAAGTCATCCTCGTGATGGTCGAGGGCAAGGCCCGGCTGTCCGGCGCGGGGCGCGAATGGGGCGAGCTGGGTGAGCGCATGAATGTTTTCGAGAAGACGCCGCCGCATTGTCTGTACCTGCCGAACGGCACCGACTGGCGCGCCGAGGCGACCACGGATTGCACCATCGCGGTCTGCAGCGCCCCCGGCAAGGGCGGTCACGAGGCGCGGCGCATCGGCCCGGACAGGATCGCGCTGACCCAGCGCGGCACCGGCAGCAACACGCGCTTCATCAACAATATCGCCATGGAGAGCGAGGACTACTGCGATGCGCTGCTGGTGACCGAGGTCTTCACCCCGGCGGGCAACTGGTCGTCCTACCCCAGCCACCGCCATGACGAGGATGATTTCCCGCGCATCACCTACCTCGAAGAGACCTACTATCACCGCCTCAACCCGGCGAACGGCTTCGGGGTCCAGCGGGTCTATACCGATGACCTTCAGCTCGACGAGACCATGGCCGTACATGACGGCGACGTGGTCTGCGTACCGCGCGGCCACCACCCCTGCGGCGCGCCGTATGGTTTCGAGATGTACTATCTCAACGTTATGGCCGGGCCCCGCCGCAACTGGCGCTTCGTTGCCGCGCCCGAGGTCGAATGGATCATGGAGCGCGACCGGCTCCCCTGAGACGCCCGCGGCTTGAGGTTGGCCTGTTCTCCAAACGAGGTTCTGCAAGTGGCGCTCGAAACAGGGCGGGTTGGAGGTGTCGGAGGGGTAAGCCCCCGCGATGTCAAAGCGATGCGGAAGCGGACTTTTCTCGGCAGGATGAACAAGGAGAGTCCGATGAGCAGACGTGACTGGCCGAAGCCCAGACCATGGACGTGCTGCGCCAGCTGGATGTCCCAGCTGCCGAGCTGTGCCGCGAGCATGGCATGCGCGGTGCCACCCTGTACAAGTGGCGGGCCAAATACGGCGGGATGGATGCGTGCCTGATTCCCGCGGGAAAAAGATGGCGGAGGAGAGGTGCAGCAGATTGCTGCCGGGTGGCTCCGGTCCTGCAACACCAAACACCCGGACATGGGCAACGGCGGCATAACACCCGCCCGGAAACTAAGAATGGCTGCGTAAACCCAACGTCCACGCCTCCCGTAAAAACGGGGGATTACCCGCGCTGCCGCTCTGCCATTTCTTGCCCGCGACCGCGTCGCCGATCTGCTGGACGGAGAAATCCTAACCATAGCCCGCGCATTTCCGCTGCCACATGAGCGCGATTTCCTCCTGAATGCTGATCCCGCGAGGCTTTCCCCGGAGGATCTGGCGCATTTCGCCGGTCAGGTCGCGCAGACCGATGTTCCCGAGCCAGGGTGGCCGCAACGTGAGACGGAAGGCAGTCTCGTCGTCCACTGCCGGTGCGCCGATGCGACGCACGGCAGGTGTCGAGGCCGCCGTGTCGTTTTCTGCCGCACTCCGTGCAGCCGTCCTATCGACCGGGGACCCGCTCGAGCCGCGGCAGTTGCATTCGCGGGCACTTCCAAGCGTGGGTCGGCCATTGCGCGGGATTCCTCGTGCAGGGCGATCTGGCAGCGCGCCGGTTCTGTCGACAGGGTCGGGCCGTCTGCGTCGAGGTGGGCCATGCGTCTCTCCGTCATCACGGCGAAACCCAGGTCCGTGAGCGCCGTCAGGGCGCGAGTGAGGGTTTTCGCCTCGGAGAAGACGTCGGTACGCAGCGAGAGGCAGAGCGCAGAACCTTGATCAAGGTTCGATATCTCAACAGTCCTCGCCGGGCTCCGGCGGTGGAAAGCATAGCCCGAGGGGCGTTTTTCAAGGAGGGGGTATGTGCGACTCCGGCCACTTGGCTGCCACCGAAAACTTCCCGGGCATCCACGGAGGCGCGACCGTGCACGAGCCTGTGCCCGACGTTGAGTACTGGTGTGCACCAGAAACGCAAAAACCACTCCCGAGGGAGTGGTTTTTTTGCCAAATCAGTCTCTTGCGAGATTTTTGGCTCCGGCGGTAGGGATCGAACCTACGACCAATTGATTAACAGTCAACTGCTCTACCGCTGAGCTACGCCGGAACATGCGGGCCGTATAGCAACCAAGATTCCGGTCGTCCAGAGGCTTTTGTCACATATTTTTCAGTTTCTTTCAGAGCAGGGAAAAACGGGCCGCCGCGCTGAGGGTTTCTACGGGCTGAACCCGGGATCTCTCTACCAGATCAATGAGATGCGCGAGGACGTTGCGTTCGTACCGCAGGCAGTAGCTGGCGCGGAACCTCTCGGTAGATCTGTGCGGCGAGGCCTGCGGCCGTGGCGGGACCGGCGCGCAGGGCGCTGAGGATCTCGGCCTCGCGGCCTTCGCGGTGTGCCAGCAGGTCCGCGAGGTCGCGCCGCCGGGCTGGTGACCGGGGCGCCGTGGCCCGGGTACAGGCTGTGCCAGCGCTCGGTCCCCAGCCGCCGCAGCGAGGCCATGAAGGCGGTCAGGTCGCCATCCGGGGGCGAGACAAGCGAGGTCGCCCAGCCCATCACCAGATCGCCCGAGAACAGCCGGCCCTGCCAGTCGAAACAGAGGTGGTTGGCCATGTGCCCGGGGGTGTGCAGCGCGCGCATCTGCCAGCCGTCCCCGGCGATCAGCGCACCGTCCGCCAGCGCGATATCCGGCGCAAAGCCCGCGTCGACACCCTCGCCGCCGCCGACCAGCCCCTCGACCGCCAGCCTCTGCATCATCGCGCTGCGCCCGGCATCGTGGCGCCCAAAGCCCAGAACCGGCGCACCGGTGCGCTGCGCCAGCGGACCGGCGAGGGGGCTGTGATCGAGATGCGCGTGGGTCACCACGATATGCGAGACATGCTGGCCTGGCCCCAGGGCCGCGAGGATCGCCTCCAGATGCCCGGGGCTGTCGGGGCCGGGGTCGATCACCGCAATCCCGCGCGTCCCCAGCAGATAGGTGTTCGTGCCGCGAAAGGTCATCGCCGAAGGGTTGGGCGCCGAGGATCCGGCGCAGGCCGGGTTCCAGGTCCTCGGCGATGCCGGGTTCGGGACGGAACGCGGGTTGGGGGTCCTGCATGCGGGAAACCTTTTCGATGGGGGTCGGGCGCGGTAGATGTAGCCCATGACCTTTGCATGGCTCAAACGATATATGCCCCGCAGCCTGTACGGGCGCGCCGCCGCGATCCTGATCCTGCCGGTGGTGACCCTGCAGCTTGTGGTTTCCGTGGTCTTCATCCAGCGCCACTTCGAAGGCGTCACGGAACAGCTGAGCCGGGAACTGGCGCGGGCCGTGACCTTCGCGCTGGAAGCGAAAGGCGAGGATGACACCGGGGAAAGGCTGCTGGGGATCGACCTGCACCGGGTCGAGGCCGAGGCGCTGCCCGCCGCGAACCAGCGGCGCTGGTTCGACCTGACCGGGCTTGTGGTCATCCGCGAGCTGAACGCCCACATTCCCGGGCTGGAGCGGGTGATGCTGCCGGACGATTACGGCGTGACGCTGTATATCCGGCGCGACGGTGTCCTCTATCGGGCCGAGGCGGCGCGCGAGCGGGTCTCGGCCTCGAACCCGCACCAGCTGTTCGTGAACATGCTCTTCTTCGGCGCGCTGATGACGCTGATCGCCTTCCTGTACCTGCGCAACCAGCTGCGCCCGATCACCCGGCTGGCGGCGGCGGCAGAAGCCTTCGGGCGCGGGCGGGCGATGCGCTATTCACCCTCGGGGGCGACAGAGGTGCGCGCGGCGGGCCATGCCTTCCTGGACATGCGGGCGCGGATCGAACGGCATATCGAGCAGCGCACCATGATGCTGTCGGGGGTCAGCCATGACCTGCGGACGCCGATCACGCGGCTGCGGCTGGGGCTGTCGCTGCTTGACGACGCGGACCGCGAACCGCTGGAGCGGGACGTCGAAGAGATGCAGGCGCTGATCGACGCCTTTCTGGATTTCGCCCGGGGCGATGCCGAGAAGGGCTTGGCAGAGCCGGTCGACCCGGTGGCCCTCGTGCGCGGCGTCGTCGAGGATGCGCAGCGCGGCGGGCAGGCGGTCATCATGGCGCCCGGCGATCCCGTGGGCGAGGTGCCTCTGCATCCGCAACCCTTGCGGCGGGCGGTGCAGAACCTTGTGGCCAATGCGCGGCGCTACGCCAAGACCTGCCGGGTGTCCGTCACCGTCAGCGAAAAATCCCTGCGCATCCGGGTAGAGGACGACGGCCCGGGCATCGCGCCAGAGGATCGCGAGAAGGCGCTGCGGCCCTTCGTGCGGCTGGACCCCGCGCGCAATCAGGACCGGGGCTCTGGCGTGGGGCTGGGGCTGGCCATCGCCGCCGATATCGCGCGCGCCCATGGCGGTGTGCTGCGGCTGTCGGAAAGCCCCGATATGGGCGGGCTGCGCGCCGATATCGTCATCGGGCTTTGACCCGCGCGGCAGGCCGATGGGACAAGACGGTCTGGCCGCGGCTTGGGTGTTGTCGGCACGACGCGTCGCAGGTCCGATGGAACAGGCATAAACCCGCTATAGTTTTCGTAAAATCAAGGGTTTGAGACACGGATCCGACGTGATGGCGCCGCTTTTCCGCCGCCACGGTCGGCGAGTTTCCCCGTGGTCGGCGGCGCTGCCCGGCGGCCCGCACGGATGCCTGCCCGCGTCCCCCATGCCACAGGAGACAAGACATCATGAGCCTGACAACACTCGTCGCCGCCGCCTCTCTGGGGCTGGTGTCCCTGACCGCAACAGAGGCCGAGACGCCCAAAACCCTGATCTTTGCGCAGGCCGCGCCCTTCATCGGCACGCAGGGCTATATCGCGCCACAGGGCGACTACATGACCACGGCGCAGGGCTGCACCTATCGCCGCACGCAGGCGCCGGGCTATCCGCCGCGCTGGATCCTCGTGCTGAACCCGAAGCACATCGGCCTGCCGAACTCTCCGCGCAGTTGCAAGGGCATGATGTAACGCCGCGGCCATGGCGGCAGAGGCTCAGCCCATCCGGCAAAGGGCATCGGCGGCGGCGGTCAGGAACTGGCCCAGCCGGTGCCGGTCCAGCGGCTTCGGCAGGAAGGTCAGGTCCAGCGCCTTGCAATCCTGCCGCAGCTCCGGGCTGCGGTCGACCGAGATGATCGCGCAGGGCAAGGCGCCCATGTGTTCCTTCAGGCTGTGATAGAGGCCGATCCCTGTGGGGCCGGGGCCAAGCTGGTAGTCCAGCAGCAGGGCATCCGGTACGATCTGCAGGTCGGCCAGCAGGGCCAGCGCCTCTTCCGCGCTGGCGGCTTGCAGGACGCTGACGTCCCAGCTTTCCAGCATCACCGTGACCGCGCGGCTGAGTTGCGGGTCGTTCTCGACCAGAAGCACGATCAGCCCGGCCTGCGACAGCCCGACGGGCCGCGCGCTGCGCGGGTTCTGCGTCACCGCGGCAGAGGCCCGCCCTGCAATCGGCACATTGACCATGAAGCACGACCCGCGCCCGACCTCGGACCACAGCCCCAGCGGGTGACCCAGCCGGGCGCAGGCGCGTTCGACGATGGCAAGGCCAAGGCCCAGCCCCTCGTTCCGGCTGGCCTTGGTGTCGAGGCGGCGGAATTCCTCGAAAATGGCGTTCTGGTCCTCTTCGGCGATGCCCGGTCCGGTGTCCCAGACCTCGATCCGGGCAGAGGCGCCGTTGCGCCGCACCCCCACCAGAACGCGGCCCGCATCGGTGTAGCGGATCGCATTGGCCAGCAGGTTCTGCACGATGCGCCGCAGGTAGCTGGCATCGCTTTGCACCATCAGCCCGCTGTCGACAAAGCCCAGTTGCAACCCCTTGCGCTCTGCCAGAACCGCCATCTCGTCGCGCAACGGGCGAAAGATCTCGTGCAGGGCCACCGTGCGAATGTCGAAGTGCAGCCCGTCGCCGTCCAGCTTCGAGATGTCCAGCAGCGCGTCGATGATCTGTTCGGCGCTGGTCAGGGCGCTTTCGGCCTTGTGCAACACGGCCTGATCGGCGCCGTTCTGGGTCCGGTCGGCCAGCGATGAGACATAGAGCTTGGCCGCCGACAGCGGTTGCAGAAGGTCGTGCGAGGCGGCGGCGACGAAACGCGACTTCGAGGCATTGGCGCGCTCGGCGGCGGAGAGCGCATCCTCCAGTTCCAGCGTGCGCTCCATCACGCGCTGTTCCAGCACCTCGTTCAGCTCGGCCAGCTTCTGCGCCGCTTCGCGTTCGGCGGTGACATCGGTGATCGCCATGAGGAAACCGCCGTCCGGCATCCCGCGCCCGAAGATCTGCAAGACCATCTGCGGCCCGCGCCGGATCTCGAAAGAGACCGGCTGGCGCGGTTGCGGCGAGGCGGCCCAGAGACGGAACCCCTCGCGCGTCAGCCCGCGGGTGAATTGCACCTCGTCGTCCAGCCGGTCGATCAGCCCGGCGAAATCGGCGCCGATCTGAAGCCGGCGGGCGGGCAGGGACAACAGGTCCCCGGTCTTCTGGTTCCAGCCCACCAGCCGCCCGTGATCGTCGAAGATGCAGACGCCCTGGTTCAGGTGGTCGAGCGTCGCGCGCACCATGCGCGCCTGCTTGTCCTTCAGCCGGTCGCGCTCTGCCCGCTCCAGCCGCATCAGGTCGGTCACGTCGGTTTGCAGCACCACCGTGCCGCCATTGGCGGTGCGATGCTCGGACACCTGCAACCAGCGGCCCTGCGAGAGCTGGACGTTGAACATCACGTGCCGGTCCTGATGGCGGCGGTTGCGCCGTTCGGCCCATGTGTCCGGCGTCAGGTCTTCGGGCAGCGCCAGATAGCGCGAGCGGCTGACCTTGGCGACGTAGGAGGCAAATGGCATCCCCGGGCGAAGATGCTGCGTCATATCCCTGAAATCGCGACAGAATCGCGAATTGCACATGACCAGAACGTCGTCGCTGTCGAACAGCGCAAAACCCTCTGACACGGTCTCGATGGCGTCGGCGAGGTTACGCCGCGCGGCCTCTGTCTCGCGGTTGGCCTCGGCCAGCTGGGCGTTGGACTGGTGCAGCAGGTCAAGCGTGCGCTCCAGCTCCAGCGTGCGCTCGCGGACGCGCTTTTCCAGCAGGGCCGCGCGTTCGAACTGGGCGTAGGCATCGCCAGAGTTCTCGGCGCCGTATTCGACCCGGTTCATCAGCGCCTCGGCGATGCGCAGAAGCTTTTCGTTCTGGCGTTCGAGGCTGTCGGAGGGATTGATCAGGGACATGGGCTCAGCGGCGCGGCGGCGGGTAGATCGCGACGCCGGTGAAGGTCTGGTTGACATGCAGCCCGCCCATCTGCTCGCCGTAGGTGGAAAAGCCCACGACCCGGTGCCGTTGCAGGATATCGGAAATCTCGCGCCCCTTCTGGACCTGCTCGGCGTCGATGCGCCGCAGCAGGCAGTCGCAGCCAAGGATATGCTCGGGCGCCGCCGCGCCGGACCCGGCCAGCGCGCCAAGCCCCGCTTCGAGGTGCTGCGCGATGTCCTGATGCGAGGCCAGCGTCAGCACCATGCCTTCGTTGATGGCCGAGAAGAAGACGAGATCGCTGTTTTCCGACACCTGCTGGATGGCGCGGACATGGTGGCTGTCGCCGACGCGCACGACCACCGGATGCGCGGCGAAGGTGAAGCTGCCAAGGTGGTTCGGGTCCTTGCCCAGCAGCCGGGCGTATTCCTGCGCGGCGGGTTCGGCGTTGATCTCGTGCACCACCCGCCGGTCGGGCGAGGCGCGGGTCACCACCATGCGCACATCCGTCGGCACGAGGTTGTCGAGGCTGAAGACCCGCACCGGGCAATGGCTGCGCACCATGGCCAGCAGCGCCGCGTTGCGCCGGACCGCGCCGTTCCGCGACAGCCAGGTGCCACGGAAGGCGGTGCCGTCGCCCGAAGACCCCCCGAACAGCGGCATTGGCCCAAGGCCCGAGGCCAGCGCGGCGGCCAGCCGTTCTTCGCAAAGCGACAGACCGTCGACCATCAGGAAGGCGAACTCGTAGGCCTTGTCGGCGGCGTCGCGATTCAACTGCATCCGCTGGCGGATCAGCGCGTCGATCAGCGCCCGTTCGTCGAGCCGGTCAAGATCGTCGATGGCGCAGGTGATCGCCGTGAACAGCGCGGCGGGAAAGCCGATTGCCATGATCTGGCCGCTCTCGTAGCCATGGCGGCCCAGCTCTCCGGCGGTGGTGCAGGCCAGAACGTCGGTGCCCGGAAAGACCTGTCGGGCATCGCGGGTCAGGGCCTGGAAATCCGCCTCCGGCGAGGCGAAAAGGCAGACCATCGCGAAGGGACCGGCGCCCAGCTGCCGCGCCAGCGTCTCGGCGGGCCGGGGGTCGTCGACGGCGACCTGTGCCACCCGCAGGGCAGTTTCGGCCAGTCTCTCCTCTCCGGCGGAGCCGGTATTCGCCCCGTCCATGTCCATCCCCTCCCGGTGGGCGGCAGGATAGGGCGCCTATCCCTCGCTTGGCAAGACGTTGGTGAAACGCGCCTCTTGCGCGACCAGCACCGCCTGCGTGCGGCTGTGGACGCCCAGCTTGCGCATGATCGCGGTCACATGGGCCTTCACGGTGGTTTCAGCGATCGACAGGTCGAAGGCGATCTGCTTGTTCAGCTTGCCCTCGCAGATCAGGTGCAGAATGCGCGCCTGCTGGTTGGTCAGCGAGGCCAGCCGGGCCAGCGCGTCGTCCGGTTCGGCGCCTTCGCCGCCCTTGGGGTCGATATAGCCATCGGGCACGAAGGGCTGTCCGGCAGAGACCGCCTCGAAGGCGCGGCGAAAGACCGAGCGCTGCGAGTGCTTGGGCACGAAGCCGTTGGCCCCGGCCTTCATGGCATGGCTGATCATGCGGTTCTCGGCCATGGACGAGGCGATCAGGATCGCGGCGCGCGGCGCGGCATTCCTGAGCCGCACCAGCCCGTCAAGGCCGTTCACGTCCGGCAGGTTGAGATCGAGCACGATCAGCCCGACCTCCGGTTCCCGCGTGACCACGTCCAGCGCCTTTTCAAGTGTCCCGGCGGTGCGGATCTCGTCGAAGTCGGCGATGGATTGCAGGGTCAGCGTCAGGGCGTCGCAAAACAGCGGGTGGTCGTCGACCACCAGCGCGGTGCCGGGCCGGTCGGTGCAGAGGGTCCTGTCCTGGGCTTTCTCGATCATGGTCACGCCTGTCTTTCGGTCCATCCAGCATAGGCGGCAATGGTCCTGCGGTCTCTTGCCCAAAGGTCTAGGGTCGCGCCTGCCACCGGCAGCGGCCTTGCCCCGGCGGGCACCACAGGGCGCCCGGCCCGGGACCGCGCCGGGGACGGGGCAGGTGCCGCGCAGACCGCCGAAGACAGCGCCCTAGAACCAGCCGCGCACCATGCGGGAACCGTCCGAGATGTCCTGCCCGATGCCATCCACCGTGCCGCAGCCGGCCAGCATCAGGGCCAGTGTCAGAAGAAGTGCCTGTTTCATGTCTCTGCTCTGCTTGGGGGCGGGCGGCCTCTTCGGGACGTCCCGCCGGTTGGTTATTTCGTTTCCCACCACCAGACATCGGGCTGGAAGCCCAGCCAGTCGCCGTAGATCGGCGTGTCGGGGGAATAGGTCAGTTCCTTGGCATGCGCGATCCGGCTGAGGTCGTAGCGGTACATGATCGGGATCACGTAGCGCCCCGCCGTCAGCACGCGGTCCAGCGCGCGGGTGGCGGCGACGAAATCCCCCTGGCTTTCGGCGTTCAGCATGGTGTCGATCATCGCGTCCGCCGCGGCGGACTTCGCGCCCATCAGATTGCGCGACCCCGGTTCGTCGGCCTGTTCAGAGCCGAAGTAAAGCCGCTGCTCGTTGCCCGGCGACAGCGAGAGGCCGCGCTCGTAATAGACCATGTCGAAGTCGAAGCTCTTGGACCGCGCCTCGAATTGCGCGGAATCGGTCATGTTCACGGTGGCGCGGATGCCCATGCGCTCCAGCGCGGTGGTGAACATCAGCGCGATGGCCTCGTCCTCGCCCTTGCCCTGACGGATCAGGATGTCGAAGGTGAAGGGCTGCCCGTCCTTCTGCATCACCCCGTCCTCGACGGTCCAGCCGGCCTCGGCCATCAGGTCCATGGCGCGACGCAGGTTCGCACGGTTGCGCACCGAGCCGTCAGAGACGGGCAGGGCATAGCCCTCCAGCACGCCGGGGGGCAGGTCGCCGGCGAAGGGCTCCAGCATCTCGCGCACGCGGCCCGTCGCCGGACCCTCCTGCATGCCCAGCACCGAGTTACCGTAATACGAGGTGATGCGCGGCTGGCTGCCGCCGGTCTGCACGTCGTTGATGTATTCGAAGTTGAAGGCGTTCAGCAGCGCCTCGCGCACGCGCCAGTCGCTGAACTTGTCGCGCCGGGTGTTCATGGCAAAGCCGTACA
The DNA here is from genome assembly GCF_039769985.1 of Ponticoccus litoralis. Lineage (NCBI taxonomy): Bacteria > Pseudomonadati > Pseudomonadota > Alphaproteobacteria > Rhodobacterales > Roseobacteraceae > Ponticoccus > Ponticoccus litoralis. Next base: position 3,625,493 of record NZ_JBDNCH010000002.1, read on the forward strand.
TGCCGTAGGGGCGTTCGTGCCCGATCTCGGACTTCACGATCTCGCCCGACTGCACGGCGGGAAAGTCGTACTGGCTGCGCCACTTCTCGACATCCGTTTCGCGGTTCGAATTCAGGACGCCGCCCTTGAAGGCCTCGAACATGGCGGTGCTGTCGGCGAAGAACTCCATGCGGATGGTGTCGAGGTTGTGGAACCCCTGCCGCGCGGGCACGTCCTTGCCCCAGTAATCGGGGTTGCGCGTCAGTTCCACGAAGCGGCCCGGATCGACACTGGTGATGGTATAGGGCGCGGAGGAGACCGGGATGGTGCCGAGCCCGGATTCGGTGAAATCCTTGTCCTGCCACTGGCCCTTCTTCAGGATCGGGCGCATGCCGATGACCAGCGCCAGCTCGCGGTTGTCCTCGCTGAAGGTGAAGCGCACCGACCGCTCGCCGGTCTGCTCCATGCTCTCGACGCTTTTCCAGACGCCCAGGTAGCGCGGATGGCCCTCGGTGCCGAGCGTCTCGTAGGACCACATCACGTCTTCGACGGTGACCGGGCTGCCGTCGCTGAACTCGGCCTCGGGGCGCAGGGTGAATTCCACCCATTTGCGGTCCGGCCCGGTCTCGACCGATTCTGCCAGCAGCCCGTAAAGCGCGAAGGGCTCGTCATAATTCCGCTCCAGCAGGCTCTCGTAGGCGAGGAAGCGCAGCTGCCAGGGCGTGGTGCCCTTGAGGATATGCGGGTTGAGGCTGTCGAAGGTTCCGACCTCGCCCAGAACGATCTTTCCGCCCTTGGGCGCATCGGGGTTGGCATAGGGGAAGGACGCGAAATCCGCAGGCAGCGCCGGGTCGCCATACATGGCGATTCCATGCTGCGGTTCGGCGATTCCCTGAACAGCCGAAAGAATCAGCGCCGGGATCGCGCAAGAAAATGCCCCGGACATGGAAGATTTGATGCGCATTCTGAAGTTCGCCCCGCACTGCCCTTGTTTTGTTGAGCCATGATTACCTGCGCTTTTACGCCTTTTCAAACTTTTAGCTTGGACTCGGGCGCGAAAGCGCCTATAACAGGGGCACTGCTCGATAGGTTTCTTGCCTGTATGAAACCTGCCTCAATGACTGAACCCCGGCCTCGGTACCGGGGTTTTTTTGGCCTTGCCAACAGGGGTTTGCAGACAGGGCTTTGCCCGATCCCGCGCGCCGCGTCCAATCACGAAAGGGTTCCGTGCCAAAGGCGGCGCCCCCGGCCTGCGGCCCCGCAGCGAAACGCTTCTTCTGCATTGCAGCAACAGGGGTGGGATGCTCATATATGCTGCAACAGCACAATACATCAACAGGAGTAGAGACCATGTCGCTCAAGGGTAAAACCGCCGTCATCACCGGATCGACCTCGGGCATCGGGCTGGGGGTCGCGCATGAACTGGCGAAGGCCGGGGCCTCGATTGTCGTGAACTCCTTCTCGGACAGCGCGGCGGACCACGCCATCGCGAAAGAGATCGCCGATACACATGGCGTCGAGGCGCGCTATATCCAGGCCGACATGTCGAAAGAGGACCAGTGCCGCGCGCTGATCGAGACGGCGGGCGCCTGCGACATCCTGGTGAACAACGCGGGCATCCAGCACGTGGCGCCCATCGGCGAGTTCCCGGTCGAGAAATGGAACGCGATCATCGCGATCAACCTCAGCTCTGCCTTCCATACCACCGCCGCCGCGCTGCCGCTGATGCGCCGGGCGGGCTGGGGCCGGGTGGTCAACATCGCCTCGGCGCACGGGCTGACCGCCTCGCCCTATAAAAGCGCCTATGTCGCCGCCAAGCACGGCATCGTCGGCATGACCAAGGTCGTGGCGCTGGAAACCGCGAAGGAGCCGATCACCGCCAATGCGATCTGCCCGGGCTACGTGCTGACGCCGCTGGTCGAGGCGCAGATCCCCGACACCATGGAGAAGTACGGCATGGGCCGCGAGGAGGTGATCGAGAAGGTCATGCTGGAGCGCCAGCCCTCGAAAGAATTCGCCACCGTCGAGCAGCTGGGCGGCACGGCGGTCTTCCTGTGCTCGGACGCGGCGGCGCAGATCACCGGCACCACGATTTCCGTCGACGGCGGCTGGACGGCGCTTTGAGGCCGGTACGGGCAGGGGGGCGCTGCCCCCGCCTTCGGCGCCCCCCGGGATATTTGCAGACAGAAGAAACAGGGGGCCGGTGATGGCACAGCCCGTACGGATCAATCTTGCCCTGCAGGGCGGCGGCGCACATGGCGCCTATACCGGGGTGTGCTGGACCGGCTGCTGGAGGAGGAGGACACTGGAGATCGCCGCCATCAGCGGGACCTCGGCGGGGGCGCTGAACGGCGCGGCGCTGAAGGCCGGGTGGCACGAGGGCGGCCACGAGGGCGCGCGGGCAAGGCTGGCCTGGCTGTGGGGGCAGGTGACGCGGCTGAACGACCAGGCGCTGCCCGCCTGGATGATGCCCTGGATGCCGCACCCGGGGCTGGTCAGCCGCGCGATCGAGGCCTCGCCGGGCTACCTCTGGGCCGATACGGTGACGCGGATGCTGTCGCCCTACGGGCTGGGTCCGCTCTATCGCAACCCGCTGGAACCCATCGTTGCCGAGCTTGACTTCGACCACGTCTGTTCCGGTGTCGGGCCGGAGCTGCATCTTTGCGCCACCAACGTGCGGACCGGCAAGGTGCGGACCTTCACCGGAGAGAGGATTTCGGGGCAGGCGGTCATGGCCTCGGCCTGCCTGCCAACGCTGTTCCAGGCGGTCGAGATGGAAGACCCGGTCACCGGTGTGACAGAGGCCTTCTGGGACGGCGGCTATTCGGGCAATCCGGCGCTGTTCCCGCTGTATGCGGCGCATCTGCCCGACGACATCGTGATCGTGAACATCAACCCGATCCATCGCGAGAAACTGCCCGTCACCCCGCCCGAGATCCAGAACCGCATCAACGAGATCAGCTTCAACGCCTCGCTGTTGCGCGACCTGCGGGCGATCAACTTCGTCCAGCGTCTGATCGCCGAAGGCTCTGTCGTCGAGGGCGCGATGAAGAACGTGCTGGTGCATATGATCGCCGACGACGGGCTGATGAACGCGCTGTCGGTGGCGACGAAAATGGTGGCGATCCCCTCTGTCATCGCGCAGCTGAAAGAGGCGGGGCGCCGCGCGGCGGGCGACTTCCTGCGCAGGCATCGCGCCGATCTTGGCCGACGCCAGACCGTGGATCTGCGCGAGATGTTCGATTGAGAAAGCGATGGAAACAAACGCGCCGCACCGGGGATACGATGCGGCGCGCGACCGTGTGGTGGCCTTGAACACAAGCGCCGAGGGACTGGCGCCTTCTTTCTATAGGATAGACTGTCTTTGGCGGATATAAAGTAAAATCTTGCTTGCGCGGTGCATTTTCCACACAGTTTCCGCGCGGGGCGGCCCGGGCGGGCGCGCCTAGGAGGCCTCGCGGAACCGCGCTTCGGCGGCCTGCTTGGCATCCGTGCCGTTCGGGTAGACCAGCCCCGCCGAAATCACCAGCTTGGCGGCGTCCTCGAGGCTCATGTCCAGCTCGATCACGTCTTCCTTGGGGAAAAACAGCAGGAAGCCCGAGGTCGGATTCGGCGTGGTCGGCACGAAGACGGACACCAACCCGCCCATGGTCTGCGCCTTCTGCGCCACTTCGCCGCGCGTGTCGGTCGAGATGAAGGCCACGGCCCAGATGCCCTTGCGCGGATATTCGACCAGACAGGCCTTTTCGAAGCTGCGTTCGGTCTGGGCAAAGACGGTTTCGGCCAGCTGCTTGATGCCCGAGTAGATCGAGCGGACCACCGGCGTGCGGTCCACGAGGCTTTCGCCGAAATTGATCAGCGAACGTCCGATCAGCCCCTTGGCGATCCAGCCCACCATGATGGTGAACAGCAGGAAGACCACCACGCCAAGCCCGCGCACGTTGACCTCGATCCGGTCCTCGCCGGTGAGGCCGAGGAAGCGGTTCAGCAGCTCCGTGGGGTGATAGGCGCCCGGCACGAAGGGCCAGACGAAGCCGTCGACCCAGCCGACAACCGTCCAGATCAGCCAGACCGTCAGGCCGACGGGGGCGATCACGACGATGCCGGTCAGAAAGGAGGTGCGCAGACGGACGAAGAGGCCCGAGCGTTTCTTGGGTTCCGGGTCGAACGGAGAAGGATTCGGGGTCGTCATCGTCTTTCCATGGGCAGCCCCATGGAAACTAGGCATTGGCCGGGCGCACTACAATACGTCTGTTCACCAAAGCGGCACTCAAGCAGGGCGAACGCTCAATTCCCGTGCAATTTCAGCGGCGAGGCGCGCATTGTTGAGAACAAGCGCGATGTTTGCAGTCAGCGACCGGCCCTCTGTCAGCTCGTAGATGCGTTGCAGCAGGTAGGGTGTCAGCGCCTTGCCGGTGATTCCATGGCGCTCGGCGTCCTCGGTGGCGCGGGTGATCACCGGCAGCATGGTGTCGCGCGCGATCTCGGCCTCGGCGGGGATCGGGTTGGCCACCAGCTGGCCGCCCGGCAGGCCGAGCGCCGCGCGCATGGCATGGGCGGCGGCGATTTCGACCGCGCTGTCCATGCGCAGAGGCGAGGCCAGACCCGCATCGCGCGACCAGAAGGCGGGCAGGCGGTCCTGTCCGTAGGTGATGACCGGAACCCCCAGCGTTTCCAGCACTTCCAGCGTCTTGGGCAGGTCGAGGATTGCCTTGGCCCCGGCAGCCACGACCGTCACGGCGGTCTGCGCCAGTTCGTGCAGGTCGGCGGAGACGTCGAAGCTGGACTCGGCGCCCTGGTGCACGCCGCCGATGCCGCCGGTGGCGAAGACCGCGATCCCGGCCTGCCGGGCACCGATCATCGTCGCCGCGACGGTCGTCGCCCCGGTGCCGCCCCGGGCCATGCAGGCGGCCATGTCGGCGCGCGACAGCTTGGCAACGTTTTTGGCCTGCGCCAGCGCCTCCAGCCGGTCGGTCTCGAGCCCGACGTGCAGGGCGCCGTCCAGCACCGCGATGGTGGCCGGGACCGCGCCCGCCTCGCGCACTGTCGTCTCGACCTTCTGCGCCATCTCCGAGGTTTTGCGGCCAGGGCATTCCATGCGTGATGATGGTCGATTCCAGTGCCACCACGGGACGATTTTCTGCAATCGCATCGCGGACTTCGGGGGTGATCTTCAGGTTCAGGCTCATGCCGGGTGCTCTCCGGAGACGTGGATGGCGGCGGCCTGAAGCGCGGCATTCAGCGCGTCGTCGCGGGCCGACCCGCCCAGTTCGGCGGCGATATGGGCCGCCATGAAGGTATCGCCCGCGCCGGTGACGCGGGTCACCAGAACTTCGGGCGGCGCGGCAGAGACCGCGCCGGTGGCATCCGCATCGGCGCAGGGCTTGCCGCCATGGGTCACAAGCGCGCGCCGCGCGCCCCGGGCCACCAGCGCCAGCGCCGCCTCGGGCGCCGAGGCGAAGCGGGCGTGACACAGCAGCCCGGCCTCTTCGAGGTTGACGTAAAGCGTGCCGCGCCCGGCGGCGACAAAGGGCAGAAGCCGCTCCGCCTTGCCGGGGCTGGCGGGCGCGATGCGCAGGTCGGCGGCGGCAAAGGCCGCGCCCTCGGCAATGGTCTGCAGCAGCGCGCCGGTCAGGTTGCCGTCCAGCGCGACGGCGCCGGAATAGGGCGCCTGCGCGCTGCCAAGGCGACCGTCGGTCAGCGGGCGCAGGATCTTGTCGCCCGCCGCCTCCAGCGAATGGGCGTCGGCGATAGCGGCAATCAGCCCGTTGGCGCCCTCGACCGCCATGTAGCGATCGGTCGGCAGGTCTTCGGAACGGTACAGGAACGCGGTGTCCAGCCCCAGCCTGCGGCATTCGGCGGCCAGTTCCTCGCCCTCGGGATCGGACCCCGTGGCCGACAGCAGCGCCACGCGCAGGTCGAATCGCGCCAGCCCCATGGCGATGTTCAGGGCCACGCCGCCGGGAATGCGGGTGATGCGCCCGGGCACGTCGGCGCCAAAGGCCATGGCACTAGGGGAGCGTACCGATCACGTCCCAGAGGACGGAGCCGATGCAGAGGATATCCGGGGCGCGGGTCATATCCCGTCATGCCGCGTGCGGGCTCTCTGCGCAAGCCATGGCGGTGCTGACGCGGCGGCGCGGGGCCGGGGCAGGGCGCGTGCCCCCTTTCGTCCTGCCCCCGCCGCGTTATGCTGACGCGCAAACCACCCGGAGGAGTCGTCATGAACGAGATGAGCGCCGCGAAACCCGCCCTGAAGCCCAAGGACGCCCCCGATCTCGGCGCCTTCACATGGGACGATCCGTTCCGCCTGAACGACCAGCTGTCCGAGGAAGAGCGCATGCTGGCCGAGGGCGCCCGCGCCTTCGCGCAGGAAAAGCTGGCGCCGCGCGTCACCGAGGCCTTCGAGAACGAGACCGTCGAGCCCGAGATCTTTGCCGAGATGGGGCAGATGGGCCTTCTGGGCGTCACGGTGCCCGAAGAATACGGCGGCATCGGCGCGGGCTACGTGTCCTACGGGCTGGTCGCCCGCGAGGTCGAGCGGGTGGATTCGGGCTATCGCTCGATGATGTCGGTGCAATCCTCGCTGGTGATGTACCCGATCTACGCCTACGGCAGCGAAGAGCAGCGGCAGAAGTACCTGCCGAAGCTGGCCTCGGGCGAGTGGATCGGCTGCTTCGGCCTGACCGAACCGGACGCGGGCAGCGATCCGGGCGGCATGAAGACCCGCGCCACCAAGATCGACGGCGGCTATCGTCTGTCGGGTTCGAAGATGTGGATCTCCAACGCGCCCATCGCCGATGTCTTCGTGGTCTGGGCCAAGTCCGACGCGCATGACGGCAAGATCCGCGGCTTCGTGCTGGACAAGGGCACCAAGGGCCTGTCCGCCCCCAAGATCGGCAACAAGCTGAGCTTGCGCGCCTCGGTCACCGGGGAAATCGTGCTCGACGGCGTCGAGGTGGGCGAGGACGCGCTTCTGCCGCATGTCTCGGGGCTGAAGGGGCCCTTCGGCTGTCTCAACCGGGCGCGCTATGGCATCGCGTGGGGCGCCATGGGCGCGGCAGAGTTCTGCTGGCACGCGGCGCGCAACTACGGGCTGGACCGCAAGCAGTTCGGCAAGCCCATCGCCCAGACCCAGCTGTTCCAGCGCAAACTGGCCGAGATGCAGACCGAGATCTCTCTGGGCCTTCAGGCCGCGCTGCGGGTCGGTCGGCTGATGGACGAGGCGCAGGCCGCGCCCGAGATGATCTCCATCATCAAGCGCAACAACTGCGGCAAGGCGCTGGATATCGCGCGCATGGCCCGCGACATGCATGGCGGCAACGGCATCTCGGCGGAATTCCAGGTGATCCGCCACATGCTGAACCTCGAGACGGTGAATACCTACGAGGGCACGCATGACGTACACGCACTGATCCTCTACCGCGCGCAGACCGGGCTTCAGGCCTTCTTCTGAGGCCCCCGGCACAGGCGCCCCGCCTTTACCGCGGCGGCGCCTGACCCCACGGGGCCACCACCCACAGCACGCACCCCCGGCGCCAATGACGGCGCCGGGGCTGTTGCGCCGCGCTGGCCTGCCGCCTGAGGTGGGCGCAGGGCGCAGGGGCTGACCCGCCCGGGGCGGCCCGTCACACGTCACAAAACCTTCAGCGAAGCGACGCCCGCAATTTACATTGCGGATGCAATTGCCGTTGCCATGACCCATGCCGCTTCGCAATCCGCGCTGAACGCGCTTCTGACCCGCAACGCCGAAAGGCTGACCGCCACCGATGGGCGCCTGCTGGACGTGCTCTTGCAGGATCCGATGCGCGCGGCGCTGGAGAACGGCAAGGAGATCTCGGACCGGGCGGGCGTGCACCCGGCCTCTGCCGTGCGGCTGGCGCAGCGGCTGGGCTTCGACGGTTACCCGGCGTTCCGCGCCTTCCTGCGCGCCAACCTGACAGAGGGTGGGCGCGACTTCGGCACCGCCTCGGCCCGGATGGCGGCGCGGCTGGTGCGGGCGGAAGACGGCCTGCTGGCCTCTGTCGTCGAAGGAGAGATCGCGGCGCTCGAGGCCCTGCGCGACACCGTCACCGACGCCCGGATACGGGCCTGCGCCGAGGTCCTTCGCGGCGCGCGCCGGGTCTTCCTGTTCGGGCAGGGCCACGCCGCCAGCCTGTCGAAACTGGCGGCACTGCGGCTGGGCCGCTCGGGCTATGACGCCCGCGACCTTGGCGCCGAACGGGATCGCATGGCCCTCGGCGCTGCAGGGGCTGGGGCAGGGGGATGCCCTCTGGCTGTTCTCCTTCCGCAAGCCCCATGCCACCACGCTGACCCTTGCCGGGATCGCCCGCAGCCGGGGCGCCACCCTGCTGGCGCTGACCGACGATGGCGGCACCCCGATCCGCCCTGTCCCGGACCATTCCATCGCCGCCTCGCGCGGGCGCATCGGCGAGACACAGTCGCTGACGGTGCCCATGGCCGTCGCCAATGCCGTGATCCTCGACCTTGCGCGGATCGACGGCGGGCGCTCTGCTGGCGGCGCTGGACGAGCACCGCAAATTCCGCGCCGCGCTGCCGCCCGAATGGCAGTAGGCGCGCCCGTCATAACAACAAGAAACCACCCAACCCCAACGCAGCGAACAAAAGGAAGACCCCCATGTTCGATACGCTCAAGACCGCCCTTGCCACCAGCCTGCTGGCCCTGACGGCGGGCACCGCCACCGCCGACGTCACCGTCGAGTTCTGGCACAGCTTCTCCGGCGACAGCGGCGCCGTCCTCGACGAGATCGTCGCCGACTTCGAGGCCGCGAAACCCGGCATCGAGATCGATGCCCAGCACATCGGCAACTACAACGACATCGTGACCAAGCTTCAGGCCGCCATCCCGGCGCGCCGCGCCCCCGACGCGGTGATCATGGAGGTTACACGCTACGGCCTGTTCGCGGATCGCGGCGTGCTGACCGACCTGACCGGCTACCTCGACGCGGACCCGCTGAAGGACGACCTGTTCGACTTCGCCCGCGAGGTCGGCGTCTATGAGGGCAAGAACTTCATCGTGCCCTTCAACTCTTCGACCCCGGTGCTTTACGTGAACACCGCGCTGTTCGCAGAGGCAGGCATGGAAGAAATCCCGCCGCTGACCGATTTCGACGAGATCCTGTCCGCCGCACAGACCGTGCAGGCAGAGCTGGGCGGCGAGGGCATCTTCGGCATGGCCGCACCGGGCCAGTTCGCCCGCTGGGGCCTGATCATGGCCAACGACAGCGACCTGATCGACAGCGTCTCGGGCGAGATCCTGATCGACGCGCCCAATACCATCGAAGCCTACGAATGGATGGCCTCGCTGGTGCATGAGCACAAGGTCGCCTCTGTCGACGGCGTGTCCAAGGAAAACAACGACCGCGATGCCTTCCTCGCGGGCAAGGCCGCGATGATGATGAACTCCACCGGCAACTACCGCCGGTCGAAGGACGCGCTGGGGGATGACCTGCTGGTGCTGCCGATGCCCTGCAACAAGACCTGCGCGGCACCCATCGGCGGGGCCGGGATCGGCATCCTGTCGACCTCTGACGACGCGGTCAAAGACGCGGCCTACCAGTTCATCAGCTTCGCCGCCGGTGCGGAATCCAACGCCAAGTGGTTCGCGGGCACCGGCTACATGCCGATCAACCGCAACACCGCCGACCAACCCCTCGCCGCCAAGGCGCTGGAAGGCGAGCCCGGCATCACCGTGGCAATCGAGCAGCTGGACGTCGCCCGGGGCCGTCCGCGTCCGCCGGTGGTCACCTGGATGCGGGCCAGCGAATACGACGTCTGGCAGGCGATCTCGCTGGGCCAGCGCGACGCGGAAGAGGCGCTGACCGACTTCGCCACGCGCACCCGCAACGAAGCCGCCCGCACCAACTGAGGCCATTGCGCCCATTGCCGGACCCGCGCCCCCGGGTCCGGCCCCTGACCGGAGCCTTCGATGTCCCGCCGCCTGACGCCCTACCTACTGATCGCGCCGCTTCTGGCCTTCATCGCGGTCTTCACCTACCTGCCGATCCTGTCCAGCGTGAACCTGTCGTTCCGCGAGTGGGATTTCCTGACCGATGGCAAGCCCTGGGTCGGGATGGAAAACTACCGGCTGGTGCTGTCCTCGTCCGAGTTCTGGAACGCCGTCCGGGTGACGGGGATCTTCGCGCTGATCTCGGTGCCGCTGCGGCTGGCGCTGGCGCTGGCCATTGCCAGCTACCTCGTGCGCGAGGCCCTGCCGCAGCGCCTGTTGCGCGGCGCGCTGTTCCTGCCCTCGGTCACCTCGACCGTGGCCATCGCGGTGGTCTTCTCGTGGCTCTTCGCCACCGACTACGGGGTCATCAATGCCGCTCTCGCGGCCTTCGGCATCCCCAAGGTCTACTGGCTGCAAAACCCGCAACTGGCGCTTTGGGTGATCGTGCTGGTCAACACCTGGAAGCAGCTGGGCTATGACATCGTGCTCTACATTGCCGGGCTTCAGGCGATTTCGAACGATCTTTACGACGCGGCGGATGTCGATGGGGGCGGGCGCTTCCATGTCTTCCGCCGCGTGACCGTGCCGCTGGTCATGCCGACCACTTATTTCCTGCTGGTGATCTCTGTCATCGAGGCCTTCCGTGTCTTCACCGTCGTCGATGTCATGACCCGGGGCGGCCCGGCGGGCGCCACCGACATGATCGTCAATATGCTCTACCGCGTCGGCTTTACGCTGTTCGACATCGGGCAGGGGTCGGCCATCGCCGTGCTGCTCTTCGTGCTGCTGATCGCGCTGGCCATCTTCAAGGCCCGGGTTCTGGGTCGGAGGGTTCACTATGAAGCCTGAGACGCTCTGGACCGGCGCCGCGCTTGTGGCGGGGCTGCTGTTCCTATCGCCGGTGCTCTACACCATCTGGATGTCGGTCCTGACGGTCGACAGCTACTATGCCGGCGACCCCGTGCTGACGCTGGACAACTACCGCACCGCCTTCGGGCAATACGACTTCCTGCGCTACCTGCTGAACTCCCTGCTGGTGTCGGGGGTGGTGACGCTGGGCGGTCTGGCGCTGGCGGTCATGGCGGCCTTCGCCTTTGCGCGCTTCGACTTTCCCGGCGGCGATTTCCTGTTTGCCGCGGTTGTCGCGACGCTGATGATCCCCGGCCATATCACGCTGATCCCGAACTACCTGACGCTGGCCCGCGTGGGCCTGCTGGACACCTACGCGGGCCTGATCCTGCCCGCCATTTCCAACGGCTTCGCGGCCTTCTTCCTGCGCCAGTACATCCGGGGCATCCCGCGCGCGCTGGACGAGGCCGCCTATATGGACGGCGCCACGCCGCTACAGGTGCTCTGGCGGGTGATCGTGCCGCTGGCGCGCCCGGCGATCCTGTCGATGGGGCTCTATATCTTCATCGCCGAGTGGAACAACTACATCTGGCCGCTGGTGGCGATCAGCGACAGCGATCTCTACACGCTTCAGATCGGTCTGGCCAAGCTCTACCGCGAGAACCCCGGCGAGGACGTCATCAACTGGCCGCTCGTCATGGCCGCCTCGACCATCACCATCCTTCCCATCCTGATCGGCTTCCTTGCGGTCGAGCGCCATCTGGTGCGCGGCATCACCATGGGAGCGGTCAAATGACCCAAGAGAAAGGGCAGAGCATGACCCGCATCGCTTCGCATCGCGGCGGCACGCTGGAATTCGGCGACAGCACCCCGCAGGGCTTTCGCGCCACCGCCGCAATGGCCGTGGACGAGGTCGAATTCGACCTGCACCCGACGTGTGACGGGGCGATCATCGTGCACCACGATGCCACGCTGGACCGCACCACCGACACCCGTGGCGCCATCGCCGAGCTGACAGAGGCCCGGGTCCGCGCCGCGGTGATCGACTTCGGCGCGGGCGGCCACCCGCTGACGCTGGCCGAGCTCTGCGCGCTCTACCGCGACAGCCACGTGGATTTCCGCTGCGAGTTCAAGCCCGACGCGCAGGGCCGCGCCTACCGGGGCCTGATCGAACCGGCGCTGGCGGTGCTGGAGGCCGAGGGCATGCTGCACCGCACCACCTTCTCATCCTTCCTGATCGAGACGCAGGACGCGCTGGCGCGCCTGACCGACCGGCCCCGGCTGTGGCTGGTCAGCCCCGCCGTGCTGCGGCAGGTCGGAACGGCTACGGGGTGATCGAGCTGGCGCAGGCCCATGCCATCCCCGAGATCGCCGTACCGATCGACTGCGCCGATGCCGCGCTGATGCGGCAGGTCCGCGAGGCCGGGCTGGATTTCGGCTGTTTCGCCGCGCATACGGCGGCGCAGATCGACCGGGCCCTGGCGCTGGGGATCAAGGTCTTCACCACCGACCGGCCCAGCCTTGCCATCGCGCGCCGCGCCCTGCACCGGGGGCGGCGGCATGACCGGCATCACGCTCAGCGACATCCGCAAGAGCTATGCCGGTGGCGCCCCGGTGCTGCACGGCGTGTCGATGGACATCCGCGCCGGAGAATTCGTGGTGATCGTCGGCCCCTCGGGCTGCGGCAAGTCCACGCTTCTGCGCATGATCGCCGGGCTGGAGACCTGTGAAGAGGGCGAAATCGCCATCGGCGGGCGCCGCGTGAACGAGATCGCGCCGCGCGACCGCGACATTGCCATGATCTTCCAGAACTACGCGCTCTATCCCCATATGACGGTGCGCGAGAACATCGCCTTCGGGCTGGAGCTGCGCGGGATGAAACGCGCCGCCCGCACCGCGCGTGCCGAAGAGGTGGCGCGGATGCTGCACCTCGACCCGTACCTTGACCGCAAGCCCGGCGCGCTCTCGGGCGGGCAGCGGCAGCGGGTCGCCATGGGCCGTGCCATGGCGCGGGACGCTGGTGTCTTCCTGATGGACGAGCCGCTGTCGAACCTCGACAATGCGCTGCGGGTCGAGATGCGGTCCGAGATCAAGGCGCTGCACCGCACGGTCGGCGCGACGCTGGTCTACGTGACCCACGACCAGACAGAGGCGCTGTCCATGGCCGACCGCGTTGCCGTCATGCATGGCGGCCACCTACAACAGTTCGACACGCCCGCCGCGATCTACGACCGGCCCGCGAACCGCTTTGTCGCCGGGTTCCTCGGCCAGCCGCCGATGAACTTCCTGCTCGCCGGGGATATGCCGGGCTGGCAGGGTGCGCGGGACGTGACGCTGGGCCTGCGGCCCGACATGATCGCGCTGGCGCCAGCGGGGCAGGGGCTACAGGGACGGGTGATCCTGTCAGAGATGACCGGTTCCGACGTGACCCTGCACGTCGATACCGACGCGGGCCGCCTTGTGGTCACCGCGCCGCGCCGCGCGGTCGAGGGGATGGAAGAGACCGTCGGCCTGCGGCCCGACCTGTCCCGCGCCCATGTCTTCGACAGCGCCACGGGCCAGCGGGTTGCGGCGCATCCCGAGACGGCTTCGCTGATGGCCTGAGACAGGCGCCGGTTGGGGCTGTTCGCCGCCGTCAGTGCGCGCTGTGCCGCGCGCCACGGCGCCATCGGGCATGGTGATCCGCACCAAGCACAGGGACAGCCGGACCGCCCGGAATGTCTGGACCGGTGTCGGCGCGGCGGCCTTCCTGGCAGCGAGGCGGTGATGGTCAACCGGCAGCATTCCGGCGGCAAGCGCATGCAGCCGGACACCCGCAGGGGGTCAAGGCAGCGACAGCATGGGCCTGTCTTGTCGTCCGGGACGCCGGTCCCATGTCGGACCTGAGGGCGGATCTGTAACCTGCGGGAGCCGGTTCTTGGCTTCGCCACACTCTGCAGCGGTCCGGTCGTCTTCAAAGGCTTTCCGTGCGCAATGAAAAAGGTTCAACAAAACCCTTTAGGGCGTTGTCCTGATGGAGAAATATCGGCCCGAACCTGCACCTGCACCCAACCAACCCATACATCTGATAATCGTTATTATGTAAATAGTGGATCAAGACACGGACTGGCACCGCCGTGGTTTCGGCCTCGCCGCGCCCCTCAGTGCTCCGGTCATGCGCGCGCCCATATCGCGCCGCCCGCGAGGATCTCTTGACCGCAGCGCCTTCGTGTCTGAAGGGTCACCGTCCCGGACCGACCGGTTTTAGGCGCTGGACAGTGCCGTGATCCGGCCTTTACCGTCCCGCCAAGTTTTCCGGAGCCTCCAATGACATCCATCCTTATCCTCAACGGGCCGAACCTCAACCTGCTCGGCACGCGCCAGCCCGAAATCTACGGTCACACCACGCTCGCCGATGTCGAAGAGATGTGCCGCAGCCATGGCAAGGCCCGTGGCATCGACATCGCCTGTGCCCAGTCCAACCACGAAGGCGCTCTGGTGACCGCCATCCAGTGACGCGCGCGGCACCCATGACGGTATCGTCTTCAACGCCGGCGCCTATACGCACACCTCGATCGCGCTGATGGATGCCATCAAGGGCGCCGAGGCCAAGGTGGTTGAGCTTCACCTTTCAAACGTCCATGCGCGGGAGGAATTCCGGCACCGGTCCTTCATTTCTCCGGTGGCGATTGGGGTCATCGCGGGCTTCGGCGCCCAGTGGCTATATCCTGGCCATCGACGCGCTGGCCGCGCATCTCGGAGCGGCGTGATGAAGGAGGATCTCAGGGAATACCTGATTGCGCTCACCAATGCCGCCACGGTCGAAGACCTGTGGGCCATGCACTGCCAGCGCATGGATGGCTATGGTTTCGACCGTCTGATCTACGGCTTCACGCGCTTCATGACCGCGACCTCCTTCGGCGATCCCAACGACTTCGTCGTGCTGTCGAACCACACGGCGGCCTATCGCAAGGGCTTTGTCGAGGACGGGCTTTACAAGCACGCGCCCATGGTCCGCTGGGCGCTGGAGAACGAGGGCCATTGCAGCTGGCGCGCGCTGGCCGAGCAGATCAACAAGGGCACGCTGGACGAGCTTGCGCAGAAGGTCGTGGCCTTCAACCTGACCCACAAGGTGCATGCGGGCTATACCATCAGCTTCAAGTCCGTGTCGCACCGCACCAAGGGCGCGATCTCGCTGACCACCCGGGCCGAGATGAACCAGGATCAGGCGGATGCCATCTGGGCGGAACACGGGCCGGATATCGTGCTGTGCAACAACCTGGCGCATCTGAAGATCCTCACCCTGCCCGTTCCGCTGCCGAACCAGAACCTGACGCCGCGCCAGCGCGAGGCGCTGGAATGGGTCGGAGACGGCAAGACCATGCAGGACATTGCGCAGATCATGGGCCTGACCCAGGCCACCATCGAAAAGCACCTGCGCCTTGCCCGGGAAACGCTGAACGTCGAGACCACCGCGCAGGCCGTGGCCAAGGCCGCGTTCCACAACCAGATGTTCATCATCGAGGCGTGAATCGCCCCGGTCGTCGCGAGGCGGCGCGGCCCGAGCCCTTCGTCCGAAAGCCCTGCTAATTATGACAGGTCCAACCGGGTAAGCTGCGTTAATCCCCCGTGAATTCACCTCTTTTACCGGTTGGTCAGGAAATCCGGACTTCCTTTGAATCGCGGAAGCGGTCAATCTGAACCCGTTCCGTGAGTGGTGGCTTTGGCCATGGAACGAAGGGGCGCCAACCCGTGGATTTCCGGGCTCTGGAGTCTCATCATCGGCGCAAGCCGGGCTGGCTTGGTGGTGCAATTACCGCGCCACCAAGTCAGCATCCCCTTCGGGGTCCCCGGACATCATCCCCAATGTCTCGTTCCGGGGGCCCCGATCCCTCAACGGGCGCACCCCCCGCCAGTCCGACACGCAGTCCGACCCGCGTGATCGCTTGCCTGGACCGGCTCTTTTTCCGAAACAGGCAGGACCGGCGCCAAACCTTCCGTTGCGCGGCTGAGTATGCCCCTGCCGCTACGGCCGCGGGGCGCGCGGCCCCTGCCCCGTGCGGCACGGTTACGCGGCGGAAGACGTGCAGGCACAGAAAAAGGCGCGAGGTTTCCCCCGCGCCCTGTTTTCTCCGTCGTACCGGACCGGTGTCAGCCCTGAGCGGCCTTGGCCACCTCGGCTGCGAAGTCTTCCTTCTCGACCTCGATGCCTTCACCGACCTGCATGCGCACGAAACCGGTGATCTCGGCGCCGGCCTCCTTGGCGGCCTGCTCCACCGTCAGGTCGGGGTTCAGCGCGAAGGGCTGACCGACAAGGGTGATCTCGGCGAGGAACTTCTTCATGCGGCCTTCGATCATCTTCTCGATGACCTGCTCGGGCTTGCCGGACTCGCGCGCGATGTCGATCTGAACCTGACGCTCTTTCTCGACGACCGATGCGTCCAGCTCGGACTCGTTCAGCGCGGCGGGGTTCGCGGCGGCGATGTGCATGGCGACCTGACGGCCGAACTCTTCCGAGCCGCCCTTCATCGCGACCAGCACGCCGATCTGGCCCATGCCATCGGTGGCTGCATTGTGGATGTAGGATGCGACCACATCACCAGTGACCTTGGCCATCCGGCGCAGGGTCATGTTCTCGCCGATCTTGGCGACCGCGTCGGTGATGTTCTCGCTGACCGGCTTGCCGTTCAGCGGAGCATCGGCCAGCGCCTCGGTGCTGTCGACGGTCAGGGCGGTCTTGGCGATACCGCCGACCATTTCCTCGGAAGCCCGCGTTCTTGGCAACGAAGTCGGTTTCTGAGTTCACCTCAACGGCAACGCCGGTGCCGCCATCGATGGCGACGGCCACAAGGCCCTCTGCCGCGGTGCGGCCGGACTTCTTGGCAGCCTTGGCAAGGCCCTTGGTACGCAGCCAGTCAACGGCGGCATCCATGTTGCCGTCGTTCTCGACCAGTGCCTTCTTGGCGTCCATCATGCCTGCGCCGGTCATCTCGCGCAGTTCTTTCACCTGGGATGCGGTGATTGCCATGTGCTGGCTCTCCTCATGTCTGTCTTGCGGGGCGGCAAAGGGGCCCCGGGCCCCCTTGCCTTGTCACGCAGATGTATCGCTTTCGCGACAGCGGGATCAGGCGGTCTCGCCGGTCTCGGCGAGGGTTTCCTCGACCGGGGCCTCTTCGAAGGCGCCGATGTCCACGCCGGCGGCTTCCATCTGGCCGGTCATGCCGTCCAGGGCCGCGCGGGACACGAGATCGCAGTACAGCGCGATGGCGCGGGCCGCGTCGTCGTTGCCGGGGATGATGTAATCCACACCCTCGGGCGAGCAGTTGGTGTCGACGATGGCGACAACCGGGATGCCCAGCTTGTTGGCTTCGGCAACGGCCAGAGCCTCTTTCTTGACGTCGATGACGAACAGCATGTCCGGCACGCCGCCCATCTCACGGATGCCGCCCAGAGAAGCCTGCAGCTTCTGCTGGTCACGCTCCATGCCCAGACGCTCTTTCTTGGTGAGCCCCTCGGCGCCACCTTCCATCGTCTCGTCGATCTGACGCAGGCGGTTGATCGACTGCGAGACGGTCTGCCAGTTGGTCAGCGTGCCGCCCAGCCAGCGGTGGTTCATGTAGTACTGGGCGCATTTCTCGACCGCCTCGGCGATCGGCTGCGCGGCCTGGCGCTTGGTGCCGACGAACAGCACGCGGCCGTTCTTGGCAACGCAGTCGCGGATCGCGTTCAGCGCGGCGTCCAGCATCGGGACGGTCTGCGTCAGGTCCATGATGTGGATGCCGTTGCGCGCACCGTAGATGAACTCGCCCATGCGGGGGTTCCAGCGCTGCGTCTGGTGGCCAAAGTGCACGCCTGCTTCAAGCAGCTGGCGCATGGTGAACTCGGGAAGAGCCATGCCTTCTATCCTTTCCGGTTTCATGCCTCGGCGGGGGATCAAGGCGTATGCCTCAACCGGTGGACCCCCGGGGATGTCTGTCCAATGGGCCCGCCCCCGCCTGCGGGGTTCGTGAGCGCGCCATTAGACCATGGCGCGCCCGAAGGCAAGCGCAAATCCCGCCTGTGCCGCCGGGCGGCACCCCAAAACAGGGCGTCGCAAAGGCCCCGCGAAACCTCGGCCCCGCCCCCTGCTTCTCTGGTCCCTCAAATACCCTCGGGGGAGCGCAGCGGGGGCAGAGCCCCCTCCGCCCGGGCCGCAGGCGCCCGGCGCTGCGGTCGGCGCTACAGGAAAACTCGCTCCACGACCCAGTAGGAGCCGACAAGCGCGATGGCGGCAGAGGCCGGGACGGCGACGAAGCGGCGGTAGGCATGCAGGCGGTCGACGAAGCTTGCCGACAGCAGGCACAGCACCGACAGCCCCGCCAGCGGCCACAGGAAGACCGGCGCCCCCGCGCCCATCCTCTGGACAAAACCCGGGCCGTCCAGCAGGAATCCAAGCGCCAGGAAGCTCAGGGCCAGCACGCCGTAGACCACCTGCCCGGTGCGCGGATCGACCCGCAGCGCATCGACCCGCTGGGCCAGCACCACCAGCAGGAAGGCGATGGCGATGACCGTCAGCTGCCCGAGTTCCACGCCCAGGTTGAAGCCGATCAGCGCCGGAAGGAACTGGCCGGCGGGCAGCCCGAATTCCCCCAGAACGCTGGCGAAGCCCAGCCCGTGCAGCAGGCCGAAGACAAAGATCACCACCGGGCGCCAGCGGTGCAACCCATGGGCAAAGATGTTCTCGACCGCGACATAGACGATCGAGGCGGCGATGATCGGCTCGACGATGCTGCCCGGGATCGTGACAAGGCCGAGTGCCCCCAGCGCCAGCGTCACCGTATGCGCCAGCGTGAAGGCCGAGACCTGCCAAAGCAGCGGCCCCAGCCGGGTCGAGAGGAAGAAGAGCCCCAGCACGAAAAGGATGTGATCCAGCCCCATGGGCAGGATATGTTCGAAGCCCACGGGGATATAGCCGAGGAAGGTCTCGATGCCGCCGGGGGCATCGCCACCCGCAAGGGTGATCGGCTCGGACGGACCGCCGGTCAGGTAGCCGGTAAACCCCGCCTCGACCCCCTGCTGGCGCAGGATCAGCGTGCCGTATTGCGCGGGCCAGGTGACCACCAGCGTGCCGGCGCCTTCCGGCAGGGTGCCGCCGAGAAACAGCCGGGTCTCGCGCGGAAGCTCGGGGTTTGCAATGTCATCCACCTCGACCCGGTCCAGGCTCAGCGGCACCGCCGAACCATCCGAGGTGACGGAGACCGGACCGAGAAGCCTGCCCCGCTCCGCTTCGACGCGGGCCGTGAGTTCGGCGGGCGCCAGCGCGCGCAACGCGTCCACGGCCCCCGATCCGGCTGTGTCGTTGGTGTCCTCGACCCCTTCCAGATCGACGCCCGCCAGCAGCGGCTCCGCCGTCAGCCGCAGCACCAGCGAAAGGGCGCGGCCCTCGGTCTCGAGGTCTGCGATGGCGGGCCGGACCTCATGCGCGGCGGCGGCGGTGATCGAAAGAAACAGCGCCAGCGCGGCGCAGAGAAGACGGGTCATGCAGGCGGCCTTTTGTCCGGGAGTCCTCGGCAGAAGATGACGCGGCGAGAGGGTCGGTCAAGGCCGTGGCGCGCGGATCGGCACAGCAGGCACTGCCCCGCAGGCCACGCGGCGAAAGTGGAACGGGGGCCGTGTCCCGGTTGGCGAGAATGGGGGCTGAGCGCCCTGCCCCGACACATCCGGAGGGATTTGTCTTGAGCCTTGGGGGATCGACGGTTGCGGCGCTCCGAAAAACCACCGGTTCCGCCCCCGACTGGCTGGCTCTTGGCTCTTCGCCAACCTGCCCGGTTTTCAAACACCGGAGCCATGGGGCGGGACGGAAGGCGCTTCGAAGCGCCTTCCCCGCATCTCAACCGTTGCGCCCAAGGCGCGACCCGGCCCCGGGGCTCCGCCCGTTCGCATCTTGAAAGGTCCCCCGGACCTTTCATCGCGCCGAAGGCGCGACCCGATGCTCACCCTAGGGCATAGCCCGCGCCGCGGACGGTGCGCAGGGGGTCGGCGCCGCCGTGCTGGCCAAGCGCCTTGCGCAGGCGCCCGATGTGGACATCGACGGTGCGGGTGTCGACATAGATGTCGCGGCCCCAGACCCGGTCCAGCAATTGCTCGCGCGACCAGACGCGGCCCGGCTTCTCCATGAAGGTGGACAGCAGCCGGAACTCGGTCGGGCCAAGCTTCAGCTCCTTGCCCTTGCGGGTCACGCGGTGGGTTTCGGCATCCAGCACGATGTCTTCATACTCCAGCCGCAGCCCCGCCGCCGCCGGGCGGGTGCGGCGCAGCTGGGCGCGCACCCGCGCCATCAGCTCGATCACCGAGTAGGGCTTGACCACGTAATCGTCGGCGCCGGTTTCCAGCCCGCGCACGCGGTCCACCTCTTCCGAGCGCGCCGACAGCATGATGATCGGCACGTTGCGGGTTTCGGGCCGCGTCTTGATGCGGCGGCAGACCTCGATGCCCGAGACATTCGGCAGCATCCAGTCCAGCACGATGATGTCCGGGCTTTCCTCGGCAAGGAGGATCATCGCCTCCTCGCCGTTCTCGGCGCGGGCCACGCGAAAGCCCTCTGCCTCGAGGTTGTAGGACAGGACTTCGCGCTGTGCCGGTTCGTCCTCGACGACGAGGACCGTGGGTTGGTCGTTGCTCAAGGCGTCAGGCCTCGTGCTGCGGCGAAAGGCTGAGGTCCGACGAGGTCAGATCCGCCTTCTGGCGCTGTTCGTCGGGCTTTTCGCCGGTGGTCAGGAAGATCACCTGCTCGGCGATCGCGGTGACGTGGTCGCCCATGCGCTCGATGTTCTTGGCGATGAAATGCAGATGCATGCAGGCGGTGATGTTGCGCGGGTCTTCCATCATGAAGGTCAGGAACTCGCGGAACAGCGTGTTGTACATCTCGTCGACGTCGCGGTCGCGCTCGATCACGTCCGCCGCCAGCGCGGTGTCGCGCTGGATGTAGCTGTCGAGCGCGTCCTTGAGCATCAGCTCGACCTCGCGCGCCATGCGGCGCAGCGAGGTGGCGGTGCCGCCGACCTGGTGCAGCTGCACCAGCACGCCGGTCCGCTTGGCCATGTTCTTGGACAGATCGCCGATGCGTTCGAGGTTGGCCGACATGCGCATGACGGAAAGCACCACGCGCAGGTCGATGGCCGAGGGGGCGCGCAGCGCGATCACGCGGGCGGCCTCGTCCTGAAGGGCCTCTTCGAGCGCGTCGATGACGGCATCGCCCTGACGCACCTTTTCGGCCAGTTCCTGGTCGCGGGTGTCCAGCGACTTGGCGGCGCCCTCGATGGCGGCCTCCACGAGGCCCCCCATCTTCATGATCTGCGCCTGGATGCCTTCGAGGTCGCGGTCGAAGGCGCTGGAGATATGCTGCTTCAGGTCGCTCATTATCCGATCCGTCCCGTGATGTAGCTTTCGGTGCGGGGATCTTCAGGGTTGGTGAAGATCTTCCCGGTTTCGCCAAACTCGACAAGGTTGCCGAGGTGGAAGAAGGCGGTCTTCTGGCTGACGCGCGCGGCCTGCTGCATCGAGTGGGTCACGATGACCACCGAATACTGGCTGCGCAGCTCGTCGATCAGTTCCTCGACCTGCGCCGTTGCGATGGGGTCGAGCGCCGAGCAGGGTTCGTCCATCAGCAGGACCTCGGGTTCGGTGGCAACGGCGCGGGCGATGCACAGGCGCTGCTGCTGGCCGCCGGACAGGCCGGTGCCGGGCTTGTCCAGACGGTCCTTGACCTCGTCCCAGATGGCGCCGCGACGCAGCGACTTTTCGACGATCTCGTCAAGCTCGGCCTTGTTCTTGGCCAGCCCGTGGATGCGCGGGCCATAGGCGATATTGTCGTAGATCGATTTCGGGAAGGGGTTCGGCTTCTGGAACACCATGCCGACCTTGGCGCGCAGCTGCACCGGGTCGACGCGCTTGTCGTAGATGTCCTCGCCGTCGATCAGGATGTCGCCCTCGACGCGGCAGATGTCGATGGTGTCGTTCATCCGGTTGATGCAGCGCAGGAAGGTCGACTTGCCACAGCCCGAGGGACCGATGAAGGCGGTCACGGTCTTGTCCTCGATGGAGACATTCACGTCCTTGATGGCATGGGTGTCGCCGTAGTAGACCTGCACGCCCCCGGCGGCGATCTTCACGTCGTTCTGCGTCACGGTTCTCTCCGTCGTGTGCGGTGCGTCATACATATTCATATACCTCTCCCGGTTCGGGTTACCAACGCCGCGTCTGCGCGGCCCTTGGCTGGGGGTGGTTACCAGCGGCGCTCGAAGCGACGGCGGAGGATGATGGCGATGATGTTCATGGTCAGCAGGAACATCAGCAGGATGATGATGCCGCCCCAGGCCTTGTCGTAGAAGGCCGCGTCAGAGCGTGCCGCCCAGGTGTAGATCTGCGCGGGCATGGCAGAGTTGGGTTCCACGAAGCCCTGCAGGAAGCCGTCGGGATAGCCCCGGGCGACAAAGCCGACCATGCCGATCAGCAGCAGCGGTGCGGTTTCCCCCAGCGCCTGCGCCAGGCCGATGATGGTGCCGGTCAGGATGCCGGGCATCGCCAGAGGCAGGACATGGTGGAACACCGCCTGCATCTTCGAGGCCCCGACCCCCAGCGCCGCGTCGCGGATCGACGGCGGCACCGACTTCAGCGAGGCACGGGTCGAGATGATGATCGTCGGCAGAGTCATCAGCGTCAGCACCAGGCCACCGACCAGCGGCGCCGACTGCGGCAGGTGCATGAACTGGATGAACACCGCAAGGCCGAGGATACCGAAGACGATGGACGGCACGGCGGCGAGGTTCGAGATGTTCACCTCGATCAGGTCGGTCCACTTGTTCTGCGGCGCGAATTCCTCGAGGTAGATCGAGGCCGCGACGCCGATGGGCAGCGACAGGAAGAGCACCACCAGCATCATGAAGAACGAGCCGATGACAGAGGCGCCGATGCCCGCGCCGCCGGGGTTGTCCACACCCGAGTCCGCGCCGGTGATGAAGGGCCAGTTGAACTCTGACGTGATCACGCCCGCCTCGGACAGCGCGTCCGCAAGGTCGAGGTCGGCGGCCATCAGGAAGCGGCTGTCTTCCATCGTCTCGCGGGTCACGCGGTCGTTGAAGTAGCCGTCGACGCGGCTGGAGGTCGGCAGGCTGAAGGCCACCGCCTGCCCGAGGTCGCCGGGGTTCGCGGTGTAATGCTCGCGGATGGCAGAGCCGACCTTGCCCATCATGCGCTCGATGGTGGCCTCGTCAAAGGCGATCTGGACCCCGTCCTCCTGCAGCTTCTGCTGCACGGCGGCGATGAAGTAGTCGGAATAGGCCTTGGTCTTGAAAAGCGTGCCCTCGGCGGCGTCGAACTGTTCCTGAGTCAGGGTGAAGTCGACAGAGACCACGGTGCGGGTGAAGGCCCGTGTGCCGTTCGACAGGATCGATGCGGCGAGCACCACCAGGAAGAACAGGCCCACGCAGATCGCGGCGATGCCATAGGCCTTGAACCGCTTTTCCGAGGCGTTGCGCTTCTTCGTGCGGGCGTTGACAGAGTGGATCGAAGAGCGGCGCGGAGCGCTGCCGCCGTCGTGAAGGCTGAGATCGGACATCAGTCGTACTGCTCCCGGTATTTGCGCACGATATAAAGGGCGAAGACATTCAGCCCCAGCGTGATGACGAAGAGGGTCATGCCAAGCGCGAAGGCCACCAGCGCCTCGGGCGAGGCAAAATCGGCGTCGCCGGTCAGCTGGCTGACGATCTTGGCGGTGACGGTGGTCATGGCCTCGAAAGGGTTGAGCGACAGCCGGGCCGCGGCCCCTGCCCCCAGCACCACGATCATGGTCTCACCGATGGCGCGGCTGGCCGCCAGCAGGACGGCGCCCACGATGCCCGGCAGGGCGGCGGGCAGGACAACCTGCTTGATGGTCTCGGACTTGGTGGCGCCCGGGCCGTAGCTGCCATCCCGCATGGCCTGCGGCACGGCGTTGATGATGTCGTCGGACAGCGAGGATACGAAGGGGATCAGCATGATGCCCATGACCAGACCGGCGGTCATGACGGCGGTGCCGGACTGCATCCAGCCAAAGCCCTCGCGACCGAAGACGCTCATCAGAAGCGGGCCGACCGTCAGCAGGGCAAAGAGGCCGTAGACGATGGTCGGGATACCGGCCAGCACTTCGAGCATGGGCTTGGCAAAGGACCGCACGCGCGGCGAGGCGTATTCCGACAGGTAGACCGCCGCGAACAGGCCGATGGGCACGGCCACCGCCAGCGCGACGATGGAAATGTAGAAGGTGCCCCAGAGCAGCGCGATAATGCCAAGCTGGGACGACCCGCCCCGGCCCGAGAAGCTGGGCGCCCATTCGGTGCCGAAGAAGAAATCGGTCGCGGGGTACAGCCGGAAGAACTCGACGGTGTTGAAGACCAGCGACAGCACGATGCCGATGGTGGTCAGGACGGCGATCGAGGCGGCCCCGATCAGCAGCGCCTTGACGCCCTGCTCGACGGTGTTGCGGGCGCGGAACTCGGGGTTTGTCTCGCGGATCGCCAGCAGCGCACCGGCCAGCGCCACAAGGATGACAAGCGCGCTCATGGCAAGGTTGCCGGTCGCGTTCAGCCCGCGGAACCGCTGCGCCGCGTTGAGGATCGGTGTCGTCACCTCGGAGGTCACGATCTGGCCCGCGTCCCGCAGCGTCTGCGAGATGGCTTCGGGATCGGCCCCGGGGTCGCGGGCGGCCTCTTCGGACAGAAGCCCCATGCCGGTCACGGCGTCCAGCCCGCTCGACAGGCGGCGGATCTCGGACATCACCAGGCTCTGGCTGCCGGCGGTCTGCGCGGCCTCTTCGGGGATCATGCCCGACACGCTGTTGTTCACGACCAGCGGCTGTACCAGCAGCCAGACGATCATCAGCAGGAAGGCCGGCACGATGGCCTTGAGCACGACATTGTAGCCGTAATAGCCCGGCAGGGAATGCAGGCGGCGCCCGTCGCCCCCGACGCTTTGCAGGGCGCGCTTGCGCCCTATGACAAAGCCGGTCGCGGCGATCGCGAGCACGATTAAGATGAGCCAGAAAATCGGCATATGCCCCCCGTATTCCTTTTCGGTAACGGTCCGTGATGGAAATTGGGGGCGGCGGAATGCGCCGCCCCCGTGGTCGTCAGACCGGATTACATGCCCGAGGACATGGTCTCTTCTGCTTCGACGGCGGCCTGGGTGGCTGCCAGCTCGGGGTCGGACACGAGGCCGTAGTTGGCCAGCGGGCCGGAGGGGCCTGCCAGCTCGTCAGCGACGAAGAACTGGGCGTATTCCTTCAGGCCCGGGATCACGCCGATGTGGGCTTTCTTCACGTAGAAGAACAGCGGGCGCGACACGGGGTATTCGCCGGTCGAGATGCTCTCGGTGGTGGGCTCGACGCCGGACATGGTCGCGACCTTCAGCTTGTCGGTGTTGTTCTCGTAGAACGCCAGGCCGAAGACGCCGATGCCGTTGGTGTTGCTGTCGATGCGTGCCAGCGTCTCGGTGTAGTCGCCGTCGATGTCGACCGACTTGCCGTCGGTGCGCACGGCCAGGCAGGCGTCCTCGGCGTCGTCTTCGGACATGCCGCCGTCGATCATCGCCTGCATGGCGCCGGTTGCTTCACAGCCGGGCAGCAGGACCTTCTCTTCGAAGACTTCGCGCGTGCCGTGCTTGGTGCCCGGGATGAACATGGCGATCTCGACGGCGGGCAGGTCGCCGTTGAACTCGTCCCAGGTGGTGTTGGCATTGTCGACCAGTTCGCCGTCTTTCATCACCTTGGAGCCGATGGCGTTGTAGATGTCGACCGGTTCGAAAGCGGTGAAGGCGGGGCCGGACTGCTGGCTGGCGAAGACGATGCCGTCATAGCCGATGCGGACTTCGATGATGTCGGTCACGCCGTTGGCCGCGCAGGCTTCGATTTCCTTTTCGCGGATCTTGCGCGAGGCGTTGGCGACGTCGATGGTGTTCTCGCCCACGCCTTCGCAGAAGCGCTTCAGACCGGCGGAGGAGCCACCCGATTCAACGACCGGCGTCGGGAAGTCGGTGTTCTCGCCGAAGGCTTCGGCCACGATCGAGGCATAGGGCAGCACGGTCGAGGAACCGGCGACCTGCACGTTGTCGCGGGCAGCGGCAGAGGTTGCTGCGACGGCGGCAATCGCCAGAGCGGAGGCGGTCAGTTTGACAGACATGTGGAAAACTCCATCCAGGTATCTTTTCGGAATCGATCACCGAACCAGTGATCTCCGGGTGTGACGCCTAGACCCGGCGGACCAAGCTTTTGTGACACTTGCGTAACGATTTTATGACAGTGTCAGATTGGCGGCGCGGATTGCCGCTCGGGTGGCAAGCCCTACACCCTATGGTTGCGCCTGAGTGCTCTGCGCCACCGCAGAGTGCAGGGCGGCCCTGGCTGACATGGGACCACACCCCGGCGCCCTGCCCCGCGCCCGAATGCGCCCCGGCGCGGATCCGATGGCCTTGCAGCGGTCCGGCCCGGCAAGGAAGGTATCGACCAGCGCAGCACGGGCAACAGGCCGCTCCGCCGCCCCGCCCGGGACGAGAGCAGGATAGCGCAGCGGCTTCGCCCGTTCTGTCCAAGGCGGCGCATCCCCGGCCCATCCGAGGGGGCCCTGACCCCGGCCATGGTCGGGCGAGACCGGCAGACCCGGTGAATCCGGGGAAAGCAGCCTCTACGGCCCCCTTAAAGACTGGTCTTCACGCATGATCCGGTCTAAGCAGGCCGTCGCCGGGGCGCCGGGCGGCGCAGGACCCGGCCAGTATCGAGAAGGGGCCGGGACATGTCCGCACTGAACATCAAGAAGGGATCGTCGAAGCATTCCGCCTATAACCTGCGGCCCAGCTTCTCGGACGTGACCGAAACCCATACCATCGCCGTTCTGGTGGAAAACGAGCCCGGCGTGCTGGCGCGGGTGATCGGCCTGTTCTCGGGGCGTGGCTACAACATCGACAGCCTCACCGTGGCCGAGGTCGACCACGAGGGCCACCTGAGCCGCATCACCATCGTCACCAGCGGCACCCCGCAGGTGATCGAGCAGATCAAGGCGCAGCTTGGCCGGATCGTCTCTGTCCACGACGTGCACGACCTGACGGTCGAGGGTGGCTCTGTCGAGCGCGAACTGGCGCTGTTCAAGGTCAAGGGCGGTGGCGAAAAGCGCGTCGAGGCGCTGCGGCTGGCGGATATCTTCCGCGCCAATGTGGTCGATTCGACGCTGGAGAGCTTTGTCTTCCAACTGACCGGCACGCCGGACAAGATCGATGCCTTTGCCGACCTGATGCGACTCGCTTGGCCTGATGGAAGTGGCCCGGACGGGCGTCGCCGCGCTGAGCCGCGGCGCATAACAAGCCAGCCGCGCTGAGCCGCGGCGCGTAACGCATGACGGGCTGAGTCGTGGCGCGCACGCGGGCCACGAAGCGCACCGAAAAATCCACCGCGCCCCGTTTCTTCGCCGATCAGCGACAAGGGCTACGCCATCCTGCGCGGGTGGCGCACAAGCGCCGCCTCAGAGGGGCGGGAAGGCGCAGCCCGACCTGCCGTCGGGCGGAACCCGCATGCGCAGCCCATCACACAGACCGCTACGGATGGGCGCCGCCCTCCAGGCCCACAAGCCCCCCTAGTGCCCCCGGGGCACACCCGACTGCGCCCCCCCACGGGCCGACGCAGCCCTTGTCTTGTCCTCTGACCGTCGCGCCCCTTTCCGCTCCTCCGGGTCAGCCGTCGCCGCATCCCCCTTGCGCCCGCCTTCCCGACACGGCAGCTATGCGCCAACACGCCCGAAGGAGAGCCGCCCGTGAAGAAGACCCTGCAACGCCCCGTCGTGCCCCTCGCCGGTGTCTCTTCCCCGGTGGTGCCCGGCATCATGCCCTCTGTCGTCTATGCCTCTGACACGCCCGACAGCCTTGATGCGCAATACGAAGGCGCCACGCAGGGCTTTACCTATGCCCGCGAAGGCCACCCCAACGCCGAGATGCTGGCCCGCCGCATCGACGCCATGGAAGGCGCCGAAAACGGCATTGTCACCGGTTCTGGCATGGCCGCCGTCGCCGCCGTCCTGCTGGGCCTGACCCGGACCGGCGACCACGTGATCGGCGGCAACCAGCTGTATGGCCGCTCGCTGCGGATGATGGCCGAGGACCTGCCGCGCATGGGCGTGACGACCTCCCTCGTCGATGTCACCCGCGCCGAGGCGGTGGCCGAGGCGATCCGCCCGGAAACCCGCATGGTGCTGATCGAGGTCGTCTCGAACCCGACGCTGCGGATCGCCGACCTCGACGGCATCGCCGCCCTCTGCCGCGACAAGGGTGTGCTGATGGTGGTGGACAACACCTTTACCACGCCCGCCGCCGTCAAACCCTTCGAACACGGCGCCGACATCGTCCTGCACTCGGTCACGAAGCTGCTGGCGGGGCACTCTGACGCGACGCTGGGCTGGGTCGCTGCGAAGGACAAAGCGATCAACGAGCGCCTGCGCGTCTTCGCCGTCACCACCGGGATGACCGCCAGCCCCTTCGATTGCTGGCTGGCGGAGCGCGGCCTTGCCACCTTCGACCTGCGTTTTGCCCGCGCGCAGGAGACTGCGCAGCGGCTTGCGGACATGCTGGCCGAAACCCCCGGCGTGACCCGCGTTCTGTATCCCACCCGCGCCGACCACCCCGAGGCCGCGCGCGCCCAGTCTCTGCTGAAAGGACGCGGCTGCAACATGGTCAGCTTCGAGATCGCGGGCGGGCGCGCCGCCGCCAATGCACTGACGACCGCCGCGCAGGGCATCGCCTTTGCACCGACGCTGGGCGATGTGGGCACGACGCTCTCGCACCCGGCCTCGTCCTCGCACCGGGCCCTGACGCCCGAAGGCCGGGCCGGACTGGGCATCTCCGAAGGCTTCTTCCGGGTCTCGGTCGGCCTTGAGGATCCCCGGGCACTTCTGGCTACCTTCGCCGACGGCCTCGCCGCGGCGCGGGCCGTGGCAGGCTGAGCCCGATGCAGGTTCCCGCCGACCATATGCTCGAGGCCATGCCGCTTCCGGCGCTGATCATCCGCCGGGACGAGCGCATCGGCGCCGCCAACGCCCCGGCCCGGGCGCTTCTGGGCCGCGAAATCGTCGAGCGTCACTTCATCACCGCCCTTCGGCAGCCCGACCTGCTGGATGCCATCGAAGGCTGCCTGCGTGACGGCACCGCGCGGCGCACCGATTTCCTGAGCCTGAACGCGCGGCAGGAAATGACCTACCGGGTGCTGGTGGTGCCGCTTCCGCTGGCCAGTGGCACCGGCGTGGTGGTCAGCTTCGAGGATGTCTCGCATCTCGAACAGACCGTGCAGATGCGCCGCGACTTCGTCGCCAACGTCAGCCACGAGCTGCGCACGCCGCTGACCGCGCTGATCGGTTTCATCGAGACGATCAAGGGCCCGGCCCGCAACGACCCGGCCGGACAGGCGCGGTTTCTGGACATCATGGAGGGCGAGGCGCAGCGCATGGTGCGGCTGGTGGCGGACCTTCTGTCGCTGAGCCGGGTGGAGGCCGAAGAGCGCGTGCGCCCCTCTGACCCGGTCGACCTTGGCGATCTGGTGCGCGCGACGCTGCACGGCCTGACGACGATTGCCTCTGACGCCGGGGTCACGCTGGTGCAGGAGCTGCCCGACGAGCCGGTGCGCGTGCCCGGCGATCCGGACCAGTTGCGGCAGGTGCTGACGAACCTCGTGGAGAACGGCATCAAATACGCGGGCGGCGATGCCTCTGTCACCGTGCGGCTGAGTGTCCCGGATTTCGAGCCGCGCCTGCGCGGACGCGGTGTTCAGCTGGTGGTGGCGGACACCGGACCGGGGATCGAGGCCATCCACCTGCCCCGCCTCACGGAGCGCTTCTACCGCGTGGACAGCCACCGCTCTCGCGAAAAAGGCGGCACGGGGCTTGGACTTGCCATCGTGAAACATATCGTCAACCGCCACCGCGGGCGCCTGCGGGTGGACAGCACCGGGGGCGAAGGCACGACGGTCACCATCCTGCTGCCGCTGGAGTGACCGCCGCGCCGGACCCGGCAAAGCCGCGCGCCCGGCCCTTCCCGCCAGGCGCTGACCGGCCCTCGGTCCGAAAGCGGCAAACGCCGCCAAGAAGGTCTGCCTTGCGTCCGGACGCGCGGCCCCTGTCGAGGCGCCGCGCGTCCGTCATTTCACGACCGTCAGATTGCCGCGACCCCAAGCTTCGCGCCGGTTTGCGCGGGTTGCGCCCCTGCACGGAAGCTCTGAGGGGATGTCCGGATGATCATCTCGGCAATGGCGAGGTTGATCGGGAAACAGACCATATGCGCCAGCGTGAGGCCAAGCATGGAGTCCATACCCATCGCGGCAAATAGCGTGACCAGAAGATAGACCGTCAGGATTGCCATCAGGATCGCGTAGCTTCTCAGCATCCACTGGCCGTGTTTTTCATACTGACCCTGCCGGATGCGGAAGAAGGCGATCACGATGAAGGCAATGCCCAGGCATCCGCCAAGGATATTGGCAACGATGGCCTTGGGGCCGCCCTCCATGGGCAAAGCGGCAGAAACATAGGCCCCAAGCCCCAATCCGAGTACCGCCGTAAACGTGTAAAGATATCCCGACGCGCGGTGCAGCAGCGGCATGTTGTCCCGAATATAGGGCACAAACTGAACCATCCCGACCAACAGGGCGATAGAGGCCCCTGCAATATGCCCGACGAGGGTAAACTCATGCTGATGGTAAAGCGGCTTCTGATGGGACGCGAACTCGGTCCAGAAGCTGCCCATTTGCCCGGACAGGCTGTTGAAGAACGCATCTGTTTCGGCCAGTGCGTCCACCGCATCGGCCCCCTGAAACAAATAGCGCAGGGAATAGACCGCAATCAGCGCCGCCAAGGCGCCTGTGAGCCAAAGCAGAAGTCGTTTTACAATTTTTACCATGAGGCGTCTCTCCATTGTGCAGGGCGCGCGGCCCCGGAGGACACCGGCGCGCGGACCTGAAACATTTCCAAAGGGTTAGCGGGCGGCACGCCCCAGCGCGGCCACCGCGTCCGACCATCTCTCGACGTCTTTCGGCGCCGGATGGCTGGCTTCTGAAAAATGCGTGACGCGCAAAGGCTTTATCCCGACGAAGCCGAAGACCTGCGCGCGCAGCTGGCGCACCATCGCCCGCCCATAGGCAAGCCGGAAGAACCAGTCCGGGGTATCGGATGTCATGATCAGCCGCGCGGTCCGACCGGCCAGAAGCGGCTTGGGCAGCCCCAGCCGTTTCTGGCGCGGATCGAAGGCAAAGCCGGGCAGAAGAACGCGGTCGAACAGGCCTTTCAGCTTGGCCGGAACACCACCCCACCACATCGGGGTCAACAGGACAATGTGCTCGCTCCACTCCAGGTCGGCGGCAACCGCCTTCAGGTCACCCTCCAGCGGTTTCAGGGTCTTGTAGCTGCCCTCGCCAAAGTCGGGATCGAACGTGAGATCGTGCAGATGGGTCAGCCGCAGGTCGTGACCTGCCTTGGTCGCGGCCTGCGCGTAGGCCTCGGACAGCCGCTTTGACAGCGAGGTTCCGCCCGGGTGCCCGTTCAGGACGAATATTCGTTTCTTCATAGATGATGATCCAATAAATGACCGTGGTCACTTTAATACGGACAATGTTGACCATGGTCAATATTTGCATTAGTGAAAATTCCATGACGCGCGCCAGGCAAGCCAGAAGCATTCGAACCAGAGAGACGCTTTTAAGTTTGGCGCGGGAAAAGGCCTCTGCCGTCGGCTATGGCGCGCTGCGCGTCGAAGACATCGTCTCGGCGGCGGGAATGGCCAAGGGCACGTTCTTTTCTCATTTCAAAGACAAAGACGCCCTGATGGACATCCTGATCGCCGAGCGGCTGAACGCGCTGCTTGACGGGATGGAAACGGCCCCGAAATTCCAGAGCGTCGCGGACGTGGTGGCAGGCCTGATGCCCTATCTGGCCTTCATATCCAGCGAGCGCTATGTCTTCGACCTATACCTGCGCCTGTCAGGGGCGCTGAAGGTCGAGGAAATCGGCGAAATCGCGGAGTCGCTGGTCAGGCTGGATCGCATTCTCATCGAGAAGCTGGACAGAGAGCAGTTCAGGCAGGATGTTTCGCCCGAATTGTTGTCAGAGGGCATTCAGGCCTTCTGCATCAGCTCGATCGCCTTCAGCTTTTGTGCGCTTCACAGCAGCCAGAATGTTGAGAACAGGCTGGAAACGCAGCTGACGGCCTGGCTCTGCCCGGGCTGAGGCCGGATCGCTTGCTGCGCAAGGCCACGTGGACACCGTCAAATCAAAGGGGACGCGTCCAACGGGCCGCGACCCCTCGCCGCCCGGTCCCGGACTGCCGACACCGGCCCCGGGCCAAAAGCCGGACCAATCGGACCCCCACACATGAAAACGCCCGGGCCGAAGCCCGGGCGTTTATCCTTCATGCCAGTCCGATCAGACCAGCACCGCGCCCTTGCCGGCAATCGCGTTGGTCGCCTTGGCGTCGCCGAGCAGCATCTTGTTGTGCGGCTCGCCCGACGGGATCATCGGGAAGCAGTTCTCGTGCTTCTCGACGAGGCAATCCATGATCACCGGGCCGTCGTGCTCGATCATCTCCATCAGCGCGTCGTCCAGATCCGCCGGGTCCGAGCACTGGATGCCCTTGGCGCCAAAGGCCTCGGCCAGCTTGACGAAGTCGGGCAGCGCCTCGGACCAGCTTTGCGAGTAGCGCTCGCCGTGCAGAAGCTGCTGCCACTGGCGCACCATGCCCAGACGCTCGTTGTTGAGGATGAACTGCTTGACCGGCAGGCGGTACTGCACCGCCGTGCCCATCTCCTGCATGTTCATCAGCCACGAGGCCTCGCCCGCCACGTTGATCACCAGCGCCTCGGGGTGCGCCATCTGCACGCCGATGGAGGCCGGGAAGCCGTAGCCCATCGTCCCCAGACCGCCCGAGGTCATCCAGCGGTTCGGATCCTCGAAGCCCAGGTACTGCGCGGCCCACATCTGGTGCTGGCCGACCTCGGTGCAGATATAGCGGTCACGGCCCTTTGTCAGCGCCTCCAGCCGCGCCAGCGCGTGCTGCGGACGGATCGCGCCCTCGGACGGCTTGTACTTCAGGCAATCGACCTTCTGCCACTTCTCGATCTGGGTCCACCACTTGGCCAGCGCCTCGCGGTTAACCTTGCGACCGCGCGATTTCCACAGGTGCAGCACGTCTTCCAGCACATGGGCCACATCGCCGACGATGGGGAAATCGGTCTTAATCACCTTGTTGATCGACGAGGGGTCGATGTCGATATGGGCCTTCTTCGAGTTCGGGCTGAAGGCGTCGATGCGCCCCGTGATCCGGTCGTCGAAGCGCGCGCCCACGTTGATCATCAGGTCACAGCCGTGCATGGCGAGGTTGGCCTCGTAAAGCCCGTGCATCCCCAGCATGCCCAGCCAGGCCTTGCCGCTCGCCGGATAGGCGCCAAGCCCCATCAGCGTGGAGGTGATCGGAAAACCCGTCGCCTCGACCAGTTCGCGCAGCAGCTGGCTGGCCGCCGGGCCAGAGTTGATCACGCCGCCGCCGGTGTAGAAGACCGGCTTCTCGGCCACTTCCAGCGCCTCGACAAGCGCCTGGATCATCTCGGGGTCGCCCTTGACCTGCGGCATGTAATGCGAGGTCTTGGCCTTGGCTTTCTGGGTATACTGGCCGCTGGCGAACTGCACGTCCTTGGGGATGTCGATCAGCACCGGACCGGGACGGCCCGAGGTGGCGACGTGAAAGGCCTCGTGGATGGTGCCCGACAGCTTGTCGGTCTCTTTCACCAGCCAGTTGTGTTTCGTGCAGGGCCGCGTGATGCCGATGGTGTCCGCCTCCTGAAAGGCGTCAGAGCCGATCATGAAGGTCGGGACCTGCCCGGTCAGGACGACCAGCGGGATGGAATCCATCAGCGCATCGGTCAGGCCGGTGACGGCGTTCGTGGCGCCGGGGCCAGAGGTCACGAGGCAGACACCCGGCTTGCCGGTCGAGCGGGCATAGCCCTCGGCGGCGTGCACCGCGCCCTGTTCGTGACGGACGAGAACGTGCTTGATGTCGTTTTGCTGAAAAATCTCGTCGTAGATGGGTAGAACGGCGCCGCCGGGATAGCCGAATACCGTGTCCACACCCTGATCCTTCAGGGCCTGAACCACCATTTTCGCTCCGGTCATCTGACGTGTCATCGGTTCATCTCCATCTCCGACACTGCGTTTAGCGGGTATAAAAAAGCCCCCGTCCGGTCTGGCGGGGGCGCATGGGTCCTCATCTGGGAAACCGTTACCGGCCCATGCGCGCTTTCCCTACGATGACGACTAGCGTGATCACCTGTTCAGGCTCCTTTACTCCGCGTCGAGACATTATGACCGGGGTCCGGGCAGGTCAACCGGGCGCACCCGAAAAATCTGTCCCGCGCGGCGTTTTTTCTTTGCGATTATTGCGCGGTATTTTGCCGGCAGGTGCGCGCATGCGCGCCGACCTGTGCGCAGAGAGTCAATTGCAACAATGCGCTCATGTTTGTGAATTGCCAGAAAGGGTCAAATTTGTGATCCTGATGACACAGAAACAGGGTGATTTGCACCCAAAAGCAGGTGGGGCAAGGGACCCCGGGAGGGCCAGGGATGGCACGCAATCTATACTATCGGGATTTCACACTGTGCAAGGCGGCGGCTCTGGTCGCGCTGATCGGTCTGGCGGCGGCATTGGGCGGGGTGCCACACGCCTCTGACCTGGCCGACAACGAGCCGGACATCGAACATGAGGCGCGGGTGATGCCCGACACGCTTCTGACGCAGCTTGCCGCCTGTACAGAGGCCGCAAAGGTCAACGTCCGGCTGTAACAGGCTGACAGAGAAACAGTGCCGGGGCGCACGGGGAAACCCGGCGCCCTTTTGGTTTCCGCCGGATGTCCGTAACGACCGGATGCCCCGGTCGCAGCGCTGCGCCATCGCGGCCAGCCGGACGGCGCCCGCCCGAGAACCGGGGCCAGCCCGAAGGCGACCCCGAACCGGGTCACGGGTACGGGGCGCCCCTCAGTTGTCGTTGTCCACGACCAGCCGCAGATGCCCCCGGCGGGACGCGCAGGATTTGGTTTCCATCGCGGCTGGATGCCGGTGCCGGAAGGGCGCGCCCTCTTCCCGGAACGCGGGGGCGGGCTTTGCTGCGTCCGTCCCGACCGGCGCAGGCTCCGCCGCCCCCTGCCCCGTCACCGGCAGAACCTCGATCCCGGTGATCAGGAAGCGGCGCGGCGTGCGCCCGATCCGGCCATGGCTGATCAGCGCGCCCAGCCCCCGCGACAGGTCGCCGAAATCCGAGCGCAGCGGCAGCAGCACCATATCGGCCTCCATGTCGGGCTTGCCGAAGCCGCCCTCTGCCGTCAGCCTCAGGCGCACGATGGCCGGATCGTCGAAGAGATGCTGCACCGCCTGCCCAAAGCGGTCCCGGTCGGACGGGGCAATCAGCGAGGACAGCGGCATGCCGGCGATCTGCATGCCCATCAGGTCGTTCAGATGGGAACCGGCGACACGGACCTTGGCCATGGTCGGCGCGATGCGTTCCATCAGCAAGGCGTATTCCAGCGCGTCTTCCATGCCGCGCGGGTCGATCTGCGACCGCAGCGGCACCCGGTTCTCGGCGCTCAGGCCGTGCCAGTAGGCTTCGACCTGCCGCAGCGGGGCCAGCCGCCGCCGCTTTTCGCGCTCTGTCATCGAGACGATCCCGTGATCGCTTCCATGATCGTTTCCACCTTTGCCCAACACGATCCGCTCCTCTCGGGTGCGGGTAGGCGAGCCCCCTGCCACCACCCTGCTTAAACTTCGTTACGAAAGTATTACTACCAGATTTGCACCAAGTTTTCGCCTCATTTGTCCGGGCGAGGTTAACGCCCTCTTCATGGACTTGTCTTGTGGTTGCAGAGCCGCTAGGCCCAACCGCAACGAAGGAGACGAGATGCGGCAATCCATGACGGGCTTCGCCAGCCGGCAGGGTCAGGGCCTTGGCCTGACCTCGACCCGGGAGATGCGGGGCGTCAACGGCAAGGGGCTGGACCTGCGCCTGCGCCTGCCCGACTGGGTCGAAGGGCTGGAGCCGCAGGTGCGTGCGCTGGCGACGAAAGCCCCGGATCGCGGCAATGTGCAGATCGGGCTGAAGCTGGCCTCTGACGGGACCGAGGGCGCGCAGCGCCTGGATGCCGCGCAGCTGGAGGCTTTGCTGACCGCCATGCACGAGATCGAAGAGGCCGCCATGGCCCGGGGCCTGTCGCTGGCGCCCTCGACCTCTGCGGATATCGTCGCCTTGCGCGGGGTTCTGACCAGCGAAGCCGCCGAGGTCGACGTGGCCCGGATCCGCGCCCTGCTCTTGTCGGACTTCGAGGCGGCACTGGCGGAGTTCATCGCCGCCCGCCGCGCCGAGGGCGCCGCGCTGACCGCGATCCTGCAGGGCCAGTTCGACGAGATCGCGCGGCTGGTGGACGAGGCGGCAGAGGCCGCCGAGGCGCGCATGCCGCAGGCCCGCGAACGGCTGCGGACGCAACTGGCCCGCGTGATGGAGAACGCCGAGGGCGTCGACGAGGCGCGGCTGGCGCAGGAACTGGCGCTGATCGCCGTCAAGGCCGACGTGACCGAGGAAATCGACCGCCTGCGCGCCCATGTGACCCGCGCCCGCGCCCTGCTGGCCGAGGATGGCGCGGTGGGCCGCAAGCTGGATTTCCTCTGCCAGGAATTCAACCGCGAAGCCAATACGCTGTGCTCCAAGAGCGGCGATCCAACCTTGACCTCGACCGGGCTGGCGCTGAAGACGGTCATCGACCAGATGCGCGAGCAGGTCCAGAACGTGGAGTAAGCCCATGGCGTCGCGTCGCGGCCTTCTGATCATCCTGTCCTCGCCCTCGGGCGCGGGGAAATCCACGCTGGCCCGCCGCCTGCGGTCCCGGGATCCCTCGATCAACTTCTCCGTCTCGGCCACCACCCGCAAGCCGCGCCCCGGAGAGGTGGACGGCGAGGATTACCACTTCATGTCCGAAAGCGCCTTCAAGAAGGCGGTCAGCCGAGGGCGAGATGCTGGAACACGCGCATGTCTTCGGCAATTTCTACGGCTCGCCCAAGGGGCCGGTGCGCGATGCGATCATCGCCGGAAAGGACGTGCTGTTCGACATCGACTGGCAGGGTGCGCAGCAGATGACGAACTCTGAACTGGCGCTGCACACGCTGTCGATCTTCCTGCTGCCGCCCTCCATCGCCGAGCTGAAACGGCGGCTGGAGGCGCGGGCGCAGGACGACGCCGAGGTGATCGACCGGCGCATGCAGAAAAGCTGGGACGAGATCAGCCACTGGGGCTCCTACGATTTCGTGCTGGTGAACGAGGATCTGGACCGCACCGAAGAGCGGCTGAAAAGCATCGTCACCGCCGCCCGGCTGCGGCGGACGCAACAGCCCGGGCTGCTGGATCACGTCCGCAGCCTTCAGGCGGAATTCGAGGAGGAGACCAATGACCCTGTATGCTTTCGACGGCGTCTCGCCGCAGGTCGCCGCGGATGCCCGGGTGGCGCCCGGCAGCCATGTCATGGGACGCGTGGTGCTGGAGGCGGGCGCCTCGATCTGGTTCGGCGCGGTGCTGCGCGGCGACAACGAGGAAATCCGCGTCGGAGAGGGCACGAACCTTCAGGAAAACGTGGTCTGCCACACCGACATGGGGCATCCGCTGGTCATCGGCGCGGGCTGCACCATCGGCCACAAGGCCATGCTGCACGGCTGCACCATCGGCGAGAACTCTCTGATCGGCATGGGGGCCACGGTGCTGAACGGCGCCAAGATCGAGCGCAACTGCCTGATCGGCGCGGGCGCGCTGATCCCCGAGGGCCGCGAGATCCCCGACGGCTCGCTTGTCATGGGGATGCCGGGCAAGGTTGTCCGGCAGCTGGACGAGGCCGCCATCGAAGGACTGCGCCGGTCCGCCACATCGTACCGCGCGAAAGCCGCGCGCTTTGCCGAAAGCCTGACGGCGCTCTAGGCGCTGTCGGATCCCGGCGCCCTAAACCCCGGCGCCGGGCAGATGTCGCCCCGGCGCCCTGCAAGACGCGCGACAGGGATCGCTGCCCTGCCCTGCCTGCCTCAGCCCGCGCGCTTGACGAAGGGCAGGACGTTGCCACCCGGTGCCATATCGGCCGTGGTCCGCCGAACGCCCGAAAGATCATGTGCCAGATAGGGTGCGAAGCCCGCGTTCATGCGGCGCGGGTTCCGCGCAAGGCGGCAATCGTGCTCTTCGCGGATATCGAAGGCGATCAGGTCGCCCGCGTCGAGGCACTCGCCATCATGCGCTGTCTGGTTCGGCGCGGTATAGTAGGCCAGATTTCCGTGATCCTCGCACCAGATCACGGCCCTACGGTCGTGAGCATCCGCCCAGAGAACAACGCCCATCATTTGGTCCGACATTTTTCACCCGTTCCAAAAGGTTGTGCGATCAGGGTGAATGAAATCCCGATCGCTGTGTATGACTTTTTCCGCGCCGGCTTCTTGATTTTTGTGTCTCTGATGCGCAAAATTGGCGCCAGTACGCATCACCAGTGACGCCAAGCAGGATCAGCTTTTACCCAAACGCGGTACGAAAGGAGTGTATTGGCTGTGCAAGCCGGTGACTCCTCAACCAAAAGAGTACACGTCATGCCGGTGAACGCCACAGCTTCCCACAGCAGTAGCCCCAGCCCGGCGGATCTCCGCTCTGTGCTTGGTGCGAATTTGCGTCAGCTGTCCAAGCAGGCCGCGTCCATCTCGGCCCTGTGTCGGGACCTCGGCATCAACCGGACACAGTACAATCGCTACCTTTCGGGCGAGAGCTTTCCGCGCCCCGACGTGCTGCACCGCATCTGCACCTATTTCAGCGTCGACGCCCGCATCCTGCTGGAGCCGGTGGAGGAGGTGACCGCCAGCGGCGACAGCCTGCTGCTCCACCCCGCGGTCGTCGACTTCATGGGCGCGACCGCCGGTGTGGTGCCCGAAAAGGAGCTGCCCTCGGGGTTCTACCGCTTTTCACGGCGCAGCTTCTCGGACGAAACGCGCTACGTGCAAGGGCTGATCTTCGTCTACCGCGACAAGGACCACACCTTCCTGAAGGGGTTCGAGGCACGCGACGCCATGGCCCGGCAGGGCCTGCCCACCACCCCCGCCACACGAGAGTTCCGCGGCCCCGTACTGGCGCAGGAAGAGGGCGTTGCGGCACTGGTCAGCCGCAGGGGCGCAACCACGACCACCTTCAACTACCTCGCCCGGGTGCCCAGCTTCGAGAACAACTTCTGGGTCGGCTATGTCGCCCGCACGGTGCGCGAGAACGTCGCCGGGCGCCGGGTCGAACGGCTGGTCTACGAGTATCTCGGGCACGCCATGGCCGATGTCCTGCCGGTCGCCCGCGCCGCCGGGTTCTGCGCCGCCTCGGAACTGCTGCCCTACCACCGCACGCTGCTGAAGGTCGGCGAGCCCTTCGCCTGAAGGCCTCAGGCGGTCACGCCCGCAGGGGCGGGCGCCCTGCCATAGGCCAGCATGTCATAGACGTGCCATGTCGCGTGGCCGAACAGCGGCAGCGTCAGGAACAACCCCAGGAAACCCGGCAGCATCGACGCCAGCGTCACCACCGCGATGAAGGCGCCCCAGCCCAGCATGGTCACGGCATGCGCCTGCACATATTGGAACGAGGTCACCATCGCGGTGACGAAATCCACCTCGCGGTCCAGCAGCAGCGGCAGGGACAGCACCGTGATCATGTAGAGCAGCACGGAAAAGCCCGCGCCCACCGCCGTGCCGACCGCCAGCATCGTCAGCCCGTTGGCCGTCAGGTAGATCTCGAAGCTGCTGGAAACATTGGTCATCACCGACAGGCCCAGGAAAAGCGCAAAGATCATATGGGCAAGGAAGAACCAGAACAGGAAGACCACGATGATGATGGCGCTGATCGACGGAAGTTGCCGCTTTGACTGGCGCGCCACGACCGACAGGATCTGGCCCGGCTCCAGCGGGCGCCCCTGTTCCAGCCTGCGGCTGATGTCGTAGAAGCCCACGGCGGCGAAGGGCGCGAAAAGCGGAAAGCCGATGGCCGCGAAGACCAGCCAGTAGCTTTGCCCCGTTGCCCAGGTCACCAGCGTCATCAGCCAGCCCGCCGCGACGTAGAAGCCCGCGAACAAGACCGCGTAGCCCGGTGCCCGAAGCAGATCGCGCCAGCCACGGCGCAGGGCTTCGCGCAGAAGCGCGGGCGATACGGGTCCCGGGTCGGGCACTCCGGGTTTGGGCGTATCGGGCATCGAGCCTCATCCCTGCACGAGTTGTCATCACGTGGGGCAGTAAATGGCGGACAGGGTCATTGCGCAAGCCCGATGGCCGGCAGATTTTTGCCTTGCCCGGAAAGGCTGTGTTTCGGGCGCGGCAGGACTGTCCATGCCCCGGGACAAGTTGCCCCATGCAGCGCGGTCCGGAG
Source organism: Ponticoccus litoralis (assembly GCF_039769985.1). NCBI lineage: Bacteria > Pseudomonadati > Pseudomonadota > Alphaproteobacteria > Rhodobacterales > Roseobacteraceae > Ponticoccus > Ponticoccus litoralis. Next base: position 3,665,748 of record NZ_JBDNCH010000002.1, read on the forward strand.
GGCATAACCCAGCGTATCGGCGTCAAGGCACTGCTGGATCGCTCGAACGGCGCCGAGGCGCTGCGCGCGGCCTTTCTGGAGATCCGCTCTGGCGTGCCGGACCTGCCGGAGCAGCTCGCTCAGCCGCCCCGGCTTTTGCGTCCGGACATGCCGCGTGACAGCCTCGGCTGGCGGATGGGCGACGGCGATGACCGGATGGACGCTGACGGCGCAGGGGCAGCGGGCCCTCGGAAGGCGCTTCCCCGAGCGCGTGGATTGGGACGGGTTTTACGCGCCGCGCAACTGACGGCTGTGCCCCGCACCGCTGGCGGCTTCCGACGCACATGGGCCGCGGGCGCGGGCAAATTCCATCGATGGAATTTTCAAATCCTTTCCAAAGGATTTCCCCGCCCTGGCGCCGTCAGTCCTCGCTGCGGGCGTCGGCCCGGCTCTTGCCGGAGACCTGAAGCGCCAGTGTCGCTTCCATGAAGGGATCGAGGTTGCCGTCGAGCGTGCCCCGGGTGTCCGCCGTCTCGTAGCTGGTGCGCAGGTCCTTCACCATCTGGTAGGGCTGCAGCACGTAGGACCGGATCTGGTTGCCCCAGCCCGCGTCACCCTTGGCCTCGTGCAGGGCGTTCACCTCGGCGTTGCGGCGGTCCAGTTCCAGCTGGTACAGCCGCGATTTCAGCGCCTTCATGGCGATGTCGCGGTTCTGGTGCTGCGATTTCTCGGAACTCGTCACCACGATGCCGGTCGGGTGGTGGGTGATCCGCACCGCCGAGTCGGTTGTGTTGACGTGCTGACCGCCCGCGCCGGACGACCGGAAGGTGTCGATGCGGATGTCGGCGGGATTCACCTCGATCTCGATATTGTCGTCGATCACCGGATAGGCGCCCACGGCGGCGAAGAGAGGTCTCACGCGTACCCTTGCCGAAGGGCGAGATCCGCACCAGCCGGTGCGTGCCCGATTCCGACTTCAGCCAGCCATAGGCGTTCGGCCCCTTGATCTGGTAGGTTGCGGACTTGATGCCCGCCTCGGCGCCCGCCTGTTCTTCCTGAAGATCCACCTCGAAGCCGCGCTTCTCGGCCCAGCGGACATACATGCGCGCCAGCATCTGCGCCCAGTCGCAGGCCTCGGTGCCGCCGGCGCCGGCCTTGATTTCCGAGGAAGGCGTCGTTGCCGTCGCTTTCGCCGTCCAGCAGCGCCTCGAGCTCTTTCTTGGCGGCGACTTCCACCAGCGCCTTCAGCGCCGCCTCGGCCTCGGAAACGACTTCCTCGTCCTCTTCCATCTCGCCCAGTTCGATCAGCTCGACCTGATCCTCCAGCTCCTGCTTGAGGTTGCTGTAGGTCTCCATCGCCGAAACCAGCGCCTGCCGGTCCTTCGTCAGCTTCTGCGCATTGGCGGGATCGTCCCAGAGGTTGGGGTTCTCCATCCGCGCGTCGAATTCCTCCAGCCGGTGCTGCGCCGTCTCCCAGCCCAGCCGCTGCTTGAGCAGGTCCAGCGATTTCTGGATCTTCTCGACATTGTTCTGGGCTTCGGCGCGCATGGGAGGGTTCCTGTTCAGATGTCCTGAGTGCCGCGTGATACCAAGGCGCCAGCGGACGGGCAAGCGCAGAGCGCGCATGCAGGGCAGCCAGCGGATTGCGCAAGGGCGCGGACGGCCAAAGACCGGGGTCGGACCGGATGCGCGGAAGGTCAGCCTTCCCTTTGCAGACCGCCCTGCCCCGGCCCATCACGCAGGCCGTGGCGGCGCACACGGCGGGTCGATCCCAGCGCAGACTGCCACCGCCTCAGGACAGCGTCTTGTCCGGTCGCACCCGGTCGCGCCGCCCCGGGCCCACGCCCGGGGGCGGCCCCCATCCGTCTCAGTACAGACCGCCGGAGGACAGCGTGCCGAAGCCCGCCTTGGGCCCCACGATGGCCTTCTCGCCGGTCGAGGTGGTGACCTCGCGCGCCGCGCTGCCGCCCTCGGGGCGGATCAGGTCGAAGCTGCCGGAGATCGCGAAACCTCCGTCGAACTGGATGCCGAAGATCGGCTCTTCGCCGAAGCGGAAGCATTCGGACACCACGTTCGGCCCGGAGGCGCTGTCAGACAGCCGCGCACCGGAAAAGCGGTCGATCTTGATGAACTCGCATTCCGCCGGCACCTTGAAGGCGCCTCCGCCATATTCCGCGACAGCCTTCTGCATGAAGCGCTGGAACACCGGCCCGCAGAAACGCCCGCCCGAGGCCCCGCGGCCCAGCGGCCGGGGGTGTCGTAGCCGATGTAGCAGCCGGCGACGATGTTCGAGGTGAAGCCCGGGAACCACACGTCCTTCGAGATCGTTGGTGGTGCCGGTCTTGCCCGCCGTGGGCACCGACAGGTTGACCGCACTGCGCGCGGTGCCGCGTTCCACCACGCCCTGCATCATCGAGGTCAGCTGATAGGCGGTCACTGCGTTCATGATGCGCTCACGCTCGTTCACGATGCGCGGGCTGCGGCCCGGGGCGATGTTGGGATCGTCACAGTCGACGCAGACCCGCCGGTTTCCCTCGGCGGCGTCGTGGCTGTAGACCGTGGCGCCATAGCGGTCCTGCACCCGGTCCACCAGCGTCGGCTCGACCCGCTCGCCGCCATTGGCGAACATGGCGTAGGCGGCGACCATCTTGAACAGCGTCGTCTCGTCGGCGCCAAGCGCATTGGCAAGGTTGCGGCCCATGTTCTCGTAGACGCCGAACTTCTCGGCATAGCGGTCGACGGTGTCGATGCCGACCTCCTGGGCCAGGCGAATGGTCATCAGGTTCCGCGACTGCTCGATGCCGGTGCGCAGCGGCGTCGGCCCGTAAAAGCGGTGCGAGGCGTTCTTGGGCCGCCAGACACCCTGCGGCGTGTTGATCTCGATGGGGGCGTCGACGATGATCGTGGCCGGGGTATAGCCCGAGTCCAGCGCCGAGGCATAGACGAAGGGCTTGAAGCTGGACCCGGGCTGGCGCATCGCCTGCGTGGCGCGGTTGAAGACCGAGTGCTGGTAGCTGAAGCCGCCCTGCATGGCGATGACGCGGCCGGTGTGGACGTCCATCGCCATGAAGCCGCCCTGCACGCCCGGCACCTGCCGCAGCGACCAGCGGACGAAACCGCCGCTGCCGTCTTCGGTGATCTGGCGCACGTGGATCACGTCGCCCGCCTCGAAATTGTCGAACAGGCTGCCCGAGAACCAGTTGGTGTCCGACCGCGGCAGTTCCATCCCGCGCGGATCGTCCAGCGGCACGTCCTCGATGCCCAGAAGCAGGGAATTCTCGCGCACCTCGCGCACCACGGCCACATGCCGGGGATGCGGCAGGACGATGTCGCGCGCCACGCGCACATCCGCCAGCGCGGCGCGCCACGCGGCCTCTTCGCCCAGCGTCTCGACCGGGATGGTCTTGCCGGTACCGCGCCAGCGGCCAAGCCCGCGGTCGTAATCCTCCAGCGCGATGCGCAGCGACCGTGCCGCCTCTTCCTGCATGTCCGGGTCCAGCGTCGCCCGGACGGAGTAGCCGCCCGAGAAGAACTGGTCCTCGCCGAAATCGCGGCTCAGCTGGCGGCGGATCTCGTCGGTGAAATAGTCGCGCGGCGGCAGCGAGCGCTGGTAGGGCTCGTAATCGCCGTTCTGCACCGTGGCCAGCGGCAACGCGCGCTCGGCCTGGTAGGTGGCCTCGTCGATATAGCCGTTCTCGTACATCTCGCGCAGCACGAAGTTGCGCCGGTCGGTCACCCGCTCCTTGTTGCGCACCGGGTGAAAGGACGAGGGCGCCTTGGGCAGGGCGGCAAGAAAGGCCGCCTCGTGCGGGGCAAGCTGGCCCAGCGACTTGTTGAAATAGACCTGCGCGGCGGCGGTGACGCCATAGGCGTTCTGCCCGAGGAAGATCTCGTTCAGATACAGCTCGAGGATCTTCTCCTTCGACAGCGCCTCTTCGACGCGGGAGGCCAGGATGATCTCCTTGATCTTGCGCTCGGCCCGCCGGTCGCCGGAGAGCAGGAAGTTCTTCATCACCTGCTGTGTGATCGTCGAGGCGCCGCGCACATCGCGCCCGCGCGACTGCACCGCCTGCACGCCGGCGGCGACGATCCCGCGAATGTCATAGCCACTGGTGGTTGTAGAAGTTCTTGTCCTCGGCCGAGATGAAGGCGTGCTTGACCATGTCGGGGATCTGCGCCGCCGGGGTGAACAGCCGCCGCTCCTGCGCGAATTCGTCGATCACCCGTCCCTCGCCGTTGAAGATCCGGCTGATCGTCGGCGGCGTGTATTGCGCAAGATGCTCGTGGCTGGGCAGGTCGCGCCCGTACATCCAGAACACCGCGCCGACGGTCAGCGCCACCATCATGGCGCCCATGGTCACGACCGCGAAGATCGCCCCGAAGAAAGAAAAGATGAATCGCGTCACGCGTGAACCCCCGGAAATCCCGTTGTCGCCTGCATATATCCAGCCTCGCCCGCCGTCAAAACACGATCACGCAAGAGACCGCCGACCCCGCTGCGCCCGCCGCGAGGCAGGGCACCGACCACCCGACCGGGCTGCCGCGCCCCATGTTTCTTCTTGGTCCAAATACCTCCGGGGGAGCGCAGCGGGGGCAGAGCCCCCTCCCCGCCCGGCCCCGGGTGACACCGCTTCGGCCCGCGCGCGCCGCCCGGGCCCGGCGGCATCCCGATCCGAAACGCCCCTATTGCCGCCGCAACCGCGCCAGCGCCGCGTCTTCCAGTTCCCAGGCGGCGATGCCGTCGCGGATACCCGCGGCCATGCCCGCACGCCAGGCCGGATCCTGCAGGTTCTTCAGGTCGCGCGCCGTCGACAGAAACCCCAGTTCGATCAGCACCGAGGGGATGTCGGCGCTTTTCAGCACCGAAAAGCCCGCCTGGCGCATCGGGTCCTTGTGGACATGCCCCAGCGCAGTGCGGATGCCATCCACCAGATGCTCTGCCAGGGCCTGCGAACGGGGGGTATTGTCGACCCGCGCCAGATCCAGCAGCACCTGCGCCACCCGGTCGTCAGAGCCCGAGAGGTCCAGCCCGCCCAGCAGGTCGTCGCGGTTGTGGCGCTCGGCAAGGGCGGCAGAGGCCGCGTCCGAGGCCTCTTCGGCAAGGGTATAGACCGCCGCGCCATGCGCCGCACCCTCGGCCAGCGCATCGGCGTGCAGCGATATGAACAGGTCGGCGCCCGCGTCATGGGCCCGGGCCACCCGGGCCTCCAGCGAGACAAAGACATCCTCGGTCCGGGTCAGCGCCACCCGGTAGTTCCCGGCCCGCAAAAGCACCTCGCGCAATTCCTGCGCGAAGGTCAGCATCAGGTCGGCCTCGTTGACGCCGTCGCGCTCTGCGCCGGGGTCGATGCCGCCATGTCCCGGGTCCAGCACGATGACAACCGGGTCGCCGGGCTGCCGGGGCGCCGTGCGGCGCGCGGTCGGGCTGCGCCCCTCCCAGGCCGGGTCCGCGGTCGCCCCGGCGGCCTCGGCAAAGGCCTCCTCGCTGGTCGGAGACAGCGCCAGGCGCAGTTCCGCCCGCCCGCTGTCCCGGTCGACCCGCATCGAGGCGCTGCTGATCGCCAGCGGCTCCGCAAGATCCACCACCATCCGCGACCAGCCCGACTGGAAGGGCCCCATGCGCAGCGCCTCGACGCTGTCGCTTTGGGCCATCTCTTCCGGGTCTGCGCCGGTCCAGTCGACCTCGCGGAAATCCAGCACCAGACGCCGCGGTTCGTCGAGGGTGAACAGCCGCCAGGGCACGCCCCGGCTGAGGTCCAGGTCCACGGCGACCCCGCCCCTGATGTCGCTGACCTGCCCGGCCTCGAACCGGGCAAGGCCGGACACGGGCTGCGCCACGGCCTGCGCGGCCCAGAGGCCAAGCGCCAAAAGGTAAAGGAATGCTCTGCTCATCCGCCCCGGTTCCCGGTGATTTGGCCCCGACGATACCACCCCGCCCGGGCCAATGCACGCATCAACCAGGGCGCCGGGTCAGGCCTTGCCCGGGCCGCGCCGCGCCATGAAATCCGAAAGCCGCACCAAGCCCTCTTCGATTTCCGCCGTGCCACTGGGCGTAGGAAAACCGCAGCGTTCGGGCGCCGCGTTCCGGGTCGAAGTCCAGCCCCGGCGTCACCGCCACCCCGGCCTCGTTCAGGATCTCGCTGGCCAGCGCGCGGCTGTCGTCGGTCAGCTCGCTGACATCGGCATAGACGTAGAAGGCGCCGTCGGGCGGCGCGATCCGGTCGAAGCCCGCGGCGGGCAGGCCCTCGATCATGCGCTTGCGGTTGGCGGCATAGACGGCGCGATTGGCCTCGAGCTCTTCGATGGAGTCGAGCGCGCCGAGCGCCGCGACCTGGCTGACATGGGGCGCGCAGATGAACATGTTCTGCGCCAGCCGCTCGACATGGCGCACCCGGTCCTCGGGCACCACCATCCATCCGATGCGCCAGCCGGTCATCGAGAAGTATTTCGAGAACGAGTTGATCACGCAGACCTCGTCCGAGATTTCCAGCGCCGAGACGGCTTTGCGCTCGTATTCGATGCCGTGGTAGATCTCGTCCGAGAAGAAGCAGGCGCCGCGCCCCTGCGCGTCGGCGATCAGCGCGGCCAGCGCATCGCGATCCAGCATGGTGCCGGTGGGATTGCCCGGCGAGGCCACCAGAAGCCCCTGATAGTCCACCCCGGCAAGATCGCCCGGCACCAGTTGCAGGCGGTTCTCGTCGGCGGCGGGGATTTCCACCGCCTCGATGTCCAGCGCCCGCAGGATCTGCCGGTAGGACGGGTAACCCGGCGTGCCAAGCGCCATGCGGTCGCCCGCGTCCAGAAAGGCCGTGAAGGCCAGCAGGAAGGCCCCGCTGGAACCATTGGTCACCACCACCCGCCCGGGATCGAGGTCCACGCCGTACCAGTCGCCGTAAAGTGCCGCGATCCTCTGCCGCAGGGCCGGAAGCCCCAGCGAGACCGTGTAGCCTAGCGCGCCCTGCGCCATGGCCTCCGCCACGCGGGCGCGGGCGCCTGCGGGTGCCGGGGTGCCGGGCTGGCCGACCTCCATGTGGACGATGGACCGCCCCGCCTCTTCGAGGCGGCGGGCCTCTTCCATGACATCCATCACGATGAAGGGATCGACCGAACCGCGTCTTGAATTCCGCATGCCTGCCTCTCTACTGTGCGCCGGAATACCGTCCGCCTATCCGCGACAGGAGCCCCGCGTCAATGTCTCTCCTTCGGCTGTTGCCCCTCGTGGTGCTGCTTGTGCTGTCCACCCTGCCCGCGCGCGCCGCCGCGGTTCTTCTGCGCGATGCCGACATGGAACGCGCGCTTCAGCAGATTGCCGCGCCGATCCTCTCGGCGGCGGGGCTGGGGTCGTCGGGGGTGAAGATCATGGTGATCGACAACGGCAGCCTGAACGCCTTCGTGACCGACCCGCGGCACATCTTCCTGCATTCGGGCCTGATCATGCGGCTGGGCAGCGCGCGCGAGCTTCAGGCGGTGATCGCCCACGAGGCGGCGCATATCGCCAATGGCCATATCACCCGGCGCATGTCGAACGTCCGCAACGCCAGTACCGCCGCGGGCCTCGGCATGCTGCTGTCGGTGGCCGCCGCCGCCGCCGGATCGACCGATGCGGCCGCCGGGATCGCCATCGGCTCGAACAGCGCCGCCATGCGGCGGCTGTTCAGCCACACCCGGGCCGAGGAAGCCGCCGCCGATGCGGCCTCGGTACGCTACATGCTGCGGGCCGGGGCCGATCCCGTCGGCGCGAAGGAAGTGCTGGACCTCTTTCGCGGGCAGGAGGCGCTGAGCCTCGGTCGGCAGGACCCCTACATGCGGACGCACCCGCTGACCCGCGACCGGCTGCGCGCCGTCGAGGGGATGATTGCGGGCCATACCGGCATCCCCGAGGACGCCACGGCGAACTACTGGTTCCAGCGCGCCAGCGGCAAGCTCTCGGCCTTCAAACGGGCGCCGGACTGGACCCTGCGGCGGCTCGACGCCTCGGGCAGCCGCGACATCGCGCTGATGCGCGAGGCCGTCGCCTGGCACCGGCAGTCGAACCTGTCCAAGGCGCTGCGGGCCATCGACGGGGCGCTGGCGATCCGCCCGGGCGATGCCTATTTCCTGGACCTCAAGGGCCAGATCCTGCTGGAATCGCGGCAGTTCGGCGCCGCCGTGCAGGTCTATCAGGCCGCCGCCGCACGCGCCCCGCGCGAGCCGCTGATCCTCGGCGGGCTGGGCCGCGCCCATCTTGCCGCCGGCAACCCCAAGGGCGCCCTGCAGGCGCTGGAACAGGCCCGCGCGCGCGACTTTCGCGACGCCCGCATCCTGCGCGACCTCGCGGTCGCCTATGCGCAGACCGGCCAGCTGGCCATGGCCTCTGTCGTGACGGCAGAGCGCTACGCCCTGATGGGCCGCATGAAGGATGCCGAACTGCACGCCAAGCGCGCGCTTGGCGCCCTGCCGCGCGGCTCGTCAGCCTGGCAGCGCGCCGACGATGTGCTGATCGCCGCCAAACGCGCGAAATGATCCGCGGCCCGGCCATTTCGATCGCGCCGCCAACCCTGTAGACTGACCTTCAACCATTCGGAGTCCCCCATGTTCACACGCCCTTCCCTGACCGCCACCGCCACGGCGCTGAGCCTTCTCGCCGCGCCCGCCTTCGCGCAGGACAGCTTTGACTTCGACGCCATGACCGAAGACCAGCGCGCCGCCTTCGGCGCCCAGGTCCGCGCCTACCTGATGGAGAACCCGCAGGTGATCATGGATGCGGTCGCCGCGCTGGAACAACAGCAGGCCGCCCAGCAGGCCGCCGCCGACGACTCGCTGGTCTCGGACAATCTCGACCGGCTGCTGAATGACGGCTATTCCCGGGTGGGCGGCAACCCCGAGGGCGACGTGACGGTGGTCGAGTTCATGGACTACCGCTGCGGCTACTGCCGCAAGGCCCAGCCCGAGGTCGACGAGCTGATCGCGGCAGACGGCAACATCCGCCTGATCGTGAAGGAATTCCCGATCCTCGGAGAGGCCTCGGTGCTCTCGTCCAAATTCGCCATCGCCACGCAGATCGTCGCCGGCGACGAGGCCTACAAGGCGGTGCACGACGCGCTGATCGCGCTGGAAGGCGCGCCGGGAGAGCCCCAGCTGAGCCGCATGGCGACAACGCTCGGGCTGGATTTCGACGCCATCGCCGCCGAGATGGACAGCGACGAGGTCCAGCGCCGCATCGCCGAGACCCGCGAACTGGCGATCGACATGCAGATCAACGGCACACCCAGCTTCGTCTTCGGTGACCAGATGGTGCGGGGCTACGTGCCGCTTCAGGGCATGCAACAGATCGTTGCGCAGCTGCGCGCGGAATGATCCTGCGCCTGACACTCATGCTGGCGGCCCTTGCGGGGGCCGCCTCGGCGCAGGACAGCCTGCGCGAGCGCATCGACGCCCTGCGCGCCGCCGAGGTGCCGGTGGTGACCGGCGACCTCTATGCCGAGGACCGCGAGCGCGACCTCGACCGGATCGCGGCGCACGCGGGCGCGCTGTTTCCGCAGGCGGAACGGATCGCGCTTTTCGTCGGTCCCGAATGTGCGGACTGCGCCACGGCCCGGACAGAGCTGGAGGCCCCGGGCCATCCGGTTGCCCTGCACGACACCGGCGCCCCGGCCTCTGCGGCGCTGCACGAGGCCCTGGCCCTGGAGGATCTGCCCGCCTACGTCATGTCGGACCGGCTGATCCGGGGCCACATGCCCGCCTTCGTGCTGGAACGCTACCTGTCCGAGTGAGACAAAGCCGCCTGGAAGCGGCGTTCAACGCTCTTCGAAGAGCGTTTCGGAAGGCCCTTCGAAGGGCCTTCCCCTACTCCGCCGCCTGCGCCGCCTCGCGGGCGTCGATCTCGGCGGCCTTCTTCTCGACCTCTTCGACGATATGCTCGATCATCTGGTCGTTGGTCATCTTGTGGCTGGCCTTGCCCGCCAGATAGACCATGCCCGCCCCATTGCCGCCACCGGTGAAGCCCACGTCGGTCATCAGCGCCTCGCCGGGGCCATTCACCACGCAGCCGATGATCGACAGCGACATCGGCGTCTTGATATGTTCCAGCCGCTGTTCCAGCGCCTCGACGGTCTTGATGACGTCGAACCCCTGCCGCGCGCAGCTGGGGCAAGAGATGATATTGACCCCGCGATGGCGCAGGCCCAGCGACTTCAGGATCTCGTAGCCGACCTTCACCTCTTCGACCGGATCGGTCGACAGCGAGACGCGGATCGTGTCGCCGATGCCCATCCACAGCAGGTTGCCCAGGCCGATGGCGCTTTTGATCGTGCCAGAGGTCAGCCCGCCCGCCTCGGTGATGCCAAGGTGGATGGGCTTGTCCGTCGCCTCTGCGATGCCCTGGTAGGCGGCGGCGGCAAGGAAGACGTCCGAGGCCTTCACCGAGATCTTGAACTCGTGAAAATCGTTGTCCTCGAGGATCCTGATGTGATCCATGCCGCTTTCGACCATGGCATCGGGGCACGGCTCGCCGTATTTCTCCAGCAGGTGCTTTTCCAGCGAACCGGCGTTGACGCCGATGCGCATGGAACAACCGTGATCGCGCGCCGCCTTGATGACCTCGCGCACCCGCTCCTGGCTGCCGATATTGCCCGGGTTGATGCGCAGGCAGGCGGCGCCGGCCTCGGCGGCCTCGATCCCGCGCTTGTAGTGGAAATGGATGTCCGCGACGATCGGCACCGGGCTTTCCCGCACGATCTCTTTCAGCGCCCCGGACGAGATCCTGATCGGGCACCGAGATCCGCACGATATCGGCCCCGGCCTCCGCCGCCGCCTGCACCTGCGCGATGGTGCCCGGAATGTCGGTGGTGACGGTATTCGTCATGGTCTGCACCGAAATCGGCGCGTCGCCGCCCACCGGGACAGAGCCCACCATGATCTGGCGCGACTTGCGGCGGTAGATATTGCGCCAGGGGCGGACGGGATTGAGGCTCATGACGGTTCGTCCTCTCGGTCGGAATGGGCTGCGCCCGTTGCGGCATAGGTAGCGGCCCCGCCCATGCGCTTCAAGCGCGGCGCGGGGTCACGGGGTTGCTGTCACGAAGGTGTCACACGCCAGATGTGTCGGGGTTGCCCCGAACAGAGGCCCCGCGCATCAGCGCGGCGGCAGTTGCGACTGCAGGTTCAGCTCTGCCACGACCCTGGCCAGGGTCTGGTTCTGGTTCAGGTCGGCGAGCTGCAGGCGCTGCGTGATGTCCGAGGAGGCCAGTTGCAGATCACGCCCGAACTGACCGCTTTCGCCATAGGGTCCGTAGGTCTGGCCGTTCATCGCGAAATAGACCCCGCCCGCGTTGCCCGAGAAGATCCGGGCCGCTTCGGCGGTCTGCGGCACCTTGTAGGTGTCGCCGGGCTGCATTTCGGCGGCGAAGATCTTTTGCCCCGACGGCAGCGAGACCTCGACCCATGTGGCGGCGGTGGCGACGACGGTGATGCCCGGCGCCGGTGTGGCGGTGACCTGCGGCACCTGACGTTCGGGCTGTGCCTCTGCCACCTGTGCAGGGACGTCGCGACGGGCGTCGGCCTGTTGCACCGGGGCATCGGGCCGCGGTGCGGCCTGCCGGCCCGGGGTGCCCATGACCTGCGGCAGCGGGTTGACCGGACGCTGTGCCGCCGCGATGGCAGCGGTCGGCGCGGGCTCTGGCTGGGAAACCGGGATCACCGGTTCCGCCGGCGCGTATTGCGCGAAATGCTGCGGACGCAGCGCGGGCGACGGCTCTGACGGGGACTTGATCCGCAGCACCGGTTCGGGCGCGGGCCGGGCGGCGGCAACGGCGGTCGGCGCCTGAAGATCAAGGGCAACCAGTGCCGACATCAGATCGTCGTCGGCGCCGGGCCTTGCTGGCCGGTAGCGTTGCGTCAGGTCGGCGGCGGCCAGCGAGATGCCCGAGGTCACGGTGCCCCGGCTACCGGACGGGCCGTAGGTGGTGCCGTTTACGGTGAAATAGACGGCGCCGGATTCCCCCACCCGGATCTCGGGTGCGCGGGCGTCGCGCGGCACGGCAAAGCTGTCGCCCGCATTCATGACGCGGGAATACAGGACCCGACCGCCTTCGTCCTTGATCTGCACCCAGGCCGGGCGCGCGGCCACGACCATGACACCCTGCGCCCCTGCCAGCGGACCGGCCGCCCCGGCCCCCGGCGCGCCCCCCGCCACCAGCGACTCGGCCAGAGCAGCAGCGCCGACGGTGCTGTCCTGAACCCGCGGCAGACCGGCGGCAGAGCCGCCGAAGACACCCACGCCTTCGGGATCCAGCGTCGAGATCGGCGCATCGCGGGCCACCAGAACCGGCACGTCCAGCGCCTGCGGGCGATAGAGCCGGTCGAAGGCCTCTGTCGTGGGCGGCGTGAAGACACCGGCCATGGCGTCTTCGGTTGTGCGCGCGGCGGAAGGCGAGATCGCCGCATCCAGCGGGTCCAGCTCGCTCAGGACCACGGGGGTCTGGTCCACCGGGGCCAGCTGCACGCGCTGGACCTCTTGCAGCACCGCGTAGCCGCCGTAGCCGATCCCGGCGATCAGTCCGATCAGCACCAGCGAAGAGCCGATGGCACGCGGTTCGATATTCGCAAGAAACCCGTCCGAAGCCGGGGCGAAGGGCATGAGCGGTTCGCTCAGCGGATTGCGCGCCCGGCCCCCGCGCTCTGTCACATCGGCGGCATCGGCCTTGCGGATGGTCGAGGCCTTCTGCGACATGCCATGCGCAACGGCAAAGCCGCTTTCGGCGCAGAAATGCGCAAAGGCTTCGTCCGGGTCCATGCCCAGATAGCGCGCGTAAGAGCGGACGTAACCGGCAATGAAACCGGGAGTATCGAAGACGGAGGGGTCGCAGTTCTCGATGGCGGCGATGTAGCTGGCCTTGATCCGAAGCTCTCTCTGGACGTCCAGCAGAGACTTGCCCAGCGTCGCCCGCTCGCCGCGCATGACATCGCCCAGACGCATCGTGTAGTCGTCAAAGCTTTGCTGTGACGTGTCCTCCGGATCGGTGCGTTTTTGGGTCATGCGCCCAATCATGCGAGACTGCCCCATCTTCCCCAACTTCCGTGACTGCCCGTGTTCTTGTCCACGGACAGCGACTCGCGTAGCCCGCTTATTACGACAAGCTTACCACACCGCAAGGTTCATGACAGGTTTTACAGGGGTCAGCCCGCCATTTCGGCACGATTCAGCGCACAATGGCTCCAGAGTTCATCCATCGCGTGAACCAGGTGATCCATCTCTTTCGGACCATGCACCGGGGACGGGGTGAAGCGCAGACGCTCCGTGCCGCGCGGCACGGTGGGGAAGTTGATCGGCTGCACGTAGATGCCGTAGCCGTCCAGCATCATGTCGGACATCAGCTTGGTGTGCTTGGGGTCGCCCACGATGACCGGCACGATATGGCTGCCGTGATCGACGATCGGCAGGCCCATGGCCTTCAGCCGGGTCTTGAGGATCTTCGCCTGCGTCTGGTGTTCCTCGCGCAGCTTGGCACCGGCAGAGGTCTTGAGGAAGGCGACAGAGGCCTGCGCACCGGCGGCCAGCGCCGGGGCCAGCGAGGTCGAGAAGATGAAGCCCGGCGCATAAGACCGCACGGCGTCACACATTTTCTCGGAGGCGGCGATATAGCCGCCCATCACGCCATAGGCCTTGGCCAGCGTGCCGTTGATGATGTCCAGCCGGTGCATCAGGCGGTCGCGCTCGGCCACGCCGGCGCCGCGCGCGCCGTACATGCCCACCGCGTGCACCTCGTCGATATAGGTCAGCGCACCGAATTCGTCGGCAATATCGCAGATCGCCTCGATCGGGGCGAAATCGCCGTCCATCGAGTAGATCGATTCGAAGGCGATCAGCTTGGGCGCCTCGGGATCGTCGGCTTCCAGCTTGGCCCGCAGGTCGTCGAGATCGTTGTGCTTGAAGATGCGCTTGGCGCCGCCGTTGCGCTTGATGCCCTCGATCATCGAGGCGTGGTTCAGCTCATCCGAATAGATGATCAGGCCGGGGAACAGCTTCGGCAGGGTCGACAGCGTCGCGTCATTGGCGATGTAGGCCGAGGTGAACAGCAGCGAGGCTTCCTTGCCGTGCAGGTCGGCAAGCTCTGCCTCCAGCCCCTTGTGATAGACCGTGGTGCCCGAGATGTTGCGCGTGCCGCCCGACCCGGCGCCGGTGGCGTCGATGGCCTCGTGCATGGCCTCCAGAACAACCGGGTGCTGGCCCATGCCAAGGTAGTCGTTGCCGCACCAGACGGTGATCGGCTGCTCGGTCCCGTCGGACTTGCGGCGGATGGCATGCGGAAACTGACCCTTGGTCCGCTCGATGTCGATGAAGGTCCGATAGCGGCCTTCTTCGTGCAGGCGGTTCAGGGCCTCGTCCAGCTTCGCCGTATAGTCCATCGCGCGCGTCCTTCCAGTTCTTCGGGCCCTGCGCTGCAATGGCCCTTTGCCTGCGGGTGGTTGATCCGCATTCAGCTTCGTGAATAACTAAAGCCAAGGCTTTTGTCTGTCCACCTCTTTGCCCTCGGACCTTCCGTCGCAGCCTTGATCCAGGTCAAGTGCCCGGAGCCGGACTTGCGACCATTGGCGCGGGTCCGCGCGAAAAGGCGCATATCGGAAACAGGATTGCCCCGCCACCCCGGAGGCCGCGATTCGAATGTCGGCGATGCCCGGCAGGGCGCGCGCCGCCCGGCACCGCGCCGCGGGCGGGAAACCCGGGCTGTCGCAGCATGGGCACGGGGCCGCTCGGCGGGTTTCCCCGCCGCGCACCGGCAGCACCGGTCCGTCAACAGTCCGTCCACTGGACAGCAGGCGCCGCCCTGTTAGGGTCCGGTCAAACCAAAAACGCCGGAGCAGATGATGACCCTCGACGCCACCCTTTCGCGTATCGACGCCGACATGCCCGCCGCGCTGGACCGGCTGATGGCCCTGTTGCGCATTCCCTCGATCTCGACCGACCCGGCCTACAAGGCGGAATGCGACCGCGCCGCAGACTGGCTGGTGGCCGACCTTGCCTCTTTCGGGATCGCCGCCGAGAAGCGCCCGACCCCCGGCCACCCGATGGTCGTGGGCCATGTGCCCGGGGACGGCCCGCATGTGCTGTTCTACGGCCATTACGACGTGCAGCCGGTGGACCCGCTGACACTGTGGGACCGCGATCCCTTCGACCCCGCCATCGAGGAAACGCCCAAGGGCCGGGTGATCCGCGGACGCGGCGCCAGCGACGACAAGGGCCAGCTGATGACCTTCGTAGAGGCCTGCCGCGCCTGGAAAGAGGTCAACGGCACCCTGCCCTGTCGCATCACCTTCTTCTTCGAGGGCGAGGAAGAAAGCGGGTCGCCCTCGCTGATCCCCTTCCTCAAGGAGAACGCGGAAGAGCTGAAGGCCGACCTCGCGCTGATCTGCGACACCGGCCTTTTTGAATCCCGCGTGCCGGCGATCATGACGCAGCTGCGCGGGCTTCTGGGCGAAGAGATCACCCTGACCGGCCCCGACAAGGATCTGCATTCGGGCATGTACGGCGGCGCCGCGATCAACCCGATCCGGGTGCTGGCGAAGATCCTCGCCAACCTGCACGACGTGGCGGGCCGGATCCAGGTGCCCGGTTTCTATGAAGGCGTGCCGGATCTGCCCGAGGACATGGCGCAGCAGTGGCAGGCGCTGAATTTCGACCATGGCGCCTTCCTTGGCGGCGTCGGCCTGTCGCAACCGGCGGGCGAGACCGACAAGACCCCGCTGGAAATGATCTGGTCGCGACCCACCGCAGAGGTCAACGGCATCATCGGCGGCTATACCGGCGACGGCTTCAAGACGGTGCTGCCCTCCAAGGCCTCGGCCAAGGTGTCCTTCCGGCTGGTCGGCCAGCAGGATCCCCACGCCATCCGCGAAAGCTTTCGCGCCTGGGTGCAGGCGCAGCTGCCCGAGGATGTGACCGCAGAGTTCCACGGCCACGGCGCCTCTCCGAGCCGGGCAGATGTCGACCGAGCACCCGGCCTTCGAACAGGCGCGCGCGGTGCTGGGCGCCGAATGGGGCCACGACGCCGCCTTCACCGGCTGCGGCGGGTCGATCCCGGTGGCGGGCTACTTCAAGACCATCCTGGACATGGACACCATGCTGGTCGGCTGGGCCAAGGACGACGACCAGATCCACTCTCCGAACGAGAAATACGACGTCGAGAGCTTTCAGAAGGGCATCCGCAGCTGGGCGCGCGTTCTGGACGCGATCACCTGACCGCAGGCGGGCCGGGTCGGGTGTTCACCCCGATCCGGCCCGCGCCTCACGCAGCGTCACGCGCAAAAGGTTAAAACTTTGCGTATTGCGGCGGTGGATTACGGCGGTTTCGCCCAGATCCACCCCGAATTTGCCTGAATCGCCCCCTAGACCAAGGGTATGGCACGGACCTTGACGAAACAGACCCACTCGGATTTCATGCTGCGCGTGCGCCGCGTGGACCCGAAATTCCATACCCACGGCGAGGCGGCCTATGCGAAGGACCGCAGGCCACGCCGCCGCACCGTCTCGACGCTGCTGGGCTTCGGCTGGATCTACACGGTCACCGCGATCGCCAACGGCACGAGACCACATCGCCGGATCGCTGCGAGAGGGCAGCCTGCCCACAGAGTATCACCCGTGGATCTTCGCCGGGCTGACCGTGCTTCTGGCCGTTTCGGCGGTGATGATCCTGCTGCATATCGCGCGCTGGCTGTTCCATGGCGGCAACAAGAAGCGGAACTCGGGCGGCATCCTGCTTGGGGCGCTTGGCGCCTTGATGCTGTTCTACACCCCCGCCAGCCTCTGGACCCAGTGGCTTTGGCATGCTGGACGGGCATTCCCGGACCGTCCTGTCGCAGGCCGGAGCCGCGCTGGAAGACACCCTCCCCGGCATCCGGATCGAGACGGTGTCCTTCGTCGCCTCTTCCAGCCGCTAGACCAGCCCGGTGAACCGTTCGGGCAGACGGTATTGTTCGGCGTAATCGGGCCGCTTGAAGGCCCAGTAGCCGGTCTCTCCGCGCGGCGCCCGGGATCGGTGCATCCGCCTGCGCACCCAGCCAAGGTCAAAATCCTCGCGGACCTCCTGCGCGTGGAACCCGTCGAACACCGCCCGGTCCTCGCCCCGCGCCTCGGCGAACCAGTGCCGCCCGATCGCCGCCTCCTGCACGCTGGCCCCCACCTCTTCGGTGACGCGGTTGCGGGCGTTCATGGTCTGCACATAGGTGTCGAAGTCGCAGAACTTCAGGTGCAGCAGGTACAGCGCCTCCGGCGTGTGCAGCGTGTCGTACTGGGTGAAATGCCCGCCCCGGGCGATCTTGGCGCCATGGCTGACGATGCAGGGCTTCGAGTAATGCGGCGCCAACCGGACGTGGCGGCGCGGCCCCAGGATGCGGTCCGTCACCGGCGCCGGTTCAAGGTCGGTGCGGTGGATCACCTCCAGCCCCAAGGGCGTCAGGATGCGCTTGCCACGCGTGTCGCGCAGGTAGCTCAGCAGGTCGCGCCCGTCCTCGGGATCGACCACCACCAATTCGTCGACGTCGCCCACGATCACGTGCCGGTAATAGCAGCGCAGCCCCTGCACCACGTTGTTCAACAGCCGCCACCGCTTCATGTCGAAGTTCGGGTGCGGGTCGCCGGGAATGCCGATGACGTTGCAGCCCTCGGCCAGCCGCGCCACCGCCGCGCCGTGCCCGTGGTTGATGACCGTGCAGTTCTCGCGACCCAGCAGGCCGCCGTAGTGCCGCAGCCAGGCCTTCAGAAAGAAGGGATCGTCGCGGACCATGGTCACGGCGGCCACGTCGGATTGCATGCGAGGGCTCCTTGTTTTGCCGCAGCCTAGCGCAGAACGGAATCGCCTTCCATGCGGCGAAGGCCTAGGATCGCGCGAAAAAGGACGCGACATGAGCAGCCGCCTCAGCCCCGCCTTCGCGACACAGGGCCTTCAGATCCTGCGCACGGACACCGCACCGACCCGCTTTCAGGTCTTCGGAGAGCGGTCCTCGGGCACCAATCTGGTCAAGCGCCTGCTGGGGCGAAACACGGCGCTGAAACCGACGGAAGAGCTTGGCTGGAAACACGGCTTTCCCCAGATGACGGCGATCCCGGCAGAGACCATGGTGGTGGCCTGCCTCCGCGACGCCCGCGCCTGGGCCCTGTCGATGCACGCCAAGCCCTGGCATTGCCCGGCGGCGATGCAGCGCCTGCCCTTTGACGCGTTCCTGCGCGCCGAATGGGCCACGGTCGCGGACCATCCGCGCTATTTTCCGCAGGTCGCCGCACTGGGCGGCGCCGGGCGCCCCCTGCAACACGACCGCCACCCGCTGACCGGGCAGGCCTTCGCCAACCTCTTCGCCCTGCGCCGGACCAAGCTGGAGGCGCTGCTGTCCTATCTGGAACGCGGCTGCACGGTGCTGCTGTGCCGGATGGAACTGGCGCAGGCCAACCCCGAGGGCTTTGTCCAGGCGGTCAGCGCGGCGCTGGAGCTGCCCGCCCCGGCCCAGCCCTTCCGGTACGGTCGTCAGGCGCCTCGGCTCCGGGTTCCGGCCCGCCGTGGCAGAGCGCCCCGAGACGCCCCGGGCGCTGTCGGTCGACGACCTCGCCTTTCTGCGCACGCAGCTGGACCTGACGCTGGAGGTGCGGCTGGGCTACGACTACGGCTAGGCCTCGCGCACGAGGATCGCCCGAAAATCGTTGACATTGGTCCCGGTCGGGCCCGGCGCAAAGATATCGCCAATGGTATCGAATGCCCCGTAAGGGTCCTGATCCTGCACGAAACGCCGGGGATCCTGCCCTTTTTCCCGGATGCGCGCCAGCGTCCCGCCGTCGGCGAAGGCCCCGGCGTTGTCCTCGCTGCCGTCGATCCCGTCGGTATCCGCCGCAAGCGCCGTGATGCCCTCCAGCCCCTCGATGCCCTCGGCAAAGCCCAGCAGGAAGGCGGTGTTGCGCCCGCCCCGGCCCGGCGTATCGCCCAGCGTCACCGTGGTCTCGCCGCCCGACAGGATCACCACCGGCTTGGTGAAGGGACGGTCGCGCAGGACCACCTCGCGCGTGATGGCCGCATGGACCGCGCCGACATCCGCCGCCTCGCCCTCGATCGCGTCCGACAGGATCGCGGCCTCGAACCCCGCCGCCCGGACCCGCTCTGCCGCGGCCTCCAGCGACAGCCGGGCCGAGGCGATGACACTGACCTCGTTGCGCGCAAAAACCGGGTCGTCCGGCAAGGGGGCCGAGGCGCCCTCTCCCTCGATATGGGCCATGATCCGCTCTGGCAGTCGAATGCCCCGGGCACGGATCAGCGCCAGCGCATGCTCGCGGGTCACCGCATCCGGCACCGTCGGCCCCGAGGCCACCTGCGCCGGATCGTCCCCGAGCACGTCCGAGACCACAAGGCTGACGACCCGCGCCGGCGCACAGGCGGCGGCCAGCCGCCCGCCCTTGATCCGGCTGACATGCTTGCGGATCGCGTTCATCACGCCGATGGGCGCGCCCGAGGCCAGCAGGGCCTTGTTCAGCGCCTGCTCGTCCTCCAGCGTCAGACCCTCCGGCGGCGCAGGCAGCAGGGCCGAACCGCCGCCGCAGACCAGCGCAACCACAAGGTCATCCTCCGTCAGCCCCTCGACCGCGTCGAAAACCGCCTGCGCCGCCTTTTCCCCCGCCGCGTCCGGCACCGGGTGCGCCGCTTCCAGCACCGGCAGGTGGCGGCAGGGCGCCGCATAGCCGTAGCGCGTCACGACGACCCCATCGACCGGCGCCTCCCACAGCTCTTCGAAGGCCGCGGCCAGCTGCGCCGCGCCCTTGCCAAGCGCGACGACCACGGTGCGGCCCTTCGGTTTTTCCGGCAAGACGGGCGCCAGCGCCCTTTTCGGATCGGCGGCAGCAACCGCCGTCTCGAACAGCCCCGTCAGAAAGGCGCGGTCATCCATGTCGTTGTCTCCTCCTTCGGCCCGGCCAGAACACCGCTCTGACCGGTTGCCTCCCCCTTGGTCAGCGCGCCCTGTCATGCAGGCTGGCCAAGGCCTCTATCCTCTGTCGGACATCCGGCAGCGGAGGGCAAGAGCGCCGCGTCTGAAGCGATACATGCAGCAGGAACTGGTCGCAGGTGGCGCGCAGATCGCCATTGGCCCCCTTCATCTCATGCAAAAGGCGCAGCTTCTTCCCGGCGCCAAGCGCGACACGCGTCTCGACAACAATATCTTCTCCGGCAAGGGTTTCCGCGCGATACCTGATGTTGGTTTCGGCGGTGAAATAGCTGTTCCCCGCCGCAATATAGGCCTGATCGGCACCAACATGCGCCATCAGCGCCTCCGAGGCATCGCTGAAGACCTGCCCGTAGCGCCCCTCGTTCATGTGCCCGTTGCTGTCGGTCCAGTCGACCGGCACCTTTCTTCGCACCGTCACCAGCGGCACCCCGTCGCCAAGCGGGCGACGCAGGCGATCATCCTGCTCTTTCAACAGCTTGCCCGCCGCCGCACCCTGCCCCTTCAACGCCCGCAGGATCGCCACGAGGTTGTCGTCTCGCAAGCGTTCCAGATCCCGGATGCCCCGATTTCCGGACTGCGCATCCGATTGATCCGCAATGGTTTTCACCAGGTCCGCATCGAGGTCCGGCACCTCCGTCAGCCTGCTCCAGGGCCATTTCAGGGCCGGACCGAACTTTTCCAGGAAATGCGCCATCCCGGCTTCGCCCCCGGCGATGCGATAGGTCTCGAACAGCCCCATCTGCGCCCACCGCAGACCGAAGCCATAGCGGATCGAATCGTCGATCTCCTGCGTCGTGGCGAGACCATCCTTCACAAGCCAAAGTGCCTCGCGCCAGACCGCCTCCAGCAGCCGATCGGCGATATGAGCGTCGATCTCGGACCTGATCCGCAGCGGATACATCCCGATACCCGTCAGAATTTCCTCTGCTTTATCAGTAAAGTATGGATCGGCATTCGCGCCCTGAACCAACTCCACCAGTGGCAGAAGGTAAACCGGGTTGAAGGGATGCGCCACGACAAGCTGCCCGGGCCGCTCCAGCCCCTCGCGCAGCTGCGACGGTCGGAAACCGCTTGTCGAGGATGCAATGACAGCATCACAGGAACAATGGCACTGAACTTCCTGAAAAACTTTGACTTTCAGGTCCAGATCTTCGGGAACACTTTCCTGGATATAGCTGGCACCCTGCACCGCCTCGGCGAGCGTCGCGTGATAACTCACCCCTCCCGGCTTTGGCATGGGGGACTCGAACAGCATCGGCAAGGCCCGCTCTGCGCCTTTCACGACGGCGCCGATCCTCTCGGCGGCGCGCGGATCCGGATCGAAGACCCGAACCTCCCAGCCCATCAAGGCGAAACGCGCCACCCAGCCGCCCCCGATCACGCCGCCGCCGATGACGCAGGCCAGCTTTCTCATTGCGGCGCCCCGTCCAGCCGGGACACGTCATAGCCGTACCAGGCCAGGACGTCGCGGGCGGCGTCCAGCCTCTCCCCCGGATCACCGATGCGATCCATGATCCAGACCCGCGAGCCGTCGGGATTGCCCAGGGCCGCCGTCCGGTTGTCAAAGTCCAGCCAATGCACCCAGACCACCTCGTCGCCCATGCGGAACCGGCCTTCGCCCAAGGGGCGAAGCGGCAGGGCGACGCCGTCCAGAACGATCCTCTCTGCCTCCACCCGAACCATGCCGCCCGGCGCCACACCGGCGCCCTGCACGATCCACCAGGGACCGGAGAGCCGACCGACCGTGACGTCGGATTGCGACGCGACCGAAGCGGTCGGATTGCGCATCGGAACCGATATAGAGGTATTCGGCGCCTCCAGTGCGGTGCATCCCGTCAGGACGCAGAAGGCCCACCACCGCATCCCTATCATCGCCACCCAACCTCTCCTCAACCAGCCTGCCGGAAACAGACCGCCCGCCAGGGCAATGGTCAATCCCCGGCGCGGCTTTTTCGGCGCCGCGAAGGTGTCGCAAAGCACAGGGCCACAGGGATCCAATGCGGCGCGCAGCCCGAAGCGCGCGCCGGTCAAAGGGTCAAGACCCTGGCGCTCAGCCCCTGAACCCCGTGGCGACGACAAACTTTTCAGAGGAATCGGAACGGCTTGCAGGAGGTTTGTAATTCGCCACCTTGGCGAAGCGCTGCTTGAGGATCTGTTGCAGGGATCCTTCAGCGCCGCCCGCCAGCACCTTGGCCACGAAGGTCCCGCCCGGTTCGAGCACGTCGAAGGCCAGCTCCGCCGCCGCCTCGCACAGCGAAATGATCCGCAGGTGATCGGTCTGCTTATGCCCCGACGAGGCCGCCGCCATGTCCGACATCACCACATCCGCGCGCCCGCCAAGCCAGGCTTTCACCTTGTCGTCGGCACCGTCCTCCATGAAGTCGAGCTGATGCAGCTCGGCGCCGGCAATCGGATCGACAGCCTGCAGGTCAACCCCAAGCACAAAGCCCTGCGCCTTGCCGCTCTTCTCGCCAAGCGCATTGACGCGCGGCACCGCAACCTGGCACCAGCCGCCGGGTGCGCAGCCCGGGTCGACCACCCGGGCGCCGGGCACCAAAAACCTGTATTTATCGTCTATTTCCAGAATCTTGAAGGCCGCTCTTCCACGATACCCTTCAAGCCTCGCGCGCTTCACATAGGGGTCGTTCAACTGCCTTTGCAGCCAGCGCGTCGACGAGGTCTTGCGCCCCCGCGCAGTCTTGACCTTGACCTTCAGATCGCGTTGCCCGCGTCCCGAAGAGTTCTTCGGCTCCTTTGCCATCCCGGCCCCCTGTTTCTTCTGTCCAAAAATATCCCGGGAGTCCGAAGGACGGGGGCAGCGCCCCCCGTACGATTTTCCCCGAAAAATCGTTCTATAATGGCCCATCTTCCAGAACGCCATCCGCCGACATCTGCGCATACAAAAGTCCCTCGCGCAGCCCCCGGTCGGCCACCGAAAGCCGATCCGTCGGCCAGACCCGCAAAAGCGCCTGAAGGATCGCCGAGCCGGACATGATCAGCGCGTGCCGGTCCGGTCCGATGCGCGGATCCCGCCGCCGCCCGGTACGGACCCAATTCAAGATAGCCCCGGATCACCGCTTCGATCTGGTCAGAGGTCATGCGCAGCCCGTCCACCTTGGTCCGGTCGTAGCGCCGCAGGCCCAGATGCGAGGCCGCGACCGTCGTGACGGTGCCCGAGGTGCCCACGATCTGGAACCCCTCCCGCGCCTGCTCATCCTGATAGGGGCTGAATTCCGCAAGGTTTTCTTCGAAATACCAGCTCATCAGCGCATAGCGCCCGGCGTCGTCCACCACATCCGAGAACTGGTCCCGCAGGGTCGCCACGCCCAGCGGCACAGAGATCCAGTCCACCACCTTCGCGGTCGGAAAGGGGCTGTCGGGCGGGTGGAACCCGGCATGCAGGCGCATGATCGCCCGCGGGCGTTCGCGCGGCTCGACCCGGCTGAGGTCGATCCACACCAGCTCGGTGGACCCGCCGCCGATGTCGACAACCAGCAGCTGCTCGGTCTTGGTGGACACCAGCGGCGCGCAGGAAATCATCGCAAGACGCGCTTCTTCCTCGGGCTGGATGATTTCCAGGCTCAGGCCGGTCTCGGCCTTGACGTGCCGGATGAACTCGCGGGCATTGCGCGCCCGGCGGCAGGCTTCTGTCGCCACAAGCCGCATGCGCGAGACCTTGTGCCGTTCGATCTTCTGCCGGCAGACGCGCAGAGCGGAAACCGTCCGCCCCATCGAGGCGCGGCTGAGTTTTCCGTATTTCTCAAGCCCCTGGCCCAGCTGGACCGACTTCGAGAAACTGTCCAGCACGTGAAACTGGCTGCCCTTGGGTTGGGCAATCAGCATGCGACAACTGTTGGTGCCCAGATCCAGCGCAGCATACAACGCATTCGGATCGGGCCGTTCAGGCGCGGGACTCTCGACCGGTTTCGGGAAAGCGCCCGCTGCCTTGGGACGCTCTGGCGCCATGACGATGCGCCTTTTCCGATATCTACTTGTGGATCACGATACGCGGGCGACCGGCACCGCGCAAGAGCCGTAAAGGCGCCCCGCCGACAGGGCTGAAAATTCGGTACGAGCAGCAGCGCATATGTGCCACCGGGGCCGGGCCTGACCGGCCCGGCGGGATGTCCTTAACGCGCGGGGCATGCGACGTCGCCGGTGACAGCTGTCGCAGAACGATGCGGCCTCCCCCTTACGATTTCCCGGGTTCCGGCAAACAGTGGCCTGGCCCGACCTTGGGCGGCCTGCTGTCGCTCGCGGCACCGCAGGGGTCGAAATCCGACACAGACGCCGCGCGCCGCGCCGCTAAACAGCGGTGCAAGCAGGAACGGAATCAGCCCCATGGCAGAACTCACCATCGTCTACTGGCGCGACATCCCGGCGCAGGTCATCGTCGGCAAGGGCCGTCGCGGGTCCAAGGTGCAGCTGCCCGAGCGGTTCGAGCAGGCCATCGACCGCGCCGCGATGAAATCCGGCGCTGCCGGGACCGACGACTACCTCGCCGAATGGCGCAAGGTCGCCTCCGGCACGGTCGAGGGCGATCCCGACGAGGCCGCCAAAGCCGAGGCCACCCGCCTCGACAGCGAATACGACAGCGACCGCCTGAAGGCGCTGATCGCCAACGGCGGCCACGCCTGACCATCGCCCCGATGACCCTGAAGGAGAGACTCATGGCCCTGCTGAACTTCCGCAAGCGCGAAACGCACCAGCCCGGCAGCGCCGCGCTCGAGGCCTTCCTGGATGGGTATTCCATCGAGGTCATGCCGCGCACCGCGGCCAAGGTCAGCTCGTTCCGCGATCTGCTGCCCGAGGGCACGCGGGTCTACATCGCCCATATCGACGGCACCCCGATCGAGGACATGGTCGCCACCGCCGCGCGCCTCGCCAATGAGGGCTATGCCGTCATGCCGCACCTGCCCGCGCGCATCATCCCCGATGCCGCCACGCTGGAGCATTGGCTGCAGATGTACCGCGACGCAGCGGGCGTGAAACAGGCGCTGCTGCTGGCCGGTGGCGTGTCCGAGCCGCATGGGCAGTTCCACTCCTCCATGCAACTGATGGAGACCGGGCTTTTCGACAAATACGGCTTCACCCGCCTGCATGTGGCCGGCCACCCCGAGGGCAACCGCGACATCGACCCCGACGGCGGCGACGCGGCGGTGATGGAGGCGCTGCGCTGGAAGCAGGCCTTTGCGGAGCGCACCGACGCCAAGATGGCGCTGGCCACGCAGTTCGCCTTTGACGCCGATCCGATCATCGCATGGGCCGACCGCCTGAAGGCCGAGGGCATCGACCTGCCGATCCACATCGGCATCGCGGGCCCGGCCAAGCTGCAGACCCTGATCAAGTTCGCCATCGCCTGCGGCGTCGGCCCCTCGCTCAAGGTTCTGCAAAAGCGCGCCATGGATGTGACCAAGCTGCTGCTGCCCTACGAGCCCACCGAGGTGCTGACCCGGCTGGCCGCGCACAAGGCGGCGAACCCCGGTTTCAACATCGAGCGCGTGCACTTCTTTCCCCTCGGCGGTATCAATGCCACGGCGGACTGGACCATCCAGAACGGCGGCGCCTCGGGCCGCCCCGCCAACGGCTGACATCACAAGGGACGCAGGGACAAACATGGGCAAGGCACTTCTTTTCGATCTCGACGGCACCTTGCTGCATTCCGATCCGCTGCACGTTCAGGTCTTCATGGAGATGTTCGAAGAGCGCGGACGTACCATCGACGAGGCCTTCTACTACGAGAAGATCCACGGCACGCATAATCTGGAAACCTTTCCGCATCTCTTCCCCGGCGAGGACGCCGTCGCCCTGTCGGACCAGAAAGAAGCGCGCTTTCGCGAGCGGCTGGATGACGGCCACCCGCCGATGCCGGGCGCTGTCGCCCTGCTGGACCGGGCCGCGGCCTCTGGCTGGAAGGTCGCCGTGGTGACGAATGCGCCGCGCGTGAACGCCGAGCACATGCTCTCGGCGATCGGCCTGAAAGCGCGGTTCGAGGTTCTGGTGATCGGCGACGAATGCGCGCGCGGCAAGCCCGCGCCGGACCCCTATCTTGAAGCGATGAAGCAGTTAGACGTCGCGCCCGGCGATTGCATCGCCTTCGAGGACAGCCCCTCGGGCATGATGGCTGGCGCCGCCAGCGGCGCCTACGCCGTGGGCATCCGGTCCTCTGCCGATGACGCCACCCTGCGCGCGGCGGGCGCCGCCGCGACGCTTGAAGATTACACAGACCCCGCGCTCGAGGATGTCCTGAAGCGCTTCACGGAGGAGCCCGCCCAATGACCCGCACCATCGTCGAGTCGAAGACCAAGACCGCGATCATCGGCTTCGACCAGCCCTTCTGCGTGATCGGAGAGCGGATCAACCCGACCGTACCGCAAGATCCTGAACGAAGAGCTGGAGCGGGGCGATTTCAGCCGGGTCGAGGCCGACGCGCTGGCGCAGGTCGCCGCCGGGGCCACGGTGCTGGACATCAATTCCGGCGCCGTCTTTTCCAACAAGATGGCCGAGGACCCACGCTACGCCGACAACAACTTCGTCGAGCCGGACCTGATGCGGCAGCTGGTGGAAAAGGTGCAGGCGGTGGTTGACGTGCCGCTGTGCATCGACAGCTCGGTGCCGGGCGCGCTGGAAAACGGCCTTGCCGCCGCCGAGGGCCGCCCGCTTCTGAACTCGGTCACCGGAGAGGAAGAGCGGCTGGAACTGGTCCTGCCGCTGGTCAAGAAATACAACGTGCCGGTGGTGGCGATCTCGAACGACGACACCGGGATCAGCGAAGACCCCGAGGTCCGCTTTGCCGTCGCCGGGAAGATCGTCGAGCGCGCCGCCGATTTCGGCATCCCCGCGCATGACATCGTGGTCGACCCGCTGGTCATGCCGGTGGGGGCCATGGGCAGCGCCGGTCTTCAGGTCTTCACGCTGGTCCGCCGGTTGCGCGAGGAACTGGGCGTGAACACCACCTGCGGCGCGTCCAACATCTCTTTCGGGCTGCCGAACCGCCACGGCATCAACAACGCCTTCCTGCCCATGGCCATGGGTGCGGGCATGACGTCCGCGATCATGAACCCGGTTGCCCTGCCCGTCGGCCCCAAGGCCATCGCCGAAAAGCGCGCGGCGGTCGAGGCGGCGGGCGTCATGCTGCCGCCGGACATGGACGACGAAACCTTCGTGAGCCTCTTCGGCATGGGGTCGACCAGAGCGCGTCCCGGCAAGGAAATGGAGGCCATCCGCGCCGCGAATTTCCTGATGAATCAGGACGCTGGCGGCGGCAACTGGATCGCCTTCAACAAGCCCGCCGGAGAGGCCGGTGGTCGCCGCGCCGGTGGACGCCGCCGCCGCGCCTGAGAGATCGGCGCCCGGTTCCCCCTTGTCGAAGGAACCGGGCGCCGTCTTTCCCGGGCCCCCACCCAGGGTAAGATTTGACTGCTCCAGCCGGACCGGGCGGTCCGCGCTGTAGACCGTCAGCGTCACGGGCGCCTTGTCCGGCCCTTGCCTCCAGAGCCGACGCGATCACTTTCGGGCGCCAGTGCCGGATATCGTCGGCGCGAAACTCGCTGCGCCCGATTTCTCCCAATGGTTGAATCAATCTTGGACAATTCTGTGTCTCAATTGAGGCGTTGATAGGGTCTTTCTGAAAATTCCGTTTTCCAGAACCACAGCGGGCGCTTTTCCACTGCCTTCCCTCCGCCTGAAAATCACGCCGCCTGAAGGCTTTATAGGGCGACGGTCCACAGCGTGCCGCCGCGCGGCGCTGAGCATCCAACCCGGGCTTAGGCCGGATTGAACGCCGTCAAACACAACCTGAACGTGTCTCAGGGAAGGCCTTTGCCTGCGCCGCAACCGTGCCGGACCTTGGCACCCGTCGACGCGCGGCGCCCGGTAATGGACAACCAAGCCCCCCGACAGTGCAAGGCGAAATCCGCCTCAGGCCTTTGCCTTCTTCTTCACCGCGCCCGCCTGTTCCGCAAGGTCGCGGGCGATGGCGAAGGCGCCCTGGATCTTGTCCTTGTCGCGCGGCCAGTCGCGGCGGATGACGATCTTGTCGCCCTTGATCTTGGCCAGCCCGTCCTGCGCCTTGATGAAGGTCACCAGTCCCTCGGGAGAGGCGAACTTGTTCTGGTGGAACTGGATCGTCGCGCCCTTCGGCCCGCCGTCCAGCTTGGCAATCCCCGCCTTCTTGCACATCGCCTTGATGCGAACAACGAGCAGCAAGGTATTGACCTCGCGCGGCAATTTTCCAAAGCGGTCGATCAGTTCGGCGGCGAAGCCTTCCAGCTCGACCTTGGTGGTCAGGCCCGAGAGGCGGCGATAGAGACCCAGCCGCACGTCGAGATCCGGCACGTAATTCTCGGGGATCAGCACCGGCACGCCAAGGTTGATCTGCGGCGCCCACTGGCCGTCGTCCTCTGTCAGACCCTCCATCTGGCCAGAGCGGATCTTGGCAATCGCCTCTTCCAGCATGGACTGGTACAACTCGTAACCGACGTCGCGCATCTGGCCGGACTGTTCCTCGCCCAGCAGGTTGCCCGCGCCGCGAATATCCAGATCCTGCGAGGCCAGCGAGAAGCCCGCGCCCAGCGTGTCGATGGCCCCCAGCACCCGCAGCCGCTTTTCCGCCTGCGGCGTCAGTTTCACCCGTGGCTTCGTGGTCAGGTAGCAATAGGCCCGGGTCTTCGACCGCCCCACCCGCCCACGGATCTGGTAAAGCTGCGACAGGCCGAACATGTCGGCGCGATGCACAATCATGGTGTTGGCGGTGGGAATATCCAGCCCGGATTCCACGATGGTCGTGGCCAGAAGCACGTCGTATTTGCCGTCGTAAAAAGCGTTCATCCGCTCGTCGAGATCGCCCGCCGCCATCTGGCCATGGGCGACGACAAAGCTGACCTCGGGCACCTGATCGCGCAGGAATTGCTCGATGTCCGGCAGGTCCGTCAGCCGCGGCACCACGAAGAAGCTCTGCCCGCCGCGGAAATGCTCGCGCAGCAGCGCCTCGCGCAGGGTGACGGCGTCGAACTCGCTGACATAGGTGCGGATCGCCAGGCGGTCGACCGGGGGCGTGCCGATGATCGACAGGTCGCGCACGCCGGTCAGCGACAGTTGCAGGGTGCGCGGGATGGGCGTCGCGGTCAGCGTCAACACGTGAATGTCCGAACGCAGCTGCTTCAGCCGCTCCTTGTGCTGCACGCCGAAGTGCTGTTCCTCGTCGATGATCAGCAGGCCGAGGTTCTGGAACCGGATGCCCTTGGCCAGCAGCGCATGGGTGCCCACGGCGATATCGACGGTGCCCTTGGAAATGCCGTCGCGCGTCGCAGCGGCCTGTTTCGTGCCGACAAAGCGCGACAGGGGCGCCACCTGCACGGGAAAACCCCGGAACCGGTCCGCGAAGGATTTGTAGTGCTGCCGCGCCAGCAGTGTCGTCGGCGCGATCACCGCCACCTGCACGCCGGACATGGCGGCAACGAAGGCCGCGCGCATGGCGACCTCTGTCTTGCCAAAGCCCACGTCGCCGCAGATCAGGCGATCCATCGGCTGACCGGAATGCATGTCGGTCATCACGTCGTCGATGGCGCCAAGCTGGTCGTCGGTTTCGCTATAGGGGAACCGTGCCGCAAAGCTCTCGTAGCTGCCCGGCGGCGGGTCCATGATCGGCGCCTTGCGCAGCGCGCGCTCGGCGGCAATGCGGATCAGCCGGTCCGCCATCTCGCGGATGCGTTCCTTCAGCACGGCCTTCTTGGCCTGCCATGCGCCGCCGCCGAGCTTGTCCAGCAGCCCCTCTTCGTGGCCGTATTTCGACAGCAGCTCGATATTCTCGACCGGCAGGTAAAGCTTTGACGCCTCAGCATATTCCAGCAGGATACATTCATGCGCGGCACCGGCGGCGGTCACCACCTCCAGCCCCATGTAGCGCCCGATCCCGTGGTCGACGTGGACCACAAGATCGCCCGGCGTCAGGCTTTGCGTCTCTGTCAGGAAGTTCTCGGCGCGGCGGCGTTTCTTGGGCTGCCGGATCAGCCGGTCGCCCAGCACGTCCTGTTCCGAGATCACCGTGATGCGCCGGTCGTCCTGCCAGGGCGCCTCGAACCCCGCTTCCAGAGCCCAGACCGCAAGGTGAAGACCCTGTTTGCCGATCCGCCCGCCATGCGGGATCGGGATGGCCTCGGCCAGCCCCTCGTCCTCGATCAGCCCGGACAGCCGTTCCCGTGCGCCTTCGGAATAGGAGGCCACGACCACCGGCCCGTCCTGCATCTTTGCCTGAACATGCTGCGCCAAGGCGCCGAAAAGGCTAAGGTTTTCCTGCTGCCTCTCGGGCGAGAAATTGCGCCCGATGCGCCCGCCCGCATCCGTCACACCGGGGCCCGAAGCCTGCGGCAGCGGGTTGAAGGCCACCTGACGGCGGTCCGCAAGCGCGCTGTCCCAGTGCGGCGTCGTCCAGATACAGAAGCTCTGGCGGGATCGGCTTGTAGACCGTTGATCCAAGTGTCTTTTTCTGGCTCAGCGCATGTTTGCGCGTGCCGTATTGGTCGGCGATCCCTTCCCACCGCGACAGCCGCGCGGCGCTGGTCTGGTCGTCCATCAGCACCGGCACGCCGGGCAGGTAGTCGAAGAGCGTTTCCAGTTCTTCATGGAAGAACGGCAGCCAATGCTCGATCCCGGCATGTTTGCGGCCCGCGCTGACCGCCTCGTACAGCGGATCGTCGGTGCCTGCGGCGCCGAACTCGATCCGGTAGTTCTGGCGGAAGCGCGTGATGGCCGCATCGTCGAGGATCACCTCGGAGACCGGCGCCAGCTCGACCATCTCCAGCGTTTCGGTGGTGCGCTGCGAGGCCGGGTCGAAGCGCCGCGCGCCGTCCAGCACATCTCCGAAGAAATCCAGCCGCACCGGCCCCAGATCGCCCGGCGGGAAGATGTCGACGATCCCGCCGCGCACCGCGTAATCGCCCGGCTCCGTCACCGTGGGCGCCTGAGAAAAACCCATGCGTACCAAAAACTTGCGCAGGGCTTCCTCATCCACCCTGTCGCCGACGCGGGCGGCAAAGGCGGCCTCGCGCAGGACCGCGCGGGCGGGCAGGCGCTGCATCGCCGCCGAAAGCGTGGTCAGCAGGATGTACCGCGACGGCATGCCGTGCACCAGCGCCGCAAGCGTCGCCATGCGCGTGGCGGAAATATCGGCGTTCGGCGAGACCCGGTCATAGGGCAGGCAATCCCACGCCGGGAAGACCACCACCGGCATGTCGGGCGCGAAGAAGGCCAGCGCATCGCGCATGGCGGCAAGGCGCTTGTCGTCGCGGGCAATATGGACAACCGGGCCCTCGGCACGGGCAACCTCGCGCAGGACAAGCTGCGCGTCAAAGCCTTCGGGGGCGCCCCCGATTGTGATCTTCTGCGTGGACATGGCAGGGAAATGGCCCGTGTCCACGCCGGGGTCAACCTGTTCCGGCATGCCCGCCCGGGGGACGGTGGCTTTGCAGGGACAGCAGGGCGATCAGGGCAATGGGCAAGGCGGGGCCGCGCGCATCCTGTCACCCGGCAAACTCCAGAGCGCAAACGGACCATGCTCGGCTGAACCCCGCGGCACGCCGCCCCTGTCAGAGCACCCTGCGCAGGGAAACGACCGCTTCCCGCATCACGCCGCCCTCAAGCGCTGCAAAGCGGTCCGGCGGCCCCTTCTCAGGACAGCGATGTGACCCAGAGGATCGTCGCATCCTCGGGAGAGAGCGAGACGACGTTATGGCCCATGGTCGCGTCGTAATAGGCGCTGTCGCCGCGCTTCATCTCGACCGGTTCGTAGAACTCGGTGTAAAGCCGGACGACGCCGGTCAGGACGTAGAGGAATTCCTCGCCGTCGTGACGGACCCAGCCGTCGAACTCTTCCATCGACCGCGCGCGCACGCGGGCGCGATAGGGCAGCATCTTCTTGCGGGTCAGGGTTTCCGCCAGCAGCGTATGCTCATAGGTGGTCGTGACCTGATGCTGGCCCTCTTCCCCGCGCGTGACCGTCATCCGGCCCGTCACCTTGTCCTGCCGGGGCGCGGTGAACAGCTGCGGCACAGAGATTTCCAGACCCAGCGCCAGCTTCTTCAGCGCCTCGTAGGTCGGGGACATCTGTCCGTTCTCGATCTTCGACAGGGTCGAGCGCGCAAGCCCGGCCTGCTTCGCCGCCTGCTCCAGCGTCCAGTTCCGCTCTTTGCGCAGGGCGCGCACGCGGCTGCCAAGGTCCAGCGGTTCGGCTTGCCCTTCTTCGCCACTCTCGCGGGCGATGCGGATCAGCGATTTAGGGTCCTGCGTCATGGGGATTGCCTATAGGTCCGTGCCCCGGAGCTTGCAAGTCCACCCGGCGCGGCCTAATCCACTGGCATGCTGTCGATCTTCGATCAGGGGCCCTTTGCGCCCTGCCCCGCGCCCTTCAACCTTGCCCGGCACGTTCTGGGCGCCGCGCCCCGGACGCCCGACAAGATTGCCCTTGCGGTCCTGAAGCCCACCGGCGCGCAACGCTGGTCCTACGCGCGGATCGAGGCAGCGGTGCGCGGCACCGCCACCGGCCTCCTGCAACAGGGGCTGAAGCCCGGCGACCGCCTGCTGATGCGGCTGGGAAACACCGTCGACTTCCCCATCGCCTACCTTGGGGCGATCACCGCCGGGATCGTGCCGATCCCGACCTCGTCGCAGCTGACCGCGCCGGAAGTCTCTGCCATCATCGCGCATCTGGCGCCGCAGGCCGTGCTGCGTGCACAAGACGTTCCCTGTCCGCCGACCGACCTGCCCTGTTTCGACACCGACACCTTCCGGGGCTGGCACGATCTGCCGCCCGCCGACTACGCTCTGGGCGATCCCGACCGCCTTGCCTATATCGTCATGACCTCCGGCACCTCTGGCACGCCGCGCGCCGTGGGCCATGCCCATCGCGCGATCTGGGCGCGGCAGATGATGATGGAGGGCTGGTACGGCCTGACCCCGGAGGACCGGCTGTTGCATGCCGGGGCCTTCAACTGGACCTTCACGCTGGGCACCGGCCTGATGGATCCCTCGGACGCGCGGCGCAACGGCGCTGATCCCCGCCGCCGGTACCGACCCGGCGCAGCTGGGCCTGTTGATGAAGCGCAACGATGCCACCCTGTTGGCCGCCGCGCCGGGCGTCTACCGGCAGTTGCTCAAGGCGCCGCTGGCCCCCATGCCCCGTCTGCGCCACGGCCTCGCCGCCGGAGAGAAGCTGTCGCCCGCCATCCTCGAGGCATGGCGCGCAGCCACCGGCACCGAGATCTACGAGGCCTTCGGCATGTCCGAATGTTCGACCTTCATCTCGGGCGCGCCCGCCCGCCCGGTCGGGGCCGCGCATCTCGGGCGGCCCCAGCAGGGCCGCCGCATCGCCATCCTCGGCGAGGACGGCCAGCCGGTCCCGCGCGGCACCCCCGGCCAGATTGCCATCGACCGCAGCGATCCGGGGTT
Organism: Ponticoccus litoralis; assembly: GCF_039769985.1. Lineage (NCBI taxonomy): Bacteria > Pseudomonadati > Pseudomonadota > Alphaproteobacteria > Rhodobacterales > Roseobacteraceae > Ponticoccus > Ponticoccus litoralis. Next base: position 3,699,126 of record NZ_JBDNCH010000002.1, read on the forward strand.
GATGCTGGGCTATGTGGGTGCGCCCGAGGCCACGCAGGCGCGCTTTCGCGGGGGCTGGTTCCTGACCGGCGACCACGGCCAGATGGACGAGGACGACCGCGTCACCTACCTGGGGCGCGGCGACGACATGATGAACGCCGGTGGCTACCGTGTCTCGCCCGCCGAGGTCGAGGCGGCGCTGGCGGACCTGCCGGGTGTGACGGAACTGGCGGTGACCGACATCGCCGTGAAGGCCGATGTGCGCGTGGTCGCCGCCTTCTACACCGCGCCCGAGGCGCTGGACGAAGAGGCGCTGAAGGCCGAGGCCGCCACGCGGCTGGCCCGCTACAAATGCCCGCGCAGCTTCATCCGGGTCGAGGCGCTGCCCCGCAACGCCAACGGCAAGGTCATCCGCAGGGCGCTGCGCGACCACGCGCCGGGCTGAGCCCTGTCGCCATTCCACGCGCCGCTTGGTAAGGCTGAGGGAAAGGGAGCTCCCGCAATGACACAACTCGACATCTTTTCCGATCCGATCTGTCCTTGGTGCTACATCGGCAAGGCCAATCTAGACCGCGCGCTGCTGGATCATCCCGATCACCCGTTCCGCATCCGCTGGCTGCCCTTCATGCTGAACCCGGCGATGCCCGCGGGCGGCATGGACCGGCGCCAGTATCTGGAAGAGAAGTTCGGCGGTCAGGACGGGGCGGTCAAGGCTTACACGCCGGTGCTGGAGCACGCCGAGAAGGCCGGTGTCGAGATCAACCTCGACCGCATCAAGGTCACGCCCAACACGGTGAACGCGCACCGGCTGATCCACTGGGCCGAGATCGAGGGGGTGCAGACCGCCGTGGTCTCGGCGCTGTTCCGGGCCTATTTCGTCGAGGGCCGAGATATCGGCGATGTCGAGACCCTCGCCGACCTGGCCGATGGCGCCGGGCTGGACGCCAGCCTCGTGCTGCGGCTTCTGAGCACCGATCAGGACCGGCAGGAGATCGTCGAGCGGGACGCGGCGGCGCGCGGCATGGGCGTGACCTCTGTCCCGACCTTCGTGGTCGGCAAGCGCCACGCGGTGCCCGGGGCCCAGCCGCCCGAGCTTTGGGCGCAGGTCATTGCCGAGATTGCCGCCGCCACTCGGGCGGGCTAGGCACGCTCTTCGCCCGGACGGCGGGATCACCCTGCGCCAGCGCACAGAGGATCGAAGGGATAACCCGGCCCGTGCTCTGGCCAAGGGCGCCGGGCCTTGATAGGTCGAAGGGTAAACGCTTTTTGCCTCGTCCCGGGGGCAATTTCCCCTTTGAGGTTCCCATGACCCCTGCACATGACACCGTCGCGCCCGACGGCCTTCCGGGCCGTGCGGAATTGATCGCGCTTCTGGCAATGCTCTTTGCCACGATTGCCTTTTCCATCGACGCCATGCTGCCCGCCCTGCCCGAGCTGACCGCCGCGCTCAGCCCCGAGGCGCCCAACAAGGTGCAGCTGGTGGTGACGATGTTCATGCTGGGCATGGGCCTGGGCACCTTCTTCACCGGGCCCTTGTCCGACACCTTCGGGCGCAAGCCCATCGTGCTGGTCGGCGCCGTGCTGTACATTGCTGGCGCGCTGATGGCCACGCAGGCCGAAACGCTCGAGGTGCTGCTGGCCGCGCGCCTGCTTCAGGGTCTGGGCGCCGCCGGTCCCCGGGTCGTGGCGATTGCGATCGTCCGCGACCTCTATTCGGGGCGGGCCATGGCGCAGATCATGTCCTTCGTCATGATGGTCTTCACGCTGGTCCCGGCGCTCGCCCCCTCGATCGGTGCGGTTCTGATCGCCGCCGCCGGTTGGCACTCGGTCTTCTATGCCTTCGCGCTGTTCTCGGCGGTGGGTGCGATCTGGTTCACCCTCCGCCTGCCGGAAACGCTGCCGGAGACCCATCGCCGTCCGTTCCGCCTGAACGCCCTCGGGGCGGCGATCCGCGAGATGATGGCGCATCCGGTGGTGCGTCTGTCGATCCTCGCGCAGGCCTTCATTTTCGCGATGCTGATCGCCACCATTTCGACGATCCAGCCGATCTACGAGACCGCACTGGGCCGGGCCGACAGCTTTCCGCTGTGGTTCGGGCTGACCGCGATCATCGGCGCATCCAGCAGCTATCTGAACGCCCGGCTGGTCATGCGGCTGGGGATGCGCAGCCTTGTGACCACGATGCTCTGGGTTCAGATCGCCGCCAGCGCCGTGGCCACGGCACTGATCGCCAGCGGCGTGTCGGGCACCGGCCTCTTCGTTGTCTTCATCATCTGGCAACTGCTGCTGTTCTACCAGATGGGCATGACCATCGGGAACCTGAACGCCATCGGCATGGAGCCCATGGGGCATATCGCCGGCATGGCCGCTTCGATCATCGGCGCCGTGTCGACGGTGATCGCGGTGGTGCTTGCGGTGCCGGTCGGGCTGCTGTTCGACGGCACGCCGCTGCCGCTGGTGGCGGGCGCCTTCCTCTTCGCCATCTGCGCGCAACTGACCATGGCGCGCCTGCGCCGCATCGAGCAGGCCGTAGAAGCCTGAGAGCGGCCTGAGCGCCGCTTGCCCCCGGTCCGCCGGGCCGGGGGTGTCGCTTGCGGATGTCCTGCACCAGTGCCGTGGCATCGACGCCATGGCGCACCCGCGCAGGGCAACAGCCCCGCAAGGATATCTCTTTCTCCATGTCCGACAGTCCGGCCATGGAACCGGGACGGTTTCGCCTTTCCCAGGTCTCGAATTGTTTATTCTCAAATCCGCAAGACAAAACCCCGTTTCGAAAGTGTTTCCTTAGGGGGCATCGGGCAGGCTGGTGGTGCACATACCGCCCATTCAGTGGCGCGACAGCGGTATACAACGGCATACCATATTCCCGATGCGCGGTTTTTGCGCTATGGCAGGAGCGGGCCCAACCAAGCAGAGCAAGGGAGTCTTCATGACCCGCATCAAGGTGGACAACCCCATCGTCGAGATGGATGGCGACGAGATGACCCGCATCATGTGGGATTTCATCAAGCAGAAGCTGATCCTGCCCTATCTCGACATCGACCTGCTCTATTACGATCTCGGCATAGAAGAGCGGGACCGGACAGAGGACCAGATCACCATCGACGCCGCCGAGAAGACCAAAGAGGTCGGCGTCGCGGTTAAGTGCGCGACCATCACGCCGGACGAACAGCGGGTCGAGGAATTCGGCCTCAAGAAGATGTGGAAATCGCCCAACGGCACGATCCGCAACATCCTCGGCGGCGTGGTCTTCCGGCAGCCGATCATCTGCCGCAACGTGCCGCGCCTGGTGCCGGGCTGGACCGCGCCCATCGTCGTCGAGCCGCCACGCCTTCGGCGATCAGTACAAGGCCACCGATTTCCACTTCCCCTCGGCGGGCAAGCTGACGATGAAATGGGAAGGCGCGAACGGCGAGGTGATCGAGCGCGAGGTCTACGATGCCCCCGACGCGGGCGTCTACATGGGCATGTACAATCAGGACGAGTCGATCCGCGACTTTGCCCGCGCCTCGCTGAACTACGGGCTGACCCTTGGCTGGCCGGTCTACCTGTCCACCAAGAACACCATCCTCAAGGCCTATGACGGGCGCTTCAAGGATCTCTTTCAGGAGGTCTTCGAGGCGGAGTTCGAAGCGCAGTTCAAGGAAAAGGGCATCTGGTACGAACACCGGCTGATCGACGACATGGTCGCCTGCGCGCTGAAGTGGAACGGCAAGTTCGTCTGGGCCTGCAAGAACTACGACGGCGACGTGCAGTCCGACACCGTGGCGCAGGGCTTCGGCAGCCTCGGCATGATGACCTCGCAGCTGATGACGCCCGACGGCAGGATCGTCGAGGCCGAGGCCGCCCATGGCACGGTCACCCGCCACTACCGCCAGCACCAGCGGGGCGAGTCCACCTCCACGAACTCGGTGGCCTCGATCTATGCCTGGACCGGTGGGCTGAAGCACCGCGCCAAGCTGGACGAGAACGTGGCCCTGCGCGCCTTTGCCGAAACGCTGGAACGGGTGATCGTCGAGACGGTGGAATCGGGGCACATGACCAAGGACCTGGCGCTGCTGGTCGGCCCGGATCAGGGCTGGCTGACCACCATGGGCTTTCTCGAGAAGATCGACGAGAACCTGAACAAGGCACTGAACGGCTAGGCAGGCACGCGCGGGGCCCGGGCGTATTCTGTACCCCAGCGGTTTCAGGAGAATCCGGGCGCCTGCGCCCTTGCGCCCCGCGCCGCTTGGCTGGATAGAGACGCCATGACGCTGCTCTCTACCCCACCCGCCGACCGCCACAGCCTCTGGGAAGATGCGCTGGGGCTTGCCGTGGGCTGCGTGATCATGGCGCTGTCGGTGCAGTTCCTGCGCACCGAAGACCTGATCACCGGCCAGATCGCGGGCCTGTCGCTGCTTGGATCCTACGTCTCGGGCTGGTCCTTCGGCGCGGTCTTCTTTGTCCTGAACCTGCCCTTCTACCTGCTGGCGCTGAGGCAGATGGGCCTGCGTTTCACGCTGAAGAGCTTTGCCGCGGTCACCATCATGTCGGCCATGGCGGACGCCCTGCCCTCTGTCCTGACGCTGGACCCGCTGCACCCGGCCATCGCCGCGACCCTCTTCGGCGTGCTGGGCGGCATCGGGCTGATCGTGCTGTTCCGGCACGGGGCGACGCTGGGCGGCGTGGGCGTGGTGGCGCTGTGGTTGCAGGACTCGCGCGGCATCCGCGCGGGCAACGTGCAGCTTGTCTTCGATCTGGGCGTCTTCACCCTCGCGGCCTTCCTCTTCGACTGGCAAACGGTGCTCTGGTCGCTTCTGGGCGCGGTGATCCTGAATGTCATGATCACCGTGAACCACCGCCGCGACCGCTATATCGCCCGGTCCTGAGGCCTCACCGCCAAGACCCCGCCGCGTGACGCCGGGCCGCTGCGCCGCTTGGCACGAAAAAGGGCCCCCGGCGGGGACCCCGTAGTCTCGCTGACAAGGCTCGTGTGATTCACTGCCCGTGACGGTTGTCTGCCTGCGTCCTTGTCCGCGTCAGGGCCAGCGCACCGGCCCCGTGCGAGGATGGGCAAGGACAGGCCCTCCGCCCCCACCCTGTTCGTCGGGGGCCGGGCCGACAGGTCTCGGGCCGGACCCCCTGTTGCGCCACCGGTGAGCGCAAGTTCCGTATGGGCGGCGCTCAGGCCCGGCGGGCCTGCGCCATGGGCCGCGGCCTCGGCGCCCGGATCACCGTGGCCCCTGCCCGACCCTGCCTCAGCTACAGCCCGAGGTGCCGCCGCAGGTGTTGCACTTCATGCAGGTGCCGTTGCGCACCAGCGTGTAGTTGCCGCACTCGCCGCAGGATTCGCCCTCGTAGCCCTGCATCTTGGCCTTGGTCACGGCGCTCATGGCCATGGCCGACGCGCCCGATCCACCGGACACTGAGACCGCCGCCGAGGCTGTCGCCACCGGGCCCGACGCCGTGGCGGGCACCAGCGTTTTCAGCACGCTGTCCGCATCGGCGCCGTTGTTCAGGGCCACCGCGCCCTGAATGCCGCCCTGAAGCACCACAAGTTCCTGCGGCAGGCGCTTGCGCAGGTAGCCGGTCGAGCTGATCTGCTTCAGCACCTCCAGCGAGCGGGTCGCGGCGGTTTCCGACAGTTCCTTGACGTTCGAGACGCCCTCTTCCTCGCCCCGGCCCAGATCGTCGAAGGACGCGCCTTCGGGTTTGACATGCGCAAGGTCGGTGCGGTCCAGGTAGGAAACCGCCAGTTCGCGGAAGATGTAGTCGAGGATCGAGGTCGCGTTCTTGATCGAGTCGTTGCCCTGCACCATGCCCGCCGGTTCGAACTTGGTGAAGGTGAAGGCGTCGACGAACTCCTCCAGCGGTACACCGTACTGAAGGCCCACCGACACCGCGATGGCGAAGTTGTTCATCATCGCGCGGAAGCCCGCGCCTTCCTTGTGCATGTCGATGAAGATCTCGCCAAGGCTGCCGTCCTGGTATTCGCCGGTGCGCAGATAGACCTTGTGACCGCCGACAATCGCCTTCTGGGTATAGCCCTTGCGGCGCTCGGGCATCTTGGTCCGCTCGGACTTGATGATCTCTTTCACGACGATCTTCTCGACGATCTTCTCGGCCAGCACCTGCGCCTTTTCCTGCGCATTGCCGGTTTCGAGGATCTCGGCGGCCTCTTCGTCGTCCTCGACCAGCGCGGCGGCCAGCGGCTGCGACAGCTTCGAGCCGTCACGATACAGCGCGTTGGCCTTCACACCCAGCGACCACGACAGTTCATAGGCCTTCTGGCAGTCCTCGATAGAGGCCGAGTTCGCCATGTTGATGGTCTTGGAAATGGCGCCCGAGATGAAGCTCTGCGCGGCGGCCATCATGGTGATGTGGCTTTCGACTGACAGGTAGCGCTTGCCCTTCTTGCCGCAGGGGTTGGCGCAGTCGAAGACCGTCAGGTGATCCTCGCGCAGGAAGGGCGCGCCCTCCAGCGTCATGGTCCCGCAGACGTGGTCGTTGGCCGCGTCGATTTCCGCCTTGGTGAAGCCCAGGTGGCGCAGCAGGTCAAAGGTCGGGTCGTTCAGCTTGGCCGCCGGGATGCCCAGCGTATCCTTGCAGAAGGTCTCGCCCAGCGTCCACTGGTTGAAGACAAAGCGGATGTCGAAGGCGGTGGCCAGCGCGGCCTCGAGCTTTTCGATCTGCGCCGGGCCGAAACCATGGGCCATCAGGCGGGTGTGGTTGACGCCGGGCGCATTGCCCAGCGTCTGGTGACCGACGGCATAGGAGATGATCTCTTCGATCTGGGCGCTGCCATACCCCAGATTCTCCAGTGCCGCCGGAACCGAACGGTTGATGATCTTGAAGTAGCCGCCGCCGGCGAGCTTCTTGAACTTCACCAGCGCGAAGTCGGGCTCGATGCCGGTGGTGTCGCAGTCCATCACCAGACCGATGGTGCCGGTGGGCGCGATGACGGAAACCTGCGCATTGCGGTAGCCGTGCTTCTCCCCCAGCGCCAGCGCCTCGTCCCATGCACCGGTGGCAAGGTCGATCAGCGCGGGCACCGGGCAGTTGCCGTGGTCCAGCGCAACCGGCTTCACCGCGAGGCCCTCATAGCCCTCGGTCCTGCCATAGGCGGCATTGCGGTGGTTGCGGATGACCCGCAGCATGTCGGCGCGGTTCTTCTCGAACTTGGCGAAGGCACCGACCTCTCCGGCGATCTCGGCGGAGGTGGCGTAGGACACGCCGGTCATGATCGCTGTCAGCGCACCGCAAAGCGCGCGGCCCGCGTCGCTGTCATAGCCCAGCCCCATGTTCATCAAGAGGCCGCCGATGTTGGCATAGCCCAGGCCCAGCGTGCGGAAGTCGTAGCTGAGCTGCGCGATTTCCTTCGAGGGGAACTGCGCCATGGTCACCGAGATTTCCAGCGTCAGCGTCCACAGGCGGGTCGCATGCATGTAGCGCTCGGCGTCGAAGTGACCGTCCTTGAGGAAGGTCAGCAGGTTCATCGAGGCAAGGTTGCAGGCCGTGTCGTCGAGGAACATGTACTCGGAACAGGGGTTCGAGCCACGGATCTCGCCGTCCTGCGGGCAGGTGTGCCATGCGTTCACGGTGTCGTGGAACTGGATGCCCGGATCGGCGCAGGCCCATGCGGCATGGCCGATCTGCTCCCACAGCTCCTTGGCGTCGACGGTCTTGGCGACCGTGCCGTCGGTGCGGCGGATCAGCTCCAGGGCTTGCCCTCGCGGACCGCCGTCAGGAAGGCGTCGGTGACGCGGATCGAGTTGTTGGAGTTCTGGCCCGAGACCGATGCATAGGCCTCGGAATCCCAGTCGGTGTCATAGGTCGGGAATTCGATCGAGGCATAGCCCTGGCGCGCGTAGTCGAGCACGCGCTTGATGTAGGTCTCGGGGATCATGGCGCCCTTGGCGGCGCGCACGGCCCCCTTCAGCGCCTCGTTGACCTTGGGGTCATAGGCGCCATCCTCGGTGCCGTCGAAGGAGCGGATCGCCTGGAAGATGCCGTTCAGCATCTTCTCGTGCATCTTCGAACCCGCGACGATGGAGGCGACCTTCTGCTCTTCCTTGACCTTCCAGTTGATGAATTCCTCGATGTCCGGGTGGTCGGCATCGCAGATCACCATCTTGGCCGCGCGGCGCGTGGTGCCGCCCGACTTGATCGCGCCCGCCGCGCGGTCGCCGATCTTGAGGAACCCCATCAGGCCGGACGACTTGCCGCCGCCGGACAGGCTTTCGCCCTCGGCGCGCAGAGACGAGAAATTGGTGCCGGTGCCGGAGCCGTATTTGAACAGGCGCGCCTCGCGGACCCAGAGATCCATGATGCCGCCGTCGCCGACGAGATCGTCGGCAACCGACTGGATGAAGCAGGCATGCGGCTGCGGGTGCTCGTAGGCGGACTTGGACCGGGTCAGCTTGCCGGTCTGGAAGTCGACGTAGTAGTGGCCCTGACCGGGGCCGTCGATGCCATAGGCCCAATGCAGGCCGGTGTTGAACCACTGCGGGCTGTTGGGGGCAGCAACCTGCGAGGCCAGCATGTGGCGCATTTCGTCGTAATAGGCGCGGGCGTCCGCCTCGGTGGTGAAGTAGCCGCCCTTCCAGCCCCAGTAGGCCCAGGCGCCTGCAAGACGGTCAAAGACCTGACGGGCCGAGGTCTCGCCCACGCGCGGCGTGTCCTTGGAGGCGGCGACAGAGCGCCACAGGAACTCGGGCACGCCCTCTTCGGGCACGCGCTTCAGCTCGGTCGGGACGCCGGCCTTGCGAAAATACTTCTGGGCGATGACGTCGCTGGCGACCTGGCTCCAGCTTTTGGGCACTTCGAGGTTGTCGAGAGCGAAGACGGTCGAACCGTCCGGGTTGCGGATTTCGGACCGCGTGGTGACGAAAGAGATGCCTGCGTAAGCGTCCCGTCCGGCCTTCGTGTACTGTCTCTCGATTTTCATTGTGCTGCCCCTGAAGCGGTCTGTGCTGATAGTCACCTGCCGATCCCGGGTCCGCGCAGGACAGAAAGACGATCGCATCGCGGAACTGCCCGTCCCCGCCGCTGGATATCGTGTCACTCTGTCCTTGGCGCCGCTCTGTGCCACAACATCTAGTGGCATCCCCAACCGGCCCGCACAACATGGCTAATCTGACCGCCTCAGGTCAACGAAGTTTTTTGAGATTTCCCCATATATTTAGTGTTGACCCGTGCGGCCCCCACTAGGGGCAGTGAGGGGCTCCGATTCACTCACAGACTGTGGATGAGTTCCGGCCCCGCAAAGCCAGCCAAAAGCCCTATTGATCCCGAGGTTTATCCACAGCCCCTTTGTGCTGCCCGGTCATCCGCCAGCGCATCCCTGCGAAAGGCACCTGCGGCAGTCCTGCACCACATCTAGCGGGAATGACACAGGCAACCGACATATCTGACCGGAAAAGCGATTCGGAATACCCTGCCTGCTTTTCAGGCAAACGCCTGTTTCTGCCGCAAAACCCGGGTGCTCCGACCCGGTGCCGGAAAACTGTGCACAACACGCCCCCGGCGCCGCAATGCCACGTTCCGGCCCGGCATGGCGCGGGCGCAACCGGCACCATGTCCTGTAGCGGCACCACTGTCAGTCGCCGCCCGGGCCGGTCGCCCGCCTGTCTCTGGAAACGAAAACACCCCGGGCGCAGCGCGTCCGGGGTGCCCTGGAAAATGACTGTGGCCCGGGGTCAGAACACCATGCCCACGGAGAGGGAAACCGAATTCTCCGTGCGACCGTTGCCGAAGATCCGCTGCCCTTCCAGGCGGCCCTGAAGGCCGTTGTTGAAGTCGAAGCCGATCATGGCAGAGGCCTTGCCGAACATATCGTCCCGCCCGTCAACGGCGGTCTGGAAGCTGGCGCCGCCCGCGGTCGTCTGGGTCACCGAGAAATCCTTCGCCATGGTATCCTTCATCGCGGAGAGGTCGAAGTACCCGTACAGCATGCCGTTCGACTTCGCGGCCTCGTAGGCATAGCGCGTGCCGATCCCGACGATATTGCTGTCGATGTCGAAGGCATCGGTGGTCACGCCGTTGTTGTCTTCGCTGAAGCTGTCGAAGCTGGTGTTGCTGCGGGTGATCTCGCCGTAGAACCCAAGCGATCCCGGCATCTTGATCACTTCGGGGCCGAAGTTGTAGCCCAGCCGGATGCGCGCACCGCGCTGGTCCGCCTCGGGATTGGACGAGAAGTTCGACAGCATGCCCAGGCGGGTCTGGTCGATCTCGATATCGCCGTGGAACAGGTGCAGGTCGCCAAACAGGCCGCTGGGATTGTACCCCGCCGCATAGACCGAGGCGAACTTGATCGTCCCGTCAAGAGAGCCAAGGTCGTCCTTGCGGTTGGCGTCAAAGCTCTCCTTGCCGAAGCTGGCGCCGATCAGCGAGCGTTCGAAGCCCGCCGCCCGGCCCATGCTGTACTCGGCGTTCAGGCCGAAGTAGCGCGCGGTGTAATCCAGCCCGGTGTTGTTGGTGGTCGAGTCGATTTCACCGCTTGCGCCAAGCCCGGTCAGCGAGAATTTCAGCCCGCCAAAGGCCATCAGCGCGTCGCCCTGAGTCGAGACGGTGGCCGCGTCGAGCGACGAGAAGGACAGTGCGTCGAACCGCGTCGTCGCCATGTCGAGGTGGTGGTTGGTCCCCATCAGGACGAGATCGCCCAGCGGCGAGATCGCATGGCCGAGGGGGCCGCCGATCGGCGTGCCGCCGACCCCGGCGAACCCGAAGATGAAGGTGTTCGGCACGCCCAGCGTGGCACCGTCGGCGCTGCTGGGCTGGCCCAGCGAATAGACCTCGGCACCCACCTCCGACAGGGCCATCAGGGCATCGTCCTCGGATGCGGCGGCGCCGTAGAAGATGGTGAAATCGGCCTCGTCTCCGGCTGCGACCGTCCCGAAGGAAAAGTCGAAGGCGGCGCCATGGTCCGCCGGGCCGCTGTCGGTGAAGTTGCCGTTCAGAACCGCGTCGCCGGCGATGGTGGTCAGCGGCACGTTCGGGTTGCCCGAGACGAAACCGTCGTCAGAGCTGCCGATCAGCCGCGAGGCCGGCCAGCCCTGGATCGTCACGAATTCCGAGAACTCCGTGGGCGGCACGTCCCAGTCCATCGCACGGCGATAGACCAGCTGGCCGATTTCGGCGGCACCGGCGTTCAGCAGGGTCACGTCCACCTGGTACAGGTTGTCCGACGACGACGCCGAGAAGTCATGTTCGACATCCACGACGAAGGCGCCGTCGGTGACGGTAACGGTGCTGATCGCCGAATCGCCGCCCGAGGCCGCGTCGGTGCCGGTCCCGGCGGCGACGATGCTGCCCGCGCCGATGTTGCTGAAGCCGAAGCTCTGCCCGGCCATACCGAAGGCGCCCGAGGTCAGATCCGCGATGCCCCAGCCTTCACAGGCGCAGCCCGGCGCCAGCGCCTCGCCGCCGGTCGGCAGAAAGGTCAGACCGGTTCCGCCGGTGACGAGGTTGCCGCGCGGGTTGATGCCCAGCTGGACCGTGCCGTTGTCGATGATTTCCTGCGCTGCCGCGATGCCGGGGACAAAACCGCCCATAGCCACCCAAAGCGCAATGCGGGATACTGGCTGCTTCATGAAAAAGCTCCCTGTGTAAATATGTACCTGTGACCGAAACACTGACTGAAATGGAATCGGGCACGCTTCAAAGATGCCCCTGTGGTAGCCCGGTCAGAGATCTGCCTGCGCATGAATCTTGAGGAGGTAGCAATTGTCCCCGCGACCTGTCGCAAAAAGGCGACATTGCCTGCGGCACGGGATTGGGTCGACGCTGTGGAAAATGGTCGGGGCGGCGAGATTCTGAACTCACGACCTTCTGTACCCAAAACAGACGCGCTACCAGGCTGCGCTACGCCCCGACAGGCTTGGCGTTTAGCGCCCGCGGACCACGAAGGAAAGCCCAAAAGCGCCCGGCCCTGCGCCCGGGTCCGCAATAGACTGTAGAGCCCGCCGCGCGCGCGCGCTGCCACGGCGCGCCCGTCAGTTGCAGCGCCAGGCCGGATCGGAAATGGCCGGGTGGCGCATCTGGCTGCCGGGCTTGATCCCCAGCATGCCCGCCATCCCGCCATTGATTTCCAGCACGTACTGGATGTTGTCGCCGCCCGGGATCTGCGTCAGGTCGCCCGGCTGCGCCATGGCGTGAACGCGCCGCACCACGCCGTGCCGGTCGGCGAAGATCATGTCGAGCGGAATGAGCGTGTTCTTCATCCAGAAAGAAACCGTACCGCGCCGAGGGAAAGACGAAGAGCATGCCGAAACTGGGTGGCATCGATTTGACGTGCATCAGCCCCTGCGCGCGTTCGGGGCCGTCGTCCGCCACCGTCACCGAAAACCGCGCCTTGCCGAAGTCGCCGCGCAGCAGGATCGTGTCCTCGCGGCAGGCGGGCGCGGTCGGATCAATCGCCGGGAACTCCCCGGCCAGAAGCGTGGCATCGCCTTGCGGCGGGGCCGCATCCTCTTGGCCGATCGGGGCAATCGGGGTCGCGATCCTGTCGCGTGCCGGTGCCGCGACCGCGTCGGGGTCGTCGCTCTGTGCCATAGCGGATGGCTGATCGGACCCCGCAAGGGCAGCGCCCGGGGATCGGGCCTCGTCCTCGGTTGCCGGTTTCGCCGTCGCTGGATCGGCTGCTGGCGCATCCGGGGTTCCGTACCGTCTGCGATGGTATCCGCAAGCGTTCCGCCCCCTCATCGGCAGCGCAGAGTGCCGTTGCCAGCCCCAGAACCAGAACCGAACTCAACGCGACAAGGCGGTTTCCCATGCGTGCACTTCCATCGCCATTCGCCCGCGCTTGCCCTCTACCACGCGGATCGCAAGGGCCTCGCCCGGTTGCAGATCCGCCAGTGCCCGAGCGGCGCAGGACCTCGATATGAATGAACACATCTTCCGGCTTTCCGAAGATATTTGCAAACCCGAAACCCTTGGCCTTGTCGAACCACTTCACCCGGGCGGGTTCCAGCGGCGCATTGGCCATGACCTCGGGGTCGATGTTCTCGAAATCCGTCAGCGGAAGCCCGGCCTCTGGTTCTGGCGGTTCGATCTTCAGCACCCGGGTGGCCTGAACGCCGCGCTCTGTCTTCTGCACCGCGATCTCGATCCGGGCGCCGTCGGCGACAGAGCTTTGACCGAAATTGCGCAGGACATTGGCATGAAGAAGGATGTCCGGCCCGCCGTCATCGGCGATCACGAACCCAAAGCCCTTGGACGGGTCGAACCACTTCACTCTGCCGAATACCGGCGGAGCCTCGCTGCTGGTCGTCGTCAAATCCGAGTCCACTGTACCGACTTACCCCCAGGCAAAGCTTGGAACAAAACGGTCCCCGCGTGCAAGAGAGGTTTACCGTCTTTTTGTGTCAGACGACGCGCCAATGCCGCGCCCATGCAATTGACGTGACATGAAAAGATCAAGCAACCTCAAAGGATTGTCACGGACACAAGCGCAACACGGCCCAGTCCGCCGCGATTGTTTCCCGGCTCCATCGGAAGCGGTCGTGCAGCCGGAAGGCGCCATCTGCCCAGAATTCGATTTCCGTCGGGCGGATCCGGTAGCCCCCCCAGAACGGCGGGCGCGCGGGGTTGGTGCCTTTGCCGGCCGTCACCTTCGCAACCTCGGCCATCAGGGCGGTACGCGACGACAGCGGCTGGCTCTGGTCCGAGGCCCAGGCCCCGAGACGGCTCTTGAGCGAGCGCGAGGCGTAATAGGCATCCGCCTGCGGGCCGTCCTCACGCTCGACCGTGCCGCGCACGCGGATCTGGCGGCGCAGGGACTTCCAGTGCATCACGAAAGCCGCCTTGCCGGAGCCCTCGATTTCCCGGGCCTTCACCGATCCGTAATTGGTGTAGAAGACAAAGGCATCGGCCTCGATCTCCTTCAGCAGCACCATGCGGGCATTGGGCAGGCCGTCGGCGTCCACGGTGGACAGGGCAATGGCATTGGGATCGTTGGCTTCGCTGCCTTCGGCCTCTTTCAGCCAGGCACGGGCGATGGCAAAGGGGTCGTCTCCGGCGAAAATGCCTGTTCTGTCGCTCATCTCGGGTCTCCTGCGCTGGCGGACAATGGGCCGCTCGGGGCGCCGCGCGGCGGCGGCTCGATGACGGCTTAACAGCAAAGCGGTCTTGAAGACCACGAGGCCATCGCCTAAACGACACGAAATAAACCACAGGTGGAAGGGGTGGTCATGTCGAACGGCTTGATGACGGGAAAACGCGGCCTGATCATGGGGCTGGCAAACGACAAGTCGATCGCCTGGGGCATCGCCAAGGCGCTTGGCGACGCGGGGGCCGATCTGGCCTTCTCCTACCAGGGCGAGGCGCTGAAGAAGCGGGTCGATCCGCTGGCGGCGCAGCTGGGCTCCTCGATCGTGCTGCCCTGCGACGTCGGTGACGAGGGCAGCATCGACATGCTGTTCAACGCGCTGGCCGAGGAATGGGACAATCTCGACTTCATCGTCCACGCCATCGGCTTTTCCGACAAGAACGAGCTGCGCGACCGCTACGTCGACACCACGCGCGGCAACTTCCAGCTGACCATGGACATCTCTGTCTACTCCTTCACCGCCGTCATGCAGCGGGCCGAGAAGATGATGAACCGCGGCGGCAGCGCCCTGACGCTGACCTACTACGGCGCCGAACGCATCATGCCGCATTACAATGTCATGGGTGTGGCCAAGGCGGCGCTCGAGGCCTCGGTGCGCTATCTCGCCGAGGATCTCGGCAAGGACGGCATCCGGGTGAACGCCATTTCCGCCGGGCCGATCAAGACGCTGGCGGCCTCGGGCATCGGCGATTTCCGCTACATCATGAAGTGGAACGAGTACAACTCGCCGCTGCGTCGCAACGTGACGATCCAGGACGTCGGCAACTCTGCGCTCTACCTGCTGTCGGATCTGGGCAGCGGCGTGACCGGGGAAACCCACCACGTCGATGCCGGCTATCACGTCGTCGGCATGAAGGCCGTGGACGCCCCCGACATCACCAAGGGCTGAGAGCGCGGCGGCGCGCCCTCTTGCGGCGCCCGCCCCTTCCGGCCACTCTGCCGGAACGCGCCGGGCCAAAAGGGGGCCACGCGCGCGGCGGAGCCAGCTTCATGACCCTGACCCATGTAATCGCCTTCAACCTGACGCTGCTGGCCGCCATGGCCGCGCCCGGTCCCGCGCTGCTCTATGCCCTGCGCCAGTCCATTGCCGGGGGCTTTCGCACCGGCATGGTCACCGGCGCCGGGCTGGGAACCGTGGCGGCGCTCTGGACCGGCGCCGCGCTCCTCGGGCCTGAACGCGGTCTTCGCGCTGGTGCCCTGGGCCTATCTCGCGCTGAAGATCACCGGCGCGCTCTACCTGATTTACGTGGCCTATACGCTCTGGCGCGATGCCCGCCGCCCGGTCTCCGACAGCGCCCTAGCCGGGCGCGCGCGCCTTTCTCGGCGGCATGCTGGTGAACCTCGCCAACCCGAAAAGCATCCTTTTCGCCGCCTCGGTGCTGATCGTGATCTTTCCGCCCGACCTCGCGCCCGCCGAAAAGGCCCTGATCGTCGCCAATCACCTGGCGGTGGAACTGGTCGTCTACACCGGTTTCGCGGCGCTGCTCTCGACCCGGCTCGCCCGGGCAGGTTATTTGCGTCTGAAACCCGTGATCGACCGTGTGGCCGGCGCCATCCTCGGCGCGCTCGGCCTGCGGCTCCTGCTGGACCGCTAGGATGACCCCTGCCCTCTTTGCCTCTGTCGTGCTGGTGCACCTTCTCGCCGCCATGAGCCCCGGCCCCTCCTTCGTGGTCTGCGTCAGGACGGCGGCCTCGGAAGGGCTGCGCACGGCGCTGGCGCTCTCGGCGGGCTTCGGCCTGGGCGCCGGGCTCTGGGCGGCGGGCGCCATGGCCGGCCTGGCGCTGCTGTTCGAACTGATCCCGCCGCTCTTCACCGCGCTGAAGGTGGTCGGCGGCCTCTTCCTGCTGTGGATCGCCATCGGCATGTGGCGCCACGCCCCCGAGCCGCTGCCGCAGCTGGGCGAGACCCGCCCCCGCAGCGCCTGGGCCGCCTTCCGCTTCGGTTTCCTGACCTATGCAACCAACCCGAAACCGGCGATCTTCTTCGGTGCCGTCTTCGTGGGCCTGGTGCCCGCCGAGACGCCGCTGGCCGCCCGCGCGGCGCTGGTTGCCGTGATCGCCCTGAACGAGGGCCTCTGGTACGCGCTTGTCAGCCGTGTCTTCTCGCTGCCGAAGGCCCGCGCCGCCTATGCGCGCGTCAAGGCCCGCATCGACCGCGCCTTCGGATCGCTCATCGCCGTCTTCGGCCTCAAGATCACCTTCACCTGACCGACCCCAGCCGCCACAACCAAGGAGAGCCCCATGGACAACCGCCTGCCCCACGAGAAGGGCTTCCACGTCAGCTGGGACCAGCTGCACCGCGACGCCCGCGCATTGGCCTGGCGCCTGCAGGGACAGGGCCCGGACGAGGGCCAGTGGCGCGCCGTGGTCGCCATCACCCGCGGCGGCATGGCCCCCGCGATGATCGTCGCCCGCGAACTCGACATCCGCACCGTCGACACGATCAGCGTAAAAAGCTACAACCACCAGACCCAGTCCGCCCCCCGGATCATCAAGGCCCCCGATCCGGAGGTCGTAGGCGACGGCACCGGCATCCTCGTGGTCGACGACCTCGTCGACACCGGACGCACGCTCGAGGTGGTGCGCGGTCACATGCCCAAGGCCCAGATCGCCACGGTCTACGCCAAGCCGCAGGGCCGCCCGCAGGTCGATACCTTCATCACCGAGGTCAGCCAGGACACCTGGATCTTCTTCCCCTGGGACATGGCGCTGCAATACGTCAAACCCTACCGCGGCACCGACTGAGGGGACAGGGACCGCGCGGACCCTCCGCCAAGTCCCGGGGACACCCCGGCTTCTTCGGTCTTAAAATACCGCGGGGCCCGGGGCAGCGCCCCGGACGGGGGTCTGGGGGCAAAGCCCCCGGGGGAAATGCGCCCCCGAAAGGGGGCCCATCGCGGCAAACCCGCCTCAACCGGCGCCACCCCCTGCCCGGGCGCCCGATCAGCCGCGACAGGATCCGGTTTCCCGCGATAGCGTCCGCAGCCGCCGGATGCGCAAAGACCCACGCCACACCCCCGCGCCGCCTGCATCCGCTGCCACGCCGCCCTGCGGCCCATGCCGCTTCCCTGGCCCCCCGATCCCCCGGGCACAGCCGGTGGCGCGGCAAAGCCGCTGCGACACCCGGCAGCCCTTCCGCCCTCCAGCAGAGACCGCCCCCGCGACCGCGCCCCGCCCCCTTCGCCCAGAGGCCGCCCATGACCACACGCACCGACGCCACCTTCTTTCCCCCGATCCCCGAAGCACAACGCTGGCTGAAAGGCGTGACCTTTCCGCCCGACCGCCCGCTGATCAACCTCAGCCAGGCCGCCCCCGCCGAGCCGCCGCCGCCCGAGATGCTGGGCGCCATGGCCGCAATGCTGCAAGAGACCGCGACACATCTCTACGGCCCGGTTCTCGGCCTGCCCGCCCTCCGCGCGGCTCTGGCCGACGACTGGGCCCGGCACTACGGCGCCCCTGTCACGGCCGGGCAGATCGGCATCACCCAGTGGCTGCAACCAGGCCTTCGCCGCGACCCTCTCGGCGCTCACCACCGAGGGTGACGAGGTCATTGTCCCGACGCCCTGGTACTTCAATCACAAGATGTGGCTGGACATGAGCGGGCTGCGCGCCGTGCCCCTGCCCACCGGCGCCGACCTGATCCCCGAGGCCGATGCCGCGCGCCCGCTGATCACCGCAAGAACCCGCGCCATCGTCCTGGTCACGCCGAACAATCCGACCGGCGCAGAGTATCCGCCCGAGACCCTGCGCGCCTTCTTCGACCTGGCCCGCGCGCATGGTCTGAAGCTGGTCGTCGACGAGACCTACCGCGATTTCCATTCCCGGCCCGGCGCGCCGCACGATCTTCTGACCACGCCCGGATGGGACGCCACGCTGGTCCAGCTCTACAGCTTCTCCAAGGTCTACCGCCTGACCGGCCACCGCGTTGGCGCGGTGATCGCCAACCCGGAGCTGCTGCACCAGATCGAGAAGTTTCAGGACACCGTGGCGATCTGTGCGCCCACCCCGGGCCAGAAGGCCGCGCTCTGGGGCCTGCAGAACCTGGGCGACTGGAAAGACGCGCAGCGGCAGGAGATCCTGACCCGCCGCGCCGCCATCGCCGAGGGGTTCGCCCCCCTGCGGGATCGCGGCTGGCGGCTGCGCGGGCTGGGCGCCTATTTCGCCTATCTCGACCATCCCTTCGCGGAAGGCGCCGCGGCCCTCGCCCCGCGTCTGGTGCGCGAGGCAGGCGTTCTGACCCTGCCCGCCACCATGTTCACGCCATCCGGCGATGCCTCGGGCGAGCGCTGCCTGCGCGTGGCCTTCGCCAATACCGACAGCGCCGGTCTGGCCCGGGTCCTCGACCGGCTGGCAGGGGTGGAGGGCCCCCTTGCCACCCCTTCGGGCGCAGCGTAGACAAGCCCGGAAAATTCGCGGGCAGAGGAGCGCAGCATGGCACGGAAAACCGGGAAAGTCGGCGGTATGGCAGGCTGGCTCTTGCTGGGGCTTCTGCTGCTGGCGCTGGGGGGCTTCGGCGCGACCAGCTTCTCGGGCAACCTCCGCAGCATCGGCTCTGTCGGCGAGACCCCGATCCCGGTCTCGACCTACGCCCGCAGCCTGCAGAACGAGATCCGCGCCATCGAGGCCCAGCAGGGCGGCGCCATGACCTTCCAGCAGGCGCAGGCACGCAACATCCCGCAGCAGGTGCTGTCGCAGATGGTGGTGACCGCCGCCCTGAAGGAAGAGGCCGACACGCTGGGCATCTCGGTCGGCGACGACAAGCTGGCGCAGGACCTGCGCGCGATCCAGGCCTTTCGCGGGCCGGACGGCAGCTTCAACCGCGAAGCCTACCGCATGACACTGGAAAACGCGGGCCTGTCGGAACGCGAGTTCGAGGAACAGCTGCGCGGCGAAAGCGCCTCGACACTGTTGCAGGGCGCGGTCCTGGCCGGCATCAAGATGCCGCCGGCCTATCTCGACACGCTCATCGCCTATACCGGCGAGCGCCGCAGTTTCAGCTGGGCCGAGGTCAGCGCCGACGCGGGTGGTCTGGACACCGGCACCACCGAGGCCACCGAGGACGACCTGCGCGCCTTCTACGAAGAGAACATCGGCGCCTTCACCCGGCCCCGGACCAAGGACATCACCTATGCCTGGCTGACGCCCGAGATGATCGTCGAGACCGTCGAGGTCGACGAGAACTCGCTGCGCGCCGCCTATGAAGAGCGCTCGGCCCAGTACAACATGCCCGAGCGGCGGCTGGCCGAACGGCTCGTCTTCGCCAATGAGGCAGAGGCGCAGGACGCGGCAGAGCGCATCGCCGCCGGGGAAGTGACCTTCGAAGACCTCGTGGCGGAACGCGATCTCGACCTCGCCGACGTCGATCTTGGGGACGTCAGCCGCGCCGATCTGGGCGAGGCCGCCGAGACGGTCTTTGCCGCAGAGGTCGGCGGCGTCGTCGGCCCCGCGCAAAGCGACCTCGGCGTCGCGCTCTACCGCGTCAACGCCGTGCTGCCCGCGCAGGAAACCAGCTTCGAGGACGCGCTGCCCGACCTGCGCGGCGAACTTGCGCTCGACCGCGCACGCCGCGTGGTCGAACAGCAGGCGCAGGGCTTCGACGATGAACTCGCCGGCGGTGTGACGCTGGAGGAACTGGCCGAGACAACCGACATGGAACTGGGGCAGATCGACTGGAATTCACGGGCCGAAGGGGCGGTGACGGGCTACGAGGCCTTCCGCGCCGCCGCCGAGGCCGCCGAAGAAGGCGACTATCCCGAGATCGCCGAACTGGGCGACGGCGGCGTCTTCGCGCTGCGTGTCGACGGCATCGCCGAGGCCGCGCCCTACCCCTTCGACGAGGTTCGCGACGACGTCCGCGCCGCCTACGATGCACAGGCCCGCGCCAATGCCGCGCTGGAACAGGCCGAGGCGCTGCTGGCGCCGCTGGCCGGGGATGCCAGCTTCGAGGAGATGGGGCTGGAGCAACGCACCGAAACCGGGCTGTCGCGCACCTCTTTCGGCTCCGACCTGCCGCCCGAGGTGCTGGAACGCGTCTTTACCATGCGCCCCGCCGAAACCGCGGCCATCGCCACCGGCGACAGCGCGATCGTGGTGCGCCTGGACGATATCCTGCCCGCCGAGACCGAAAGCCCGCAGGCGCAGCAACTGGCGCGGTTCTTCGGCGATCAGGCGGCACAGGACGTGGCGCAGGATCTCTTCCGCGCGCTGGCGACCGACATTCAGGACCGCGCCGGTGTCAGCATCGACCAGGCGGCACTGAACGCCGTACACGCGAACTTCCAGTAAGGTCCCGCCCATGTCCGCTCTGACCCCCGGCTTCGATGCCTTCGCCAAGGCCTACGAGGCCGGGCAGAACCAGATCGTCTACACCCGCCTCGCCGCCGACCTCGACACGCCGGTCTCGCTGATGCTGAAGCTGACCGGCGCCGCCAAGGACGCCTTCATGCTGGAATCGGTGACCGGCGGCGAAGTGCGCAGCCGCTACTCGATCATCGGCATGAAGCCCGACCTGATCTGGCAGTGCCACGACGGCGCCAGCCGCCTGAACCGGCAGGCGCGCTTCGACCCCGAGGCCTTCGAGGACCAGTCCGACGACCCGCTGACCGCCCTGCGCGCGCTGCTGGCGGAATCGCGGATCGACCTGCCCGCCGACCTGCCGCAGGCCGCCGCCGGGCTCTTCGGCTACCTCGGCTACGACATGATCCGGCTGGTCGAGCGCCTGCCGGACGTGAACACCGATCCGCTGGGCCTGCCCGACGCCATGATGATGCGCCCCTCGGTGGTGGCGGTCCTCGACGGCGTGAAGGGAGAGGTCACTGTTGTCTCGCCCGCATGGGTGCAGGACGGGCTGTCGGCGCGCGCCGCCTATGCACAGGCCGCCGAGCGCGTCATGGACGCGGTGCGCGACCTGGAACGGGCCATGCCGCAGGCCACCCGCGATCTGGGTGATGCCGCAGAGCTGGGCGAGCCGGTGTCGAACTTCACCCGCGAGGGCTACAAGGCGGCGGTCGAGACGGCCAAGGACTACATCCGCGCCGGCGACATCTTCCAGGTGGTGCCCTCGCAGCGCTGGACGCAGGACTTTCCGCTGCCGCCCTTCGCGCTCTATCGCTCGCTCAGGCGGACCAACCCCTCGCCCTTCATGTTCTACTTCAACTTCGGCGGCTTCCAGGTGATCGGCGCCAGCCCCGAGATCCTCGTGCGGGTCTTCGGGCAAGAGGTCACGATCCGCCCCATCGCGGGCACCCGGCCCCGGGGCGCCACCCCCGAAGAGGACAAGGCGCTGGAGGAAGACCTGCTCGCCGACCAAAAGGAACTGGCCGAACACCTGATGCTTCTGGACCTCGGGCGCAACGACACCGGCAAGGTCTCGAAGATCGGCACCGTGCGCCCGACGGAACAGTTCATCATCGAACGCTACAGCCACGTCATGCACATCGTCTCGAACGTGGTGGGCGAACTGGCAGAGGATCAGGACGCGCTCTCGGCCTTCTTCGCGGGCATGCCCGCGGGCACGGTCTCGGGTGCCCCCAAGGTCCGCGCGATGGAGATCATCGACGAGCTGGAACCGGAAAAGCGCGGCGTCTACGGCGGCGGCGTGGGCTATTTCTCGGCGGGCGGCGACATGGACATGTGCATCGCCCTGCGCACCGCCATCGTGAAGGACCGCAAGCTCTATATCCAGTGCCGGCGGCGGCGTGGTCTACGACAGCGACCCCGAGGCCGAGTACATGGAGACGGTCCACAAGTCGAACGCCATCCGCCGGGCGGCCGCCGATGCGGCCCGCTTCACCGGCGACGGCAACCGCTGAGGGCGCATCCGGCTGCGGGGGCCGGAGGGGGCTCTGCCCCCGCGCTGCGCGCCCCCGAGGTATTTTGGACCAAAGAAGCGTAAGGGTTTCTTAACCCGAATGGTGTCTCCTTCCTGTGCGGTACAGGCGGAGGCGCCGATGTCCGCGACCGGAGAAGCCCCCGCCTCCCAGAGTGCATGTTTCAAGGCAAAATCGGGAGCGGGGGTGGATCCTGGGCGCTGCGACGACCAAGGGCCCGACGGCTGGGCCGCATGAAGTTGCACGTCCGAAAGCCTCCCCTGCTTCTTTGGTCCCAAAGTACCTCGGGGGGAGGCCGCAGGCCGGGGGCGGAGCCCCCTTGCTACGCCGCCGCCTGCGCCTCGGCCCGGATACGCTCGATCATCGCCCGCAGGCCGTTCGAGCGCTGCGCCGAGAGGTGATCGTGCAGGCCAAGCCGCCCCAGTTCGGCGCGGGCGTCCACGGCCGCCACCTCCGCCAGCGGCAGACCATCGTAGAGCCGGTGCAGCAGGGCAATCAGCCCCTTGACGATCAGCGCGTCGCTTTCGCCGTGAAAGTGGAAAACCCCGGCATCCGGGGTCATGTGCAGCCAGACCTGGCTGGCGCAGCCCTCGACCTTGGTGGCGGGCACCTTCAGCGCCTCGGGCAGCGGCTCCATCGCCTTGCCCATCTCGATCACCATGCGGTACCGGTCTTCCCAATCCTCCAGGAACTCGAAATCCTCGACCACCGCTTCGAATGCCGCCTGTGCCATCTGCCAGTTCTCCTTCTTCTGCCCGAGGTAGGCAGGAACAGCGCAAAGGTCCAGCCCTGCCGCCCCACAACCGTCCCGGCTTTTCCGTCGCCCCGGTCCGGCGGGTGCTTTTCAAGGCCCGTCAATTGCGCTAGGCCTTTCGGCACAAGGCAAGAAGGGGCAGCCCGTGATGTTCAGACCGATCTCCGTTCTCGTGCTCTCGGCACTTGTGCTGACCAGCTGCGGCACCGTCCGCGAGTCGCGGATCAACCCCTTCAACTGGTTCGGCAACAGCGTCTCGCGCCCGGTTGCAGACGGCACCGCGGCCAACCCGCTGATCCCGCGCCGGAACAACAGCATCTTCCGGCGCAGCAAGGAAGACGCCGCCTATGCCGGCTCGCTGATCGGAGAGGTCTCGGAGCTTCTGGTCGAGCGGCGCCCGGGCGGGGCCGTGATCCGCGCCACCGGCGTGTCGGACATGCAGGGCCCCTTCGAGGTGCGGCTGGTCCCGGTCGCGGCAGAGACCGGCAACGGCGCGCTGACCTACGAGCTGCGCGGCGTGCAGGTGGTTGCCGCGCGCGGCAGCGACTGGTCGCGCACCCTGACCGCCGCCGTCTGGCTGACCGATGCCGAACTAGCCGAGGTCGGTGTCATCCAGGTCAAGGGCGCCCGGAACATCCGTTCCGTCCGGCGCTGAGGCCCCGGCCCGACCGCCCCACGTCATCGCGAAACACCACGCGCAAGCGGGCAATGGCGGCCTGTCCCCGGGACAGGTCCACCCCCTTTTGCCAGGCTACCCGAACGCGGCCCCGTCACGCCCGGGGCCACGCAGGCCTTAGTCCAGCTCGATGACCTTGACGTCGACACCCTTGGCGGTGAGGGCGATCCTGCCCTCGCAGAGCCGCAGGGCATCCTCTCCGAAGACCTCCCTGCGCCAGCCCTTCAGGGCCGCCACATCGCGTTCGCCTGCGGCGATGGCATCGAGGTCGGCGGCGGGCGCGATCAGCTTCGAGGCCACACCCGAGCTTTCGGTTTTGGCCTTCAGCAGCACCCGCAGAAGATCCGCCAGGGCCGGGTTCACCTGCAACTTGTCGCGGCTCTTGTCGATCTGCGGCAGGCCGTCCTTGGGACGTTCCTGCCCGGCCTTCACCGCGGCCAGGATACCGTCGGCTATATCGCCCTTGCGGGCTTCGCGCAGCAGCAGGCGGGACCGCCCGAGGTCCGCCATGTCGGCGGGCTTGGTCGAGGCCAGTTCGACCAGCGCATCGTCCTTGAACACGCGGTTGCGCGGTACGTTGCGGGTCTGGGCATGGGTTTCGCGGAAGGCGGCCAGTTCCTGCACGATGGCCGAGGAAGCGCGGCGAGTTGGACCGCGTCTTGATCCGCTTCCAGGCGTCCTCGGGATGGGTCACATAGGTCTCGGGATCGGTCAGCACCGCCAGTTCCTCGGCCACCCAGCGGTCGCGCCCGGTCTTTTCCAGCTGCGCGGCGAGATATTCGTAGATCTGCCGCAGGTGCGTCACATCGGCCAGCGCATAGGTCTTCTGCGCGTCGGTCAGCGGGCGCCGGGACCAGTCGGTGAAGCGCGAGCTTTTGTCGAGCTGCTGCTTGGCGATTTTGCGGACCAGCGTTTCGTAGCCGACCTGTTCGCCGAAGCCGCAGACCATGGCGGCCACCTGCGTGTCGAAAAGAGGCCGGGGGATCACGCCGTGGTCGATATGGAAGATTTCCAGATCCTGCCGCGCGGCGTGGAAGACCTTTACGATGCTCTCGTCCCGGAAGAGGTCCATCAGCGGATCCAGCGACAGCCCCTCGACCAGCGGATCGACCAGTACCGCATTCTCGTCGCCCTGCCCCGGAAGCGCCAGCTGCACGAGGCAGAGTTTGGAATAATAGGTCCGTTCGCGCAGGAATTCCGTGTCGACGGTGATATAGGGTTGGCCCTTGGCCTCCTCGCAGAAAGCCGCGAGGTCTTCGGTCGTCGTCAATGTCCGCATCGGTGCAGTCTTTTCTGTATTATCGTTGCTCGTAAAGTCACTCCGGCCCCGGGACCGACCATACAACAGCACGGGCGGAAATGGAAACCATGCCGCTAGAGCAGGACCGGAGTCCGGTCGCCGGCGGCAAACCGGCGCAGGACCGCCGGGTAAAGCCGGTGCTCCTCGACCAGCACCCGCGCGGCGAGGCTGTCCGGCGTGTCGCCCGGGTTCACAGCGATCCGGGCCTGCCCGAGGATCGGGCCCTCGTCCAGTTCCGGCGTCACCTCGTGCACCGTGCAGCCGTGTTCTGCATCGCCTGCCTCCAGCGCCCGGGCGTGGGTGTGCAGGCCGCGGTACTTGGGCAGCAGCGAGGGGTGGATATTCAGCATCCGTCCCCGCCAGGGAGTCACGAAAGAGGCGGTCAGCACCCGCATGAACCCGGCCAGGCACAGGATGTCCGGCGCCGCCTTGTCCAGTTCGGCGTTCAGAGCGGCCTCGGAAGGCCTCGCGGTCGCCGCCGAAAGGCCGGTGATCGACCACCGCCGTAGGGATGCCCCGCGCGGCGGCCTTGGCCAGCCCGCCCGCGTCGGCGTTGTTCGACAACACCAGGCAGGGCCGCGCCGGGTGGTCGCCGGTCATGTCGTCGACCAGCGAGACCATGTTGGACCCGCCACCCGAAATGAAGATGGCGACTCGCTTCACGAAAGCGCGCCCTCGTAGGTCACGCCCTGCCCTGCCGTCACGTGGCCCAGCCGCACCGGGGTTTCGCCCATCGCGGTCAGCGCCTCGGACAGCGCCTGCGCGCGGGCGGCATCGACCACGAGGATCATGCCGATGCCGCAGTTGAAGGTCTTGAGCATCTCGGCCTGATCCATGCCGCCGGTCTGGCGCAGCCAGCCGAAGACGGGCGGCAGGCTCCAGTGCGGACAGGTCGATGCTGGCGCCAAGGCCTTCCGGCAGCACGCGCGGCAGGTTTTCCGTCAGGCCGCCGCCCGTGATATGGGCCAGCCCGTGCACACCGCCCTGCCGGATCGCTTCGAGCGCCTGCTTGACGTAAAGCCGCGTGGGCGCCAGCAGGGCCGCGCCCAGCGTACCCTCCGCCCGGGGGCAATCGGCGTCCCAGCCAAGGCCCGAGACCTCGACCAGCTTGCGCACTAGGCTGTAGCCGTTGGAATGCACGCCCGACGAGGTCAGGCCGATCAGGACGTCGCCTTCCGCCACGCCCTCGGGCAGCGCGGTGCCGCGCTCCATCGCGCCGACGGCGAAACCGGCAAGGTCGAAGTCGCCCGCCGGGTACATGCCGGGCATCTCGGCGGTCTCGCCCCCGATCAGGGCGCAGCCCGACAGGACGCAGCCCTCGGCGATGCCCTCGATCACACGCGCGGCGGTGTCGGTATCCAGCTTGCCGGTGGCGAAGTAGTCGAGGAAGAACAGCGGCTCGGCACCCTGACAGACAAGGTCGTTGACGCACATGGCGACAAGGTCGATGCCCACGCCGTCGACGGTGCCGGTGTCGATGGCGATGCGCAGTTTGGTGCCCACGCCGTCGGTGGCCGCGACCAGAACGGGGTCGGTGTAGCCCGCATCCTTGAGGTCGAAGAGCGCGCCGAAGCCGCCCAGCCCCGCCATGACGCCCGAGCGGTTCGTGCGTTTGGCGGCGGGCTTTATCCGTTCCACCAAGGCGTTGCCCGCATCGATGTCCACCCCTGCCTCGGCATAGGTGATGCCGTTCTTGCCATCGCTCATGTCTGCGCTCCGCTTGGTTTGCGGCGCACTTACCGCAAGGGCGCAAAGAAGGGAAGCGCAGAGCGCCCCGCGGCACGATGCAAGAGCACAGGAAGCGCGGACATCAGCCGCTTGACCAGACCTGCCGCGCGCCGTAGTGACATCGCCACGGTGGGCCTGTAGCTCAATTGGTTAGAGCAGGGCGCTCATAACGCCTTGGTTGCGGGTTCAAGTCCTGCCGGGCCCACCAAAGTCTCAATTTTTCTATTATAAATCAACATCTTATAGGAAAAATGTGGACCACGATTTTTCGAAGCGGTCCAAGTCTTTTCAATGACTTGTATGCAAGGTGGACCACGCCGGGACTACCGCCCCCACCATTCCGCCAGCCCCGCCAGACCGCGGGTCAGGAAGCCCCTCACCCATCCCAGTCCAGCCCCTTCCCGGACTCGCGCGCGCCTTCCAGCGCATTGGCCCGCGGCGACCAGTACCGGCGCATATCCACAGCAGGCCCGCCCCTACAGCGACGACACCGCGCCCGCGCCAGTATCTCGGCGCGGGACAGCGACAGAACATTGTCAGGTGCCGGAACATCGGCCTCCGCGCCGCAGCAGGAGCATTTGAGCCAGAGCATGTGCATGACGCGGGCATATCACCGCGCCAGCAGCGCCGCCATCCGGCCCGTCATGCGCGCCCGCGCTACCCGATCGCCCGCGCCTCAGCCTAGACCTGCAGCCCCGGTCACCGGATACCAGATCCGCTCCTGGTTAACCGCAGTAGCGCGCGCGCCGGATCCGCGACTTGGCCGCTGGTGTCTCTAGGTGGCGATAGCGGCC
The DNA here is from genome assembly GCF_039769985.1 of Ponticoccus litoralis. Lineage (NCBI taxonomy): Bacteria > Pseudomonadati > Pseudomonadota > Alphaproteobacteria > Rhodobacterales > Roseobacteraceae > Ponticoccus > Ponticoccus litoralis. The sequence continues at coordinate 3,726,275 of NZ_JBDNCH010000002.1, forward strand.
CCCAGAATGCCGCCTGCAGTCCAAGGCATGACCCGCAGCGATAACCGCCGCACCAATGTCCTGCCCGTCCGCAAAGCAGACGCCAACCCAGCGGTCGTAGGTTCGGTCACCGTTCAGATCACAGGTGATCGACCGGCCCCGTAGATAGTTGACCATCCAGCGCTTTGCATCGCGGCCCGCACGGGTCTTGAGCTCGGGCGCGTCCACGCCATTCAGTCGCACCGGGGTCCCGTCCACGACGATAGTGTCGGCGTCCCGGACGTGGAGGGACTGCGCAACAGCCTGGACCGGCAGCGCGAGACAGATGATGATGATCAAGGAGCGCATTGCTTCCCTCTCCAACTCTCAGAACATGATGAGCAGCGGGTCGGCATGCAGCCACCACCGCCCGTGGAAATCGCTATGACCCGCGCCGAGGCCCCAGCCGGTAAGAAAGCAAACCGTCGCCGCGCTCGCTGAACTCCCAGACCTTCAACTCTCCATCAGGCGTGCACTGATCTCGGCCATTAAGGACCGCGTTTTTTTGGCCTCGTCCTGAGCAAAACGAAAGTCGTCATTCGATTGGAACGCCTTCTCATGCATCAGCTCTCGCCTCAACGCCCTGAAGTCCTTTACCCGCAACAAGAGCGCCTCATCACTTACACCTAACTCAACCAACTTACCTTCGTATGTCTTGGTGTCGTGTTTCTTCGCGAGGGATTTACCTAAACGCTCAACCATTACCAAATGCAACTTTGCGTCCAGCCACATAGCAGAGAATGCTATCGAGATCAGAGCCGCTTTGAACTCTGACTGAGCTGGGTCTAGAGCGAAAATCCACCCCTCGCCATCGGGTCGCGACTGCCTGAACCTCTTGCGCGCAGCTTCGATTTCAGCAAATTGCTCTTCTGCTATCTTCTCGAATAGGTCCGCATTTGAATGAACCCCGGACATTCTACTCCCCCTACCGACACCAATCCACACGCCGCCCCGGCCGCCACACGGCAGCAAGAACCCGCCTTCTCAGAACATCTCAAGCTGCAGCGCCGCTATCACCGTACCTTGGCGCGGCGGGCGATTGCTCACCCTGCGCCGCTCAGCGTAAACGCAAACCGGACTCCAGTCGCGACTGGATAAAAGATCCGTGGCAGGTCACGGAGGCTATTTGGTCTAAGGGCGATGCATGCGGTCGATGAGGTAGTGCAAGCAGAGCATGGTGACGGTAAGCAGGCTCGCAAGAAGCCAAGTATATCCGCTCCACCATATCGCCTTCAAGATCACCTCAAGAAATTCATTTGTGCGAGCAGCGAACTTTACGGATGCTGATGCCGACCCCAATATGTACACCACAATGGAAAGGAAGGCGCAGTACCCCAATAGAATTGAAAGGAATCGTCGTCGCGTGATGGGGGAGAACTCGGCTCCTCCCCTCTCCTTGATTCTTGGAGCGTTTCCAGCCATTACTGAATTCAGGCTCTCATTTGGAAAGCTCGTTACAGCTGCCAGCGCGGCTATGTAGAAACCAATAAGCACACCCATAAGCGTCGTAGCATTTGCTATCGCCGCGTCGAGGTCTATTTCGAATATTGTCCTTGATAGAACCCAATACGATACCACGAGAAAAACCGCAAAGATGCTCGGGTATTTGTATTGAAAATACTCGAGATCTGCACTGCGCAAGCGGAAAAACGAAAACGCCGTTAACAATTTCTTGAAGTTTGCGACAAACTTTATGTAACCCCTGCGCATCAAGCTCCTCCAGCTCCATTGCCGATTGTGCGCATCTTCTGAAGTATGTCTGCACGGATGCCATCGTGCCGCTGCGTGAGAGGAACCTCGAATCCGCTCATGAATTCGTTGAGCACGACCGCGCTTTGCAGTGCTTCGTTCGCGGCTGCTTCGGCTTCCTGAGCCTCAGGGGAAATCGGAACAGTCCTTATCTGGCCGTCTTCGGACTTTATCCGAACCAGAAGCTGCCTGCTATCCTGCTCGACTGCATCCCATCCGCGGATGTAGTCGATACCGCGCCGCATCAGAGTACGTGCGCCGCCACCGTCAAGCGTGCGCTTGATCGTCCACTTTACCTCGCTGATAGTCTCGCGGACGAGTGGGTCTTCATCAACACCGCCCTCTTGCACCTCGTGGCCGACAAACTGGACGTCCATTACTGTGCCGGTGGTCATCGCTTCCTGCACGGTCTTCGATTGAAATCCCGCAAGGTCAGCGGTCGCACGGTACTCTTTTTCCGTGCCGTCTTCGTCCGCTTTCTTGAGACTCGCAGGCATCGCGAGAACCCATTTCATGAACGCTTCAAGGGTTGTAAAATTTATTCCCGGAACCTTTTCGACGAGGATAAGGTGCCTTCCGACCGCGTCAGCCACCTTCCTGACAAGGACATGCGAGCAGAAGTGGCCGCCTTCGCTATCGGTCTTTCCGCCATCTCGCGAGTCTCCCGTAACGAAGTCGATATAGGCCATGTCACTGACAGTCTTGTCGCCAGTTTGGAAAAGAAGGTGGTAGTAGTCTCCGCATTCCTGCACCGGTGAGCACCACATTCGGCGGTTATTGTTCTGGTACGAACGCTGCCCTGCCGGCGTCCCTTCGAGAGCGCGGAGGGCTTCGATGAGTTCGGCCAAAGTTACAGTGGGTGCGCCAAGAGGAGCGCGCTTTTCATTTTGTAGCTTCAGTTTTCCAATCGTAACCCAGCGAAAGGTGGATGAAAGAGCCATTCTAGATAATCGTTCCATACTGTTCGAGATCTTGGGACACCATGCAATGTAATGGTTACGATTCTCCAGAAAATTATTGGAGCCATTCTTGCACACGGAAAGTGTGGTGAGCCAAACGAGTTTGGAGACGAGCAACGTTGGTGGCGGTAGTGTTCGACAGATGCCGGCTAGGGAGAAATTAGCGCCTCGAACCGCCAGATTTCGCGAGAAAGTAGGTTCGAAAATCCACCCTTCAGGTCCACCGCATCGCTTGTGTCTGCGGTACGATTACATCTCCGAACCCACATTGAAGGTCGATTCTCCGCCCGTGTCGACCGGCGAAGAAGCTAGCAATACCCCCGCCCTTCCGGGCGGGGATCTGATCACGCCGGGACAGCCACACCAACGCGGGCCATAGCCTCGCGGTAGTAGCGGACCGCGATCCGGTCGAGCACGCCGTCGCCGGGCACCAGCGCCTCGATGGCATCGGGCACCGACTGCTGTGCGTGGTAGATCGCGTGGGCCTTGATCATGTCCAGCCCGGCCTCCGGCCCCTCGGCAAGCGCCGCCTCGACGCCGGACTGGATGGCCGAGTGCAGGGCGCGCCGGTGCTTCTCTTCGAATGCGATACCCGTGGCCGCCTGGAAGGCGCCCGCGGCACGGTTGATGATGATCGTGAGAAGGATGCCGAAGAGCGAGATCAGCGCGGTTTGCAGCTCGGGCATAGCGAGCAGTGAGGTGAGCCATTCCATGGCCATATCCTTTCAGGGGAGAGCGGCACGAAGCCGCGGTAAGGGCGAGCCATGCCCGCCAGTCGGTGATGAAGTTCATTTGCCCGCGAGCGCGCGATCGGCAGCGTCGCGGATCTCAGCCAGCCGCCAGCGCAGCTTGGTCGCCGGATCAACGTCGGGCGACGGCAGCGGGCCGGAGAGCCACTTGGCCACGTTGAAACCCGGGCATGCCTTGGCCGCGAAATCGTTGTGGCCGCTAATCTTGAGGCCCGGCCCGTAGGTTCCGTCGAGCTCGGCCAGAAGCGCGCGCAGCGCGGCGTCCTGCGCCTCGGTGAAGTGCTCCGTGAAGTCATCAGTCTCGGCGCTGCCATGGCCGCCGAAGAGCGAGACCCCGATGGTCCCGCTGTTGTGGCCCCGGACATGCGCCCCGGTGCGCTCAATCGGGCGCCCCGTCGCCACTGTGCCATCCCGGTCGATCAGGAAGTGATAGCCGATATCAGACCAGCCGTTGTCGTCCATGTGCCAGCGTTTGACCTCTGCCACCTTGGCACTGGTCGGATAGCCATTCATCCAGTCAGGACGTGTGGCCGTGGCGTGAACGATGATTTCTGAGATGGTGCGCATGACGATCTCCCATGCAAAAAGGCCCCGCAGGCGGGGCGTGGTGGATGAAATGTCCGGGTGGGTCAGCTGGCCGGAAGCAGCCGGTACGGGAGGCCTTCGGTGCGGTCCTCCAGGGGCCCATCCCCGTCAGAACCGGGGCAGCGATAGGTCAGCGTGAGGTAGACGACGATGCGCCCGGGGCGCAGGATCTCCGGCGGCACCATCTCGACACGCAGGCGCTGCGTATTGGTGTCGATCTGGCGACTGACCGGGCCGCGCCGCGCCCGCTCACCGGGCGTCGGGATGTTCAGCTCGTCGGTGAAGATGGGCACCCAGTCGATCAGGCGGCACCCCTCCCCCAGCCTGGTCCGCGAAATGACGAGGATCATCACCACGTTGTCGCCCTGCGTCACCGGCTCCTGGATGTAGCTCAGCCCTTCCGGCTGCCGGATCACGCGATCCTCGCCGTTGGCGCGGGCCACATCCGCCTGCAGCTGCTGGACCGTCACCTCAAGACGCCGGAAGTCGTCCACGAAGTCCGAGGCCATGTCGTAGATGTCCCGGAGCGGGCCAAAGGTCAGCCCCCAGATCAGGCTGCCCCCGCCGAATATCGCCGCGATGGCTCCCATGATCTTCCCGGCCTCGATCAGGCGCCCGCTTCTGCTCTTGGGGAACTGGTCTCCCGTCATGTTTCTATCTCCCATTCGGCCTCCGATGGTCCGGGGTCATGAAAAAGCCCGGCGCGATGGCCGGGCGATGGTCAGCGGCAGCGGAACGGGGAAACCGCCAGCCACGCGGAAATGCGGCTGACCGGGCGATGGCACCCGGTCAGCTCTCTGTGGGCGCTTACGCGGGCCAGCGGGTGTCGGCGGTGTAGTCAGCCGGGATATCGCCGCTGTCCACCATGGCCCAGCTGGCGGCCATGACCGACTCGACCCAAGCAATGCCGGCGGTGGCCATCTCGATCATCTCGGCAGGGCTGAGCGAGTGGATGACGTTCGCAGCATCGCGGAAGGTCAGCGGAGAGGTGTCATTCGCCGCCGCCCGCATGTTCGCGATCTGTAGCAGTGCCGTGATGGTCGCCTGATCCTGCGGCCTGCCCTGCATCGGGATGCTGCCGAAGGTCAGGAGGAAGGTCGCGCCCTCCGCAAGGCGCCGCTCGCGCTCGGCATAGAGCCCGGCCTTGCGCCGCTCTTGCTGCTCTGCGGCCAGGTCCGCAGGCGTCTTGATCGTCATGGAAAAGGTCACTGCTGCGCCTCCTGTTTGCGGGTCACCGGGTCGGGCACCGGGCCACTGGCGATGGTCATGACGGGATGCGTCGGCCCCTGATGGTCCTCGGCGGTCGCCGGGTCATAGGCCCAGGCGACAGCACAGGCGATCTCCCCGCCAGTCCGCGTGATCGGGCCGGAGAACGGATGGTCTCCCTCGGGCCACGCCTCGCCGCCTTCCGGGACGGCGGACAGGTCGTAGACCGTGCCGTCGACGGTCAGCGCATCGCCGGAGACGGATGCGATTGTCTCGGGGACGCCAGGCAGTGCGGCTTGCAGGTGTGCGGTGATTTTCATTCGAGATGCCCCTTAGTACCAGCGACCGATTGCAGTCAGATGAACGCTTGCGCTTGTTTCCGAGGCAGCGCTGTAAGCCCGCATATCGTCTGCGCTCGTGCTTCGGCCCCCGTAGGGGGACGTAGCAACAAGCCCAGACGGGCGAAGGACGCTACCGAAAACATGGGGTCCGTTTGTCGCCCCCTCCGAAGAAAGCCGCCGGAAAGACCCAGCTCAAAGCCGCGCTACGGTAAAGCGCTCCGTAAGCCGTATCGATGTTGATGCCGGTCAACTGGCCCCGGCAAATCTGCATCCCATCCGCGAACCGCACGAATTCGCCGTTCCCGTTGCTGCCCTGCTGCGAGTCCAGCCTCCGCCATGGATCCCAGACGCCAGATGTGGCGGTGCGATGCGCAACCAGCTGATTGTTCGAGTTGACCCAGGTCTGCAGAATGGCGGTCGAGGCCTGACGCTCGATACGCAGAAACGCGAAGTTGCTCGCCCCGTCGGGGCGCGTCCCGGAAGTTGCCGTTTGCACCCCGTATACCCCAGTGGGCGTATCGAAAGCATCCAGATCGGGGATCCAGGACACACCACCCCCCAAGGCGCCCCAGCCAAACCCGCCCACCAGTTGCACCCGGCCCGGAGTGGTGTCCAGCGGGCCGCTCTGCACGGTCTTGCCCGCCGCGTTGCCATAGTTCGCCAGCGCCATGACACCCTGCCCGGTGAAATACGGCAGCTTGTTCGCCGCGCCGTTCAGCGCCGCCAACGAGGAAATGTTGCCGCTCCCGAGATCCTGCACAATGCGGTTCATGGCGGGCAGCGCGCGACCCGTTTCGCTGATCGTGTAGATGTCGTAATCGGCGCCCGAGACCGCCCCGCCGGGCCAGCCACGGGCGAGGGTCAGGGCCGTGTTGCTGGTCACCGACGCGATCCGGGCCATCATGCCCCCGACCACCAGCAGATCGCCCGGCTGCACGTTCAGCGACAGCCAGGTCGTGCCCACCCCTGTGACAGAGGTGCTGCCCGCACCAATTGATACCGTGCCGCCGGTGAAGACGCCATCAAGAGCCATGTCGGCCTCCGTTTTTGGATTGTTTCAACTGCTAGATTTCAGGGTCGGCCACGGTGACCGTGAAACCCCGGTAGATGTCGAAGCCCGCCCCTGAGCTTGAGCCAATGTCGTGTCGAACTCTGGACAGCTGGAAAGCCGTGCCGGTCCAGGCGAACCTTATGAAGTTCATCCATCCATTCCCGGCCAGCCTGTGGCCCGACCAGTTCAGGGAGGTAGAGACGAAAGGGTTCGTCAGCGGCTCTCTCGGGGTGTAGGTCTTCACCGCGTTGTTTTCCAAGACGTCCTCGATGTCCGAGGGTGGAACCACGAAGAAGTCACGGACGCGCGTGTTTTCATAACGGCTGTCGTACAGGATGCCCCCTTCTGGGCTGTTGATCACCAGCCCGTAATCTTCCGTCGGGGCAGGAAGGCCTTGGTACGACGCCACGAAATACCGCACGGGGTCCAGCGGCGAGCCCGGTCCCATTTCCGGCACGCAGATCCCCGAGACGATACGCCCGTAGGCGCCCGGCGTTTTGTCGTACCAGAACATGGTTGAATAGACGAAGCCGTTCGGCGGGACTTCGAAAAAGACCACATCCGACAGCGCCGTGGCCCCGGAATGCGGCACCAACTGCGCATTATGGCCCGGGGTGTACATGCCTGCTTCAGGCCCTGTGGAAGCCCAGTGCCAATGCCTGTTCATGTACGCATTCAGGGCGCCGGACAAATAGTCGTTTTTGTCGAACGCGTGGGCCAGCGGATACCAAGAGGCTAGAGACCCCGTGGGGCTCACGTTGGGCCAGCAGCCCACCACGGTTCGGTCGCTACCCGAGTGCTGAAAACAGACCCCTTTCTCTTTTACGAAAAGGCAGCGTCCGTCCCGGAAAACGTTGTCGCCGAACTTGTTGTAAACCTGAAGCCCGTGCGTCATGAGAAATGGTACAGGTTGACGGTGAGCACCTGGTCCACGCCCGTATTGTTGTTTGAGGTGGGCTTGGTGTACGTCAGGGTGCCCTCGTTGAAATTCACGGTCGGCACGTCCAGAACATTGGGCGCGTAGTGGTGCGCGAAATCCGGGTGCCCCGTCCGTTCCGCGTGGTACACGATTTCTATGGTGCCCACGGCTTCATCGAAATAGACGCCGCTTTCGGAGCCGTCCAAGTACTCGTCGAATACATGACTCGACAGATACCGGAACGTGGTCAGCCCCTCCTCTGTCGAGATCTGCACGGTGCCATCCGCGCGCCGTATCTCCAGCCCCTGTGCCATCAGCTGAGGTCCCCCAGTTTCACGCGGACGTTGCCCGCGTTGTCGTAGACGACGACGCCATTGTCGCTGATCTCGGTGCGTTCTCCGGCGGGTGATGTTCTGAACGTGCCGATGGTCGCAGCGGTGGCCGACAGATCCCGGATAAACGCGTAGTCCATGTAGACCTTTCCGCCATCGACCACGAAGGGGACCGCCACGTTCGCCCCGTTGTTGTCGGCAATAGCGAACCGCTCCGCATCGACCACAACCCTGTTGGGTTCGCCAGTGCGCGCTTCTAGATAGATTGCCGCCTCGTCGCTGGTGCCATCGTCGAGAATGGTGGCCAGCAAACCAATTCGGGACAAGGCGCCGTGCTGGTCCACGTTGTTGGTGACGCGGAAATACCCGTTTGCGGACACGCGCCCAACAGCCGCCGAGGTCGCAACCAGTGCTTCCGCGTTCGCCGTGATGTCATCCCCTTGCTGGCTGACCGTGCCGCTCAGGGACGTCAGCGCCGCAGCGCTGGCCTTGTCGGCCAAGGCAGCGTTGATCGCGGTGATCGCATTCGAGTTCGCCGCGATATCCTCGCCCTGCTGGCTGACCGTGCCACTCAGGGCGGCCAGCGCCGAGGTGCTGGCCTTGCCGGGCAGGGCCGCGTTGATCAAGTTGATCGCGTCGGTGTTCGCCGTGATGTCTTCGCCCTGCTGCGTGACTGTGCCCGACAGGGCGGTCAACGCCGCAGCGCTGGCCTTGCCCGGCAGTGCCGCGTTGATCGCCGTGATCGCGTTCGAGTTCGCCGCGATATCCTCGCCCTGCTGGCTGACCGTGCCACTCAGGGCGGCCAGCGCCGAGGTGCTGGCTTTGCCGGGCAAGGCCGCGTTGATCAAGTTGATCGCGTCGGTGTTCGCCGTGATGTCCTCGCCCCGCTGCGTGACCGTGGCCGTCAGGCTATCCAACACCGAGGCGCTGGCCTTTCCCTCGACCTCGACGCCCAGCAGCGCCACAGCCTCGGCCACCACCGCGACCTGGCCGTCCGTCGCGTCGATGCGAGTGTTCAGGGACTGCTCGGCGGATGCCGTGTAGTCGCGCAGGGAACGGCGGGCCTCTTCCTCCCGTACCGCCGCCTCTGTCGCCTCCGCTTCCAGCAGGCTCAGGGCGGCCCGCACAGAGCGGATTGCCTCGGACTGGACACGCTGCGATCCGTCTCCGGTGGCAACCGTGGTGGACAGGACATCCAGCGCGTCCGCCAGCGCCCCCAGACCGGTGGTCGGGTCGTCCACCTTGGACTGCAACGCGCTCACGGCGTTGCTGTTCGACAGCACCCCGTCCTCAGTGACGCCGACACGGGCATCAAGCCCGCCGACAGCCGAGGCCAGCCCGGACGCCTCACCCTCGGCGTCCGTCATGCGGGCCTCTAGGGCCACGATATCCGAGGCGTTGGCGTTGTCGCCGTCGCTGATGACCTGCCGCAGCGCGTCCAGATCGGCGGAGGACGCCCCGGGCGCTGGCCGCCCCATGGCGATCCAGTCGACGTCCACCGTACCGGTCACCAGATCCAACCGGATTTGATCGACGGTGCCGGTCCAGGGCACAGTAACCGTGACCAGCGCCACGTCGTCGGTCCACGTCGGCTCAGGGATCGACACGCTGTCCCAGCCGGACGCCGCGTTCCATTCCAGCGTCCCGGTCCATGTCGGTGTCCCGGTGCGCACCAGCCGCATCCGCAGTTGCGAGTATCGCGCCGCGTCGAACGCTAGTCCCGTGGGCGAGTGCAGCGTGTCAGTCGCCCGCAGGAACCCGCCTGCCTGCCAGGCTCCCCCGGTCCAGCCTTCGGTGTCGGCATCGAAGTGCCAGATTTCCGCGGCATCGAACTGGGTGGCCGATCCGACCGACAGCGCGGCGATGGTCGCTGCCAGCGCGTTGTCGCCATCCACCCGCGCCTGGTCGATGCTGGTGATGGAGGCCGACAACGCGCCTGTCTCTGCCTCAAGACCCACAATGCGAAGCACCGCCGCCAGATCCTCGTCGGCCAGCGTGACGATCTGCTCTTCGAAGAAAGCCCGCGCATCCTCCAGCGTGGCGGTCAGGGTGCGCCGGATTTCCTCTCGGGCGGCATGATCGCCCGCCGCCAGCTCGACAACCTCGGACTGCAGGTCATGGACAGCATCCCGAAGACCGCGCCAGCGATCTGCCAGCGCCGCCGCGTCGGCGATCCGCTGCGCCGCCTCGTCGGCAATCGCCTGAGCGCGCGCCGCTGCCTCGGCGGTCAGGCCGTCCTCAAGCGCCGCCAGATCGCCGCCCAGGTCGGTGACGCCGTCGGTGATCCATTGGTTCAACGTGGTGACGCTGTCGCGGATGTCGTCCGCAAAGTCCGCAGTCGAGAGACGCAGGTCAGGCGTGGTCACCGGCAGCCAGGCCGACCAGCTGCGCAGGTCCGGGGCGCCGGTCACGAAGCTGGCGCGGATCTCGTAATCGACATCCGGCAGCACCCCGTCCGCGAGGGTGATCACGCGCTCCGAAGCATCGGCAAACAGGCCCTGAGGGATCACCTCGCCGGTCGCGGCCACGCGCAGCTGCCAGGTCACCCGGAGGGTGCGGTTGGCCGGCGCCACCAGGACAGGCGGATCGCCGCGCGCCGGGCGATGCCGCTGGCGTCCTGGATGCTGTCCGGCACGACAGAGGCAACGATCGTCGGCGGCGCAGGGGCGGCTGTCGTCGCCGTGACCTGCGTGGGGGCGGCAAACCAGCCGCGCGTCTTCCCAGCCCGACCAACGGTCCGGGCCTCGACCAGATAGCTTGCACCCTCCTCCAGCGCGCCGGTCAGCAGGTTATACTCACCCGCCGGCACGGACTCGCCGTAGGTCCGGGGCGTCTCATCCTCGCCAGCCTCACGCCACCGCAGCTGCACGGTGACCCCGTCGAGGTCCGCGCGGGACGCAATGGGCGCGAGCTGCACGGCAATGCGCGGGCGGACCGACAGATCCGGCAGAACGATCTGGGTCAGCTGCGACGAACGGGCCGCCGTGATCACCGGCGCGGGCGGCAGGTCCGATGCCGGGGGACGCGGGTTGGTGATGACCGGATCATAGGGCGGGATTACAGAGGCCGCGTCCAGCACATGCGGCGCCGCGTCCACCACCTCGATCAGCGCGGTCTCGTCCTGCTCCGGGCGCACCGCCATCACCAGCATGTCGGCGCTGCGCTGCTCAGTCTCTTCGATGGCGACGAGGTCGTCCACGTCGATGTCCCCCTCGACCACCCCAACGGACGGGGTCCAGACGCGCATGTGCGGGTCCACCGGTGAGGCCGCAGCGAAGGCATGGATGCCAGCGGTCACATTGCGCACCACCAGCCGGAAGCTGGCCTGTTCGAGGTCGAACACATCATCCAGCGTGATGCTGGTGACGAGGCCATTCTCGATGGTCAGCGCCTTCACGCGCGCTTCCCCCACGCCGATCAGGGGCACGTCATGCACCAGCCGGATCCGGTCGCCCTGCTGGATGTGGATGCTTTCCCAGTCAGCCTTGAAGGAGTGGGTCTCCGGGCGGTGCAGCGCGGTGGCGAGGTGATAGCGGCCAAGGCGATAGGTGTTGCCCTCGTCTTCATCCTCGGCGGTCACCACCGTGCCGGGCAGCTGCAGCGTCTCCAGCTCGGTGGCGGTCTGGCGCGTGTAGCCGTCCTTCAGCACCAGCACCTCATCCTCCTGCCAGTCCAGGCGTTCGGAGCGGACCATGCAGCGGAAGCCGTGGATCTCGCGCGGGAAGGTCAGCTTGGAGCGGTAATCCCAGCTGTTGCGTGGCGTGAACACCTGGCGCACCGGCCCCGCCGCCCCGTCCCGCACAACGCTGTAGCGCAGATCGGCCAGCGTGCGCCGCCCGCGCCCCGCGGCGCAGATGATGTCGAGAACGTCCGCAAGCTGCGTGGCCGTATCCACCACGTAATCGCAGGTCCAATGCGGTTCTTCCGTGGCCCAGGCATGCAGCGCGGCGAGATCGATCCGGTCATCGGTGACCGGGCGGCGCAGGTGCGGACCCCGCAGCGCCTGCGCGTAGAGCCATGCCGGATGCCGCACCGGGCGCGGCTCGGTCCATTGCAGGTTGCTGTCCAGCTCCGGCGCCAGCTGCTGCACGATGGCGTTGAGACTGTCGATGCGCCCGTTGAGCTGCTCGTTGGCCCGGATGCGGAACGCCACCTCGGCAATGCCCGCGTGACTCGGCAGCTTGCCGTCGCGAATGGACCGGATCGCGGTGAGCGTGGCGCTGTTGACGTCGCCCACATCCTGATCGATGCCATTGGTGCGCGTGATCCGGATGGCGTATTCGTCCGGCGCCGGGAAGGCGATCTCGCGGGTCACCCGGTACAGGCTGACGTATTTGCCCGACCATTCGGTTTCGCCGAGGTCCACCCAGTCCTCCTCAACGAGGCCGCCTTCCGTGCGCTGGTACTCGAAGCGGAACCGCGCACGGTGGCTGCTGAGGTCACCGTCGAACGTGCTGTTGTAGAGACCCTGCGGAAACGTCAGATCAACAGCCGCCGAAACCGTCTCCTGGCGGGTGTACTTGATGACGGGATCATTTTCCTGCGGGACATCGCTATAGGCATCCTCGGCGACGTCATCCGAATAGAGGCGCATGACCTCACTGCCCTGCCGCCACCCGGCAGCCGGAACTTGATAGGTCGCCGAGGCCCGGGTGACCGTCATGCCCTCGGACTCCGGGCGCATGAACGGCAGGGTGGTGGTCTCCTCATAGAGCCGCCGCTTGTTGGTGATCCGAACGCGCCAGCGGCGCGCGACCCCATCGGAAAAGCCGTCCGCCTGGAACTCCTGCCCTGTGGTGATGTCGGTATAGGTCGCGACCGTGGTCCATCCGGGAACACCCGCCTCGGCCACCTCGACCACAAACGAATAGACAGTGCCGTGCCGCAGCGCGGTCGGCTCGACCGCGATCACCGCCGACCGAGCCGCCTGCGCGGGCTGGAACTCATAGAGGTCACCGACTCCGGACAGCAGTTTCCGGGGCACATGCTCCTCTTCGGTGCGCGGCTTCACCAGGTCCGCCAGCTGCGGCATGTTCGCGAGTGTCCGCGCCTCGTCGACATTCAGGAACTCCAGCTCGACGCCGTCGTATTCCCAGATCGGCGTCGAGCCGATGCGCAGATCTTCAAGGACCAACCCCGTCGGCCCGCACCACCCGAAGGTCGCGCGGACGCGATAGTAGATGTCCCGGCCCACCGTCTCCGAGAACCCGGTGGCGGTCAGCGGCGGGAACATGCGGTGACGACCAAGCACATAGGGATAGACCCCGTACCTGTTGATCGCGTTGCCGGTGCCGGTGATCGCGTAGTTCTCCGGGTCACGCGTTCCGCCCTGCTGTGCCGGCGGGATCAGGCTGTTGATCGCCAGCGATCCGACCACGGTGATGGCGGCCACCGTGAGGGCGTATGAGAGAGTACCGGCGGCCCCGATAATGCCAGCCGAGCCCAACGCCCCCGCCGCCCAGGTCGCAGCAGACGGCAGCGCCGCCGAGGCGATCATCCCGATCAGCGCCCCGCCCTCCTGCGGCGGCCAGAAGGCTTCAACGCGCGTGCCGATGGTCGGGCGGGTCCCGGCCCACATGTCGAGTGGGACAATCGACATGTTCACGCCACGGATCAGGAGCACCACCGGCGGGCCATAGCGGCGCATGTCCAGATCCATCCGCCCCACAGCCTCGGCCACGGTGGTCCCGGCAGGCACATAGGCCGAAAACGGGTCGCGGCGCAGCGGGTGACGGTTGCCCGCCACCTCGATCATGGTCTGATCATCCAGCAATTCGATGAGACTCCTTCGAGACGGCCACCCCAGAAGGGGCCGCGCCACCGCTCGATGCGGCTGCAATGGTCGATGTCATCAAGGGTGTGCAGCATGTCCTGATCGCTCAGGGCATAGCCAAGGTGCAGCGGGCGCCCCCGCATCGTGAACAGCAGGGCATCGCCCTCCTGGGCGCGCTCTACCGAGATGAAGTCGGTGCGGTAGCGATCCACCACCCCGAGGCGCACCGCCCCGACCATGTCGCAGGCCGGGTCCGGGATCTCGCGCCCGAACCGCAAGCGCTGTAACGCCAACCAGAGCCCGAGGCAGTCGAACGCCTCCGGCCCCCGCCCCCGCTCCGCGTAAGGCAGGCCGATCCAGTTGTCGGTCCACATGAGGGCTTTCCGTGTTCGTGGTGATGGGGTGAGCGTTCAGCAGCCCGTGGGCTTCGGGCGCATCCCGTACCGGCTGTGCATCTCCCCATCCCGGATGAGCGCCGAGGCGATCGGGTGGGCACCATCCGACAGCAGCATGACGCCGCCGTCCGCGGTCTTCCAATTATGCTTCCCGAAAACATGGACATGGGGCCGCTCCGGCTCTTGCTCGGCAGTGCCTTCCGCCGTGGCCGCATCTTTCCCGCCCGTGAGCTGGGGGACGAAGCGGATATTCATGCCACCATCGGATGTCCGGCTGGCTTCCACGAAATGCCCGCCCGGCGGCTCGATACTGACAAGCGTGTCAACAGGCGCAGCCTGCACATCGCCGCGCTCCTCCCGCAGGATCTGCAACCACAGAGCGGCGGCGAGATCGGCATCATGGCCGGGGCGCTGGACATAGCCACGCAGGTAGGCGGCAGCCTCTTTCGCGTATTCAGCTTTCATGGGTGTTCTCCTCAATCAATGCCTCTATCGCATCAACGCTGTCGGCAACGTCTTCCAAGGCCGATGCCTCAGCCTTGGTACCCACCTCGCCTTCGAGCATCCTCAACCGGGTTTGGAGATAGGACACCATCGCCTCAAGCTGGGCCACCCGATGTACAACCGCCCTATGGACAGACTCATTGACTTCCTGAGCGGTGATTTTCGGTCCGTCGTTCATGGGGGTCTCCTTCAGAACAGCGCCGGGGTGTTGCCCGGCGTCATGGTGAGCCAGCCGAACTGCTCCTCAAGCACAGGCTCAAGGGTCATGGTTCCGCTGATGGTGAGTGCGTTGTACTCGACGCCGTAGATCTGAACCTCGAACGGCCCCCGCTCGATCACGTCCGGGGTTGAGGTCAGCACCCAGGCCACCCGCGCGTAGATCTCGCCCGTGACACTGCGCAGCTGCGGGATCAGCTCGCGGGTCACGTTCTGCGCCTCCCATTTGAGGACCGGCAGCACGCCCTCTTCGCTCTCTGGCAAGGTGAGCGTGAAGGGGAACGGGTGATAGGTCTCTCCGCCGTGAACCAGCGGCTCGCCGTTGCTGACGAGGCAGACAGGCGCCTCCCAGTGCGGGATGGGTCAGCCGCAAAATCGTGGTCAGGACCTCGGGGCTCTCCTGCGCGTAGATTGCCGTGCGCAGGCGCGTGCTGATCTCATGCGTCATGGCAGGATCTCCAGGGTGGCAGTGACTTCACGGCGGACACCACGCGGCTCCACCGAATAGCCCCCGACGAACCGGAACGTGCGCTCAAGCCCGTCGAGCGGATCCGTGGCCGTGAAGGACAGGACGCCCTCCCCCAGATCCTCGCGGAAGAAGGTCTCGAAGACATCGAGCTGCGCCAAGGTGATCTGCGACATCCGTCCCCGGCGCGGCATCGGCGCCGAGGACGAACGCCGCCGCACCTTGGCGGGGCCCTTGCTCATCTGCGTGCGGATGACGTCCGGCTCCACATCCCGGCGCGCGCCGCGCGAGGACTGGAAGAAAGGCAGGCCGACGGGCCATGCTGGCATATCAGGATCCTTTCGGTAGTGGGCGGCCGCCCCAGCGCTGACGCATTGCGCTGTCCATGCTGCCGCTGGCGAGTTCGTTCCGCATGACCTGCCGAACCATGCGGATGTTCATGCCCCCCTCGGGCGTCCGGGTGACCTCGGCGGTTTCGCCGGGGAGCGTTTCGATGTTGATAGGCATGTTGATGACCGGATCGACAGACATGGCGACGGAGCGAGGCCCAGCCGACTGTCTGATCTTGTGATGCGGGATCACCTGAGAGCCGGACGGCAGATTGACCAGCTCGCGTCCCCGTTCACCGACCCATGCAAGTCCACCAGGCGCGCTGTCAGTCCCATTCGCAAATCCGGGCAAGTTGCCTGCGCTGGCGAATGGCGTGATCATCGCATTGCCAAGCCAGTCCGACACTCCGGAAAACAGTAGGTTTCCGACCTGGTCGAGCATCATGTCGGTGATCTTTTGAAGAATAGTCATCACACCCTCGCCGAACGTCTTGGCGCCAGACAGCACCTCCTTGAAGGTGCCGGTGAAGCTCTGGCGCAAGGTTTCGGACGCGGATCTGGCTTTCTGCTCAACCTCTGACAGCTTGTCCTTGAGCTTCTCCGCGCCCGACGCGGCCCCGCCGCCGCCGGACTTGCCACCACCCTCGGCCCCCGCCAACGCCTCATCAAGACGGGCGGCGGTACCGCAGCAGCACTGTCCGCATCCTCGGTGGCGCCGATGACCGCCTGCCGCATCGCACTGGAGACTATCGAGCGGGGCGCGCATGCCGGAGGAAAGAGCCCGCTGCCCCTCGATCATGTTGCCGTAGGCGTCGTTGAGTTCTACTCATCGTCTTCCCGAGAGACGCCATCGCCGCCTCGGCGTTACCGCCCTCGAAGCCCATGAACTCGCCAATCTTCGTGCTGGCAATCCCGTCCGAGGAGCCGCCCCCAGTCGGTTGCCATGTTACCGACCATCACGGCCCAGTCATAGCGGATGTCGTTGAACACGATCTTCAGCGCGGTGGTGAGCCACTCACCCCCGAGTTTGATGCGCTCCCAAACCTCGACCGCCACGTCGCGCATCAGCGACATGGCCTCGCCGAAGCCACCCGCTGCCGTCACCAGTCGCAAGAACTGGTAGACAAGCTCGCCCGCCCCAACGACCAACGCCCCGATCCCGGTTCGGATCAGGGCCCCGCGCAGCACGAGAAGCGTACCCGACAGAGTCGCCGTCGCCAGCCGCGCCGCCACCAGCGCGCCCACATAGCGCACCCCGAAGGCAGCGGCAGCCGTAGCCACGTAGGTCGACAGCCGCACCACGTTGTCGGCGATCGCATCGAGGACACCACGCAGCAGGCCACCCTCGCGCAGACTGTCGGTCATCGCTTCGGCAAGCCGCCCCATGGCCGGCACCAGCGCCAGGGCAAGCTGCTGGCCCGCGTACTGGCTTATATAGCCAAGCCGCCCGATCCGGTCGTTGGCCTGCTCGATGCTACCCGCCTCGACGGCGCTCAGCGCGAGGCCGTAGTCCTCAACGTCCGCCCGCGCCCGGCGGATCGCGTCACCGCCACCGATCATCAGCAGCGCCATCTCGCGGTTGCGCACGCCGAGATCGCGCAGCACCGCCGTTGCCTCGCCAGCCGACAGGCCAAGCGCCGCCACCCGATCGGCAATCCGCGCCACCTTCTCGTCGGCGTCGATCCCGGCTAGCTCCCCCGCAGTGAGGCCAAGCCGCTCGAGCGCCCGGGCGCCGTTGCCGCTGGTGCCGATGTTGGCAATCTCGCGGTTCATGGACTGGATGTCGTTAGCCACGGCGGTTACCGGCACGCCCGCCTCGCCTGCCGCCGTCTCCAACGCCCGGAAGGCGCCGATGGACGCATCGAGTCGCCGCGCGGCCTTGGCGGTGCGATCGATTTCGGACGCTCCCTTGAGCGCCGCCGCCGACAGGGCCGCGCCGAAGGCAGAAGCCGCCGCCGACACCGCGAGGAACTGCGTCCGCATGGCCTTGATCGCGGGCGAGACGCGCTTTGCCCCGCCCATGAAATTCGCACTGTCGAGGCCGAGATTGACCCGCAGCGCCCCAATCACCGATTGCGCCATCTAATTGGTTTCCTTGCTCGGAATTGAAGGCAGAGCTAGCATCTCTGCAGACTGCAATTGAAAGGACGCTGCATGCGCACCGCACTGTTGATCATTCTTGCCGCGACCCCGGCCGCCGCCTTCGACTTGGGGGTCGACTACAGCACCCGCGATGGGTGCTTGCGCGAGCTCTCTCAGGTCATGCGTGCAGGCAGCTTTGGCTTGGATCACGAAGCCCTTTACGCTGCCGAGTATGAGACAGTCCCAAGCGCACTGGCAGAGCAGCGTGAAAGCCTGATTGCTGCCAGAATGGCCTTGATGAAGGCCATGCAGAATCGCATTGATGCGCAAATCGTCCTATGCGAGAGCTACCCTCCCGAGTAGGGCTCGGCGCCCCAAGCTGTGGCCATCATGTTAAAGGCTGCCTGCAGATCCTCAGGCGATTGTGGGCCGGTATCGCGCCCGTCCATGAACTCCGCAAAACCCATGAGCTTGTCCTGGCGCAGCAGTGCCGCCGCATGCCAGGCCACCCACGCCCGGCCCTGCTGCTCGGCCTGAAGGCGGTCCCGCGCGCCCTGCATGTGCCGTGCGTAGGCATGCAGCGACAGTTCCCAGAATCCCGAAGGATCAAGCCCCGCCGCCACGTAAGCCTGCAGCAGATCGCCCACCATAAGGGGATCGCGGCGCGTCACTTTCCCGGCGGTGTTCCCACAATGCCTGCCGAAGAATCTGGAGAGCTTGCTTGGAAAAGCCGCGCCAGCACGCCCGGCTCTTCCGACAGGATGTCCCCGGCGATGCGGCGGCCAGCCTCTTCGTGGTGACGATAGAGGGTGCAATGCACCATGGTGATCATGTCGCCAATCTTGGCCTTTCCAGCCTCTGCGGTCTCGGCCCAGTCAAGCGCCGAAAGGCCGGTGTCATCCTCGAAGGCCGCGAAGGCGTTCATGTCCATACGCAGCTTGTAGGAGATACCATCAGCACTCGCCGAGATCTCGCCCTTGAATCGCCCGCTCACGCCGACACCGCCGGCAGCAGTACAGGCTTGCCCGAGGGACGCAGCGTCGCGGTGCCGCGCATGGCACCGTTGGTAAGCTCGCCCGGCTCATAGGCAGTGAAGAAGCCCGTGAACTGCATGCGAACGCCGTTCGGCGCGGTGATCTGGTAGTTGCCGGTATCGGCCTCGAATGCAGCGATCATCGGGTCGGTGGCCGAGGGCGTCCAGTTGAACTCGATCTCAACCGGCGTCGCTTCCTTCATCGCGGCGATGAACTCCTTGTAGCCGTCTGGGCTTTGCAGGTGTGTCACCTCTTCTTCGTCGCGCGAGAAGCCCACCGGCTTGATCCGCACCACCTCAGCAGTGTCAAGGTATTCACCCTCGGTCTCTGTCCCGATACCGAATTTCGACTTGTAGCCGGTCTTGGCCTTGCTTCTCGTCATGTCTCTGAACTCCAGTTGGTGAAAAAGTCTGCGGAGGCCCGCCAAGGCCGGTCCGCGTCGTTGGTGCCACCCGCGCGATCGACGCGTCGAGCCGTCTTCGAAGATGCTGTCGAACCCGCCCCCACGGTGTCCGTGCAGCAGTCGATGCACCGCCCGGCGCAGCCGGATCGCGGCCCCGAGATCACCGGCCCGGGCATCGACCTGGACGCGCCCGGTCTCGAGCCCGTCACCGCCTTGGAGTGTCGCGCCCTCCGAGGCGTCGATGAGATGCAGCACAAGCACCGGCAGCGCCCCGCCCTGCGGTCGCGCGCCCCAATGCACCCCGCCGGGGGCAAGAGCGGCGATGCCGGGATCCGCGCGCAGGAGTGCGCGAAGCTCTTCTTCCATGTCAGCCCCTCGCGCGCTTGGCAGCACGGGCCTCTGCGCGGCGGACCGTTTTCTGGATCTCAGCCCAAAGCTCTGACTTGAGCCGGTTCAGCAGGGCCTCGCGCCCGCCATCCCATGCCGGGCGCACCATGGGGTGCGGCGCGTTGTGGATCGAGCCGAACTCTTCGAGGTGCGCCTGTGGCAGCGGACCGGCCCCAATGAATAGCTCGACGGAGGCCTTGTCGTCCTGGGTGGTCTTGCGATGCGCTCGGCGCTGGCGCGGCGAAAGCTGCGTCGACACCGCGAAGCTGTCCGCCAGGTCGCCCTGGTCACGCGACGCCCGGGAGGCCATGTCATCAGCCATGGGCTGCGCCGCCTTGCGCGCCCCGCGGCGCAGCGCGCCCTTGCCTGCGGAATTGCTGATCTTCTCGAGCTCCTTTTCCAGCTCGGCGAAGCCTTCGAGTTTCATGGTCACGCTCATGTCCGATCCGTCCTTGCAACAGTGGAGATCTCGAGCCAGCGGCGATTGCCGGCCAGCTCGCGCTTGCCGGTGATCTCGTGCAGCACGCCCTCGCAGATCAGCCGGTCCTTCGGGGCGACAATTTCCGACAGGCCCGAGCGACGCAGCACGAAGCGCGTGGTGATGGAGGATCCCACCTCGGAGGCCTGCCAGCGTTCACTGTCGCTCGCGTCGAGTTTGCGGGCACGTTGCGGCTGCCCGAGATCCTCCCAGGTCTGAACCTCCGAGATACCGTCATCCCCCGTCACCGCGCGGCGGAACTGCACGAGCCATTTCAGCTCACCTGCATGAGGCCCCGCCATCAGTTAAGATCCCGGTGACGGGAGAGCAGATCCCGCACCGCGCCGGGCATCGCCGCCGAGCGGTCGTCGTACCAAGTCGCCACCAGAAGCTTGACCGCGAGGATGCAATCGGCAGGCCACGCGCCGGGCAGCTCGGCATCTAGGTCGCGACGCGTATGCGCCCGCACATAGTCCTCGGCGGCGCCCTGCAGGTCTTCCAGCAGTGCGTCGTCGTCCTCGAAGCCGACCGCTTGGCAGAACCGCTTGAGCTCCTCGAGGCCAAGCTGGCTCACGCCTTGTCCGCCTTTCCGGCAGCGGGCGCCTTGGCCTTGGCAGCATCATTCCGCGCGAGGCGCTCCGCAACTTCCTGTTCCAGGATCGCCGCGCGCTCGGCCAGCGCAGGCGCGATACCGCGCCCGTCGCTGGTGGCGGCCTGCATGGCCCGCTGCAGAGCCGCCGGGTCTGCCCCTGCCACGTCTAGATCGGCCTTCGTGAGCTTCTCGGCCATGCCGCGCTTTAGCAGCGCGTTGGCCACGGCAGCATGGCGGCTGTCCTTCATGTCGAAGGCATAGGGCGTCGCCGCCTGTAGCCGTCCGATGGCGGTGGTCTGGGTTCGCTTGAGTCTCAGCAGCATGGGAGTGCCCTTCATGAGGATGGATCATCGGGCGGGCGGCTTCGCGCGCCCGCCCCGTTCGGATCAGACGAAGATGAAGTCGCCGGTCACCAGTGCGGCGGGGCGCTTGGTGGCCATAGCGAGTCGCTTGGACGCCTTCATGGTCTTCATGCCCTCCACGAAGTTGTCGCCATGTTCGCTCGAGATCAGCACCTCGGCGGCCTTCCGGTCATAGAGCGTCGCCGCCATGCTGAAGTTGCCGGCCATCCATTCCCCCGCCGAATGCGACAAGGTCGGCACCACATCCGCGCCCCAGAGCATGGGAGTCTTGAGCGTGTTCGGATCGCCGAACACGTAGCGGCCCTGCGTGTCCTTCAGCAGCTCGATGGCCGCCCAGTCGATCGGGTTGAGCGTGATCCCGGTGGCGGCGTAGTTGGCCAGCGCAAGCTGCAGCAGGCCAAGGCGCAGACGGTCGATCCGCGTGGCGTTGGGCAGGCCCGCCGCCGCCGCAAAAGCCGTGGCCTCGGTGATGAGGCCCGACAAGTTCTGCCCGGTGCCGTCGCCCGAGAGGATCTGGTTTTCCTCCTCGAGGTCGAGGCCATAGCGCATCTCACCGTCGATGGCCGCCTGCAGCTGGCCCGCATCCTCCAGCGCCTCGTCCGAGATGTGCGTCACATGCGCGATCTTACGCACGTTGGTCTCGGCCTGCGTCCAGCCGTAGGAGGATTCCGGCGCCGCCGCCCCTTCCGCCACCGGCGCGGCAGCGTTGGTGCGCAGGGTTTGGCGGGCAAATTTCACCACGTCGCTGTCAGTCGTCGCCTGGAACAGCAACGCCCGGATCGGCAGGCGCTGGCGCGGCATGTTGGTGGGCGTGCGGTCTTCGGTCGGCCAGATCAGCCCACCCGCCGAGCCGGTGGCCGAGGTGATCGCCGCGCTGGGTTTCAGGATCAGGTTGCCGGACAGCCCGCCCTTCACCCACGCCTTGAGCTCATCGCTTTCGGCGATCTCGCGGCCCACGCTCATCTCGGGCGCGCCGCGCCCCCGGTCACCCTGCGCCACGGTCTGCTCGATGTCGAGGCTGCGCGTCTCGAGCGCCTCGAGCTTGCCCTCGAGCTTCGAGAGCGCGCCCGACAAGCCGTTGTACTCGGCAAGCGCCTTGTCGGCGAGCCGCCTTGGTCTCGGCATTGAGATCGCCGACCCGATTGGCCTGCTTGAGCGCTTCCTCGGCGGTCTGGCGCACATCTGAGCCCACGCGCTCGAGCTCGGATTTCACCTCACCGAGCAGCTTCTCGACGTTGCCCGCCGCATCCATGCGCGGGGTGCCGATCACGGCGGTGGGCGCGTGCGCCATCATTGCGGCCAGCGAAGCTGCCGATGCGATCATCTTGGTCATGTAAGGTATCCTCAGATGGATTTTGCGGTTTGCAGCAGCCCGGCGAGCTCCTGCAGGACATCGGCGGCACCGGGCCGCACGTCATCGGCAGCGCCGGGCATGCCGGATTTCAGCTCGCGCAGGATGCTGCGCGAGGCGGAATTGGTCAGGCCCGCGCGGCGGGCCATCAGGTCGAACTTGCGCTCGGCCCGCAGCGACGCCCGGGCTGCATCACCCGCCCCGCTGTCGACCAGGTCGGACGGCAGGTAATCGTCGGCAAAGCCCTGCTCGATGGCTGCGGCGCCGCCGATCCATGTCTCGCGGTCAAGCATTCCCGCCACCGTCGCCGCATCGAGGCCCGAGCGCGCTGCGTAGATCTCGGCCGAGGTGCCGTCGAACGGCTCGAGCCAATCGGCCACCTCGCGCATGGAGTGGCGATCACCGGCGGCCATGATCCAGGTGTTGTGGATCATCAGGAAGCCTGCACGTGCGATGCGCACTTCGTCGCCGGCCATGGCGATGACCGACGCGGCGCTGGCCGCGATCCCGAGCACGTTCACGGTGATCTTCTGCCTGTGCTCGCGCAGCAGGTTGTAGATCGCCAGACCCTCGAAGAAGTCGCCGCCGGGCGAGTTGATGTTCACCACCACCTCGCGGTCCCCGATCGAGCGCAGCGCGCCGGCGACCCGCCGCGCGGTCACCCCGTCGCCCCACATGTCGGCGCCGATCGGATCGAGCACCGAGATCGTGGCCGCGTCCTCTTCCACCGATGCCCGCAGGTCCGGCGCCCAGCGGTCGAGCGCCCGGGGCGAGATGTCGCTTTGCACGCCGGGCCGGGTGCTGGCCAGCGCCTTCGGCAGATTCCGAATGGTCATGCCTTGTCCTTTCCCAAAAGATCGAGCGGCGCCGTCGCGACCTGCGCACGCAGCTCGTCGGCGGCCCCGCCCCGACGCTGCAGGTTCAGCTTGTCGCGGCCCTCGTCGCTCGACATGATCCCGGCCGCGACCATCCGCGACAGGAAGTTGCCCTTGGCGTTGCTGTCCATCTGCAGCATTGCCTCGCGGTTCCATTCCGCGAACCACTTGCCCCGGCGGTTGGCCGGGATGATCTCCTTGCCGATCCGCGCCTCGATCCGGCGCAGCAGTGGGTTGATGCCCATGCGCAGCCACGCCAGCATGATCGCCTCGACGCCGGTGCCCCACATGGTCTGGCCCTGCCCCGCGTGGCCGATCACCACCGGCGGGGTGCCGAACCAGCGGCAGACGTCCTCGACCGCGAAGCGCCGGGTTTCCAGCAGCTGCGCGTCCTCGGGGTTCATGGTGGCACCGTTGAACTTCAACCCCGCCTCGAGGATCAGGGTCTTGCCCGCCTTGGAGCTGCCCGAGAACCCCTCGAGGTAGCTTTGCAGCTGTGCCCGCTGCTCGGGCGTCAGTTCCTGGTCGGACTCAAGAAAGCCCCCGGCGGTCATGCCGTTGGCAAAGACCTTGGCGGCGACCTCGTCGGCGGCGATGGCCGAGCCGAGGCTTTGGCGCCCGAAGTTTATGGCGCTCATCCCGAGGCCGTCACCGCCGCCGAAACCGCGGATGTGCAGCACCTTCTCGGGCGGCAGAATGTATCGCTGGCCGTCCTCGTAGAACTGGTAATCGAAGAGCCCGTCGCTGCGGCGCTTCAGAGTCACTGACAATAGCGGCCGCAACCCGACGATCCGCTGCCCGATCATAAGCTTCTCGGCATAGGCATTGCCCTGCAGCAGCAGGTGCGCCGCCGCCGTTTCCCAGAACTCGAGCGCGGTCTGCACCCGGTTCGGGTTGGCGGTCAGCACCTCGGACACGTCCGGCTCGATCTTCTTGCGCGAGCCGTTGTCCTGACGCTCGTAGATCGCCACCGGCAGCGCGCCTATCAGCTCGGAGTTGCCCTTTACACACGCCCAGGCCGCTGAGATCGACAGCGCCGAGGTGGCCGAGACCATGGCCCCGGCCTTGCTCATCCGACCTGATCCGCTCCAGGGGTCCGAGCCTGAAACCACCTCCCAGCCGCTTGACCCTGCCGACAGTTCCTGCCGCACCCCGCGCCAGGCACCACGGATCACCCGGCCTAGCATCACCACACCCCCACGGGGCTGGCGAGCATGCCGTCCAGCCGCTTGCGCTTAGGTCGCGCGGGATTGAGGCTCATCAGGTAGATGGCGTTGAAGCTTGCCATGAGCGGGTCGATCTTGCCCGCCCCCGATACCGCTTTCGTCACGATCACCGCGTTTCCCCTCGGTTCTGTCTTTGCGTTGCCGACGCACCAGGCCATTAGCGGCTGGCCGCAATGCACCAGCGATCCGTCGAAGAGCTTGCGCTCGGTGCCCTTGATCGCGCCGTTGAGCTTGTAGCCCTGGGTCACGCTCGCCATCGTCTCGGACGGGATCCCCGCCAGCTCGAGCCCATCGACGATGGCCGCCACACCTTCGGGGTCGAGCCCGACGCCGCCGCGCTCGGGCAGCAGCCCGGCCTCGTGCACCCGCGCCACCAGCGTGATCAGCTCGTCGAGATCCTGCGTCGGCTCGCTGCAGATGGTAAGCGTATCCTCAGCGGCGAGGTCGCGCAGCTTCTCGGCGATCTTCTTGCGCCGCTCCAGCGCCACCTCGTGAACCCAGGCCGAGCACCAGAGCAGCCAGCGCTTGGTGTCCCGGTCGCGCCCGAGGATCGCGAGACCAAGTAGGTCATCCATCCCGCCGCCGTCGATTCCTACCGTACAGACCTCGGCCCGCTCGAGCAGCTCGTCGAGATCGAGCGTTACGTCCGTGGCGTCGACCCAGTGGCTGGCCCCGATCCAGCCGCCCTTGTGGTGGCCAAGTCCAATCTGGATGTTGAGGTGCTGCGATGCCCATCGCGCGAACTCATCCTCGCCGCGCTCGAGCGCGTTGCCGAACTCCCCCACCAGGCGCTCGATCGTGATCGAGGCGCCGAGGTTTGGCAGCACCGCCGGCCAGAGCTTCGGCGACCGCCAGGGCTGTTCCTTGTCCGCCTGCAGCGCCTCCGGGAATTCGTAGAGGATTGGCAGCATTCGCACGTTCTCGGTGACCTCGCCGTCGCGCACCCGGCGGGCATACTCCAGCTCGGTCTTGAACACGCCCTGCGGCGGGATCTCGGATTGCGTGGTGATGATCACCAGCAGGCTTCGCGGGTTGGTGATCATCCCGCCCCTGATCTGGCCGATCACCCGCGTGGCGAAGTGGCGCTCGGCCATGACGTGTAGCTCGTCGAGGATCGCGAAGGCCGGGATCCCGCCGGTGGTCACCGCCGGGTCAAAGCTGGTCACCTTGCACTTGGCGTTGAGCGGTCGCCCGGTCTCGGGATCCGGGAAGATGTCGGTGATCTCCTTCTTGTGCTCGTTCACCTTGAAGCGCTTCCGGAGCCATTCGTCGGCGTCGATCATCCCCGACATCTGGCCAAAGCAAGTATCGGCCACCGACTGCGTGGGCCCCACCACCACACCCTTGATGTTGGGCGTGGTGTTCATCTGCAGCGCGATGAGCCCGATGCAGGCCGCCAGCGTGGTCTTGGTGTTTTTCTTTGGGACCAGGCAGAAGATCTCGCCCACGCGCCGGGCCCCGTCGCTGCCGATCGACCCAAAGGCCGCGCGGACGATGTCGCGGGCCCAGTCCTCTGCCACCTCGCCCATGGTGGGCTGGCCCTCGATGTCGGGCACCACCAGCTTGTCGAAGAGCTCAACCGCGACCTCGGAAAGATCCGGGTCAAGCTCGAGCGGCGGAATCGGCGTCGCCCCGCGCTGGAGCTTTTCCCACCAGTCCGGGCAGGCTGCCCAAGAAAGATCGCTCATTGCGCTCGACCCTTGCCGCGGATCCGGTCGTAAAGCTCACCGTAACCCGCCGCCGGTTTCGCGGCATCGGCGAGGCGCTGTTCCTTTTTGCCACGGGGCGTGCCCTCGTTGGCCTCGTCGCCCTTAGGCGTCTGAGGTGCCGGCGGCGCAGTCCGATCCAACCGATCCTGTAGCGCCCGGATGCTCGGCGTGTGGCCCTCGCGCACCTTGCGCATCAGGACGTCGAGACACAGCCCCTCGAGGATCAGCGCGCCGCCGTGGAGCTCACGGGAAAAATGTTTCCGAAGCGTCTTCTCATCGCATCCGATGGCCTCGGCGATGGCCTTGTGCGACCAGTTCGCCGCCGCGCGAACCGCCACAAAGTCCTGATTTTCTGGGGTTTTTGCAAAGGATGGACGGCCCCGCCGATCCCGCAGCGGCAGGATCGGATTGCCGAAGAGGTCGCGCTCTTCCAAGCCCGGCGAATTTTCATCGCTCATGGGAAAAAATCTCCGAGTGTGGGGGGCGCTGGTTCCCTGAAGTTTCGCCTGGCGACTTTCGACCCACCCCCACCCGTAGCGTCGACAGGGGGGCGGTCAGTGCCGCCGGCGCTCGAGTCTCTGCTTTTCACTGTCGTGCCAGCGCTTGCTAACCGCCTGCAGGTTGCCCTCATCCCAGAACAGCACCGGGTTGCCTTTGTGCTCGCGCACATGGTCGATCACCGGGCTGTCGGGCGCTCCCGCCTTGCCGATCAACGGCACGCCGGTCTGCTCGCAGACATATCCTGCCCTCTTCAGCACCATAGAGCGCAGCGCATACCAGCGCTTGCTGCGATACCAAGAACGCCACGGCTTTACCCGGTCGCGCTCACGATCCTGCGCCCGAACATCGCCTGCCGCGGCACCGATCCTCGGTGCAGGCACTGCCAGCCGCCCGGGCATCGCCTTGAGCCGCCCCATCAGGCGCGCAACCGCAGGGAACGCTGCTCCAGCGCTGCGGTCAGGATCATTGACATGAGGGGGCCTCCAAACGCAAAGCGCCCGGGGCATCTCTGCTCCGGGCGCAATTCGGTTCGGGGACCAAATGTCAATACAACTACGGTTCAGTCAAGCCCTTTCTTCCACGGCTCCAGCGGCGGCATGGCATCGGTTACGCCAAACAGGTCCAGATCGCTCCCCCGAAGCCCGGACTGCACAGCCAGCAGCGCGCCCCACCAATCCAGCCAGGCGCGCCGGGCCGCGCCAACCTCTCTAGCTGAGGGAACGATACAAACTGGGGTCCACCGCACCTCGCGGCGAACGCGACCACGCCGAGCCGAACGATACTCAATGATATCCAACACCTCAGATTTCCCGAGACGACCGAACCTGTTGGTGCGCCCCCAGTTGCGAGGCACGAACCGTTGCGGCCCAAGATCCCACTGCGGAGCGCGCCCGGCCCGTGCCAGCTCGGCTACCTGCACGGCCAACCGCCATGGCACGGCATTGCGCAGGACGGTCGCCACCTGCTCGGCATCGTGATGCGGACCAGTCGAGCCGAAGGATCGATCGACCCGAACCCCTTCTCCATAGTGCTTGCCAAGGGCCAACTGCTCCGCAATTGCCGCCTCTGCCCCTCTGCCGCGGCCCTGGCCCCCTGAAGACGCGCCGATCTCATCCCGATCCAGCTGCGCCTTTTCGGTTCCGAAGGCCCAATCCAGCAGGATGCGAACACTGACCATCTCCCTGCCGTCCGCCGCCAGAGGCTGCCCACAGCGGCGACCGATCGTCGGGCCGCTCTGCAGTACCTCGACATAGTCCGTCCGGTATGCCTGCATCATGCCGCACGCCCCTCGTCTTGTTCCATGATTGCCCTCACCCGCCGCTCGGCGTTGTCCAGCCAGCGCAGCTTGGCTGCGTCCTGTTCATCCGGCACCCGGCCTTCCGCCACCAAAAGGCGCAAGTGCTCGTCGTCCCGCGTCCGGTCCCGGATCAGGCGCCGGTCACCATCGTTAAGCGGCGGGCGCTTGAACTTCTCGAAGAAGAGGAACTCGCGCACCAACACTCCCTCACGGTCCGCGCGCGGACCCTCGACGGACCGGAACCAGCTGACGAGGTTCGGCATCTCCTCAACCGGGCGCGGCTGCACGATTTCGGCCAGATGCAGGATCGTTCCGCGCACTGGGCCATTCGTTCCGCGCCTTGCCCTGCGCCTTGGATCGCAGCATGTCGCAGAGTGCGCCGAGCGAGAGGTCCGACATGTAGGTCAGGTCGTCGCTCAGGCGCACCAGCTCGTCCGCGTGGGCGCCCGCCTTCATGCCTTTCGGCCTGATCCAGCCCAGCTCCGCCAGCGGCTCCAGTACCAGCCTGCGCACCCGGCCCCTCTTTGTCTCCACCCCTGCTGTCATGGCCTTCCCCTCTTCCATGCCTTGCGACTTATCCACAGGCTGTCCGTTGATGTGTTGGGCGGCGCGATTTCATATCAATATCATTTCGTTTCTTCTCTTATGTCTGGAACTGTTCCACTTCTGTGCGGAACTGTTCCGATACTGTTCCATCTTCAAACGCGCCGATTTATCGTGTGATTTCAGTGGCCCCGCGCACGGTGACCCAGAACGCCATTTTCAATCGCCGCCTTCAGGGCGCGACCGATCGAGGCCTGAAACTGCGGCATCCGCCGCTGGCCGGGATGGTTCTTCATGAGCCACTCGTCGACCCAGGCCACGGCGACATCATCTGTCAGCAGGTCTTCGCTGCACCCGCAGGCCTTCAGGGTCTCCTTTAGACGCTTCTGCCTCTGCCAGATGGCCTTGTCCTCATTGCTGGCCTTGAGCTCCTTGTGCCCATCCAGGGCCAGCTGCATGACCTCGGTCACCACCGGATTGGCAAGCCGCACGAGCCCGTTGTCGCACTGGACCGGGTGCCAGTTGTACAGCGGGTTGAACCGCCGTTCGCGCAGTCCAATCCACTTCTCCAGTGAAAGCCCAAGCAGGAAGGCGAGCTCTTCGTCATCCTGCGGCAAGGTGCCGAGGGGCGTCTCGCCATGAGACTTGTAGATCAACTGCAGGCCAAAGAAGCCGACTTCGGGATCGCGGTAAGACAGCCGCCGGAACATACTCCGGTCATGCCTTTTGATGTTCCATTGCAGGAAGAAGTGGCTGTCGAGGCGCTCACAGGCGCTGATCGGATACTCCGGCAGCCCGCCAGCCTCGCAGGCCACAAGGGTCGGTCGCATGGTGTTCAAGCTACCATCCTTTCTGTCCAGTAGGTGCACATCGCCCGCTGCAACGCATCGCGCGCGCGGTCGAAGGCAAATTCGTCTGCGTCCAGCCGGGCGCTGATCACGTCCCCCACCGGCCCCATCAGCACCGCCAGCCGGTCCCCGACGGCCAGGCGCGGCAGACGCTCCAGCGCGACGGCAAGGGCAGCGATCTGCGAACCGCACAGAGACAAGCCGCCCCGATGCAAGGCGACTGCGGTGGCCGAGGCCACCAAGGCGGCGCGGGGGTTGAGATCACTCATGCGCCCTCCGCCATGCCGATGAACTCTTCGAGGTGTAGGGCCGCCTCGCGCAGGCTGTCCGGTGTCAGGTGAAGATCCGGCTGCGGCCCCGCCAGCGCGTCCGACGTGCCAAGGAAGCCGCAAACCAGCGGCCTCCGGCTGGCGCGCTCTTCCGGCGGCAGGGGGTCATAAAGCGCCCAGGTCGCGGCGCCGTCGACGACGCGCAGCAGCAAATCGAGGTGGCCGAAAGGCACGGTAGCCGACAGGGTCGGCACGATCTTCTGCGCCGCGCCACTCATGACCGCCACCACAAAGGAAAGAGGACCGCGCGAGACGCCGGGGCGGCAAGCCGGGAGGAGGAGGAGAGGCCCCCACCCTTGGCGACCGCGCGATCCAGTTGGCCGGGTGCACCCGGCTCAGGTTTCGCCACAGGCGTGGCGAAAGTGGCCGACAGCGCGCCCGTGCAGGCGCTCCAGCGGCAAAGGGTCCAACCGCGTGCGGCGCTCATCTCGGCACCCCCGCATGGCCAGCGTCCAGGCGAAGGCGACTGAGGCGCCCGCCAGCACGAGATCGAAGATCGAGTCCATCAGGATCCACCCGAACGGCCCCGGCGACCACAGTTGCACCACCTGCAACGCGATGTAGAGCGCCAGACCGATCCAGAGGTATGGCCGAGACCATGGATAGTGATAGGCAACGTGGAACAGGAAGAACGGCGCCAAGCCGTGGATCAGCGTGTTGCGCACCCACAGGCCCGCTTTCGACACCAGCATGTCGACCGAAGCCGACGAGACGTCCGACATCATCAGGGCCCAGACTTCACCTTGCAAAGACACGACGCGCCCCCGATACGATCCGACCCAGCACCGACCCGCGGGACTCGCCGCGGGTCATGACCTCCATCAGCTGGAACACCCCGACCCGGCAGCCGATCGCGAAGACCGCGTCGAAGGGTGCCGAGGTCTCGCCGCGCAGCCAGTTCAGCACCGCCCGGTCCGAGACATCGAGGAAAGCCGCCGCCGCCCGGGCCGTGGCCGCATCCGACCGCGCAGGGAAGGCCACGCGCAACAGGTCGGCAAAACGTTCGCGAGAGACCTCCTGAAGGCTCACCCGGTTGACCGGCGCGCAGGATGTTTCGGAATTCGGCGGTCCATCGACGCTTTCCTTCCAAGATGTTTCCGGGCGGCCTGTGCGAGGATGTGAGGACAGATCACGATGGAGTTTCGTCATGTCACTGCACCCTCGCCAGCAGCCTGGACCTATCCGCTTCGGTCTCACCCAGCTGCGGGGTCGCTGCATTGAAGCGCTTTCCGCGCTCGACCGTCACAGCTGCCTCGGCGCGCATTTGGTCCTCGATTTCATCGAGAACGGCATGAAAACGGGCCGTACCGGCGCGACGGCGAGCCGCGGCGCGGCGCACCGACCGGAAGCCTGCAATCGTCAAGCCAGCGAAGAGCAGGACCAGAGGGAGCAGCGAGGAATGCAGGCAGGAGGGCAGCATCATGCGGCGTCCCCCGCTTGGGCCTGCAGAAGGCCCCCGCTGCCTTCTGCAGGAGCATGCAGCTTTACGAGAAGTTCCGCAGTGACCGGTAGTGAACGCCTCTTGGCGCTCCTAATCAAAGCGAGGTGATACTTGGCCGGAATAGACCCAGTTTCCGCCCATTTGTTGACGCGATGGAGCGTGACGTTGAGCCCCGGGTGCACCATCGCAAGCTCCGCGACGATGTCGCGGCGACTTGGCCAAAGTGCGAGGAGTTCGCGGATCGTCTCGATGTTGCTCATAGACAGCATCTCTAATCGACGTTTCTTCGATCTGTCAACGCATGACGAAACGTCGATAGACGTTTTGTCGATGAATAGGCACTCCATACGACCAACTGGCAGAAGTGAGACCTATGGATAACCACAGCCCGTTCCATCCCGAAGCTGTAGGCGAACGCCTGGAGGCCCTGCGCGAATACAACGAGATGACCCGCGCCCAGTTCGCAACCAGCGTAGGCATCGACCCAACGAGCTACGGACGGATTGAAAAAGGTCAGAAACCCCTGAAGGCCGACATGGCTTATCGGATAGCGGAAAGGTGGGGTGTCAGCATGGATTTCCTTTACCGCGGTCGCCTGACCGAGATCCCGGCCAAGCTGGCCGACACCCTCATGCAGAACCTCACCAAGCGCCAAGAATAGGCGTTATCCACGGACACCGCGAACACGGCAGCAAATGCGAAGAGTATTCGCTCCTCAACATCGTATTGCATGACAGAATCATCCTTCGGGCAACTTTTATCGAAATCATCTAGGCTCAATATCCTCTACGCAATCGAAGTTTCTTCGATTCATTCTCTTGACTATCGACAAAACGTCGATCTATGTTTTCTGGCATCAATCCCATTCTGGGTTACTGCTGGAGACAAGAATGAAGCTTTCCCCCTACGCCCTCTCCGCCGTTATCGTCCCGAGCGATGGTCGCGCCCTGCCCGCCGCGGTCTGGGACGGCTGGCGCACCCTCAAAGCAGAACAGCTGCTTTCTGATGGCACTTCCGCCCGCATCGACCCCGATCGGGAATGCCGCCTCGCACAGATGCCCAGCCAACTGCCCGGCTCCAGCATGCGCCCCGCCGTCAATGACGACGAGGCGTTCATGCGGCGCCAGCGGAGGATCCGCGCCTATATCGACAGCCTCCGCTCCCCGCAGGGTGGCGCGGCATGACCACCTTCGACCCTGCCGCTCTGGGCCTGTTCGCCGCCGCCTGTGACCCGACCATCACCGAAACCCACTTCCGGGACACCGCAGCCTGCGGCCTGACGCACAGCTCCGTGACGGCGCTGACCGAGGTTTGCGACATCACGCCGACCGAGGCGCTGGCCGCGCTGATCGTCCGGGCCACGCGCGAGTTGCGCGCCGTCGACCCGATGCTGGGCGAGATGGTCGCACAGGCCGCTGTCGCCAGCGCCGCGGCCCGGACCACCGGAGACACGCCCCTGCTGCTGGCGCTGGTGGCGCAGCACGAAACCACCGCTTCGCCGGGCGCTGCGTGATGTGGGCGATATTCATCATCATGCGCGTCATCGCCGCCGGCGCGCTGCTGGCCGCGGCTTTCCTTGCCCTGCGGATTGCCGCGCTGGGCCCGGACCTCACGGCCAGCGATGCGATCCTCGGCACGGCCATCGTCGGATTACTGGTGGCCCTCACCGCCGCGCTCTGGAGCGTCCGCCCATGACGCCCGCCGTGATCCTCATGCAGGTTTCCGGCCTGCTGCTCTGCTTCCTCACGGCAGGCTGCGCCCATGCGTGGCGCGCGGCAGTCCGCAACGGGGACGTCGAGGGACGCCAGATCGCCGCTTTCACCGGGTCCGTTCTGGCCCTTTCCGCCCTCACGCTCTGGATTGCCACATGACGCGCACAGCCAGCCCTACTCACGGAACTGATGACAGCGCTCTGTGGCACGCCCGCGCGGCGGTGGCGGACGTGACGTCTCATGACGACGCAACCGTCGCCGCCGCATGCAGCGTGATCGAGAACAACAGCACCGACCCGGACGAACGGGACCGCGCCCGCGACCTGCGCGTCCTGATCGAAGGAGAGACCGCATGAGCCGAGTGCTGGATAACCTTCCGCCCGCGCAACAGGCGGGCATCCTTTGCGGACAGGATCCGTTCCGGATTTTTGCCGCATCCCGCTTGCAGATCCCCGGCGCCGTAACCGCCACCGCAGCGGCGGAATTCGTGCGCCAGGAATGTGGCGTAAGCAGCCGCGCCGAACTGGACCGCGACGGCGATGCTGCTGCGCGCTGGCAGGCGCTCCGCACCGAATACGACGCATGGCGCGGGCGCATCCCCTCGCCCCGTGAAAGGACGCAGCCATGACCCTGTCCGTGTTCTGGATGGTCGCCCATGCCGAGGCTGCGCGCCACGGCAAGAGCAACCCGAAGCGCGCCTACGTGACGAAGGCCTATGCCATCGAGGCCGCCGAGCAGCTGGCGGGCAAGAACGGCGCCGATTTCGCCGTCCTCGAGGTCGTGCACATCGCCCGCCCCACCGACGCACAAAGCCGGGGCCCCGGCTTCTTCGACAGGTAGCACCATGGTCGCCTTCATCACCGAGAAGCCCCAGATTGCCCGCGGGGACCTGATCCGCCTGCGCAACCCCCTGACCGGCGAATACCTTCACCTGTCGGGTGAAGGCGCTACGCGGACCACAAGGTGGTCATGGTGCGGCACCCGGGGCCGGGCAAAGACGCTGGAACAGCGCACCCGGGCCCGGCGCCAGCCTTGGCCGTGGCACGCCGAGCCGCAGCACCAGCAGGACACCAGCCGACCGCAGGAGATGTATCCATGAGCCAGCAAGCCACCCTCTCTATCATCGCCGCGGACGGGACAACCACAGGCCCAATGACCGAAGGCCAGTTCGCCGCAGCCGCGCGAAACATCAGGAAGGCGCCTCCGACGAAACAGACCGACGAAGACAGGGCCGTTTCGGACCGGGCCTACGGCATCGCCGCTGGCGAGCTGACGCAGTTCATCGAACGGGTCGAGCGCCTCGAAGAGGAAAAGAAGGAGGTCGCCGAGCAGATCAAGGAGGTCATGTCAGAGGCCAAGGGCCGCGGCTACGACACCAAGGTCATGCGCAAGCTGATCGCCCTGCGCAAGCGCGACGCCGACGACATCGCCGAAGAGGAGGCGGTGATGGAAATGTACAAAGCCGCGCTTGGGATGGCCTGAACCCACCTTTCGAGACTGAAACCTGACCCCATGCCGGGCCGTGGTGGCCCGCATCCCCTGCCCGCCGAAACTTCGGGCGTCGTTCACGGTGGGCAGGGGCACAAGATGGAGACGATGATGCGCGACACCTTCGACCCCTACAGAAAGCGTGGCAGCGCATGAGCGACGTCATGATGAAGGCGCTTCAGGTCCAGAACGAAAGCCTGATCTGTCAGGTCGAGCGGCTGGGGCCTGAGAATGAACGCGTCCGAAAACTGCTGACCGAATTCGACAACCGGCACAACGCAGACACCGCCCGCATAGCCGACCTAGAGCGCCAGCTTGCAGAGGCGCAGACGCACATACAG
The DNA here is from genome assembly GCF_039769985.1 of Ponticoccus litoralis. Taxonomy (NCBI): domain Bacteria; kingdom Pseudomonadati; phylum Pseudomonadota; class Alphaproteobacteria; order Rhodobacterales; family Roseobacteraceae; genus Ponticoccus; species Ponticoccus litoralis. The sequence goes on from NZ_JBDNCH010000002.1 coordinate 3,760,866, forward strand.
CAATTGACCGCAGCCGGTGACGCGATGGATGGCTGGACAAGCGACGCACACGAAGGCGCATCAATAGCGCCCAGTAGGTGGAGCGAGGCCTCTCGCTCCGCCCTCCACGCCCTCTCTAGGGAGACCCAGACATGAGGCCCGACAAGGACAACCTCCCCCGCACGCCCGAGGCATTGGTCAGCTTCCAGAGCGGCGACCGTCGCCGCACCTCGCGGACACTGAGACCCCGAGCCTACGGTTCCGCGGCGGTCCGCTGGGCAATCGTGATCATCGTGATTTCTGCCGCCTGTCTTACAGCTGTGAGGGTGTTCGAATGAGCCTCCAGCTGCGCGTCCTCATCGGCTGCGAGACCTCCGGCATCGCCCGCCGTGCATTTACAGCCCTTGGCCATGACGTCTGGTCCTGCGACATCGAGGCAGCCGAGGACGGTTCGAACCGGCACATCCGCTGCGACATCCGAGACGGCATCTTGCACGAGGGCTGGGATTTGCTCTGCGTGATGCACCCGCCGTGCACCCGGCTTTGCCGATCCGGTCGACGGTGGATGTCCGGGCCGGGCAAATGGACGCCGCCCAAGCGTCTGCCCAAGGGCCGCACCTGGGATGACATGAAGGCCGAGTTCAAGGAAGGCGTCGACATCTTCACCGCCTGCTGGTCCGCGCCCATCCCCCGCCGCGCAATCGAGAACCCCGAGATGAACGACCTCGCGCGGGACCGGATGCCAGACGATCTTCCCGCCCCTCAGATGGTGCAGCCGTTCTGGTTCGGAGAACCCGCCTACAAGGCGACCGGTTGGTATCTGGCCGGCCTGCCCGGGTTGGCCGAGACCGCACGCCTGCCCGAGCCCGACCACGGCAGCGACGAGTGGAAGCGCTGGAACCGCGTGCACCGCATGCCGCCCGGCCCCGATCGCGCCCGCCTTCGCAGCCGGTCCTTCCCCGGCATGATGACCGCCGCAGCCCAACAGTGGGGTGGCTACGCCCTCGCACAGGAGACAGCAGCATGACCACCGACACCAGCACCGAGGCCGTGAACCGGCTGGCGAGCGTTCTGGCCGCATGTGACAAGCCGGTTACGATGGGGGCGGTAGCGACCGACGTCGCCGTTACCCTTCGCGCCCTCGCCGCCGAGCGTGATGCGCTCCGGGCGAAACTGGACGAGGCACGAAACCAAGCACCGATGAACGTGATGACATCGAAACTGTTCGCGGACCTTAACATACTGCTAGCTCAGCACGCCGAAATGGGCGCTCGCGTCCAGATGCTGGAAGCCGAGAACGCGGCGCTGCGGGATGCGCTGGCCGCACAGAACAACGTCATCGACGGGTTGAAGGCGGAACTGGACGACGCGCGGGGCGTAATGACCGACGCCTATGAGATGGCAGCGGACCACAGGGCGGAGCCAGACCATGGGAACGTTCGCGGCTGGATAGAGGTGCATCTGCGCGAAACTCTCTCCAAGGAGGGCCGCGCCGATGGGTGATCTTGTCAACCTTCATGAGATGGGCCGCACTCCGCCAGCCCGGCGCGCTCTTGCACGGTATCTACGCGAGCTGGCCGAAGTGATCGAGGCTGACGAAGCGGAGACCGCGCCCAATGCTGCCGTGGTGATCCTGACGGGTCGGACGCAGCACGAGGTTCTGCACGTTGGGAACGATGAGGAGCCAGGCTTCATCCGGGGCGCACTTCTCGCAGCGCAGGCCGTCCACACGCCACACTATGACACCGCAGGCGGGAACATCCGCCTTCGCACCCATACCTATGCTAGCGGTCGCAGGGCGGCTGATCTGGTGACGTTGCAAAAGCGCGCCCCGCGCAATGGAGAGGATGGGTGATGCCCATCACCCTCGACTTTCCACCCCGCCTCATGCCTGCCCCACAGGCGGCGCATTACATCGGGGTCAGCGCCTCCACGCTTTACGGCCTGCCGATCCCGCGAAAGATCCTCGGGGGGAAACGGCTTTATGACAGGCGCGACCTTGACGCCTATGCGGATGGCCTTGCTATTGAGGGAGAAAGCGAAGTTATCAATGGCGGATGGTAAAGTGGTCCGATTGCATTTCCCCGGCCTGATCCCACGCCTGAAAGGCGGGCGAACAGTCGGCTGGCGCGTCAGGGTCAAAGGTGATGTAAACCGCAAGATCAGCCTGCCGGTCGGACCCGAACACGCGGACTTCCAACAGCACTACGCCGCCGCGCGCGCCGGGGAACGGCTGGACGCGCCGCCGGATCACGACCCCGGGACAATGGGCTGGCTCATGTCGGCATACCTCGATCACCTGACTGCCCAGGTCGACGCCGGGAACGCATCGCCCTTGACGCTCAAGGAGCGCCGCAGCCTGTCCAAATACGTGCTGGATCAGACCAGCTCACAGCGACGGTCGCGCGGGCAAACCTACGGCACCTTGCCCGTCACCATACCGCTTGAAGAACTCGAAGCATTCAAGGACCGCATGACGGCCAAGCCGGGCAAGGCCCGCAACGTCTGGAAGATGATGACCGCCGCCTATGACTTCGGAATGCGCCGGGGCCTCTGCCGGTCCAATCCGTTCCGCGCCGTGGCCAAGCCGGTCTATCGAAGCGCAGGCGGCGCAACCGCGTGGACGCTGGACGATCTGCGGAAATTCCGCGAGGCGCACCCGGCGGGATCGACGGCGCACACGGCCCTGACTCTCTTCATGTTCACGGCTTGCCGTATCGGGGATGTCTACTGGCTCGGACGGGCACAGGAAACCCGGTACAAGGGGCAGCTCTGGCTTGAATGGCAACCGTCCAAGAAAGGATCGCGGCCCGTGGCGATCCCGGTTCTGCCACCGCTCGAGTCCGCGATCCGGTCTCAAAAGGTCGTCGGCGACGCCTATCTGTTGCGGCAGGACGGCAAGCCCTTCGCCAGCGCCGAAGCGGTGCGGAACAAGATGCAGGACTGGACGGCTGCGGCGGGCCTGCAAAGCCGGACCTCGCATGGCATCCGCAAGGCTGCGGGGCACCTTCTGGCGCTCAATGGCGCGACGCAATACGAGATCATGGCGGTGCATGGCCATGCCCAGGCGTCGACCTCACAGGTCTACACCGAGTCAGTCGAACGGATGCGACTCGGAGAAATCGCGGTGTCAAAACTGGCGAACATGGACTGGTAAATGTGGACCACCATCATTCTGAAATGGTCCACATTTCTAAATTATCCAATAAATACAAGGGCAATTTACCCCCCTTGTAGTCCTGCCGGGCCTACCAATACGCCGGGTCCCTCCCGTCCGTGGATCGGCCCGGGCCGAAGGGCCACCCTGCCCCGCCGCTCCGGCCCTTGCCGCACATGGCCCGCCCCTACCCCTGACAGCCTGCCTCCGCCGCCCCCATTTCCGATGGGGGTTGCGCGGCTTCAATCGGTGCGGTCAATGCCATGGTCCCGGCAGATGCCATGCAACCGGCCTGCGCCCTGCCCGGACGATCCGGAAAACGAACCGGTCTTTCGGCGGCCCGTGATAGACAGCGCCAGTGGCACGGCGCTTGCCGAGGATGCCGCCCTGCACGCGGCCCGGACCCTGTGCTTTGGCGCGACACAGAGGGCGCTTTGCGACCGGGGCCGCTGGCGCCTTCGGCAGGCTCGCCAGCGGCCCCGGTCCGGGACCTGGCAGAGGCGGTCAGCCCGGGGCCTGGGTGTCCGCCCAGCTTGCAAAGATCTTCTCCAGCGCGACCACCACGTAATAGAGCACGATCCCCAACGCGGCGAGCGCGATCAGCACCGCGAACATCAGCGGATAGTCCGAGTTCGTCTTGGCACTGTCGAAGAGCGCGCCAAGCCCCCGCCCGTGCGGCGAGACGATCTCCATCAGGTTGGTGCCGATGAAGGCCAGCGTGACCGCCACCTTGAGCGCGCCGAAGAACTCGGGCAGCGTCTTGGGCAGGGCGATCTTCCAGAAAATCGTCGCCTGCGAGGCGCCGAGCGAACGCAGGATGTCGCGGTATTCCGGTTCCAGCGTCGACAGCCCGATCGAGATCGAGACCGCGATGGGAAAGAACGAGATCATGAAGGCGATCAGCACGGTATTGAAGTCATGCGCGCCCACGAACATCAGCGCCACGATGGGCACGACGGTGGCCTTGGGGATGGCGTTGAACCCCACCAGCAGCGGGTAGAGCGCATCGCGCATCAGCCGCGAGAAGCCCATGACCATGCCAAACCCCACGCCGACGACAACCGCCAGCAACAGGCCGACCACGGTCCGCCACAGCGTCTGCCAGCCCATGGTGATGAACAGCGACCAGTATTTCGCATAGGCCGGCGGAAGGTCCGAGGGCGAGGCCATGACGTAGTCCGGCCAGCCGTTGATCCGCACCAGCGCCTCCCAGAACAGCAGGAAGACCACGATGGCCCCCAGCGGTGCCAGCACCGCGCGCGAGGTCAGGGCCTTCAGCCAGCCACCCCGGGTGGCTGCTTTGGGGTTCATGTCGGGGACGTAGGCCATGGGGCTCTCCGGCTCGGTCTCGGGGCGCCGGAGCGCCGGTCTGTCTGGTGCCGCAACGAGGCGCGGCGCGGGATGGGGTCGTCGCTGCCGGGCACATCCGCGCCCCGGTTCCGGGGCCGCATGTGTGCCACGCGACGGTCGGCGGCGCGGCCTGCCTCAGGCGAGCCGCGCGGCCCTGCGCGACCTGGATCTGGTGGCGCAGGATGTTGAGCATCTCGAGCACTTCGGGCGTATACAGGTGCTCCAGATCACGCGGCCCGGTGTCCGGCACATCCAGCACGTATTGCGTGCGCGCCGGGCGCTGCGACAGAACCACCACCTGATCGGCAAGGAAGATCGACTCGCGCAGGTCGTGGGTGATCAGCACGCCGGTAAAGGGCTCTTCGGCCTTCACCTTGTGCATGGTCTGCCACAGGTCCTCGCGGGTGAAGGCATCCAGCGCGCCGAAAGGCTCGTCGAGGATCAGCACCTCGGGCTTGTGGACCAGCGCGCGGCACAGGCTGGCGCGCTGCCGCATGCCGCCGGACAGCTCCGAGGGCCGCTTGTCCTCGAAGCCCTCCAGACCCACCAGCGCCAGCAGGAAACGCGCGCGCTCTTCCTTCTGGGCCACTGGTCAGCGTGTTGGGCACGATTTCCAGCGGCAGGATCACGTTTTGCAGGATCGTCCGCCACTCCAGCATCACCGGGTTCTGGAAGGCCATGCCGACCGTGGGGCGCGGCCCCTTTACCGGCGTGCCGTGCAGCGTGACGGTGCCCTCGTCCGGGCGCATCAGGCCGGAAATCAGCTTGGTCAGCGTGGACTTGCCGCAGCCCGAGGGCCCGACGACGGCGACAAAGCCGCCCTCCTTCACGCTGACATCCAGCCCGTCCAGCACGGGCAACGGGCCGGACGGCGTCTTGTAGGCGTGCCGCACGCCCGCGATGTGGATCATCGATGTCATGAGATCGTTCCCTTCTAGCAGGCCGCGCAGAGGATCCCCGCGCGGCCCGTCCGTTTCACTTCAGCGCAAAGCCGCCCTCGGGCAGGTAGGCGTCGGTGAAATAGGTCGACATATCGCCCATCGACTGGAACGTGTAGATCGTGGCGATCTGGTCGAGCGCGCTGGCAAAGCGGTCCGCGTCGACCGGGCCAAAGCCGTTTTCCAGGGTGAAATCCGTCGCCACATTGGCCGCGATGGACAGTTCCAGACGGCGCTGCTCCAGCGCGGCATCGGCGGCGGGGTTGCGCTCGATCAGGCTGGGGATGGCGGCGGCGGGGTCGGCCACGGCATCGGCCCAGCCCTTGGCGACGGCAGAGAGGAACCCCTCGATCACTTCGGGGTTCGCGGCGGCGTATTCGGTGTTCACGATGATCGCGTTGCCGTAAAGATCGACGCCGTGATCGGCCATCAGCAGGGTCGTGATGTCCTCCTCCTCGATGCCCAGCCGCACGAGGTTCAGGTAGGACGAGAAGGAAAAGCCGGTGATCGCGGCGACGTTGCCCTGGGCCAGCATCGGCTCACGCGTGGGGAAGCCCACCGGCTCGACGGTGATGGCATCGGTGTCCAGGTCGTTCTCGGCGGCGAAGATCGGGAACTGCGCCCAAGCGCCATCGGGCGGCGGCGCGCCCAGCACCTTGCCCTCCAGGTCCTTCGGCGTCTCGACCCCCAGCGACTTGCGTCCGATCACCGCGAAGGGCGGCTTGTCGTAGATCATCATGGCCGCCTTGACCGGCGCATCGGGGTTCTGGTCGAGGAACTTGATCAGCGAGTTGATATCGGCAAAACCCACCGGAAAGGCCCCGGTCGCCACCTTCGGAATCGCATCGAGCGAGCCCGACCCGGCGCTGATCTCGACCGACAGGTCGGCCTCTTCGAAATAGCCCTTGTCGATGGCGACGAAATAGGGCGCGGCGGGGCCTTCGAATTTCCAGTCCAGGGCAAAGGGCACATCGGTCTGCGCCCAGGCCGAACCGGCCAGCAACAGGCCAGCGGCGGCGGCGGCGATCTTTGGGTAAATCACGGGGGTCTCTCCTCGGTCAGATCATTCCCTGTCCGGGTCAGGGTAAGCGACCCCCGGGCCGGTCCGTTAGCAATTCCGGGCAAATCTGCCGAGTTTTTTGTCGTTTTCTCGGGCACTATGGCCAGAAGCGCCGAAAAAGCAGGCGCCGACGGGGGCAATCTCCCCGATATCCAGCCCTGCCCCGCAGATGGCGGCCCCGCCGCGCGCCCCTGCGCAGCCCGCTGTCCCGGGGAAGACCCGCGCCACCCTCCGCCGCCCGATCCGGCAGGCCGGAGTGACGCCACCCGCGTCCTCCCGAGCGCGAGGCCGCCGATCCTCGGCGCGCACCTCGGGCAGCATGCCGGGGAGACCTTGCCAGAAACCCTGCCTGCGCCCTCGTCGCATTCCTGCGACCCCGCCGCCGATCCCCGCAGCGCGGCAATGGAAAAGCCCCGGCCTGCGGGACCGGGGCTTTCCATACTCTCGGCCTGCGGCATCACCCGGCGGCGGCAACCGCCCGCTTGGTCATGACCGACACCAGATGCGCGCGATAGGCGGCCGTGCCGTGCAGGTCAGAGATCATGTCGTCCGCCGGCACCGACAGCCCGTCCAGCGCCGAGGCCGAGAAGCTGCCCGCCAGCGCCTCTTCGGCGGCCCCCCAGCGATGCACGCCGTCGTTCGACGCGCCGGTCACGGCGACCCGCACGCCCGAAGACCCGCGCGACACGAAGACCCCCACCAGCGCAAAGCGCGAGGCGGGCTGTTCGAACTTCACATAGGCCGCGGCCTCCGGGATCGGGAACTTCACCGCCGTCACGATCTCGCCCTCTTCCAGCGCGGTCGTGAACATGCCCTGAAAGAAGTCGTCCGCCGCGATCTCGCGGGTGTTGGTCACGATGGTCGCGCCCGATCCCAGCGCCGCCGCCGGGTAGCAGGCCGAGGGGTCGTTGTTGGCGATCGAGCCGCCAATGGTGCCGCGATTGCGCACCGCCGGATCGCCGATATTGCCGGCCAGCGCCGCCAGCGCCAGGTAATGCGCCGCCGCCTCGCGCGCCACCGTGGCATGGGTGGTGCCGCCGCCCAGGGTCAGCACGCCCGCCTCGGCACTCACCCCCTTCATCTCGTCGATGGCCGAAAGGCTCACCAGCACGGACGGCATCGCCAGCCGCTGCTTCAGCGTCGGGATCAGCGTCTGACCGCCGCCCAGAGCCTGCGCATCCTCCTGCTGCAGCGCCGCGACCGCATCGGCCACCGTCTTCGGGCGCACCATATCGAATGAATACATCGTTTTTCCTCCTGGGACCGCGAAGACCCTCTGTTTCTTCTTGGTCCAAATACCCTTCGGGGGTCCGGGGGCAGACAGCCCCCGGCGCTCTCAACTCAGTGCTGCATCGCCTGCCAGACGCGCGAGGGCGAGACCGGCATATCGATATGGGTCACATGGCTGTGGCCCGCCGAATGCAGCGCGTCGATCACCGCGTTCACCACCGTCGGCGGCGAGCCGATCGCCCCGGCCTCGCCGCAGCCCTTCACCCCAAGCGGGTTGTGCGTGCAGGGCGTCTGGCACGAGTGGTCGACCACGTAGTTCGCCATCATCGGGATGTCGTCGGCGCGCGGCATGGCATAGTCCATGTAGGACGCTGACAGCAGCTGGCCGTTCTCGTCGTAGGCGCAGTTCTCCAGCAGCGCCTGCCCGATCCCCTGAGCGATGCCGCCGTGGACCTGGCCCTCGACGATCATCGGGTTGACCACATTGCCGAAGTCGTCGGCAGAGACGAACTTCTCGATGGTCACCTTGCCGGTTTCCGGGTCGACCTCGACCTCGCAGGCATAGGCGCCCGCCGGGTAGGTGAAGTTGGCGGGATCGTAGAAGGCCGTCTCTTCCAGCCCCGGTTCGATATCCTCCAGCGGGTAGTTGTGCGGCACATAGGCGGCCAGCGTCACGTCGCCCCAGGCCACCGACTTGTCCGTGCCCGCAACCGAGAACTGGCCGTCCTTCAGCTCGATATCCGCATCCGAGGCTTCCAGCAGGTGACCGGCGATCTTCTTGGCCTTGTTGATGATCTTCTCGGTCGCCCGCACCATGGCAGAGCCGCAGACCGCAAGGCTGCGCGAGCCATAGGTGCCCATGCCGAAGGGGATCTTCGAGGTGTCGCCGTGCACGATGTCGATCATGCTCTCGTCGATGCCCAGCATCTCGGCCACGACCTGCGGGAAGACCGTCTCATGGCCCTGACCGTGCGAATGCGCGCCCACCATGACCGAGATCGAGCCGGTGGCGTTCACCCGCACGGTGGCGGCATCGTACAGACCCGCACGCGCGCCCAGCTGACCCACCGGGTTCGACGGCGCGATGCCGCAGGCCTCGATGAAGCAGTTGATGCCCAGACCGCGCAGCTTGCCCTCGGCCTCGCTCTCCTTCCGACGCGCCTCGAAATTGCCGAGGTCCATCAGCGCTTCCATCTTGTCCATGGTCGCGACGTAATCGCCGGTGTCGTATTCGACCGCCACGGGGGTGGCATAGGGGAAGGCGGTGATGAAGTTCTGCCGCCGCAGCTTGATCGGGTCGACGCCCAGCTCGCGGGCGGCCATATCGATCACCCGCTCCAGCTGGTAGGTCGCCTCGGGGCGGCCCGCGCCGCGATAGGCGTCCACCGGCACGGTATTGGTGAAGACGGCCTTCACGTTCACCTGCACGGCGGGGGTCTTGTAGTTGCCCGCCATCAGCGTCCCGTGCAGCCAGGTCGGCACAGAGGACGAGAAGGTCGAGAGATAGGCACCCATGTTGGCATAGGTGTCGGTGCGCACGGCGGTAAAGTTGTTATCCGCATCCAGCGCCAGTTCGATCTTGGTCACGTGGTCGCGGCCATGGGCGTCGGACATGAAGGCCTCGGAGCGCGACGAGGTCCATTTGACGGGCCGGTTGATCTGCCGCGAGGCGAAGGTGACAAAGGCCTCTTCCGCGTAGTGGAAGATCTTGGTGCCAAAGCCGCCGCCCACGTCGGGCGCCACGACCTTCAGCTTGTGCTCGGGGATGCCGAGGACGAAGGCGCCCATCAAGAGCCGGATCACATGCGGGTTCTGCGAGGTCGTATAGAGCGTCGACTCGTCGTTCGCCCGGTTGTAATCGCCAAGCGCGACGCGCGGCTCCATCGGGTTGGCCACCAGACGGTTGTTCACCAGTTCCAGCGTGGTGACATGCGCGGCCTCGGCAAAGGCCTTGTCCGTGGTTTCCGTATCGGTGCCGAACTGCCAGTCATAGCAGAGGTTGTCCGCGATATCGTCGTGCACCTTTGTGGCGCCCTCGGCCAGCGCGGCCTTCATGTCGACGACGGCGGGCAGCTCGGAGATATCGACCTCGATGGCCTCGGCTCGCATTGCGCGCCTCTTCGAGGCTCTCGGCCACGATGGCGGCAATCGGGTCACCGACGTGACGCACCTTGCCCTGTGCCAGCACCGGGTGCGGCGGTTCCTTCATCGCCTCGCCGTGCTTGTCGGTCACCTGCCAGCCGCAGGGCAGACCGCCGACACCCTCGAAATCGGCGCCGGTGAAGATCCGCACGACGCCGGGCATCCCCGCCGCGGCCTCGGTGTTGATGGAATTGATCGTCCCGTGCGCCATGTCGGAGCGCAGGAAATAGCAGTAGGTCTGCCCGTAGACGGAAATATCGTCGGTGTACTGACCGGCTCCGGTCAGGAAGCGCACGTCCTCGCGCCGCTTCTGGCTTGCGCCGATGCCATGATCTTTCGGCATGGGTATCCTCCCTGGAATGGGTCGGGGTCAGGGCCCCTCCCCGGAAATCTGGCTAGGGCGGGCCCGCGGCCCACCCGCGAAAATCACTCTGCGGCGACCGCCGGCACGTCCTGGCCCGATGCGGCCAGGATCGCGCGGACGATATTGTGGTAGCCGGTGCAGCGGCAGATGTTGCCCTGCAGGTGGTGGCGCACCTCGGCCTCGGTGGGCTTGGGATTGTCCTTCAGCAGCGCCGCCGCCGCCATGACCATGCCCGGCGTGCAGAAACCGCACTGAAGCCCGTGGTATTCCTGGAACGCCGCCTGGATCGCGTTCAGCGTGCCGTCCTGCGCCGCCTGCCCCTCGATGGTCGCCACCTCGGCGCCCTCGGCCTCGGCCGCGAACATGGTGCAGGCCTTCACCTGCAGGCCGTTGACGTGGATCGTGCAGGCGCCGCACTGCGAGGTGTCGCAGCCGACATGCGTGCCGGTCAGACGCAGTTCCTCGCGCAGGAACTCCGTCATCAGGGTGTTGCCCTTGACCGACTTGGTGACGGACCTGCCGTTCACCACCATCGTCACTTCTGCCATCTTGCTATCCTCCCTGGATGTTCAAATCTGGGTAATCCGGCGCAGCCGCGCGCCGGGAAAATCTCGGTAACCGGATGGTTCACGAAACCATGCGCTTGAACCAGCCTTTTTTCTTGCCGTCCTGATCCGGCGCGTCGGTCTCGGGCGCCGCGTCCGGGTCGGACGGCCCCTCGACCGCCTGCTGGAAGTTGTCGAAGAACTGGTCGGCCATCTTCTTGGCGAAACCGTCGATGATGCGGCTGCCCAGCTGCGCCAGCTTGCCGCCCACGTTGGCTTCGACCGCATAGGTCAGCTCGGTGCCACCCTCGACAGGCGCCAGCGCCACGTCCGCGCCGCCCTTGGCGAAACCGGCGGCCCCGCCCTTGCCTTCGCCCGAAAGCGTGACCGCATTGGGCGCGTCCATGTTCGACAGGCTGACCTGCCCCTTGAAGGTCGCCTTCACCGGGCCGACCTTCTGGACAACCGTCGCCTCGAAGCCCTCTTCCGCAGAGCCGGACATCTCGGTGCAGCCGGGCACGCAGGCCTTCAGCACCTCGGGGTCGAGGATCGCGGCCCAGACCACCTCCTGCGGGGCCTTGATGATACGGGAATCGCTCATTTTCATGGATTCAGTCCTTTCCGTGTCAGGCGCAGCCTGAGGCGCGGGGCCGGGGCCGGGGATATTAGACCAAGGGCGTAGCCGCGCACGCCGCGTCACCAGAGCCCCCGCTTCCGGGGCATCCCGCAAGCCCAGACAACCACATCGATTCGGCCTTTCGCCAGCCCGGCGCCGACGGCATCGTCCGCCGCCTTTGCACATCGAGGTTAGGCGAAACGCCCCGACGATCCCAGCACCCATTTCGGTCGGTCCGGCCCGGGCAGCGGAGACCCATGGCGGCGGCCAGTCCCCGCTCGCGCAACAGCGTAACTGCGACATCGGTCCCATGGCCACTTCGGCGCCGCGCCGCGCTCGCCCGCAGCGCGCGCAAGAGTTTTCGAAAACTCTTTGAAGTTTCTTCGAAGAAACTTGCCACTGTCGCCGCCCCTCCGGGCTATGCGCGGCGGGGCCGCTGCCCCTGTGGCCACCCTTGATCAGCGACACCCGGCGGCACGCATTGCAGTTTCAGGCAAAATACGGCAGGTTGCCGCAAACGACGGACATGCCACATGACCCGGCCAAACACACCCGAAGCCCGACAAGAGGCACTGCGCCACCGTCTCGATGCGGGCGAGGCGCTCAGCCTCAGCGCGCTTTCGCGGGAATTCGGCGTCTCGCCCGACAGCATTCGGCGCGACCTCAAGGCACTGGAATCGCAGGGCCTCGCCCGTTGCATCCGGGGCGGCGCGCTGCCACCGCAGCCACTGGCGCGTGCCACGCTCGACCGCCTGCCAGAGATGGACCACGCCGCCCTGACCGCCGCCGCCCTGCCGCTGATCGCGGACGGCATGGTGGTGTTCATGGACGGCGGCACGACCATCGCCGCGCTTGCCGCCGCCCTGCCCCGGCTTCCCGGGGCGCTGATCGTGACGCCCGCCCCCGCCGTGGCGCTGGCCACCCTGCGCCGGGGCACACCGACGCATCTGATCGGCGGCCGCCTCTCGCCCTCCGGTGCCATCGCAGTCGGCTCGGACAGCACGCGGGCGCTGTCGCGCATCGCCGCCGACCTCGCCCTGCTGGGGGTCTGCGGCATCGACCCCGGCTTCGGCCTCTCGGTAGGGACAGCGACGAGGCCGCGGTCAAGCGCGCCATGCTCGACGCGGCCCACCGCAGCGCCCTGCTGAGCGCCGCGGCAAAGCTTGGCACCCGCAGCCGGTTCCACGTCGCCCCCTGCGTGGCGCTGGACATCCTGATCACCGATGCGCCCGCCGAGGCGACGCCCGCCTATTCAGACCTCGGAATGGAGATCCGCCATGCCTGACATCCGCCGCGCCCGCCTTGCGGTCTCTGCCGCCTTCGCCCTGAACGGCGCGCTTCTGGGCGCCTGGGCCAGCCGGGTTCCGGCGGTGCGCGACCGCTTCGAGCTATCCGAGGGCGCGCTCGGACTGATGCTGCTGGTCATGGGGGTTGGCGCTCTCCTGTCCTTCCCGCTGGCGGGCAGCATGGCCGACCGGCGCGGCGCCTACCCGGTCGCCTGTCTGCTGGCCTGCCTCTACCTTCTGACCATCGTCGCCATCGGCCTCGCCCCGGTCCCCCTCGCGCTGGCCGCCGCGCTCTTCGCCTTCGGCGCCTGCCACGGCGCCATGGACGTGGCGATGAACAGCTGGGCGGCAGAGGTCGAACGCACCTCGGGCCGCTCGATCATGTCGTCCTTCCACGCAATGTGGAGCCTCGGCGCCGGTCTGGGCGCGGGCGGAGGCTGGCTGGCCACCCGCGCGGGCCTGTCGCTCGACGCGCATTTCGCCCTGACCGCCCTGGCGGTGGCGCTTGTCTTCGGCCCGCTGATCCGCACCCGCTGGGACAGCCGCCGCAGCGCGCCCGCCGCCAAGGGGCCGGTCTTTGCCCTGCCGCGCGGCGCGCTGGTGCTGGTGGGCGTTGTGGCCACGGCAGCGGGGCTCGGAGAGGGCGCCGCCGCCGACTGGAGCGCGGTCTTCCTTGCCGATGTGGTCGGCACCACGCAGTCGCAGGCGGCCCTGGGCTATGCCATCTTCAGCGCCACCATGGTGGCGATGCGGCTCTGCGTCGACGGGCTGATCACGCGCTTCGGCCCGGTGGCCACCGCCCGCGCCGCCGGGCTTTTCGCCGCCCTCGGGACGGGACTGGTGGTCGGCCCGGCCACGCTGCCGCTGACGCTGGCCGGCTACGTGCTGATCGGCATGGGCTACGCGGCGGTGATCCCCATGGCCTTCAGCCGCGCCGCCGCCGACCCGGACGTGCCCGCCGGACAGGCCATCGCCTCGGTCGCGACGCTGGGGTACGGCGCCATGCTGATGGGGCCGCCCGCCATCGGCTTCCTCGCGGAACTGACCTCGCTGCGCCTCGCCACGGCCCTTGTGGGCGCCGCGGCACTCGCCATCACCGCCCTCGCCCCGGTGCTCGGCCAGGGCCGCGGCCTGCCACGGGGCCGGACCGCAGCAGGCTGACAACGGCCACCCCCGCAGCAGACGAAACCGAAACCGGCCCCGCCCCATGGCTTGCTTCGGAGCCGTCCTTCGCCTGCCGCCCGCAGGACAGCTCCGGCTGCCCGGGCCAAACCAAATCGCCGAGGGGCCCCGGAACGGGGAGACGGCTATTTTGCTTGGCCCGGGCAGCCGGAGATGGCACGCAGGGCAAGGGGAAGGACGGCTTCGAAGGCTTGCTTGGGTGAGTGCCAGAGCTGGCGGGAAGGGTTTTCCTGCGAAACCCTTCCCCCGCGCCAGTCCCACCCTCAGCGCGCCTTGAACAGCCCGCCGAGGATGCCGCGCACGATCTTCCGCCCGGTGGTTCCGGTCAGCTCCTTCATCACCATCTTGCCCATGGCCTCGCCGAAGCTCTCGCCCTGCCGGTCGCGCCGGGTCGAGGCGCCGGAGGTCGAGCGGGTCACCCGCTTGCCGGTATAGCGCCGCCCCGCACGGTACTCGCGTTCGCGGGCCTCCATTTCCTCCTCGGCGCGCTCCGCCTCGGCGGCTTCGGCGGCGGCCTGCTCGGCACGGGCCTTCAGCATCTCGTAGGCCGATCTGCGGTCCACCGCCTGCGCGTATTTGGCCCGCAGATCAGAGGCCAGCACCACCGCCTCCCGCTCTGCCGCTTCGATCGGGCCAAGCTGCGACGACGGCGGGCGCACCAGCGTGCGCTGCGCCATGCCCGGCACCCCCTTCTTTTCGGGGAAGGACGTCACCGCCTCGCCCACGCCGACCTCGCGGATCGCCGTCTCGATGTCGAACGCCGGGTTCTCGCGGTAGGTCTCGGAGGCCAGCCGCAGCGCCTTGCGGTCGCGCGCGGTGAAGGCCCGCAGCGCGTGCTGCACCCGGTTGCCAAGCTGGCCGAGTATGTCCTCGGGAATGTCGTCGGGCGACTGGGTGATGAAGTAAACCCCCACCCCCTTCGACCGGATCAACCGCGCCACCTGCTCGACCTTGTCCACCAGCGCCCGGGGCGCGCCGTCGAACAGCAGATGCGCCTCGTCGAAGAAGAAGACCAGCTTGGGCTTGTCCGGGTCCCCGACCTCGGGCAGGTCCTCGAACAACTCGGACAGCAGCCACAGCAGGAAGGTCGCGTAAAGCCGCGGCGCCGCCATCAGTTTGTCGGCGGCAAGAATATTGACCTGCCCGCGGCCGTCCGGCCCGACCCGCAACAGGTCCGCAAGCTCTAGCGCGGGTTCTCCGAAGAACCCGGCGCCGCCCTCTTCCTCGAGCACCAGAAGGCGCCGCTGGATCGCGCCGACGGAAGCGACGGAGATATTGCCGTAGCGCAGCGACAGGTCACCCCGGTTCTCGCCGATCCACACCAGCATCGCGCGCAGGTCGTTCAGGTCCAGCAGCGGCATGCCCTCTTCGTCCGCCAGCCGGAAGGCGATGTTCAGAATGCCCTCCTGCGCCTCGCTGAGGTCCAGCAGGCGCGCCAGCAGAAGCGGCCCCATCTCGGCAATGGTCGTGCGCACCGGGTGGCCCTGTGCACCGTAGAGATCCCAGAAGCAGACCGGAAACCCCGCATAGGCGAAATCCTCGAAGCCGATCTTGCCGCAGCGCTCCATGAAGGGGGCGTGCAGCTTGTGGTCGGCGCTGCCGGCCTTGGCCAGCCCCGAGAGATCGCCCTTCACGTCGGCCATGAAGACCGGCACACCGGCCTGCGAAAAACCCTCGGCGAGGATTTGCAGGGTCACGGTCTTGCCGGTCCCGGTGGCCCCGGCGATCAGCCCGTGCCGGTTGGCATAGCCCAGCCGCAAATGCTGTTTCTCGCCGTAGGACGGCCCGCCGCCGCCCACGAAAACCGCGTCTTCCATCGTCACCCTTCCTGTCCCGCTTTCCGTCCCGCTTCGCCGGCTCAAGGCCCCTTGGCCGCCCCCGTCCCGCAGGTCACCCCCAAAAATACAAACTTAACCTTTTGATGCCATAGTCATTGTTGGTCCGGGGCGTCATGTCCTCTCCTGCCCCGGACCGACTTCCTCCCTGTCAGACTGGCCGCGCCCCCGGGCGCGGCTTTTTTGTGCAGGCCCATTCTTGTCGTCTGGGTTTCACAAAGCCTGTTGACCGGCTCGTTTTCATTTCGTAGCGTCCCCCCAATGACAAAGTCGAGTACGGTCCGACAGGGAGCGATAATGGAAAGGGGCCCGGGGGTCCCTTTTCTTTTCCCCGCCGGGCCCCGACCGTCACGATGCGGGCGCAAATTCGCCCAAACGGCCCGCAAGGTACGTGATTTCCGCCCTGACAGTGTCAGCCGCCCGTGCTAAAGCCAGCCCCAACCAGAGAACGAAAAAGTCCGAGGACGTCCATGACCAAACCGCTTCTGCTTCTGTCTTTGATCGCCGCGCTGGGTGCGGGCCCCGCCTTTGCCCAGTCCGACGACGCCCCCGCCGCCGATCCGGCAACCGATGCCCCGGCGACCGAGCCCGCGGCGGACCCGGCAGCCGATCCCGCATCGGAGCCCGCGGCCGATCCGGCACCGTCGACCAACATCGGCGGCGGCCTCGATCTGGGTGAAGAAGGCGCAGAGGCGCCCGCAGGCCAGCAGGGTCCGCGCACCTATATCAAGGAGACCTTCAACGACTGGTCCCTGCAGTGCATCGAAGTCCCCGAGGGCGACGACGTCTGCCAGATGTACCAGCTGCTGAAGGATGCCAATGGCGCCAGCGTCGCCGAGGCCTCGATCTTCAAGCTGTCGAACGGCGGGCGCGCCGTGGCCGGTGGCACCTTTGTCGTGCCGCTGGAAACGCTACTGACCCAGAAGCTGACCGTTCAGGTCGACAATGGCGCCGAGCGGCGCTTCGACTTCTCCTTCTGCGCGCAGGTCGGCTGCTATGCCCGCGTCGGCTTTACCGCCGAGGACATCCAGCGCTTCAAGGCTGGCGCCAAGGCCGTCGTGACCATCGTTCCGGCCCTGGCCCCCGACCAGAAGGTCAGTGTCGAGATGTCGCTGTCCGGCTTCACCGCCGCCTACGACGCCTCTTCGGCGCTGTCGCAGTAAATCCCGTTCCCACCGGAACAAGGAAAGGCGCGCCCTGCCCGGCGCGCCTTTTTTCGTATCTGCTCGTATCTGCGGTTACCTGTCTGCGGCCTGTCCGCCGGGTTCTTGCCCCCGAAGAAGGATCGCGGCGCTTGGCGGCCCGGGGCCGCAGCGGCCTGTCAGGGCGCGCCCGGCAGCCCGGCACCTTGACGCCCGCTGCGGACCCGGCGGGGGCGCCCCGGCCTGCCCGGGCCGTCGGCGCAGCCGGCCCTTGCCGGACGGTTGCAAGGGGCGCCGCGTCCGTGCAGTGGAACGCAGCGCCGCACTGGCCGTCAGTGCGCCGCCTTGTTCTTCCCGCCGAAGAGCGCGGCCCAGATCGGCGCCACGACCCGTGTTCCGATCGGGATCAGCACCAGACCCACCAGGAACCCGAGCACGAAGTCGATGGCCGCCGTGATGATCCATTGCAGCGCGCCGCTGCCCTGCCCGTAGTCGACCGCGACGTGATGGATGAACTCTTCCGGCCAGTGCCAGCCCATCTCGTGCAGCGAATGCACGATGATCGAGCCGCCGACCCAAAGCATCGCCGCCGTGCCGACGACGGTCAGGGTCTTCAGCAGCCAGGGCATGAACTTGACGATGGCGCGGCCCAGCCAGCGGCCAAAGCCGGTCCGGGACACCTGGCTGAGCCAGAGCCCGACGTCGTCCATCTTCACGATCACCGCCACGGCGCCATAGACCGCTGCCGTCACCAGCAACGCCACAACCGCCGGGGTCGCCGCCTCCATCCAGAAGGTCGAGGCCTCGATGGCCGACATCGAGATCACCATGATCTCTGCCGAGAGGATGAAATCGGTCTTGATGGCGCCCTTGATCTTTTCCTCTTCCAGATGCGTCGGGTCCTGCACATCATGGCTGCCGTCCGGCCCGCCCGAGTGGTCGTCGTGCCGGGTCAGCACATGGACGATCTTTTCGGCGCCCTCGAAGGCAAGATAGCAGCCGCCGAGGATCAGCAATGGCCAGATCAGCCAGGGCGCGAAGGCCTGCATCAGCAGGGCGGCGGGCATCAGGAAGACCAGCTTGTTGACGATGGAACCGCGCGCGATGCGCCAGATGATCGGCAGTTCGCGGGCCGGTTTGAAGCCCTGAAGGTACTTCGGCGTCACCGCCGCGTCGTCGATCAGCACACCCGCCGTCTTCGACCCCGCCTTCATGGCCGCCGCGCCGATGTCGTCGACCGACGCCGCCGCGACCTTTGCGATGGCCGAAACATCGTCCAGAAGTGCCAGTAATCCGCTCATGCCGCCTGTCCCTGTTGTGTTGCGGTCAACCTAGCCTGTCCGGCCCCCAGCGCAAGCGCCACGGACCCGCGCCATGGGCCGCCAGCATCAGGCAGCCGCCCGCGATGGCCCAGTTCTTGACGAAGATCGTCATCTGCCACGGATCATCGGGGAGAAAGTGAAACAGGCTGGTGACCATGCAATAAAGCGCGAGCGTGGCGGCAATGGGCCGTGTCATCACGCCAAGCACCACCGCGCCCCCCGCCACAAGGTTGTAAAACGCCGCTGGCCAGATCAGCCAGAGCGGCCAGCCCCGCGCCGCCAGCAGGGCCTGAGCCGGGGCCGGGTCCCCCAGCTTCTGCGCAAAGCCGGCAAGGAAAAGGCCGGCCAGAAGGATTCGCCCGAGAAGGGCAAGGCAAGGGGTCGGGTCGGGCATGCTTCTACCGAGGGTGCAAACGTTAACGCAAACGGTCCCGAAAGGTTAGCGCCACCAGCCTCCGGGACCAGAGTTTTATCGCTAACATGCTGGTTTGGAAAGCCTTTCGGGCTTTGCACATGCGCGTCGCCTTCGTATACCCGGCGCTGACAGGCGCATAAACCTCAGGAGTATCGCGATGACCGTCACGGTTGGCATCAACGGATTTGGCCGGATCGGCCGCTGCACGCTGGCGCATATCGTCGAAAGCGCCCGCAACGATGTGCAGGTGGTGAAGATCAACGCCCCCGGGCCGCTGGAAACCCATGCACATCTGCTGCGCTACGACTCCGTGCATGGCCGCTTTCCCGGCACCGTGACCGTGAAGGACCAGTCCATCGACCTCGGACGCGGGCCGATCGACGTGATGTCGTCTTATGATCTGGACGCACTGGACTGGGACGGCTGCGATGTCGTGCTGGAATGCACCGGCCAGTTCAACGACGGCAACAAAGCCGACGCGCACCTGCGCCGCGGCGCCAAATCGGTGCTGATCTCGGCGCCCGCGAAGAACGTGCAGCGCACCGTGGTCTACGGCGTCAACCACCGCGAGATGGTGAAGGGCGAGGTCATGATCTCGAACGGCTCCTGCACCACCAACTGCCCGGCCCCGCTGGCCAAGGTGCTGGACGATGCCATCGGCATCGAGAGCGGCATCATGACCACGATCCACAGCTATACCGGCGACCAGCCGACGCTGGACCGCCGCCACGCCGACCTGTATCGCGCCCGCGCCGCCGCCATGGCGATGATCCCGACCTCGACCGGCGCCGCGAAGGCCCTGGGCGAGGTGCTGCCGAACCTGAAAGGCAAGCTGGACGGCTCTGCCGTGCGGGTGCCGACGCCCAATGTCTCGGCGGTGGACCTGACCTTCGTGGCGAAGCGCGACGTGACAGAGGCCAATGTGAACGAGGTGGTGGCCGAGGCCGCGGTACGGTCGCATGGGCGCGGTGCTGTCCTATGACCCGGAGCCCAAGGTCTCGATCGACTTCAACCACACCACCCATTCCTCGATCTTCGCGCCCGACCAGACCAAGGTCGTCGGTCGGCTGGTGCGGGTGCTGGCCTGGTACGACAACGAATGGGGCTTCTCGGCGCGCATGGCGGATGTCGCGGGCACCATGGGCCGCCTGCTGCACTGAACCTCGCCCTTCACGGATTGCGACGCCCGGCCCCTGGTCGGGCGTTTTGCATTTGAAGCGGGGGCTTTGCCCCCTGCCTGCGGCATTTCCCCCAGAGGTATTTGGACCAAGAAGAAACAGGGGCGTCAGGCAAGCCTGCGCGCGGCTTCCTGCAGATCCTGCCGGAACAGGTCTTCGGCCTGCGCGCGATCCGCCAGGGGCAGGCGCAGCAGGTAGGCGGGATGCGTGGTGATCAGGATCGGCGTGCCGTCAGCTGCCATCTCGACGGTGCCGCGCCGCGACAGCAGGGCCCGGCGCGAGCCCGTCAGGCTTTCGACCGCCGTCGCACCCATGGCAAGGATCAGCTTCGGTTTCACCAGAGCGCGCTCCTGCTCCAGCCACCAGCGGCACTGGTCGATCTCCTGCCGGTTCGGCGGCTGGTGCAGGCGGCGCTTGCCGCGGGGCTGAAACTTGAAATGCTTGACCGCATTGGTGCCGAAGGCCGCCTGCCGGTTGAGGCCCGTGCCTTCTGCCAGCCGGTCGAAGAGCTGCCCCGCCGGGCCGACGAAGGGCTTGCCCGCCAGATCCTCGTGATCGCCGGGCTGTTCGCCGACGATCATCAGCCGGGCGTCCCTTGGCCCGCAGCCGGCAACGGGCTGCGTCGCATCGCGCCACAGCGGACAGCGGCGGCAGGCGTCGAGGCCGCGCCGGAGCGCATCGAGGTCGTCCGCCGGGGTGGCGCGACGCGGGACCGGCTCAGCCGCCGGGTGATGCGCGCGGCGCGTTCGGGGGCGAGGGTTGGCGCGGCCTCGGCCATGTCCCTTGCCCGGGCACGGGCAGAGGCGACCATCTGGGGGATCAGGTCGGCCTCTGGCAGGTTGTGCCAGTATTTTTTGGGCATCTCGGCCTGCATGGCCTTCAGCTTCACCCGGGCCGGGTTGAAGATATTGCGGAAATAGGTGCGCCACAGCTCTTCGGTGGCATCGTCCGGCAGACCGGGCTTCGGCTCCGGCGCTGCGAAGCCTGTGACGCCCTCGCGGAAATGCGCGGTGGCATGGGGGGTGAAGATCGACCAGTCCATGTCGCCGAAGCGCCTGGCGAAGAAGGGCGCCGTGGGTTCGGTGATGAAATGCGCGGGCTCGAACCAGGCGGCGAAGCGGCGGCGCGGGGCAGCGGGATCACCAATCTCGCGAAAGCGCAGGAAGGCGGTCATCTTGTGCTTGTCGCGGCTGACCGCCTTGGCCATGCGGTTCAACCGGTCGATCCCCGGGTCGCCCCGGTCCTGCAGGATGCGCGGGTCCTGCTTGACGCGCCAGAGCGCACGGTAGAGATGAGCAAAGCGCTGGGGGTCGGCGTGCCAGACCACCAGCCCGGCCAGCCGGGCGAAGTCCTTCGGCACGGTGAGCGGCGCGGCCGGGGCGGCGGCGGTGGGCGCCGCGAAGAGGTCCCCCTGCGGCGCGCCGCGCGACCAGAGCACCGCCTCTGGCGGGATGCGGGCGGCGATCAGCGCGCGGGCCTCCTGCCGCCATGCCTCGAAGGTGCCGATCTCTGGCAGGATGACGCTGCGCATATCAGATCAGGTGCAGCTGTTCCGGCGGCGGCGCGAAGCGGGCCCGCAGGTCGGCGGCGTCAAGCAGCGCGCGGGGCCGCCAATCCGTCAGCGTGATGAAGGGGCGCGCCTGCTTCAGGTTGGCGCCCATGCGGCGCAGGTCGTCGTAGCGCAGGCTGCGGTGGCGGCGGGTGGTCAGGATGCGCCCCACGGTCCTCGGTGCCGATCCCGGGCACCCGCAGCAGCAACTCGCGCTCGGCCCGGTTCACGTCGACCGGAAAGGCGTGGCGATTGGCCAGCGCCCAGTGCCAGTTTCGGATCGATCGAGAGGTCGAGATTGCCGTCCGGGGTCGCCGCCGTGATCTCATCGGCGTCGAAGCCGTAGAAGCGCAGCAGCCAGTCGGCCTGATACAGCCGGTGTTCGCGTTGCAGCGGCGGCTGGATCAGCGGCAGCGCGCGAGAGCTGTCGGGGATCGGCGAGAAGGCCGAGTAATAGACCCGCTTCAGCCGATAGCTGGCATAGAGCCGGGTCGAGGTCTTCAGGATCGTGCCGTCGCTGGCCCCGTCGGCGCCGACGATCATCTGGGTCGACTGGCCCGCGGGCGAGAAGCGTGGCGGCCTGCGACCGGTGTGGCTGCGGTCTTGCTGGGCGTCCTGCCGCAGGCGCACATCCGCCATGGCCTTGCGGATCGCGTCGGGCGATTTCTCCGGCGCGAAGGCCTTCACGGCGCTGTCCGTGGGCAGTTCGATATTGATCGAGATCCGGTCGGCATAGGTGCCCGCCTGCTCGATCAGCTCGGGGGCGGCATCGGGGATGGTCTTGAGGTGGATGTAGCCGCGAAAGTGATGGTCTTCGCGCAGCATGCGGGCGATGCGCACCATGTCGGCCATGGTCTCGTCCGGCGAGCGGATGATGCCGGAGGACAGGAAGAGCCCCTCGATGTAGTTGCGGCGGTAGAACTCGGTGGTCAGGGTCACGACCTCTTCGGGTGTGAAGCGGGCGCGCTGCACGTTGGAGCTGACGCGGTTCACGCAATAGGCGCAATCGTAGATGCAGAAATTCGTCATCAGGATCTTGAGCAGGCTGATGCAGCGCCCGTCCGGCGCGTAGGCGTGGCAGATGCCCGAGCCGGTGGTCGAGCCAAGGCCCTTGCCGTCCCGCGAATCCCGGCGCTGGCCGCCGGACGAGGCGCAGGAGGCATCGTATTTCGCCGCATCCGAGAGGATCGCCAGTTTTTCGGAGAGTGAGAATTGCGCCATGTGTTCATGATATGTTCACATGAGGGTGGGCGCAATTCACAGGCGCGTGTGGCGGCGCCCTGTGCCTGTCACGACAATTGGCGGTGTACGGTTTCTGTCAGCTCCGACAGCGAGAAGGGTTTCGGCAGAAAGACAGAATTCGGGATCTCGTCGCTGCCCTCGCCAAAGGCCGCCTCGGCGTAGCCCGAGACAAAGACGACACGGGTGTCCGGGCGCTGCTCGCGCGCCTTGCGGACCCAGGTCGGGCCGTCCATGCCCGGCATCACCACATCCGTCACGAAGATGTCGACGGCCAGGGCCTCGTCCTCCAGCATGTGCAGGGCGTCTTCGGCGGTTTCGGCCTCGATCACGGTGTAGCCGCGCAGACGCAGCGCGCGGGCGGCGAAGGCGCGGACCGGCGCCTCGTCCTCGACCAGCAGGACCACGCCAGAGCCCTTCTGCGGCAGGTTCTCCGCCCTCTGTCGGGGTTTCGCGGGCGCGGCGGCAGGCTGCGCCTGATAGGCGGGCAGCAGCAGGGTAAAGCAGGTGCCCTGCCCCACGACGCTGTCGACGAAGATGAAACCGCCGGTCTGCTTGACGATGCCGTAGACCGTCGAAAGGCCCGGGCCCGTCCCCTCTCCGGTGCGCTTGGTGGTGAAGAAGGGTTCGAACACCTTCGAGAGCTTGTCGGGCGGGATGCCCATCCCCTGATCGGTCACGCGGACCGCGACATAAGCGCCCGGCGCCACGATGGCGCGGTCGCGCTTCAGCGGATCCCGCAGGATGCGGCGCTCTGTCTCGACCACGATCTCGCCGCCCTCGGGCATGGCATCGCGGGCGTTCACCACAAGGTTCATCACCACCTGTTCCAGCTGCCGCCGGTCGCCGCGCACCTGCGGCAGGACCGGATCGTGGCGCAGGGTCAGGCGCACCCGCTCGCCCACAAGACGGTTCAGCAGGTGGGCCAGATCGGAGAGCGTATCGCGCAGGTCCAGCACCTCTGGCTGCATGGTCTGCTTGCGCGAGAAGGCCAGAAGCTGCCCGACCAGCGCGGCGGCGCGGTTGGCATTCTGGTTGATCTGCACGAGGTCGCCGTAGTCCGGATCGCCCTGATCGTGGCGCAGCAGCAGCAGATCGCAGTGGCCCGAGATCGCCGTCAGCAGGTTGTTGAAATCATGCGCCACGCCGCCCGCAAGCTGGCCGATGGCCTGCATCTTCTGGCTTTGCACGAATTGCGCCTCGAGCGTCTTGAGCTCGGTCGCGTCGTTCAGCACGGCAATCAGCGCGGTTTCGCCCTTTTCGACAATGCGGTTCAGCGTGACCTGTACAAAGACTTCGCGGTCGGCGCGCGTCAGCCGCAGGAACTCCGAGCGGTGCAGCCCGCGCCCGTCCGCCGCCTCTTGCAGCCAGTCCTTGATGGCGCGGCCCAGCCCCTCCATGTGTTCGGCGATATGGCCGGGGCTGCCCTGCCCCATGTCGATCAGGCGCCGCGCCTCGGGGTTGGCGCGCAGGATCGTGCCGTCGGGGGCGACCTTCAGCAGCGGCACCGGCAGCCCGTCGAAGCTGCCCCTGCTGTCGTGATCGCGACTGGCATCGGAGATCGGCGACAGGATCAGTTCCACCCGCCCGGCACCGATGTCCGAGCTCTGCACCAGCACGCGCTGGTTGGTTTCGGCCCCCTTGAGGTAATGCACGCCGCCCGACCGCAGCGGCAGATCCACAAGCACGTCCTCCAGCCGCTTGGCGCGCAGGCCCAGCAGCTTGCGCGCCGCGCCGTTCATGTACAGCACCGCACCATTGCGGCCCAGCGTCATCAGCGGCAGGTCGCCCCGCGCCGCGCCACCGGCGCCGGTGCGCGCGCTGTCGAAACGCCACAGCACAAGGTCCGCGCCGAAACAGCGCGTGAATATGCGGTAGCCTTCGGCATGGCTGGTCACCTCCTCCACCGCCGCGCCATCCGCCAGCGCCTTCTGGTGCAGGCGGTAAAGAATACCCTCGGAACTGGCGAAGACCGCGCGCATGACCTCTGCCAGCGGGGTTCCGGTGTGGGCGCGAAAACCCTTGGCCGCGCGGCGGTTGGCGCGCAGGATGCGCCCGGTGCCGTCGGTGACGAAGCACAGCGCGGGATCGTCCCGGATGAAGTCGTCGATCTGGTCCAGTTTCACGGCGCTGCGCCGCCGCAGCAGCCCGTCGAACAGCACCCAGCCCACCGCGAGAACCCCGAAGGTTCCGGTCGCCGCCAGCGCCGCCACTTCCGCCACCCGGGCCTGCATGACCTGCGCTCCGACCAGGGACAGCACCGCCAGTGCCAGCAGGACCGCGGCGCCCAGAACCGGGGTCCGGGTCCGCGCCTCCTGCACCGGATTGATGTCTACCGCCTGCACCATGGGTTCCCTGTCACCGCGAATCGCAACCACGCCGGGAAGTATGGCCCCGGTGACAGTTAAAGTGCCGTTAACTCCCGCAATCGCGCAACTGCAAGTTGCCTCACCGGCGTGTCAGCACAGCCACGTAGAAGCCATCGCCGCCGTCCTGCGGCAGGAACTGACGCTCTGTGATCGCCGTCCAGGCCGGATGATCCGCCGTGAAGGCCGC
The DNA here is from genome assembly GCF_039769985.1 of Ponticoccus litoralis. Taxonomy (NCBI): domain Bacteria; kingdom Pseudomonadati; phylum Pseudomonadota; class Alphaproteobacteria; order Rhodobacterales; family Roseobacteraceae; genus Ponticoccus; species Ponticoccus litoralis. Next base: position 3,785,951 of record NZ_JBDNCH010000002.1, read on the forward strand.
GATCCGGGCGGCGTTTTCCTCTTGCAGCACAGAGCAGGTCGCATAGGCCAGATGCCCGCCCGGCGCCACGAGCCCGGCGCAGGTTTCGAGGATAGCGGCCTGTTCGCGGCACACCGCCTGCAGCGCATCGGGCGTCAGGCGCCACTTGCCCTCGGGCGCGCGGCGCCACGCCCCGCTGCCGGAACAGGGCACATCGCAGAGCACGAGATCGTAGGAACCGGCGGGCGCCGCGCGCAGGCGCACAGCGGCCCCGGCACGGTCGGCGCGCCCCGGCAGGTCCTTCATGCGCGCCGGGTCGGCGTCATGGGCCTCGACAGGGCTGCCGCCAAGGCGCGCGGCCAGCGCCAGCGTCTTGCCGCCGCCGCCCGCACAGAAATCCAGTACCCGGGCGCCGGGCGTCAGCGGCAGCGCATCGACCACCGCCTGACTGGCCGCGTCCTGAAGCTCGACCAGCCCCGAGAGATAGGCCTGACTGCGGGCAATCCGGCGCGCGCCCTCGGTCACCCGCAGCGCGGTCGGCGAGAGGTCATGCGGTTCGGCGGTAATGCCCTCGCCGGACAGCGCCGCAAGGGCCGCCGTCAGGTCGCCCCGCAGAAGGTTTACCCGCAAGAAGACATCGGCGCGGTGCCGCAGGGCCTCTGCCACCGCCCCGGCCCGGGCGCCAAGGCTGGCGCGAAACCGCTCGGCCAACCAGTCCGGCAGGTCCAGCGCGGCGGCGCCCTCGGGCGTCTGGCCCGCGACCTGCTCAGCCTCTGTCAGCGGCGCGGGGGCGTGGCGATCACCGGAGAACAGGGCCTCGGGCGCGGCCTCCTGCATGCGCAGAAGCCCCAGCATCCGCGCGCGCCCGGAATCGCCGCCCCCCAGCGCAGCGGTGCTGCGCCAGCGCCGGAGCACGTCGAAGACGTGGTCGCGGACCGCCGCGCGATCCCCGGACCCGGCAAACCGTGCCCGACGCCCCCATGTGGTCAGCGCCTTTTCGGCGGGAACGCCAAGGGCGATCCGGTCGAGGATCTCGATCGCGGTCTGGACGCGCGCCGCCGGGGTCATGGCCTTGCCCTTCCCGACAGATATCCGGGGTCGGACCGCATCGCCTCAGCCGATCCCGCAGGCCGGGCACAACGGGCTGTGCCCGCCGCCATCACCGCAAGAGCCGTTCTCATTCGAAACCATGACCGGGCATCTGTACTGCTTCCGTCTTCCGTCCAAGGGCTGCCGTTCTGCGCGCACCGTCGGCGTCAGGGCCTGGACGGTCGCCTGCCGTCCCTATCCCGAAGGCGACCGAAGCGTCCAGTGCGCGCAGGGCGAAAACCGGCAAAGGGTGTCATGACACCCGAAGACGGTGACAGGGGCCGCCCGGGTCGGGTCGGCGTCCCGCACCGGGGCACATTCCCTGCACAACCGCCCGGGCGCGGCGTCCCGGGGGGCGGTGGCGATGCCAGCCCGGGCAATCGCCGCGCCCGCCGCGGCTGCATCGGCGGCGGATTGCCGAAACGCGCCCGCCTGTCGGCTGCGCGGCGCGCATCCAACGGGACCGCCCTGCCCCTATGGCCGGGCTGCGGCTACTGCCACAGGGGTATTGCCCGGCCTTCCCGGCCCTCAGCCTCACTCACGGAACGCATAGGGGCGCCGGGCGCGGCGAACGCACCGTTGCGACCGCCGGACGCCTGTGGCAAAGCCCGCAGGACAGAGCGACAGGAGGCTTCATGAAACCGTTGGCAGTGATGACTTTGTGCGCGGGCCTTCTTGCGGCGGGCTGCGCCTCCGATGCCGGTGGGCGCATGATCGTCTCGGGCACGGGGCCGGACGACCTGCTGAAGCTGCGCAGCGGGCCGAGCCTTGAATACAAGATCATCATGGGCCTGCCCGACGGCACGGAACTGCAGCGCCGCGACTGCGTGACAGAGCTTGGCCAGCGCTGGTGCCGCGTGTCGCTTGTCGAGTCGCCCGGCGTGACGGGCTACGTCTCTGCCGACTACCTGACCCAGCTCTGACCCGGGGGCGTATGCCGGGGCCAGCTTCGGCCCGGCGTCGAGCCTGCGAAATCCGTTCTGGTAAGCATGGATGCCGGCAAAGGCCGGCATCCGCTGTCTGTCTGGTTGTTCGACCGGACCCGGTCCTAGCCGATGCGGTAGTTCGGGCTTTCGCGGGTGATCTGCACGTCGTGCACATGGCTTTCGGTCAGCCCAGCATTGGTGATCCGCACGAAGCTGCAGTTGCGGCGCATCTCGTCCACCGTGGCGCAGCCGGTGTAACCCATGGCCGCGCGCAGACCGCCCACCAGCTGGTGAATGACCGCCCCCGCAGAGCCTTTATAGGGCACCTGTCCCTCGATCCCCTCGGGCACCAGCTTGTCCGAGGCCGCGTCCTTCTGGAAATACCGGTCCGCCGAGCCGCGCGCCATGGCGCCCAGCGAGCCCATGCCCCGGTAGGCCTTGAAGGACCGGCCCCGGTACAGGATCACCTCGCCCGGGCTTTCATCGGTGCCCGCGATCATGCTGCCGACCATGGCGCAGGAGGCGCCCGCCGCGATGGCCTTGGCGAAATCGCCCGAGAACTTGATGCCGCCGTCGGCGATCACCGGCACGTCACCCGCCGCCGCCGCGCAGTCCATCACCGCCGTCAGCTGTGGCACACCCACGCCCGCGACCATGCGGGTGGTGCAGATCGAGCCCGGCCCGATGCCGACCTTCACCGCATCCGCGCCCGCGTCGATCAGGGCGCGGGTCGCCTCTGCCGTGGCCACGTTGCCCGCGATCACCTGCACCGCGTTCGACAGGCCCTTGGCGCGGCGAACCGCCTCGATCACGCCCCGGGAATGGCCATGCGCGGTGTCGATCACCACGATGTCGACACCCGCATCGACCAGAGCCTCTGTCCGCGCGAAGCCGGAATCGCCGACCGAAGAGGCCGCCGCGACGCGCAGGCGGCCAAGGTCGTCCTTGCAGGCGGTGGGGTTCAGCACCGCCTTCTCGGTGTCCTTCAGGGTCAGAAGGCCGGTCAGCTTGCCTGCCTTGTCAGTCACCAGCAGCTTCTCGATCCGGCGCGCCTTCATCAGGTTGATGGCTTCCTGCCGGTCGGCGGGTTCATGCAGGATGGCGAGGTTCTCATGGGTCATCATGGCCCGCACCGGGGTCTCGTCCCGCTCGGCGAAGCGCATGTCGCGGTTGGTGACGATGCCCACGACGCGATGCTGGTCGTCGACCACCGGGAAACCGGTGAAACCGTAGCGTTCGGTCAACGCCTTGGCGTCGGCCAGCGTCTGGTCGGGGGTCAGGGTCACGGGATTGTAGACGATGCCGCTTTCGAAGCGCTTGACCCGGCGCACTTCCCGGGCCTGGCTTTCGACGTCGAGGTTCTTGTGGATCACCCCGATGCCGCCCGCCTGCGCCATGGTGATCGCCATGCGCGCCTCTGTCACCGTGTCCATGGCCGAGGACAGCAAGGGGATATTGAGCGTGATCGCCTTCGTGACCCGGGTGCGGGTATCCGCGGTGCTGGGCAGGACGCTGGAGGCGGCTCGGAACCAGAAGAACGTCATCGAAGGTCAGAGCCTCGCGAATCTCCATGGGGGAACTCCTTGGGAGGGCATCGGTTGGCACGTCCCTATTGCACGCAGGGACGGGAAAGAAAAGGTGTCAATCGGCAACGGCGAAGCGCGGAATTGACGCGCCGTCGCGCCCCTGCGCCCGGAACCTGCCGCCCTGCCCTGCTAGGCCGCGGTGGCTGGCACCCCTCTTGAGGCCTGCGCAGTGGCTCGGGAAAACGGCTGCCGTGCCCTGCCGGTTGCAGGCCTGCCCCGCCTGCCGTCAGGCGCCCGGCGCGGCAGAAGACCCTACGCTCTACGGCGGTGCACGCGGGCGATGTCCGGCAGGGCCAGCGCCAGAAGCGCCGCGCCGAGGATCGGCAGCAGCCAGTTGCCCAGCCCCAGGAAGATCGCCGTGCCCAGAACCCCGCCCACCGCGAAGGCCACCAGCGTCAGCCCGTGCAGCCACAGGCCCGGCAGCGCCCCGCGCCGGACCTGTTCCGGCCCCAGCATGGCCGCCAGTTCGATACCCAGATCCGTCGCCATGCCCGAGACATGGGTGGTGCGCACCCGTGCGCGCGAAATCATCGTGGTGATCGCGTTCTGGAACCCCATCACCAGGCTCAGGACCCCGACAAGCACTGTTTCCGCAAGCGCCCCCGGCCAGCCCAGTGGCGACCACGCCCAGCCCGATCAACAGCAGCGCCTCGCCGAGGATCGCCTGCGCATAGATCGCCCGGCGCCCGCGTGCCTGCCCGGCACCGACCAGCAACGCCGCCGTCATGGCGCCAAGGATGAAACAGACCAGCAGCCCGGCGAAGGAAAGCGCAAGCGCAAGGTCGCGCCGCGCGATGTACTCCGCCGCGAGGGCCACGTTGCCGGTCATATTCGCGGTAAAGGACCCCGCGACGAGAAAGCCCATCGCATTGATCCCGCCCGCGATCATCGACAACGAGGCCGCCAGCCCCAGATCGATCCGGTCGCTGCGCTCTGTGCCCTCATGGATCAGCATGGCCGGACTCCCGTTTTTTTTTGTCGTGGGCGCGATCCTGCCGCGCGGCGCAGGCAGGGTAAACCCCCGGACCGGGGTCGCCTGCCCCGCGAGACGCAGAAGCAAAAAAAACGCCCCCGCAGATCCCTGCGGGGGCGTTTCGCATTCTACAGAGCGGGCCGCAAATCCGACCCGATGGCTCAGCCGTTCGCGGCCTCTGCCGCCTTGAGGCGCCGGTTGCTCAGCTCTTCTGCGACGAGGAACGCCAGTTCCAGAGATTGCGAGGCGTTCAGGCGCGGGTCGCAGGCGGTGTGGTAGCGGTCGGACAGGTCCTCGTCCGTCACCTCGCGCACGCCGCCGGTGCATTCGGTCACGTCCAGCCCGGTCATCTCGAAATGCACGCCGCCGGGGATGGTGCCCTCGGCTTCGTGCACCGCGAAGAACTCGCGCACCTCGCGCAGGACCGCGTCGAAAGGCCGGGTCTTGTAGCCCGAGGAGGACTTGATCGTGTTGCCGTGCATCGGGTCGCAGACCCAGGTCACATTGGCGCCCTCGTCCTTCACCGCTTTGATCAGGCGCGGCAGGTTCTCGGCCACCTTGCCCGCGCCAAAGCGGGCGATCAGCGTCAGGCGGCCCTCTTCGTTCTTCGGGTTCAGCTTCTTCATCAGGACCTTGAGGTCCTCCGCCGTGGTCGAGGGACCGCATTTCAGACCGATCGGGTTCTGCACGCCCGAGGCGAATTCCACATGCGCGCCGTCCGGCTGCCGCGTGCGGTCGCCGATCCAGATCATGTGACCCGAGCCCGCCAGCCACTTGCCCGAGGTCGAATCGAGCCGGCAAAGCGCCTCTTCGTATTCCAGCAGCAGCGATTCATGGCTGGTGTAGAATTCGACCGTGTGCAGGGTATGCGCCTGATCGCCGGTCACACCCGCCGCCTTGATGAAGTCCAGCGTGTCGGAAATCCGGTTCGCCATGTCGCGGTACTTGCCCGCCTCGTCGGCCTCGGTGAAGCCCAGCGTCCACTGGTGCACCTGATGCACGTCGGCATAACCGCCGGTCGAAAAGGCCCGCAGCAGGTTCAGCGTCGCGGCGGCCTGCGTGTAGGCCTGCAGCATCTTCGAGGGGTTGGGAATGCGCGCCTCTGCCGTGAAGGGCAGATCGTTGATGATGTCGCCGCGGTAGCTGGGCAGCTCGACGCCATCCACCACCTCGGTCGGGGCCGAGCGCGGCTTGGCGAACTGCCCCGCCATGCGTGCTCGACCTTCACCACCGGCACCTTTGCGCCATAGGTCAGGACCATGGCCATCTGCAGCATCACCTTGAAGGTGTCGCGGATCGCATTGGCGCTGAACTGTTCGAAGCTTTCGGCGCAGTCGCCGCCCTGCAGCAGGAAGGCCTCTCCGCGCCCGGCGGCGGCCAGATGCTGCTTCAGGCGGCGCGCCTCTCCGGCGAAGACCAGCGGCGGATACTTGGCAAGCTGCGCCTCGACGGCGTTCAGCGCGGCCGCGTCCGTATACTCGGGCATCTGCACGCGCGGCTTGTTGCGCCATGTCGATTTCTGCCACTCGGTCATGGTCTTCCTCCCCCTGTCTCTCTTGGGCATGGACGGTCCCGTTCTATACAAGGGCACCCCCGCCTTGGCCACCCCCGACAAGGCGAAATGCCGCCCCGGGCCAAGGGATAATTGCGACATCTCTTGACGCGGATGGTACAGTCTGCCCAAGTCGCTGCCAGTCCCGCGCCAGACGGGACGGACATGCCAACAGGAAAGCCGTCCGTCATGCTGCCAAACGCTCAGCGCCAGATCGTCGAACTGGATACGGTCCCGGACAAGCCCGCGCGCTTCGTCTTTGTCCTGCTCAAGGACTTCACCCTGCTCTCTTTCGCAGCCGCCTTGGACTGCCTGAGGCTGGCCAACCGCATGTCGAACCGGCAGCTCTACGAATGGCGGCTGATTGGCGAGGGCGGCGAGACCGCCACCTGCTCCACCGGAACCGTCTTCAAGCTGGACGGCGATCTCGACGACATCCACCGCGACGACACGGTGATCCTCTGCGGCGGCGCCGACGTCCAGAAGGCGACGACCAAGCGGCTGGTGTCCTGGCTGCGGCGCGAGGCGCGCAAGGGCGGAACGCTGGGCGGGCTCTGCACCGCCGCCTACTGCCTGGCCGAGGCCGGTCTTCTGGACGGCAAGCGCGCCACCATCCACTGGGAGAACCAGGACAGCTTTTCCGAGGAATTCGAAGAGGTAACCCTGACGCGCGCGGTCTTCACCATCGACGGCAAGCGCATGACCACGGCGGGCGGCACCTCGTCGATCGACCTCTTTTTGCAGATCATCGCCAACGATCACGGCGAGGAACTGGCCAGCGCGGTGGCGGATCAGCAGATCTATTCCTCGATCCGCACCGATCAGGACACCCAGCGCCTGTCGGTGCCGACGCGCATCGGCGTGCGGCACCCCAAGCTGAGCCAGGTCATCCAGATGATGGAACAGAACATCGAAGAACCGATCAGCCCCGCCGTTCTGGCGCAGGACGTCGGCATGTCGACCCGCCAGCTGGAGCGGCTGTTCCGGCGCTACCTGAACCGCTCGCCCAAGCGCTATTACATGGAGCTGCGGCTGCAGAAGGCGCGCAACCTGCTGATGCAGACCGACATGAGCGTGATCAACGTGGCGCTGGCCTGCGGCTTTGCCTCACCCTCGCATTTCTCGAAATGCTACCGCGCCCATTACCAGACCACCCCCTACCGCGAACGCGGGACGCACGCCTCGCCGCAACGCCTGTCGCTGTGATCGACAGGCCGTAACGCGGGTCGCGCGCGCCCGGGCCCTCAGCCCCCGGGCGCGGCGGTTATGCGATAGAGCGCGCCATTGCCCTCGGACAGGAACCACAGGGCGCCGTCCGGGCCCTGCCGCACGTCGCGGACGCGGAGGGTGTCGTCGTTCTCCAGCCGTTCGACCTCGGCCAGGGGCTCGCCCGCCAGCCGCGAGATGTAGTTGTACTTCAGCGAGCCGATGAAGGCATTGCCCCGCCAGTCCCCGACCGACCCATCGTAGAAGGTCATCCCCGAGGGCGCGATGGAGGGGTCCCAGTAATGCACCGGCTGGGCCATGCCCTCGGCCTCGGTCCCTTCGCCGATCGGGGTGCCGTCGTAGTTCTTGCCGTAGGAAATCACCGGCCAGCCGTAGTTGGTGCCGGGCTCGATGCGGTTGACCTCGTCGCCGCCCTGCGCGCCGTGCTCGACGGCCCAGAGATCGCCGTTCAGATCCAGCGCCGCGCCCTGCGGGTTGCGGTGGCCGTAGGACCAGATCTCGGCCAGCGCGCCGTCCTGACCGGCGAAGGGGTTGCCCTCGGGCGTCGCGCCCTCCGGCGTGATCCGCAGCACCGAGCCGTTGTGCATCGACAGGTCCTGCGCAAGATCACCCTCGCCCCGGTCGCCGATGGTGACGAAAAGCGCGCCGTCCGGGGCCTCGACCAGACGCGAGCCGAAGTGGTAGCCGCCGCCGCTGCCGCGCGCGATCTCGAAGATGGTCTCGCCATCCTGCAGCCGCGTCCCGTCCTCGGACAGCCGCGCGCGGTAGACCGCCGTGCCGGAACCGCGAAAGCCCTGCCGCTTCGAATAGGTCATGTACAACAGGCGGTCCTCGGCGAAATCCCGGGGCACCAGCAGATCGAGCAGACCGCCCTGCGCCTCGTCGCGCACCTTCGGCAGGCCGCCGATCTCCTGCCGTTCGCCGTCGCGCACCGCCAGCAGGCGGCCATCCTTCTCGGTCACCAGGACGGTGCCGTCGGGCAGGAAGCCGAAGGCCCGGGGCATCTCGAGCCCCTCGACGACGGGCTCGGCGGTCATGGCCCCGGCCTCTGTCTTCAGCGGGCCCGCAGTGGTCCCGGTGGCGAGGCCCGCCCCGAGGACGGTGCACAACAAGGCGGCGAGCGATTTGTTCGGCATGGGCTTGTCTCCTTTGGTCCTTCACATGGGGGCGCCTGCGGGACAGGCAAGCACCCGGGGCGCACATTCCGCTGGGTCGCCCTTGCTCAGAACTCTTTTCTTTTTGAAACTCCCCGCATAGGCTTTTGCCCAGGACGATAAGATCCGAATACCAACACGGGAGACTTTCCATGAAGAAGCTGCTTCTGGCCACGACCGCCGCCGCGCTGACCGCGGGTGCCGCATCCGCCGAGGACGTCAAGATCGGCATTATCCTCGGCTTCACCGGCCCGCTTGAATCGATCACGCCGATGATGGCCGATTCGGCGGAACTGGCCCTGAAGGAAATCAACGACTCCGGCAACTTCCTCGACGGCGTGACGCTGGTCCCCGAGCGTGCGGATTCGACCTGCATCGACTCCGGTGCGGCAACTGCCGCCGCCGAACGCCTCGTCTCCGAGGGCATCGTGGCGATCATGGGCGCCGATTGCTCTGGCGTGACCGGCGCGGTGCTGTCGAACGTCGCCGTGCCGAACGGCATCCCGATGGTTTCGCCCTCCGCCACCTCTCCGGCGCTGTCGACCGCCGAGGACAACGGCCTGTTCTTCCGCACCTCGCCCTCCGACGCCCGTCAGGGCCAGGTGATCGCCGAGATCCTGAACGAGAAGGGCATCAAGGAAGTCGCCGTCACCTATACCAACAACGACTACGGCAAGGGTCTGGCCGATGCCTTCGCCCAGAGCTTCGGCGAGATGGGCGGTTCCGTGACCATGTCCGCGCCGCATGACGACGGCAAGGCGGACTACTCGGCCGAGGTCGGCGCGCTGGCCTCTGCCGGGGGCGAGGCACTGGCGGTGTTCGGCTATACCGACCAGGGCGGCAAGGGCATGATCCGAGGCCTCCTACGACACCGGCGCCTTCGACACCTTCATCCTGGGCGACGGCATGTATGGCGACACCCTGTTCTCGGAACAGGCCGAGGCGCTGACCGGCTCGATCGGCACCGCGCCCTGGGCGCAGGGCGCGGGTGCGGATGCCTTCGACACGGTGGCGGGCGACGCAGGCGTCGACTCCTCGTCCTCCTACACGCGGGAATCCTACGACGCCGCGGCGCTGATGGCGCTGGCGATGATGAAGGGCGGCGCAGCGACGGCAGAGGCCGTGGCGGCGAACCTCCTCGACGTGGCCAACGCGCCGGGCGAAGAGATCCTTCCGGGCGAACTGGGCAAGGCCCTGCAGATCCTCGCCGAGGGTGGCGACATCGACTATGTCGGCGCATCGGGCGTGGAGCTGATCGGCCCCGGCGAGGCGGCGGGCTCCTACCGCCACTACACCGTCACCGACGGTGCCTCGGAAACCGTGGAATTCAAGTAATCCACATGATGACGAAACAGCCCGACCCATGGTTCGGGCTGTTTCAGCATTCTGACGGGCGCTGTCCTGCGCGATGCGCGCCCGGGAGGGACATTTCTTGATCCGAGTGGATAACCTGCACCGTCATTTCGGTGCGTTCCGGGCCGTCGACGGCGCCAGCATCGAGATCGCCAAGGGGTCGATCACCGGTCTGGTGGGCCCCAACGGCGCCGGCAAGACGACACTTTTCAACGTGATCGCCGGGGCGCTGCCGCCGACCTCGGGCACCGTGCTCATGGACGGCGAGGACATCACCGGCCTGCCGCCGCACGAGTTGTTCCACAAGGGGCTCTTGCGGACCTTCCAGATCGCGCATGAGTTTTCCTCGATGACCTGCCGCGAGAACCTGATGATGGTGCCAGGCGGACAGTCGGGCGAGACGCTGTGGAACACCTGGTTCGGGCGCCGCCGCATCGCCGAGGAAGAGCGCGCGCTGCGCGCCAAGGCCGACGAGGTGCTGGACTTCCTGACCATCTCGCATCTGGCCGACCACCCGGCCGGTGCCATTTCGGGCGGACAGAAGAAGCTGCTGGAGCTCGGGCGGACAATGATGGTCGACGCCAAGATCGTCTTCCTCGACGAGGTCGGCGCGGGGGTGAACCGGACTCTGCTGAACACCATCGCCGACACCATCGTGCGGCTGAACGAGGAGCGGAACTACACCTTCTGCGTGATCGAGCACGACATGGATTTCATCGAGCCGCATCTGCGACCCGGTCATCGTCATGGCCGAGGGCAAGAAGCTGGCCGAGGGCACGCTGGACGAGATCAAGGCCAACGAACAGGTGATCGAGGCCTATCTGGGCACCGGGCTGAAGAACAAGGAGCAGGTCGGATGAGCGAGGCGGCTGGACAGCGAGACTTTGCGCCGCAAAGTCTTGCCGGCGGGAAAGCTCTGCGGCGCAGAGCTTTCGGGCGCGCGGCGGTCGGCGTTGTGCCGGGTGGGACGGTTGACGGGGGCTCTGCCCCCCGGCCTTCGGCCTCCCCCCGCGGTATTTTCAGGACCGAAGAAGCGGGGGCGCGCGGATGACGGGCAGCGGAAACCCCTATCAAGACGACCGCGGCAACCACGATGCCTCGATCACCCGGCGCGGCGGCGAGGGCACGGTCGATCCGACCCGGCGCTCCGGTCCGATCAAGGACGCGCCCGGCGGCCCCTTCCTGATCGGCGACCGCATGACCGGCGGCTACGGCAGGGGGCCGGACATCCTGCACGACTGCACGATCGCCGTGGACAAGGGCGAGATCGCGGTGATCGTCGGCCCCAATGGCGCCGGCAAGTCGACGGCGATGAAGGCGGTCTTCGGGATGCTGGACCTGCGCTCGGGCGCGGTGCGGCTGGACGGTCACGACATCAGCGCGCTGACGCCCCAGGACCGGGTGGCACAGGGCATGGGCTTCGTGCCGCAGACCTCGAACATCTTCACCTCGATGACGGTCGAGGAAAACCTCGAGATGGGCGCCTTCATCCGCACCGACGATTTCAGCAAGACCATGCAGCAGGTCTACGAGCTGTTCCCGATCCTGCACGAGAAGCGGCGCCAGCCCGCCGGCGAGCTGTCGGGCGGCCAGCGTCAGCAGGTTGCCGTGGGCCGCGCGCTGATGACCCAGCCCAAGGTGCTGATGCTGGACGAGCCGACTGCGGGTGTGTCGCCCATCGTGATGGACGAGCTTTTCGACCGGATCATCGAGGTGGCGCGGACCGGCATCTCGATCCTGATGGTCGAGCAGAACGCCCGGCAGGCGCTGGAGATCGCCGACAAGGGCTATGTGCTGGTGCAGGGCCGCAATGCCTTCACCGGGACCGGCAAGGAGCTTCTGGCCGATCCGGAAGTCCGCAAGTCCTTCCTCGGGGGCTGAGGGATGCGCATGCGGCGCCCGCTTCTGCCCGGACGGGCCCAAGGCGGCCCGGCTTTCACCGCGGTTCCGAGGGGGCGATGCTGACCCGGGCACCCGATGGCGCGGCTGGCGCGGGGCCAGTCGAGGGGACAGGACGATGCGAGGAGACGTCACATGAGAAACCGATGCGCTGCCCTTCTGGTTCTGACGGCAAGTGCCGCGAGTGCCCAGGTGATCGAGCAGCAAGGGGCCTCGACCATGGTCTGCGACTATACCTCGGAGTGTTTCGAGGAAGAGCCCTGCACCTTCGCGCAGTTCGGGCATGACCTCGAGATTCCGCGCACCATGCCGGGAGAGGCGGTGCTGCACCTTGGCACCGGGGATGCGCCGGGCGCGGCGCAGATCGTCAACGACGTGCTGGTGGTCAGCGCCAGCGACGCCAATGCCAGCTACATGATGTCGAATGCCGACAATGGCTATGCCAAGCTGAGCGTGCATTTCGCAAAGGACCTTTCGGTCGTGACCTATCACGGCACGTGCAAGATAACCGCAGAATGAAGAACCCGGGGCAGACCCGGGCGGGGATGGGATTAAAATGGACCTGCTGAACGCCATCGTGGCGCTTTCGAATTTCGTGCTGGTGCCTGCGATCGCCTATGGCTCGCAACTGGCCCTGGGCGCGCTGGGGGTGACGCTGATCTACGGCATCCTGCGGTTCTCGAACTTCGCGCACGGCGATACCATGGCCTTCGGGACCATGTCGGTGATCCTGGTGACCTGGTGGTTCCAGTCGATGGGGATCAACCTTGGCCCCCTGCCCACGGCGCTGCTGGCCATCCCCTTCGGGATCGCCGCCACCGCCGCGCTGGTGCTGATCACCGACCGCACGGTCTATCGCTTCTACCGGGCGCAGAAGGCCAAGCCGGTGGTCTTCGTGATCGTCTCGATCGGGGTGATGTTCATCTACAACGGCCTCACCCGCTTCGTTCTGGGCGCCGACGACCAGTATTTTGCCGATGGCGAGCGCTTCATCATCAATGCCCGCGAGTTCAAGGAAAGCACCGGCCTGGCTGAGGGGCTGGCGATCAAGACCACGCAGGGCATCACCGTCGTCACCGCGATCATCGTCGTCGCCCTGCTGTTCTGGTTCCTCAACAAGACCCGCACCGGCAAGTCCATGCGCGCCTATTCCGACAACGAGGATCTGGCGCTCTTGTCCGGCATCAACCCCGAGCGCGTCGTGCAGGTGACCTCGGCTGATCGTCGCGGCGCTGATCACCGTCGCCGGGGTGCTGTACGGCCTCGACAAGAGCTACAAGCCCTTCACCTACTTCCAGCTTCTGCTGCCGATCTTCGCCTCGGCCATCGTCGGCGGCCTGGGCAGCCCGCTGGGCGCCATCGCCGGCGGCTTTGTCATCGCCTTTTCCGAGGTCGCCGTGACCTATGCCTGGAAGAAGGTGCTGGGCTACGCGCTGCCCGAAAGCCTCGCGCCCGACAGCCTGCTGCAGCTGATGGCGACAGAGTACAAGTTCGCCGTCAGCTTCGTGATCCTCGTCGTGGTGCTGCTGTTCAAGCCCACCGGCCTCTTCAAGGGGAAATCCGTATGAACCCGACCGTCCGTACATTCACCCTCTTCGGCTTCGTGGCGCTGCTGATCGTCGGCACGGGGATCCTTCAGGGCTGGGACCTGGCGCTGGTGATCCTCAACATGGGGCTGGTCAGCGCGATCATGTCGCTGGGCGTGAACCTGCAATGGGGCATCGCCGGGCTGTTCAACGTGGGCGTCATGGGCTTCGTGGCCCTGGGCGGCCTCGCCGTCGTCCTGACCTCTGTCGCCCCGGTGCCCGACGCATGGTCGGCGGGCGGGCTGCGCGCCATCGGGGCGCTGGTTCTGGGCGCGGCGGTGATGACCGCGACCGTGATGGCCTGGAAACGCACCCACAACAAATGGCTGGTCATTGCCATCCTGATCGTCGGCTTCGTGCTCTACCGCATGGTACGCGACCCCGCTGTCGATGCCATCGAGGCGGTCGACCCGGCGGGCACCGGCTTTCTCGGCGGTCTCGGCCTGCCGGTGGTCTTCTCGTGGTTCGTCGGCGGCCTGCTGGCGGCGGGCGCGGCCTGGATCATCGGCAAGACGGCGCTGGGACTGCGTTCCGACTATCTTGCAATCGCGACGCTGGGCATCTCTGAAATCATCATCGCCATCCTGAAGAACGAGGAATGGCTGAGCCGCGGCGTCAAGAACGTCAACGGCCTGCCCCGCCCGGTCCCGCGCGAGATCGACCTGCAGAACGATCCCGGTTTCATCGAAAAGGCCGCCAGCTTCGGGCTTGATCCGGTCTCGGCCTCGACGCTTTATGTCAAGATCAGCTACGGGCTGATGTTCGCCGCGGTGCTGATCGTGCTCCTCGGTGCTGGCGCAACTGGCGCTCAACAGTCCCCGGGGCCGGATGATGCGGGCGATCCGCGACAACGAGGTCTCGGCCCGCGCCATGGGCAAGGACGTGACCTTCCGCCACCTGCAGGTCTTCGTGCTGGGCTCGGCGATCTGCGGCATCGCGGGCGCCATGATGACGACGCTGGACGGCCTCCTGATCCCCACCTCCTACCAGCCGCTGCGCTATACCTTCCTGATCTGGGTCATGGTGATCGTCGGCGGTTCTGGCAACAACCTCGGCGCGGTGCTGGGCGGTTTCCTGATCTGGTTCCTCTGGGTGCAGGTCGAGGTGCTGGGCCCCAGCTTCATGACCGCGCTGACGCAGCCCCTGCCCGACGGCTCGTTCCTCAAGGAGCATCTGCGCGACAGCGTCCAGCACATGCGGCTTCTGACCATGGGGGTGATCCTGCTGGTTGTGCTGCGCTTCAGCCCGCGCGGCCTGCTGCCGGAACGCTGACACAGCGGGCCTGGAACCGCATATCGGATCCGGGCCGCGCCGCGCCCTCGTGCCGGGAACACAGAACCGCAGACATGCCCGGCCGGGCGTGCCTGCCGTCCGCTTTTGCAGAGAAGGCCCAGAGGCCGGACAGGGCATTTTTCCGGGGCAGTGCTTCGCGCGGGGGCATCTGTGCCCCCGACCCCATGGGCGCCCGTCCGCTGCCCGCCACCCCCGCCCGACACGCTTCGTTCCGGAGCCATCCCTCGCCTGCGGCCCGACAGCCGCAGACGCCGCAGCGGGTCAGGCGGAATTGCCGAGGGGCCCCGGAACGGGGAGACGGCCATTCCGCTTGATGCGCGAAGGCGGCTACGGCAGGCCGGGCAAAGGGGAGGGATGGCACAGGACCGAAGGGCTTCGTTCTGGTGAATTCGGAAGCCGGGCGCGCGTTCGGCCCGCGCCAGCGCCGGACCGGACATGTCACGCCGCCGCGCACGTCAAAAGAGCGTGCGGAAGCACTCCTTTGGATCACGCCCCCTCAGGGGGCATGCGCCGTCAAAGCACATGCGCCGACAGGTTTTGGTACATCCCCCAGAGCGCGGTCACGAAGATGGACATCATCCCGATGACCTGCGTCAGCATCCGGTGGATCCGCAGCCGCCGCCAAAGTGCCGCACCCTCGCCTTCGCCGTCCCGGATGCGCCGCGCCGAGACGATGCTCAAGAGGCCCACGAAGGTCATCGGGAAGGCCAGCAGGAACAGCGCCTGCGCCAGCTCGATCCGGTACCAGAACCCCAGCAGACCAAGCCCCACGAGGATGGCCGGCACGATGGCCGCCAGCCAGAGGCCGGATTCCTCGACGATGAACAGCACCCGGTTGCAGTTGATCCGCGCGAGGTCTTCCAGATCGCGCGCCGCCTGACCGCCCGACCGTCGCGCGCGGGCGACCATGTCGAAGGGCACGCCCAGCACCCAGTGGCTGGTCGAGGACCAGAAGACCGCCAGCAAGATCCAGAACCACAGGTTCGAGAAGGATCGCATGTCGATCACTTCGAATACGGTGCTGTACCAATCCACGTGCCCGGGCCCCTGTTATTTTCCCGATTTCTAGCCTGCACTTGCCCGATTGCATAGGGGCCACGCGCCCGCGCCTCCCGACCCTGGTCAAACCCGCCATCAGGTCGCTTGATTTTGGCACCGAACCGCGCGTCCGGGCCTGGACCGGGTGTCGAGCCGTTTCAGGACCGGCGGCACAACCAAACCCGAAGGAGACCGCAATGCCGCTGGAATACGCGCAGGCTGCCGCATGCGCCGATGCGGAGCCCACCTGCACCCCCGCACCCCCGAACCCGAACGCTGGATGGACCGCACCGACCCGGTGCTCTGGCCCTCCGACCGCAGCACCGCGCCCCTGACCGAGGCGCAGGCGCAGGAGATCCGCGACGGCCCGCTCTTGCAAGACGCCTGACGGGGCGGCCTCTGGACTATCGCGGGCAAGGAAGGCATGTCTGATGCGCAATCCAAGGAGAGCGCCGATGCGACCGACCCAAGCCCCCTTCCCCGCCACCCGCCTGCGCCGCACCCGCCGCACCCCGGCCCTGCGCGCGCTGGTGGCGGAAACCACGCTGACGCCCGGCGATTTCATCTGGCCGGTCTTCGTGCGCGACGGCGAGGGCGTGTCGGAACCGATCCACTCGATGCCCGGCGTCAACCGCCTGTCGGTCGACAAGGTGGTCGAGGCCGCGCGCGAGGCCCATGCCCTCGGCATCCCGGCGATCTGCCTCTTTCCCTATACCGACCCGGCGCTGAAGACCGAGGACTGCGCCGAGGCCTGGAACCCCGAGAACCTGTCGAACAAGGCCACCCGCGCCATCAAGGCGGCGGTGCCCGAGCTGGCCGTAATGACCGATGTGGCGCTCGATCCCTACAATATCACCGGCCACGACGGCTATCTCGAAGACGGCCAGATCGTGAACGACCGCACCGTCGAGGCGCTGGTCAAGCAGGCGCTCAGCCAGGCCGATGCGGGCGCCGACATCATCGGGCCCTCGGACATGATGGACGGGCGCATCGGCGCGATCCGGTCGGAACTGGAAGCCCGGGGCCACGAAAACGTCCTGCTGCTGAGCTATGCGGCGAAATTCGCATCGGCCTTCTACGGCCCCTTCCGCGACGCATTGGGCGCCTCCGGCGCGCTGAAGGGCGACAAGAAAAGCTATCAGCAGGACCCCGGCAATGCCAACGAGGCGATGCGCCTGATTGAACGCGACCTCTCCGAGGGCGCCGATATGGTCATGGTGAAACCCGGGATGCCCTATCTCGACATCTGCCGCCGCGCCAAGACAGAGTTCGGCGCGCCGACCTTCGCCTACCAGGTGTCCGGCGAATACGCGATGCTGGCGGGCGCCGCGGAACGCGGCTGGATCGATGGCGAAAAGGCCATGATGGAAAGCCTGACCGCCTTCAAGCGCGCGGGCTGCGACGGCGTGCTGACCTATTTTGCCCCCGCCGCCGCCCGCCTGCTGAACGGCTGAGGCAGGATCGCCCCGCGCCCCAGGACGGCGCCCCGGGCCGACGCGCCGGGGCGCCCCCTTGCAGACCGAATCCCTGCGCGGGCTTGCGGCGGGCGTCCGGCCCCGGCAGAGGCGCGCGCAGCCCCTGTCAAGCCCCATGCCCTCCCATCCTTAGCGGTTCGCTGCCGATCCCCCACAATCGGCGGTGACAAGCCTTGTCCACAGGCGTAAGATCGCCACCAACCGGCGGCACAGCCGGAACCAGAGGCATCGGCAAGGACGAGCGGACTATGACATTCAACAGACGAACTGTGGCCATGGGCCTTGGCGCCACGCTGCTGACGGGCGCCTGCGTGAACGGCATCGGCGGATCGGGCGCGGCAAAGATCGACGCGCGCGTGGATCTCGACGCTGTCGCAGATGTACAGCAACTACCCCGGTACCCGCGATCTGGGCGCCAAGGCGGCGGGCCTTCTGGTCATGCCGCTGGTGACCGAGGCCGGACTGGGGCTGGGCGGCGCCTATGGCAGCGGCGCCTTGCGGGTCGGCGGCGCGACGGTGGATTACTACTCGATGGTCAAGGCCAGCGGCGGCCTGCAGATCGGCGCGCAGCAATACGCGCATGTCCTGTTCTTCATGACGCAGGACGCGCTGGAAACCTTCCGCCGCTCGGGCGGCTACGCGGCAAGCGCCAATATCCTGTACGCGACCCCGGAAAAGGGCGGCACCCTCTCGCCGAGACCACGACCTCGCTTGCGCCTGTGATCGCGGTGATCTTCGGTCAAAGCGGCCTGCGCGTCGGCGCGACCCTCGAAGGCGTGAAATACACCCGCATCATTCCCTGAGCGCGGCCGCGCGGGTCCGGCGCCCCGGACCATTCGCTTCGGCCCCGAAGGCCCATGGATCGCCCCCGGACAGACCGGGGGCGTTTTCGTATTGATCCCGCAAAGGCATTTGCGGCGCGCATTCGACCCTTGGGCGGTGCCCCTTGTGAAGAAATCATCCGCAACCCCGAGAAATTGTGATCGATCCCTGCCAAGTGCGGGAACAGGATTGGCCATGGTGCATTGACCTTCCGACGAGGGAGACCCACATGCACCGCCACGACGCGCCGTCCAGCCAGCACAATCGCCCCCCTGCCGCGAAGGCCCCCGGGCCAGACACCTTCAACAGTTGGCGCACAGGTTGCTTGGCAAGGCCACGGGCCAGCTGTCGCGCTCTGGCTGGAAGGCGCGCGCCGCGTTGGCCGCCAGTTCCGTCCTCGTCCTGAGCGCCGCCGCAGGCACCGTGGCGGTCGCCTCGCTGGACGACCTCGACGATCTCGAAGCGCTGCGCGCCCAGCCGATCCGCATGGAGGACAGCGGCGGTGCGCCGCTGTTTACCGGCGGCCAGCGCCACGCCGATCACGCTCCCTCGGACCGCATCCCCGACCATCTCGAACAGGCGGTCATCGCCATCGAGGACCAGCGTTTTCACAGCCACGGCGGGCTCGACTTCCGCTCGATCTCGCGCGCGCTGTGGGCCAATGCCGCGGCGGGCCGGATCGTGCAGGGCGGCAGCACCATCAGCCAGCAGTTGGTCAAGATCACCTACCTCGCCCCCGAACGCACCTACAGCCGCAAGCTGCACGAGGCGCTTCTGACCCGCGAGATGGAGGCCGGTCACAGCAAGGACGAAATCCTCGAGATGTATCTCAACCGGATCTATCTGGGCAGCGGTGCCTATGGCGTGCAAAGCGCCGCGCGGATCTACTTCGGCAAGCCCGTCGAAGACCTGACGCTGGCGGAAAGCGCCATCCTTGCAGCCGGGATCAAGGCGCCTTCAGTCCTGAACCTGCGCAGCGACGCCGAGGCCGTGCGCAGCCGCGCGCAGCTGGTGATCCGGTTGATGCACCGGGCGGGCATGATCGACGAGGCGCAGGCCAATGCAGCGCAGGCAGAGCTGATGGTTCTGCGCCCCGCAATCGGCGAAAAGCCCTATGGCGGCTGGTTCGCCGACGTGGTCATGGCCCGGGCCGACGCACTGGCCCAACGCTTCACCGATCCACAGGCGCTGCGCACCACGCTGGACCCGCAGTTGCAGCGGCTAGCGGAACAGGCCGTGCAGGCCCATCTGTCCGGCCTGCCGACCGAGGCCGCGCTGGTGGCACTGCGGCCCGATGGCAGTGTCGCGGCGCTGGTCGGCGGCAAGGACTACGACGCCAGCCAGTTCAACCGTGCGACACAGGCGCAGCGCCAGCCCGGGTCGACCTTCAAGACCTTCGCCTATCTCACCGCCCTCGCCGAGGGCTACAGCCCCGACAGCCGCCTCGCCGACCGGCCCGTGGACATCGACGGCTACACCCCCGAGAACTTCGACGGAAGTTTTCATGGCGAGGTGACGCTGGCCAGTGCCTTCGCGCAGTCGCTCAACGCTGCGACGGTTCACATGGCCATGGACATCGGCATCGACAGGGTCGCCGAGACCGCCCGCCTGCTTGGCATCGACGCGGCGCTGTCTGAAACACCTTCGCTGGCGCTTGGCGCCTCAGGCCTGTCGCTGCTGGAGCTGACAGAGGCCTATGGCGCCATCGCCACCGGTCGGGCCCCCTTTCGGGCGCATTTCGTCGAAGGGGTCACCGCCGGTGCGGATCGGGCCTATTACCCCTTCGACTGGACCCAGCCGGCGCCCGCGGGCCGCGCCGCCGAACTGCTGTCGCATCGGGACGCCATGACCGCCCTGCTGCGCGGCGCCGTCACCAAGGGAACCGGCAGTGCCGTGGCCGAGGTGCCGGGTGCCGTGGGCAAGACCGGCACCAGCCAGAACTTCCGCGATGCGCTGTTCGTCGGCTGGACCGAAGAGCTGATCGTCGGCGTCTGGGTCGGCAATGACGACAACAGCCCGATGGACGAGGTCACCGGCGGCACCCTGCCCGCGCAGATCTGGGCCTCGTTCCAGCTTGCGGCTTTGCAGGCCGCCCAATCGCCCGACGCTGGCCTGATCGCCGGGGGCGCCGATCTGCCAGAGGACCTTGCCGACACCCGCCCCGCGCGGCACCTGGCCGGGGATGGCGCGATGGCCTTCGCCGAACCCGGCCAGACCGACGCGCTTGGGGCCGCGCTGTCCCGGCTGGAGGATAACGGAGTCCTCAGCCCGCGCGAGGTAGCGCCCCTGCGCGCCGCCCTGCAAGAACGGATGCGCAACAGTGACAACGCCTCGCTGAGGGAGGTTGTCATCCAGTCGATCGCCCAGCCCGCCGCACAGGGGCAATGCAATATCCGCGCCTGCGACCGGGCCTTCCGCTCGTTCCGCGCCTCGGACTGCACCTATCAGCCCTACGGCGGCGGCCCACGGCGGCTGTGCACCGAGGACCTGCTGCGCTGACGCCCCCGGCATGACCCGGCCCGGCCTTGCCCTGCGCCGTGTCGACCGATGATCCAAGGGGGCGCCGCTGCACTGCGGGCCACCCGGGGCCGACCATCCGCCCGCGCCCTTCCGTCAATGATAGGTGAATTCGCCCACCACGTTCTGCCACTCGCCCGGAGAGATCATCCTGCGATGGGTAAAGCGGATCGAGTGCAGCGGCCCCTCGATCTCTTCCTTCCAGAAGTCGATGAACCTGAACAGCCGCGGATGATCCGGGGCTATGTCATAGTCCTGCCAGACGAAGGTATTGAGAACATGAGCATAATCCGGCATGTGATAAAAGAATTCCGCCGTGGTCAGCCCGTAGCCCTTCAGCATCATTTCGGTTTCCGACATCTGCATCTTGTACCCTCTTGCAACCTGTCATATCAGGCTGCCGCGTGCCGGTTAACTTTTCAACAAAAACAGTGTGTTAGCCACCAAGGGCGCTGGCTGCCAATCTGGCCGCCCGGGCCGCCATTGCACCCCATATCCTGCATCTGATATAGTCTCGCCAACAAGATATGGCAGAACAACAAGCAGGCCCACGACGTGAGCGATACGCCCGAACCCCCTGAAAACGAAGACGAAATTCGCAAGCCCCCCGCGGGGCCACAGATCTCGATCGAAGACGAGATGAAGTCGAGCTATCTCGACTACGCGATGAGCGTCATCGTCAGCCGGGCGATTCCCGATCTGCGCGACGGCCTGAAACCCGTGCACCGGCGCATCCTTTATACGCTGTGGGAGAACGGCCAGACCCGGGCCAAGCCCTACCGCAAATGCGCCACCGCCGTCGGCGACGTCATGGGCCGCTATCACCCGCATGGCGACTCCGCCGTCTACGACGCGCTGGTCCGGATGGCGCAGGACTTTTCCATGTCGCTGCCGCTGATCGACGGTCAGGGCAACTTCGGCTCTATGGACGGCGATCCGCCCGCCGCCTACCGGTACACCGAAAGCCGCCTGCAAAAGGTTGCCGAAAGCCTGCTGGAAGACATCGACAAGGAGACCGTGGACTTCGTTCCGAACTACGCGAACGAACGCATGGAACCCACTGTTCTGCCTGCCAGATATCCCAACGTGCTGGTCAATGGCTCCGAGGGCATCGCGGTCGGCATGGCGACCCGCATCCCGCCCCATAACCTGGGCGAGGTGATCGACGCGACGCTGGCGCTGATGGAGAACCCCGACCTGTCCTCCGAGGCGCTGATCGAATACATCCCGGCGCCGGACTTCCCCACCGGGGGCGTGATCCTTGGCCGCTCTGGCGCCTTCAAGGCCTATACGCAGGGCCGTGGCAGCGTGATCATCCGCGCCAAGACCCGCATCGAAGAGATCCGCAAGGACCGCTACGCCATCGTCATCGACGAGATCCCCTATCAGGTGAACAAGGCGACGATGATCGAGCGCATCGCCGAGGCGGCGCGAGACAAGAAGATCGAGGGCATCGCCCACGTACAGGACGAATCCGACCGTGACGGCGTGCGGGTCGTCGTGGAACTGAAGCGCGACGCCACCGCCGAGGTGGTGCTGAACCAGCTGTTCCGCTTCACGCCCATGCAGACCTCTTTCGGCTGCAACATGCTGGCGCTGAACGGCGGCAAGCCGGAACAGCTGACCCTGCGCACCTTCCTGACCGCCTTCCTCGACTTCCGCGAGGACGTGATCGCGCGGCGCACCGCCTACCTGCTGCGCAAGGCGCGCGAACGGGCGCATATCCTCTGCGGTCTGGCCGTGGCGGTCAGCAATGTCGACGAGGTGGTCCGCACGATCCGCGCCTCGGTCGATGCCTCCGAGGCACGCGAAAAGCTGATGACCCGGCGCTGGCCCGCCGAGGAAATCCTGCCCTATATCGCGCTGATCGACGATCCGACCCACAGGGCCAATGACGACGGCACCTATAACCTGTCGGAAACGCAGGCCCGCGCGATCCTGGAACTGCGCCTGCAGCGCCTGACGCAACTGGGCGTCAAGGAAGTCACCGACGAGCTCGAAGAGCTGGCGGCCAAGATCAAGGACTACCTCGACATCCTGTCCTCGCGCGACCGGATCATGGAGATCATCCGCAACGAGATGGTCGCCGTGCGCGACGAATTCGCCGTCCCCCGCCGGACCGAGATCGTCGACTGGGCCGGCGACATGGACGACGAAGATCTGATCGAGAGCGCCGACATGGTCGTCACCGTCACCGCGGGCGGCTATATCAAGCGCACCGCGCTGGCCGACTTCCGCGCGCAGAAGCGCGGCGGCAAGGGCCTGTCGGGCGGCGGGCTGAAAGAGGACGACGCGGTCACCACGCTGTTTGTCGCCAACACCCACACGCAGCTGCTGTTCTTCACCACCGACGGCATGGTCTACAAGCTGAAGACATGGCGCCTGCCGCTGGGCGGACGCACCTCCAAGGGCAAGGCCATCGTCAATATCCTGCCGATCCCGACCGGGGTTTCCATCGCGGCGATCATGCCGGTGGACCGGGACGAAAGCGACTGGGACGATCTTCAGATCGTCTTTGCCACCTCCAAGGGCTCTGTCCGCCGCAACCGGCTGTCGGATTTCACCAACGTCATGCGCAACGGCAAGATCGCGATGAAGTTCGAGGGCGAGGACGAGAACACCCGCCTGATCAACGCGCGCATCTGTTCCGAGGATGACGACGTCATGCTGGTGACGAACTCGGGCCGCGCGATCCGCTTCCCGGTGCCAGAGGTGCGGGTCTTCAACTCGCGCAACTCGACCGGGGTTCGGGGCATCCGCCTGACCAATGGCGACGAGGTCGTGTCGATGTCGGTGATCCGCCACTTCGAGGCAGACACGGACGAGCGCGCGTCCTACCTGAAGATGCGCCGCCTGATGGCGGGCGTGACAGAGGACGAGCCCGCCGACGAAGAGGGCAATGCCGACGCGCCGCTGCCGCAGGAACGCTATGCAGAGATGTCGGCGGTCGAGAACCTGATCCTGACGATCACCGCCAAGGGCCTTGGCAAGCTGTCCTCCTCGCATGACTACCCGGTGCGCGGACGCGGCGGCCAGGGCGTCACCGCCTGGGAAAAAAGCATGCGCGGCGGCGATATCGTCGCCTCCTTCCCGGTGGAACAGGGCGACCAGATCATGCTAGCGACCTCGAAGGGACAGTCGATCCGGGTGCCGGTGGACGGCATTTCCTTCCGCTCGCGCAGCGCGGGCGGCGTGAAGGTGTTCAACACCGGCGCCGGGGAAACCGTGGTCTCTGTTGCCTGGATCGCCGACCAGGGCGACGAGGACGGCGGAGAAGTCGAGGGTGAAAGCGCAGAGTAATCTGCGCTTTCACGCACCATCCCTGTTTGGACTGCGGGAATTCCCTGCAGTCCGCACAGTGATAAGTGTCCGGTCATCTTACCATTCCATCAAGGAACCGATGACATGACACTTCAGAACTCCGGGCTTCTGGTTGCCCGTATCCTCCTTGGCCTGCTGTTTCTCGTGGCGGGCTGGGGCAAGCTGGCCGATGTGCAGGGCTTTGCCGGTTACATGGCCTCGGGCGGCGTGCCCGCCTTCCTTGCCTTGCCCGTGGTGCTGTTCGAGATCCTTGGCGGGCTGGCCCTGATCCTCGGCCTGCTGACCCGCCCGGTCGCGCTGGCGCTTGGCCTGTTCTCGGTGGCGACGGCGGTGATGTTTCACTCGCCCGCGGACCCGGCACAGATGACCAACTTCCTGAAGAACATGGCGCTGGCCGGCGGTTACCTGGCGATCGCGATCACCGGCGCGGGCGCCTGGTCGGTGGATCGACGCCTGGGCTGGGGCACAGCCGTTCGGGCATGATCCCCGATCCCGCCACCTGTTTTCAGGGAATCCGCGAATGCGGCAAACCTATTCCAAAGCATAGGGGACCACGCGCCGACTTCGCGCTAGGCTGATCGGAACGGCACCGGTACGGCGTTCCATCACTCACGAACAGCATGGCGCCCGGCGGGGGCAGGGTTTCGCACCCTGCCCCCGTCGTTTGAAGATCCGCGCCACGGTCCGGGGCGGCGCGGCCCATACGGTGTTACAGCCCGTAGAGGCCCGAGAACTTCTCTTCGAGATAGTCCAGCAGCGGCCCTTCCGAAGGTGCCTGACCCGCGGCGCGCTCGATCACCGCGCGCGGGCTGTAGAGCCCGCCGTGGCGTTGCAGGTTCTCGCGCAGCCAGCCCGTCGCAGCCGAGGTGTCGCCGCGCGCCAGCCCCTCGTCGAGATCCGGCACCGCCTTGCGCAGCGCCGCATAAAGGCATCCCGCATAGACATTGCCCAGCGAGTAGGTCGGGAAATAGCCGAACAGCCCTGCCGACCAGTGCACATCCTGCAGGACGCCATGCGCGGGCCGGTCGACGGCAAAACCGAAGTCCGCCTCGAAGCGGTCGTTCCAGGCGGTTTCAAGGTCGTCCACCGCAAGATCGCCCGAGATCAGCGCGCGTTCCAGATCGAAGCGCAGAAGAACGTGCAGGTTGTACTGCAACTCGTCCGCCTCGGTGCGGATATAGCCGTTCTGGACCCGGTTCACCGCGCGGTAAAAGTCTTCCTCGGTCGAAACGCCGATGTCGGGGCCGAAGGTGTCGCGCATCTGGCCGTAGAGCCAGCCGCAGAAGGCGCGCGAGCGGCCAAGCTGGTTCTCGAAGATGCGGCTCTGGCTTTCGTGGACGCCCATGGAGACGCCCCCGCCCAGCGGGGTCAGCCGGTAGGCCGGATCGATGTTCTGCTCGTAGCTGGCGTGGCCGACTTCGTGGATCGTCGAGTAAAGGCAGTTGAAAGGCTCCAGCGGCACGGTGCGGGTGGTGATGCGCACGTCGTCGCCGCTGCCGGAACTGAAGGGGTGCACGGCCTTGTCCACCCGCCCGCGCGCCATGTCGTAGCCGAAGGTCTTGGCCAGCAGGCGCGACAGGTTCATCTGCCCCTGCTCGTCGAAACTGCCGGTAAGGCCCGGCATCGGCGGCTTCGACAGAACCGCCTCGCGCAGGGCGACCAGCCGGGGACGCAGCGCGCCGAACATCTCGACAAGATCGGCGGCTTTCGCCCCCGGTTCGTAGTCGTCCAGCAGCGCATCGTAGGTGTCGCCGCCATCCGCCAGCGCCTCGCCCTCGGCCCGGCGCAGGGCCACGACCTCTTTCAGGACCGGCGCGAAGGCGGCGAAATCGTCGTCGGCGCGGGCCTCGGCCCAGACCACATGCGCCCGGCTGACCAGCCGCGCGATATCGCTGGCCAGCTTTTCCGGCACCCGCGCCGCGCGCTCATAGCTGCGGCGGATATGGCGGACCTGAGCTGCGGCCACCGGATCCTCGGGCTGGCCCACCTGCGCCAGCCAGTCGCCGATGCGCGGATCGGTGCGGCGCTGGTGCAGCACAGCCTCCATCGCCGCGCGCTCGTCGCTGCGCTGGTCCGCCGCGCCGCGCGGCATCATCGTCTCCTGATCCCAGCTGAGCCGACCGGCGATCTGCGCCAGCGCCTCTGTGTCACGCTGGAAGGCCATCAAGTTGTCGTATGCCGTCATGCCGTCTTTCGTCCCCTCACCGACTGTTCCACCGGATACCGCGCCGCGAAACGCGCCCGCAGGATCACCGCCCACAGCAGCACCGCGCCCAGCTGGTGCAGGATCGCCACGTGCCAGGGTGCCGCATAAACAACCGTGACGATACCCAGCGCCACTTGCAGGAGCAATGCCGCAAGCACGGCGTTGAACCGGAACCGCGTGTCGGTGTTCGGAGAGCGGCGCCCGCGCAGCCAGACGACCACGCCGAAGATGGCCAGCAGGTAGCCCGCCATCCGGTGCATGAACTGCACAAGACCCGCGTTCTCGAAGAAGTTCCGCCAGAGCGGCTCCAGCACCAGCATATCCGACGGCCAGAGCCCGCCTTCCATCAGCGGCCAGCTGGGATAGTTGCGGCCCGCGTCGATGCCCGCCACCAGCGCGCCCAGCAGGATCTGCAGGAAGGCGAAGTGCAAGAGGCCCGTGGACATGCTGAAGAGCTTCGGCTCGGCCAAGCGGCGCGCCTGCATCAGAACCCGTTCCTCGCGGCCCAGCGAATAGACGTACCAGGCGATGAAGCCGAGGATCACGAAGGCAAGGCCAAGATGCGTGGCCAGCCGGTAAGAGGCCACGCTGACGCGCTCGCCCACCAGCCCCGAGGACACCATCCACCAGCCAATCGCCCCCTGCGCGCCGCCGAGGACCCCCAGCAGAAGCAGGCGGGAATTCCAGCCCGTCGGGATCTTCTTCGTGGCGAGGAAGAACAGGAAGCCCGCCGCCCAGACAAGACCGATGACCCGGCCAAGCTGCCGGTGGCCCCATTCCCACCAGTAGATGAACTGGAACTCGGACAGGCTCATGCCCTGGTTCTGCAACTGGTATTGCGGCGACTGGCGGTACTTCTCCATCTCCGCGGCCCAGGCCTCGGCGCTCAGCGGCGGCAGGGCGCCTGTCACCGGACGCCATTCGGTGATCGACAGGCCGGAATCCGTCAGCCGGGTCAGGCCGCCCACGGCGATCATGACCACGACCAGCGCGAACAGCACCCACAGCCAGGCGCGGATGGCGCCCCGCGCCCCGCGCCGTCCGGCGTCGATCATGCCGCCCGCCGGTGGCTGGGTCGGGCGTCCGCCCTCCCCGACTTCCTCGAAAAGCTTGCGATTTGTGGCCATCGGTCCCTCCGGTTTCGCGCGGACACTAGTGCCGGTGACGCGGGGCTTCAAGCGAGGCGCTATGCCGCGCCGAGCACGCGCAACCCGGTTCGAAGCCGCGCGACAGAGGGTCAGGAATACCGCAGTCAGGCTTTCCGGACTTATGGGACAGGGGCGCGGAGGGTAGATTGAGGGCACCAGATACGCAGACCAGTGCCAAGACAGACAGTTCCCAGGATCACATCACCAAAGACATCGTCCAAAGGATCTCATCCCATGAAAACCCTCATTGCCTCCGCCATTTTCGCCGCCGCAACCCTTGGTGCCTCCGCCGCCTCCGCGACCCAGGCCTGGGTCGGCCACAGCGCCCTGAACGCCCGCTCGGGCCCCGGCACCCATTACCACGTCCTGGGCACCTTCAATCCCTGCACCCCGGTGCATGTGGTGGCCTACAAGCACGGCTGGGCCAAGGTCGCCTACCAGCACAACTATTACTGGGTCTCCGCCAAGTACCTGCAGGGCAAGAGCTGCTACCAGAAGCCGCAGTACAAGACCCACCAGAAGAAGCACCACGGCGGCGGCTACGGCTACTGATCGCCTGACGGGGATCCAGCCCGGGCCCGCGCCGATCCTGTCGAACGCACCCGACCGGTGCCTCCTCCCTGACCGGTCCGGTGCCCTCGCGGACTGAGCCCCGTCTCAGTCCGCGTCTTTGTCTTTCCAGCGCACGATCTGACGCATCATCCCGTGGAGCATCTGCACGTCGGCGCGGGTCAGCGGCATCCGCGACCACATGTTGCGCAGGTTGAGCTTCATCGCCGGGGCCTTGGTGGCGGGGAAGAAGAAGCCCGCCTCTTCCATCCGCTCCTCGTAGTGCCGCGCAAGATGGTCGACCTCGTGCTGGGCGGCGAACTCGGTGCCCGCCAGCGCCTCGACCACCGGCGCGGCCTCCTCGGGTGGCGCGCTGCCACTCGTAGGCGCAAAGCAGCACGCATTGCGCGAGGTTCAGCGAGGCGAAGGCCGGGTTGACGGGGACCGAGACGATGGCATTGGCCTGCGCCACGTCCTCGTTCTCCAGCCCCGCGCGCTCCGGCCCGAAGAGCACGGCCACCTTCTCGCCCGCCGCGATCCGGCGCGCGGTCTCGGCCATGGCCGCCTCGGGGGTGTAGACGGTCTTGGTCATGTCGCGCGGGCGCGCGGTCGTGGCCAGAACCCACGAGCAATCCGCCACGGCCCCGGCGATATCCTCCGACAGCTGCGCCTCGTCCAGAAGCCGCCCCGCGCCCGAGGACATGGCTACGGCGGAGGGATTGGGCCAGCCGTCGCGCGGCGCCACCAGCCGCATGCGGTCGAGGCCGAAGTTCCACATGGCGCGGGCCGCCGCGCCGATGTTCTCGCCCATTTGCGGGCGCACCAGCACGAAGGCCGGTTGGGGAGTGCCGGTTGCCATGGAGTCCTCCGGGATCAGGGTCGCGCCTGCCTAGACAAGCGCAGGCCCGCGGGCAAGGCCCCGGGACAGGCATCGCCACGACAAATCCCATGGTCAAAGGCGGTTGGAGCCGATATGAGACCCCCTGACCAGACGGGACCAGACGATGACCGACACCGCCGCCGCGCCGCAGCTCTACCTCGTGACACCGCCCGAGTTCGACCTCGGCAGCTTTCCCGCCCAGCTCGCCCGGGTGCTGGAGGGCGAAGAGATCGCCTGCCTGCGCCTGTCGCTGGCGACCCGCGACGAGGATCGCCTGACGCGCGCCGCCGACGCCGTGCGCGAGGTCGCCCATGCGGCAGAGGTGGCGCTGGTGATCGACACCCATGTGGTGCTGGCCGACCGGCTGGGCCTTGACGGGGTGCACCTGCTGGACGGCGCGCGCTCTGTCCGGGCGGCACGCAAGACGCTGGGGGCGGATGCCATCGTCGGCGCCTTCTGCGGGCAGTCGCGCCACGACGGCATGAACGCTGGCGAGGCCGGGGCGGACTATGTCTCTTTCGGTCCCGTTTCCGGCGTGCTGGGGGACGGCGCGCTCGCGGAACGCGCCCTGTTCGAATGGTGGTCCGAGATGATCGAGGTGCCGGTGGTGGCCGAGGGCGGGCTGACCGCCGAGGCGGTGGCCGAGCTGTCGCAGGTCACGGACTTCCTGTCGGTCGGCGAAGAGATCTGGCAGGCCGAGGACCCGCTGGCGGCGCTGCGCGGCCTTCTGGGCCGCGGCTGAGACGGGCCGCGAATTTCCACGGGAAATTCGGTCCGGAATTTTTGGAAAATTCCGGGCTGCTCAGCCGGACCGGTGGCCGTCTCGGACCTGTTGCTCCAACCGTTGCGCAAGGCTCTTGCGGTCCGCCGTCTCGGCCACGCGCAGCACCGGGTGCCGCACCACCGACACGCGGCCCTGCCGTGCCTGCGCCAGCACCATCAGCAGCGACGGCCCGAAATCCATGTCTCCCCACCAGCCGTAGAACCGCGCGTCGCGGCCTTCGGGCGCGTGATAGCGCAGGCTCATGGCCTGCACCTGCAATCGGTCGCGCAGGGGATCGGAAAGGAAGGCCGCGAAGAGCGTGGTCTTGAAGGGCAAGACCTGCATCCCGTCGGTCGAGGTGCCCTCGGGGAAGAACAGCAGCCGGTGCCCGGCCATCAGCCTGTCCTGGAACACCCGCGTCTGGGCCTGCGCCTCGCGGCGGTCGCGGTTGATGAAGACGGTCCCCGTCGCCCGCGCCAGCCAGCCGATGCCGGGCCAGCCCGCCACCTCGGCCTTCGATACGAAATAGACCGGCCCGAGGCTGTTCAGAACGAAAATATCCAGCCAGGACGTATGGTTGGCGACGATGGCGCCGGGGCCGGCCATGCCCGGCCCGCTCCGCGCCACCCGAAGCCCGATGATACGCAGCACCACCCGGCAGACCCCCACGGTCACATGCGGCGACAGCGGGCGGTGCAACCCGCAGAGCGGCCGCTCCAGCAGCCTCAGACCCATCAGGACGATCATGCCCCCGGTCAGCACCAGCAGCATGGCAGGCGCGCGCAGGGCGATCCGCAGCGCGCCCCCCACGCCGCGCCGGGGCGCCGGTGGCGGCGCGCCGCCGTCCCATGTGGCGCTCATTCCGCGCTGCCCCGGGTGTAAAGCGCCCGCTGGCGGCCATCCATGCGAGCGGTGTCCATGACAAGGCAGACATCCGTGGTGTTGAAGGCGTGGTCGATGAAGGCACCCTCGCCCACGCAGCCGCCCAGCCGCAGGTAGGCCTTGATCAGGGCCGGGATCTCGCGCATCGCCTGCCGCCGGTCGATGGCCGCTTCGGGCACGAGGTCCATGGGCTGGAAGGCCCGCGCGCGCACCCGCAGATCCGAGGGGGCGAGGTGGCGGTGGTGCAGGAAGGACAGCGGTCCGGCAAGGCCCTCCACATCCGTCCCGTGAAAGCTGGCGGTGCCGAAGAGCACTTCTATCCCATGCGCCAGCACATAGTCCGCCAGCCCCTGCCACAGCTGGAACATCGCCGTGCCGCCGCGATAATCGCGATGCAGGCAGGACCGGCCCAGTTCCAGCAGGCGCCGCCCGCTGCGCTTGAGCGCGGTCAGGTCGTATTCGTCCTCGGAATAGAACTGGCCGGCGGCCTCGGCCTGATCCTGACGCAGCAGCCGGTAGACGCCGATCACCCGCTCGCCATCGAGCGCCAGAAGGTGGTCGAAGAAGGGATCGAAGCGATCCTTTTCCAACCGCGCCCCGTGGTCGACCAACGGCCCGTCGCCGCCCAGTTCCTCGACGAAGACCTCGTAGCGCAACCGTTGTGCCGCCGCGATCTCTGCCGAGTCCCGCGCCAGCCGGACCGAGATCGCCTGCGTGCCCTCGCCCATGCCTTCGCTCCCTGTTGCGCCGCCGACCGCCTCGTAAAGAAGCGCGCGGGCCATATCAACCCTTGCCGCCAGAGCGCGCGCCCGCGCGATCTCCGACTTTCCCCTGTGTCGGCTTAACTATTTTTCAACCGGTGATACCATAGCTTAACCATCGTAGACCGGGACCAGCGTGACGCGGGCGCCATCAAGGACCACCTTGCCCTGCTCGCGAAAGTTCACGGTGATCCGGTACCGCCGATGTTGGATTGCACCTGCCCCAGGCCCCAATCCGGTTGCCCGGGGTGCCGGACAAGCATGCCCGGTTCGAGTAAAGAATTGAAGTCGTTCATGAAACTAACCTTTCAAGGCAAAGCAAACCATGTCCCTCAGCACCGCCCATCTTGCGACCCTCGTGGGGTCCCGCCTGTGTCACGACCTTATCAGCCCCATCGGCGCAATCCAGAACGGGCTGGAGCTTCTGGCGCTTTCCGGCGGCGATGCCTCGGGGCCGGAGATGGAGCTGATCCACGAGAGCTGCGGCAATGCCACCGCCCGCATCCGCTTCTTCCGAGTCGCCTTCGGCAGTGCCGGATCGACCCAGATGATGGGGCGGCGCGAGGTCCTGTCGATCTTCGAATCGCTGCTGAAGGACAGCCGGACCAGCGTCGACTGGCAGATCCAGGCCGATCTGCCCCGGGCCGAGGTGCAACTGGCCTTCCTTGCGTTCCTGTGCTGTGAAAGCGCCCTTCCGCAGGGCGGCAGGGTGCGCTTCGACCGCGATGCCGCCGGTTGGTCGATCGGGGCCGAGGGACCGCGCCTGAAGGTCGAGCAGCCGCTGTGGGACCACCTGAACGGCGCCGCGCCGCTGGAAAACCCCACCCCCGACCGGGTGCATTTCGTGCTGCTGGCCGTCCTCGCGGAGGACCGCGACCAGAAGCTTCTGGCACGGCTTCGCGACGAGACCCTGTCGATCAAGATCGCCTGACGCGCCGGACCGGGCGGGGCCCGGCACGCCTTGCGGTGTCAGCCGCGCACCGTGCCGTCGCCGGTCACGAGATACTTGAAGCTGGTCAGCTGTTCTGCGCCCACCGGGCCGCGCGCATGCATCTTGCCGGTGGCGATGCCGATCTCGGCGCCCATGCCGAACTCGCCGCCATCGGCGAACTGGGTCGAGGCGTTGCGCATCAGGATCGCCGAATCGAGGCGCTGGAAGAAGCGGTCGGCGGCGGCGTCATCCTCTGTCACGATGCAGTCGGTGTGGTTCGACCCGTAGCGGCGGATATGCGCGATCGCCCCGTCGATGTCCTCGACGACCTTCGCCGCGATGATCATGTCGAGATACTCGCAGCCCCAGTCGTCGGCGGTCGCCTCCTGCGTGCCCTCGATGGCGCGCAGGGTTTCGTCGGCGCGCACTTCGACCCCGGCCTCGAGCAGCGCGCGGATCACGCCCTGCCCGATGGTATCCACCACGTCGCGGTGGATCAGCAGGCATTCGGCGGCGCCGCAGATGCCGGTGCGCCGGGTCTTGGCGTTGCGGACCACCGCCAGCGCCTTGACCGGGTCGGCCTCCTTGTCGAGGTAGATGTGCACGATGCCTTCGAGGTGGGCAAAGACCGGCACCCGCGCCTCGCGCTGGACCAGCCCGACGAGGCCCTTGCCGCCGCGCGGCACGATGACGTCGATAAAATCGGTCATGGTCAGCATCTCGGAGACGGCGGCCCGGTCGCGCGTCGGCACCAGCTGGATCGCGTCCTCGGGCAGGCCCGCCGCCTTCAGCCCTTCCACAAGGCAGGCGTGGATGGCGCCGGAGGAATGGAAGCTTTCCGAGCCGCCGCGCAGGATCACCGCATTGCCCGCCTTCAGGCACAGGGCGCCCGCATCCGCCGTCACGTTGGGGCGCGATTCGTAGATCACGCCGACAACGCCCAGCGGGGTGCGCACGCGCTGGATGTGCAGGCCCGAGGGCCGGTCCCATTCAGAGGTCACGGCGCCGACCGGATCGTCCTGCGCCGCCACCGTGCGCAGGCTGTCGCAGATGCCCTTGATGCGGTCCTCGGTCAGGGTGAGCCGGTCCATCATGGCCTCGGTCAGGCCCTTTTCGCAGCCGAAGTCGAGATCCTTGGCATTGGCCGCGACGATCTCGGCCCGGCGCGCCCAGACCGCATCAGCGGCGGCCTCCAGCGCCTTTTGCTTGGCCTCGGATGGGGCAAAGGCAAGATCCGCAGCAGCCGCACGCGCGCGCGCGCCGATGTCATGCATCAGGGCGGGAATGTCGGTGAGATCCTTCATCGGTCTGGCCTTTTTGGAGAGCGTTCAGTGAGGTATTTTTACCAAGAAGAAGCAGAGGGCGCAAAGCGCTTCGGTCAGAGCGCCATGTCGTCGCGGTGGATCAGCACGGCCCGGCCCGGATAGCCGAGGATGGTCTCGATCTCGGCGCTTTGGTGGCCGGCGATGGCGCGGGCTTCGGCGGCGGTATAGCGTGTCAGCCCCTGCCCCAGACCGGTGCCGTCCTGCGCGCGGATCGTCACCGGATCGCCACGGCCAAAGCCGCCTTCGACCTGGGTCAGCCCCGCCGGCAGCAGCGATTTGCCCGAGGCCAGCGCGCGGCTGGCGCCCGCGTCGATGACCAGCGTGCCCTGCGGTTTCATCGCGGCGATCCAGCGCTTGCGGGCGGCATGCGGGTCCAGCTGCGGGGTGAAAAGCGTGGTGCGCTCGCCCTCCATGATCCGCCGCAGCGGGTGCGGCGCGGCGCCGTGGGCGATCAGCATGGCACAGCCCGAGGCGGTGGCGGTCTTGGCCGCCATGACCTTGGTCTTCATGCCGCCCTTGGACAGGCCGGACCCGGCGTCGCCCGCCATGGCCTCGATCTCGGGTGTGATCTGGTCGACCACGGCGAGGTGCTGCGCGGCGGGATCGCTGGCGGGATTGCCGGTGTAAAGCCCGTCGACATCCGAGAGCAGCACCAGCAGGTCCGAGCCTGCGGTGACGGCGATCTGCGCCGCGAGCCGGTCGTTGTCGCCGTAACGGATTTCATCGGTGGCCACCGTGTCGTTCTCGTTCACGATGGGCACGATGCCATGGGACAGCAGCGTCGCCAGCGTCGCGCGCGCATTCAGGTAGCGGCGCCGGTCGGCGGTGTCTTCGAGGGTCAGCAGCAGTTGCGCGGCGGTCAGCCCGTGCGGCGCCAGCGCGTCCTCCCAGTGCCCGGGCGAGGCGGATCTGCCCCACCGCCGCCGCCGCCTGGCTTTGTTCCAGCGGCAGGTCGGGTTCGGTCAGGCCCAGTACCTGCCGCCCCAGCGCGATGGAGCCCGAGGACACGAGGATCACCTCGGCGCCGCGCGCCTTCAGCGCCGCCACGTCCTCGGCGATGGCGGCCAGCCAGCCCGCGCGCAGCCCGCGCGTTTCCCGGTCCACCAGCAGGGCGGAGCCGATCTTGACCGTGACGCAGCGCGCGTCGGTCAGGGTTGCCACGAGCCGTCCTCCTCCGCGTCGGGGTCGGCGGGGCGATCGGCGGCGCGGCGGGCCTGAACATGGGGCGCAAGGGCGCGCAGCACCTCTGTCACACCCTCGTTGGTGGCGCCCGACATCAGCATGACGTCCCCGGCGCCCGCCGCTTCGAGTTCTTCCTTGAGGAAGGCGCGTTCCTCGTCGTCCAGCGCGTCGATCTTGTTCAGCACCGTCACGCGGGGCTTGTCCGACAGGCCCGCGCCATAGGCGTCAAGCTCGTCGCAGATGGTCTGCCAGTCCTCGATCAGCGTGCCCGAGGTGCCGTCGATCAGGTGCAGCAGCACGGCGGAGCGTTCCACATGGCCGAGGAAGATGTCGCCCAGGCCCCGACCTTCATGCGCGCCCTCGATCAGGCCGGGGATGTCGGCCACGACGAATTCGCGCCCGTCCGCCGAGACGACGCCGAGGTTCGGGTGCAGCGTGGTAAAGGGATAATCGGCAATCTTGGGCCGCGCGTTCGATGTCGCGGCGAGGAAGGTGGACTTGCCCGCGTTGGGCAGCCCCACCAATCCGACGTCGGCGATCAGCTTCAGCCGCAGCCAGAGCGTGCGCTCGACGCCCTCTTGCCCCGGGTTGGCGCGGCGCGGCCCCCGGTTGGTCGAGGTCTTGAAGCGCAGGTTGCCCCAGCCGCCGTTGCCGCCCTTGGCCAGAAGCACGCGGTCGCCCAGCGTGGCGAGATCGGCCACCACGGTTTCCTCGTCCTCTTCGAGGATCTCGGTGCCCACGGGCACGCGCAGCACGATGTCGTCGCCATCCTTGCCGGTGCGGTTGCGGCCCATGCCGCCCTGCCCGTTCTGCGCGAACCAGTGCTGCTGGTAGCGGAAGTCGATGAGCGTGTTCAGCCCATCCACCGCCTCGACCCAGACAGAGCCGCCGGTGCCGCCGTCGCCGCCGTCCGGGCCGCCGAATTCGATAAACTTCTCGCGCCGGAAAGAGATGCAGCCGTTGCCGCCCGAACCGGAGCGGATGTAGACCTTGCAGAGATCGAGGAATTTCATGGGTGGTGGCTTTCGTCAGGGCTGGCCCGCGCTTAACGGGTTTTGGTCAGGGGAACAAGCGAGGCCGCATCACGGCAGCGGCGCATCGGCGGGCAGATGGACCCGTTCGACCGGCACCGGACCGCCCCGGAAATGCGCATGGCGGCGCAGCGTTTCGGTCGGGCCGAGGAAGCCCAGCTTGGCCAGCACCCGCGCGGAGCCGGCGTTTCCGGTGATCCAGCCGGAGTGGATCGTGGCCCGGTGGCGTGCGCGGTGATCGGTCAGCATGGCCCGCGCCGCCTCTGTCATCAAGCCGCGGCCCCAGGCATCGACGCGCAGCCAGTAGCCCAGTTCCCAGCCCTCGGACCGGTCATCGGCAAAGCTGTTCGCCGCCTCGATGGTGATCACGCCGCAGGATGTCCCGCCCGCGTCGATGACGCGCGTGCCGGGGCCGCTGCCGAAGCGCGCGACGAAATCCCGTGCATGGGCCAGCCTGTAGGGGTGCGGCGGCGAGGTGAGCCATTGCTGCACCTCGAGCCGTGCGATTTCTGTCGCGATCCAGTCCGCGTCTCCGGCCCGAACAGGCCGGAGGACCAGCCGCTCTGTCCGGAGCATGGGCGTATCCTCAGAGTTTGCGCAGGTAGGTCCAGGTTGGCACCTTGGCGGCGCGCGAGACGGAATAGGCTTCGGCATCGCCGATGTATTCGAAGCCGCAGTTCACCAGCACCCGGGCCGAGGCCGGGTTGTCCTGAAAGACACTGGCGAACATCGTGGCGTTCTTCA
This sequence comes from Ponticoccus litoralis, assembly GCF_039769985.1. Classification (NCBI taxonomy): domain Bacteria; kingdom Pseudomonadati; phylum Pseudomonadota; class Alphaproteobacteria; order Rhodobacterales; family Roseobacteraceae; genus Ponticoccus; species Ponticoccus litoralis. The sequence continues at coordinate 3,822,143 of NZ_JBDNCH010000002.1, forward strand.
TCGGGTTGGCCTCGACCAGCGCGCGCACCGCTTCCGAGGCGAGGCCGGTGTTCCAGAACGGCGGCGCGACCCAGTAGCCGACCTCGGACTGGTTGCCCTCCATCCGTTCCAGCGCGATCACGCCCATCAGTTCGGCACCGCCGGACTTGGTCGCATCCATGGCCCAGATATCCTCGACCCGTTCCGGCGCGATGGCGCGGGTGACATAGGCCTCGGTCGCGCCGGGCGGCAGCGGATGCGGAATAGAGGTGGTCATGGTCGCCACGCGTTTGTCGCCGGAATAATGCTCCAGCAGGCCCATGTCGGACCGACGCAGCGGGCGCAGGTCGAAACGATCCGTTTCAACCGTCGGCTGATCCATGACGTTATGAAGGCCCATCTGCACTCTCCTCTCGTGCAACCGCCTGTAATTCGGGCCTTTGCAGGCCCTGCGGATACAAGTCGTTTCTGTTCAGAATGTGACCGATCCGTGCCGAACAAACGGCACAGGGGACCGGCCATCAGACCGATCCCCCGAATATCCTGCGACGTCGTCGGTCGGTTTACTCCGCGGCCTCGGCCACCGGCAGCACCGAAATGAAGGTGCGGCCCTTGAGGCCCTTGCGGAAGTTCACGGCGCCTTCGGCGGTTGCGAAGATCGTGTGATCCTTGCCCATGCCAACGCCTTCGCCCGGCCAGAACTTCGTGCCGCGCTGGCGCACGATGATGTTGCCCGGAATCGCAGCCTGGCCACCGTACAGTTTCACGCCAAGACGGCGTCCGGCGGAGTCGCGACCGTTGCGGGAGGAACCGCCTGCCTTTTTATGTGCCATGTGTCTCTCTCCTTGCTATCGCGGCTTACGCCAGCGTCTTTGCCTGTTCGACCCACTCGGCCTTCACCTTGGCGCCCTCGAAGGTCTCGGGGTCGACTGCGGCGAGGGCGGCGAAGGTGGTGACGCCGGCTTCGTTCAGCTTCTTGGCGGCGGCGGGGCCGACACCGGTGATCTGCGTCAGGTCGTCGCCCTCGGCTGCGGGGGCGGCTGCCTTGGCGGCCTTTGCCTTCGCCGGGGCGGCGTCAGCAGCGGCCTTCGGCGCGGAACCCGCACCAACGGCGGCCTTCACGCCGGTCTTGTCGCCGCCTTCGGACAGGATCTCGGTGATCCGCAGAAGGGTCAGCTGCTGGCGGTGGCCCTTGGTGCGCTGCGAGCTGTGCTTGCGGCGGCGCTTCACGAAGTGGATGAGCTTGTCACCCTTGACCTGATCCACGACCTCGGCCTGAACGGCAGCACCGGCCACGAGCGGCGCACCGACGACGGGGCTGTCGCCACCGATCATCAGGATGTCGTTGAACTGGACGGTTTCACCGGCATCGGCTGCCAGCTTTTCCACCCGGAGCGTATCGCCGGCTGCAACCTTGTACTGCTTGCCACCGGTTTTCATCACCGCGAACATGCGCGTCTTCCTTTTCTCTCCCGCGTTCTGCGGCCCCCGGGGTTCCGGGCGTTTCGGGCCGGGCTACCGTGCCGCCTCGAACAGCGTGCCCCATCGGGGCATCGATTGACCAAAAACAAAAGGCGGGGCCGAAGCCCCGTCTTGTGTGCCTTTCTCTATCCCCGGCGCGCTTGCGTTGTCAAGCCCTTCGCCCCGCCGGTCCGCCTAGAGATCCTGCCCCTGCATCTGCTGCGCCGCCACCGGGCCAAGCGCATAGGACAGATCGTCGTACATGGCATTGAAGGCGGCAAACAGGGCCTGGTTCAGCGCCCTGCCCTCTTCCGAGGCCGAGACCTCGATATAGGTGTCCAGCGTCTCGTCGTCGAGCGGATCATAGGCCATCAGCAGGAAGGCGTGCAGCCATTCCTCGGTGTCGAAGCGGGTCTCTTCCTCCTGCGCCCAGACGTCGCTGATGATGTCGCCCTCGGACAGTTGCATCGCGCCGCCGTCGACGAGGCCGCTGTAGAACTGGAACGAGGCATTGAGCGCCCCCGCCACGTTCGCCTCCAGCAGGTCGTTGACCGCGATGAACCGCCCCAGCTGGTCAAGCCGCGGATCCTCGTCGACCTGCGCGGCACGGAAGCCGTCGCGCGCGGCCTGCTCGACGTCGTCGTCGATCAGGGCCCGGCGCGCTTCCAGCTCCAGCCCGACGATGCGCTGCCCGGTCTCGCCCTCGAAGAAGCTCAGCAGCGGGTCGAGATCGGTGCCCGCGATGGCCTCGGCAAAATCCTCGCGGACGGCGGCTTCCATCCGGGTGGTGTCGTAGACATCGTCCAGCATCCCGGTCCAGCGCGCCGAGGCGCTGTCGGCGAACATGTCCCGCCCCAGCTCGTCGCCGTATGCCATGCCCTCTTCGCGCATGATCCCGATCATCTCGGGCAGCCGCAGGGCCTCGAACAGGTCGTCGACCGGTTCGGCCCCGGCGGGCAGCGCCCAGAGCGCGGACAGTCCGAAGGACGTCAGTGCCCCCATCGCGGAAGGCCCGCCCTGAGTCCTGCCATTGTTCCGAAGCCTTGCCGACATATCCGTCATGCTCCTGCCTGTGCCTGCTGATATCTCGATGACCTAGAGCAGGCGGTGTCCGGCAACAAGCGCCCCTGTCGGTTTTGCGCAAGAGCACGCCCATCCCGGGCCGGTCGGCCCCGCTCCGGCAGGGGGCGCCCGGGGATCCCGCAAACTTTCTTTGCAAATGCTGTTGCAAGCGGAATCCGAATTGGCTAAACGCCCCGCTACCAAGACCCCCGCGGAGAGGTGCCGGAGTGGTCGAACGGGGCGGTCTCGAAAACCGTTGTCCCTTCACGGGGACCCGGGGTTCGAATCCCTGTCTCTCCGCCACTTCCCCCAAGGCCTTGATGCCAAGGGGGAAAAGCAAGCGATCCCCATAAATCCGCCCTGTCCATCACGGACCACAAGGGTACGGCTGGAACATGCCCGCTTTCAGCCAAACCAGTAAGCCGGGAACCGTCCGGTTTCTCTGCATGGCCGCCCCCATGGACCTGGTCGGGAAGGTCACGCCTTGGGTCGCCAGATTTTTCGACAATGAAATCGAGAGCGGGCTTGGATGTTCAGCCCCGGCCTCTCTGTCCAGCCCGGCCTTGGAATAGGCCCCGCGCCCTGTGCCCTGTGCCGGTCGCAGGGCGCGCGCGCCGCAGCCGGTGACGCTGCGATCCCTGACATCGGCACCCCCCGGTTGATACTGGCGGACCTGCTTTCCCTCCGGCGCAAAGCCCCCTGCCGCCGGCAGCCATCCCCGGCGGCGCGCCCGCGCGATGCCCGCGTGTGCCGCCGGTTTCGATTTCTCTGGCCCACAGGTGCTGCCCTCCGCACCCAGCCCCTTGCCGCCCCCGACCTCCCGCAGGCGACATCACCCCCGTCTTCGCAGACACAGCGGATGGCTCTCGCGGCGCGTCTTGCCACGGCCTGCGCATTGCCGATCGGCCTGCCAAGGGGATCCGTCAGGCGGATCGGCCAGACGGATATGTCCGGTGCGCGCTTCTGGCCGCGCCGGGGGTCTCGGCGCGACCGGGACAGTCCGGCGCCCCTACAGGTAGCGGATCACGATCACCGCGCCCGGAAAGGAATTGCCGTCGGACGGGCGCAGCGGCGAAACCAGAACCGCCGTCCGGCGGCCCTCGACCTCGCCCTCCGCCTCTTGCGGTTCGCCGCTTTCCGCAACCCGGGCGACGAGATCGGGCAGGTCGACAAACCCCAGCCGCGGGCTGATCACGGACAGAGGGCGGTCGGTATCATGGGCGACCATGCCGAAGTCGCGCGACATCAGGCGGCTGAAGCGCTGGATGCGGCCCTCGGGGTCCACCTGGATCACCCCCATCCTCATCAGGTCCATCACGAATTCTGTGCTGTCGTTCAGCTCGGACAACTGCTGGATCTTGCGCTCGTGCTCGGAGCTGACAGAGACGAGCTCTTCGTTGACCGCGTGCAGCTCTTCGTTCGAGGCCTGCAGTTCCTCGTTCGAGGCCTGCAACTCTTCGTTCGAGGCCTGCAACTCCTCGTTCGAGGCCTGCAACTCCTCGCCGCTGGCCTCCAGTCGCTCGGTCACCTGCTTCAGGGTCTGTTCGCTCAGGCGCAGGTCGCGCTCCAGCTCGCGGACCCGCCCCGTCACAAGGGACATGTCGTCGCTGCTGACCGGGCTGGCCCCGGCGGGGGCGGCAGGACCTCTTCGCCGCCCTCCATCGTGACCGCCACTAGCATGATCTTGACCCGGGCGCTTTGCTCCAGCGCCTCGATCCGCACCGTGCATTGCTGCTGGCGGCCCGCCACAAGCGTCACCGTCACGCTGCGGGTAAAGACCTCCAGTGCGCCCTGCCGCAGCTTTTCCATGCCGACCTTGATCGGGAAATGAAGATCCGGGTGAACGATGTCCTCGACGGTCCAGTCCGCGAGGTTGTTCATCGTGTCGACGAAGGCGGCGGCGGCGCCGAACCAGCCCAGCACCGTGCCTTCCCCTGTCACCAGAATCGAAGAGGGCGCGTAGCGGCGCAGCAGCAGGTTGTAGCTTTTGATCAGGACGTCGCGGTTCCGGATATCCGCGATATCGGCGATCATCGTGCGATCCTGCGCCACCGAACGGCTGCGGTTGACGATCGGCTCTGTCCGGGACTGCGGCAGGCTTTGCTGGTGCATCGCGGCGGGGTCGACGAAACGCCTGTCGGTGGTCTTGCGATACAACCGCCAGCGCGCGTCGACAGTGGCGAATTCCTCGGTAAAGCGCCCGACGCTTTCCGAGCCGCCCAGCATCAGGTGCCCGTCATGGCGCAGGCCGAACAGGAACATCGACAGCACCTGCGCCTGCGGCTCTTCGCGCAGGTAGATGAACAGGTTGCGGCAGGAAATCAGGTCGAGGTTCATGAAGGGCGGATCGCGCAGCACATCATGGGTCGAGAAGATCATCTTCTGCCGCAGCACCGGATCAACGACGAAGAGGTTGCCCTGCCTTTCGAAGTATCGCGACAGGTGCCCGGACGGCATATTGGCCAGCGCGGAGGGGGTGTAGATGCCCAGCGAGGCGCGCTCCAGCGAACCGCGATGCACATCCGTGGCGATGATGCGGAACTTGCGGTTCGACTTGGCCTTCTCAAGCGCCTCGGTCAGTTCGATGGCGATGGTATAGGCCTCTTCACCGCTGGCGCAGGCGGGCACCCAGATGCGGATCGGCGTGCCGTCGTGTTCGGCCCCGGCCAGCGGGTCCAGCAGCTTTTGCCGCAGCGCCACAACCGCCTCTGGGTCGCGGTAGAACTGGGTCACGCCGATCAGCAGGTCCTGATACAGCTGGTCGAGGGCGGTCTTGTCGCTGGCAAGAAAGGCCGCGTAGTCCTCCAGCCGCTCAAAGCCGCGCAGCTGCTGGCGGCGCTGGATGCGGCGCTGCACATTGGCGTGGCGATAGGCGGTGAAGTCGATTTTGCGGTTTTCCTCGAGCAGGCGCATGATCCGCGCCAGCGCCCCCTCCTCGGCCTCGGCGCCGCTGCGGGCGCCGCTGGCCTCGCGCAGAAGCTCGGCGATGGCCCGTGGCATGTCACCGGCGGACAGGACGCGCGTGGCCGCGCCTTCGCCGATCGCCGCAAGCGGCATGGAATCGAAACGCGCCTCTGTCGGGGTCTGGGCGAGGACGGGAATGCCCCCGGCCTTCAGGATCCGCGCGCCCTTGGCCCCGTCGCGGCCCGAACCGGAGAGCACGACGCCAAGGCTGAAGCCACCGCTTCGCCCGGCCAGCGACTGAAACACCGCGTCGACGGGCAGATGCGGACGCGTGGCCTCGTCGGAATAGGCGGTTTCGCGGAAGCGGTCGTCGACGATCTCGACATAGGCGTTCGGACGGTTGAGGTAGATCGTGTCCGGCTCGATCGCCAGCCCGTCCTCGACCGGCCGGATCGCAAGGCGCGAGCGCCGGGCCAGAAGCTCATCCATGCGCGACCGGTACTCGGGCGACAGATGCTGGACCACGACAAAGGCCCAGCCCGCGGACAGCGGCGCGGCCTCGAAGAAGGCCTCGAGCGGCTCAAGCCCGCCGGTACCGACGCACCGATGACAACGAGCGGTATTCCCTGTGCGGCGGGTTCCTGTTGTGCCATGCACCCCCTACAGCCCGTATCTTTTCCCTTTGCACACTAATATCACACATTTGCGTGAATTCTTCAATCCGGAGGCGAAGCATGGCGCGTATCCTGATCGCGGACGACGATGCCGACTATCGTGCCGCCTTCATCACCGCGATGCAGGCACTGGGCCACGCGGTCACCGGGGTGGCCTCCGGTCAGGAGGTGCTTCCGGCGCTGGCCCGCTGCCCGGCGGACATCGTCTTTCTCGACGTCCTGATGGAGGGCGGCGGCGCGCTGTCCACGCTGCACAGCCTGCACGCGCACGACCCCGCGCTGCCCGTCGTCATCGTGACCGGCCACATGGAGCTTGTGCTTTCGCCGCTGTTCACCGAAGGGTTGCGGCTGGCCTCGGCCCGGTTCCACAAGACAGAGCCGCTGTCGTCCTTCGACCGGACCGTGCGCCGCCTGACCGCATGACCGGACGCCACGCCGCCCCGGCGCCTGCCGAAACCGACCGCCCCCGGCCCCGACCCGGCTGCGCCGCGCGCGGCTGATGCGCGTGTCGCGCATCGCCGCGGGGATGGCCCCGGCCATCGCCCTTGTCACGCTGCTGCTGGGATGGGGGATCCGCATCGACCGGGTGTTGCGTCAGGCGCCCGATCTGCCGGTCATGGTGCCTTCGACCGCCGGTGCGGTCGTGCTGCTGGCGCTGTCCCTCGTCCTGCCCGCCGACCACCCCCGCGCCGGGCTGGTGCGGCGGCTCTGCGCGGCTGCGGTCCTTGCGATCTGCGGCTGGGCGGTGGCCAGCGGCGCTGTCACCGCCGCCGGGGACCGCATGTCACCGGCCACGGCCCTGCTGCTGACGCTGGCGGCGCTGGTCTCGCTGATGCCGCCGGGCCGCCCGGGATGGGTCGGCCTGTCGACGGCGGGCCCGGTGCTGGCCCTCTTCGCTCTGGAAAGCTGGCTGCTGGATCTCACGGCAACGCAAAGCGTCGGCGTGCTGACCGGCCTCTCGCTGCCCACCGCCATCAGCCTCGCGCTGATCTTCGCCGCCACGCTGCTGCGCGCGCCGGACCGGGGCTGGGTCGCGCTGGCCACCGCAGAGGGCACCGGCAGCCGGACCGCGCGCACGGTGCTGCCGCTTGCAATCCTTCTGCCCGTCCTCGGCGCCTGGCTGACAATCATGGCCACGCGCCAGGGGCTGTTTCCCACCACGCTCGGCCTGACCGCGGGCGCGGCCCTGCTGGGGCTGGTCTCTGCCGCGCTGGTCCTCAGGCTGGCGCGGGCGCAGAACCGCGAAGAGCGCGCCGCGCTCGAACAGGGCCGCCGCGTCGCACAGCTGCTGGACGCCATTCCCATGGCGGTCGTCGTCTTCGACGCCAAGGCCGAGATCACCGCCTCGAACCGGGCCGCGTGCGACCTTGCCGGAGCGGAACGCTCGGTCGCCGCCTGGCTGCGCGAGGCCCGCTTCCTCGACCCCGAGACCCGCAAGCCGCTGGCCGCCGCGCAGCGCCCGGTGGAGGCGCTTGTTGTGGCGCGGCGCGAGACCGGCAGGCTGGTGGGGCTGTTCGATGACACCGCGCGCATGCGGGTCCTGCGGTTTCACTGCGAGACCCTGCGCCCCGCGGGCCCCGATGCCGGATCGCTGGTGCTGACCGTCACCGACCAGACCGACAGCGTCACCCTGCAGGACCGCCTGTCCGGCGTGCAGCGCCGCGAGGCGCTTGGCCAACTGGCCGGCGGCGTCGCGCACGAGCTGTCCAACGTGCTGGGCGTGGTGCGCCTGGCCACCGACACCGGCCTGATGCAGACCGAGGCGGCGCCGATGCGGCAGGCGCTGGAAACCGCCCGCGACGCCTGCGCGCGCGGCAGCGACCTGACCCGGCGCATGATGGCCTTCGGCAGCGATCCCTCACATGAGGCACCGCCGGACGATGCGCTTGCCCTGATCGGCGGCGCGCTTCGGCTGATCCGCCCGTCGCTGCCTGCCGAGTACCGGCTGGACGCCAGCCTTCCGGAAGAGAGCATCGGCGCGATCCGGCGCGGGATCGACCTGCAAACCGCCCTGCTGAACCTCGTGCTGAACGCCCGCAGCGCGCTGTCACAGGCCGCGCGCGCCGAAGGGCGCATCGCGGTTCTTGTCCGGCGCGAGGGCGACACGCTGGTCCTGACGGTGCGCGACGATGGCCCCGGCATGTCCGCCGAGGCGCTCGAACAGGCGCAGGATCCCGTCTTCGGCAGCCGCCAGATGCAGGACGGCAGCGGCCTTGGCCTGTCGCTGACCGCCGCCTTCGCCCGCGAGATGGGCGGCAGCCTGCGGCTGTCCTCGCGCCTTGGCCATGGCACGGAGGCGGTGCTGCGCCTGCCGATGGGCCCGGCAGCCCCCACCCCGGAAGACTGCGACACCACCCCCGCCCCGGCGGACGGGCTGTCCGACCGCCGCGCGCTGGTGGTCGAGGACGATCCCCAGTTCCGCGCCATGCTGGTCGAGGCCCTGCGGCTCATGGGGCTGGAGGTGACGCCGGTCGGGCAGCCCGACGCGGCGCTCGACGCCCTCGACCGGGGACCGCGCTTCGACCTTCTGATCACCGATATCCGGCTGGGCGGCCCGGTCGACGGCCACCGCCTTGCCGCGCTTGCCCTTGACCGCCAGCCCGGCCTGCCGGTGCTGTACCTGTCGGGCTATGCCGAAACGCAGGTCCCGCCGGAACGGATCGTGCCCGGGGTGATGCTGCGCAAGCCTTCCTCGATCGACGCCCTGCGCCGCGCGGTCTCCGTCACCCTTCGCGCCTGACAAGGGTCGGCGCCCCCGCCGCCGCGAAGGCGCCAAGGTCCAGCGGGCGGATCAGCGCATCCAGCCGGTCGGCGGGGGCCGGTGCGGACAGCAGGTAGCCCTGCACAAGGCGGCAGCCCATGGCCTGAAGCCGCTGCAGCTGGGCCTCTGTTTCCACCCCCTCGGCGACCACCGTCAGCCCGGACCGGCCCGCAAGGGTCAGCAGCGCCTCGACGATGGCGGCGTCGGTCTCGCTCTCGCTCATCCGGTTCACGAAACTGCGGTCGATCTTGATGCAGTCGATGGGCCAGCCGCTGAGGTGGCGCAGCCCGCCGTAGCCGGTGCCGAAGTCGTCCAGCGCCACCCGCGCACCGCGGCGGCGCAGTTCCTCGAGCGACCGGAAGATCTGGCCGTTCGGCGCGCCCATCATGATGGTTTCCGTCACCTCTATGACGATGCTGTCCCAGTCGATGCCGGGGTTGTCGGACAGCAGCGCCTGAAGGTCGAAGACGAACTCCGGGTTGATCAGGTCGAAGCTGGTGACATTGATCGACAGGGTCGGTCGCGCGGGGTTGCGCTGCCGCAGGTCCGACAGGTCCGACAGCGCGCGGGCGGTCAGCACATGGGTCAGAAGCTCGGCATTCTCGTGATCGAGGAAGATGCCCGGGAATTGCTCGGGCGTCATCAGCCCGAAGTCGGCATCGCCCCAGCGCGCCAGCATTTCGACGCCATGGCAGGCACCCGTCCGAAGATCGTAGATCGGCTGGTAATAAGGCCGGATCAGCCCGTCATGCGCGGCCTGCCGGAACCGCCGTCCGATGGCCCGGGGGTTGAAGGCCTGATGCCGCGCCGGATCAAAGACCGTCTGGGCCCCGCGCCCGTCGCTTTTCGAGATATAGAGCGCGCTGTCCGCCAGTTCGTACAGCGTGGTGCCGTCGCGGGCGTGGTCGGGAAAGATCGCGGCCCCCATGCTGACCTTGCCAAGGTCCGGTTTGCCCAGGGTTGCCGTGGCGCGCAGGATCGCGGTGCGGCAGCGCTTCATCACCGCCTCGAGGTAGCCGGCGCCGCGTTTCGGGATATCGAGCAGGATCGCGAATTCATCGCCGCCGATCCGCCCGATTTCGGCGCTTTCGGGCAGCGCGAAGCCAAGCGCCAGCGACAGGGTGCGCAGGTAGGAATCACCGAACTGGTGCCCGTAGAGGTCATTCACGGATTTGAAATGGTCGACGTCGAGGATGATCAGCGCAAGGGGGTCCTGCGCCGCGCCGATCCGCGCCTGATAGCCCGCCTCGAAGGCGGTCTTGTTCTGCAGCCCGGTCAGGGGATCGGTGCGGTTCAGGCGTTCCAGCCGGTTGATCTGCTGCCGGGCGGCGATCAGGTCCAGCTCCAGCTCGACCTTGCTGATGACCCCGCCGAGATGCAGCCCCACCAGCCGCGCCGCGCGGGCCATCTTTTCCAGCAACGGGCCGGTGTCGGCGGGTCGGACCGCCGCCGGGGCGCGCAGCGCGACGACGCCCATGATCTCGCCGCCCTCGGTGTCGAAGGAGCACAGAAACGCCGTATCCCCGCCCAGCGGCGCGGTACAGGCCATGGAGCCATCCGGTCCCGGGGCCATTCCCGGCGGTTGGGTGCCGGCAATCGCCGCCAGCAGGTGCCTGCAGGCCAGCCGGTGCAGCGCCGCCCTGCCGGGGCCCCGGCCCGGCGCGTCATCCGCCCCCTCATCCGATCCGTCAGCCACCCCGTCTTCCGACCGGGCCCCTGGCACGTCGTCCCGCGCGACCTCCAGCCATGTCACGATCACCACGTCCTCTACCGGGACAAGGGCGCGCATCATGGAGCCCGCCGTGCTCACCCCCTGCCGCACGAGATGCAGCAGGGCCGCCGCGCGGTCGTCGCGCCCGGGAAGGGCGGACCCGCTCAAAGCGCTGTCCCCCCGTGATCGGGAGCCCCCCGGACCCGACGGGAATACTGTTTCAAAATCCATGCCCATATTGCGGCTTTTGTGACCTCCGACCGCTGGGGCAATGCCCCCGTTGGTTGTCAGCGATCCGTATCTTTCCACCATATGGCAAGATCAGTCGTTAACAATCCGTTAAAATCCAAGGGAGTCAGACGGCCCCTGCCCCGGTCAGGCCTTGCGATAGTCCGACAGCGCACACCCGGTGTCGCGGCACTGCAGCAATGGGGGCTGGGTGTCCAGACCACCGGATCCTCGGCGGCCAGTGCTTCAAGCCGCTGCACCACATGGGCGACGCCCAGCCTGTCGGCGTGCCACATCAGCCCGCCGCGCCAGCGTGGAAAGCCGTAGCCGAAAACCGTCACGAGGTCGATGTCGCGCGCCGATTGCGCAATGCCTTCGTGCAGGATGTCGGCGCCCTCGTTGATCATCGCCAGCACCAGGCGCTCGGCGATCTCGGCCTCGGTCATCTCGGTGCGGGTGATGCCCGCCAGATGCGCCTCTTCCAGCGCCAGATCGGCGACGATCGGGTCTTCGACCTTGCCGCCGCCGCCCGGGTAGCGATACCAGCCCGCGCCGGTCTTGCGGCCCAGCTTGCCCAGTTCGACCATGCGGTCGGCGATGGGAATGTAGCGCCGCGCCGGATCGCGGGTGGCGTCCTGACGGCGGCGGTTGGCATGGGCGATGTCGAGGCCGGAAAGGTCCTGCGCCTCGTAGGGGCCCATGGCGTAGCCGAAAGCCACCATGGCCTCGTCCACCTCCCACGGGGTTGCCGCATCCATGAAGACCGTGTCCGCCGCCTCGCGGTAGCGGGCGAGGATGCGGTTGCCGATGAAGCCGTCGCAGACGCCCGCCAGCACCGGCACCTTGCGCAGCCGCTTGGCCAGCGCAAAGCCGGTGGCAAGCGCCGCGTCGGAGGTCTGCGCCCCGCGCACGATCTCCAGCAGCTTCATGATATGGGCGGGGGCGAAGAAATGCAGGCCCACGAGGCGCGCGGGATCGTCGAGCACGGCGGCCATCTCGTCGATGTCGAGGTAAGAGGTATTGGTGGCAAGCACCGCCTCGGCGGGCAGCGCAGCCTGCAACGCCGACAGCACCTGTTTCTTGACCTCCATCGCCTCGAAGGCGGCCTCTATGGCAAGCGTCGCCTTGCCGGCGGCGGCATAATCGCTGGTCAGGGTCAGGCGGTCGCGGCGCGCCTCGGCGCCCGCTTCGTCGATCAGCCCGCGCTTCAGGCTGGCCGAAACGATCTTGTCGATATTGGCGCCCGCCCGCGCGACGCCCTCGGCGTCGGTTTCCAGCAGCGCGACCGAGAGGCCGGCGTTCAGAAGCGCATAGGCGATGCCCGCGCCCATGGTGCCGCCACCGACCACGGCGACGGTATCGAGCGAATGGGGCGCTGCCGCAAGGTCCGTGGGCGCCTTGGCGGCACGCTCGGCAAAGAAGATGTGCCGCAGGGCGCGGGCCTGATCGCCCTGCCGCAACGCGAGGAAGGCGGCGCGTTCGGACCGCATGGCCTCGTGGAAGGGCCTCGGTCATCCCCTCTTCGATCACATCGACGGCGCGCAGCGGGGCAATCTGGCCGGGGCTTCTGGCGGCCAGCCGCTCGCGGGCCGCTGCCAGCGCGGCGGGGTCATGGGGCGGCGGGGGCAATTCCCAGACCGGCACGCGGCAGCCCATGTCCTCGGTGTTGATCATGAAGGCCGCGTCCAGCGGGTCTTCGTCCACGTCATCCACCAGACCGGCGGCCTGCGCCGCGGCGGCAGAGACGGGCTTGCCGAGGGTGATCATCTCGAGCGCCTTTTCCAGCCCGACGATGCGTGGCAGGCGCTGCGTGCCGCCCGCGCCGGGGATCACCCCCAGCGTCACCTCGGGCAGGCCGATCTGCGCCTGGGGCGCGGCGACGCGCATCCGGCAGGCCATGGCGATCTCGGCACCGCCGCCAAGCGCGACCCCGTTGATCGCCGCGACCCAGGGCACCGGGCTGCGTTCGATGGCATCCAGCACCTCGGGCAGATGCGGCTCGGCGGGCGGGCCGTCGAATTCGCGCGCGTCGGCCCCGGCGGCAAAGGCGCGGCCCGCGCCGGTGACGATCACCCGGTCGAGCCATTCGGCCTCGGCCCATCCGACGGCGTCGAGCAGGTCCGCGCGTTCGGCCCGACCGATGGCGTTGACGGGCGGATTGTCGAGGGTGACATATCCGGTGTTGCCTTCGCGGCGGCGCGTGACGGGCATGGTCTCCTCCCTTTCCTGCTGGTTCTGTGATGGATACCCGGCCCGCGCGCAGCCTGCCGGATCAGCCCGCCGCGGTCGGCAGGTACGGCGCGATCAGGTCGCGGATCTCTTGCGGCGGTTTCTGCTTGGCAAACTTGTCGGCGGTGATGAAGACGCTGGTCGTATGGGTGGAAAAGCAGAGCTTGCCGTCCTGTTCGCCATCGACCCGGAAGGAAATCGAGGTCTCACCCAGCCGCGAGGGCCAGACGTGACAGATCAGCCTGTGGCGCGGCGTGACCGGCGCGCGGAAGCCCATCTCCAGCCGCACGAAGGGCGTGCCGAGATTGCGGTCGATCTCCATCTGGAACCAGCCGTCGCCGAGGTGTTCTTCCCACCATGCATTGATGGCGTCGAGCGCAAACCACGGCAGCCGCGCGGTATAGGCGATGCGCGCCGGGTCGCAGTCGCCCCATGTGACGCGGATCTCATGGGCATGGGCGTTGGCGGGGCGGTCTGTCATGGCGGCGTCATTCGTTTGCTGGGGCGTCGCGGGGCTCTGCCCCCGGCCCTTGCGGGCCTCCCCCGAGGGTATTTGGAGGACCAGAGAAGCAGGGGATGTGCCCGGGGGCAAGGGGGGCCTAGTAGGTTTCGACGTGGTATCGGCCTTCCTCGCGCATGCGGTCGCGCAGGGTGTGCTGTGGCTCGCCGATGCTTTCGGCGATATTGGTCATGGCCTTTTCGACGCCCTCCTCCATGCCGCGCAGCCCGCAGACATAGATATGCGTGGCGGGGTCCTTCAGGAGTTCGGCGACCTTGTCCTCTTCGCGGGCGATGGCCTGTTGCACGTATTCGCGCGCGCCCTCGCGCGAGAAGACAAGGTGCTGGTCCAGCAGGTCCTTGGGCACCTTCTTGAGCGGGCCGAAGTAGGGCAGCGATTTCTGCGTGCGGGCGCCGAAGAACATCACCATGCCGCCGGTCTTGCCGCCGGTGGTGCGCTGGCGCCGCATGGTGAAGGCGCGCATGGGCGCGGCGCCGGTGCCGGTGCAGATCATCAGCAGCCGCGCCCCCGGGTTGTCGGGCATCAGGAAGGTCGCGCCGAAGGGGCCGGTGATCTGCACCGTGTCGCCCTGTTTCAGGTCGCAGAGGTGGTTCGAGCAGAGGCCCTGCGCCTCGCGCTTCACCGTCAGCGAGACATTGTTGTAGTTCGGGCGCTCGCCGTCGCGCGGGCTGGAGATGGAATAGAGCCGCGGCAGATGCGGCTGGCCCTTGTCGTCGGTGCCGGGAGGGATGATGCCGATGCTTTGGCCTTCGAGCGCCGGGAAGGGCTGCCCGCCGAGGTCGAGGATGATGTGCCGGACGTCGTGATCGGGGTCGTCGGTGAGGCGGTAGTTGCCCTGCACCTCGGCGGTGGCGGGCTTGCCCGGCGTGTACATGTTGACCGAGGGCTTGGCCGCGCTGGCCGGGGCCTTTGCCTTGCCGCCCGCGCCCCTGTGCGCCTCTGCCAGCAGGGCTGCCATGGCCTCGTCCAATGCCTCGAGCCCGGTCTCGGCCTCGGACTGGCCGATGTCCTCCTGCTCGGGCAGTTCGGTCCACTCGAACTGCTCCTCGAGGCTGTAGGGGTCGGCCACCACGCGCCATTCGTCGATGGAGCCTGTGGGGCAGACCGGGATGCAGTCCATGCAGAAGTTGCACTTCGACGCATCCACCACGACGTTGTCGTCGTTGTGGGTGATCGCCTCGATCGGGCAGGTCATCTCGCAGGTGTAGCAGCGGATGCAGATTTCCGGGTCGATCAGGTGCTGCTTCAGGGGCTTGTTCATGAGCCGCCCCGGTTCAGCACCACCTCCGGCACACTCAGCGCCTCGATCAGCGCGGCGCAGATGCCCCGGCAGCCGGGACAGCCCAGACAGGGGCCGCTGTTCAGGATCTCTCGGGACATCTCTCTGGCATGCGGCGCGTGGCCGCAAAGACGTTTGGTCTGCATCGCGTTTCCTCCCTGTTTGGTCAGGCGGGCGCGCGGGCGCCCTGCCCTGTCGGTTCGGTCTTCGGGGTCATGCGCCCCGGCCTGAAGGCCCTGACCGAAGGCGCAGGCCCCCGATCTCAGCCCCCCAATTCAAGCCATGTGCAGCTTGACGTATTCGAAATCGCCCGGCTTGTTGTCGATCCCGACCTTGGGCGGCGCGATCCAGGACGCGTATTTCCCGGGCTCGTAGCAGGGCTTCATCAGCGAGGCGATGTAGTCGCCGTCACCCTTGGTGGGCAGCCAGTCCTTGACCTGCGCCTCCCAGTCGGTCTGGCCGATCATATTGCCCTCGGGGTCGAAATTCTTGCCCGCGAAGACGCCGATCTGGCGGTGGAAGCTCTCGTGCGGCAGCTTCAGTTCAAAGTCGATGCCGGCCTTCTGGATCGCCTTGTTCCAGCGTCCCACGCCGCCCGCCGCATCGCGGATGTAGTCGTCGCGCAGGCGCATGTTGATCGCGGTCAGCGCGGGCACCTCCTTCTGCACGGCCTTGCCGTTCTCGAAGTCCCAGACCACGTAGGTGTCGCCCTTCAGCTGGTGGTCGTCGTCGATCCGGTGCTCCATGTACCGGCCCTTGATCCCGGCGGCGAAGGCATTGGCCGCATTGGTCGAGACCTCCTGCCCGAAGAGGTCGAGCGAGAGCGTGTAGTGCAGGTTCAGCTTCTTCTGGATCGTCGGCAGGTCGATCACGTCGTAGCTGCGCACCCGGTCGATGTCATAGGGGTCGGTGATGCCGTTTTCGGTCATGACCTCGCAGGTCTTCTGGATGACGCGGCCCACACCGGTCTCGCCCACGAACATGTGGTGCGCCTCTTCGGTCAGCATGAAGCGGCAGGTGCGCGACAGCGGGTCGAAGCCGGACTGCGCAAGCGATTCAAGCTGCATCTTGCCGTCACGGTCGGTGAAATAGGTGAACATGAAGAACGACAGCCAGTCGGGCGTTTCCTCGTTGAAGGCGCCCAGCATGCGCGGCGCCTCTTCGCTGCCCGACGAGCGCACCAGCAGCGCGTCGGCCTCTTCGCGCCCATCCTTGCCGAAGTATTTCTGCAGCAGGTAAACCATGGCCCAGAGGTGGCGGCCCTCTTCGACATTGACCTGAAAGAGGTTGCGCATGTCGTAGAGCGAGGGCGCCGTCAGGCCCAGGAAGCGCTGCTGTTCAACCGAACCCGGCTCTGTGTCGCCCCGGATCACGATCAGGCGCTTGAGCATGTTGCGATACTCACCCGGCACCTCCTGCCAGGCGGGCTGGCCGGCGTGTTCGCCCATGGGGATCCTGCGATCCTCGACCTGCGGCGCCAGCAGCACGCCCCATCGGTACTCGGGCATCTTGACGTAGTCGAACTTGGCCCAGCCCTTGGGGTCGACCGAAACGGCGGTGCGCAGGTAGACCATCGACTCCTGAAAGTTCTGCGGGATCAGCCGGTTCCACCAGTCGAGATATCCGGGGTGCCATTTTTCAAGCGCCTTCAGCACCTTGCGGTCCTCGCTGAGGCCGACGTTATTGGGGATCTGGGTGTCGTAGCTGACGTTGATCAGGTCGAGCATTGGGGTCCTCCGGGGTCTCAGAGCTTTCGCCGAAAGCTCTGTCGTTCATGAATTTTCTTCGAAAATTCTTCAGACACGTTCCATGGCGTAATCGCCGCGCAGCCCGGTGCCGTAGCGTTGCAGGGCGCCGTCGGCGCCCACCGCGTTGGGCCGGTTGAAGATCCAGTTCTGCCAGGCGGTCAGGCGGTCGAAGATGCGCGTCTCCATCGTCTCGGGGCCAGCGAAGCGCAGGTTGGCCTCCATCCCGGTCATGGCGTCGGGGCTGAAGCTGGCGCGCTCTTCCATGAAGATGCGGATCTCGTCCTCCCAGTCGATGTCGTCGAGGATCATCGTGACCAGCCCCGCCGCATCGGCCTCTTCCGCCTCCAGCGGCTCGCCGATCCCGGCCTTCAGCGCCTCGACCGTCTCGGGTGTGGCAAGGAATCGGGTCTGCAGCCGCGACAGCGCGTTGCCCATCGGGTAGGTGCCGAAGTTGTCGGGCGACAGGGTGACGGTGGCGATGGGCCGGTTGTCGCCCTCGAATTCACCCTCCATCATGTAGCTGCGGTCGACGGCCCAGAGCAGTTCCGCCAGCACCCCGGCAAAACACGACCCGTGTTCGACCAGCGCCACCAGCGAGCGCGAGGTCACGTCCACACGCTTCAGCGTGCGCTTCCAGTACTGGCGCACCTCGTTGGCCAGCCAGTGCCCGGCGTTGTCCGCCAGCAGCGCCTCGTGCGCCAGCAAGGCCTCGGGGTCGCCCTGCGTGCGGATCACCCACAAGCCGCACTCCATCTCGTTCAGGCGCAGGTGCAGGATCGCGTCCTCGAACTCGCGCGCCAGCTTCAACAGGTAGGCCTGATCGCCCTGCGCCTGAAAGGACTCCATGTCGGCGGGCGCCTCCTCTTCGGGGCCCTTCAGGGTGATGACGGCCCTGCGCGCGGCGCGGTCCACCGCGACCTCGACAAGGCTGTAGCTGACCGAGCCGTCCTCGGCGATGGTCCGGTCAAGCGGCCCCAGCGTGATGCCCTGTGCGTCGCCCTTGGCCGAGGCGGCGGCGAATTCCTGTGCGCGCGCGGCAACCGCCTCGTCGAACGTCGAGTTGGGGATCACCTCGTCCACCAGCCGCCAGTCGCGGGCCCGCTTGCCGCGCACACCCTCTTCGGTCGAGCAGAAGATGTCGGCCAGATCGCGGCGCACCTTGCGCTTGTCGGTGACGCGGGTCAGCCCGCCGGTGCCGGGCAGAACCGCCAGCAGCGGCACCTCGGGCAAGGCGACGGAGGACTGCGAGTCGTCCGTCAGCATGATATGGTTGCAGGCCAGTGCCAGCTCGTAGCCGCCGCCCGCGCAGGCCCCCTTGACCGCCGCGATGTATTTCTGCCCCGAGTCCGCCTCGGCGGCCTCGAAAGCGTTGCGCGTCTCGTTGGTGAACTTGCAGAAATTGACCTTGTGGCTATGCGCCGCGCCGCCCAGCATGCGGATATTGGCCCCGGCGCAGAAGACCTTCTCCTTGCCGGACATCATCACCACGACCTTCACCTCGGGGTGTTCGAAGCGCATGCGCTGCACCACGTCGTTCAATTCGATATCGACGCCCAGATCGTAAGAGTTCAGCTTGAGCTGGTACCCCTCGAAGAGGCCGCCGTTTTCGTCCACATCCATGATCAGGCGGGCCACAGGGCCGTCGTATTCGACCTTCCAGTGGCGGTACTTCGACGGATCGGTCTGAAAATCGATGACCCTGGCCATGCGCGTCTCCTCCATTTAATATGCACTATAGAGCACCACGCAGCGCCGGTAAACAAGGATTATGCCTTTTAATGCACTCGAAACATCCGGACAAATAAAGCGATTTCATGATCTTAAAAAACACACCTAATTTAATGCATTATATTGCACTACCGCAGATCCTGCCGCAGCGCCTCCAACCGTCGCTCCAGCGACTCGAGCGATTGCCCAAGGGGCGCCTCCCCACCCGCGTGGCGCACCTCCGTGACATGGCGACCCGCCAGCGCGGCGATGCGCGCGGCAGCCTGCCGCCGCCCCATCCGCAGCTTCAGGCGCGCATTGGCAATCTGGATCAGCGCCTGAGCGACCTGCCGCGCGGCGGAATTGGGTGGACAGGCCATCCAGACCGGCTCCAGCACCTCATGCGCCTCCCAGAACAGCCCCTCATCGAGGTAATACAGCCCGGCCCGCAGGGCGTCGCAATCGGCAAGCGCGCCCTCGGACATGCCGGGGCGGACGGTGGCGCGCAGGGCCTCAAAGAGACCTTCGGGGTGACGCGGCGTCTGGCCGGGAATATAGGCCACGGGGCGCGGAAAGCTCATGCGCCGACAAGCTGGGCAGCCTCGATGCGCTCCAGCCGCGCACAGAAATCGGCGACCCCCTCCAGCACCGCCTCGGGCTGGTCCCGATGCGGTGCATGGCGGCAATCGTCGAGGATCAGCGTATCGACGGGCGCATAGGCGCGGCGCGCGATCTCGTCCACCTGCGCAAGCGTGCCATACTGGTCCTGCCGCCCCTGAACCGCCAGCGTCGGAATCCGCAGGTAGTCGATGACATCGGCCACGCTCCACGCAGGGAACGCCGGATCGAGCCAGGCCTCGCTCCAGCCGCGAAAGGCGTTGTCCGGGTCGCGGTGATACCGGGCCATGCGGTCGCGCAGGCCATCCTCATAGCCCTCGCGCGCCACGGCGATCTCGGCCAGACCCATGCCCTCGGTAAAGAAATGGGGCGCCATCAGGATCAGCCCGCGCACCCGCATGTCCGACACAGTGCCCCCGTAGATCGCGGCAATGGTCGCGCCGTCGGAATGCCCCATCAACACGCCGCGCCGAAAGCCCACGGCATCCAGCACCTGCGGCAGCACCCCTGTGGCCTCGCGGGTCATGTAGTCCAGCGGGCGTGGCAGGTCGGCGCGGTCGGACTGGCCGTAGCCCGCGCGCGAATAGGCCATGACACCGAAACCCGTGGCCTGCGACAGGCGCTGCGGAAAGTCGCGCCAGAGCGCAAGACACCCCAACCCCTCGTGCAGCAGAACGATGGTCGGCGCCTCATCCGGGGACGGGCCGAAACAACCATATTCCAGTGACTTGCCAGCCACATTTAACGTGCCACCCTCAACCCACATGCCATACTCTCCCGTTCACGCCACGCCCGGAGCAATCCCGTCGCCCGCAGAGTGTCGGCGCGGGGCGGATTGCCCTGCGCGGCACTCCCAGCGCCGAAGCACCACTCCTGAGCCAGTGAATTTATAACCTTTTCAGCCAGATACGGCACAAAGCTAACCCGGATCAGCACCGCCCCTCGCGCAGCTTGAACCGCTGGATCTTGCCCGTCGCGGTCTTCGGCAGCTCCTCCACCACCTCGACCCAGCGCGGGTACTTCCACATCCCGATCTTCTCTTTCACGAAATCCTTCAGGGCGTCGGGGTCCAGCGACTGGCCCTCTTTCAGCACCACGAAGGCCTTGGGCTTGTCCAGATCCTGATCGTCGCGCTGCGGCACCACCGCCGCCTCCAGCACCGCCGGGTGATCCACCAGCGCCTGCTCGACCTCGAAGGGAGAGACCCAGATGCCCGAAACCTTGAACATGTCGTCGGTGCGCCCGCAGTAGACGAAACGCCCCTCGGCGGTACGCTCGTATTTGTCGCCGGTGCGCGTCCAGTGCCCCTCGAAGGTCGAGCGCGACTTGTCGCGGCGGTTCCAGTAGCCCTCGGCGGCAGAGGGCCCGCGCACCAGCAATTCGCCCACCTCGCCCGGCCCGACATCCTCGTCGTGCTCGTCCACAAGGCGCACCTCGTAGCCCGGCACCGGCCTGCCGGAGGTGCCATAGACGATGTCGCCGGGCGCGTTCGACAGGAAGATGTGCAGCATCTCGGTCGAGCCGACGCCGTCGACGATCTCGGCCCCGATCAGGCGCGACCAGCGTTCGCCGACCTCGCGCGGCAGGGCCTCGCCCGCCGAGGTGCACAGGCGCAGGCCATGTTCGGGCGTGCCGCCCTGTTCAGCCGCCGCCAGCAGGGCGGCGAAGAGCGTCGGCACCCCGCAGAAGATCGTCGGGCGGTGGTCCTTCAGGATGCCGAAGGCCGCGTCCGGCGTGGGCCTGCCGCCGAAGATCACCGTGGTCGCGCCCACCGCCATGGGAAAGGACATGGCGTTCCCCAGCCCGTAGGCGAAGAACATCTTGGCCACGGAATAGACGGTATCCTCTTCGCGGATGCCCAGCACCTGCGCGCCAAAGGTGTCCGAGGTCGCCTTCAGGGAGGAATGCACGTGGCGCACCCCCTTGGGCTGCCCGGTCGAACCGGAGGAATACAGCCAGAAGGCCAGCTCGTCCTCGTGGCAGGTCACCGCCTCCTGCACCGGGGCGCCCTCGGTGAAGGCACGGAAGCTTTTCGTGCCACCGGGCGCCGCGCCGATCACGACAACCGCCCGCAGCGCGGTGTTGTCGCGGATCGCCGGTTCGACCACCTCCCAAAGCTCTTCCGAGACGACCAGCACCGTCGCGCGGCTGTCGGCGATGATCTGCTCGTAGACCGCCGAGGACAGCAGCGTGTTGATCGGCACCGGGATCGCGCCCGCCTTCATCGCGCCCCAGAAGACCACCGGGAACTCGATCTGGTCGCGGATGACCATGGCGATGCGCTCTTCGCGACGCACGGCGCTGCGGATCAGCGCCCCGGCAAACCGGCCGGAGTCCGTGGCAAGCTGGCCGTAGGTCAGGATGCGTTTCGCGCCGTCCGCCTCGACGAAGGCGGGCTTGTCGGCGCGTCCTTCGGCGATGTGGCGGTCGACGAAGTAGAGCGCGGCATTGGCGTTTGCGGCCGCGCCCTCGGCGGCGGTGATCTGGCTGGCGGCGTCAGCGTTCATCCGGATGGGCCTCCCTTCCCGTCCATCCCCGAAAGCGCGGATCGGTCCAACCGGCTCCTCTTCCGGCTGGACCCCGGCGCAGCCCGGGCTCTGGCTGATCGACCCGTAGCACCGGACAGAGGATTGTGCAAGATACTGCACCAGTTGCACGCAAGATTTTGCAACACCACTTCATCAGTGCAGTTTAGTGCATCAAATAGCCACCATGGTCAGCAGCTCGTATTCCGCCACCTGCGCGTCGTCCTGGTTGGTCATGCGCACATGCCAGCGCACCTCGCCATAATCGGCGGTGCGCGGCGTCTTGTGCAGGACGGTCAGCGCCACCTTGATGCTGTCGCCGGGGCTGACAGGCTTCATGAAGCGCAGCCCGTCCAGCCCGGTATTGGCCAGAACCGGCCCCTCGTTCGGCTCCACGAACAGCCCGGCGGCGAAGGACAGCAGCAGGTAGCCATGCGCCACACGCCCCGGGAAGAAGGGGTTCCGCTGCGCCGCGGCCTCGTCCATGTGGGCATAGAAGGTGTCGCCGGTGAAGCGGGCGAAGTGCTCGATATCCTCCAGCGTGACCGCGCGGGCGACGCTGTGCAGCACGTCGCCGGGGGCAAGGTCGCCGAAGCGGCGGGTGAAGGGATGCGTCTGCGTCTCGCGCTGCGGCGCGCCGGGGATGTAGCGCCCGGTCACGGCGGCCAGATGCGCCGGGCTGCCCTGCACGGCAGTACGCTGCATGAAGTGCTTCACGCCCCGGATGCCGCCCAGTTCCTCGCCGCCACCCGCCCGGCCCGGCCCGCCGTGGACCATATGCGGCATGGGCGCGCCGTGGCCGGTGGCCTCTGCCATGGCGTCGCGGTCGGTGAAATAGAGCCTGCCGTGGAAGGCCCCCGCCGCCAGCACCGCCTCGCGCGCGACCTGCGGGTCATGGGTGACGACAGAGGCGACGAGGCTGCCCTGCCCCCGGTTCGCCAGTGCCAGCGCGTGCGCGAGGTCGCGATAGGGCATGACGGTGGAGACGGGACCAAAGGCCTCTGTCTCATGCACCGCCGTCGCGCTGTCGGGGTCGGCGCAGTGGAACAGCATGGGGGCCATGAAGGCGCCTTTGGCCGCGTCCACCCCCTGCGGGGCGAAGCCCTCCGGCCCGCCATGGACCAGCTCTGCCTCGGCACCGATGCGCGCGGCTTTCTCCAGCACGTCGGCGCGCTGGTCCAGTGACACCAGCGCCCCCATGCGCACACCATCAAGGCGCGGATCGCCGACCACCGTCTTGCCCAGCCGCGCCGAGAGCGCCGCGATCAGCGCATCGACGCGGCCCTCGGGGGCCATGATGCGGCGGATGGCGGTGCATTTCTGTCCCGCCTTCGCGGTCATCTCGCGGCAGACCTCCTTGATGAAGGCCTCGAATTCCGGGCTGTCCGGCCCCGCGTCCGGCCCGAGGATCGAGGCGTTCAGGCTGTCCTGCTCGGCGGTGAAGGGCACCCCGTTGCGCACCAGCGCGGGCGTCTGCTTCAGCATCAGGGCGGTCTCGGCGGAGCCGGTGAAGGTGACGCAATCCTGACAATCGAGCTGGTCCAGCGTGTCGCCCAGCCCGCCCGTTACCAGTTGCAGCGCGCCCTCGGGCAGGATGCCGCTGTCGAGCATCATGCGCACGCAAAGCTCGGTCACCGGGCAGGTGACCGTCGCGGGCTTGACCACCGAGGGCACCCCCGCCAGCAGCGCGGGCGCCAGCTTTTCCAGCATCCCCCAGACCGGGAAGTTGAAGGCGTTGATATGCACCGCCACGCCCCGTCTGGATGTATAGACGTGCTGGCCCGAGGAAGGCGCCGCTGCGGCCCAGCTGCTCGACCGGGCCATCCAGCAGGATCACGTCGTCGGGCATCTCGCGCCGCCCCTTCGCGGCATAGACGAAGACCGTGCCGATGCCTCCGTCGACGTCGATCCTGTGGTCGGCGAGCGTGCCGCCGGTGCGGTACGAAATCTCGTAAAGCGCGTCGCGCCGTTCGTGCAGGTGGCCCGCCAGCGCCTTGAGCATCTTCGCGCGCTGGTGGAAGGTCATGGCCCGCAGGGCCGCGCCGCCCCGCTCCCGCGCGTAGTCCAGCATGGCGCCGACGTCGATCGCGCCATCCCCGGCCTCGGCATAGACCGCGCCGGTCACGGCGTCGGCGATGGGCCGGGCGCCTCCGCCTGCCGGGATCCACGCCCCGGCGACGTGGCTGGCAATCTTCTGCATGGCGTCCCCTCCCTCTGGTCCGGGTTTATTATTGACCGACCGGTTGGTTTTGCGCAAGGATTGCGGCGAGCAGCAGAAGGAAGAGCCGTGGCGCGCACCATCGCCAAGGACCACGACGACAAGCGTGAAGCGATCCTGAAAGGCGCCGCCCGCCTCTTTGCGGACGAGGGGTACGGGCGTGCCTCGATGGCGCAGGTGGCACAGGCCTGCGGCATCTCCAAGGCCAATATCTACCACTACTACAACAGCAAGGAGGCGCTGCTCTTCGACATCCTCGACGTGCATCTCTCGGGCCTGCGCGACCACATCGCGGGACTGGAGCACGCCAGCGCGGACCCTGAGACGCAGTTGCGGACCATCACCCGCGAGATCCTCGTCGCCTACAAGGGGCGCGATGCCGAGCACGGGGTGCAGCTGAACGCCATCCGTGCCCTGCCCGATACCCAGCAGTCCCTGCTGAAAGCTTACCAGCGCGACCTGGTGGCCCAGGTCCGCAACCGGCTGGCCCGCCTTGCCCCGCCGGCGCTGGCCGCCGACCGCAGCGCAATGCGGGCGCTGACCATGTCCTATTTCGCCATGGTCAACTGGCACTTCCAGTGGGACGGTCAGGCGGACGAAGCCGGGCGCGCGGGCTATGCAGAGACGATCTGCGACCTGCTGCTGGGCGGCATGCCACGGGTCGGTGGCTAGCCCCGGGCGGCGAAGTTCCATGGATGGAATTTGCAAGGATCGTCGACGATCCTTCCGCCGCCCCGGACTGACGTGTTACAAATTGGGTTCAGAATTTCTTTTCTCGTGACACGTTCCGTGCTATTAATCGACCGTCCGGTTGGCTGACCACCCGAGTCGCCGGACCGGGAGGAAAGACTTGACCGATGCCCGCCCCGCGCGCCCCAATGGGCGGAGGGGGCCTGCCTCTCGCGTTACGGACCCAAGGCCCCAACCCGAGGAGCACGCGCATGTACGCCCAGAACGTCCAGTCCACCGGCAAGGCCGTCCAGAGCCTCGACGAGATGTCCCCCGAAGAGCGCACCTTTCAGCAGCGCATCGACGCGGGCGAGCGTATCGAGCCCAAGGAGTGGATGCCCGAGGGCTACCGCAAGACCCTGATCCGCCAGATCGGCCAGCACGCCCATTCCGAGATCGTCGGCCAGTTGCCCGAGGGCAACTGGATCACCCGCGCCCCCACGCTGGAGCGCAAGCAGATCCTGCTGGCCAAGGTGCAGGACGAGGCGGGCCATGGCCTTTATCTCTACAGTGCCGCCGAGACCCTCGGGCGTCAGCCGCGACGAGCTGACCCGGATGCTGCTGGACGGGCGGATGAAGTATTCCTCGATCTTCAACTACCCCACCCTGACATGGGCCGACATCGGCGCGGTGGGCTGGCTGGTCGACGGTGCCGCGATCATGAACCAGGTGCCGCTGCAGCGCACCTCTTACGGCCCCTATGCCCGCGCCATGGTGCGGATCTGCAAGGAAGAGAGCTTCCACCAGCGGCAGGGTTACCACATCATGATGAAGATGGCGCAGGGCACGCCCGAGCAGAAGGAAATGGCGCAGGACGCGCTCAACCGCTTCTGGGGTCCTGCGCTGATGATGTTCGGCCCCTCCGACAAGGAATCCGTGCATTCTGCCCAGTCCATGGCGTGGAAGATCAAGATCAACACCAATGACGAGCTGCGCCAGCGCTTCGTCAACGAGACCGTGCCGCAGGCGCAGTACCTCGGGCTGACCGTGCCCGACGAGACGCTGAAGTGGAACGAGGACAAGGAAGGCTGGGACTTCGCCGAGCCCGACTGGAATGAGTTCTTCGAGGTCCTCAAGGGCAACGGCCCCTGCAACGCCGAACGCATCGCCGCGCGCCAGAAGGCGTGGAACGACGGCGCATGGTTCCGCGACGGCCTCACCGCCTATGCGGAGAAATCCGCCAGGCGCCGGGCCGGGGTCGGCCAGGCCGCAGAATGAGGCATTGACGGGTCGGGGCGGCGGCCCGCCCCGGATCGCCACCCTTCCCGCCGGGACGCCCCAGGGCACAGGGGCACGCGCCGGTACCGGACGCACACTCATGGGGGCAGAGGCCCCGTCAGGGAGGATCACATGTCCAAGGAATGGCCCCTCTGGGAGGTCTTCATCCGGGGCAGCCACGGGCTGAACCACCGCCACGTCGGCTCGCTGCATGCGCCCGACGCCGAGATGGCGATCAACAATGCCCGCGACGTCTATACCCGCCGAAAGGAGGGCGTTTCCATCTGGGTCGTCCCCTCGTCGCAGATCACCGCTTCGAAACCCTCGGACAAGGGGCCGCTCTTCGATCCGGTCGAAAGCAAGGTCTACCGCCACCCGACCTTCTACGACATCCCCGACGAAGTGGGCCACATGTGATGCCCTCGCTGCCCGATGTCATGACCCCCGATGCCCAGCGCCTCGCCGCCGAGCAGGCCCGCCCCTCGGACCCGCATCTGACGGACGTGGACCTGAAGCCCGCCTTCTTCGACTGGCTCTGCCGCATGGGCGACGCCACGCTGATCCAGGGCCACCGGCTGTCGGAATGGTGCGGCCATGCGCCGATCCTCGAAGAGGACATCGCCGTCGCCAACACCGCGCTGGACCTGATCGGCCACGCGCAGATGTGGCTGGCGCTGGCCGCCGAGGTCGAGGACGCGGACCGCGATGCAGACAGGCTGGCGTTCCGCCGTGACGCGCTGAAGTACCGCAACCCCAAGCTGGTGGAACTGCCCAATGGCGACATCGGCCACACGCTGATGCGCGCCTTTCTCTTCGACGCATGGCACTGGCTGGTGCTGAAGGCACTGACCGGCTCCTCCAGCCCGCGCGTGGCCGAGATCGCCGCAAAGGCGCTGAAAGAGGTGTCCTATCAGGTGGAGCGGACCTCGGACCTCGTGGTGCGGCTGGGCGACGGGACCGGTGAAAGCCATGCCCGGATGCAGGCGGCGCTGGACGCGCTCTGGCCCTACGCGGGCGAGTTGTTCGTCACCGACGGCATCGACAAGGCCCTGGCCGAGGCGGGCATCGCCCCCCTGCCCGAGGCCATCCTGCCCGACTGGCAGGCGCTTGTGGGCGACGTGCTGGACGAGGCGACATTGACCCCGCCCGAGACCCGCATGGACGTGCACACCGGCGGCAAGACCGGGCGGCACACGGAACATCTGGGCTTCCTGCTGGCCGAGATGCAGTTCCTGCAGCGCGCCTACCCGGACGCCACATGGTGACGGCCCTTGCCCCCCTGCGACAGGTCTGGGACTGGCTGGCAGAGGTCCCGGACCCCGAGATCCCGGTGATTTCCGTCACCGATCTCGGCATCGTGCGCGACGTTTCCTATCAGGGCGAGACGCTGGTTGTCGCCGTCACACCAACCTACTCGGGCTGTCCGGCGACCGCCGTGATCGACCTGATGATCACGGACAAGCTGCGCGCCGAGGGGGTCGAGGTGCTGCGTCTCGAACGCCGCCTTTCGCCGCCCTGGACCTCGGACTGGATCACCCCCGAAGGCCGCGACAAGCTGCGCGCCTATGGCATCGCCCCGCCCATCGACGGCACCGCGCCGGACGGGCCGACGGCCGCCCGCGCCCGCCGCCTGTCGGGGCAGTCCAACCTGACGGTCCCCTGCCCGCGCTGCGGCTCGGGCGCGACCGAGAAGATCAGCCAGCACGGCTCTACCCCCTGCAAGGCGGCCTACCGTTGCACGGATTGCCTTGAACCCTTCGACTACTTCAAGTGCCACTGAGGGAAGACCGCCAATGCCTCGTTTCCACCCCCTCGACGTCACCGATGTCCAGCGCGAGACCCGCGACGCCGTCGTGGTGACCCTGCGCCCCCGGGACGAGGACCGGGACGCCTTTGCCTTCACCCGTGGACAATACCTGACCTTCCGCCGCGCCTTCGACGGCGAGGAGTTGCGGCGCAGCTATTCGATCTGCGCGGGCCTCGACGAGGGCTGCCTGAAGGTCGGGATCAAGCGCGTCGACGGCGGTGCCTTCAGCACATGGGCGAACGAGACGCTGGCCCCGGGCGACGTCCTCGAGGCCATGACGCCCATGGGCAAGTTCCATACCGCGCTCGACGCCTCCACCGCGCGCGGCTACCTGGGCTTCGCGGGCGGCTCGGGCATCACGCCACTTCTGTCGATCATCAAGACCACGCTGTCGCGCGAGCCGTACAGCCGCTTCACGCTGGTCTATGCCAACCGGCAGACCGGCTCGATCATGTTCCGCGAGGCGCTGGAGGATCTGAAGAACGAGCATCTGGGCCGTTTCTCGGTCATCCATGTGCTGGAGACAGAGGCGCAGGACATCGACCTCTTCACCGGGCGCATCGACGCCGAAAAGATGGACGCGCTGTTTCGCCACTGGATCGACGCCGACAGCTTCGACACGGTCTTCATCTGCGGGCCGGAACCGATGATGCTGACCATCGCCGAGGGCCTGCGCAAGCAGGGGCTGCAAGACGGTCAGATCAAGTTCGAGCTTTTCGCCTCGTCCCAGCCGGGCCGCGCGAAGAAGAAAGCGGTGTCGCGGCAAGAGGCGGCGGGGGCGAACAGCTGCGCGGTCTCGGTCACGCTGGACGGCACGACCCGCAACTTCCGCATGGCCAAGGACGGAACCGCGGTGCTGGATGCTGCCATCGCGGCCCATATGGACGCGCCCTTTTCCTGCAAGGCCGGGGTCTGCTCGACCTGCCGCGCCAAGGTGCTGGAGGGCGAGATGGAGATGGAAACCAACCACGCGCTGGAAGACTACGAGGTGCGCGCGGGCTACGTGCTCTCCTGTCAGGCGGTGCCGGTCTCGGACAGGGTGGTGCTCAGCTATGACGAATGACGCCGCCACGGGCATGACGACACATCAGGGTATGTCGACGCAGGACCGTGCCACGGGCGCTGCGTTGCAGGACGGCGCCACGGGCAAGTCGACGCATGACCGCGCCAAGGGCGCGAGGCGGGCGGAACGCGGTTGCCGACCTGCCCGCCCCGCAGCCGTGGGGATCACGCCATGACGACGGAGACCGACACCATGGCGCTGGCCGACTACCTCGCGCAGGGCGGCAAGCTGACCTCGCCCGAGAACGTCCCGCCGCGCTACCGGGCCGAGCTGATGCGGCTGATGTCCTCTTTCGTGGACAGTGCGCTGGCCGGGTCGGCGGGTTTCGCGGATGCGATCAACAAGGCCCCCGGCATCAAGGAGCGCATCGCCGCCAGCCGCATCACGCTGGAAAAGGCCGACCACGCCGAGCGCGTGCTGGCCCTGATGGCTGAGTTCGGCACCGACGTCAGCCGCTACAACGCCGCGCATGACTGGGCCGCGCGCGTGGGGCGGGACGAGGATATCGGCGCGCGGCGCCACGGCGGCGACATGCGGCTCTCGGTCTTCCACTACCCGCTGCAGGGCTGGGCCGACGCGGTGACCATGAACGTGCTGATGGGCACAGCCTCGGTGATCCACCTCGAAGAGATGGCCCTTGCGTCCTATTCGCCGCTGGCAGAGGTCCTGCGCGAGCTGCTGCCGCGCGAAAGGCGCCACCTCGAACTTGGGCTCGAAGGGCTGGAGCGGCTGGTCGGGACCGCGCGGGGCGCGGTCGGGGCGGCGCTCGCCTACTGGCATCCGAAAGTGTCGCAGACCTTCGGCCCCGAGACCTCGGAGCGCTACGACCGCCTGCGCGCCATGGGTCTGCGGCACCACCCGAACGCGGACCTGCGGCAGCGGTGGCAAAGCGCCGTGGAAAGCCACCTGCAAGGGCTGGGCCTCGGCGCCCCTTAACCCGGGCTTAACCGTGATGAGGCAGGATTGCGGCATGCCCCCCCTGTCGCCCCTGACGCCGGAACACTGGCTGAACGATCTCTTTGCCTCGAAGGCCGCGCGCGACGGCGCGGTGATCCGCCGCAAGCTGCGCGATATCGAGCGTTTCGTCGGGATCGAGGCCTTCCGGCAGGAAGTGGCGCGGCGCGGCTATCGCGCCTATGAGAACGCCGGTCAGGTGGTGATCTTCTGCAACGCCGCGCCGATCCGCCGCATCGGCTGAGGGGGCGCCGGTTTCTTACAAAGAAACCGGTCCGAAATCTTTGAAAGATTTCGGACCCGCCGGGAGCACTTCGCCCCTTTGCAAGCCGCCGCCGCGCCCCTATATTGGAAATGTCCCGCAAGGGACTATGGGCATAAACGTGCGTGAAATAAGCGGATCGGACCCGGGGCGGTACCCGGCGGCTCCACCATATATCTCTTGTTGGGGGATCATGGGGCCGAAACAGGATCGACGAACGTGTAAAGACGTGGCTTTGTCCCGGTGAGATACCACCGTTATCGGTTCACAAAGTACAATTGCCAACAACAATCGTGCTCCGGTTGCCCTCGCTGCGTAAGCAGTTGGGAATACCGAAATCTAAGTCCTTGCGCCTAGCAGCGTAAGGCGGGGTTCGCAGGCACCTGGCAACAGAAGCCTGCACTACTACTCCCCCCTGTCAGGCCTCCCCGCTCAACCATCCCGCGAGACATATCCCTGCGCGAGATCAGGGCCGCCGCGCCCCTTGCCTTGGCCCCTCCCGTCAAGCCGCGCAGAGGGCGCCCATGCCGCGCCATGGGCCACAACCGGCCGCAACCGCCGCGCCCCACCGTCGTTGACCCGGTCCGACCGCCCGCTAGCTCTGCGGAAACCGGCCCGGAGCCCCCATGATCGACATCCTCATCGCCCTGCTCACCCTGGCCTTCGGCGCCATCGGCTTTGTCGCGCCCCGCTATGCCGCCAAGGCGCTGGATCTGGCGCCGACGCAATCGACCATGGGACTGTCCGAACTGCGCGCCTCTGCCGGCGGGCTCTTTGTCGCCATGGCGCTGACCTGCCTGATCAGCGGCGCGGGCTTCGCCTATGCCATGCTGGGCGTGGCCTATGCCGGGGCCGCGACCGGGCGCGGGATCTCGATGATCCTGGACAAACCGCCGCAACCCAAGGCCGCCGTCTGGTTCCTGCTCGAGGCCCTGCCCGCCGCCTGGCTGATCCTCAACCATTGGCCGGACCGCTGACAGCCCCCGCCGCCCGGCCCCGACCGTCTTGCCGCCGTCACAAAGCCCCCTAATCCGGCAGCATGACCGACCGCACCCTCCTAGTCCGCGTCTTCCTGCGCACCGGCCTTCTGTCCTTCGGTGGCCCGGCGGCGCAGATTGCCCTGATGCACCGCGAGACGGTGGAACGACGCGGCTGGCTGAGTGAAGAGCAGTTCCTGCGCGGCCTCAGCTTCTGCATGCTGCTGCCCGGGCCAGAGGCCATGCAGCTGGCCACCTACATCGGCTGGCGCCTGCGCGGCATCCCCGGCGGGCTGATCGCCGGCACGCTCTTCACCCTGCCCGGCGCGCTGGTCATTGCCGTCCTTGCGGCGCTTTATGCCGCGCATGGCACGCGGCCCGAGACCGCATCGCTTCTTCTGGGGGTCAAGGCGGCGGTCATCGTCATCGTCGCGCAGGCGCTGCTGCGGCTCTCCGCAAAGGCCCTGAAGGGTCCGGTACCGACCTTGCCCTTGCGGCGCTGTCCTTCGCCGCGCTTTTCCTGGCCGGGCTGCCCTTTCCGCTGATCATCGGGTTTGCGGCGCTCTGGGGTGCCCTGCGTCCACCGCCCGCGCAGGACGTGGCGCCAGAGCCGCATCACGGCACCCCCACGAAACCCACCACGCTGCTCTTTTGGGCCGCGCTGTGGCTGGCCCCCCTGCCGATCCTGCATCTGACCGGGCAGGCGCTGCTGTTCGACCTTGCCGCCTTCTTTGCCAAGCTGGCGGTTCTGACTTTCGGCGGCGCCTACGCGGTGCTGGCCTGGATGGCCCAGGAGGTGGTCGAGACACGCCACTGGCTGGACGCGGCGCAGATGATCGACGCGCTGGGTCTGGCCGAGACGACGCCCGGGCCGCTGATCCTCGTGACGCAATTCGTCGGACAGCTGGCGGGGCACCAGGCCGGCGGGCTGTGGTTCGAGCTGGCCGCCGGGGCGCTGACGCTCTGGATGACCTTCGTGCCCTGCTTCCTGTGGATCTTCGCGGGCGCGCCCCATGTCGAGGCGCTGACCGCCCGTCCGCGCCTGCGCGCCGCGCTGGCGGCGATCACCGCCGCCGTCGTGGGGGTCATCGCCAACCTGTCGCTGTGGTTCGCGCTGCACACGCTTTTTGCCGAAACACGCGCACAGCCCCTTGGCCCGGACTGGCCCGTCCTCGCCAGCCTGCGCTGGCAGGCCCTGCCGCTGATCGCGCTGGCCTGGGGCTTCTGGGGCCGCTGAAGCGCGGCGTGCCCCTCGGTGCTGCCGCTTTGCGCGGCGGCGGGCTGGGCAATCGGAGGCCTCTGACAATCCGCCCTTTTCCTCGCCGCCAAAACCAATATGCTGGCGCCGAGAAACAAGGAAAGACGAGATGTCCGACGGGATCGACTATGGCAAACTGATGCATCGTGCCATGCGCGGCCTTATTCAGGAGGTCCTGACAGGCGTTCAGGACAATGGCCTTCCCGGCGATCACCATTTCTTCATCACCTTCGACACCGCCCACCCGGACAGCGAACTGGCGGACTGGCTGTCGGATCGCTATCCCGGCGAGATGACGGTGGTCATGCAGCACTGGTTCGACGGGCTCGAGGTCACGGACGAAGGCTTTGGCATCACGCTGAATTTCGGCGACGCGCCCGAGCGTCTGTATATCCCCTACGACGCCATCAAGACCTTCGTGGACCCCTCTGTCGAATTCGGCCTGCGCTTCGAATCGCAGGAGGATGAGGACGAGGACGAGGATGACGACGGCCCCGAGCCGCCGGACGGTCCCGAGGGCGGCAAGCCCGAGCCGCAGCACCGCGACGCCGAGGTGGTCAGTCTCGACCGCTTCCGCAAGTAGCCACCGGCGGCGGGGACACCCGCTTCGGTGCAAGGCAAAGGCGCCCCTGCCGCCGCCCCCGGCGGCGGGCCTGCGGCGCGACGGGGCGCCCTTGGTCCGCACGACCTGCACCAGATCCCCGGCTTCAAGACGTTGCGCCCTGCCCAGGATGGCTTCTGAAACCGGCCCCGCGAGGGCCTGTTAGCGCCCGTATACCACCGCATACACATTGCCTTTTCCGGGCGGGTGAGTATGACGGGATCCAAACGCATCCGAGGAGACAGGCATGACCGACACCCGCACCGAAACCGACAGCTTCGGCCCGCTCGAGGTTCCCTCTGACAAGTATTGGGGCGCGCAGACGCAGCGCTCGATCATGAACTTCCCCATCGGCTGGGAAAAGCAGCCTGTGGCCGTCGTCCGCGCGCTGGGTGTGATCAAGCAGGCCTGCGCGATGGAGAACAAGGCCACCGGCGCGCTGGATGCCGTGCTGGCCGATGCGATCATCGCCGCCGCCGCAGAGGTCGTCGCGGGCAAGTTCGACGACAACTTCCCGCTGGTGGTCTGGCAGACCGGGTCGGGCACCCAGTCGAACATGAACGCCAACGAGGTCATCGCCAATCGCGCGATCGAGATGCTGGGCGGCACCATCGGATCGAAGGACCCGGTGCACCCGAACGACCACTGCAACATGGGCCAGTCGTCCAACGACACCTTCCCCACCGCCATGCATATCGCCGCCGCCATGATGGCGCGCGACGTGCTGCTGCCGGGACTGACCGTACTGGCCGAGGGGCTGGAGGCCAAGGCCGCCGAGTTCAAGGACATCATCAAGATCTACCGCACCCACACGCAGGACGCCACCCCGCTGACGCTGGGGCAGGAGTTCTCGGGCTACGCCTGCCAGATCCGCAACGGCATCAAGCGCATCGAGCAGGCCCTGCCGGGCATCTACGAGCTGGCACAGGGCGGCACCGCCGTCGGCACCGGTCTGAACACGGTCGAGGGCTGGGGCGAGGCCGTGGCCGCGCATATGGCCGAGATCACCGGCCTGCCCTTCGTCACCGCGCCGAACAAGTTCGAGGCGCTGGCGGCGCATGACGCCATGGTCTTCATGTCCGGCGCGCTGGCGACCGTGGCGGGGGCCATGTACAAGATCGCCAACGACATCCGCTTCCTCGGATCGGGCCCGCGCTCGGGCCTTGGCGAGCTGATCCTGCCGGAGAACGAGCCGGGTTCGTCGATCATGCCGGGCAAGGTCAACCCGACGCAGGCCGAGGCGATGACCCAGGTCGCGGCCCATGTCATGGGCAATGACGCGGCAATCAAGTTCGCCGGTTCGCAGGGCCATTTCGAGCTGAACGTCTACAACCCGATGATGGCCTACAACCTGCTGCAGTCGATGCAGCTGCTGGGCGACGTGGCCGACAGCTTCACCCAGCGGATGCTGAACGGCATCGAGGCCAATCGCCCGCGCATCCAGAAGCTGATGGAAGAAAGCCTGATGCTGGTCACGGCGCTGGCGCCGACCATCGGCTATGACAATGCCACCAAGGTCGCCAAGACCGCGCACAAGAACGGCACGACGCTGAAGGAAGAGGCCATCGCGCTTGGCTTCGTCGACGCCGAGACCTTCGACCGCGTGGTGCGGCCCGAGGAGATGATCGGACCCAAGGCCCGGGACTGAGGCGGGAGGGGGCTCTGCCCCCACGCGCTGCGCGCGCCCCCGAGGTATTTTCAGACCAGAGAAGAGGAAAGGGGCGCCCTGCCGGCAGAGGGGGCGCCCCTTTTCCATTGATGAATGGGGCGGCGGGTCTCTTGGGGATGGCAATTGC
The DNA here is from genome assembly GCF_039769985.1 of Ponticoccus litoralis. Classification (NCBI taxonomy): domain Bacteria; kingdom Pseudomonadati; phylum Pseudomonadota; class Alphaproteobacteria; order Rhodobacterales; family Roseobacteraceae; genus Ponticoccus; species Ponticoccus litoralis. The sequence goes on from NZ_JBDNCH010000002.1 coordinate 3,856,432, forward strand.
CACCGGGCCTCGGCTAGATTTCAGCCCATGACCCAGCCCGTGAACCTGAACCGATTCCGCAAGGAGAAGGCCCGCGCCGAGAAGCGCCGCGCGGGCGACGAGAATGCCGCGAAGCATGGGCGCAGCAAGGCCGAGCGCGCGCTGGACGCGGCGCGGGCCGAGAAGGCGCGGCGCGATCTCGACGGGCACCGGCAGGAATGACCGCGCGGCCGGTCAAGCACTCGCTGACGCTGCAGGGGCACCGGACCTCGGTCTCTCTGGAAGATGCCTTCTGGCGGGCCTTCCGGCGCATCGCCGCCGAGGACGGCAAGCCGCTGAACGCGCTGGCAGCCGAGATCGACGCGGGCCGCGATCCCGGGGTCGGGCTGGCCTCTGCGATCCGGGTCTTCGTGCTGGAGCGCGCGCTGTCGGACAGGGTGAAGAACGCGCCTTAGGACACTGTTCTGGAAGGATTATCCCCGTCCGTCGGGAAGATGAAGCAGCGGTCCCGCCGCACGGTCAGCCAAAGCGGACGGCCCTTTTCGGGCAGGAAGACATTGGGCACCGTGGCCCGCAGCATCTGGCCGTCGTGGTCCATGCGGAACTCGATCAGGCTTTCCGACCCCATGAAACGGGCGCGTTCGACAATACCGCGGGCGGGGGTTCCGGCCCGTTCGGTGGGCAGCGGACCGCTGCCGCCGCGGTCGAAGTCGATGCCCACGTGCTGCGGGCGAAAGACGATCTCGACCTCGGTGCCGTCGGCCACGCCGGGCGCGAGGAAGGGGCCGAAGGGCGTATCCGCCAGCGCCCCCCGCGCCGTGGCCCGCACGATGTTGATATCGCTGAAGAAGGCCATGGCGTCACGGTCGGCGGGGGCGTTGTAGATCGTATAGGGCGCGCCGCGCTGCACGATCCGGCCCGCGCGCATCAGGGCGATCTCGTCGGCCATGCGCATGGCCTCTTCGGGTTCGTGGGTGACCAGCAGGACGCCCGCGCCCTCTTCCTTCAGCAGGTCCAGCGTCTCGTCCCGGATGCCGTCGCGCAACCGGTTGTCGAGGCCCGAGAAGGGCTCGTCCATCAGCATGATCTGCGGGCTGGGCGCCAGCGCGCGGGCCAGCGCCACGCGCTGCTGCTCGCCGCCCGAAAGCTGGTGCGGGAACTCGTCGATGAAATGTGCCAGACCGACGCGGTCGAGCAGCCTGTGCGCCCGCGCCTTGCGCTCGGCACCGCCCCCCTTCAGCCCGAAGGCCACGTTCTCGCCCACGCTGAGGTGCGGGAAGAGGGCGAAGTCCTGAAACATCAGCCCGATCGAGCGCCGTTCCGGCGGCACCCGGAAGACCGTGTCGCAGACCAGCTGGCCGTCGACATGGATGGTGCCGCTGTCCTGCATCTCGACGCCCGCGATCATGCGCAGCGTCGTGGATTTGCCGCAGCCGGAGGGCCCCAGCAGGCAGGTCACCTGGCCGGGCGCGATGCTCAGCGAGACGCGATCCACCACCCGCTTGCCGTCGAAGCTGCGGGTGATGTCGCGGATTTCCAGTGCGCGGTGAGGTCTTTGCTGCAGTCACGGAGTCCGACCGAATTCATCAGATTTTCTTCGTGATAGACGTCCCGGGCGGCGCCGACAACCCGCTGCCGCGCCGCGGGCAGCGCGAACTGTCCCTGGGCAGGCATTTCGCTGGACGGTTGGCGCCCCGCCGCTACCGGTCCAGCGCCTTGCCGAGGCGTGGCAGCCGGGCCTTCTTCATCAGCGCGCGCAGGGTCCAGTCCTCGCCCGACAGGCGCCGGGCCTCCCCCAGCACGCGGGTGGCGACATGGGCCAGTGGCCTCGGGGTTGGCCTCGAACAGGCCCTGCAGGAAGGCGTCGGGATCGACGCGCGACAGGCCTTCCTCGGCAAGCAGGTTGCGCGGGAAATCCTTGGCGTTCATCGTCACGATCACATCCGCCGAGCCCGCCACCGCCGCCGCCAGCACATGCACGTCATTGGCATCCGGCAGCCAGAGCCGCGATTCCAGAGAGGGCGGCCATGTCACCTGCGCCTTGGGCCAGTTGGCGCCGGTCATGGCGATCTCGGCCCGGGCCTGCGCCTCGCCGCCCGGGCCGATCTTGCGGGCCGCCAGCGCCCATTCCTCGAGGATGCGGGCGGACCAGAGCGGTGTGAACAGCCCCTGCCCCGCCGCGCCCAGCAGCATCTCGCGCATCACCGTCGGGTACAGGACGCAGGTGTCCAGCAGGACCTTCACAGGCGGAAGAACAGCGCCTTCAGGTAGCCCGATTCCGCCAGTTGCGGCAGCTGCGGGTGATCGGCGCCGGCAAAGCCCGTGTGGATCAGCGTCGCCCGCCGCCCCGCGCGCCCCATGCCGCGCAGGCAGGCGCCGGTGAAGCTGGCCAGATCGGCGGCATGCGAACAGGAGCACAGCACGAGGTATCCGTCCTCCTTGACCAGCGCCGCCCCCAGCCGTGCGACCCGTTCATAGGCCCGCAGCCCCTTCTCCAGCGCCGGTTTTGCCGGGGCGAAGGCGGGCGGGTCGCAGACCACGAGGTCGAAGCGCCTGTTCTCCTGAGCCAGCGCCTCCATCGTGGCGAAGGCGTCGCCCTGCCGCGTGGCGAAGCGATCCCCCAGCGCCATGGCCCCGGCGCCCTTGGTCGCAAGCTCCAGCGCCGGGGCGGAACTGTCGACGCAGAGCACGCTTTTCGCGCCGCCCGCCGCCGCCGCAAGGCCGAAGCCGCCGACATGGCTGAAGATGTCGACGACCGAGGCCCCCTGCGCCAGCCGCGCCGCAAAGGCCTGGTTCTCGCGCTGATCGTAAAACAGCCCGGTCTTCTGGCCGCCCACGACGTCGGCCATGTAGGTCGCGCCGTTCATCTCGACCGGCACCGGCGCGGTGGGCGCCTGCCCCAGCAGAACGGTATCGGCATCGTCCAGCCCTTCCAGCGTGCGGCCCCGGCCCGAGGCGTTCTTCAGCACCACCGTGCAGCGCGTCACCGCCGCCAGAACGGCGGTCAGCGGGTCCAGCAGCGCGTCGATCCACGCCGCGTTGGGCTGCACCACCAGAGTGTCGCCGAAGCGGTCCACGATCAGCCCCGGGAAGCCGTCGGCCTCGGCGTGGATCAGCCGGTAGAAGGGCGCGCCGTAGACCCGCTCGCGCAGGGACAGCGCCTTTTCGACCCGGGCGCTCATCCAGTCGGTGTCGATCTCGACCTGCGCGCGGTCCAGAACCCGCGCCACGATCTTGGACGCCGGGTTCACGGCCACGGTCGCCAGCTCGGCGCGCTCGTGGTCCACCAGCGTGGCGATGGTGCCGGGGGCGATGCCGCGCGTGCGGCGGTCCATCACCAGTTCGTTGTCGAAGACCCATGGCGCGCCGCGGCGGATCGCGCGGGCATTGGCCTTGGGAAGGAGTCGCAGGACGGGGCGGTCGGTCAGGGTGCTCATGGCCCCGCCATAGCCGCAAACGCGCGCGGCGGAAAGCACCCACGCGCGCCCGGCCCGCTTTCCGCGCAGGACATCCGGGCGGCGGGGCTTTTCCGCCCAGTGCGACCGGTCGGCCTCTTTACTGTTAACGCTAACAGGACTAGGGTGCCGCCAAGCCAGCTTGCAGGATCGGAGGCTCCCATGGCGCTGAACGACACCATCGCCCGCGTGACGGACCGCATCGAAGAGCGGTCGCGCCAGATGCGCGACACCTACCTCGACCGGATGCGCCGCGCCGCCGAGGAAGGCCCGCGCCGCGCCCATCTGACCTGCGGCAACCAGGCCCATGCCTATGCCGCCATGGGTGCCGATCAGGACGCGCTCGCCACCGGGCAGGCGCCCAACATCGGCATCGTCACAGCCTACAACGACATGCTCTCGGCCCACCAGCCCTTCGAGCGGTTCCCGCAGCTGATCCGCGACGCGGCGCGCGCCGCAGGCGGTACGGCTCAGGTGGCGGGCGGCGTGCCGGCCATGTGCGACGGCGTCACGCAGGGTCAGGTCGGGATGGAGCTGTCGCTCTTCTCCCGCGACGTGATCGCGCTGGCCGCCGGGGTCTCGCTGTCCCACAACACCTTCGACGCAGCCCTCTACCTTGGCGTCTGCGACAAGATCGTGCCGGGGCTGGTGATCGCGGCGGCCACCTTCGGCTACATTCCGGGCATCTTCCTGCCCGCTGGCCCCATGCCCTCGGGCCTGCCCAACGACGAAAAGGCCAAGGTCCGCCAGCAGTTCGCCACCGGAGACGTGGGCCGCGATGAGTTGATGAAGGCCGAGATGGCCTCGTATCACGCGCCCGGCACCTGCACCTTCTACGGCACCGCGAATTCCAACCAGATGCTGATGGAATTCATGGGCCTGCACCTGCCCGGCGCCTCCTTCGTGAACCCCAACACACCCCTGCGCGACGCGCTGACCGTGGCGGGCACCGAACGCGCGCTGCAGATCACCAACCTCGGCAACGATTACCGCCCGGTTTCCGAGATCCTCGACGCCGTGGCCTTCGTGAACGGCATGGTCGGGCTGATGGCGACGGGCGGCTCGACCAACCTCGTGCTGCACATGCCCGCCATGGCCCGCGCCGCCGGGATCGCGCTGGAACTGGAGGATTTCGACGAGATCTCCTCGGTGACGCCGCTGATGGCCAAGGTCTACCCGAACGGGCTGGCGGACGTGAACCACTTCCACGCGGCGGGCGGACTGCAATACATGATGGCCCACCTGCTGGACGCGGGCCTGCTGCACGACGACGTCAGCACCGTGGCGGGCGACGGCCTCAGCCGCTACACGCAGGAACCCAAGGTGCTGGACGGCCGCCTGACCTGGGTCGAGGCCGACCGCAACACCCAGAACGACCGCATCCTGCGCCCCGCCTGCGATCCCTTCCAGAAGACCGGCGGGCTGAAGCAGCTCTCCGGCAACCTCGGACAGGGCATGATCAAGGTCTCAGCCGTCGCCCCCGAACGCCACGTGATCGAGGCAAAGGCCCGCGTCTTCCAGGACCAGGAGGCCGTCAAGACCGCCTTCAAGGCCGGGGAATTCACCGAGGACACGGTGGTTGTCGTCCGCTTCCAGGGGCCAAGCTCCAACGGCATGCCGGAACTGCACGGCCTGACCCCCACCCTCGCCGTGCTGCAGGACCGCGGGCTGAAGGTCGCGCTGGTCACCGACGCTACCGCATGTCCGGTGCCTCGGGAAAGGTTCCCGCCGCCATCCACGTCTCGCCAGAGGCGGCGCATGGCGGCCCTCTCGCCCGGGTCCGCGACGGGGACGTGATCCGCGTCGACGCCACGACGGGCACCATCGACTGCCTCGCGCCGGACTTCGACAGCCGCGACCCCGCCACCGCCGACCTCTCCGGCAATGGCCATGGCGTCGGGCGCGAGCTCTTTGCCGCCTTCCGCCAGAACGTGGGCCTTGCCTCCAATGGCGCCGCCGTGGTGGTGTGACCCCGAATCCCGTGCACCCCGCCCGGTTTCTTCTGTCCCTAAATATCCCCGCCGGAGGCTCCCGCCCCCGGCCAAGCAACGCAAAGGCCCGCCCATGATCACCCCCGAAGCCGCCTCCGCCGAGGCCGAGAAACTCCTGCCGCCTCGCCCCGGTGATCCCCGTCCTTGTCGTCGATGACGCCGCGCAGGCCGAAGGCCTGGCCGGGGCGCTGGTCAGGGGCGGCCTGCCGGTGCTCGAGGTGACGCTACGCACCCCCGCCGCGCTCGACGTGATCCGCGAGATGGCCGTGGTCGCGGGCGGCGTCGTCGGCGCGGGGACCCTGCTGACGCCGAAGGACGTGCAGAACGCCGTCGACGCGGGCGCGCAGTTCGGCGTCTCGCCGGGCGCCACCGACACCGTCCTCTCGGCCTGCGAAGAGGCAGGCCTGCCGCTGCTGCCCGGCGCCGCCACCTCCTCCGAGGTCATGCGCCTGCTGGAACGCGGCTATACCGTGCAGAAGTTCTTTCCCGCCGAGGCCAATGGCGGCGCGCCCGCGCTCAAGGCCATCGGCGCGCCGATCCCGCAGGTGACATTCTGCCCCACCGGCGGCGTCAGCATGGCCAACGTGGCCGACTACCTGTCGCTGTCCAACGTGCTGTGCTGCGGCGGCAGCTGGGTCGCCCCCAAGGACCGGGTGGCCGCCGGCGACTGGGGTGCCATCGAGAGACTGGCCGCCGAGGCCGCCGCCCTGCCCCGCCCCTGAGGCCCGCGCGTTTTCCGACCGGGAAACGGCCCGGAAATTTTGGAAATTTCCGCCCCCGCCGGATGCCGCCTCAGTGCTCCGGCGGTCGGCGCCCGCGCCAGCCGCCGCGGCGCCCGCCCTGTATCGGCTGCCCCGCCTCGCGCAGCACCGCCGTCATCGGGTGCCCCTCGACCCCGTGGCGGTCCAAAAGCGCACGCAGCGCCGCGGCCTGATCGACATCGGCGGGCAGCGACAGCGCCCAGTCGAGGAAGATCGACCGGCATTCCCCCGGCCCGATCCCCTCGATCCGGTAGGCCTCTGCGATCAGCCCCTTGGCATCGAAGCCATCACCCTTCATGCGCGTCCGCCCCCCGTTCCTCCGGCAAAATCCTGTCGAGGATCGCCGCCGCCGCCGCCGTGCGCTGCTCCAGTTCCGGCAGAAGGCCGTCGAAGCGCGACACGCCGCCCAGCCGCTCCATCAGGGCCCGCCCCCCGGCGCCCAGCCGCTCCGGGTCCAGCGCCGCATCGCTCAGAAGCTGCGCCCCGGTCTGCACGGAGGTGCACAACGCATAGGCCGCGACCAGCGTTTCGCGGTCCTGCGGGTCGATCCACGCCGCCCCGCGCAGCGCCCGCGGCACCTGCCGCACCGCCTTGCCCGACAGCAGGGATGCGCTTTGCGCCAGCAACTCGATCTCCTGCATCCGTCCGCGTCCGATCTTGGCATCCCGTGGATCGCCCTTGCCCTTCGCCGCGGCGATCCGCCGCCGCATCCCAGCCAGCGCCGTGAGGATCTCGACCCGGTCCCGCGGCTGGCCCAGGATCTCGCGCCGGAAGGCCTCGACCTCCTCGCCAAGCGCCGGCGGTCCCGCCAGCACCCGGGCCCGCGTCAGGGCCAGATGCTCCCAGACCCAGGCCTCGGTGCGCTGGTAGCTGGTGAAGGCCTCCAGCGATGTCGCGACCGGCCCCTGGTTGCCCGAGGGCCGCAGCCGCATATCGACCTCGTAAAGCCGCCCCTCGGCCATGGGCGCCGTCATCGCGGTGATCAACGCCTGCGTCAGCCGCGCATAATAGGTGCGCGCAGGCAAGGGACGCCGCCCCTCCGAGGCCTCGACCCCGTCGGGATCGTAGATCACGATCAGATCGAGGTCCGACCGGGCGTGCAGCCGGGCAGAGCCCAGCGAGCCCATCCCCAGCACCACCGCCCCGCGCCCCGGCGCCGCACCGTGCTTGGTCGCGAATTCCTCCTGCACCACGGGCCAGAGCGCCGCCAGAACCGCCTCGGCCAGATCGGCATAGGCGGCGCCCGCCTCCTCGGTCTCCATCAGGCCGCGCAGCAGGTGCACGCCGATGCGGAAGTGCCAGTCCTTCTGCCAGCGCCGCGCCTGGTCCAGCCGGGTCTCGTAATCGGTCTCCTGCGCCAACCTGTCGCGCAGCGCCTCCGTCAGCGCCACCCGGCCCGGCCAGGGCGCGAAGAAATCCCCCGCGATCACCGCATCGAAGACCGAGGCATTGCGCGCAAGGTAATGCGCCAGATCCGGCGACGTCCCGGCGATATCCGCCAGCAGATCCAGCAGCTGCGCGTTCGAGATCCAGCAGCGAAAAGACCTGCACCCCGGCGGGCAGCCGCGACAGGAAGCCGTCGAAGGCGGTCAGCGCCTCTTCGGGCCGCGCCGCCTCTGCCAGACGGCGCAGGATCTCGGGCTTCAACCGCTTGAAGATCTCCACCGCGCGCGACGAACGCAGACAGGGATAGGTCGGCCAGCGCGAGGGCAACTCGCTGTTCTCGAAGACCTCGGGCGTCTCGACGCTGCCGCGCGCATCGGGGGCGAAGAAGCCCTCGGTCAGCTCATGCACCTCGGTCAGCCGCGCGCGCAGCTCCTTCTGCCAGGGGTCCAGCTCCACCCCCATCAGGCAGGCCAGCCGCGCCATGCCCTCGGGCGCCTCGGGCAGCGTATGGGTCTGCGCGTCGTTGACCATCTGCACCCGGTGCTCCACCTCGCGGTGCGCCCGGTAATGCTCGGCCAGCTTCTCCGAGACCCCGGCGGGAAGCCAGCCCTTCTCGGTCAGCCGCGCCAGCCCCTCGACGGTGCCGCGCGCCCGCAGGTCCGGGTCGCGTCCACCCGCGATCAACTGGCGGGTCTGGGTGAAGAACTCGATTTCGCGGATGCCGCCGCGGCCCAGCTTCATGTTGTGGCCCGGCAGGGCAATGCGCCCGTGGCGCCCCTTGTGCTCGCGGATCTTCAGCCGCATGTCATGGGCGTCCTGGATGGCGGCGAAGTCCAGATGCCGCCGCCAGACGAAGGGGCGCAGCGCCTGCAGGAAGCGGTCTCCGGCGGCGAAATCCCCGGCGCAGACCCGGGCCTTGATGTAGGCCGCCCGCTCCCGAGGTCCGGCCAAGGCTTTCGTAGTAGCGTTCCGCCGCCTCCATCGCCATGCAGACCGGCGTGACGGCGGGATCCGGGCGCAGCCGCAGGTCGGTGCGGAAGACATAGCCCTCGCCGGTCAGGTCGTTCAGCGTGGCGGCCATCCGGCGCGTCGCCCGGACAAGACTGGCGCGCGCATCGTGATAATCGTCGCGGTCGTAGCGGGTTTCGTCGAAAAGGCAGATCAGGTCGATGTCGCTGCTGTAGTTCAGCTCATGCGCGCCCATCTTGCCCATGGCGAAGACGGCGATGCCCCCGGCCTGCTCCACCGCGCTGTCGTCGGCGCCCGGCAGCTTGCCGCGCTTCACCTCCTGCGCGACGGCGGCGCGCAGCGCCAGGCCCACGGCCACGTCGGCGAAATCCGTCAGCGTGGCGGTCACCCGCTCCAGCGGCCAGGCGCCGCCAAGGTCGCCAAGCGCGGTCAGCAGCGCCACCCGCCGCTTGGCCTGCCGCAGCGCCACGGGCAGATCGCCGGTACCCTCCAGCCCCTCGAACAGCGCCGCAAGCGCGCCGTCCATGTCCTCGACCGCGCCTTCCAGCCAATCCGCCTCGCGCTGGATCAACCCAAGCAGATAGGGGCTGGAGCCGCCCGTCCCCTCCAGCAGGTCGGCCAGCGGGCCAGAGGCGAAGGGCGCGGCGGCCCGCGCCTCTGCCCCCCGGTCGGTGTCGAAGGCAAAGGGCGTGCGGGTGATGTGATCGGTCAGTCTCATGGCGCGCAGATGGCCATGCGACCGCCCGCTTGGCAAGCCCGCAGGGCTCTGCCACAAAGCGGCATGAAGATCCGCCTGATCCTTGCGCACCCGCTGCAAGACAGCCTGAACGCCCGCCTCGCAGCCCATGTCGGCGCGCGGCTGAGGGCGATGGGCCACGACCTCGCTGTGACGGACCTCTATGCCGAGGGCTTCGCGCCGGTGCTGACCGCCAGCGAGCGCGCGCGCTATTACGGCGCGCCGTTCGAGGATCGCGCCGGGCTGGCCGGGGTTGAGGGCCTCGTGCTGGTCTTCCCGACATGGTGGTTCGGCCTGCCCGCGATCCTCAAGGGCTGGATCGACCGCAGCTTTCTGCCCGGCGTGGCCTATGACCACGCGCCCGGGGGCGGTGCCATGGTGCCGCGCCTGACCAACCTGACCCGCGTCATGGCGATCACCACCCTGGGCGCGCCCTGGTGGTACGACCGCCTCATTGCCCGCCGGCCGGTACACAAGGCGCTGAAATGGGGCGTGATCCGCCCCGTCGCCCCACGCGCCCGCTTTGCCATGGCCGCGCTCCACCGGGCCGAGACCGCGACCGAGCCCCGCATCGCAGGTTTCGAGAGCCGCCTTTCACGGCGCCTCACCCGTCACTTCAGCTAGGAAAGACCCGATGTCCAAAAGCCTCAAGCGCGTGCGCGCCGCCCTCGAAACCGCCAGCCTGCCCGCCGAGATCCGCGAAGTCGGCCAGGCCCGCACCGCGCAGGAGGCCGCCGACAGCGTCGGCTGTCACCTCGACCAGATCGCCAAGTCGATCATCTTCCGCGCAGAGAACACCGGCGACGCGGTGCTCTTCCTAACCGCGGGCGGCAACATGGTCTGCGCCGACAAGGCCACGGCGCTCGCGGGCGAGCCGCTGGGCAAGGCCGACGCCGACCTGATCCGCGCCCAGACCGGCTTTGCCATCGGCGGGGTCTCTCCGGTCGGCCACCTGAACCCGATCCGCGCATGGCTCGACCCGCGCCTGCTGGAGTTCGACCGGGTCTGGGCCGCCGCGGGCACCCCCCGCCACGTCTTCCCGCTGGATCCCGCCGTCCTGCCCGCCCTGACCGGCGCCAAACCGTACCGATTTCACCCTCTAGGCCACGCCGACATGCGCCTTCCTGCGGCTTCTTCTTGGTAAAAATACCTCTGCACAGGCCGCGAAAAGACGCGCAAACGCCTGACGCAAAACGCCCTTTCCGGAAAATGTGAAAAACCTTCACATCGACCCTTGAAAGGCACCCGGGCAATCCCGATCTCCTGCAATGTGAAGAGCATTCACATACCACCCTCAACGGAGAGAGAGACACATGACCACCGCCGCTTACACGTCCCACCTGCCCGCCAATGCCGGCTGGCTGACCCGGGCCGAGGCTTGGCTGGATCACAAGGGCAAGGGTGCCCGGATCGCGGCCACGGTCCTCGGGTTCATCCTCTTCTGGCCGATCGGCCTTGGCCTTCTGGCCTACATGATCTGGAGCAAACGCATGTTCGGAAAATCCTGCCGCAGCCAAACGCGCCACAACACCCATGCCGCCTGGGCGGCGATGAAGCCCTCGGGCAACATGGCCTTCGACGCCTACAAGGCCGAAACCCTGCGCCGCCTCGAGGAAGAACAGGGCGCCTTCGAGGACTTCCTCAGGCGCCTGCGCGAAGCCAAGGACAAGGCCGAGTTCGACCAGTTCATGGACGACCGCGAAAAGCGGATGAAGGACGTCTCGGAACCCGCCGGGGCCTGACGCCCGCTGCCGCCGCCCCTCGGGGCGGCGGTCCCCGGCCCGCGCGCCCGCCGGCGCCAGGGCCGGGGCTTTCCCGGACAGGCTCCGGGATGCTAAAATCCCGCCATTCACCGCCAGACCGATTGCCGCGGCCCCCGCCGCGAACCCGAAGGACCCGACGCATGTTCAGCGACCCCGCCATCGACCACCTGCCCTGCCCCGACCGGCAGGCGGATTTCTACTCGGGCGTGACCGTCAAGCGCGCCGTTGCTTGGGTCATCGATATCGCGGTCGTCTGGACCATCGGCACCTTCCTCACGCTGATCTCGATTGTCGGCGTCTTCTTCATGCCGATGATCCTCCTCGCCGTGGGGTTCCTGTATCGCTGGCTGACCATCTCGCGGGGCTCTGCCACATGGGGCATGCGCCTGATGTCGATCGAGCTGCGCGACGCATGGGGCCAGAAACTGGACGGCGGCCAGGCGGCCCTGCATGTGCTGGGTTACTACCTCTCGATGTCGGTCTTCATCCTGCAGGTCGTCTCCATGGGCTTCATGGCCCTGTCAGAGCGCGGCCAGGGCCTGACGGACATGGTGCTGGGCACCGTGATGCTCAACCGCCGGTCGACCTCCTGACCGCCCGACCCAAGACCGCCCGACCCGGGGCATCCCTTCACCACAGCCCATGAAAACCGGCGCCAAGGCGCCGGTGTCATGATTCGAGGGCTTGGCGGGTGGCGGCAACGTTGTTACCTTTTCGTTAAATCGCCCGCGAGTATCCTCCCCCATGCGCCATTCGCTGCCTCTTGCCCCGCAGTTCTACGTGACGGCCCCACAGCCCTGTCCCTACCTCGAGGGCCGGATGGAACGGAAGCTCTTCACCGCCCTGCAGGGCGACGGCGCGCAAAGGCTGAACGACTCGCTTTCCAAGCAGGGCTTCCGCCGGTCGCAGAACGTGCTTTACCGGCCCTCCTGCGCCGATTGCGCCGCCTGCCTGTCCGCCCGGATCGACGTGTCGCGGTTCGACCCCACTCGCTCGCAGCGCCGCGCCATGAAGCGCAACGCCCGGTTCGAGCGGCGCGCCACCAGCCCATGGGCCACGGAGGAACAATACAGCCTGTTCCGCCGCTACCTCGACAGGCGCCACGCGGATGGCGGCATGGCGGATATGGATGTCTTCGAATTCGCGGCCATGATCGAGGAAACCCCGATCCGCAGCCGGGTCATCGAATACCTCGACCGCGAAAGCGACGACCTGATCGCGGTCTGCCTGACCGACATGCTCGATGACGGGCTGTCGATGGTCTATTCCTTCTACGAGCCCGAGCTCGCCTCGCGGTCGCTTGGGACATGGATGATCCTCGACCACGTGCAGATCGCGCGCGAGGCCGGTCTGCCCTATGTCTACTTGGGCTACTGGGTGCCGGGCAGCGACAAGATGGGCTACAAGGCGCAGTTCTCGGGGCTGGAAATCTACCGCAAGGGCGTCTGGGAAAGCCTGCAGAACCCCGAGGCGTTCTCGACCGGGACGCATCCGCTGTCGACGGATCCGATTGCCGAACAGGTCGCCAATATCACCTTTCCCGACGGCCACGGCTGACCGCCCCCCTTCCGGACAGACCCCAGCCCTGCCGCAGCGGTCCACCCCCGCAAGCGGGCGATACCGCCGCCCGGGGCTGTTGGTGATGGGCCGGACCGCCAACCCGGCGGCCATGCGGCTCGCCTTCGGCCTTCCTCCCGGCATGGTTCCCGGAGAACCGCCCGTCCGCGCTGGTGCCGTTCGGCGCGGCTACACGAAAGCGTCGCCGCCCCTGAGCCACCCCTGCCCCCTCTGCCGAAACGCGAAACGCGCGCCGGATCTCTCCGGCGCGCGTCGTCGCATTCAATGGCTGGCCTGCCTCAGTTCAGCAGGGCCGGCACGAAGGTCACGATGCTCGGGAAGCTCGCCAGCAGCGCCAGCCCGACCACCTGGATCAGCACGAAGGGGATCACGCCGCGATAGATGTGGCCCGTCGTGACCTCCTTGGGGGCCACGCCGCGCAGGTAGAACAGCGCAAAACCGAAGGGCGGCGTCAGGAAGGAGGTCTGCAGGTTCACCGCGATCATGATCGTCACCCACTTCGGATCGAAATGCGCGCCGTAGATCACCGGCCCGACGATCGGCACGACGATGTAGATGATCTCGAGGAAGTCGAGCACGAAGCCCAGCACGAAGAGCACCAGCATCACGATCAGGAAGACCGTCCGCACGTCGTCGAAGCTTTTCAGGAACTGCTGGATGTAGTGTTCGCCCCCGAAGGAGATCACCACGAGGTTCAGCAGTTGCGAGGCGATCAGGATGGTAAAGACCATCGAGGTCACCTTCGCCGTCTCCCGCACCGCCGGGGTCAGCACGCCCGAGCGGAACAGCACCCAGCACGAGAACAACAGCCCGAAGAGCGCGTAGAGATAGGCCGCATAGGCAAAGACGAAGGCGATCCAGCTTTCGACCGATACGGATTCCGTGTTGATGCGCAGATCGAAGTTGATGCCGATCAGGATCATCACGATCACCGCCAGCGTCGACAGCAGGATGATCCGCGGAGAACGGTTCTCGTCCCCCAGCTTGCGGTAGGCGGCCAGCATGATGGCACCGGCCGCGCCCAGCGCCGCGGCGGGCGTCGGGTTGGTGATGCCGCCAAGGATCGACCCCAGAACGGCGACGATCAGCACCAGCGGCGGGAAGACCACGCGCAACAGTTCGTTGCCCGCAAGGCGTTTCATCGCGATGGCGCAGCCGTAAAGCGTGATCGCCCATGGCAGCAGCATCAGGATCACCGTCAATCCCGCCGAGGTGGTGGGCTTGATCAGCAGCCAGTCCACGACGAGGCCCAGCAGGATCCCCCCCATGCCGATCAGCAGCGGACGCGGCTCGGCCGAGGGCGAGACGCCCCGCGCCATGGCCAGCACCAGCCCCGCCATGACGGCGAGGATCGCGATGCCGGTGCCGATGGGCGCGGCATTGGCGATCAGGCTGGTGCGGGCGGCCTCCATCTGTTCGGGTGTGAGGCGTTCGCTGGCCTGCACGCCGCCGGCCTCGTCGATGACCCGCTGTTCCTCGACCGCCGCGTCCCAGGCCTCTTGCCCGTGCAGCGCGATCATCGAGGCCTGGCATTCCGGCCCGACATTGGTGCGCAGCGAAGCGACCTGACCGGCGTCCGAGAAGCTGTCGACCTGCGTCGACTGGCTGCCGACGACGTTCATCTGGCTCAGGATCATGGTGCCGACGATCAGCAGCACCGGCACGCCCAGGAGCCAGGTGAAGGCTTCGCCGCGGGTGACCGGTTCACCGTTTGCCGCGCCCATTTCCACGGCGGGCGCCTTGGACGGGTTGAGCATCGCGTAGCCAAAGGCATAGGCCGCATAAAGCCCCGCCAGCAGGATGCCCGGCACCAGCGCCGCCTGGAACAGCGTGCCCACGGATACCACCGCAGGCTCTCCCAGGAAGGTCAGCGCGTCGCTGCAGCCCGCCTCGGTGGCGCGGGTCTCTTGCGCGGTGGAGTAGAGGTCGCCCGCCAGCGTGCCCAGCAGGACGATGACGATGGAGGGCGGGATGATCTGCCCCGGGGTGCCCGAGGCCGCGATCACCCCGGTCGCCAGTTCCGGCGAGTAGTTGTTGCGCAGCATGGTCGGCAGGGCCAGAAGCCCCATGGTCACCACCGTCGCGCCCACGATGCCGGTCGAGGCGGCGAGGAAGGCGCCGACAACCACGATGGACACCGCCAGACCGCCCGGAAGCGGGCCGAAGACCCGCGCCATGGTGGTCAGAAGGTCGTTGGCGATCTTCGAACGTTCCAGCACGATGCCCATCAGCACGAACATCAGCACCGCCAGCAGCGTCTCGATGGACTGGCCCGCGATGACACGTTCATTGATGCGGTTGGTGATGAAGCCCACGTTGCGGGTCAGCGCGGTTTCCCAGTCGCCCGCCGGAAAGATCGACTCGGTCGCCATGCGCGGCAGGTCCGGGTAGCGGAAGATCGAGATCGCGCTGTCCGGCACGCCCGAGGCGCGCAGCGCGGCATAGGCCTCTGAACTGGTGTCGATGGCCTGGTGAATCAGGTAGCCCGCACTGTCGAGCGCGGCGATGATCCCGAAGGAGATGACCCCGGCACCGCCGATGGCAAAGGCCACCGGGAAGCCCGACAGGATCGAGGCGAAGAGCGTGAGAAAGACGATGATCAGGCCGATCTCGACGCCGTCTAGTCCGAATAGCATGGTGGTCTACCCTCAGAATTCTGCGTGGTCGTAGGGCTCTTCGCCCGTTTCGACCTTGTCCAGGTCCAGCAGCTTGCCCTCTGCCTCGGGGCCTTCGACGAACTCGAGATACGAGCGGTAGAAGAAGGCCCAGGCCTGCACGAAAATCAGACCGACCATGATGACCATGAGCATCTTGAACAGGAAATACCCGGTGAAGCCATTGGCCGAGAAGCCCACGGTCTCGACGTTCCAGCGCAGCGCGCGGGCCTTCATCTCCAGCCGGTCGAGCGCATCGGTCGGCGCCACCGGCGGCACGATCAGCGAGCGCCACATGAAGTACCACGAATACATCCAGATCACGACCGCCATGGGGATCATGAAGAACAGCGACCCGAACATGTCGATGATGCGCTTGGTCCGGAAGGACACGGCGGCATAGACAAGGTCGACGCGCACGTGGCCGCGCTGCACGAAGGTGTAGGTCAGGCACAGGCAGACGACCATGGCGTTGTACAGCTTCAGCTCTTCGGACCACCACGAGATGTCGAACTGCATGGGAATACCAAAGCCCAGCACGATGTCGGGCCGGGCGAAGATCCGTTGCAGGAAGACGATGATCACCTGTTGCAGCACCATCAGAAGGCCCGCCCAGGCAAAGACGCGCCCGATGGTATTGGCAAAGCCTTCCAGCACCGCGACGGTGCCCCAGAGGAACCTGCGTTTCCAAAGGCCGATCGCGAAGATCACCAGGAAGATCATGATGCAGACGAAGAAGAACTCGACCGAGGCGCCGTAATAGACGACCCGCATGATCGCGGTCTTGTCGGTCCAGTCCAGCCAACTGGCGGGATGGGTCACCGCATATCCGAAATTGTAGAACGACAGGGCGAGGTTCTGAAGGACCCAGACGATCCCCTGCCCCAAGGCCCCCATGATGTCGCCAAAGCTGGCCGCTTCGGTAGTTTCCATTCTGCCCCCAGGTTTGGGCCCGCCCGTCCGGACCGGGCCGAACGGGGGCCACGCGGATGCGAGGCCCCCTATTCCGTGTCAGGTTGTCCGGCGGGTCAGCCGCGGTTCAGGACGCGATCCCGCTGCTGGACATAGGCCCGGTCAGCGCGCTGCAGCCAGTCGGACGAGGCCCTCATGCTTTCCTCGAAGCTGGTGCGGATCTCGGCATACATGTCGTCGCCCATGAACTCGTCCATCGCGGTCAGCGAGGCGGTGCCGAAGGCATCCCAGACCGTGTCGTCGAATTCCATCAGCTTGATGCCCTGGCTCTGGATGCGGCGCAGCGCGGCGGCGTTGTTGGCGATGCCCTGCGTCAGCGAGTGCGTGGTGGCCGCCTTGGCCGCCTGTTCCATGATCGCCTGCTGCGCGGGCGTCAGGCTTTCCCAGATATCCAGGTTGAAGGCCACGGACAGGGCCGAGCCCGGCTCGTGGAAGCCCGAGGTGTAGTAGTAGTCGCAGACTTCCTGGAAGCCCAGGCGCTCGTCCGCGAAGGGGCCGATCCACTCGGCGCCGTCGATGGCACCCGAGGACAGCGCCTGGTAGATCTCTCCGCCGGGGATCGCCTGCACCGAAGCGCCGGTCAGGCCCAGCGCCTTGCCGCCGATGCCGGGCATGCGGAACTTCAGGCCCTTGAGGTCGTCGGCAGAGTTGATTTCCTTGCGGAACCAGCCGCCGGGCTGCATGCCGGTCGAGCCCGCGTGGAAGGACTTCAGGCCGAAGATCTGGCCCAGACCGTCGTACAGCTCCTGACCGCCGCCGTGGTACATCCAGGTCGACAGCTCCTCCGCCGTGGCACCGAAGGGCACGGCGGTGTAATAGTAGTAACCCGGGTGCTGGTTGCCGAAGTAGTAATCGGCGGAATGGTACATGTCGGCCTGCCCCGAGGACACGGCATCGAAGACCTCGAAGCCGCCGACCAGTTCGCCTGCGGCCTTCTTGTCGATGGTGATCTGGCCATCGGTCATCGCGCTGACGACCTCGTTGAAATAGACGGCGGCGTCATCGAAGACGGCAAAGCCATGCGGCACCGAGGTGACCATGGTCAGGGTGCGGGCGCCCTGCGCGTAGGCCGGAGCGGCAAGCCCGGACGCGGCGGCGGCGCCGGCACCGACGGTCGATGCCCGAAGAAATGAACGACGATCCATTGTGATCCTCCCAGATCAAATTTTGGCGCCTCCCTCCCCTGTGGGGCGCCTTTAAGAAGTGATCGCAGGTTAGGGCGGGTTTCCGCTCAAAGAAATACCCACAGATACGGAGCGGCCCCGGGTTTTTGCGCCCTGACGCAGCGTCGAAAACACGCATAACGTGCATTTGCGTGAAGATTTTCCCGCAAAGACCTCCTTCGCCTGGCGCTGTATCGCCGTGCAGAGGGGCGGTCCGTCCAAGGCTGTGGCGTGACGCCACCGCCGTCGGGGTAGCGCGATCCGCCAATCGCTCGCGGTCTCGCGACGCAGCCACGGCGCCGTCGCCGGTCCGTCCCGGGGCGCAAGCGATTTGGCGGCAACCGGCGCGACCTGAGCAGGGTCTTGCGGTTCCGGATCGGGTGGACGCCGGTCCGATTTCGGCGGATCGCCGCGCCGCAGCCCGGCGATGGGGCGCATGGCACCCGAGACGGCGTGTCCACCGGCTGACGCCTCCTCTTTCCCTCTGCCCCGACCCGTGCTTTTCTGTGCGCAATGCCCCTGTTCGCCCGCCCGCGCCTTTCCTACCGGCAGAAGCTCTTTCTGCTCGCCTCCGTTCCGCTGATCCTGGCAGCGACGGCCATCTCGGTGCTGGTCGCGGTGGAATCCCGTGGCGCCGCCGAACGCGAGATCGCCGCGCTGGAGCATGAGCTGATCGAGGCCAAGAAGCGCGAACTGCGCAACTACGTCGAACAGGCCCGCAACGGCTTCTACTTCGTCTACGGTTCCGCCGCGCCCGACGACGAGGACGCCAAGCGGCAGGTCCTGCAGATCCTCGCCGCGATGATCTACGGCGAGGAAGGGTTCTTCTTCGTCTACGACTACGACGGCACCAACCTCGTCTCGCCGCGCCAGACCGAACTGATCAACCACAATCTCTGGGACCTGACCGACAGCGAAGGCACCAAGGTCGTGCAGGAGTTCATCCAGACCGGGCGCATGGGCGCGGGCTACGTGGAACACCTCTGGCCCAAGCCCTCGACCGGGGAAGAGGCCCGGATGATCACCTACGCGACCTCCTTCCCCTCGTGGCGGTGGGCGGTGGGCACCGGGGTCTTCATCGACGACGTGCTGGAAACCGTCGCCGCCAGCCGCGCCGAGGTGAAAGCCCGCGTCGACCGCACCTTCTGGCAGATCGGGGCGATCACGCTGAGCGCATTGCTCATGGTCTTCGTCTCGGGCCTCGTCATCAATATCCGCGAAAGGCGGCTGGCGGATGCCAAGCTGAAGCAACTGACGCAGCGGGTCTTCGACGCACAGGAAGAGGAACGCGGCCGCGTGGCCCGCGAGCTGCACGACAGCATCAGCCAGATCCTTGTCGGAGTGAAATACGCGCTGGAAATCGCCCGCCGCCGTGTGGCCCGGGGCGATCCCCGCGCCGAAGAGACGCTGGCCAAGGGCGCCGAGAACCTCGGCCAGTGCCATTCAGGAGGTGCGCCGCATCAGCCGCGACCTCAGGCCCGGCGTGCTGGACGATCTGGGACTTGGCCCGGCGATCAAATCCCTGACCGACGATTTCCGCGCCCGCACCGGGATCGACGCACGCTTTGACACCGTGGTCTTCCGCAACCGGCTGGATCAGGACGCCAAGATCGCGCTCTACCGCATCGCGCAGGAGGCGCTGACCAATGTCGAGCGCCACTCGGGCGCGACACGCGTCGACCTCGACCTGCGCGGCCACCCCGCCGGGGCAACCCTGCGCATCTCCGACAACGGCATCGGGCTGGGCGAACAGCGCGCCCCCTCGAACGGCATCGGCCTGCGCAACATGCAGGAACGCATGGACCAGCTTGGCGGCACGCTGCGGGTGTTGTCCTCGCGCAGCGGCACCGTTATCGAGGCGCAGGTTCCGCTCAGCCACCTGCTGCCGCCGCAGGACGCCCCCGCCCTGAAACAACCGAAGGCCCGGGCATGACTTGCACCCGCGTCGTCGTCGTGGACGATCACCCCATGGTGGCCGAGGGCATCGAGGCCATTCTCGAAAGCTATGACGACATCTCTGTCGCCGCGACCCTGTCGGACGGCCAGACCATGATCGACCGGCTGGAAGAGCTGGCGCCGGACGTGATCCTGATGGACCTCAACATGCCCGGCCTCGGCGGGCTGTCGGCGACCGAGATGATCCTTGAACGGGCGCCCGAAACCCGCATCCTGATCCTGTCGATGCATGACACCCCGGAATACATCCAGACCGCGCTGAGCCACGGCGCCCTTGGCTACATCCTGAAAGACGTGCCGACCGAAGAGATCAAGCGCGCCATCGATACGGTGATGCGCGGCGAGCGCTACCTGTGTACCGGCGCCGAGGGCGCGCTGTCGCCTGCCGTGCAATCGCGCGAACAGCTGACGAACCGCGAGCAGATGGTGCTGCTGCAACTGGCGCAGGGCCGCTCCAACAAGGAGGTGGCGCTGACGCTGGATATCTCCGTCCGCACGGTGGAAACGCACCGCAAGAACATCAAGCGCAAGCTGGGGATCTCGTCGACCGCCGGGCTGACGCGCTACGCGATGGAGCACGGCGTGCTGCAGGGAACCGGCGCCAACCTGTAACCGCCTCCGGCGGCCCGCCCCGGTCGCCCGACGGCCCGGTCCGCGCGGGCATCCCGGCAACAGCCCGCACAAGGGGCCAGCGCCCCCTTGCCGTCACGCCCCTGTCACGGTCTTGTTGTGCAAGAGCAGCATGACGAACCGGAGGCCCCGATGACCGCGCCCCTCTACGGCTATACCATTCTCGACCTGACCCATGTTCTGGCCGGCCCCTTCTGCACCATGACCCTGTCGGACATGGGCGCGCAGGTGATCAAGGTCGAACCGCCCGGGACCGGCGACGACACCCGGACCTTCCCGCCTTTCAAGGACGGCAAGTCCGCCTATTTCGCGGCGATCAACCACGGCAAGAAATCCATCGCGCTGAACCTCAAGGAAGACGGCGACCGCCAGACCTTCGAGAAACTGCTGGCCCGCGCCGATGTCATCGTCGAGAACTACCGCCCCGGCGTGATGGAGCGGCTGGGCTACGGCTGGGACGACCTGCACGCCGCCTTTCCGCATCTGGTCTACGGCGCGGTCTCGGGCTTTGGCCACACCGGGCCGGATCTCGAAACGCCCGGCCTACGACATGGTGGTGCAGGCGCGCGGCGGCGTCATGTCGATCACCGGCGAGAAGGACCGCGAGCCGGTGCGCGCCGGCGCCTCGATCGGGGATATCGTGGCGGGCATGTTCCTGTGCCAGGGCATCCTGGCCGCGCTTCTGGACCGCGAACGCACCGGCAAGGGTCGCAAGATCGACGTGGCGATGCTGGACAGCCAGCTTGCCATTCTCGAACACGCCATCGCCATCACCTCGGTCACCGGGCAGGCGCCGGGGCCCTCGGGCGCGCGCCATCCCTCGATCACCCCTTTCGAGACCTTCCACGCCTCGGACGGGCTCTTCGTGATCGCCGCCGGGAATGACAGGCTGTTCGAGAAGCTCTGCATCGCGCTGAACCTGCCGCTGGCGGATGACGCCCGCTTTGCCAGCAACGCAGAGCGCTGCAAACACGCCCGCCTGCTGAAACGGCTGATCGAAGCGGTGACGCTGGACAACACCCGCGCCTACTGGATCGCCCGGCTGACCGCGGCGGGCATCCCGACCGGGCCGATCCAGAGCGTCGATCAGGTCATGCGCGACCCGCAGATCCTGGCCCGCAACATGCTGGTCGACGTGCTCGACAAGAACGGGCGGCAGGCCTTCAAGGCGGCGGGCAACCCGATCAAGATGAGCGACGCGCCGGACCCGACCTCGCGCGGGCCCGCGCCCGATCTCGACGGCAACCGCGGCGAGATCCTGCGCTGGCTGGAACAGGGCTGAGGCGCCGAAGTCTTGCAAAGACTTCGGACCGGTTTCTTTGGAAGAAACCGGCACGACCCCGCCGCAAAGGGACCGCCTTATGCCGTCTTCCGGCCTTTCGCGCGGCCATGCAGGCGCTAAGGTCGCCAGCAGGCGACGTGGCAGGCAGGACATGACCCAGGACCCTCTCGTGATCTTCACCCCCTCCGGCAAGCGCGGGCGCTTTGCCCGGGGCACCCCCGTGCTGACCGCCGCGCGACAGCTGGGGGTCGACCTCGATTCCGTCTGTGGAGGGCGCGGCATCTGCTCGAAGTGCCAGATCACGCC
The DNA here is from genome assembly GCF_039769985.1 of Ponticoccus litoralis. Taxonomy (NCBI): domain Bacteria; kingdom Pseudomonadati; phylum Pseudomonadota; class Alphaproteobacteria; order Rhodobacterales; family Roseobacteraceae; genus Ponticoccus; species Ponticoccus litoralis. Next base: position 3,878,013 of record NZ_JBDNCH010000002.1, read on the forward strand.
CTCCTACGGCGACTTCCCCAAGCACGGTGTGCATGTGGCCGAAACCGCCCTGTCCAAATGGAACGCGGTCGAACAGCGCTACGACGACAAGCGCGGGCTGCCCGCGGGCCGCCGCCTTGGCTGTCAGGCCACCGTGCAGGGCGATGTGGTCATCGATGTCCCGCCCGAAAGCCAGGTGCACCGGCAGGTGGTGCGCAAGGCGGCCTCTGCCCGGGTGATCGCGATGGACCCCGCCACGCGGCTTTACTACGTCGAGGTGGCAGAGCCCGACATGCACGAGCCCACCGGCGATCTCGAACGGCTGCAGCGCGCGCTGGCGGCGCAATGGGATATCCCGAAGATATCCACAGACTTCTCCACCCTGTCCGGCTTGCAGCCGGTCCTGCGCAAGGGCGGCTGGACCGTCACCGTCGCCCTGCACAAAACCGACATCGACGCCCCGCCCCGGCTGATCGCCGCATGGCCGGGCCTGCACGAGGGCGGGATCTACGGGCTGGCCGTGGATCTCGGCTCGACCACCATCGCGGCGCATCTGACCGACCTCGACACCGGAGCGGTCGTCGCCTCGTCCGGCATCATGAACCCGCAGATCCGCTTTGGCGAAGACCTCATGTCGCGCGTTTCCTACGCCATGATGAACCCGGGCGGCGCGGCAGAAATGACCCGCGTGGTGCGCGAGGCGCTGGACCGGCTGACCACGGAAATCGCCGCCGAGGCCGGGATCGACCCCGCCCTGATCCTCGAGACGGTCTTTGTCTGCAACCCGGTGATGCACCACCTGCTTCTGGGCATCGACCCGGTGGAACTGGGTCAGGCGCCCTTCGCGCTGGCCACCTCGGACGCGCTGAACCTCTCGGCGGCAGAGCTTGGGCTGCGGGTGCAGCCCGCTTCGGCCCGGGTCTATATCCTGCCCTGCATCGCCGGGCATGTCGGCGCCGATGCCGCCGCCGTGGCGCTGTCGGAACAGCCCGGCAAGGCCGAAGAGCTGACGCTGATCGTCGACGTCGGCACCAATGCCGAGATCCTGCTGGGCGACACCACCCGCACGCTGGCCTGTTCCTCGCCCACCGGCCCGGCCTTCGAGGGGGCGCAGATTTCCAGCGGCCAGCGCGCCGCGCCCGGCGCGATCGAGGCGATCCGCATCGACCCCGACACCAAGGCGCCCCGCTTTCGGGTGATCGGCTGCGATCTCTGGTCGGACGAGCCGGGCTTTGCCGAGGCCACGGCCACCACCGGCGTCACCGGCATCTGCGGGTCCGGCATCATCGAGGCGGTCGCCGAGATGCGCGCGGCGGGCCTGCTGGATGCCTCGGGGCTGATCGGCTCTGCCGCCCAGACCGGCACCGACCGCTCTGTGCCCGAGGGCCGGACCCACGCCTACCTGATCCACGACGGCGGCGCCGAGGGCGGTCCGCGCATCACCGTGACCCAGTGGCGATATCCGGGCGATCCAGCTGGCCAAGTCGGCGCTCTACGCGGGCGCGCGCCTGCTGATGGACGAGCGCGGCGTCGACCGCGTGGCCCGGGTTGTCCTTGCCGGGGCCTTCGGCGCACACATCAGCCCGAAACACGCGATGATCCTCGGCATGATCCCCGATGTGCCGCTGGACCGGGTCACCTCGGCGGGCAATGCCGCGGGCACCGGCGCGCGCATCGCGCTGTGCAACCTTGCCGCCCGGCGCGAGATCGAGCGCACGGTGCGCGAGATCACCAAGGTCGAAACCGCCATCGAGCCGCGCTTTCAGGAGCATTTCGTCGCCGCCAACGCGATCCCGCATGCCACCGATCCCTTCCCCGAACTGTCGAAGGAGGTGACCCTGCCGCAGGTCAGCTTCAACACCGGCGGCGGAGAGGACGGCGGACGCAGGCGCCGCAGACGGGGCTGACGGCGCGGCGGGGTCGGCGGGGTCGCCATGGCCCCTCCCCGATATGGCCTTGCGGGCCGGCCTGCAGCCGCTCTGCGGCGAAGGCGGCGGCGGACATCGGCGCAAGGACCGCGCGCAGGAGCCGCGGGTGCATGGGCGCGGCCTCCGGTACTGTTTGTCCCGCGCCGCTGAAAAGGCTCTTGCCGCCGTCCAACCCCAGAAGACCCGCCTCGATTGTCGGCGGCCCTCCCCCTGGCGCAGGAGGCACGCCCGTCTTGCATGTTCCCGCGACCGGGGGCAGACAGGTCCGGCAGCCCCGGAGATGCCATGCCCTACCTCGTTCTTGCCCTTGCCGTTTTTGCCGAAACCATCGGCACGACCGCCCTGCAGGCCAGCCAGCAATTCACCCGGCTCTGGCCAAGTCTTCTGACCGTCGTCGCCTATGCGGCCGCCTTCTACCTGCTGGCCTGGGTGCTGCGGTTCTTTCCGGTGGGCATCGCCTATGCCATGTGGTCCGGGCTGGGCATCGTCTTCATCGCCGTGATCGGCTTTGCGGTCTTCGGTCAGAAGCTCGACTGGCCCGCCATCCTCGGCATGGCGATGATCCTTGGCGGCATCTTCGTGATTCACCTGTTTTCAACGGCAACGCCGCACTGAAAACGCCGCTCCGAGAGCATGCGGCGCCCCGGCCCGGTCGCCGCCGCCCCAAGACCGCTGAAAACGAAAGACCGCTGAAAACAAAAAGCCCCCGGGTCGCGAAACCCGGGGGCCGTTTCTTGTCCGGCAAGGCCGATCAGAAGCGGAAGGCACCGCGCAGCGAGAAGGTCTGCGCGTCCAGATCCGAACCGCCCACGTCGTTGAAGCTATGCGCAAGGGCTTCGCCACCGATGGTGAAGTTGTCGGTCACCTTGTAGTCCAGACCGACACCGCCCACGGCATCGGTATCGCTGCCCGCCGAGGTGTCGATATTGGCCGCACCGGCGGTTGCATAGACCAGCGTGTTGCCGAAGTCGTAGCCCAGGCGCGCCTTGGCGCGGGTCATGCTGTCCACGTCGACGCCGCCGACGCTGTAGTCGTCACCGGTGCCGAGGTATTCCAGTTCACCACCCAGCACGACATTGCCGAAGTCATAGTCGTAACCGCCGTGGATGCCGTAGATGCCGCCGTTGTCCGAGGATCCGCCAATCTGCGAGTCGAGGTTGCCGTAGCTCAGACCCACGTAACCGCCGGTCCAGTCGCTGTCCGGAACGACCGCGACAGGTGCCGGGGCCGGAGCCACCGGAACCGGCTCGACATACCCTTGGTCAAGGCTGCCCGCGAAAGCGGCGGTGGAACCCAGACCGGTGGCGAGGGCGGCGAGTGCAAGAATGCTCGATTTCATGTCATTGTCCTTTCCGTGAGTGCCGCCTGCGTTCTGCTGTGGCGGCGTGTGTAGGGCGCATTTAACGACCCTTCTGCCCGCTTCAACGGCGCTCACCGCTCTGTGTTCCACGCGGATTTGCAGCCCCGCCGGAACCGGCCAAAAGATGCCGAAACCTGCGGGTTCACGCGCAACTCACCGCTTGTTCCGCCTGCTTTTCCGGATGCGCGCGACCGTCACATCGACGCAACAATGACGCGGAGCGCGCATTGGGTCTGGATTTTTTCGCAGAAGGCCGCTAGGCGGACGCCAACTCCGAACAAAGGATCGATCAATGGATTTGCGCAACGTCGCGATCATCGCCCACGTTGACCACGGCAAAACGACGCTTGTGGACGAACTTCTCAAGCAATCCGGCGCCTTCCGCGCCAACCAGTCCGTCGCCGAGCGGGTCATGGACAGCAACGACCTCGAACGAGAACGCGGCATCACCATCCTTGCCAAGGCGACAAGCGTCGAGTGGAAGGGCACGCGCATCAATATCGTCGACACCCCCGGGCACGCCGATTTCGGCGCCGAGGTGGAACGCATCCTGAGCATGGTCGATGGCGTGGTGCTGCTGGTGGACGCTGCCGAAGGCCCGATGCCGCAAACCAAGTTCGTGACCTCCAAGGCGCTGGCGCTGGGTCTGCGCCCCATCGTTGTGGTCAACAAGGTCGACAAGCCCGACGGCGAACCGGATCGCGCGCTGGACGAGGTTTTTGACCTGTTCTCGAACCTCGACGCCGACGAGGACCAGCTGGATTTCCCGCATCTCTATGCCTCGGGACGTTCGGGCTGGTGCGATGCGGAACTGGACGGCCCGCGCAAGAACCTCGACGCGCTGTTCCGCCTGATCGTCGATCACGTCCCCGCCCCCAAGCAGGTCAAGAAGGTCGACGACGATTTCCGCATGCTGGCGGTGACGCTGGGCGCCGACCCCTTCGTCGGGCGCCTGCTGACCGACCGCATCGAATCCGGCCACCTCAAGGTCGGTCAGACCATCCAGTCGATCAGCCGCATCGGCCAGAAGATCGAGCAGTTCCGCGTCACCAAGATCCGAGGCCTTCCGCGGCCTGCAGCAGCAGGACATCGACGAGGCCTTTGCCGGCGACATCGTGTCCATCGCGGGCATGACCAAGACCACCGTGGCCGACACGCTTTGCGCGCTGGCGGTGGACGAGCCGCTGGAAGCGCAGCCCATCGACCCGCCGACCATCACGGTGACCTTCGGCATCAACGACAGCCCGCTGGCCGGTCGTGACGGCAAGAAGGTGCAGTCCCGCGTGATCCGCGACCGCCTTTACAAAGAGGCCGAGACCAACGTCGCGATCCGCATCAAGGACACCCCCGGCGGCGAGGCCTTCGAGGTTTCGGGCCGTGGCGAACTGCAGATGGGCGTCCTGATCGAGAACATGCGCCGCGAAGGCTTCGAACTGTCGATTTCGCGCCCGCAGGTGATCATGAAGGAAATCGACGGCATCATGCAGGAACCCGTCGAAGAAGCCACCATCGACGTCGACGACGAATACTCGGGCGCGGTCATCGAGAAGATCACCGGCACCCGCAAGGGCGAGCTGGTCGAGATGCGCCCCGCCGGCGCCGGCAAGACCCGGATCATCGCGCATGTGCCCTCGCGCGGGCTGATCGGCTATCACGGCGAATTCCTGACCGACACGCGCGGCACCGGCGTGCTGAACCGCGTGTTCCACGGCTGGACCCCGCACAAGGGCGAGATTCCGGGCCGCCGTCAGGGTGTGCTGATCTCGATGGAATCGGGTGAGGCCGTGGCCTATGCGCTGTGGAACCTCGAAGATCGCGGCAAGATGATGATCGGCGCGCAAGCCCCTGTTTATCAAGGCATGATCATCGGCGAGCACTCGCGCGACAACGACCTCGAAGTGAACCCGCTGAAGGGCAAGAAGCTGACGAACGTGCGGGCCTCGGGCACCGACGATGCGGTGCGCCTGACCACGCCGATGACGCTGAGCCTTGAAGAGGCGATTGCCTATATCAACGACGACGAGCTGGTCGAGGTCACGCCGAACGCGATCCGCCTGCGCAAGCGCCACCTTGACCCGCACGAGCGCAAGCGCGCCGCGCGCGGCGCCTGACACGGGTCGCGACGATCTTCGGGCCGTGCCTCAGCCACGGCCCGTAACCCCATGAAAAAAGGCGCAGGGTGGCAGTCCCTGCGCCTTTCTCTTTTGCGGAAGCCGCAGCCTAGCTCTTGCAGGCCGCCTTGCGGGCCACGTAGTGACCGGCCTTCGAGAGATGCTTCATCTCTTTGTAAACCGCCGGGTAATGCACCTTGATCATCTGACCGTGCTTGTACTCCCACTCGGTATGCGCCGCCATGATCAGCTTTTTGGAGTAGGTGTAGGTCGCCGGGACCCAGACCTTGTCGTAGCAGGCCACGACCTGGCCCTCCCAGGCGAAGGCGGGCGCTGCGAAGGAAGCAATGGCAAGTGCCGCACCGGCAAGGACTTTTTTCATGATCTTTCTCCCAAGAAAAATTGATGGTCCTCAAACTGTAGCCAACAATTTCGTGAGAGCGCGACAGGAATTCCGGACTTGTCCGCGCAAAACGTCGCCTAACTCCGCATTTTCACCAGAAAATGTGGTTTCCGTGCCCCGGGTGCCATAGATTTGCAGCGCATCGGGGACCGGGTCCGGGCCATCAGGTTTTCGATAGCGGGAACAATTCCTGACATCGAAAAATTTGCGGCGCGCGCGCGTCACTCGTCGCATTAAGACACGAGATCAGTGATGCGCCCAAGGGGCGCGCAGCGGCTGCGCAAGCGCCCGCCGATGCCTTGACGCGCGACGCGCGGAAACTGGCCGATCAATCGGCAGGAATGCCCGGCGTCATCGATACCGCCAGACCCCGGCCCGGAAAGGACTGGCGCAGCAGCGCCAGCCCCCGCATCACTCGGAGGTCTCGACCACCATCAGCTCGCGCTCAGAGGCGCCGCGCGCATGGTTCAGCGCCTCCTGGTAGGCGTCGGAATTGTAGCACTCGACCGCCGCCTCGACCGAGGGAAAGCGCGCCACGACGTTGCGCGGTAGTTCCTTGCCTTCCAGTTGCACGAACTTGCCACCCCGCGCGATGAAGGTGCCGCCATGGGCGGCGATCGCCGGTCCGGCGAGCTCGGCATACTTCCCGTAGGCCTCCGCATCCGTCACGGTGACGTGGGCAATCCACAATGCTGGCATATCCTATCCTCCGATCACGGCCTCGGCTGCCTTGATGGCCGCCTCGGCATTTGTCACATCCTTGCCGCCGCCCTGCGCCATATCGGGACGTGCCGCCGCCGCCCTTTCCGCCCAGTTCCGCCACCGCGGCCCTGACGAGATCGACGGCGGAAACGGCGCCGGTGCGGTCCTCGGTCACCCCGGCGGCCACCGCCGCCTTGTCGCCCGCATCGGCGATCAGCAGCACCGCGCCGGACCCGATCCGCGCCTTGTGCTCGTCGATCAGTGGCGGCAGGTCCTTTCCGGTCACCCCGGTGAGCACCTGAGCAACGAAGCGCACACCGTTGATTTCACGCGCTTCTTCGCCAGACTGCGCACCACCGCCGCCCATGGCAAGCTCGCGCCGCAGGCTGGCGACCTCGTTTTCCAGCTTGCGCCGCTCGTCCATCAGCGCCTGAACGCGCTCGACCGTCGATGCGCCGCTGGCCTTCAGCAGACCTTCGATGCCCGACAGAACCCTGTCGCGCCCGCGCAGCAGGTCCATCGCCGCCTGCCCGGTCACCGCCTCGATCCGGCGCACACCGGAGGACGAGGCGCTTTCCGAGGTCAGGGCGAAGACGCCAATGTCGCCGGTCTGCTTCACATGCGTGCCGCCGCAGAGCTCAAGCGAATAGGTCGCGCCGTCCGTGCCCTTGCCCGAACCGCTCTTGCGGCCCATGGAGACCACACGCACCTCGTCGCCGTATTTCTCGCCAAAGAGCGCCTGCGCGCCGATCTCGCGCGCATCGTCCGGGGTCATGATCCGCGTCGAGACCGGGGCGTTCTGGCGGATGTAGGCATTCACGTCCCGTTCGACCTGCGCGATCTCCTCCGCCGTCAGCGCCTTGCCGTGGCTGAAGTCGAACCGCAGACGGTCGGGCGCGTTCAACGACCCGCGCTGCGCCACGTGATCGCCAAGCGCCTCGCGCAGGGCCTCGTGAAGCAGGTGCGTGGCCGAGTGGTTGGCGCGGATGGTCCCGCGTCGCGCGTGATCGACCTCCAGTCCGACCGCATCGCCGCGCGACAGGGTACCCTTGTCGACCGTGACGTGATGCGCGAAGACGCGCCCGCCGCCCATCTTCTGGGTGTCGGTCACCGTCGCCCGCTCATCCTCGTTTTCAAGCCGCCGCAGCCAGCCGGTATCGCCGACCTGCCCGCCGCTCTCGCCGTAGAAGGGCGTCTGGTTGGTCACCACCCAGCCGGTCTCGCCGGCCTTCAGCGCGTCCACCACGGCGCCGTCGCGGACAAGCGCCAGAACCTGCCCCTCGGCGGCTTCGGTGTCATAGCCCAGGAACTCGGTTGCGCCATGGGTCTCGGCAAGGTCGAACCAGACCGCGCCATCCGCCGCCTCGCCCGAGCCGGACCAGGCGGCGCGCGCCTTGGCCTTCTGCTCGGCCATGGCGGCATCGAAACCCTCGGTGTCGACGCTGCGGCCCTTCTCGCGCAGAGCGTCCTGCGTCAGGTCGAGCGGAAAACCATAGGTGTCGTACAGCTTGAAGGCGAGCGCGCCGGGCAGCGCGGCATCCTCCGCCAGCCCCGCCAGCTCGTCGTCCAGCAGCTTCAGACCCCGGTCCAGCGTCTGCTTGAAGCGGGTCTCTTCGCCCAGAAGCGTCTCTTCGATCAGCGCCTTGGCCTGCCCCAGCTCGGGATAGGCAGCGCCCATCTGGCGCACCAGCGCGGGCACCAGCCGGTGCATCACCGGATCCTGTGCACCCAGCAGATGCGCATGGCGCATGGCACGCCGCATGATCCGCCGCAGCACGTAGCCGCGCCCGTCGTTCGAGGGCATCACCCCGTCGGCGATCAGGAAAGAGGTCGACCGCAGGTGGTCCGCAATCACCCGGTGGTGCATCTTGCCCGGCCCGTCCGGGTCGCTGCTGGTGGCATCCGCCGAGGCCTCGATCAACGAGCGCATCAGGTCGGTGTCATAGTTGTCATGCTTGCCCTGCAACAACGCGCCGATCCGCTCCAGCCCCATGCCGGTATCGATCGACTGCATGTCGAGCGCCTTCATCGAGCCGTCCTCGAACTGCTCGTTCTGCATGAAGACGACGTTCCAGATCTCGATGAAGCGGTCGCCGTCCTCCTCGGGCGATCCCGGGGGGCCGCCCCAGACCTCGGGCCCGTGGTCGAAGAAGATCTCGGTGCAGGGGCCGCAGGGACCGGTCGGCCCCATCTGCCAGAAGTTGTCCGATGTCGCGATCCGGATGATCCGGCTTTCGGGAATGCCCACCTTCTTCCAAAGCTCGAAGGCCTCGTCGTCGGTGTGGTAGACCGTGGTGTAAAGCCGCTCCGACGGAATGTCGAAACCCTTGGTGATCAGCTCGTAGGCAAAGGGGATGGCCTCAGGCTTGAAGTAATCGCCGAAGGAGAAATTCCCCAGCATCTCGAAGAAGGTATGATGCCGCGCCGTATAGCCGACATTGTCCAGATCGTTGTGCTTGCCGCCCGCGCGCACACATTTCTGCGCCGTGGTCGCGCGCTGGTAATCGCCCTTCTCGACGCCGGTGAAGCGGTTCTTGAACTGCACCATGCCCGAGTTGACGAACATCAGCGTCGGGTCGTTGCGCGGCACCAGCGGGCTCGACGGCACGATCTGATGCCCCTGCTTCTCGAAATAGGTCAGAAAGGTCGAACGGATGTCGTTCAGGCTTGCCATGGTCGGGGGCCTCTTCTCGGGCGTGTCTCGGGTCTGGCCAGATGTATCCGCCACCGCAGGGACTGTCCACGCCGTTCCATATCCATACGGCACGCCACCCTGCCCAAGCGCGCCTCCCCCTGCTTCTCTGGTCTTCAAATACCTTGAAGGGCGAGCGCGGCGAGCGGGCGGTAAAGCCTCCCCGGACGGTCGGGCGCGCCGGCGCCCGAAACCGCAAAAGCAAAAGGGCGCCCGCAAAGGCGCCCCCGTCATCCGATCCGCCGAGGATCAATCCTCGTCGTCGACCATGTCCGAGTCGTCGTCGCGCATGTTGAAATCCAACCCATGGGCGGCGCGGATCTTGTCCTCGACCTCCAGCGCCACGCGGGAATTCTCGCGCAGGTAGTTCTTGGCGTTCTCGCGCCCCTGCCCGATCCGCTCGTCGCCATAGCTGTACCAAGAGCCCGACTTGTCCACGACACCGGCCTTCACGCCCAGATCCAGCAACTCGCCCATCTTCGAGATGCCTTCGCCATACATGATGTCGAACTCGACCTGCTTGAACGGCGGCGCCACCTTGTTCTTCACCACCTTCACGCGGGTCGCGTTGCCGACCACCTCGTCCCGATCCTTGATCGAGCCGATGCGGCGGATGTCCAGACGCACCGAGGAGTAGAACTTCAGCGCGTTGCCGCCGGTCGTCGTCTCGGGCGAGCCGAACATGACGCCGATCTTCATGCGGATCTGGTTGATGAAGATCACCATGCAGCCCGAGCGGTTGATCGAGCCGGTCAGCTTGCGCATGGCCTGGCTCATCAGGCGGGCATGCACGCCGACCGAGGAATCGCCCATGTCGCCTTCAAGCTCGCTTTTCGGCGTCAGTGCGGCAACCGAGTCGACCACGACAAGGCTGACGGCGCCGGACCGCACCAGCGTATCGGTGATCTCCAGCGCCTGTTCGCCGGTGTCGGGCTGCGAGATCAGCAGCTCGTCCAGATCGACGCCCAGCTTCTTGGCATATTGCGGGTCCAGCGCGTGTTCGGCGTCGACAAAGGCGCAGACGCCGCCCTTCTTCTGTTCCTCTGCAATGGCATGCAGGGTCAGGGTCGTCTTGCCAGAGCTTTCCGGTCCGTAGATCTCGATGATCCGGCCCTTGGGCAGACCGCCGATCCCCAGGGCGATATCCAGACCCAGCGACCCGGTCGAGGTCGCCTCGATGTCCTTCATGGCATTGTCGCCGCCCATCTTCATGATGGAGCCCTTGCCGAACTGCCGTTCGATCTGGGCCAGGGCGCTGTCCAGTGCCTTTTTCTTGTCCGCGTTGCGCTTGTTGTCCATGCTCAGAAGATCTGCCGTTGCCATGTTTGGCTCCTTATTTCACACGCACCCGGGCGCGGCAATCGCTGCTTTGTTCGCCACTTGTTCCAAAGCAATATGTGGACAAAATGAGAACACTTCAAGTCGAAACTTCCCTTCCCCAGACTGCGCCACGATGGTTAAAGGAATGTTGACGGCTGTGGAGATTGTTGGATGCTGGTGTTCTGGAAGCAGCGGCTGGTGATGCTGATGGTGCCCAAGACGGGCACGTCCGCCTATGAAGCGGCGCTTGGGCACCATGCCTCGATGGTGGTCAACGATCCGCCGGAACTGAAGCACGCGCCCGTCTACCGCTACAACCGCTTCTTCCGCCCGATGTTCGAACGGGTCGGCGGCGCGGATCTGGAACTGCTTGCCGTGGTCCGCGAGCCGATTTCCTGGCTGGGGTCGTGGTACAGATATCGCCAGCGCGATTTCCTCGACGGGCGCAAGACCTCGACCAGGGGCATGACATTCGACGCATTCTGCCAGGCCTATGCCGGGGGCGACCGGCTCGCCCTTTGCCAATGTCGGCAGTCAGGCGAAGTTCGTCGAGCCGCGCCCCAACGGCGTCGCCATCACGCATCTGTACAAATACGAGAACCAGTCCGGCCTGCTGGATTTCCTCGAAGACCGGCTGTCGATGAAGATCGACCTGCCGCGCGAAAACGTCTCTCCCCGGCGCGCGACAGAGCTTTCCCCGGAGACCGAGGAAAAGCTGCGCCGCAAATGCGCCGAGGATTTCGCGGTCTGGGACCGGGCCCTGTAGCCCGGTCCATAGGTCGTGGGCTCTAGAGGTAGTCGGCGCGCACGAGGCTGTATTTCGCCATCTTCTCGTTCAGGGTCCGGCGCGGAAGGCACAGCTCGTCCATGACCGCGGAGATCGACCCCTTGTGGCGCCGCATGGTGTTGTCGATCAGCATGCGCTCGAAGGCCTCGACATATTCTTTCAGCGGCTTGCCCTCGGTGGTCATCACCGGCTGCATCTGGTCGTGATCGCTCATCAGCAGAGACGCGATGGTCCCCTGCCCGCGCCGCGATTGCAGCACCGCGCGTTCCGCGAGGTTGATCAGCTGCCGCACGTTCCCGGGCCAGGGCGCCTGCAAGAGCTGCGCCGCCTCCTGCGCGGAAACCTTGGGCGACTCGCAGCCGTATTCGTCGGCGAACTGCTCGGACAGGCGCGTGAACAGCGTCAGGATATCCTCGCCGCGCGCGCGCAGCGGCGGCACGGTGATCTTCAGCGAGGCCAGCCGGTAGTACAGGTCCGGGCGCAGGGCCTGCTCGCAGGTGCGGCCCTCTTCCTGAAGGTTGGAAATGGCGACGATGCGCGTTTCGGGTGGCGTGCCCTGATCGTTGATCACCGACAGCAGCCGCGCCTGCGCCGCATCGGAGAGAACCTCGATATCCTCTAGCACCAGCGTGCCGCCGCGCGCCTCTTCGATGGCGGGCAGGCGGGTGTCGTCCGGCTGCATCGGGCCGAAGAGCCGCTGCATCAGCGCGTCTTCGTCCATGGCGCTGCAGGCGATCAGGGTGAATTTCTTGCCGGCCCTTGTGCCGACCGCGTGCAGCGCATGTGCCACAAGGGTCTTGCCGGTGCCGGTCTCGCCCTCGATCAGGACGTGGCCGTCCGCCTGCCCAAGGTCGAGGATATCCTCGCGCAGCCGCTCCATCGCCGGGCTGGCGCCGATCAGCTTCTTCATGATCTGGCCGCCCTCGCCCAGCTCACGCCGCAGCTGCCGGGTGTCCAGCGTCAGGCGCCGCGCGTTGGTGGCCTTCTTCGCCAGCTCGGACATGCGGTCGGGGTTGAAGGGCTTCTCGAGGAAGTCGAACGCGCCGATGCGCATCGCCTCGACCGCCATCGGCACATCGCCGTGCCCGGTGATCATGATCACCGGCAGCGAACTGTCCGAGCCCATCAGCTTCTTCAGGAACTGGATGCCGTCCATGCCCGGCATCTTGATGTCCGAGATCACGATCCCCGGGTAATCCGGTCCCAGCGCGCCAAGCGCCTCTTCGGCACTGGCGAAGGTCTCGGTGTCATAGCCCGACAGCGCCAGCCACTGGCTGATCGACTGCCGCATATCCGTCTCATCGTCCACGATGGCGATTTTCATTGCATTTGCCATACTGCTGTCTTTACTCCGCAGCTTCCGTCTTTTCATTCAGAACGGGCAGCTGCATTTCGAACACAGCGCCCCCGTCCTCGCCATTGCGCGCGGTCAGGCGACCGCCCAGTTCGGACACGATGCCCGAGGAAATCGCCAGTCCCAGACCCACCCCGTCGCCGGGCTGCTTGGTCGTGTAGAATGGCTCGAACAGCGACTCGAGATCGGCGATCCCGTGCCCGTTGTCGCGCACGCTGAGCGTGGCGGTTTCCCCCGCCGCGAGGATGATTTCCACCTCCGGGTCATCCACAGACTTGGTGGCATCCAGCGCATTGCGCAAGAGGTTCACCAGAACCTGCTCGATGCGCATGCTGTCACCCATCACCATAACAGGTTGGTCCGGAAGGATTTTCGAGATCCGGACCCGGCGGGATTTCAGCTGTGGTTCCATCATCGACAGGGCAGAGGCCAGCGCGCCCGCCATGTCGACGGGGGTGAAGACCGCCTGCCCCTTGCGGGCGTAGGACTTCAACTGGCGGGTGATGGCGCCCATGCGTTCGATCAGGTCGTCGATGCGGTGGAAGGCGCTCAGCGCCTCGTCGGGGCGGTTGCGGTTCACCAGAAGGCGCGCGCCCGCGAGGTAGGTCTTCATCGCCGCCAGCGGCTGGTTGAGCTCGTGGCTGACCGCCGCCGACATCTCGCCCAGGGCCGCAAGCTTCGAGGACTGCTCGAGGCTCTGCTCGGCCACGGTCAGGTTCTTCTGCACACGCTCGCGCTCTGCGATCTCGCGCTGAAGCCGGGCGTTCAGGGCGCGCAATTCGGTGGATTCGCGCTGGAACAGCGCCATCCGCAGCGCCGTCTTGCGCGACAGCGCGTAGAAGACCAGCGCGGTCAGGATGGCGAAGCCCATGATTTCCAGCGCCAGCACGGCGTTCACCCGCTCGCGCACCGAGGCATAGGTGGTGAAGGTCGTCAGCGTCCAGCCGCGGAAGGGAATGCGCCCGTCGATGCGCATCACCGCCTCGCCCCGCAGGTAGGCGTCGGCCTCCTGCGCGGTCCAGTCGGCGGTGGCGCGGATGGCGCGTTCGATGGCGCCGTCGGCGGGCTGGCGTTCCAGCGCCTCCTGCGGGGTCAGCCCGCGCCAGCGCGGTTCCGTCGCAAGGATGATGGTGCCCGCGCTGTCGGTGACCATGACCGCGTCCGAGATCCCCGCCCAGGCGCGTTCGAACTTTGCCAGGTCGACCTCGACCACGATCACGCCGACCGTCTCGCCGGTGCTTTCCATCCGGCGCGCATAGGTGAAGCTGTAGTTGCCGGTCTCGCGCGCAATGGCGGTGAAGACGGTGGTATTGGCGCGCAGGGCGTCGACGAAATAGGGCGTCTCGCGGTGGTTCTCGCCCAGCCGGTTGCGGTCGGTGGCGGCCACGGTGCGGCCATCCTTGTCCAGCAGCATCAGCGAGGCCGCGCCGATCTCGTCCACGAAAGAGATCAGCCGCTGCGAGGACTGGCTGTAGTCCTGCGCGTTCAGGGCCGCAATCAGCGCGGCGTCACGCGCCAGAAGCTGCGGCACGATGGCGTTGCGGCGCAATTCAGAGATCAGGTTGCCGGAATAAAGCGCCAGCCGCAGTTCCGCGCGATTGCGCGTCGTCTCGGTGAAACGCTCGGTCAGCATCCAGTTGGTGACCCAGATCGTCGCGACCGCCGTCAGCAACAGCGTGACCAGCGCGGTCTGCGCCCGGCCCGAAAACGGGCCGGACCGGCGCGGGCGGCGGGTCTGGGGGGCTGGCGTGGGGTCAGACATGCCGGGCAGAATAGGCTTGACCGGCCCCACTCTCAAGTCAGGCGCTCGCCAGCGCCTCTGTCAGATGGGCGAAAAGGCGCGCACCATCCTCGTTGCCATGGGCGCTTTCCGCCGCCCGTTCGGGATGCGGCATCATCCCCAGCACGCGGCGGTTCTCTGACAGGACGCCCGCGATGTCACGGGCCGAGCCATTGGGGTTGTCGGTGTAGCGGAAAGCCACCAGCCCCTCGCCCTCCAGCCGGTCCAGTGTCGCCCCGTCCGCGAAATAGTTGCCGTCGTGATGCGCGATCGGCAGGGCGATCTCTGCCCCGGCGCCGTAACCATCGGTATAGACGCTGTTGCCCTCGGAGCGCAGGCCCACCGTGCGGCAGATGTATTTCAGCCCGGCATTGCGCAACAGCGCCCCCGGCAGAAGCCCGGTTTCGGTCAGCACCCGGAAGCCGTTGCAGATGCCAAGGACAAAGCCGCCGCGCTCCGCATGCGCCTTGACGGCGCCGACGATGGGCGCATTGGCGGCGATGGCGCCGCAGCGCAGGTAATCCCCGAAAGAGAAGCCACCCGGAACGCCGACGATGTCCACGCCCGAGGGCAGCGCCGTATCCTTGTGCCAGACCATCTGCACATCCAGTCCGGCGTTGCGAAAGGCCGTGGCCATGTCGCGGTCGCAATTGGACCCGGGGAAGACGATGACGGCGGCTTTCATGGGCAGGCTCCTCGGCTGGAACGGCAGGACGGAAGGGATCGCCGGATTCGGCGCTCTGTCGCGGCTTCTAGCACAAGAGGCGCGCAAGGGAAGCGTCGCCCGCGTCGCAACAGGGGGCGTTGTGACCCACGGTGGGGCTTTCTGCTCAGAATTCGTCCCAGTCGCCCGGCGTGGCCTCGGCAGGCACCGCAGGCCGGGACGATGCGCGCCCCGCCGTCGCGACGGCCCTCGGCATGTCTTGCGGGCTGTCCCTGCGGCTGGGGCTGGCGGCCACCACGGCCTCGCGCCAGCCGCCGGACTGCGCCGGTTCCCCCGGGCGCTGCCGGTCTGGAACCGGCCCAGCGTCAGGGCAAGGCGCTCTGCCTCGATGTTCAGCCCCTGCCCCGCCGCGCTCATCTCTTCGACAATGGCGGCGTTCTGCTGGGTCGTGCCCTCGAGGGTCTGCACGCTTTCGTTGATCTCGCCCATGCTGGTGGTCTGCTGGCGGACTGCTGCGGCGACACCGCTCATCAACGTGCCCAGCTTCTCGATCTGTTCCTGAACCTCCGTCAGCGAGCTGCCGGTGCGCTGCACCAGTTCGCTGCCCTGCCGGACCTCTTCACCCGACGAGGTGATCAACGTCTTGATCTCCTGCGCCGACAGGGCCGCGGTCTGCGCAAGGCTGCGCACCTCCGAGGCGACAACGGCAAAGCCCTTGCCCGCCGCCCCGGCCCGCGCCGCCTCGACCCCCGCGTTCAGGGCCAGCAGGTTGGTCTGGAAGGCGATGTCGTCGATGGCCGTAATGATCTGGCCGATCTTCTCCGAGCTTGCCTCGACCCGGTTGATCGCCTCGATGGCGCTGCGCACCACCGCGCCGCTTTCGTTGGCAAGGGTGCGGCTGGCGCCCGCCAGCATGTCGGCGTCATCGACGTTTCCGGCAATCTCCCGGGAAGAACCTGCCAGCCGGTTCAGGGCCTCGGCGCTTTCGATCAGGGTCGCGGCCTGCCCCTCGACGCGGCGGGCGATCTCATCGGTGGTCGCGCTGATCTCGGCAGCGCTGTTGCGCACCGTCAGGGCAACGCCGTCGGCTTCGTCGAGGGCCCGTGCAAGGCTTTCGACTCCGTGATCGAAATCGTCACGCAGGCCCTGATACTCCGCCGGAAAGGCCGCGCCCTCGATCCGGGCAGTGAGATCGCGCTCGGCCAGCCGCGCCAGCCCCCCGCGCAGGGCTGCGACAACCCGCTCCTGTTCCTGCCTGCGCAGCGCGGTCTGCGCCTCCACCGTTTGCGCCTCGATCAGCTGACTGCGGAAGCCGTCGACCACGCGCGCCGTCTGGCCCAGGGCGTCCGGGCGATCGGTTTCCGGCACCGGGCTGTCCAGATCGCCCAAGCTCATCGCCTGCAACCGGTCCGAGATACGCGTCATCGGGCGCAGCGCCCCGGACAGCAGCGCCAGCACAAGACCCACCCCCAGCACCGCCGCCGTCACCGTGACGAGGATCGTCTTGCGCATCAGGCCAGAGACCTGCGCATCGACCACCGTGCGATCAACGCCGACGTAAAAGATCCCGACGGGCCGCCCGTCGGCGCCCATGATCGGCTGATACAGCGTGTAATAGGGCCTGCCGAGGATCACCGCCTCGCCCCGGAAGGCCTGTCCCACCATCATCGCGGCATGCACGGGGCTCTCGCGGCCAAGCCATGTGCCCACCGCGCGGCTGCCGTCGGGCTTGACGATATTGGTGGTCAGGCGGAGGAAATCGCCCTCTTCCGGCACCCAGCCGAACAGCGTCGCCGTTTCGCCCGAGATGCGCCCGACCGAATCGATCAGGTCATGCCCGGCGATTTCCGGCACGGCGTCCCAGCGCAGGCCTGCAACGGTCCCGGCGGTGTCCGTCTCGACCCCGATCCCGGGAAACGCCCGCGCGAAGCGGTCGATCAGGATCCGCAGCGACTGGTTCTGGCGCTGCTGCGCCGTCTCCCGTGCCGCCGCGCCCGCCTCCAGGAGGAACATGGCCGCCAGTCCAAGGCAGACACAGAAAAGCAGCGCCGAGAACCCCAGTCCCAGCACCGCTTTCAAGGAATTTCCGAACCGTTTCATCACGCGCGCCCCAAGCTGCAGAACCTTGGGGCCGGTGATCGCGAATTTCAGCAAAGGACCGATTAACGAGGCCCCGCCTTTTCGCCGGGATTTGAAGAAAGTCCGGTCAGATCGTCTCGAATCGGTAGCTTTCGATCACCGTGTTGGCGAGCAGCTTCTCGCACATCTCGGCAATCGTCTCGTCGCTGGTTCCGTCCTCCAGATCCAGTTCGATCACCTTGCCCTGACGCACCGCGTCGACCCCGGAAAAGCCCAGCGATCCAAGCGCATGGCGCACCGCCTCGCCCTGGGGGTCGAGAACGCCGTCCTTCAGCATCACATGCACGCGTACCTTCATGGCCGTCCCTTTCCCTCTGGCTGGCATTGGGCGCTTGGAACCCGATCGGCGCGGGAAATGCAAGCCCCCAGACGGAAATGAACCGCCCCGGTCGCCCGGCGCGGCCCCCCTGCCAGCCCATCGGGCGGCCCTTACTCCTTGTTGCCGCGGCGGATCACGCTGCCCGCCCCCTCTTCGATCCGGAAGGCACCGGCGGCATTGGCTGACAGGTCGTTGTCCTCGTAGGTGCCGCCCCCGCCTTCGCGCACCCGGATCGCCTCGTAGGAATTGCCGTGGATCCTGTTGGCGCGCACGATGGGCGCCGAGTCGCCCTTCACCGAGATGCCGTAAAAGGCGTTGTGGTGGATATCGTTGTTCTCGATGACCCCCTTGCCCCCGGAGTGGATGTAGATCGCCGACTGCGCGCCGTCACGGAACTCGTTGTTCCGAACCGTCGGGTTGGCCCCGGTGGTGATCTCGAGCCCGCTGAAGGTATTGGCGTAGACGGTGTTGTTCTCGATCCGCGCGGTGGCGCCATCGGATACCATGATGCCGCCCTGCTGGCTGTTGCGCACGATGTTGCCGGTGATCAGAGGATCGTTCGCGGCCTTCACCTCGATATTGGCAAGCGCATTGTTGAAGATGGTGTTGCCTTCGTACCGGCCCTTGCCGCCCAGATTCACGAAAAGGCCCGAGCCGCCGCCGTCCCGCATGGTGTTTCCGCGCACAATGGGATCCGCGCCTTCCTTGACCTCTATGGCGCCGAGAGAATGGCCGAACAGCGCGTTGTCCTCGATCAGGGCCTTGCCCTCTTCGAACAGGAAAATGCCGCCCTGCGCGCCGTCATGGATCACGTTGCGCCGGATCGTGGCGCCCTCGTTGGCGCGCACCGCCATGACCGCCAGGCCTTTCGAGGTGATGTCGTTGTCCTCGACGATCACCGACCCGGCCGCGATGTGAAAGCCGAAATACGTCCCGCCGTCCTGGATCAACGTCATATTGGCGACCCGCCCGGATTCGGCGGTCCAGCGCACGGCGTTGTCTTCCGCCGCCTTGATCACGATGTCGGCGCGGTTGCCGATCCCGACGATCTCGACCGGCTTGGTCACGTCGAGGCCCTCGGTATAGGTGCCCGGGTAGACCTCGATCCGCATGCCCGGCTGGGCTGCGGCAATGGCCGCCTGGACAGAGCTGTAATCGCCGCCGCCCCCGGCCTTGACCGTCAGCGCCCGCATGTCGGATTCCACCGGCGCGCGGCTCGGGACAGAGCATTCGCGCTGGATCACCCGCTGCGCCATGGAGGCGAAGGTGTGATCGCCGCATTCCGCGACATAGGTCTCGTAACCCGCGCAGCCGATGATCTTGGCCTCGGTCCACAGCGCCAAGCAGCTGTCGCCGGTCGCGGGCGCAACCGCCACCGGTCCCGGCGCCTGCCCGACCGCACGCGATGCCTGCTGTTGCGCCACCGGACGCGCGGCGGGCTGCTCGCCCGAGGCATCGCGCAGCACCCGGCTTTGCGCAAGAATCCGCGTCATCGGGATCGCCATGTTGAAACCGGTGCGGCTGTCACCCGCATGGTGCAGCCCGATCACCCGCTTGTCGCTGAGCCGGATCACCGGAGAGCCCGAGTTGCCGCCCAACGTGTCGCAGGAGTGCATAAGCTTGCCCTCGGCGCTGATCGCCGGGATCGCGGCGGCACAGCCCTCGCGGCTGATGTGCTGCGACTGGCCCTGCGGATGGCCGATGATCCACAGGAACTCGCTGTCCTCGGGGTCGGCGGCGGCCAGTTCCAGCTTGCCGTATTTGGTCGAGGGGTTCCCGAAGACCCGCAGCACGGTGTAATCCAGCTCCCGGCTGGTCTCGACGATCTGCGGGCTGACCGTGAAACGGTCCACGCCCTGGGAATTCCCGGGCTTGATGAAACCGGCGACGAACTGCGCCGCCAGCACGCCGGAGACGGCACCCGAGGGATCGCCGCCCATTCCGGGAATGCAGTGGTGGTTGGTCACGATGTGCTGGTCATCGACGATGAAGGCGGTGCAAAAGCCGGTCTTGTCGCCCTCGAACAGCATGTCGAGCCGCCCGATGGGCTTGCCCAGCCGCACAATGGGGCTGTTCTCGCCGTAGGTGATGATCGGTTCGTTCTGATAGTCCCCGATGGCCTGCTCGAACACCAGACCGGTGCTTCCCGCGCTCTGGCGCGGCTGGATGATGATCTTGCCGAAATCGGCCAGATCGAATTCCGCCGGAGCCCGGGCCACGGCGCCGCCCGCCCACAGGGTGACACCTGCGGACAGCACAAGGGCTGCGAAAAGCGGACGCATGACAATATTCCCCTGACCATGGATATGGCCAAAGCCTACCTCCGCCCCCCGCGACGCCAAGCAAAGAATATCCGGCGCGACAGGCTTGGCCCGTATCCCAGTCGGAAGGACCGCCTCGGAGAGAGCGCCCCCGTCAGTGCCCGCACGAGGGCCTCGGGCGCGTGTCTTCGTGGCCCTCTCA
This sequence comes from Ponticoccus litoralis, assembly GCF_039769985.1. Lineage (NCBI taxonomy): Bacteria > Pseudomonadati > Pseudomonadota > Alphaproteobacteria > Rhodobacterales > Roseobacteraceae > Ponticoccus > Ponticoccus litoralis. Next base: position 3,898,014 of record NZ_JBDNCH010000002.1, read on the forward strand.
GCCATGGCCGCAATAAGAACACAAAGAGAACAGAGCCGACCGATAAACGCGGACGCTACGGGGAGCAGGTCATTTTTCGGGGATTTTTTGGATTTTGGACG